>NC_019792.1:0-2400000 GCF_000230715.2 Natronobacterium gregoryi SP2
GCGACGGTGGTGTGGGTGTCGTCACCGGTCTCGAGAGATCGTTCTCGAGCGTGGACGGTCTCGTTACGGCCTGAAAGCCGAAGAATCTCTTTTCGAGGGTTTTCGATTCGGTTTGCGAGCCGAACTCCTTTTTCTCTCCGCTCGGGACCGTTTTCGGGACTTACACCCGCGACGGAGGTGTCGGTGTCAAACTGCAGGCCGACGCCACCGCACGTCCCAGACGGATTAGAAGCGCGATGCGGGCGTTTCGGAAGTACTTTACCAGCCAACAAGATATTCGGCGTTTCAGACGATAAGACGCTATTTTTACATCCGCGATCGATCCCTATACTTTTATCTCAGTTCGGCCGGTAGCTACCAGATAGCTCAATGTCCGCGAACGACGATCGTGATCCGCTCTTTCAGTACGACGATCCGGTTTTCGCCGACGAGCGACTGCTCGAGATCACGCACCTGCCCGGTCCCGACCGGATCGTCGGGCGGGACGAGCAGATGCAACGGGTCGCGGACGCCCTGAACCCGGCTATCTTCGGGAGCGAGCCCAACCACCTGTTCATCTTCGGCAAGACCGGAACCGGCAAGTCGTTGATTTCTCGGTCGGTCACGCAGCGGGTGATCTCCGAGGCCGAGCACGACGGCGTGACGGTGAAGTACGCCTTCATCGACTGTGGAGAGCAGAACACGGAGGCATCGATCATCAAGACGATCGCTCAGTTAGTCAACGAACCAGACGAAAGCGGCGTTACCGTCCCTGACCGCGGTCTGGGGACTGGCGACTACTACAAACGACTCTGGCAAGCCGTCGACGGCTGTACCGATGTCACCATCGTCATTCTCGACGAGATCGACATGCTCGAGGACGACGAGGTCCTCAGAAAGCTCTCGCGTGCGGGCGAGAACCGGCGTATCTCGGACTCGAGCATCGGGATAATCGGTATCTCGAACAAGATCGACTTCCCCGACCACCTCTCGGAACGAGTCAAGTCGAGTCTCTCCCGAGACGAACTCGTCTTCCCACCGTACGACGCGAATCAACTGGTCAAAATACTCGAGAAACGCCGCGACGCCTTTCACGATGGGGTCCTTTCGGACGACGTGATTCCGCTCACGGCGGCACTTGCGGCACAGGAACACGGCGACGCTCGCAAGGCGATCGATATCCTCCGGAACGCAGGGCGGATCGCAAAGAAGCAAAACGACGACGAAGTCACCGCAGATCACGTCCGGGACGCAAAGGAAAAGACCGAAGCCGATCGGTTCAACGAGCTCATCGAAGGCTCGCCACAGCAGGCCAAGGCAATCCTCTATGCGCTGACGATCCTCACGGAAAACAGCACCCAAAAGGAGTTCCCGACGAAAATCATCTACAACCAGTACAAAGAAATCGCTCGGCAACTCGACTTCGACGTCCTCTCTGAGCGCCGAGTTCAGGAGATTCTCCAGGAACAAAACTTCCTCAACGTGATCCAGTCCGAACGCGAAGGACGGGGACGCGGTCGCGGTGCCCACGCCAAACATCGACTACTCGAGAACCCCGCTATCGTCAAGAAGGTGCTCCTGCGAGACGCCCGGTTGGCGGTGCTCGAGGAGGGCGACTCGGAGTAGCGGTGTTTTGCGACCGTCGACGTCAGCCCGTGTACGAGCTCGTCCCGATTACTTTCTGGAACTCCCCGTGACCGACCGAGTCTGCTTCGTCGAAGTCGGTGACGTCGACGCGCACTCGCTTTTCGACGTGTTCTGGGTCGACGCCTGTGATGTACAGTCGGGTGTCTCCAATATTAGCGACGCCGACGCCGTTTCCATCGTACTCGTTGACGAAGACGTTGATCTCGCTGCCGGGTTCGAGCGACGGAGTCGTCGAGCGGAACGTCCAGCCTTTGAAGTAGCTCGATAGCATGCTCATATTCGTGCAACCTCGTCGGATTCGCGGTCGATAACGTACTCTCGGCCGAAGCCAGTGATCGCTGCCACGACGAAGACAGCGACCAACAGCCACCCCTGAAAGACGTAGGGGACGACCTCTATCGGATTGACGATCATTCCCGTTTCGAACCAGTCGTACTCGTCGGGCAGACCCTGCATCGCCTCGAAGCCGACGAGGACACCGCCGGACCACGGGAAGATGTATCCCAGCGCTGCCGTGTTGGCGTCGAGGATGTTCGCCCGTCGGTAGCCGTTGATGTTGAACTGTTCGCCGAGCTTCGAAATGTACGGACCGATTGCGATCTCGGCTGCCGTGTTGATCGTGATGATCGCGTTGATAAACGCCGAGGAACCGACCATCGTCAACTCGGCGTTACGAACGTTCGTCGCCAGCCGCTCGAAGGTAAACGTGAGGAGAGCCTCGAACGCGCCGCCACGGATCATGATCTGTGCACCGGCGATGATGAAGAGGATCAAGATCGCCAGTTCGAAGAACCCAGTGATACCTTCGATCAGGCTACCGCCGACACCGACGGTGTCAGCACCCGGCTCGAGCACCTCGAGGAACGGCAAGAATCCGAGCGCTTCTACCAGTGGGCCATCGGCGGGTGCCCGAAAGACGACGATATCGCGGATCGCCGCGAGTCCGAACACGAGGTTGAACGCGACGGCCGCGACGATACCCCAGGAGATCGCTTCGACGATGTGACGCCCTTTCACGGCTGCGCCGATGACGATTCCCATCGAGAGCAAGTGGATCAGGCCGGCGGGATCGGCAGCCTCGAGGAAGATTTCTCGAGCGTCGCCTTCGATCCCGAGGCCGGGCATCGTGCTGCTTGCGACGATGTAGGCGGGAAACGCGATCAGAGCGGCGATGATCGCGTATTTGAATCGCGTCGCGACGACGCCACCGATGTCGGAGTCCTGCGTAACTGCGCTCACGATCGTCGTGTCGCTAACGGGAGCGAGGTTGTCGCCAAAGATTGCCCCGGAGAGGATCGCAGCAAACAGCAAGACTGGATTCGCCCCGAGCAAGACGCCTGCTGGGAAAAAGAGGACCACGAACGCGATGACGGTCCCGTAGCCGGTGCCGATTCCCGTCGCGAGCAGCGCCGCGAGAACGAACGAAATCGCCGGAAACATCGTGGAGCCGACACCGGCGAGGTCGGCGAGCCAGACCAGGCCGTCGACGAAGCCGCCAGCCTGCATCGTCTCTGCGAACATCCCCGCCCACATCCAGGCGACGACCGCGGTTACGGCGACCGGCTGGGACATTCCCTCGAAGATCGTGTTGGCGTAGCCAGTCCACGATCCTTTCACGAAGAACATGCCGACGATCAGACCGATCAGCATCCCGATCGTCAGTCCGGCCGTATCGGCGATACGCCACAGTGCCGTCTGGAGAATCGCCCAGATAATAAAGAACGCGAGTGGAAACGCACTCATTCCTCGACCGCCGTAGAACTCGAGGTCGAGACTGCCGCTGTCGTCGCCGGACTCGACGCTGAACTCGTCGGTCGGATCGGTGTCGTTTGTACCCATAACTTCTCTCCAGCTATTTGCTTACCGATCGTCCGTCAATTATTGGCCTCGGTACTAGTATCTTCGTCGTGTAGAGTACCTGAACTGATACGGTTTGCTGTCCGTCAGTTCCGGCGCGACCGCGAACTCTCCTGCGGTCGCGCCGGTACATCGTACAGCAGTTCGTCTGAAAGGCAGTGGTGTCGAGTGGAGACCGTTTCGAGCATTGTTGGTCGACAGTCGTCTATCGACTCGATCGATCGGTGAATCGCCTCGGGGTCAAGCCCCGGGGCCTTCTTCTAGATCGCTTGTAAGCGCCACCGTAAAGCGGTTCGTCCGCTTCGCCGCAACCGCGGTGCATTTTACTCTCCTCTCCCCACTCCGGATATGAACACCGTCGACGCGGCAGGACTAGATATCGGGGACGGCCACCCACCCCGTATCATGGGCGTGTTGAACGTCAGCGAGGAGTCTCCCTATGATCCGAGTGTGTACGACGATCCCGGCGAGGCAGCCCAGTACGTCGACGAACAGCTCATCGACCAGGGAGCGGATATCGTCGATATCGGCCTCGAGTCGGCGAACAAGCGATTCGAAGTCCTTTCGGCCGAAGCGGAACTCGAGCGACTCCACGTCGCGCTCGAGACGATCGAGAGCGTCTCCGGCGACGCCGTTTTCTCGATCGAGACTCGCTACGCTTCCGTCGCCGACGAGGCGATTTCGAAGGGGTTCGACGTGGTCAACGACATCTGCGGGTTTGCAGATCCGAAGATGTCGACCGTCTGTGAGGAGTACGACGTCGCCGTTGCGAAGATGGCGAGTCCGCCGGACTTACAGCGACCCGGTGCGGTCGAGGAAACCGACTGGGAACGACGCAAGTCGCCCGACTGGGCTGCCCAGGCCGACTACGTCGATCAGGTCTACGAGGCGCTCAAACAGAACGGCCTCACCGACAAGACGATCGTCGACCCTGCCTTCGGCGGCTGGAGTGAGGCACAGACCGTAGCGGACGACCGCGAGACGTTTCGACGGCTCCGGGAGTTTCGTGCGCTCGGCCAGCCGATCCTGGTCTCGATCAATCGGAAGAACTTCCTCGGTGATGTCGCTGACCGCGATACAGCGGACCGGCTCCCGGTCAGCCTGGCGGCCACGTCGATGGCCGTCGAACGCGGCGCGGACGTCGTCCGGACTCACGATGTCGCCGAGACGCGCGACGCCGCCCTGATCGGTGAGTCATTCTCGGAGCGAACGAGCGTCACGGTCGACGGCGTGACGATTTCCCGGCTGGATGTCGCCACTACTCGCGAACTCCAGCGTCACCTCGAAGAACGCGATATCGACCCCAAGTCGATCGATCGGTGGCGATCCGAACTGCTCGAAATCGACGGATTGCCGACAGACGAACGCCAGCGCCTGGTCGCGGCCGCCGCCGACGCGGGCGCATCGACACACCCCACCCCCAGTAATGGTGTCTTACTCGCTGGCACCCCGGCCACGTTTTCAGATCTTTCGTCCGTTTTAAAAGTCGATATCGGGGGCGAGAGCAGTCTAGACGAAGAAATAGAGAATATACTACAGTAAGAGAAAGCTTATGCCGGAGGCTTCGAAACAGGGGAGTGGACGCCGGGCGGCCTCCCGGGTAGGGGTACTTCGGAGGCGACCCCCGGCCCACAACACAGAATTATTGGGATGTTACTCGCCCAGTGGCGACGCTCGTCCGGCTGGTACTGCCGAACACCGACGAACCGCCAGTCTCGAGTAGTTTCGCTGTGAACTACGCCTGATGGAGTTCGACGACTGGGAGCCGGTCTACGAGGCGGTTCTCGCTGACTTCGGCTACGATCGTGCTGGGGACGAACGAGCACGAGACGTGCTCGCGTCGCTGACTGGTTCGTTCGGTCTCGAGACGTTATCGTCGGTCGCGGACGGCACCGTCGTCGTCGCTGGCGCTGGCCCCTCGCTCGAGGACGAAACTGACCTCGAGCGCGCACGTGGGGCCGACGCCGTGTTCGCGGCATCGACGGCAGCCGACGTTCTCGGAGAGAACGACGTTACCGTCGACTGTATGGTCACCGATCTCGACAAGAACCCAGGAACGGTCCGTCGACTCACGGCCCGTCGCGTCCCGGTCGCGGTCCACGCTCACGGCGACAACGTCGACGCAATCCGATCGGTCGTCCCCGACTGTACCGACGAGTACGTCCTCCCGACCACGCAGGCAGCCCCGGTCGAACACGTCAGGAATTTCGGTGGGTTCACCGACGGCGACCGGGCGGCTTTCCTCGCCGATCATCTCGGCGCGTCCGAACTCGAGTTCGTCGGCTGGGAGTTCGACGATCCTGCCGTTTCTCCGGCAAAAGCGCACAAACTCGAGTGGGCAGAGCGATTGCTCTACTGGCTCGAGGTGCGACGGGACGAACGGTTCGACGTGTTGGACGGACGACGCGACGGTATCGAGACGCGCTCGCTCCCGCTTTCCGAGGAGTAGCGGCTACCGAATCCGGTACTCGACGATGTCGGCACAGCCACAGGACGGACAGTCGACGTCGTGGGCCTCGATCGACTTCCCACAGCGTCGACACTCCTCGATGGTCGTCACGTCGTCGCCCCGGAAGAGGACTCGCTTGACGGCGTCTCGCATCGTCGACGTCGCGTCACGTTTCGATCGGTTCTGGCTGTTCATGGAGTAACCGAATTGCATATCACAGTTCGTTATACTCTCGTTACCCGGACAGTCAGGAATCCGTTATTGTCGTCGGTCCGAATCAGACGGTCCACTGTACGTCGTTTCCGGTACAACCGTTTTGGGCCCCAGCGACACCAGTAAACCGATACCAATCCGCCTCATACGAACTGCTGTACTGATGTACCGGCGCGACTGCGAGTCCTCCTGCGGTCTCACCGGAACTGACGTACTGCAAACCGTATCAGTTGTCGGGTGCAAGCGCGTCGATCGTCGACTCGATCTCCTCGGTGGTGGCCCCACGTGGGAATCCGACGGCGATGTCGTCGACGCCGTCGATCTCCGCGAACTTCTGGAGTTCTTCGCGGGCGCGTTCTGGCGTTCCGGCCGCGCCCGTCGCGTCGAGCAACTCGTCGGAGATGCAGTCAAGCGCTTCCTCGCGGTCGCCGCTGGCCCACGCTGCGGCGATCTCGTGGGCTTCTTCTTCGTATCCCTGTCGAGACAGCGACTCGCGGTAGTAGGTCCCCATCGCGCCGACGTAGAAGGCCATGTGCTCGCGGGCCAGTTCTCGTGCCCGTTCGCCGTCCTCGAGTGCACACGCCGTCACCGAGAACGTGACGCGGACGTCGTCGGGGTCACGGTCGCCGAGTTCCATCCCTCGTCGGAGGTCCTCGAGTCGCTCCTCGAGACCATCGGGTGTGAAGATGATCGCGTGCCAGCCGTCGGCGAAGCGGCCGGCGAGTTCGACGGATTTCGGGCCCATCCCTGCGGCGTCGACCGGAACGGGCTCTTCTGGTGGGTCACACCGAAGCCGGAAGCCCGACAGCGAGAAGATGTCGCCGTCGTAGTTGACGGTCTCGCCGGACAGCACTTCTCGGATGATGTCGACGTACTCGCGGGTCCGCCGCAGCGGTCTGTCGAAGTCGGCTCCGTGCCAGCCCTCGATGACGGCCGGACCGCTCGGTGCGATTCCCATTCGGAATCGGCCGTCCGAGACTTCCTGGAGCGTCGCTGCAGTCTGACCCAGCAGCGCCGGCGACCTGGAGTAGACGTTGACGATGCTCGGCCCGAGGCCGATCGTCTCGGTCTCGCGTGCGATGTTCGTAAGCACCGTCGGCGCGTCCCGCCCCCACGTCTCTGGGAGCCAGGCGTACTCGTACCCGTGTTCTTCCCCGCGTTTGGCGAGATCGACGATCGAATCGACGCTTGGCTGTGCTGCGACCGGAAGGTGGAGACTTCTATCGGTCATCTGCCTGGAATGACACAGTCAACTCTATTAAAGTTCCCCCGCGAAAAACGGGTCTCGTCGAAACGCGAACTGGCGAACGATTCGACCGGTGACGTTCAGAACAGGGCGTCTATCTCGCCACCAGTATCCAGCAACGACGCGAACTCGTCTTGGGAGTTCGCCTGGACCGTCTCGGCGGTCTCCTGGGCCTCGATCGCGACCTCCTGGAGTTGGTCGACGCGTGGCACGTCGGTCACGCCCGACAGAAGCACGATCGCACCGACCTCGTCGCGGTCCGATAGCGGGTAGTCGCCGCCACGGATCTCCATGCTCCCGGTCTCGTCCTCGAGCCACTGGCGACCGCGCTCGACCCCTTTACGGTTCAGGTGTTCCGCGGGACCGGTCGCGACCACCAGACCGCGATCCGCACTCGAGACGTCACAGGGAAGCGTCAGCCGGCCCAGCGTCGCCTTGCGGACGAGACTGGTCATCCGGTTGGTCGCCTCCCCCTCGTCGAACCCCTCTTCGTCGCGGAACGACGAGAGGAGACCGCCGCTTTCGTCGACCGTCTCGCGTGCGTAGCCGATCGTCGAGACACCGTCCTTTAGGGTGTTGATTATCTCCGAGGAGTCGACGACGCTCTCGGCGACGTCGTCGTCTTCGTCGACCTCGCCGGCGGCAAAGAGGAGGCCGAACCGCTCGACGATCTCGCGGTTGATCCGATCGTAGCCGTCCTCGACTGATTCGCCGGCACTGCGCCAGACGTCGTTGTCAAACACCAGCAGGTTGTCGACCTCGTGAACGAACGTCTGGAACGAACGCGCGGCGTTGAGAGTGTAAATGCCGCCTTCGTCCGTTCCCGGGAGGATACCGAGCCCGTAGACCGGTTCTGTGTAGATCCGTTTGAGGTGTTTCGCGAGGACCGGTGCACCGCCGCTGCCGGTGCCACCGCCCATGCCAGCGACGATGAGGAACGCGTCGATCTCGTGGACCGGAATCCGGTCGATCGCGCCCTGGATCTCGTCGATGTCCTCTTCGGTCACCGTCGCGCCGAGCTCGTTGTCGGCACCGACGCCGTGGCCCTTGACGCGTGCCTGTCCGATGAGAACGCGATTCCGCTGTGGGACGTTCTCGAGTCCGTGGAGGTCCGTCGTCGCGGAGTTGACGGCGATAGCCGTCTCGACGAATCCACCGTCGATCGCTGCGTCGTACGCCAGGAACTCGTCGACGACCTTCCCGCCTGCCTGTCCAAAGCCGATGAGTGCGAGTTTCATGATTGTCTCTCGTGGTCGCTCGCCACCGAACGCGATCGACCCGACCGGCCGTGATCTCGGACCCGGAGAGCAGTCGAGGCTCGCGTCCGGAAGTCGTGAGCGGATGCCACGTCTCGAGCGTCGTCGGTACCGGGCATTGTTATGGCCCTCGTATAATTGAAGCAAAGAGAGTCAGCTCTCAGTGACGTTCTTTCGTTCAGTATAGTCACCGCTTACCGACAGTCGTGATGCCGGACAGTCTCGACGCATCCGATCTCGAGCAGTGGACCGACCGATCGCTCCGACCGGCGATGTGAAGTTGTCCCGTCGAGAGTAAGTCCTATACTGTGGGATGGCATATCTCCATCGACATGGAAGACGTCGCACCGGCGACGACGCGTCGAGGACTACTTGCGAGCGTGGGAGCCGTCGGTGCGAGTTCCCTTGCCGGCTGTTCGGAGCGACTCTGGTGGCGAGCGGAGAACGTCGGCCCCGACCAGATCGAACTCACGATAAAGACGGTGCCGACGGACGACGACATCGCCGCCGCAACCATCATGAGTCGGCTCCGCGAGAATTTCCGGGACGCTGGCATCGCCGTCACTCACGAACCCGTCCCCGAACCGGGCATCTACCGCGACGTCTTGCTGGAGGGAGACTACGACGTGTTCGTCCTCCGGCATCCAGGACTAGACGGCTACGATGCTCTCCGTGGGCTGTTGCACTCTGACTTCGTCAACGAGTCCGGCTGGCAGAACCCGTTTCACTTCTCGAATTTGACCGTCGACGACCTTCTCGAGGAACAGCGGCGGACGACCGGTCACGACCGACGAGAACCTATTGTGGAACTACTCGAGTTTCTCTGCCAAACAGTCCCGTACACGACCGTTGCCTTTCCCACTAGAATCGGTGGTCGACACGAACGGATCGATGTCGAGCGGCCACCATTCCGTGCGCTCGATTACCTCGATCTCGTGACCCGCGAGTCCGCGGATGACAGCAGGAACGGGCCGCTCGAGGTCGGCGTCTTCGGTGGGGACCTTGCGGACCGACTCAATCCGCTCGCTGTCGGTCACAGCGGTATCGACGGCTTGATCGGATTGCTGTACGACCCGCTTGTCCGTCGAGGGACCCGGGACACACTCGAGAGCGGAAACGAATACGGAACTGCAGAGATCCCGTGGCTGGCCGAGCAGATCGAGTGGAACGACTCCGCCGACCAGCTCCGGGCCGACATCTCGCTCCGCGAGGGACTTGAGTGGCACGACGGCGTCGACCTCGACGCGAACGACGTCGTCTTTACGTTCCGGTTGCTTCGAGACACGTCGAGGGGAGAGATCGAGGACGGCCTGCCCGCGCCGCGATACCGAAGCCGCCAGACCGTCGCCGAGACTGTCGATGCAGTCGACTCCCGAACCGTTCGGTTCTCGTTCGGGGAGACGGCTCGGGAAGTGGCACGACGAGCCCTCTCGCTGCCCATCCTGCCGGAACACGTTTGGGGACCGCGTACCGACGTCGTTGCCAACTATCGAACCGAGGCCCTGGCGACCGACAACGAGGACCCCGTCGGCTCCGGACTCTTCCAACTCGAGTCGGTGGCGATGGACGAGGTCGTCCTCGAACCGTTCTCCGATCACGTCTTCCGGGAGGAAACGACCGACCGACCCGACGTCATCGAGGCAGCCTCCCAACTCCCAGAGATCCGGTTCCAGCTCGCTCCCAACGCGGGTTCGATGATCGAGTCACTGCTCGAGGGTGATATCGACGTCACCGGAGACGGTATCCCGCCCGGTAACGCGAGTTCGGTAACCGGTCACGAGGACGTGTCGGCGATCACTGCGTCGACGAACTCGTTTTATATGATCGGCTACAATCATCACCACTCCGAACTCGGGAACCCGCGGTTTCGCCTGCTGCTTTCTCAACTGATAGACCGAAGTCACGTCGTCTCCGAGGTGTTCGACGGGTTCGCCGAGCCAGCAATCTCGCCGGGCTCGTTGCTCGGCATTGCCGACGGCGAATTCGCGGCCGACGCCGAGATGCCGGTGCTCGAGTTCCCTGGCTCCAACGGCGAAATCGACGACGAACTCGTTCGCTCTCTGTTCCAGGACGCCGGCTACCGGTACGAGGATGGGGCGCTACTCGGCTGAGCCGCCGGCTCTCGAGCATTTGCCACCCGCCCCGCGCTTGCGGCAACTCCCTCGCACGGTCGAGGGTCGGACAACCAATTGCTATAATGCTCGTTAGTTCGTAGGCCCAACGACAGGAAATGGCCCTCGTCACGGTCGCCCTCGAGCTCGTACTCGTGGTCACGACGATGCTCGTGACCGCGTCACTCGTCGTCGTCGGTCCGCGACGGATAGCCACGGCGCTGTCGGAGTTCAGATGGCGGCTCGAGGTATGCCTGCTTCCGCTTGCAGCTCTCGCCGCCGTCCTGTTCGTCCGGTGGGCGACCGTCGACGTCACCGTTCGTCTCGAGCAACGGGTCATCGGTTACAACCTCACCCCGCACCTGTTCGAAATAGAGCGGATCGTATTCCCGGAAAACCCCGTTGCCGTTCTGCAGTCGTTCCAGTCGCCAGAACTGACCTCGTTTTTCGTGTTCGTCTACATCTACGGCTACGCGTTTCTGCTCTTGTTTCCCTTCGTCGCGTACTTCTCGCTGGACCGGATGGAGGAGCTATCGACGCTGCTGCTCTCGTATACGGCCAACTACGGGATTGGACTGGGCTGTTATATCCTCTTTATGGCGTTCGGTCCTAGCAACCTCGCTCCGGATTTCTTCGAGCGGCTACTGTACGATGCGTTCCCACAGGCAGCGTTTCTCACGTACCAGGTGAACCAGCCGACGAACGTCTTTCCCTCACTGCACACGTCGCTGTCGGTGACCGTCTTCCTCCTCGCCTGGCTCACCCGCGACGAGTATCCGGTGTGGGTTCCAATCGCCGGCGTCCTCGCGGGTAGCGTCCTACTCTCGACGATGTATCTGGGAATTCATTGGTTCTCCGACGTCGTCGCCGGTACCGTACTCGCAGTCGTCAGCGTCTACATCGGTCGCAACTACACCGTCGCTGGAATCCTCCACGGAGTCCGAGACTACGTCGATGCCCGGCTCAGCCGCGACGGCCAGCCGGACAGCAAGTGACAGCGCTGAGAGACGTACCGATAACCGGGTATTTTCGACCCTCGAGCCAACAGTTTACGTATGCTCCTTCATTGGCATCGCCGAGACCTGCGAACGCGGGACAACCGCAGCCTCGCACGTGCCGCGTCGACCGACGAACCTGTCGTTTCCCTATTTGTCTTCGATCCGGGCGTCCTCGAGCACGCATCACCCATCCGGGTCGCGTGTCTGCTCGAGGCACTGGACGGGCTCCGGTCGTGGTATCGTGACCACGGAAGCGACCTACTGGTCGCACGGGGGGACCCGAGCGACAGTCTGCCTCGCATCGCCGCCGAGTACGACGTCGACACCGTCACTTGGAACGAGAATTACAGTGGACTCGCGCGGGAACGCGATCGGGCAGTTACCGCAGCACTCGAGGATGCAAGCGTCAGCCCGGAGACGACACACGATGCGATCCTCCACGAGCCCGGATCGATCACGCCAAACCAGGGCGAGCACTACTCCGTGTTCTCGTACTTCTGGAAGAAGTGGCGCGATCGAGAGAAAGAGACGCCGTTCGAGGCCCCGGGTGGGGATGATCTGGCCGCCGTCACCGGCGATGCGCTCCCGTCGCTTTCCGATCTGGGGTTCGACGAACCCGAAGCGACGCCGCCGACGGTCACCCAGCAGGCGGCACGCGAGCGCGTCGCGTCGTTCTGTTCGGGACCGATCTATCGCTACGACGAGAGGCGGGACTACCCCGCAGCAGGTGCGACGTCGCGGCTCTCGGTTCACTACAAGTGGGGGACGATCGGCCCACGAGAGGTGTATGCGGCGACCGAACGTGCAGCCGAGCGCGCCGAGACTGACGACGACCGCGACGGCGTGACCGCCTTCCAGCGGCAACTCGCGTTCCGGGAATTCTACGCTCACGTACTGTCGTTCAATCCGGAGATCGTTACCGAAAACTTCAGTGGGTACGATCACGAGATCGAGTGGCGAAACGATCCCGACGAGTTCGACGCCTGGAAAAACGGCGAGACGGGGTACCCGATCGTCGACGCCGGAATGCGCCAGCTCCGAGCGGAAGGCTGGGTTCACAACCGCGTCCGGATGATCGTCGCTGCGTTCCTGACGAAAGACCTGCTAATCGACTGGCGAAAGGGCTACGACTGGTACCGCCGACAACTCGCCGATCACGACACGGCAAACGACGTCGGCGGCTGGCAATGGGCTGCCTCGACGGGCATGGACGCCCAGCCCTACTTCCGAGTGTTCAACCCCACGAAACAGTGCCGAGAGTACGACCCAGACGGAGAGTATGTCCGCCGCTACGTGCCCGAACTCGAAGACGCGAGTACCGACGAGATACACGACTGGCCGACGCTTACAGACGAGCAGCGAGCGGCGGCTGCGGCCGACTATCCGGCCCCGATTGTCGACCACGGCCGGCGCAGAGAGCTGGCGATCGAGACGTTCGAGCGCGCACGCGGCGACGAGAACTGACCGCTGCGTGCCACTTAACGCCGGCGTACCCGCAGATTTATCCTACTATGCTGATAGGATACGTACATGGAATCGCTCAATACTCGCATTCGCTATCTCTGGATCGCCCAGTGGGTGATCCTCGCGGCCGTCTTCGGGATCGCCCTCGCGGCTGTCGATCAGTGGATCGTTCCGGTTCCGACGGCGGTGCTCGGGGGGGTAGTCGCGTTTGCGGTTCTCCTAGGGGCCGCCTACGCGATTCGGCTCTATCAGGTCTGGCAGTTCGAACTCCAGTCCGACGCCCTCTATCTCGAACGGGGGGTCATCACGTTCGTCGAGACTGCCGTCCCGTTCGTCCGCGTCCAGCACGTCGACACGCAGTTCGGCCCGATCGAACGGGCACTCGGCCTCTCGAGCGTCGTCGTCTATACGGCCGGATCACGAAACGCGGATGTCAGGATTCCGGGACTGACTCCCGACAGAGCACGCGAGCTTCAAGATACGCTACGCGATCTCGCTGTCGAGAGCGAGACCGAAGACGCAGTCTAGTATGAACCGGCTCCACCCACTCAGTGCAGTCACGTACGCCGTTCAGTACGGATTTCTCTGGCTCTGGCTACCGGTCTTTCTCGTCCTCGTCCTCTCCGGTGTCTTCGACCCGGTGAGTCCGGCATGGTTCCCCGTCGCCGCACCGATCGGTTTCCTCTTTGGCACGCTCTACGGCGTCGTCTACTACTACCGGTTTGGCTACGCAGTCACTACCGACACCGTCGACGTCTCCTCCGGCGTCGTCGCACGGCGCTCTCGAGAGATTCCGTACGGTCGGATCCAGAACGTCGACATCCGACAGAGCGTCTTCCAGCGACTCCTGGAACTTGCGACCGTCTCGATCGAAACGGCAGGTGGCGGCACCACCGAAGCGACTCTGTACTTCGTCAGCGAAGAAGAAGCGAATCGACTCCAGCGAGAGATTCGCCGTCGCACAGCCGAGGCGAAGGGCCGACGACGAGAGCGCACACGCCAGCGACGGCAGTCTGCCGATTCCGCGACAGCGTCCGACGAACCGACCGAAGATGCTGCAGTCGACGCTGACGCCGAACGTGCCGGTGACGACGCCCCCTCCCCGTCAGTGGACGACGAAACCGGCGAACGAGAACCACCGGCGGACCCGGAGCAGACCTTCGAACCAGACTCGCCGACCTATTCCCGGAAACAGCGCCTGTTCGACCTCGCGCCACGGGAACTGCTCCTGTACTCGTTTACGTCCTTCCGTCCGGCGGCCGTCGCTGCAGTCCTATTCGTCTTTTTCCTCGCAACGGAGTCGATTCTCGAGTTCTTCGTCGCCGCCTCCCAGCCGTTTGGCGGACCAGCCGATCTCGACACCGGAAACACGGGTAGTTACGGGATCTTGACTATCGTCTCGGCGATCATCAGTGTTCTCGTCACCTATCTACTCAGCGTCGCCTACACGTTCGCAACCTACTACGACTTCCAGCTCGGTCGGGTCGGCGACGACTTCGTCTATGAACGAGGACTTCTCCAGCGATACAGCGGGTCTATTCCGGCCGAGAAAGTCCAGTCGGTGACGGTGACCGACAATCCCGTCCAGCGGCTGATCGAGTACGCCGGTCTCTGGGTGGAAACCGCTGGCTACGGTCCCGAGAGCAACGGCGGGAGTCAGTCAGCCGTGCCGCTGGCCCAGCAGGGCCGCGTCTACACGTTCACCGAGAACCTCACCGACGTCGAGACGCCGACGTTCCGTAGCCCGCCACCGGTCGCCCGCCGACGGTACCTGGTTCGCTACTCGCTCGTCGCAGCTGCCTTTGTCGCGGTCGCCTTCGGCGTGGCCTACACGACACCGCTCGAGAACTGGTACTTCGCCGCCGTCGTCTTCCTGGCGGTGCCGCTTGCGGCTCACCTTCGGTACGTTCACATCGCCTACTACGTCGGCGAGGACCACATCGTGATCCGAAGCGGTTTCTGGCGGCGGCGAACGACTGTCGTCCCGTACTACCGTGTCCAGACGGTCTCGGTCCGCCGGTCGATCTTCCAGCGACGACTCGGCATCGCGTCGGTCGTCGTCGATACGGCCAGTTCCCGTTCGTTCTTCTGGTCGTCGACGACGATCTACGACATCGACCTCGAGGACGCACGCGCCGTCCAACGCACGAGCCGGAAACGGCTGCAGTCCTCACTGCGGGAACGTGCGGAGGCCGACGACATCGGCATATCGGTCGATTTCACCTGATCTTTCGGCGCGTTTGAACGCGTGCAGTCCCGTCACCCGTTTCGGTGGATTTTACCCCTCTGGCCGTGAGACCCCGCGTATGGGAGACGAATACCGAATCGAAGAGGATAGCCTCGGCGAGATGGAGGTCCCAGCCGACGCCTACTGGGGGGCCCAGACCCAGCGTGCGATCGGGAACTTCCCCATCTCGGGGATCACGTTCGGGCGACGGTTCGTCCGTGCACTCGGTGTCGTCAAGAAAGCCGCTGCACAGGCAAACCGCGACCTCGGACTGGTCGAGGACGACGTTGCAGAGGCGATCGTCGAAGCCGCCGACGAAGTCATCGCCGGCGAACACGACGACCAGTTTCCGGTAGACGTCTTCCAGACCGGTTCCGGAACGTCGTCGAACATGAACGCCAACGAAGTCATCGCCAACCGTGCTGCCGAGATCGTGGGCGCGGAGATCGGTGACCGGGTCGTCCACCCCAACGACCACGTCAACTACGGCCAGTCCTCGAACGACGTCGTTCCGACCGCGATGCACGTCGCCTCGCTCGAGGCCCTCGAGAAAGACGTCATCCCAGCCCTCGACACCCTCCGAGAGTCCCTCGAGCAGAAAGAAGAAGAGTTCGACGACGTCGTCAAAACCGGCCGCACGCACCTCCAGGACGCGACGCCCGTTACGCTCGGCCAGGAGTTCGGCGGCTACCGTACCCAGATTGCCAAAGGCCTCGACCGAGTCGACAAGGTACGGGATCATCTCGCCGAACTCGCGCTTGGCGGCACAGCCACGGGGACGGGACTGAACACCCACCCCGAGTTCCCCGGCCGCGCCGCCGAGTACATCACCAAAGAGACCGGCGTCCAGTTCCGCGAGGCCGACGACCACTTCGAGGCACAGGCCGCCCACGACGCCATGAGCGAAGCCCACGGTGCCCTGCGCGTGGTTGCGGGCTCGCTGAACAAGATCGCAAACGACCTCCGGCTGCTGGCCTCCGGCCCCCGTAACGGCCTGGGCGAACTCGAACAGCCCGAGAACCAGCCCGGCTCCTCGATCATGCCCGGCAAGATCAACCCGGTCGTCGCCGAGGCGGTCAACCAGGTCCACAAGCAGATCGTCGGCAACGACGCCGCCGTCTCCGCCGGCGCTGCCGAGGGCCAGATCGACCTCAACCTCTACAAGCCCGTCCTCGCGCACAACTTCCTCGAGTCCGCGGAACTGCTCGCCAACTCGAGTCAGGTCTTTGCCGAACGGTTCGTCGACCCGCTCGAAGCAAATCGTGAACACTGCGAAACGCAGGTCGAACAGTCGATGGCACTCGCCACCTCGCTGAACGTCCACATCGGCTACGACAAAGCCAGCGAGGTCGCCAAAACCGCACTCAAAGAGGACAAGACCGTTCGAGAGGTCGTCCTCGAGAAGGGCTATCTCGACGAGGCGGAAGCCGACGAGGTGCTCGACCCCGAGAAGATGACCGATCGCGGTATCCTCGGTCAGGACGAGTAACCGCGCCGTTCGCTCCCGAGTTGCTGTTTTTCGATTCGGTTTCGTCCGATCGCCTGCCGCCCCGTGTCGCCACGTCGTCACTTTTTCCTGGAGTGGCTAAGGCGGACCATGCCTGCACTGGTGTGCCGATCCTGATCGTGTTGGCTAAATCGGCGCACCGACCAACGGCTGGAAGGGTACTCACTCCATCGTGACAGAACCCGATGTACTCGAGTTTTAGTAAATGGTTTTTCTTGAACGTCTTCCGTTCACGAGCTTGGAACTCAAACCGACACATAGGGGCCTACTCACCGTAGAATTCAGCGCAATAAACAAATCCAAGCAGTTTTGATGGATGCTCGCGTCAGACGAACTATGCACACCTGTCGTAACTGTAATCAGTCCTTCCAGACCGAACTCGCCCTCGAGTTACATCGGGACACCTGCAAGAAGGGACAACTCTTCTGTCAGGTCTGTGGCGACCGGTTCCGGGAGACAGCGGCAACCCAGGATGGCTGGCACTACGAGTGCCCGAACGAAGACTGCGACGGCGAAGGCCTCCAAGACGCCCTGTATCGGGTCGAAGACGTACGGACTACGACACACTGAGGCAAAACGCTGTAATGGTTTACCGGCGCGACCGCAGGAGCGCGCGGTCACGCCGGAACTGACGGACAGTAAACCGTATGATACGGTCTCTCCCGTCCGCTTCGTTACCGCCGATCGCCGCCCCGCTCTGGCGATCGGCTGTAACTAGTTACGGCAATGTGCCACAGTGTCCCCGCTTCGGGTCGCAATTTGGCCGGCACTGGCTGGCAGCAAACCGTACGATTCTCCGACAGTCGCCGACCGGAACGTCCGTAAAAACGCTCGTACCGAACTCCACGTCGATGGGAACTGTGCCCCAACATTATTGTCCGAAGACTCGGGCGCTCGAGTATGGCCTACTGGCACCAGCTTCTCGAGGTTGACTTGACAGCCGGCGACCACAGCACGGCGGAACTCTCCGAGGAGTTCGTCCGCACGTATCTGGGTGGGGCAGGGTTTACGACGCGACTCCTGTACGACAGGGTCGGCCTCGATGTCGACCCGCTCGACCCGGAAAACGTCCTCGCGGTCGCTCCCGGCGTCCTCGTCGGCCCGTCGGTTCCGACGGGCTCGAAGACGACCTTCGGGTTCAAGTCGCCACTGACCGGCGGCTACGGCAAGTCGCTGGTCGGCGCGAAGATGGGCGATCAGCTCAAACGCGCAGGCTACGACGCCCTGACGATCACGGGTGCCTGTGACGAACCGTCCGTTCTCGTCATCGAAGACGACGACGTCCGTCTCGAGCCGGCAGACGACCTCTGGGGGCTCGACACCCGGGAGACTCACGACCGACTCGAGGAGCGCTACGGCTCCGCGTTCCGGTCGGCGATCATCGGCCCCGCCGGGGAACACGAGTCCCGTATCTCGATGATCGAGTGTGAGGATCGCCAGGCCGGCCGTGGCGGTCCTGGCGCGGTCATGGGGTCGAAGAATCTCAAGGCCATCGCGGTCAAAGGCTCCACGGACGTCCCGGTCGCCCGTCCCGACGAACTCGAGGCACTCAACCAGAAGTGGCGACTCGAGACGACCGGTCGCGGCGAGATCGACATCTCGGGTACCGGCGACGCGTCGGTCGACGTCCAGTACGGAACCGGCGAGGCTCTGGACGCGAAAAACACCGCGCTGGGGATCTTCCCGACACGTAACTGGCAATCCGGCTACTTCGAGCGGGCGTACGAACGGCTCGAGGACCCCTCGGAGGACCGCATCTCGCTCGATCCCCGGTCCTGGACCGAGGAGTACGTCGACACCAAACGCCCCTGTCCGTACTGTACCAAGCCGTGTAGCCAGTACTTCGAGGCCGAAGACACCCAGTACGGCGACATCGCGGTCGACGGCCCCGAGTACGAGACCCAGTATGCGCTCGGTGGCAACGTCGAAGTCGACAACATCGAGGCCGTCTCGAAGGCCAACGAGATCTGTGACCGGCTCGGACTCGATACGATCGACGCCGGGAACGCGATCGCGTGGGCGATGGAAGCAGAGGAACGCGGACTGCTCGAGAACGTCGACACCGACGTCGACCTCGAGTTTGGCGACGCCGACGCCCTCCTCGAGACGCTCCGGAAGATGGCCCGTGCAGAGGGCGCACTCGGGGAACTGCTGATGGACGGCCACGTCCGTGCGGCCCGACGCGCCGGCGGCGGCGAGGAGTTCGCCGTCCACGTCAAGAACCAGGCCCCGGCCGGGTTCGAACCCCGCGGGATCAAGGGGATGGCGCTTGCGTTCGGCGTCTCGCCCCGCGGAGCCGACCACCTCACGTCTTGTCTGTACGCCCTCGAGATGAACGGCGACTTCTGGGAGTTCGAGAACTACGACCGCACTCGCATGGACGGGAAATCCCTCGCGCTCAAGTCCATGGAGGACCTGATGGCGGTCTACGACATCACCGGGGTCTGTAAGTTCACTCGCGGGCTCACCCTCGAGGAAGGTGTCCGTGAGTTGGTCAACGCGATCACCGGCTTCGACCTCTCGCGGTCCGAGCTGCTGACAACGGGCGAGCGGATGTACAACCTCTCGAAAGCGTTCAACGTCCGTGAAGGGTTCGATAGGGACGACGACAGGCTTCCGGCTCGGTTTACGGAGGAGGTACCGAACGGGCCAAACGAGGGCGAATCGATCGACGAGGAGTCGTACGAACGAGAGCTGGATCGGTACTACACGGCTCGTGGCTGGGATGCCGACGGCGTGCCGCTGACCGAGACGCTCGGCGCGCTCGACCTTCACGACGTCGCCGAGGATGTCGGCGTCACGAACGAAATAGCGGTCGGCCAGTAGTCTTGTGCCGCCTTCTCGGTCGCGAGCGCTCGTATTCGGTTTCTTTCCGCACACCTGCCGATCACGAGAAGCGTCGGGTGTTGAATTTCGCTTGTCGCCTCGATTTCCGTTCGATTACCAGGTGGCTCCCGAACTTCGATATAGCGACATGAGATTTAACAGGGCCACTCACGTCCTCAGCGGTCTCCTTCTCGCTGTTCTCAGCGAGCCCCTGCAAGCCCCAGCCTGGCCCTTCTGTTGCGTTTGCGAGGCCGAGAGATAGTTCTTGGCGATTTCAACGCTAACTCAAGCTCTGGCGTCCGAGAAAAGACACTTTGACGACGCGTGAGCTCCCCGCTGTGTTCTATCGAGTTGGCCGTTCTACCGAAGGGGTCGTGTTCCGAGTTACGAACCCCACGATGTCTCGAGTCACCGTCGAAGCAGCCAAACTCGTCCCGACTGCCTCGACAGCGGTAAGTGCACAGATTGGTCCGAGGCCACTGGCTGTAGCGAGGTCGGACATCGGTTAGAGGATGTCCGCTTTGTTGACTCGAGCCACAGCAGTGGGTGTGTCACCTGTTAGCGCTCACATCTCGACCGAGCGCCGGTTTGTGCCGTCGGTCCTCCGCCCAGCCAGGGGTTACGACACCAGGCTTCTCGGCCGCTCGACGGTCGTGTCATCCGCTCTCGACTCGATGAGGACGGTTCCCCCCAAAGGCCCGACAGATTTGGGCCAGCCGACCGTCGGAGCACGATTCTGGCGGCTCGTGGTTGGCACAGAAAGAGCTCTTCGATCGAGGTCGAGATCACTGCTCGAGTGAACCAGAACCCACTACATCGATGTCGATCTCGGGCTCGGTGGTGCTGTCTCGATCTCACCGGGCGAAGCCGCACCAGGTGGCGTGTCTCGCGCTCTATTGGCAGGCCAGCGTCTCACACTTCGCTTCGGACCGTTTACATTGCTGAGCGAGTCGGGTGCCTCGACCCGAGTGTGCGGAAGTAACATTTGGTCTTCGTCGTGAATCCCATCGGAGGGCCAGTACCAGTCGGAGACCGAACGTCTCGGCCGAACTCTCCTCGCGACCATTCCACACTCCGATGGTCTTTCAGGCCTTTCACATCCACCTGCTTCGGCCTCGTTCGTTCGAGACTGTCACGGATGCCGACACCACTCCTCGTCCTCGTGTCCAATCGACCGATCGTATCACAACCTGGAATCGTTTGGCTCTCGCCCACCCCAGTCTCGAAGTCGTCGAACGGACTCGGGCCAAGAAACTAATGCCAAATAGTGGTACCACAATTCAAAGAACTATATCTCTAAATGCGGGTCTTTTCCATTTTCAATCTCGAATTGAAGCACCACACTTGGCCAAAATAGAGTTCTGGTAGTTGGTATAAGCTTACTTAGCCCGAATAACGGGAAGATTGAAGGTCACGGCGTTTAATCGGTCACGTATGAACGACTCTACAGACACCTCCAGGAAGACCGTCAAGACCTACGTCCCTGCCTACCAGAAAGCGGAGTGGCAGTCCCACGCCGACGACCTCGACATGAGTCAGAGCGAGTTCGTCCGGACGATGGTTCAGGCAGGGCGCGCAGGGTTCGAATCTGGTCGCGAGGAACCCGACTCTCCCGACCCAGACCCCAGGGGTAACGCCCTCGAAACACGCATCCTGAAATTACTCGGGACTGACACGTACGACTGGGACGAGTTGCTCGAGGCAGTCAGCGACGACATCGAGTCACGACTGGACGAGACGCTAGAGGAACTGCAGTCACGAAACGAGATCAGGTACAGTGGTCGTCACGGCGGCTACACCACAGTCGGTGATACCGATGGCAACTGATCCACGCGCTACCGAAGCCCCCAAAGACGTGTCAGATCCAATCGAGTACTTCCTCGACGATCAGCGCTACCACGGCAAGAGCGAACGCACCCTCGAGGCGTACGACCGGGTGCTCCACGAATTCAAGGCGTTCGTCCGGAATCGCTTCGACGAGGTCGAACGCCTTCGTGACGCCGACCGCCGAGAGTGTATGGCCTGGGTTCACTCCCTGCGCGGAGAGTTCGAACAGAGCACGATCGCCACCTACGCCTCCTATCTCAACCGCTTTTACGACTACATGAACCGGGTCGGCGTCTTCGAAGAGAACCCGATGGCACTGGTGATGGAAGAGATGTCAGAATCAATCGACACCGATCCGACCCGACGGGATGTCTCCGTCTCCGAGATGCAAGCGTTCGTCGACTCGATCACACACCCCCTGGAGCGAGCGATCGTCGTCACGCTATTGAAGACGGGGATTCGCGTCGGCGAACTCTGTAATCTCGATCTGCAGGATCTGCACCTCGAGACGCCTGAAATCGACCTTGAGTGGGAGCCACGTGTCCACTTGGACCGTCGGCCGGGTTCGATCTTCGTCTCTGCCGACCCGACCCGAGGGCAAAGCGTCAACGGCGAGGTACGGACCGCCTCGAACAAGCGAAAGCGCGACACTGTGATTCCCGTCGACGACGAACTCCGATGGGCGCTGGTCGAGTGGCTCGCGCTCCGGCCGGACGCGGTCTCTCCGGCCCGACCCCTGTTTCTCGACACTGGCGAATCGTGGGGACAGCGCCTCGAGCCGTCGGACGTCCGCTACATCGTCAAGAACCACGCTCGAGAACGGGGCTGGTACCGGACCGGCGGCGGCACGACCGAGAACGTCACGCCCCACTACTTTCGGCACTTCTTCACGACCCATCTTCGAGATCGAACGGGAGATCGAGGTATCGTCCAGTATCTCCGCGGAGACGTCGCAAGCGACGTGATCGACACCTACACCCACAACTGGGGTGATCGGGTTCGTGATACCTACCTCGAGTGTATCTACTCGGTCACAGAGTAGTGCGATCGGCTGGAATCCCCGTTTCGACTGTCGTGAGGCAATCTCTCCTACTCGCACGACCTACTCGTGATCGATCGCCACCTGGTAAATCACATACCGCTATATCAATGCCAGGTTCTGAAGTCAGGCACGTCACGGATAATCGGTTGGATTTCTCAGCGCGTCTGCGGACTCAACGCTGAATCCTTACCAGAAGTAGATAGTACTTCGATTTATTTATACAGTCTTATGCCTGAATCGAAACGGACGATTCGATAACTACGTGTGCGTACTGAGCATCAGAAGGACAGAAAACCTATTACCCTTTACGAGAAATATATTGTATGGCACAGAACATCATCGAACGAAACTTCGTTGTGAGCTTTCTCCTCGGCTTAGGCGTCATCATGATGATGGCATTTGTCGGAGAACGGCTTGCAATTGGTCTGCTAGAATACGGGGTTCCATACGGAGAATGGATTGGTGTCGGTATCGGAGCAATTGCTGTCTTTATCACATTTGCAGCGGTGTACACTCGCTTCGATTCAGTCTACGGAAATCGACTGTAGCTATTTCTCGTTTAGCTTAACACCTGTACTGAGCGATGCGTGCCTCCTGAGACATGGTGAAACGAAACGTGTCGATTTGCTCACTACAGGTGCGAATTTATCGATTCTACAAAAGACTTATAGGACTATAGACAATAGTGATAGGTGTGGAAGATTGGAGACTTCGTGATACGGTGGGGATTTTGATAGTCCTCGGAGTGACGCTCTCCGCAGCAGCAACCCTAGAGGGTCTCGCGCAGGCACTCGTGATACTTGTCGGGGTTGTTATCGCATTGCTTTGGATAGGGAACTTCTTCCTTGAAGGATATACAGACACTCTCGAATCGGGAAGTGCTAATTCCTAAATATTTCATTATATACTGACTGATTTAGAACGTTCACTTCTTCTCCCGTACTTATCTTTCATCGAGTACTCGTAAAGACGATATGAGAACTTCTATAGCACCATCATTTCACACCTATATTCAGACAAAAAGCATAATTTTAACATTATGTATTTCGTTTTAGCAAGTTGTGTCGGCAATTCAACCTGCCCAATCCCCGTTCGACCACGATAGGTTCTTCACATTTACCGTCAACGACGAGACCCACAATGGAAGCATCCACTTCCTTACCCACTACGCCGAGAAACCTGATTTTGTCGAAGTTCTACGAAATTCCTTCTTTCGAAACGAAACCTACGATGATGCCCGCGCTGACTGGCATCGGAACACCACGTCTTTTCATGCGTGGGTGAAAGCACACATGCTTCGGCTTGCGTGGGACTGTCAAGAGACACTTCTCCACCACTTCCTCAAGTCTTTTCCTACCGTTTGCCGCGACTTTGGCTTCCCCGTCGAAAATAACCGTGACACGAGTGGAGCGCCGAGCCAGTCACGGCTCTGGGAAATGTGGAACCAAGAATTCACTGACGTACAACGTGAATACGTGCGAACAGCCACGGAGGAAGCCCTCGCCTTTGCCCGCGAACAAGGTATTCCTGCTCCTGACCCCGTGTTTCGACCCAAGGAACGCGATATAACCTCAAAGCGGAGTAAACAACGTCTCGTCGCGGAGAAGACCAAGGAAGTCTGGCAACAGGCCAAACCGTTCGTCACGGATACGTTCTACCTGAAACGGGCCGAAAACAGCGTGATTCATGAGAACGCGTTCTGGGAACAACATGCGTACATGGGTATGCGCGAGAATATGTACGCCCAGAGTGGTCAGCACTCTTTCTACATCGACTCCCAGCGCGACCGCACGCCGAGCGCGTCGAACCACCGCTATCAGATAGGGAAACTCACTGTCGAGGAAACGCGCTCGATGCTCCATGAAACCACTCGGATGCTAATCTCCCGCGCCCGCCACAACTCCGAACTCGTCGGCAAACTCTGGGCTGCAATCGACATCACAAAGGGAAATCCGTGGACAGGCAAAGTCGAACGGGACGAGGACAACAATATCTCTGAGGATTGGATTCTCGGCTACAAAGACGGTGAAGTGTACTACCAGTGGGCAACTATCCAGATTATTGGGTACGACATTCCACTCGTTCTGGACGCGGTTCCAGTCAAACGCGGGATGGAGCGAGCCGACATCGTGGATAGTTTGCTGGAAAATGCGCTTGACCTCGTAGACGACATCGAACTTGTGATGATGGACAGAGAGTTCGATAGTGCGGGCGTGAAAGACGCGTGCGACAAGCACGGTGTCTACTATCTTAACGGCGCACGAAAGTACCAGTCAGAAAGAGCGACGTGTACACGGCTCTGCCGCTCTGAGAAGACAGTTCACATTGAAGAGGAAACAGTTTCAGATGGTCCGAATCGCAAGCGGATGTACCTCCCGTCAAGCGCGAGCAACGACTTCGATATGGAGAACGAAGATGGAGGTCATGAAACGGAGGAGAGGACAGACATCCGTGAGAAGATGCGTGACGACCTCAGCGACCTCGGTATTAATCTAAATGAAGATGATGCTCAGCAGGGTTTCAGTTCTCTCACGAAAGAGATTCGAGAAGATGAGGCAGATGAACCGACAGTAGGGAGTAAAGAGGATGCACAGGAGTACGCGCTGTTTGAAACGAACCACCCGAGCGTGACGCTGGATGATGACGACAGCGAGACTGAGCGTATCCACATGGTTGAGCGGATGGTTCGTCGCTATCGCCACCGCTGGGGCATCGAGAATGGCTACAAGCAAATCAAGACGTTTCGTGTCCGCACGACGAGTAAACGCCACACGTATCGGTTCTTCAATTTCGTGTTTGCGTGCGTGCTGTACAACGTCTGGCGGCTTGTGGATTTGCTTGTAAAACTCGCTATTGAGGGTGAAAATTCGACATACGAGCCGTGTGTAGACGCCAATCAGTTTCTCACCGTAGCGAAGAAATACTACGGTCTTGACCCGCCCGACTAATCAGAATCGTTCCGTGTCCGCTGACTCCTGAGCGGCGGCGCTGTTCTGCATCCCCTGTTTTGACGGATTCTCGCCTGTTCTTGTAGTGGCCATTCTATTCTTCTCTACCATCTGTTTCGTACAGATATATTGACGTGAGTAAAACAGTCACCCAACCGATTATTTGGCTATATGCCTGCCTTCTACAGGTTCAGCTAATGGAGATACCTCTTTGACAAGCACGGCTTCGTTCCAGCGATAGAGCAACCGAATCGGCTATTAGACGGCACGGTCTAGTGCTTTGGCAAGCCTGAACGGATGAGTGAAACCGAATGCGGTCGTCTGGGTTCACGCAGCAGTCGACGCTTGGCGGAGTACTAGTACCGCCCCAACCGTCGACTGACGGGTCGAATCGGGCCACACCGCCAGATTCGACTCATCAGTTCAGGCTTGGCCCGCCACTAGTTTAGCACCTCGTCAGGTGGTGTTGTCCATCGAGCGATTGATGCGGTCTCTGATGGTCGTAGTACTACACAAACTGCTCGATCCATTTGCGGGCACTCTGCCGACTGCTCACCCACGAGTTATGGAAATCGATCCCGGAAGCCCAGGCGTTCGCCCTCGCCACGCACACGACAGTCGGCTGCTGACAGACGACGGAGATGCCCGATCGTTTGCGAAAGACCAGGCCGTGACCGTTGTCGGGTCGGTTGGCGTTCTGTTGGCTGCAATCGCTGCTGGGAAAACCGATGAAGCCACTGCTGACGGGTGGCTGTCGACGTGGATCGATGAGATCGGTTACTACGTCCCGACCGGACGATTTCCGAGTATCGATGACGGGCTTGCTTGATATTCGAAACACCTGATTAGTGTGATCGTAAACACGTCTATTACAATGAGTGAAGCCGACAGACGACTATCCGAAGAGAGTGACAACGGTTTCTAGACCTGTACGCATCTGTTGGTGTATGTCAACGACCGCTTCGAGGTCATCGAAGAGATCGAAACGGTCGCCGATCTTGAACAGCACTACACTGACGAGCTCCGCCCGCTTCGAAATACGCTGTACAACGAGTCGACAACGGACCTGATAGAAGACTTCGTCGAAGAGAATCCTCCCGACCTGGCGGAGGCTGATCTCGAACAAATCGCAGCGTGGACTGACTTCGTCGTCGGGGAGTTCGTCGTCGCCCGCTATCGCGAGGACGACGCCATCTTCCTCGATTGGACAGAACCGCCGCAAGTCTACGCAGTCCGCCCGGCTCGGCTTCCGTTCGCTGAACTGTGGGACGAGTCGGCACTTCCAGTCCCGGTTTCGAGTGTCGTCCTGTTGCCGTTCGAAGGCGAAATCGTCTACGATGGATGGATGGATCGGTGTCAAGAACATCATCTTCGGAGGTTCGCTCAGTACTGACATCGACGACGAATACGAGGAGGCCAAACATCGCTTCGGCATTATCGACTCCCTTCCAGCACCCGAAGAAGATCAAAAGACGGACGCCGAGGAGTTGCGCTTCTATATGAAAAACAAGCGCAACCGGGAACGATACGCGTCAGAGATCGGGCAGTTGCGGGAGAGATCCGACGAACTGGAGCGGATTTACAATCAAGAGCGCTCTTCGGAAGCAGATTGTTGGTCGAACAGAGCTGGCGCTGTGAAAGCGTAGCGGGCAAGGGTGATGCGTCAGCATCACCCGACTATGTTCCCAGTTGAAGTGTTTCGCTCAGAGGCGAGCGCCGCGAACCTGCTGGAGCAGGTTCGCTGGCGCGAGGGCCTCCAGTGCCCGCGCTGCCAGTCTGAATCGGTGATCAAGTACGGCAGCTATCGAGAGTATCAGCGGTATCGCTGTAAAAATTGTGGACGCACGTTCAACGACAAGACCGGCACGATCTTCGCGCACGCGAAGATCGGCCTTGACAAGCTGTTGTTCGCGTTCTACTCGTTGCTCCGATTCAACACGAGTATCCGCCAGTTAGACGCTGAAATTGACGTCTCCTACCGATCGCTTCACCGGCGCGTCGAGCGTTTCGCCAGAACGCTCGACGCGCCTCAGCTCGATCTCGTTGGCCCCGTCGAGATCGATGAGTTCTACGTTTCTGCCGGAAAGAAAGGCCGCGAGCGCGACCAGGAGTCGCGCTCGCGTGGTCTCTCGAAACGTGGCAGAGGAAACTACGACGAAGACAAGCCACCTGTGTTTGTCCTCGTTGATCGCGGTAGCGATCAGCGATACGTCATCCCGTCGAAATCCGCCGACGAATCGGCTGTGCGACTCCTCCTCGATTCCCACGAGGAGGAGTCGCTGACAGTCTATACCGACGGCTTTCGTGCCTACGACCCGTTAGAGACGGACGAAACGTACCAGCGAGAAGCGGTTATTCACGGCGAGGGAGAGTACGTTGATGGAGATGTACACGTGAATACGTGCGAGAGCCACGCGTCGCTGGCGCGACGGTGGCTCTCGCCGCATCGAGGTATCTCGAAGGACAAACTCACCACGTATCTCAGACTCTTCGAATTTCGTCGGAAAATCCTACGCAAACCCGGTCGAAAAGCCCTGAAAGACATCGTTCGAACTGTTCTCTGACTCACCAACAATGTCCTTCACAAGAGCGATCAAGAGATGGGGAAACCCCGTGCCCGAAGCTTGGGACGTGAACTACGCGAGTTGGGCCTTGATGAAGCCTATGTAGCAATCTACGACGATCGAATCATCACCAGTGCCCCCTCCGAATCCGAGGTTCGCAAGCTACTCGAAGAGATTATGCCCGCTGGAAAGGCTGACCACCCCTACATCTACTACTTCGATCCGTGAACGAGAGTCCACAGTTTACGACTGGAGTTGCGTGACAGTCGACGCGATTTCGCTTTTGCTCGGTTCGCTGGAAAACTCGAACACTCTGTCTCCGACACCGAAGGCGTATCTTCGGTAGGAGACGTCGATGTGAACCCAACATTCGATGTCACTGTCTGTCGCCTCATACTCGACTTTACTTGTATTCTCTCCGTGCTTCAGCACATCGAGCAGGTACTCTTCGATATGTGGCGCATTCGCGATTCGCAAGAGGTGGTCGGCAGCGACGTTGTCCAACACGTCTGCTGGGGTTTCGTATCCGTCGCCGACGAGATAGAACTCGCCGTCGTACTCGTGTGACCCGATCTGAACACGAAGTGCGTACGTTTCGGCCATATCAGTGGTTTCGACGAGCCACATATCAGAGTGTCTGTTAAGAGCCGACCCACCGGTGGCCGTATCGTGAACAAGATTTAGTCGGAATAGCACATAACACTGTATATGTCTTTCACCGCCAACTGGCACACGCTTCTCGAGGAACTCGACGACCTCCCCGAGAGTGCGACACTCATTACGCCACTTTCCCATCAGCGATTTCGGATTACTGACGTGCAGGACGCCCGCGTCATCATTCAGTTCGAAGACAACGACGAGACGCGGCCGCTCCAGCGCGACCAGTTCGGAACGCTCTATCGACGAATTGAGGACGCTTCTGGCGGGTTTAACCTTGACCGTTTCCCACCGGATGCCGACCCATACCCGGCGGTGTGGAGTGTCCATCCACAGTTCGAGGTCGATGAAGACGCTGGTGTCATCACACAATCAGAGGTTGCGACGGCAACGCAGGTGATGGGTGTAGAGCAGGGACCAACAGACGAGGACCGAACAGAACCCGACGGACTTGCTGTCTACTCGGACGCACTTCTCCTCATCGATGCACTCGAGCGTCACGATGTGACTACTCTCGCTGAACTGGAGACGGACGCGTTAGTGAATCTCTACACCCTGCTTTCGGATGTCCAGCGAGATGCTAACGACTTCCGAAAAGAGATCGCAGATGTCCTCCTCGCCCGACTCCATCACGACCGTCCGGTTTCTGGGCAGTATGGCTCCGTCCAACGGACGAGTCGCCGTAACCGTTCGCTCAAAGACGACGCGGAAGTGCTGGAATGCCTCGAGAACGCTGGCATCGACCGCGAACGTGTGCTGAGCGTCGACCGTTCGAAAGTCGATGAAGCGCTTGAAGTCACCACGCTCTCCGAATCCGATGTGTATGAACTCGAAGAAAGTGAATACGTTCGCAAAGCAGAGGTCGATGAAGACGTCAAAGAGTCTCGATTGCAGGGATTGAAAGACCGCCTTGCTGCCAGCGAGGACGACGAGGCGAACCAGCTTCGAGCGGAGATCGAAGAGCTCGAACAGCGTATCGACGACCTCACTAGTTTCCGCACGGGAGCGGAGATGGAAGGATGACTGCCTATCGCTTTCGCGTCAAGTTCGATCCCGATCCGACGTCACTGTGGCGGGACGTCGTCGGCGGCGCAGACAGTACGATCGCCGAGTTCCAGTCGGCCATCAACCCTGCAGTTGGACTCGATCAGGGCCACCTCTGGTTCGTCGGGGAGGATGAAGACTACTGGAACAGCGCCGTCAAATATCAGTGCCCGCAAGAGTACGAGGAGTCGCTTGGTGGCGATCCGATATTGCGTACCGAGCGGATCGAGAACGCCGGTGAGGTGACGATCGGCGAGATGACCCGACAGCTCGGTCTCGAACAGTACGATCGCATCTGCTACCTCTATGACTACGGCGACGAATGGCGGTTTTACGCAATCTTGAAAGAAATTCTCAGCGATGAGTCGAGCGACAAACCACCGGAAATCGTAAAAGAAAAAGGCGAGTCCATCGGCGACCAGTACGACGCGCCAGGAACCGCTGAAAACGATTCGCGGCTCCCTGATCCGCTCTATTCAGTGCTCCCTGAAGCTGCTGTCCCCGTTGTGGATCTTCGTCAGCTGGAGACGCGAGATGGTATCGCCCACGTCATTCCACTGCTCAGTCTCGAAACGGGGTTCGGGGCGGTCTGCGAGCGGTTCGCGCTTCAGTTCGAAAATAGGGGATACGTCCTCGAAAACTTCCAGCCGGGGTGGCAGGTCGTCGAGGAAGTTGAGGGAGTAGACAAGACGGAGGAAGAACTCCTCGCGGCCCTTGCGGACGCAGTGCGCGAGTGGCACGCTGAAATTGCGGACATCTCGGGTGCGATGACGGGGCGGCACTTCGACGAGGAGACTGTCGAAGCGATGCACGTCGAACTAGAGGCGGAACTCGAACGCAAGGGATACGGCCACCTGTAGTCTGCCCTCTTGATTGTCCGTCGAAGAGAACGAGTTCTTGGCTGTGAACTGTCCAGCGTCTCGTAGTGGCATCAACCAGTGGGTCTCGCCGGAGTGTCTTTCGTCGGATCGCCCGGAAACCGCACGTCGGGTGGCCGGTGTACGACTCGACACCGGTGTATGACCGGAGTTCGCTAAACCCGCCGTAGTCTCAATGTAGTGAATTCCAGGCTCGGGAACCGACCGCATGACCTGATCGGCTCCGACGGTTATCTGCTCACAGCCAGTTCCGTCTCGAGATCCGCTCCGTCCAACAGCGAGCGGACCCTGGCGACCGACGTCGTGACTTCTGGCGGACTCTCGAGTAGAACCGTCTCGCTGGGAAACAGTTGTTCGCCCAGCTCGAGACCGTGTTCGCGGGCGGTCGAGCCGGTGACGGTGAGGTACACGCCGACCCCGGTTTCTGCGATTGCAGCCTCTTCTTCCCGGCCGTCATCGGGATAGCAAAACTCGACGCCGTCTACCGTCTGTGTTCCGAGAACGGCACGGACCAGTCGCTCGTACCGCGGTTCGATACACAGCGAGCCCTCGTACGCGTCGAGAAACGCGCGGTCGAGCGACGCTGACGCCGGCGCAACCGCTGGCGTGGCAAGCAACGTGTGATAGACCGTATCCCCGAGCCCAGTTACGACCTGAACGTCTGTATCCGCGGGATCGATCCGGGCGTTCATGTCCGCAATCCTGTCGATCGGTTCGGGACGGAGTTCGACGACCTCCTCCAGGATGAGGTCTGCGCTGTCAAACGCGAGCGCGACTTCGTGCGTCCGAAGCGCCCGAAACGGCTCCTCGCGGCCGATCAGTTGCACCTCGGTGTCGTCCGCGACGCCGTCGACGCCATCGAGCGGGATCGTGACACTGTCGAAGACAATCCGGCGAGGATGGCCGGAACGAGTGTCTCGGACGAGCGTGTACTCGGGTTCGGTCGGATCGTCGACATCACTGTACTCGGCGAGGCGGCGGTAAACGTCCGCCGGCGACTTCTCGAGTTCGTTTTTCGTTCGTTCCTTTTCGTTGCGAAGCGTCGACGTTACGTCGTCTGCGAGCTTCGACGCGTCGAGTCGGCGTGCGATCCGGTCCAGGACCGACTCGAGCGGTCGTCCTTTTCGAGGAACTGCGATCGGGATCCTCTCGCCCATCGATGTTCGACCAGTTCTCGACTGTGGACGGATAAACGAGTTGTGCTCCCAGGCAAATTCGCCTATATTACTGGAAAAGAGTCAGATCAGTTCCCCGAGAACATCGATCCGAGCTGATCGCGCCACTCTCGGAGATCCGTTACGCTCTCGCGGACGTCTTCGAGTTCGGATTCGATCTCCTCGACATCGTCCTCGAGTGCTTCGAGCTCGTCGGTGACATCGGTAACATCGTCGACCGTGTCGGTGACGTCCGCGAGTTCGTCTTCGACGTCCTCGATGTCGCGCTCGACAGCCTCGATGTCGTCTTCTACCCCGTCAGTTCGCTCAGCCAAGTCGTCGACCTCGTCGGTCACGGACTCGAGATCGGTTTCGACATCGTTGGTGCGGTCGTCGATCACATCGACGTCGTCCTCGAGTTCGGTCGTCCAGTCGGTAAGCGTCTCGACCTCGCCTTCTGTCTCCTCGAGGCGGTCGTCGGTTCGTTCGACCTGCTCGCCCATCGACTCGAGTTCCTCTTCGAACTCGGTCAGTTCGGTCCGGAACTCGTCGATGATGTGCTCCCCAGTTCCGTTCTCGCTGATGAACTCCTCGAGCGCGCTGGTGTAGGCTGCGACTTCCTCGACGCGGGACTGGAGGTGGTCGAGCTTCGCCAGGTCGGCCGGTGTCGGCTCGTCGTCTTCGTGTTCGGTCTCGAGTTCGTCCCGGAGCGTCTCGAGGTCGTCCGGGTCGACGTCGTCGTTTCGAATCTCTTCGGCGAGTCGCTCTGCGATAGACTCGTCCTCGAGGTCGATGGCAGTGGTTGGAGCGGTCGCAAGCTCGTCGGTCGCAGATGGTTCAGCGCCAGCGGCGCCAGGAGACGACTCGGGCGCGGGCTCGTCGGTCGCAGGAGACGTGTCGGCCGTCGGCTCGGGAGTGGGAGCGGAATCGGAAGGGGACTCGGTCGTAGTGTCGACTGTCACTGGCTCCCCGGTTTCCTGCTGTCGTGGCTCGGACTCCACGGGTTCCGTCGTGGTCTCTTCGGCTGTGGCCGTTACTCCTTCGCTCTCTCCGTCCTCGCGCTGGCGGTCAGGCTCCGGTTCGGCAGGCAACTCGACGCCCTTGCTTTCGTCTCCAGATTCGGGTTCGGCTTCGGCCTCGTCTTCGTCTCCGTCTCCGTCTCCGGATTCGGCTTCTTCCTCGAGTCCGAGATCGATGTCCGGCGCGCTTTCGTCGTCTCCGTCGTCGCTCGAATCGACTGGCTCGGCGTCGACGTCTTCGAGGTCGAGGTCGAGACTGCCTGCTTCTGGATCGGAGTCGAGATCGGACGCTGTCGTGGCTGGCTCTTCGTCGACTGCTGGCTCGGTGGTCTCGGGGGAGGCGTCTTCCTGGGAGTGTTCGTCCGACGTTTCGGCGACGGCTTCACCGGTCTCGCTATCTTTCAGCCCCGGGACGGACGCCGAGCCGCCGGAGATCATCTCCTTTACGGCACGGTCGCTGTTGCCCGAGACGATGCTGTCGATGACCTCGTCGTCGACCTCGTCGCTCGTCTTTCGTTGTTCGTTCGGGCTCACCTCGACGAGCGTCGGCTCCGTCATGAACTGGCCGGCAGCACTTTCGTCGTCGATCCGAATACCGTAGACCGTCACGAGCCGCTCGCCAGCCTCGAGCGTGTGAGTGAACTCGACGTGGTTGTCCTGAAATGCCGTCCAGTCGTCGCTGTAGTATTCGGGATGAAACCCGATTTTGTCCATCGGGAACGAGTCCGGGATCTCTTCTGAGAGGCGAAATTCGACCTTACTGTCGCGCCCGGACTCGATCTCGAAGCGGATCGCAGGGACGGGAAACTCTTCCGCAGTAAACGTCTTTGTAACGTTTAGCCCGTCGGCACTGACTTCGATGACGTCGTCCGCGTCGGCGATGCTACTCATGGGACTAACGTTACCGCACCATTATTATAAATGGTGCGGGGAACTGTGACGAATTATACGTCGGTCCGGTCTCCAATCTCGACGACCTCGAGTCGTTCGGGAGAGTCGAAACTCGCAGCGTGGTGGTGGAGGACGGTTGGGTCGGCGGTCAGCCCTTTCCACATGTCCCAGTGGCTGGGCAGCAGCCGGTCGAGCTGGAGGGCAGAAGCAGCCTCGACGATCTGGTTCTCGTCGTTGTACCAGCGGGTGCGCTTGGGTTCGCGGGTTTTCTTGTCTGGAATCTGGCCGACGGTGCCGAACGCGAGCACGCCGAGGTCGATGTCGTACTCCGCACCGATCCGGTCGAACGCGTCACCGGGCTTCGTATCGCCACCGTGGAAGAAGGTACCTGCCTCGTGTTCGATCACGTAGCTCACCGGGTGGGTCGCGTCCGGGTCGTGGGCGTCCTCGACGTGGATCGTGAACTCACCAACTTCGAACGTCTCACCTTCTTTGATAGCCGAAAACTGATCTTCGGAGACGTCCCACCCTTCGGTCCAGTTCTCGTCTTCCCTGGCGACGGCCAGGCTGTCGTCGGGCGCGTAGAACGTCGCACCCGTGTTCTCGAGGATCGGTGCCTGGCTCGGCCCGTGGACGTGGTCCGTGTGCTCGTGGGACGCGAGGACGGCGTCGGCTTCGGCGACATCGTCGGGGTCGAACGGTACCGGTATCATCCGAACCGTTCGTGGCGGATCGCCGAGCCCAAGATAGGGGTCGACGAAGACGGTCGTCCCTTCGGCTCCTTTGAGGACGAAGCCGTTGCAGCCGAGATACCAGACGGCCACACCGTCCGGCGTCGCTTCCTCGACGTCGCGTACGAGCCAGTCTCCCCAATCGCTTTGCATACTCGAGAGTGCGTGGACCGTCTGGGTAAGTGTTGTCGTCTCCGGTGAGAGTCGCCCGACCGCGCCTACGGCAACTACCGGACCGAAAAGACCTTTCGTGGCCGTCGGCGGTCCAGACGGCCACGCTATGCGTGTGCGTGCCCGGTTTGTCGCCCGAGTCGTCGATCCAGGATCGGCAGGCGACGTCACCCTCGCTCGCCGACACCTGATTCGAATCGGCGTCGTGCTCGAGCAGTCCTCCGTCGACCAGCGCCGCCAGGTGACCGTGGACGAGCGACGCGTGGACGCGATCGATCGACTCCTGGGTCACGTCCGTTCGGTCGTCGTCCCCTCGCGGGCGGCGACGGCACGGGCGAGTTCGGCCGCCGTCAGCGATCGGTCCGCGTCGCCGAGCACGGAGACGGCAGCCAGTCGTCGCGGCTCCGCGAGTGTGCGAAACGCCGCGTCGAGTTTGTCGCTCGAGGCGTCTGTTCGACCGGTGATCTTGGAACGGAACTCTGCGGACTAAAAAAAGTCCAGAACTGCTCGAATTGCGTCGTTCCAAGGCAATTTACCAGGTGCCGTGGAACGTATCGAAAGAGAGTTCCTCGAGCGGTTCGTTCCCCACTGCAATCTCGTACTCGCCAGGGGTGAGCATCGGTTTGTGGAACTGCGGCCCGTCGTCGGTGGTAATCCGCGGACAGCCGGTGTTGACGAACGCGTCCATGTCGAAGTTCCGGAGGCGATCTGGCGTGACCTCGTCCATCGTGATGAGGTAGGCGTCGTCGTTGTCGGCGAGGATCTCTTGGGCTTGCTCCCAGCGGCCCTGACCGATCTTGGTACAGAAGATGACGCCCCACTTCTCGGCATCCATCGCCTTGTGGACCGAGGCGTATCGCTGTTTCATGAACTTCTCCGTGTCGGCGACGGTGACGACGTTGTTGACGGGGTCGGCGATGACGACGTGCTTGTCGGGGTGTTCCATCGCCAGCCCAAGCGGGTGGAACTTGCCGCCACCGACGTACAGCACTTGCTCTGCGGGCACGTCCGCGCTCGCGTAGTTACAACCCAGGACCTGTCCCTCGTGGGTCAGGCGCTCGTCGCCGCGACGGCTGTGAACCTCGTACCCCCGTTCCTCGAGGAACTCGGACATCTCCTCGTAACAGTTCATGTGCTGGGCCGTGGTGACGAGGCCGACGCCTTCGGTCTCCTCGGGGTCCTCGAGAGTGTCGAGCGCTTCTTCCATGATCGGGAGTACCTCGACGTTCGAGAACAGCGGGACGTAGATCACCTTGTCCGTGTTTTTCATCGGTGAGTGTCCGAAGTGGACGAAGACGTCGGTGCGTTTCATCAGGTAGGTGTCGAGATCACAGGCGCCATAGCAGGGTTGGCCGGACAGCATGAAGGTCACACCGTCGCCTGCGAGTTCTCGAAGGTCGTCTGCCACCTTCGGTCCGCGGCGTTTCAACCCCTCCGGGAACTGCAACCCGACCGTCTCGGCGTCTCGCTCCTCGATCGCGTCGACGATCTGCTCGAGTTCGTAGTCCCACTCGCGATCGTGTTTGAGACGCATTCCGGTGTTCCGAAGGTCCCCTTCGGTGTACTCCGACTCCTGACTCATTGACCGCGTTAAAAGCCACGGACGTATAACGGCGGCGCTTTGTGGCTCTCGTTTTCGATCTTGGTACTGGCGACCCAACAGTCATAGTACTTGAGTCTAAACAGGGGTATAATGTCAGCTGCGGAGTCCACAGACGGGTATCTCTTCGACCTCTACCGTCGGTACATTGGCGAGCCGGAGGATCGGACCGACGTCTACGTCGGCTTCGGACTGTTCCTGGGTGGCGTTGGCTTCGCCGTCGTTGCCCTGCTGCTTTTCCTCTGGAGTACGACGTTCGAGGCTCGCTCGGCGGAGTACTTCGCCTGGGTCGAGCCGGCCTACATGATCGCGATGGTATCGGTACCGGTGGCGCTTCTCGGTGTCGTCGTGTTGTTGCCATCGGAACGGCGGATGCTCTATACGTCGATCGCTGGTGTCGCGATCACCGTCGGTGCCGTGGTCGGTTTCTACGTCGCCTACCCAGAGAACTGGCTGTACGGCGAGAACTACACCGTCGAAATCGTCGCAACCTACGCCGTCGGACTCGCCGGCGTCGCCGCCTCGACCGGCGCGGCACTGATCGCACATTATCTCGATATGGCCCAGACCGTCGACCGCCTCGAACAGGAGGTCGAGGAGACGGAGTCTGCAACGTACACTGACGAAGAGATCCAGCAGGACATCGACGATGCGATGGCAGATGTCGAACTCTCCTGGGGCGGCGTCGAGAAGAACGACAACACCCGTCTGACGTTCTCGGATCACGAGTTCGACGACGTCGAGGTCGACACGGACGCCGGAACGACTACCACGCGATCCACCGGAATCGACTCCCAGGTCGCCAGTCTCAAGGGGCTGAAAAGCGGTGAGTCGAAGACGACCACCTCGAGTGCGACTGTCGACGAGCAGACCGAGAAACTGCGCGAACTCCGCGAGCAAAAGCGGGCAGAAGACGAGGCTGCGACTGGAGAGACTGATGTGAAAGCCAGGCTTACTTCGATCGTCGACCGTTTGCGGGCGATCCTCGGTAGCGGGTAACAATACCTTACTTTCCAGCACAGACTATATTTACTTTTAATGCGAGATTGAAATTAATAGACATAGATTTATAATCCATCGGCCTCCTTGCTCAACTATGGCCAAAGGCCTAGACGTCGGAACGATGAACATCCTGTCTGCACAGCAGGATGGCAACGACACGGTTTTTGTGCAACAGCGTAACTCCTTCGTAGAAATCGAGTACTCGGATATGGCCGAGCAGATGCTCTCGCGAAGCGAAGTTCTCCACATTCGCAAAGACGACAAAGTCTACGTCGTCGGGGACGACGCCCTGAACTTCGCGAACATCTTCAACAAGGAGACTCGTCGGCCGATGAAACACGGAATCCTCTCGAACGACGAGCAGAGCGCGATTCCGATGATGAAACTCATCATCGAACAGGTCGTCGGCGAACCCACCTATCCCGACGAGAAGCTCTACTTCTCGACGCCGGCCGATCCGATCGACTCCGATCTCTCGACGCTGTACCACCAGAAGACGATCGAATCGTTCCTCAACGACATGGGTTACGACGCAGAGCCCATCAACGAGGGGATGTCGGTCATCTACAGCGAGCTCGCGGACAACAACTTCACCGGGCTGGGCATCTCCTTCGGTGCCGGCATGACCAACGTCTGCCTGTCCTACTACGCCGTCCCAGTCATGAAGTTCTCCGTCGCTCGCGGTGGCGACTGGATCGACGAACAGGCCGCTCGAGCGACGGGCACGCCCGTCGATAAGGTAACCTCGATCAAGGAAGACGACTTCGAACTCGACTTCACGACCGACGTCGGCGGCGTCGAGGGTGCGCTGTCGATCTACTACGAGAACCTGCTCGACTACGTCATCGACAACATCGTCTCGGAAGTCGACGACGAAGATGTCGAGGAAGGACTCGACGTCCCTGTCGTCGTCACCGGTGGGACCTCGAGTCCTGACGGGTTCGAGGAACTGTTCCGTGACCACCTGGAGGAGGCGGACATTCCGTTCTCGATCAGCAGCGTGAGCCACGCCAACGAACCGCTCTACAGCGTGGCACGTGGCGGTCTCGTCGCTGCACGGTCCGACGAGGACGTCGATCCGCAAGAGGCAGCCAGCGACGAAGCGACGGAAGAAGAAGACACAGAAGCCGCCGCTGCAAACGAGTAACGGCCTCGTCTTTCCATCGCAGCGTTTCGTACGGTCTGCTGTAACGATGGACAGTCACATCCCCGATCGGTCGTGGGTGTGCCGTCACACGCTGTGAGCATCACTGATTGTTGCCCCGGCGTGAGCACCGGTCCTCATGGCGGAGGCGTCATACGGAACGCTGTCCCGATGGAACTGACTGCCAGCAAACGGTATCAGTCGATACGCCCTGGACTCTGTACGGACCGCTGTACGTCGTTGACGGGACAACCGCTTTGGCTCCCCTCGACGAAGCGAACGCGTCAACGCAAGCGAGCAGGGTGGCCATTGCCCGACGTCACTCTTCGTAGAATCGGTTGAACGCATCCCGCCAGGATTCGTGATCTTCATCCTCGGGCTCGTGTTCGACGGGAATGTCCGCGTACTCGCAGTGTGGACAGGTAATAGTCGAGGCCTCACCGAGGGTGAGTTTCTCGAGCGAGCCCTGGCATCGGGGGCACTCGTCCATACGTAGTCGTGCCACGGGCCGTCCTTAACTCTATATGAAATTGTCTCGATACTGAACGTTCGGCCGGCATGCACAGGCTTGCCCGACCAAAATATAACTATTACGAATCCAGAAAGGCTTTTGTATGCTGTCTATGTATATAGTGGTGATGAGTACCACTTCCGCTCCCGACCGGCCGTCGCCGATCGAGTGTCGTAGCCAGACGGACGTTACCCCCGTGCGTATCGACGCGACCGCCCTGGAGTCGACCGCACCTGGCTACCTCCGCGACCTCAAACGCGAACTGGCGGAGGCAGACCTCTCCCCTGCTTCGCTGACCCTCGAGACGTGTTTCGAGGAGGACTGCTCGCTGGCGACCCAGGAGGAAGTCGACCGCATCCGGAGTCACGTCCGTGCGGGCGCGTTCCTCGGTGTCGGCTCCGTCGTCGTCTCGATTTCGGGCGTCGAAAACCCCGAGAAGGTTCGCCCCGCACTCGCGGCCTGTGCCGAACGAGCGCAGCGAGACGGTGTCGTACTAGAACTCGAGGGTCCTATCACGCTCGAGCACTAACCTGGCCTCGATGGCACCGTCTCGGCGGACGCTCGCTCGCGAACTCGAGTCGCTGGCTGATTTTCCCGATCCATCTCCCGACCTCGAACAGTACCTCACGCCGCCCGAAGTCGCGGCTCACGTCTGTCATCTGGCTGGCCTCCAGGGTGATCTCGAGCGGCCCGTGGTCGACCTCGGGACGGGGACAGGCATGCTCGCAATCGCGGCCTCGCTTGCGGGTGCAGATCGAGTGCTCGGAATCGATGTCGATCCCGACGCGCTCGCGAGAGCCCGTGATAACGCCGCTCGAGTCGGCAGCGACATCGAGTGGACGGTTGGCGACGCCACCCGCCCACCGGTCGCTTCGGACGAGTCGAACGTCACTGTCGTCGCCAACCCGCCTTTCGGTGCACAGCGGGGGAACCGACACGCCGACCGGGCCTTCCTCGAGACGGCACGGTCGATCGCGGCGGTCTCGTACACGATCCACAACGAGGGAAGCAAGGAATTCGTCGAGTCCTACGCCGCCGACGAGAGCGGTGAGGTCACCCACGCCTTCCGTGCGCCGTTCCCGATCGAAAAGCGGTTCGACTTTCACACAGAAAAGCAGGCAACGCTCGAGGCGGAAGTGTTTCGGATCGAGTGGCGGTAGTCTTTTTTGCTGTGGCCGCTGATCCGGCTTCGACGCGACTGGGTCAGGTCTCGTCAGATCGCTACTCGAATGTCGCCGCGGAATACGTCTGGAGTGGTGTCTCCCCAGTCGGACGGCGACTGTGAGATTTATGGGCTCCGTAGTGGTGGAGCTCCGTATCATGTCTAGCGCTACCGGCGAGGAAGAGTCACCACAGGTCAGGAGAATCGAACACGACGAGTTCGATCCGCTGGGGACGCTCGCGTTGATCGCGCTTTATTTTGCCATCCTCGTGCTTCTCTGGACGTTTACGTACTTCGTCGAGTTCCTCGGTAATCCACCGACACCGGGGGTTCTCTTATGAAGATCCACCAGTACGAGCGACTGTGGCTCGTCGGCGCGATGGTGTTGATCGTCGGCTTCATCCTGACGATCACGTACGGATCGGTCGGACTCGGGATCTCCATGGTAGACGACGAGGCAGACGCGCTCGCACCGGGTGACATCGGCGAGGACGAACGCTTCGAGGAGCCGCGAGTCGAACAGGTCGGTGAGAACCAGTACGAAGTGTACGTCGTCGCGATGACCTTCATCTTCCAGCCCGATCCGATCGAGATCCCCGCCGAGAGCGAGGTCACGTTCTACGTGACGAGTCAAGACGTCATTCACAGCTTCACCGTCGTCGGCACCAACACCAACACGATGGTCATCCCCGGCGAGGTATCCACACTGACCGTCGAGTTCGACGACCCCGGTGAGTACGGAGTCATCTGCAACGAGTACTGTGGCTCCGGCCACCACGACATGGAAGCCCAACTGTTCGTCCTCGAGGACGGGGAGTTCGACCTGACCGAACTCGAGGTCGAGGCAGACGAAGCAGTCGCTTTGGACGAGGAGATCGAACTCACCGCGACGGTCGAGAACAGACAGTTCGACTCGATCGAGGAGACGGTGACGATAGAAATCGGTGAGGAATCGTTCGAGGAGACGATCTCGATCGACGGCGAGGAGAGTGAGAACGTGACGGTCACCGTCGACGCCGACGACCTCGAGGGGGACGATCACGACTGGGCAGTCGAAGTCACAGACGAGAGCGAGAGCGGAACGGTAACTGTCGGTGAGGAAGATGGGACCGATACCGACGGCGAGCACGACGCTGGAGGTGACGGCGATGGCTGAGACGTTCGCTGACGAGTACCCTTCGCAAGCTCGCCACGTTCGGATGGCGTTCTGGACGTCGTTTCTCGCACTCGGCGTCGGCGCGTTCTTCGGACTCCTGCAGGCGCTCCACCGGACGGAGATCCTTCGAGTAGTCGATTCGAGTAGTCGAGTCGCCGACCTACTACACTCTCCTGACTGGACACGGCGTCTTCCTGGTAATCACGTTCACGATCTTCTTTCTCGTTGGCCTCTACCAGTGGGCGGTCACGGATAGCCTCACGCGCCCGCCGGTCGACATGCGCGTTACTTGGGCGTGGTACAGTCTGATGTCGATCGGCACCCTGCTCGCGGCGTTTGCGATCCTCGCCGGGTTCACCGACGCGATCGACGTGAGCGCCGACGTCCTCTTTACGTTCTACGCGCCGCTGCAGGCTCATCCGCTCTTCTACGTCGGACTGGTCCTGTTCGTCGTCGGTACCTGGCTCGCTGGCGTCGACTGGTTCCGGACCTGGTGGGCCTGGAAGGGTGACAATCCGGGAAAGCGAATCCCGTTGCCGACGTTCATGGTACTGACGACGATGATCATGTGGTACATCTCCTCGATCGGCGTCGCCATCGCTATCCTCGCGTTCATCCTGCCGTGGTCGCTTGGTATCGTCGAGTCGCTGAACCCGACGCTGACCCGGACGCTGTTCTGGTACTTCGGTCATCCGGTCGTCTACTTCTGGCTCCTGCCGGCGTATCTGCTGTGGTACATTCTCCTACCGAAACTCGCGGGTGGCCGACTCTTCAGCGACCCGCTCGCTCGCGTCGTGTTTATTCTCTTTGTCCTGCTGTCGACGCCGGTCGGCATCCACCACCAGTATCTCGACCCCGGGATCTCCGAGGGGTTCAAATTCATCGCGATGACGAACACCATGTTTCTGCTGTTACCGAGCTTGCTGACTGCCTTTACCGTCGTCGCCAGTATGGAACACGGTGCCCGTCAACGGGGCGGCGAGGGCTACTTCAACTGGCTGGGGGCGTTACCGTGGCGCGATCCGGCCTTTACAGGGATGGCGCTTGCCGGTCTCGTCTTCGCTTTCGGTGGCTTCACCGGAATCGTCAACGCCGGGATGAACATCAACTACCTCGTCCACAACTCCCTGTGGGTGCCCGGTCACATCCACACGCAGGTCGGAACTGCCGTCGCCCTGACGTTTATGGCCGGCTCCTACTGGCTCGTCCCACAGCTCACGGGTAACCGACTCGTCGGCAGGCAGGTCGCGCTACTCCAGGTCGTCCTCTGGTTCGTCGGCATCGTCTTCATGACGAACTCGATGTATCGCGGCGGCCTGATCGGCATCCCGCGACGGACGGCCGAACCGGAGTACGAGGGGTTCCAGTACGACATTGCGGTCGGCTCGATCGGCGAGATCCGTGCCCAACTGGTACTCGGCGGCGTCCTCCTGTTTCTCTCCGCCATGCTCTTTCTCGCAATCGTCGTCCTCACCGTCTTCAACGCTGACAGTGAACCAGTCGACGACAAGTCGATTCCGCCCGCCCTTTCGGGCCCTGAAGACTCTCCAGCAGTGCTCGACAACCTGAAACTGTGGGTCGCAATCGCCCTCGTGCTCGTCGCCTTTGCGTACGCGTTCCCGCTCGCGAACATCGTCTCGAGAGGTGGGCTGTTCGGTCCCGACATCCGGCCGTTCCCCGTCTGGATCGATCCAGCGGTGTTCGTACAGACAACTTACGACGTGCTCGCCGGCCCGTACAGCCCCTAGGTCTAATTCCGGGCACGTCCTATGGTCGGTCGATGCGTCTCTCTCGAGCCCGACTGCTCATCCTGATCGGGCTCTGGCTCGTGATCCTCGTCGAGTTACGAACGGTGTTTGCCTTCTTCGACATCTACATTTCCGTCGGCGAGACGGTCGCGATCGGCGTGGTCGTGCTCGTCTTGCTCGTCCTCTGGGCGGTCTGGCCTGCCGACGACGCGGAGTGACAGTCTCATCCGGCTCCCTGTCGGTCAGTGCCGGCCCGGCCCACCCACGGCCCAAGCGGGCACACCGATTGAGACGGACTGCTGTCCCGATCTACCGGCGCGACCGCGAGCACTCCTGCGGTCGCGCCGGAACTGGCGTCCAGCAAACCGTCTGATCGGGACGGCAATTCGTCTCACTCCTCGAGATGACTGATCCGGGCGTAGCGGCTTGCTCGCCACCCGGCAAGAAGCGCGACCAGTGTGCCGACCACGAGCGCAACGGCGAGACCGACGACGTAGACGCCCGACGGCGTCCGGACGAGGTCGTCGAAGCTGACGACCTCGGTACCGATCCGGTTCAGGCCAGTTGCGAGCACCGGCGTCGCGGCGAGACCGGCGAGGCCGCCGAGCAGGCCGATAACCAGTCCCTGTGCGCCGATGGTTCCTGCGAGAAACCACCTCGAGAGGCCGAGTGCCCGAAGTGCAGCTAGTTGTTCGCGCTGCTGGGCGGCGACGAGGGCGAACAGATTGACTGTCAGGACGACGCCGCCCAGTACCGCGAGCCCGACCAGCGTCGCGCCGCTTGCGACTACGAGCGGTTGGTCGCCGATCATGGCCGCGACTTGCTCGTCGCTCGAACGGACGTCGTACTCCGGGTAGGACGCGTCGAGGTCGGCTGCGACCGTTTCCCGGTCGGCGTCGTCGGCCACGTCGGCGGTCAAGAAGGTCGCACGATCGGTTCCGGCGGTGCCGGCGACGGCCTGGAGGTCGACGAGTGGCATCGTCACCGTCTCCGACCCGAGATACTGCGAGTAGTAGTCCGAGATGCCGGCGACGGTAAACTCGTACTCCGGTGCCGTCTGGCGGCTGGTGCCGACGTACAACGTGTCGCCGACTGCGGCGTCGAGGTTCTCTGCGACGCGAGGATCGAGCACGATTTCGTCGGTCGTCGGCTGATTGTGGAGACCGTCGGTCTCGTAGACCTCGTCAGGAGTCTCGAACCCCTCCCCATCTTGGAAGTCGAACCCGTCGTGGGTCTGCTGTACGCCGACTGCCGGCCGTCGTTCCAGTGCGTCGGGGTCTGTCCCGACGTACACGTCCTGCAGGCCGATTGGCGACGCGGCGGTAACGTCGTCGCGCCCGGCGAGTTCTGCGGAGGTGGCGTGTGCGCCGACGATCGGGTTCTCAGTTCCGGTCGCAGCAGGATCGATGGGCTCACTCGAGATCCAGATGTCTCGGTCTGCGTTGTCGAGCCCGTCCTCACCTGTTTCGACGACGCCGACTCCCAGTCCGGCAAGCAGCGTCACTGCGAGGACCGCGAGTGCGACCGCGAAGACGGCGAGTGCGGTCCGACCGGGCGAGCGGCGAAGCTGGGCGGCAGCGACGCCGACGACCGCTCGCGTCCGAACGAGAACGCCGAGTGTCATCGCCCCACCTCCTGGAGGACGGACGTTCGGGCAGCGATCGCGAGCGGATAGGGAACGGCTACCAGTCCCGACACGACCCCGACGACGACGGCGTAGGGGACGAACAGGGGGTGGGCTTGTGCAACTGTGCCCGACGCCACGGTCGAGGCGGCGACGACGTTGAGGAGTTCGATACTGGCGACACCGAGTCCAGCGCCAAGCAGTGCGCCACACAGCGTCGTCACCACCGTCGAGAGTCCAACCACCACGAGTCGGCTGTGTGTCGGGAAACCGATCGACTCGAGGACGGCGAGCGTTCGACGGTCCTCGTCGACGGTCATCCCGGCGGTCGTCGCGACGAACGACGTACAGATAGTCAGGCCGACGAGCAAGGCGAGGAGGCTGGTCGCGAACGCGAGGCCGTCGTCGAACAGCGCCGAAGGGTCGGTTGCTCGATCGGTCTCGACTGCGGCGTCGGGGTAGGCTTCACCGGCGGCGTCGACTGCGGCGTCCTCGTCGCCCCACACCAGCACGCGATCGGCGAGTTCGCCGTCTGCAGCGCCCGACGCCGTCTGGAGTTCGCTCAGATGAACGAGCGCGACGGGTGCTTCGTTCTCGTCGTCGTCCGGCCCGTTCTCGACGGCGGTCACAGTCACTGCCGACGACGCCGCGGCGGCCTCCGGGACCTCGAGTCCCGCGACGGCGAGGGACTCGCCCTCCGTCGCCCCGAGTCGGTCGGCCGCAGCAGTCGAGAGCACGATCTCGCGTTGTCGTGGACCGTCGTACGTGCCGTCTCCGTAGTGTGGATCGGCCGGCTCGAGTCCGTCTGTCGACAGTCCGGCGACGGTTCGTGGGTCGTCGTCCGGCACGACGCCGACCACGAGTATCGTCCGTGGTTCGCCGTCGCCGTCCGCAGACGCTAACCGCACTCTCTCGATCAGTACTGGCGATGCGTGGTCGATCTCGTCGGCGTCCCCGATGGTCTCCGCGCGCTCGTTCGTCGCGCCGAGTTGGGGGCCTTCGACGCCGTCGACGGTCGAGATTGTGCCCGTTCCCTCCGGAACGACGGTCACGTCGGCGTCGTCCTCACTCGTGACGCCGCCGTCAGCCAGTGCCAGTGCCATCCCCGTCACGACCAGAAGTAATGCGATCGTGAGTGCAACGGTGAGCGTCATCGCCGCAATCCTGCCGGACCTGGTGTGGGTGGCCCGTTTCCACAGCCGGCCGGCCGAAAGCGAGACGACGCCAGCCCAGCGTGACCGTCGACTCCCGTCGTCAGCCCCCATCCGTCACCACCCGGCCGTCACGGAGCGGAACCACGCGATCGGCGACCGACAGCGTGGCCTCGTCGTGAGAGGCGACGAGGACCGCTCGGCCACCGTCACGACCGACGTCGGTCAACAGTTCGAGCACGTCGCTTCCCGTCGCGGTGTCGAGTTCGCCGGTCGGTTCGTCCGCGACGATGACGTCCGGGTCGGCCGCAAGTGCCCGTGCGAGCGCTACCCGCTGCCGTTCGCCGCCACTCAACTCCCCGGGAAGGTGGGTCGTCCGATCCGCGAGTCCGACCTCCTCGAGCAACTTCTCGGCTCGGTCGCGCCGGTTCGAGCGTCCGACGCCGGTCTGGACGAGCGGCAGGGCGACGTTCGCGCGGGCAGAAAGCGAGGGTAGCAAGTGAAATCGCTGGAAGACGATCCCGACGTGGTGTCGACGCAGTCGCGTTCGCGTCCGGTCGGAGCGGTCGGTAAGGTCGGTCCCCAACAACGCCACCGTCCCCTCGGTCGGCACCAGCAGCCCCGCGACGGCGTGGAGAATCGTCGACTTACCGCTCCCACTCGGTCCTTTCAGGCCGACGACTTCGCCCGTTCGGACCGAAAGCGAGACATCCCTGAGCGCAGTGACCGACCGGTCGCCCCCCGCACCGTACTCGTGACCGACGCCCTCGAGACGGACGGCCGGCGTCGATTCCTCGCAGTCGTGTGCTCGAGTCCCTGCCGTGGGCCGTCGTGATCGTCCGAACATCGGTGCAGTCAGTTGCGCTGGAAGACGGTCCACCGGGGCATTGTTTCACACTGGCTTCTCCCAGTTGGGTTTCGTTACAGGAGTAGTCGTGGTGATGCCGTCTGTCGAAACGCCCACGTACAGTCGACTATCTGATACAGTGACAAAAACCCTCAACTGTCGTAGGTCTCCTCGCTGGCGACTGCGACTGCCGTTTCGTCGGTCGTCGCGTAGATGGTCCCGTCCTCGTACTCGAACTCGAGGCCGACGGCAGTCGTCGACTCGTCGTCGACCGGGATCGCCGCCGCCTCGGCAGTGCCGGTCTCGGCCGAGGTGACCTCGACGTAGAACTCGCCGTCCACGGAGTGCAGTTCGATCGTCCGGTTCTCGACCAGCACGTCGGCCTGAACCGAATCGGACTCGTAGGCGACGTGGTAGTCCTCGCTGCCCTCGGCCAGTCGGACCTGGTAGACTGCGTCGTTTCCAACCGGCTCCCAGCCGACCCGCTCGGCGGTGACGATCGAACGCCAGCCCGGACCGCCGACGGTGACGGTTTCCTCGCCCGTGTGCCCTAGCTGCTGGGCGGTGACGGCTTCGAGCCAGATGCGCCGCTCTTCGCTGGCGACGATGACTCCACTGGCCTCGAGACCATCTCCTAGCTGGTCGATACCGAAGTCGGAAACGAGTTCGTTTTCGACGTCCTCCGCGTACTCGATCGTGTAGTCTTCGATTTCGATCGCCGACTCGGGCGACTGGGCGCTGGCATCGACGGCGACGACGTTGACCGGGATTGCCATACCGACGAGCGACGCCAGCACCAGCAAGACGACGAAAAACGCCACACTGCGGCGGTGAACGTCCGACAGTTTCGTCGCCCGTGCGGACCGGTAGCCGCCAGCTATCTCGCCGACACGCTCGACGCTCGACCCGCTCGAGCGGGCGATCTCGAGCGGTCGATCCACCGGCCACTCCGAGCGAAGTCGGGCGAGCGAGCGCTCGAGGGCTGACGGAACGAGCGGCCGATCTGAGGCGGCGACCGCGAGCGTGATCACGAGCGCGAGTGCGAACACGAGCGCGACGCCCGGCCCCTGGAAGAGATAGAACGAGTTGCCTTCGCCGAACCAGTAGATCTGCCAGAGGCCACTCGAGATCGCATAGAGGACCACTGCGAGCCAGAGTCGGAACGGGTCGGGCCGGCTGCTTCGGTACCGCAAGAGTGTGATTCCGAGGACGAGTCCGATGAAGAACCCGAGTGCGTGGCCCTGGATAGCGATCCCGGCCCACGAAGGTGCCGATGGTGGGCTCGGTTCTGCAACGTAGACGTAGATCGGATTCTGGAGTGCCCTGTAGACCGTAAACAGTGCGCTCTGGACGCCGAGTGTAGCGATCAGCGTGACGATCGGGTAGTGCACGAGCGCGAAGGCGGCGAACGCGAAGACGACACCCGAGAAGCCGATGACGGGGCCGAGCGCGAAGACGCTCGTGAGCAACCCGACCACGATCACGGCGAGTGGGAAGACGACCAGTGCGCGAAACCAGGGCCGATTCCGAAGTCGGGTGCTGGCGACGTCACCGTCCGTGTCCCGACCGCGCGGGTAGTGGCCCCACGCGTACTCGGCGATCGGGGCGGCGACGATCGTCCCGGCGAGATTGCTGACGAGGTGGCCGGGGCCGGCGTGCGAGAACGACGCCGTCGCGATCCCGAGCGGATAGAAGTACGACCAGGCACGGTAGGGGATCGTGACAGGATCAGAGACATCGGAGATGCCGTCTTGAACGAACAGATAGACTGCGAGGACGACCGCGATCACGACGAGTGTCCCCCACGGAACGCCGTACACGAATCGCGACCGAGTCAGTTCCTGCCAGCGACCGTCACGCCCGGCCTGTAACTCCTGCAGTCGGTTGACGACCGCGACAGAGAGCAAAAGCGTGGCCACGACGACGGCCGAAAGCAGAGTCGCGATCGAGAGCATGTGGCTGTGGTTCGCCCGGAGCCGTATAGGAATTACTCTCTCTCGAGAAGCCTCCCCCGATCCCTGAAACCGGCTTCGAAAGGTACAAGCGACCGACGGCCACATTCGTGGACATGGAACTGCGGGTCACCGATCGGACCGAGGACGAACTCTCGATCGAAATCGCCGGCGAGGATCACACGTTCATGAACGTCCTCAAGGGCGCACTACTCGAGCACGAGGACGTGAGTGCAGCGACCTACGACGTCAACCCCGAACAGTCGGGTGGACAGACCGAACCGATTCTGACGATCAAGACCGAAGACGACGTCGATCCCATCGACGCTCTCGAGGAGGCGACAGCCGACGTCCGCGAGAAGGCAATCGCCTTCCGCGAGGCGTTCGACGCAGCGGCCTAATTTCTCCGGGAAAGCGTCGCCGTCGAGAGACCGTGACGACCGTGCGTGATCCGACCGTACCGACAAACTCTCTCGACCGTTTACCGTGTGACACTCCGAACTGGTGCTGATCGCGTGAACCGGGCTATCCCATCAGTCGGCGGGTGGGGCGGTCCTCCGGAGCTCGAGAGCAGGCTACCGATGGAGCGGCTCTTCAGCTATCGCCTGCCGCAGATCGTCCAAACGAGATTCCGAGATTCCGTCCTCGAACTGCTGTATGAGCGCGTACACCTCCGCTCGAGACACCTTCACGTCTCCTTCCTGGACGACATCTTCCGGTCGTTCGCGGAGTTCACGCATCGTTCCGACCGCGAGCAGGTACGGGATCGCCCACGCCGAGAGGCGATTGCCGTGTCGCTCCGGCACCGCCTCTAGGTAGCGGTGAGCGTCGTCGACGTACGTCTCGGCACGGTTGGTGACCCGCTGAATGACGTTCGTGACTGCGCCGTGGTTCTCCTCGTCGGTGACGGCCTCGACGGGAACGTCTTCTTCCTCGAGCCACTCGGCAGGGAGGTAGACGTTGTTCTCCTCGTGGTAGTCGTTTTCGACATCTTTGGCGATGTTGACCAACTGCAACAGGAGCGCAAACGACCGAGCATTGTTCCGCATCTCCTGTGCCCGGTCTTCGGAGGCTCCGCGAGCGACCAGCCCGGTGATGAGCGTGCCGACCGTCCCCGCGGCGTACCAGCAGTACTCCTCTAGTTCGTCGACCGTCTGCAATCGGAGGCCACCTTCGTCGGCGTACCGGTCCGTAAACATGGCCATCCCGTCGACGAGTTCGCGGACGGGTTCGCGCATGATCTCGCGGGGTTCTTCGTTCAGTGACTCGAAGGTTCGCAACACGCGGGGCGTCTCGGCGACGACGTCCCAGTCGTCGTCGCAGTTCTCGGGAATCCAAGGGCTGACGTCGTCCATGAACGTCGACACCGACAGATCGGTATCGGGATCGAGTACCCGATCGTACGTGACGAGTAACTCGGTCTGGGTCTCCGGCGGAATGTGGCCTGCGTCCTCGATAGTGTCTGCAATCCGACAGAGTAGGTAACCGAGACAGATGTGTCTCGCCATCGGCTCCTCGAGTCGGTCGATGGTGATCGCAAACGTCCGCGAAACGCCGTGAACCGCGTCGTAACACCACTCAAGGTCGGCGTCAGTTTCGTATTCGGGCTGGCCGGAGGTCATCTAATTGGAGTCTTTTTGCGCCCATCCCAGAAAAACGCCGCGGTTCAGGAGGGTTCGGGCGGTCACGAACCGGTTTTCGCGGTCTCCTCGAGTGGTGGCTGTCACTGATACGGTTTGCTGGCAGTCAGTTCCGGCGCGGCCGCGAGTTCTCCTGCGGTCGCGTCGAGCCATCGATACAGCAGTCCGTATGGGTCTTCCTGTTTCGACCGGTCTTCACAATCACCGAATAGTATCGAAGGCCCACGATAAAAACGAGTCACTCTTAGGACATTTCTTTGTACCGTGTTAGCCGCCAGTGGCAAACATCGCTGCCGCGGCAGACGAGCAGCCCTCGAGAGTCGAGACGATCGACAATCGCCTCGACAAACTGGAAGAATCCATTTCGACCGTTCTCGAGCGAAGAAACGCCAGGTGACTCGGGACTCCGGTTGTGGTGCTCTCGTCTGGCGTACGCCGGTCGGCTGGACCCGGTGTACAACACGTACTGGGGATGCTGGCTGTATATTTAACCAGTGAGTTTACACACTTATGCTCCGGAAACATAACCGGCAGGGGGAGGGTTCACAACTAGTTCCCGTCCACCGCGGGAGTATCCACCTGCCACGCCCCGTCGTCGATCATCCGTCGGACGACCCAATACCCTGGCCGTCCCACCGGCGGCCATTTCTCTCTTTCCACAACAGTACACGCAGAGTCGGTGGGCTACTGACCGTCCCGGCGATGACGAACGGTCGGCGACTGAGACGGACTGCTGTCCCGATGTCCCGGCGCGACCACAGAAGAACTCGCGGCCGCGCCGGAACTGACTGCCAGCAAACCGTCTGACAGCGACACGCGTAGTGACCTCCTTTTCCCCTCACCGTAAACGGCAGCACGCTCTCTGTTTGAAGAGAGACCGATACGACGGCTCTACCACCGGTGCGTTGCTCCGCCTGTCGATCCGTGCGCCACCGAGAGGGCAGCGGCGTTCTGTATGGGACACGCCGAAGTGACGAGCGCCGCGCTCGATTCCAACAGACAGGCACGCGGTCTGCACAACGCACCTGCTGCGTACGGCCCGTGTCGGCGAACGGGCGTCACTTCCACGCGTCCTTCAGCGCGTCTGGCACGTCGCGTAGAAGACGTAGACAGTTCCGTCGACGTAGTGGAGGTCCAGTCCTTCGGCCGTGGCGGGACCGTCGGTGATCTCGTCGTCGATCCTCGACTCGAGCAACTGGGTGGCAACGACGTCTCCGAGGTCCGCTTCGTCGGTGAACGCGTCGTTAGCGTTCGGAACCGTGACCGTCAGCGCCACCGGATTGGTGGTGCAATCGACACCGAAATCCCCGAGTGACACATCGCCTGGCTCCGCGTCCGCGTACTCGCTCGCCACGGACGCACGATTCTGGTACTCCGCGACACTCGCGAGCCCCGCATCGTAGGACCGCGACTCGTCACGAGCGGCCTCGAGTCGCTCGTGGATCTCGCTTTCGGTCTCCTCGAGGTCGATCTCGGCGGCCTGACTGCCGTCGCCTGGGGCGTCGGGTGGGGACGGCGTGCCGACCCCCGGGATGACCGAGGCCGGAACGATACCGGTCGCAAAAAGCAGAAAGACGACGCCGAGCACGGCAAAGACCGGGAGGTAGGGTTTGGCGACCTCGAGCCAGCCCGGAGTGTCGAGTTCCCGTTCGACGTCGTCGTAGGTTTGTTCGGTCTTCTCTAGGTCGGGATTGCCACAGCGCGAGCAGGGCGGGTTGTTCTTGACGTGTTCGCGCCCGCAGTTGGGACACTTCCAGACGTAGGTCGTCCCCGTGTCGACCGTCCTGGAGTCTCCGGTCTCTTCGCCCTCGCGGACGATCGCCTCCTCGAACTTGTTGTGCCCGCAGTTGTCACAGGGTGGGTCGTTGTCCTCGTGTGGTTTGCCACACCACGTGCACCGCCACTTCACTGGTAGAAAAGCACGACTGCGGCTGTATAAGCGTATTGGAAGTTGAACGATCAGTTCCGAATTCTCGGGCTCAGAGACGGACGGGAACTCCACGCTCGTCTAGATGCTCTTTCGTCTCCTCGATCGAGTACTCGTCGAAGTGAAAGATGGAGGCTGCAAGCCCTGCATCCGCGCCAGCGTCGGTGAACACGTCGTACATGTCTTCGGGACCACCACAGCCCGAGGAGGCGATGACGGGCGTGTCGACTGTCTCGCAGACGGCCGTGGTCAACGGCAAGTCGTAGCCGTCTTTGGTCCCGTCCTTGTCGATCGAGTTGACGAACAGTTCACCCGCACCCCGTCGCTCGGCTTCGGCGGCCCACTCGAGGACGTCGATCCCGGTTCCCTCGCGCCCGCCTTTCTTCGTACACTCGAACCAGCAGGATTCGCCGTCGACCTCGACGTAGTGTTCGCCCTCCTCGTCGAACCGCCGCCGTGCGTCGACGCTGATGACGATACACTGGCTGCCGAAGGCCTTCGCACCCTCGTTGATCAGTGTCGGACGCTCGAGCGCGCCGGTAGTGATCGAGACCTTGTCCGCGCCGGCCCGAAGCGTTTCCTTGATGTCGTCGGTCGTGCGAATGCCGCCGCCGACCGTAAGGGGAATGAAGACTTCGTCGGCAACGCGTTCGACGACGTCGAGCATCGTCTCTCGACCCTCCGCAGAGGCGGTGATGTCGAGGAAGACGAACTCGTCGGCTCCCGCTTCGTTGTACGCCTTGGCCATCTCGACGGGATCTCCAGTGTACTCGAGATCGTCGAAGTTGACGCCGGTGTAAACCGCTGGATTCCCGTCTTCGTCGATGTCGACGTCGATACAGGGGATGAGTCGTTTGGTCAGAGCCATGTGATCGTTGTCGGGAGTTCGCACCGAGGGTAGTAAAGAAGTCTGGATCGGGCGATCCTACGCGAGCAGCCGCCCGCGAAACGCCTCGATGGCATCGGGCAGCGCCTCGAGGTGGCTTCGGTACCGGAGGTAGTCCCGGTACTGGCTGCTCAGCAAGACGTTCGTCTCGGGGTCGCGACCCACCACACGGCGGACGCTCTCGTCGTTCCACTCGAGCGACTGGAGCGTCTCCGCGAGGATGTACGCGCCGAGTGACGGTTCGGTGATCGCTCCGCCTTCGAAGTCGGCCTCGCGTACCTGCTGTGTTGCAGCGAGCGCGTCTTGCCGTTCCGCTCGGACGTCCTCGATCGACGGATCGCGAACGTCGCCGTCGGCGATCCGATCCCGGAGAATCTCGAACCCGCGGTACGCCACCTCGAACTCGAGAGCGTGATAGAGGCCCGTCGCAAGATTGCCGTCTCGTAACGCCGCCTCCATACCGTCCTGCGCTCGATCGACCGGCTGTCTGGCCCGGTAGAGGGCGAACTCGAGGAACTGGTCGTCCAGGTCACCGAGGCCGATCTCTTCGAGCCAGCCCTCCTGGTGGTCGGGAAACCCGACCTCGTCGGTGGTCTCGACAGAACGCTCGAGAGCGTCCTCGAAGATCGACCCGAGATCGGCGTCACCTTCGTCTTCGCGCCAGCGCTCCTCGAGGTGCTCCCAGACGGCGGTCGTGGCAGTCGCGGCCTCGAGAGAACCGGCCGACTCCCCGATCTCGAGGACGTCGTCGGTCGCGGAGACGCTCCATCGCTCGAGGCTCCGTTGGGCACCCGTACAGTCGTCCTCGAGTCGTGCGTAGTAGAGCGCCGCGCGGCAGAGTCCCTCGTCGGCGTCACTCCCCCTGTATTCGATCGTCTCGAGTCGGTCGGTAACGGCCTCGTCGACGGTATCGCGCTCGTCGCGAAGTTCGACGACCAGGGACTCCCGATCAGCGTCGACGGTGAGCCACGCCGTCGCCGCGGTTCGTGCGGATTCGCGGGCGTTTCGGGAGTCGTGGAGCGCGTGATACTGCGCCGCGCCGGTTGCGTCGGCGGCCTCGTCCCGAGTCGTGGTCGCCTCGTCGTGGCTCTCGACGATCGACTCGCGAACGACGCCGTTCGGCACGTCCTCCGACTCCAGCGGATCGGGAACTGCCGCTACCAGCGCGTCGACGCGCTCGAGGCCAGCCTCGAGCGCACTCTCGTCGGGCCGAATCGGGACCGGCCACTCGATCGTCGGCTCGTCGTCCTCGAGGACGGTCTCGGCCTCGCTCGGCGAAAACACGAGAGACGACGCCGTCTCATCGTCTTCCCAGGGAAGGGCGCTACAGCCGGCGACGGCGACGCCGGAAACGGCCCCGAGGCTGGCGAGCAGTTGGCGGCGCGTTCGAAGTCCGTCGTTCGATCCCGTCATTCGTCTTCACCCGTGTTCACGCTCGTGTTCAGGGCTATCGAACTCGCGTTTTCCTCGCTGGCGCTCTCGGCCCGGTGAGCGACTGCCGAGTCGGGACACGAAGCGCTCTCGGAACTGCCGCTGCTCGAGGGCCGCTCGTCGTACGGTCGGTCGACACGGATGATCGTCGCTTGCATCCGCTCTCTGTCGGCCGCACACGATTCCGTCGGCGGTTTCAGCGGGCGGCAGAACGATGCTCGGAACTGGTCGTTGTCCGCCTGGACGCCCAGAACCAGTCGCTCGTAACAGTCCTCGATCGTCCGCTGGTGGACGACGATCGACTGGTGTTCGAAGTCGGTCGCCTCGAGGAAGTCGCGAATCTCTGCTTCGTCTTCGTCCGCGAGGGAGGGGTCGATCCAGAGTGCTTCGGCATCGTCGAGCGAGAGGACGAACAGCCGCGAACGCCTGTACAGCGAGGGGCGCTCGTCGTCTTCTTCTTCGGCCTCTTGAGCTGCTTCTTCGTCACGAAACACGAAGTAGTCGGCGTCGTCCGCTCGGACGGACAGCGACTCGTATTCGTGGGTGGACTCGGTTCGTGGTTCGTCGTAGGCGGCGTCATCGACTGATTCACTCTCCCTGGCACAGCCAGCGAGGGCTACCGTCGCTCCTGTCGCGGTGGTGAGGAGTTGTCTGCGAGTGAAAACGTTGCGTCTGGAGGGCATCGTCGGTTGCTTGTCGTCCGCGCAGTAAATATCTACGGGTGGTGACATCTTCCGCGCCCTGAAGGACGCGGCTTCCCGTACCGCAGGGTGGGATATTTGCTGGTCTACGATACGACCTGTCTTCTCGTGTTGAACGTCCCGCTTTCGCGGTCGAACAGGTGTACCGATGGCTGTGTCGTTCGAAAGGCGCTCGCGCCTTTCGTGATGACGAGAGACCGTAATGAGTGACAGAAGTTTTGGGCGTGGGCTAAGACGAACGGGTTATCTGTCTTTAGCTAAGCGAAGAACCACGTGACAGCAGCGGCTTATCGAGACATCTTTTCGAGAGGAATGAGGAGGCAACGGCTGTGTCCACCAATGCCTCCTCATCTCGGATTATGCGTCGGCTCACTACACTGTTTCCCTCTGAGTTCCTCGAAGAGCACGCCGAGGAACTCGGCGTGATCGAACGCGACCGCAAGCTCCAGATCCCTGCCTTCGTCTGGGCATTCGTGTTCGGCTTCGCCGCAGGCGAAAGCCGAACACTCGCTGGCTTCAGACGCAGCTACAACCCCACTGCCGACGAGACGATCTCTCCCGGCGGCTTCTATCACCGGTTGACGCCGTCTCTCGCAGAGTACTTCCGCGACCTCGTCGAGGCCACGCTCGATGAGGTCGCTGTCCCTGACACTGTTGACGCCGATATCGACCGATTCAAGGACGTGATGATCGCTGATGGAACCGTCCTGCGGTTGCACGAGTTCCTTGCCGATGAGTACGAAGCTCGCAAGGAGGAGCAGGCTGGAGCGAAGCTCCACCTGCTCCATAATGCCACCGACCAGACGATAGAATGGCTCGACGTGACTGACGAGAAAACGCACGACAGCACGTTGTTTCACACAGGATCGTGGCTCGAAGATCGGCTCGTTCTGTTCGACCGAGCCTACTTCAAGTACCGCCGCTTCGCGTTGATCGATGAGAACGACGGCTACTTCGTGAGTCGGCTGAAAGAGAGCGCAAATCCGGTCGTAACGGAGGAATTACGGGAATGGCGCGGCCGCGCCATTCCCTTGGAAGGTGAGCAGATCCACGATGTTGTGGATGATCTGCACCGCGAGTACATCGACGTGGAAGTCGAAGCCGAGTTCGACCGAAGACCGTACGGCGGAACGCAGTCACGCCATACGAAGCGGTTTCGCGTCGTCGGCGTCCGGAAAGAGGACGCCGACGACTACCACCTGTACATCACGAATCTCCCGAGAGAGGAGTTCTTGCCGTCGGATCTAGGGACGATCTATCGGTGTCGGTGGGAGGTGGAGTTGCTGTTTCGGGAGTTGAAGACGCAGTACGAACTGGACGAGTTCGACACGACGAAGAAGCATGTTGTCGAAATTCTGCTGTACGCGGCGTTGCTGTCACTGCTCGTGAGTCGTGAATTGCTCGATCTGGTCACCGAACAGGCGGACGATGAGATCGTGTTTCCGCCGGAACGCTGGGCGGCGACCTTCCGGTCGCACGCCCAGCTCATCCTCCACGAACTTGGCGAATATCTTGGCTACTCGCCGCCACCGCTGCTCGAGCGACTGATCGACGACGCACAGAAGATCCACCAGCAACGCCCAGTGTTACAAGAGACGCTCGCTACCGCTACGCAACCGAGGTGTGAGTCTTAGCTAAAGACGAATAGCGAGTCGAGGTCATCGCGGACTTGTTGGTTCTGGAGAGAGCCAACGTAGGTACGAGTGACCTCGATCGCCATATATAGCCTATGTAGATAATCCGACTTAATGGTGTGGATGATCGTTGAATATCCAGCCAGCCACCGACAGTGGATTGTGTCGTTCAGCGACGCGATTCACGCCCACCGCAAACGGTGGGATTCTCTCGCTGCTCAAAGATAGGTTCTCGTTCGATAACGAGAGACGCGTCCGGGGAGGTGTCTTTAAGACGACGAGGGAACAACGCCCGCACATGGCAGACGACACGCAGGACACGACAGGCAACGATTCGGCCGCCGACGTCGGTCACGATCTCGAGGCCAAACGGACGACTGCACCGATGAGCGACTACTCCTCGCGGGCCGTCGGGATCGGCTTTCTCGTCTTGCTGGTCGGCGCGGCGGTCGCCTTCGGTGTCCCGCTTGGCGTGTTTGGACTGTAAGCGGCGAAATAGGGATTAGAAGACGTACTCGTCGTCGTGGCCCATCATCCCGTCGTCTTCGAGGCCGGTGCCGCCACCGGTGGTTCCTTCCTCTTCGTCCATCGGTCCGCTGGTCTTGTAGGCTTTGATCCCCGTCGAGAGGAGGTCCTCGATCGCCTCCTCGCGGTTGACGAATTCACCGCGTTCGACCATCTGGGCGATCTGCATCTCGAGGTGTTCCGGAATAGTGATCTCTACTTTCGGCATCTGATTCGGCTTTCGGCGAGGGGGTATTTAGGTTTGACGGGGAGTGTGCACCGAGCGAAAAACGAGTCGGTTGGTCCGTTCGTCGCGGGCTCTCGAAGGTCTCCTTCTGTGGCGTTCTATCGGCTGCCCATCATGGAGTCGATCGCGTTCTTCAGCGTCGCACCGGGTTGGGTGATCGAGTCCAGTTGCTGGCGCATCTTGCGCTGGTTGAAGTAACTCGCGAACGCGAGGATCGTCGGTGGCCAGAGCCCGACGAACAACCCACGCTCACGATCGCCACGCAGGAAGAAATAGTACCACGCGAGACCGACGGACGCTGCGGACGCGAGGAACGCAGGACCGATCGCCTGTTCGCTGATCTCCTCGGTTGCCTGTCCGGACACGTCCCGTTCTTGAATCTGCTGTCTACTCGTCATACGCTGGAACGAACACCGAGACCCTACTAAGGGGTGGCGAGGGTTTCGCATGGTAGCCCGCGACTGGTGACGAGTCCGTGACCGTTTCGGACCGTTTCGAGGGCGGTACCGTCCTGTGAATGTATGCTTTCTCGCGTCGTCCTCTCGGTGTCGACCGTTCTCACTCACGCCGTGGCGTCACACCTACATAGCTCGGCACGAACGCCCCTCATATGACGAACGTGACCGACGTTACGGACCTCTATCAAGAGTTCGGTGACGAGCGACTGCCCCCGGGACAACGAGAAACGACGGCGTTTCCCGTCCTCTCGAAGGGCGAAACACCCGACTGGGACCCCGAAGCCTGGACGTTTACCGTCACCGGCGATGTCGACGAGGAGCTTGCCCTCTCCTGGCAAGAGTTTCGTGACCTCCCAGCCGAGACACAGCGTCAGGACTTTCACTGTGTGACCGGCTGGAGCAAGTTCGACTGCGAGTTCACCGGCGTTCCCGTTACCGAACTCGCCGAACGAGCCGGCGTCTCCGACGACGCCTGCCACGTCCTGTTCTCCGCACTGGACGGGTACACGACGGACCTTCCACTCGAGGACTGTCTGCGCGACGAGGTTCTCTTCGCGTGGGCGTTCGACGGCGAGGATCTGCCTGCAGACCACGGCGGTCCACTCCGGGTCGTCACACCCCACAAGTACGCTTACAAGGGCGCAAAGTGGGTCGACGGCGTCGAATTCCTCACCGAACCCGAACTCGGGTACTGGGAGCGACGTGGCTACTCCCAGACTGCGAACCCCTGGCGAGAGGAGAGATATAGTTAGGCTGAAGGTCGGGCGGTCCCGAACTCCGACCGATGGACAGGATATCGGGCGAGAGCGGTGATCGGGGGGAGCTCACCGCCGAGGCCGAGGCCGAGGCCGGTACCGACTCCGGTGCCGATTCTGGGGACGAGACCAGTGGGCTCGAGTTGGTGAGCCGTAGCCGCGAGCTCGGAGACGTTTCGTTCGGTGCGATCGTCGACGCGGCCGACGAACCGAGAGTACAGTGGTCGACGCCCGACGGCCTCGAGGTCGTCGGCCGCGGCGTCGCCGTCCGTATCGTCGCGACCGGCCCCGACCGGTTCGAGGCCGTCCGCGAGCAGGCGAGCCGCGTCTTCGATCGCGTCGATCACGACGGTCCGTCGGTCGCTCGACCGCGTGCGTTCGGCGGCTTCGCGTTCCACGACGAGCACGAGCCGGGTGTAGCACCCTGGACCGGCTTCGACGCCGCCTCGTTCCTGATTCCGCGCCTTCTCGTCGTTAGAAGCGGCGACGGAACGTGGCTGACAGCCGTCGCCGAAACCGAATCCGACGCCGAGGACCGACTCGAGGACTGGAACGACCGGCTCGCCGATCTCCCCGCGATGCGACCGAGTGGATCGGGGCCAGGAGTCGACACAACCCACCGCAGTACCTCGCCAGACGAGTGGGCAGACCAAGTCGAGTGCGCGCTCGACCGGATCGACGACGGACGGCTCACGAAAGTCGTCCTCGCGCAGGCGCTGTCGGTCGACCTCGAGGACGACCTCGACGTCGCAGCGACGCTCGAGCGGCTTCGACGCCGCTATCCGAACTGTTACCGGTTCCTGATCGGCCACGAGATCGGTGGGACGTTCTTCGGTGCACCACCCGAACGACTGGTCGCCAAACGGGGCGACTGCGTCGAGACCGAAGCACTCGCCGGCTCCGTCCCTCGAGGTGACACGCCCGAAGCAGACGAAGAGTACGCCGACGAACTGTTCGACAGCGACAAGGTGCAACGCGAGCACGGCCTCGTCGCCGAAGCGATTCGTGCCCAGCTCGAGCCGCTCACGGCTTCGCTGACCACTGCAGACCAGACCGTCCGGAAACTGGCGACGATCCAACACCTCTGGACGCCGATCGAGGCGACGCTCGAGAAAGAGCGACACGTCCTCGAACTCGTCGAAGCGCTTCATCCGACCCCCGCTGTCGGCGGCGTTCCGACGACGGCAGCCTGGGAGACGATCCGCGAGACCGAAGCCTTCGATCGTGGCTGGTACGCCGCCCCAGTCGGCTGGTTCGACGGCAACGGCGACGGCGAGTTCGCGGTCGGCCTCCGTTCGGGCGTCGCACGCGAAGATTCGATCACGCTCTTTGCGGGCAACGGGATCGTCACCGACAGCGACCCCGACGACGAGTGGACGGAAGTACAACTGAAACTGCGCTCGATTCTCGACGAACTCCGATGACTGATCCACACTCGAGTCCCAATCCCGCGACACTGTGGGGGCGCGTCCTCGTCGACGAACTCACGAAAGGCGGCCTCGAGGCTGTCTGTCTCGCTCCCGGAAGCCGTTCGACCCCGTTGACGGTCGCGTTCGCCGAACACCCGGCTATCGAGGTCTACTCTCACCTCGACGAACGGTCGGCAGCGTTCTTCACGCTCGGTCGTGCCCGACGCACCGGCGAGTCGACGGCGCTCGTCTGCACGTCAGGGACGGCGGCCGCAAACGTACACCCTGCCGTCATCGAGGCCACCCAGGCCCGCGCCCCGATGCTCGTTCTCACGGGCGACCGGCCGGCCGAACTGCGCGACAGCGGAGCGAACCAGACGATAGACCAGGTCAAGCTCTACGGCGACGCAGTCCGGTGGTTCGCCGATCTCCCGGAGCCAGAGGCAGACGAGCGTAAAGTCCGGAGCCTTCGGACGACCGCCGCACGTGCACTCGCCGAAACGACCGGGCCAGAACCGGGTCCGGTCCACCTCAACTGTCCGTTCCGCAAGCCACTCGAGCCGGTCGACGCGCCCGAATCGATCCCGGACTCGTTTCCCGAAACCACGGCAGCGCGAGGGCGCGACGGACCGTTCGTCGACACCCAACAGGGGGCGGTCGAACTCGAGGTCGATGCGGCCCGACCGATCGCGACCGCACTCGCAGACGCCGATCGGCCGCTGGTCGTCGCCGGTCCCGCGGACCCGACCGACCTACAGCGACTCGAACCCGAACGCGTGATCGATCTTGCCGAGCAGGTCGGCGCACCGATTCTCGCCGATCCGCTTTCTGGCCTTCGGTTCGGCTCGCACATCGAGCGTGACGGACCAGTATACGGTGGGTACGATACCTACGCCACGGAACTACCCGATCCAGACGTCGTTCTCCGGCTCGGTGCGTCGCCGACCTCGAAGCCACTCCGGCACGCACTTCGAGACGCCGACACACGACAGTACGTGGTCGACCCCGCTGGCGCGTGGCGAGAGGCGACGTTCACTGCGACCGACCTCGTTGCTGCACGGCCCGAATCAGTCGTCGACGGCGCTCTCGAGGTGCTCTCGAGCGATGACCACACAGCCGAGAGTGAGTGGCAGCCCTGGCTCGACGAGGCCGAACGTCGCCACTGGAAGCGCCGAGACGAGGCACGAGACGACCTCGCTACCGACCCCTTCGAGGGTGCCGTCCTCGCGTCGGTTTTCGAGTGCGCTCCGGATCGGGCGACGGTGTTCGTCTCGAACAGTATGCCGATTCGAGATGCAGACCGGTTCGGACGGCCCCGAGCCGCCGAACTAACGGTACTCTCGAATCGCGGCGCGAGCGGGATCGACGGCATCACGAGCACGGCCCTCGGTGCCGGGAGTGCAATCGACGCAGACGAACCGCTCGTGCTCGTGACCGGCGATCTCGCCTTCTATCACGACTCGAACGGCCTGCTCGCAGTCGACCGCTGTGGCGTCGACGCCACGATCGTCCTACTGGACAACGACGGCGGCGGGATATTCCACAAACTTCCGATAGAAGAGTTCGACCCGCCGTTTACGGCACAGTTCAAGACACCCCACGGCCTCGAGTTCGACACGCTCGCGGAGTTGTACGACCTCGAGTTCGAGGCCGTCGCGCCGGACGAGTTCGAAGATGCCTACGAACGATCGCTCGAGTGCGACGGGACACAGGTGCTCTCGGTGTCGTTCGATGCCGAAGCGAGCCACCGCCGACGCGAAGCACTCGAGCGGGCGGTAGCAGGTGCAGTCGACGACTGATACGGACTGCTGCACTGATGTCCCGACGCGACCGCGCTCCTGCGGTCGCGCCGGAACTGACTGACAGCAAACCCGAAGCGGTTGCACCGGGACGGCAGTACACCAACCCGTACACACTGTGACTCGAGCGCCGACGTGAGTGTGGCAGCGAACGGTGAGGGCGGTCCCGTAAGCGGTGGGGTCGGTGGGAAGTCGGCTCGATTTGTTGCGGTCCTTGGGGCGGTGGGCTGACGGTAGTCGGGGCCTGACAGAGCAACGGTTCTTCAGTCGGTGCGATCTCTTCTGTAGTATCGGTGGTGGAGTCGCTACTGACAAACTCAATATGGCTATATAGAACGTGGAGGGAACTGAACACGGTAACCGCAGCGTAATCGATTGGCTCCAACTGGTTCTTGCTGACGACAAACTCCGATGAACCGTCGCGGGGTTATGTGGTTCGAGACACCTTCGGCGTCTCGTCATCAAGCGAGATCAGGTCTCGCAGATATCGTGGAGTTTGCTCCGCTCAGTCACGGAAACCTCTGATTTCCGTATGACTCCGAGGCACTCGGCCTGTCCCGTCTGTAGATCCGGAGAAAATAAGTTTATGTTCTCGGATTGTTATATTGATGCCCTCCATTACGGTTGCCCGAACTGAGTGTCGTCGCTATCTCCGCGGAAAGACGCCCTGGATTGTCGGCATTGTGTTCGTTCTCTTAACGTGGGATGGGATCTCAGCACAACCAACCGAGGAAGAGATACGAATTCTCGGTGATGCGGTCACACTACTGAGCGCACAAAATTCTGTCTTGGTGGTCGTACCGTTTGCCGCGGCGGCACTGGCGTTCCGGTCGATTATCGGTGAACGTGAATCCGGAACCGCTCGTATAACACTTGGAACCAAGCTTAGCCGACACAGGCTCGTCTTAGAGACGATGTTCGGACGTGGGACAGCGCTGCTCGTCCCCGTCGTCGCTAGTACGCTTCTCGTGGTCGGCTACGATGCCGTCCAGTATGGTCGGTTCTCGCTTGCGTTACTTCTCGGATTGGTGCTGTTGTCGACGGTGTACGTGTTCGTATGGATGGGACTGCTCGTCGGTATCTCCGCCATGAGTTCCTCGACGACCCGTGCAGTCGCCATCGGTTCCCTGGTCACGACCGTCTTCTTCCTCTGGAACGACCTCACCGCCCCCGTCCTTTGGAACTTCGTGACCGGAACCACACCCGGAACCGAGCTAGCGTATCCGGCGTTATTCGAAGCCGCTAAATGGGTATCGCCGTTCAGCGCGTACAACGTCGTCGCAAGCTGGCTGTTTGGTGCTCCTCTCGGTCCCGAGGTCCCGCTTTCGCAGGTCGCCGACGCATTCAACGACGCCGGCGAGTTCGTCCCCGCCGACCCCCCGCTTCCGTCGTGGTCCGGGGCAGTCTTCCTTCTTTCCTGGCCTGTCGTGTCGCTGGTCGCCGGAATAATGTCCTTCCAGCGAACCGACCTCGCCCCGCATAACAGCACGCGACTTCGTGCGCTCTTCCATCGGTTCCCCGTTCCCGCTCTTCCCGGCGGCCGGGGCCTTCGGAAGGCCGGAGCTACACTTTCCGGCTTACTTCCCGGCTCGTGGCAACCGCTCGCGCGTCGTGAGTTTCGCCGTCTCGTTCGGAGCCCACTCGTCTGGGTCGTCGGTGCGCTCGTCTTTCTCGATGGAATCATCAGCCTCTCCCCCGAAGTGTACGTCCAGGAAGCGCTTGGCTCGAGCGTCCCGCTCGCCGCCGTTCAGCGGCCTATTATGGCCATAGCGGCTATCGGAGTTCTCTTTGGAACGTTCCGGTCGGTTGTCCGTGAACGAGACACTGGACGGATTCGGCTGACTGCTGGCACCGCTGTTTCACGGACGGAGTCGCTCCTCGGATTCGTTCTCGGGCGAGCAAGCGCGTTTGCCGTGCCGGTTTTCGCTGCGGTTCTACTAACATGTCTCATCGCGGGTCCGCAATACGGCCTCGTTCCTGCTGGGGAACTGGTTGCCTTCCTCGCGCTTACCTTCCTCTTTCTGGTTGTCATGGCCGGAATCGGTGTTGCGATATCGACCGTCCTGCGGAGCCAGTCCGTTGCCGGCTTTGCGGCTATGGTATTCGTGGTTGTCTCTATCATGTGGCAGTTTGTTGCCAATACGGTATACGAAGTCGTTACTGGGACGGCTGTCACCGGGTTCAACCCGCCGGAAAACCTGCTATACGTCCTTCTCCGCTGGCTTCCGCCGGGGAGCCTGTACAACGTTGCGACGAACTACATCATCGACGTTCCGAACTCGGGGGCAATCTCCTCATTGGTAATCAGCCATCTCCAGCCGAACCGGATCTCAAACGCCGTCGTCGTACGGATAAGCTACGGTACTGACGTTCCGGTCTGGTACCTACATCCCTCGGTCGGCCTTGTCGGACTGCTGCTCTGGTTTGTCGTCCCGCTCGGGCTGTCGGCACTGGTCCATCGGCGCCGGAGCGTCGATTGACCGTTTACTCCGCCAACTCGACGAAGGCGTCTTCGATAGTTCCTTGTTCGCCCTCGAACGACCGGACGGGTGCGCCGGCGTCCTGCAGTGTCTCCAGAACCACCGGTCGTGTCGAACGAGGACAGGTGACGGTAACGTGGCCGTCGTTCCGAACGGCACCGTCGACATCGCTGAGTTCTTCGACAGCCTGTACCGCAGTCTCATCAGCGTCGGTCTCTACTCGGAGCTGGGTCTCGACGCCGGCCGTCGCTCGAAGCTCTGCAGGGGTCCCTTCGGCGATCAGCCGCCCATCGGAGATCAGCCCAACCCGGTCACAGACACGTTCTACCTGGTCGAGGACGTGACTGGAGAAGAAGACCGTCGCCCCACGGTCACACTCTTGGGCGACAAGTTCACGGACGAGTCGTATGCCGTACGGATCGAGTCCCGAAAACGGTTCATCCAGGATTAGCAGTTCTGGAGCGCCCGCAATCGCCATCGCAAGCCCGAGCCGCTGGCACATCCCCTTGGAATAACCGCCAGCACGCTGATCGATTGCGTCACTGAGACCGACACGCTGGAGGGCCGTTTCGGGGTCCCCGCTCGTGTCGTTTGCGTCAAGAATGTATCTGACGTGTTCGCGGCCAGTAAGCGTGCCGTAGACGCCGAATTTATCGGGCAGGATGCCGGTTCGTGCATGGATTGCGCTGGCCTCTTCGCGGGTGTCCATCCCGAGAACGGTTGCGGTCCCTTCGGTTGGCCGCGTGTAGTCCATCAGCATGTCGATCGTAGTGGACTTCCCCGCCCCGTTTGGACCCAAGAACCCGTACACCTCTCCCTCTCGAACGGTGAGATCGAGATCGCTAACAGCTCGGTTTCCGTCGTACTGCTTCGTGAGTTCGTCCGTCTCGATTGCTTCCATTATCGAATAAACTTGGTGTTGCTGACACTTGAAAGGCGACGCTTTCCAACAGCGTTGCTCGTCTCGACAACGACCGCGGTCGGCCCAGCCGTGCAGGCATGGCCCGCTAGTACCGTCCCAAGTCTACTCTGGCTAGTGCACTCCACTTCTGATCGAGAATCGTGATCGGTTTGGGCCAACTCTCAACTAGTCAGTCGACGATTGGGACGGTACTAGTACCCCGGCCACTCATCGCTGATATCCTCGAGTTCGAGTTCTCGGTTTCCTGAAGCAGTTCTCGTAAGCGGCGCTGGATAGGTGATCTCGACGTACGTGTATCCGTCGCCGTCGTCGACCTGTGGCCCACCGAGATCGGTCGTAAAAATGTCGCTCTTGATCGTGAGCCCGATGTGCTCTGTCCGCGACTGGAACAGGTTCCCCGCCGAGGGGTTCCGGAAGATGTAGTACTTGTCCATCACGTACTCTGGGAACGGGTCCTGGTAGAGAATCGACGTGGCGGCGATGACCTTGTCGATACAGTCACCACGCCCGCGTGCAAAGAAGTTCACCGGATGCTGTACCTCGGGAATGCCCTGCCACTTGCGCTCGTCGTCGGTTTCGTAGGGCATCCACTGGACGACATCTGCGACGAAGCGGAGCTTCTCTTCGGGCGTCTCGAGTCCGAGAAGCGTTGCCTTTTCGGCGAACGTCTCGGCGAGTCGCTCGATCGGTGTAAGGGTATCGTGTGGGATTCCCCACTCTTCGCCGCCGTCAAGGTAATATCGCCACGCAGGCGCTAGCTGGTCTTCGTCGCTTCCGGTGTGTTTGTAGTGGTTCTCCCAGTGGCGAAGGGCAGCGTCGTACTCTTTGTCAGTGATTTCGTACTCGATTCCCCAGGGACGCTCGAACGCCCCCAGCTCGTAGCGATCGTATCCGATGTCGTCGTTCCGGTTTGGAATCCCGTCGTGTGAGGGCGCGTGGTGGCGAGTGTCGTTCGTTCCTGTGGCCATCCGGACGCGGTAGCCATCGTCTGTCTTCTCCTGGCCGAAGAACACGGGGCTCTCGTCGCTGTGACGCAGCGGTTCGTACCCGCTGCTCGAGCGCTGTACCGAGAGCGTCTCGTCTTCGCCGGGGACGAGCGTAAACGGTTGGGTTGTCCCGAGAGAGTACGTCTCGTCGTCGACGTCGCCGGTCGTCTTCAGGGCAAACTGGAGTGGGACTCCTTCGGGAAGCTCCTCGTTCAGTTCGAACGTGATCTTCGCGAAGTCGGCGGTCTCGCCTTCGACTCGCTGCTCGTCGACGATTTCGGCTTCGAGCGGTCCGTCCGCTGACGGAAGGTCGAGCGTCGGGCGTGCGACGACTTCTTTTTCGATTTCCCATCCCTCCGCAGGGTCGCTCGGCGTCGGGGCGTCGAGATAGAGCTGTAACGACCGCTGTCGGACCAGTTCGGCGTCGGTAACGAGAAGCGTGACGTCGGTGGCGGACACGCTAGACGCCGCTTCGAGAGCACCGATTCCGGGAGATGACGAGCTTCCGTCGTCACTGGCAAGCGGCAGCCAGCTGTCTCGAAAGCCGTTGAGGCCTCCCACACAGCCAGCGATAGCGATCGAGCCGGTAGCTCCGAGAGAGGCAATGAGCGTCCGCCGATCCATGGATACCCATTGGAGGTGTCCCTTTATAATATTCTTGGCAGCCGATCGTTCGTGCGAGCGTAACTGATCCAGTGGTGTCATCGACGGATCGCCGGAGGGGTAGACGTCGAGACTGGGGATCGGGCGGTGTCGTCGGACTTCCTGTCGTGGGAGCCGACGAGAACCTATTTCACGTCTCCACTCCGACACTCGGACAATGGTTTCGGAACTCTTCGACGACGAGCAGTGGGAACGGGTCGAGGATGTCCGCGAGTTTCAGGACATCACGTACCATCGTGCAGTCGAGTCGGGGACCGTCCGAATCGCGTTCGACCGGCCCGAGGTCCGCAACGCCTTCCGACCGGGAACAGTCGACGAACTCTACGATGCACTCGAGCACGCGAAACGTCAGACGGACGTCGGCTGCGTGCTCCTGACGGGGAACGGCCCGTCCCCGAAAGACAGTGGCTGGGCGTTCTGTTCGGGCGGCGACCAGACGATCCGCGGCGAGGACGGCTACCAGTACGACGGGGACGAAAAACGGGCGTCCGAGCAGGGCAGATTACACATTCTCGAGGTGCAGCGGCTCATCCGCCACATTCCAAAGGTCGTCGTCTGCGTCGTTCCCGGCTGGGCTGTCGGAGGCGGTCACTCGTTGCACGTCGTCTGTGACCTCACACTCGCCAGCGACGAACACGCGAAGTTCCTCCAGACCGATCCCGACGTCGCCAGCTACGACGCTGGCTTCGGTTCGGCCTATCTCGCAAAACAGATCGGACAGAAGAAGGCCCGAGAGGTGTTTTTCCTTGGAAAGACCTACGACGCCGCCGAAGCCGAGGAGATGGGGATGGTCAACGAGGTCGTCCCCCACGAAGAACTCGAGGCGGTCGCTCTCGAGTGGGGCGAACGGATCAACTCGAAGAGTCCGACGGCGATGCGGATGCTCAAGTACGCGTTCAATATGACCGACGACGGTATGATCGGCCAGCAGGTGTTTGCCGGCGAGGCGACTCGGCTGGGGTACATGACCGACGAGGCAGAGGAGGGCCGTACCGCATTCGTCGAGGACCGCGAACCCGATTTCGACGACTACCCGTGGCACTACTGATGCGGACTGCTGTCCCGATGTACCGGCGCGACTGCAGGAGCGCTTGCGGCCGCGCCGGACATGACGGACAGCAAACTGTACGAGCGACCGGACAAACCGTTGGTGTGTGCCGCGGACCGCCTTCTCGGAACGAGTGGCCTGGCTCGAAGATGCCAGTTCGTCGTCGCCAGTACTGCTCCCATCGTCGGGACAGCAGACTGGCTCGAGACTGTCGCCGGAAGTCCGCGTGAGGAAGAGGCCGACGACAGCGTCGCCGTCTGACACGGGTACAGCGTGAAATTTCACGGTGCCAGTCGTGAGAGGCGGTCAGCGAAGCGACAGACAGCCTTTGCACGGCCAGACTGTCGACTCGAATGCTGCCGGTTTCCGGGCGGATTCTGTTCGATTGCTCCTGCGGAGCGGTCAGTATCGTTTAGTAGTTCCATCGGAAACAGTTGTCTGCTTCCGTATCGGAAGCAGCGAGTGGGGAGGTGACTCGAACGGTAGGTGGTGGTTGCTCCCCACTGCACCTTGCGGTGCGGTTCCCCGTTAGCGGAGATATCACTTAGACCTAGTTGATTCGGTCAACTGCCTGTCTTGTTCTACTCGGTCTGACGGAGTCACTCGGCGAGTGGCGAGATCGGCCTCGAGTCGCCGAGGATGGGGTGGTTCTCCGGTTAGCTATCGCCGTCCCGGACTGCAGGTGTGTCGATTCGTACGACTGTCCGTCGTCACCGGTACACCGTGCTCGCCCGTAGCCGTACCGGCAACGACAGTTCGTCCGAGCCGTCGATGTCGGGTGGGGTTTCGTCGCTTCGAGTTCGCATTTCGGTCGTGGAGAGTGCCAGTCAGAAGTAGTATTTACTACGGATACGGTAAATTCTTTATTCGTCGGAGCCGTTGTCTCGAGTATGAAAGCGATCGCTGTCGAGCCAGGGGCCGGGGAACCGGCGCTCGTCGAGCGACCACAGCCCGAACCGGACGACGGCGAAGCACTGGTTCGAACGCTGCGGGTGGGCGTCGACGGAACCGACCACGAAGTTATCGCGGGACACCACGGCAAAGTGCCCGCTGGCGCAGACCGACTCGTGCTCGGACACGAAGCCGTCGGCGTCGTCGAGGATTCGAACGGGACTGATCTCGAGGACGGCACGCTCGTTGTCCCGACCGTTCGACGATCACCGACGGTGGGCAGTCAGAACGACTACTTCGGGCGCGGTGAGCCCGACATGGCACCCGAAGGCGAGTACGTCGAACGCGGAATCGTTGGCGAACACGGGTTCATGATGGAGTATTTCACTAGTCCCGTGGAGTACCTCGTCCCACTCCCCGAGGAGTATGCGTCGCTTGGCTTTCTCGTCGAGCCGATCAGTATCTCAGAGAAGGCGCTCGAACACGCCTTTGCCTCTCGGTCGGCGTTCGATTGGACTCCCGAGTCGGCGCTGGTGCTTGGCAACGGCTCGCTCGGACTGCTCACCCTGGCGATGCTCGCGGAGGTCGTCGAGTTCGAGCGAACGTACTGTCTCGGCCGCCGCGACCGGCCAGACCCGACGATCGACATCATCGAGGAACTCGGCGCGACGTACGTCGACTCCCGCGAGACGCCGGTGTCCGAGATCCAAGACGAGTACGAACCGATGGACTTCGTCTACGAAGCCACGGGCTATGCCAAACACGCGGTCGAGACGGTCGACGCACTGGCCCCCAACGGCGTCGGTGCACTGCTCGGCGTCCCCGAATCCTGGGAGTTCGAGGTCGACGGCGGCCGCCTCCATCAGGAGATGGTGTTGCACAACAAGGCACTGGTCGGCACCGTCAACTCCCATCGCGGTCACTTCGAGACCGCTATCGACACGCTCGCTCACCTTCCCGACTGGCTCACCGAGGACCTCGTGACAGGTGTCTACGACTTAGCGGAGTACCAGAAGGCCTTCGAAACTGGCGACGATGTCGTGAAGACGGCCGTCGAGTTCACGCCCCGATAGCGCCCGGCGATCGGCCGGTGCGTGATGAAAACCATTACTTGCGCTCGAGTTATTATTTCTCCCATGGGAGTCGATTACGCGGATCTACGCGACCCGAACGCGGAGTATACGATGCGAGATCTCTCCGCGGAGACGATGCAAGTCACTCGCGAGCGCGGGGGTGGACGGGACGTCGAGATTACGGACGTCCAGACGACGATGGTCGACGGCAACTTCCCGTGGACGCTGGTTCGGATCTACACCGACGCCAGCATCGCCGGCACCGGGGAAGCCTACTGGGGTGCGGGCGCGCCCGAACTGATCGAGCGAATGGCACCGTTTCTCGAGGGCGAGAACCCACTCGACATCGACCGTCTCACGGAGCATCTCGTCCAGAAGATGTCCGGCGAGGGCTCGATCGGCGGCGTCACCGTCACCGCGATCTCGGGCATCGAAGTCGCACTGCACGACCTCGTGGGCAAGATCCTCGAGGTACCGGCCTATCAGTTGCTCGGTGGCAAGTACCGCGACGAAGTGCGGGTCTACTGTGACTGTCACACCGAAGCAGAAGCCGATCCGATCGCCTGTGCGGACGAGGCCGAACGCGTCGTCGACGAACTCGGCTACGACGCACTCAAATTCGACCTCGACGTCCCCTCCGGCCACGAGAAAGATCGTGCCAACCGCCATCTACGTTCACCCGAGATCGAACACAAGACGAGCATCGTCGAAGCCGTCACCCAACGCGTCGGCTCGCGGGCCGACGTCGCCTTCGACTGTCACTGGACGTTCTCGGGTGGCTCCGCGAAACGACTCGCAAAGCGCCTCGAGGAGTACGACGTCTGGTGGCTCGAGGACCCAGTGCCGCCGGAGAATCACGACGTCCAGCGCGAGGTCACCCAGTCGACGACGACCCCGGTTGCGGCCGGCGAGAACGTCTACCGCACTCACGGGCAGCGCCGGCTACTCGAGGAGCAGGCAGTCGACATTATTGCACCGGACATGCCCAAGGTCGGCGGGATGCGAGAAACCCGGAAGATTGCCGATCTGGCCGATCTCTACTACGTTCCGGTGGCGATGCACAACGTCGCCTCGCCGGTCGCGACGATGGGCAGCGTCCACGTCGGCGCGGCGATTTCGAACACGCTCGCGGTGGAGTACCACTCCTACGAACTCGGCTGGTGGGAGGATCTCGTCGAGGAAGACGTCATCGAGGACGGCTACATCGAGGTTCCCGAAGAGCCGGGACTGGGGGTGACGCTGGATATGGACGTCGTCGAGGAGCAGATGGTCGAGGGTGAGGAACTCTTCGACGAAGCGTAGTGTCGGCACGCAGCGGCGCTGTCCCTCGAAGGAAGACCGATCGCCAGCACGCTCGAGTCCCGACAGAACGGACGCCGTGGACTGTCCTCTCACATCGAGAACGACTGTTCGGGCGGCTGTGCCTCGATAATTTCGAGTGGTTGGCGCTCGCCCATGCGGTCGAACGCAGCGAACGAATCCTCTTTGTCGGACCAGGGTGGGACGGCGACGAAGACCACTTCTGCGAGATCGTCACGCTTTGTCACCTCGAGTTCTCGGATCGGATGCGAGACGAACTGACCCTGTGCCTGTCGAGCGGGCGTCGAGAGGTCGACGCCGAAGACGGCGTTGACCGCGTTGCCGGGATCGGGGAGGAGAAAGTCCGTAAAGACCGGCGTCTGTGGTGGGAGCACATCGGCATCGTGACCCTCGAGTTTGCGTGCGGGAGTCACCGAGACGCCCGTCCCGACGCGGTCTGGGTCGGCGTCGCTAGCGAGGTCGATGAGGACGTCGACGAGCGCACGCGTGATGTAGACCACGGTCGTCCTAGGTGCTGGCAGTAGTTAGATGTGTCCCCCACAGACCATCGACAGCCGTTTCGTGTGGCTTACTGTCGGTTAGTGTCGGTGCAACCGCGAGCCGACGTGGTTGTGCCGGGAAATCGGGACAGCACCGTATCAGACGGGAAGCAGCGCGCGAACAGTCTTAGCGTACAGGAACGGCGCTCGCCGCCGCGATCCCTCGAGTGCGTTCTCGAGTGCTGCGGTCCCGCCCTGGAGAACGCCGGCTCCGTGTCCGACGAGGATGCGGTCGGGATCGAGGCCGCCCAGTTCCTCTCGGGGCGGGACTGCCCGTCGCATCGGGTGGACGCCGAGGCGTTCGTCTCCGACACGGAAGTAGTCGGCCGCGCCGACCGACTCTGGAACCACCAGCGTCCCGCCGTCGCGGTCGTACAGTGCGGCTTCCTGCCAGAACCTGTTGTCGACGACCGTGTGTGCCTCGAGACCGGTGTCGGCGAGTTCGTCGTCGAACCGGACGATCGGCGTCTCGGCCGCGAGGTCTTCGGCGACGCTCTCGAAAAACGCCGGGAGGTAAACGGGAACGTCGTGACGGTTGGCGATGGCGTCGGCGTCTCGCTTGTGCCGGTCGAGGAGAACGACGACGCCGGCAACCTCGCCGAACCCTCCCAGGAGGTCGTCGAGTCCGGCTGCGTCGATGGGGTCGATCACCCAGATGTCGCCGTCGATGTCGAGAGCGTGGCTCGCGCGTTGCATCCGCTCGTCGGGGTGGGCGATCCAGCCGACGCCCCCGTCGAACCGATCGATCTCGTGGAAGTCGGTCGCACGTTCGTCGATCCGGAAACTCATAGGGACGCGTACGCCCCTCGTAACTATAAACACGGGAGAACCGGTCGATTTCGCGTCGGCGACGGGTCTTTCACCACGGTCCGTGTAGCCGGGGACATGCTCTCGAGGGTAGCCTGGCTCGCACTCGAGGTCAAACACCTCGAGTCAGCACGAGCCTTCTACGGGGAGACGCTCGGAATGGCGACTCGACCGGAGCGCGAGGAGCGGTCGGAACTCGTCTTCGCCGCCGGCGAAACCGACCTCGTCCTCCGGCGACCGACCGCCGTCCCCCGCGGCGGCCTCCACACTCACTTCGCGTTCTCGATTCCGGCTGACGAGTACGGCGACTGGTGGAGTCGACTCGAGGAAGAGTACGACCTGGAGGAAGCGAAGTTCGGTTCCTCGAAGTCGCTGTACCTGTACGATCCCGACGGTAACTGCGTAGAACTCGGCCAGCAAGACGTCGGGGGGCCGGGCATCGACGGCATCTTCGAGGTCGTTCTCGAGGTCGAAGATGTGGCGCGGGCCGAGTCGTTCTACGCCGACCTGGGGTTCGAGACGATCGACACCGGCGACGATCGGACCCGCGTACGGATGCACGGCCCGATGGCGCTCGAGTTGTGGGAGCCACACCTCGGGATCGCAGACGCCCGCGGCGGGGTCCACGTCGACCTGGGGTTCGAAGCCAGCGAGCCGACGGCAGCGCTCGAGGCAGTTTCCGACCGAGTCCAGCAGATCGACCAGATCGATGACGAGCAGGTCGTCGTCCGGGACCCTGACGGTCACGTGCTGACGGTCACGAGAAAGCCGTAGTGTTCGAAGTGGAAGCCGTCTGTCGGTTCGCTACTCGAGTGCAGGTTCACGATTGCTGTGAACTGCCTCGGGGTCGAGTGGTTCGAGACGCCGAGGCGTCTCGTCGTCAAACGAGACCAGAGTCTCGCGGACATCGCGGAGCGTTGCTCTGTCTGGTGGGGCCAGTAACCGGTTCGACACGGCGCTCACATCGTACAGCGACTTCTCGAGGCACTCGACGACTCCGAGGAGACTGCCGCGAGATGTCGCTCAGAGTCGATCCGTATCGACGTCGACGCCAGGCGGCGTCACGATCAGAAACCCCCGAAAGTGAACCAGGTTGCCACCGGCTTCCTTGACGTCGCGGGCGAAGCCGGCGGCCAGTTCGTTGACGTCGCCTTCGACGGTGAGCACGAGCACGTTCCCCCTCGAGACGGCCTCGAGCCACTCGTCGGCTGGCGTCGTGCCGTCGAGGATCCCGAGGACGATGCTGCCGTCGAGGTCGAGTTCGTCGTCGATGTGTTCCTCGACCGTCCGCAGATCGAGGTCGAAGTCGCTCATGTAGGGCCTCTCGAAGCCCGACGAGAAAAACGTTCCTCTCTCCCGAACGCTCGCTTCTCGTGCTCGTCGGAGAGTGGAGCCCGACAGCGCCGTGCTCAGACGATTGCTGTTCGGATTTTCCCGTACAACCCTGTCCGAAGCGGTTGCACCGACACTGACAGGAACCGTGTCAATCTGCCGAAAACGTCTTTTGGAACCCGTAACACTCCGTCCGGTGTGTTTTCTCGTCGACGAGCAACGTCACCGCCACGTCCTCCGTGACGGACGTTCGCGTCGTCCGCGACAACAGTCACCGTCGGTCGTCTCCACGGGCGGCTGGAGGGTCGTTGGGCCGCGAACTCCTCCGAGCCAGATGGCAACGCGTCGAGTTGCTCGAGTCGCCCGCCGAGTGTGTGAACGTGCCCGAGTTCTTCCTAGTTGTCCGTCTCGAGACTCTCCGTTCTTTCTTCGGCGTGGACGCCGTCGAGGATGATAGCGTGTGTCGTGTCGTTCGTGACGGTCTCGAGGTTGGCGAAAGATGCGTCGGTCAGTCCGTCGGTGATTTCGTCTGTCGTCATCGCAAGCAACGCGCCCACGCCGGGGTGACGTACTCACACGGCGACGATGATCGATACCGAACGACTACCGGGAGACGTGGCTACTTCTCGCTGTCCGCCGTACAGGCCAGAGACGGGACACACTCTTTTCGCTCCCACTCCAATCCCTGCGCATGCGTGACCTCGACGAAACGGATCTCGAGATCCTCGAACTGCTTACCGAAGACGCCCGACGCCCCTACAGCGAGATCGGCGACCACGTCGACCTGACGCCGCCTGCGGTCTCCGATCGCATCTCCAGACTCGAAGAGCAAGGTATCATCCGAGGGTTCACGATCGACGTCGACCGCGAGAAACTACGAGACGAGACGGCTGCGTTGGTCGAACTCGAACCGCCGCCGGCCGCCGTCGACGACGTCTACAGGGCCGCGGCGGAACTCGGAGGCGTCGAGGGGATCTACGAGGGGGGAGACGGTCGGGTACTGGTACAGGCGACGCTGCCGGGGTCCGACGTTCGGTCGTGGCTCGAGACGGAACTCGATCTCGAGGTCCTCGAAGGATACGACGTCACGCTGCTCTCTCGGTCGGACCGCGTGGTCGGGGTCTCGGCGGACGGGTTCGCACTCGAGTGTGTCGTCTGCGGGACGGAAGTCGTCGGCGACGGGGTCACTGCGACGGTCGACGGTGAGGTGAAGACGTTTTGTTGTCCGTCCTGTGAAGACCGGTACGTCAGCCGCTACGAATCCCATCAGGACGCACTCGAGTGACGAGTCATCGAACATCGACGCCGGGAGGAGAGAGATTTTGAACGGATGTGCAGATTACAGGTTGTTACTGCCGTCGTGGTGCCCATCTGTCAACTCGAGATCGCGCGCCAGCGCGAGAGCACCCCCGAACGCGGTATCACTGGCTAATACACTTGGTTGTGGGCTGTCGGCTGGCAACTGCAGCCATATGATATAATTTCGTATTACCTATATAAGGACGTTGGGGTCGTGTGGTTTTTTGTTTCGACGCGACGAGCGGCACGGACGTTCACTGCCACGGCCCGGTTGCAGCACCAGATTTATATACGACCTCCCGCCTGGGATTCGAGTACAATGTCTGTACAAGACGAGCAGTCCTCTGACACCAGTCAGGGGGGTCGAGTTCTTCCAGGGCACGTTAGATTCTACTGACGAAATAACGTCAGCACGTGTTTTCGACACGACCCTGCGAGATGGTGAACAGTCACCCGGTACTTCGTTCTCGTACGACGACAAGCGACAGATCGCCTCGATTCTGGACGAGATGGGGACCCACGTCATCGAAGCGGGGTTCCCCGTCAACTCCGACGCTGAGTTCGAGGCCGTCCGTGATATCGCTTCCTCGACGTCGACGACCACCTGCGGGTTAGCCCGCGTCGTCGACACTGACATCGAAGCGGCGCTTTCTTCCGGCGTCGGGATGGTCCACACCTTCGTGTCCACCAGCGATGTCCAGATCGAGGACTCGATGCACGCCACGCGAGCAGAAGTCCGTGAGCGCGCAGTCGAATCGGTCGAACGCGTCGTCGAGACGGGAACGACCTGTATGTTCTCGCCGATGGACGCGACGCGAACAGACGAGGAGTTCCTCGTCGACGTGATCGAAGCCGTCACGGAAGCGGGTGTCGACTGGATCAACGTTCCCGACACCTGTGGCGTCGCCACGCCCGGTCGGTTCCGGGCCATGATCGAGAAGGTCACGGCCCACACTGACGCGCGGATCGACGTCCACACCCACGACGACTTCGGGCTGGCAACTGCCAACGCCTTGGCCGGCATCGAGGCCGGCGCGGACCAGGCCCAGGTCTCGGTCAACTCTATCGGGGAACGTGCCGGCAACGCCGCCTACGAGGAGTTCGTGATGGCAGTCGAGTCGCTGTACCAGACCGATACGGGAATCGACACGACCCGCATCACCGAGCTCTCGGCGGTCGTCGAGGAGAAAAGCGGGATGGACACGCCGAGCAACAAACCCGTCGTCGGTGACAACGCTTTCTCCCACGAGAGCGGCATCCACGCCGCCGGCGTCATCGAAAACTCCGACACCTTTGAACCCGGCGTGATGACTCCCGAGATGGTCGGTGCCGAACGCCGACTCGTCATGGGGAAACACACCGGCACCCACTCGGTCCGAGAACGCCTGCACGAACGTGGGTTCGACCCCACCGACGAGCAGGTACGCGCGGTCACCCGCCGCGTCAAAGACTACGGAGCCGAGAAACGGCACGTCACGGTCAACGACCTCGAGCGGTTCGCACAAGAGACCGACATCGACCGGCAACAGGAGCGAGAGGGGGTGCGACTCTGAGAGATGACGGTCGTCTCTCCGTTCGCCACTGCTCGAGAGCATCGGCTGTTGCACTCGGTGGCTTCGAAAACTCGCCTCACTCACAACAGTTATGTCGGCCGGGGTCCGTACGTGGACAATAATGACGCTCCGCGCTCGTCTGTCCGCTCGATCCGAGGGCGACAGCAGCGCGTTCGCCGCGATCCGTATTGTAGGGGCGTACTAGCCCCTCACCTATTACTCCGTCACGACCTCGGCTTCGTATCGGTTTCAGAGCGACCAGCAATCCAGCAGATGACATCACACTATCCAGGGTCCACCACCGGACCAACGAACACGGATCGCCGCGAGAACGCGGGAGATACTCGATGAGCGAACGCGCAGCGAAAATTACGCCACCCGACGAACAGCACGACGAACAACCGAATCCCGATACGGCGGCTGCCGCGGACGACGACCAGTCGACGCCAGTAACGACGGGTGCAGAAGCCGTCGTTCGTGCACTCGAGAACGCGGGCGTCGAGTATGCCTTCGGCGTGCAGGGCGGGGCGATCATGCCTGTCTACGATGCGCTGTACGATTCGGATATCCGTCACGTGACGATGGCCCACGAGCAGGGCGCGGCCCACGCGGCCGACGCCTACGGCATCGTCTCGGGCGACCCCGGCGTCTGTCTGGCCACGTCCGGTCCGGGTGCGACGAACCTCGTGACCGGGCTCGCCGACGCCGACATGGACTCTGATCCGCTGGTCGCCCTGACGGGCCAGGTGCCGACGGCGTTCGTCGGTAACGACGCGTTTCAGGAGACGGATACGACTGGCGTGACGACGCCGATCACGAAAGACAACACGTTCGCGTCCGACCCCGGGACGGTCGGCGACGACGTCGGCGAGGCGTTTGCCCTCGCGGGCGAGGGTCGACCCGGTCCGACGCTGGTCGACCTGCCGAAAGATGTCACGAAAGCCGAGACGAAGACCGCGCCCGGCGAACCCGAGACGCCCGAGACCGACGAGTACCAGGATCGGGCAGATCCGGAGATCGTCGAGGCTGCGGCCGAATGGATCGAGAACGCCAGTCGACCGGTCATGCTTCTGGGCGGCGGCGTCATCAAGGCCGAGGCCAGCGAGACCTGCCGTGAGTTTGCGGTCGAACGCGAGATCCCGGTGGTCACGACGATGCCCGCCCTCGGGTCGTTCCCCGAAGACCACGGACTCTCACTGGAGATGGCGGGGATGCACGGCACCGGCTACGCGAACCTGGCCATCTCGAACTGTGACACGCTGATCGCGGTCGGCACCCGGTTCGACGACCGACTCACCGGCGGGATCGAGACGTTCGCGCCCGACGCGGAGGTCGTCCACGTCGACATCGACCCCGCAGAGATTTCGAAGAACATCTACGCGGACTACCCGCTGATCGGCGACGCCGACACCGTCGTCTCGCAACTCGCGGATGCCGTCGACTCCTCGCCCGAAGCGACGAAGTGGCGCGCCCAGTGCCAGCAGTGGAAGTCCGACTACTCGATGGCTTACAATGCACCCGACGACGAGCCGGTCCAGCCGGAGTTCGTCGTCGAAGCACTCGACGAGGCCACGAGCGACCGAGCGATCGTCACCACCGGTGTCGGGCAACACCAGATGTGGGCCTGCCAGTACTGGACGTTCACCGAGCCCCGGACGTGGGTCTCGAGTCACGGACTCGGAACGATGGGCTACGGCCTGCCGGCGGCGATCGGCGCGCGACTCGCGGCCGACGACGACCAGGAAGTGGTCTGTGTCGACGGCGACGGCTCGTTCCTGATGACGATGCAGGGGCTGTCCGTGGCCGTCCGCGAGAACTTAGACATCACGGTCGCCGTGCTCAACAACGAGTACATCGGCATGGTCCGGCAGTGGCAGGACGCCTTCTTCGAGGGCCGACACGCCGCCTCGGACTACGACTGGATGCCGGAGTTCGACAAACTCGCCGAGGCCTTCGGCGCAGAAGGGTACCGCATCGACGACTACGACGAGGTCGCCGACACCATCGCCGACGCCGTTGCCTACGACGGCCCCTCGGTGATCGACGTCCACATCGACCCCGAGGCGAACGTCTACCCGATGGTGCCAAGCGGCGGCGACAACGCTCAGTTCGCACTGACGGAGGAGCAGCTATGACCGTCGGACGACTGCCGTCGCCCGACTGCATGCGGACCTGCGAGACGGCGTCGCCGTCTCGACGTTCGTTTCACTTCGGTCAGCGAACCACGGGGTGGTCCGCATGACCCACGGACTCGACGGACCGGCACCCGAGAAGCGACGGCTGCCAAACGGCCGACGGAACGAACAGGGCATTCGCGTCGACCCCGAGGTCGAGGTGACCCACGAGCCCCGGCGGACCGTCATCTCGGCGCTGGTCCAACACGAACCCGGCGTGCTCGCCGAAGTCTCGGGACTGTTCTCGAGACGGCAGTTCAACATCGAGAGCCTGACGGTCGGCCCGACGAAGAACGAAGACCGCGCTCGGATCACTCTCGTCGTCGAGGAGCCCGATCCTGGGATCGATCAGGTCAAAAAACAGCTGCGGAAGCTGGTACCGGTCGTCTCCGTCCGAGAACTCGAGCCCGACGCGATGTCTCGCGAACTCGCCTTGATCAAGGTCGACGCTCACGACCCTGCTGCAGTCAACGCCGTTGGCGACATGTACGACGCAAAGACCGTCGACTCGAGTCCGGAGACGGCCACCTTCGAGGTCACTGGCGCACGCCAGAAGATCGAGGCTGCGATCGAGACGTTCGGCCAGTTCGGCATTCGGGAGATCGACCGGACCGGTACGACGGCGCTGGCCCGTGGGACCGACGAAACCGCTGGCCCGACGCCCGCAGAGGAACGCGTATCGACCGCCGACGAGGCGAACCAGCAGTACACCACCGCAGACGATGACTGACGAATTCACCACCGACATCTACGACGACGACGACGCAGACGTATCGACGCTCGACGACGAGACCGTGGCCGTCCTTGGCTACGGCAGCCAGGGCCACGCTCATGCGCTGAACCTGAACGAGAGTGGCGTGGACGTAGTCGTCGGCCTGCGCGAGACCTCTTCCTCGCGTTCGGCCGCCGAAGCCGACGGACTCGCGGTGACGACGCCCGCAGACGCCGTCGCACAGGCGACCTACGTCTCCGTGCTCGTGCCCGACACCGTCCAGCCGGCCGTCTACGAGAACGCGATCGAACCGAACCTCGAGGTCGGCGACACCCTGCAGTTCGCCCACGGACTGAACATCCACTACGACCAGATCGAACCCCCGGAAGACGTCGACGTGACGATGGTCGCACCGAAGAGTCCGGGCCACCTCGTGCGGCGCAACTACGAGAACGACGAGGGAACGCCCGGCTTGCTGGCGATTTACCGGGACACGACCGGCGACGCCCACGAACGAGCGCTCGCGTACGCGAAGGCGATCGGCTGCACTCGAGCGGGCGTCATCGAGACGACGTTCAGAGAAGAGGTCGAGTCCGACCTCTTTGGCGAACAGGCAGTACTCTGTGGCGGCGTCACCGCGTTGGTCAAGCACGGCTACGAGACGCTCGTCGACGCGGGCTATTCGCCCGAGATCGCCTACTTTGAGTGTCTGAACGAACTCAAACTCATCGTCGATCTGATGTACGAAGGCGGGAACATGGGGATGTGGAACTCCGTCTCGGATACGGCCGAGTACGGCGGCCTCACTCGCGGTGAACGCATCGTCGACGAGAGTGTCCGCGAGAACATGGAGGAAGTCCTCGAGGAAGTCCAGAACGGGGAGTTCACCCGCGAGTGGATTCTCGAGAACCAGGCCGGTCGCCCGAAATACGGGCAGCTCCGGGAGGCCGAGAAGAACCACGAGATCGAGGCGGTCGGGGAGCGACTCCGCGATCTGTTCGCGTGGGCCGAGGAAGCGGAACCGGAAGACGCCGAGGTGCCGGCGGACGACTAACGCACCACCAGAATACACTACCACAGACCAATGAGCGAAACCGAGACCAACACAGATGCGATGGGCGAAGTCAGTCACACCAATCCCTACACCGGCCGAACGGTCGGGCAGTTGTTCAGCCGCGGGCCGACGGCCGTGACCGACGGGGGCGAGCCAGCTGACGCCGAGACGAACGAACGATCGCACGGAACGATGAAAGACGTCGCGCACACACCGCCACACGACGCCGACGACGCGAACAGCGTCTTCGAACGCGGCAGCGAACACGCAGACGTCGGAGAGGAATGAGCGAGGGAACGCTGTACGACAAGGTGTGGGACCGCCACAGGGTGACGACGCTGCCGACCGGCCAGGACCAGCTGTTCGTCGGCCTCCACCTCATCCACGAGGTGACCAGTCCCCAGGCCTTCGGCATGCTCCGGGAACGGGACCTCGAGGTCGCCTACCCCGACCTCACCCACGCGACGGTCGACCACATCGTCCCGACGGCCGATCAGTCCCGACCATACGAGGAAGACGCCGCCGAGGAGATGATGGCCGAACTCGAGGAGAACGTCCGCGAAGCGGGAATCGAGTTCTCGGACCCCGACAGCGGCGACCAGGGGATCGTCCACGTCATCGGCCCGGAGCAGGGGCTGACCCAGCCCGGAAAGACCATCGTCTGTGGTGACTCACACACCAGCACGCACGGTGCTTTCGGCGCGCTCGCCTTCGGCATCGGCACCAGCCAGATCCGCGACGTGCTCGCGACGGGCACCGTCGCCATGGAGAAGCAAAAGGTCCGAAAGATCCAGGTCGACGGCGAACTCGGCGAGGGCGTCGAGGCGAAAGACGTCGTCCTCGAGATCATCCGCCGTCTCGGTACGGAGGGTGGCGTCGGCTACGTCTACGAGTACGCCGGCGAGGCCATCGAGAACCTGGGCATGGAGGGCCGGATGTCGATCTGTAACATGTCCATCGAGGGCGGTGCCCGCGCGGGCTACGTCAACCCCGACGAGACCACCTACGAGTGGCTGAAGGAGACGGACTACTTCCAGGAGAACCCGGAGAAGTTCGACGAACTCGAGCCCTACTGGGAGTCGATCCGGTCGGACGAGGACGCGGAATACGACGACGTCGTCCACATCGACGCGAACGAACTCGAGCCGGTCGTCACCTGGGGTACCACTCCCGGCCAGGGAATCGGCATCATGGACCCGATTCCGGCACCGGCGGACCTGCCCGCGGACAAGCAGGACACGGCCCGACGCGCCCAGGAGCACATGCGCGTCGAGCCCGGCGAGACGATGGACGGGTACGAGGTTGACGTCGCCTTCCTCGGCTCCTGTACGAACGCCCGGCTGCCCGACCTTCGGCGGGCTGCCCGGATCGTCGAGGGGCGCGAGGTCCACGACGACGTCCGCGCGATGGTGGTTCCCGGCAGTCAGCGCGTCCAGGAGGCCGCCGAGGAGGAAGGGCTGAAGGACGTCTTCGAGGAGGCCGGCTTCGAGTGGCGCAACGCCGGCTGTTCGATGTGTCTCGGCATGAACGAGGACCAGCTCGAGGGCGACGAGGCCTGCGCATCGTCGTCGAACCGGAACTTCGTCGGGCGCCAGGGATCGAAGGACGGCCGCACAGTCCTGATGAACCCGCGGATGGTCGCCGCGGCGGCGCTCGAGGGTGAAGTGACCGACGTTCGCGACCTGCCGGAAGTGGAGGTGACCGCCTAATGGCCGACACAGACGAAGTCGAGATCCCCGAAGTCGACTACGTCTCCGGATCGGGTATCCCGATCCGCGGGAACGACATCGACACCGACCAGATCATCCCCGCGCGGTTCATGAAGGTCGTCACCTTCGACGGCCTGGGCGAGTTCGCGTTCTTCGATCTGCGGTTTACCGAGGACGACGAACTCAAGGACCACCCGATGAACGAGGAGCGGTTCCAGGATTCGTCGGTCATGGTCGTCAACAACAACTTCGGCTGTGGCTCCTCGCGCGAGCACGCCCCGCAGGCGCTGATGCGCTGGGGGATCGACGCGATCGTCGGGGAGAGCTTTGCCGAGATCTTCGCGGGCAACTGCCTCGCGCTCGGCATCCCGACCGTGACGGCCGACGCCGAGACGATCGAGGAACTGCAGGACTGGGTCGACGAGCATCCCGACGGCGAACTCGAGATCGATATCGAGGCCGAAACGGTCACGTACGGTGGTGAAACGATCGACGTCACCGTCGACGACGCCCAGCGCAAGGCGCTCGTCGAGGGCGTCTGGGACACGACGGCGCTGATGAAGTCCAACGCCGGCGAAGTCGCGAAGTTGGCCGGGGATCTGCCGTACGTCGAGGACGCGGCGATTCCCGAATCGGAGTAGCGAGTCGGGGTCGCTCGAGTGGAATTTTTGGGGTAAGGACGTGTGTGCGGAGGAATCTTGTACAAGGGTGGAGACTGGGGGCCTTGTACAAGAGTGGTGGCTGGAGGCACCGTTCGTCGTCGGGACGGTGTGCTGAACCAACTCGTCAGTATCCTAACGTTCTTTACGAATGATTCCGTATCGAACAGATGCGCACGAAAGTGCGCCGAGCCGGAGCCTTGCCACCAAGCACGTACTCCGGCTCACACACGGCCCCCGCATAGCGGGAGCAATCCATCATTGGCGTTGGCGAAATAAAGAAGTGCCGACGTTCCGCCGAGCCAGTCGCAACTGCGACCGACTCTCTCGCTGGGTTGCGTTTCTCGTCGCTGGGGTCGAAACCAACGCAAAACATGGTCTCGAGAACTCCCATCCACTGCGACTGTGGTACCGACGTCAGCGTCGCGATGGCCGTCGATCCGGGTCGGTGTCCGGACTGCGAGACGGCGTCCGCGACGACGATTACCGAACCCCCTACCGATCACGATGCACCCCGCACTCACGACAGTACTCGCACGTATCGCGGCCCGTGAGGACCGCGAACGGACGGCGTTGCCACCGCTGTACGAGGCCGTCGATCCCGAGGCGGTTGCCTCGTTGCTCGAGTCTTCGACGCCCGTCGTCGTTCAGTTCGAGTACGACGGCTACTCGGTCGTGATCGGACCTAGCCCTCACGAGGTGACAGTGATCGACGAGGAGCGGTAACGGCTCGTCGATCGCTTTTCTCGAGTCGACAGTCACGCTTAACCGGACCGACTGTCTCGAGTCGAGTAATGTCTCGCCCGTCGACTGGTTCGCCGAGCGTGTGGCGACCGGTGGGGACGGTACTGGTTCTCGTACTCCTCGTGGTGCTCGCCTCGAGCGGTGCGGTAGCAGTCGGAACGGCGGACGGCGGGTCGTCCGCGTCGGCTCTGGTTTCGCCGGAGTCGGCTCATCCGACCGAGGAACCGAGGTCGGCGATCGATCCCGCACTCGAGAACGCCACCGGCGAAGTTCGCGTCGTCGTCCAGTTCGAGGACCTCGAGTCCGACACGATCCCCGCCAGCGAGGACGCGATCGAGCATCGACAGAGCCACGCGAACGAGAGCCAGGAGTCCCTCGAGCGCTACGCAGACGAGACGGCAGGGGTCACGTTCGAGCGTGGGTTCTGGATCACAAACGCCGCAGTCGTGACGGTGGACAGCGACAGTGCGGACGTCAGGGAACTGGCGAGGGTCGACGCCGTGACTGGCGTGCACGCCGACAACGCAGTCGTCGCCTCGAGTGGGGCGGCCGACGGTGCGACGGCGGCGGCGAGCGACGAGTCCGGCGTCGAGTACGCCGACGGCCTCGAGACGATCAACGTTCCGCAGGCGTGGGAGGAGTTCGACACGCGGGGCGAGGGTGCGACCGTCGTCGTCCTCGACTCGGGCGTCGACGCGGATCACCCGGACCTCGAGGTCGACGGCTGGAAGGACTTCTCGGACGCGGCCGCCGCCGATCCGATCGACTACGACGGCCACGGCACCCACGTCTCGGGGATCGTCGCGGGTGGCGACGAGAGCGGAACCCAGATCGGGGTGGCTCCCGAGGCCGAACTCGTCCACGGGGCGATCGTCACCGACTGCGAGAACGAGTGTCGTGGCCGGGAGTCGACCGTCCTCGAGGGGGTCGAGTGGGCGATCGAGCAAGACGCCGACGTCGTGAGTATGAGTTTCGGCTGGAAGGGGTACCGCCCGAGCATGATTCGGGCGGTCGAAAACGCCAACGACGCGGGTGCGGTCGTCGTCGCCGGCAGCGGAAACGAGGGAGAGGGGACGTCGATTTCGCCGGGGAACGTCTACGACGCTGTCGCCGTCGGTGCGAGTACCGGTTCCGACTCGATCGTCGACTTCTCCTCGGGCGAGGAGATCGCTACCGACGACGCGTGGGACCGACACGCGCCCGACGATTGGCCCGCCTCGTACGTCGTTCCCGACGTCGTCGCGCCAGGTGTCGGCGTGAAAGGGCCGGTCCCCGGCGGCGACTACGCTTCTCGGAGTGGGACGAGCAAAGCTACGCCACACGTCGCGGGAACGGTCGCACTGATGCAATCCGCGACCGAGGACGACCTGACTCCCGACGAAATCCAGCGCGCGCTCCGGGAGACCGCCTGGAAACCAGACGACGAACCCGACGACCCCGACACCCGGTACGGTCACGGGATCATCGACACGCGCGAAGCCATCGATGCGGTCGGCGATCACTCGAGCGTCGAGGGGACCGTTACGGACGCCGTGACGGACGAACCGCTCGCGGAGGCGACCGTCGAGATCGTCGCCGAGGATGGAACGGTTGCCGAGATCGAGACCGACGAGGACGGAACGTTCGACCGCTTCGGACTCGAGGGCGACGAGGAGTACACCGTCGTCGTGGCGAAGGAAGGATACGAGACGACCGCAGAGACGGCGTTCGTCCCTGCCGACGAACGAGTCACGATCGACGTCGTCGCGGCCGGTGACGGCGAACTCGAGGTCACGGTCAGGGATGCTCACTTCGACGCTGGCATCGAGGACGCGTCGGCCGCTCTGAACGGCAGTCGCGGCGTTTACCCCGGAAATCACCTCGAAAACGGGACGTACGTCGTATCCGACGTACCGACGGACGAGTACTACACCCTCGAGACGAACGCGGACGGCTACGGCGACGAAACGCGACGGATAGCAGTCGAGGACGACGCAGCGACGAGGACGGTTGCGATGACAGGCGACGCAACGCTCGCGGTCACAGTCGAGAGCGAGGAAGCAGATGATCCGATCGAGAACGCCTCGGTCGTACTCGAGCGCGGCGACGGGGAATCCTATGAAACGGCCAACTTGACGGACGAAACCGGACAGCTAACGATAACGCTTCCTGGGACGGGCGAGTCCTACACGGTCGAAGCCACGGCACCGGAGTTCGTGACGACCGCCGTCGAGAGCGATCCGGTGGAGAGCGAGGCGACGGAGGCGGTGACGGTCGTTCTCTCCGAGCCGTTGCTGCCAGTTCCCGGCTTCGGGCCGGCGGTTGCGGTCGTGGCGCTGCTGGCGTTCGCGCTGCTGGCGACGCGAATCGACCGTCGAGCGTGACGCCGCCGCGAGGGCGAGCCAATCGGAGAACTGACGGTACCGATACCCTCTTTTCGGCCCCGGATCGAAGAGTGCGTATGACTCACGAGATCGCCGTCATTCCCGGCGACGGCATCGGACAGGAGGTCACGCCCGCAGCGGTCGAAGTGCTCGAGGCGCTCGAGATCGAGTTCGAATTCCGCGAGGGTGAGGCGGGCGACGCGGTGAAAGAGGAAACTGGCGAGGCGCTGCCCCAGGAGACCTACGACCTCGCGGCGTCGGCCGACGCGACGCTGTTCGGTGCCGCCGGCGAGACGGCCGCCGACGTGATCCTCCCGCTTCGAGAGGCCGTCGACTCGTTCGTCAACGTTCGACCGGCGAAAGCGTATCCCGGGGTCGACGCCGTTCGGCCCGAGACGGACCTGGTCTTCCTGCGCGAGAACACCGAGGGCGTCTACTCGGGCCACGAGGACCGCCTGACCGACGACGTCGCGACGCTGACTCGCGTCGTCACGGAGTCGGCCTCTCGGCAACTCGCGGAGTTCGCCTGCGAGTACGTCGCAGACAACGACTACGACGGCTTCACGACCGTCCACAAAGCCAACGTCATGCGGGCGACGGACGGCCTCTTCCGGGACACGGTCGCGGAAGTCGCCGACGAGAACGACATCGAGACCGACGAGGTACTGATGGACGCGTTCGCGACGCACGTCTGTCTCGAGCCCGACCAGTTCGACGTGGTCGTTTGTCCGAACCTCGCGGGCGACGTGCTCTCGGATCTCGCAGCGGGGCTCGTGGGAGGACTCGGACTCTTGCCCTCCGCCAACGTCGGCCCCGACCGCGCACTGTTCGAACCCGTCCACGGAACTGCTCCCGACATCGCCGGCAAGAGTGTCGCCAACCCGGCAGCGACGATTCTCTCGGCGGCCATGCTCGTCGAGTACCTCGGCTACGACGAGGAGGGTGCTGCCATCCGCGAGGCCGTCGAGACGACACTCGAGGAGGGGCCGCGCACGTCCGACCTCGGCGGCGACGCGTCGACCGGCGGCGTCACCGAAGCGATCGTCGACCGCCTGTAGCGAGACCAGTCTCTCGCAAATTCGAGCCACGGCCGAACGTTATCACGAGAAGCGTGGTATCCCAGCTATGGCTCGAGACGAGACCCTGGCTGGCGTCGAGTCGCGTACGATCGAGACCGGTCGCCTCGAGACGCACCTCCTCGAGTCGGGCGACCCCGCCGATGGCGGTTCGGTCGTCTTCCTCCACGGCAACGTCTCTTCCGCTCGGTTCTTCGAAGACGTGATGGCCGACCCGCCGTCCAGCAGGTACGCGATCGCACCCGACCTCCGAGGGTGTGGCGACAGTGAGACGAAACCGCTCGACGCGACAACGGCCTCGACGACTTCGCGGCCGATCTCGAGGTGCTGGTCGACGAACTCGGCCTCGAGACGCCCGTAACGCTGGTCGGCTGGTCGAACGGCGGCGGGGTCGCGATGCAGTATACGCTCGAGGGTCCCGAGCGCGTCTCCACGCTCGTACTCGTCAACCCGCTCTCGCCGTACGGGTTCGGTGAGACGAAAGACTTCCAGGGGACGCCGTGTTTCGACGATTACGCCGGTTTCGGTGGCGGTATCGGCAACAACGCGTTCGTGGCCGGGCTTGCCGACCGTGACTGGGGCGAGGTGGGACAGGCCAGTCCACAGAAGATCCTGCGGACCGACTACGTCGACCCGGCCCACGAGTTCGACGAGGTGCGCGAGGAGTCGTACCTGGCGGGGATGCTCGATACGGCCACTGGCGACGAGAACGACCCCGGACGGAGCAAGTGCCGGGCTGGCCCGGCGACGACGTCTTTTCGCCACAGTCGATGGTCGACAAGACCCGTGCCGTCCTCGAGGCCTACGAAGACGCCGGCGGCGAATTCGAGGAGGTCGTCTTCAGCAAGGTCGAACACACGCCTCACCTCGAGATTCCGGGCGAATTTCCGGGGCGACTCGGGGGTGGCCTCGAGTGAGCGGCCGGGACACCCGTCCGAACTATCGAACATTCTACACGGCGATTTGAACAACCGGGATAAATACGCTGTGAGAGATCCGGTTCCGAAACCGGCCCTTTCAGACGACATCGAGCGCGTCCCGATCCGCACCCGCGAGTTCGACGAGCGCGTCGGCCTCGAGGAGGTGACACTCACCGGGGACGACGAGCAGGTGTAGCGGATCGCCGAAGTCGCGGTCGGCGAGTTCGGTCATCGTGTCGGCCTCCACCAGCGGGTCGGGGCTGCCCGCACGGGCGACGACGACGCCGACGAGGTCTGGATACTCCTCGGCGAGCAGTTTCGCACCGAGGTCGGCAGTCATGTACTCGTCCTCTTCGGTTCGGTCGTGGTCCACTTTGATGTCGAGGTAGACGACAGTGTGCAGGCCGTCCTCGCGATTCGCGTCGATCGTCTCGGTCACGCTCGTGGGAAGGCCGTCGGCACCGTGGGCGTAGGGGAAGGGAAGAGTCGTGGCCTTGCCAAAACGGTAGTTCTGCAGGCCGGTCAGCGAACTCGTCGCCGTCTGAGCGGTGACTCCGTGGATCACGCGGGTCTCGATGCCGCGTTCGTGGGCCCGCAGACGCAGATCGACGTGGGTCGTCGAGATCATGGTGTCCCCAGCCGTGAGGAAAGCAACCGTCTCCTCTTTGGCCGCCTCGAGTATCTCGTCGGGTTCCTGTTCGACGCCCGTGCGGTCGCGGACTTCGATCTCGATTCCGTGGTGGACCTCGAGGTCTTCGACCGTCGTGCCGATTAGCTTGCTAGTGTAGAACTCGGCGTAGACGCGGTCGGCGTTTCGGAGGGCCTGCTGGCCCTCGACGGTGATCGATCGCTCGTCGTAGAGCCCGAGACCGACGAAGGTGAGCATACTGACCGTACTCGGAGACAGCGGGTCAAGCTTTCGAGTCGCCGGTGGTCGTGCGGTCGGGCGCTCCCTCGAGACGTCTACCTGTCCGAAGCTGTGGACGGCTCGAGCGGGACATCGACGGCTGACCGTGACCACGACGGGCTTGCCTCTCGAATTACTCGGCTGACAGCACGGCCAACTACAGAGTAGCGGACACGAGTATCGCAAGCACCAGTCGTGATTCGTAACCTGTGTCGGAGTTAGACAGACCTAATCCCAAATTTCATCAAGGCAAACTTATTGTATACCACCGAAAAATACCCGTCGATGGATCTCAGTCCCATCGCGGAGGACTACCTCACGGTCATCTACCGCCTCGAGAGCGAGCACGGACGGCCGGTTCGAACCGCCGAAATCGGTGACGAAATTGGCGTGACAGCCCCGTCGGTAACGAGCATGCTCGACAACCTAAACGAGGAAGGGTTGGTCGACTACACGCCCTACGAGGGGGTCGAACTGACCGAAGAGGGGGAACTGGTCGTTCGTCGGCTGATCAGGAATCATCGACTGCTCGAGACGTTTCTGACCGACCACCTCGGCTACGACTGGACCGAGGTCCACGAGGAGGCCGACCGCCTCGAACACCACGTCAGCGACGAACTGGCCCGCCGGCTTTCGGCGTTTCTGGGTGATCCGGCGACCGATTCCCACGGAGATCCGATCCCGAACGCGGATTTGACGATGCCCGAGGAAACGCCGTACACGCCGCTTTCCGAGTGTGAGGCCGGTGAGACTGTCGTCGTCGAGCAGGTACCACATCGGGACCCAGACGTTCGGGAGTTTCTCTCGGATGCTGGCGTTGGGCCCGGGACAAGGATAACGATCGACGACGTGCCACCGGTTGATCTGCTCATCGTCGAACTCGAGTCCGAGGGTCACACGGTGACGTTACCGATACGCGTTGCACGCCGTATCGGAACTCGGTCTGTGGATGATAGAGTTTATTAGACTACTCTAAGATTCTCATTCTAACGAGCAAACTTCAAATATCGTGCCTCTAAATGAGGGTGTGATGACGGGTACTTGGCTCGGTAGACGCGACTCGTCCACGAGCACGGCCGTATCGACGGTATCATCGACGAAGGAACTGCAGTCCCGAACGTTTGGGGGTGAAAACTGATGATCGGTCGGGAGTCGGTCCCACGATGGATGCTGGCGGCTGGGCCGGTCGTCGTGCTTGCCATCGTTGCAGGGCTGTTGTACTTCACCTCTCCGTTCGGGAATTTCGAGGGACTGGCCGAGGCATCGACGACTGACGTGATGTGGATGATGACCGTTATCGGAGTCCTCGCCGGAGTGATGCCGGTGACGATCGGGATGTTGTGGTTCCCGTTTATCAAGTCGCTCGATAGCCTGTGGGTGCACGCGATGCTTGCGCTGTCGGCGGGCATCCTCGCCTTTATCGGCGTCGAGATGATCGAGGAGATGGTCGAGAACGGCGAGGCGATGGCAGCAGCCGGTGCCAGCACGGCGGAGCTCGCCGCCACCGGCGTCGCTGGAGTCGCTACTGTCGCCGGGACGTTCTACCTGATGAAGATCTTCAGCCGGTGGCGCTTGGACGCCGCGTTGGGCGAAACGAACGTCGGTCTCAAGGTGGGGTACATGATCGCGATCGGCCTCGGCCTACACAGTGTCGGTGAAGGGCTGGCGATCGGGACCTCGTTTGCCACCGAGGCGTACTCGGCCGTGACCATCCTCGTGATCGGCTTCGTCCTCCACAACATCACAGAGGGGCTGTCGATCGTGGCTGCTCTCGCTCGTGACGTCGACCGACCACCGCTGTATCACTTCGCCGCCGTCGGCCTCCTCGCTGGCGGCCCGTTAGTGTTTGGCAGTTGGCTCGGCGTCTTTGCGTTCTCGCCGCTGATCGCGATCGTTTTCCTCGGAATCGGCGTCGGCGCGATCGTCGAAGTTATCTGGGAGGTCACGGAACTCGTCCGTTTCGATGCCCAGACAGTCGTCGGGTGGACGACCATCGTCCCCTTCGTCGCTGGCGTCGTGTTGATGTACCTCCTCGAGGAGGTACTCGTCGAGGGAATACTGCTCGCCTGACGCCCGAGAACGCGTTGCTATAACTGACTCACCATCGGCCAGCGTTCTCTCCCCGCTGATCGGTACCGTGTCGTTTCGGGGAGTCTCTCGTTCGGACAATCACCGTAGCGACGACCCATACGTCGTGTCGGTACTCGAGTATCGCCAGACAGCTCGTGGATTAGATCTATCTAATCTATTATTTAGGTTCGGAAAACTCAAGTATGGTTACGTCGAACGAGTAGTTGATGAAATCTGACGAAAGCGGTTCACGTGTCGTATCACGACGGAGCTTTACCGCGCTCACCGGAGGGGCCCTTACTGCGGGGGTAGCTGGCTGTCTCGGTGACGATCCACAGGAGGATGAGGACGGGAACGGTGATGCGGAGTACACAATCTTCGCGTCGATGCCTGCCGTCTGGGACTTCGTCCGCCAGGTTGCCGGCGAGCACATGGAGGCAATCGACCTCGTCCCTGTCGGTGAACACGGCCACGACTGGACCCCAGAACCGGGGATGGTAGAGGAACTCGACATCGCAGCCGGCTTCGTCTACCTCCGTGACTTCGCGGCCTGGCAGGACGACGCCGCAGACCAACTCGCGGAACGCGACGATGTCGTCGTGATCGAGGCGACCGAAGGGATCGAGTTCTTCGATAGTCCGGCGGAGGACGACGACGAACACTTCTGGATGGACCCGATCGCGTGCCAGGAAGGTGTTCTGAACGTCGCCGATGGCCTCGCCGAGATCGACCCCAACAACGCCGACGACTACGAGGCAAACGCCGAAGCGTTCAACGACGAACTGGAGCAACTCAACGACGATATCCACGACATCGTCGACCGAGCGGAACTCGAGGACATCGTCCTCGCCACCCACGACTCCTTCCAGTGGTGGAACCGCCGCTACGGAATCAACATTCACTCGCCGATCGGCACCTCGCCCGACGACGCCGCCTCGGCAGCCGACGTCGAGGAAGTCGAAGAGTTGGTCGAGGATCTCGGGATCGAACACGTCTGTTACGACGTCGGTGAGCCAGCCCCGCTCGCAGAGTCACTCGCCACCGAGGTTGGCGCGGAGATTCTGCCACTCTCGCCGATCGAAACCCAGATCGACGGGAGTCCGGAGGTCGACCCAACCGTCGAGATGGAACCCGACTGGGGGTACGTCGAGCACTTCCGAGAGATCAATCTGCCGACGCTCGAGACGGCGCTCGAGGCAGAATAGAACTAGCCTAGTCGACGCGTCTAGTTAGTCACCTCAAACATACTCACACCAACCAATCAGCATATCATGACTCGTGCAATCGACGTCGAAGACGTTACGTTCGCATACGACGGCCAACCGGTGTTACGGGACGTTACCATGTCGGTCGACGAAGGTGACTTCGTCGGACTGATCGGACCGAACGGCTCGGGAAAGACGACGCTGTTGAAGATCATGCTCGGTCTGCAGACGCCCGATTCTGGCCGCGTCGAACTGTTCGGGACGCCAGCAGCGGAGTTCTCCGAAGGGACCCGCCTCGGGTACGTCTCACAGCAATCGACCGAGGCCGAGACGATGATGCCGGTCACCGTCCGGGAAGTCGTAACGATGGGGCGGTATCCACACGCCGGCAGTCGACGACTGACCGACGAGGACCGAGAGATCGTCGACGACGCACTCGAGCAAGTCGAGATCACCGACCTCGCTAGCCGACGGGTCAACCGCCTGTCAGGTGGGCAGCGACAGCGAGCGTACATCGCTCGAGCACTGGCCTCCGAAGCCGACCTGCTGGCACTCGACGAACCGACCGTCGGCGTCGACGCCGATTCGGTCGACGCCTTCTACGCTCTCTTGGACGACCTCAACGATCGAGGAATCACGATCGTCCTGATCGAACACGACATCAGTGCCGTCGCCGAGCACGCGAGCACGATGGCCTGTCTCGACTGTGAGCTGTACGAGCACTGCGCGACAGACCGATTCCTCGAGAGCGATGCCCTCGAGCAGGCGTTCAGTTCGGCCCGCGTCGTCAGCTCTGCCGGGCTCGCTGCGGGTGATTGATCGTGGCGACCGAACACGTCGGCTCGAGCTATGGTTTCCGAGAGGAGTACACGGTCGTGGGGGCTCTCGCCGCCGTGATGGTTGCCTCCGGACTGTTCATCCTGGGGTGGCTCCCGGCCCTCGCTCCCGGTGCGTGGCCAACGCTGTTCGAGCTCTCGCTTGGCGGCTGGTCGCTCGAGGTTCCGGTGCCAAGAGAGTGGTCGTTCGTGACTGTCGGTTTTCCGGAACTGTACGAAGCGTTCTGGGGGGCGACGTGTGGCGCAGTCGGGTCGTGGCTCGTCTGTAGTGGCTTCCTCCAGCGGGGATTCACCGCCGGGGTTCTCATCGGGATCACCGCACCGATCGTCGGCACTTATCTCGTCAACCGGCAGATGGCGCTGATCGGTGAGGCACTTGCACACACGGCGTTCGGCGGCGTGGCGATCGGGCTGTTCGTCGGTGCGGCCGTGCCACGGTTCGATTATCCGCTCTTGTTCGCTCTTGTCACTGCAGCTATCGCCGCCCTGGGAATGCAGTACATCGCCGTTACAACCGACGGCTACGCCGACATTCCGATTGCGATCATGCTCACTGGTGGTTTCGCGGTCGGGATCGCCGTGATCTCCTATGGCGTCGTCTTCAGCGCGACCGTCGAGAGCTACCTGTTCGGGGACATCCTCTTCGTTCCCTTCGAGAACGTCCAGCTCATGGTCGCGCTCACGATGACCGTCGCGGCGATGGTCGCACTGACCCACAAACAGCTCCTGTTTATTACGTTCGACCGGGAAGCTGCGCGGCTCGCCCGAATCAACGTCTGGTTCTACGACACGCTGTTGATCGTACTGACGGCACTCGTCGTCGTCGCGGCGATGCAGGTCCTCGGGGCGATTCTGGTCGCCGGAATGCTCGTCATCCCCGTCGCCGCGGCGATGCAGTTGACGACCGGCTTCAATCGCGGGCTCGTCCTCTCCGTGGTGCTCGGACAGATCGCGGTCTTCGGTGGGATCTTCCTCTCGTATTACTGGAACGTTGCGACTGGTGCGATGATCATCATCGTCGCGATCGTCCTCTACATCTGGTCGGTACTCGGAAAGCCGATCTGGTAGCTTTCACTCTCGAGACGGCTCATCGCCACCGACTACAGTTCACGACACTCCTCAATGAATGGACACGATCGCACTGACCGACCGCTGACGGCGACGCGCCGCGGCTCCGGCCACATCGAGACGAACTCGCACCTCCCGGCAGCTATCGACTGCCTCGAGACCGAACAGACCCACGTCGAAGACAAACTAGTACCGTCCCAACCGTCGACTGACGGGCCGAATCGGGCCACACCGCCAGATTCGGCCCATCAGTTCAGGCCTGGCCCGCCACTAGCCGCGATAGGGCAGTTCGAAGATGCCATCGAGGAGATCGAGCCTGTTCGGGAACCGGCCGCGAGAGCACACGCGACCGACGGCGGTGTGACGACCATTTCTCACCGACGGTCCGAGCTGAACGACCGCTGTCGCCGGGTTCGGGCGCTGTTTGCCGACACGGTCCGGTCCTACAGTATCGAGGACGTCGACGGCTCCGAGCCGCTGCTGGAGACGATCCGGGCAGAACTCGGCGACGAGATAGCGATCGCACTCGCTCCGTCGACCGCCAGTCGATTCACTCCGCCAGTAAAGCAAGCGATACGCTCGGCGACGCGGCAGCGACGCGAGGAACTCGAGACCATGGCCCGGATACTGACCCAGGAACGCGAGTCCCTCGAGTCGGCAGCGGGCGAACTCGAGCAGGTTGTGGCGGCGATTTCGTCGATGGGAACGGCATCGCTGCTGGAGTTGGGGTTTGACGGACTCGCCAAGCGACACGAGGGGATAGAAACACAGCGTGAGCGGTGTCGTCGGCTCTGTCGGGAGCGCCAGACGCAAATACGCCAGCGAGTCGGTCGACTGTCCAGGGACGAATTCGCCGAATTCCTGTACAGCGATCTTTCCGTTTCCTATCCGGTGTTGGCGACGGCCACTGCACTCCATCGGTGCTGTCTCGACGTCCAGCGGCTCGTTCACGATCACCTGGCCCGACGCGCCTGAGTCCGCCGCTGTGGACTCCCCACCTCCTCTCGAGATCGGGCGCGTCGGCCGGGTCGAAGCGTCGGTGTCGGTGACCAGCTTCGATAGCACGGATTTGGCTCAGTATTTTGAGATGCGCGGAATCTTTTAGTCTGACCTAAAAAATTTATTCTTATTGACAATATTTATTTTGCGGAGGGGCATAGGTGTGGGCATGCAACAGCCCTCGAGTCCCGAGGAGGTCGATGACGCACTCGGGACCAGAATGGATCGATCGGCGTCTCACGACGCGTCGGTAGACGGTGACGAGGCGGCTCCGGACCGGTCGACGCTCCGTCGGGAGGGGGCGTTCGTCGTTCTCACCTTCGTCGGGATGATCGGTGGACTTCTCGCTAGCTGGTTCGGTGGGCCGTCGTGGCTCGTCTGGACCTGTTATATCGGAGCCTACGTCTTCGGTGGCTGGTACGGACTCAAAGAGAGCATCGAGGCCCTTCAGGAGCCAGCCGTCGAAATCGACCTGCTGATGATCATCGCGGCACTCGGTGCGCTGACTATCGGTGCACCCTTCGAGGGAGCGATGCTTCTCTTTCTGTTCTCGCTGTCGAACGTGTTACAGCACTACGCCATCGGCCGCTCGAGGGACGCGATCCGCTCGCTGATGCAGATGCGTCCCGAGTCCGCTCAGCTTCTCCGTGACGGAGAGGAAGTGACGGTCCCCATCGACGACGTCGAGATCGGCGAGGTGTTCGTCGTCCGCCCCGGCGATCGAATCCCGCTGGACGGCGTCGTCGACTCCGGCGAGACCACGGTCGATCAGTCCTCGTTGACCGGCGAGTCCGTCCCCGTCCCGAAAGCACCCGGCGACGAGGTGTTTGGCGGGACCATCAACGAGACCGGAAGCCTCGAGGTGCGAGTGACTCGTGAGGCCGAGGAATCTGCCATCTCGAAGCTCATCCACATGGTCGAGGAGGCCCGAAGCGAGAAGGCCCCGACCCAGCGGCTCATCGATCGGTTGGAACAGCCGTACGTCTTGAGCGTCTTCGCTTTTACCGCAGTCGCGATCGCACTTCCGCTGGCGCTCGGTCACGAGTTCGACTCCACGTTCTACCGCGCGATGACGCTCATGGTCGCCGCCTCACCCTGTGCTGTTATCCTCTCGACGCCAGCCGCAGTGCTCTCGGCGATCACTGCCGGCGCACGTCAGGGCGTTCTGTTCAAGGGTGGCGAACACGTCGAGCGGACCGCGACCGTCGACGCCGTCGCCTTCGACAAGACCGGCACGCTCACCGAAGGCAACACCCGACTGACCGACGTGACGACCCGTGACGGGGCGAGCCTCGAAGGTGACGACCGACTGCTCGCACTCGCCGCAGCAGTCCAGTCCCGCTCGGAGCACCACTTGGCGGAGGCGACCGTCGAGGCTGCCGAAGAGCGGGGACTCGAGACGGCCACTGCGAGTGGCTTCGAAGCCGTCGTCGGCAAAGGAGTCCACGCGACAGTCGACGAGCGGACGATCCACATCGGTAACGCCCGCTACTTCGAGACGGTGACCGACGGAGAGACGATCGCGGGACTCGAAGACGGTCTCGCGGCCGTCCGCTCGCTCGAGAACGACGGGAAGACGAGCGTGCTCGTCGCCCGCGAGGATGGGGGCGACCTCGAGGTGCTGGGCTGGCTCGCCTTTACCGATACGGTCCGTGAGACCGCCGCCGAGACGATCGAACGTCTGCGCGAGCTTGGCGTCGAACAGATCGTCATGCTGACCGGCGACAACGAGCGCGTGGCCCGATCGATCGCAGCGGAACTCGGGATCGACGAAGTGTACGCGGAGTTGCTGCCCGAGCAGAAAGTCGACCGGATCGAACGCCTCCAAAAGCGCCACGAGGCAGTGGCGATGGTCGGTGATGGCGTCAACGACGCCCCGGCGCTCGCCACGGCAGACGTAAGCGTCGGGATGGGCGGCGCGGGGACCGACGTCGCCCTCGAGACCTCCGAGGTCGTGTTGATGTCCGACGACCTCGAGAAGTTGCCGTACGCACTCGCACTCGGCCGGGAGACGCGTAAGACCCTGTTCGTGAACCTCGCCATCGCGTTCGGGGCGATCGTGATCATGATCGTGGCGATCCTCACCGCGGGAATTCCGCTTCCGCTCGCGGTGATCGGCCACGAAGGATCGACCGTGCTGGTCTGCCTGATCGGTCTGCGACTGATCGGCTTTCAAGGAGCGTGATCCAGTCCGCGCCACTCACAAAGATCGAACGGAAAAGACGTATCGCTCCTAGAAAACGACGGGACAGTAGACGACCACTCATACGGATTACTGTAACGATTTACCGGCGCAACCGCCGCCCGGGTCGCGGTTGTGCCGGAACTGACGTACAGCAGTTCGTATCAGGAGGACAGCCGGATATCGGACACGCGAATTAGATTAGGCTAATCTTTGAATTTGCTTACACTAATTTTAAGTAGCTGTTCGAAGTACTGCCAATGCGTTCCGCACGAACGGAACGCAGGTCGCCGGGTGAGCTCCTGTGGCGACCGTAAGTGGACGTGGTCAGTCCACTACCACACACTGTTAGACGACGATTCGAAGCAACAAGCCCCTGGGAGAGACGTCCCCACAAACGACCGAACGCGAACACGCTACGATCAAAACGAGATATGTGACGTCGACGACGGACCATCATCGCCGTCGTCGATCCCACCCTCGTGGAGAAACTGCACGTCGTCGTCGGTCAAGTAGACATCGCCGTCCTCGAGTTCGACTTCGACTCCCGGCAGCGTCGTGTCGGCGGCAGGGCCGTTGTCACACTTGCCCGAACAGGCGTCGAACATCGAGCCGTGTCGCGGACAGACGATTTCGGCGTTTCGAATCGGCGCGCCACGACCGGTGTCGAACGGCTGGGCCTCGTGCGTACAGCGGTTGCTCCAGGCCTCGACACCCCCATCGCAAGGGACGACGATCACCTCTTTGCGTTCGCCGTTACGATTCCTGACCGTAAACAGCCACGACCCCTCTTCGTTGACCGTCTCGAGAGCGGTGAGTCGCATTCTGACGCCCATACCGACGAGTACTGTTCGTGATACGAAAACGTTCGGGACGGCGGCGATTGGAAACGCCAGCGTTACAGCGACTCCGAAGCGAGTAGACGTATGGAAGTGCCGTGCGTTTGCGTCCCCCGCGAGGAGGGTGAAGCGGCGCGACGACGACTGGCCGAAGACGACCTGATCGACGACGACTACGAAATCGCCGTCGAAGAAGGGGCGCTTTACGTTCCAGTCGCCGATCCCGCCGCCGTCCCCGACGACCTCGAGATCGTCTCCCGATCGCCCTCGGAACGCGAGACCCAGACGACACCCGCAGACGGACTCGAGTTCGCCCCCTCCTACGAACGACTGGGAAAAGCTGCGCTGCTCGACGAGGACGATCTGGATCGCGCCCGCGAAATCGCAGACGCCATCCTCGAGTCAGATCTGCCCGTCGAGACGGTCCTGAACAAGGCCTCGAAAGTCAAAGGCGAGACCAGGGTCCGAGACTGGGAGTTACTTGCCGGCGACGATACGGAGGTCCGCCACCGCGAGTACGGCTGCGAATACGTCCTCGACCTCGCGGAGGTGTACTTCTCGCCGCGGCTCGCGACAGAGCGCAACCGGGTCGTCCAACAGGTAAGCGATGGCGAGCGAGCGTTCGACATGTTCGCCGGCGTCGGCCCCTTCGTCATCCCCGTCGCGAAACGCGGCGCGGCGGTCGTCGGCGTCGACCTCAATCCCGACGCGATCGAGTACCTCCGAGAGAACGCCTGTCGCAACGACGTCGAAGACCACGTGACCGCGATCAACGACGACGTCCGGGAAGTCGCCAGCGAGTACGATGACTGGGCCGATCGGATCGTCATGAACCTCCCACACAGCGCCGACGACTTTCTCGAGTCGGCCGTTCGAATCGCGGCCGACGACTGCGTGCTCCACTACTACGACATCCAGCACGAAGACGACCCCTTCGGCCCCGGCGAGCGAGCGATCCGCGACGCTGCCGAGCCGGAGTACGACGTGACCGTCGAAACCCGCCACACCGTGCGTTCGTACGCCCCTCACGAGCTGAACGTCTGTCTGGACGTGCGACTCGAGCGGTAGCCCGGCCACGCAACACCGTCGCACGACGGCCACGATTCGCAATCCTTATGCATCACATCGCTCCTACGAATGAGTGCACGGTGCCGGTGTAGCTCAGACTGGCAGAGCGAATCCTTCGTAAGGATTAGGTCGAGGGTTCAAATCCCTCCACCGGCTTATTTTGCTGCGAGTAACGCCGAGAGACGCAAATACGTTCTGGAGGACTCGAACGAGACACAACGCGTAGCGAGTGGCGGCGGCGTTCGACTCCTGCAATCGACCTGCTTCTGTGACGAACACTGCCTAGGACAAAACAGTGGTTTCAGGTCTGTGACTAACTGACGGGATTCGACGTGTGACGACAGGACGACCAGTCAGGAATCGGGCCGGTCGGCGAGACGGTCCCAGACAACGATTGCTGACGGGAGGACGACGATCGCCGAAAGCCAGGCATAAAAGACGCCGAGTGCGAGTAACAACCCAAACTCGATGAGGACTGGGATCAGCGCCACGTACAAAATACCCAGTCCCGAAACGGTGGTAATCATACTTCCCGTGAGTGCTCCACCGGTTCCCCGTACGGTCGTCACGAGTGCCCGAAAGACGTCGTCGTTCGTCTCGTACTCGTCGACGAATCGGTGCATAAAGTGAACCGTGTAATCGACGCCGAGTCCGATCGCTACTGCCAGAATCGGCGCGGTAATCGGACTCAGTGCGATGTCGAGGTAGCGCATCGTCGCTACCAACAGCGCAACCGAGCCAAGCACCGGAACGAGGTTCAACAGTCCGTACACCGCTCGCTCCTCGAGCGAGCGAAACGCGATAACGAGGACGATTCCGGTAAGGAGACTCGCAAGAACGAGGTTCACGATCGCCGCTTCGGTCGTTTCCTCTGCGACATCTTCGAAGATCACGAGTTGTCCGGTGGCAACGGCGTCGAGTTGCATGCCGTCGGCAATCCGGCGCGTTTCCGTGGCAACCGCGTCTTGGTCGGCGTCGGCGGTTAGCTGGATATCGATTCGCGTTGCTGTGTAATCGGTCGTCAACTGATCGCGTGCGTCGTCACCTGCAGCCGAAGCGAACAACTCGTCGTAGACTGTGGCAAGTTCCCGGTTCGGGATCTCGTCGCCAGTCGCATCGTATCGTGTGACAGTGTCGGCGAACTCGGGGTCAGACTCGGCGTGTGACTCGATGACGCCGAGAATCGAGTTTGCTTCCGCCTGTCTGTTTTCGCTCTGGTAAACCGCAGGGGGATCGTGAAGCGCTCGATCGATTTCCGAGAGGCCATCGCCCTCTCGCAAGTCCGGATCGTCGACGTATATCGTCACTGACTCCTCGAACGGAATCTCGAAGTCCTCTTCGATGTATTCCAGGTACTCGATGAACACGTATTCGTCGACGCCGAGTGGAGCAGGTAGTTCCTGGTACTGTTCGACCCGTTCCTGTTCGGGGAAGAACACTTCTTCGTCGAAGTCGGCGTCTACTCCAGTCCCGTAGACGGCGACACTCCCGCCGAAGACGAGCATCACGACCAGGAACATGGCGGGCGCGACGCGTGAAATGGACACTCCCACTGACAGCCCACGGGCGACCAGTGACCCTTCACTGAGGATGGGTTTTGTCCCGAAGGCTGGGATTCGCCGATCTGCTCGAGCCCGGTCCAGGCCAACCTTCCCGGCAGGGAGAAACAGGCTAAAAATCAAGAACGTGAAAATAACACCGGCAGAAGCGACGATGCCGAAGTTCTGCGTCTGGTCGCTGACGATATTCGCACCGAAGCTAAACGTCGTCGTCAGCGCGACGATGACGAACGCGATCAGCAACTGCCGAGTGGATACCACCATCGCCTCGTCGATATCGGCCCCCGCCGTCCGTTCCTCACGGTACCTGTTGATACTGTGAATGCCAAAGTCGATGCCGACCGCTAATATCAGCGCGAAGACAGTGATGATCGACTCGGAGAAGGGGATGCCGGCAAGCCCCATAAACCCGAAGGTCCAGACGAACGTCAGCAACAGTGAGACGAGGCCCAGTGCCAGGTCGAACGGGTCCCGGTATGCAACGATCAAAAAGAAGAGAATTAAGACGATCGATGCCGGAAAGACGACTGCCGCGGAGTCACCGAGTAGTTGTTCGTTTTCTTGTTCGACGATTGCCTCTCCGAAAAGCAAGATGTTGTCGTCGCTATCGAAGCCGTCGACGCTGTTTGCGACCGCTTCGGTACGGTCTAGTAGGTCGATCTCGACATCGGTATCTGCGTTTGGCGGCAGGTCGTAGGTTATCCCAACCTGTGTGACCGCAGCCCTAGCAGATTGGCGTGTGAAGTCTGTGCTGACCGGGAGCTCCGCTTCGGCATCCGCGTCGGCAATAGCTCCCCTGAGCTGTCGCGGTGATGCCTCTTCGACCGCCTGAGACATTTCTTCTGGTGTCTCCGCCGCTGGATCGAGCTGCTTTGCGACGAACGTAGCGGAACTCGTCGTCGACTCGACGCGGAGCTCTTCTCGCGTTTCGATCCGGTCTTGGAACGTTAGAATTCGCAGGAGGTTTTGTTTTGCGAGGACGTTTCTGTCGGTATCGACGACGAGTTGTGCAGTCACCGCCCCAGTATCGCGGTCCCCACGCTCGAAGTCCTCCTGGATCTCTTCGAACGCCTGTTCGGACTCAGTTCCTTCGGTAAACTGGTCGTCACCGGCCTCGATGCCCGCATCTGCGACGATTCCAGTAACGAAGAACCCAGTCAGAACAAAAAAGACAGCGACAACCGTCCACGGCCTGTTGGTCACGACGTCTGTTGTCTTTTCGGCAACTCGACCGACAGACCCGGAACTGGCCGTCCGGTCTCCCTGCTTCGGTCCCCCGCCGGATCGGTCCGTCATAACTCTCGGAGTCTGTCTCTTCTACTCTGGTTCGACCGCCGACAGGAGCCTGGCGACGTGAGAGCGGACCCGGAGCGTAAAGTGTGACTCGAGTGGACCAGCACACAAACTGGGCGCACCTGCTTTCTCCGTCTGCACAACGGCGTGTGCTGACCGGTCACTACTCGGTACGCGTTGGGACCGCGGGAATAAGAAGACTACGCTCCGTTGAACCACTCGGCTATCCAGGGTTGGTTCGTAGCATAGTACGAAACCGACACTCGAGTCAATCACGGGAGCGAGTCGTCGCACGAGACGACGAACACAAATAGATTGAAGTTACTGCAATTTTCTATTAACTCGCGATGGAAGACGACACTGCTCGAGAGAGCCCAGAATCGATCGACTCGTGCCCGACTCCGGGAGAAGAGGGTGGGACGAGAATGCCGTCGGTCCCCGAGCGGTGTCGTGCTTCGTCCGGCCAGGTGTACTTGATCGGTGCGGGACCGGGTGACCCCGATCTGCTCACCGTCCGGGCGCGCTGGTTGATCGAAACGGCGGACGTCGTTCTTCACGACGCACTCGTTCGAAAGGTAATGCTCGAGAGTCTTCCCGACTCCGCCGAGATCGTCGATGTCGGGAAACGCGTCGAGTACAAGACGCCGCAGTCGGAGATCAACGACCTGCTGGTCGAACGCGCCCGTGCCGGCGACGCCGTCGTTCGGCTGAAAGGCGGTGACTCGTTCGTCTTCGGCCGTGGCGGCGAGGAAGCCCAGTATCTCACCGCTCACGACGTTCCATTCCAGATCGTTCCCGGTGTCTCGAGCGTGCTCGCGGCCCCTGGCGTCGCCGGTATTCCACTGACTCACCGCGACGTGTCCTCGCGGTTTACGGTCATTACCGGCCACGAAACCCCCGAGAAAGACGAGAGCGCACTCGAGTGGGACGCGATCGCCGCCGCAGTCGAGAGCGGCGGCACGCTCGTCGTCCTCATGGGCGTTCGGACTCTCGAGCGAAACGTCGAGGCGTTGTGCGCACACGGAGTCGACGCCGACAAACCGGTCGCGCTCGTACAGAAAGCGACCTGGACGGACCAGCAGGTCGTTCGCGGGACACTCGAGACGATCGTCGATCGAGCCGAGACCGAGTCGGTGTCGCCGCCAGCCACGGCGATCGTCGGCGACGTCGCCGCGATCAGGGACGAAATCGAGGCCGAACTCGTCGCGTTCGATCCTGCCTGAGACACGATGTTGCCGCTCTTTCACGACTTCGAGGGGCGATCGGTCGTCGTCGTCGGTGGCGGCTCCGTCGCCTTGCGAAAGACACGATACTTTGCGCCGGAGGCTGACGTGACGGTCGTCGCCCCCGAGTTCGTCGACGGGTTCGAGAATCTCGAGTGTACGCTCCAGCAGCGCGCGCTTGCCCCCGGCGAGGCCGGGGACGTCGTCGACGGGGTCGCACTCGTCGTGCCAGCGACGGACGATCGTGAACTCAACGACGCTATCACGGACGCCGCACGCGAGGCTGGCTGTCTGGTGAATCGAGTGGACGAGCCCGGAGACACCGTCACGCCGAGTCGCGTGGAATCCGCCCAGGTCACCGTCGCCATCTCGACCCACGGGGCCAGTCCCGCGACGACGAAGTATCTCCGGCAGCGAATCGAAGCGGAACTCGAGCGTGCAGATCCGATGGTTGCTCTGCAGTCGGAACTGCGTGACGCGTTACGATCCGCTGTGGCGTTCCCGCCAGCAAAGCGCCGTGATGCTCTCTGGCGAGTCTTAGAAGACGAGACCGTCTGGGAGTGTCTCGAGGCGGGCCGCGAGGCCGACGCACGGACGCGAGCGTGGGAAATAGTCGACGATCTCGAGTGACACCGTCGCTGGAGGAGGTCGACGGAACGTGTGAAACTACAGTTGGTGTAGAGCAAACAAAATTGATTTTAGGAACGAGCGAAACAGTTCAGGTGATGTCCCAGGTAGCCTTACCACACGACGCGAAAGCCGGACCGACGAAATCCGAGGTCCGTGCGGTGACACTGTCGAAACTCGACCTTCAGCAGTCGGACCACTTCGTCGATGTCGGTTCCTGTACCGGTGCAGTCACCGTCGAGGCAGCTCGTCGAGTCGGACGTGTGACGGCTCTCGAGCGGAAAGCCGAGCGACTCGAGGTCACAGAGAAGAACCTCGCGGCAAACGAGTACGACGCCGCGGTGACGGTGCGACACGCGGAGGCACCCGAGGAGTTCCCCGAGGACGCCGACGCCGCGTTTCTCGGTGGCAGTCGGAACTTCGAGGCCGTGCTCGATCGTGCCCTCGAGTCCGGCGTCGACCGGGTCGTGATGAACGTCGCGCGTCTCGAGGTCGCCGGCGAAGCGGTCGAGGCCTTCCGCGATCGAGGAGTACTGTCCGAGGTCGTCCAGTTGCAGGTGAGCCACGGCTACGAACTCGCCGGCGCGACGAGTTTCGACGCACAGAACCCGGTGTACGTCGTCGTCGGTCGTCGGGACGCGGAGGGGATGGCGTGACCGTCTACGGCGTCGGCCTCGGGCCCGGAGACGCGGACCTAGTGACGGTAAAAGGCAGACGCGTCCTCGAGTCGGTCGCAACCGTCTACTCGCCAGGCCGGCTCTCGCGGTCGGTCGCCCTAGAGCACGTCGCGGAGTCGAAGATCGGCGATCTCGAGTTCCCGATGACGCGTGATCCCGACGAGCTCCGGAGCGCCTGGAAGGACGCTGCCACAGAGGTGGCAAGCGAGGCCCGCGAAGACGACGTTGCCTTCGTCACGCTTGGCGACCCAAACGTCTACTCCACGTTCGGGCATCTCCGGCGGACGCTCGATACGTTCCACCCCGAGATCGAACTCGAGGTCGTTCCTGGCGTGAGCGCGATGACGGCATTTGCGACGGCACTCGACGTCGAGGTCGAAGCCGGAACGGGACTGGCACTCCAGGAGGCCGAAGGCGGCTCGGTCTCCACCGATCCCGATCGCATGATCCTGTTCAAGGTGACCGACGCGCCGGCCACGTACGAGACGCTAACCGAGGCAGGCTACGACGTGCAGTTCGGCCGACGCCTGTTCATGCAACAGGGCGAAACGGTCGTCACCGACGATCCCAGTGACGTCGACGACCGGGACTACTACACGCTCGCGTACGCCGAACGACGGGGGCTCGAGCGCGACCTCGCGACGGCGGAGTTCGATGTCGAGGGCACCGCCAAACGGGAGGAGTCAACGTGACCGACGAAGAGTACACCGCCGGCGACGTCCGCGAGGGAATCCCCTTCGTCGGAGCCGGCCCCGGTGACCCTGGCCTGCTGACCGTGACGGGCAAGGAACTGCTCGAATCCGCGGACCTCGTCGTCCACGCGGGCTCGCTGGTCAACAGCGACCTGCTCGAGGCCTACTGCGATCACGCCGAACTGGTCAACTCCGTCGGCAAGGATTTAGCGGAGCTGATTCCGCTGATGACTGAGGCCTACCACGAAGGCCGGGAGGTCGTTCGCTTACACAGCGGTGATCCGGCGATTTACGGGGCTGCACTCGAGCAGATGGACGCCCTCGAGAGCGAGGGCGTGCCGACCTATTTCGTCCCCGGTGTCACCGCCTCCTTCGCGGCGAGTGCGACGCTTGGCACGCAACTCACGCTGAACGAGGTGTCAAATCACGTCGCGTTCACTCGACCGCAGGGCAAGACCTTAAGCGAGGACGAAGACCACATCAGCGACTTCGTCGGGATGGGCGACGTGACGACCTGCATCTACCTGGGCACCCACGCCGTGGGTGAGACGATGGATCGACTGCTCGAGGACGGGCACGACTCCGACACTCCCGTTGCAGTCGTCTACCACGCCTCCTGGCCCGACGAGGACGTCATTATGGGGACGATCGGGACGATCGCAGACGAAGTCGAGGAGGCCGGCTATCGAGCGTCGGCGCTGGTACTGATCGGCGAGGCCGTAACGGCTGCGGGCTACGAGCGGTCGTACCTCTACGGCGAGTGGGCAAACCGCGGATCGAACGAGAGTGAGGAGACGGAGGAGGGGTGTTCGGACTGAGATGACTGAGAGAGCAACACGGAGTCAAAAAGCGGGTGAAAGCCCTCGGACTCTTGCTTTCCCATCCGGAACGGTTGGTCGGCAGGCCGACTCGGGTGGTCGGACAGGCACGCGACTCGAACGTGGAAAATTCGGCAATTCGGAGGAACACGATGGGTACTGACAGCAACGATTCGGACGACAGCGGACACTGCAAGACGCCCGACAGCGACGGTGAAATCGCCGAAGAGATCGCGATCGTCGCCTTCGAGCGAAAAATGGACACTGCCGAGGAGATCGTCGCGGGGATCGGCGACCGCTACGAGTCCATCGAGATTCTCGAGTATCACGGCGACGTGTTCGCGGAGCAGTGGGGCGAGTACGACTGTTTCGTCGGGCTGATGGCGAGTGGTATCGCGATGCGAAAGACTGCAGGGCTGCTCGAGGACAAATGGGACGATCCCGCAATCGTCGTCGTCGACGAGGCGTTGACGTGGGCGATCCCGATCACGGGTGGCCACCACGGCGCGAATCAGGTCGCACAGGACCTGGCGACGATGGGTGCCGTGCCGGCGATGACGACCGCGAGCGAGGCGGCGGGAAAGCAAGGCGTCGAGGCCCGCGCGAAGGCGATGGACGCCCACGTGGTCAACGGCGACTCGACGGTCGCGACGAACCTCGCTGTCCTCGACGACGAACTCGGTCCCGTCGCCCGACTCGACGGCCCGAAGGCGGTGCTGGTCGGCGACGACGTGACCGTCCTCAAGCGGAATACCGAGGACGGCGTCGTCATCGGCACCGGCAGCGTCTCGGGAGCGAAAAAGGAGACGTTCCTGGAGGCCTGGGAGCGTGCACTCGAGGGGACCGAGTACGAGAGAGACGACGTCGAGTTCGTCGCGACGGCGACCCGGAAAGAAGACGAGCCGGGACTGCTCGCCGCGGCCGACGAACTCGGACTGGGCGTCGTTGCCTTCGACAAAGAGACGCTACTCGCCCACGAGGGGCCGACGCCCTCGAAGTCGAAGGAGTTGATCGGCTGGCCGGGCGTCTCGGAGTCGTCGGCGATCGCCGGCGGACGCGAGCAGGAACTGGTCGTAGAGAAGAGCAGCCACGAAGACGAGGTAACGGTGGCGATTGGTCGATGACTGGTGGTACTCCCGAAGAGTACGGCACTCTCTACGTCGTCGGCATCGGTCCCGGCCTGCCCGATCACATGACCAAACGGGCAAAAGACGTGATCGAGACGGCCGACTGCGTGATCGCTTCCAATCTCTACCAGAAGTTCCTCCGCGAGGACGGCACGCTGCCGCCCGAAGAGGAGTTCGACGACGACGGCTGCGTGACTCGAGACGATGGTCACGAACAGCAACTCGTCCGGTCGTCGATGGGTCGCCAGATCGAACTCGCACGCGAGGCCTTCGAGCGAGTCCGTGCCGGCGAGGACGTCGCTCACGTCTCCGGCGGCGATCCCTCCGTCTACGGCAAGTCCGACCTCATCTTCACGATGGCCAGAGAGGAGGCGGCGACGGACGTGCCGATCGAGATCGTTCCCGGCATGACGGCGGCACTCGGCGGCGCGGCAAACGTCGGCGCGCCGTTGTGTAACGACTTCTGTACCGTCTCGCTGTCGGACAAGTGGCGCGGCTGGGACGAGATCGAGGAGAAGTTGCGCGCAGCGGCAATCTCTAGTTTCGTGATCGTCCTCTACAACTGCTGGCGCAACTACGAGAAGGCAATCGAGATCGTCCGCGAGGAACGAACCGACGACGCCTACGTGGCGATCGTCAACGACGCTGGCCGTGCCGATACTGGACGAAACGGCGAAGACCAGTTCGTCACGACGCTCGGCGAAGCCGCCGATCACGACGACAAGGTCTCGGGGATGGGCACCTCTCTCATCGTCGGCACCCACGAGACCGACACCTGGAGCAACGACGATCGAACGTACCTGGTCACCCCGCGTGGCGGGCGTGACGTGGCGGACTTCTAACCATGAGCACTGACACTGACACTGACGCTGACACTGACCGCGAATCCGACAAATCGAACTCGCACTGTGGCGCAAGTACCGGCGACACGGCCGGGACCGCAAGCGACTCCGGTTCGACGTGTGGAGCCTCGAGTAGTGACGACTCGAGTGCCTCGAACTGTGGAGCCTCGAGTAGTGACGACTCGAGTGCCTCGAACTGTGGAGCCTCGAGTAGTGACGACTCGAGTGCCTCGAACTGTGGAGCCTCGAGTAGTGACGACTCGACGGAGAAAGAAGTCGACGCGACCGTCGACGATTTCGATGCCGACCCCGGCAAACTGGTCGCCGTCGGCCTCGGTCCTGGTCATCCGGAGGGGATGACCGAGCGAGCACGAGCGGCTCTGCTCGAGGCCGACCACATCGTCGGTTACACGACCTACATCGAGTTGCTCCCCGACGAGGTCGTCGAGGGGGCCGACGAGATTTACGACACGCCGATGTGTGGCGAGGTGTCTCGGACCGAGGAGTCGGTCGACCGGGCTCTGGCTGGCAACGATGTCGCAATCGTCGGTAGCGGCGACCCGAACGTCTACGCGCTCGGAGGGTTGGCTCTCGAGATTCTCGAATCGAAGGGTGCGACGCCCTCGCTGGTCGACTTCGAGGTCGTCCCGGGTGTGCCGGCGGCCCAGTCCTGTGCTGCGCGTTTGGGCGCACCGCTGGTGAACGACACCGTCTCGATCTCGCTGTCGGATCACCTCGTCCCGATGCCCGAGATCGAGTCGCGTCTGCACGCCGCGGCCAAAGAGTCGTTCACGATCACGATCTACAATCCCTGGAGCCGCAAGCGCAGGGAGAATTTCCAGAAGTGCTGTGAGATCCTGCTGACTCATCGCGATCCGGAGACGCCCGTCGGCATCGTCCACGCTGCTGGCCGCGAGGACGAGGAGGTGCTGATTACCGACCTCGGCGAACTCGCGGGGCTCGGAGAGAACGAGATCATCGACATGACGACGACGATCGTCGTCGGCAACGAGGAGACGTACGCTTGGGACGATCGGATGGTCACGCCGCGTGGCTACGAGACGAAGTACGACTACTGACCCATGCCAAAGTACGAAATCACGCTCGAGAAAGCGACCTGTGACGGTATCTTCGCCTGCCTGACCCGCGATCCGCGGTTCGTCGAGGACGACGACGGGTTGGCGACGATCGATCCCGACGCCGACCCGGTCTACGACGCGACCGGCGAGGAGTCGGTCAGACTCGAGGACGGTCGCATCGTCGCTACGTTCGACGACGATCGGCTCGCGGAGACGAGACAGGCCGCCAAAGCCTGTCCAGTGAACGCGATCGACGTCCAGGAGGTGGGCGAATGAGCCACGACGACGAGGCTGTGCTGGTCGTCGGCCACGGCTCTCGCCGCGAGAGGTCAAACGAGCAAGTCCGAGACATCGCTGCCGACCTCGAGTCGGCTATCGGCGTGCCCGTCGTGGCCGGCTTCATCGAGTTCGCCGAGCCGTCGCTGATGGACGCTCTCTCGACGCTCGCGGCGAAGGCGTCGACGATCACAGTCGTCCACTGCTCGCTGTTTGCTGCCGGCCACGTCAAAAACGACGTCCCGCTCGCGTTGAACGTCGCACGCGAACGGTACGATGTCGAGATCCACAACGGCTCACACATCGGCGTCCACCGGTCGATCCTGGAATTGCTCGACGACCGCATCGCGGCGGTCGAGCGTGACCGCGGCATCGACCGTGAGCAAGCGACAGTCGAAGTCGTCCTCACCGCTCGCGGCTCGAGCGATCCGGACGCCAACGGTGACGTGTTCAAACTGGCTCGGATGCTCTACGAGGGTCGATCGTTCGGCCGCGTCGAACCGGCGTTCGTCGGTATCACCGACCCACGACTCGAGACGGCCGTCTCAGAGCGGGTCGTCCACGACCCCGACGCGATCGTGGTCGTTCCGTATATGCTCGGCGACGGCGTGCTCACCCAGCGTCTCTACGGCTGGGTCGACGAACTCGACGAGGAACACGACGACGTCGCGATCGGTGTGAGCCGTCCGCTCGGAACGGACAGGCGACTCGTCGAGGTCCTGGCCGATCGGTACCGACAGGCTCGCCGCGGCGGCGTCGACATGTCGTGTGATACGTGCAAGTACAAGGTCAGGCTCCCAGGTCACGAAGACGAGGTTGGCGGTGAGGCGGCACTGGAACACGCCCTCGAACACCTCGGGGGACACGAGCACGATCACGGACACCAGCACGATGGCGGTGGACACGACCACAGCCACGCACACGAGGGTGGAACCTGACGGAGACGACGATGAGTAGCCACGACCAGACGGGAGCCGAACTCTCGGCGGCGTTCGACGACGAGGCCGTACTGATCGTCGGGCACGGCTCTCGGCGCGAGAAATCCAACGAACAGGTCCGGGAACTGGCGGCTGACCTCGAATCGCGTCTCGGGCTCCCGGTCGACGCGGCGTTTCTGGAACTCGCCGACCCGTCGATCGACGACGCACTTGCAGCGCTCGCGACCGTCGTCTCGCGGGTGACTGTCGTCCACTGCTCGCTGTTCGCCGCGAGTCACGTCAAAAACGACGTGCCGCTTGCGATCGAACAGGCTCGCTCCCGATACGAGCTCGAGATCGACAACGGAGCACACCTAGGCGTTCACCCGGCTCTCCTGGCTCTCCTCGACGATCGGGTCGCCGAAGTCGAGGTGAAACTCGGCGTGGATCGCGAGAGCGACGACGTCGCAGTCGTGCTCTGTGGTCGAGGATCGAGCGATCCGGACGCCAACGGCGACGTCTACAAACTCGCCAGGTTGCTATACGAGGGGCGGGCGTTCGATCGCGTCGAAGCGTCGTTTGTCGGTGTCACCGACCCGCGACTCGAGGAGACGCTGCACGACCTCTCGAAGCATCGGCCGGACGCGGTCATCGTCTTGCCGTACATGCTCGGCGACGGCGTGCTCACCCGTCGCGTCCGCGACTGGACCGATGAGTTCGACGACGAGTATCCGTACGTCGACGCACTGGCGGGCGATCCGCTCGGGACTGATTCGAGGCTGCTCGACGTCTTCGCCGACCGCTGGCAGGAGGCTCGCACCGGAGACGTCGAGATGTCGTGTGACACCTGCAAGTACAAGGTCGACCTCGAGGGGTACGAGGAAGATGTCGGCGGCGCTCGCGCCATGCTGCGTGCGCTGGCCCACCAGGAGTCACACGCCGACAGAGAAGACGTCGACGACGAGCCACACGTTCACGACGCTCCCGAGAAACACGTCGCCGTCTGTACGAACCAGACCTGTGCTGATGACGGTTCGACGACCGTCCTCGAGCGACTTCGGCAGGCGGTTCGTGACGCCGAGGTACGTGACGTCCACGTCACGCGCAGTTCCTGTCTGGGTCAGTGCGGTGACGGACCGATAGTCACCGTCTATCCCGACGGGATCTGGTACGGTGGCGTCTCGCCCGACGACACGGAACGTATCGTTTCGTCCCATCTCGAACGGGACCGCATCGTTTCCGATCTGGTCCACCAGACGCTGTAGGAACCAGACGCTGTAGGACCACGAACACACACGACAGTACAATGGCTTGCGCAGAACTCGAAGCACTGAGACTTGCACTGATGACCCTCAACGGAACCGTCGACGAGAGCGTCAAACGACACGCCGAGGCCGAAATCGGCGACGAACTCGAGAATAACGGCCCGATCGCGGCCCTGGCGAGCGCGGAGACGCTCGAAGAGATCCAGCGCCATCTCGACGCGGCGCTAGTCGACCTCGAGGAGGAGGCGGCCGACGCCGACTCGACCGACCCCTACGGAGCCTACCTCCGTGGGCGGATCGTCGCCGTCCGGGACGCCGAACAGCGGATTCGACGGCTCCGCGAGCGAACTGACGGCCTTCTCGAGGATTTCGGGGAGACCCATCATACGCTCCACGAGACGTTCCCGATCGAGGAGTGAGGATGAACGGAACGCTGGATGCCGACGGCGACGGCCCCCTCGAGCGCGAAATACGAGTATTGCTCGGGGACCTCGGTCCGGCCGCGAGCCGACACAACTGGCGTCGATCGGCCGTCGCCGTCGGCGAGGAGTGCGTCTTCGCCGGTCTCGCGGACGGTCGAGTGGTCGCCTACGACCTCACGGACGGCGAGCCACGGGAACGCTGGAGCGTCGCCGGCGACGGGGAGCGTTACGTCGTCTCGATAGCCGTCGCCGACGGCTACCTCGTCGTCGGAGAACGAGGTCCCGAGGGGCGGATTCGCGTCCACTCGAGCGAGACCGGTGACCTCCTGTGGGAGTACGTCACCGCCGAAGACGTCGGCTCGCCCGCCGACGAGACGTTCTTCGCCCAGCCGTTCGTCGTCGACGTTCGGGTCGCCGACGGAACGGTCGTCGCCGCCTCCCGCCGGTACGAACGCGACGGCGACCTCCAGCAGTGGTCGAGCGTCGTCTACGGCTTCGACCTCGAGGGTGGCCTCGAGTGGGCCTACAATGCCCGAGCCTCGCCGATCGCGTTCGACGTCGACGATCGTCGAGTAGCCGTCGGCTACAATCGCTGTCCGCCGAACCACGACCACGATCACGGACTCGTCGTGCTCGACAGAGAGACCGGTGACGAGATAGCGAACTGGGACCCCGGTACGTCGGGGGAGCGCCGCGTCGGTGACGTTTCCCTCACCGATGCGGGCATCGCCGTTGCCAGTCACGGCGACAAGCACGGCTATTTCCTCGACGACGACTGCGGCGAAGGATGGGGCATCGACCTCGCTAGCGAACGCGACCTCGACGGTGAGACGCTCTACGCCTATCCGAATCACGCCACCGTCGTCGACGGAACCGCCGTTTTCGTCACTGGGAACACCTTCGCCGAGGAGACTCGCGATCCCGACGGCCGCCATCCGCACGAGCATACGGCCGTCGGCGTCGATCTCGAGGACGGGACGAAACGCTGGTCGCACGACGTCCGCGGCTTCGCCCGCGGTGTCGCTCGAGACGGCGATCTCGTAGTGATCCCGTCGACACAGAACTTCCGTGAACGGGACGCCGAAACCCACGCCGTCCACGTCATCGAGCCCGAAACAGGGCCGATCGAGCGTCGTCCGATCGAGGGGATCTCGACTGTGGCTTCCCTGTCGAACGATCGACTCGCCGTCATCGAGGAACCGGTCGAATACCACGACGAAGGGGTTACGCGAGGGGCCTATCGGCTTCACACGTGGCGACTCGAGCGGTAGGCGCTCACGGAGTCGCGATCGAGCGCCTTCTCTGCAGCCTTCGAATGCAAAATCGCGACAGTTATAGTAGCCACTGCAAGTCAATGCACACCTGATCGCACGAGTGCTGTGCGATCAGTGTGTAAATCGTTGCAGTTGTTACTATAGAGTGGTTCGACGGCGGTTTGGTTGCGGGTCGATGCTCCTGTTTCGAGATTACTCGTGGTCCCCGGGAGGCTCGCCGTCGACGCGGGACGCCTCGGGGCCGAACTCGCGTTCGAGCAGGGCAGGGATGTCGTCGGGCTGAACGTCGGAGTACCATTCGTTCTGGGGCTGGATCGTGATCGCCGTCCCGCCCTCGCTACAGAGTGCGAGACAGCCCGTGGTCGACACACCGATCGGCGACCAGAACGCGTTCCGCTCTCGAAGCCAATCTTTGACGGCTTCGAGCGTCTCTTCGGCGCCGGCGTCGTGACAGCACGCGTACTCGGAGTCGCGGTCGGTCGTACAGACGAAGACGTGTGCGTCGAGCCGTTCTCGCTGTTCGGGTGTGCGGCGTTTCATTTGTATTCGGGACGGACGACGGGTTCGTTCACGTGCTGACGAGGACCTCGTCGGTTGCGGTTTCTCGCACGATTCCACCTTCGTATCGCCGGAGTCAGTTGCAGTTTGTCCATCGATTGAAACCTCAGTTGTCTCTAATTTTCTCCGCATCCGACCGCCGATGCCGTTTCTGCCACCCGCTCGGCCGAGAGCTCCGAGAGTGGGAGCCGTTTCCCCCCGGTTTCGGTTTCGAGGATGCCGACCAGCCCTGCCCCATCGTCGCCGGCGTCGACGACCACGACCTCGGAATCGGTTCGAGCCAGTCGACGCGCCGCTTCTCGCGTACTCGCCGTCGGGCTTCCCTCAGCGACGTTCGCCCGCCCGTCGGTCACGACGACCACGAGGCTCGCGTCAGCGTCGGTTCGCGTCACGAGTCGGGTGGCTTCCTCGAGACCCGACGGCAGCGGCGTCCGGTCACCGGTCGGGAGTTCCTTCAGATGGCGAGCGGCGAGCGTGACGCTATCGGTCGGCGGCAGGGCGACTTCGGCCTCCTCGCCGGCGACGGCCACGAACGCCACTTCGTCGCGGTGTTCGTAGGCGTCCTGCAGCAGGTTCATGACCGTCCCCTTGGCCTCGGCCATCGCCGGACGCATGGAGGCGCTGGCGTCGACGACGAAGACGATCAGGGAACCGGCTCGAGATTGTCTGACGGATTTTCGGAGGTCGCCTTCCTCGACGCGCGTCCGACCGTCAGTCGCAGCGGCCCGGACCGACGCGGCCGTGTCGACCGACTCGTCGGCGGTTGCACGCTCCGTCCGCACCCGTGCGCCACGGCCGCGGTCCGACGCCTGTGCGCGCACTCGAGTGCCATCGCCTCGAGTCGACGCGTCAGCTTCGACGTCGTCGACGGGCGGCCGTTCTGCATCGCCGATTTCGGCCCGTTGCTGGCCCGGGACGAGCGGCGTCGCCTCGTCTTCGTCGTCGCCCTCGGCTGGCGCGTCCGCATCCTCCGGCTCACCGTCTCCAGTTCCGTCGTCATCGTCGGAGGCGTCACTCGAGGGCTGGCTCGAGCTGTCAGCGCCGTTACTGCCAGTGTCACTCGAGTCGCCGGAGCCGTCGCCTCGAGCGTCGTTTCGGGGTTCGTCGTCCTCGCTCGCTTCGTCGCTGCTCGCTTCCGACTCGTCGGCTTCGCCCTCGCCGTCTCTCTCCTCGTCGTCCTCGTCGAAGTGATCCTCGAGTACGTCCTCCGGGTCCGGCGCGTCCTCGAACGGTCGACTCTGGAGGCGATGTGGTAGCGCCAGCCGAGCGGCCTCCGTCACGTCGGGTTGGATCACCTTCCGGCGACCCTCGAGCGCAGCGAGCGTCCGGGCAGTACGGGCGATGGCGATGTCTCCGCGGTGGCCGTCGACGCCCGCGTCGAGACAGAGGTCGGCGATTTCGCGCTTGAACTCGTCGGGGAGGGAAACCGTCTCGAGCAGGTCCCGTGCCTCGCGTAGCTGCTGTCGTCGGGCGGCGATATCGGCCTCGTAGCCGGCGGCGAACGTTTCGGGATCGGCGTTTCGCTCGAGTGCACGATCGATCACCGCGATGCGGTCGTCGACGTCACGACAGCCGGTGACGGTCGCCTGGAGGGAAAATCGATCCCGGAGCTGTGGCCGCAACTCGCCCTCTTCGGGGTTCATCGTCCCGATCAGGGTGAAGTCGGCGGGATGAGAGACGCTTACGCCGTCGCGTTCGACACGGTTGACGCCGCTCGCGGCCGCATCGAGGAGGACGTCCACGAGGTGGTCCTCGAGCAGGTTGACCTCGTCGACGTACAGGAACCCCCGATTCGCCTGCGCGAGCAGTCCGGGATCGAACTCTGCCTCGCCCTCGAGTGCGTCGGCAACGGAGAGCGTTCCGACGACGCTCTCGCGGGTTGCTCCGAGCGGAAGTGTTACCAGCGGAACGGGCCGGGTTTCGACTGCGAGGTCGTCGTGGTCGCGCGATCGACACGTCTCACACTGGCTGGCCGGATCGTCGGGTGGACAGCCGTACGGACAGTCCGCGACGGCCCGTTGGTCGGGTAGCAGGTCGACGAGTCCGCGGACGGCTGTCGACTTCGCGGTTCCTTTCTCCCCCTGAACGAGCACGCCGTCGAGTCCGTCGTCGACTGCAACGGCGAGCAACGCCCGCTTCAGTTCCTCCTGTCCGACGATCGCCGAAAACGGCGCTCGGTGACGCTCCATGTCGATGTACAAGTTTATTTGTAGTACCGAAATAATACTTTATCATCGATGCCGACGATCGGGTTATACACGGCGACCGAAAACGAGTTAGGCGCGATACAGGAAGCCGCGAACCGGCTCGAGGGAATCGACCTCGACGTCCGTTCGGAGAGTGACCTCGAAGACGAGACCGAACTCGAGACGTTCCTCGAGGCTCTCGAGTCCACCGACGTGGTGGTCTTCTGGCTCCACGGGGGCGAAGACAGTATGCCAGGATACGGGATGGCGACCGAGCGACTCGCCGAGGCGGGCGTCCCGCTGGTCGTGAAGGCGACGGGCGACGCCTACGCGCTCGAGGACACGACCGTCGCCGAACGCGACCGCGAACGAGTCTACGACTATCTCGAGCGAGGCGGAACGGTCAACGTCGCGAACTGCTGTCGGTATCTCGCAGCGGAGTACGGCGACTACGACGGCGAGTACGACGACCCAGTCGAACTTCCGACAGAAGGAGTCTACCATCCCGACTATCCAGCCGTCGAGTACGAAGACCTGCTCGAGACGCACGATCCAGGCCGGCCGACGGTCGGCGTCTGGTTCTACGAGTCCCACTGGACCCACGCCAACACCCGCTACGTCGACGCGCTCGTCGACGCACTCGAGGAGCGCGGCGTGAACGTGTTGCCGGCGTTCTGTAATCCGGCGACCGACGAGGAGGGCCAGGAGAACGCCGAGTGGGTCGCGAGAAACTGGTTCAGCGACGAGGACGGGCCGATCGTCGACGCCGTCGTCAGTTCCTTCATGTTCTCGCTGGGGATGAGCGAACGCGGTCGGTCGGCAAGCGATGAGGGTGGCACGGAGGAGATCTTCTTAGAGGAACTGGGCGTGCCCGTTCTGCAGGCGATCACGACGATGCGCTCGCGGTCGCGCTACGAGGCCAGTGATACGGGCGTGATGGGGTTCGAACTCGCGCTGTCCGTGGCGCTGCCGGAGTTCGACGGCAACGTTGTCACCCATCCCATCAGCGGGAAAGAGCGGATGGGCGACGAGGCCGGCGTCGGCACCGCGCCGAAACAGCATTTCCCGATCGAAGACCGGATCGACCACGTCGCCTCGCTCGCGGTCAACTGGGCGCAACTCCGTCACACGCCCAACGAGGAGAAGCAGGTCGCCGTCGTCCTCCACAACTACCCGCCGAGCGACGACGGCATCGGAACCGCCTTCGGCCTCGACAGCCCCGAGAGCACGATCAACCTGCTCGAGGAACTCGAGGCTCGAGGCTACGACCTCGAGGATCGACCCGAGGACGGGCAGGCCCTCATCGACGAGTTGACCTCGCAACTCACGCTCGAGGATCGGTGGGTCGCTCCCGAGGACGTCCGCGAGTTGAGCGTCGACACCGTCTCGCCCGACCGATACGCGGAGTGGTTCGCGGACGCCGACGACCGGTTCTGCGAGCACGTAATCGAGGAGTGGGGCGAACCCCCCGAACGCCCGTTCGCAATTCCTGGGATGGAGTGTGGCAACGTTCTGGTGACCGTCCAGCCGCCGCGCGGATTCGGGATGGACCCCTCCAAGGTCTACCACGATTCGGATCTGCAGCCGCCACACGACTACTACGCCTTCTACGCGTGGCTACGCGAGGCGTTCGAAGCCGACGCCGTCGTTCACCTGGGGACCCACGGCAGCCTCGAGTGGCTCCCCGGCAAGACCGTCGGGCTGGACGGCGAGAGCGCGCCCGACGCTCTGGTCTCCGATCTGCCGAACGTCTATCCCTACATCGTCAACAACCCCGGCGAGGGAACCCAGGCCAAGCGGCGATCCTACGCTGCGATCGTCGACTACCTCACGCCCGTGATGCGGGCCGCCGGAACCTACGACGACCTGGCCGAACTCGAGGAACTGGCAAGCGAGTACCGCCAGGCCGGGATGGAAGACGCCCGAGCCGACGACGGAACGCAACTCGAGGCGCTGCTCCGGGAGAAAGTCGAGGAACTGGACCTGGCGGTGGAACTCGACATTGCGGGTTCGATAGACGAGAAGGCCGACGTCCGCGGCCCCGACGAAGCCGGCTCGAGTCTGGCGGAAGGTGACGTAGACGGCGAGGAGGTCGGTATCGACGACCTCGTCGAGCGGGTCCACGAGTACCTCACCGACGTCAAGACCACCCAGATCCGGATGGGGCTGCACACGATGGGCGAGCCCCCGGAGGGCGACCGTCTCGTCGAGTATCTCGTCGCACTCACGCGCCTCGAGAATCCCGGCGCGCCGAGCCTGCGGGAAAGCGTCGCGGGCGCACTGGGCGTCGACTACGAGACGATGCTCGAGTCGCCGGGAACCTACGACGAGGACCTGGGACTGACCTACGCCGAGGCCGCCGACGTCGTCTACGAGCAAAGTGTCACGTTGATCGAGACGCTCGCGGAACACGAGTTCGACGTACCCGTCTCCGAACTCGAGGGCGGTCCCGAAGACGAGGTCAACATCAACCTGCTCATCGTCGACCTCGAGACGATCGGCGACGCGCGCGCGAAACCCGGTGCACACGACGACCTTCGGGAGGTGCTCGCGTTCATCTGCGAGGAAGCCCAGCCCCGCGTTCAGGGGGCCGACGAGGAGGTTCCACGGACTGCCGACGCTCTCGAGGGCGAGTACGTTCCACCGGGAGGGTCGGGCGCGCCGACTCGTGGCGGCGTCGACCTGCTGCCGACTGCACGGAACTTCTACACGCTCGATCCCCGGAAGGTGCCCGCGAAAGCCGCCTGGCAGGTCGGCAAGGAGGTGGCGGAGGGTGTCCTCGAGCGCCACCACGAGGAGAGCGCGACTCCGAAGCAGTCGCAAGAAGGCGAGTACCCCGAGGAGATCGGGGTCGTCGTCTGGGGAACCCCGACGATCCGGACCCGCGGGGAGACCATCGCCCAGGTGCTTGCGATGATGGGCGTCGAACCAGTCTGGACCGACGCGGGCCGGGTCGACGACGTCGAGCCGATCCCGCTCGAGGAACTCGGTCGTCCGCGGGTCGACGTCACCACGCGCGTCTCCGGACTGTTCCGCGACGCTTTCCCCGCCGCGGCGGGCGTGATCCACGACGCCGTCGACGCGGTGGTCGACCTCGACGAACCCCACGACATGAACTACGTGAAAAAGCACGTCGAAAAAGAGGCCGCGGAACTCGAGGCGGAGGGCCTCGAGGCCGACGAGGCTCGCGACGCCGTCATGGATCGGGTTTTCACCACGAAACCCGGCGGCTACGGAGCCGGGACGAACAAGGCCGTCGACGAGGGCAACTGGGACGACCGGTCGGATCTCGCCGACGTCTACGTCCAGTGGGGTGGCTACGCGATGGGCTCGAGAGGACGGGTCTCCGATGCCCACGATTCCTTCGAACGACGGCTCTCGAACGTCGACGCCACCGTCAAACTCGAGGACACGATGGAACAAGACGAGTTCGACTCCTCGGACTGGTATGCCTTCCACGGCGGCTTCATCTCCGCAGTCTCGGAGGTCTCCGGTGAGGAACCCGCATCGTACGTTGGGGACTCTTCCGATCCGGACAACGTGGACGTCTACACCAACGAGGAGAAGGTCCGCAAGGCGATGCGCGCCCGCGTGCTCAACCCCGACTGGCTCGACTCCATGGAGGAACACGGCTACAAGGGCGCGGGCGACCTCTCGACGACGGTCGACGTCACGCTGGGCTGGGACGCCACGACTGGCGTCGTCAGTGACCACCTCTGGGAAGAGGTCGCAGAGGCCTACGCCTTCGACGAGGATCGCCAGAAGTGGATGACAGACGTCAATCCGTGGGCCCTCGAGTCGATCACGGCGACGCTGCTCGAGGCGATCGACCGGGGACTCTGGGGTGCAGACGAGGAGACCGAAGACAGGCTCCGGGACATCAACCTCTCCGTTGAGGGTGATCTGGAGGCGAAGACGACAGCGGAGATGGCGGAGGTGACCAACGATGACTGATGGGGAATACGACAGAGAGTACGCCGATCTTGGCGCAACGACACAGGAAGCGATGGACATCGCGGAGACGAGCATGGACATCGTCCAGCAGTTCGTTCCCGACGAGACGCTCGCCGACCGAGTACGTCAGAAGTCGGTCCACTCGATGGGTGACATCGAGTTCCAGCACCTGATACGCTTTACCGGCACGGACGATATCGGTGACGACGAGGACGCTCCCGTCCGGGCCGGCGCGAGAGCCGTCCTCGAGGAAGCCAACGTCGTCACGGACATCACGATGGCTCAGGCCGGAATTACTGGACGGGGTCACGACTGTGAAAAACACAAGGCGATCGGCCACGGAGCCGACCTCGCGAAAGAGACGGGGATAACCCGGACTGCTGCGGGCGTCCTCGAACTCGACGACGACGGCGTCTACGATGGCGCGATCGTGACGATCGGCAACGCACCGACGGCCGCGTTCACACTGGCCGACTGCATCGAGAACGGAACGCGGCCGGCAGTCGTCGTCGCGACGCCTGTTGGCTTCGTCAAAGCCGAAGAGAGCCGCGAGCGCATCCGCAGTGTCAGCGACGAGTACGGTGTGCCAGCGATCACGAACGTCGGCCGACGCGGTGGCAGCGGCCTCGCCGCCGCGCTGACGAACGAACTGATCCACGTCGCTACGGACGCTCGAGCGGGCGATATCGACCTCGAGCGGACGGCCGACGCTCGAGCGACCGAGGGGAGACGATGAGCGACGAGTACGACCTCGAGGCCGGTCCTGATCCGGCGACGTTCGCAGCCGCCGTCCCGGAGCCGGAGATTGACGGCTCGGTCGTCGACCCTGTCTACGCCGTGGGCGTCGGACCGGGAAACCTCGAGTACCTCACTCCTCGTGGCGAGCGAGCCATTCGGGAGGCCGACGTCGTGGTCGGGTTCACGACCGTCGTCGAGTTCGTCGAGGGCCGGACTGACGCGGAGCTTTTGACCTGTGGCTACAGAGACGAAGCAGCGACGCTCGAGACCTTTGCCGAACGGGTCGCGGCCGGCGAGTCGGGGACGGCCGTCGCGATGGGCGATCCGAATCACTCGGGTTACCAGTTCGTCGGGAAAGTCCAGCAGGCCGTCGAACGCGAAGCTGCCGGGACGCCAGTGCAAGTGATCCCTGGCATTTCCGCGATACAGGTCGCCGCGAGCCGTGCGCGAACGCCGATGGAAGAGACCGAGTTCGTGACGCTGCACAAGAGCGGCGACCTTACAGCGGAGATGGAACGTCTCGCGATGACGGCCGGCGACCGACACGTGCTCGTGCTCCCGCGGCCCTACGACCGGATGCCCGGCGATATCGCTGCGTTCCTGCGCGAAACTGGTGTGTCCCCCGAACTCGAGGCGCTGGTGCTCGAGAGGTTAACTCACGACGACGAGCGGATCTATCGGTTCGAACTCGACGAACTCGCAGAGCACGCAGGTGGTGACGAGAAAACGGACACGCCGTTTTCGGATCTTGTCGTCCTCGCGATTCGTCGCAGAGACGAGAGCAGCTGACTACTGCTGAGCGGAATCGAAGATTCTAGTACCGTCCAACCGTCGACTGACGGGTCAAATCGAGCCACACCGCCAGATTCGACCCATCAGTTCAGGCTTGGCCCGCCACTAGGGACGGTCACTTCTCGACTGACATCTGATACGGACTGCTGTACCGATATACCGGCGCGACCGCAGGAGTGCTCGCGGTTGCGCCGGAAGTGACGTACAGCAAGCCGTACGATACGGGGTACTGTAGTCAATTACCGCCGATCACCGACCCTGTTCTGGTGAGTGGCGGGAAACAGTTACAGCAATCCGTCTGAGAGTTCCCTCGAAGAAGGCAAGTCGAGTGCTCTAGAATCGGCCCTTCGCGTCCATCCAGATGTCGGCGGGTACGTCGCTCGAGCGACCGACGTCGACGTCGAACGACCGATCGTCGTCGAGGCTGATCGAGATGCGATCGAAGTCGCCGATATATCGTGCTTTGTGGTGGCTTCCCTGTCGGATGCCGCTGGTTTCGGTGACGAGACGCGCCTCGGTCAGCCGGTCGAGTTTCCGGTAGGTCGTCGACAGCGGGAGTTCGGTTCGGTCGGCGAGTTCCGTGACCGTCAGTGGCTCCTCGAGAGCGGCGACGATCTGCCGACAGCCGTCGTCGTCCAGTGCGCCGACGACTGCATCGAGATCGACGGAGTCGTGGGACGGCGAACCGCCGAGTGACATAGCAGGGGGTTGTGAGTGGAGGCTAAAGACACGTTTGGTTAGCGAAGACCGAGTCCCGTTTTACTCGTCTTGCTGGTTCGGATCGACACGACCGGATACGATCCAGCGGGGCAGGGAGACCGCCACGCACTCGAGTTGCCGTGGGAAATGCTGGGGTGGGGTGGGCTGGGGGAGGCTGGGGTGGACTGGGGTGTCGGTGGCTACATGTGTGAGGGAGTCGAGGGGTGGAATATGAGTGACGAACGAACACCGGACGGAACGGTCGAGAACACGCCTGGTCGAGGGGAACGCCCAGAAGCCGATGGGATCGAGCCGGCGGCACCGGAGGAGTTCGGCCTCGTGCAAGTCTGGTGGGGCAGTGGCAAAGGGAAGACGACGGCCACGCTCGGCATGGGAATGCGCGCGGCGGGACACGGCCACCGCGTCCACGTCCTGCAGTTTATGAAAGGCGGTGCCTCGAGCGTCGAACCGGTTCGTGGAGAGTACAACGCTATCGCGGCGCTACCGGGAATGAGCTACGAGAATCTCGGTCACTACGGCTGGCACGGGATGGCCGACGGCAGTGACGAGGAAGGCCACGAGGCACAGGCTCGCGCAGGACTCGAGCGCGCTCACGAGTTGCTCGCGGCTGCTTCGGCGGCCGATCTCGGCGAGTCGATTCCGCTAGACGCACCGCCTGAGGACGGCGTCCACATGCTGATTCTCGACGAGATACTCTACGCCGCCGATCGAGATCTGATCTCGACAGACGACATCCTCGAGTTGCTCGAGTCGAAACCCGACGCCCTCGAACTCGTGTTGTCGGGGAGCCACGCGGAGCCGACATACCTGCAGGAGGCGGCCGATCTGATCACGAACGTCCGCAAGGAAAAGCACCCGATCGACGCTGGACAGCGCGCGCGACGTGGGACCGAGTTCTGATCTCGAGGCGTGTCGCCTCCGCTGTGATTCCTGCCCGTGCTGCGTTCTGCTCGAGCACTGCGTTTTGCCCTAACGGCCTTTCGGCTGCAAGCCACACCGGGAAAGACAGTGAGTTGATAGGATTGGTATGCGAGTCGTCTACAAACCCGGGAATTCCTACGAGGAGATCGACTGCTTCGACTTCCGCGAGTACGACTACGGCATCGTTCTCCACGACGAAGAGGGACACAACGTCGGCTACGTCCCCCACGATATTTTGAGCCACATCGAGCCCCACGAGGGAGAGACAGTCGAGTTCGAGAGCGGACAGCCGCCGGAGCCAGCGTTCGACGATGAGTAGGCGAGCACTCGGCGAGTGGACCACGGAACCGATAAGTGTGTGCGGCGACGGCTGTCGCGTAGCGAATGAGCCGAACGCTTCTCGTCGCCGGGACCGCGAGTCACGTGGGCAAGTCGACCGTCGCGGCCGGATTGTGTCGGTTGCTGGCCGACCGCGGCGTTTCCGTCGCGCCGTTCAAGGCACAGAACATGAGCAACAACGCCCGTGTGGTCGCCCGGCCGAGCGGCGGCGACGGCGACGAGTGGGGCGAGATCGGCGTCTCCCAGTTCGTTCAGGCTCGAGCAGCCCGGACGACGCCGACCACCGACTGCAATCCCGTCTTGCTCAAGCCTCGCGGCGACGGAGAGAGCCAACTCGTCGTCCAGGGAACGGCTCACGATCACGTCCCGGCCGGTGAGTACTACGAGGAGTACTGGGAGTACGCCCGCGAAGCCGCCGCAGAGTCGTATCAGCGACTGTCAGCAGATCACGACGTGGTCGTCGCCGAAGGTGCCGGCAGCATCGCCGAGATCAACCTCCACGATCGGGATCTGGCGAACGTCGAGACGGCCGACTTTACCGACGCCGAGATCGTCCTGCTGGTCGACATCGAACGTGGCGGTGCCTTCGCTAGCCTCTATGGGACCCTCGAGTTGCTCCCGGACTCGGTCCGCGAGCGCGTCGTCGGTGCAATCGTCACTAAGTTCCGCGGGGACCCGTCCCTGCTCGAGCCAGGCATCGAGGAGATCGAGTCACGGACTGGCGTTCCGATTCTGGGCGTGCTCCCGTACGACGATCCTGGGCTGCCGGAAGAGGACAGTCTCTCACTGCCCGACGAGGATGAACGCGGTGTGCTCGGCGACGACGACGGCGTCCCGGCCGACCGCCGCCTTCGGATCGCCGTCCCTCGACTCCCGCGGATCTCGAACGCGACCGACCTCGAGGCGCTTGCGGCCGAACCGGGTGTTTCGGTGGTGTTCGTCCCGCTCGAGGAGGACGATCCGCTCGCTGGCGTCGACGCGGACGCCGTCGTCGTTCCCGGCACGAAGAACACGGTCGACGACCTCCTTGCGCTCCGTGAGTCGGCGTTCGGTGACGCGCTCGCCTCGTTTCCCGGCCCGATCGTCGGCATCTGTGGTGGCTTCCAGCAACTCGGCGAGCGAATCACGAACGCCGCGCTCGAGGGGACGGGATCTGACGACGTCGTCGAGGGGCTAGGGCTGTTGCCGGTCGAGACGCGGTTCGAGCGAGAAAAGCGACTCGAGCGGACGACGGTACCGGTCGACGGGGCGGCGACGCCGCTGTTTGCGGGCGCAAACGGGACGGCTTCGGGGTACGAGATTCACGCCGGTCGGACCCGACTGCTCGAGTCTGCGACCGGTGTGACGCGTCCGCTCGGAGAGACGAGCGTCGCACGTGGCGGGATCGTGGGGACGTATCTCCACGGGCTCTTCGACAACGAGAACGTGCGCGAGGCGTTTCTAGAGAGGGTCGCGGCGTCTGCAAGCGTCGATCGACCCACGAAGAGCGAGTCGGACGAGGCGACTCCGTACGATCGTGCGGCGACGCTGGTTCGAGAACACGTCGACCTCGAGGTGCTGGGGGTCGACGGAGCGGCCTACCCCGACTGCTCACGGTAGGTTCCCAGGAGTTCCTCGAGGATGATACACTCCTGGTCGGTCGGATCGTAGTGGGTGTCGATGTAGCGTTCTGCGGCCTCGTAATCTCCGCGGAGGCCGTGTTTTCGGACCGTAATCACCGAGTCGAGGAAGAAGGTCCCGCCGTCGGTGCCAAGCGCCTTGGCGTGGTCTTCCTCCGAGATGTCGATTTCGGACTTGATCTCGTCGAAGTTGAACGTCTCGACCTCGTGGTCGGGGTTGATGAGAGTGAGGACGTACTCCGCGGAGAACCGATAGAACTCGGACTTGCTCTCGAACATACCGTCGTCGACGAGTTCGTCGATCTCTTCGACGATCTCGTCGGGGTATCTGACGGTATCTTTCGCCATACTGGCTTTCTCCTCGTTACTACCGTATTACTGTTTCGTCGATTTATATGTACGGGTCGCTTCCCGCTAGCCATCCGAGAGCGGTGGCCGCCCTCGATCGTTCGCAGTGCCGACGATCGCAACTACCTACAAATTTATTATTTATCGTGTCTAACTGTGGGCTGCAATGGCAGACGAATCCGAAATCCGCGACCAGATGATCGACGCGTTCGAAGAAGCCGACTACCCGATTTCGAGTCCGATGGACCTCGTGCCGGCGCTGCCGAACGGACCCGGAACGACGTTCGAGGACGGCGATTTCTCGATAACAGCGATGGAACTGAACACGAAGACATCCGGCGGCGACTTCCCGTACGACGACGTCGAAACGTTCGTCGACGACGTCCTCGAGGACCTCAAAGAACAGGGCGAACTGTAAGACGGCAGATAGTGCGACGGGTTCGAAGTCGCCCCGTCGTGCAGTCGGTATTTCGGCCGACCAGAGTTGGCTCTATCCTGCCGAACCGTCGGCAAACGGTTTACACGGGATATCGAAGGGGCTGTTGTACGCGATGGCGGTGCAACCCAAAAGCGGTTCGCGCTTGCACCGAGACGGTGGTACCGAGTTCACGTCAGTCTCGCGCTCCCGGGTTTCGATCGGGGTAGGCATCACCACTAAACTCTTGGTCGACGACGTTTTCTGATGAAAGACAGACGTAACCGGGCGCGCTAACCAGAGATGACACGGGACCAGGACGGGGCCGAGACAGAGACGATCGTCGTCGCCACAGCCAGCCACGGGAACAGACGGGGCGTCTACGAGCGATTACAAGAGACAACCGATCTCGTAGTTCGGACCGTCGAAACACCCGCCCTCAGGACGGACGACGAAGCAGTCTCCGCCCGCAAACCACCGACTGCCAACGAACCGATCGGTGGCGTCGATCCACCGAACCTGCGTGGTCTCGTCGTCGAACTCGAGCAGCCACGTCCGGACGCACTCGAGTCGTTCCTCGATCGTCTTCAGACCGAACTCGACGAGCACGTGCCGACTGTCGTCGCTCCCTGGAACGGCAGCGAGGAACTCGCTGCAGCGGCGGTTCGTGCAGATGCCGACGACTACGTGCCGCTCGAACGCGAGGACGATGCTGTCGGCCGAATTCTCGAGGCGATCGAGTCACGATCGCGCGGATACCTCTCCGAGTCGGAATACCATCGCATCATCGCCGACGAGCTCCCTGACGAGGCGTTTCTTATCGACGAAGACGGCGTTTACCTCGAGACGAAGATGAGTCCCGACTACGTCTCACTGTATACGACGTCGCCGGAAGAGTTGACCGGCAGTCAGCTAACTGATGCGTTTCCGGAGGGGATCGCCGACAGACTGCAGCGGTGTCTCGACCGAGCGATCAGTACGGGCGAAATTCAGACTATCGAGTACAGTGCGCCGACGGTCGAGGGAGCGCTGCGGTTCGAAGCTCGCGTTGTTCCGATTCACGAGCGAATCGGCGGTAAACGCGCGGTCGTCTGGCTGGCCAGAGACATCACGGAACGGGCACGGCGCGAGCAGCAACTCCGCTCTCGGCGAGCCGATCTCGAGCGAATAAACCGGATCAACGCCGTCGTCAGACAGGTGATCGAGACGCTCGTCGAAGCGCCGACGCGAGAGGTGATCGAACGGGAGGTCTGTGAACAGCTCGTCGACTCGGAGCTGTACTGTGCCTCTTGGGTCGTCGAACGAGCAGGAGACGACGACTACGCGTATCGAACGGGGGCGAGTGAGAGCGACACTTCCCTCGAGCGAGTCCTTGGTGTCGACGTCGACCGCGAGGACCCACTCGAGCGCGCCGCGAAAACTGGTGAGATTCAGGCGACGAATCACATTCTCGAGAGCAACGACCTCCCCGAGCCACTGGAGGAGGCGGCTCGCGAGGAGGAGATCCGGGCGGGAATCTGCGTGCCGATCGTCTACGAGGACGTGACCTACGGCGTGCTTTCGGTACTCGCCCGTCGGGAAGATGCCTTCAGCGGGAGCGAGCAGGCCAGTTTCGAACTGCTCGGCGAGACGATGGGGTTTGCGATCATGGCCCTCAAGAACCGCCAACTGTTGCTTTCTGACTCCGTCGTCGAACTCGAGTTTCGAATCGACGGCGGAGACTCGTTCTCGTTCGATATCTCGGAGCGGTACGACTGTACGACCTCCCTCGAGTGGGCGGGAACCGGTACTGATGGGCGGACCTACCAGTTTGTGACGATCGACGGCCTTGACGGCGAGACGGCACTCGAGGAGGCGGAGAGTCACGACTCGATCGAGGAGTGTCGTCTCATCTACGGCGGCGACGAGACGTGTACGCTCGAGATGCGGTTGACGGAGTCCGGCGTCCGGACGCTCGCGAACCACGGGGCGACGATTCGTGACGTCACTGTCGAGAGTGGGGTCGGAACCTGTCTCGTCGAGATTCCACGGAACGGCGATGTCCGCGAGGTCGCCGAAGCGCTCTCTTTTGTCTACGAGAACACGGAACTGGCCGCCCGACGCGAGATCGATCGGCCCGTTCGGACCGCGGCTGAACGGCGCGACCGCATCCTCGACGAACTCACGGAGCGGCAGTTGACGACGCTGCGACTCGCCTACTACGGTGGCTTCTTCGACTGGCCTCGAGAGAGCACCGGCGAAGAGATTGCGGAGATGATGGACGTGTCGCCACCGACGATGCACCAGCACCTCCGGAAGGCACTCAAGACCGTCCTCGGAGAGTTCTTCACAGAGAGCGGTCGGTCCCTGGACGACTCGGCGTAGTCGAACCTGCGACCACAAAAACGACGGCCCGGGTCGCGAGGGGTGGTAGGTGGTAGGTTTCGAATGGCTGCCCCCGCACCGGCTGGCCTTCCCGCTGGAAGGCATCGGCCGTACGACTTCGAGACTGATAACCTTATCCGATGGCTTGACTCGTCGTAAAATACGGGCAGTGACAGGGGTCGGTGGCTCACGCGGATCGATCTTCGTCGTCTCGTTCGAGCGTCGCCACGAGTTGCTCCTCGAGTAGTCCTGCTTCGATCAGGTCGACGACGCGCCCGATATCGTCGTGGAGCGGTCGATCGCCGGTCTCTGAAAGCGGCGGGACGACATCGCGAACGAGGTCGCATACGGCCTCCGTCCCGCTGCCAAGCGTGAGTGGTCCGGGTTCGATGTCGGACGCTGTGTCGACGTACTCGGCGGCTTCAGCCCCACAGCAGAGTTCGGCGGCGACGACCCAGGTCGCGTTCTCGAGAGCCGTCTGGACCTGAAGTGCCGACTGGGCGCTCATACTGACGTGGTCTTCTTGCCCGCCGCTTACGGGGACGTTGTCCGTCGACGCAGCCCCGAGCGCCCGAATCTCGTTGAGAAGCGAAGCGGCAGTGTACTGGGCGATCATGTAGCCCGACTCGACGCCGCTATCGACCGCCAGAAACGGTGGCAGGTGTGGCTCCTGAATGTTCGGGTTCAGCATCCGGTCGATCCGCCGTTCGGAGATCGCTGCGAGGTCAGCGAGCGCGAGCCTGACGTACTCGAGTCGCAGGGCAAGCGGCGCGCCGTGGAAGTTTCCCCCCGAGAGCACGGCGGCGTTGTCGGTCCCAGATGCCCGTTCGTCGACGCGATCCGCGGCGAACACGAGCGGGTTGTCGGTCGCGCTGTTGAGTTCGATCTCGACGCCCTCTCGGAGATGTGCCACTGCGTCACGCACTGCGCCGTGAACCTGCGGGAGACAGCGCAGCGAGTAGGCGTCCTGGACCCGATCGCAGTTGCGGTGTGCCTCGACGACCTCGCTGTCGGCCGTGAGACGGCGAACGAAGGCGGCGCTCTCCTGTTGGCCAGTGTGGGGACGAACGTCGTGGATCGCCGAATCGGCCGTCGCCGTCGTGGCGAGTGTCGTCTCGGTCGTCAGTGCGCCCGCGGCGTCGGCCGCACGGACGAGTCGTTCAGCGTCGACGACCGCAAGCGAGGCCAGCCCGACTGTCAGCTGGGTACCGTTGATGAGCGCCAGCCCCTCTTTCGGGGCGAGAGAAAGCGGCTCGAGGCCGATCTCGGCCAGGGCCTCGTCGCCGGACAGCCGCCGTTCCTGAGCGTCCGTCTCGACGATGGCTTCGCCTTCGCCGACCAGTACGAGCGCCATGTGGGCAAGCGGTGCGAGGTCGCCGCTGGCACCGAGGCTTCCACGAGACTTGACGACGGGATGGACGCCCTCGTTACAGCACCCGACCAGGTGGTCGATCACGGCCTCGCGGACTCCCGAGTAGCCCGTGACCAGAGCGTTGATCCGGGCGACCATCGTTGCCCGGACTGCTTCGCGGGCGAGTTCCCGGCCCGCGCCGGTCGCGTGACTGCACAGGAGGTTGTGCTGGAGTCGCTGCAGATCTTCAGGCGGGATTCGCTCGTCGACGAGTTCCCCGAAGCCGGTGTTGATCCCGTAGACGGGCTCTTCGCTCTCCAGGACTCGCTCGACGCGCTGGCGTGACTCCCGGACGCGTTCTCGGGCGGAGTCGGGCACCGTGACCGGCACGTCTTCTCGAGCGACCGTGACGACGTCTTCGGGGGTCAGGGACTCGCCGTCGAGGGAGACGGTCACGTACCCACCACCTCGCCGTCTTTCACTACTGTCTCGGCGGCCGACGTGTCGAACCGGTAGGCGAGGTGTGCATACGACGGTGCCTCGAGCACGACGGCGTCGGCCGGCGCGCCGACCTCGAGCGTCCCGGTCCCGTCCTCGCGCTCGAGTGCCCGCGCCGCACCGCTCGTGGCTGCCCGGAGCGCCTCTGCGGGGGTGAGTCCCATCTCGACGCAGGACAGCGTCTGGGCGAACGCCATGCTCCGGGCGTGGCAGTTGGGGTTGAAGTCGGTCGCAATCGCGAGCGGGCCACCGGCCTCGAGGATGGCCTGCGCGTCGGCGTACTCCTCCCCGAGGCCGAACGCGGTGCCAGGCAGCAAGACGGGGACGACGCCGGCTGCGAGCAGCGCCTCGACGTCCGCGTCGGTCGCACACAGGAGGTGGTCGGCGCTCGCCGCCTCGAGGTCGGCGGCCAGTTGCGAGCCACCCAGCCGTGTGAACTCCTCGGCGTGGACCTTCGGGATGAGTCCGGCTTCGCGACCGGCCTCGAGGACGCGACGCGACTGGGAAACGTCGAAGACGCCCTCCTCACAGAAGACGTCACAGAACTCGGCGATTCCCTGTGACTCGACTGCGGGCAGTTGCTCGTCGACGACGTGGTCGACGTACTCGTCGGTCGAGACGCCGTCGGGGACTGCGTGGGCACCCAGAAACGTCGGCACGAGGTCGACCGGGTGGTGTTCGTTCGCCCGCTCGACGACCTCGAGCAGCCGTAACTCGGTCTCGGCGTCGAGCCCGTACCCCGACTTGACCTCGACGGTCGTCGTCCCGCCTGCGAGCATGACGTCGAGGTGTGAACACAGGTTCTCGAGGAGCTGGTCGGCACTTGCTTTGCGGGTTGCCTCGACGGTTCGGAGGATGCCGCCGCCCCCCTCCAGGATCTCTTGGTAGCTTTTCCCCCGGAGTCTGGCCTCGAACTCGTCCGAACGGTCGCCCGCAAACACCGCGTGGGTGTGGGGGTCGACGAACCCCGGAACGACGGCGCTCCCGTCGGCGTCGATCGCCACCTCGGCGTTCTCCGGCGGGTACTCGCGGGTGACCTCGTCCGTGTCGCCGACTGCGACGACCTCGCCGTCGACCGCGGCGACGGCGGCGTCCTCGCGGACCTCGAGCGGGTCGTCGTCTCCGGGGCCGACGACGAGTTCGCTCGCGTCGTAGACGACGCAGATTCGTTTCGGCGTCATCGTCTCCCCTCGAGATAGCCCGCGAGGAAGTGTGCGACGGCTCTTGCGGAGGCGTCGACGGTCAGGGTTCCGCGATCGAGCCCCGGCGCACACTCGACGACCTCGAAGCCAGCGATCCGGTCGTCGCCTGCGACGAACCGCAAGAGCCGGTACAGTTCTCGAGTCGTGATCCCGCCCGGCGTCGGCGCGCTTACGCCCGGTGCGGCGGCTGCGTCGAGGACGTCACAGTCGACGCTGACGTAGACGTGATCGACGTCGGCCATCGCCTCGAGCGCGCGGCCAGCCGCGGCGACGGTGTCCTCGCCGACCTCTTCCGCGGTGACGAGTTCGCCGCGGCGGTCGCGGACGAAGTCGTGGTAAGTCGACGACGTCTCGAAGTGTCGCGCCCCGACGCAGGCGTAGCGGTCGAGACCGTCCTCGAACAGTTGCCGGTACGGCGTCCCGCTCGAGGGGCCGTCGACGGGTTCACGGACGTCGAGGTGGGCGTCGACGTTGATCACGCCCACCGACTCCTCGCGGGCGAGCGGCGCGACGTTCGGATAGGAAAGCGAGTTGTCGCCGCCGAGGAAGACCGGGAGCGCCTCGAGGTCGTGGACGCGTGCCGTCGCCTCGACGAGGCGAGATTGGACTGCTTCGACGGGCCGGTCATCGTCGTTTTCGAGCCAGTCGACGAGCGTGCGAACGTCGCCCAGATCAGCCACCGAACCGACGGGGCCGCCGTCGAAGTGGTGGGTCTTGACGCGCGCGAGCGACCGCCTGATCTCGACTGGACCGTCGCGGGCACCGGGACGGCCGACCACCGCCCCGTCGTACGGTTCGCCGACGAGGACGACCGCGGCGTCTCTCTCGAGTTCGAAGCCGTCTTCGTCGGCCGGATCGACGATTCCCGCCGGTTCGACGACGTGGCCGAACAGGTCGTCGTTCGGGTCGTCGGCAGTCGCGACCGCCGACCAGCCGCCGGTCGACTCCCACTCCGGGTTGGCAGCAAACGTTGCAGCCGGTGTATCGGTCTCGCTGTCGGATTCCTCCTCGCTCATTACTCGAGATCCTCCATCGGTACGTGGACGTTCGACTCCTGGGCTTCTGAAAGTGCGTCTTCGTAGCCCGCGTCGGCGTGGCGGATCACGCCTGTCCCGGGATCGGTCGTGAACACCCGTCTGGCCTTCTCCGCGGCGAGGTCGGTGCCGTCGAGGACGACGTGGTTGTTCGCGTGGACGGCGTTGCCGATGCCGACGCCACCGCCGTCGTGGACGCTGACGATATCCGCACCGGCCGCACAGTTTAGCAGCGCGTTCAGGAGTGGCCAATCGGCGACCGCGTCCGTCCCGTCTTGCATGGCCTCTGTCTCGCGGTTCGGACTCGCGACCGACCCCGCATCGAGGTGGTCGCGGGTGACGACGATCGGGGCCGAAATCTCGCCCTCGGCGACGAGTTCGTTGATTCGCAAGGCAAAGCGAGCGCGTTCGGTGAGCGCCTCGTCGCCCTCGCCTTCCGTGTTGTAGCCGAGCCAACAGACCCGGCTCGGGAGCCCCTGAAACTGGACTTTGTCCTGGGCGAGTTCGATCCACCGGCGGAGGTGGTCCTTTTCGGGGAACAACTCGAGGACGGCCTCGTCGGTCCGGTGGATGTCCGCCGGATCGCCCGAAAGCGCGAGCCAGCGGAACGGCCCTTTCCCGCGACAGAACTGCGGGCGGATGTAGGCGGGGACGAACCCGGGAAAGTCGAACGCGTCGTCGTGGTCGCAGTGCTCTTCGACCTGTCCACGGAGGTTGTTCCCGTACTCGAAGGCGATCGCACCTCGGTCCTGTAGCTCGAGGATGGCGTCGACGTGTCGCTCCATCGTCTCGAGGCTTTCCTCGCGGTACGTTTCGGGATCGTTCTCCCGGAGTTCGTCGGCCGCCTCGACCGTGTAGCCTGCAGGATAGTACCCTTCGAGCGCGTCGTGGGCGCTGGTCTGGTCGGTGACGACGTCTGGAACGAACCCGCGTTCTACGAACCGCTCGTGGAGGGCGGCGGCGTTCGCGTGGACGCCGACGCTGTAGGGTTCGCCCACCTCGGCGGCCTCCCGAGCGCGTTCGATCGCTTCGTCGAGGTCGTCGACTGTCTCCATGCAGTAACCGGTCTCGAGGCGGCGGTCGATCCGTTCTTCGTCGACCTCTGCCGCGATACAGACGCCTTCGTTCATCGTGACCGCGAGCGGCTGCGCGCCGCCCATCCCGCCCAGACCGGCCGTCGCGACGATCCGTCCCGAGAGGTCGCCGTCGAAGTGCTGGCGTGCCAGCTCGGCGAGCGTCTCGAATGTCCCCTGGACGATCCCCTGCGTACCGATGTAGGCCCACGACCCCGCGGTCATCTGGCCGTACATGATCTTCCCCTCGGCCTCGAGTTCGTGGAAGTGCTCCCAGTCGTCCCACTTCCCGACGAGGTTCGAGTTCGCGATCAGTACTCGGGGCGCGCGTTCGTGTGTTCGGAATCGACCGACAGGTTTGCCCGACTGCACGAGAAGCGTCTCGTCCTCGGCAAGTGTCCGCAACTCCTCGAGAATCGCGTCGTAAGCGTCCCACGACCGCGCCGCCCGACCAGTCCCACCGTAGACGACCAGTTCCTCGGGTTTCTCGGCGACCGCCGGATCGAGGTTGTTGTTGAGCAGTCGGAAGGCTGCCTCCTGTCGCCACCCCTCACACTCGCGGTCCGTCCCCGTCGGCGCACCCTGGTACTCGCGCCACTGTTCGCTCGGTTCTCCCAGTCGGCGTTCTCGGGCCGACGACTCCTTGTCTGTCATGCCCAGTACTACCACACGACGGCCCAATACCAGTCCTGTTCCCTTCGGAAAAGGTTTTATAAGCTACGGGTGGCTGTCCGAAGCAGTGTACGAAGCTACGTTCGTCGTCGCCGACTCGAGCGTCTACACCGACCCCACGGAAGACGCCGATTGCCGCGTGGAACTCTGGTGTAACGAACACTCCGACCTGCTGTACGCGACCGGATCGCGACTCGAACCCCTGCTCTCTCGCGTCCGCGACACCGTCGGCATCGAGGAACAGGTCGAGGGTAACGGCGAGGCCGTCGTCATCACGAGTTCGTGTTTCAAAGAGCACGACGAAACCCACGTCGATCGCTACCTCGAGACCCACAACTGCCTGCTCGTGCCGCCGTTGCGGTACGAAGACGGACGGAAGCAGTGTCGAATCCTCGCGCTCGATCCATCCAGTCTGACCGACCTGTACGTCGACCTGCTCGAGGACGACTTCGCGCTCGACGTTCGCAGCAAACGCGAGATCACGATACCGTCACACTCCTCGCCGTTGTCGACGCTCGACGACGCGTTACCGGAACTGACGGACCGGCAACGAGAGGTGCTCTCGCTGGCGGTCGAGCGAGGATACTACGAACTCCCGCGCGAAACGACGACTCGAGAACTGGCCGGTGATTTCGACCTCAGTCGGCGAACAGTGGAAGACCACCTGCGGCGTGCGGAACGAAAACTGCTGACGACGCTCGTCGCGAATCTCTACTGATCAGGGCTCGACGAGTTCCGCGTTCTTCGCTGCCGCTTCGGCACGCTCGAGTAAGTCGTCTGGTTCGTTCTCGAGGAGTCGCTCGAGTCGGGCGTTCGTCTCGACGCGGTCGGGGGCAACGAGATTACAGCCGACGTCGATCGTCGAGTCAGTGAACGTCCCGATCTCCCGTGCCTGCTCGACGATATCGTGTTTGTCACAGCTCAACAGCGGCCGGTGGATCGGCAGCGACGCGACGCGGCTGACGACGCCGATGTTCTGGGCTGTCTGACTCGATTTCTGTCCGATCGCTTCGCCGGTGACGATCCCGTGGGCGTCGACGCGTTCGGCGAGCACTTCCCCAGCCCGGTAGAAGAATCGACGCAGCGAGAGCATCCGCCCGCCTTCCATCTCGGAGACGAGCACATCGACGGTCTCTCCGGCCGGAATCGTGTAGACCTGCATGTCGAAGTTCGGCGCGTAGTCGGCGAGCGTCCGGACCGTCTCCATCGCACGTGCTTCGTGGTCGATTCCACCGTACGCGCCGAGGTCGACGTAAACCGGAACGATCGGACTGCCACGGCGCATCATCTCGTAGGCCGCGACCGGCGAATCGATCCCGCCGCTTATCATCGCAACCGTCTGCTCTTGGGCACCGAGCGGGAGCCCACCCGGACCGGCGACCGACTCGAGGTAGACGAAACTGACGCCCTTCCGAACCTCGACGCCGAACGTGACATCCGGATCGTCGAGATCCACTTCGGGCTCGAACTCGTCTTCGACGGCCTCCCAGATCGCCGTCCCACCCTCGCGTGCGAGGTCCTCGCTATCCCAGGGCAGCGTCTTGTCCGCCCGCCGGGCCTCGACCGCGAACGTTCCACCGTCGTAACACGCACGGGCAGTCTCCTCTAGCACCTCGAGAAGCCGTTCTTTTTCGGTGCTGACGGTGACTGCCGGGCTGGCAGAGACGACACCGAACGTATCGGCCGCGGCCGCAGTTGCCTCGTCGACTCTGTCCTCGTCCGTGTGAATCAGCGGCCGATTCCACCGGCGTTCGATCTCGCCGGGAATCGACCGATCGGAGAGCAACGCCTCGAGGTTCTCGGCGAGTAGCTCCTCCATGTACCGCTTGACGGTGGTCGTCTTCGTGTTGAGATCGCCGTGACGGACGAGGACAGTGTTGGCTCCCGGCGGATGCATAGCCGTGGATAGCTGATTCGAGCTATAAGGAGATTACGAGGACAGGGCCACTCCAGGACTAGCCCGTCGACTCGCGGATCGAGGGATTTATTCGGCCAGTGTGAGCGTACATACCGGTCACCAGGACGAGGCCAGCCAGGAGCGGAAGAACGGCACTGAGCCCGTAGACGAACTCGAAACTGACGACCTCGACCAGCGGCAGGGAGATCAACGGTCCGAGGCCACCCCCGATATCGCCGAGGACGTTGTTCGTCCCCATCGCGCGACCGACACGTTCCTCGGCAGTGAGATCAGCAAGCAGTGCCGTCAGCGGTCCGCCGACACCACCCTGGCCCGCGCCGATCAGGATACACGCGAGCACCAGCACCTCGAAGCGCTGTCCGACCGCGAGCACGACGAATCCCACGAACGACGTGAACAGGAACCCGATCAGCACGGGAACTCGAGCGCCGACCGAGTCGCTGAGGACCCCACCGCCAAGCGTAAACACGGCACCAGTAAGCACAGTCACGGCCATCAGCATCCCCGACGAGCCCTGCGCGTCGAGACCGAAAATCGAGATCGCACGTGTATCGAGCAAGAGCACGAGCGTCGAGAACAGCACGCCGATGTACGCGAAGTAGAGTCCAAAATTGACGAGGCCGACGGTCACTGCGGGAATCGAAATCTCGACATCCCACGGTTTGACCGACTCCTGGCTCCCCTCGACGTGCGTTTCGGGGACGATCAGGTACGCGATGACGCTTGCGAGACCAGCGAAGGCGGCCGCGAGGACGAACGCCGCGCCGTTGCTCCAGACGTCGCTGACGACACCGCCGAGCACTAGCCCCGCCGGGAAACCAAACGTGATGCCCGCCCGAACGATCCCCATGCTCGTCCCGCGGGAGTCAGCCTCGCTGACGTCGGCCGTGATCGTGTAGGCCGTCGCGAAAACCAGGGCACTGCCAAGCCCCCAGAGGACTCGAGCGAGCATGAACCAAAACTCCGGCGGTGGCACGATCAACGCGACGACGTACATCGCAGTCGCGACGCCCTCTATCGCCAGCCCGGCGATAAACGGCTTCCGAGTGCCGATACGATCGACGAGAACGCCTGCCGGCGCGTTCGCCACCAGTCGCGTAAACCGGTTTGCGCTCAAGATGAGTCCGACCATGAACGCGGAGATTCCAAGCACTTCACCGAGGTTCGGCAGGATCGGGAAGATGACGCCACCGCCGAATCCGACGAAGAAGGTACTGGCGACGACTGCGAGAACGACGCGGTTCGATTCGAGTGAGGGAGAGGGAAGATTCACTGACGATCGCTCCGTCTTATTTCGAAACGTAACCCGGTGGAGGACGGGCCGGATATTCGTTCTATCGAAAGCGGCGCGGCGACCCGGTTCGACCACACTGTCGAACTGGGCTCGAGACGTTCACTGGTCCGTCACGATCCGAGAGATGCAACCGAAGTTCAGAACGTCGATAGTTCGCCGTCGATCACGCGACGCGTGATCTCGGTGACATCGGCGAGCTCGCGGTCGACGATCGCTTCCACGTCGGCCTCGACGTCTTCGATAGTTACGCCGTCGTCGGTAACGACGTGGACGTCGGCGACGTGTGGCTGGTCGATCGGTCGACCGATCTGAGAGAGCAGGCGCACGCGCAGGTCGCGAATATCGTCAACCTCGTCTACGACCGACTTGCCGATCTCAGTCGAGAGCAGGTTGTAAATCTTCCCGATGTGGTTGACGGGGTTTTTGCCGCTGGTCGCCTCCATCGACATCGAGCGGTTGGGCGTGATCAGCCCGTTCGCGCGGTTGCCCCGGCCGACGGAGCCGTCGTCGCCCTGCTCGGCGGAGGTGCCGGTGACAGTGAGATAGATCGAACCCTCGTCGTAGTCGTCGGCCGTGTTGACGTAGACGGTTACGTCGCGGTCCGTGTGTTCGCTCGCGACCGCTTCGACGAATTCACGGACCGACTCGACGGCGTCCCTGTAGGCGTCCATGGTGGGAATGTACTCGTCGATCATCGCCGCCGCGACGGTGACATCGATCTCGTCGCCCTCGCGCTTGCCCATGATCTTCACGTCAGGTCCGAGGTACGGGTTTTCGTCCACGAACTCGCCGTTGAGTCGACGTTCAGCCTCGGAGACGATCCGCTCGGTCTCGGTCAAGGGCGCGTGGCCGACGCCGAAACTCGTGTCGTTTGCCATCGGAACCGAGACCTCGTCCTCACCGAAAACGTCTTGCAGGTCGCCACTGCCCTCACCGAGTCTCACGTCGACGACGATGTCCTCGCCGACCTCGAGTTGGGGGATCGTCTCCTCCAGATACTCGCGTGCGGCAGTGAGGGCGATGCGCTCGGTCGGGATGACCTGTCCATCGTAGTGTTTGGTCGCCCGACCGACGATCAGCAGGTAGATCGGATCGACGACTTCGCCGCCGCCAAACGCCGGTACCGCCTCACCGGCGACGAGTTGGGTCTCGTCGGTGTTAAAATGAAGGACCTCGCCAACGCGGTCGAGGTACTCGCGTGCCAACGCGCCAGCGACGCTCTCGGCGATGCCGTCACAGATCGAGTCTGGATGACCGATTCCTTTTCGTTCGACGATTTCGACTTCCTGATCTTCTACTGCCTGCCGGTCGATCGGCTCGACTCGGATGTTCCGCTCAGTCATTGGCGGACGTTTGCGCACGGTGGTTCTATAACTTGCGGAAACCGACGGGCGGTGGAAAATACACTGAAGTAATGTGCCCCGTTCGAAAGTCGCCCGCGTCACGCCCCGAGCAACAGGCCGAGATACGAGGTCTGGATCTGCTCGTCAGGATCGAGATCGAGTTCCGCGAGGACGGCAGCGGCCGCGGTCCGGGCAGACTCGAGATCGCTTTCGCGTTCGACTTCGGTCTCGACTTCGACGTACTCGCCGACCTCGTCGACCCGGTCGAGCGTGACGGTCAGCACGTAGCCGTTCGTGCCGTCGACCGTGAACCGGTCGCGGACCTTCCGGACCGTCGCCGCCGGCTCGAACCCCAGGTTCGTCAGGACGTCGTCCATCTTCTCGTCGTCGCCGACTTCCGTCTCGACCTCCTCACGAGTCTTGGATTCCTCGTCGACGAGCGGCCCCTTGTAAGTGATCCGAGTTTGTCCGTCGCCGTGCTGGTCGACACTCCCGTCAGGAGCCGGCCGCTCCGAGCGAATTCGCAACGCCTCGTCCGTCTCGGGAAACGACCGGTGGGGCGCGTCGTAGTAGGTATCGACCTGAACGACCCCGCCCCGTGGCGTCGCCTCGAGCGCCTCGAGGCGGTCGCGCACCCGCTTTAGATCCGCAGGGACCTTCAATTCGACCTCGTACATACTCGAGGCGACGGGAAGCAGGCGTAAGTATCGGTCGCTCTCGCGGAAAAACGTCGTTCTTAAATGTAGACGGCGGGACGTACAAGGTATGACTGAGGAAGAAGAGGCCGACCTCGAAGCGCAGGCCGATGACGTCGAAGAGAACGAAGACGCCGACGAAGCCGCCACGGAAGGACTTCAGATGGGCGACTTCGTCGAAATCGAGTACACCGCCTACACCGCCGACGGCGACCAGCTGGTCGATACGACCGACCCAGATGTCGCCGAAGAGGAAGGCGTCGACGACCAGGGCCAAGAGTTCAAGCCCCGTACGATCGTTCTCGGTGAAGGCCACATCTTCGAAACCGTCGAAGACGAACTCGTCGGCGGCGAAGCTGGCGACGAAGGGACCGTCACCGTTTCTGCCCAGGAAGCGTTCGGCGAGTACAACCCCGAGAACGTCGAGACTGTCAGCGCCGAAAAGGTCGACGAAGACGACCGCTACCCCGGCGCAAACGTTACAATCGACGGCCGGCAGGGGTACATCAGCACGATCGTCGGCGGACGCGCACGCGTCGACTTCAACCACCCGCTGGCAGGCGAGGACGTCGAGTACGAGTACGAGATTGTCGACGTCGTCGAAGACCGCGAACAGCAAGCTGCCGGCCTATTCGAGATGATGCTCGGCATGGAACCCGAACTCTGGATCGAGACCGACGAGGTCGAAGAAGAGGTTCCCGTCGAGCCCGACACAGACGAGGAAGACGAAGACGACGAACCCGCCGAACCCGAATTCGAGACCGAAGTCGTCGAGAAAGAGACACTCTACCTCGAGGCGACACCCCAGATGACGATGAACCAGCAGTGGATGATGGGCAAACAGCAGATCGGCCAGCAAGTCATCGACCAGATCGGCGTCGATCGCGTCATCGTCCAGGAAGTCATCGACGGCATGGGCGGCATGGGCATGCCAGGCATGATGGGTGGTGGCATGGGCGGCGGCGACATCGAGGACGCACTCGAGGACGCCGACGTCGACGCCGACGAGATCGTCGAGGAACTCGAAGGCGACGAAGAGTAACGTCCCAGCCGCTCGCTCGCGTTTTTCGGTACTGATCCCCGCTCGAGTGGTGGGTCATATCAGGCGACCGTCATCGATTACCGCCATCACTCCACGTTGGAGACGTCGGCCAGTACGCTCGAGCGACGAAATCTGCAGCAAGAACCTGTGAGAGAAGACCCGTACGCCTGCGTGTCGAAGTCTCGTTCACTGGATAGAGTACCCTGCCGCCACGGTAAGCAGGAACACCATGAAAAGCGCAAGCCCCATCATGTACGTGACCGGGCGCGGTTCCTCGATCAGGTGCTGGTAGTAAGCAGCGATCAGCACCGACTTGATTACCGCTAACAGTACGGTTCCCCCCATCGCAGTGGCGTACGCGAAGTCGAACGTGAAGAACACGAACTTGCCCGTACCCAGTACCAGCAGGACGAGGTAAATCAGGGTGTACGTTCGAACGTCAGCCATTGATACCCATTCCGGCGGACTTGTACTTATACCTTCCTCATATGACCCGTCGGTTCGGTGTCGGCGATGCAGTGAGTCTCGCATCTCGACCAGCAAAAACGAGCGGGAGAAGCCGAATCTTCGCGGGCGAGGAGTCTCGGCCTCCTGCTCGTGTGTTCTCTCGCCACAGTCGCGCTCGGCCTTCCTACCAGCGGCGCTGTGACCGATTCTGTCGACGGCGCAGACGCCGAAAACGCGACGCTGATCCAGTCGAAACCGACAGCACGAAATCGACGTAGCCGCCGAAGTAGCCGATACGACAAGAACTGTCGGCCCGCCGCTCTACATCAGGTAGAACAGCGGGAACAGGAAGACCCACACGATGTCGACGAAGTGCCAGTAGAGGCCGAAGAACTCTACCGGACGGTGATCCTCGAGGTAGGCGTCGACGCTTACGATCCGATAGATCATGAACACGGCGATGAGAACGCCGAGAATCACGTGCAGTGCGTGTAAGCCAGTCGTGACGAAGTAAACCGAGTGCTCGATACTGGTCCACCAGTACTCGCCGATCGAGAACTTGTAGTTGTACTCGTAGGCCTTGACACCCATGAACGTCAGTGCAAGCAGTAACGTCGCACTCATCGCCCCAAGCAGCCCACGCTTGTTCTGGCGTTCGGCAAACACCAGCGCGAGGATGACCGTGAAACTCGAGGTCAACAGGATGTAGGTGTTGAGCAGCCCCGGCCAGGAGGCGAACGGAATCGTCTCCCAGTTGTGCCAGCCCATGTGCAGGCGCAGGAAGACGAACCCGCCGATGATGGCACCGAAGACCATCACGTCGGAGGCAAGGAACACCCAGACGCCAAGCTTCGTGTTTCCGACGCCGCTAAACGGCCAGCTCTCGGCGACTGCAGGCTGCGGTACGTTGAACTCTTCGAGGCCGAACTTGAACAGCGTGTAGCCAAGAGTCACGACCCCGAGCACGGTCAGTATCGGGTAGACGATGTTCGGTTCGGCAGCGGAGCCGACCAGCGAGTGACCGCGTGCCTCCGCGAACTCGACCATATACGGCGTTATACCGGAGAGACCGAGGAAGAACACGAAGGTCCCGACGCCGATACCGAACGGCCAGATGCTCGCGTGATCGGCGTGTTCCTCTTCGTGGACCTCGGTTGCCTGTGCAACGCCGCCGTCGGTGGCTGCACTCGTGTCGTCGACGAACTCGAGGCGACCGCTGGCGTAACTCGGTCGACCGCCCCAGTTCTCGAGCGGTGGCGGCGAGGGGATCGCCCACTCTGCCGTGCGGGAGTACTCCCATGGATTGTCCGGTGCGTCGGGACCGGAGACCCAACTTTTGGCGAACGTGTAGAACATGATCAGGAACGACGCCCCGAAGACGAAAGCACCGACCGTCGAGAGCCGGTGGAAAAACTGGGCTCCCTCTGCGAAGTGGAAGACGCGGCGTGGCGTCTCCCAGGCGAGGAACTGCGGGAAGTACAGCAGGTTGAAGCCGACGAAGTAGACGGCGAAGTTGAGCTTCCCGAGTGCCTCGGAGTACATCTTGCCGGTGATCTTTGGCCACCAGTAGTAGAGACCGCCGATCAACGCGGTGACGCCGGAAACCATCACGTAGTGGAAGTGAGCGACGACCCAGTAGGTGCCACGGAACTCGTAGTCGAGAACGACGGCGCCGAGGAAGACCCCAGTGATGCCACCGAGGATAAACAGCACGAGCGCCCCCAGCGAGAACAGGAACGGCGTCGTAAACCGTATCCGTCCCTTGACCATGGTGTAGATCAACGCAAAGACCATCAGGTCGAACGGTAACGATATCCCGATGGTCGTCGCCATCATCAGCGTCTTGATTTCCAAGTTGATCGTCGTCAGGAACATGTGGTGCATCCAGACGAGGAACGACTGGAGCGCCACCAGGACCATCGCGATGATAACCCACTTACGACCGACGAGGCGTCTGCCAGTGAACGTCTGGAATACCTCGAACATGATCCCCAGCGCGGGGAAGAAGACGATGTACACCTCCGGATGACCGAAAAACCAGAACAGGTGAGCCCACAACAGACTCGAGCCCTGGTCGGTCGCGAAGTACTGGGTGAGGAAGACGCGGTCGGACAACTGCAACAGCACAGCCGCAAGCAGTGCCGCGAAAGCAAACAGCATCATCCAGACGGTCAGCAGCCACGACCAGGTGAAAAGCGGCATGTTCCAGAGGCCAAGACCCTCTGCTCGCGACCGGTGGATGGTCACGAGGAAGTTCACTGTCCCGATCGTAATCGAGATGACGAACAGAGCCAACGCGAAGATCGTCGCGTTCCCTCCGGTCGTCGCCTGCATCGCGGGTGTGTACGTCGGCACGTTCAGTGGCGCATACATCGTCCACCCACCGGAGAAGGTTCCACCCTGGAAGAACGAGAGCGCGATGAGGATTCCCGAGAACAGGTAGAACCAGTAGCTCAGTGCGTTCAGACGCGGGAATGCGAGGTCGTCGGCACCGATCTGGAGCGGGACGAAGTAGTTCGCGAACCCGGCTGCGAACGGCGAAAGGAACCAAAACACCATCAACAGCCCGTGGGCCGTGACAGCCTGGTTGAACTGGTCGCCGTCGAGCAGTCCAGTTCCACCCATTTCCCACAGGTGAGCGCGGAAAGCAAGCGCCATAACCCCGCCGAACAGCAGGAAAAACAGCGCCGTCGCCAGATACAGAATACCGACGTCTTTGTGATTGGTCGTGACGAGCCAGCGCTTGATCGACGTCATCGGTGGAAGATCACTCATTCGTCGTCACCTCCGTCCTCGGTCGTGTCGTCGTTCGTGTCGTCTGCATCTTCGGTGTCGTTGTCCGGTTCTTCTTCGTCTTCGTCTTCGTCTTCGCCTTCGTCGTCTTCGTCGTCAGCGTCCGGATCTTCGACCGTGTACGTCTCGTCGACCGGTCCGGTGAAACTGACCGTCTCTTCGATCTCCTCGTATTCGTCGTCCTCGAACGTGATCGCCAGATCGTACGGACCACCCTGCTCGATCTCACCGATCGTGATCGATCCGTTCTCGAACTCGTCGTCCGAGTAGGTGACACTGAGATCGTCGTCGAACTCGTCGTTCTCCTGGTGTTCGAGTGCGAGTTCGAAGCCGTCCGTGATTCGTTCCTCGGCTTCGTCTTCGAGAGTAATCGTCATCGTCAACTGCTCGTCGACCCACGCGTCGTACTCGTCTTGTGGCATGACCTCGACGGGCGAATCCATATCACTGTGTCCGGGACCACACAGCTCGAAGCACTCGGCCGTGTAGGTGCCGGGCTCTTCGGCGACGAACCAGGTTTCGGAGTGTTCACCTGGCTTTGCGTCGGCTTTCACCCGGAGATCGGATATCCCAAACGTATGCCAGACGTCCGTCGCGGTCACGTCGATCATGATCGGTGTGTCAGCCGGAATCACCATTCCGTCACCGCTACCGACCGACGACGTCTCGAGACCGTTCTCGTAGTAGTAGTTCCAGTCGAACGCGAACCCCTCGATTTCGATTTCGAGTGCGTCGTCGTTTGGATTATCGAGACCTGGGTCCTCGACGTACAGCAACATCCCGTAGGTCCAGACGACCAGCGAGATGACAATGATGGCACTCAAGCCGAACGACAGGAACAGTTTCTTTCCACCCTTTCCGCCAGTCGGTAGTTCCCCGACGGATGGGAGGTCTTCCTCGGCGTCGTCACGCTCCTCCGTATCGCGGTACTTGTACGCGTTGTACAGCGTGTACGCGATGACGACGATTCCGACGAGCGTCCCGAGTCCGAGAAATACGAGGAAGATATTCTCGAACACGTCGACGCGAGTCCCGTGCGGAAGCACCTCCATCGGGGCCGTTAGTGCACTGTAAATCGTGTTCACCTCTTTTGAAGACCGTCTATATGATGGATTCTCCTCTCTCGGGGCACTTATCTATTTGGAAAGCACACAGACACCACGCACCGCCGGCCGCCGATAAAACGCAGTTCACAGACGGCCGACTCCACTGTTTCGTGTCTCTTTCGCGTGGCCACTACTGCTCAACAGACCAGCTCAGATTTCGACAGCCCAGACCCGAAAGTCCGCCGGTAGTCCGTACACCCGCTGGAAGACTGCATCGAGGAACTGCGCAATCCGGTTGCTGTCTACCTTCGCGCTCACCTGCAAGTTGGTTCCGTCCGCCTCGTCTGGCCGATGGATCTCGTCGATCTTGAACGCCGGAAACTCCTCAAGCACGGACTCGAGTGGCTCGAGTTCCTCCTCGGTACAGTCGAGGTTGATGATCCCGTCGGCGAACTGGACCCAGGGGACGCCGAGTTCGGAATCCAGCGGGGCGTCCGGTCCGGTGACGTGGTCGCCGTCGACCTCGAGTGTCAGGAACTCGCTTTCTCTGGCTCGGTGGGCGTCGATCGCATCGACGTACAACTGCTGGCGCTCGGTAGAATCGTCGGCATCGAATCGAGTCATAGCCGAACGAACGCGCTCGTTTCTTTAAGATTTTATGTGCCGGCGGTGAACGGGGGGACATGGCGCAACCACGTATCTTAATCCTGGGCGCACCCGGAGCAGGCAAAGGGACCCAGAGCGCGAAGATTACCGCGGAGTTCGACGTCGACCACGTCACGACCGGCGACGCGCTCCGTGCGAACAAGGACATGGACATCTCCGATATGGACACGGAGTATGATACCCCGCGAGCGTACATGGAGCAGGGCGAACTCGTCCCCGACGAGGTCGTCAACGCCATCGTCGACGAGGCGCTTTCGCAGGCCAGTGGCTTCGTCCTCGACGGCTATCCGCGGAACCTGGAACAGGCCGAAGAACTCGAGGGGATGACCAATCTCGACATCGTTCTCTATCTCGATGTCAGCGAAGAAGAACTCATCAACCGTCTGACTGGTCGACGACTCGATCCCGAGACCGACGAAATCTACCATCTCGAGTACAACCCGCCGGAAGACCCCGAGGTCGAGGAGCGTCTCGTTCAGCGCGACGACGACACCGAAGAAACCGTCAAAGAACGACTTCGCGTCTTCCGGGAGAACACCGAACCCGTCATCGACTACTACGAAGAACAGGGCGACCTCGAACGAGTCGACGGCGAGCAGGCACCCGACGAGGTCTGGGAGGACGTACAGGCGACGATCGAAGACGCCAGTTAGTTCGTCAGTTGTTTTCGACTTCGATCTCGTGATGTGCGACGTTCAGATACGTTAGCTGGGGCGGGAGTGTGTACGTGTCCGGATAGAGCTGAATGTCGTTGTCCTCAAGCGACGGGTCGTATTCGAAGTTCACAGACGCCGAGTGGACGTTTACCGACGACGCCATGATTGCACCGGTGAACTCGACGTTCGCTTGCATACAAACCTGTTCTCTACAGTGGGCGGGGTCGAAGACTTCGTTTTCGATGCTTCCCCACCCTTCGTCTCGTGGGGCGTAGATCGTTCCCTCGTAACTGGACGCCTGGATTCCGACGCTCATGTCCGACGTTCCATACAACTGTAACTGCGAGGCGGTCCCTCCAGACACGGCGACGGTTCCACTATGCAGATCGAAGTTACCCGTCGTGTAGATTTTCAGTTCGTGATCCGTCCCGTCAGCATCGGCCACGAGGGTTCCGTCGACTGTGATCTCGTCGTCGACGATGAGTGTCGAATTGCCATCAGAGATATCGAACGTGAGCCCACCGTCGACGTGAAGTTCGTCCTGTTTCCAGTACGTTCCGTTCGACGACACCGTGCCGTCCGTCGTCGGAAGCGTATCGTGTTCTTTCTCGTCGTCTTCGAGGCGTTCGATCATCTCTTCGATGACTGGATCGAGTTCGGGAGCGAGTCCACTCTCGACATCGTCGTCGTCAACGTCCGCGTTAGTGAACCCATCGTAGGTCTCCGAAACGAGAATACCGTCTTCAAACGCTTCGTCGGCTTCGATGTAGCCGACGCTGACGTCGATCGTTTGATTTGCGTGATCGACGGTCCGGACCGAGCTCCCCCCTGTCTGATCCTCGAAAAACCGTTCCCAACCGCGGTAGTAGTCGCTCTCGATAGTAATCGTGACGCTCTCGTTTTCGACGACAGCGGCCTCCTGGAACGTCTTCGTGTCAGCGTGAGAGAATCGAACGCCGCCCGGATCGAGCTGTTCGTCTCCGGTAGCAGTCACCACCGGCAACGTGAGCGTATCGGTCGCCGCATCGTAGTGGATCTGTGGTGCCGAGACGACCTGTGTCTCGTTTCCAGTCTCGCGGAAGACGGCACCCGCCTCGTAGGCAATCTTCGTCCCGTCTTTGCTTTCGTACTCGACAGTGCCGATCGTCAGATCGTCGATGTCCTCCTCGAGGTCGTCGGACGAGACTGAGATAACGCCCGATTTCTCGCGGACGACCGCGCCGTCTTGACCGACCTCGAGATCCAGTCCACCTGCAACATCCGACGTCGACGACGCCGTCTGCATCTGCTGCCCCAGTTCGACGAACGCACCCTCGACGCGTTCCTGCTCGGCGTCCTGTTGGATGCTGGTCGCAGTCTCATCGGCAACGAGAAAAATACCGACGCTGAGTAGCGAGACCATGCCAATCAGGAGTACCAACCCGACGATGGCAGACTGGCCCCGCGTCGGCGCTTCTCGAGTTCGAAAACCCATATCGTATCGTGGAGAAAACTCGTGGAATAAGAGTACGATCGGTCACGTCTTTCAACACCGTTCGTCGCCGTTCACAGCCGTCGGTCGAAGCATGAACGGTTTCACAAAACAGGAATTACAACCCCTGAAACCACTGTATGAGTGGTTTGAACGATCAACTAACGAGAACGGAATCAGTCAGGTGCGCCAGAGTATCAAGCAAAGAGACTGTCCGTTGAGAGTAGTACGATCGTCGCTCAGCCGATGATGATCTCGTCGGAGCGGACGTCGACCTGGTCGGGATCGTACCCGGTCTGATCGGGGCTAGATCCGCTCCCGGTCTCGATCGGCGTTATCGATCCCGATTCGTCGTCGACGGCGACAATCTCGAGTCCCGGATCCTCGCCAGCAGTTCCACTGCCGGGAGTGATCTCGACGTGTGCGATCATGTCGTTGAAGTTCGGGTCGCCGGCGCTATCGTGGGCTGCTTCCCAGTACTCGTCGGGCGTGATCGCTCCTCCTTGCGGGAGGTCGGGGTTCTGGTTGTGCTGTTCCGGGTGGTGTGTGAGCGTAAACGCGAACACGAACTCGTTTTCGCTGAGATTCAGTTCCCCGCTTTCGTCGACCGGAACGTCGACACCAGGCCGCTCGAGCAGGTCGTCGACTGGTTCCTGCCTGTCGACGCCCGGGTCGAGTTCGGGAATCGTCGTGTCTTCTTCGCCCAGCACACGAACGTTGGTTTCGTTCGTTTCGGTGTCGGCAGTGAGGTCGACCAATTCGCCACCGCCGCTTACGGCTTCGTCGGTACACTCGATGTGGTCGTAGACGGAGCCGTCGTACGTGTCTGTCACTGTTTGTTCGCCGTATGCGCCACAGAACGAACGGGTACCGTGCGTGTACGACGCCGCGTCGATCATGAGACTCACCCGCTCGTCGGTCGTGAAGTTGTGATCGTAGATCGGCCTCGGTTCGTCGAACTGGTTGAGATTCGTCTCACTCCAGTCGGTTTCGATCGTTTCTGGCTCGCCCGTGGGATCGTTGGTCTCGTTGACGGGTTGGATCACGATGTCTGCTCGCGCCGGGAGCCACTGGATCTCGTAGCTGTCGACGAGCAGTTCGAGTTCGTCGTTCGGTGCCGAGCCTGCTTTTATCGGGCCGTCCCACGCCCATTCACCTGGATCGGTGAACCATCCTCCCGTCTCGGGCTCCCACACCAGTTCGTATCCCTGGCTTTCGTCCCAGACCAGTTCGTCGACGTCCCAGGTCCACTCGCAGGCTCCCGGGCCGGAAGAGTCACAGTTCGCTGTTGGTTCAGTCCCGTTCGGCGAAACCCAGCCACCGTCGTCCGATTTCTCGAGTTCGTCGTCCGGTCCGTCGGGCGAAGGTCCGTCGAAACTGTACGTCATGCCGTCCCCGTCGGTCGTGAAGCTCCCGTCTGTCCTGTCGGGAACGTACGCTTCTCGGCAGTTACTACACTCGTAGGGGTTACTATTCGACATCTCAGCGCCGACGATCGAGACATTCACCTCGGTGTTCGACGGAACGTTCACTTCGTCGGAATCAGGATCGATCCCGTCGTCGACGTTGATGTAGCCTGTCTCCTTGTCCCCCTCGTCTGCGTCGACCGTCGCAGTGAGCTCTCCCTGTGGAAGCAAACTCCGGTTGAACGTCCAGCTTGCAGTCGCGTTCTCGCCGAACGTCCGGTCGATCGCCGACGCGTTGGTCCCAGTCCAGTCGGCAGCTTCGGACTCGAGTTCGAGCTCGAGTTTCGACTCCGAGACGTTCTCTACGCCGAGATTGTGGACGGCAGCCTCGAGCGTCACGTTCTCGGCGGTTGCGTTGACCGGGTCGGTCGAATCCATCGCTTTTTCTCCGTCCACCGTCAGGTTGGAGACGTTGAGATACGGCTCCTCCTGTTTCGCGTAGTAGAACGTGCCCGGGTCTTCGAGTTCGTCGTCTTCGGTCGCGACGGTGTACTCGTATCGTTCGCCGTGCTCGAGATCGTCTCGGTTTCCTGGTGGAATAGACAGGTTGACAGCCGCCTCTTCGCCACCGCTTCGAGTGACGTATTTCGGATCTGGCTCGACGGATTCGTTGGCGTCCGGCAGCGTGAGCGTGACGTTCTGTGAATCTTGCTCGTCCCCGCTATTTTTGACGACGGCGCTGACGTTCAACGGCGTGTCTGCCCGGTCGACGAACCGGTTCGTTCCGGGAGAGGCGTCGTTCGCGACCCCGTTGTCTGCTGTCACCAGAAACGCCGGTGGATCAGTCTCCGTGGCGTTCTCGAGGGTGACTTCGACTTCGTCGTCGGCTTCGGTTGCTGTCACGTTGGCTGTGCCAAACACCGATTCGAAGTGGGTCTGCCAGCCGTCGTAGTAGTCACTCTCGACGACGATCGTCAGGTCGTTGAACCCCGCGTCGGCTGCCTCGGTGGAGGCGTTCTCTATCGCACCTGCACGAGTGCTATTCTGTTCGGGTTCGACGACCGCCTCGGTTCCGCTCACTGCTTCTCGATCGAGCGTCGTAAAGTGAAGCTGGAGGATCTCGTCGTCGTATCCGACAGTCGGCGACGAGAGAACCTGCGTTTCTCCGTCTCGCTTCTCCCAACTCGCCCCGCTCTGGTAAGCGATCGTGCGGTCCGAGAGCTCGTACTCGATCGCACCAAGCGTCTCGATCGTGACCGCTTCGTTGGCACCGGTGACCGACCCGTTGTGCCAGACGAGCTGAACCTGTCCGTCGTCACTGTAGCTCGCGTCTTCCCACGGGATCGTCTGCGTCTGGCCGGTCGTCGTCGCAGTCACGATACCGTGGTCTGTCACCTCGACCGTCGACCTGGTCAGTTCCGCCTGACTCTCGGACTCGAGCGAGTCGATCAGCAGCCATCCGGTAGCTACGACCAGTGTCGCTCCGACGATCACCAGTCCGATCAACAGAACGAGACCGACCTGGGGAGTGAGCCCCCTATCGTCGGGCCCGGAACCGTTGCTGGCACCCACACTCATTATTTCAAACGAAATAACCTTGCAGATATTAAACGTTGGGGTCGCTGACCGATTCCCTGGCGGATCGGAGGGAGGGGGTAACCACTGACCCAGTGGTCGTGGCACCTTGCGTCGCCAGCCAAAGATAAACACTTGTATACCGTACGTGCGCTAGCTCAATCAGATGACGCGTACAGCCGAGAAGGTCAACACCCTCGTCCGCGAGGACGCCGCCATGACCGACGCCTTAGAGGCCGTTCGCGAGGCGGCCGACGAGAACGGCGGCGAACTCCAGTGGGGCGACGTCAACGACGACTTGACTAGCGGACAGTGGGGCCGATTGATCGAGAAAGGAGTGTTAGTCGACGGCGAAGAAGGGTTCGAAATCGCCGACCGAGAGGCCTTCGACGATGCGCTCGACGGCGACGTCGACGAGATTTCGGTCCCCGAGGTCGACATCGACGACGAAAAGACGAAGTGGTCCCAGTGGGACAAGATGGCGGCCGTCGGTTCCCTCCTCTTGATGATCGGCTACTGGTTCGACTCGGTCCGCAACACGGTCGGTGGCACGATCGACTTCGTGATGGGACCGCTCGACGCAGTCTTGCCGTTCTACGCCGTGATCCTCGCAGTCGCGATGTTGACGGGGCTGTACTCGACGTTGTTGCAGGCGAACCTGATGAACCCCGAGATCATCGGCAAGTATCAAGAGCGGATGCAGGCGATGCAGGAAAAGCAAAAAGACGTCCGCGAGCGCAAACAGGAAGCCGAAGAGCGCGGCGCAAACGACGCCGAAATCGAACAGCTCGAGAACGAACTCGAGGACGTCCGCGAGGAGCAGATGGAGGCGATGGCCGAGAACCTCGGGATGTTCAAAGAGCAGTTCCGGCCGATGGTCTGGATCATGCTGTTTACCATCCCGCTGTTCCTCTGGATGTACTGGAAGATTCTCGACGGTGGGGTCAGCGAGGCTGAGCTACAGATGGTCATGCCGATCGCCGGCGAGGTTCGGCTGGATCAAGGACTGCTCGGTCCGATGTGGGCCTGGATCGTCTGGTACTTCCTCTGCTCGATGGGCTTCACTCAGCTGCTTCGAAAGTCGCTGAACATCGACATGACGCCGGGCAGCGCCTGATCCCGATTGCTGTCCCGACATCGCAGTGCGTTTCGGGTCGGAGTTACATCGGGCCGACGTACAAGAAACCGTATTGCGCCCGACGACTCCCCTGCCTCGGCTGCTCTCACTTTCCGGGTGCGTTTTGCCACTCGTGACTCGGTAGCTCGAGCGATTCAAAACCCCTTTTAGCCGGCACGTCGCAGTTCGAATATGTTACTTACCGTCTCCGGCCCGCCAGGAAGCGGGAAGAGCACGACTGCGGAGTTGCTCGCCGACGCCTTCGATCTCGACCACGTCAGCGGCGGCGATATCTTCCGCGAGTTGGCTGACGAACGCGATTACACGCCGCTCGAGTTCAACAAGCTCGCAGAGGAAAACGACCAGATCGATCGGGACCTCGACCGTCGCCTGCGCGAGATTGCCGTCGAGGAGGACGATCTCGTCCTCGAGTCGCGACTCGCGGGCTGGCTCGCTGGCAAACAGGCCGACTTCCGCTTCTGGCTCGACGCGCCGCCTCACGTCCGCGGCCAGCGGATCGCCGACCGCGAGGGCAAAGATCCCGACCGTGCGACCGAGGAGACAAAGGCTCGCGAGGCCAGTGAAGCCCAGCGCTACGAAGAGTACTACGGGATCGACATCCAGGATCTGGGCATCTACGACCTCTCGGTGAACACCGCACGCTGGGAACCCGACGCGGTGCTTGACATGCTCGTCACCGCCGTCGGAGAGTACGATGTCGACGGTGACGAAGGACAGGCACAGGTTGATCTCGAGTACGAGTTCTGATCCCGATGACTCCCGATCTCCGTGCTCCCCCGGACGACCGCTTGCCCGAGGAATTACTGCCGTTCGGAGTCGTCAACCTCGACAAACCGCCCGGTCCCTCGTCACACCAGGTGAGCGGCTGGCTTCGAGACGCCGTCGACGAGACACTCGACGACCGCGGCGTCGACGCGACGATCGACCGTGCCGCGCACGCGGGAACCCTCGATCCCAAAGTGACGGGCTGTCTCCCGGTCATGTTCGGCGAGGCGACGCGACTCGCACAGGTCTTTCTCGAGGGGCCGAAGGAATACGTCGCCGTCCTCGAGTGTCACAGTTCGGTGCCGGCCGACGCCGAGTCGATCGTCGCGGCGTTCGAGGGGCCGATCTACCAGAAGCCGCCCCGAAAGAGCGCGGTCTCGCGTCGGCTACGCGTCCGCGAGATGTACGACCTCGAGGTGCTCGAGGCCGCGGACCGACGGCTACTGCTCCGAATTCGGTGTGAGAGCGGCACCTACGTTCGCAAACTCTGTCACGACCTCGGGCTGGCGCTTGGGACCGGCGGTCACATGGGCGATCTCCGTCGAACGGGGACATCGCCGTTCGACGATTCGTCGCTGCACTCGGTCCAGGAGTTTCTGGATGCGCTGGCGTTCTGGGTCGAAGACGACGACCCCGAACCACTATACGAGGTGGTCGAACCGGCCGAACGCATCCTCGAAGAGATTCCGGGGGTCGTGATCGCCGAAAACGCAGCGCACGAGGTTGCCGAAGGTGCACCCGTCTACGCGCCGGGCGTCCTGACGGTCGACGACGACGCGTCGCGAGGGGATCTCGTCGCCTGTTATACGCCCGACGGGAGTGCAGTCGCACTCGGAGAACTCGTCGGGTCGGTCGACGCCGAATCGGGCGTTGTCGTCGACCTCGAGCGCGTCCTCGTCTAATGGCGGGCCAAGCCTGCGCTGACGAGTCGAACCCAGTCGTGTGGACCGGTCGTCGAGACGGCGGGCGACGGTCGGCCGGTGGACTCGGCGACACCGGTTCGAAACGATTTCCCGATCATTGCGGCCAATACCGACGATGACACTCTCGATTCGCGCGCGTGCCAACCACTACGGCTCACGTCTCGCCGTCGTCGACTACGACGGCGACGAAACGAACCAGTACGATTACGCCGACCTTGCGGCGATGGCCGACGAGTACACACGCCTGCTGGCCGACCACGGCGTCGGCCACGGCGATCCAGTCTGTGTACTGTCGCGGAATCGGCCTGAACTACTCGGGCTGTTCTTCGCCGCCGTCGAGAGTGGAGCGATCCTCGCGCCGATCTCTCACCGGCTCCCAGCCGATACCGTCGAGGCGCTGCGTAAACGGATCGAACCGGCGCTGACGCTTCGTGAAGAGCGGTTCGAAGAACTCGCATCGGACGCACCGACTCTCGAGTCGTTCACTACTGGCGAGCCGAAGACCACCGAGGTCGAACGGAATCCCCCCGGGCGCGACGACGAACGCCCCGTCCTCTACTTACACACTGGCGGGACGACCGGCATCCCAAAGGTCGTTGTCCTCCCAGCCCGCCAGATCGAGTGGAACTGCATCACCGAAGTGTCGGCCTGGGGACTCGGCAAGGAAGACGTCTCGGCGACGCTGTTGCCGCTCTTTCACACTGGCGGCTGGAACCTGCTGACGCTACCGACGCTGTACGTCGGCGGCCAAGTCGTCATCCACCGAGAGTTCGATCCTGCCTCGGCGCTTGCCTCGATCGAAGACGCAGCCGTGACCCGCGTCTTCGCCGTCGCTGCCATCTTCCAGGCGATGGCAGCGGCCGACGCATTCGACGAAACCGACTTCTCGACGGTCGAGTGGTTCATGAGTGGCGGCGGTCCGACACCGGCCGGCGTGATGGAAGTCTATCGAGAGCGCGGCCAGCGGTTCACCCAAGGGTACGGGCTGACCGAAGGTGGGCCGAACAACCTCTACTTCGACCCTTCGCGACCGGACATCGAGACGGCCGACGAGAGCGTCGGCAGACCGTTCCCCAACTGCTCGGCTCGCATCGCCGACGAAGACGGAACCCCGCTTCCCGCCGACGAAACCGGCGAACTCGAGCTCTCGGGACCGATAACCGCTACGGGCTACCTCGAGACGGCAGACGGGACCTTCGAAGGCCAGTGGGTCTCGACCGGCGACCTCGCACGACGTGACGCCGAGGGCGACTACTACATCACCGGCCGGACGGACAACATGTTCGTCAGCGGCGGCGAAAACGTCTACCCCGAGGAGATCGAGTCGACGCTCGACCGTCGGGACGACATCGACGCCGCCGGAGTCGTTGGAATCTCTCACGACCAGTGGGGAACCGTTCCAAAGGCAGTCGTCGTGGGGAGTTCGAACCTCTCGGTCGAGACGCTCGAAAGCTACTGTCGGAATCGGCTCGCGGACTACGAGGTGCCCCATGCGTTCGAGTTCGTCGACGAACTCCCACGGAGTGGCCCCGGGAAGATCGACCGCAAGACACTCGAGACCGAATTCGGCACAGCGGCAGATCGCCCGTAACGGCCGTTGATAACACCGGTAACGGCCAGTAATTCCGCCTCCCGGTGGGACGCCGAAGGAACGGAGATCACCGTAGCAATCGACATCCCCGAAGACGCCTTCACGAAGAGCTGAGAGTCGGAGAGAAAGGCGTCTATCTCCGTATTTCGCCTCGTTCACCATCACGAAGCGATCGTTCAACCACTTCGGCTTCGAAGAACTCGGTCCCGCCTCCGGACCGACAGCGACGATTTCGACGAGTGCGGCCACGTCCAGAGTGCCAACCACCCCATCGCACTCGAGGATGACCGACGGACTGGACTGATACGGAACGCTGTCCCGATGTCCCGGCGCAACCGCAGGAACACTCGCGGACGCGCCGGAACTGACGGACAGCAAACCGTATCAGTTGACCGCATAAACGGCCCCACAGCGGTTGGGCACAACCTGATTTCAACACGCCTCGACAGGTTCTATGTCGCCACAGACCGCTTTCTCGAACAGCACGATCCCATACTCGATCTGCTGTGCACAGCCGAGACACCCGCTCGAGGTTGGATCAAAACGACACGCTTAAACGGAAGACGGCCGTCGTGTCACGTGCGGGACCGTGGGGTAGTGGTATCCTCTGCGGATGGGGTCCGTAGGACCCGAGTTCAATTCTCGGCGGTCCCACTTTTCATTCTCTAAGTGTTCAACCCTTAGAGGTTCATACCGCTGAGTCCGCCAAAAATCCAATTCTCGGTTTCGGGATAAGTCCAGTTAGTCGACAGTATACCACGAGGTGGTCAGCGTGACGATCACCCCGTGGTCGTCGACCGAAACCGAATCGACGTGCCTACACTGCGAGTCGTTCGTCACCGACCGATTTGCGCGGGTATTCGGTGACGACCAGGACCGTGCCCATCGCTGCCCCGAGTGCGATAGCTACCGCCGGTTGACTCGCGGGTCCGCTGCTGGGAAAGATGTCGACGTGCCGGACCCAGAGACGTCTCCAGGTCGTCACGGAGGTGAGGTTAATGCGTGACGAGTTCGTCCCCGCGAATCGGCTGTACGACATCGAGAGTGGGACAACGATCGTCCATCCGGCCCATCAGGCGACCGACGAGGACGTCCGGGAAGCGCTCGAGGAGAACGAGGTTCGGGCTGACGGCGGTCTGTCTTGGAGCGAGGACGTTAGTTCGGCAACGATCGAAGGGACTCGAGTCCCGGTCGTCCAGATCGACCGCATCGATGGGGACATAGTCGTCTCCGTCGACGTAGCGACCGCGGTCAGTGAAGGATTCGAATTCGTCGACATCTGGCAGTGCAAGCGCGTTACCGTGTCGATCTGCGGTCAGGAGTTTGCAGCGACGATCACCAGTTGTAGCATCGAACACGGTATCGCGGCGATCGGGCTGACCGACTGCGAACCGTTCGGCGCTGCCGGTGATTCGCGATGACCCGCGACGACCGTCCTCGGACAGAATCTCCATGGTTCTGTCCGGAGTGTGAGATCTGGGTCGGCTGGAAGCACGACGAGTGTTCTGAAAGACACCATCGTCCGCGGCTCCCATTGCGATACGACGACGTCGAGTTCGATCACTCCTGGCAGGTAACGTTCCGTCACCGTCTCCGAGGAAAGCTCCGGTCACTTTTCAATCGGGTCAACGGGGGGATCGGTCGATGAGCCGGGTCGTTGATTCCGACGAGTGCGAGTGCTGCGAAGAGTCGATCCCGGCGACGCGGCGGCTCTGTCCCGCCTGCGCTCGAGAGGTGCGGAAAGCACGAGGTGGTCCGCTGTGAGCCGCACGTCGGAACTCGAGAGTCCGAAGGCCAGCGGCGACTTCCTCGAGGGCGAGATTGTCGAGCGGATCGACGGCTTGGAGTACGTCGGTGACCGGACTGCCACCTGGCACGACGCGAAGACGACGGCTGTCCTCGAGGCGGATCGGTCCCTGCCGTTCTACGGCGTCGTCCTCCTCGAGCCGGAGACCCCGGTCGAAATCAAAGGATGTCAGATTCGCACCAGCAACGGCTCACGGTCGACTCGCGGGCGATTCTACGTCAAGCGTGACCCCCACGAGCAACTGCTTGAGGCGGCGGGGATGTACCTGTTCGTCGTCTACCTGCCGCGACCGGGGCTTCCTCAGGTGGCGCGGGCGGTGGTCCCGGCGACGATCGTCGACGAACTGCTCGCCGGGCGCTGGTACGATGTCGGCGGCTCCCGCTCGGAGAACGAGGTGGCGAAACTCGCGTGGCCGCACGTGATCGCGACCGATTCCGTCGACGAAACGCGGGGTGAGCGCGCGTGAAACTGAGCGCGTTCCCGTACCCCGGCGGGAAGACGAACTACGTCGACGAGATTCTGCAGTACTTCCCCGAGCACCGGCGGTACGTTGAGCCGTTCGGCGGTTCAGCGGCAGTTCTGCTCAATAAGCCCGAGAGCTACATCGAGGTGTTCAACGATCGAGACGAGGATATCGTTCATTTCTTCGAGGTCGTTCGTGAGCGCCGCGAAGAACTCGCCGAGTGGTTGCGATACGTTCCGTACTCGCGAGCGGTCCACGCAGAATGGGCCAGGGAGTTCTACGCTGGCGTTCGGCCGGATGACGACATCGAGCGCGCCGGTCGCTGGTTCTACCTGCGATATACACAGTACGGCGGAAAGATCGCCGGAATTTCCGGGTTCAAAACCAGTGGGAAGCGCAACGAGGCACGATCCTTCCGCGGTTCCATCGACCATCTCGAGGAGATCGTCGGTCGACTGCAGTTGGTCAACCTCGAGTGTGAGGACTATCGGACGATTCTGGAGCGATACGACCGACCGGACACGCTGTTCTACTGCGATCCGCCCTACGTTGACAAAGGCCACTATTACGACGCGAGCGACTTCGACCACGAGGCGCTTTTCCGCGCCCTATTCGACCTCGAGGGATACTGGATCGTCAGTTACGATGCTCTCCCCGCGGTCCCGATCCCTCGAAAGCACGTCGACAACCTTCATTTCCGGGAATTCCAGGCGCACTACTCGCTGGACGTTCGCGAAAACGAGGGGAGAACGCCGTCGACTGAACGGTTAGTCCTGAACTCCGACCCTTCAGAGGTCGACGAGTTCACGGCTGCCGATCAACAGACGTTCGATGACTTTCGAGTACAGCATCGAGCGACGCGGACCGACGGAGGTGGTCGGCCGTGAGCACCGACGCCGATCCCGGCGACCGCGACCGCGCAGCTGAACTCGAGAGCGCAGCAGCCGGTCAGGTCGGAATCCCGGTCGACGCGATTTGCGTGGGCTGTGGGCAGATTCGAGTGAAACGCGCCGATCCCGATGAGATCGGCCAGGAGTCCACCGTCGATCCGATGGACCTCGAGGCGGAAAACTGCGCGTCGTTCAAGCACGTCTGCCACCGATGCGGTTCCACGACGTGGTGGAATCCGGTCGTGATACTCACCGGTCTCCTCGAGCGAGAGCGAGGTGAGTAGCCGTGCCCCAGGTCGAAACGACGCCCCACGAAATCGAGGGGCGCTGGAAGTGGCCTGACTGGGGCCGCGGCCCGTACGACGCCCTGTCGTCCGTGATGCTCGGTCCCCCCTTCGAGGGCTACCTCGAGTTGACGATCGAGGTAGACGGCGAGCCCTGGTACCTCGAGGTGAGCTACAGCAAGTCGGGATTCGCGCCGCGACTATCCGACGGGATCAACGTCGAACGGCTCTACGAGTGGGACATCCGAGGCCGTGGCCGCGGGGAACGAAAGGCGTCGTTCAACATCTCACCGCGATTCCCGAACATGCGCCACTGGGAAACGGGCGAGCCGGTGAATCTGCCCTGGGAGAATCAGGTCGGTGAAGTCGAGGGTGTAGACGTCGAGTTTCATACCAGCAACATCGGACCCGAACGCGGTCTCGAGTTGTTCCCGGAGTTCTTCGCGGCGATCTTCGAGCACGCCGGCGAACGGGTACACTCGAAGTACTTCCGAACGGAGCCGCACCCGGCGAGTCGAATGTGGGCGTACGAACGGTACGTCCGTATCCGCCGCGAGTGGGCCGAAAAGCTCGCGTCTGCCGGAGTGCTACAGAAGGTCGTTCACTTCCTGTCCGACCTCGAGGGCGTGAAGGCGGAACTCCATCTCGACAACCGCGAAATTGTCAACCACCAGAATCGGCTGTTTCTCGATCCGGGATCGGTCCGGAAACTGCTGCCCGGCCACACCTACGGGCGGAAGTTCGAGATCTACCAGCTGGCCGACCCCGATGCGGTGTCGAAAGACCACCCGTCCTACCACCCGAAAGTGGAGGTACTGGTGAACAAGTCGATGAACGACAGCGAGGCATGGGCGTGGGCCGACCGCCACGAAGTGACTGAACAGATCGAAGAGACGCTTTTGAACGCGCTGCACTGGGAAGACATTCCGCTCGGACCCGACGGGAACGGCGTGTACGTTCCGGATGATCACTTCGACGCTGTAGCGCGAGCCGAGCCGGTCGAACTTTACGACGATCCGACGCCTCGCCTCGAGGCCGAGACGGACCACCTGCTGATGACGACGCTGCGGGACATGGGCGACACCGCCCGCGAGGTGACGGAGACGGTCGCGACTGACGGCGGCGGGAACGTCGACGACCTCGCCGACGAGCTGGGGAAACACCCCGCGACGATCTACCGGGCGATCGAGGACCTCGACGAAATCCTTGAGCTGGACCAGGGCGAAATCTCGTTCCGCGCCCGGAAGTACCAGGAGGAACTTCGCGCGCTCGTCGAGTCGGCCGAGTACGCCATCGAGAGTTATGCCGACCGAATCCAGCACGTGATGGGGTTAGCGGACCACATCGCCGAATCGTCGGCGTTCCAGCAGTGGCTCGCCGAGAACGGGGCCGAAATCGTCTACGACGAGAACGGCGAGCCCAAGCGGGTGCGGATCGACACGATCCTTTCCGAGTTGAAATCGAGTAGCTTCGAGAACGTCCAGACGATTGCGGCCGAGGCTCTCGAGAAGTGGCGGAAGTCGGGTAACGACCCGGCGGTACTTCGACGAGCCGAGCTGTCCTGGAAGACTCCTGACGGTGGCACCGAGGTCGGATTCGTCGGCGCGGTCGCGGATCGCTGAACTGACCTGGATAGTGGCAACACTGTCTCGCACCCTCTTTTCTGCAATCCTGATTGTACTCTCCGGATGATTGTCCAACTCTGGTTGTAGTCTCGTCCGTGCCGGGTGGGTCGACGGCGCGATCGCGCCGCGACGGCTGCGGGTCGGTTTCGCGCTTCGCGCGAAACGCCCCTTGCCGGGTGTCGCCAAGGCGACAACGCCAAAAAATTACAGCGCCCCACCCTCGCCTTCGCAGAACTCCAGTTGAAGCACATGAAACGGAGGTTCTATCGGGCTGTGATTGCTTCGATCAGTGGTCGGAAACGGCACTACTCCTCGACGGCTTCTTCGACGATCTGGATTTCCTCGTCAGTTAGTCCATACAGCTCGTACACGATTTCGTCGATCAACTCGTCCGTCTTCTCGATCTTCTCCTCGAGTTCTTCGGCTCGTTCTTTGGTCTCGAGGTAGCCCTCGAGGCCGTCGCGGACGTCGTCGACGGCGGGAAGGGTAAGCTTTCGCAGTCGATCGACGAGCGAGTTGGTCTTGGTGGCGTTCTCGCGGAAGTTCGCGAAGCCGCCGGCTTCGTCGACGGCGACGGGGACGAACGCCTCGATCAGGTCGGCCTCGGTTTCGGTGAGGTCGGAGATCTGCAGCGCCGGCAGGGGCTCGGTCTCGGTGTACCCCCACTGGTCGGTCTCGTACTCCTCTTCGTCCTCGGGTTTGTAACGGGCGGTGAGTCGGATCTCGAGGGATGTAGGAGACTCGCGCTCAATCTCGCAGGTGCCAACGCGGAGGTTCTCGCGGTCTTCAGCAGTGTCGGAGAGGATGGAATCGGCGGCTCCTTCTGGGGGTTGGGTAAGCCCGATATCCGAAAGCGTGTAGCCGTCGGAGTAGGAACCAATGTGATCTGTCAAAGAGAGATTAAGACTATATCTGCGATCTTTCAGTTTCAGCATTTCTTTGGCGAGTTTACCAAGGAAATCCTGTGAGACAGGATCGCTTTCAGGGGCCGGCATGGAAGTGTTACTGTTTTCACTGATCCATTCTTCATATTCACCCCATAGTTCCGATACAGTGGATTCGTAAGTAGGGGAGTCTTTGTCTTCGCTAACCGTGTATATCGGCACCTTCCCCAAATATTCTGTTTTATATCTGTAATACCCTCCTCTAACTTGTGGGCTGGTTGATTTTAATTTTGCCTCGATCAGAGTGGAGTTTAACAGAGCAAGAAGGTAATAGTTCTCTTCTGGCACAACAAACAGGGTTGCATCAGCATAGGCACCGTCTTTTTCAACAACAAATTTAGACTTCTCAGCGATGTCAGGATATACAATCTTAGGTACCTCAAATGCCCAGTAGTAGTCGCATGGTCGAACTTCCCACCAGAAATCTCCCATGTCATCTCTTTCACCTGCTCTTTCCCGGTATTGTGACAGATAGCTTGAGATATTTGGATATTTAGACGTGAATTTTTCCCATGCCTCATCCTCATTAAGATCTCCAAAGTTTTGTTTGGTCCATCCCGAGGGAATTACTATTGCATAGCGCCCTTCTTTATTTAAGAAATATCTTTCAGCATCTGTCCCCTTCACTAACTCCTTAATTAATTCCTTATTTTCTTCTGTTTCTATCTCCTCTTTCTGCGATTTTGTTATATAGAACGCCTCATTCAGACCGGTTTTTAGTCCAAAGTAAATCTCACCAGAGACATATTCATAGAAGTCTTGTCCCTCTAATTCAGAAATTGCCTCAGTAAGTTCGAGCGAATCAAGCGACCATCCATTGTCAGGGAACTTGTCAATTCCGAGTCTATATGAAGATCGTTCAACTCTACTCGAGAGTGAGCCAAAGTCTAAATCAGTAATTCGACATACCATTATACTATTACTTGGCTTCTCACTATTTTCAAACGTAATAATACAGGGATATGCAGACACACTTTCACCAAATACTGGCAAGTCTCCAAAATCTATAATTTGGCTTATGTTGGTGTCTTTTAATAGAGAGCGTAGAGAACGTCCGTAGTTAGATCTCATAAATTTATTTGATATTATGTATCCGAACTGACCTTGATCGGCGAGGATTACCTTGGCTTTCTCAACAAAATATGCATAAAGATCCGACATTCCATGATACACATTGTACGATCCTTGAAGATACGGCTTATTTCTCTTAATTTGTTCTTGACGAACGTATGGCGGATTCCCGATCACTGCATCGAATCCAGCATCTTCACGCTTCCCCCCATCTTCGTCGAAGAACACCTCGGGGTATTCCAACTCCCAGTGGAAGAACGACTCTCCACCAGCCATCTCCTGAGCAGTCTGGAACCAATCTTCCTCGCGCACCTCGAGCCACTCGTCTTCGTCGTCGATCGCTCGAGCCATCCGTTCGTAGGCTCCTTCCGGAACGTCCAGATCGAACCGTTCTGCAGTATGGACGTTCGTCAACTCGAACAGCCGCTGGTAGAACGGATCACTGCGGACTTCGTCGTAGATCTCCTCCATCGACTTGATGTCCTCGAGCGTCTCGTTGTCGATCTCGAGCAATTCCTGCATTCGTTCCATCACGTGCTCGAGGGTATCCTGGCGCACTCGGGCGAGCGCCTGCTGGAGCGTAAGCTGGCCGCCGTTCTCCTCGGCGTCGCTCGAGAGCACGTCCGTCACGTCCGATCCGACCAACGAGTTCCCTGCCTTGAGGTGGTGATCGAGGAAGGCGAGCGGCTGGTCGGCCGACAGCGTCTCGAGCCACATCGAGAGCTTGGCGAGTTCGACCGCCATGCCGTTCAGGTCGACGCCGTAGATACACTCCTTTGCGACGTCTCGTCGTACCCGCTGTTCGTCGAAGGCCGTCGCCTCCTCGATCTCGCGAACCTCTTCCATCACCTGCTGGGCGAGATATTCGGTCGCCCGCGTGAGGAAGTGACCGCTCCCCATCGCGGGGTCGAGGATCTTGAGATCCAGCACGCGACGGTAAAACGCACCCAGGTACTCGTGGGTGCCCGGCTCAAAGCCTTGTTCCTGGAGATCTTCGCGGATTTCGTCGATCAACGGGTCGACCGTCTCCTCGACAATATAGGTCACCACGTAGTCGGGCGTGTAATACGCACCCGTCGCCTTCCGCTCGCCCTCGTCGTTGACAACGTATAGGCCACCTTCGTCGACCGTTTCGATTGCGTCTGCCACCGACACCTCCGTCGCGGGCTTCCAGACTTGGCCGCCGTCCTCGGCGACCGCCGCGTACTGCTCGGGCGCGATCCGGAATTGGTGTTCCAGCAGCCCCTCGTAGACGCTCCCCAAGTGTCGCGTGTCCAGGTCCGCGTAGTCGGCCAGCACGTATCGACCCTCGTCGTTTTCCGTCGTCGAAATCCGGTAGATGACTTCCGCGAGATACCTGTTGCTTACTTCGTGGTTCGTCAAGAACTCGTGATCCTCGCGGTTGAACAACCCACCGTTGTACGGTGGAATGCCCAGCGACTCCTCGCCCTCGTCGACCAGCCGAAACAGGTCCTCGAGCTGGCTCCACATCGTCGTCGAGTGCTCGCTGTAGGTGTCCTCGAATCCGTCGTCGACTTCGCCGATCTCGTCGTGGATCTCGAGGCGCAACTCGTCCAAGCTGAAGTTCTCCTCGTACTCGGCGACTGCATCGCCCCCTTCGGGGTGGATCAGTCCCCGTGACTCCGCATAGAGAACGAACATCAGCCGGTAGAGCAACACGAGTGACTGCTCTTTCAGTTCGTCGAGCGACTCCTCGTCGTCCGGATCGATCTCGAGGTCGTTCGTCTCGACGAAGCCACGGCCGAGCACCCGCAACGCGGTAAAGACGTTGTTCTGCAGGTCTTCACCGAGTTCCTGGGCGACTGTTTCGCTCTCGGACCGAACCGAGTCCAGGAACGTCCCTCCCGCACGCTCGCGAAACGCCTCGGGCCGGAAAAAGACGTAGAAGTATTTGAACGCCTCGAGATCACCGCCCTCGAGCAGCTCGGGAAGATCGACCTCGAAGTAGGTCTGGGTCTCGTAATCTTTGGTGCCGTACAGTCGCCACTTGCGACCGTTGGTAAGAACCCCCCACTGGATGTTCTCGGGCGTCCGCTCGAGGTAGTGTTTGATCTGGTGGGAGGCGTTGCGGTATGGTCGCTGCTCGCTGAAGCGGGTCGTGAAATCCGCATCCCACTGTTTGGCCTCCACGAGGCCTACGCCGCGTTCGAACAGATCCGTCGTCTCCTCCGTACTCAGATAAACTTCGGCGGCGTCCCGCCGCGCCTCGGTGTCTTCGAACAACAACGCGTCGACGTAGCCGCCACCGTCGGGGAGCGTCGTCTCGACGTTCGTTCCGAATCCCAAGACATCGAGTACCTCGTCGATCCAGTTGTCGATCAGCGGATCTTCCTTGTACCCCTCGACCAGTTCTGACTCGAGGTCGTACAGCGATTGCAGCTCCTCCATCGTCTCCTGCGCCGCCTCGTCGCACTTCCACTCCTCGCGGTCCTGAATCCGCTCGTCAAGATAGTGGCCGGAAAATAGATTCGAGTTCGCGTACGGCCGCTCCGAGAGCGTCGCCTGACTCATGATACTCGTGACCTTGAATTGTCACACCAAGAAACCTCTGGTGATCCGACACCACGAAAATTATTCAATATTCTCTGAATAGTTATAGTATGGATAATAACTTTGGTGTAATATCACGGGCCTCGGAAGCGATCCTGTACCTGATTCTGGCTACAATCGTTTCAGGAGTGGTTCTTGGAGTGATGAACGTTTCAGGCCCGTTTGAAGGGGTAGTTGCCTTAATTACAGATGTTCGCCTCTTGTTGATCCTGCTGGTTGGGACAGGAGTCGTCTTATGGGTCATAAGTCACGACCAATTTGGCAGCCGGTGAGACGCGGACACTCCCAGGGGTCGCACGTCGACAGAATCCGTTTCCCAAATATGCACACGAGAGCGAAGCCATCGTGTGCATATTGCCCGACGATCGACTCGAGTGAACCCGTAACCACTCTGGAAGTCTGATAGAAATTCGGTGGGTTTGCCCGATTTGACCCCGTTGAGTGAGGCGAAAAAACTAGGATTTGCCGGGTCGTGTGTACGAGTATGCGAATTCGAACTGACGGTGACTACGCTTACCGCGAAGACGCTATCAAACGAGCATCGGACTTCTACGACTGCAACAAGACGAAAGCCGTCGTCTCGGCCTGCGAAGACGTACCTAAACTCGTTGCAGCTGCTCGGCGGGTTCTCGAACGGGACGATCTCACGCACGAGCAACGTCAGGAGATCGCCGAGACACTGTCGACGCGAGTTACCAGCTTCGAGGTCGAGCAAACCGTCACTGTCGATCGGGACTAACGACCCACCCCTACCCCACCACCCCAGCCCTATGCGCGCGTACGCGAAGGGTAGCCCGACTGACTCTGTCTTATCAACGACCTCACGCCGAGTGCATCGTTAGTTCACAGCGCCCAAACGACGGGATGCATCCGCTGTGATAACGATATTCCGCTCCCGGAGGGCTACACCGCCGTCAGCCACGTCATTGAGAAGGTCGGCCAGATCGGTAAGATACTCTCGATTCCGCTGTTCCTGGATGCAGAGTGTATCTTTCCCTCGATAATTGACCGCTCGATGCTCGAGGTACGCGTCCACGAACTGCTCGCGAACAGCTGTTGGTGCGTCCTCGAGGTAGTCCGGCAGTGAGAGGTGCTGTTTTGCCTTTGGTCCAGTCGGAGCGCCCAACACAGCCAGTACACGCCCCAGGACTGTGCCATCGGTGGTGGGTCTGATTTCATCGGCGCGACCATCGCGATCGTCGACAACTGTGTACTCGACGTCGGCCAGCTCGAGCGCATCGACGACGTGGTTACCCTCGTCGTCGAGCGGGAACGACGGCTGGTAGTTATCAACTGTGATCGATCCACCGGAGAAGACGCTGGCGACGAGGGTGTTTAGCGGGTCGAATTCGGGATCGTCGTAGGTGCAGTTGAGCCAGCCGTAGTTACGAGCGGTCTCGATCGCATGGACTGGATTTGGTTTCGAGCCATTGAGCCATGGCCGGATACGACCACGCGGGAGTTCAAGCGCCGACGACACAGCACTTGAGCCTTCCTGGGGTTGCTCGCTCGCGTACCGAGTGACGCGCCGATAGTCTTCGACGGCATCGTAAGCGTCGGCGTAGGAGTGGCTGTGATAGGTGCGTGCGAGAGCGCGTTCCGATACTAACCCCGGACCAGGCGGCATAAATGAAAGCCAATCTATCCAATGGAAAAATCTGTTGATTGATTGAATATTCACTGCTAGCAAGGTCTATTCGAGAGGTTCTACGTCTGCTTGAACGGAAGTAAAAAATCCAATACAAGATAATCTTTGATTCAAGGAGTTACTGTAAGGGGTAATTATATACGGTAACCGTTCAAACGACTGACCGCATCACCACGGCAGTAAGAAGGGTGATTGGAACAGATGTGGTGGTTCCGTTCCACCAGCGGATGCGCTACGTCGCTGGTAGACGCCTTCAAACTGTCCATCGGTGCGTGAATCCATATGTTCGAACTCAATCACAAATTTGGAAGTGGCGAATCGTCCGATGAACGTGCTGTATCACCCGTTATTGGCGTGATACTGATGGTTGCCATCACCGTGATCCTTGCTGCGGTGATTGCAACCTTCGTCCTCGGTATCGGTGACGACATGCAGCAAGATCCCCAGGCAGGTGTCGACATTGACGACGCCGACGAAGAAGAAGTCACGGTATCGGTAACGTCGCTCGGAAATGCTGACGGTGTTGCACTCATTGACCCGGATGACGGGCACGTTCTACATGACGGTAAAGTTGTCATTGAAGACGATAACGGAGGGGACGACGACATTGAAATAGACCTCACTTCAGGGGATGACGCTGTTTTGGATGCGACTGGAACTGAAGTCACTGTTGAACTAAACGATGAGGCTTCTGAAGAAGATGAGCACACTGTAAACGTCGTTGCATACATCGGTGATGACGAAAGCATCACTACTGACAATGGCGAAGTGTTGGACGATCAAGTAGAAGCTACTGCAACCATCGGTGGCTTCGAAGTCGTCGGCTCCGCGGATGACGGCTAATCGAAGATAGCTACCCAACAAGACGATCCACCACGTCTTTTCGATTTTCCACCGGACTTCCGATAACCGTATTACTCAATGGAAAGGATTTCACTGGCTCCAAATGATCAGTTTGCCGCTGTCGCTTTCTCGTCGACAACGACTCGCGCGAAGTCCTGAGCATCGGCATACTGTTCGAGTTCACGAATCTCATCGTCGGACCAGCCCATATTCCGGAGTTCGTCGCAGGCTTCTTCGTGGCCTTCTTCACATGCTTCACGAGCCCGCTGCTCCGCTTGGCTTTCGGCTTGCTCGAGTACCGCGATACGTTCGTCTTCGGCGGCGTCTGTGTCGTCTTCGTCCAGCCGTTCGCCCTGAATCGACTCGCGATTCCGTTGGGCCAGATTCACGTGTTCTTCGGGCTCGAGTCGGTGGTCGTAGATCGCCATCCAGTCGTCGATACCTTCGTCCTGAATAGCGGCCTTGGCCGCTCGAGCGTGCATGACGTTCGTTTTCGTGAAGTCGATTCGGTTGCGTTCGGAGTCGGTCAGTGGCTCTTGCCCGTATCCTCCCGCGTCGGCCCGCGAGTCAGCTGCTTTCCCGGAGACGAGCGTTTGAGTTGACAAACTGGCGTCTTCTGCCAAGACGATCGTCGCCTCTCGTCGATCGTCGGTCGGTGCGAGTTCGTCGTCGTCGAGCTGGTCGCGGATCGCGTTCGCGACGTCGCGGTCGGCGAACTCGTGGCGTTGGGTGTTCCGGAATCGGGCGAGTCCGAAGCCTTCGTCCCGTAGTTGTGCTACCTCGTGGTCCTCGAGGTCGTCCGGGTCAACCTTGCCGACTGGCCCAAGGTATTCCCAGTGATGGCTGCCGTCGGAGTATTCTACTCGGTATGCGTACGGTCCTGAGCCGTTCACTCGGCGCGTAATGATGGTCCCCATCGTTGGTAAGCTGGTGGTGTCAGTCGTCCTCGAGTCGCGGGTCGGTGTCGCCGTCCCACTGGTCTCGGTGGTACTTGCAGAAGCCGCTCTCGTGGCTCGTGAGAGCGTTGCAGTCGTCACCGTCGCTCTTGACCCCACGGCAGACTACCTCGCTGCTCTCGCCGTTCTCGTTGTCCGTATCGTCCTGTAGCTCTTCCCAGTGGTCGACGAGTCTCCCGCGTCGGATCTGCTCGTGTGGGTTGTCCAGGTCGATCTCGAAGTGAGCGAAGTAGTTCGTATCCGCACCCCACACCGACGATTCCGGAACGTCCTGAAGACCCCGGAGTTTGAACCAGTGGTCGTCCTCGAGGTAGTCTTGCCAGCCGTCGTAGACGGTCGCGAGGTCGGCCATCCCCTCGTCGGCTTTCCCGTCTTTCTGAATCACGACGTCGCTCTGGGTCCGCAGAATCGCCGCAATGTCGGTGTCGTGCTCGTGGCCGATGACGAGCAAGCGCGTCGATCCACCCTTGCCCTTCCGAAGTGCGTTGATAAACCGACTGACTGTCTGGCGAACCTGCCCGCCGGGATTGGCGTGAGCGTTCATCGTCGTACTCCACTCGTCACCGATTACCAACTTCTCTCCCGGCGTATCCCGGACCCACTCGAGCATTTCGCTCATCGTCTCGACGAACGTGACGTCGTCCTGTTCGTCGGGGCCTTTGATGTTGGTCGCAATGGAGAGTTCCTCGTCGAACTCGGCGTGTAGCCGTCGACCGATATCGAGGGCTGCGACCGTCTTCCCAGTCCCTTTCTGTCCTTTGAGGAGGATCTGTTGGGCTGCCGGTTTGCAGGCGTTGATAAGTCGCGTGTAGCCGGTCGCGTCGATCCGTTGCTCACTCAACCCTGTCGCCGCATTCATCGACGGCACGTGACCTTTCTGGCGTGCCTTCCGGAGCATGTCGGTCTGACTCGAGCGGGAGACGAGCTGGACCAGCGGTGACGTGTCCTGCTCGAGGTCAGCGCGTTCCGCTGCGAGGATCAGGTTGCCGATCGACTCCTGGTCGGAGAGTACGGCGTCGATCGAGGCATTGACGTCACCCTCTCGAATCTGGTCGGCTAAGTCGGCTGCGTCGTATCCTCCCGAACTCATTGGTCTGGACTCTCCTTCTCGGTGGCTTCGTCGTCCGACTCGTCGAACTCTTCGTATTCGACGGTCTCCTCGTCGCTGTCACTCCAGTAGCCTTCGAAGCGAGTGCCACTGGCTGCTCGCTCGAGGATGTTGTCGGTCGGTGACTCGTCGACGGTGAGTGCCTGGCGCAGTTCGCGGTCGACCGATCGGGCGGCTCCGGTGTCGCTGGCGATCGAGATCGCGGGCATGGCCGAGAGCAGCGAGCGGAGCATCTTGCTCTCGTCGCGCAGAATCTCGCGGTTGCCGTCGATCTTCGACCGCTCGGAGATGAGTTCGATGTCGTCAGCAACGCCGGGCCAGGTGCCGGTCGCCTCGTTTTTCGCTGGGTTGAAGTCCTGGACGAAGTGGCACGGACCACCGGGTGCTTTCGAGTCGGTCATGCCGCCGTCGACGGTCATATCGGCGATCCGATCCGGAGCACCGCTGTAGATCGCAATCCCGTAGCTCTCGCCGTCCTGGTCGTCTCCCTCTTTCATGTCCTCGACGGCTTCGACCATCTCGGCGAGGCCGCCGTCAGCGCCCAGTGCCTCTTCGATTACGTCCCGTGCATCACAGGAGACGACGAACTCGCGTTCGGGGTTCCAGAGCCGGCGGGCGAGCATGTAGACGGGGACGATCGACAGCAGACACGTCAGGAGCGCACCGACTGTGATCACCCGCATGGCGTCACTCATCCCGTTCCAGATACCGACCGGTCCAGGGACGCGGCCGACGAACCAGAACGAGAAGTACATCGTCAGTATGCCCAGGAACACGAAGAGCGTCCGATTCTCGGCGATGGTTCGCTTGATCTTATCAACGAAGCCGTCGACGGGATCTTTCTCGACTTTGATGCGCTCTTCGCTGGTTAGCTCTTTGTACGTGTTCGAGTGCTTACGCCGGAGATTTGTGACGATCATCGACAATGCGATGACCGGCCCGATCATGCCGGAGACGGCCGCCCACTGGAGCAAAACAGTCGTCGGTTCGTGCTGGATGATCGTCAGTAGCCCCACGTCACCCGTGTACTGGTAGCCGTCCTGAGGCGTTCCGATCGTCACGATTTCGTCGTCTTGAATCCGAATCTCGATGGTTTCCTCGTCGGAGACTGTGGTCGTCGCGACGTCGAACTGTCCCTGTCCGGCTTTGCCAGCGTCCGAGACGGTGACGGTCTCGGAGCTATCGGCGTCGACCGTGACGTAGGCTCGGTCGCCGTCGAAGGTCACGTCCCGCAGCACAACGTCTGATCCAGCAAAGTCGTGAATGATTGCGTTCTCTGCAGCAGTTTCGTTCCCATCGTCGGCTACGACCGCGCCACTCGAGGCCGCGACGATCGCCACGGCCGCGACGGCCAGGACGACCAAGAACAGGACGAGTCGCTTCGTTGGTAAGTCACCGTTCGTCGTCGTGGATCTAGACCTGGAAAACATTGATGGTTAGAACGGGGAGAGTTCGGCGAGCATTTCCGAGACGATCGCTGCGCCGGCTCCGTCCTCGACGAGAACGAGATACAGGCCGACAACTATCAGCGCCGTGACGACGATCGCCTTCACGTCGATCACCCGCAATAGCGGCAACACGGTCAGTCGCCCCCCAGGCCGATCGCCGCCAGGAACGCCGCGCCCAGAGCAATCAGCCCATACAGGATAGCGTCTGAATCGTCATCGCCGGCTCCGATACCGCCCATACCGTCATCGTCGTCGGCCAACGCCTCCTCGTGCTCTTCAGCGACACGATCCAGATACTCCTGGAACTCACTCGGATCGTAGGTGTCGTACTGCGGGCGGTCCCAGTCGGCTTCGTAGTCGTCGTCAAGTACGTCTCCGTCACGATCGGTCATTTCGGTGATCTCGACGACTCCATGCCGGAGGTCGATCGTGTCACCAGATGGTGCATCGAAGGCAGTAGGACGGTAGAGAACACCGTCTACCCAGTCTTCGCTTTCAACAGCGAACCCTTCTTCAAAGTAGTAGTTTTCAACTACAGTATCAGCAACTTTCGTCGTGGAGCCATCGAGGATGTCCACGAGAAAGAGGCCTTCTTCTTCAGCGTTAGCAAGCACTGCTTCATTTCGTACCGTATCCACTATGTTAACCAACTCGGCTTCAACGTCGATCGACACTTCTTCGAGTTCTTCGCCAGTCTCGCCATCAATATGGATCAGCGTATTATCCTTTAGGCAGATCAGTTCCGTCTCATCTTCCGACAGAACAAACCCGTCAGGCTCGAGGTCACTTTCGAAGTCGTCGAGTCGATCGCCGTCGTAGTCCCACGCAGCAAGCTCTACCTCTCCGGTTTCACCGTAGTAGAGGCGTTCATGCTTTCCAGTTGCCGCAATACCACGCGGGCTGTTTTCACCAGTATTGTAGTCTCCGTACGCTTCACGAGTCCACTGAATACCATCTTCTGCATGGACGAAGAAGATAGATGTCTCGTCCGAGCTAGACAGACTCGCCGTGTCCGTAGCAGTTTGGAAGACGTGCTTGTTATCCCCCCAAGCCAGTGCCTCGCCTTCGCTGTTGTCGCCTTCGTAGCTTGCGGTGGTGTTCAAATCGTCTTCGAAGTCGTAGACTTTGATCCCTTCGTGTTCGTCATGTCCGCTTTCAGTGAAGGAAACAGCAACGTACTGGCCGTTCGGGGAGAACGCAATATCCGCACACCCTTCACTGGTAAGCTGTTCTTTCTCTCCACTTTCGAAGTCGTAGACGAACGCTCCCGAGCTATCAGTTACAGCAACAGCTTCGAGATCGGGGTGAACTGACGCCGCTCTTGGAGTAAGGTCGGGGTCACGAAGCGGTGTCCAGGTATTCGTCAGCGTAGTCAGTTGAAACTCGCCATCAACACGACCGGCAATCAACGGGTTCGTCAGGTACTTCGAACCCGTAGAAAGCGTCGTATCGGGGCCTGTCTCGGTGAATAGTTGGCCCTCAATCTCAGTTTCGTCCCGATCGACAATCGACGACATTACGCCGAAGTTTTCACGAGAAACGGTAATATCGGTATATCCGTCGTAGTCCAGCGTCATGGACGCAACGTCTTCGAGGTCGGCACGCTCGAGGCCGAGGGTCGACAGAAGCGCCATCTGATACCGGCTTTCGGTCGCATCCGTCGACCCGCTCAGATGCTCGGCCAGACCCTCGATGCCCCGGAGATCGGATGGATCGATCAATCCGTCGTCCAGGGCGTCGAACAGAATATCGATCAAATCCACGTCATACGACGCCTTCACGTCGTCCGCGCCGGACTCGATCTCATCGAGCATGTCCGCCCAGTCATAGAGGATACCAACCGTCTCGCTGCCGAGATCAGTATCCGGCACGTTCTCGACTATGATCGCGCCGCCGAAGGTCGCCGTCTCTCCGTCGTCGGTCTCAACGTCGACGAACTCGCGCTCATCACTATCGTAGTGATTCAGCAACTCATCGGACATCGTAACCCGGAGTTCGTCGCCGTTATCCCACTTGTGGACGAACTCGGGCGAGTTGAACTCGTATTCGGCACCGCTGGGAAGCGTGATCGACGTCTCGACCAGCTCGCCAGTCAGATAACTCTCCTCGTGACTTGCGTCCCCCGAGTAGTCCGACTCAGTGACGACCCACGAGATGAACGTCTCTGACACGTCGTTATCACCATCCCGAGCAACGTCGGAGATCGAACCCAGTTGAGAGAGCGACGCGACTTTCGTTGCCGTCGCGTTGCGAGCGGACGTATTGTAGAACTCGTCAATCGCAACGAGCACGTCGTTGTACGTCTCAGTGGTGGATCGACCGTCCTCCCACGAATCGGCTAACTGGGACCGAGCCTCAATATTCGCCGTCATCCCCATGTCCTCGAGCCGGTTCGACAGCAGGATATTGGAGGCATTGCCCCACCACTCGCGGGCAAGCATCGCAGTGCCGTGCATGCTCACCATATCAGCGGTCGGATCACGATCAACATCGATAACGACTGGTCCGGCCGCATTCGCAAACGACCACAATACCGGGTCCGTCGCATCATACTCCGACCCGACACCACGCAGACTCTCGATAAGTCCGACAGGCCGATCGTCGTCATCGTCGTCATCGTCGGCCGTCGCTGTTCCAGACAGTCCGACAGTCACGCCAGCCACGGCCGCAGCCCTCATTGCATCCCGCCGCGTTAGTTCGGAATCGATACCGGTTCGGTCGTTCAGATCTTCAAGAGCGTTGTTACTCATTGTTTTGCGAAAATTGTGGGAAGTCAGATCATTGGGCTACTGTCCTCGAGCAGCCAGGCCGACGGCAGCGGCCAGCGCCGCGATCGCCACGACGACGCCGAAGCCAGGCGAGCCATCCGCGCCACCGATCCCGCCGACGAAGCCACCGTCGAGACGCGCCACGTCGTCGATATAGTCGTCGCCGTCGACAACAACCGCGTACTCGTCGCCGAACTCGAGCGAGCCGTAATCGTTTCGATCGAAGGTCTCGGCGAGAGTCTGCCCCTCTTCGCCGTCGATCACAGCCGACTCGACTACCTCGGCGTCGTCGCTTGCGTTCGCGTACTCGTCGGCGTCGTACCAGATCACGTCGGCTTCCGCGACCTCGAGTTCGCTGTCGTCGAAGTCCGCTGCGAACGCAACCTCAATCTCGAGGGGGTCGTCGCTGCTTTCCTTGGTGACGTTCTCCTCGAGATACTGTTCGGGGCCGTCGTCGGTTTCTTCGGCAGCGCCGACGGCGACCAGGCCGATTGAGAGGAACGCGAGCAGGCCGAGTACGGCGATCGTCGCGAGGAGGTAGCCCGCGATTCGGGTGGTTGTGCGGTTGTCCTCCGAGCCGGTCGCCCGTAGGTTATCAACGACCTGCATCGTTACGAGGGGTACTCCACGAGTCCGCCGGTCTCTGCGATGTCGTAGACGCCGAGCAGAAACGCCAGCGTCGCCAGCATGATCCCGTAGTCGGACCCGACGGCTTCGAACAGCGTCCAGTCCATCAGGGCGTACGGGAGCCAGAGGATGGTGAATAGCGCCAGTACGCCCGAAACGATCAGTTGGGGTGTCGAGTTTGCCATACGCGTCCGGGGCTCCGACGCTACCCCACGAAAACCTGGGCCAATCGCTGGCAATACCTTGGTAAAACAGATAGTCACCAACCTTTATGCCAAGGCGGGTTGCCGCCCCGAACATGGCGCTGAACAAAATCCGTCAGTTGGACCGGAATTCATACGGGATCACGCTCCCGAAAGACGATCTTCGTGTCGAGGGGCTCCTGGACGAGAACGGCGAGCTGAAGAATGAACACCACGTCCACATCCGGCACGATGGAGATGGGGAATGGACTCTCGAGCGGGTCGAAGGAATTGACGTAGGTGTGAATTAGAACCTAACCGAACAAACAATAGTATTTTAGTTCGCGAAATCGAGTGTCGCCTGCTTAGCATAGCCCCCGATCTCTGACCGTTTCTCGTTGAATTTTTCTGGAGTCATCGCTCCACACCGTAATTCGTAGATTCGTTCTCTGTCTCCTTCAGTAAGTTCGTCGTTGTAGACGCTCTCCCTCAAATAGTAGCCAAGGGCCTCGCCGAGGTATGGGGGAACTGCGTTCCCGATCTGCTGCCGGACTGAGACAAGTCCGCCATCGAAACGGTACGTATCAGGAAAAGTTTGTAATCTCGCGCCCTCACGTGGCGTAAGTCCACGATCTTGGAATGGGTGAATACACCTTGCGCTCGAGGGCTTCGACATATTTGAGGTTATCGCAACTGCTGGTTCGTCTGACTTGAGACGAGAATAAGAATTATGATAGCCTGACGAAGGTTGCAACTCGTCGGGGATAGCCGTCCGGTTCCCACCATCAGGGATGTGAGAGATCATTTCGACCATATCCTGTGAATGGCTCGCAGCAATGTGATGACTCAGTTCGTCACTGCCGTTTCGGAGATCTTTTTGGAGGAGAGTTCGGGGTTCTGTATCGTACTCGGTAATCTCTTCACCGGGTCCAACTTCGGGAAGATCGCCGATACCATCCATTACACCTGGAGTTTCTACAGGGTTCAGTTCGAACCCGTCAAACGGATGCTCACGGACATCTTTTCTCGTTGCGATCGCGACGAGTCGACGACGGTGTTGAGGAACACCGAAATCGGATGAGTTGATAACTCTATGAGTCACGTCGTACCCGATAAGATCGAAGGACTTCTCGACGGCTTCTAGGAACTTCCCACCAGCAGTGTTCTGGATTCCACGGACGTTCTCGAAGAGAGCGGCTTTCGGCTCAAGCTCATTAACCCAGCTGATGAAATTTGTAAAGAGGTGGTTTCGATCGTCAGACCCGTCGGGACTCACGACCTCTGAAAATCCCTGGCAGGGAGGACCACCCGCCACTAGGTCAATAGATCTCTGGTCGACGAGGTCAATGATCTCGTGATTGTCAACGTCACGGATATCTCCGGTGATATCGTCCGGAGACATGCCGTCTCGATTTCTCGCGAATGTGGACCGTGCGTCTTCATCAACCTCAACTGCGTGCACTAATTCGAACCCAGCCTTCTCTAATCCGATAGAGAGTCCTCCTGCGCCGGCAAATAGATCAACGTAGGTAAGATTCCGTTCAGCCATCTATTGGAGACTGCTGCCTAACCATATTTAATCATTTGCCTCGCATTAGTGTCGCGGAAAGTTCTATTTCGATAGAAAGTTCTTTGTCAGATGTATTACTGAGATATACATTATGGACAACGGTTTCGTCTCAATCGCAAAACGGGCAGCGAATTTGGACCAATACTGTTAGAATTGATACTATCGATATGAGTGCTGATATCACTGACGACGAGCAAGAGCGAATTGAGGAGTTTCTCTCAAAATACTTTGATCGGGATCACAATCAACGTCTTTCTTCTTTTGATGAAGAAGAAACGGAAGAATCCTCGATTGATGAGGCTGAAGAGATCAAGTCAGTCGTTGATCGAACGAGAAACATCTACGACGAGCGCGGAAAGGGCTATTTGGGACTGGCACTGTGTTTCGTTCTCTCTGTTGAAGATCTCTCACAGGAAGATCCCTGGCTTGACGAATTTAACCCCGGACTTGACTGGGAAGACGACATTCAGCCCAGATACGAACAAAAAGGAATTGACTATCGGACCGACCAGAATATAGACACCCTCACGCTCAGAGACAACGATCAGGAAGTCGGAATCCGGGGCCGGATTAACGATATCGGCGACTTTTTCCATCAAACGATGAACCGGACTAATTTCCCGAATGCTCCTGGTCACTATACCGGGAATTGGCGCGACCACATCGAAATCCTTGAATCGGCATTTTCTCTCTCTCAATCGGGACGTCGTGAATCCGCGGAGCGGATTATCGAACTTGGGCTTGATTGCCTACAGTCGAAAGACTATCCAAAACGAGAACCCGCCTTCTCACAGCCATTCCTTGAGATATTGAACAACTACGAGCGCAAGCACGACAATGAGATGGGGGGATTGGCCTATCAGGCAATGGTGTATGGATACGCAACGGCGGAGTGGCCGCACCTCTCACTGCGTGCGAGTAGCGTTCGAACAGGCTCTTCACGTCAACACCGGTTCGGTGACATAGACGGGTATCACGGGCCAGATCTAATGATATCGATCGAAGCCAAAGATCGAATTATCGACGAGGACGATATCGATACCGAGCTCGGAACGATGATGAAGTTGGCCGAGCGATCGACGACAATCTCGATCGCAGTCTGTAAAGAGGTCGAAAAAGAGGCTCGAGAAATTCTGCAAGAGGAGGACGTGAAGGTGATCACCGACAAGGATCTCACGATTCAACTTCGAACTTGGGACTACCACAAGCAGAACCTCGCTCTGCAGGGAATGGTCCACTTTCTCGAGCATATTGAAGAGAATCCGACAGCCACTCGACGGTTGTTACGATTTGTGAAGAATGTCGATCCAAATAATTCAGCATTAGCCCACCTTGATGGAGAAGATGGCAGTAGTTAGTACTCTTGTTGAAAGAAATTACAGTATTTAGTTAAAACAATCAGTATACCGTGTATTTTCGACGTGAGAATCTGTTTTCCTAAGTGCAAGAGTGCAAGATTATGTTGTGTTGAATGCTTTTTATTCAGTCCTCGGGACAGAGTAAACTGTGGTGTGAAGGAACTCTTTGAGCTACGATTGGTTATGTGAGCGTGTCATAGAAAGCGTCACGTACGAAGCAGCAGGGTGCGCGAAGTGTGTCCAACACAAGCGCACCCCTGCAAGACGTAACTTCGGTAGACGACTTCTTGAATGTCGCGGCTACCGAAACAGTACCGCTGTTCGAGCACCTTGAGTTCGAGTTTCTGCTGGACTACGACGTGTTCGCCCCCTCGAAGCGGGGGCGAACACGAGTTCACCAGTCGCCAGACCTCTTTCGCGGCTTTCTACACTGCTACTACAAGGACATCTACGGCACACGTCCGGTTGCACGAGAACTCCAGCACGGCCTCGTCTGGTTCTACTGCGGACTCAACAAACCACCATCCAGAGACACGATTGACCGGTTTCTCACCGACCTTGAACACGTCATTGACGATGTCTTCGATAGGCTTGTCGAGCAGGCCGCCGCCCGCGGCCTGCTCGACTCCACCTACTCCATCGATTCGACCCACATCGAAGCGATCCAGTACAACGACGCTGCGTCGTGGAACTACGATCCAACAGCCGAAGAACACTACTACGGCTTCGGCTGTACGATCGTCTCAACCGGCGCAAAGATCCCGATAGCAGCGGAGTTTACACCGGCCAAACAAGCAGACTAAGAGACGGTGATGCGCGTCACCCGTGACGCGCTCGCCGTCGATACACCGATCTGGATGCTTGGAGACAGCGCCTACGACATTCTCGATTGGCACGACCACCTGCTGGCTGCAGGGGTCGTGCCAATCGCTCCGTACAACCCGCGAAACACTGACGACCCGAAAGACATCGAGTACAGGGTCGAAGACCGCATCGAGGAACACAGCGAGGACGTTCAGCTGAAGCAGTCCATCTTGGATGAGACGTACAACAACCGGACAGGAGTCGAACGAACCAACGATGCAGTCAAGGACTGCGGCCTCGGGCACGTTCGCGCCCGAGGCCGCGTCCACGCACGAACAGAGGTGTTCCTTACTCTATGTTTCTATCCGTCTTTAGCTAAGCGAAGAACCACGTGACAGCAGCGGCTTATCGAGACATCTTTTCGAGAGGAATGAGGAGGCAACGGCTGTGTCCACCAATGCCTCCTCATCTCGGATTATGCGTCGGCTCACTACACTGTTTCCCTCTGAGTTCCTCGAAGAGCACGCCGAGGAACTCGGCGTGATCGAACGCGACCGCAAGCTCCAGATCCCTGCCCTCGTCTGGGCATTCGTGTTCGGCTTCGCCGCAGGCGAAAGCCGAACACTCGCTGGCTTCAGACGCAGCTACAACTCGACAGCTGATGAGACGATCTCTCCCGGCGGCTTCTATCACCGGTTGACGCCGTCTCCCGCAGAGTACTTCCGCGACCTCGTCGAGCGTGGCCTCGACGAGGTCGCTGTCCCTGACACTGTTGACGCCGATATCGACCGATTCAAGGACGTGATGATCGCTGATGGAACCGTCCTGCGGTTGCACGAGTTCCTTGCCGATGAGTACGAAGCTCGCAAGGAGGAGCAGGCTGGAGCGAAGCTCCACCTGCTCCACAATGCCACTGAGCAGACGATAGAACGTCTCGACGTGACTGACGAGAAAACGCACGACAGCACGTTGTTTCACACAGGATCGTGGCTCGAAGATCGGCTCGTTCTGTTCGACCGAGCCTACTTCAAGTACCGCCGCTTCGCGTTGATCGATGAGAACGACGGCTACTTCGTGAGTCGGCTGAAAGAGAGCGCAAATCCGGTCGTAACGGAGGAATTACGGGAATGGCGCGGGCGCGCCATTCCCTTGGAAGGTGAGCAGATCCACGATGTTGTGGATGATCTGCACCGCGAGTACATCGACGTGGAAGTCGAAGCCGAGTTCGACCGAAGACCGTACGGAGGAACGCAGTCACGCGATACGAAGCGGTTTCGCGTCGTCGGCGTCCGCAAAGAGGACGCCGACGACTACCACCTGTACATCACGAATCTCCCGAGAGAGGAGTTCCTGCCGTCGAATCTAGGGACGATCTATCGGTGTCGGTGGGAGGTGGAGTTGCTGTTTCGGGAGTTGAAGACGCAGTACGAACTGGACGAGTTCGACACGACAAAGAAGCATGTTGTCGAAATTCTGCTGTACGCGGCGTTGCTGTCACTGCTCGTGAGTCGTGAATTGCTCGATCTGGTCACCGAACAGGCGGACGGTGAGATCGTGTTTCCGCCGGAACGCTGGGCGGCGACCTTCCGGTCGCACGCCCAGCTCATCCTCCACGAACTTGGCGAATATCTTGGCTACTCGCCGCCACCGCTGCTTGACCGACTGATCGACGACGCACAGAAGATCCACCAGCAACGCCCAGTGTTACAAGAGACGCTCGCTACCGCTACGCAACCGAGGTGTGAGTCTTAGCTAAAGACGAATACTCTATGTCTCCGGCTCGTTGTTGCAATCACCAACTACGAGCGAGGAAACGAACCGGGCTGTGAGAAGCTCTGAAATTGAGTCTATGACACGCTCTATGTTCCAATCTTCTGAGCGATTTGATTCGAGGGGTCGTGTGCATTACTGACTGTCCTCGAAAGTTTCTCAGCAAACTCTAATTGATTTCCACCGAGACGCCGTTTCCAGACGGGTTCGCCGTCTGGCGTTTGTAGTTCGATATATACACTGTCGTCTGGTGTGTCATATGCTTCTATGAACAACGCTATTCCAACAAGCCCCACACAGACCCCGACCATGACGAGAGTGACTTCTACGATGTTACTGTCGAACTGTCCAATAAGAGCGAAGGAGATGATGGCGAGAAACAATGAGACTATTCCATACGCAAGCCTCTCCTGATCCACATCGGGTGTCTTTTGATGTTCGATTTTTGCTCTACTGACCTGATCAAGATATACCGAATTGACGGTTGTCTTGCTATTGTCTCTGCCTGTCGTCTTGAGCGATATCAGCTGTCTATTCGTCAATACACCCGCTTCCGACTGGGTTTGATAACCGTCTATTGTAGTTTCGTTAGAATCAATGAAGGACTCGAGCCTACTATATTGCTGCTGAGTTCCCATTAAAGGCTATACCTGTCGTCACAAAATCATACTTATGGTTATTATTAATGTTGATAACAGTGGGGTCGGATGTTATCTGAACAGACACTCAGTTATGAGGGACACCTACGGAAGGTTTCGGATGGTTTTCGACATCAAGTTCACCTTCGAGGTACTCTTCTCCTTGATGGGTTATCTCGTACATATTGCTGTCTTCGACAACGGGAGCGATCAAGCCGACTTGAACAAGCAACTGACATCGCTCTTTGATCCGCCTACGTGTTGCATGAAACTTGATAGTACGAGAGATGTGCCGTGGTGTCGACCAGGTGTCCTCTGCTAAGTGTTCGAGTATTCGTTCGTCGAGAGTACACATCCAGCGGGCGGGCTTTCGATTCATTACGTTTCAGAGGTCTCACTTGCAGTAGGACCACTTATCGAGCCGTTCTCGTTCAGGTAGACTTCATTTTCAGCATCATATTCCTCGTCGAGATAGGCCTTCCCTCGGTCGGTGATGGTGTAAACACCGTTTCCGAGGGGTCTAAGGAGGCCATGTTCGGCGAGTTTCTGACATCGACGAGAGACGGACGGTTGAGAGATGCGTATTCCATCCCGTTCAGCGAGATCGCCGACACGCCCCGCATCTTCCTCACGGATAATCTCGAGAATGCGATCGTCCCAGATCGTCATCCACGTTCCCGACTGCCTCATTGTAATACACTACAGGATAGATCAACCTATTATTCAGGAATTAGTTGACTCTGTCTATCTGAGTCAGATATGATTTAGCGATACATTTTTGTATAGCTAATTCATTATGAGTGGTACGGAGCTGTCAGTTGGGCTGAAGATGGCTCTTGTTGGCAGGTGAAGACGGGCGGCGCTGGCACGCCACCCAGAAGGTAGCTCCGTGGATCAGGTCATGAACTACGGAACTTCCGTGGGGCGTACGCCCCACGCACGGCAAGAGGCATCACCCACAAATAGGTCTGACGCTCGGTGTAGCTGCGGCGCTCGAGCGGACGGCTACGACGTCCAACGCGACGAACCAGTGTGTACTGGTTGCGCGATTGACGACCACGTAGTCACTCGGGACGGGGAGGAGGTGGCCTAAGATGGGCGACTACGGCCTCTACTCCTGCGACACGCCCGGCTGCGACAACCTCAAAGAAGTCGTCACGCCCGACGGCTACGTCTGTCACGACTGTTCGGACGAGCTGGCGGAAGGGTACGAAGCGGAACCCGAACTCATCGCCGACGGCGGCACCGCGTGGGGCGACCTCACCGGTTTCCAGCGTGACGTGCTCGAGGCGATCGCCCAGCTCGAGCGCACCGACGACGATTCCTACGGTCTTGCGATCAAGGAACGCCTTGAGCCGCAGTACGGCGAGGTTCTCCACGGGCGGCTGTACCAGAACCTCGATGCGCTCGTCGACGACGATCTCCTCGAGCGCGACGACATTGACGGTCGGACGAACAGCTACACGTTGACAACTGCGGCTGCAGCGATGCTCGAGGAGAGTATCTACCGACGCGCCGACGCCTGTGGGCTTCAGGTCGCAGCTACGGACGGTGGTTTCGATGAGTGACGAAGCCCGCGTGACGGGCCTGTGTCCGACCGTCGACGGCTACGTACTCGCCGAGCGAGACGGCGACGAAGCGACGTGTCTCATCTGTGGCGAAGCGGTCGAACCCGTCCACCCCGAGACCAGTGGGGGTAACAACACGAACGGTCTCGAGGGAGACGGGACGAACCGCAATCCGGCCATTCAGCCCGAACGAGACGATGTCGAACGTCGGAGGCCGTACGCCGTCTACGGTAACGGAGCTGCCGAGCAGGCAATCGACGCGATCACCGAAGAACGCATCCTTCGGCTTCACTTCGATGGCGACGAGGTGCCGTTCTACGCCGATCACCGCCGAACCGACGACGGACTCCGGTACGCCCGTGATGGATTCCCGCGGTTCGACACCTCGCCTGCAGAGATCGGCTACGGCATGGCGAACGCCGTCTTCTACGAGTTCGTCCCACTCGAGGAGAGCCTCTTTGCCAACGACGGAGGTGACGCATGAGCGACGATCTCGAGCCACTTGCGCCCGACGAAGCACTCGACATGTGGATCGATCGTCTCGAGGCCACACGAGCGGACGCGACACTTGAGAGTTACCGTTATCGGATGGAATCGTTCGTTCAGTGGTGTGAAGACGAGGGAATCGACAATCTCAATGACCTCACGAGCCGTGACATCTTCCGATTCGACTCGAGCCGCCGGAGTAAGGGGCTGTCAGTCGCTACGTTGAACACGCAACTCGGGACGCTGAAGCTGTTCATTCGCTTCTGTGCCCGACTCGACGCAGTGCCGAACGAACTCCCGGCGAAAGTCGAAGTGCCGTCTGTCGAACTGGCCGACCGAGTGAACGACGAGCTGCTCTCTGCCGAGCGAGCCGAGACGATTCGTGCGGAATTGCACCGATACAAGCGGGCATCCCGCCGACAGGCGATGTTCGAACTGCTGTGGCACACGGGGTGTCGCCTCGGTGGGCTCCGGGCACTCGACCTGGACGACTGTTTCTTCGAACAGGACGACCTCGAGCGACTTCGCCACCAGGACGACATAGATCACGAGGCACTCGAGAACGTCGACCCGCCGTTCGTCTACTTCCGCCATCGGGAGGGGACGCCGCTGAAGAACAAGCAGGCGGGTGAACGCCCTGTTGCACTCTCGCAAGAAGTTGCCGATTGCGTGCAGGAGTACATCGACGTGAATCGGGTCGAACGCGACGATGAAAACGACCGTCGGCCGCTGTTCGCGACCGAGAAAGGGGATCGCGGGCGAGTTTCGAAGGCGAGCATTCGCCGTGAGATCTACATCCTTACCCAGCCCTGTCGGTTCGGGTCGTGCCCCCACGACCGTAACCCGGAGACGTGCGAGGCATTGAAACACGGGTTCGAATCCAGGTGTCCCTCGAGTCGGTCACCGCATCCGATTCGAACTGGTGCGGTAACGCACATGCGAGACGAAGGCTGGCCGCCTGAAGTCGTCGCAGAGCGAGTGAACGCTACCCCTGAAGTGATCAGGGAGCACTACGACCACCCCGACCCGATCCGGCGGATGCAGTCGCGCCGAGACTTTCTCGCGGAGGACCCAGAATGAGCAGCCCCATCCGGCATATTGTGCGTACCGCTCGAATCGTCGCGCTCGGCGGTCCCACTTCGAATTATCTAACTGGTGAAATTCGATATCGAAAGGTCGTGTTGTTCCAAATTTCTCGGGGCGTTCTTACGAGCAAATACGGGGAGCGGGTGAACTGGTAGAGTTTGACAGACCTACAGACACTGAGTCTGATTCTTTCTCTCGTCCCCGAGCACATGCGGCAGTAATGAATCAGCTTGCCGATGTCAAGAATTCTAATTCGGACCGATCTGCCGACCGCGGGACACTGTATGATCAGTCTCGGATTATCGCTGCGAGTTCCGTTGCCGTCGAATCTGACGACTGCATGCCGGTGTGCGGTGCTGATCACGCAGTGACTCTACGTCCCGGTAGATGGCGTCGTTCAAAGTCGCTGGTTCTAACAGGGTGGGCGGGCTGGTGTGCTGGTCGGCAAGGCCTGGTCGTCGTTTTGGCGACCGGTTCGAACTGCGAAGTAGCGTGTGTTGGTCCTCGGATATCGGCAGCTGTGGCCGCTTCGAGAGGGTTTCACGCGGTCTTAGATTTCGGAGCGTTCGCGTTCGTCGTCTGGACTGGGGACGGACACGCTACTTTCGAGCACTTCGAACGTCTCACAGCCACAGGAACACTCCACGCCGGTCCCGATCGGTCGGATCGATCCATCAGACCACACCTGGACTGCGAGGGCGTTTCCACACTCCGTACAGATCGCTGCGGCCCGCTGCGGTTGCTCACCCATCGATCTCCCTAAACTGCCGGGCTTCATCAACGTTTTTCAAGTTTCGTGATCGGTCGCGAGCGACGACATTCGGCGGCTCGAGGGAGTCTACGGTATCGGGGGATTTATTCACCGGCCGTCGCATCCAGTGCACATGACGGTCGTTCTCGCAGGGATCGGTGCCGACAGCACTAACCTCGGCGCGTTAGGGCCATTGTACGACGACGGACAGTTCGAGTACGTTCCGATCCCTGAGAAAACCCGGGAAACAACCGAGTCCGAAACGCTCGGTTCCTGGAAGTTCCGCAACGACGATCGTACTGCGGCCGATCTCACGACGCGGATCAAGCCACAGCCGATTCAGGAAGACGAGCGAGTCGTCACCGGCGACGACCTCGAGTCCTGGCCGCTCCATCGCGATCCCAACTTCGAGACGCTCACCTACGGTGAACATCGCACGAGTGGCTACGTCTCCCGGCTACGGGCACTCGGTCCTGGAGATGTCGTCGGCTTCTACGCCGGACTACGCCGTCCCGAAGGTGACCGCGCCCATCGCTATCTGATCGGCTACTTCACGGTCGACGCAGTCGACGTCGTCACTCCTGAAACGCCGCCCGACGAACGGGCAGCCATCCTCGAGACTCACTCCGACAACGCACACGCAAAGCGGGTACGTGACGGCGACCTCTATCTCGAGAAGACGGTCGTGATCGTCGCCGGCCGCGAGCCGGGTGGACTCTTCGACCGCCACCCGATCCGACTCAGTGAGTACTACGTGAAGCCGGGGAACGAGCGGCCGCAGTACTACCTCCGCGACGAGATTGGAGACGGCTGGAACGTCACTGCCGGTGGCGAGAACATGATGTTCAAGCCAGCCTACCGCTGTGAACTGTCAAGTGACGAGTTCGTCGACCGTGTCGGAGTGCCGGGCGACCGTTTGGGCGAGCTATTGGAGTCGGTTTCGGCCGACGAGTGATCAGGCGACCCAGTCAGTTTCTTGTAGTGATAGGTCGAACTCTCCGAGAGTGACGGACGATCGCCCTCATTCCAGACACGATCGTGTGAATCGCCACCCGACATCCGGCCCACGGAACTCGCTTGCACACTGGACGGACGCGAAGAATCCGCTGCGAGTCGCGTACAACTACGTATTGGTGTGGCTTGCCCGAATCTCGCCGAGCCTGCGATTGCGGCGATGGGCCTTGCGCCGAATCGGCGTCAGCGTCGGGTCCGGCGTCTCCTGGGGGCTCGAGGCGACGCCGGACGTCTTCTGGCCGGAACTGATCACGCTCGAGAAGGATGTGATCGTTGGGTACGACGTGACGTTACTCTGTCACGAGTTTCTCCAGGACGAGTACCGCACGGGCGAGGTCGTCGTCGGTGAGCGGGCGATGATTGGGGCCGGTGCGATCGTACTGCCGGGTGTGGAAATCGGTGCCGACGCGCGAGTGGCAGCTAACTCGCTGGTGACGAGAGACGTGCCATCTGGAACCACTGTCGCGGGTGTACCAGCCTCGCCGATGGGTGCAGACGATTCGGCTGGGAGCGAGTAGTCACGGGTCGCAGCACGGGACGGATGCTGTACCGACTTCCCGGCGCAATTGCAGGATCGGACGAGCCGTGATCTACCGGGAGTAACTACCAGCGCTCCGTATGAGTAGTTGGTTACGAATCGGCGGTCGAGACCGACTCGCAACAGTTTTGTCCCGGGCGGTCGGGTCGGTTACAGTGATTTCCAGGACTTTCTCGCTTCGTTCCAGGAGGTGACGTTTGCGATCCAGATGGCACCAGTTAGCTTCTTTAGTTGCTTGGCCGGGAATCCGTCGAAGGTGTCGACGACTGGCAAGACGTCCACGCCGGTGGCGACGGCGTCGTGGCCGACGGAGATAGCGGTTCCTTTGTCGTTGTGTTCCCAGGTTTTGAGCGGGCGATTCTCCATTTCCCGAACGACGTTGTCGCCGACGACCTTCGCAGCCTGCCAGGCAGCCTGTGAAGTCGGTGGTGCAGGCTGGTCACCCTGGTCGATAAGCGCCGCGTCACCGAGAGCGAACACGCGCTCGTCGGAGGTCTGAAAGTTCGCTTCCGTGGTGACGCGGTTGTGTTCGTTCTCGAGTTCCGCGTCCGCGAGTGCATCACGACCAGTGATCCCGCCAGTCCAGACGAGAACGTCGTACTCGAGTGGCTTGCCTTCGTCGAACGTGATTTGCTCGGCGTCGGCCTCCGTGATGGGGTCGCCCGTGTGGATTTGGATGCCAGCCTCCTCGAGCAACTCACGCAGGTACTGTCGGGCTTTCTCGTTGCCAGATGGGAAGATTTCGTCGAGAGCTTCGACGAGGTGGACATCGATCGGAGCGCGGTGGTTGTCTCGGAATTCGGCAACTTCGCCAGCGACCTGGATTCCAGAGAGGCCGGCACCGCCGACGACGACCTGTGCAGGGTCGCTACGTGTTGCGTCTTTGCTAGCCTCGGTGACCGTCTCGTGAATCTCAAGAGCGTCGTTCAGGCTCTTGAGCGTCAGGGCGTGTTCTTCGAGGCCGGGAATGCCGTAGAATGCGGTCTGGGTACCGAGGGCGACGACGACGTAATCGTATTCGACGTCGTCTGCGTCGTCGAGTTCGACGACTCGTTCGTCGACGTCGAGTCCAGTGACCGTGGCCTGAATGAACTGGGTCGACGGATCTGCGATCTGGTCGACCGGGAACACGATGTCGGATTGGACGTTGGGATCACGGACTACACGGTGGACCTCGTGTAAGAGGAGGTGATAGTCCACGTCGGCGATCCACGTCAGTTGGGCATCACTATCGAGTTTGGACTGCAACTCGACGACAGCACCCGCACCAGCGTACCCCGCTCCGAGCACGACGACGTTGTCGGTCATACAGTCCTTTCAGGAATACTCCAATACAAAGGTGTTGGAAACATCACAAACTGTCGAACGGTCACAATGCACAATGACGTGACGTTCTCGAGAGGTAGCCACGACTAATCGTGATTGTTCGCATTCGATTCCGTGAAAACGGTGACGAGCCGGTCGGTCGTCTCGGATGGCGGTCGCCGCGCGTACCCGCCGATTGCCAGTCGGGCCGGTCTGTACGGCCGGTTCCACCCCGACGGCGATCGGAACGTCTGCACGCGACGCGGCCGACGTGACAGTGACGGTATCGAGCCGGCGGCTCCTGGGTGCGATAGTTTTAGGGTTAGACGACTCTAAACCCGACCTATGATGCTGAGCGACGTGATGGAAGATTATCTCAAGGCGATCTATCAGCTCCAGCGGGGGACAGAGGACCGAATCAAGACCTCCGAAATCGCCGAGGAACTGGAGGTCACGTCGCCAACCGTCACCAGCATGCTCGACAAACTCGAGGAGCGCGGCCTCGTCGACCGCGAAAAGTACCGCGGCGTTACCCTTACCGACGAGGGAGAGACCGTCGCGCTGGAGGTCGTTCGGCATCACCGACTGCTCGAGGCGTATCTCACCGAACATCTGGATTACGACTGGTCGGAAGTTCACGCAGAGGCCGACCGCCTCGAACATCATATTAGCGAGGACTTCGAAGCTCGGGTCGCCGACGCACTCGGCGAACCGGAGGTCGATCCACACGGCTCGCCGATTCCGAGCCCCGAACTCGAGCCACCGGACCGGCCGGAGGGCGAGCCGGTCTCGGAGTTCGAAGAAGGCGAGACAGTCGTCGTCGAAGAGGTCGCTGACCGCGATCCAGAGATCCTCTCCTATCTCGCCGATCACGGCGTCGAACCAGGCGTCGAACTCGAGATACTCGAGGTCGCCCCGTTCGGAATGGTGACCGCTCGTTCGAGTGGGGCTGACGACCCCGTGTCTCTTCCCGACCACGTCGCCCACCACGTCCGCGTCGCTCAGCCTGCCCAACTCGAGCAGTAACTGGCTCTCTCCTCTAATCTCGTTGTTTAGAGCGACTCTAACGGAGAGTCTAGTGAAAAGGGATAAGTTTAGAGGCATCTAAACACGAGTAATGGGTAAGCTATCTACTCCGTTCGGAGGTGTCGACTTCGATGGGTGATCGGGCGATATACGATCTGCCGCGGTGGATGCTCGCGGTCGGTCCCGTGGTCGTCCTGACGGCAGTGTTCGGTCTCCTGTATTTCACCTCACCGTTCGGTGATCTCTCCGGCGTCGACGAGGCGAGCACGCTCGAGATAATCTGGATGCTGACCGTAATCGGTTCGATCGCAGGGATCATCCCCGTCGTGATCGGGATGCTTTGGTTCCCGTTCATTCGCGAGCTCGAACCGCGGTATCTCCACGCGTTCATGGCACTCGCGGCCGGTGTGCTCGCGTTCATTGCTCTCGAGATGACCGAAGACGTCTTCGAACACGCCGGTGCAGCCGAGAGTACGTCGCTTGCGCTCGCGCTCGGTGCTGGCGGTGTCACAGCCACGTTCGCAGTCATGTACCTCGCGAGCCGGTGGCGTCAGCGCAAGATGGCCGACGTCGAGAAGAGTGGTCTGGAGATCGCCTATCTCGTCGCGCTCGCGCTTGGGCTGCACAGCATCGGCGAAGGACTCGGCATTGGTGTCGCCTACGTCCAGGGTGACGCTTCGCTGGTCATGTTGTTGGTCCTTGCTTTCGTGATGCACAACGTGATGGAAGGACCGACGGTCGTCGCCGCGGTGGCCCGGGACCGGGAGACGCCGCCGCTGCGACACTTCGCGGCGATGGGCATCATCGCCGGCGGTCCCGTCATCCTCGGCGGCTGGATCGGCAGTTTCGCCCAGTCGGACGTACTCGCTGCCCTGTTTTTCGGCATCGCGATCGGTGCCATCCTGCAGGTGCTGATCGAGGTCGCAGACCTCATCCGATTCGACGCCGAAGCCGTCGCTACCCCGACGAACACGTTCACGTTCTTCGTCGGCTTCGTCCTGATGTTCCTCCTCGAGGACGTCCTCACCGAGGTCCTACTCGAAGGCTGGCTCGTCCCGGCTTGATACGGTTTACTGTAGTCGAGTACCGCCGATCGCCAACTCCGTTCTGACGATTGGCAGTACTAGTACTGCCCCAAGTGTGGACCGACTAGTTGAGAGTTGGCTCAAACCGATCACGATTCTCGGTCAGAAGTACAGCGCACTAGTTAGAGTAGACTTGGGACGCTACTAGTGGCGGGCCAAGCCTACACTGATGGGTCGAATCTGTCGGTGTGGCTCGATTCGACCCGTCAGTCGACGGTTGGGACGATACTAGTTACAGTAATCCGTCTGTGATCTGCGACTACTTCCCACGATTGGCGGCCCCGAACTTCTCGGGATTTTCGGGACGAACGTTGAAATTCCGGGGAAAACGGCGCTTCTCACCCGCCGGGTTTAAGGAATACAACTACGAACAGTTCACTATGTCGTCAATCGAATTGACACCGAGTCAAAAGAAAATCCTTCGTGCACTAACTAACCTCCACAAGGACTCGGAGGATGCCATCAAGGGCGAGGACATCGCCGACCAGGTCGACCGAAACCCCGGAACGATCCGCAACCAGATGCAGAGTCTCAAAGCTCTCCAACTCGTCGAAGGTGTCCCCGGCCCCAAAGGCGGCTACAAACCAACCGCCGCAGCGTACGAAGCCCTCGAGATCCAGCAGATGGACGACCCCGCCACCATCCCCCTCGAGCACGAGGGCGACCTCATCGACGGTGTCATCGTCGAAGAGATCGATCTCTCGAGTGTTCACCATCCCGAACTCTGTCGAGCGGAGGTCCACATGCAAGGGACCATCGACGATGTCTCCGAGGACGATGCCGTCACCGTCGGACCGACGCCGCTGTCGAAACTCGTCATCGACGGTCGGGTCGACGGAACGGACGACACGAACAACATCCTCATCCTGCGAATCGAGAGCATGACCGCACCGGCCGAAGAACCCGAACACTGATCAGTCTCGATTCGACTCGGGACGGTCGACTACTCGCGTAGATGTCACGTCTCTCTTCTCTCGAAAACTGAACGCCGTCTCGTCGCCACGAGTCGTCAGTTCGAGTCGTCGGCCTCGGCCTCGTCGGTTGCAATCGTGGCGGCCGGAATCTCGTCGACGCTCGCGACGGCGTCGTCGCCTTCGACTTGCATCACGATCACGCCCATCGTGTTCCGTCCGACAGTCGAGACCTCGTCGACGCGAGTGCGAACGATCTGGCCGTCCTCGCTCATCAACACGAGGTGATCGTCCTCGGAGACGGCCTTGATCGCGGTAACTGGACCGTTCCGGCCTTCGGTCTTGATGTCGATCAGCCCCTTCCCGTACCGGGACTGAGTGCTGTACTCTTCGATCGGCGTGCGCTTGCCGTAGCCGTTCCGGGTGACGGTCAGTAGGGCCTGGCCGTCGCCGTCGTCGCCGTTCGCGGCGACGAGTCCGGCGACTGCATCGTCCGCTTGCAGTTTGATGCCGTTGACTCCGCGGGCCGTCCGGCCCATCGCGCGGACCTCGTCTTCGGCGAACCGGATCGTCATCCCGCCTTCGGTCGCGATGACCAGATCCTGGCTCCCGTCGGTGACCTCGACATCGACGAGTTCGTCGCCCTCCTCGAGGTCGGCGGCGATGATCCCCGTCGAACGAATATTGTCGAACTCCTCGCTGGCGGTGCGCTTGACGTAGCCGTTCCGGGTGGCCATCGTCACGAACTCGTCGCCCTCGAGAGCGTCGGTGTCGACGATGGCGGTAATGTCCTCACCGTCGTCCAGATCGAGAATGTTGACCGCGGACTTCCCGCGTGCGGTCCGACCCATCTCGGGGATTTCGTACGTTTTGAGCTGGTAGACGTTCCCCTGATTCGTGAAACAGAGGAGGTAGTCGTGGGTGTTGGCCCGGAAGACCGTGGCGACGCGGTCCTCGTCTTTGACGTCTGCGCCGATGATGCCTTTCCCGCCTCGACCCTGGGGGTCGAACGTCTCGATCGGCATCCGCTTGACGTAGTCGTCCTCGGTCATGACGACGACGACCTCCTCTTCGGGGATGAGGTCCTCGTGGGTGACCGTCCCCTCGTCCTCGACGATCGAGGTGCGGCGTTCGTCGTCGTACTCGTCTTTGACTTTCCGGAGTTCGTCTTTGATGACCTCGAGCAGTTCCTGCTCGCTGTCGAGGATCGTGGTGAGTCGTTCGATCTCTGCTTGGACGTCTTCGTACTCGTCTTCGATCTCGGCGGCCTCCATCGAGGTGAGGCTTCCGAGTTGCATACGGACGATGTGGTCGGCCTGATCCTGCGAGAAGCCGTAGGCCTCCTGCAGCGCTGCTTTCGCGTCGGCTCGAGTCTCGCTATCCCGAATCACCTCGACCACGTCCTCGGCGTTCTCGACGGCCTTCAAGCGCCCCTCGAGGATGTGAGCACGGTCTTCGGCCTCGGCGAGGTCGTACTCGCTGCGCCGACGAACCACCTCGCGGCGGTGGGCGACGTACTCCTCTAAGGTCTCTTTCAGCGAGAGTACCTGTGGCTGGCCGTCGACCAGCGCGAGGTTGATGACGCCGAACGTTCGCTCGAGGTGGTTCTCGAGCAGTTTGTTCTTGACTACCTCGGTGTTGGCTCCGCGGTTGAGCTCGACGACGATGCGGACGCCGTCGCGGTCGGACTCGTCACGCAGGTCCGATATGCCCTCGATTTTGCCCTCGGTGACGTCTTCGGCGATGCGTTCGACCATTCGGGCCTTGTTCGCCTGGAACGGGAGTTCGGTGATGACGATCCGCTCGCGGCCGTTCTTCCACTCCTCGACTTCGAACTCCGCGCGGACGCGGATTCGTCCGCGCCCGGTCTTGTACGCCGAGTAAATGGCGTCACGACCGACGATGTTCGCGCCGGTCGGAAAGTCGGGACCTTTGACGTGTTCCATCAGGTCCTCGACGGTCGCCTCGGGATCGTCGATCAGTTCGATCGTCGCGTCGATCACCTCGCCCAGGTTGTGCGGCGGGATGTTCGTACTCATCCCGACCGCGATCCCCGAGGACCCATTTACCAGCAGGTTCGGGAAGGCGGCGGGGAGCACGTCCGGTTCCTGCAGTCGGTCATCGTAGTTCGAGGAGAAGTCGACCGTATCCTTGTCGATGTCCTCGAGTAATTCCTCGGAGATAGGCGACATCCGGGCTTCGGTGTATCGCTGTGCTGCGGCCGGGTCACCGTCCATCGAACCGAAGTTCCCCTGGCCGTCGACCAGCGGATAGCGCATCGAGAAGTCCTGGGCCATCCGCACGAGCGTGTCGTAGATCGCGCTGTCACCGTGGGGGTGGTAGTCACCCATCGTCTCGCCGACGATCGACGAGGACTTGCGGTGACTGGAGCCACTCGTAACCCCCATCTCGTGCATCGCGTACAGGATGCGTCGGTGGACGGGCTTTAAGCCGTCCTCGACGCGGGGGAGCGCACGACCCGCGATGACGGACATCGCGTAGTCGATGTAGCTCTGTTCCATCTCGTCCTCGATTCGGACGTTCTCTACCGCTCGAGCCTCTACGTCTGTCGGATCGGGTACCTCTGAACTCATATCTTCATTGGGTTTCGTAGTCTGTGTGAATTAGCTGGCGAGCACTGCATCCGTGAGAGCGTCCGCTCTGCGGACGATCGAGCGGGCCGACGACCGACCCGGAGCGCGGCTTGCCGCGCGGCGGGGAGGGAGGAGTGCTTTTCATCAAAGCTAAGCGGGAGCTTCGCTCCCGCGAGGTCGTCGGGCGGCGTTCCCGCCCGACTGCTCGAGGGACTTCCATCCCTCGCTGTCCGAGAGAGCTTTGCTCTCTCGAGATTTTGCCGAGGGTGCGCCTTCGGCGCACCCGCAGCGCAAAAGTTTGTTAGATGTCGATCCATTCGGCTTCCGGCGCGTTCTCTTTGATGAACTGCTTTCGCGGTTCGACGGCGTCGCCCATCAGCACCGAGAACATCTTGTCCGCGGCAGCCGCATCCTCGATCGTGATCTGTTTGAGAATGCGGTTGTCCGGGTTCATCGTCGTGTCCCAGAGCTGCTGGGGGTTCATTTCACCGAGGCCCTTGAACCGCTGGACCTGGGTCGGATTGCCGTCGCATTTCTCCGCGACGATCTCGTCACGTTCGGCTTCGGTCATCGCGTCGTAGGTTTCCCCACGGTAGCGGACGCGGTACAGGGGCGGCTGGGTCGCATAGACGTAGCCACCCTCCAGCAGCGGCCGCATGTGTCGGTAGAAAAACGTCAACAGCAAGGTGCGAATGTGTGCACCGTCGACGTCAGCGTCTGTCGCCATGATGATCTTCTTGTACCGGACGTCCTCGACATCGAATTCGTCGCCGATTCCCGCGCCGATCGCGGTGATCATGTTCCGGATCTCGTCGTTCTCGAGGATGCGATCCAGCCGGTGTTTCTCGACGTTCAAGATCTTCCCTTTAATCGGCAGGATCGCCTGAAAGTCGGGATTTCGAGCCTGTTTTGCACTGCCACCGGCGGAGTCACCCTCCGCGATGAACAGTTCGGCTTCCTCGGGATCTTTGGTCTGGCAGTCTGCGAGTTTGCCCGGCAACGAGGTCGACTCCAGCGCCGACTTTCGCCGTGTCAGTTCTTCGGCTTTCTGGGCGGCTTTCCGGGCCTTTGCGGCCTCGACTGCTTTGGTGACGATCGCTTCGGCCGTGTCCGGCTGTTCCTCGAAGTAGGTACCAAGCCCGTCGTGCATCGCGCTCTCGACGATGCCCCGCACCTCCGAGTTGCCGAGTTTCGTCTTCGTCTGACCCTCGAACTGCGGATCGGGGTGTTTAATCGAGACGACCGCTGTCAGTCCCTCGCGGATGTCCTCGCCTTTGAGGTTCTCGTCGAGATCCGAGAGCAGGTCGTTCTCGTTGGCGTAGTCGTTTACCGTCCGGGTCAGTGCAGTTTTGAACCCGGTGAGGTGTGTCCCGCCCTCGCGGGTGTTGATGTTGTTTGCGAAGGCGTGGATCGAGCCCTGTAGCTCCTTGGTGGCCTGCATCGCCACCTCGACGTGAATGTTCTGAGTTTCGTCCTCGAAGTAGATGACGGTCTCGTGCATCGCCGAGCGCGTCTCGTTGAGATACTCGACGAACTCGCGGATACCACCCTCGTACTCGTAGGTCTCCGTGGCGACTCCAGCCGCGTCGTCGGCGTCTTCGCGCTCGTCACGCAGCGTGATCCGGACGCCGGAGTTGAGGAAGGCAAGTTCCCGAAGCCGGTTCGCCAGCGTCGAGAACGAGAACTCGTCGGACTCGAAGATACTCCCGTCGGGCCAGAAACGGATCTCGGTGCCGGTCTCCTCGTCCGATTCCATGTCACGAACCCGCTCCATGTCGCCGACGGGTTCGCCACCCTCGAACGCGTGGCGATAGACGCCGCCGTCGCGTTTGACCTCGGCCTCGAGTCGCTCGGAGAGTGCGTTGACGACGCTCACCCCGACCCCGTGGAGGCCGCCGGAGACCTGGTAGGACTTGTTGTCGAACTTGCCGCCGGCGTGTAGAACAGTCAAGATGACCTCGAGCGCGGGGCGATCGTACTCCTCGTGTGTGTCGACCGGAATACCTCGGCCGTCGTCTGTGACGCTCACCGACCGATCCTCGTGGATGGTGACGGTGATGTCGTCGCAGTGACCAGCCAACGCCTCGTCGATCGAGTTGTCCACCACTTCGTAGACGAGGTGATGGAGCCCTCGAGAGTCGGTAGAGCCGATGTACATCGCCGGACGCTTTCGCACGGCCTCCAGGCCCTCGAGGACCTGGATCTGTCCAGCGCCGTACTCGCTTTCCTGGGACATGAGAAACCTGCTTTCGGGTAGTGGACGACGACTAATAAAGGTTCACGTACGCGCGCGAGCGCGAGACACGCTGTGGTGCAACTATCAATTTGCCCATGAGCATGCAAGTAGCTCACACGCTCGTCAGTCTGAACCCGGACACTCGACTCACGCTCAGACGCTGCCAATCACTGTCCGGGCACGGCAGCGAGCAGTTTCGGCTATTCTGCCTCGAGCAACAGCGACTCACACAGCGCGTCTGGCCCTTCCTCTTCGAGCAGTCGGCGCTGCCGTTCAGCCCCACTCTCGCGTTCGTAGATCGTTTTGATCCCGTCGATCCCCAGTCGCTCGCACTCACGGTCGACGAGTTCGCCGAGGTCGACAGTCCCCTCCATCTCGCGGTCGAGGAGACGCGCGTCGTGACCGTGGCGGATCGCTCGCCACTTCTGTTCGTCGAGTAGTTCGCGCCGGTGTTCCCGTCCGTACCCCGGTGCGCCGTCCTCGTACTCCTCGGCTAGGGCCTCGACGAGCGCGTGAGAGTACTCGACGAAGGCCATCACGACGTCGGGATCTGCCTGGCCGTCCGGCGTCCGAATCTCGACGGTCCCGTGGGCAGTGTGGGGCCGGACGTCGTACCAGAGTTCGCCACGGTCGTTGATCGAGTCGGTCTCGAGCATCCGCCGTTCGAACCGATCGAACGCTTCGAAATCCTCGAAGTAGGTCGGCATCCCGGTGTTTGGCAGTCCCTCGAAAATCTTCGCGCGGGCGGACTGGAGTCCGGTGTCGAACCCGTTCCAGAACGGTGAATTTGCGGAGAGCGCGAGCATGATCGAGACGTACCACCGTAGCTCGTTTGCGATCCAGACGGCCTTGTCGGCGTCGTCGACGCCGACGTGGACGTGCAGGCCAGCAGTCGTGTTCCGGTGTTGTGGGTACTGGATGCGGTCGAGTTGTGAGCGATAGCGGGACTTCTCAGCGTGCTCGAGTTCGCGCCACCGCGCGAACGGGTGGAGGCCGGCGGCAGCGACATCGTAGCCGTGTTCGTGGGCGTGAGCGAGCAGTGCTCGGCGAATATCCCGCAGCGCCTCGCGGGCGTCGTCGGGATCTTCTATCAGGGGCGTCTGGGTTTCGACGACGAACTTGAACAGTTCGTGATCGAGTCGGTTCTCGAGGATCTCTGGCGGGTCGTGTTCGTAGACGAGTTCGTCGGTACCGCTCGTGGGACGGCCGTGCTCGTCGACGACGAAACACTCCTCTTCGATCCCCAACGTGCCCATACGCGTAAACGAATCCGGCGACCCGCGTTCCATCGTATACCCGTTTCGAGTCCGACAGTAAATACGGTTTGGAGTCGGAACTCTGGGCCCAGTCACCGACGACCGGCCCGGAGCGATCGTCGATCGAAGCTATTACCGTCGAAGGTGAGAATGGTCGAGGGATGCCCTCCGGCGACTTCGGTCGGACTCGCCACGGATTTCTCGCGGTGGGTACCACCCGCGTGACTGCCGGTCTCGCAGGTTGTTCCAACCGGATTGCCCGCGATACCGGCCCGCTCGAGGATGCGTCTCCGGCGGATCGTCGCGTGGCCGGCGACTACGCGCCGGACGACGACGCGTGGCTCGGTTACACGCGAACGCTTTCGAACGACCTGCCTTCACCGACGACGTCGCCGGCTGCGATAGTTCCGCGTCGGCGATGGAAAAAAGCAGGTTCGCCCTGCTCGAGCGGGAGACAGGGTCGACGCTGTGGGAGACGACGGTGCCCGACCCGGCTGGGCCCCCAGTAGTCGCCGACGGCGTCGCCTACGCCGGCGGTGCCCATCTCGGTCAGCCGTCGATCGACGTCGAAGTCCGTGACGAAACCGACGCCGAACCCGCGGTCGAAGGGAGTCTACCGGCCGAGAGCGGGACCCTGTCTGCGCTCGACGTCGAGACCGGAGACGTCCTGTGGCAGCGAACGATGGGTCCGTCCAGGGGTGGCTACGCGCTCGCGCCAGTCGACGACGTCCTCGTGGTCGGTACCAGTGACGGGATCGTCGTTCTCGAGTAACGGTCGCGTTGCAAGCTGACGGGATCGACTGTCGGTCGAATAGAAACAGCTACGTCAGGTCTCTTCGAGCGCGTAGACGGAGCCGTCGCCGCTGCCGACGTAGACGACGCCGTCGACGACGGCGGGAGAACTCGCGATCCAGTTTTCGGCGTTGAACTGGAAGCGTCGTTCGCCGGTTTCGGCCTCGAGTGCGACGAATGCGCCGCTCTGGTTGCCGACGTAGATGGTGTTGTGGGCAACGGCCGGACTGCCTCGAATCTCGCCGAAGTCGGTATCGTACCAGTAGAAGTGCTCGGGACGTGGCTCCCGGTCGCCCTCGGGTTCGTCGGCGGCAGCCGAGAGTGCGTAGAGCCGGTTGTCGTAACTGCCGACGAAGACGACGTCGTCGACGACGGCGGGTGAACTCGTCACCGATCCCTCCGTCACGAACTGCCAGTGCAGGTCGCCGGAGTCGGCGTCGATCGCGTAGAGGCTGTCGTCGTTGCTCCCGACGTACACCGTCCCGTCTGCGACTGCCGGGCGGCTCTGGACCCAGTCGTCGGTCTCGAACGCCCACACCTCCTCGCCGGAGGCGGCGTCGACCGCGTAGAGGAACCCGTCGGTGCTCCCGGCGTAGACGACGCCGTCGGCGACCGCGGGCGCGCGCTGTACCGAGCCGCCCGTTTCGAACGTCCACGACTCCTCGCCGGAGTCGGCGTCGATCGCGTAGAGGCTGTCGTCGTTGCTCCCGACGTACACCGTCTCGTCGACGACCGTCGGACTGCTCGCGACCATCTCGCCCGTCTGGAACGTCCACTCCTCTGCTCCGTCGTCAGCCTCGAGTGCGTAGACAGTCTCGTCGTGACTGCCGACGTAAACCGTTCCGTCGACGACGGCTGGACTGCTCGAGACTGTGTCACCGGTTCGAACGCGCCACTCTTCGTCGCCGGAGTCGGCGTCGATCGCGTAGAGGCTGTCGTCGTTGCTCCCGACGTAGACGACGCCGTCGACGACGGCTGGACTGCTGTAGACGGCTTTCTCTGTCGGGAACTCCCAGCGGGCCCGTACGTCGCCTGTCGGGCCGGAAGCTGCTGTGTAGCCGGTGTTTCCGGGGTCGAACTGAAAAGAGGGCCACGAGTCGGGCGCGTCATCGAGTTCCTCGAGCGAGAACTCCGGGGACTCGTCGTCGGGGACCGGTCCCTCCTCGTCGGCCGCACAGCCGGCTAACCCGACGACGCCGACGACGGCGGCCGTTCGCAAGAACCCACGCCGCGCACGTTCGTCTCTCATTGGCGAAAGCCACTCGTTCCGGCTACATATGCTTCTTGATACCTCTACGACCGCGCGACGATCCCGAGGTGGTCCGCGTGGTAGGGCTCGAGACGCTGGCTCTCGAGAATCTCGTATCCGGTCTCGAGTTCTTCGCGGACGTCTGTAAACACCTCGCTGGGGTCGCGCGTGACGTCTTCGCTTCTGGCTTTCACCGCCAGCAGGAGTCGGCCGCCGTCGGCGAGGAACTGCCGGTTCTCGAGGGCGACCCGGGCCTGGCCGCGGGTCGCGACGTCTTGGACGACGACATCGACGTCGGATTCGACGACGTGGCCGTACTCCTCGGGTTTCCGGGCGTCGGCGAGCAGCGGAAAGAGCCGCGGGCGGGAGTCGGCAGCGTCGAGCAGGTCGCGTGCCGGCCGCGCGGCGAACTCGACGGCGTAGGTCGGCCCCGCGAAGTCGGCGACGTGGCTCACCGTCGTTCCGCTTGCAGCACCCAGGTAGAGCACTGTCTCGCCGCCCTCGAGGCCGGTGTCCATCCCGAGTTCGAGCATCGCGCCGAGCTTCGAGCGGTCGGGGTTCCAGGCACGCCACTCCCCATCGGTTGGCTCGCCGTAGACCGGTTCGCCGCGGGTAGCGAGGCGTTCGGTCCCGTCGAACGAGCGGCGTTCGACGCCGTCGGGAAGGTTACTCATCGTTCTCACCCCCATCGTCGGCCGTTCGCGCCTGGATCGTCTCGATTCGATCCGCGAGTTCCGCGTCGAGTTCGGGCTTGCGCTCGCCCGAGTAGTGGTCGACGCGGGCCGCGATGGCGAGTTTGCCTGCCAGTGCCCGCGCCGCAGAACCGCGGTGCTCGGGATGAGTCCCCTGGATCGCCTCGTGCGTGTAGATGATCCCGTGTTTCGGCGAGGGCGCGTGACCACGCAGGTGGGCAAACAGTGCGTCCTCTGCACCCAGCACCTGGATCGTGCCGCTGGGTTTCTTCGCCAGCGACTCGAGACCGCCCGCAAGCGAGATCAGTCGCGCGGCGAGGACGGGACCCGCCAGGGCAGCGAGGTTCGGCGCGACCGTCGGGGTGCGTCGCTCGACGAACTCCCGGAGTTTCTCGGCCTCGCCGGCGAGGTCGGCGACGCGTTCGGCCAGCGAGACGATCTGGCCGTCGGCGTCCTCGAGGTCCGTGCGCTCTCCCGTCGCGAGTTCGCGTGCGTAGTCGACCCCCGTTCCGGCGTCGGGGTCGACGGTCCCGGCCCACTCGGCCAGTCGCTCCGCCAGTTCGTTGGCCGTCCGCTCGCAGTCGTCCATCGCTCGCACGGCGTGGACGAGCTGGCGGTCGTCTGCCCCCTCACGTTCGGTCACCTCGGCGCGGGCGGCCGCCGTCGTCGCCTCCTTCAGCGCGTCGTAGTACTCCTCGGCGTCGTCGGCGACGCCCGACTCGACGGCCAGCGCCGGCCAGTCACGTGGCTCGTCGGCCGAGCCGGTCCGGACGACCTCGGCCGCCGCCTCGAGGTCCGTCGGATCGACGGCCGAGAACCAGCCCGATCTCTCGGGATCAGTTGCAGTCATTACCCACCAGTAGTCGCCCTGCTTGTATATGCGTTCTCGAAACGGGCGAGGCCACTCGAGCGTGGAAAACGCGTCCACCACCGCTGGCCAGTGATCGTGTGCAGCGTCGGCGTTCCCGGCGACCGAACCGCCGTAGCCCGCGCCGTACGTCTCTTCGAGCGGGAAGTACGGCTGGAAGATCCCGTGGCCCGCGTCGTCGTAGACCAGGTGGTCGAACGAGGAACCGTCAGCCGCCTCGAGTCGGTCGGCCGCAATCGCCTGCAGTCGCTCGGCGGGCCACAGATCGTCGTTGCCGCCGGAGACCAGCAGGACCGGTCCGCCGATTTCTTCGACCGGGACCGTCGCGTCCTCGAGCACGTCTAACTCCGCGGTCTCGAGGGCCTCCGTGAAGCGTTCCGCGAGTGGCGCTTCCGGCTCCCACTGGACGTCGCTCAGCGAGACGTCGGGGACCGGGTCGCCGTCGATCGACCACGAGGAAGTCTCGGGGAGGTCGTCGGCCGAAGAGCCACCCTCCCAGACGATACCGCTACCGGCGATCGAGACGACCGGTCCGACGGCGTCGAGTTCGCTACCCGCGAGCAAGGCGAGTTCGCCACCTTTCGAGACGCCCCAGAGCCCGACCCGATCGCCCGCGACGCCGTCGTACTCGAGCAGCCAGCCGATCGCTCGCTCGACGTACTCGAGTGGGATCTCGACGAGGTCGTCCGGCAGTCCCGGCCCGTCGAAGTACTCGAGTGCGAGGACCGTGAAGCCGTGCTCGGCGAGTTGGGCGGCGACGTGGTCTTGTGAGCTACCGCCAGAGCCATGAAGGACGACAATCCCGGGCGGTTCCGCCGCATCGTCGGGTTCGTACACGTTTCCGATGAGGTCGCCGTCCGGTTCGGCGTCGGCCTCGAGATCCGGATAGTGGCGTTCGATCGTCGTCGAGTCGAGTTCCTCTCCGTCTGCCTGGACGCTAAGCTGGAGCGTCCGTTCGTCGGGCCACTGGAACTCCGCCGGCGGCTCGGGACTGGTGCGGTGGAACTCCCACCAGGACACGTCGGCAAACTGGATCAGCGCGACCGTCGTCGGCACCGCGAGTCCGGACGGAACGTCGCCGTCGACGATCGGTGCATCGTTCACGTCGAGGGTCTCGCCGTCCGTCTCGAGCGTGACGGCAGCACCGAATGGCTCGTCGTCTTCGACCTCTCCCTTGAGGACGACCTCGAGAGCCGTCTCGGCAGGGACGCCGGCGACCTCCAGCTCGAACGGTTCGTCGACGCGGACGCGATCGGGATGGTCGAACGACGGTGACTGGTCGTCGCCCGTGCTACAGCCTGCGAGGGCGATACTGCCGCAGCTACCGAAGAGAGCGAGGGTTCGACACCTCGTTCGTCGGGGACCAGTCTTTCGAGTACGACACGATACGAGCGTTTCGAGCAAAAATGTTGGTGTGTAGATACGATAGTGGAACGTCGGGTACGTCTCCTGTCGTAAGCGACGGTCGAGTCGGGGTGCAGTCACTCGAGGTCGCTTCTGACGGTGCTGCCGATCACGAGCGCCGCGCCGATGATGACGAGGTTCTTGACGATGTACTGGCCTTCGACGGTGAGTCCGTAGGGGAAGATCGTGAAGACGACGCCGGGAAGTAAGACGATCGGCAGGAAGGTGCCTGGAAGCTGGAGAAAGAGGAGGAAGATTCCCACGCGAACGAGCGGCCGGTAGAGGAGGCTGAGACCGATGAGGATCTCCCAGACCCCGAGGACTGGGATGAAGAGTTCCGGTGGGACGAGGTAGACCGTCGCCGCAACGAGTTCGGCCGCGGGGCTGGCGTCGAAGACCTTGAGCGCGCCAAACCAGACGAAGACTATGGCGACGGCGACCCGCAACACCGGGATACCCCACCGGTCCATCCAGGCTGCGATCCTCGCGTCGATCTCGTCGAACCGCCGCCGATACGTCTGGACCCGTTCGGAGACCGTTTCGGTGGTCATGTCCCGGATACGTACTCAGTGCCGAAAACAGTTGTACCGGCTCACGAGCGCCAGAACGACGGCGTGAGCAGCACGAGTACTGGAATGATCTCGATGCGGCCGACCCACATCACGACCACCATCGCGGCCTTGGTCGTCGTCGAGAACACGTCGTAGGTGCCGTACGGCCCGGCAGGACCGAACGCGGGTCCAATGTTCAAAAACGTCGAAGCGGCCGCACCGAGAGCCTCGAACTCGCCGAAGCTGCCGTCGCCGACGTCGTAGAGCCCGGTCCGTGCGCCGTCGACGACGATCAAAAGCGTCACGAGGAAGACGCCGAGGACGGCGACCAGCGTGTATGAGTAGACGTCCCTGATCGTCTCCTCGTCGACCGGCTGGCCGCTGAGCCTGACTGGCCGGATCGCTTCCGGACGAAACGACGTAAACAGGTCCCGACGAAACGCCTTGAAGACGACCAGCCACCGTAGCGACTTGATCGAACAGGTGGTCGACCCGGCCATCCCGCCGAGGAACATACACATGAAAAGCAGGTGTTTGGCGAACGGCGACCACGCGTTGAAGTCGGCGTTTGCGTACCCAGTCGTCGTGATAATCGAGACGACGTTGAACGCCGACTGGCGAACGGTATCGCCGAACCCGTCACCAGTCGGATTCCCCTCGAGCGTCAGTATCGTCATCACCAGCCCGGCAAAGAAGACGATCGACCCGACGTAGAACCAGAACTCCTCGCTGTTGCGGAGCCGATCGAAGTTCCCCTGCAAGACGAAGTACATCAGCACGAAACTGGTCGAGCCGAGGATCATAAAAGGCATGAGCGCCCAGTGGACGATCGGTTCGAACGCCTCGATGCTCAGCGGCTCCGGCGAGAAACCCGCAGTCGCGACGCTGGTAAAGGCGTGGGCGACGGCGTTGTAAAGTGTCATGTTCGGCGCGAGTCCGAGCAGGTACAGCGAGTAGAGAACACCGATCGCGGCCGCTGTAAGTCCCGTGTACAGCTTCAGGATCAAGCGCGCGGTGTCTTCGATGTGTGGCGTTAGCCTGTTGACGTTGTCGTACTGGGTCTCCGTCTCCATCAACTGTGCACCAGCGACCGAGAGCTGCGAGAAGACCGCCGTCACGAGAACGAGGATACCGAGCCCGCCGAGCCACTGGATGAGCTGTCGCCACATCATGATCGATTGGGCGTGTTCGTCGAAACTCCGGAGTACCGTCGCGCCGGTCGTCGTAAGCCCACTCATCGCCTCGAAGGCCGCGTTGACGGGGTGGGAAATCGTTCCGTGTCCTGCAACGACGAACGGAATCGCTCCGACGAGTGCGACCAGCAGCCAGGTTAACGCGACCATGAGAAACGCCTCTCGAGGCCCGAGGCGGCCGTCGCTCTCGAGTTGTTCGAAACTGAGGCCGAGTGCCAACGTGACCACGATCGTCGCGAGAAACGGCGCTACCGGTTCGCCGTAGTAGACTGCGAGAACGAGTGGAAAACAAAGTGGCACGGCGAGCCACTTGAGGACAGTGCCGGTAAGCGTGAGACTGTGTCGCCAGGCAACCCGAATTCTCATCGTCGACCCCGTTGCACAGTGATAGCTGTGATGACGGTCGTATTAATTCCGGCTATAGAGGTCGGCGGTGTCACAGGCCGTTGCTCACCGGGCGAACAGCCGCTCCCACAGCGAACGCTCCGTCGGCCGTTCAGCAAGCACGACCGAACAGTCGACGTCGTTGACGACGTCGTACGCGAGCGACCCCCGGAGGAGCCGCGAGAGGAGTCCGCGTTCGGTCGCCCCGATGACCAACAGCGAGTGGTCCTCGGCGGCGTCGGCGATCGCTCCCTCGATGTCGCCGGAGACGTCGACCCGGATGGTCGCGTCCTCGAGTGAGTGTTCGCTAGCCCACTCGGTGAGGAACGTTTCGCCGGCCTCCCGCTCGCTCTCGTCGCCGACGACGTGCAACAGCGTGACCTCGGAGCCGAACTGGTCGCACACGTCCCGTGCGATTTCGGCGCTGAGAACGGAGTCGGGACCGCCAGCGGTCGGGACGAGCACGCGGTCGGTCTCGAGGCCCTCGTCGTCGAACACGAGGAAGTCACAGGGCAGGTCGTGGGTGAGTTCGTCGATCGGCCCTTCGGCGCGGCCGGCCGACCACGGTCGGCCGGGGCCCCAGCCCATGACGACGGTGTCGGCCTGCTCCTGACTGGCGATGTCGAAGATTTGCTCGAAGCCGCGGTGGGAAGCGACAGTCGTCACCTCGACGGGGACGTCCAGCGTTTCAGTGCTTTCCCGGACCTGCTCCATGAGTTTCTGGGACTCCTCGTCGATCCGCTTGACGTGTTCGGACCCTTCCTGTAGGGGTGTCTGGTCGGGTACTTCGACGACGTGGACTGCTTTGACGACGCCGTCGTTTGCCTTGGCGACGACGCTTGCAAGCGAGAGCAGGTTCGACTCGGTTCGCGGATTCGACACCGGGACGACGACCGTGTGTTCGTCGCCACCGGACGGCCGCACGGCGCTCGCCGCGGAAACCGCCGCGTCCGGCATCTCACTCGAGCGGTCGAGAATGTACGAGCCGAGAATGCCCTCGAGTTCGGTCTCGGTGCGGGCGTACCAGAAGTACCAGGCGACCGCGAACACGACGAACGCGCCGGCGATCGCAGTCGCGAGGTTGTCCATGAAGTAGATCAGCGCGAGCGAGAGGAAGAAGCCGGAAATCGGCAGGTAGGGGTAGAACGGCACCTCGAAGTCGGGATCGTACTCCGGCGGGTTCGTCTCGCGGAAGACGATCAGCGAAGCGTTGATCAGCGCGTAGACGACAAGGTGGAGGATGCTGGCCGCACTCGAGAGGATCTCGACGGTCTCGCCGAGCGCGACGATGAAGACGATGATCATCGCACCGGTGATTGCGATCGATCGGTACGGCGTCGCGAATCGGGGGTGGATCGCGTTGAGTTTGTCCGAGACGATCTTGTCCCGGCCCATCGCGAAGTTGATGCGAGCCGAGGCGAGGATCGACGCGTTCGCACTCGAGGCCGTCGCGAGCAGTGCGCCGACGCTGATCGAGGTCACGCCGACGCCGAGAAGAGAAATCTCGAGGCCGGCGACCGTGAACGCGTAGTCGAAGACGATCTCGGCGGCGTAGGACATCGGTGCTTCCTCGACGGTATCGAGGAAGAACGCCTCGTGTGGGATCAGGCCCATCAGGAGGCCGACGATAATCGTGTAGATCGCCATCACGATCCCGACGCTGCCGATGATCGCGATCGGGAGGTTGCGGCCGGGGTTCTTGAGTTCCTCGCCGATCGTCGCGATCTTCGCGTAGCCGAGATAGGAGACGAACACGAGCGCCGCACCGGGGAGGATCGCGCCGGTCCCTTCGGGGGTATAGCTGCCGTCGACGGTGACGGTGCTCCAGTCGAACGAGAAGAAGCCGACGATGGTAAAGACGGTGAGTATGCCGAGCAAAAGTGTGACGATGGCGGTCTGGATGCCGCCGGTTTCTTTCGCGCCCATGTAGTTGACGGCGACGAAGACGATTCCGGCGAGTACGGCTCCGATCTGGACCTCAGTGAGGACGAACGAGCCGATCGCGATCGTCGGGAGGAGTGCGAGTTCACCGACTCCTGGGATCGGGACCACCACTCCGTCGAGCAGGTCGGCCAGGTAGCCGCCGAACCCGATGGCGTAGAACGCGCTCGCGAAGGCGAGTCCGATCCAGTCGCCCATCCCGGAGATCGAACCGAACAGCGGCCCCAGCGCGCGGTTGATGTAGTAGTACGCGCCGCCGGCCTTGGGCATCGCCGTCCCGAGTTCGCTCACCGAGAACGCGTTGATCATGGCGATCAGTCCGCCGATAATAAAGGAGATGATGACCGCCGGCCCTGCTTCCTGTGCGGCGATGCCGGGTAGAACGAAGATTCCCGCGCCGATCATCGTCCCGATCCCGATCGCGAGGGCCGAAATCAGCCCGAGGTCCTTGGCGAGTTCTTCGTCGCTCATGGTGTCCTCGCAAGTGTCTGCGACCGTCGAAGAGTGTCTTTGGTATACGTCATTAGAGATATAAGTGGTCGACTCACGGTTCCGTTCATACCGAAGCGAAACAGTAGCTTCCCCTTAACTGGTTTGTTTGAGGTTCGGGGGCTAGTGAGTGTGAGTCGTGTGGATCACTGTCTCGCGGTACCGGCACAACGTCGACCGTGTCACGGTTACGCCAAAGATGATAGGGGAGTGTCAGTGTCAATGGACAAACTCGAGGGGCGCTCGGTTGCGTCGTCGCTTCCCGAGACGACCACCACGTCGTCGTCTTGCTTTCCGAAGTCAGCACCCGGCTCCGCCACAGTTCGTCTTCCCGCTCGACCGCCACGACCGGACAGCCAGTCAGTGAGCGAACCGACTTCTTCGAGAGTCTGGCCGGCGAGTGCTGGCGCTTCCGTCCGAGCGAACTCGAGTTCGGTCTGTGCCGTTAGCATTTCGTCGTGGTCGAGGAGTGGCGACGCGAGCAGGTTGCCGGTGACGGCCGACAGTGAGAGAACGAAGTCAGCGCCTGCGTTGTACAGGCCAAACGGTGTCGTGTTCGTGACTGCGAGCGATCGTTTCGCCGTCGGGCGCGAGTTGATAGCGTACGAGCGTCGCAACGAGAGCCGTCTGGGATCGCCGTGTTCGTGGCCACCTGGCCGGACATCTATTCTGGCACGGCGAACGTATCGGAGCGAAACGGCCGGGCGGAGCCTCCGTGTCGTCTGGTTCGTTCTCTCCAATCCCGTTTGTCTCGTCCGACAAGCAGGTAACGCGGTTCTTGGATCGGGCACGTCGCTCGACCCCTGAATTTTCACACAGTATCTGAGGGGCAACTTTAATTTCTAATCCTGAACTGAGCCACTCATGATTTCGGAATTGAAATTCGAACCGGTGGTCTTATACTACTCTCCCCGATACCGAACGGACATGAACCAGAAGAGATCGGGAGCAGTCCCGATCGGTCGGACGGGTATCGCTGGAGAGGAGGTGACCTGACGTGACCGAGACAGACGCTGAACTCGCCCGCGACCTCGGCTTCCTCGAGGCCTACACCCTCGGGCTGGGGACGATGATCGGTGCGGGAATCTTCGTCCTGCCCGGCCTCGTCGCCGAAGCCGCAGGGCCGGCAAGTATGATCTCGTTCGTCATCGGTGGCGTCGTCGCCCTGCTTGCGGCGCTTTCGCTTTCCGAACTCGCCACCGGGATGCCCAGGGCCGGCGGCAGCTACTACTACGTGAACCACGCCCTGGGGAGTTTCTTCGGCACCGTCGTCGGCTGGGGAATGTGGGCCGGGCTGATGTTCGCGACCGCCTTCTACATGCTCGGGTTCGGGCAGTACCTCCTCGATCAGCCGTTCGACGCCCTCCCCGTCGTCCTCGCGGCCCTGGCGATGGCCTCGTTGCTCGTCGCGGTCAACTACCGCGGCGTCAAGGAGACGGGGTCGCTGCAGAACGTGATCGTCATCGCACTCGTCTGCCTCATTCTCGTCTTTATCGCCGTCGGGATCGTGAACCTCGATCCCGTACTCCTCGATCCGTTCGCGCCTGAAGGCTGGAACGCCGTCGGCGCGACTGCGGGAACCGTCTTCGTTGCCTTCATCGGCTTCGAGGTGATCGCGACCAGCGCCGAGGAGATCAAAAATCCCGGTCGAAACCTTCCACTGGCGATGATCGCGGCAGTCGTCACGCCGACGACCCTCTACGTGCTGGTCATGCTCGTCAGTACGGGAATCCTCCCGACAGACGCCCTCGCCAGCTCCGACGTCCCGGTGGCCGACGTGGCCGCCACGGCCGCCGGCGTTCTCGGCCCGGAGTTTGCCACTGTCGGCTCGCTTCTCATGATCGCCGGTGCGACGCTTGCGACGATCTCTTCGGCGAACGCCTCGATCCTCTCTGCCGCTCGAGTCAACTTCGCGATGGGGCGCGACCAGATCCTGACCAACTGGCTCAACCAGATCCACGAGCGGTACCGGACGCCCTACCGTGCGATCCTCGCGACCGGCGTCGTCATCCTCGCGCTCATCGCGAGCCCACTGCCGATCGAGACGCTCGCCGACGTCGCGAGTTTCATGTTCCTCATCACCTACGGGCTGGTCCACGTCGCCGTCGTCGTCCTGCGACGGGCCGACCCCGACGAGTACGACCCCGACTTCCGCATCCCGTCGGGATTGTACCCGATCGTTCCCGCCCTCGGTCTCTTCACCTGTCTCGCCGTCATGTACCAGATGTCGCCGACCGTCCAGGGGATCGGTCTCCTCATCGTCCTCGTCGGCTCGGCCTGGTACGCGTTCTACTCGAAGGAGAAAGCGGTCTCGACGACGCTCATCGGCGAGGCCGTCGCCCCCGAGGAACCGGACCGCGAGGAAGACGCCTACCGCGTCGTCGTCCCCGTCTCGAACCCCGAGACTGAACGCCTGCTGATCAAGTACGCCGCCGCGAGCGCGGCCAGCCACGAACACGCCGAACTCGTCGCCGTCAACGTCCTCGAGGTACCACCCCAGACCTCGCCAGCCCAGATCGAACTCGAGGAAGAACGAGTCGAACGCCAGCAAGCCCTCCTCGAGAACGCACGCGACGTGGCCGAAGACTTCGACGTTCCGTTGCGAACGCGTGCGCTCGTCGGTCGCTCCGCCGGCGACACCCTGCTGTCGGTGCTCGAGGAAGAAGACGCCGACCACGTGTTACTCGGCTGGGCGGGCGAACGTCGCCGTCGGGACGTACTCTTTGGCTCGACGATCGATCCCGTCCTCGAGCGCGCTCCGTGTGACGTGACCCTCGCCAAAGACCCGACCGAGTCGCCGGGAGAGATCGTCACACTCGCCGGCAGTGGGCCGAACGCCCCTGTTTCGGCGCGGCGTGCCCGTGAACTCGACCGGGTGTGCCCCGAGAGTACGCTCACCCTACTGAACGTCCAGGCTGCGGCGGACGGCGACGACGCGGGAATCGATCCGAGAGCCGTCGGCGAACAGGCCATCGAGAGCGTCGCGTCCGAGGCCGGCCTGGCGGACGACGAGTACGAGTCACGCGTCGTGGTAACCGAAGAAGACGTTCGCGAGACGGTCGTCTCCGAAGCCGCGGCCTACGATACCGTCTACGTCGGCGCGACTGGGACGAGTCCGGTTGCACAGGCACTGTACGGAACGATCCCCGAGTCGATCGTCGACGAAACCGAGAGGGCGGTTCTGATGGCCCGCGGCGAACAACGCTCGCCACGGACGTTCAGACAGGCTCTCGTTCAGCGATTGGAAGGATAACGGAGGCGTTATTCATGCTTATATCAAACACACCCGTTGGAAGGAAACGATGCGCGTAGTAATCGTCGGCGCAGGCGAAGTCGGTCGAGCAATCGCTCGCAACCTCGAGGACGCACACGACGTCGTCGTCATCGATCGGGACCGCGAACTCGTCGAGGAGCTCACCTACTCGCTCGATGTCCTCGCGATCTGCGGTGACGGGACGGAGCTCGGGACGCTCGAGCAGGCAGATATCGCCAAAGCGGATCTCGTGATCGCCTGTACGAACGACGACGAGGTCAACGTCGTGACCTGTGGGGCTGCGAAGGCAGCGAGCGACGCGTTTACGATCGCCCGCGTCCGCCGACGGACGCTGTTAGAGACCTGGGAAGGCTCCGAGGGAGCGCTCGGTGTCGACTTCATGGTCTGTACGGACCTGCTGACTGCACGTGCGATCGTTCGGATCTCCGGATTGCCGGCGACTCAGGACGTCGATACCTTCGTTGGTGGGCTCGTCCGGATGGCCGAGTTCGAGATTCGGGCGGACAGTCCGATCGTCGACACGCCGATCAGCGAGGCCGATCGGTACGACTCGCTGACTTTCGCCGGCGTCTTCCGCGGTGAGGAGATGATCGTCGCCACCGGCGACACCGTCCTCGAGGCTGGCGATCGGGTCGTCGTCATCGGCAGTTCGGATTCCGTCGCCGACTTCGCCGACGACGTCGTCGAGCGGACGGCAGACGACGGCGACGAGGTCGTCGTCGTCGGTGCGAGCGAGATCGGGTTCCAGGCCGCCCGCGAGTTCGAAGAACACGGCTACCGGCCTCGGCTGATCGAGCAGAACCACGAGCGCGCTCGCGAGGTCGCCGAAGCGCTCCCAGAAACGCTGGTGATGGAAAGCGACGCGACCGACACGGAGTTTCTCGACAGAGAACACGTCGGCGAGGCTGACGTCGTCGTTGCAGCACTCGACGGCGACGAGAAGAACTTGCTCGTCTCTTTGCTCGCTCACCGTCTCGGCGTCGACCGGACCGTCGCAGTCATCGAGAACCTCGAGTACGCCGAACTGTTCGAGACGGTCGGCATCGACGTCGCGATCAATCCACGCGAGGAGACGGCCGAAGAAATCGTCCGGTTTACACGCGCCAGCCAGACCGAGAAAGTCGCGATGCTCGAGCACGACCGCGCGGAAGTGATCGAGTTCGAAGTACACGCCGACAGCGTCCTGGCCGAGACGCCCATCGTCGACGCAACGGAGACGCTCCCCGACGGCGTCGTCATCGGCGCGATTTCGCGTGGTGGTGAACTGATCACGCCACGGGGAGAGACCGTCGTTCGGCCCGGCGACCACGTCGTCGTCTTCGTCGACGCAGCCGTCCTCGAGGAGGTCCTCGATCTCATATAGATGACTCGGACTCGGCTCCACGTCGACTTGCGTGCTGGCTTGAGCCTCGTCGGGACGATCCTGGCGTTTCTTTCTTTCGCGTTTCTGGTTCCGATCCTCGTCGCGCTCGTCTACGGTGGCGAGGATCTCTGGGTGTTCGTCGCCTCGATGGCTGTGACCGCCGGCCTTGGGCTTGCGTTACGAAAACTCGACCCGGAGCCGGGCGCTCGAGAGGCGTTCCTGGTCGTCGCCCTGACCTGGCTGTTCGCGGCGATGGTCGGCGCGCTGCCGTACGTCCTCGCGGGCAATGGCACCGTCGCTCATCCAGTCAACGCCCTCTTCGAAAGCATGAGCGGCTTCACGACGACCGGAGCGACGGTGATGGGCGACATCTCGTTCGACACCCACTCCCGGGCGATGTTGCTGTGGCGACAACTCACTCAGTGGCTCGGCGGGATGGGGATCATCGTCCTCGCGGTGGCGATCCTCTCCCAGATGGCCGTCGGCGGCGCGCAGTTGATGCAGGCTGAGACACCGGGACCGGGCGTCTCGAAACTCACACCCCACATCGCCGAGACCGCGCGGGTGCTGTGGATCGCCTACATTGCACTCACGGTTGTGTTCATCGCGTTGCTGTACGGAGTCCACCTGCTCGGCTACGCGCCGAACATGGACCTCTACAACGCCATCGCCCACGGGTTCACGACGCTACCGACCGGCGGTTTCTCGCCGGAGGCCCGCAGCATCGAGGTGTTTTCCCCGGTCGTCCAGTGGCTCGTGATTCCGTTCATGTTCGCCGCAGGCGTCAACTTCGTGCTCTGGTGGCACGTCATCTCCGGCGACGCACGGACACTGCTCCGAGACAACGAATTCAGGCTGTACCTCGGTGCAACCGCCGTGCTCGCGGTCCTGACGACCGCCGTCCTGTTCGTTTCCGCCCTCGAGACGCCCGAAACCGGCCAGATCAGCGGCAACCTCGAGCGGTCGGCTCGCTACGCCACGTTCCAGATCGCGTCGCTGATCAACTCGACGGGGTACGCGAACATGGACTTCGACGCCTGGAACGGCTCCGCGAAGGCGCTGTTGCTATTTGCGATGTTCGTCGGCGGTTCGACGGGATCGACCGGTGGTGGCATCAAGATCCTGCGGTGGCTGGTGATCCTCAAGTCGCTCCGGCGGGAAGTGTTCACCACGATCCATCCGGAAGCGGTTCGCCCAGTCCGGATGAACGGCCGCGCCCTCGACGAAGAGGCAGTCCGGGGAATATATGCGTTTACGCTGCTGTACGTCGTGATCTTCTTCGCCGGCGTCGCGCTCTTTGCCGCCGACGCGTCCCGCGTCGGCCTGTACGCCGATCCCGAATTCGGGTTGCTCGATGTTATCAGCGCGTCGATAGCGACACTCGGGAACATCGGACCGGGACTGGGAACGATGACCGGCCCGATGGGCGGCTACCTCGACTTTCCCGACTCCTCGAAGCTTCTGATGACGCTGTACATGTGGATCGGCCGCCTCGAAATATTCCCGGTGTTGGTGTTGCTGACGAAGGCGTACTGGACGGACTGACCGGCCCGATGTCGCTTCCCCCTGCTCGCTCTCGTTCTCGGACCTGCCGAGAATCGGGTGGCTCGGCTGTCCCGTCACCGAACGGCCCTGCCGACCTATCGACCACTGGATCGCTTCCGACGAGAACTCGAGCCCGGCGTCTGCGAGCGTCTCCGTGCCACTCGGTCGCCCCGTAATCAACGACCACGGGCCGTTCGTGGACGATTCCAGCAGCGGTATCGACACGCCTTCTCGCGATACGAACCGCGCCGCGACGGATTCCACAGGAGAGACGACCGCAGCGGGCGTCCCAGCCGAGGGAGATCAGCCGAACAACCGCTCCCACACCACGAGCGTCGGTGGCAACACGATCACTGCCATCAGGTACGAGTAGATGACGCTGATGACCATCAACACCCCGAACTGGCCGATGGCGGGAGTGACCGCGATTATCAGCGATCCAGCGCCCCCGAGCGTCGTCAGCATCGAACCCGTCAGCGCACCGCCCGTTCCGCGAAGGGTCGTCAGCAGCGATTCGTAGGCGTCATCACACTCGTTGTACTCGTCGATAAACCGGTGTGTGATGTGAACCGAGTAGGCGACACCCACTCCGATCGTGATCGACAGCACTGTCCCGGTCAGTGCGTTCAACGCGATACCAACCACTGGCATCGTCCCGCCGAGAACGGCGACTGTGACGACGATCGGAATAAGATTCGCCACGCCAAGCGACGCCCGCCCCTCGAGTACGTGGTAGATGAGCATCAGGAACCCGGCCGTGAGACCGAGTGCGATTGCGAGGCTGAGCAGTGACGACTCGAAGACGAGATTCGAAATCTCGTGGAAGACGACGATATCACCGGTCGGCGTCGTATCGAGACGGTAGTCAGCGGCTAGTTCCTCGGCGTCGTCGCTGACTTCTTCCTGCGTCGCGTCGGCCTCGACGGTGTAGATGACGCGCATACTCCGCTGATCCTCGGTGACGTACTCGAGTGCGTCATCTCGTGCGTCGGAGCTAAGCAGTTGCTCGAGGACGTACCCTACGTTCCGATCGGGAACGCCGTTCCCGCTGACGTCGTTTGCCTCGAGCAGGTAGGCGAACTCGTCGTCGTCGTCGGCGTGGTCGTGCATGACATCGACGACGCTTCGGCTCTCGGCGACGCCGTCCTCGGTGATGATCGTCGATGGTGGGTCGGACCCAGCCCGATAGACGGACTCGAGGATGTGATCCTCGTGTATCGGTCCCTCGACGTAGATCGTCACCTCGTCGTCTTCGCCGCTCTCGAAGTTCGCCTCGAGGTAGTTGATGGTTCCCGTCGCGGTGTACTCCGCTGGAGCCAGTGACTCTGGAGCGGCTTCCGCGTACGCTGGCAGTTCCTCTGCGGGAAGGAAGTCTTCGTCTTCGAAGGTGGTGTCGACCGTCGTTGCGTACGCGCCAGCACTCGCGGTCAACAGGAGAGCGATCAGGAGCATCGCTTTGGGAACCTCGTTTCCTGCATGTGCCCCGTACGGCAGTATTCGCCCAAGTGTCGAGTCCTCGGAACCGAGCGGTGACGAGTTAAACGACGGTAACTCGTGTGCTTGGCGAAAACGCTCCAACTCGACTTTGGCTGCCGGGAGAAAGACACCGAACAGGAGGAACGTAAACACGATTCCGACACTCGCGACGAACCCGAACTCTCGGATCGGGTCGAGTTCGCTCATCACGTTGGCACCGAATCCGATGACGGTCGTCCCGGTGACGATGAAAAACGCGACGAGCAACTGTTCGGCTGCGTCTCGCATCCCGTCTTCGATTCCGGCTCCTGCTGCACGCTCCTCTCTGAACCGGTTGACCGCGTGGATACCGAAGTCGATCCCGATAGCGAGCAACAGCGGCGGAATCGCGATCATCATGTCGGTGAACGGGATTCCGGTGTAGCCCATGAACCCGAACGTCCAGATGACGGCCATCACCAGTGAGACCAACCCGAGCACGAGGTCGAACGGATCACGGTACGCTGACGTCAGAAACGCCAGAATCAGCAAGATGACGACGGGAACGATAAGCGTCAGCGAGTCCTCGATGGCGTTTTCGAACTCGGAGTTGAGAATGCCACTACCGAAGACGACGATGTCGTCCGGCATCGATTCCGCTGCCTCCAGTGTTCGCTGCTGGACGGCCTGTTCGTCGGCGTCCTCCGCGTGGGTTGCGGTGGCGACGACGGCCGATGCCCGGGGTTCCTGTCGGTTGAAGTCGTTGCTCAGCGGTGCGACAAAGTCGGGGTTCTCTCCTAGGTCACGGACGACATCACGAACCTGCCCGTCCGAACTGCGTTCCAACGTCCGAATCTGTTCCGCACGAGTATCCGCAGTCGGATCGATCGTCAGGGCAACGAACTCCGCTATACTGGCGGTTTCCTCGACGCGGAACTCGTCGTTTTCTTCCAGATAGTGTTGGAACTCGAGGAGTCCTAACAGTGACTCCTGGGAGACGACGTTGTCTCCCCGCTTGATGATCTGTGTGGTCGCAGCATCGCCTTCGAACGGCGGTTCGAACTCCTCTTCGATCGATTGCTGTGCTTCGTAGGCAGGGACGCCTTCTGCGAACACTTCGACGCCTTCTTCGACTTCGATGTTGCCGAGGCCGCCTGCAAACAGCGCTGTGACGAGCAGAAAGACGACGATGACTGCTCGCGGCCGCTCGGTGATCCAGTAGTTTGCGGTCTCGAGCGCTCGCTCGATAGAGTCCGGTTGCGTTGCCATCGCTCGTCAGTTCTCGGCGTCCGACTCGGTAGTCGACGGGGAGTGGTCGTCGTCCGCTCCTCCTCCGTCGGCCGCGCCCTGGTCGGCGTTGCTCTCGTCGCCCGTCGACCCGAAGTGCGATCCCGAAACTCGGCCGACGTCACCACTGCCACCACCGTCGGCGTCGACCGACTCTTCGGCGTCGCTCTCGAGTTCCTGCTGGATCGAGGCCGGCAACGACAGGTCGGTGACCTGCTCTAGGACCGGGACACCCTCGAGTTTCTCGTCGATCGGCTCCTGGAACCGCCAGTAGACGCCGGTGGCTCCGACGACGAATCCGAGCACGAGCAGCACGGACAGTGCGGAAAGTCGACTTTCCGGCTCCTGTACCTCGAGCGGGATTCGGTACGTATCGGTTAGCTGGGAGTTCGACCGCTCGTCGTCGTACCGGAAGTCCATCCGAAGCGGATACGTCTGCGGGGTGGCGTCGTCGTCGACCTCGACTTCGAAGGTGACTGTCGCCGATTCGCCAGGCTCGAGTGTGGGGATGAACCCTTCGTCGTCGAGGTTGTCGAGTGGATCGTTCGTGTAGAGTTTCGCCTCGACGTCGGTCACGGTCTCTGCCTTCGCGTTCGTCACCTGCAGCGTGACCGGCTGGGTCTCGCCGACCTCCTGGGTGCCGTTGTCGATCTCGATGTCGAACTCGTCGCGTTCGGGTGCAACCTCGAGCGGGACGTCGATCGGTTCGTGGGTCATCCGGATGTCGTCGTGGACGTTGCGGTACCTGACGTCTGCTTCCATCACCCGCGGACCCGGCTCTGCTTCACCGCCGATACCGACTCGGAACTCGAACGGCACCGACTCGCCCGGCTTCAGGTCACCGATAGCGTACTGCGTTTCGCGCGGGTAGACGTTCGACCCGCTCCCGAGACCGTCCTCGAGATTCGGGACGATGGAATCCTCGCCGTCGTCGACGACGAGAACGGCGCTCTCGACTGGCTTCGGGCCGTCGTTGAGTACCGTTCCTTCGATCGTTCCGTCCTCGCCGACGTAGAGGTCGGTCTCGAGTGTCTCGACTGCGAACCGCTGTTCCGGTGCGGTTTTCGCACCGACCCGGACCTCGCGGGACGTTCGGTCGACGCCGTCACTGTCGCGGAAGTCGACGGTAACGGAGACGGGATAGGTCCGTGCGACGGCGTCGGGGTCGACGTCCATCGCTGCCTGGACCGTCGCGGTCTCGTTGACGGACCAGTCACCGACGTACTCCTCGCTGCCGGCAGTCCGGAGCTCCGACTCGTCGGTCGTCGGGGTGATCGACTGAACGTTCGGGTCAGGAGAGTCGAACTGAACCACGGCGTCGCTGGCGTTCTCGACGCCGGTGTTGTTCAACTCGAGCGTGACGAGGCCCCGGTCGCCGACGACGAGATCGGACTGGACGTCGACGGCGTCGAAGCGCGCTCGCTCTTCGACGACGACCTCGACGGTTTCGGTCGTGGTCGTCGTATGCTCGTGACCGCCCTGTCTCGTGTAGGTGTACTCGATCTCTGCCTCGAGTTCGTACGTTCCCGCCGCAGCGTTCTCGTCGACTGCGATCGTGAACGACTCCGAGGCGAGCCGTTGGGCTGGCATCCTCGGCAGCGGCGTCTCGCCGGTCTTCACTTCGACCGGCGCGTCTTCGGCCACGAGTTCGACGGTCACGTCGCGTGCCTCGGTCATCGGCGTGTCCCCAATGTCGTCGTCCTCTTCGGTCGACGCCCCGTTGCGGATCTCGAGTTCGAGGTTGGTCTCCTCGCCCGGTTCGACGATGTTCTCGGGCGTGTAGACGTCGAAACTCGGGGAACTCGAGGCGGCTGTGGAACCGATCAACGGGATACTCGTCACCACCAGCAAAACAACCACGAACGCGACGATTCGGTTCCGTCTCATTACCAGATAGTTTTCGGAGCCCACCTATCAACCTTTCTATTCCAAACCACAAGCTTGTTGTTTCTTCCCCACCACTTCCTTGTATGGACGAACACACCGATTTACTCGCCGAACTCGGCCTCTCGAACTACGAAGCGAGAGCCTACGTCGAACTCGTACGAGGTGGGGCCATGACCGCAGACGAGGTTGCCGCCGCCTCCGACGTCCCACAGGGACGAGTCTACGACGTTCTCAACTCCCTGGTCGATCGGTCGCTTGCCAGAGCCGACGACGGCCGTCCCCGGACGTACGTCCACGTCGAGCCCGACGAAGCAGTCGATCGTCTGCTCGAGCGCCGCGTCGACGAACTCGAGACCCAGCGAACGGCGTACGAACGGACAGCCTCGGCAGTAATCGATACACTCTCGGGGATCACCGAAGAGACGACCGCAGGCGGGTTCACGACCAGCGCGCTCCACGAAGACGCGGCCAGAGAACTCCTGCTCGAGCGGTTTGCTGCGGCCGACGACTCGATCAGAATCGTCGCCGATACGGTCGATGTCAGTCCAGAGTTCGAAGCCGCCTTCGCCGATCGACTCTGTGATCTCCTCGAGATCGGCCTCCCGGTCCGGTTGCTAGCGACCGACCTCGAACAGGCCGCCGACCGGATCGACGACCTCATCGACGCCGGAATGGACGTCCGGCAAGCCGAGCGAGTGCCGGAACAGCGGTTCATCGTGTTCGACGGGTCGGAGGTCTGTCTCGAGGTCGTCAACCCCGCGGCACCGGACGAACTGCTCGCCGTCGTCAACTTCCGGGAGGACGAGACTGCACGCGAGCTCGCGGAGAGTTTCGACGAACTCTGGGAAGAGTCGGAGCCCTGGACGATCGGTTAGATACCAAACGTCGCTCGGAGCATGTCACGCGTCCCAGGACCGAGCCCGACGGCGACGACGGTGATCAGCAGCAGGATGGCATAGCGCGGACTCTCGTCGAAAACCTCTTCGTTGAAGATCCAGACGACGACGACGGCTGCCGCGAGTTTCACGAGCAAGAATGGCCACGCTTCGCCGGTGATGTCGACGATCTCTGGCGGGAGAATCGAACCGGTGACGTCGACGATCGTCGCGTTGACCGGGTGTTTCGGAACGAGATTTTGCCCGTGGCCGAAGGCGATCGCCCAGTCGAGGCCGATGACGTTTGCGACGCCGTCGACCGCGTGGGCCCAGATGACGACCAGTCCCATGTACCGCGTTCCACGGTTGACATCGGGCACGAACCGCTGGACTGCGGTCCAGGTGACCCATGTCGCGAGAGTAGCGCCGACGAGGACCGTCAACAGGAGCCACGGGTAGAAGGTCGCGTACTCTTGTACTGCAGTGTAGCCGAGAAACGCGACCGTGATCACGAGATAGGCGGTCCCGATCGCCGCCAGTGGATACTCATATCCCGGCACGTAGTCGTTGCGCTCGAGCCAGACGGCGATTACGATCGCGACCACTGCGAGCATGGTCACGGTGACGTAGATCAGCGGACTGATCAGAAACCCGGACCAGGGGAGTTCGATCGCGAGTTCGCCAGTGTGTCGGAACGCGGCGACGTTTGCGTCCTCGACGGTCCGGAGTGCCCCACCGAACAGGATAAACGGGAACAGCGCGTAAAAGCCCGCCCGATAGCGTTCGATCCCGAGTCGTCGGACGAGAAAGACGATCCCGATGACGCCGAGGACCAGCGCCGGAATGTAGCCAGCGTAAGAGACGAACGTGTATCCGGGTGAGGCCGTCGGTCCGGTAGCAACACCCTCGCTTATCGCCGCGTTACAGGCCATCGGGTCGCCGCCTGCCCAGTCGACACAGCCCCAGCCGTGGGCGTCGGCGACGACCGGCCCCCAGTAGTACTGCCAGATAAGATCGACGTACACCCGCTGAGGGAATCGCACGGCAAGAAGCGCGATTCCGACAGCGAGCACGAGCACGGCCACGGCCCAAACGCGTTCGGGACCGTACCGCTCGATGTACTCGTACATACCCGATATCGATAGTGGCGGCTGTTTACCGTTTCCGGTTTTTCGTGCGAAATCAGTCGCCGTCTATCTCCCCTGCTGCCTCGAGCAACTCGTCGTGAATGCCGCCGTTCGACGCCACCAATCCCTGACTGTCGTGTCGCCAGCGGTCTCCCTCGAGGTCGGTGACGGTGCCGCCAGCGGCCCGAACCAGCGCGACGCCGGCGACCGTATCCCAGGGGTTCGCCTGCAGGTTCGTCACCGCACCCTCGAGTGCGCCAGCAGCGACGAGTGCGAGCTCGAGTTGTGCACACCCGAATCGCCTGATGTCGGCGAACCGCTCGACGAGCGCGCTGGTCGCGTTCGCATACTGATCGCGCTGGTGGAAGTCCCACCAGAACGTCGGACAGACCGTCGCTAGCTCGGGATCGGTGTGACCGCTGACCGACAGTGGCTCGCCGTTGCGAAAGACTCCATCGGGACCGACGCGATAGGTGTCCGAGAGTGCGGGGAAGACGTTCGCACCGGCGACTGGCTCGCCGTCGACGACCGCCGCGACGGCAGTGCCGAAGCCTCGAATTCCGGCGACGTAGTTGTTCGTCCCGTCGATCGGATCGACGATCCAGGCCGGCCCCTCGTCGGGAACCGCCTTCAGTTCCTCGTCTTCCTCGCCGACGATCGGGTCGTCGGGAAACGCGGCCCGGATCTCTTCGATAACGGCCGTCTGAGCGTCTCGGTCGGCCTGTGTCACTAGGTCCGTCTCTCCGTCTTTCGAATCGACCTCGAGGTCGCCCCGAAACGAGTCTGTTGCAACCTCGGCCCCAGCCTCGGCCGCACTGACGGCGACCGACGTTCGACGGTGTTTCGTTCGATCAGATGAGTGGCTCATTGTCGATGCTCGGCGCGGGCGTCGAAAAGATGTAGCGGTTCGCGACGGTCACGAGTGGCAAGTCGCGATTAGCAGGCGTACTCGAGTCGTCGCTCCGCCGACGGCTCTCCGACCGGTCCGTCCGTCGTGACCGGCTGTTCGACGTAGTAAACGGCCAGTGACTCTGGCCGATCGTCGTACTCGTCTGTGGCTTGCTCACATCGATACGCTGCCAGCGGTTCGTACGGCGTCCGACCGGCGGCCCGAAGCTCCGAGCCGTATCGTTTCCAGAGAACCGAGGGGTCCCTGGCGGCAGCGTCGGGCGGCCGGTCGAGTTTGCCGTCCTCGTCGACGAGCGTCCCGACCGTCTCGCCACCCTCGAAGTCTGCTTCCCAGGCGTACCACCAGTAGGCGTCGGGCGGGCTCGGCGCGAAGAAAGACCAGCTCGCGTCCTCGAGTTCGCCGGGTGTCGACGACGGCGGATCGACGAGGCCAGCACCTGCCAACTGCCAGCCGACGATCGTCACGAGGAAGGCGACGAGGAAGACGGAGCGAACGGTCCGCGCGCCGCGACGAAGCCCCGGCGGGAACTCGAGGCCCGCGTCTGGTCGCTCGGCGGAGGGCAACACTGTGGCGGGATCGGCGATCCGCTCGAGTCGATCCCAGACCTGCGGCGGCAGGAACAACAGGAGTGCAGCGACCATCACGAAGGGAAAGACACCGAGTCGCATCGTCGCCGCGAGCCCGAACTGTGCGACGATGAACGACGAGACGAGCGCGATCCGGAGCCGGTCGGTGACGACGAGCAACAGAACGGAGCCACAGAGCAGTGCCGTCCAGACCCAGTTCGAGACGACCAGAAGCGACTCCAGCTCCGCGATCCAGGGGCCGAGCCAGACGACGAACTGCTCCAGTTGAAAGACCCGCGGTGTTGCTGTCCCGTCCATCCAGGAGTCGCTCTGGAACTTGAGCGCGCCGTTGACCGCGTAGATGGTCACGAAGTGAACGAGAATCGTCGCGGTCGCGAGCGAAAACAGGCGGCTGTCGCCGTCGTCGGCTCGAGACCCCGCGTCGATCGCCCACCGACGCTCGAGGGGCAGGAAGACCCCGAGGACGAGCAGTGACAGCAAGATCGTGTCGCCACCGTTGAGCACCAGCGGATTCCTCGCGTGGAGAGACGCGAGCAAGAGGGCAGAGACGAGCGTCGCAAGTCGGGCCCGGTAGCCGACAGTCAGGGAGACGGCGGCGACGACGCCGATCGCAAGCAAAAGCACCTGAAGCCAGACGCCCCCGGAGAGGGCGTGCAGTGACACTGTTTCGAACGCCGGATACAGCTCCGCGAGCGTCGATCGTGGGAACACGCCATCGTCGGTGTAAAACGTCGTCACGCCCGGGAAGCGGACGAGAAGCAGGTCGGCAAGCACCACCAACCCGATCGCGATCCGGAACGCAGCGAGTGCTCGCGGGTCGATTCCAAGCCGGGGCTCGAGGGTGCTTTTCGCCGTTTTGTGTATCGACGCGATAGTCGACAGTCCGCTGTCCGTCGGTGCTGTGGAGGGACTCATGAAAGACCGTGTGAATCGATGCCAGAGTTATCAGCGATAATATAAGTATTTTGTCCTCGTTTCACCCTGTTGAAAAAACGAGTGCAAAGAGAGCGGCTGCTCTCGTCTCGGTACGTCGGGAAAATTTGCGAGGAAAGATCCCGCGTCGGACCTTCGGCATCTCGTTTGGCACGAGTTTGTGCCTCACTGCGATGCGAGGGGAGGGAATCGAACCCACGAACGTCTACACGAGCGGATCTTGAGTCCGCCGCCGTTGACCGCTTGGCTACCCTCGCAGGCGTCCCGTACAGCGGTCGGCTGTACGAAGCTGTCTTTATTCGGGCTTCGTGCCCACCTCTGCCTACGGTCGTCGGATATAAACCAGCTACGGAATCGCCCTCGAGACGTGAGCACGCCTCGTCGGTGAACGGATTGCTGTCCCGCTCGATCGGTGTGCTCGCTTCGAGTCACTGTGTGCTGGGATGACCGACAGGAAACCGTATATGGATTCCCACAGGCGACGGCATACGGACTGATGTATCGATGTCCCGGCGCGACCGCGAGCCCCCTGTGGCCGCGCCGGAACTGACTGACGGCAAACCGTCTCATACGGATTACTGTACCGATTTACCGGCGCAACCGCCGCCCGGGTCGCGGTTGTGCCGAAAATGACCTACAGTAAACCGTATCAGTCGCCGTCGATTTCCAGATCGATCGTCGACGGGTGACGACGTGTCGCGTAGACTTTTCGCACGCCGTTGTCGTGTAGCCCCGTTCCACACACACCACGGCCGACCGCCGCACGCGCCCGTGACAGATCGACGACGTCGGCTCCAGCGACGATGTCGACGCCAGCGTCGAACAGTGGGCCCGGTAGCAGCGACGCGGTCGCGCCGACGAGAACCACGGTCGCCTCCGGCGGTGCTGTCTCGAGGTAGCGATCGATCCCGCCGTAGATCAGCGTCGATCCAGTCACGAAGACGACTTCGGCACCGTCCATCGCTGCTGTCGTCTCCTCGGGAGTGTACGACCGCAGATCGACCGAATCCGGCGTCGACACCTCGTCCGGTAGCTCGCGTTCGACGACCCGTACCTCGACGTCGTCGAACTTCCGAAACGCCGGTTTGAACAGTCCGATCGTCACGACCGTTTCGACCGATGGAGAAAGCAGCGACATCGGATCGCCGTTCTCCCACGCGACGTACGGCGTCGAAACGGCGTTCACTATCGCGACGCCGACCACTCGAGCGAGGCGCTCTTCGGGCTCGAGCGCGTCGAACGGCCGCTCGATTTCGTCGACCAGCCACTCGAGCAGGTCGGTCGAGTCTTTCCCGCTCCAGCCGTCGGCGTCGAGGGCCGACGACGGTCGATGGGCAAGCCCGGCGACGGTCGTGGCATCGGAGGGCCGTTCACACTCTACGAGGACGGCCGCGTCTCCGACGGTCAACTCCTCCAGACGCGCCGCGAGTCCACCTCGTCGTTCGAGGTCGTCGACGACCGACGACAGGACGTGCGTATGCATTCTGCTCTCCCCATCGAGTCCGTTCGCGCAGACGGGACTCGAGTCCATCGGTTCCTCGAGGTCACGACCCCCGATGTCGAGACCACTCCTCTCTCGGGCGAAACACTGTGCCGAGTTGCCGGCGCAATCGTAGGCCGGGTCGCGGTTGCGTCGAAACTAGCTTCCGACCGGTAGCGACTCCTGATACGGTTTGCCGTCAGTCAGTTCCGACGCGACCGCGAACTCCTGCGGTCGCGCCGGGACATCGGTACACCAGTCCGTCTGAGCCGTCGGTCCGACCGTCACGCACTCGGCGTCGTAGATGCCAGTCAAATTTTCGACGAGAGAAAACCCTTTGAGTCTCTCTCACCGACTCTCGAGCAGTGACGCTCCCAGATCGGTCCGCGCTCTCCCGCCGAGACTACGTCCGGACGCTCGTCGCCGTCGGTGGAGCGAGTGCGCTCGCTGCCTGCCTCGAGACGGTCCGCGACGACGAGGAGCGGCTGATTCCGTCGGGAACCGACGAGCCCGGTTCGCTTCCTGCTCGCCAGCACGCCTGGAACGACACACTCCCGACCGACGACCACGGCAATGTAACGCCGCCGGAACACCACGTGCTGGTCGCACTCTCGCTCGCAGAGGGTGTCGATCCCACCGACGGTGACGCCCGCAAAACCGCCGAATCCGCGCTTCGAACGCTCGAGCGTGCCTACGAGTGGAGCAACGAGGGGCTGTTGTTTACACTCGGCTACACGCCGACGTACTTCACCCGGTTCGACGAGTCGCTGCCAGCGTCCGTCGACTTGCCGACACCGGAGCCGCTGCTCCGCGGGGGCACCCCCGCGCTCGACGAGTACGACGCCATCTTGCACCTCGCGAGCGACGAACCGGACGCCGCTCTCGAGGCAGAACAGGCGCTGTTCGGTGATCGGGAGACGGTCAACGGTATCGACCTCGAGACGGATCTCACTGGCGTCTTCGAGTCACTCGAGGATCGCCGCCGAACGGGATTCGTCGGCGAGGGGTTGCCAGCCGAGTACGTGGACGTTCCAGGCGTTCCCGATTCGATTCCGGAAGAAGCCCCGTTTTTTATGGGGTTCCGCTCGGGCTTTCGCCGAAATCAGGCGACCGAGGATCGGGTGACGATCGAGTCCGGCCCGTTCGCCGGTGGGACGACCCAGCAACTCTCTTCGATGGAGCTGCAACTCGAGGTCTGGTTCGAGCAGGAAAACCACTTTCAGCGGGTTTCGAAGCTGTTCAGCCAAGAACATGCTGCGGACGACCTCGTCGGCGACTACGGCGAGGCGCTCGCGGACTCGAACGGGCTGACCGACGAACGAATCGAGTCGACGGCGGCGGACGCACGCGAACACGGCGTCGTCGGCCACGCACAGAAGACTGCGCGCGCGAGAGTCGACGGCGAACCGCCGTTGCTTCGCCGGGACTTCAACACCGTCGACGGGGACCGACCAGGGCTGCACTTCCTCTCGCTGCAGCGCGAGATCGACGACTTCGTCCGGGTCCGCGAAGCGATGAACGGGGAGGCCCTCGACGTGCCGTCGGCGAACAACGGCATCCTCCACTACGTCTTCGTCGATCGGCGCGGTAACTACCTGATTCCGCCGCGGTCGCTGCGGGCGCTTCCGTCGCCCGACCCGGATGCGGAGTACAGAACGGACGATTGACCGAGCGAGACCAACAGCCATGCACGAGACAGACGCCAACCGTCGTATCGACCGCCGAACCCTCCTGACAGCCACCGCCGCAGGCACGCTCGCGCTCGCCGGGTGTGCTGGCGACGACGGCGGCGACGATGACGAGGGAGAGACGAACGACGAAGCCGAGTTCGAAGATCTCGCTGTCGGGCCCGAGTTCCTCGAGATCGAAGACCCGCCGGACGCGGTGTACCTGCCGACCCACCGGGAGTCGATGCGAACCTACGATCCGATCGATGCCGGCGATTACACTCTCGCACCGATGGTCTCCTATCCCCATCCGTTCTGGATCGTCGCGGGTGGAGCGGGAGAAGACAACGTCGCACGAGAAGAACCCGACGATGGGCGCGGCGTTCACGTGATGGTTACTCTCTGGGACGAGGCGACCGGCGTCGTCTTGCCGGTCGACGACGGGGCAACACTCCGTCTCTACAAAGACGGCGAGCAGGTCGGCTCACCGCGGTCTCCCTGGGCGATGCTCTCCCAAGAGATGGGGTTTCACTTCGGAGACAACGTCTCGCTACCCGAGGACGGCACGTACACCGTCGAGGTCGACCTGCCACCGCTTGCGACCCAAACGACGGGCGACCTCGAGGGCCGGTTCGACGAGAGTGCAACGGCGAGGTTCGAGTTCGTCTACGACGACGAGTTCCGCCACGAGGTCGCCGACGGCGTCGACTACCTCGACGAGGAAGAGTGGGGGCGACGGGACGCCCTCGAGCCGATGGATCACGGCGGACACGGTCACGGGAGCGATCACGGCAAAGAGCACGAGCATCACAGTGGCGAACACGACGATCACGAGGGCGGCGACGAACACCAAGACCACGCCCACGTCCCGTACTCCGCACTCCCCGCGATCGACGACTATCCCGATCGGCTCCTCGTCAGTCCAGACGACGGTCGTCCCGACGAACACGAGGACCTCCCGCGAAGCGGCGACGCGGCCGTCCTCGCGACGCTGTTCGAGTCCGGGTTCCGACTCGCGGACGGCGACGAGCAGTATCTCCTCGTCTCGCCACGCACACCCTACAATCGCGTTCCGCTCGCTGACGCATCGCTCTCGGCGACGATCGAACGCGACGGCGACACCGTCGCGGACGATATCGGCCTCGGGCAGACCATCGACGGCGAGTACGACCACCACTACGGTGTGTCGGTCGCCAACATCGAACCGGGGGACTCGGTGACGGTCACCGTCGAGTCGCCGCCACAGGTCGCCCGCCACCAGGGGTACGAGACGGCGTTTCTCGAGATGCCGGCGGTGGAACTCGAGGTCCTGGGGGAGACCTGATCGTGTTCGAACGCTCGCGACTGCCGACTACTGCTCTCGCGCTCGCACTCGTCTGTGCCGTCGCAGGCACGGTTGTGGTCGGGACGTTCGCGGCCCCCGCCGCGGCCGGCGACAACATCGCGATCTTCGCGCTCGATCCTGCCGAAACCGACGCGGAAGTCGGCGAGACGATCGAGATAGACCTCGTAGTGAGTACTCACGGGGACTACGTCGGGGATGGGATCGACGAACTGTCCGCGACCGTCGTGTACGACGCCGATGTCTTCTCTGTCGCGGAGGTGACTCACGGCGAGATGCTCGCCCACGGCGATCCGGACGCAGAAGTCACCGGGTCCTCCGAGGTTGCCGACGGCGAAGTGACGATCAGCCAGGAACGCGAACCGTCCGGCGACGGCGCAGCGACGACCGAGCCAGCGGCCACGATCGCGTTCGACATCGCCCCGGACGCGCCGACGGCCAACGAGACGCTCGAGATCACCGACGCGTCGGCGATCCTCGTCAGCGACTATCCACAGGGAACGATCGAACGCGAGTCGACCGTCAGTATCGACGCCGTCGAGACCTCCAGTGGCTCGAGTGCGAGCACCGACGCCGTGCCCGGAGTCGGTGCAATACCGGTTCTCGCCCTCGGTGGCGCGGGTCTGATTCTCTACTTGGTACGCCAGGGCCGCTCGTAGCCGAACTATTGATGGCGAAGGTACCGTTCCGACCGATTTATCCTTGGGGAAACGACACTCGCGGACATGTTCCCTGACTCACCCCGCGGTCGCCTCGAGTGGGCGGTGACGGAGTCGCTGATCGTCCTCGGCATTTTCCTCTTCTGGGTCGCCATCGCAGTCGCGGTCACGATCCTGTTGCGGCTGCTTTTCCTCCCGTTTCAGCTAATCGGGAGGGAGATATTTTTGCCACTCGCCGAGTTCGGACCGACGATGATAACCGGCTTCTGGAGCGTCGTCGTCCCGCTGACGATCGTCACCGCGACGCTGTACGTCTTCGTCAGAGCTGGGACCCTTCTCGTCGACTACTATCGCTGGACCGCCCCGGAAGCGTAGCCGAGCTCTCCCTTGCTGGCAGGTACAGACTGGTTGCGACGCCCGATAGCGATCGATCGGCATCGTCTGGTTGCTGTTCGCTCGCTCGCAATGCCAACGTTGACACTCTCTCGAGTGGGACACTCGAGACAAGACATGACCGAGGTTGAGACGTCACGGACGAAGGCGTGGTTGATGGCGGCACGCCCGCAGACCTTGCCAGCGGCTGCGGCACCCGTCATCGTCGGGACTGGCCTTGCGATCCACGAAGGCGTGTTCGCGCCCTGGCCGGCGCTTTTGGCTTTCGTCGGTGCAGCGCTGATCCAGATCGGGACCAACTTCGCGAACGACTATTACGACGCGGTCAAGGGGACAGACACCGAAGACCGGGAGGGCTTTACTCGAGTTACGCAGGCTGGCATCATCTCGCCCGGGCAGGTTAAATTCGCGACAATCGTCACGTTCGCGCTGGCGATTCTCTCGGGAACCTACCTCGTCTACGTCGGCGGCGTGCCGATCCTCGTGATCGGACTCGTAAGCGTCCTCTGTGGCTGGGCGTACACGGGCGGACCCTACCCGCTTGGCTATCACGGACTGGGGGATCTCTTCGTCTTCGTCTTCTTCGGGATCGTGGCGGTGATGGGAACGTTCTACGTGCAGGCAGCGGCTGTCCTTCTCGCACAGCCGTTCCCGGTGTCGGTCCCCGAGGGAACCGTCACCGTCGAGGCGTTCGTCGCCAGCCTCCCCGTCGCTTCCATCTCGACGTGTATCATCATCGTGAACAACGTCCGCGACAAAGAGACCGACGCCGAAACTGGAAAGCGAACGCTTGCAGTCCGACTCGGCTACCGCTGGAGTCGCGTCGAGTTCGTCGCGTTGCTCGCGCTCGCCTATCTCGCGCCGCTGTGGTTCTGGCCCGTCTCCGGCGAGTTCGGCCCTGCGGTCTTGCTGCCGCTTGTGACCCTGCCCTACGCTGCCATCATCACCCGGACCGTCTGTACGCGAACCGACGGCGAGGCACTGAATCCGGCACTCGAGGCGACCGGGAAACTGCTCGCACTCTACGCCGCTCTCTTCGCGGCGGGGCTCTCACTATGAATTCGAACGGAAACGATCGCTCGGCGTCGGCTCTCGAACTCGAGATTCGGTCGTTCTCTCTGCCCCTCGAGCAGCCGCTCGGGACGGCCGGCGGGTCGATCGAGTCCCGCGACGGGTTTCTAGTGCGGGTCGTCGATCGGACGGTCGACGAACCGACGGCAACGAGCGTCGGCTACGGCGAGGCGACACCGCTTGCCGGGTGGACCGAGTCGCCCGACGACTGCGAAGCAGCCCTCGAGCGCGCCCGAACGGCGATCAGGTCTGGTGGGCCAAGCGGCGCACTCGGGGAAGTCGACGAACAGGTCGCGGCCCGCCATGCGGTCTCGCTCGCACTCGCCGACCTCAAGGCTTCCCAGTCGGCGACGCCGCTGTATCGACACCTCGGACAGGAGTCGATGGTCGGTCGCGTCCCGGTAAACGCGACGATCGGTGACGGAACGCCCGACGAGAGCGCACGGACAGCCATGGACGCGGTCGAACGCGGTTTCACGTGTTGCAAGCTGAAAGCCGGGCTCCGCGATCTCGAGGAAGACGTCGCCCGCGTCCGCCGGGTTCGCGAGATGGTCGGCTCCGATGTCGAACTCCGGGTCGACGCAAACGAGGCCTGGACCTATGCCGAGGCCGAACGCGCACTCGAGGCGTTCGACGAACTGGACGTTTCGGTCCTCGAACAACCCCTTCCAGCGGGTGCGCTCGAGGGCCACGCAGATCTCCGTGAAGCGGCCGGCGAAGTCGAGATCGCACTCGACGAAGGCGTCCTCGAGCACGGCATCGACGGGATCTGTAGCGCCGGCGCGGCCGATGTCGTCGTCCTGAAACCGATGGCACTCGGCGGTGTCGACGTCGCCTACGAGGTCGCAGCGTGGGTGAGCGAACTCGAGATCACGCCGCTTGTGACGACGACGATCGACGGCGCCGTCGCGCGAACGGGTGCCGTCCACCTCGCGGCGGCGATCCCCGACGTTCCTGCCTGTGGGCTCGCGACCGCAGAGTTGCTCGCCGAAGATCTCGGCCGCGATCCGGTCGTCCTGGAGAACGGTGCGGCAGTGATCCCACAGGCGAAGGGACTGGGTATCGACGGGGTGTGGCCGGACTGATGCCCGAGCTCGGAGAACTGACCACGGACCTGCTCTCGACTCGCGTCGCTGCCACTCCCGAAGCCACGGCCCTGATCGACGTCGAGACCGACCGCGAGTGGAGTTACGCCGAGTTCGACGAGCGCGTCGACGCCACTACTCGAGCACTCGCGTCCCTCGAGACCGACTCGTCTCGGATCGGAGTCCTGATGGGCACTCGACCCGCCTTCGCCGTCGTTTTCTTCGCCACGATGCGGATGGGGAGGACCGTCGTTCCGCTGAACGTCCGCGAGACGACCGAGACGCTCGCAGGGAAGGTCGAACGAACCGATTGCGAGACGATCGTCTGTGACCGCGAGACGGAGTCGACGGCACTCGAGATAGCCGACCTGGCGGATGCTGGGCCGGTCGTCTCTGTCGACGAGCCCAGGGCAGGAACCGTCGAGTATCTCTCCGATCCGACGGAAGACGGCGTCTCGAGCGCGTCGGATCGCGAAATCGATCCCGACGACACTCAGTTGATCATGTTCACGTCGGGCACCTCCGGCGAGCCGAAAGGTGTCCGACTGACCGTCGGCAATCTCGTCGCGAGCGCGACCGCTTCGGCGTTCCGGCTCGGCGTCGCTCCCGACGACCGGTGGCTCTGCTGTCTCCCGATGTACCACATGGGTGGGCTCGCACCCGTCCTCCGGTCGACGCTGTACGGAACGACCGTCGTGATCCAGCGCGAGTTCGACCCGGACGAAACCGTCGCTATCCTCGAGGCGTACGACGTCACCGGCGTCTCGCTCGTCCCGACGATGTGCAAGCGACTGCTCGAGGGCGGCTGGGAACCCGCCGACTCGCTGCGGTTCGTCCTGCTCGGCGGTGCGCCTGCAACCGAGGACTTGCTCGAGCGCTGCCTCGAGGCCGGCGTCCCCGTCCACCCTACCTACGGGATGACCGAGACGGCCTCCCAGATTGCGACGGCGACGCCCGCAGAGATACGGTCGCACGAGGGAACCGTCGGCCGGCCACTCGTCGGCACCGAGGTGACTGTCGTCGACGATGGCGGCAAACCAGTTTCGCCGGGTGAACCCGGAGAACTCGTCGTCTCGGGGCCGACGGTGACGCCGGGCTATCTCGAGGACGAGCAGACTGCTGCAGCCATCGGAGAACGAGGGCTACACACGGGTGATATCGGGTACCGCGACGAGGGCGGCCGGCTCTGGATCCTCAACCGCCGAAGCGACCGGATCGTCACGGGCGGCGAGAACGTCGACCCCGGCGAGGTGATCGACGCCCTGCGCTCCCATCCGGCGGTCGACGACGCCTCCGTCGTCGGCCTCCCCGACGAGGAGTGGGGCGAACGGGTCGCTGCTGTGATCGTGCCAGTGGGAGACGGCCTCGAGTACGCATCGGTGCTCGAGCACTCCGACGAGCGACTCGCGGGGTTCAAGCGGCCAAAGACGCTCGCGGCCGTCGACGAACTTCCCCGGACTGCGTCGGGGACGGTCGATCGCGAGGCAGTTCGAGAGCGATTGCTCGAGGACGGCGTCGACGTGAGTGACGTTCTTCGGTAATCCTCGGTCGACTGATGGTTGCGGGAGACGGCGCCGGCTCGTCGAACGCACTCACCGCACGGCCTTTGAGGTTTCAAATACCGTGGGATACTGACGTTGTAGCGACAACTGCGAAGCCCCGACAACAACGACTGATAGGGAGCGTAGCTGAGGTGGCTAAACCGGTCGCGATGGCACGAGTTTCAGGCTGTGGTCGAACTGCTGACCGTGTACGCTACGCCCACGAGACAGCCAATCGGAATAGTGAGCCACCATGTGAGGGCGAACCCGACGGCGACAACGATACCGGCCAGTTCGAGCGCGTTCGCCAGCGCCGACCCCGCCGCCGCTGACCCGACTCCTGTAACGAAGAAAATCGCCGCAATAGGGACGAACGCCGCGACGTACGTCGCCGCAGCGCCGACGACACCTCTCAACACACCGCTGAATGCGGTCTGGGTTTGGATGGCTCGCCATCCGGCCACTCCGATAAGAAACGCTGTCGGTGCGGCAATGACCGATCCGACCGTCGAGGAGTAGACGACCCAGTGGAACTCGAGCGCTGCAAAGTACGGCGACCAATCGAGGCCGAGATGGCCGGAATTGACGAGCCAGACTGATAAAACGTACAGTGCGGCCGAAAGGACGGCACCGATCGCGGCTGCGTATCCTGCAGCGATATCGTCTCGGTCCGTTCTGGGGCCGTATTGGTCGTAGGCAGTTCGGAGGGCGTGCTGGTTGGAGGGCAGCATACGATATATTACTGTTCTAACTAATTATAAATGCTTTCTTCTGTTGAAACGATCGAAGTGTACCGACCCGTGGAGACTGCGACTGCTGTGGCTGGGAGTTTGCGAGTTGCGTTCGTTCGATTACGTCCTCCCGATTCGACCGTCGCCCACAGACAAGTTAAGAGTCTGCTATCCGTACTACGAGTCGTGTGTACGCTCACGCTCGCGTGGCAGGTTTTCGACGACGCACCGGTCGCGGTCGCAGCGAACCGAGACGAGCGCCTCGAGCGCGACTCGATTTCGCCAGACGTCTACAGCGAGGAGCCGAGGGTCGTCGCGCCGCAGGACGCCGAGGCTGGCGGCACCTGGATCGGCTACAACGAGTTCGGCGTCTTCGCGGGAATCACGAACCGCTGGATCGACCACGAGCTGGCCGGTGACCGTTCCCGTGGACTGCTGGTGGCGGACGTCCTCAAGGCGCGTTCGGCTGCCGAAGCAGCCGCACTCGTCGAGGACACGACTGCCGCCGACGAGTACGACGGCTTTCACCTGGTGATCGCCGACGCCGAGAACGCGTACTGCTACCAGTGGGACGGGGACCTCGAGATCACGGAATTCGATCCTGGCGTCCACGTCGTGGTCAACGTCGCGGTCGACGACGACGCGGACGTCCCGTCCGCTCGGGCGGACGCGGCTCGAGCGCAGGCCGAAAACGGCCGCGAGATTCGCAAAGAGCTTTCGGTTCTGACGGACGAGAGAGGGGAGCCGACCGAGACGGTCACAGCGTGGCTCGAGCGTGCCGGCGACGTGCTCGGTGACCACGAGTACGGCGTCTGTCTCCACGAAAACGGCTTTGGAACTCGGTCGTCGTCGTTGATCGCGATCGGTCCCGAACAGTCGCCGCCCGCCGCTCGCTACTCGTTTGCGGCCGGACCGCCGTGTCAGACTGAGTACGATCGACTCGAGGTGTCACTCTCGGAACCGGAGACGGAAACGGACACCACGAGCGAGGTCGACGACGAAAGGCACATTTAAGCGGCTCCCCGACTCTGTTGTGGACATGGACGAACTCCTGCCTGTCGCGGCGAGCACGGAGGGGTGGTCACCGTGAGCGTTCCTGCGGTCGAACAAGAACTGTCCGAGGACGAGCACGCCGGGCTCGAACTCGTTCGCGAGACCGGTGGCATCCACCAGAGCGACTTCTGGAAGGAACTGGACGTCTCCTCGCGCAAAGGGAGTCGGATCGTCGAATCGCTCGTCGAGAAGGAACTGGTCGACCGCGAGGAGACCGTCTACGACGGGCACAACACCTACTATATCAGCCCGACCGCACGGGATCTGGATTTCACACTCCTGATGGCCGGCGACATGCTCTCGCCGTTTATCGGCGAGGAGGAGGTCGATCCCAACAGCGACGCCTTCTCGCAGTGGATCATGAACCTCGCCTACGAGGAATAACCGTTTTTCGACGGTCGAGTCACTCGCTGCCGACGTACGCCGTCGCTTCGATTTCGACGAGTAGTTCCGGCGAAATCAGTCGGTTCACCTCGACCATACTCGTTGCCGGTCCAATCTCCCCGAACACTTCGGCGTGTGCTCGTCCGATCGCGTCCCAGTCGTCGATGTCGACGACGTAGATCCGCGTCCGAACGACGTCCTCGAGCGTGGTGTCGGCCTCCTCAAGTGCGTTCTGGATGATTTCCAGCACGTAGCGTGTCTGTTCGGCAGGATCGTCGCGGCCGACGACGTTCCCGTCCTCGTCCGTCGCGGTCGTCCCTGAGACGTGGACGTGGGGACCGGCTCTGACGGCTCGAGAGTAGCCGACGCGTGACTCCCACTCGGTCTCCGAAGAGACGTGCTGCCGTGATCGATCCATGGGCGACGTCGTGATCGAACCTCCTTAGTTACTGATGGTGTTCGGTCGATTTCGAGAGACGCCGATCAGGTACAGACCGATGGCCACCGCCTGAACGAGCACCACGAGGAAAACGCTCTCCACGAGTAGTGCGGCGACGATACTGAAGACGAACGCGCTGATACCGATTACGAGTGGGGATCGACGGTCGTGAGCCACGGCTTCGCGGTACACGAAGCGTGCGATGAACGCCTGAACGACGAGGTAGATGGGGGCACCAATTCCGATTGCGGGCATACGCTCCCATCTATGTAAGACTGCATAACGTTGGTGTGTCTACGAGCGCGTTCGTCGAGTGGCTGTCGACAGTTCCGTCACTCGAGCGCGCTGGCCGCTCGAATAATCTCTTCCTCACCAAACGCGGGACCGATTAGCTGCAGGCCGACAGGAAGTCCGTCGGTTTCACCGGCGGGAACCGAAATCGCGGGCAGGTCCGCGAGGTTGACCGGCACCGTGTTCGCGTCCGCGAGGTACATCTGGAGCGGGTCGTCGAGACTCTCGCCGAGTTCGAACGGCGGCACGGGCATCGTCGGCGACGCGAGGACGTCGGCGTCGGAGAGCGCCTCGTCGAAGTCCTGTTTGACCCACGCTCGAGCGTCCTGAGCTTTCTTGTAGTACTTGTCGTGGTAGCCTGCCGAGAGCGCGTACGTGCCAAGCAGGATGCGCCGTTTGACCTCGTCCCCGAACCCTTCCTTGCGGGCCGCCGAGAACGCCTCGTTCCAGTTGCCGTCGTAGCCGCCGGAGTTGCCGTAGCGGACGCCGTCGAACCGCGCGAGGTTCGAGGACGCCTCTGACATCGCGATCACGTAGTAGGCCTCGACGGCGTGTTCGACCGACGGCAGGGAGACCTCGTGGTACTCCGCACCTTGTTCCTCGAGGTCGGCGATGGCGTCCCAGAAGGTCTCGACGACGCCCTCGTCGGCACCCTCGAGTAGTTCCGTGGGGACGCCGACCGAGAGGTCGTCGATGTCGGCGGTGGCGGCGTCTGCGTAGCGCTCGCCCTCGAGTTGGGGCTCACGCGTGGTCGCGTCACGGTCGTCGGGGCCCGCGATCACGTCCAGCAGTTCGGCCGCGTCCTCGACGCTGTTTGCGAAGGGACCGATCTGCTCTAGGCTGTTGCCGTAGGCGACGAGCCCGTATCGCGAGACCAGTCCGTAGGTGGGTTTGATGCCGACGACGCCACAGAACGCGGCCGGACAGCGGATCGAGCCGCCGGTGTCGGAGCCGAGCGCGACGTCTGCCTCGCCTGCGGCGACCGCGGCGGCCGACCCACCGGAGGAGCCGCCGGGGACGTGACCGGATGCGGCGGGGTTGTCGACGGCACCGAAATTCGAGGTCTCCGTGGTCGTCCCCATCCCGAACTCGTCCATGTTTGCCTTGCCGACGATGGTCGCGCCCGCCTCTTTTAGTCGGCAGACGACCGTCGCATCGTACGGCGGGACGTACTCTTCTAACATCGCCGATCCGCAGGTCGTCCGGACGCCCTCGGTGGAGATGTTGTCCTTGACGGCGACGGTCGTACCTGCAAGCGGCCCGTCCTCGTCGCCCTCGATACGCTCCTCTGTGATGAAGATATTCGCCGACATGATCAGGAAACGTTCGGGCCTTTGAAGTGGCCATCCTCGGTCTCCGGCGCGTTCCGGAGCGCTTCCTCGCTGGAAAGCGATTCTCGTTTCTCGTCCGGTCGCATCACGTTCACAAGGTCGGCCTCGCGGTCGACCGCTGGCACCTCGTCCAGCGTCTCGAAGTACTCGAGGATGTCCGCGAACTGCTGAGTGAACCGACCGACCTCGTCGTCGGCGAGGTCGACGCGGGCCAACTCCGCGACGTGACGGACCTCCTCGGGGCTGACGGCGTCGTCGCTCATACGTGTTCGAACCCGCCTCCGGGGAGTAAGGGTTTCGATACGTGGGAACTGGCCACCGGGTCGGCTCGAGTCGGTCGTTTCGTTCGAAACGTCCTGTAGTTACAGAACATCTCACCGAAAGCTTTAAGTAACCGAGATTCTTTACTAGAGAGCACTACAGAGCGTTTTCATCGACGTTTCGATCGGTCACAATACATGACTGATTCCAGCATACGAACCCGCAATGACCAGCGACACCAGGCCGACCGAGTCGAATCCCGTGACGAGACGACCGAGCGCGAGCAGTGCCCCGAGTGTAGCGGTCGCCTAGTCTCCGACGACGAACGTGGCGAGACCGTCTGTGAGGACTGTGGCCTCGTTGTCGACGAAGGAGAAATCGACCGCGGCCCGGAGTGGAGAGCCTTCGATTCCGCAGAGAAAGACGAGAAAAGCCGGGTCGGCGCACCGACGACGAACATGATGCACGACCAGGGGCTGTCGACCAACATCGGCTGGCAGGACAAAGACGCCTACGGCAAAGCCCTCTCGAGTCGCCAGCGCCAGAAGATGCAGCGCCTGCGCACCTGGAACGAGCGGTTCCGAACCCGCGACTCGAAAGAGCGCAACCTCAAGCAGGCACTGGGCGAAATCGACCGGATGGCTTCTGCCCTCGGCCTGCCGGAGAACGTCCGCGAGACTGCAAGCGTCATCTACCGACGTGCACTCGAGGAGGACCTCCTGCCAGGTCGCTCGATCGAAGGCGTCGCGACCGCTGCGCTGTACGCCGCCGCCCGACAGGCCGGCACCCCCCGCAGTCTCGACGAAATCTCTGCCGTCTCCCGCGTCGAGAAAGACGAAATCGCCCGCACCTACCGGTACGTGGTCCGGGAGCTTGGCTTGGAGATCCAGCCGGCCGATCCCGAGAGCTACGTGCCGCGGTTCGCGAGCGACCTCGACCTCCCCGACGAGACCGAACGGCGCGCACGCCAGTTACTCAAGACCGCCAAAGACGCCGAAATCCACAGCGGCAAGTCTCCCGTCGGGCTGGCCGCCGCCGCGGTGTACGCCGCAGCGCTGCTGACCAACGAGAAAGTAACCCAGAACGACGTCAGCGAGGTCGCAAGCATCTCCGAGGTCACGATCCGCAACCGGTATCACGAACTCCTCGAGGCCGAAGAGGGTGCGCCAGTCTGACCGACTCTGCCGGTGAGAACGGACCACGGTATTCGAACTCGTTCTCTTTCGCGTTCGTTCACTGCGTTAACCAGCTCGTACTGAACAGGTCGATGCTCGCCTGCGGAGTGTGGCGTTCGCTCCGTCACCTGTCGTTTGGCGGAAGTCGTAGACACGCTCAAGGTGCACTCGAAGACTGGCGACGTCGAGCACGTGGACCCGTCTCTCTGTTCGACAGATCGGCTCCGAATCTGACCGTCACCCGCTCGTAGGCTGGTTTTCAAGCTCTATCGGATCGTATACGACGATATGGTCACCTCGAATCCGGCAGTCGACCCGGCGTCGCTCGCGACGAACGTGGGAACGTCGACGTTCAGGTCGGTAAACGGCCTCCGGTTGCACGCGCGAGTCGCCGGCGACCCAGACGACCCACTCGTCGTATTGCTCCACGGCTTTCCCGAGTTCTGGTACGGGTGGCACGAGATGATCGAGCCGCTCGTCGAGGCCGGCTTTCGCGTGGTAGTCCCGGACCAGCGAGGGTACAACCGCAGCGAGAAACCACAGTCGGTGCGAGCGTACCGCCGGCCCGAACTCGCGCGGGACGTGGCGGCGCTGATCGACACCGAAGACCGGGCCACGGCGGACATCGTCGGCCACGACTGGGGCGGGATCGTCGCGTGGGACCTCGCGCTTTGCCATCCCGAGGTCGTCGACCGACTCTCCGTCGTCAACGCGCCCCACCCGACCGCGTTTCGACGACAGTTGCTCTCGAATCCCGAGCAACTGCGTCGGAGCTGGTACGCCTACAGTTTCCAGCTTCCCTGGCTTCCCGAACGGCTCTGTCGGTACGACGACTTTCGGCTCCTCGAGCGAGCGCTCCGTGGAACCTCGGCACCGGGAACGTTCTCCGACGCGGATCTCGAGCGATACCGGCGTGCGTGGCGGCGGGAAGACGCTCTCGAGGGGATGATACACTGGTACAGGGCCACCGCACGATATCCGTCACCCTCACCGCGGGACCGCGTCGACGCGCCGACGCTCGTCGCTTGGGGTGAAGCTGACACGGCGCTCGTCCGCGAACTGGCACTCGACAGCTACGACCACTGTCGCGACGGACATCTCGAGTTGTTCGCGGACGCGAGCCACTGGCTCCAGCACGAAAAGACCGATCGGCTGGTCGATCTGCTGTGTGAGCACCTGTAGTCGGTCCGGCGTCGGGCTTTCGTACGGTTTGCTGTCAGTCAGTGCCGGTGCGACCGCGAGCGCGCCTGCGGTCGCGCCGGGACATCGGGACAGCAGTCCGTATCAGGTGACGGGGGCCGATCTCGCGCACGTCTATCGTTCGATCAACTCACTCAATAATCATCGAGTACTGCTTCGTTCCGGTCGAAAGTAGCTGTTTATCACGTGTCCGTCAATCTGTTTCCCCCGAGTAAAAATGATACCGAACATATTCGTAGACAGGGGTTTATACTGCCGTTTAGAACGCAGCACTATGGTGCAAGCGACCCTCACGGTCACCCTGCCCGAGCAAGTCTGGGTGCAACAGGTCTCGAGTGCGTATCCGGCGGCGACGTTTCGCGTCCTCGCGGCGGTACCGGGCTCGGACAGCGGGTTCGCCCTTGTCAGGGTCACCGGCTCGGACGTCCCGGACGTGATCGACGACATGGACGGTCATCCCCAGATTACCGAGCTGACGCTCGCCCAGTGGAGCGAGAAGGAAGCGACCGTTCACTTCGAGACGACGGCACCACTGTTGCTGTTTTCCTCTCGGGAGTCGGGAATGCCGATCGAGCTGCCAGTCGAGATCAGCGACGGCGAGGCGACGATCGAAGTCACCGGCTCACGTGACCGGCTTGCCGGGCTTGCCGAGCAACTCGAGAACTTCGGACTCCAGTATCGTATCGAAAACGTCCACGAACGGCTCCACGGAACCCAACTGCTCTCCGAACGACAGCTCGAGGTCGTCGTCGCTGCCGTCGAAGAAGGATACTACGATACGCCCCGGGAGTGTTCGCTAACGGAGCTGGCAGACCACCTCGACATCGCGAAGTCGACCTGTAGCGAGACCCTCCACCGGGCAGAAGAAGCGATCGTCAAACGGTTCGTCGATGACCTGCCGACGACCGAGGAATCGCTCGAAAAGCAGTTCGTCTCGAGCCGATAGAATTGAACTCGGTCCGTGGAGTTTCAGGCTGGCAAGCGAGAGATGGCTATTGGCGGGGAGAAACAGTAGCAGATCCGTGAAATTAGTGTTGTTTGCTACCGGTTTCCATGTTTCTCCATCTTGTTCAGGTAGATGAAATCCATGGCACGAGCTACGGAAAATATCTGCCGTGGGTAATAGTGGGCAACGCTTATTCAGCAATAAGTCCAAGTCGGTAACATGACAAAAGTAGATGTTCGGGACCTCCGAACGAACGAGACCGATGACCGAGGTCGAATCTATCTCGGGACGGAGTATGCGAACAAGCGTGTGACCGTTGCCGTCGTCGAGGTAGAATCTGACCAGCCCGACGAAGACGAACTGGCTGCTGCGTACCGCGAGGCATCTGAGAGTGCGGAAGAGCTTGCAGAAGAGTGGGACGACGAATCGGACGAGGCGTGGGACGGGCTGGATAAATGAGCGAAGACTCGGAACTTCGTCGCGGCGACGTCGTTATCGTTCGACTTGCTCCTGCGGAAGGGCACGAAATGAAGAAAACTCGCCCTGCGGTAGTCGTCCAGAACGATGTTGGGAATACAAATGCTAGTACGACTATCGTTGCCCCTGCGACGGGGACATATCGGGGCTATCCGTTCGAGATTCTCGTCGAAGCGGCGGAATCACCGTTCGAGAAAAATTCCTCGATTCGCCTCGATCAAATTCGTGTCATCTCCATCGAAAAGCGGATTCACTCGGTGCTTGGAAGCCTCGACACAGAGACGATGGAGACAGTGGACGAAGCGCTAAAACTGAGTCTCGGACTGGACTAACGTATCTGCTGTGATCAGTATAGCGAACCGCTGGAGGGCTCTTGCTACCATGATACGACTATTCTTTACACCAGAACTAACGGTTCTGTTTCAAGGAAACAATCAGTCTGTACGTGTAGTGTCCGCTGGCTCCAGTGATCGGTCCACCGCTCATATCCTTCGATACGAACGGCACTGTCTAGTACTCGGCCAAGCGTCGACTGCTGCGTGAACCCAGACGACTGCATTCGGTTTCACTCATCCGTTCAGGCTTGCCAAAGCACTAGTGGCGGGCCAAGCCTGCACTGATGGGTCGAATCTGGCGGTGTGGCTCGATTCGACCCGTCAGTCGACGGTTGGGACGGTACTAGTGGCGGGCCAAGCCTGCACTGATGAGTCGAACCCGGCCACGTGGGCCGGTTCGACTCGTCGGTCGACGGTTGGGACAGTACTAGTTCAGCACCTCCTCGGCTGGTGTTCGACCATCGAGTGCTTGATTCGGCCGATCGTGGTTATAATGATGTCTGAAGCGTCTCAGCCACCGTCTTGCGCTCGTTGGACTGCCCCGCCAGAAGGAGTGAAAGCGGTCGATCTGCATTGAGGCGGTCTGAACCCACTTTTCGACGTGGTTTCGATCACTGTAGTTGAGCTGGCCGCTCAAGTCGTGGCGTGCAAGGGCAGTCAGATAGCCGCCAGCATCGACAAGAAACTCCGCATCGCCGATCTCGTGTTTCTCGATGAGACGGTGTAGGAACGCCGCCGCGGGGTCAGTCCCGCGGCGACTGAACACGTCAATTTCGAGCAGGAGTTTCGATTCTGTATCGATCGTCGCGTACAGCCACTTTGTCTCGCCGTCGACCTCGATCTGTTTCTCGTCGACCGCGACCCGCGACGGCGCTGCCGTCGGCGGGTCGCTCTGTGCCTCCCAGAGTTTGTGCGTCCAGTTCCAGACCGCGCCGTGAGAACGGCCAATGCCGAGGAATTCGAGCACTGCGACGACTTCTCGAACCGATAATCCCATCGAATGGAGACGCACCCCGAACACCCTGACGGGTGTCTGGGTGCGCTCGTTCTCCCAAACCTCATCACAATCTACGTCTACGGTCTCTTTGAGCAGGTTGGCGAGTTGCATGAGCACTTCTCGCCACCACCTGCTCGTTCCTCAAACTCTCATCTAGACAGTGCCGTCCGGGACGAAATCCCCTGGATCATCGAAGAAGACGGCGAGACGCCGATCGTCCACACCGCGGACGACGAGTACGAACGCCGACTGCTCGAGAAACTGGCCGAGGAGGTCACGGAGTTTCAGGAGGACAAAGACATCGAGGAACTGGCCGACGTACTCGAGGTCGTCCACGCTATCCGGGCCCACGAGGGAATCTCGAGGGAGCGCCTCCAAGAACTCCGCTCCGAGAAAGCCCAGGAACGGGGACGGTTCGCGGAGCGGATCGTGCTCGAGCGAGTGGAGTAGCGTAGTTCACTCGAGCCGAACGATCGAACGGCTTTTGCGACGGCGGGCGGTACGACTCACCGATGGACGTACTGATCGTCGGCGCGGGATCGATGGGGACGTGGTTCGGGCAGGCTATCGACGCACCCGTCACGTTCGCCGACGTCGACCCGGAGGCCGCGGTCGAAGCCGCCGACGTCGTCGGGGATGCCGATGTCACGGATCTCGAGGCTGACGATCGCTACGACGTCGTCTGTTTCGCGGTGCCGATGGCACACGTCACCGACGCGGTTGCCGCCCACGCGGATCGTGCCGAGCGAGCGGTCGTCGACGTTTCGGGCGTGATGGAACCAGCCGTCGAGGCGATGCGGGAACACGCTCCCGAACGCGAGCGAGTGAGTCTCCACCCGTTGTTTGCCCCCGAGCGTGCTCCCGGTTCGATCGCGGTCGTTCGCGACCGCGAGGGGCCAGTAACGGAGGCGTTGCTCGCGGACCTCGAGATGGGGGGCAACGACCGCCACGAGACGACGGCGGCCGAGCACGACAAGGCGATGGAGACGGTCCAGGCGACGACCCACGCAGCCGTCCTCGCGTTTGCGCTGGCGGCGGAGTCGGAATCGATCCCCGGGGGGTTCGAAACGCCGATTTACGAGCAGATGAAGACACTCGCCGAACAGATGACCGAGGGGACGCCGCGAGTCTACGCCGACATCCAGGACGCCTTCGACGGTGCGGACGTCGTCGCGGAGGCAGCACGTCGAATCGCGGCCGCCGACGGCGACGAGTTCGAGCGACTGTACCGAGACGCAGCGGCCCAATGGCAAGAGGGTGATCACGAATGAGCGACCAGCGTGAGGCGATCCGATCGAACGCGAAGTACCTGCGGAACGTCCGACCGATCGACCCCGAGGAGATCTGCGAGTACGTCGAGGGGACACCTCATCCCGCGGTCGTTCGCCAGCACCTCCGCGAAGACGCGCCCGTCCTCGGACTGATCGAACGCGATGACGGGAGCTTCGTTCCCGTCGAGGACGACCCCGTCGGGCCAAACCAGCGACCGGTCACCGAGTTCCCCGCCGAGTACGGAAACGCACTCGAGGAGTTGCTGGTCGACCGCTACGGTGTCGACTGGCACGAAGACGCCGCAGGGAACCTGCTACGGTCGACGATCCGTCGGTTCAAGGACCGCTACCTCGAGGGCCGCCACGTCGAGTACGACGAGGACGTCGCGTCGGGCTATGCGATCTACCACCTGCCGGGGTATTACGCGGCGATCCAGTACGCACTCGACGATCTGGCCGAGCGCGGGTTGCTCGGACGGAACCTGCGGGTGCTCGACGTCGGGGCCGGCGTCGGCGGGCCCGCGCTGGGTCTCTCTGACTACCTCCCTGACGACGCCTTACTCGAGTACCACGCGATCGAACCGAGCGCGGCCGCGGATGTCCTCGAGAAACTGCTCGCGGAGACGGGCCGGAACGTACACACGACGGTCCACCGGGAGACTGCCGAGGCGTTCGACCCCAGTTCCGTCGCCGACGACTCGTTCGATCCGAGCGACGCCGACGACGGCTTCGACCTCGTGCTCGCCTGTAACGTCCTGAGCGAACTGGAAGACCCCGAGGCCGTCCTGCAGACGTATCTCGAGACGCTCGCACCCGACGGCACCCTGCTCGCGATGGCACCCGCAGACAGGAACACGAGCATCCAGTTGCGCGACCTCGAGCGGGCTGTCGAGGACGAACGCCGCCACGACGGGACGGACGAAGAAGTTACCGTCTACAGCCCTGCTGTCAGGCTCTGGCCGAACGAACGGCCGTCCGATCGGGGCTGGTCGTTCGACGTTCGACCCGACCTCGAGGTGCCGTCGTTCCAGCGCAACCTCGAGGACGCCGCAGACGTTTCGGACCGCGAGTTCGTCAACGTCGACGTCCAGTTTTCCTACTCGCTGTTGCGCGTCGACGGCCGGCGTCGGATCGATTTCTCGCTCGAGACCGAAGACTGGGCGAAGATGGCCGAGATGGATCGCCACGTGACGAATCGGATCGACATCGTCGCGGCGAAACTGAGCCGATCGCTGAGCGAAGACGACGCCGGTCGTTCGGGGTCGAATCCGCTGTTCAAGATCAGCGACGGCAGCGAGTCGATCGATCACTACGCCGTCGTGACTACGGAGACGGCACTCAACCGGCCGTTGTTCGAGGCCGATTACGGCGACGTCTGCTCGTTCGAGCGAATTCTCGCGCTCTGGAACGGCGACGAAGAGGCGTACAATCTGGTCGTCGACGAAGAGACGATCGTCGACCGGATCACCTGACCGACGGCGAAGTCGAGAGACGTGGAAGCGGTGTTCTTTTCGCACCGGCGGCCGACGATCCGGTATGAGCGACTCCCTCGAGATCCTGTTGACCAACGACGACGGGATCGACAGCACCGGTATCCGGGCGCTGTACGACGCGCTCTCCGAGCGCGCTGACGTGACCGTCGTCGCTCCTGCGAACGACCAGAGTGCGTGTGGTCGCTCGATCTCACACGAGGTCGACGTCTACGAGCACGAACTCGGCTACGCGCTCGACGGGACGCCCGCCGATTGCGTCGTCGCGGGACTGTCCGCGCTCACGCCGGAGACGGTGCCGGACCTGGTCGTCGCTGGCTGTAACGAGGGAGCGAACCTCGGCGAGTACGTCCTCGGGCGGTCTGGAACGATCAGCGCTGCCGTCGAAGCCGCCTTCTTCGACGTGCCTGCGATTGCGACATCGATGTACGTCCCCGTCGGCGACATCTCGTTCCAGGATGTCACACTCGAGGCCGACGATTTTGCAGAAGCGACTCGCGTAACGACGTTCCTCGCGGAACACGCACTCGAGGCCGGCGTCTTCGAGCACGCCGCGTACCTCAACGTCAACGTGCCGATCGCAGACGGTGAGCCAGCGCCGATCGAGATCACTCGTCCATCGAAACGCTACGAGATGGACGCCGAACGCGACGGCGATCGGATTCGTCTCAAGGATCGAGTCTGGGAGTCGATGGATCCCGAGGCGATCCCCGATCCCGAGGGAACCGACCGTCGCGCCGTCACCGAAGGTCGGAGCAGCGTCTCACCGCTGACCGCCCCCCACTCGACGAACCACCACGAACTGCTCGCAGAACTCGTCACGCAGTACCACGCCAAGATCGGGATCGGCGAACCAGACAGTTGACGCCTCGGGTGACTTTCAGAATTCGGTGGCGATCCCGGGTGATTTGTACCCTGGTGACGAACAGTCTCTCTATGGTAACGGTCGAGATCGAGTACTGCGTTCCCTGTGGCTTCCTCTCGCGTGCACAGGACGTCCAGCATGCCCTCCTGTCGACGTTCGGTGAGGAACTCGAGGCAGTCACGCTGCGAACGGGAACGGATGGTGTGTTCGTCGTCCGGGTCGGCGACGAGGTAGTCTTCGACAAGGCAGAAGACGAGTTCGATGTCGATGGGATCGTCCGACAGGTTCGAACGCATCTGTAGCGTTTGTGCCCGAAATCGCGTGTCAGGTCCCACCGATCGGCTTGCACGTCGCAGGGCCGATTCCCTTCGGCACGGGAGGCCGTATCGGCATCGATCGACGTTGTCGGTACGCTGGATGCGATACAAATATATGTGCGATGAAATCGAAACGAAAGATAACTGCGTGCTCGCGGATCGACGGTCGAACCGTCGTCTGTGACAGCGCTATCGTCACCGTTCATGCAAACGAAACGTAGCCAACCATGGTACTGAACTCACTCTGGACTCGTCTCTCGTCTCTCTTGTCAGGGGGGTCGACCGACGATTCGTCGGCCGACGAGTCCGCGACGACGGAAGAATCGGACGCCGAACAGCGAACAGACGAGACGTTGAGCTACGCCGAAGAGATCGAGTACGGCGTCGACGAACGGGCCCTCCCCGACGAGGACAAGGTTCTCAGGCTGCTTGTCAACCGCGGCGGTCGGGTCAACCAGGAGACTGTCCGGGAAGAGACTGGCTGGTCGGAGGAACGACTGGCCGACGTCATCAGCCGCATGGAAGACGATGACCAGATCAGCGCGATCACGGTCGGTCGAAAAGAGGTCATCTGTCGGCGCGGGTTCGAACCCAAAGGGTATCGGTCACATATAAACGAGTAGCCCGAGTGAGTTTGCGGTCCGGCCGCGTATGAAGGCCGAATTTCCTTCCCTCTGGTGGACTTTATCTCGTCCATGCTAGAACTTGCACTGCTGTTTTTCGTCATCGCGATCGTTGCCGGCGCGCTCGGCGCGACCGGCGTCGCCGGACTCACGATGAGCATCGCCAAGTGGCTCGTGTTGCTGTTTCTCGTGCTCGCCGTGCTATCGCTCCTGCTGTAGTCACGAGACCGCTCGCCGAGTGGCGACAGGCACCTCGTTTTCGGCCGACTCGAGCGAGCCGACCCGACGGCACCGCCGGGGTCGGCGACGGACGGAAGGTGTGCCGGTAAACTGTCTCGCTCGTCTGGGTTGCCGTCCCGATGTTCCGGTGCAATCGACCCGAAGCGGTTACACCGGAACTGATCGGCCAGACACCGTCTCGTACGGATTGCTGTAAGTCATCGACGGTGCAACCGCGCTCAATCTTGCGGTTGCACCGGTAAATCGTTACAGCAACCCGTCTCAGAAACTGACCCTAGCCGCTCTAAATTTATCTCGGGCGGTGGCGAACAGGCAACTATGACGAACGGGACGGCAGAGACGACTCGCGTCTGGCTGGTCGAACGCACCTACTCGGACGACGAGCAGAACCTGATCGTGCTCACGTACGCGACGACCGACGGAAGCCAGTACTTCCGGAAGGAACGGGCGCTGACATCCTGCTCCGACGCCCGGGAGACGACCGCAGCGGTCGCAGCCGAGCCATCCAACCTCGGCTCGATTGACGATCCCGAACTGGAAACACAGTACGCCGCCGAGGCGACGCGAATGGCGAAACAGTACGACACGGACGACACGATCTAACTTACTCGACGATGACGACCGCCGACGCCGTCTCGATCATCTCTCCCTCGCCGGAGTAGGTACGCTCGAGTTCGACCTCGAACAGATCGTCCTCGAGTTCCTCGCCAGCAACTCGAAGCACGTTCTCATCGTCGTCAATTTCGTACTCGCCGCTCTCGATGCCGGCGTCGATCTCGCCGACTTGTTCGCCGTACTGTGGCCCGACCTGCGAGTAGTCGAGGTCGATCGCGGCGACTTCGGTGGTGATCTCCGGTTGGTCGTCGAGCACCTCGAGGGCGTCGACGTGCATCACGTTCGCGATGGCGTCCGCGAAGCCGTCGATTTCGCCGTAGACGGCCACCGCGTCGAGATCGGCGTTCAGCGGGAGTTGGTTCTCGCTCTTGTACCGGCGCAGCGCCGAGATGACCTCCATCGCGGTCTCGCCGGCAGCAAGGTCGGCGTCGTACCCCTGCGGTCGCGGCCACTCGCGGGTGTGGACACTGGTCTCTGCGAGGTTGCCGTCCGCTGCGTAACCGGACTGCCAGATCTCCTCGGTGACGTGGGGTAAGAACGGTGCCCACAGCTCCAGGAACGTGCGGTGAGCCGTCCGCAAGGCGTACTGCGTCGACGGGTTGTCCTCGCGTTCTTTCGCAATCTCGAGGTAGTCGTCACAGAACGTGTTCCAGAAGAACGTTCGGAGGCGATCGCGGGCTTTCGCGAACTCGTAGTTCTCGAACTGATCCGTGAGCTCCTCGATGGCGTCGTCGAGTTCGGCGAGCAGCCAGCGGTCGATCGGCTCGAGCTCTGTGGGTTCGTCGGGAGCACGCGGCGCGAGGTTGTCGACCAGCTTCGAGGCGTTCCAGAGTTTGCGTAGCAGTTTCTCGCCGGCCCGGAGGTCTTTCTCCTGGTACGGGAAGTCGTCGCCGACGGCGGCGCTTGCGGCCCAAAAGCGGACGGCGTCGACGGGGTACTCCGCGAGTACCTCGTCGGGCGCGACGACGTTGCCCCGCGATTTGGACATCTTCTCGCGGTTTTCGTCTAAGACGTGGCCGTTGATCATCGTCGCGTCGAAGGGCACCTCGCCGGTGTGTTCGTAACACTTGACGACGGTGTGGAACAGCCAGAACGAGATGATATCGTGGCCCTGGGGACGCAGGTCGAACGGGTACAGTTCCGGCTTCTCCATGGTGAACGTCTCTGCATCGGCGTCCCAGTCCCAGCCGGCGTTGATGAGGGGGGTCAGCGAGGAGGTCGCCCACGTATCGAAGACGTCCTCTTCGGCGACGAACTCGTCGCCGCCACACTCGGGACAGGAATCGACGTGTGGCTCGTCGGAGAGAGGATCGACCGGGAGCTCCTCCTTCCGAGCGACGATCTCGTGGTCGCAGTCCGCACAGTACCAGACCGGGAACGGAATCCCCGAGTCGCGCTGGCGCGAGATGAGCCAGTCCCACTCGAGGCCCTCGATCCAGTGTTTGTAGCGGGTAAACATCTTCTCGGGGTACCAGTCCATCTCCCGTCCGGCCTCGAGGTACTCCTCTTTGTGATCTAAGATCTCGACGTACCACTGCTTGGAGACGCGGAACTCGACGGGCGTGTCACAGCGTTCGTGGACCTGGACGGTGTGGGAGATCTCCCAGCGGTCACGGAGGTAGCCTTCCTCCTCTAAGTCGTCGACGATGGCCTCGCGGGCCTCCTCGGTGGACATGCCCTCGTAGTCGCCGGCGAGTTCGGTCATCGTCGCGGACTCGTCGATGGCGACGCGCAGCGGCAGGTCGTGGGCCTGGTACCACTCGATGTCCTTCTGGTCGCCGAAGGTACAGCACATGACGATCCCGCTGCCTTTCTCCATGTCGACGCGCTCGTCGGCGATGATCGGCACCTCGTGGCCGAAGATCGGGATGCGAGCGGTCTCGCCGACGAGGTCCTGATTCTCGTCGTCGTCCGGATGGACGAAGACGGAGACACAGGCCGGGATCAGTTCGGGGCGCGTGGTAGAGATGACGAACTCGTCGCGGTCGGTGCCGGCACTCGTCACCTCGAACGCGACGTCGTTGAAGTGTGAGCCGCGTTCGTCGTCTTCCATCTCGACCTGCGAGATCGCAGTCTCGCAGTCGGGACACCAGATCGCCGGTGCTTTCTTGCGGTACTCGCGGTCGTTCTCGTAGAGGTCGATAAAGGAGAGCTGGGAGATCCGCTGGACGCGCGGTTCGATCGTCTTGTAGGTGTTGTCCCAGTCGATCGAACAGCCAAGCCCCTGCATCTTGTCGGTGAACTCGGCCTCGTACTCCGAGCAGACATCGCGACAGAGTTCCTGGAACTCGCGGCGTTCGTAGTCCTGGTGGCGGATGTCTAGTTCTTTCTCGGTCAGGCGCTCGGAGGCGATCCCGTTGTCGTCGTAGCCAAAGGGGAACAGCACGTCGCCGTCGTGCATCCGCTGGAAGCGCGCCGCGAAGTCCTGCAGCGTGTGGCCGTAGAGATGGCCCATGTGCAGACTCCCCGACACCGTCGGCGGCGGCGTGTCGATCGCGTAGACGGTGTTCGGGTCGCGTTCGGCATCGCTCTCGTAGGCGTAGACGTCCTCGTCGACCCACGCCTCCTGCCAGCGGTTCTCGACCGCTTCGGGGTCGTAGCCACCCTCGAGGGTCGGTTCTTCGCGCTCCTGTTCCATGCTCATGCTCTCACCGCCCGTGACGGGCGTTGTCGGTGCGTCGATCGCGGAGTCGTCGGTGTTCGGTCGTCCATAGCTGATACTGGCCGTTGATCGGTGAATTTCGGTCTGGAACAATACATCCGTCGAAACGGGGCGGGAAATGCGGGGCTACGAGGCCCCTACGAAGACGGCGTCACGCGGGCCGTCAAACGTGCCGGCCGCAAAACAGATCATACTCACCTGTAGTAACGTGCAGCGTGTTAGATGTTTCGCGTGCTCGTTGCTCGCCCGCCGGCACATCACTAAGGAACTGCCCGGTATACGACGAGGCGCTATGGATCGACCTACTGCGGTCTCGACGGAGATTCGTGGCGTCGACGTCGTCGGTCCGCCCGACGCCCGCTCGATCGTCTTCGTCCACGGCGCGATGGTTACCCGGAAGATGTGGGGGCCACAGCGGGACGCATTGGCCGACGACTACCGCGTCGTCGCCCCCGACCTCCCGGGACACGGCAATCGGGCCGACGAGTCGTTCGAACTCGAGTACGCACTGACGGTGCTCGACGACGTCGTCGACGAACTGGCCGACGGGAACGCGATCCTCGTCGGCCTCTCGCTCGGCGGCTACGTGATCACGGAGTACGCGAGCCGATACCCGAACAAGGTCGACGGTCTCGTGATCGTCGGGAGCAGTGCCAACCCCGTCCGGGGGATGAACCTCCTGACGCGACTTACGGGCGGTGTCGCGCGGTTGGCGACTCGCAGCGACCTGGTCGAACGGGCTGTCGAGCGACTCGGCGAACGCTGGGTTCGCAACCGCGATCTCGACCCCGAACACGAACGAGAGATCCTCGAGTCGGGGATCTTCCCACGGGAGTTCGGCACGCCGGGACCGGACCTTGCGGGACGTGACGTCCGGGCGACGCTCCGGGCCTATCATGGCCCCGTCCTCGTGGTCAACGGCGAACGCGACGAGATCATGCGCCGTGGCGAGCGGGACCACGCCGCGGCCGCCGATGCGGACGTGGTCGTCCTCGAGGGCGTCGGTCACGTCTGTACCCTCCACCGGCCGGAGACGTTCACGAACCTCGTCGAGCAGTTCGTCCGGCGAGTCGACGCGTCGGCGTGACCCGTCGTTCTGGGGGAAACCATTATCAGCGTCCGTGTTCGACCGGTATTCTAATGGAGCGGCTGCGAGCAGTCAGTCGAGATCACTGCGTCGACTGGAGTAGCCATGCCAGGTGATCTCGCAGAGTGGTACGCCGACGGCCTGATTGCCCGAAGCAAACTCGTCGTCGTCGTCTTGCTACTCGTGACTGCCGGGATCGGTGCAGGAGCCGTCGTCAACGAGACCGAAGACGCCGGCATCGGCGAGTTCGAAACCGACTCCGACGCGCAGGCTGCCCTCGAGTACGTCGATGCCAACTACGCCACGAACGACGCCGTCGTCACACAGATTGTCGTCCGCGACGAGGGTGGCGACGTCCTTACCCGTACATCGCTGCTCGAGTCGTTGTCCCTCCAGCAGGACGCCCTCGAGAACGAGTCGATAAACGAAACCGTCGGCGACGACGGCTTCGTCGGCCTCGAGAACGTGGTCGGGATCACAGCCCACACGGGGGATCGGATCGACGAGTTCGAACAACGCGGGGAGGAACTCGGCGAACGCCAGGCCGAACTCGAGGCCAGAAGCGACGCACTCGAGGAGGGAATAAACGAGAGTCGCGAGATTCAACGCGAGTACGAAGAACTACACGCGACGACGAACGAAACCGACTCCGAGTACCAGGAGGGTGCCGCCGAACTCGAGGCGCAGTTCACGGGAGTCGTGGAGGAGACGACCGCGGCGGCCGACCTCGACGACGAGGAAGCCGACGAGTACGCACAGCTCGCAGCACAGGCCCGTGAGGTCGAATCGGGCCTGTTCGCGATCGAGCAGACGACCGACGATCCCGAAGCGGTCGACGAGTACGGTGAACTACAGGAGCGCCTCGAGGGCGTCTACGCCAGCGCGACGGTCGAATTGCTCGAGGCGGAGTTCGAGCAACTCGAAGACGACTTCGAAGCGCTCGAGGAGGACCGCGAGGAGTTCGAGGAGAGCGACGGACCGACGCTCGCAGAACAGGTCGACGCGCTCGAGGACCGCTCCGAGGATGAACTCGAGGAACTGCTCGCTGACGTGCTCGATCCCGACTCCGACGCCGGCGACGAGGACCCCGTGGCGTTTCTCCCAGCCGACTACGAACCCGGTGAGGTCGAAGCCGCCTCCCGAGTCACGTTTCTCTTCCAAGACGACGACAGTGGCGAGGACGAAGAGCCCGAAGCGGCCTATGCGGCACAACTCGAGGTCGAGTCGCTGTTCGACCAGCGATTCGACGACGGCTTCGTCTTCGGCCAGGGAATCACCGACGCCGCCTCCTCGAGTGCAGTCGGCGACAGTTTCCTCATCATCACGCCCGTCGCGCTCGTGCTCGTTCTGGGCATCCTCGCGATCACGTACCGCGACGTCGTCGACGTTTTGCTCGGACTCGGCGGCATCGCGGTCGTGATGACCTGGCTCGCTGGGCTGATGGGCTGGTTCGAGATCCCGATGAGTCAGTTGCTGATCGCGGTCCCGTTCCTGCTGATCGGGCTCTCGATCGACTACGCGCTGCACGTAATTATGCGCTACCGGGAGGCGAGAGCCGGTGTGCTCGCTGCCGGCGACGAACGGACGGACGGTGGCGTCGCTCGTGGGGTCCGGACCGGGATGGTCGCTGGACTGAGCGGCGTCGTCCTCGCGCTCGCCGCAGCTACGTTCTCGACGGGAATTGGCTTCCTCTCGAACGTCGTGAGTCCGCTACCCGCGATTCAGGACTTCGCGACCCTCAGCGCCGGCGGCATCCTCGCGACGTTCGTCGCGTTCGGCGTTCTCGTTCCCGCGCTCAAGGCCGAAGTCGACGGCATCCTCGAGAACCGGTTCGGCCGAGACCGAACGAAGTCGGCGTTCGGTGTGAGTGCGGGACCGATCAACCGCCTGTTGTCTGGCGGTGTCGTGCTGGCGCGTCGGGTGCCGCTCGTGGTCGTTCTGCTGGCAGTCTTGCTTGCCGTCGGCGGTGCTTACGGTGCGACGGGTATCGACACGGAGTTCAACGAGGCGGACTTCCTGCCCGAGGACGCCCCCGAGTGGACCAAGTCCTTCCCCGAGCCGTTCGCTCCCGGTACTTACACCATCAGCGACGACGCCGCGTACCTCGGGGACAACTTCCAGGACCCCGACTCACAGACGGACATACTGATACGCGGTGACGTGACCGATTCCGGGACGTTGACCGCGATCGAGGACGCACGCGACGGCGAGGCCGTGGCCGGCAACAGTACGATCGACACCCGGCCTGACGGGACGGCCGCCGTCGACGGCCCGCTGTCGGTCCTCGAGGACGTCGCCGCGGACAACGAGACTGTCGCGGCGGCGTTCGAAGAGCGAGAGACGACCGGCGACGGCGTTCCCGACGAAGATCTCGAGGGGCTGTACGACGTGCTTTACGACGCCGCGCCGGACGAGGCCGCGACCGTCATCGAGCGGACGGAAGGCGGAGAGTACGAGTCGGTCCGCTTGCTCGTCAGTGTCCGCGGCGATGTGTCCGCACAGACGGTCGCCGACGACACCCGGACGTTCGCAGGAGAAATCGAAGACGACACAGCGGTGACGGCGATCGCGACCGGTGGGCCCGTGACGACTGCCGTCGTCCAGGACGCCCTGCTCGAGACGCTGGTCCAGGCGTTTGCCGTGACGCTCGTGGTGATTCTCGTCTTCCTCACGGTTCTCTACTGGGTGCGACACCGGTCGCTCTCGCTGGGTGCCGTGACGCTTGCTCCGGTCGTCGTTGCGCTGGCGTGGCTGCTCGGGGCGATGGCCTTGCTCGACGTTCCCTTCAACAGTGAGACAGCCGTCATTACGAGTCTCGCGATCGGACTCGGTGTCGACTACAGTATCCACTTCGGTGAACGGTTCGTCACAGAGCGAGAGCGGAGGCGGATCGGGGCCGATCCCTCGAAACGAGGCCAAACGGACGAAGCGGCCCGGACCCGTCAGGAGTCGATCACCGACGTTCTTACCGCGACGATCACTGGAACCGGCGGCGCGTTGCTCGGCAGTGCGTTGACGACGGCCACCGGGTTCGGCGTCCTCGCGCTGGCACTCGCGCCGCCGCTTCGCCGGTTCGGTCTCGTGACGGGGCTAAGCATCGGTTTCGCGTTCCTCGCGTGTCTCACGGTGTTACCGAGTCTGCTCGTGCTCCGTGAACGATTGCTCGCACGCTTCGAGTGGTGAGCACGCAGGGCGGGCGGGGACTTCGTCGAGAGGCGGCTGCGTGGTCTCGGATGGACCGTCCGGTACGGGGGTTTCTTCCCGTCTCGAGGAGTGACCGGCGACGACGGTATCTGAGAGGGACGGCCGGGCACCGCTCGAGCGCGGTCACTCGTAGGTGAAAAGCAGTTGGATGGTCGCTTCCGGTCGCTTCTCGAGCAACTCGTAGGCTTCGGGGGCCTCGGAAAGCGGTCGTTCGTGGGTGAGAAGCGACGTAACCTCGAGGCGCTGAAGCCACTCCCAGGTGAGCTCGTGACGCCGTTCTCGCGACCACCTCCCCGAGAGGCGGGGATCGATCGTACTCACCTGGCTGCTCCGGACCTCGAGGCGGTCGCGATGAAACCGGCCGCCGAGTTCGACGCTCGCGGGGCGGGTGCCATACCAGGAACCGACGATCACGCGACCGTCGAAGCCCGTCGTCGAGATTGCATCGTCGAGCGCGTCCGGGTTACCCGAGAGTTCGTAGGTGAGGTCTGCCCGGTCGCCAGCGGTGTCGACGAACGCGTCCGGTAGTTCCCGGTCTGGATCGAGCGATCGGTCGGCACCGAACGCCGTCGATCGCTCGCGGCGTCGCTCGTAGGTGTCGAACGTGACGAGCGACTCGAGCGGCGTCTGCGAGAGGAGTGCCGTCGTCAACAGCCCGACGACGCCCTGGCCGAGAACGGCAACGCGCTCGCCGAGCAGCGGTTCGCCGTCCAGCAGGAAGGTGACGGCCGTCTCGAGGTTCGCAAACAGCGTCGCTTCGTGAGCCGAGACTCCGTCGGGAACTGGCAGGACGTCGTCGGGTCGGGCGAGGAAGTGACTCTCGTGTGGGTTGTACGCGAACACCTGTTGGCCGAGCCAGTCGTCGTCGACGTTCGAGCCGACGGCGGTAACTTCTCCGACGGCCGCGTAGCCGTAGGAGAGCGGAAAAGAGAGGTCACCGTCGAACGCCTCGAGTTGTTCGTCGGCGGGGAGTTCCGCCGGTGCGTCGCCACTGTAGATCAGGCGTTCGGTGCCGGCGCTGATCGCGGACGCAATTGTCCGAACCCGTAACTCATCGGGACCGGGGTCACAGACATCCCGACATCTAATCTCGACAGTCCGCGGGCCGGTGAAATAAAGCGTCTGTGCGGTCATCGTCCTGAGCCCTCGATCAGTCGATTGTCCGGTTTCCGATGCCGATAGTTCACGACGCAAACCAGTTTCACGAGTGAGCACTTGATTGTTTAGCCAAACTGCACGAATTGTGAGGCAGTCACGCGGCGGGCCGAGGCCGACACGTCCGGTCACAGCGAGCAAATCCCGGCAGGAGGCACCTAGCCGGCACCAGAACGACGATCGCTGGGTCAGGTACCCACAACCTGTAAAGTCGTGGGCTTTCGCCTAGGTTCTCTGTGAGTGCGACCGCGAGAAACGCGGGTGAACAAGCCGTCACCGGGTCCGCCTACCGTCCCGACGAGGACGACCAGCGCGTCTCTCTTGACGGCCCTCGAACAGCGGGGTCCGTGCCCAGTCTGTAAAGACACAACTCCCGTGCCACGGTCACCCACGTCGCGCGTGTAAACGGCTGGTCGTTGCCGGTCTGGCGGGCTCGAGCGCCTGTTCGGAAAACGGCGACCGTTCGAACTCGGCGGTGGAGCGACTGCCAGCAGAGACTCGCTAGGTGATGGTTCGTCCCAGCAGTTCACCTACGACGACGGTCACGGATCGCCCTCGAGAGCGTAGAGGACGACGAAGACACCGATCGACAGCACCCGTGTGGCCTCGACGACCGTGTTGCTCGAGAGATTCGCAATCAGCGATCAGTGACGGTCGTCGGCTCGAGCGTCCGCCGCCATGTGTATCGCCTCGAGGGCGATCGAAACCCGATGTGTGTCAGTTACTGGAGAGACGACCGCATACGGTGGGGTGAGAACTCGCGTTGGTTTTCGGTTAGATCTCGTTTGCGGGCGGTACGGTCCGTTCGTCGGGCCGGGTCGTGCTACGGGTTCCGACCAGAACCCGGAGGGCAGCGCCGACGCCGAGGGAAGCGGCGACCGTGACCAGGATGACCGCGGCAGCGACCGAGAGAGAAGCGAGTCCGGCGAGGAGACTCCCTACGACGACGCCGGCTCCCAGCCGGTCCTGGCCAAACCTGGCTGCGATCGACGCTCCAATCGCGACGAGTCCAAACGCCGTGAGCGTCGGGAGAACGAGCGCTCCGAGGACGACGAGCGGAACCCCGAAGAAGACGCCGATACTGTTTCCAGTCATGACCAGTCCGGCCGACGTGAGGCCGCCGGCCACAAACGTCCCAGGGAGCCCGAGACAGACCGAAATGATCGGGCTCCGGCGCGCTTTCGTCACCGAGCGGGGGCCGTGCTCTTGCAGGATTCCGAGCGCGATCACCGAGACGAGCAAAGCCCCGGACAACGCCGTCCCGGTACGGACGAGCGGATCGATGCCCGCGAACAACTCGAGCGCGTCACCGACGACCGCCGCCGTTGCGACGGACTCGGACGCGACACTCGCCAGATATAAATTTACTGGCCACATACCCAACCTATAGACGTTCAGTACAGATAACGTTTTTGCTCAGAAATCCGTCGCTCGAGTCTCGAACGTGGCAAAATAGCCGTCTGGTGGCGACAGGTGTGGTGATCGTTCACTTGGGCCTTTCTTTCCCCAACGCGGCCCAATCCGCGCTCCAGTTCGACGGGTTTAAGTTTTCCATGCTACTCGATTCAACAGAGACAGGCATTGCCTGTTTCACTGACCCGTAGGAGCACACCCTGCGTACTACGGAGGTGAACGATGGCAGATTCGGATATTGAAACCGCAGTGACTCGCGCACTCGAGGAGTCGCCCGATCGGAACTTCACCGAGACGGTAGACCTCGCGATCAACTTGCGCGACTTAGACCTGAACGAACCGTCGAACCGTGTTGACGAGTCCGTCGTCCTTCCATCCGGTACTGGACAGGACACGCGAATCGTCGTCATCGCCGAGGGAGAGACTGCAGTCCGCGCCGAAGAGGCTGCGGACGAAGTCCTCTCGGAAGACGACGTCGCCGATCTCGACGACGACGAGGCCAAAGATATGGCCGACGAGACGGACTTCTTCATCGCCGAAGAGGCGATGATGCAAGATATCGCCCGGCATCTGGGTACTATCCTCGGTCCCCGAGGGAAGATGCCGGACCCGCTCGCTCCAGACGACGACGTCGTCGAAACCGTCAACCGGCTCAAAAGCACCGTGCAGCTTCGCTCCGGCGACCGACGAACGTTCCACACGCTCGTCGGCTCCGAAGAGATGGATGCCGAAGACGTCGCCGACAACATCGACGTCATCCTGCGTCGCCTGCACGCCGACCTCGAGAAGGGGCCCCAGAACATCGACGCCGTCTACGTGAAGACGACGATGGGCCCGGCCGTGGAGGTGGCCTGATATGAGCGCTGAAGCTGAACGCAAAACCGAGAACCTTCCACAGTGGAAGAAAGAAGAAGTCGAGGAGCTCGCGGATCTCCTCGAGGATTACGAGAGCGTCGGGATCGTCGGTCTCACCGGCATTCCCTCGAAACAGCTTCAGGATATGCGCCGCGATCTGCACGGCAGCGCAGAGCTGCGCGTCAGCCGCAACACCCTGCAGATCCGCGCACTCGAGGAGGCAGGCTACGACGACCTCGTTTCCGACGTGGAAGGCCACGTCGGCCTGATCGCCACGAACGACAACCCCTTCGCGCTCTACAAGGAACTCGAGGCGTCGAAGACGCCGGCTCCGATCAACGAGGGCGAAGTCGCTCCGAACGACATCGTGATCCCAGAAGGGGACACGGGCGTCGATCCGGGGCCGTTCGTCGGTGAGCTTCAGGGCATCGGCGCGAACGCACGCATCGAGGACGGCTCGATTCAGGTCATGGAGGACTCGACGGTTCTAGAGGCCGGCGAAGAAGTCTCTGTAGACCTGGCGAACGTTCTTAACGAGCTCGGTATCGAGCCCAAGGAAGTCGGGCTCGATCTGCGTGCCGTCGTCGCCGAAGGGGTTCTTTTCGACCCAGAAGACCTCGACATCGACATCGAGGCCTACGAGAGCGACGTTCAGACGGCCGCCGCTCGCGCACGGAACCTCGCGGTCAACGCGGAGTTCCCGACTGCGTCGACGGTTCCAACGCTCGTCGCCAAGGCAACGGGCGAGGCCAAGAGCCTCGGCTTGCAGGCCGCTATCGAGGACGAAGCGCTCATGCCCGACCTCGTCTCCAAGGCAGACGCACAGCTTCGTGCGCTCGCGGTTCAGATCGACGACGAGGAAGCGCTGCCGGAGGAGTTGCAGGACGTCGAAGCGCCTGCAGCGCCGGCAGCTGACGAGGGCGATCGAGAAGACGAATCGGCAGACGACCAAGACGAGGCTGAGGCCGACGACGCCGACACCGACGACGACGAAGACGACGACGGTGACGGTGCAGAAGGCCTCGGCGAGATGTTCGGATAATCAACGGAGGATATAACAATGGAATACGTTTACGCTGCACTCATCCTGAACGAATCGGGCGAAGAGATCAACGAAGACAACCTCACCGACGTGCTCGACGCTGCTGGCGTCGACGTCGAAGAGTCCCGCGTCAAGGCACTCGTCGCTGCCCTCGAGGATGTCGACATCGACGATGCCGTCGAGGAAGCCGCCGCTGCACCCGCCGCAGCCGCCGGTGGTGCCGCTGCTGGTGGTGCTGCCGCCGACGACGGTGGCGACGAGGATAGCGAAGAAGACGAGGAAGCCGACGTCCCGGACACGACAGACGAGGACGACGACGAAGACGAGGAAGCTGACGGCGAAGGACTCGGCGAACTCTTCGGTTAACTCGGTTTCGACGACCTGGAAACGATCGATATTTTTTGCGTGACGCTTCGCCGATCAGTGGCAACGCACTCACCTAGTACTCCGCCAAGCGTCGACTGCTGGGTGAACCCAGACGACCGCATTCGGTTTCACTCATCCGTTCAGGCTTGCCAAAGCACTGAGGGTGTCATAGAACGAGTAGCACACTAAAGAGCAGGGTGAACGCTGAGGTGGATGAGTTCAGCGACCCTGCAAGATGACCCTTCGGTAGACTCGTTTTTCAATGTCGTGGAGACCGAGACGCTAGCGCTGTTCGAGCACCTTTCCTTCGAGTTTCTCGAAGAGTTCGACGTGTTCGCCCCGGCGGAGACGGGGCGAACACGAGACCACGAACCTCCAGAGCTGATGCGTGGCTTTCTCCACTGCTACTACAAGGACATCTACGGCATTCGCCCCGTTGAACGAGAGCTACGGAATACAGTTGTCTGGCTGAGCTGTGGGTTCGATCGACCGCCGTCGAGAGACGCGGTCGATCGCTTCCTCACCGATCTCGAACACGTCGTTGACGAGGTTTTCGACCACCTCGTCGAGCAGGCCGCCTTGCGGGGCCTGCTCGACTTGACCTACTCCATTGATTCAACTGACGTGAGGGCGATGCCTGCCGATCAAGACGCGTCGAAGTGCTACGATCCAACCAACGACGAGTACTACCACGGCTACGGCTGTACAATCGTCTCGACCGGGCAAAAGATCCCGATTGCGGCGGAGTTCACAGAGAGTAAACAAGCGACAGAGGAGACGGCGATGCGCGTCACCCGTGACGCGCTCGCCGTCGCCAAGCCGATTTGGATGGTCGGTGACAGTGCCTACGACACGCTGGACTGGCACGACCACCTGCTGGCTGCAGGGGTCGTGCCAGTCGCCCCGTACAACGCGCGAAACACCGACGACCCGAAAGATATCGAGTATAGGGTCGAAGACCGTATCGAACAACACAGCGAGGACGTTCAGTTGAACGCTCTTCTGTAGGAGATTGTTGATACTGCTCAGCTGTCGCTGTAGAATCGAAGAGAGCAAGGACACCGCGTCAGCGGTGTCCGTTAGGCATGATCCCGCTAGATGTGTTTGGGTCGGAATCGGTCGCAGCGGACCTGTTAGAGCAGGTTCGCTGGCGTAACGGTGTTACTTGCCCTCGCTGCCGTTCTGACCTGACGGTCAAGAACGGTAGCTATGGGCACTTTCAGCGCTATCTCTGTAAGAATTGCGACCGCACGTTCAACGACAAGACCGGCACAATCTTCGCCCATTCGAAAGTCGCACTCAGAAAGTGGCTGTTCTCGATTTACGCGTTTCTCCGGTTTAACACGAGTCTTCGTCAACTTCAGATAGAGATCGACGTCCAGTACAAAACGATCTATCAGCGCGTCGAGCGCTTCACGAAGGCGCTTGATGCACCTTCGCTTGACCTTGTCGGACCGGTCGAAATCGATGAAGTCTACGTTTCTGCAGGGCTGAAAGGCCGCGAGCGCGACCAAGAGTCGCGCTCGCGTGGCCTGTCCACGCGTGGGCGAGGAACGTACGAGCAGGACAAACCGCCGGTGTTTACGATCGTCGATCGTGGCACCGGCGACCGATACGTGATCCCAGCGAAATCAGCCGACGAATCGACGATTCGGCTCCTTCTCGAAAACCGTCAGAAGGAGCCACTGACCGTCTACACTGACGGATTTCGTGCCTACGATCCACTGGCCGAGGACGACGCATTCGACCGCGAATACGTCGTCCACGGCGACGGCGAATACGCCAACGAAAACGTACACGTCAACACCTGCGAGAGCCACGGATCGCTGCTGCGACCGTGGCTCTCGCCTCATCGAGGCATCTCAAAAGACAAGCTCACACAGTATCTCCGAGCGTTCCAACTTCGACGAAAGCTACTGCGGAAACCAGGGAGAGAAGCGCTCAAACACGCTATCAAAGCGACGCTATGAGATCAACAAAGTGCTACACAAGAGCGTCAGTTGAAGCAGTCCACGTTGGATGAGACGTACAACCGCCGTACTGGAGTCGAACGAACCAACGAATCAGTGAAGGACTGCGGCCTCGGGCGAACGCACGCCCGAGGCCGCGTTCACGCACGATCGCAGGTGTTCCTCGCTCTGTGCCTTCGTCTCGTCATCGCAATTACCAACTACGAACGTGGAGACAATCCGGGAAGCACCGTGATCACGGTGTGAGAACTCTTCTATGACACCCTTGAGACGTTTGACAAAGGTGAGCCGCTTGACGACCTTTGGATCGTCTGCTTCGTCCAGCAGACGATCCAACTCCTCCTCGCTCAGATGACGAACGAGCTCGCCCCGCCGGTCTCCTCCCATTACCCCGTTCGTCTTAGCCCACGCCCAAAACTTCTGTCACTCATTAAGTGGCGGGCCAAGCGTGGACTGCTGGATCGAACAGTGTGGCCCGTTTCTTTACGTCGATTCGGTCACAACTTGCGAGAAGACGAATGCGAAACACATCTCACACCGTCGCTTGTAGATCAGTCGGAATTGCGACTCGAGAGATGGACCGATGACACCGCCGCTCTCGTATCTCGGATTTCACGCCGTCTTCGTTCTGCCGGCGATTGCCGTCCTCGGTTCGCTCGCCGCGTGGCGTTCCAACGCGTGGCTGACTCGTGAAGGCGTCACGGGGCTTGCGATACTGCTCGTTCTCGCGGTGGCGTACACGACGCCGTGGACCAACCACATGATTCCCGTCGGCGTCTGGTGGTACGGCGAGGATGTGCTGGTGGGACGGATCTGGCACACACCGATCGAAGAGTACCTCTTTTTTATCTTGCAGCCGATTTTAACTGCGTTCGTCCTCTTCCAGTTCCCCGTGAAGACCGACCGCTCGCTCCGGATACCCGCAAGCCATCGACTCGTCGGTGCTCTCGGAGGGATTGCTATCTGTGTCGTCGGTTGGACGCTGCTCGAGGGCCAGACGTACTATCTCGGCTCGCTGTTGTTCTGGGCGGGGCCGATTCTCGCGATTCAGTGGTCGTTCGGGCTCACCTACCTGTGGCGCGTTCGCTACCCCGTGTCGCTTGCGGTCGCTCTCCCGACGCTGTACCTGTGGGTCATAGACCGGATCGCTATCGAGTGGGGAATCTGGGCTATCTCAGCGGTCCACACGACCGGCTACGAGATTGCGGGACTCCCGATCGAGGAGGCACTCTTTTTTCTCTCGACGAACGTATTTGTCGTCCAGGGAATCGTGCTCTACGTCTGGCTGATCGACCGCATCGACGAACTCCCGCCACTCGAGTGGCATCGGAGGGTCGGGGGTAACTGACGATGGGAGCCGACGCTTCGCTCGAGTCGACGACCGCTCCAGAGCGGCGAGCGAGCCGACTCAGTCTCGGATTTGGCGGACTCACCGTCGTCTCTGGGCTCGTGATCGTCGCTGCCGTCGATTCGTTACCGCTGGTCTACCAGTACCTTCCGCTGGTGGCGACTGTCGTTCTCTTCGGACTCCCCCACGGCGCAGTCGACCACCTCGTGCTCCCGCGTGCACGGAACAACCCCATTACGGCCCGATCACTGGCGTTCGTCGGCCTGCTTTATCTCGTCGTCGGAGCGAGCTACGCTGTCGTCTGGTTCGTCGCTCCCGCGGCCGCGTTCGCTCTTTTCATCCTCGTGACGCTGTTTCACTGGGGGCAAGGTGACGTCTACGCCCTGCTCGAGTTCGTCGACGCGGATCACCTCGAAACCAGAGCTAGCCGTGTCCTCGCGCTTTTCGTCCGTGGTGGCTTGCCGATGCTCGTCCCGCTCGTCGCCTTCCCCGACCAGTACGCCTTCGTCGCCGAAACGTTGATCGGGCTGTTCGATCCGGCTGGGGCAGCCGCACTCGAGCCGGTGTTTGAACCAACGGCCCGGGCGCTCGTCGGCGTGGGGTTCGGTGTGCTCGTCGTCCTGTCGCTGGCGCTCGGTTATTACAGGGCGGACACGCTCGAGCCGTGGCTAATCGACGCCGGCGAGACACTGGGTCTCGTCGCGTTTTTCGCCGTCGTCCCGCCGATCCTCGCCATCGGGCTGTACTTCGCGCTGTGGCACTCGATCCGACACATTCTCCGGACGCTACTTGTCGATGGGCCAGCGATCGCGGCTCTCGCGACGGGGAACGACCTCGCCGCGCTGGGCCGGTTCGCCCGCGACGCGGCACCGCTGACGGCTGGCGCACTCGTTGTCCTCGGCGGACTGGCGCTGCTCGTCCCGCAAACGCCCGCGACCGTTCCCGGAGTCGCCGCGCTGTACCTGGTCTGTATCGCGGTGTTGACTCTCCCTCACGTCGTCGTCGTTTCCCTGCTCGATCTCGAGCAGCGCATCTGGACAGTGGACTGATCGCCGCGCGCCCCGGGTTTAAGTACGAACGCGCGGCCAGATGGGGCGATGACGCTCGGTCCAGTGGAGGTCGTCGCCGACCCCGCGCTGTCGGTCCGGTTGCTCGCGTGGCTGCTGGCCGGCGCGACTCTGGGCACGTTCAGCGGTCTCGTTCCGGGACTGCACGCGAACAACTTCGCGCTGTTGTTGGTGGGCGTTGCGCCTGCTGTTCCAGGGCCCCCGCTGTTCGTCGGCTGTGCGATGCTGGCTGCCGGCGTCGTCCACACGTTCCTCAACGCCGTCCCAGCGATGGCACTCGGCGTGCCCGACGCGGAGATGGCCGTCACCGCATTGCCGGGCCACCGGATGGTCCTCGAGGGCAGAGGGTACGAAGCGATCCGCCTCTCCGCGCTGGGAAGCGTGCTCGCGGTGCTGGTCGCCGTGCCACTTGCCGTTCCCGTTACCCGCGTCGTGACGTTCGCCTACCCGACCGTGCGCGCGAATCTGGCGCTCGTGCTGGCGACGATCGTCGTCGCCTTGATCGCGTCCGAACGGACCTGGCGCGGTCGTGTTGGCGGCCTGCTCTCGTTCGTGCTCGCGACCTGTCTCGGAGCACTGGCACTCGATCTCTCTCCCGACGCGCCGCTCGAGGCTGGCGGCACCCTCGCGCCGCTGTTTGCTGGCCTGTTCGGCGCACCAGTGTTGATCGACGCGATTTTCGGGAGCGGAATTCCCCGTCAGGAAGAGGCGACGATCACGCTGTCGCGTCCGCTGCTGGCGGCGACGGCGGTCGCAGGCGCGCTCGCAGGAGCCGTCGTCGGCTACGTCCCCGGTATCTCCGCCGCAATCGCCGCCGTCGCGGTGCTCGCAGCCGTTCCTGGCGGCGCAGGTGATCGGGGCTACATCGTCGCAACAAGCGGCGTCGATACGGCAAACACGATTTTCGCGCTCTTCGCACTGGTCGCGATCGGGCAACCGCGAACGGGCGTGATGGTCGCCTTCGAGAGCGCGGACGCACCCCTCGAGTTACCCATCCTGGTCGTGGCCGTGGTCGTCGCCGGGCTGATCGGGTTCGTCCTCGTGATCGTCGTCGGGGACGCCTACCTCGAGTTGGTCGGCCGGCTGGCCTACTGGAAGATCTCGGCGACAGTCATCGGTCTGCTGATGGGTCTCTCGTACCTGTTTACTGGTCCGCTGGGAATCGTCATCTTCGTCGTCGCGGCTGCGATCGGAATGGTTCCCGTTCGGTTGCGGGCACGGCGCGTGCATCTGATGGGCGTGTTGATCGGACCGCTCATTCTCGGTGGCTGACGCCAATCGTAGCTGCTCCCGGCTCCGACCGGCGGTCACGACTCTCGTACGGGCTCCTGTCATACGGACTGCTGTCCCGATGTCCCGGCGCGACCGCAGGCGGGCTCGCGGTCGCGCCGAAACTGACTGACAGCAAACCGTATCAAGTGTCACTCGAGTACGCGTTCCGTGCTGCTGTGACGACGGCGTCAACTCGACTCGAATCCACCGGGTTCGTCGTCTCCCCGTCCTCTTTCAGTGCCGTGCCGACGACGAGCGCGTCTGCACCCGCCTCGAGGAAGTCATCGGCCGTCTCTGCGGTCACTCCACTCCCGACCAGTACTGGCGCGTCGGGGACGGCCGACGACACCCGGCGCACGTCCTCGAGCGCCGTCGCCGCGCCGGTTCCTGTTCCCGAGACGAGCACGCCGTCGGCCCGGCCGCGCTCGACTGTCTCCTCGGCGGCGCGCTCGATGGCTGTCTCGCCGACTGGCGTCGCGTGCTTGACGTGGACGTCGGCGAGCACCGCGACGTCGGCCTCGAGTCGCTCTCGGAGTCGGATCGTCTCGTGGGCTTGTCCCTCGAGGACGCCCTGATCGGTCGCGGCAGTCCCGACGTGTACGTTGACCCGGACGAAATCGGCGTCGACGGCGGCCGCGATCGACAGCGCCGCTTCGGCGTCGTTCCTGAGGACGTTGATCCCCATCGGGAGGTCGACCTCGCGTCTGAGGGCCGCGGCGGTCGCGGTCATCTCGGCGACGACGTGTTTCGGCACCGACTCCGGGTGGAACGGGGCGTCACCGAAGTTCTCGAGGACGATTCCGTCGACGCCGCTGGTCTCGAGTCGGTGGGCGTCTGCTAGTGCGCGCTCGCGGACGGCGTTGCGGTTGCCGTCGAATCCCGGTGCGCCGGGCAACGGCGGGAGATGTATCATTCCGAGGACGGGACGGTCGGCGTCGAACCGATCGAGAACGGGCATACTACCCATGGCGGGCGTCGTCCCTCGAGAGAGATATACTGTTCGTCACGGCTCGAGGCGGCAAAGTCGTCCCCGTTCGCGGTCGTTTTTCCTCCGGCGTCGCTATCCTCGAGACGAGCATATGCCAGCACTCTTTTCGGAGCTTGCGATACGGGACTGTGAGATACCGAACCGGATCGCGGTCTCTCCGATGTGTCAGTACTCCTGTGGTCCGGACGGGCTGCCGACGGAGTGGCACCGGGTCCACCTCGGCAGTCGAGCGGTCGGCGGCGCGGGCATCGTGCTGACCGAGGCGACCGCCGTCGAACCTCGTGGTCGGATCACGGCCCACGACCTGGGCATCTGGAACGACGAACAGGCCGAGGCCCTGCGGCCGATCACTCAGTTCGTCCGCGAGCAGGGTGGGGTGCCGGCGATCCAGCTCGCCCACGCGGGGCACAAGGCCAGCAAGACGCGTCCGTGGGACGGGAACGATCCCATCGCGCCGGACGAGACCGACCCCGACGGCGCGACAGGCTGGGAGGTCCTCTCACCTTCGCCCGACGCGTACCCGCCGTTCTCGGGCGACCGACCCGCGATGCGGAAAGCGACCCAGGACGACATCGAGGACGTGATCGACGACTACCGTAACGCCGCCGAACGCTCGCTCGAGGCAGGCTTCGAGATTGCGGAGGTCCACGCTGCACACGGCTACCTGCTCCACGAGTTCCTCTCGCCGGTCACCAACCATCGGGAGGACGACTACGGCGGGAGCTTCGAGAATCGGACGCGTCTGTTCCGGGAGGTCACCGCCGCAGTCCGCGACGTCTGGCCCGACGGGAAGCCGGTCTTCGTCCGACTCTCGGGAACTGACTGGCTCGAGGACCGCCCGTCGTGGGATATCGATCAGTCCGTCCGGCTGGCCGACGATCTCGCCGACCTCGGCGTCGACCTGATCGACGTCAGTTCCGGCGGCATCCATCCCGCTCAGAAACCACCGGGCGGACCGAACTTTCAGGTCCCGCTGGCGGAGGCGATCCGAGAAGAGACCCAGACCGAGATCGCGGTCGGTGCCGTCGGTGGGATCACCGAACCAGCGCAGGCCGAGGCGCTCGTCCGCAACGACCGTGCGGATCTCGTGTTGGTCGGGCGGGAGTTCCTTCGCGAGCCGTACTTCGGACTCCGTGCTGCCGGCGAACTCGAGGACGACGCCCCCGCGAAGTGGCCGGTCCAGTACCGGCGGTCGGTACGGTAGCGCGATCGTTCGACCCGCCCCGCTCCGTTACTCCGATTCGGTTCCGGTCCACTTGATCGAACAGCCTCGGGAGGGGTGCCACTCGAGATCGACCGACTCGCCCTCGAGGACGGCGTCGATGGCCTCGCGGACGTGAAACCGGCTCGGCTCGTCGTCGGGGTTCGGGGCGTCGTCGAGACGGCCGTGGTAGACCAGCCGAAAGGTTCCGTCCGCTCGAGCGAACAGGAACGGGTCCGGCGTACACACCGCGCCGTAGGCCTCGGCGACCTCCTGACTTGCGTCCCGGAGGTAGGCGTCGTACTGGATGTGCCCGTCGGAGACGTACTCGCGCATCTTCTCCATGGAGTCTTCGGGGTACTCCTCGGCGTCGTTGGGGTTGATCCCGACGACTGCGACGTCGTCGTACTCGCTCGCGAGGTCGTTCAACAGGTCGAACTTCGCCTCGGCGTACGGACAGTGATTACAGGTGAAGACGATCAGCAACGCCTCCGCGTCGGCAAACGACTCGAGCGTGTACGTCTCGCCGTCGGTTCCCTCGAGTTCGAACGCCGGTGGCTCGTCACTGGCCGAGAGTTCGGAGTCTGACTCTTTCGAGACCATACGGTGAGTTCGTCCCCCACCCTCAAAAACGGCGCTGGAAGCGACAGAGCGCTCGACGGGCGGTTCGGCAGTGGCGGGAGCGACGACCTACATATTTGTATCCCCCGCGATATTCATCGAGTATGAAAACGCTCGAGATAACTGACGAACAGTACGCGCTCATCCAGCAGGTCCGCGAAGAACTCTCCGAGGAGGTCGTGGGCAGGTACGGTCACGTCCGCGACCGGGATGCGATCCAGTTTCTGATCGACAACGTCGGGACCGACGGTGACGGCGGCGTGTCGATCGACGCCGGGATCGACGGGGAGATCGATGCGAGCGAGTTCACCTACAATGTGGAGACCGACGACGCTGACGAGACGGAGTCGGACGACGACCGAGACGATGGCGGTAGCGAGGCAGACGACGACGAGATGCTAGACGAGATGATGAGTCTGCTCGAGACCCACGACGACAAGTGGAACGAATCCTCCTCCGAAGACGCCAGATACGAGGTCGAACTCCCGGACGGGTCGACAGAAGAGGCCCAGACAAAAGACGACGTCCGTGCGTTGCTGTTCAAGAACTACCGCTGACGGCCCGCCCCAGTCTGTAGACGACGTTCGAGAGCAGATACCACGGGAAGAGCAACGCTTTTACTCGCGCTTACGCTTCGGAGTGGTATGAGCGAACGCGAGGTGCTCGAGTTGCTTCGTGAGAACGCGCGATACTCGACGGCGGACATCGCGCGAATGACCGGCCTCGAGGAGAGTGAGGTCGAAGCAGCCATCGAGGAACTCGAGGCGGCAGGCGTTGTCCGTGGCTACCGGGCGGTTGTCGACTTGGACAAACTCGAAGACGAGCGCGTCCGCGCAGAGGTCGAACTGAACGTCCGCCTCGACCGCGAAACCGGCTACGGTGATATCGCCGAGCGTCTCGCACGGTTCCCGCAGGTCAAGGCGCTACGGCTCGTCAGCGGCGACTACGACTTCGACGTGGAGATCGAAGGTGACTCCATCCGTGAGGTGTCGCAGTTCGTAAGCGAGAAGGTCGCGCCGATTCCCGAGATCACCCAGACGGTCACTCACTACGTGATGACCTCCTACAAGGAAAACGGGATCGAGTTCGACGACGGCGACGAGGACGACAGGCTTTCGATCTCACCATGACGTTCGACCCGGCAGAGCGTGTTCGCAAGGTCCCACCGTCTGGAATTCGAAGGTTCTTCGAGATTGCAGAGGAACGCGACGAGGTCATCTCACTGGGCGTCGGCGAACCCGACTTCTCGACGCCGTGGGCGGCACGCGACGCCGCGATAACCTCTCTCGAGCAGGGAAAGACCTCGTACACGGCGAACCGCGGCAAGCGAGAGCTCCGTGTCGCGATCGCAGACGATGTTGCCGACCGGTTCGACCTGGGGTACGACCCCGACGAGGAGATCATCGTGACTGCAGGAGCTAGCGAGGCAGTCGACCTGGCGTTCCGTGCGTTCGTCGACCCCGGAGACACCGTCGCGATCGCACAGCCATCGTACATCTCCTACGAACCGGGCGTGACCTTCGCCGGCGGCGATGTCCTCTCGGTTCCGACGACCGAAGAAAACGAGTTCCGACTCACCGTCGAGGCGCTCGCGGACGCCGGCGCGGCAGACGCCGAGATGCTCGTGCTCTGTTACCCGAACAACCCGACGGGTGCGATCATGCGCGAGGCAGATCTCGAGCCGATCGCCGAGTTCGCCCGCGAGCACGATCTGACGGTCCTGTCGGACGAGATCTACGCCGAGTTGACGTACGCCGGGGAACACACCTCGATCGCGACGCTCGAGGGGATGCGCGAGCGAACCGTCGTCTTCAACGGGTTCTCGAAAGCCCACGCGATGACCGGTCTCCGGTTGGGGTACGCGCTGGCTCCAGCCGACGCGGTCGGCGCGATGAACAAGATTCACCAGTACACGATGCTGTCGGCTCCGACGACGGCCCAGTACGCCGCACTCGAGGCGCTTGACTCTTGTGCCGACGAAGTCGAGGGCATGGTCGAACAGTACGATCGTCGTCGTCGGTTCGTCCTCTCCCGGTTCCGCGAGATCGGAATGGACGTTTTCGAGGCAAAGGGTGCGTTCTACTGTTTCCCCGAGGTGCCCGGCGGCTGGACCGCAGCGGAATTCGCCGAGGAGTTACTGCGAGAACAGGGTGTCGCGGTCGTCCCCGGCGACGTCTTCGGCGAGGGCGGCGAGAGTCACCTCCGGATATCGTACGCGACCAGTCTCGCGGATCTCCGGGAGGCGCTGAGACGGATCGAGGCGTTCCTCGAGGAACACTGACTGGAGTCGCCACTGGAGACCAGCACTCGGTGCCGGCGGAATCGTACTCGAGGGATCGCCGCGAGGGAGAAACCATGCAGTGAATGGGGAGAAGCCCCGTAACAGTGTGATCGGTGTGCGAGCCGGTTGAGATTCCTCCGCGTCGTAAACGGCGCGATTTCTTGCTCGAAGAAAGATGAGACGACACTACGACAGTCGGGCGGCAATATCGGCTTCCGTGATGATACCGACGGTTTCGCCGGCTTCCGTGATCATCACGGCCTTGTAGTGCTCGAGCAGATTGCTGATTTCGTCGAGCGTGGCGTCTTTCGAGACCGTCGGGAAGCTCTCGCCCATGTGTTCTTCGACGGGTTCGTCCCGGGCCTCCGAATCGAGGTGGACGAGGTCGCCCTGGCTGATCGATCCGACGGGAATCCCGTCCTGGATAACCGCAAGCTGTGAGTATGCCTCTTTTTCCATCTTCTGGGCAGCCTCGCTAACGGGGTCGTCCGGTGCGACGCTGACGACGGCCTCGTGCATGAGTTCCGCGGCACGGATGACGTCGCTTTCGGCTTGCTCTAAGGCGTTGACGATCCGCCGGAGCGTCGAGAGACGCGGGTCGACGTCGCCACCCTCGATCCGGGCGATCAGCGGTTGGGAGACCTCGGCTCTCTCCGCGAGTTCGCTCTGGGTCAGCCCGAGTTCGGTGCGGTGCTGTCGAAGGTCCGCTGGCGTCGGAAGCTCCATACGATGTAATAACCAAGGGTTATAGAAATAGTTTGGGTCGGCCCCAGTATTGCAACCGGTCTGGATCGCACTGGGACATGAGGACAGGGTGAGAGGTTTTCCACGCGGTCGTAGATTGTCCGATCATCGATGACTGGCAAACGGACGTGGACGATACTCGAAGGCTACATTCCAGAGAGAAATACCGGTCTCGAGCCGGAGATGTGCAGCCGCGACTCTCTCTGGGTGCTCATACTGCCGGACAGAACGATGTGACGATCGGTCGCTCTGTTGGGCCCGTCACCGGTGGAGACGGCCACGAATCCGCGACCGACTTCGTATTGAGTTCTGTCCGACAGTATCAATACGACCGACGAGGCGGCAACTCTCGAGATCACGGTCTACTTCAGCGATCGGCCACCGGCTGGTCCTTGTGAGCAGACGGGCCTCGCCGAACGGACGAAGCGCTTCCGGTTCGACGAGTTCGAAGATCCTGAGACGGTTTGCCGTCAGTCAGTTCCGGCGCGGCCACAGGGGGCTCGCGGTCGCGCCGGGACATCGGGACAGCAGTCCGGATGAATCGTTCCCGAACGGCAACCCGTTCGCGAGCGTCATCGAGTCGGACGTCCCCTGTCATCTGCCAACACACCCGACTCGACTCCCGCCAGGCCGAGAACGCGTTGCGTTCGACGATCGCGTACCACGAGTGACGCTCTCGAGAGCCACGCGGTTGCCAGCGAGAACGTCCGTTGCGGTCGGGAACGAATGTCAGAGTGCGCATACCCCTCGAAGTGGTGGAAGAGCTGTAGAACTGCCCAAAGTATTATCTCGATTTGGCAGCATCGGTTGGCTATGTCATCGGGCGAGGCCGCGAACGAGCTGAACCAACTCGTCGAACACACCGAACGGTTCCGCGACCGGATCGAGGAGACGACGGACGCGAGTCGTACGCAGGCGGACTACATCTCGAATCTGGCCAAAGACGTCAACGACGTCAGCGCGACCATGGAAGAGATCGCCTCGAGCGCGACCGAGATCGTCGATATGGTCGAGGAAGCCTCCGAGACGGCGGAGTCGGGGCTGGAAGCAGGACGCAGAGCCAGCGAGCAGACACAGGAGACCGTCGACGACGTCGCCGACCTCGTTGCGGCGATGGAGCGAGTGAGCGAACAGATGGAAGAGATCGGAACGGTGACCGACCTGATCGCCGACATCGCAGATCAGACGAACCTGCTCGCGCTCAACGCGAACATCGAGGCCGCACACGCCGGTGACGAGGGCGCTGGCTTCTCGGTCGTCGCCAACGAAGTGAAGTCACTCGCCGAGGAAACCGGCGAGAACGCCGACGAAATCCGGTCGCTGATCGAATCGCTCGAGGACGAGACCGAGACGGGCATGGACGCTGCCGAACGCACTCACAGCTCCGTTATCGCGACGGCAGAGGACATAGAAACAGCTCTCGAGGCGATCGAAGAGGTCGTCTCGAGGGTTGAGGAAGTGATGGACGGAGCGACCGAAATCGCCGACGCAAACGACGTGCAGGCGGACTCGATCGAGGAGTTTGCCGCCCAGGTCGAAGATCTCGGCGAGGAGTCGGACGAGATCCGTGAGAACATGTCGGACGCAGCCGAACTCGTAGACCAGCACAACTCGGTGGTCGAACACGCAAGCGGCTTCCTGCATGGTTTTCCCGGTCTAGGCTACCGAACGCTTAACGAAGACGGCTGGCCGGTTGTGTTTGCGACGGACGGTATCGAAGAACTGGCGGGTTACACCGCCGAACAACTGGTCGAAGGTGAGATCGTGATCGGTGAAGACATCATTCACGAGGACGACCGGGAACTCGTCTGGGCGCAGATCCAGGATCTCATCGAACGCAGCGGGACCTCTTACGACATCAAATACCGCATCGTCACTCGGCGCGGAGAGCAAAAGACGGTCAGGGAACGCGGCCGTCCGATTTACGACGATCGGGGCGAACTCGAGGCGTTCGAAGGATACATCTGGGACACCGACGAGTCGGGGACGCAGGTCTTGTTCGACGACGAGGTGGCGTCCTCGAACACCGACGGCTGACCAGCAGCAACTGACCAGCGGTATTAGGACGAACAGCGTAACGACCGAGCCAGCGTCGTCGTGAAGACGTTCGACGAGGCAAACTGTTCGTCACGCCGGATTCGGCGGCGAAGACGGGCTCGAGCCGGCGGCCGGCGTTCCCAGCACGACGACCAACGCGACGAACGTGGCAGTGCCGACCGCGAACTTGACGAAGGTCGCCACGCGAGGACCGGCATGCAGACGCTCTCGAATCCGACGACGGCCCCCGTCTCCCCGCAGTCCATCGTCAGCCGGCCGCCCTCGAGCGAGGAGCCGACACGGAGACGATTCGACTCCGCGCTTCTTCTCGCTACGCCGAATCGCTCCGGCGACGCCGGGCGACTCGCTCTTCGGAGGTGTTCTCGGTGATCACTTCGTACAGCAGTGCCCGCCTCCCGTCGTCTTTCGGCCGGAGAATCCGCCCCAGCCGCTGGGTGAACTCTCGCTCGCTGCCGCTGCCCGAGAGGACGACCGCGACCGACGCGTCGGGGACGTCGACTCCCTCGTCGAGGACGTTCGAGGTCGCGATCCGGCTGTAGGTCCCCTCGCGGAACCGCTCGAGGACCTCCCGGCGCTCGACGGTGGCGGTCCGGTGAGTGATCGTCGGGAGCAGGAATCGCTCGCTGACCTCGTAGGCGAGGTCGTTGTGTGCGGTAAAGACGATCGTCCGGGCGTCGCGGTGCCGGTCGAGGATTCCCTCGAGCGCCTCGAGTTTGGCCCGTGCGCCACGAGCGGTCTCGCGTGCGCGCTGGCGGGCGAGCAGCGCTTCACGGGCGGCCGGGTCCGACCCGGAGCGTTTGACGAGTTCCTGGTAGTCCGAGCCACGTTGCATCCGGATGTTCGACCGCGCGAGGTAGTCGGTGAACGTCTCCTGGTTGCGCTCGTATGTTTCGCGTTCGTCGGAGGTGAGCGACACCTCGAGCCGCTTGAGGTCGTAGGATGCGAGGTGGTCACCGGCCAGTTCGTCCGCGTCGATCCGGTGGACCAGCGGACCGACGATGCGTTCGACGACTTCGTGGGCACCGTCGGGGCGTTCGAAGGTTGCTGTCAGACCGAGTCGTGCGGGTGCGGCGAGCAACCGGCCGATCTCGCGGTAGCCCTCGCCGCCGAGGTGGTGGACTTCGTCGAAGACGACGAGTCCGAACCGGTCGCCGATCGTCTCGGCCTTGAGATACGCCGAGTCGTACGTCGAGACGGTGAGCGGCTCGAGCCGTTGTTCGCCGCCGCCGAGACGGCCGATGGAGACGCCGTCGGTCGGTCCAGTCGGTCCAGCAGAGCCAAACTCCGCCTCGAGCTCCCGCTCCCACTGCTCGAGCAGGTCGATCGTCGGGACGACGACGAGCGTCGGCACGCCGAGGCGTTCGATCGCTTCGAGGGCGACGACGGTCTTGCCGCTCCCGGTCGGCAACTCGAGGACGCCCGCAGGCGCTTGCGCGAGGGCCGGAATCGCAGCCCCCGGATTCCAACGGTCGGTCTCGAGCCACGCTTCCAGGGCCTCGTGCTGGTACTCCCGGAGTTCGTACGTCGACTCGAGAGTTGGCACCGACGGCACGGAGAGCACTCGATCCTCGAGTGCAGCGGGAACGACGTGCTCGAGGAGCGACCGGCGAAACGGCGCGTAGCGAAACGCAGGCACGCGGTGGCCCGCTGTCCGGTGGTCGTCCTCGAGTGTGAGTGTCGGCGCTCGCTCGCGGAGCCCGCGGACGGTCGGCTCCTCGAGGCCGTCGATCCGGATCGTTCCGTCCTCGTATCGAATTTCGACTGGTGTCGACTCGGTGGAAGACGACCGCGTCACGGTCCGAATTGGGGGGTCGAGCGCCAAATACTGTCGGGTCCTCGCGCTCCTTTATGTGCTCTCGGCTCGTGTGTCGTGTTCGAATGTCGATCGAGTACGACGAAGTCGACCATCGGGTGAGTGCGACCGACGACGCCGTCCACAGCGACTGGGACAACAGCCGAGAGCCGATACGGACGGTCGAATCGGGCGACGTCGTGGAGTTCGAGTGCCGGGACGCCACGAACGGACAGATCGATCCGGATTCGACGGTCGCGGATCTGGCCGACCTGGACGTCGGGCAGGTCCATACACTGACCGGACCGATCGCGATGGAGGACGCCGAGCCGGGTGACGTGCTCCAGGTGGACGTACTCGACCTCGAGCATCAAGGCTGGGGGTACACCCTCGTTCTGCCCGGCGAACTTGGGATGGGACTGCTCCCCGAGGAGTTCCCGGAGCCGGCGTTGCACGTCTGGGAGTTCGAGGACGACGCCGCTCACTTCGTCGACAGCGTTGCGTCGGAGACGCAACGAGAGGACGGCTCCGCCGAAGGCGGATCAGTCGACGGGATCGAGGTGCCACTGCACCCGTTTCCCGGTACCGTCGGTGTCGCGCCCGCGGCGGACGGCCAGCACGACACCAATCCGCCGCGGCCGGTCGGCGGCAACCTCGATATCAAGCAGCTCACCGCGGGGTCGACGCTGTACCTCCCGATCGCGGTCGCAGACGCCCTGTTCAGCATCGGCGACTGCCACGCCGCACAGGGCGACGGCGAGGTCTGTATTTCGGCGATCGAAGCTCCCATGTCGGTCACGTGTCGACTCGAGGTCCAACCCGAGATGGGCCTCGAGCGTCCGCAGTTCGAAACGGACGGACCGTTTACGCCGACCGGACGCGACGAACCGGCGTTCGGGACGACCGGGATCGGCGACGACCTCTCCGAGGCGGCTAGGGACGCCGTTCGCGGAATGATCGATCACCTCCACGAGGAGCGCGGACTCGAGCGCGAGCAGGCGTACGTGTTGTGTTCGGCCGCGGTCGACCTGAAGATCAACCAGATCGTCAACGCGCCGAACTGGACCGTCTCTGCGTATCTGCCCGAGAGTATCTTCCCCGAAGGGTAGCACCGTTCGCGGGATCGCTGACGATCCGCCAGTCGAGCGAACGGTCACGATCTCTCACCGGTGGTAGACACTTATCCGTCGACGACCTACGGCACCCATGAGACGCCAAACCGAACAGCGACCGCCGCACCGAACTGCTCGAGGACGGCGAGAAACAAAACTGACCGTCCACTCGTTCGGACAGACGGTGGCCCGATAATGGGCCGACCGAACGCCGATTCGTCCGGGGACGAGACGATATCGGAGGCGCTCACATCGGGGGACGCCGACGAACTGCCGCCCGAGGACCTCGCACGTCGCGTGTTCGACGTCAGTCCAGTCAGTACGGTCGTGGTCGATTCGAACGGCTGGATCGCGTACGCGAACGAGCGAGCGACCGAGACGCTCGGGGCCTCACGCGAGGAGATCGTAAGCTGGCGGTACGGCGCGGCCGACTGGCGGATCTACGACGACGACGGCGCTCTCATTCCCGTCGAGGAGTATCCAGTAACGCAGGTGCTCGAGACTGGGGAGTCCGTCTTCGGATTCGAACACTGGCTCGAGCGGCCGGACGGATCGAAACGGTGGTTGACGCTCAATGCCGCACCCCTCACGAACGAGGACGGCGAGGTCGAGTACGTCGTCGTCGCGTTCGAAGACGTGACGGAACTAAAACGCCGCGAGGAGCAGTTGACCAGCGAGCAGATGCGACGGGTCGAGTTCCGGACAGACGAGTTGACAGTCCCACCCTCGCTCCGGGTCGACACCGGCGAGTGGCGGATAGAGGTCGAATCCGTCGTCTCGCTGGCAAACGACGGTGCGACCGTCCAGTACATGGGAACCTCGGACCTCTTGGCTGGCGAATTCGTCACCGCCGTCGAGGAGGTTCCTCACTACGTCGACGTCCGACTGCTCAGCACGAGCGACGGGTACAGCCGCGTCGAGGCACGGTCCGAATCGACGACCGTCTCGGAAGTGTTCCAGTCGCTGGGAGGCCATCCTCGCGCTGTCGTCATCGCCCACGACGAAGTCCGGTTTCTCGGCGTGCTACCGGGCGACGTCGACCCGCGGCTGGCCGCCGACGGCATCCGTGAGTTTCACCCCGACGTCGAACTCGTCTCCGAGGATCTCGTCTACTCGCCAGACTTGCTGTACGACGTCGTCGTCGACGAACTCACCGACCGGCAGTTCGCCGCCCTCGAGGCCGCGTACTTCAGCGGGTACTTCGACACACCCCGGACCAGCACTGGCGACGAACTCTCCGATCGGTTCGACGTGACTCGCCAGACGTTCAACCAGCACCTCCGTAAAGCCCAGCGGGCCGTCCTCCAGCAACTGTACGAACAGTCCGGTTCGACGGCACGCTGACTAGTCAGCGTCCGTTCTTACCAGTGTATCGGCCGTACAGAGCGATAATGAGTGATAACCTGACTGAGCCCGAATCCAGCGTTTCGTGGCCGCTCGATAGCAGCGTCGACGACGACACCGTAACGACGGTCGCCCGCGCCCAGTACGAACCCGAACCGGACGCCGCCGTCGTCGCAGTCGTCGAGGCCGTCGCATCCGTCACCCAACAAGACCCTCTCGAGATGCCACCGCTTTTCGGGAGCGTCAACACCGAGGCCCTCGACGAACTCGTCACCACGCCCAGGGAGAACCCGGTTACGGTGACGTTCTCTTACCAGCAGTGTCGTGTGACCGTCTCGAGTTGCGGCGACGTCGCAGTCGAGTGCCGAACCAACGAGTAGTTCACTCGATCGATACGGCAGAACGGGCGTGTCGCCGATCGCCCACGCGTTGGGTCGGACGGCTCACTCGTCGGTCTCCTGCCACCAGAAGGAATCGAACGCGGACGGAGTGTCTCATCAGTAATCCAACTGCTTTCTCCCGATTGGCCGGTGACCTCAACCCTTTTATTAGCGCTGTTCGTTGGTTCGAACATGAGCGAAGACGAGGGCACGAATCCGTCGGCCCAGGGTGTCCCGTCCGAGGAGCAATCCGACGACGGCGAGGCGACGTCTGGCGAGCAAGAGACAGCGACGACGGACGAACCAGACACAACGGTGGAGTCCGGGACCCAGACCCAGTCCGACGATTCCGGAACAACCGAGACGGGCAACGCTTCGACCGAACCGGACGATCCGGCAGATGAGACAGACGGCGCTCCCGACACGGGGTCGGACGTCCAGACGATCCTCGAGCGCGTCAACGAGTACGACGACAGGCTCGCACACAAAGTCAACTCGATCGTCGACCAGGCACGGGATCTCTCCGGGACCGTTCAGCACCAGCGAGAAGAGCTACAGGATCTGTCCGAACGCGTCGAGGCACAGGCCGACACGATCGAAGCTCTTCAATCGGAACTCGAAACCCACAGGCAGGCGGTCGAGGAACGCGACGAGCAACTCGAGGAGTACGAGGAAGAGATCGAGGACCTGAAGAGCCGCCTCAAGCGCAAGCAGGCCGACTTCCAGAACTACAAGAAGCGCGCGAAGAAACGCCAGAAGCAGATCAAAGACCGCGCAACGGAGGATCTCGTCGAGCGCCTCGTCGACGTCCGAGACAATCTGAAACGTGCTCTCGAGGAGGAAAGCGGCGACACCGACGGTCTCCGAGACGGCGTCGAGATGACGCTGCGGGAGTTCGATCGCATTCTCGAGGACGAGAACGTCACGGAGATCGAACCCGAACCCGGCGAAGAGGTCGATCCCCAGCGCCACGAGGTTATGATGAACGTCGACAGCGACCAGCCAGAAGGGACGATCGCCGACGTCTATACGGCTGGCTACGAGATGGGCGACAAGGTCATCCAGAACGCACAGATAACCGTCTCGAACGGCGTACTCGAGAACGTCGAACAGGAAACCGAGAGTCAGGAGAGCAACAGTGGCACCGACGAGGAGCAACGCAAAGCCGACGCCGAGAACGATTCCGACGACGAGGCGATCGAACTCGACGGTGACGTCGATGGTGACGGCGACGGCGACGGCGGCGAAGATACCGGCGACGATAGCTAACCGGCCGTTTCGACGTGGCACAGACCGATAGCGCAGACCTCCGTCTTCAGGCGGCGGTCGAGCGATAGGCTCGGTGCAACGCCCGGGGTCGATAGCCGAACTGGACGTCTCCCGTAATCGTTTTGCCGTGGCTCGCGTGTCGAAAAGTGTGAGGATACCGTGAGAGGCCGTCACCGAACCACAAGGGAGAGCGGGCCAGCGGTGACTCGCACGGCGACGACGTGGTATTCGACGGGGCCTGTTCGACCGGGGCACAGCTCTGTACAGGAGAAAACGAGAGTTCCGCCGGTGTCAAGGGAGAGCGAAGCTCTCGCGGACCGTTGGAAGACAAGCCTCCCGAGATGCTGCCGGTTCCCCTCGAGTGTGGGTTGGAACCGTGAACGCGACACTCGGCGGAAATCCGATGGTCTGATGCGGTTTGCTGTCAGGCAGTTCCGGCGCGACCGTGAGCACGTCTGCGGCCGCGCCGGGACATCGGGACAGCATCCGTCTGATACGGTTTACTGTAAGTCATTTTCGGCACAACCGCGACCCGGGCGGCGGTTGCACCGGTAAATCGGTACAGTAATCCGTCTGAATCGAGCAGCGATTATTCGGGACTTGTCTTTGTGAAAAGTGACTGCAAGACGGAACTCACCGATACGTACCTTACGGCGTGGACTGTTCTGGAGCGGTACGCCATAGTCTGGTGGGTCGCGCCACGGAGAGTCGATGATTTCGTCGGGTTTGTCGATAATGCGTTGCTGCTCGTTCGGATTGAGTGCATCGAGGTCGTCCTGTGCTTTCGATGCGAGTTTCCACGCCCACCCGTCCTCACTCTTTCTCGTTGTCAGTGCCGAATTGCTCGCGTGTCTCTTGGGAACTCATCGTCCGTTGTTCACGAACGTCCTCTTCGGCTTGGAGAAGTGCAACGAGTTCGTCGCGGTCGAACGTGGGATGTTCGACGGCATCACGCAAGGTATACCGGATAAATTCGCTCCGGCTGTTGAATCCTCGTCCTTGCCACGTGTCTTCGATCTCGTTGAGAAACGACCGTGTGACTTTGAAGTTTACCGTGACGATCTCGTCGTCGTTTGTGGCCGCTTCGGACATACGTCTGTATTACTTGCGTATTACTGTGGGTGTTTCGGCGTCCACACGCTGAAGCTATTTTATAGGTGAGACGAGGCGGATGCACAGGTCGCGCCGGAAGCCGACACTCGATTCGACAAACCACGCCTGATGGCAAGGGCGTTGCCCCACCCGTCATCTACATTTCAGTAGTCACTGGTGTAAACGTGGGTTGTGTTATTCATCGCGGGCAGACGCCTGCGCGATAGATGGGGCTACCAGTCGAATGGCCCTCGAGTCGGAGACGCTGAACGTGATAACGTTGTCGGACGAGCCGTGCCGTAACTGACGGACGTGCATTTATTTAAATGCACGAACAAGTTCGCACCCATTCTCATCATCTGGAAATCAGAATCGGGCTTCAACTCGATTTGGTCGTCAGTCACTGGTTAGAGGATAGATATGAACATATTAAAGTGGGTGCGAACATGTTACTGCGCTACGAAAACGACGTGTCCAGGGGTGTTCTGACCTGATGAGTACGGACGATGAATCTTTCCACCCACTCGGAAGCGAGTGGGAAGGCGACCTCGAGTCGATGCTCGACGATACCGAGTACGATACGGATCTCGGTATGGAAATGGCCAAAGACGCATTTCGCGTCACGAAAGGCGAGCTCTCGGAAGCTGAATTCCACGAAAAGTATCACGACGACGTGATGGAGGAATTTGGCGAGGACGAGCGCCCGACGAAGGCAGCCTACGAGGAGGCACAGGCTGCCGAGGACGGCACCGCCTCTCGGATGCTTTCGAAGTTCGAAGGCGACGGCGAAGAGAGCCGCAGAGGCGCCATGAAGAAGATGGGGGCTGGCGCGGCTGCGGTTGGACTCGGTGCGTGGGGAACCGTCGACGACGGCCCAACCGAACCCGACCCCGAACCGTCCGCCGCTGCTGCGCAAGACGAAGCGGAGGAAGACGAAGGCGTCCAGTGGGGAATGGCCATCGACCTCGAGCGCTGTGACGGCTGTCTTACCTGTGTCACCGGCTGTGCACGGGAAAACCAGCTCGACTCGGGCGTCAACTGGATGTACGTTCTCGAGTACGACGACCCGAGCGCAAGCGGTGAAGGCTCGGAACTCGCTCGAAACGCTGGCGGTGCCGCCAACCGACTGGTTCGGCCGTGTCAGCACTGCACCGACGCACCGTGTGAGAAGGTCTGTCCGACGACGGCCCGCCACACGCGCGACAAGGACGGCCTCGTTCTGACCGACTACGACGTCTGTATCGGTTGCCGATACTGCCAGGTCGCCTGCCCCTACGGCGTCAACTACTTCCAGTGGGACGAACCGGACGTCCCGGCCGACGCCATCGAAGAATACCACCAGGAGAGAGACATGGGCGATCACATGACCGACGACCGCGGACGCTGGGTCGACAGTCGCGCACCGCGGGGAGTCATGAGCAAGTGTACGATGTGTCCGACCCGACAGGACGGCCAGATGGGCGAAAGTCACGTCGGAACGACCGCCTGTGAAGAAGTCTGTCCAACAGGGGCGATCCAGTTCGGGAACATGAACGATCCCGACAGCGACCCCCGAAAGTACGAGGACAATCCAGCCCGCGGCCGCACCCTCTGGCGGATCAACCCGCCGAGCGCGGCCGACTTCGAGGCGGACCTCGACGGCGTCGACGACGACCTCGACTCCGTGCTCGAGGCGACGGATCTCGAGGAAGAGGAACTGACGCTGTTGAAGGCCGTCGAGATCGTCTCCGAGGACGAACTGTACGATGGAGACGACGACGACCTCCACAGCCACGATCTGGACTACCACGAACACGCCTTCCGGGAAGCCCTGGAAGCGCTCGCGGACCACGGCCTCGACCACGACAGCGAGGAGGTATTGGTCGAACTCGGTCTCGCCGACGAGTCCGACGACGACGAGGAGTTCGACGGTCCAGACGAGGACGCGGCCCAGATCACTCTCGAGTCGTTCACCGGCAGCCCGGACTCGAATTTCCAACTGCTCGAGGAGTACGGCACGAACCCGAACGTCGTCTACATGGGTCAACAGCCGGGTCCGAACGCAGAGCAGACGGAGCCGACCGGTACTGGCGTGCCGTACGAGCGGCTTAGTTACGAGACGGTGACCGAGGATCAGATCGACCTCGTCGACAACCGCAAGGACGTGCTTGACGAGGATACCGTCGACGGAGGGCTGTTCTCATGAGTACGAAGACTCCAACCGAATCCGACATCCTGCGGCCGGTCGGGATCGAGAGCATCTCGAAAACGTATCTTGCCGTGTTTGGAGCCGCTACCGCGGCGTTCGGTATCTTCCTGGTCGGCTGGTTCTACCAGCTTTACGTCGGGATGAGCGTCACTGGCCTCTCGGATTGGGGGACTGGTGGCGGCGTCACTTGGGGACTGTACATCGGCGCGTTCATCTGGTGGGTCGGAATCGCCCACGGCGGGATCATCCTCTCTGCGGCAGTCCGTCTGCTCGGGATGGACCGGTATATGCCGGTCGCTCGGCTCGCTGAGATGTTGACGCTGGCTGGCCTTTCGGCGGCTGGTTTCTACATTATCGTCCACATGGGCCGTCCCGATCGAATGGTTACGAGTGTCATCGGCCACTACCACATCACGGTCAACAATTCGCCGCTGGTGTGGGACGTGACGGTTATCACGGCATACTTCGTGCTGACCGCGACCTACCTCGGGCTGACGCTCCGGTACGATGTCTCACGACTGCGCGACGACCTGCCGTCGTTCTCTCCGAAGATCGGTAGCTTCCAGGCACCGGACTTGCTCGCACCGATCTACAACGTCATGACCCTCGGTTACAGCGAGAAAGAAGACAAGGTCATCGAGCGGATGGTCTGGTGGGTCGCGCTGGCGATCATCATCATGGCACCCCTGCTCTTGCACGGCGGCGTCATTCCGTGGCTGTTCGCCCTGTTGCCGACCTATCCCGGCTGGTTTGGGGCAATTCAGGGGCCGCAGTTCCTCACTATCGCACTGACCTCGGCGATCAGCGGCGTGATCCTGGTCTCGTACGCGTTCCGTCGCGCCTACGACTGGGACCACATCATCACTGACGACATCTTCCGTGGCCTGCTGCTGTGGCTCGGGTTCTTCTGTCTGCTCTTCCTCTGGCTGCAACTCCAGCAGCTCGTCTCCGGCACCTTCTCGCCGACGGTCGATCACGCGGCTGCGACGGCCTCGAAGCTCTCGCATCCTGCCTATATCGTGCCGATGCTGATGGTGCTTGGCGTTCTCGCGTACATCTTCGCGACGACGCTGCGACCGTCGCTGTTCAACAAGAAACGCGCGATCGGGGCAGCCGTGCTCGTGTTGATCGCGACGCTGGTCGAGAAGACGTACTTCGTCGTCGCCGGTCTCTGGTACCCGGCCTTCGACATCTACTCGGCTACGCCCGGCGAGTACTTCCCGAGTCTGATCGAGCTATCGTCCGTGCTCGGAACGATCGGAATGGTGGCGCTTTTCTTCCTCGTCATCTCGAAACTCGTTCCGGTCGTCGAACTTCACGCGATCGAACACCTGCGTGACGAACACGGCCACGAGGAACACACTGAAACCGAAAGCGAACCGGAGGTGAAAGCATGAGTACACTCGCAAGCGCGATCGCAACCCTTCCACTGTACGCCGGCATCGGTGGTACCGAGGGCGTGACCGGCTTCCCGAACATCGGGACGTACGTCATCTTCGGGGTCGTCCTGGTCCCGGTCTACGTCATGATCGCCGCGTGGTTCATCGGTGAACCACGTAACACGAAGGCTGGTCTGATGGGCCTCGCCTACCTCGTCGGGATTACGGCCGCGATGTGGGTCCCGATGCTGTTCCTCACGGCCATCATCGGGATCGTCTTCTTCGGTGGCATCCCCGAACCGCTGCCGTTCAGCGACCCCGGCCCGTAACTCCCGGTGTCAGCTAACCGACCGGTCGAATTATTTTTACACTCGAGAACGCCGCGAGACTGTTATCCGTTCTACCGCTCCCGGACGCGAGTCGTGATCCTCGGTGGACATGCATTCGCATGCAGTATCGAAACTTCGACGAGAACGGTGCCGACGACCATGCCGACGATCGCCGATGTCGTCACCGCGGCGTCGACGGTTCTGTACCACGGCTACGAGGGGACCGACGGTGTTTCCAAACACTGGTCGCTGGCTCATCTTCGGGGTGGTCCTGATCCCGGTTTACGTCGTGGTGATCGCGTGGTTCACCGGCGTGCCACGTGATACGAAGACGGGACTGCTCGGTGTCGGTTACCTGGTCGGACTGACGTCTGGAATGTGGGCCGAGATGTTCGTCCTCACGATACTCATCGGGCCCGTCTTTTTCGGCAGTGTGCCGGAACCGATCGGGTCGGTCGGGCCATAGACAGATTCTACCTGCGATGCGCCCGCCGAAATACGATCCGACAGCGCCCTAGCAGGGTGAACCGTCACACGTATCCCTTTCGGCACCGTCGATTCCCGTAGGCACATCGACCCACCATGAGCATCACTGAACACGAACTCAAGATCAAACTCGAGGAGGTCGAAGATCCCGACATCGGCGAGGACATCGTCACGCTCGGTCTGGTCAACGACGTCACGATCGATGACGGTACTGCTCGTATCTCTCTCGCGCTCAACGCTCCATACGCCCCATCGGAGATGGAACTGGGCAACCAGGTTCGAGAACTCTGTGACGAGGTCGGTCTCGAGGCAGACGTTCGAGCCAGCGTTGGTCGAGAGCACGGGTTCGACGACGAGGTTCTGCCTAACGTTCGTAACGTGATCGCAGTCTCCTCTGGAAAAGGTGGGGTCGGTAAGACAACAGTCGCAGCCAACCTCGCTGCTGGCCTCGAGAAACGCGGTGCGATGGTCGGGTTGCTCGATGCCGACATTCACGGCCCGAACGTTCCCAAGATTCTGCCAATCGAAGGCGAGCCTGGCGTGATGCCCAACGAGGACATCGTGCCGCCTCGTTCTGACGGCGTCCGGATCATCAGTATGGGATTCATGATGGAGGAAGACGACGATCCCGCGATCCTCCGGGGGCCAATGGTCAACAAGTTCATGATGAAGTTTTTAGAGGGCGTCGAGTGGGGTCGACTCGATTACCTCATCGTCGACCTGCCGCCGGGGACGGGCGACGCGACGCTGAACCTGCTGCAGTCGATGCCCGTCACGGGGTCGGTCGTCGTCACGACGCCCCAGGAGATGGCGCTCGAGGACACCAGCAAGGGAATTCAGATGTTCAACAAACACGACACGCCGGTGTTGGGCGTCGTCGAGAACATGAGCTCGTTCGTTTGCCCGTCCTGTGACGATCAGCATGGCCTGTTCGGAACCGACGGTGCGGACGAAATCGTCGATAGATACGATACCCCGCTGCTGGGTAAGATCCCGATCCACCCTGACTTCGGTGCCGACGGGAGCAAGGGTCCGATCGTCAAAGATGACGAGAGCTCGGTTCAAGACCCCGTCGACGATATTGTCGACGAAATCGCCGATCGCGTCGGCAAGACGAACCGTCGCACAGTCGCCGAGAACACCTCCGACGAACCCGCAGACGTGTTACCGACCGAGACCGAAGACTGAGACGGATTACTGTACCGATTTACCGGCGCAACCGCCGCCCGGGTCGCGGTTGTGCCGGAAATGACTTACAGTAAACCGCATGAGACGGTTTGCTGTCAGTCACGTTCGGCACGACTGCGGGGCGACTCGTGGTCGCGTGGAAACGACGGCCAGCAGTACGGTCGAACTGTCGGTTCGCAATCGGTCGCCAGGGTTTACGTCGTTCCCGTCGAACTATCGCGTATGTCACTCGACAGCTACGGCGACGCGGTAGCGAACCTCGATCCCGACGACGGAGCGATCGAGAGCACGGAACTGGTCGTAACCGACGACGTACTCGTGAAAGCGTTCGCGCTCGGTCCCGGTGCAGAACTCGAGGCACACGACCATCCCGACAGTACGAACGTGTTCCACGTCCTCGAGGGGACGGTGACGGTCGTCCAGGACGACGAGGGCGAGCAGGTTGCAGCGCCGGGGGTCGTCCAGCACGACCGCGGGGCCGAACACGGTGCCCGAAACGAGACCGACGAGACGGTGGTTTTCACGGCGAGTCTGTGTCCGCTACCGTCCTGAACGCGGCTACATGTAACCGAGGTCGCGCAGCCGTTCCATCAGGTCTTCTTTGTCCTGGGCACGTCCCGCGCGTTCGGTCGTTCCCTCGAGGTCTTGAAGCCAGGCGGGGTCGGTCTCGGTTTTCTCGGTGCTGATCTCGCTACCCAGCGACCGGAACCCTTCCCAGTACTTCGGTGAGACCGGGGTGTCGAAGGGGTCGAGGTCGTCCGGCAGGTCGTCTTTGCCTTCGGGGACGTAGCCGTCGTCCGGGAACTCGTCGACGGTATCGGGCACGACGAAGTTCCAGAACGTCTCCCAGACGGCAGCTTCGTTGAACTGCAGGATCGGCTGAACTCGATCGTGGGGTGGGTGGATGTCCGGGTCGTGACGCGGCGAGAAGAACGTCTCGTCGGCACGGGCCTCCTGTTCGTCCCAGCGGACGCCGGAGACGATGCCGTCGGTTCCGTACTCCTCGATGGCGTCGTTAAGCGCCACCGTCTTCAGCAAGTGGTTGCCGACGTAGGTATCGAGCAGGAACGGAAACGTGTCCTCCTCGTACTCGAGGATGTCCCGAACGTGGTGTCGGTTGTGTTCGGAGAGTTCCGAAATCTCGATCTCGTCGCCTGGGTCGAGGTCGTGGTCGGCGACGTATTCGCCGACATCTTCGTTGCGTGCGTAGATGACCTCGAGTCCCCACTGGTCGGCCCAGTGGTCGACGAAGTCGTGGATCTCGTCGAAGTGCTGGTAGTGGTCGATGAAGATCGCCGGCGGGACCTCGAGGTCGTGTTGCTCGGCAACCTGGGTGACGAAGTAGAGGACGAGCGTCGAGTCCTTCCCGCCGGTCCACATGACGGCGGGGTTGTCGTACTCCTCGAGGCCCTGGCGTGTGACCTCGACTGCCTTCTCGATTTTGTCGTTGACGTGGGGGTAGTCGTCGGGGGCTTCACCGCTTCCGTCGGCGTAATCGACATCGATGCGGTCTGAGAGGTTCTGGCTCATCGGTCGTAATTAGATATAATTATCTGGTTTAAACCCTTTGGGGGTGCGGAAACCTCTGTCGGAAAATTGTCCGCGGCGATCTGACTGGAGTGTAGTATTGTAGGCTTAGATGGTGTCGAACGGTAGCTTTCTATTTGCTCCCTGGTCTGACGAGCGAAACGACATTTGCCGCTACCAACGTAAATTTCAAAGAAATTCATCGATAGTCGTTAGTCGAGCGGTGCAGCCTCGAGGCGTCGATCCGGATCGGAACCGTCTAGTTCCCGCTGGAGGAGACTGACGATTCGCCGGCTTGCAAGCCCGTCGCCGTACGGGCGGGGATGGGAGTCGGGCGTCCAGTCGGCGACGAGTGCCTCACGGATCTGATCTGCATTCGAGCCGACCAGCCTGTTCCAGCCGGCATCGACTGTCTCTTCCCACTCGGTCTCCGTCCGAAGGGTGACACATCGCGTCTCGAGGAAGAACGCTTCCTTCTGGACGCCACCGGAGTCAGTCGCGATCCGTTCGGCCGCGTCGAGCAGCCGAACGAAATCGAGATAGCCAAGCGGTTCGATCACCTCGAGTTCGGCGGTTGCCCGCTCCCACAGGCCGTACGCCCGGAGTCGGTCGACCGTCCGGGGGTGAGCCGGGAAGACGACCGGGAGCGGAACGTCGGCCAACGCGTCGACGATCGACGCCAAGTTCGACCGAGCGTCGGTGTTTCGCTGCCGGTGGACCGTCGCAAGGACGAACTCGCCCTCGCGGAGACCGAGTTCGGCGAGGATCGACGACGCGCCGGTCGACTGGTTGCGGGCCTCGAGTAGGGCATCGTACATCACGTCACCGGTCCAGAAGACACCCTCAGAGATCCCCTCTGTGGCGAGATTCTCGACGGCGGCCTCGCTCGGCGCAAAGCAGAGATCGGAGACGTGATCAGTCAGGACGCGATTGATCTCCTCGGGCATCTCACGGTTCCCGCTGCGGAGACCTGCCTCGACGTGAGCGACCGTCGCGTCGCGTTTCGAGCCGACGATGGCACCCGCAAGCGTCGAGTTGGTGTCGCCGTACAGTAAGACAGCGTCGGGTTGGACCGACTCGAGCACCGACTCGAGGCGCGTCAGCATCGCTGCAGTCTGGCGGGCGTGAGTGTCGGAAGCGACACCGAGGTTGTACTCGGGCTCTGGAATGTCAAGTTCTTCGAAGAAGACGTCCGACAGCTCTTCGTCGTAGTGTTGGCCGGTGTGGACCAGCACCTCCTCGCCGACATCGCGGATCTTCTGCGAGACGACCGCCGCCTTGACGAACTGCGGTCGGGCACCGACGACCGAGCAGATTCGCATCAGTTCACCCCCTCGTATCCGTGGAACCGAACGTCCTGGCTGGCCGGCCTGCTGTGGAGGGACGATTTTCGTCGAGAGACGTTCACCTCGGATATCATGTAGCGGCCATTCCAGAATGCGGTATATCGTTATCGGCGCGCTAACCTCCGGAAGGTCGACGATGACTCGAGTTCGACGACTCGAGACTGCTGAAGCGTCGAAACGAGCCGGCAGAGCCGGCAACCCTTGTCACAAAGGGATGCGAGAAGCAACACATTTCGAACCGGCATTCACTCCGTACCGGACTCTCGCGTTCTTCCAAGACGACGTACTGAAGATCAACGCGGATTCCCGACGGCTTCCAAGGACGACCACCGTGATCGAACGCTTCCTTCCCACCGACGGCCGAAACCGGGCCTGCAGTCGCTTCCGCAAGCGAAAGCGACGACCGCGTCGTCGTGACGACCACACAGGTCGCTTCACAACTCGAGGCGTGGCTCGACTACCGTCCGGACGAGGACAACCTCGAGCGAGTACTGTTCGAACTCGATCGTCGCGACAATCTCGAGTGAGAGACGATCACGCGAGACGGCAACTACTGCTACTGAATCATATGGGGGAGCATTTATTAACCATTGCTGATACGTATCGGGTATGGAAAGAAGAGGACTTATCGCGTGTAGCAGTACAGCGCTTGCGACGGCTATAGCTGGTTGTCTCTCGGATGAAACTGCTGAGACAGGTGATGGATCTACTGGTGCCGATTCTAGAGATAGCGTCAGTACGTTCGAACCAATTGTGACTGATCTTCGTCATCCTGAGCCACAAGGGGTGTCAGTAGACGACGAAGTGGTAGGGACCGGACAACAGCATGAATTCAGTGCCACTGTTGAGAACACAGGTATAGCAGGCGATATTGAAGTGACGCTTGTCTTACTCGAGGACAGAGAACTCTCTATTTGGTCCCCTTTTGCGGACGAATCAGGCACTTACGAGCGATTTTTCTCCGAAGGTGAGCGCAGAACGGAGTCGTTTACTGTAGAGCAAGACGGCCAATACGAAGGGTTTGGGTTTCGACTGTTACCAGCAGAAGCAGAAGTCGACGTTAGAAACGACGGCGAGGGTGGCGAGGCCGAAGTACGACTACTGCAACGCGGCGGGTTAGGTGATGGAGTCGTATTGGAAAGTAAAACTATAACAGTCTCACCGGAAACGACACAGACGGTACCGTTCAATATCGATGCATCGTTCACACTTGAAGAAGGGATCGATGACATTCAGATCGATGCTGAGGCGCGTGTTGCGTGATTTAGCTCATACTTATCACTCGCAAACACTAGTCTGGTGACTGTCTGCAGAACATTCGATGCAGTCTGTTCCGTCACTAGGGCTGGCTCAGTTGTCTGAAAAAATCATTATCGGAGCAACTCAAGAGACCAATCCTGAGTGTCAGTCGCTGATGAATTTGTTGTCCCGCCAGTTGACGCCAGACTCACCGGAGCCGTGATCTCGAGGTCCTTCAACGACTTCGACGTCGGCAGGTCGTGGCTCGCCGTCGACGATCCGGGTCGCCTCGAGTTCGCCGTCACGTTCGGAGATCGCGGTCAACGTCCCTTTCTCAGCGGCTTCCGCGATTTCACAGAGAACGAGGAACATCTGGTACTGCAGAAGCGAGTTCTGGAGAACGGTCTCCCGGTCACCCTTGAAAGCGGCGAACTCGACGAGTTCGGACTCGATCTCTTCTTCTTCCTCTTCGTCCCAGCTAAAGGACTGCTGGCGGCGCTCGTCAGGATCTTCCTCGTATACCCTGTTTTCGGTGACGCTGGCTTTGAGCTGGGCTGTCGGAGTGTACTTGCTGACCGACTGGTCCTCGGCGACTGCTTTAAGGATCAGGGTGTTGTTTCGTCGTGTGATCTCTACGTCGTCGACCCCGTCGGGGAACGTCGCCTCGTCGATGTGGTCGTGGAGATCCTCGAGGGGGAGTTCGAGCGTCGAGTGCAACCGATAAACGTGTCTGGATTCCTCTGATGACATAGTGGGGGGGAGTACGAGAGTTCTTGTACGACACTACGCGCGGGTCACTTATATTACCTGCTATTAAATGCGTGAGATACCAGTAAGGACAAATTTAAGTCGGGACCGGATCGCCTATTCGGCGTCGAGTGTCTCCGCCAGTTCACCACGCTCTTGCAGTTCTTCGAGGATGTCCGAGCCGCCGACGAACTCGCCGTCCACGAACGTCTGTGGAATCGTCTCCCAGCCGCTGTGTTCCTCGAGTGCGACGCGGTACTCGTCTAACGACTCGAGGACATCGACGGTCTCGTACTCGTCTCGATGCTGGTCGATCAGGCCAAGCGCCTTCCGCGAGTAGCCACACTGTGGCATGAGTTCGGTCCCTTTCATGAAGAGGACGACCTCGTTTTCCTCGAGGACGTCGGCGACCTGTTCGGTAACTTTCTCCTGATCGAGCCCCTGGTTCGGCGGGAAGTCCATACTCCACTATATGGCGGTGATCGGGATAGGTTTTACGTCATTAACGTCCCGGGAATCGACCTCGTCGCTCGGTGCCAACGTCACACGGTGTCCCGTCATACGGTTTGCTGTAGGCTATTTTCGGCGCGATCGCAGGAGGACTCGTGGTCGCGCCGGGACATCGGGACGGCAGTCCGTATCAGTCGGTGCCCGCGCGCCGTGACTCGAGGCGATTGCACCGGGCTGTCGGTACGATATTCCGCCTCAGACCTCGATCCGGACGATCCGGTCGTCTCTCTCGAGCGGGAACGCACCGCTGGCGCGACCGTCCCGGTTCGAGGTCAGCACGTACAGCGAGCCGTCGGGGCCGGGTGCTGCGTGCCGAAGTCGGCCGTAGGTCCCCTCGAAGAGCGTGCTGACGGTCGCAGTGAAGCGGTCGTCAAGCCAGGGGCCGTCGTAGACGGCATCCGCGTCGTCTTCGTTTTCACCGCCCTCGTTTTCGTTTCCCGTCCGCAGCGTCACTCCGTACAGCGTCTCCGAGACGAGTCCACAGACGAACACCCGGTTCTCCCACGGCTCGATTGCGTCCTCGTCGTAGAACGTCAGTCCCGACGGAGCCCACGTCGTCTCCGGGCCGGTGTTGACAAGCGGTGGCGTCACTGCCGTGTGCTCCTCGTAGTTCTCGTAGTCCGGATCGTTCGGCCCGCCACGCGTGACGTCCCAGCCGTAGTTGCTGCCCGGCCGGAGCATCGCGACCTCGTCTCGAGCGACGGGGCCGTGTTCGGCGATCAACGGCGCTCCCTGGGGAGTGAAGTCGATCCCCTGTGGGTTCCGGTGGCCGAGCGTGTAGGTCCGCGGGTCGCCGTCAGCTCCCCAGTCGGGGTTGTCGGGTGCCGGCTCGCCGTCGGTATCGACTCGCAACACGGCACCCGCGAGCGAGCTCGGGTCCTGGGTGAGCGCAGGCTCTTCCGCGTCGCCGGTCAACACCCACAGGTAGTCGTCGGGACCGACGGTGATCCGCCCACCGTTGTGCGTTGTCGCGCCCGGAATCTCATCGAGGATCGGCTCGAGGTCGCTGCTCTCGAGGTCGTAGCGAACCACGCGGTTCCCGACGCCGTCGTCGACGGTGTAATAGACGAACAGCAGGGGTTCGTCGGGGTAATCGGGGTGGCCCGCAACGCCCAGCGTCCCGCCTTCGCCAGGTGCAGCCCGATCTGGGAGATCCGTTCTCTCGAGGACGACATCCGCATCTGCTGGCACAAGATCCGACCTCGTCTCGAGGTCGGCTGCGTCGAACCGGAGCAGACCACCGTCTCGCTCGGTGACGAACGCGTCCGCGCCCGCGAAGGTGAGGTCCCACGGAATCTCGAGGCCGGAGACGACCGTCGTCGGCTCCACGTCGTCCTCGCTCGGTTCGCCGTCGGCGGGCTCCCAGTCGGGCGCTGTCCAGTCGTCGTCGGGGGTTGCTTCGGGCGTGGCGAGCTCGAGCGGGTCGGAGCTGAGTTGCTCGAGACAGCCGGCGGTGCCGACCACGATCGAGGCTCCAACGGCCGATAGCAATCGGCGGCGGATCGGGGACATAGTCTTCCTACGAACCGGATCGTGGAGTGTCTTGGCCCGACACCCTTCGCCCGCTTTCGGGAGAATTACTCCCCGGAACGGAACCAGCGATAGAGCCCGACAACTCCGAGAACGGCGAGAACGAGCCACGTACCGACGACGAGGGGCGTTCCAAGTTGGGCCGAAAGCACTCGAGGCGCGCCGGTCTCGAGACCGTCGAAGACGACGAGCCAGCCGACGATCGTGATCGCGGCGATGGCGAGTCCGGCCCAGAGCAACTCCCGGCGGAGCGAGTAGCCGCCAACGGAGTCGTCGGTTCCGCTCATGCTCGAAAAGCGATGTATTCCGTCGTACTGGATCGTTACGCGTTGTAGAACGCTTCCGCAACGAGCAGCGGGAAGACAAGTGTCGCCTCTGCTTCGACCTGCGTGTAGTTCGTCTCGGCGTCGTCTTTGATCTTGCCCCACGAGACGGCCTCGTTCGGCGGCGCACCGGACAGCGAGCCGTCGCCTTCCATCCCCGTGGAGATGTAGACGGCGTAGTCGGCACCGCCACGGAAGAGGTTCGTCATGATGGCGTGGTGTTTTGGCACCCCGCCGCCGACGGCGATCAGACCAGTCGTGTCCGCGAACATCCCGTCCTCGATGATCTTCTCGTAGTCGTCTAAGATCTCGATGCCGATGTCCGAGTCCGTGTCCTGGCGCTGCCGGTAGTAGTAGAGGAAGTTGCCAACCTCGGCGTCGGTCAGCGCGGGACAGTAGACCGGGATGTCGTTGTCCGCTGCCTGCTTGAGCACGGAGTCCTCGTCCTCGAGAGTCTCACCGAGTTCACGGGTGAACTCGGTCGGCGTCCGGATCGACTCCTCGGCGAAGAAGTCGTCGAAGAAGTCATAGAGGTACTCCTCGAGCCAGACGTACCGGTCGGAGGGAACGAAGATGTTGCCTAGGCGATTGATGCCGCGCTCGCGAAGTTCGGCCTCGTCGGCGTCCCACTCGCCCATCTTGAACGGCTTGGCTGTCTTGATGACGTCCTCTGTCAGCGAACCTGAGGTCGTGATGACGACGTCGACGTGGCCGTCGCGAACGAGCGCGGCGACCGTCTCGCGCAGGCCAGAAGAGACGATGTTCGAGGTCAGCGTGAGGTAGACCTTCGCCTCTTCTTCTTGCATACGTTCGGTGACATCGATCGCTTCGGCCAGGTGGCTCGCCTGGAAACCGGTCGTCTCGTAACTCGACAGCAGCGACTCGAGGTCGAGGTCGCCGCGGAAGTCGTGGCCGCGAACGTCGGCCGTCTCGAGTTCCTCGTCGGACCCCGGGACGACGTGTTCGCGGGAGTCGTCGTCGGTCATACACGATGGAACGGAGAGAAGCAGTTTAAGTCGTGTGATCCACCGCTATTCGATCAGTCGGCCGCCGTCGCCGGCGACTCGCTTCCGGCGCGGGCAGAGCGCCAGTACCCCTGGAGGTACGCCCCAACGAACATGCCGGCGATGCCATAGAGGATGACGACGTTGCCGACGCCGAGGCTGGCGTAGGCCGCGCCGGGACAGATTCCAGAGAGACCCCAGCCGACGCCGAAGATGCCGCCGCCGAGGACGACGTTCCTGTCGAGCGTCTTCAGCCGCCGGCCGTAGGTCGCTCCCGTCAGCGGGGCCGTCGTCCGGAACTGCCTGATCCCGAAGAACGTGATTCCGGTGACGACTGCGGCCCCGAACATGACGAACAGCAGGCCGAGGTCGTCGAACTGGAGGAAGTTCAACACGACTTCGGGCTGGGCCATGTGGCTGAACCCGAGGCCGAAACCGAAGATCAGCCCGCCGACGAAGACGAGTGGCAAGAACAGCGGGTGTTGGTCGTGTTCTGCCATCAGAGGTTCACCCCCAGTGCCTGCACCAGTTGCGCGACCCCGATCGCCACCAGCAGGAAGGTCGCGACGCCGACGAACGACGCTCGAGAGGCCGAGCCGACGCCACAGACGCCGTGGCCCGACGTACAACCCTTCCCGAGTCGGGTGCCGATCCCGATCAGGACGCCGCCGAGGAACAGTCGCCAGGGCTGGACCTCGGTCAGCCAGATCGTCAGCCCGCCGACCTCGCGGAGTTCGCCGGTCGTGGCCTGCTGGTGGAGGCCGCTCGAAACCAGTCCCGACTGGAACGTGACGGCGTAAATCGCCGCGCCGAGGACGATCCCGAGCGTGAAGACGACTCGCCAGTCCCGGGAGGGACGGTACTGCTGGAACCGCGAGAGGTTCGAGGCGTACGACAGCGTCGACTCGAGAAACGTACTCGCGCCGGCGGGGATGGCGGTCCCGAGGTAGATCACGACCACCCCGAGCCCGACCAGCAACCCGCCGACCGTGTAGTGACTGATCCCGTTGGGGAACAGTTCAGCGACCGACGCGACGGTAAGCGCTGTGCTCATCACCTGCTGGAAGGAGATGCCGGGGTATCAATGCTGTCACTGCGGGGAAGATTGTGCGTATCTCGGAGACAGACCTAATCGGCCGCCGTCGGCGCTTCGACGACCTCGAGTTTCTCTGCAGCGTAGCCGAAGACGTCCCGGTAGCCGTTCGGCGACATCAGGACGGGATAGAACGGCTCCTCGGCGACCTGCTGCTCGCCGTCGGCCGCTGCGAATGGGGTTCCGACCTCGACCTCGGTGAAGTTCTCGACGAATACCTCGTAGGTGTCTGCGGGTGCTTTTGGGACGACGTCGGTGAGCCGGAAGACCGGGAGGTCGCGCTCGACCGTGTCGCCCGGCAACGCGCCGACAGCCGTCAGGAACGCTCGCACGAGACGGTTTGCGTTCTGGGCTGCCGTCTCCGAGCCTTGCTGGCCACACTCGACCTCGATCGTCTGGACCTCGGTGATCAGCCGCCCTTCGGCGAACGCGCCGGTCTCGACCATCGCCTCGACAGGAAGCTGTCGACACAGCTCCGTTGCGGTCTCGGTGACGCCGTCGACGATCGCGAACGGGTCCGCGTAGCTCTGTGTCGAGTGCATCGAAAACGTGAGACAGCCCTCGAGTTCGTCCGCCAGCCGATGGGCGAGCCGTCCTTCGTGTGTCTTCGCGTCCGGATCGCCCGGGAACGCCCGGTTCAGGTCCTCGTCGACGAACCGCACCCGTCGCTCGAGTGCCTTCTCGTTGGCGACGACGAGTTTGACTGGTCGTTCGACTGTCGGGTGCTCGTCGAGAAGCCGCTCGACGGCGCGAACGCCACAGGGCTCGTCACCGTGAACGCCAGCGAGAATCGCGACGTCGGGCGTCCCCGACCCGATCTGTGCGACTTTCACAGTCACTAGTTGGGCTGGGTGTGCAAAGGCGACACGGTTCGGTCCGTTCATACGATCTGCTGTCGGTTCGTTCCGACTCGTCTGCGACCCAAAGCGGTTGTACCGAGACGCGTTACACCACTCCCCTCGTACGGTCTGCTGTCAGTCAGTTCCGGCGCAACCGCGAGCCTGCCTGCGGTTGCGCCGGGACAGCGGTACAGCGTTCCGTATCAGTCCTCGAGCGCCTCGAGGGGCCTCCAGTCGATCGCACGCGCGGTTGGCCGCGTTCCGTCAAGACGGATCTGCCAGCCGTCGATCCGTTCGGGCTCTTCGAGTGCGTTCGTAATCGTCGTCCGGATTTCGAGGACGTCGACGCCGTAGTAGTCGTTGGGGGCTCCCCGGAGATACTGCAGTGCCGTCCGGAACAACGATCGCATTCCGTCGTCGTTCTCGAAGTCGTGGCGTTTGTACGCGCCGGCGGCGACCTGAACCATTCCGTGGAGAAAGGCGCTTTCGGTCCGGCCGCGGCCGTAGTTGTACCACTCGTCCTCGAAACAGTCGTGGCTCTCGTGGTACGCTTCCGCGTTGAAGAGTCGAACACCGTGAATCGTCGCCTGTCGGAGCGTCGCGTGCTCCCACTGGTTTGCAGACTCGAGCCAGCCGGACGGCGGATCGTCGCGGTTCGGCGGTGGGCCGACGGTCGGGTCGGTCGTGTGCTCGTCCACGGTCGTCGTTGGCGGCGCTCGCGGGTATGTCGTTTGCCGACTCCGACCCGCCGGAATCGTATAGAGAGCTTACATAGTGTCAGGAGAGGCCTTATTCGGCTGGGGACCCGTGTGTGAGGTATGAACTATCCGGATGGGCGGTGTCGAAACTGCGGCCACCGTCTCTACGAACAACTCGAGGGACACTATCGCTGCCCAAACTGCGAGACGGTCTACTCGCGGTCCACGTTCGACGAACCGTCGGCGTAGACCATCGACGGGAACCGCCGTTCCCGAACGCGGACAGTCGTCTTCGCGGCCCACAGCCACCGTCGAGAAAGCCGCCCACGAAACGACGAATGCCGAGATGTCGTCCGACTCGTCTCGTTGCTCTTTCTGGTATCGTTCGATCGAACCGTCTGGAGAGTGGGTAAGTAGTCACAACAACCCGTATGGGCCGCCCAGCGTGAAGTGTCGGAACGATTGGAAAGTCTCTATCGGCGTTGCTAATTCCTTTGGAAACGAGGTTATGAAAGTCCTCGGCGTATCCGAGCGTGGAATCCATGACATCTATCGCAGACATCGAGCTTCCGGCGGACGGGGCCGGTCTCGACGAGTTATTCGAAGCCGTACCGTCGCTGACTTGTGAGATGGAGCGCGTCATCGCCTCGAGCGGGCACGGACTCTGGCTGTCGGGGCCGTCCCAGGATGCGGTCGAGGACGCACTCGACGACGCGTCCGCCATCAGCGAGTACGCACTAATAAACGGCGACGAGGATCGCTGGCTGTACGACATCGAGTTCGATCCGGACACGGTCGATCCGCTCGAGGCCGTTCTCGAGGAACACGGGACGGTCCTCAGCGCCTCGGCGTCGAACGGGACGTGGCTGCTTAGCGTCCGTGTCGTCGAGCGTGAACACGTCAGCGCGCTGTACGACCGGTTCGTCGACCACGACGTCTCGCCGACGATCGTTCGGCTGTTCGATCTGGAGGAAGACACTCACTCCCAGTGTGGCCTGACCGCGCGTCAGTACGAGACGCTGGTCGCGGCGATCGACCACGGCTACTTCGAGATTCCACGAGAGGTATCGATGCAGGAGCTCTCCGACGAGCTCGACATCTCCCACCAGGCCCTGTCAGAACGGCTCCGCCGTGCCTACCGGGCGCTCGTTACCTCGGAACTCGACGTCACCGAGGAAGAAACGAACCCGCCGCCGATGCTCTCGGACTGATGTGACCGCCTGTCCCGGTGCAACCGTACGACGAGTTGCCGCTATACCAGTTCTGTCGTACAGTCGTCCGTTGACGACCACCGTCCCGGACCGACCACTTCCAACACGTTCGCTGTTCTCGAAAAAAGAGCAGTATTAATATCGGCCCTCGTGACCCTCGAGTCATGCACGTCGATACCGACGGCAGCGTGCTCGAGATCACGTTTGATCGACCGGGAGTTCTCAACGCGATCACGACCGAAACCGCCGAAGCGCTCGCGGACGCGCTCGAGGACGCTTCACCCGAGAAGTACCACGCGATCGTCATCACTGGCGAAGGCGACGCATTTAGCGCCGGCGGCGACGTCGAGGCGATGGCCGAAGAGCCCGCACCGCCGACGGAGTCGTACGACGAGGTCACTGCGACGTTCGGCCGCGTCGTCGAGGCGATGCTCGAGTGCCCGGTACCGATCGTCGCGAACGTAAACGGCGACGCCGTCGGCGCTGGGCTCGCGATCGTCGCGCTGTCGGATATCGCCTACGCAGCCGAGGATGCGACCTTCTCGTGTGCGTTCGTCCGAGTCGGATTGATTCCCGACACGGGTGGGACCTTCATGCTCCCACACCTCGTCGGCCTGCGGGCTGCGAAGAAACTCGCTTTCACCGGCGAGTTCTTCGACGCCGAACGGGCGGCCGAACTCGATCTAGTCAACGAAGCCGTTCCCGCGGACGAACTCGACGACCGTGTCACGGAGACTGTCGACCGACTCGGCCGGCGGCCGACTGACGTGATCGGTATGATGAAACAGGCGATGCACGAGAACATGGGTCGACGCTGGCCGGAGGCCCTCGACTACGAGAACCTGCTGCAGGTCCACGCCCGCTCGAGTGAGTCCCACGAGGAAGGCGTCTCGGCCTTCCTCGAAGGAAGAGATCCGGAGTTCAACGAGTGACTACGGAACGGTAACGACGAAATACTCGTCGGCGTCACCGCTTTCGGCACCGCCGCAGGCCACCGCAAGCACCACCATCATAATCGAGTTCGTGGTCGTTCCGACCGCAATGTCCCCACAGTTTACCGACGACGACATCGGAAAGACAGTAGTCAACGCGAACGGCGACGACGTCGGTATCGTTGCCGACGTCGAGCACGGTACGGCACACGTCGAACCCGATCCCGGCATTACGGACACGATCAAGGCGAAACTCGGCTGGGGTGGGACCGACGAAGCGGCGTATCCACTCCAGGAAGACGCGATCTCACAGGTGACAGACGACGCGGTCCACCTCGAGAGCGACCTCTCAGGGAGCGGTGGAACCAGCGGGATGACTGACACTGGGTCGACTGGCACAGACACCGGGGCGACCGGAACCAGCACCGGTAAAGAGAGTGGCATCGACGACGACGACGAATTGATCGGTGACGATGACGACACGATGGGTGACGACGAAGGACTGACGGACGACGACGAATTGATCGGTGACGATGACGACACGATGGGTGACGACGAAGGACTGACGGACGACGACGAATTGATCGGTGACGATGACGACGATATCGTCTAACGACTCGACCTGACCGTTCTCGAGTTCGAGACTTTCCGGAAACGGTAGCGCTGGCACCGTTCCGACCTCGAAATGAACTGTTTTCCCGCTCGAGTGACTCCACGTTCGTCACTGAAAAGTCGATGTGGGCGATGTCTGATCTGGATTCCTGGACCGCTGTCCCGGTGCAACTGCTTCGGCGGCGTCGTTGCACCGGAACTGGCGAACAGGAAACCGTATGAGAGGGGAACCTCTGTCCAGTCGTTCACGACGCGGTCGTCCGAGAGCCGCCGTCTTTCGTGATCAAGCGAAGCGTTCGGCTTCGCGGACCTCGCAGAGCGTTACTCCGCTCGGTCACGAAAATCTCCGATGGTCGAACGACTCGGTCCTCGGTTCCGACTGAGCGTCGGACCACTCGTCTCTCACGGGAAGGACGGAGTCTCTCGCTGTATGACGAGAGCTAACTTCGAACAGCGAGAGAATCCCACCGTTTACGCTGGGCGTGAATCGCGTCGCTGGACGACACAATTCACTCCGACTCCTGTTTGGCTTGTGACTCCTCGTCGATCTCTTCCTGTTCTCGCTCGGGCGCTGCGTCCATGTCGGTCTGAGCCATACCTTCGCGTTCGGACTCGAGTCGTTCCGACTCGCCGTGTCGTTTTTCACGTCTGTCTTGTTTTCCACCGTGTTGGGTCGGCTGCTGGTAGCTGCTCTCTTCGGGCCCGCGGTCGTCAGTATCGATCCGCTGAGTGGGTTGTTCCCTGTGCCGGCTTTCGCGGTCGGGTCCTCCCCGATCGTCCGCTCGTCGACGCGGTGGCTGCGAGGACTCGTCGCCTTCCTGGGCCTCCTGTCGACCCCGGCTATCCCGTCGCTGCCCCTGACGGTGCGTTCGCCTCCCCCGACCACGACGCTGTCCCCCGCGCTCTCGGCCGGTCGTTCGCGTGGCCCGCTGGTCCCGTGGAGCCATCAGTTCCTGCGGGGGCATCGGCTTGCCCGTCTCGCCGCCACGCGACTGGGGGCGGTCAGTTCGGCCACGATCGTCACTTTGTGGCCTCTGTCGCCCAGCAGTCTCGCCACCGTAGGTGCCCTTGGTAACCCACTCGCCAGTCTGGGGATACTCCTGAGCCGTCACACCGTCCCGCCCAGGTGTCTCGCTATAGGGGCCGGCCGACTCGCCTCTCCGATGCAGGTCTTCGTGCAGCGCGACGAGGTCGTTATCGATCGCTCGCTCACCACGACTCAATCGACCGCCCTGCTCCATCCGACCACTGCTCGAGTACTCGGCCGATCCCATCTGCCGACCGTGGCCGCTTGGCGGGTCGGGCTGTGAGGTATCCATCCCTCTCCCGATCGCTCGCTCCATCTCCGGCAGCATCGTTTGCATCCCCTCCAGGTAGTTTTCGAGCATCGATTGCGTGAGTTCCTGACCTGGGAACGACCGCATCAACTCCATTCCTTGCTTCTGGGCGGTATCCTGCCACTGCATCGCGCTCAGAGTTATCTGTGCCATGTTGCGCTGGAGGTCGAGCAACTGCTCTATCGCCTGCTGGCTCCGATCGATCGTCTCTCGTTGCATCTCCCTCGACGAACCGAAGTCGGATCGCTGGTCTCTCATAGTTTGAACGGTCTCGAAACTCGTGATCGCCAAGCCAACTCACTCGTCCGTTCGGCACACCGATACGATCGCTGGCGAGTCGAGTCTCGATTGTTCCCGCTGCCAACCGAGACGCTGATAAATGCCGTCGTCGGTTCCGTCCGGTAGCGCGAACTCAATGCAGCGAAACGGTCGGAACCGAAAAAATCGACCGACTGCGCCAGGTGGACTTCGTCTCGAACACGGGAGTAATACGAGACGATACGACGAACCGAACCCGAAAGACCGAGTTACGTGGTAAAACCTTTTACTTCGGTGATCAGTCAGGCCCCCGACTCCGGATCACCGTGTGAGACCCCCTCTCGCTCGTCGGCCTGTCGGCGACGCAACGCTGCCCGAGCGTTCGACGCCTCGTACCCAAACAGGACGTGTTCGCCGTACTCTTCGGCGACTTCGAGCGCGTGAATCAGGTTGTCGATCTCGACGTTGACCGCGTACAACTCGATACTGAACGGCGTCTCGAGTGCGCTCTCGAATCCTTTCGCGATCGTCTCGAGCCAGTACGTCGTCTCGTAGGCCGTATCGTACAGCGGGACGACGAACTCGTCGACGTGATCTTCGAGGGCCTCGAGGTCGAGGCCCGCGCGTTCGTAGAGGTGGCCGGGATACGGGTCAGGATAGAGCGTCAGGTAGACCGTGCCGGGGATTCGCTCGGCGGCTTCCTCGACGAACTCGGTAATGACACTGGCCCGCCAAGCAAAGCGGCCGTCGTGCTCGCTTTCCTCGAAACGCTGTTCACAGACGCCACACCGACAGTACTCGGCCCGTGGGAAGCCAACATCGTCGAGTCGAACGTCTTCGTTCGCGTCTACGCAGTCGTCGATGACATCCAACAGCCCGTCACGGTAGTCCTGGCGGGACGGGCAGATATAGGCCCAGTCGAAGTACTTCCGATCTCGCGTGGCGGGACGCCCCAGGTCGTCGACAGGGGCAAGCGACGGATCGGCGTCGACAGCCGCGTTGTCCCCGAAACAGGAGACCATGTTCACTCCGTCCTCGATCGGTTCGGCGGACCTACCAGTAACGTCTTTGACTTCGTAGAATCCGCGGTCGAACTCGGGCCAGCGAACTTCCGCAGCGTTGCGAGTGACGGCGCCGTGCATACGTTCGCATACGACGCCGTCATCCTAAGCCGTTCGGAACAGGTGCGGTTCGTTACTCTGCCGGTTCGTACTCGAGTTCTTCGACGTCGGCGCCGGAACTGCTGGATACAACTTTCCAAAGGACGGCGACGACGAACAGGGCTGCCAGTATTTTGACGGTCCGTGACATGTACGGTCTAGCGAATGGCCGATAGATACTTAGCTATTCTGGATGGTTTTCTCCCGGTGAAAACCCAATCCAGCGTCGGCCGGACACGCGGCACTGACTCCATCGATCGTGCTACAGCAGGGCCACAACCCTTGTTTCCAGTGACGATCCAACCCTACCCCGCCTAGAAGTCAGTCGTCTGGGTCTGTTCGACTCGTCAGTCGACGAGTAGGATGGTACGCAGCCACGTCCACGACGTGACAGAGTCACCAGCGGGCGTCCGGTACAAACCAAGCGCTTTCGAGTCACCCGATTCCGTATTTTCGACTCCTCGCAGCCGCAAGCGGCGTCGATCGGCAGATCCAGTGCTGGCAACCGAAAGAGTTGATCTCGTCTCGTTCGACCCGCAACCTTCGACGACCATTTCTCTGACAGCCACTCGCGCCGACTGCAGTCGAACATCTGATACGCGTCGAGTCTGCCGCCACTTCTCGTCCCGACACGTTCTCCAGTCGAGAGTTCGTGAGCCAGGCAACCGACCCGATACGCAAGCAAACGTGACAGTAACGAGAAACCGACTGTCGGTTCGAAGGCAAAGAATTATGCGGTCAGTACAGCAACCACTCATACTTGCATGGTGGATCGGCTGGAAACGGGTATCGACGTGTTGGATCGGAAACTCGACGGCGGGTTACCACCGGGCTGTATCGTCGCCTACACTGCCGCCCCGGCCAGCCAGTCGGAACTACTGCTCTACGAACTGACAGCCGCGCGCGGAACCCTCTACCTGACAACCGAACGCTCCGACACCCTCGTCCGTCACGCCCTCGAGCACTCGCCATCCGCCGTCGGCAGTCCAACTGTAAGACACGTAACCAGTGACTCACCGCTCGAGGAGACTGCACGGTTCGTCGATGCCCTTCCGGACGGTGCGAACCTCATTATCGATACGATGGACGTCCTCGAACGGACTGAGACGGACGACTACATCGCCTTCCTCAACGATCTCAAAGCGACAATAAACGAGACCGGTGGCATCGCAGTCTTACACTGTCTGAAAAGAGACACCGTTCCGACGAACCGTCCGCGAACCTACCACGCGGCTGACGCCGTCTTCGATCTCGAGACGAAACTCGCCGGCACCGAACTCGAGAACCATCTTACGATCCCGAAATTTCGGAGTGGCGGACAACCGACCGAGGCGATCAAACTCGAACTGATCGAAGAGGTTGCAATCGACACCAGCCGCGACATCGCCTGAAAAAGCACCCTGTACCGACCCACCGGTACGACCGCCCGTGAATCTCGAATCTGAGCCGGAAACGACGTACAAGAACCCGCCTCAGTCGCGCAGGCGACGTTTGATCTTCGTCTCGTAGAACTCGGGCCCCACGTACTCGAGTACCACCGCAATGGCGAAGACGACGGCGAACTCCCGGAACCCGAACACTGGAAGGATGCTGTCGGGGATGCCGTACGAAACGAACGCGACCCCGATAGCGATGAGAGCTCCCAGATAGAGTGCATTTTTCACCCGTTCGGTTCTGCTGGACGTTTCCTCCTCCGTCGACTGATGATCGTCGTTGCTCATTGGGCTTCACCGTTCTGGGCAGCAGTTGAGCCGCTGCCGAATCCGAACCGTACGTTCGGCGAGTACTGTCCGTCGATAACTTCTCTATCGACGTAACCAGCGGTCGGTGAGAGTTTTTCGGGTGGTAGCTCCTAATAGTATCGGTTCCGCTATTTCGGCCGAGACGGTCGCCGTCTCGACGTGGTTTCGCCACTGCGAGACACACAGCGGCTAGTGGCGGGCCAAGTCTGAACTGATGGGTCGAATCTGTCGGTGTCGGTCGATTCGACCCGTCAGTCGACGGTTGGGACGGTACTAGTGCTTTAGCAAGCCTGAACAGGTGAGTGAAACCGAATGCGGTCGTCTGATTTCACTCATCAGTCGACGCTTGGCGGAGTGCTAGAGCGTCGAAAAGATAAAAAATAGAGCTGGCTGGTGTTACTCTTTGCCGAACATCTGGCGCATCATTGGGTGCATCTCCATCATCTGTTCCTCGGCAATCTCCTCGTACAGTTTGTACGTGATAGAGACAGCGAGCAACAGACCCGTCCCGGTGACGGCCCCGATGGTGCCCAGCATGTTCGCCATGACCGCGAGCAGGCCAACCAGTGCGCCACCGATGACGGTCACCTGCGGGATGTACCGTTCCATGACCTTCTCGATGACGCCAACGTTCTGTCGGAAGCCGGGGATTTGCATCCCGGAGTTCTGGATCTGGCGTGCAGTCGCTTTTGGACCCATGTTCGTCGTCTCGACCCAGAAGATGGCGAAGATCGCGCCACCGATGACCATGAACGTCAGGTCGACGGTGATGCGCACCAGAATCTGCCACACTTCGGGGTTCCCGATTACTTCACCGGTCCACCACATCCAGTCTTCGGGGCTGTAGATGGGTGCCGTGTAGTAGAAGAACCCAGCCGTGGGCTGTCCGTCGGCGTAAACGCCGAGCCACGGTAACTCCATGCCGAACAAGATGATCGGCTCACCAGCACCCGCGCCACCGACGCGGTGCATGATCTGACCCATGAACTGGATGTTAGCCTGCAGTGCCCGGACGAGGATCATCGGCAGGACACTCGCGTAGATGAGCTTCACAGGGAAGCGGCCACGCGCGCCCTTGACTCGAGCGTGACTGAGCGGAATCTCGACTCGCACGGATTCGGCGTAGACGACGATGCCGAAGATGAGCAACGTCGTGAGCAGCGGAATGATCTGCCCTTCATTGAGTAGCAACGTGTTCAGCCCGTCGCCCGCGATGATACCATCGACGACGACTTCGTCGGTGAAGATGATCTGGTACCAGCTGTAGAAGAATCCCTCCGCGGACGGAGAGATGAAGCCAGCGACGAGTTTCTGGCTGACTCCGGCGATAATGAACAGACCGATCCCGCTGCCGATCCCCCACTTACTGACGACCTCGTCCATGTACAGGATGAGGATGCCGCCGAGGAAGATCTGGAAGAACATCAGCAGCTGGATCTGCGTGCCGACAAGCTCGATTCCGGCGAGAGCCAGCGGCTGCTGTTGGACTGGCAGGAAGCCGCCAGCGAACACCATCGGTAGTGCCGTCAGCGCCGTCATGATGATGACGAGCAGCTTCTGGAGGCCCTGGTAGAGGACCTGATCCCGTGGGTCGTCGGTATCGAGCCCGAGTAGGTTCGCACCACCGAGCAACTGCATGACGATGCTTGCCGTGACGATCGGTCCGATACCGACCTGCAACAGCGAGCCGTGCTCGCCGGCAAGAATCGCACGGAACTCGCCGAAGAGGTCGGTCGCACCTTCACCCACGCCGAGAAGCGTGATGTTCGTCAGGAAGAAGTACAACACAAGGATTCCAGCAGTCCAGGCCAGCTTCCGCTTGAAGGGAACGTGCCCTTCCGGACGCTTGACTGCGGGCATCCGCGTCAGAACCGGTTCGGCGGCTTCCTTCCATCCCATACGTTACTCCTCGTTCTGTTCTGATTCGTCGTCCTCGGCGTCTGCGTCTCGCTTCTCGCCGCGCTCGGTGAGGGTGGCTTCACCGCCAGCCCCCTCGATTTTCTCGCGTGCGGCGTCGGAGAATGCGTCCGCCGTGATTTCGAGTTGGTTTCGAACCTGTCCGGAACCGAGGACCTTGACGACGTCGACCTCGTGACCGTCTTCGACGACGTCTCGAGCGTCGATGCGGTAGCCGTCACCGCCGTCGACCGCTTCTGCAACGCCCTCTGCGACGTAGAGGATCGCGTCCTCGTCGAGCTTCCTTACGTCGATCTCCGCGACCTCTTCGCGAATCCCGTCTGGGCGCTTGAAGCCGTGTTTGCCCTTCGGCTCGTAGTTGTGGAACTCGTGTTTGCTTCGTCCAGCGCGGCCGCGGCCACCGCGGTGGCCCGCACCACGTCGGTTCTTGTGAGAGCCCCCGCTGTGCGTCCGTGACCCACGCTGCCGTCGTTTTTTGCTCGTCATGGTTATCGCATCGATTCTAGCAGGTCGTTAATCTCGTCCGTTGTATGCTTTCCGAGTTGGCCGCCCTCGACTGTCGGCTTCTTGATCCCGTCGTGGCCGCCACGTGGCGGGTGAAGCCGTAGCGTCGGTGACAGACCCTCGTCACGGAGCGTCGTTTCTTCCTCGACTAGCGCTTCGGCGAGTTCCTCGAAGCCGTCGTACTCAGTGTTTTCGGCCAGCCACTCTTCGTCGGCGTCCGACTGGTCGCCCTCGAGGGGTTCGGCTCGCTTTGCCAGCAACGTCGCGACCACGTCCACACTCGGCTCGCCGTGTGCGACGTAGTCGTTGACCTTCGCGATCATCCCTTCGTAGGTGTCGGTCTCGGGGACGAGCGCGCAGTGGTTGACGTTGTGGATGTTCAGCATCTGCAGCGTGTCTTCGACGTCTTCCTGCCGGTTCACTTCACCACGAACCTGCACGATTGCTCGCATTACTCGGCCACCTCCGTTTCCTCGGGCTCTTCACGGTCACTACCCGTGTCACGATGTCCTGGCGGATGTCGGGACTGCGAGGCGTTTTCGAGTGCGTTGAACGTCGCTTTCGCGAGGTTGACCGTCGTTCGGGTGTTGCCGTGGCTCTTCGTCCAGGCGTTCTCGATGCCTGCGAGGTCGAGGACGGCGTGAACCGTATCACTCGCGGCCAGCCCAAGCCCTTCCGGCGCGGGGATGACCTCGACTTCGACGGAGCCGGCCTTGCCGGTCGTCCGTCGAGTCAGCGAGTGTGGTCGATCCGAACGGTCCTCCCACGACCCGGAGCCGCGGGGCACCGTGATCATATTTAGCTTCGCGATACCGATTGCCTTCTGAATGGCAGAACCAACCTGATCGTCCCGGCCTTCCGCGTAGCCGACGTAGCCATCACGGTTGCCGACGGCGACGACACAGCGGAACTTCACGCGTCGTCCGGAGTCGGTCATTCGCTGGACCATGTTGATGTCCAGCACCTCGTCGTCCAGTCCAGGAAGGAGCTGGTCGACGAGTTCGGGCTCTTTCAGCGGCAGGCCCGAGTTGAGGGCGGCCTCCATCGTGTCGATTTCGCCCTCCTGGACCTTCCGACCGAGACGGGTGACGGGCTGCCATCCGTCGTCGTTGTAGTCGTTTGCGCTCATTCTAGGATCGCCTCTCGTACGTCATCGAAGTGTTCGGGGAGGTCGGTCGCGTCGAACTCGCCGCCATACAGCGGCTCGTCGAGCTGTTCGGCGTACTCGGCGATGTGCTCGCCACGGGTACGCGACCAGTCCGCGAGCACATCGTCGTTGTGCGGGATCTCGAGACCGGCGTCGATCGCGCCCTCCTGGACTGCAAACACCTTGTTGCCCGGCGTTGCAGTGTTGAGGCCGATGTCGAGGACCGCCTCCTCGAGACCCGCTTCGACGGCACGCTGGCCGGCCAGCAGGCCGGTCAGGTACGCCGCGGAAATGTTACTCGTGGGTGCGTCCCAGCCATACTCCTCGAGATCGCTCGAGTGTGCGCTCGCGAGCGTCTCGTCGCCCTGTGGTCCGGGAACGATCAGCTGCGCCGTGGTGTGCTTGTTGCTCTTTCGAGCGACGAGGCGGGGCTTACCCGACTTCAGCAGGCGCAACCTCTGGTGGTAGTCCGTCCGGACCTCACGGCGACGCCGCATCGGAACGTTGTATCGTGGTCCTGTCGCCATTATTGGTCACCGTAGTTTTCGTCGATGTAGTTCAGCAGGTATCGGACGCTGCGGAACTCGCCACCGCCAGCCTTCTTGTAGAGTTGGCGGTACTGCGTGGGCGTGATCTCGCCCTCGTCGCGGAGTTCGCGCAGCTTCCGTCGCTGTGCGCGAATCTTGTTCTGCCAATCTTCTTTCTCGTTCTGGCGTGCGCCTTTCTTGCCCTTGCGCTTGCCCGGCCCCTTCTGGTGGCCGTAAGCACGTTTCGCGTTGCGCTCGCGGGCCAGACCACGCGAGTTGCCGCTGGCGTCTTCGGCCTGGATGCGGCCCTCGTCGACGAGTTCTCGGATCTCGTCACGCGTGATCGCTTCTGCGATGTCCGCCTGGGCATCGGGGTCGAGCCAGACGCGATTCTTACCGACATCCAAGACGTCGGCAGCCAGTCGCTTCTGTGCGGAGAGATCAGTCATTCGTTTCCACCTCCACTTCCTCGTAGGTTGGGTTCAGGACGCGAACGCCCTGCTCTTCGGCGAGTTCCTCGATACGCTCGCGCTTTCGCGCGCCGACCGAGGCGGCGATTCGAACGGCTTCACGGTCGCCGTCGACACCCTCGAGGTCGGCCGTATTCTCGACGTAAACCTCCTCGAAGCCGCTCGGGTGTTTGCCCCGGATGTCTTCGGGCGTGCGGAAGCCGGCCTCGACGGTCGGTCCTTTGCCCTTGACGCCGCGGCGCTGTTTCGACAGCTGACCGCGTGGGCGACGCCAGGATTCCGGCGTCCGCTTTTTCTTGTGATAGTCTTGCCGGTTGAACTGCGGCTTGCCCTCGCTCTTGCGACGCTCGAGCAGTCGCTGTTCTTCCTCGGAGAGGTCGGGCGTTTTGTCGACGAGCCCGCGTGGCTGTAGTTCCGTCTCGACGTCGTCGTCGGGCTCTTGTTCTTCGACGCCCTCGTCTTCGATTTCTGCCTCAGTCTCGTCGGTAACCTCGAGGTCACCGACGTCGGCTTTGATACGGGCCGCGAGCGCGTTACCGATGCCCTCGGCTTCGGCCAGGTCGGCCTGGTCAGCTTCTTTGACGTCCGCGATGGACTCGAAGCCAGCCTCTCGAAGGGCTTCGGCCTTACTCTCGCCGACGCCACTGATGTCCTCGAGACTCTGTAGTTCGTCCGATTGGTCTTCGTCTGCCATCTATTAGACACCTCCCTTCGCGGGTTTCGCGGTGATGTAGACCCCGTCCTGGAAGATGCGTGTGTCTTTGCCGCTGACTTTCGTCAGCTGCTCGATGTCGGCCGCTGTCTGGCCGACGTCTTCCTTGTCGGGACCCGAGAGGACGAGCTGCTCGTCGTCGACGGTGACTTCGGTGTCACCGTGGATGGTCGTACGTCGCGGTGCCTTTTCGCCGAGGAAGTTTTCGATGACGACTTCGTCGCCTTCCGCGCGAACCTGCATCGGGAAGTGAGAGTAGAAGACTTCCATCTCGTACTCCCAGCCCTCGGTTACGCCGTGGAACGCGTTTTCGACGTGGCTTTCGAAGGTACCGACGGTCGCGTTCGTCTTCGCGTCCTCGGCATCGCTTTCGATTACCACAGTGTCGTCTTCCACGTCGACGGTCACGTCGGGGTACCAGAGACGGCGCGTAACGCTGCCTTCCGGTCCCTCGACGGTCACGTCGAGGTGGTCTTTCTCGACGGTTACGCTGTCAGGGATTTCCAGTTCGACTCGCATGATTAGTAGACGTATGCGATCACCTGGCCCCCAATGCCTTCCTCGCGCGCTTCGTAGTGGCTCATAATGCCACTGCTCGTCGTGACGACGAGCGCACCGAAGTCTCGAGCCGGGAGGAATCGTTTCTCCCACTTCTCGAACTCGTCGGCACCTGCGCTGTAGCGAGGCTTGACGGGGCCACACTCGTTGATCGCTCCTTTCAGTTCGACCTCGAACTGACCGGCTTTGCCGTCGTCGACGAACTCGAAGCCGTCGATGTACCCGCGGTCGTAGAAGACCTCGAGTACGCTGCCGATTTCGTTCGAGGCGGGCGTTACCTCGTGGCTCAGTTTACCGACGCTCTCGGCGTTGTCGATGCCCGAGAGCGCGTTACTGAGTGGATCGTTTCCAGTCATGTTATCGGTACTTCCTGAATCCCATGTCGCGAGCGATTTCCCGGAAACACTGCCGACAGAGGTTGATGTCGTACTTACCGACGAGCCCTTGCTTGCGGCCACATCGCTGACACTCCTCGATCTGCTCGGTCCGCTTTGCTGTGTGCTCGCCGGTCTGGTCGGCTGCGGACGCTTCCGGTTGCGCTTCGTCCTGTTCTGGTTCGCTTTCACTCATCTGCGGACTCCTCCACGGTTACGTCGAAGGTCGACTCGAGGTACGCGATCGCGTCCTCGGGCGTGAGTCGGTGGTTCGACGGGATCGACCGCGACGCCTTGTCGCGCTTGGCGATGCGGTAGCCCGGACGTACCAGGTTGACGGTGACGTCCAGCCCGTAAATCCCGACGTTCGGGTCGTACTCCTGGCTGGGGAACTCGGTGTGTTCCTCGATCCCGAAGCTGAAGTTACCCGTGTCGTCGAACTGCGTCTCCGACAGTGCCGCAAGCGGCAGCGCCGTCTCGAGGAACGCATGAGCGTCCTCGCCACGGAGGGTGACCTTCGTCCCGATCGGGTCGCCCTGGCGAATGCCGAAGTCAGGTTCGGTCCGCTTTGCCTGGGTACGGACGCTCTCCTGGCTAGTGACTTCCTCGATGATGTCCTCGGCCTTGCCGAGTTCGCGACCGCCCTGACCGACGCCCATGTGGACGACGACCTTTTCGACGCGCGGTTCGCGCATCTCGTGGAAGTCCGCGTCGCTGGCTTCGCTCATTCGTCATCACCCGTGGTCGCGGTTTCCGACGACGAGTCGTCGCCCGTGAAGTTCTCGTCGATGACGACGACGTACTCCTCGACGGTCTCGAACTCGCCGTCGTCGGTCGAGATAGTGACGGCGTTCGAGCCACTGCCGGGCGTGACTTCGATCGATTCGATCTCGCCGATCTTGCCGCCGTGGTTGCCACGAACGGCCGTCACGAGCGCTCCCTCTTCGTAGGGGAAGTGAGCGACGATCGACTTGTCATCGTTGTCGACGACGATCGAGTCGGTCGTGCTGTAGCCGTCGTCGTCGGCGATGACGTTCGTACCGTCGTGCAGCGTCAGCTGAGTGTCGCCACCCGAGACCTGTTGCTTGCTCTCGATCTTGCCGAGTCGGCTCTCGGCGGAATCCGCGTCGATCCCGGTCAGCGAAAGCCGACCGCCCTCGTCGGGGAAGACGCGATAGTACTCCTCTCGACCGGGGAACGCGACGATGTCGAAGATACCGATCGGACGCTGTTCGTCGTTGATCGGCTCCCCGTTGACGAGGATCGCGTCCTCGGAGAGAGCATACCGTGCTTCTTTCGTCGAGTCCACGTAGCCCAGCACGTCCCGCAGGAGGACGACGAGTGGAACGCCTTCCTCACCGTGGGGACCCGCGCCAGCCTTGACCGTAAAGACCTCGGTCTTCCGTTCGACCGGCCAGGACTTCGGGACCGACAGTCGTTTCTGGTGTTTCGTCATTCGCTATCACCTTCGTTTTCGCCTTCGAGGCGTGCCTCACGACGCTCGTCTTCGAGGTCGAGGTCCGTAATACGGACGTTCGACGGGTCGAGCGGTCGCGGCACTTCTTCGCCGTCTGCCGTCTCGACAGTGACGTCCTCGACGTGAACGACGCCGTCCTCGAGGATGGCACGGACGACTTCGCCTTCCTCGCCGGCGTGGTCGCCACGCATGACCTCGACGGTGTCGCCCGCGTTGACGCGGGTCCGGCGCGTGTCGTACTCCTCGCGGAGTTCGTCCGACAGCGTCGCGTGGAGCTGCTTCTGTCGCTTGTGCAGCGGTGCACGCTCCGTCTGAGTTCGCTGTTTGTGTGGTTGCTTCGTCATGGTCTATACGATCATGGTTGCGGTACTCGCGATCGCTCCGAAACGCTCTGCGACTTCGCGGGCGATCGGTCCCTTGATCTCCGTGCCGCGGGGTTCTTCGTTCTCGTCGATGATGACCGCTGCGTTGTCCTCGAACTTCAGCCGTGTTCCGTCGGGCCGGCGGATCGACTTCCGCTGGCGGACGATGACTGCCTCGAGAACCTGGCGGCGCATCTCGGGAGTACCCTTGGTCACGGAGACAGTGACCTTGTCACCAAGCCCCGCCTTCGGCTGGCGGTTCTTGGTGCCGTGATAGCCCGAGACGCTGATGACCTTCAGCTCACGCGCGCCGGTGTTGTCGGCACACGTGACCAGCGAGCCCTTCTTCAGGCCCTGGGTGACGTCGGCTTTCATCGCCTCCATCACTGATCACCCTCGTCGTCCGCAGCCGCAGCAAGGTCCTCGTCGGAGAGTTCCGGCTCGGGCTCGGCCTGGCCGGTCAGCTCCGCGACATCCTCGGCGGTCGCTTCTTCGGTTACTTCGACGACCACGTGCGATTTGGTCTTCGACAGTGGTCGGGTCTCTGCGATCTTGACCGAGTCGCCGACCGAGAGCGGCTCGAGCACGCCCGGAACGTGTGCCGGGATGCGCGAGCGACGTTTCATGTACCGGTCGTACTTCGGTACAGCCACGTCGTACTCTCGTTCGACGACTACAGTCTTGTCCATGTCCGTCGAGACGACGGTTCCCTCGAGGATCTGCCCTCGAACGGGAAGCTCGCCATAAAACGGACACGTCTCGTAGTCGTATTCCTCCGGGTTTTCTGGTTCCGGAGGGGTTTCAACGTCTAGTCCTATTGCCATGGTGAGTCACCATTCGTTTCCGTGCGTCGGGCGGGTCGTGAGAGCAGTCGCGAGCCATCGACCGTAACGTAGGCTACGCCCTCGCCAGCTCCGTCCGACTCGTCCGAGTTGGACGAATCAGGTTGAGTGTTGGCCAGTTTGGACGTAGTCCCCGACTCCTTGGCGGAGTCGGCGGCGTCATCTGTGATCGCGAACTCGAACGTCGAGCCCGATTTCGGCACCATAACCACCCGAGACTCGCTGTCTTCGCGCTGCTCGACGGCGTCGCCGTCTCGCCATCGTTCCGCCTCCGGCGGAACGCAAACCTCGATCGAGAGGGTATTGGTCGTCTCGATGACGACACGCCCCTCTATACCGACCCGCGACGCGTCGTCGCTCTCGACGACGCGGACCGGTAATCCGTTGAGTTCGTGTCGCGGCAACGTCTCGGGTGTCAGTGCCATCGATTAGTCCTCGTCTTCGAAGTCGCCTTCCTCGGTCTGGATCGTCTTGATCCGTGCGATGGTGCGGCTAATCTCGCCGATTCGACCCGGGTTCTCCGGAGCACCACCGGCTGCGAGGACGGACTTCTGGTTCAGCAGTTCGGTTTCGAGCTCTTCGAGTTCTTCCTGCCGTTCGGCAGGCGTCATGTCGCGGATCTCTTCGACGTGGAGAATCGCCATCAGGCGTCACCTCCCTCGTCTTCGTCTTCGTCTTCGTCTTCGTCTTCCGCTTCCATCTCTTCGACCAGCTCTTCAGCCTCGGCCTCGACGTCTTCCTCGAGTTCCTCGAGTTCTTCTTCGACGTCTTCCTCACCGCTGGGGACGTCGACTTCTTCGAACTCTTCGTCGGCGTCGGCGTCGGCATCGAGTTCTTCTTCGATAACTTCCTCGACGACCGCTTCGTCGTCGGCCTCGTTGGCCGCCGCTTCGGCACTCTCTGGAGCCGCGTCGTCCTCGTCAGGCTCGCCCTCGAGCAGTTCCTCGACACCTTCGGCCTCGTTGGCCTCGACGGCGTCGGGAACGAGCTCTTCGGGATCGAGGTCCTCGTGGACGTGGAAGTCGTCGGGAAGCTGGGCGTTCGGCGGGATAATCTTGACCGTGACGCCGATCGTTCCGAGCTTCATAACGGCCGTCGCCTGGCCTTCGTCGACGATTTCCTCGGCTGGCTGGCCGTTGTGCTTGATGTAGCCCCGGTTGAACTTCTCGACGCGCGAGCGAGCGCCCGTGACCTTCCCGGAGAGGACGATCTCGGCACCCAGTGCGCCGGCTTCCATGATCCGGTCGATCGTCGTGTGACCGGCCTTCCGGAAGTACCAGCCACGCTCCAAGGCGTTGGCCAGGCGGTCGGCGACGATCCGCGCGTTGAGGTCGGGTTCGTCGACTTCCTGGACGTCGACCTGCGGGTCCTCGAGATCGAACCGTTCCTCGAGGGCGGTCGTGACCTTGCGGATGTTCTCGCCGCCTTTGCCGATGACCATCCCGGGCTTTTCGGCCTTGAGGACGATCTGGGTTCCCATCGGCGTCTTGGCGACGTCCATACCACCGTAGCCCGCGCGGCCGAGCTCTTCCTGGAAGAACTCGTCGATCTGGGACCGCTGCAGGCCGTTTTCGATGAACTGTTGTTCGTCAGCCATTAGTTATCACCCTCCTCGTCGTCGTCCTCTGAGTCAGAGTCGGTTTCCTCGACGACGATCTCGACGTCGACCTCCGGCGAGTTCCACGCCGAGGCACGCCCCATCGCGCGAGGCTTGCGGCCGACCGACTCGCCGACCTTGTGGGCGGCGACGTGGGCGATCTCCATCGACTCGCCGTCGAAACCCTGGTGGTCGGCGTTCGCTTCGACGTTCTCGAGCAGATCGAGGAACGCTCCCGAGACCTTCTCGGGGTAGCGGCCGGCGTCCCAGCCGTCGATGTCCGATCGGTGTCCGACACCGCTGTTGTGGGACTTGAACGGTACCGACTGTGTTTCGTCGATCACGTCCTGGAGGTACGCACGGGCCTCGCCGACGGTTCGGCCTTTGATTTCGCGAGCGACCTCCTTGCTGTGCTTGTGGCTCATCTGACGCTCCCGAAGCATCGCTTTCGCGGTGGCGTCCGGGTCGGCGTCGACTGAGTAGTTGATTCCCATACGATGATCACTTCAGTGGGACGAACTTCGAGGATCGGGTCGCGCCGATACCGGCCTGTCCGTGTTCGACCGACGTGCGTGTCAGCTGGAACTCGCCGAGATAGTGACCGATCATCTCTGGCTCGATCCGGACGCGCTCGAAGGCCTGTCCGTTGTGGACCTCGAACGTCAGTCCGACGAACTCCGGCAGGATCGGCATGTCACGCAGGTGCGTGCGGATCGGCGCGTTTGCCGTCTCGTCCTCGTCTTTTTCGCGGGCCTCCTCGAGAAGCTTCTGCTTCTCGACGGAGAGACCGCGTTCGATACTTCGCCGCTTTCGTGCGGGTAGCAGTTCCGCGACTTCCTCGAGCTCCATGTCCTGCAGCTCGTCGAGCGTGTGGCCGCGGTAGGTGAACTCACCTTCACGGCCGGTTCGGTACTCCTGGCTCATTTGTTTCCACCTCGCCCGGTTCGGCGCGAGGAGATGTCACCGACTTTCCGTCCTGGCGGGGCGTCCCGCGAGACGGACTTTGGCTTGCCGGGGTGCTGGCGGCCGCCGCCACCGAACGGGTGGTCGACGGCGTTCATCGCGACACCACGGACGCGGGGCCAGATACCGCCCCGCGATTTCATCTTGTGATGTTTGTTCCCTGCCTTGACGAACGGCTTCTCCGTTCGGCCGCCACCGGCGACGACGCCGATGGTGGCACGACACTGCGGATCGAGGCGTTTGACCTCGCCGCTTGGCAGCTGGATGACCGCCGCGTTGCGGTCGTGCGTGATCAAGTCCGCGTTGACACCGGAGGCGCGAGCGAACTTGCCGCCGTCGCCCGGATTCGCTTCGACGTTACAGACCGGAACTCCTTCGGGGATCTCCGCGAGCGGGAGCGTGTTACCCGGCTTGATCTCCGCGGAGACACCGACCTGTAGCTCCTCGCCGACACCGATGCCCTCGGGAGCGAGGACGAGTCGCTGGTCGCCGTCTTCGAACTCGACGGCCGCGACAGGTGCCGATCGCGCAGGGTCGTGTTCGATGTCTACGACCGTCCCGCGAACGATGTCGCCGTCTTCCTCTTTCTTGTGGTCGAGCTTCGCCTTGTAGCGGTGTGACGGGGCACGGAACGTGGAGGTACCGCGTCCGCGTCGTTGTCCGAGGATGCGTCGTCCCATCGTTAGAACACCCCGATCCGCGAGGCGACTTCCTGTGCGTCGTCGTCCTCGCTGAGTCGAACTGTTGCTTTCTTCTTCCCGTTCATCGTCACTTGCGTGTTGATATCGTCGACCGTTACCTGGAAACGCTCCTCGACGACGTTCCGAATCTCCGGTTTGGCGGCGTCGGGATTGACGACGAACTGGAGTTTGTTCTCGTAGTCCATGTCGTTCATCGCCTTCTCCGTGACGAGCGGGTGTTCGATAACGGTGCTCATCGGTCTGCCACCTCCTCGAGTGCGCTTTCGGTCCAGACGGTCAGTCGACCCGGCTGTGCGCCGGGCGCGAGGTCTTCTGCATTGACCTCCGCAGCGGTCGTGACATCTGCGCCAGCGAGGTTCCGGGCCGCACGCGATGGCCCGGTCTCGCTCGTGGTCACGAACAGGAGCGACTTGGGCTGTTTGTACTTTCGCCCACGGGTCTTGCCGCGGCCCGAGCGAACGCTGCGACCTTCGTCGGCTCGTTCGACGTCAGCGTGGAGGCCTGCTCCCTCGAGGAACTCGACGACTTCTTTCGTCTTCGTCAAGTCCTCGAATTCGTCGTCGACGACGACCGGCAACTCGGCGTCTTCGTCGAACTCGTGGCCTCGGTCGGCGACGAGTTCCGCGTCGGTCGTCGCGGCGATGGCGCTGCGAACGGCCAGCTTCTTTTCTTTCGTGTTGATCGATTCGGTCCAGTCTTTCTCGGCCTTCGGCGGGTGGGCCTTGCGTCCTTTGATGGACTGTGGAACGCGTCGTGCGCGTCCGTCCTGTCGCGGGACGTGGGCCATCCCTCGGCCGCTACCGAACGATTCCGCCGGCGTGCGGAGGCCGGCGAACTCGTCGGCACCGTAGTCCTGCTTTCGGTTGGCCTGTGCGGCGCGAACGGCGCGGCCGATCAGGTCCGGACGGTACTGCGTCTCGAAGATGTCCGGCAGATCGACCGAGCCCGCGTCCGAGCCGTCCAGGTCGTATACTGTTGCTTCCATATGCTATCTACCCCTGATTGGATGCGGTGGAGACGTACCGGACCTCGGGGTCGAGGCGCGGCTGGTCTCCGGGTCGGATCGCCGGGCGGAAGCGAACGAGACGCTTCTCCGGCCCGGGGAGCGAGCCCTTGATGAGCGCGTGTGGTCCGTCGACTTCGCCGTAGTTGACGAAGCCGCCGTCGACCGTCGCATCGGCACCGTTGCCCATGTCGACGAGGCGCTTGTTCAGTTCCGTCCGCTGGTGGTAGCCGGTCTGGCCCTGCTGTGGGACCGTCGACCGGACGCGGGACGGGTTCCATGGACCCAGGTTCCCGATGCGGCGACGCCATCCCTGCCGGGCGTGCTTGCCCTTTCGTTTCTGGACGCCCCATCGCTTGACGGGACCCTGCGTACCTTTTCCTTTCGTGACGCCGCTCGCGTCGACGTACTCTCCGGCGCGGAACACGTCGTTCATGACGTGCTCGCCACCATCGACGAGCAGTTCGAGACCGAAGTCGACGCGCTCCTCGACGGAGCCGCCACCGACTCGAGTCTCCATGACGTCCGGCTTCTTCTTAGGCATGGACGGTACCTCGCTGGGTACCGTATGCGTGATCACACGAACGTCGTCGACACGACCCTCTTCGAGGAGGCCCCGAAGCTCGTCTTCGGCGGCGTCAGAGTCGTAGTCGTCGCCGGGGAGGTCCAGAACGCGATCGAGTTCGTCGGCGAACTCGTCGGTCCAGACCTCGGTCACGGGGTTCAATCCGTACGGCGTGTCTTCGTACGCACGCAGGGCGACGGCGCGCATCGGCGGCGTCTCCACGATCGTCACGGGGACGGTCTGTTCCATCCCCTCGGTCGGCGAGTTCGCTTGGTCGTCGACCATCACGACGTGGGTCATGCCGGCCTTGTAGCCCGCGAAGCCCTGGAGCGTCGGCTGTCCGTCGTCGTCCGGCCACGAATTAAAGCGCGGAACCTCCGAGGTTGCGCGCTTCCGTGGACCGAACCCGAGTGAGCCTTTGCGTGGTGCGTTTGATTGTGGCATTCTATCACTCTCTGAGTGAGAGGGGAGCGAGCGTAGCGAACAGAGCTTCCTCCGTTCGCACGACGTCGCTTCCCTGGTTCGGAACCGTGTTCAGCCAGAGGTCGAACCCCGGATCGGCTGTGGGTTCGACTCCGTCGTCGCCCCCCTCGTCGCTCGAGGAGATGGCAGACGCCTCGATTCCGAGGATGTCCGGCAGCCCTCTCTCGGGCGCGCCGAAGGCGACGGTCATCCCGTCGCCCTCGATGCGTCCGGCCAGCGTCTCGAGCCGCCCGACGGTGAGGTGCTCACCGAATCGAGAGGCGGCAATACGGACGCCAGCATCCTCACGGCCGAGTGCTGCCGATAGGTCCGTCCGCTCGATCGAAAGCCCCGGAAGGGGGCAATCGACGAGTTTCGCCCGGACCGGTCGTCGCGAAGAGATCCTGATGGTCACGCGCTCCCCCTCGGCGACCTCCACGTCGGGAGGTGTGTTGAGGGAGATCGGGTGTTGCAAGCCGCAATTGACCCGGACGCGCCCTTCAGGTCCGACCTCGGTCACGATCCCTTGTCTTGTCGACCCCGAACCGTTCGATTCGGAGCCGGTCTGTGACGTGGCGCGGAGCGGCGGCAGGACGCCGACGTACTCCAGTTCGTCTCGCATCCCCCACACCTCGTTGCGGAGGTAGGGGGGTGTTGCGGCGTACCGCAAAACGGTACTGACGAACCCATCGCCGAATCGCCCCGTTTCGCCGTCCCGATCTGGGTAGACGACGAGGCGATCCACCCCGAAGATCGTCGCCGCACGGGCGACGTACCCGAGTTTGCGAGTTGCCTCGCGTTTGTCCTCGGCTTCCCGGGTGAGCGACGACGGCACGAGCACGCTGACGGTCATACCGTAACGCTTCGGCACCGCGTCACTAGACTGTAGCGATGTATTGCCGATAGGGTCTTAAAAGAATAGCGGATTCGATTACGGCTGTGAACGGCTCACAGGCCCGATTTCGTGACATTCACGACCACGATCGGATTCGGACGCCGCTTTAGTGCCGGCCCCTTCCCCACGACCCCAGGACCACCGTTTGAGTATCGTCCATACGATAAGCCAACCCACCATATATTGGCTATATTAGGGCCTGAGAAGGGCGAATTCGGCAATTACACCAAACCGAATATGGCGATTGCACGACGAGTTGCTGACGTATGACACCATCGCGTGACGCCAATTCGGCTCTGGTGACAGACCTGTGGTCCCACATCGGAGGGGGTGAGTCGTGCTCGACCCGATCCTAGCCGGCCGACTGCAGTTCGGCGTCGCGACGACGATTCACATCGTCTTCGCGTCGCTGTCGATCGGTCTCGGACCGTTTCTCGTCTACTTCGTGATCCAGGAGATCCGAACCGGCACGGAGCGGTACGCACGTCTCCGACGGTTCTTCACGAAGGTATTCGCACTCGGTTTCGTGATGGGGACGGTCACCGGCATTCCGCTCGGGTTCCTGTTCGGAACGAACTTCGCCGAGTTCTCGACGATGGCCGGCGAAGTGATCGGCGGACCGTTATCGTTCGAGGTCCAAATGGCGTTCTTCCTCGAGGCCGTATTCCTCGGTGTCTTGTTGTTCGGTCGGGACCGCGTCGCAGACTGGTTCTACGCGCTGTCAGCAGTGCTCGTCGCACTCGGTGCCTGGATCTCGGCGTTCTGGATTCTGGTCGTCAACTCCTGGATGCAGACGCCACGCGGGTTCGAACTCGTCGAACGCGGTGGCACCGAAGTCGTCCAGCTTACCGATCCACTCGCGGCGTTTTTCAACCCGCGATTCCCCTGGATGTTCGTCCACATGCAAACCGCCGCGTTGCTCTCGGTCGCGCTTCTGGTTGCCGGGATCGCCGCGTACTTCGTCTGGCGAAACCGTGGTGGGGCAGCCTGGCGACCGACGCTCAAACTGGCCGTCGGCGTGGTGTTTGTCACCTCGATCTTCCAGGTTCTGCACGGTGACTTCTACGGCCGTCACGTCTTCGAAACCCAGCCCCACAAGTTCGCCGCGATGGAGGCGGTCTTCGAGACGACCCGTGGGGCCGACCTGCACATTTTCGCGATTCCGACGAGTCTCGAGTCGTTTACCGACCCACGCGCCGAGAACCTGTTCACGATCAGCATTCCCTACCTGGCGTCGTTTCTCGCCAGCGGCGGCGATCTAGCGACCGAAGTGACTGGGCTGAACGACTTCCCATACGAGGCCCCGCCAGTCGCGTTCGTCTTCTGGTCGTTCCGATTCATGGTCGGCCTCGGCATCTGGTTCGTCGTGCTCGGCGTCTGGGGTGCCTACCGGTCGTACCGAGGCGAACTCTTCGACGCCGACCGCTATCTACAGGCACTCGTGATGTCTGGCCCGCTCGGGTTCGTCGCCCTGATTCTGGGCTGGTACGTCGCCGAGATCGGCCGCCAGCCCTGGCTCATCCAGGACGTGCTTACGACGTCCGCTGGGAGTTCGGCCGGGCTCTCGGGGACCGAAGCGACACTCTCACTCGTCGGCGTCACCGTCGCCTACGTCGGCATGATGGTGGTGTTCTGCCTACTCGTCAGACGCTACGTCCGCTCTGAACTCGGCGAAGAGCCCGCCACGGACGACGCGACAGGTCGGTCTGGGGTGGTCGCGAATGATTGACTTTCCGACCGAGCACTACCTGCTCGAGTCCCTCCCAGAGCTGTGGTTCGCGTTCGTCTTTTTCGCGTTCGGGACGTATCTGTTGCTCGACGGGTTCGACTTCGGCATCGGCATCCTCTCTGCCGACGTCGATCCGGCCGGCCGATCGACGATGCTTGCTGCGTTCGGGCCGGTCTGGAAGGCAAACGAGGTCTGGCTCGTCCTGTTCGGGACTGTCCTCTTTGCCTCGTTTCCGGTAGTGTATTCGAACCTGCTGTCGCGGCTGTACCTACTCGTGTTTGCGATCCTCGGTGCGCTCGCGCTCCGGGCGCTCGGGTCGAAACTTCGCGCCGAACGAGACGACGACTGGTGGGTTCGGGTCTGTGACCGCTCGTTCGTCGCCGGGAGCGTCCTGTCTCCGTTCCTGCTCGGCGTCCTCGTCGCAAACTGGTGGTTCGGCCGCGAGACGATTCTGACCGTTCCGGGAATCGCCGTCGGGCTCGTCTTCGTCGCCCTGTCGACCGTCCTCGGCGCAGCCTACGCCGCGATCAAGACGCGTGGTCGCCTGCAAGAACGGGTGCGCACCCGCGGGCTACAGGCGACGGTCGGCTACGTCGCCCTGGTCGCGGTGACGGTCGCCTACGCCGTCGTCGTCGAAGGCGGCCCCACCGCGCCGTCACCGACCGCAGCCGGGCTCGCAGCGGTCGTCACCGTCGTCTTAGCAGGGGCCGCAGTCGCCGCGATCAGAACCGGGCGAGACCCCGAGTGGTTCGTCGCAGCTGCCGGGATGGCCGTCGTGCTCGTAGGCCTCGTCGCGTGGTCGATGTTCCCACTCGTCGATCCAGCAACCGGTCTCGCCGTCCGCGACGCCGTGGTCGCCCCACTCGCGCTCAACGTGAGCTCGGTTTTCGCCGCGACGTTCGTCCCGATCATCCTGGCGTACTTCGTGGTGCTTTACTCGGTGTTTCGCGGCCCGGTCGAGGACGGCCACAGCTACTGAGACGGACGACTAGCCGTCGTTGCCGGCGTTTCACCGGTCCGGCAGTTGTGACGGAACGTCGTGCTACCGTCGCAGCTGAAACGGTTTCCACACCGATCGTAAGCCGTCGTGCAATCGAGTGTCCACTGACGTTCAGTCGTCACGACAGCGGCTGTCTCGCTACTCAGGACTGCTGTCCCGATAGACCGGTACAACGCCGCCCGGGGTGCGACCGTGCCGGCACTGACGGCCAGTGGCCCGTATGAGACCGTTTGGCGCTCGAGCGATTCGATCCGAGACAGTTTAGGATCGCAGTCGTTCGACGCGCTCGAGCGTGTCCGCGCCCTCGATAGCCTTGTCGTCTCGAACTGCCTGAAAGCGAGGAAACCGAAGCGCGTATCCCGACGAGTACGTCGGCGAGGACTGGATCTCCTCGTAGCCGACCTCGAAGACGACCGCAGGCTCTATCTCGACTTCTTGTCCCTCCTCTGTAGCGATGTGGGGCTCGAGCAGCTCTGTCAGTTCGGCGAGTTGCTCGTCGGTGATGCCGGTCGCGACCTTGCCGACGGTCTCTAGTTCGCCCGTCGTCTCGTTCCTGACAGAGAGTTCGAACGTGCCCAGGAAGGTCGCTCGTCGACCTTCGCCCCACTCGGCTCCCGTGACGACGCAGTCTAACGTCTCGACGTCGGGTTTGCGCTTTCGCCAGTTCTTGCCACGCCGCCCCGGCGAGTACGCCGACTCGGGGTTTTTGAGCATGATCCCCTCGTGACCCGACTCGAGCGCCTCCGCGTCGATCGACTCGATCTCGTCGGGGTCGTCGGTCAGCCACAGCAGGGAGAGTCCGGCAACGTCCTCGGGTCGTCCGTCGCCGGTGAGAACGACCTCGAGTCGTTCGTGTCTGGTCGTCAGTGGCTCCTCGAGCAGGTCCACACCGTCGGCGTGCAGGCAGTCGAAGCAGACCGGCCGAACGGCGACGTCCTCGCGAGCCTTCGCGACGTCGTGTTTCCGGCGGAACCGCTTGAGCACCTCCTGAAACGGGAGTGGATCGCCGGCGTCGTCGACCGCGACGACCTCGCCGTCCAGGATCACGGGGACCGCGAGCGTCTTCTCGGCGAATTCCACGACCTCCGGGAGTGCGGCGGTGACGTCTTCCATGTTCCTCGAGAAGACCCGCGTCGTCCCGTCTCCCTCCTCGAGTCCGTCAGGATCGTAGTGTAACTGGATGCGAGCGCCGTCGTACTTCCACTCGACTGCGGCTTCCTCCCACGCCTCGAGTGCGTCCGTCACCGTCCCCGTTTGGGCGAGCATCGCCTGGACGGGCCGGCCGACTTCGAGGGCCATCGCGTCCAGTCCATCGAGTCCCTCGTCGCGGGCGACGCGGGCGACTTCGCCGTAGTCGTTCGAGACCTGCAGTGCCCGTTCGACGTGCTCCTGGGGGATGTCGAAGGCCGCGGCGATGGCGTCCCGGACGGTCCCTTCGCCGACGCCGATGCGCATCTCCGAGAGGACGAGTCGGGCGAGGTACCGAGCTTCGTCGCTCGAGCACCGGTTGAAGAGCCCGAAGAGGGCGTCGATTTTCCGGTCTTCGCTGCCTTCCCCTTCGGCAGCCGCGAGAGCGACGAGGTCGTCGTAGACCTCGCGGACGGTGAGGGCGCCGCTTCCGTTACCAGCCCCGAACGCGTCCAGCCCCTGTTGGCCGCCGAACTCGTAGCTCGCGGCCACCTCACCGATCTCGCCGACGTCGGCGAGTCGATCCTCGACGTCATTCGTGTCTACGTTTCGCCCGGCCGCGCGTGAGATCGCCTCGTAACAGGCGCTCGGCCCGATGTCGAGCGTCGTCGAATCCCACGCGGGGAAGACCCGTCCCTGGACGAACCGGGCGACGATTTCGATGGTCCGGGGCTCACCGGACTCCGCATCGCCGTCGGTGTCCGCGAGGAGGTCCTGCACGTGTTCGATGATCGCCAGATCGGCAGGCTCGGCTTCGATCGCAGCGGCTCGGTCGGCGAACGTGGCGAACTCCATCGGGGTCGTCTACCGGCGGTAACAGTAAAACCGTTCTGTGATTCGATCGGGCGACGTTGGATCGGGACGCGTCAGACGGATTGCTGTAACTATTTACCGCCGATCGCCGACCTCGTTCTGGCGATCGGCGGTAATTGAATACAGCAAACCGTATCACTCCCGTCGGCAGACGAGTACGTGCTGTGCCCGCTCCCATCGTCGAGTTCGAGGGCCGTAGCGTCCCGAGTGGTGTGCTTTAAAGACTGTCGGGCCCGCATCCGGGTAGTATGACAGAAGCGGGACTCGCAACGCAAGTCGCGGAGGTCCTGAGCGTCGACGCCGACGACTTCCGGCAGCGTGCCAAGGAGGACGCAGCGGTGATCAAAGACGCGATCGAGGACGGCGCGTTCGACAACCCACAGGCGATCGTCGGCCTCGAGTACGAGTTCTACGCGATCAAAGACGACGACTGTACCCTCCGTCGGGTTCCGCGGCGACTGCTCGAACTCATCGGCTTCGAGAAGGAACTGGGGTTGCACAACGCCGAGATGACGACCAGTCCACAACCGCTGAACGAAGACGGGATCGTCGCCCAGGAGGCGGAGGTCAAGGCCCGCTTGCGGACTGCGCTGGACGTGACCCAGTCCGAACGCATGCGGCTGGTCAGCGACGCCCTCTGGACGCTTCCCCCCGAAGGCGAGAAGGCGACGACGTACCTGACCGACAGCGTCGAGCGGATGGTCGGCGAGACCGATCGGACGGTTCGAGTTGCGACGAACATGAGCGACTCGGCGCGTTACCACGCGATGGCAAACACCGACCGCGCCCAGTCTGCCGGGATGCGCATCGAGGTACCTCACGTCTCTCTGCAGGGCGACACCGTCATGCCCGAGAGCGTCATCACGTCGATCCAGCCCCACTACCAGGTTCCACACGCGATCGACCTCCCGAACTACTTCAACTACGCCCTGCGGGTCGCGGGCCCACTGCTCGCGCTCGGGGCCAACTCGCCGTTTTTCCCTGCGGACCTCTACGACGACGACGCGACAGCCGAGGACGTTCTCGCGGATGGCTGGATGGAACACCGGATCAGCGTCTTCGAGACAGTCCTCAACGACCCCTCGACCGGCGAGGGGAAAGTCCGATTTCCCCGTGACCTCGAGACCGTCGAGGAGGCCGTCGACCGGGTTGCCACCGACGACACGATGGTGCCGATGCCCGTCGAGGCTGGCAAGCGGTTCGACGACCAGTTCCCGCACTTTCGGCGCAAACACGGCACCTACTGGCGCTGGGTCCGGCCGGTCTTTGGCGGTCCGACCCGCTCGGCCGCGAACGCCCGCATCGAGTTCCGACCGATTCCCGCCCAGCCGACAGTTCGGGACTCCGTCTCCTTTCTCGCGGCCTTTGCCGGTCTGATGGAGAGTCTGGTCCGACTCGAGCACCCCGTCCACGAACTCGACTGGCCGGTTGCTCGCGAGAACTTCTACGCCGCGATGCGAGACGGCCTCGAGGCCGACCTGACCTGGATCACCAACGACGGCAAAGAGACGACCGACACCCTCACAGTCTACGAGGACCTGCTGGCCCACGCCGAGGACGGACTGACCAACCGCGGACTCTCCGAGGAACAGGCCGCGAAGTATCTCTACCCGCTTCGACGGCGCGTGCGACAGAAAGTATCGCCGGCCAGCTGGAAACGCGACCAGGTCCAGTCGGCCCTCGACGAAGGAGCGACGTTTCCCGAGGCACTCGAGCGGATGCAACGTCGGTACGTCGAGCGACAGCGCGAGACACTACTCGACGGCAGCTTCGCCGACTGGATCGTCGAGAACGGTCGCGAGTGGAACCGAAGCTGACGATAACTGCGAACTGGTATCGCTCGACTTGCCGCTTTCCCTACCGACGAGTACTCCCCCTCCGTAGCGCACGACGATGACCACGACTGAGATCCCACAGCCGGGCTTTGGCACGTCCGGCCACGAGGGCGAGACCTGCACCGAGTCGGTGATCGAGGCCCTCGAGACGGGGTATCGCCACGTCGACACCGCACAGATGTACGACAACGAACGGGAGGTCGGTCGTGCGTTGGCGGACGCCGATGTCGACCGCGAGGACGTCTTCCTCGCGACGAAGGTCCACCCCTCGAACCTCGCGTCCGACGACGTACTCGAGACGACCGAGGAGAGCCTCGAGCGACTCGGCGTCGATCAGGTCGACCTGCTGTATGTCCACTGGCCGATGAACGCCTACGACCCCGAAGAGACGTTGCCCGCGTTCGACGAGGTCCGCGACCGTGGCTGGACTCGCCACGTCGGCGTCAGCAACTTCACCGTCGACCTGCTCGAGGAGGCCGTCGACGTGCTGGAGTCGCCGATCGCCGCCCACCAGGTCGAACTCCACCCGCGCCTCCAGCAGGACGAACTCGTCTCGGTCGGACTGGAACACGACATCGAGACGGTCGCGTACTGCCCGATCGCACAGGGTGACGTCACAGCGGTCGAGACGCTCCAAGAGATCGCCGACGACCACGACACCACCCCCGTCCAGATCGCGCTCGCGTGGCACTACGACCGGGACGGCGTCGTCCCCATCCCGAAAGCGACCGGCGACCACGTCCGGGAAAACTACGCAGCCCTCGAGATCGATCTCACGGCGGGCGAGAGAGAGCGGATTGCCGACCTCGATCGCGGCGAGCGGCTGATCGATCCCGACGAGGCGGCCTGGAACCGGTAGCGAGTGGGGTCGTCCACTGGCGACAGACCTGGGCATAAGCGATTAAGTGGCCGCGGGGAAGAACTGTTGCGTATGGTAACTTTCCTCTCCGGGGGCACTGGAACGCCGAAGCTTCTGGACGGTGCCGGAGCCGTGTTCTCGCCGGAGGAGACCACGATCGTCGCCAATACGGGCGACGACATCGAGATCGGCGGTCTCTTCGTCTCGCCGGACGTCGACACGCTGCTCTTCCAAGGTGGTGGCCTGCTCGACCGAGAGACGTGGTGGGGCATCGAGGACGACACCCACCGGACGAACGCGGCGCTGCTGGATCTCGCCGACGCCGCGGACCTTCCAGCGGGGCCGCAGTACCTTCCGGACGAGAAACAGACCGAGGGTCGACGGCTCGCCAACTGGCGGCGGTTCTCCGGCGTCGCCGAGTTCATGACGATCGGCGACCAAGACCGGGCCCTCCACATCACACGAACGAGCCTCCTCGACCAGGGGGACACGCTGAGCGAGGCCACCCAGCGACTCGCCGACGCCTTCGACCTCTCGGTCGAACTCCTCCCGATGAGCGACGACCCCGTCGCCAGCCTCATCCACACCACCGAGGGAACGATGCACTTCCAGGAGTACTGGGTCGGCCACCGGGGCGAACCCGGCGTCGAGACCGTCGAGTTCCGCGGCTCCTCGTCGGCCGAACCAGCACCGGGCGTCCTCGAGGCGCTTTCCGACACCGTCGTCATCGGCCCCTCGAACCCCGTCACCAGTATCGGTCCGATGCTTTCCCTGCCGGGCGTTCCCGACGCACTCGCGCGGACGACTGTCGTCGCAGTGTCGCCGTTTCTCGGCGACGACGCCTTCTCCGGCCCGGCTGGTGAACTAATGGAGTCGGTCGACGCCGAACCGAGTACGGCGGGGCTGGCGACCGCCTACCCGTTCGCCGACGCCTACGTGATCGACAGCGACGACGACGCGACGTTCGACGAACCGACCATCACGACCGACATCCGGATCGACGACCCCGAGGACGCAAAACGCGTCGTCCGGGCGATCGAGGAGGCGATCACCCTCGTCGAGTGATGTTTCGGCCACCACTCGCCCTCGCGAGTCTCAGCGGCGAAGCCGACGCGGCGTGGGCCCGCCAGGGTGTTGACTACGCCGGTGCCGCCTTTCTCGGCGGAATCGCGCTCGACGATGACTCGAGGGCAGCGGCTCGGAAACTGGTCGAACGCGACCGCACCGAGTTCCTCCCGGCGGACCCGGTCGCGTTCGTCGACCGACAACTCGAGGCTCTCGAGGACGTTCCCATCCAGCCAGCGTTCAACGTCCGCAGCGCGACCCCAGAACCGGTCGCCGACGCCGCACGTGTCTGTCGGGACCGGGAGGCCTACCTCGAGATCAACGCCCACTGCCGGCAGGCGGAACTGTGTGCAGTTGGCTGCGGAGAGACGCTGCTGAAAGACACTGAACGGCTCGCACGCCACGTCGAGACGGCCGCCGACACCGGCGCGACTGTCGGCGTCAAGGTCCGCGCGGAGGTGTCGGGCGTCGACCTGCCCGCACTCGCCGGCCGACTCGAGGACGCGGGCGCGACCTTCGTCCACGTCGACGCGATGGACACCGAGTCGGTGATCGAGGACGTCGTCGACGCTTCCGACCTGTTCGTGATCGCCAACAACGGCGTCCGGGACGACGAGACCGTCCGCAAGTACGTCGACTACGGCGCCGACGCCGTCAGCGTCGGTCGGCCCAGTGATAATCAGACCGTACTCGAGCGGGTGCTCGCGGCCGTCGAGCGGCGGCTCGTGACGGGAACGCCGTGATCGGCCCCGGTTCGTGACGCCGTCACGAAGAGTATAACCGGCTGTCACGAGTGGCTGTGGATGATGTCGACATCTACGCCCGAACTGGGTCCGCTCGAGTCCTTCGATGAAACGTTCTGGTGGCTGCTACGCGAAGGATTGTTCGTCGCTAGCATCGTCCTGTTCTGGATCGTCGCCGCGGTCGGAGTCCGGATCGCTCTCGAAGTGGTGGGGCCGTTCTCGAATTGGCATCGATCGGTCCACTATTCGGGCCAAGAATCGTAGAGACGGCGGTTCTCCAGCAAATCTTCTCCCTGATCATCGTCGCGATGGTCGCGCTCTACGTTCTCGTTCGAGCGGGGACGGTAGTCGTCGACTACCACCATCGGGAGGGTTCCGACGACCATTCGGAGAGTTCGTAATTCTGGTGATTCGAACTCCACTCCTTGCCCTCCGAGGCACAGGCGCTGCACCTGACGATCAAAATCGGACTCGCTGCACTGGTCTTGGCCGTCTACTGGTTCGCTCGGGGGTAGCGACCGAGGTGTGACTGGGTAGCGAACAGACCCGCTCACACGTCCTCGAGACCGAGAACGTCGTCGACGACCCGCTGGACCCGCGTCGCCTCCTCGAAGGAGACGAGGTCGCCGTCGCCGCCCTCGAGATCGGTTACGAACTCGTCGACCAGCGCGAGCGTCGTCTCGCCCGCTTCCTCGGTGATCACGCGCTCGTTCGTCTCACCGGGGTCGGCGACGAGGCGGCGCCATGCCTGTAGCGACAGCGAACCTTCGGTTCCCTCGACGGTGAGGCTGTTTTCCTCGCTGCCGTCGCAGTCACAGAGGAGATCGATCGTTCCGTGGACGCTCTCCTCGAGGCCGACAGCGCCGGCGTCGTCGGTAGCATCTTCGCCCCTGTCGTCACCTGCGAGAAACGTGCCGACGATGGACTCTTCGTACTTCTCCGGGGCCGTGTACCGGACATCCGCAGTGACGTCGGTGAGATCGCCGAACAGTTCCTGCGTCCCGAACACGAAGTGGCTCCCGACCTCCCGGAGCGGGCCGCCCTGCTCGCGGCCGGCGAGCCAGTCGACGTCCTGCCACTCGCGGGGCCACTGCGGGAAGCGAAACCGGAGCGCGACGCGTTTCGGCGTGCCGATCTCGCCGGCCACGATCCGCTCGCGCATCTCGAGAAATCCCGGCGTGTAGCGAAACGGGAAGTTGATCGCCGTCGTCCGATCGCTCTCGCGTGCGAGTGTGGTCAGTTCGTCCCCAACCGCCGCGTTCTCCGCGATGGGTTTCTCACAGATCACGTGTTTTTCCGCCTCGAGTGCGGCCCGGACGACGGCCGCGTGATGTTTCGGCGGGACGCCGACGTAGACGATATCGATCGCGTCGATCCCGACCAGTTCCTCGATCGCAGTGACCGACTCGCAGTCGTAGGTCTCCGCCATCGACGCTGCTTTCTCGGCGACGCGATCACAGCCTGCCCGAATTTCGGTTCGTTCGTGCTCGTCGAATGCCTCTGCGAGGCGTGAGCCGATGACGCCACAGCCGACGATGCCGACCTGATACATGACGGAGAGATAGACCGTGTGGCCCAAGAAGGTGCCCATCGAAGCCTCTCCTCGGCGCTCGACCTGCCGGAGACCGGTCGGCGACCTCGAGACTGTCGCCGACCGGTTTCCGACACAAACTCATGCTTGGGAAACACTAATCGGAGACGCGACATGTCCGCTCTCCACTTCGACACTCCGTTCGAAAGACGGATAGTCGAACCCGTCCCCGCCGTCCTCACGGTCTCCCTTGTGGCTCTGATACTCGACGAATCCACGCTTCTCTCCGAGTCCGCCCTCGACGTGATCTGTATTCCAGTACCGATACTCGTGCCAGGGCTGCTTGCCTGTTCCGTGCTGACTGGGGTATGGAACACGGATTCCGACTCGGTTCGGCAGTGCTCGGTTCCGGGAATCGGCTCCAGCCCGATGATGCGGCGGTGATGCGGGTCGTCGCCTCGGTCGTGCTCGGAGTCCTCGCCGCCGACACTCTGTGGTGGGTGGTTGCGAGCCTGTCCGTCCACTATTTAGCGGCAGTCGGCGGCGTTTCTCCAGCGATCTGGCCGCCGTTGTTTGGCGGAGTACTCGGTGCCCTCGTCCTGGAAGCGGTCGTGTTCGTCCGGTTTTCCCGGAAGGACCACTGGTTCGGCTGAGTGGCCCGTCCGTAGAGTGAGCGCGGTTTCGTACCGACGCATCTGTACTAGTGCGTTCAACTGTACTTGGTGGAGTTTCGTCTATCGCGTGCTCGAGTTATACGACCGCGAAACCAGTCTCGTGAAGCCACTCCGAACACGTGCGAGTCGACCACGAAAGGACTATCCACCGCGCTCTCTTGTTCTCGGCCATGAGCCTCGAGGATCTCAACGAGGACGTACAGGAATCGTACTCGGCATTTGGCGACGAGCTCTCCGTCTCGCTCGACCGGGAGACGAAGAACGAACTCGCCTTGCTCGAGACGGCCCTCGAGCCGGAGGAGACGGACGAACTCGTCCGGCGGGCGGTTCACATGCTGTTCCAGACGACCGTCGAGACGGGGACGCTCGATTTCCACCTGCGGTCTGGGTTCGACGTCACCTACGACGAGTACCTCTCGGGGATGACGTTCGACGAGATGACGGGCGGCGATCAGTATCCGTCGATGGACGACGAGCGGCGATACCAGTTCTGACGGTTCGGTCGGCCGTCGAACGTGTCTGTGAGCCACTAGTTCTTCGAACCGTGAGTATTATCGTGGGTCGCTCGCGCGTCTAGGACGATGCGTGGGAGACGGTTAGCTACGACGGAAGAACTTGTTGCGATAGTGAGTCCGGCCGAAGAGAGTGAAGCGGCCGTTCAGCGACTCGAGACGTGGGCCGACGACAACGGCCTGGGACTACAGACGGTCGACGTCGGGGACGACATCGACGACGTCTACGCTCCCGACAGCGAGACGCTGGGCGTGACGGTCGGCGGCGACGGCACTTTTCTCGAGGGGATCAAACAGTTCTCACCGAGAAACGTGCCGATCCTGGGGGTCAACACTGGGACACTTGCCTTCCTCGTCCGGGTCGACGTCGACGACCTCGAGGCGGCGCTGACGGAGGTCGTCCAGGGACGGGCGACGATCGACGAGCGCCAGCAGGTCGCCGTCGAGGCCAACGGCCTCGAAGCGACGGGGATCAACGACGTCATGGTCAAGAACGTTCGGCCAGAGAACCCGATCGATCGAAAGATCACGAAACTCGACGTGTTCGCCGACGGCCAGTACGTCGGCGAGTACGACGGCACTGGCCTTGCGATCGCGACGCCGACGGGGTCGACCGGTATCTCGCTGTCCGCGAACGGGCCGGTCCACAACCCGACGAACAACTCGTGTCTGCAGATCGTCCCGTTGCACACTCACCGGATGGGGGTTCGGCCGCTGATCGTCAGCGAGAACACGGAGATTCGTATCGTCTGTTCCGAGGAGACGGACCTACTGGTCGACGGCGGCCGGTTTCACGAACAACTCGAGACCGACGACGTCATCACCGTTACGGGTGCCAAAAGCACTGCGAACGTCGTGCGAACGAGTTACGACGACGACTTCTTCACGGCGATCAGCGAGTTGCTGGGCTGGGGGGCACGTGACACGGCGGGGAAATCCATTCCGCCGACCATCTCGAGCGAGAGCGAGCCGGATTCTTTCGAGGAACGGGCGTGTGAACTCGCAAAGGAGGCCGTCCGGAGCGTCAGGAATCCGCTCAGGAACCTCCACGGAAAAGTCGAGAAAGAGCGGTACAAGACCGACGCGTCGGACGTCATCACGGAGGCCGACTACCTTTCGGAGAACATCATCACGACTGCCATCGAGAACGAGTATCCCGCCCACACGATCCTGACCGAGGAGGGAGTCCACACCGAGACCGGCAGCGAGTACACCTGGCTGATCGACCCCCTCGACGGCACCGGGAACTACGCCAACGGCAACCCCAACTACGCCGTCTCGCTCGCCCTGCTGGAAAACGACGAGCCAATCGTCGGCGTCGTCTACGCACCCGAGACGGACGAACTCTGGAGCGCGATCGCCGGCGAGGGTGCCTACAAGAACGGGGTGCCGGTCACGGTGACCGACCGGAACGCCCTCGAGGAGAGCATGCTGATGTCCGGCTACGATCCCGAAGGGACTTTCCTCTCGTACTTCTACGACGGCACGCGTGGCGTCCGACGACTGGGATCGGCTGCGCTCCACCTTTGCTATCTCGCCAACGGGAGCGCCGACGCAGTCTGGGAGTACGACACCTATCCCTGGGACGTCGCGGCGGGGATCGTCATCGCGCGGGAAGCGGGGGCGTCCGTGACCGACTCGAGTGGGACGCCGTTCGAAGTGTACGGCGAAAAGGATCGACAGGAACTCGTCGCGTCGAACGGGCACATTCACGACGACCTGACGACGCGACTCCGTGACAACGAACACCTCTACAACACGGTCGACAACTGATTCCGTCGCAACTGTCGACCGATGGGAAGAACCGGCCCACACGACCGGGTTCGATCCGGCAGTGCAGGCTTTGCCCCGTTCGACAGACGAGATCCGAGCACACTGCGGTTCGAGATTTCGGGGACCACGGTGGAGGGTGTGGGTCCATTGTGAACTGAACCGAAAGACTGGATTCGAACCCGTTACCAGCGACTGGGAACGATCACTTCCGCCTTTTTATTTAGGCTAGCCTAAATCATCTATGGGGAAGATAGCGAAAACCGTGGCGGGACTCGAGAAGTCGTGTACTCCGGCACCGCTGGCGTTCAGTTGGTACACCCGGTTTTACCGGTCCGTCGTCGACAGAGAGATAGAACTCGCAGATATCGACGCGGAAGATCGGATTCTCAACGTCGGATGTGGGGGGATGCCGTTTACGACTGCCTTACTCGCGAAACGAACTGGCGCAACCGTCTACGCTCTCGATCACGATCCCGCGGTCGTCCAGGAGGCACGACGGAACCTCGAGCGTGCCGGTGTCGCAAACGAAGTTGAAATCGTCGTCGGAGACGGACGGGACGTTCTCGGCGATGGGTCCAGACTTCCCGAGTCGTGCTCGGTCGCAGTCGTCGCTTTGCAGGCCGAACCGAAAGACGAGATCCTGCACCAGTACCGAAATACGACCGATGGCCCCGAACGAGTCGTCGTGCGCCAACCGCGCGCGCTCGTCGCCGGCGACTACGATCGGGTAACCGACTGTGAGGATCGAACTGGGGCCGTCAGACATCGGATGCCGACCTTCGACCGGTCGCTATTGTTCGGCTCGGCATGAAGCGTAACGTGGCGCTCTGGGCGCTTGGCTGTGGGGTTCTCGTCCTCCTGGTCGTCGCTGCCGGCTGGTCGGAGCTACGCGCTGGCGTCGCTCACGCCCAGGGTCGCATCATGGTCGGGCTCCTGGCGCTTCAGGTGCTCACGCTCGGGCTGATCGCCTACCAGTGGCAGTTCGTACTCCGGCGGGCCGACGTCGACCTTCACTATCGAGAGGTGCTCGCAGTCACGCTCGCGGGTGGGTTCGTAGAGAGCGTGACGCCGTCGTCGAAACTGGGTGGGGAAGCCGCCAAAGTGTACCTGTTTCGGCGGTTGAGCGGAGCGGAGTACGGAACGCTGTCGTCGGCGTTGCTGGTACACAAGTTCGTCTCCCTGCTCCCGTTTTTCGGACTCTGTCTCCTCTTTGCCACCGTCGGTCTGCTGAGACTGGAACTCGCGCTCCCGTCGTCCGCACTGCTGGCCATCGGCGCTACTGGTGCTTTGGCCGGCATCGTGGGAGGAACGCTCGTGCTGATGCGGACAGAGCAGTTTCCGGGCACGCTCCCCGGTTTCGGCCGTATCGACCTGCCAACCTGGGTCGGGCAGCGTGTCGGTGACGCGATAGCGTTCGCTCGGGACGCCGTTGTGGGAGCGACGACGGTGCTTTCGCCGTGGGAACGGCGCTGGCTCTACGGGATCTCACTCGTCGTCTGGGGTCTGTACCCGATCAAGATCTACGTCGTCGCGCTCATGCTCGGGCTAGACGTGAGTCTCTTCCTCGCGACGATCGGGACGGGACTCGCGTATCTCGCCAGTATCGTGCCGTTTTCGCCGGGCGGACTCGGTTCGTTCGAAGGCGTGCTTGCAGGCGTCTTCGTCGCTGGTGGGACGACGTTCGCCGACGGGATGGCGGTCTCGGTGCTGTCACGACTCGTCACGTTCTGGTTCCCGCTCGTGGTGTCTGCGCTCGCGACGGCGTGGCTACTCGGTTCCGACTATCGACTGTCGCCCGACGACCTCGGGCTTCCGTCGCTTTCCGACCGACTCCGAAAGTGACAATGATCAGCGGAAGTCCACGGATTCATACGGTTTGTTGTCCGTATCAGTCCTGTCCCTTACCCCACAAGTCTCAGAAGTTTAGTCGGGGTGAGGACGTCAACCCGCCACACCCCGAACTGCGGACTGTTCCGCTGCAAGAAGCGCGAGTAGTATTTAAACGCGGCATATGAGGGGATGGCGTTGCTGAATTACTAACTGGTGGGAATCGGATTTTCACTTTACTTTAGGAGGGCCTAAAATCAGACACGAGTCACTCTTCCATGTTGGCATCGCAAGCGTACGAGGGGGGCCAGAAACAGGAAACTGGTGAACGACCGACCGAACAAGTGGGTGGAAAACGGTCTCACGATGGACGTCTGGAAGCCGAAGAGTCCGATCCGCCGTCACGCACGTTGTCGACGAGCAATGCGATACTACAGCGGTTCGAGCGACTCGATGGGGTCTCACAGACGTTCGGCGACCTCTACTCTCGACTCTTCTACGAACACGTCGTCGAGCGGGAACTCGGTATCGCCGATCCGGACGAGCAAGCGACCGTACTCCAGATCGGTTGCGGGCCGCTCCCGATGACGGCGATCACCCTCGCCGAACGAGGATACGACGTCGTCGCAGTCGACATCGATCCGGACGCCGTCGGGGCTGCTCGCGACGCAATCAGCGAGCGGGAGCTAACCGACAAGATCGACATCGTCGTCAGCGACGGCTGCACGATCGATACGTCCGGATTCGACGTCATCTGGCTGGCGTTTCACGTCGCTCCCCGGTCCGAACTCGTCGACTCGACGGTGTCGAGTCTCGAGCCCGACCAGACGCTCGTCTACCGCCGTCCCCGGAGTTGGGCTCGAGCGATCTTCCCGTCTGACTCGCCACCGATACCGGACGACGTCTCGCTCGAAACGGTCACCCAGCGATTCGGGAAAGAGAGCGTTGTCGTCTGTCACGATCCCGGCAACTGTGCGGACTGTGACGACGCGGCCGACTGTCCAGCATCGGACGAAACGCCGGCGAGGACCGATTCGGAACTCGTTGCCGACGCGGAGTCGGCCGGACCGACGCTCGACTCGCTACAGATCGGCGAACGGGCGACCATCAGAACAGTTCCCGACCACGACTTGTTGCCCTCGCTCGGTGTTCGACCGGGCAAGGACGTTCGCCTCGAGACTGGACAGGCGTTCAACGGCCCACTCGTGGTGACGGTCGATGAGCGAACCGTCGCACTCGATCGAACGCTGGCCGGCCGAATTCGTCTCGAATCGACGCCGCAGGGCCGGACAGAGCCGACGCCGACCGACGGATTCTGAATGAATGTCGAACGATTCCACGGATGCCGATGCTGAACGTCCCCGCGTCGCACTGATCGGGCCGCCGAACGTCGGCAAGAGCGTGCTGTTCAACGCGTTGACTGGACTCGACGCCGGCGTCGCCAACTACTCCGGGACGACCGTCGAGTACAAGCGGGGGAGTGCCAGGTTTCGCGACCACGAGACGACGCTCGTCGACGTTCCCGGAACGTACTCGCTTGCGGCGACCAACGAGGCCGAACAACTCGCCGTCGATATGCTCGAGGGTGAGTGTGACCTCGTCATCTGCGTGCTGGACGCGGTCAACCTGGAGAACAGTCTGCATCTCTTGCTCGAGGTGCTCGAGTACGACATTCCAGTCGTCGTCGCGATCAATCGAGTCGACCTCCTCGAGAAGGAAGGCAAACGGCTGCGTCCGAACTACCTTGCTTCTGCTCTCGGTCTGCCCGTCGTTCCGACAATCGCGACGATCGGCAAGGGGTTCGACGACCTCGTCGCTGCAACCGCAGCGACGCTTGCGGACTCTTCTCATGCCGGCCCACGACAGCACGTGGCCGGAGCTGGTCTCGCCGAGGAAAGCGATGGCGACGAAAACCCGACCGCTGGCGAGGAACCGGACGGCGTGAGAGAAGCCGAAACGATTCCACCGCTCGAAAGCAGAGTCGACGACGGCCCGAGCTGGGAGCGAGCGGGAGAACTCTGTACAGAGGTCGTCGTCGAAGACGACGAACCGACAGCGCACGAACCCGGCTACCTGGAACGGTGGAGTGATCACCTAGTCAAACCGTGGCCTGGCCTGCCAGTTGCGGGACTCGTCCTGGTCGGGACGTTCGCACTGGTCGTCGGCGTCGGGATGGGGATCAGGCAGTATCTGATGATCCCGTTCTTCGAGGGGTTGGTATTTCCCCAGATCGAGAGTGCCGTCCAGGCAGTGACGGCACCCGGATTTTATCGGGACGTACTCATCGGCGACTACGGGTTCCTCATCAAAGGCCTCGAGTGGCCGTTCGCGCTGGTGTTGCCCTACGTCGTTTCGTTTTACTTCGCACTGAGTCTGCTAGAGGACAGTGGATACCTGCCGCGCCTGGCAGTGCTGCTCGATGGCCTGTTCGAACGGATGGGGCTGGCTGGAAGCAACGTCGTCCCCCTGTTGTTGGGGTATGGCTGTGCCATTCCCGGTATTACGGCGACGAGAGCGACGTCCAACAGCGAAAAGCAGCGGCTGACGATGATGTTGATGATCACGCTCGCAGTGCCGTGTGTCGCCCAGACCGGCGCGTTCATTGCGTTGCTGGCCGAGGCAACCGTTTTACTGGTCGTCGCGGTCTTTGTGGTCTCGTTTGCGGCACTCGGCCTCGCAGGGCTGGTTCTCGACGCCACGCTGGAGGGGACTCGACAGCCGACCGTCGCCGACGTTCCACCGCTTTTGATGCCACCAGTCCGTCAAACGTACCGCAAAGTCTGGATGCGGTTGAAACAGTTCGTCTCCGGTGGCGCGCTCCACATGGTCTACGCTATCGGCTTCGCGTCTGTCCTGTACGAACTCGGCGTACTGGAAGTCGCCAGCCAGTATCTGGAACCGCTCGTCGTCGGCTGGCTCAACCTGCCGGCAGAGGCTTCGACGCCACTGATCCTCGGAATCGTCAGGCGAGAACTGACCGTCCTTCCACTGCTCGAGATGGACCTCGCGATGGGACAGCTGTTCGTCGGAGCTGTCGTCGGCCTGTTCTACGTCCCCTGTATCGCGGTGTTTGCCACCGTCGCCCAGGAGTTCTCGCTTCGTGCTGCCGGCCTGGTCCTCGTGATGACGATGGCCGTGTCGTTCTTCGTCGGCGGCCTGTTCGCCCAACTTTTCGTGGTGTTTTGATCGCGCTTTCGACGCGCTCACCGCTCTCGACTCGCACGCGACATCGTCAGAAAGCGACGAACTCGAGTGCGAACGCGCTACTGACGGCGGCTTCGGCTTCGAGAACGCTAGGGCCGTGTGACGGGCAACGAGAGGAGCTGCTGGCGCTGTCGCTACCGAAAGCCAGGCACGACCGGTCGGGGAGAGCGGTCGTCTGCGACGCGGCCACCGTCCGTCAGGCATCTGCGCTGTGGCCAGTGTCTCCTGTCGGCTGGAAATCAGCCACAGTATCATATTCCCCGCGACTGTAGCTGCCACCACTATGACCGACAAGACGACGTCCGCGTCGTTCGAGCAGGTCGCCGACGTTCCAGCCGAGGCTCCGACGCTGATCGAAGGACTGCCCGGCCACGGTCTCGTCGCGTCGATCGCCGTTGACCAGATCACGACACAGCTCGACCTCGAGCACTACGGCAACGTCGCCGCCGACGAGTTTCCGCCCGTCGTCACGTTCGAGGACGGGCTCGTTCAGGATCTGGTCCGCGTCTACGCCGGCCCAGAGCCGGCCGTGATGACCCTCGAGAGTGACCTCGCGCTTCCCGAGCCAGCGTACGAGCCGCTCTCGAAGTGCGTTCTCGAGGAACTGGCCGACGATTTTAGCCGGGCGATATTTCTCGCGGGTGCGCCGGCCCAGTCCGAAGAACGGATCGGTGACGTTTCCGGTGTCGCGACGACCGACGCGATCAGAGACGACCTCGACGAGGCCGGCATCACGGTTCCGGAGGATCGGGGCGTGGTCGGCGGTATCACGGGCTCGCTCGTCCGCGAGTGCTACCAGGCGGATATCCCCGCCGCGTTGCTGATCGTCCGCTCGCATCCGTATCTGCCGGACCCACACGCGGCAAAATCCGTGATCGAAAACGCACTCGAGCCTCTCGTCGAGTTCGACATCGAGACGGCGGCGCTCGACGAGCAGGCCGAGGAGATCCAACAGCAGATGCAACAGGTCGCCCAGCAATACCAGCAGATGACCGAAGACCAACAACAACAGCAACAGCAGCCGACCCAGACGGGAATGTTCCAGTAACTCCCGACGGCTGTTTCGAGAGAATCGCCGAGGAGATGTCCGCTCGAGATCGACGGGACGAGTGGACGAGCGACCGGCCGTTCGTGGTCGCGACCGACTGCTCGTCTGTCATCCCTCGAGCGGGTCCGGTGATCACGTTCCTGGGGTCCAGTCACACGCGATCGGCCGCGGGTTCGAACTGTGAGAGACGGAGACAGCTGGTGACACGCAGCGAGTGGAAACTCACCCCTTCAGCAGTGAGAGGATGTCAATCCGGCAGACCGGCTGTAACGGACCGCCGGAGTCGTCAATCGTCTGCGGGCGCGAACGGTTTCTCCTCGGTCGCGAGCAGGCGATCGAGCGCATCGACCATCGCGTCGACACTTGCACGTGTGATATCGGCCTCACTACGAGCGACCGTGACCGACCGGTCGTCACGGCCCATCGTCACCTCGACGGTGACGACCGCGTCGGTCCCGCCAGTGACGGCGTCGACGTGGTAGGACTCGAGTTCGGCGTCGGCTCGTGAACCGATCGCCTCGCGGATCGCAGAGACGGCCGCGTCGACGGGGCCGGAGCCGGTGCCGCTTGCGACTCGCTGTTCGCCGTCGACCTCGAGACGGACGCTGGCTGTCGGAACGGCTCCGCCGCTGGTCGCCTGCACGTCGAGCAGGTCGACCATCCGTTCACGGTCGTCGCCGGTGACGTCTTCCGCGATCGCAAGCAGGTCGGCGTCGGTCACCCGACGGCCGCGGTCCCCGAGTTCCGTCACGCGCGCCGCGATCTCGGCGACCGCGTCGTCGGTCGCCTCGACACCGTGTTCCGCGAGCGTCGCTTCGACGCCCGCTCGACCGGTGTGTTTCCCAAGCGCGAGTCGCCGTTCTCGACCGACCGTCTCTGGTGCGTAGGGTTCGTACATCTTGTCGTCTTTGAGCGTGCCGTCCGTGTGGATGCCGCTCTCGTGGGTGAAGGCGTTCTCGCCGACGACGGCCTTGTTCGGCGGCAACTGGACGCCCGTCGCCCGCGAAACAGTCTGGGCGAGGTCGTACAGTTCCTCGAGATCGACGGTATCGATGTCGTAAACGTGTGAGAGGGCGATTGCGACTTCCTCGAGTGCGACGTTGCCGGCGCGTTCGCCAAGCCCGTCGACCGTACAGTGGATCAGGTCGGCACCTGCGGCGACGGCCGCGAGCGCGTTGGCGACGCCCAGGCCGAGGTCGTCGTGGGTGTGGGCGCTGACCGGCCCGAGTTCGGCGAGTCGGGAGACTGCTTTCGCGGTGTGTTCCGGTCCCGTGTGGCCGACCGTGTCGGCGAAGCAAAATCGGTCTGCGCCGGCGTCGAGCGCGGTTTCCGCCAGTTCCGCGAGGTAGTCGAGGTCGGCCCGCGAGCCGTCCTCACCGATGACCTCGACCCACAGGTCGTGATCCGTGGCGTACTCGACGAGTTCGGCCGTCGTCACCAGGTTGTCCCCGAGAGACGTGCCGACTTTCCCCTCGACGTGGCGGTCGCTCGAGGGGACGACGATGTGGACGCCGTCGACGTCACACTCGAGTGCGAGGTCGACGTCGCCCGTGAGCCCCCGGCAGAAACTCGTCACGCGGGCCTCGAGGTCGAGGTCGGTGACCCGCGAGATGGCCCGGCGTTCGCCGGTGCCGGTGCAGGCGCTGCCGGCCTCGATGGTCGAGACGCCGGCACGCTCGAGTGCGCGGGCGATTTCGACTTTTTCGTCGGGCGAGAGCGAGACGCCGGGGGCCTGTTCGCCGTCACGAAGCGTCGTATCGAGAATGCGGACTGTACGGTCGGATGGAATCATCTGTTCGGCCGGTTGATCGACAGGCAAGAATGGCGAACTGCGACTACGTTCGTCGCGGAATTTCGCGCCCAGCCGGGTCGCCCCGACTTCCTCTATCCTCGTCAGGCATGGAATCTCGTGCCATCGTACCACGTCCTACCGTACCACCGCTACTTAACTCCACTCCTCGAGGCGGAGTTTGCGACGCTGCGTTCCGAGACATCAGCTCTCTTCTATGAAGAGCCGGTCTCCGGGTTCGATATCGTTCGCGGTTCCAGCCGGAAGTTCGACGAGCATGTCGGCTTCGGCGCGAGCGAGACCGAGCCACGGACGAAGCCGCTCGACTCGCTGTACCTCGCCGTCGACGACCCAGACGGCGTCGATCGGGAAGAAGACGAAAAGCATGTGAACGTCACGCGTGCTCGCGCCGTCGAACCGGAAGACGAGCGCCGAGTCGTCGGAGAAAGACCGGCGGAACATCAACCCGCGAGCCTGACTGACGATCGAATCGGCGAGTTCGACGCTCGTTGCCAGAACCGACGAAGCGCCCCCTGCCGGCTTGTGTCGTAACCGCACGACCTCGAGTCGATACTGGAAGGTGAAAAATCTCTCGTCCGCGCACGGATCAGTTCGCGCCGACGACCAGGTCGACCGTCGCGTCCGACCCAGCATCGGTCTCGAACCGATCGAGTACGTCCGAGAGTGCCGTCGCCTGCTGGCCCAGTTCGTCGGCTGACGCCAGAACCGACGAGAGCGCAGCCGTCTGCTCTTTGGCGGCCCCAGCCACGGTCTCTGCCTCGGCGGTCGTCGTCTCGGCGATCGTCGCAACCTCGTCGACGATCGCGACGACGCCCTGTGTGGAGGCTGCCTGCTGTTCGGTCGAGGACGAGATCTCCCTGACGCCGTCGGTGGTCTCGGCCGCATAGTCGGCGATCTCGTCGAGCGAATCCATCACGTCGGTAACGAGCTGGTCAACGCGGTCGATCTCCTCGCTCGTCCGGTCGACCGCCGTTGCCGACCGGTCGGTCTGTTCCTGCACTGCTTCGAGCCGATCGCTGATTTGTTCGGCAGCCTTCTTGACGTCCTGTGACAGTTCCGTGACCTCGGCCGCGACCGTGCTGAAGCCGTCGGTGTCGCTCCCACCCGCGGAGCGTGAAGCCTCGATGTTGGCGTTGAGTGCCAGCACGTTCGTCTGCTCGGCGATTGCCGCGATCGTCTCGGTCAGGTCGTCGATCCGATCGACCTGCCGCTGGAGATCGTCGAACTCCTCGACCGCCGACCGATACTCCGACTCGAGGTCGTCGCAGGCTTCGATCGCTGCCCACGCGGCCGCTCGCCCCTCTCGAGTCGTCTCCGTCGTTTGCTCTGCAATGTCGACGACATCGTTGGAAGACGCGGCGATCCGTTCGGTCGTCTGTGCGAGCGTGGCCATCCGGGAATCGACGAGCTGTAGCGCCTGGTACTGGCGATTCGCTCCCTGGGATATCTCCTGGATCGACTCGCTGACTTCCTGGTTCGCCGTCCTGACTTCCTCACTCGAGTCTGTGACGTCTGCGCTCGTTGCAACGACGTCGGTTGCGAACCCGTCGAGCCTGCAGACCGTCGCTTCGATCCCATCGAGCATCGCGTTGAACCCTTCGGCGATCGCTCGCATCGACTCGGTTTTCCCCCTCGGCTCTATTCTGACGGTCAGCTCTCCGTTGGCCGCCGACTGCATCCGTTCGCTGTAGTCGGCTGCAATTCGCTTCAGTCGCCCGTTCTCGCGCTCGAGCGAATCGAGTTCGGCTCTCGCCGCCGCTCGCTGACGCTCGAGATCCCGGAGCCGTGCTTCGTACTGGGTACACACCGAGCCGACCTCGTCGGAGAGGCGGCCGACGGCGTCGATTCGCTCCGACTCGATCTCGACCGTGGGGTCGCCCGCTTCTATCCGCTCGATGCTGTCGGCGAGTCGATCGATCGACTGCTCGGTGGCACGGCCGAGCGCGGCCCCTACGAGTCCGATCGTGAGCGCACCGCCGACGATAGCGACGAGTCCGTACGCCGCCGTCTCGGTCGGTCCGACACCGTCGACGACGACGGTGGCGGCGAGTCCAGCCGTTCCGAGAGCGAGCGCAGCCAAGAACAAGACGAGTCCGTACGTGAGTGTGTAGCTGCGCCTGACGAACGCCGGGGCGAGAGAGCGACGTGTCCCGATCATGATCCAGAGTGTCTGTCCCCTCACGGCGATATTTCAAAAGGCTTTCCTTAAAAACAACTACTCGTTCGGAGTACGTATCGTGTGCCGCGGGTCGGTGCATTCAACACGATACGCCGCTATCGAAGGCGACATGGAGAAGACGCCCGGGGGAACGCCGGTCGGGGTCGACGATCCCTACGAGTTCGCGGGCGTCTGCGACCACCTCACTGGCGACGGTGACTGTCGGTACGCACTCGAGTACGCCGAACACGACCCCGAGTTCGCCCGCGAGCGTGCCCAGGAAGAGTACGCGTGTCCCGTCGGCGACCCCGAATGCGAGGAGACCTGGGCCGACTGTCCGCACTTTCGCTCTCGGAACCGCGACCGCGAGTGTGCTCGCTGTGACCTCGAGGAAAAGCGGATGGCCCACGACGACGAGCGGCCGCTGCTCGAGGAACATCACCTCTCGTACGCTCGAGATGGCGAGACACTTTCCCACGAGATCACGGTCTCTCTCTGTCGGTGGTGTCACTCGAAGGTCCATAACTCGTGGGCGCGGATCACCGACGACGCCACACCCGAACCGGACGCGATCGCAGAACTCGAGGGCCGACGCAGCCGCGAACGCGATGAACTGGGTTTTACGTCGGCCGCGGATTGGTACGACCGCGAGGGCGACAATCAGGGAACGACCGACGAGTAACGGTTTTCTGTACGCTTTTCGCACGATTTTGCACCTGGTCGACTACTCGGTCGAGTGTGCACTATCCGAAAACGCCGGCCATCGATCGCCGATACACCCGGAATCAGTCGATGATGTCGCCGATGCGGCGCGGTTCGCCCTGCAGGTTCGGCTGCTCGGCGACGATCTTCAGCACCTCGTGGTCGGTGACGTCGTAATAGGACTTTTCGGTCGCTTCCTCGATGAGGTCCTGCTCGAGGCGGAATTCGGTGCCTTCGTAGACAACATCGACGCCTTCGTCGTCGAACGCGAGCGTGGTCATAGCCGTCCATACGAGGTAGGATATTAAAAGCGGGATGGCTGAGCGGCGGGGCACTCGAGAGAGGGAGGAAGAGGGGAGGGTGTATTTTCGACGGCGAGCCGGCAGACACTCCTCGAGTGGGTTTCCGGGTGAGCGGCACCTGCGAGCCACGTACCGGGTGTGGAGGCGAACTCGCGTTGTGACGCGACTGGACGGGTGGCCGGTCGGTAGTCGGGAGTCGACAGTTGCCACAGACGCCCGTACGCCGTCCGTCAGACGCCGGACGAGGTTTCTTATCGGGGGATCACGTTGGATAGAACTGTGCCGTTCAGCAGGGATCCGCTCGACGAACTCGTCGTTCCGGACGGGACGGAAGTGAAAGAGGTCGCCGTCGAGACCGACGGGGATGTCCTCGTCGGGAGCCGTGCGACGATCGATTTCGGCGTCCGTGGCCGGAACGTTCTGGCCGGTGAGAGCGTCGCCGTCGGTGGCGAGATCGAAGCCGAGGAAGACTGTCGGCTCGACATGTGGTGTGACGTCGAAGAGAACGTCCTCGTCGGTAAAGACGCCTACATCGGTGAACGCGTCCACATCGGTGGCGAACTAAAAGTCGCCGGTGACTTAGATATCGGCGACGATGTCGACATCGAACGCGGGTTCGAGGCCAACGGCTGGATCGTCATCCGGAACCCGATGCCGACGATCGTTCTCCTGTTTGTCTATCTCAAGCATCTGCTTCTGATCGGCGAGGAAGACACCGCACAGCGGCTCATCTCGGAACTCGTCGACGAGGACGAACTGGAAGGGCCCGCGACCGATCCGTTCGTCGTCCCGCCGAACGCGACGCTGTCCGACGACGCCTGGCGCGTCTCGACGCCCGCGACGATCGGCTCGAACTGTCGGCTCCACGGCAACGTGCGCGCCGAGACACTCGAGGTCGGCGACGAGTGCAACGTCTTCGGAAGCCTGCGTGCCCGCAGCGACATCTCCATCGGGGAGGGAACCCGGATTCACGGCGACCTGACTACTCGCGACGGCGACGTCGTCGTCGGATCGGGTGCACGCGTGCTCGGCGATGTCTCCTGTGAAAATCTGGCTCTCGAGCCAGGTTCGGAGGTCGACGGGACGATCCGGGCGGATGGCGAGGTGACGATGGGGACGACCGAGCGCGAACTGGAGTGAACGGCCGGACACACCGGGTACGGGTACGACGAACAACAGGTAGACGGTCTTTCAGGCGCTTTCTTGGCGGTGTTTCTATTGGCGATTTTCACCCCCAGTATTAATACTCACAGTTACGATAGGGAAAGACAGGCATGGTGTTTGAGAACATACACGTCGGACGAGGGTATCCATGCGATCGATCGTACTGACGAAAGGCGTTCCCGACTTCTCGGAGGGCGCAGTGTCGTTCGACGAGGACGGCCACCTCGAGAGAGGGAAGACGCCGACGGTGATGAACCCGAACGACGCGTTCGCGCTCGAGGCAGCCCTGCAGACCAGGGTTCGCCACGGCGGTCACGTCACTGGGATGAGCATGGGGCCGCCGGGATACGCCGACGTCTTGCAGGAGGCGATGGAGTCGGTCTACACCGACGACAGCTATCTGCTCTCGGACCGCGAACTGGCCGCCTCGGACACGTGGGCGACGTCGATCACGCTGAGTGCTGGCCTCGAGAAGTACCAGGAGGAGGTCGGGGAGATCGACCTCGTCTTTGCGGGGTTCAAGTCTGCAGACGGGGAGACTGGCCAGACCGGCCCTCAAACTGCCTGGGCGATGGAGTGGTCGATCGTCACGCACGTGATCGCCCTCGAGATCGATCCCGACGAGCGTCGGCTGCGGGCGAAACGGCTCGTCGAGGGCGACGTCGACGAGATCGAGACGGTCGAGGCCCCGTTGCCCTGTTTCGTCGTCACCGATCCGGAGTTCGAGCCGACCTACCGGAAGGCCTCACACCGGCTGACCCACAAACAGCTCCGAAAAGAGACCCAAAAGCGGGCAGCCGAACACGAGAAACACCTGACGACGTGGGATCACGTCGACTTGAATCTCGACCCCGACTACATCGGACTCGACGGCTCGCCGACGATCGTCTCGTCGGTCGATCCGATTCCGAAGGCACCGTCCGAACGGGACGCCACGATGATCGATCCCGACGAGGACGACATGAGCGACGTACTCGAGGAGATGCAACCGTTTGCCGCCGGCGCTGGCACGGAGGCAGGTGAGTGACCATGACCATCGATCCGGACGAACACACTGTCGACGAACTCGAGGAAGAGCTCGAAACGATCGACGACGAGGATACTCTCCAGTCGGTCATGGAGGCAGAGCAGGCGGGACGGGACCGCAAGACTGCCCGTGAAGCGATCCACCGCCGGCTGGAAGCGGTCGGCGCAGTCGAAGGCGAGAGCGAAGAACTCGAAGGCGACACCGAGACCGAAGGTGAGTACGAGGAGACGAAAGAGACGGTCGGCGAGCAAGCGGAGGGAGAGGAGGTCGAAGAGGTAGACGCGGATTCCAAGGACGAACCAGCGAACGGGGAGGAAGACGAACAAAAAGCGGAGTCCGAAGAGGAAGACGACGGACTCTCCCACCCGACCCGCGACAAGAGACACGTCCGTGCGCTGGAAGACGGCCACTACGAGGACATGTGGGTCTTCTGTGAGACCCAGGGCGGCGAATTGCTCGACATCTCGAAGGAGATGCTGGGGAAGGCCCGGCGGCTCATGGACGACTTTGCCGAAGAGAACGTCGTCGCCTTTCTGATGGGTGACGACTGCGAGGGACTGGCCGAGGAGTGTATCGCCTACGGCGCAGACGTCGCAGTCTACCACGACGACGAGCGACTCGAGCGGTTCCTGCACAAGCCCTACACCGAAATCTCGGCGCACATGGCTCGCGGCGAGGGACCGGTCGAGAGTACGGACTGGCGCAATTACGACGAACCACGCTACGCCCTCTTCCCGGCGACGAACAACGGCCGGGACCTCTCGGCGAAAGTACAGGCCGAACTCGACTCCGGGCTCGCCTCCGACTGTTCGGATCTGTTCATCGAGGCAAACGAGGTCTCGAACCCCGTCAAGACCGGCGAACCCGGCGTCAAGAAGACCTTCGAGAAGGTCCTTCACATGAAACGACCCGACTTCTCCGGGTTCGAGTACTCGACGATTCTCTGTCTCGACAATCCCGGACGAGAGTTCCACCCACAAGGCGCGTCCGTCATTCCGGGCAGTTTCGACCCCATCGAGCCGGACTACGAACGGGACGGACTGGTCGTCGAACACGAGATGGACCTCGAGGACGACTGGTTCTGCGTCGAGATCACCGAGTCCGACCAGCTCGAGGCCGGAATCGACCTCACGGGCCACGAGGTGATCGTCTGTCTCGGCCGCGGCATCGCGGACGATCCCACCGAGGGGATGGAACTCGGCCTCGACCTCGTCGACGCCTTCGAGGACGCCGAACTGGGCATCACGCGGGGAATCGTCACCTCGTCGTATCAGTTCGAGGGCCACGTCGAGGAGTACTCGAAAGAAGAGCGCCAGATCGGTGAGACTGGCCAGGTCGTCGCTCCGGATCTCTACGTCGCCGCGGGCGTCTCCGGCGCGGTCCAGCACAAGGTCGGGATGGACGAGTCCGACACTATCGTCGCAATCAACACGGACACCGACGCTCGCATCCGGGACTTCTCGGATTACTTCCTGGAGGGCGACCTGTTCGAGGTGCTCCCGCAGCTATCGGAGGCAATCGAGGCCGGCGAGACCGAACTCGAGGCGATCGCAGACGGCAGCGGCGCGGATGCAGACGCAAACGAAAGCGACGGTGAGACGCGATGAGCGCCGATGTGAATGACCGCGAACACTACGAGGCGGTTGTCGTCGGCTGTGGACCCGGTGGGGCCGCGGCCGCGGCGCGACTCGCAGCGCACGACGTCGAGACACTCGTACTCGAACGGGGAACGGAGGCAGGTTCGAAGAACGTCTCCGGCGGACTGATCTACGCCGAAAACTCCGCGCCGTACACGATCGACGATCTCTTCGACGGCTTCCGCGAGGAGGCAACCGAACGGCCCGCGACGGACTACCGGATTCACAACGTCGCGGGCAACAGCGTCAAGACCTACGACCTCACCGATCTCCACGAACACGACACCGACTGGTGTGACGCCGTCCTCCGGCGAAAGATGGACTCGTGGCTCCAGCGACGCGTCCACGAGAAGACCAGCGAGACGGGTGGCGGCGTCCTGACGAACGTCTGCGTCGACAGTCTCCTCCGAGAGAACGGCGAAATCGTCGGCGTCACCTGCGACGACCTCGATCCGATCGAAGCGGATATGATCGTCGCGGCCGACGGCGTCAACTCCGAACTCGCCCGCGACGCGGGGCTGATGGACTGGGAGGAACCCGAAGAGTGGTTCCAGGGTGTCAAGGCAGTCGTCGATATGGAGCCCGACGTCATCGACGACCGGTTCGACCTGGAACCAGACGAGGGCGTCGCCCACCTCTTCTCGGGCGATCTGTTCGAAGACGTCCGTGGCGGCGGCTTCCTCTACACCAACGAGGACTCGCTGTCTATCGGGACCGTCTTTCACCTCGACAGCCTCGTCGAACAGCAGGCCGAACCCCACGAACTGCTCGACGCTCTGCTGACCCACCCGATGATGGCCCAGTGGCTCGGCGACGAGTACGAAGAACGCGAGTACGCAGCGAAACTCGTCCCCGACTCGAAGAAGGTGGCCCACCCCGAACCCTACCGGGACAGACTCGTCCTCGTCGGCGACGCCGCCGGCCAGATGCAGGCACAGGGACCGATCATCAAGGGGATGAACCACGCCGTCACCGCCGGCGCACTGGCGGCCGACGCCTTCGCCGTCACGCGAGGTAACGCCGACCCCGAAGCCGCGGGACGTCGGTACGCCAAGCTGCTCGCGGACTCGGGCACGATGGACAAACTCCGTCCCCGGCGGTACGAACTCGCCCGGGCGGTCGGCGAGCGCGACGCCGTCACGACCGCCGTCGAACGCGTCCTCGAGTCGCCCGTCGGTTCGCTCGCGCTCGGGAATCCGATCGCGGATCGGCTCCTGCAGCGGGCGTTCAACTCACCGTTCCTGCTGGCGATGCTCCCCGACACGAAGACGGGCTACGTGACGATTCCGTCTATCATCGGCGAGGAACACGGCCGTACCATCCGGTGGGAAACCGGTATCGAACCGCCGAGCCTCGAAGAACGGATCGGCGACCTCACCTACGACACGGACGTCGGCAACCCCCACATCGAACTGCAAGACGAGTCCGACGAGGCAAGCGGGACGGCGGTCTACGCCTGCCCGGTCAGCGCAGAGGACTTCGGCGGCGGCTGCTACCGCTCGGAGGCGGTCAAACGAAACGGCACGACGGAGACGGTCGTCAGTCTCGACACCCAGCCCTGCGTCGAGTGTGGCACCTGTGCGATCGTCGCCGACACCGACTGGGAACACCCACGCGGCGGCAAGGGCGTCGAGTACCGGGAGGGCTGACGTGAGCCGATACGGCCCCCGAATCGCTGCCCTCGAGCGGCGTGCCGAACGCGACCGGGTCCGACTCGAGGACAGCGACGAGGAGCCGCAAGTCGAGGAACCGGCGGCCTACCTCCGTGAGGGTGCCGGACGGGCGATCTGGCTCTACGTCGAGGGTCGAACCGGCGGTCGGATGGTGCCGTTCTCGGCAGCCGAACTCGCAGCCCTCGAGCGGGCGATGAACGCCTGGTTCGAGTGTTACGCGCTGTGTCACGGCATCGAGATTGACGCGGTGTTTACGATCCGCGACGCGGCGGAGCTATTGCTCGAGACGCACAACGTCATCGAGACGGCTCAGCTACTCCTTGGCGTCCCGAAGCACAACCCGTCAAATGGCGGAGGCAGATACGGACCGGGCGGTCAGTAGATGAGTTCGTCGTCGTTTTCGACCATGTACAGCGTCCGAGCCGCGATGTTGACCGCGTGATCGCCGACGCGCTCTAGGTCACGAACTGTAAGCAAGAGCCGCGAGACATCCTGGAGAAGCCGTTCCGCCTCGTCCGGCGAATCGAGCTCCCGGTCGATCAAGTCTCGAACGACGATGCCGCTGGCGCGTTCTGCGACCGCGTCGAGATCGTCGTCCCGCTTGGAGATTTCCCGACAACTGTCGGTGTTCTCGGTGTCGTAGGCAGTCATAGCGTCTTCGACCATCTCGAGGGTCATCTCCCCCATCGACTGGATGTCGACGTCCGGGTAGAGATCTCGCTTGGCCTCGAGGGTGTACTCACCGAGGTTGACCGCGAGGTCGCCGATCCGTTCTAAGTCGGTGATGATCTTGAACGACGCCGCAATGAACCGGAGGTCACTGGCGACCGGCTGCTGGAGCGCAAACAGTTCGATACACTGCTGTTCCAAGTCGAGATACAGCTGGTTGATCTCGCTGTCGCCCGTGATTACCTCGCGTGCGAGTTCTTCGTCTTTCCGCTCGAGTGCGTCGAGACCCATCCGGAACCGTTCCATGACGACCTCGCTCATGTAGAGGACGTCCTCGCGGAGTTCCGCGAGTTGTTCCTGATACGATTTTCTGGCCATGATCCACCAACCATTCCGTGCAGAAATATAGCTTGTGCTCATTCGGGCGGCCAGACTAAAGCTCCGCGCCTATCGTGTCGGTCGATCTCACCGAGAAGGCGTCATACGGTTTGCTGTCCGTCATTTCCGGTGTAACCGCAGGAGGGCGCGTGGTCGCGCCGGTAGATCGGTACAGCAGTCCGTATCAATCGAGGAGTTGCCCGCGTCGTGACCGATCGTGTGACTAAGTCCCACTCCGACGTTCGACGGCTCCGGTGACGGAAAGATCAGTCGAAACTGTTGAGTTACCCCTGGTAAACTACCCCTCCCTACTCGCTCACGGCTGACGCCGTTCGCTCCTTGAAGGAAGCGTGAGACTGTACTGATCAAGATAACTTTTGCAAATATGGACTGAGGAACTGGTCGATCCAGGTCTTGGCGAATCCAAGTCGATCAGTAAGAGTGTTGAGACGACGGCGAGCGAGAGTGTGGAACGCGCTCTCGCTCGCCACGACGATTGGTGAAGCATTCCGCGAGTACTTTCAGACCTGCTCGATTGGGTTGAGATACGGTGAGACGACCGGGAGGATCTTCTCTTTCGATTGCTCTTCACGGAATGTCAAAACACTCTCCTTGAGCGTTCGAGCTACCTACGGCCGAAGCCGTGGCAGTCAGCGTGGACTCCCGGGAGAAAGACGGCAAGCGGCGCAAGCACGAACCAACTCACGGTCGGTCGCGCTCGTCGCTGCCTTGACGGGACGGACGGGAAAGTTCCCGCGACAGCGCGGCCGCGGCCACGGCACCAGTCACCCGAACGAACGTCCGATCACCCGACGTGTGAACACCTGGCTACCCTCGCAACTCGTCCGGCGACACATCGCAGTGACTCTGCCGATGGAACTTTCTGCTCGAGGAGACCAGTAGTGACTGATGGGGAGCGTCGGCGACGAACCGCCGGACGACCGCGGCTACGGCGACGGCTGGGAGGAACTCCGTCAGCAGACGCTGCGACGCGACGGCTACACCTGTACTCGCTGTGGGGCTGACGGTCGAACGCTTCAGGCCCACCACGTCGTCCCGCGCTCGCAAGGTGGCCCCGACGAACTCGAGAACTTGCTTACCCTGTGTCGGCCCTGTCACGGCGTCATCCACCAGTCGAACAGCTCTTTCGACGACGTCCGCGACGAAGCGCCACTGTTTCCCGACCGTGACACACCGGAATCGGTCGCCCGAATGCGCGAGCCGAGTGACGGCTTCTGTAGCCGCTGTGGCCACGAGTTCGAACCGGACGAACTCGTCGCCTGGACCGACGTCCCGCCGGCCGACGACACCACCTCCGCCCCCGACCACCTCACGCTGTGTAAGCCGTGTGCTGGCTTCGTCCTCGAGACCGTCCCGGCGTGTGACCGGGAGGCGTTGACCAGCAACCACCGGTTCGGAATCCACGAACTCTCGGCGTGGCGACTCGATGCGCCGGTTCGACCGAGCGTCTTCGCTTTCTCTCAGGTTGCCGTTCGACGGGAGCCACGGACGTACCGCGAACGCCTCGTCGACGACACGCCGCTGCGGTTCGTCTGGAACCACGTCGGGATTCGGTGGCTGACGCTCGTCGCGATCGGGTACGTACTCCTGGTGCTTGCCGTTGCCTCCATCTGACGGCGCGAGAAAGAACGGCTTGGCGGCGGGAGTCGACCCTATCCGAACTTGCCCGTAATGTAGTCCTCAACGCGGTCGTGTTCGGGGTTCTCGAAGATCTTGTTCGTGTCGTCGAACTCGACGAGTTCACCGCCAGTGAGAAAGACCGCCGTCTTATCCGAGATACGGGCGGCCTGTTGCATGTTGTGCGTGACGATGACAACTGTGTACTCTTCGGCGAGTTCCTCGACGAGATCCTCGATTTTCGACGTCGCAACGGGATCGAGCGCCGACGCCGGCTCGTCCATCAGGATAACCTCGGGGTCGGGCGCGATCGCTCGAGCGATACACAGACGCTGTTGCTGGCCACCCGAGAGGTCGAGTCCGCTCTCGTCGAGTTGATCCTCGACCTCGTCGAGCAGGGCCGCTCGCTCGAGGGCAGTTCGGACGTTCGCTTCGACGTCGCCGTCGTCTTTCCCCTGGACGCGCAGGCCGTAGGCGACGTTGTCGAAGATGCTCTTTGGGAAGGGGTTGGGTTTCTGGAAGACCATCCCGATCTTCCGGCGCAAGGCGACGGGATCGACGTCTTCGTCGTAGATGTTCTTCCCGTGGAAATAGAGGTCGCCTTCGACGCGTGCGACGTCGATGAGATCGTTCATCCGGTTGATCGACCGCAGAAACGTCGACTTCCCACAGCCGGAGGGACCGATGAGTGCGGTCACTTGGTGTTCCGGAATCTCCATCGAGATGTCCTGTAGTGCCTGAGTGTCGCCGTAGTAGACGTCGAGATTGCGAGACTCGACGATGGCGTCGGACGTATCGGGTCCGTCGAGTGGTGCCGTCTCGGTTTCGGCGTCGGTTACGGGCTCAGAACGGCCAGTCTCGGTAGTCGATACGGTTCGTGGGCCGCCGCCGTTCACGGTCATGCGAGGTGGCTAGAGGTTCGGCCTAGTGCAGTTACTTGTTCCGAATTCGTTCGCTCGACTACTCTGGTAACCCATGACTGAACTCAAGGGCTTTCCCCGTGAAGGGTTCCGCCCTCGCTCCAACGAGTGTCGTGGGCGGGTTACACGACGCTGTGGTTCTGTCCGACCGAACTGTTCTGTTCGATCGGGCGTACTCCCGCCGGGCTTTATCCGGCGAGGGCAGGTGGCGTCAACACACCGTGAATGAATCGCCCGACAAACATTCGCGGTGCAGACTGAAGAAATCGTATTACCAACAACTGCTAGAGGTGGACGGAGGGCAAGATACCTACCAGAACGCAACGCGTCCCGAGAACACCGTGAACAGCTGGATTCGTTCGCCTCGAGAGGATAGCCGACCAGTTCGGGAGAACGTGTTAACTCCGGGGGTCGTACCGGTTGCGGATGTAGATCGCCACGGCGTTCATCAGCAACAGCGCGGTCAACAAGACGACGATCCCCGCCGCAGCAACGTGTTGGAACTCGTCTTCGGGAAGTTTTGCCCACTCGAATATCTGCATCGGCATGGCACCGAACGGACCGGTCGGGTCGGTCAGATCGGGTGGTGAGAACAGCGTCGTCGCTGCACCGACCATCAGGATCGGGGCGGTTTCGCCGATCGCCCGCGACAGCGAGAGGATGATGCCGGTCATGATTCCTGGAATCGCTTCGGGGAGGATGACGTTACGGATCGTCTGCCACTTCGTCGCGCCGGTACCGTAGGAAGCCTGGCGCATCGAGTCGGGCACCGCCCGGAGCGACTCCTGTGACTGGACGATGACGATCGGCAAGATCAGTAGTGTAAGCGTCAATGCACCCGCGATGAGGCTCTGTCCAGTCTGGAACGCCCGGACGAACACTGCCAGTCCGAGCAGCCCGTAGACGATCGAGGGAACGCCCGCGAGGTTCGAGATGTTCGCTTCGATGAACCGCGTCAACAGATTGTCGGGTGCGTACTCCTCTAAGTAGATCGCCGCGCCAACGCCCAGGAAGAGGGTGAAGACGGCGGTGAGCACGATCAGGTAGATCGAGCCGACGATCATCGGGTACATCCCGCCGGGGCCGGTCGGGAGGTCACCGTAGTTCGACGGATCGTAGTGTTCGACGATCTGTGACGGCGGATAGGTCAGGAATTCCCAGGTGAGCCAGCCCCACGCCTGGTTGACGACGTCGAGCAGGAGGGCAGCGAGCGCTACGATCCCGACCATCGTCGCTGCGAAACACAGCCCGAGAAACACCCTCCCGAGCTGGCGTTTGCGCCTGACTGCCGATTCGTCGTACTCGAATTCGTTCGTTTCCGTACTCATTGGTACTCCTCCCGGTAGCGCGAGCGGACCCACATGCTGAAGACGTTCATCAGGAACGTCATCACGAACAGCGTCAACCCGATCGCAAACAGGCTCTGATATCCGATCGAGCCAACCGACGCGTCACCGGTCCCGATCTCGACCATGTAGGCAGTCATCGTCTGAACCTCTTCGAGCGGATTTCTCGTGATCTGTGGTAGGGCACCGGCCGCGAGCGTGACAGCCATCGTCTCCCCGATCGCCCGCGAAATCGCGAGGATGTATGCGGCGAGAATACCAGACAGCGACGCGGGGAGAACGACGTTCGTCGAGACTTCGAACTTCGTCGCGCCCAGCCCGTAAGCCGCGTTCCGCAGAGAGTCGGGAACCGCCGACATGGCGTCTTCGGAAATCGAGGACACCATCGGGAGAATCATGATGCCGACGACGATAGCACCCGCAGCGGCGTTGAACGTCCCCGTCTCCGGATAGAACTGCTGGAGGATCGGCGTGATAAACGACAGTGCGAAGAAACCGTAGACGATCGTCGGGATTCCCGCGAGAATCTCGAGGGTTGGCTTCACGATCTGCCGGACTCGCGGATCGGCGTACTCGGCGAGGTAGATCGCGGTCAGCGTGCCGACCGGGATGGCGATCAGCGCCGAGCCGATGGTGATCATCAGTGTGCCCCAGATCAGCGGTAACACGCCGAAACTTGGCTCGTTGGCTGCCCGCGGCGACCAGTTCGTCCCCGTGAAGTACTCGGTAAACGAAACGTGCGCGAAGAAATCGATCGCACCGTCGACCAAGACGACGATAATTGCAAGCGTCGTCGCGACGGTGACGAACGCACACGCGAAAAAGACGTAGCGAGCCAGCTTGTCTCCAAGGGTCCCGACGTCGTTGCCGTCCCGGCTCAGATCAAGCGGCTCCGTACTCATACATACCTCTCGATGGCGTCCTCGAGACGCTCTCGTTGCTCTTCGATCGTCTCGTCGGGAACCGCGTAGAACCCGACATCACGTGCCGTTTCCTGGGTGGTCTCGAGATAGAACCGGACGAATTCACGGAACGCCGGCCGCTCGAGTGCGTCTTCCCGGACGTAGAGGTACAGCGGCCGGGAGAGCGGTTCGTACGGTTCGACAGTCCGGTCTTCCGGAGCCTGTTCCGACGCTTCGATCGTCTCCGGCGACGGTGAGGCGTACTCGTCGCCGTTGTAGATTTCGACGACCTCGAGGTCGTCTTCGTTTTCCTCGTAGTAGCCTGCACCCGCAAACCCGATGGCGTGTTCGTTGCCGCGAACGCCCCGGACGATGTTGTTGGTGTCCGGCGAACCGCTGAAGTCGTTCCGGATATTGCCGACGGCACCGGTTATCTGCTCGGTGAAGTAGTCGTATGTTCCCGACGCGGCGTCGCGGCCGTAGAAAGAAATCTCCTCGCCGGGCCAGTCGTCGTCGAGATCGGCCCACGTCTCGACATCGGAGCCTCGTTCCCACATCTGTCCGAGTTCGTCGACGGTGAGCTGGTCACACCAGGTGTTGTCCGGGTGTTTGATGATCGCGATCCCGTCCATCACGACCTCCAGCTCGAGCCAGTCGACGCCGTTTCCCTCACACAGCGTCCGTTCACCGTCGCCGATCCGACGGCTCGCGTTCTGGAGGTCGGCTTCCCCACGGCAGAACTGCTGGAACCCGGCTCCAGTCCCGGAACCACTGACGGAGATCCGCACCTGATTGTTCTCCCACATGAACAGTTCGGCCACGAGTGCGCTGTTTGGCAACAGCGTGTTCGAACCGTCGATGACGATTTCTCCCTCGAGGCCACTGTCTTCACCGCGGGTGAGACACCCAGCAAGGCCACCGAAACCGGTCCCCGCAGTGCCGAGTAGAACGCGCCGACGTGAAACGCCGCCGTCGGCCAGGTCCATTATCGGCTCTTTTCCCATTGGTCTCTAGTGCGAACATCGTCTCTAAATACTCTACTATGTTCTCTATATACTGCTATATGAGCGAATAATCCACACTAATCAATCGAATGACGCGAGCAGTTGACACGACGTACTGGCGTTGCTGGGAGCCAAAGAGTTCGTCACAGACGAATCAATAGATGGATGTGAATTTACGTTCGGAGTCCGAACAACCGGTTATGGAGACCCGCAAGGTACAAATGACGGGTGGATCGACGTACACCGTTTCGCTCCCGAAAGGCTGGGCGACGGACAACGACGTCGGCTCCGGAACAGTCGTCGAACTCTACCCCGAAGACGACGCGTTACTGCTGACGCCACAGAACGATACCGAACGCCAGGAGGGAACGCTCGACGTTTCCGATCTCGAGGGCGAGCGACTCACGAGAGCCGTGATGACGATGTACGTCAGCGGTTTCGACATCATTCGCCTCGAGGCCGGCCGGATTACGACGAGTCAACGCCGAGCGATCAGGGACGCGACCCAGAGTCTCGTCGGGGTGGAAGTACTCGAGGAGACGACAGACAGCGTCGTCATTCAGGACCTGTTGGACTCCTCGGAGCTGTCGATCGTCAACGCCGTCAGGCGGATGCGGCTGATCGCGGCCTCGATGCTCGAGGACGCGGTGCGGGCGCTGATCGAGAACGACGACGACATCGCCTACGACGTCATCGAACGCGACGACGACGTCGACCGGCTCTGGCTCGTCGTCTCCCGGATCTTCCGGGCGACGCTTCGCTCTCCTAGAGCAGCCGAGGAGCTGGGGGTCTCCCGCGAGGACTGTTTCGATTTCCACTCGAGTGCCCGCCAACTCGAGCGAGTCGCGGATCACGCATCGAAAATCAGCCAACTCTCGCTGAAACTCGGCGGGATTCCCGACGAGGTCGCCGACGCACTCGCGGATCTACACGCCGACGCTTCGGCCGTACTCGAGAAGGCGATGGACGCGCTGTTTGCGGAGGAAACCGACGAGGCGAACCAGCTCGGCCACGCCGCTCACGAAGCCGTTCTCGAGATCGACGAACACACGCGGTACGTCGACGACATGCTCCGGGATCTCGATCCCGTTCAGGCACAGTCGCTTGGGTTGATCGTGGACTCGCTCTCTCGGAGTGCGGACTACGGCGGCAACATCGCCGAAACGGCACTGCAAAAGGCAGCCCCCCGTCCGAGGTCCTGATCGTGTCGCCGTCTCCAGCGGACGGGTAGCCGGAAGATAAATTTAAGCTCGGTCGGAAGTTTTCCGATACCGATGATATCGAGACGCCAACTCCTCGCTGGAGGATGTTGTTCTTCTTTACTGTTTATTTCCGGCTGTATAATGGCGAATATGGATGTCGTGGAGTACTACAAACGAGGGCATGAGGCGTACTACGACGCGGAAGAACACAGGAAGAATCGTGACTTCGAGAACGCAGTCTACCGATATCAGGTGGCGAGAGACCACTTCGACACCGCAAAGGAGTGGGCGGAGAACGAGGAAGCGAGACGGTTCTGTTACGAGGCCCGGGAGATTGCACGCATTTACAGCGAGGCGACCGAAGACCAGATGTTCCGCGTCGACCGAGCCGACGACGGGAGCCAGTACGAGACTGCTGATCTCCAGGAGTTCATGGACAGTGACGATCAGACGACAGTAGAAGAGTACGAGATACGGGGGACGGCGGCACTAGAACGGCGAACGCGGATTCCGTCGTGGCTCTCGGGAGGGGAGTAAGAAGTCAGCTATCGCTGTCGGTTACGAAGTCGATCACCGATACAGTGCTGAGCCGATTTCCGGGTGCGACCGCTTCGAGGCGCGATTACACAGGCACTGACGGACAGTGAACTGTCTGACATTTGCTGTCAGTTATTTCCGGGTGCGACCACGACATCCTACGGTCGCGCCGGTACATCGGTACAGCATTCCGTATGCACGGATACTAACGTTTCCACGACTTCAGTCGTGGGTTTTCGCGCTGTTTCCGCTGTAACCGGTCAGTCCTTGAGCAGGACGGCGTTGACCTGCCCGGTCTGTCCGGGGCGGGACATCACGCGTGCTTTTCCTTCGGAGGTCTCGATGACGGCACCTTTCGTGATGATGTTTCGGCGGACGTAGTTGGGGTTTGCCTCGTTCTCGACGACGTCTTCGATTTCGGCCGAGACGGTTTCTCCGCCCTCGTTGACGCTTGCGACGTTCGTCGCCAGCGCGCGAGTCTTGGTGTCGTTACCGCGAGCGTCGACGGTCCGGAATCGGGGCTCGCCGACCTGCGTCTCGGTCGGGAGTCGGCCGAGTTCGTTCTTTCGGCGCTTGCGGACGTTCTTCAGTCGACCACCAGTACGTTTGCGCGTAGAGCGTCCCTGGTCTTGCATATCCGGGAGAATGCCCGGCGACTACTTGAATGCACGCTTTCACTCCGGGCGTCCCACGGATGTCAGATCCAGTCAGAACAGGCTAGGACAGGGCTGTATACACCGGTAACGACGCCCGCCCGCACGATCGGAAATCCGACGACGAAGACGGGAAGCGACGCGAACGGAAAATGGAAGGACAGCGTGATTACTCCTGTTGGGCGTCGACGACCGCCACGCTCGCCAGGTTCACGATGTCTTTGACCTCGTCTCCGCGCTGGAGGACGTGGACCGGCTTGTCCATCCCCACGAGCATCGGCCCGATGGCGTCGGCACCGCCCAGACGCTGGAGCAGCTTGTAGCCGATGTTACCCGACTCGAGGTTCGGGAATACGAGTACGTTTGCGGGCTCCTCGAGTTCCGAGAAGCCGTACGTTCCCTGGAGGATGTCTTCGACGACAGCGGTGTCGGCCTGCATCTCGCCGTCGACGGGGAAGTCGACTTCGGGGTCGTCCTGCAGCATGTGTGCAGCGCGGCGGGGTTTACGGGTGCCCTGGTTGTCGACGCTGCCGAAGTTCGAGTACGACAGCAGGGCCGCACGCGGTTCGACGTTGAACCGTCGGGCGAGCTCGCCAGTCAACCGCGTGACTTCTGCGAGGACCTCCTCGTCGGGGTCCTGATTGACCGTCGCGTCGGCGACGAAGACGACGCGGTTCTTGAACGTGAGCATGTAGACGCCAGCGGCGTAGTCGACGTCGTCGGCGGTGCCGATGACCTGCAGTGGCGGTCGCAGCGCCGACGGGTAGTGATACGAGAGACCGGTCAGCAGGGCGTCGGCGTCGCCTTGTTCGACCATGACGGTGCCGAAGTAGTTCGAGTCGCGTTCGATGAGGTCACCGGCCTCGGTTCGGGTGATGCCCTTTCGTGCCCGCAGTTCGTGGAGCCGATCGGCGTACTCCTCGTAGTCGCCGACGGCTGGGTCGGCGACCTGTGGCTCGAAGTCGAGGCCGAGATTCGCCGCCGTCTGGCGGATCTCGCTCTCGTCGCCGATGAGGATCGGTGCGGCGATTCCTTGCTCCTGGATCTGGTAGGCCGCCCGAATGATCTTCTCGTTTTCGCCTTCCGCGAGCGCGACCGTCTTCGGATCGGTCTTGGCCTTGTTGAGGACCACGCGCATCATCTCGCGGGACTTGCCGAGACGGGCCTCGAGTTCCTCCTCGTATTCGTCGGGATCGATCTCGGTTCGGGCGGCACCAGATTCTATCGCGGCCTCGGCGACTGCGGGTGCGACGCGAAAGAGAACCCGTGGATCGACTGGCTTCGGGATGATGTAGTCGGAGCCGAACTGGAGCGGTTCGTCGCCGTAGGCTTTCACGACGGCGTCGGGAACGTCTTCGCGGGCGAGTTCGGCGAGTGCCTCTGCACAGGCGACTTTCATCGCCTCGTTGATCTCGGTGGCACGGACGTCGAGTGCCCCACGGAAGATGAAGGGGAACCCGAGGACGTTGTTGACCTGGTTGGGGTAGTCGGAGCGGCCGGTGGCCATGATGACGGTGTCGTCGCGGGCCTCCTTTGCCTCCTCGTAGCCGATCTCCGGATCGGGGTTGGCCATCGCGAAGACGATCGGATCGTCCGCCATCGACTGGATCATCTGCTGTGAGACGATCCCGCCGATCGAGAGGCCGACGAAGACGTCTGCACCCTCCATTGCGTCCGCGAGATCACCTTCGGGGACGTCGCGGGCGAACTGTCGTTTGTACTCGTTGAGTTCGCCGTTCTCGGCCCGTTCTTCGGTGATGATTCCCGAAGAGTCACACATCGTGACGTTCTCTTTCCTGCAGCCAAGCGAGACGTAAAACTTCGCAGTCGCGATCGCGCTCGCCCCTGCACCGGAGAAGACGATCTCGAGGTCCTCGAGGTCTTTGTCGGCGACGTCGGCGGCGTTGAGCAGTGCCGCGCCGGAGATGATCGCGGTGCCGTGCTGATCGTCGTGGAACACCGGAATGTCGGTCTCCTCGCGGAGTCGCTCCTCGATGGTGAAACACTCCGGGGCCTTGATGTCCTCCAAGTTGATTCCGCCGAAGGTCGGTTCCATCATCTTGACGGCTTCGACGAACTTGTGAGGGTCTGCCTCGTCGAGTTCCACGTCGAAGACGTCGATATCGGCGAACCGCTTGAAGAGTACGCCTTTTCCTTCCATGACGGGCTTGGATGCCTGGGCACCGATGTCGCCGAGGCCGAGAACGGCGGACCCGTTCGAGACGACGCCGACGAGGTTCCCCTTTGCAGTGTAGGTGTAGGCTTCGTCTTCCTCTTCGTCGATCTCCATACACGGCGCTGCGACGCCGGGCGAGTACGCAAGCGAGAGATCACGCTGCGTGTTCGTCGATTTCGTCGTCGAGATCTCGATCTTTCCGGGAGGGTCTGTCCGGTGGTAGTCGAGTGAATCCTCGTCTAGTCCCATATCAGGGACACTCACGGCGACCACTAAAAACAATGTGAAGGGAGGATTCGACGCGCGTCGAACCCTCAACTCGGCGACCAACCGCGACTCGTTTCACCGAGTCGACCGTTTTATACGCACCGCGCCAGTCAGGAACGGTATGGACGTCGCGCTTGGTGGGACGTTCGACCCCGTTCACGACGGCCACCGCAAACTGTTCGAACGGGCGTTCGAACTCGGAGACGTGACGGTCGGACTGACGAGTGACTCCCTCGCACCGAAGACACGACAGGTCGACCGAGAGATCAGGCCCTACGACCGACGACGGGCCGACCTGGCGAACGAGCTCGAGTCGTTCGCCGACGAGTACGACCGCGCGTTCGAGATCCGACCGCTCGAGTCACCGACCGGCATCGCGACCGAGCCCCAGTTCGAGTATCTGGTCGTCTCGCCCGAGACGCGTACGGGTGGTAAGCAGATCAACGACATTCGCCGCGAGCGAGGGTACGACCCGCTCGAGGTCGTCGTCGTCCCCCACGTCCGCGCCGAAGACGACGACATCATCTCGAGTACTCGGATCGTCGAGGGAGAGATCGACGAACACGGAAACGTTCTCGACACCGACGAGAGAGCGGACTGAAGTGACTGCCGTCGATCGGTAACCGACCGTTACTATCGCGTCACCGCTGTATGCCGTGGTTACGGCTGCGACGGATTGGTGTAACTATTCAGTTCCGATCGGCAGAACAGGGTCGGCACTCGCCAGTCATTGACGACAGTAAACCGCCTGATACGGATTCCTGTACCGATTTACCGGCGCAACCGCCGCCCGGGTCGCGGTTGTGCCGGAAATGACCTACAGTAAACCGTATGAGACCGTCTGTCGATGGTGGGGCCCGTCAGCGACGATTATCCCTCTCCCCACCCCTACCCCTACCCCTACCCCTACCAGCCGGGTGGCTCGAGTCCTGCGGTCTCCAGGACGGCTTTCCAGCGCGACTGGATCGAGAGTCGGGAGACGTCTGCGGCGTCGGCGACCGCGCCTTGACTCACCCCGTCGCCGGCGACGAGCGACCCGGCGTAGATACTCGCCGCGAGGACGGCCCGTTTCGATCGGTCTGCTTCGGGCACGTCCGCGAGGAAGAGGTCGGTCGCATACGACCGCGTCTCGCTCGACAACTCGAGTCGGTCGGCGATCCGGTCGAGTTCCTCGAGCCAGGGTTCGTACTCGATGTGGTCTCTGGCGCTGTGCATACGCGACGTATCCGTTCTGTCGAAATAAATCCGTGGGCGACCTGTTTCTATCGGTCGGTCGACCGTTCCGCTCGGCCAATACGGTGCTACTCGGTCCAACAGTCAGCGACGAACGAGTATGTAACCCAGCCGTTCTCTCCTGATTTCACTAGGTAGAAGCTACTAAAGTGGGGCGACGCCGAACGGACAGACAACCACCGGTAGCCGACTCCGCGACCGCCGCCCGACTCCGGTCACGGCGGGACACAGTCACATGAAAGAACCAACCTGCAAACTCGTCTGTACCGGCTGCGGGCTCGAGATGCCCTATCGGGATCGAGCGCTGGCGGAGCAGGCCGCAGAGCTCCACCAGTTGCGCGATCCTGAGCACGTGACGTTTATCGTTCCGCCTGACTGGTCTCCGGAGGAGCCGGTCAAACATCAGTGACCGCAGGATCGACAGGTTCTTACTCGATTCGTGAAAAAGGGGAGGCGAGCGCGGGTAGCCAAGCTAGGCCAACGGCGCAGCGCTTAGGACGCTGTCCTGTAGAGGTCCGCCGGTTCGAATCCGGTCCCGCGCACTGAACGAGTTTTCGAGCGAAGCGAGAAAACGACGCGAGCACCACCGTCGAATCCACTCCCGCTCTTCGATTTCTTTCCTCGAAATTCACGACAAAATCAGACACCTGTCGGACGGCCCATAACGCTTATTCCAGCGGGCACAGGTTGTATGATCAATGGACGGGTTAGACGACGTGTTCGGTGATCTCTTCTCGAGCGTCGACGGTGTCATGCTGTTCTCACCGAGTGGCTCCTACTACGAGCGATTCGCAGCGGTCGAAGACATCGACGTGATCGTCGTCGGCACGGAAGACGAGGTCGGCGCGGAGACGTTCGTCGAACTGCCGCTTGCCTTCGACGACGTTGCGGATCGAATCAAGTTCGGCATCGAGGGAGCCCTCGAGCAGGAAGTGATCGAGGACGGCGACGAGTTGGCCTGTGCCACGCGAGTGTTCGCCGACGAGATCGACACGATCTCTCGAGTTCGTGCGAGCGCAGACGACCACTCGGGCATTTACGATCTGTTCGCCAAATCGCGTGCCGATCCAGGCGTTATCAAGTCCGTCCTCGAGTTGGCGATCGAACTCGGCAAGAAAGGCCAGAAGGGCAAACCTGTCGGTGCGCTGTTCGTGGTCGGCGACGCAGGCAAAGTAATGAACAAGTCTCGACCGCTGTCGTACAATCCGTTCGAGAAATCCCACGTTCACGTCGGCGATCCGATCGTCAACGTGATGCTCAAGGAGTTCTCGCGACTCGACGGTGCGTTTATCATCTCGGACGCCGGCAAGATCGTCTCAGCGTACCGGTATCTCGAGCCCTCGGCCGAAGGGATCGACATCCCGAAAGGACTGGGTGCGAGACACATGGCTGCCGGTGCGGTTACCCGGGATACGAACGCGATCGCGATCGTCCTCTCCGAGAGCGACGGGCTTGTGCGCGCGTTCAAGGGCGGTGAACTGATTCTGGAGGTCGATCCGGAGGCGTACTGACATGGAGTGGCAGACGTTCCTCGAGGAACCGGCGGTCATCGCCGCTGCGGTGCTTGCCCTCGGGCTCGTCGCCGGCTATCTGGTCGGGCGACTCAACAACGAGTTGCTCACGGCTGCGGGTGTCCCGGACGCAGTAGAGGGGACTCCGTTCGAGCGGACGGCGCAGTCGATCGGCACTTCGACGGTCGAAATTGTCGCCCGGCTGAGTTCGTGGTTCATCTACGGGATCGCGGTCTTGACGGCGATCCACATCGCGCAGCTACTGGATACTGACATGTTCTGGTTTCGCGTCGTCGATTTCATCCCGCAACTGTTCGTGGCGGTGTTGGTGCTCATCCTCGGCTTTATCATCGCGGACAAGTCGGAACTGATCGTCAGCGAGTATCTTCGCGGTGTAAAGCTACCCGAAGTCTCGCTGCTGCCGAAACTCGTCAAGTACTCGGTTCTCTACGTTACATTCATCATCGCCCTGGCCCAGATCGGCATCCACGTCCTGGCGCTTTTGATCCTGCTTGCGATCTACACCGGCGGACTCGTCGTCGTCTTTGTCGTCGCCTTCAAAGGATTCCTTATCTCGAGTGCGGCGGGAATCTACCTGCTTCTCGAACAGCCTTACAGCATCGGCGACGAGATCGAGATCGGCGACCAGTCGGGGATCGTTCAGGAGGTCGATCTCTTCGTGACGAAGATCGAGAACGACTCCAAGGAGTACATCGTTCCGAATCGGAAGGTCTTCGAGGACGGGATCGTTCGCCTTCGAGAGTAGTTGTTCGCTCCGTCCCGATGGGACCGCGTCCGCTCCTCCGCGTCGGTCGAGGAGTAAGACGGATTGCTGTAACGAGTAACTGGTGTAACCGCAGGACGATTCGCGGTTGCACCGCGACTGAACCGGGTCGAACGCATTCGGTTCCACAATCACTGCATCCTCGACCGATCAGCCGCCCCAGAGTCCTGTCTTCGCTATCGGGTCACTATCGCGTCTCAGACATCCTCGAGCGAGAGGCCAGCGTGCCAGCAGTCGACGCCGGCCTCGCGTTTGACGTCGTCCATCTTCGCAAGCAGGTGGGTCGCGAGCGTCGCCGTCTCGGCAGCACGCGATTCGCCTTCGGTTCTGAACTCGCCGGTTTCGCGGTTCGCGTAGACGGAACAGACCGCACCGGCCCGCAGGCCGTAGAGATTCGCCAGCGTCATGATGGCGCTTGCTTCCATTTCGATGTTCTTGACGTTCGCGTCCCTGAGCTGGTCGACGAGTTCCTCGGAGCCGGCGGCCTCGAACCCGTCGTAGCCGGGGCGACCCTGGCCGGCGTAGAAGGAGTCGGCACTCATCGTGACGCCAGTGTGGTAGTCGTACCCCAGCCGTTCGGCCGCCGCGATGAGTGCACTGACGACTTCGTGGTCTGCGGTCGCGGGATAGTCCTCCCGGACGTACTCGTCGCTGGTCCCCTCCTGGCGGACGCCCCCGGTCGTGATCACGAGATCGCCGACGTCCATCTCGGACTGGAGCGCACCACAGGAACCCACCCGGATGAACGTGTCACAGCCCACGCGCGCCAGTTCCTCGACGGCGATGGCGGCCGAGGGACTCCCGATGCCGGTCGAAGTCACCGAGATCGGCGTCCCCTCGTACGTGCCCGTCGCCGTCCGGTACTCGCGATGGTGGGCACGGACCTCGTGGTCGGCCCAGTGAGTGACGATCTTCTCGAGGCGTTCCGGGTTGCCCGGCAGGAGAACGGTGTCTGCGACGTCTTCGGGGCCGACCTCGAGGTGGTACTGTACGTCCGCGTTTGGGTCTTCGCTGTCGCCGGTCATTCGACGCGGACGGTTCGCGCCGACGGCGTATATAACTGCAGGACGCGCGTACGCTCGGTACGATACGCGAAACGCTGGCGGACACGCACGTCGTTGCCGTCCAGCACGACCCGGGAACCGATCGAGACGACGCTTTCCGGCGTCGTTCGGAACACGGAACGTGGGTCCACGGCGCAGTCGACGAGAACCGGCGGGCACCCGGATCGCCGACGGAGCTGCTCGAGACAGCCACGGACGCCGAGAACGAGTTGCAACTGTCGGGGCTGTGTGCCGAGACGGGACACGATGTGGCCTGGGATCGGGCGGGGGTCGACGAGGCGTGGCGCCCCCACTTCGAGACACAGAGAATTCGAGACACCGAAACCTCGAGCGAAGCCCAGGAGCGAAGAGTTGACCGACCGGCTCGAGGCAGGTGAGTGGCTGGCGCTGGTCTGGTAGGAGCCCATGGAGACAAAGTGGTTTCCCCGGTCGATTCTCCGGGCACGGCTCGGAGAACGACGCTCGGCAGGAGTAGCGAACTACTCGAGCGTCGCTTCCGAGATCGTGTTCGGTAGCAGTTCCCCGAGCGTGTACTCGGTCGGCTGTTCGTCTCCCTCGTCGCAGACGATCACGAGGTCGTCGGCGCAGAACTCCGCGAGCGTCTGGCGACACATTCCGCAGGGGGTGACGCCGTCCCGGCGACTCGAGCTGACGGCGATCCGGTCGAAGTCGCGATGGCCGTTCTTGACCGCCTCGGCGATGGCTACCTCCTCGGCGTGGAGGCTGTTGCTAAAGTTCGCGTTCTCGAGATTGCAGCCGACGAAGACCGCACCATCTGTCGTCTCGAGGGCGGCACCGACGCGGTACTCGGAGTAAGGGACGTGTGCGGACGACTGGATCTCACGGGCGCGCTCGAGGAGTTCGGAAACGGACATAGGGGCTGGTACGCTCGAGTCGTGGAAGAAAGCACCGACGTTACGACGTGTCGGCGACCGCCGACGCGACGACCTCGCGTGCGTCTGCGACCAGCGCGTCGACGTCGTCGCTCTCGGCGTAGATCCGGACGTAGGGTTCGGTCCCACTCGGCCGGACGAGGACCCAGGAGGCGTCGTCGAACTCGAGGCGGACGCCGTAGTCGGTGTCGACGGTCGTGTTGGGGAACGCTGCGGGAAGGTCGAACTCGAGGGTTGCCATCGCGTCCGACTTGGCGTCGTCGGGACAGTCGACGCTAACTTTTCGGTAGGGACGTTCCGTGACCGGGTCGCGAAGCGTCGCCGTGTCGCCGATGTCGGCTACGAGCGCGGCGACAGCAGCAGCACTCGCGACGCCGTCGATCCAGCCGCCAAAGCGGGTGTGAATGTGCTTCCAGGGCTCGGCGGCGAAGACGACTTCGGTGCCCTCGTCGCCTGCGCGTCGCTCGCGTGCGATCCCTTCGTGGAGCGCGCCGAGTCGGACGCGTTCGACTCGTCCGCCGGCCTCGCGGACCTGTTCGTCGATGCGTGCAGAGGCGTTCGGCGTCGTGACCACGACGGGATCGTCGGCGTCGCTCTCTGTCGCGTAGTGGGCGGCGACGACCGCGAGCACGGTATCCTCGTGGATCACCTCGCCGTCGGGGCCGAGCACGACGAGTCGGTCGGCGTCGCCGTCGTGGGCTAGTCCGAGGTCGAACGAGCCGGCCGCCAGAGACTCAGAGAACTCGACGAGCGTCTCCGGTGTCGGTTTGCTCTCACGTGCCGGGAAGTGGCCGTCGACCGTCGCGTTGACTGCGACGACTTCGGCACCCAGTCGCTCGAGGACCTGCGGCGTCGCGACCGAGGCCATCCCGTTCCCACAGTCGACGGCGACCGATAGCCCATCGAGGGAGTCGTTGTCGTCGTCGCCGAACGCCGAACCGACGTAGTCGACTACGGCGTCGCGGTAGGACTCGAGCACCTCGAGCCGGTCGGAATCGCCCCACTCGTCCCAGGCGGCGAGTGTGTCGCCGTCGACGCGTTCTTCGATCGTTTGCTCTGCGTCGCGGTCGTACTCGACGCCATCGACGAACAGTTTGATTCCGTTATCTTCCGGCGGGTTGTGGCTCGCGGTAAGCATCGCGCCGCGTCGGCCCTGCGAAGCGAACGCGAGTGCCGGCGTCGGTACCTGGCCGAGTCGGTAGACGTCGGCACCGGCGCTTTCGAGGCCGGCTTCCATCGCCGCCGCGAGTGCCGGACCGGTCTCGCGGCCGTCGCGGCCGACGACAAACGTCTCGCCAGGCTCGCCGGCAGCCTGGCCGACCGACAGTGCGAGTGCGGGCGTGATTTGCTCGACCGGGCCACGGATTCCGGCAGTCCCGAACAGAGTCATGTGTGGTCGTTTCCAGAGGAGACACTTATACTATCGGAGGACTCGACAGCGAGTTGGTCGAAACCGGAAGCGGGGAAAAGAGGACACCCGGTCGTACTCGACACTCGACCGAGAACGACGGTAGCGTGATACGGTTTCCTGTCTGTCAGTGCCGGGGCAACCGCGACCCGAAGCGGGCACACCGGGACCGTCGGTACAGCAATCCGTCTGCGTCTACGCGTCCGGTTGCTCGTCGATCAGGACGACAGCTTCGCCGTCGATCACCATCGCGTCGTCGCTCTCGTTGCGGATGACCGTCTCGAGGCGGAACTGTCCGTTACCGAGGTCCTCGACGATTTCCACACGCGCCGAGACGCTGTCGCCGACACCGACGGGACCGCTGAACTCGAGATTCTGCGAGAGGTAGACCGTGAGGCCGGGGAGCCGTGCCAGGGCGGCACTGATGAGGCCGGAGACGAGCGTTCCGTGGACGATCCGTTCGCCGAAGCGAGTGTCAGCGGCAAACTCCTCGTCTAAGTGGAGGCGGTTCGTGTCGCCGCTGATCGCTGCGAACGCGTGAACGTCTTCGTCGGTCAGCGTCTTCTCGAAGGTGACCGTATCGCCGACGCTGATGTTCTCCCGGTCGTCGACGGTCCGGTCGAACTCCCAGTCGAGAGTGGAGTAATCGACCGAATCAATCGATGCGGGGATCGTCTGGTCGTTCGGGGGGTCGTCGGTCGACGGACTCGTGGTTGCCGTCGGCACCATCGCCGACACGGCGGCACGGTTAGCCGCGGTCGCGCTCTGGAAGAAACTCTGTGTCATCGACGTCCAGGCGTCGGTTACAGCCGCGATATCGGGTGTCCCGGAGTTCTGGTGGGGCATCTACAGACGGACTAAGCGGGGGGTCATTATGACTTCTTTGGCTTATCCAATCGTCTCTTACTACGGAAAATTGTCCGCAAGCAACTGTTGTGCCGATTTCTCCTCATACGGTTTACTGTAAGTCATTTTCGGCACAACCGCGACCCGGGCGGCGGTTGCGCCGGTAAATCGTTACAGTAATCCGTATCAGAGAGATCTGTGTTGGCGACGCTGAAAACGAGAGGGCGGTCGATCCGGAACGGAAGTGACGACAGTCGGCGTTCGAACTCGTCTGGACTCGAATGTGAGTATCGCCACAGGGACGTGCGGTATCGGGTCCTCTCACGCGCCACCCCGCTACCCCACTGGATACCATTCGAAACCAGTTCACCCCATTTGCTGGTATCTAGTGGAAAATCTTATTAGTACACAGGCCATCGATACTGGTGATGACGGACGACACCGACCGCTCGCCGTGGTTTCCACCGGCGATGGTTACAGAGCAGATGCAGGAAGCCGGCGAGCAGGTCGCCCAGTCTCAGCAGGAGATGATAAAGCAGTTCATGGAAGCGACGTCGACGACATCGAACCCGTTCGAAGAGTTGCCGACTTTCGGGCCGATGAACATGGGAACGGCAACGTTCAAGGCCCGCGTGCAAAGCGGCGGCCGGATCAGCATTCCCGGTCCCGAACGAGAAGCGCTCGATATCGAAGAGGGCGACATCGTCCAGACGATCGTCGTTCCAGTAAAACGAAACCGAAACGAAGACTAACAGCATGACTCAGAACCCACTCACCGCAATGTTCGACGCACAGCGTGTCGCACTCGAGCAGACCCAGACCATCACCCACGACGCCCTCGAGGCACAGCAGACCTCGATGAGCGCGATGGCAGATGCCGTCGAGACGTCGGAGTCGCTCGTCGAGTCCAACGCCGAGTTCACCAAGGGCGCGATCCACGCTTCCTTCGACGCGCTCGAGGCGTCGATGCCCGAGGGAAGCGTCGACTTCGACGAGATGCGTGAACTCGTCGACGACGGCTTCGACTCCGCGACCGAAACCCAGTCACAGTCGATAGAAGCCGCCCTCGAGGCGATCGAAGAGTCCGAAGCCGCCTACGACGAGTTCGCCGAGAACTACGCCGAGGCCGTCGACAGTTCCTTCGACGCCGCGCTGGAGGCCCACGAGCAGTTCGAAGAGAACGTCTCGACGGTCACCCAGAACGTCGAGCAGGCGGCCGACGAGTTCGACGTCTCGGCGTAACTCGCCCTCGAACGTTTTACCGACCCCGTTCAATTTTACCCAATGGCAGACTCACAACCTCAGAACCAGAACTGGAACGCGTTCGTCGAACAGTGGAACGAACAGTTCCTCGAGACACTCGAGGACAACATGGAAGCACAGGCCCAGTTCGTCGAGAGCTGGTCCGAAACGGTCAGCGAAGTCAGCGAGGAACAGGAAGTCGCTGACGGCGTCGAGGGCTATGCGAACGCGTACGAGACGTGGATGACCGCCTCCGAAGAGATGGTCGAACGGATGAACGACGTCCTCGAAGGCGAAGACGTCGAGATGGAGGAGTTCCGCGATATCTGGCTCAACACGGCCAACGAGGCGTTCAAAGAGGTCATGTCGACGACCGCGTTCGCGAAGATGACCGGCGAAACCGTCGGTGACGTCCTCGAACTCCAGGAACAAGCCGATGAGACCTCCCAGGAGACACTCCGGTCGCTCGGCTTCGCCACCGAGGCGGACGTCCTCGAGGTCGGCGATCGACTCGTCGAACTCGAGCGACGCCAGCACGACGTCGAGCAGAAACTCGACCGTATCATCGACCACCTCGAAGACGAGCAATGAGAAACCCCTACGCAACTGCACTGGATCTGCAACGACAGGCCTGGGAGTCGACGGCCGACCTCGCCGGCAAGGCACAGGTCGCTCCCGACCGCACCGAGACCGTCGAGAACATCGCCGTCGGGCAGACGCCAAGTGAGGTCGTCTACGAAGAGAACAAGCTCCGGTTGCTTCACTACGAATCTCGGACCGATGAACAGTACGACGTCCCCATCCTCGTCGTCTACGCGTTGATCAACAAGCCGTACATCCTCGATCTCCAGCCCGATCGCTCGGTCGTCCAGACGCTGCTTGAGGCCGGCTTCGACGTCTACATGATCGACTGGGGAGAGCCGTCCAGGCTCGATCGATCGCTGACGCTCGACGACTACGTTAACCGCTACATCGACAACTGCGTCGACGTCGTCCGCGAGCGCTCTGGGCTGGACGAGATCAACGTCCTGGGCTACTGCATGGGCGGCACGAAGTCGGCCATGTACGCCGCCCTCTACCCCGAGAAGGTCCGAAACCTCGGGCTGATGGCGGCCGGCCTCTGTTTTGCCGGCGACGGCGGCGTCCTCGAGCTATGGGGAGCAGACGAGTACTACGACCCCGAGAAGGTGACCGACGCGTTCGACAACGTTCCGGCCGAGTTTCTCGATGTCGGCTTCGCGTTGATGGACCCGGTCGCCAACAACGTGACGAAGTACGTCAGGTTCTACGACAACGTCGAGGACGAGGACTTCGTCGAAAACTTCGCCCGGATGGAACGCTGGCTCGACGAGGGGATCGACGTCGCCGGTGCGACCTACGAACAGTTCATCAACGACATCTATCAGGATAACAAACTGATCGACAACGAACTGCATCTGGACGGCCAGCACGTCGACATCGAGAACATCGAGATGCCGGTTCTCCAAATCGTCGCGGAGTACGACCACCTCATCCCGCCGGCAGCGTCGAAACCGTTCACCGAAGCGATCCCGTCCGCCGACACCGAAATCATGGAGTTTGCGACGGGCCACATCGGGATGTCCGTTTCCTCGCGGAGCCACGCCGAACTCTGGCCCGACGTCTGTGAGTGGTTCGCAGAACGGTCGGTCCTCGAGAGAGACGAGACGAGCGCAGAGGTCGACGCCGAGACCAGCGAGCACCACGGCGAGAATCGCTCCGACGCGGAGATCGCTGCCCGTGGTGAAACGGACGTGCAGGCAGAGCCCGCCGACCCCGGCGAGATGACGGTCGACGACCAGGTCGTCGACGAGGTCGCCGACGCGGACACCGAGTCTGTAATCGCGGACGAAACAGACGACCTCACGGACCTGAACGGAGTTGGACAGGCCTACGCCGAGGACCTCGAAGCGGCCGGTATCGAGACGGTCGACGACCTCGAAAGCGCCGACGTGTCGACGCTCGCGGCCGAAACCGGAATCGCACCGAGTCGGATCGAAGACTGGATTGACCAGGCCATCGAGCGGTAACGCGCCGGAGTCTCGTCCGCGGTCGAGCGGACGTCAGCGGCCGACGACGAGTCGCTATCGTGACAACTTCTTTCACATCCCATTATTTATCACCGGACGTGGAACGTGTCGCCGAACATGTCTATGGAGGGACGTACCTGCGTCATAACCGGTTCCGCACGTGGCATCGGTCGGGGGATCGCCGAGCACCTCGGTAGCGAGGGTGCGAACGTAGTCGTCAACTATCGATCCTCCGAGGAAGCGGCCCAGGAGGCGGTCGACACCGTCGAGGCCGCCGGTGGAAACGCCGTCACAGCACAAGCCGACGTTTCGGATCGCGAAGCAGTCGAACACCTGCGCGAGGTCTGTCACGAGGCGTTCGGTCCGGCCGACGTGCTCGTGAACAACGCCGGTATCACAGCCGACAAGCAGTTCACCGAGATGAGCCGCGAGGAGTGGGACCGCGTGATGGACGTCAACTTGGGCGGGATGTTCAACTGTACTCAGGCGTTCTACGACGACATCTGGAACGCTGAAGAAGGTCGGTTGATCAACATCTCGAGCATCGTCGGCAAACAGGGCAACTTCGGCCAAGCGAACTACGCGGCGGCGAAAAGCGGCATGTTCGGCTTCACCCGGACGATCGCACTCGAGTTCGCCCAGGGCGGGTCGACCGCAAACTGTGTCGCGCCGGGTTTCACGCGGACGGACATGGTCGAGGACGTCCCCGACGAGGTTCTCGACCGGATCATCTCGGGCATTCCACTCGAGCGACTCGCAGAGGTCGAGGACATCGCGGCGGTCGTCCGGTTCCTCGCGAGTGAGAAGTCCTCGTACGTGACCGGCGAAGTGATCGACGTCAACGGCGGAATGGACCTGTAGCGGACACGATCGGTCACACCGACAAGCGATACCTCGTCTGGGTCGCACCACTTTTCGTCCTACTGTTCCGTTCTGTGCACCCATGCCCCGGGAGCGGGAACACTGGGACAGCGGGACAGCAATCCGTCCCAGTCGCGTCCGCGAGACGACAACGGGGAGTTCGTTCTTCTCGATACGAGCAAAGCGAGGGGAGGAACCGAAGCGACGACCAGTTAGCAGCGAGACCTACTCGGCACGACGCTTCTCCTTCTCGAGCACCCGCACGTTCTCGATTCCCGTTTCGGGATACTGGCCGTTCTCGTCTTTCTCGACGGCCTTGACCATGTCCCAGACGACGTTCAGGCCGGTCGTGACGCCCTCGAGGGCCTCCATCTCGCAGCCGGTCTTCCCCGTGGTCTCGACGACTACCTCGAGTTCGATCCGGTCCTCGCGGAGGGTGAAGTCGGTGTCGACGTTCGTGATCGGGATTTGGTGGCACATCGGGATCGTCTCCCAGGTGTGTTTGACGGCCTGGATCGCACCGACGCGGGCGGTCGCGAGGACGTCACCTTTTCCGACCTGATCCTCGCGGATGGCCTCGATCGTCGACGGCTGCAGGTGGATCTCGCCGGCCGCGACGGCCCGGCGCTTGCTGTCGGGTTTGTCTCCGACGTCGACCATCTGAACCTCGCCGTCGTCGGTGGTGTGGGTGAGTTCTCCGGCGTCGCCGTCCTCAGACATCGCCATCACCCCACAGGACCGCCGGAATCTCTTCGAGTAGCTCCGACGCGAGAAAGCCGTACTCGTCGTCTTTGGCGAGGCGTTCGCCGGCGAGTCCGTTGACGTGAGCGCCCGCTGATGCAGCATCCAGCGGTTCCGCGTACTCTAGAAGTGCGGCGACGATGCCGGCGAGGGTGTCGCCGGTGCCGCCGACTTTCATCCCGGCCGTTCCCGAGCGGCTGATTCGGGTGCGTTCGCCGTCCGTGATCACGTCCGTAGCACCTTTCGCGAGCATGACGTCGACCTGATCGAGTTCGGCTGTGAACGTTTCGATATCGTCGGCGACCGGCCGAAGGTCGGACGCGTCGGGGCCACCCATCCCCACGAGTTCGGCCCGGTTAGGCGTACAGACCAGCGTCGCGTCGGTTTCGATCTCGGGAACAATCTCGAGTGCGTCGGCGTCGACGACCACCCGGCCGTCGTAGGAGGCGAGGAACTGCCGGGCTGCCTCGAGCGTCTCGTCCGCGGTTCCCAGTCCCGGCCCGAGTACGACGGGGTTGTCGTATTCCCTGGCTGTCTCGAGCAGGTCGTCGGCTCGCCCGGGCGTCAGGACCTCCTCCTCGTAGGGCTGGACGACGAGGTCTGCGGCGTAGCCCTGGATCTCGTCGGCGACCGATTCGGGAGCCGCGACGAAAGACAGTTCCGCACCGGCACGAAGCGCGGCCTGGGCGGCGAGTGCGGGTGCCCCGGTGTAGGGACCACCGCCGACGACGTACGGTCGCCCCTCGCGGCCGTCAGGCCGTGCGAGTGAGACGTCACCGGGACCGACGAACCGTTCCGCCGCGGCGGGAATACCGATGTCTGCGACTATCACCTCGGCCGTGAGATCCTCGAGGCCGGGCTTCGCGTCGTGGAAGGTAACCACGTGGTCTGCTTCGACGCGGTTCTCGGCGTGGTCGCCGCCGTCGGCGTCGAACCCGGTGGGGACGTCGACCGCCACGACGGTCGCCGTCGCGTCGTTGATCGCCTCGGCTGCGGTCGCGACCGGCTCTCGAAGGTCGCCGCTGATCCCCGTTCCCAACATTGCGTCGACGACCACGTCCGCGTCGGGGAGGTCGAACCCGCTCGAGTCCTCAATCTCTCGCGTGTCGTGGTCGGTCTGCTCGAGTACGTCCCAGTTCTCGCGAGCGATTTCGGTGCCGATGTTCTCGGCCCGACCGAGCAGGAGGGTGGTGACGTCGTCCGCTTCCAGAAAGCGGGCGGCGGCGAACGCGTCCCCGCCGTTGTTCCCGCGTCCGGCGACGATCGCCACGCTCGAGTCCGGTTTTGCGACCTCTCGGATCGCACGGGCGACGGCGTTCCCGCTCGACTCCATGAGCTGCTTGCGCGGTACGCCAAGCGCCGCGGCGTTCTCGTCGACGGCGGCCATTCGACTGCCTGTGATCATACTCGAGCGTTCGACCGGCCGACCGTTCAAGATTGCGGACGCCACGCTCATGCGCCACGCTCCGCTGGTACCGTTCCGATCGTCGACTGCTAGGTCGCTCGGGTCGCCCCAGCAGTGTAGGCTTGGCCCGCCACTAGTACTGTCCCAAGTCTACTCTGACTAGTGCACTCCACTTCTGATCGAGAATCGTGATCGGTTTTGGCCAACTTTCAACTAGTTGGTCCATGCTTAGGATAGTACTAGTACTCCGCCAAGCGTCGACTGATGAGTGAAACCAGACGACCGCATTCGGTTTCACTCATCTGTTCAGGCTTGCCAAAGCACTAGAAGCAACGTGAACGTCTTCTAGCTCGACGGCGAGCCACGGACCCGACGAGTCTCTAGGTATCGAAGTTGCGCGTCGATGCCAGCCTCGAGTGGCGATCACTCGACCCAGCACAGTTATGTTGTCTCCGCTGTCATTACTGGACGATGGCCCCCATCTCCCGAGGTTCGATCTTCGAAGGCGAACTGGTCCCGGACGACCTGGACCCAATCACTCGCGCCTACCGGAACGTCGTCATCTACACCGACGCCGACTCGGAGGATGTCCTCTACGAGGGACCGATTATTGTCCACCCGAACGGCTGGCTCGAACTCGAGGGGAACCGACTGCTCTCGCCGAACGCGGTCCACCACGTCGATATCTACGACGACGAAACCGAATCCAACCGATCCGAAGACGGCAACGACGCAGACGGGGATGACCGTCGACGCGATGGCAGTCGAGACGACGACCGCACCAATCGATTCAGCCCGCGTTAGTGACACAACTCCCTCGAGATTCCGAGAGCGACCGTCCGTCTACGCCTCCCCGTCGAGTTCGAACGGATCGAACAGGTCGAACCGCGAGACTGCCTGTCCTGGAGAGCGAGTTCGCCCCGAGCACGATCCGTTCGTGTGAGTGTCGAGCAGTTCCTGGCCGAGTGTCTCGTCGCGAGTGAGCGCGTTCCAGCCCGCCCACATGGAGCTGTCGCCGGAGACGCTGTCGTACTCCGCGAATAGCGCCCAGAGTCTGCCACGATCGTCGAGTGATCTCTCTGAGATACGCTCGAGGTCTGCCGGCCCCACGTTCGCGCCCCGTGCGTTCACCAACCGTGAGCGATGAAGTCGCCCTCTGGATACGAAGCCAGCACGCTCTCGAGCCGTGGGAGGTCGATCTGGTCCGTCGACGACTGTTTCCGACGGGGAGGATGTCACAACGGTGTCGTGCGTAGCCGGCGGCTACTCCGTCGCTGGGAAGCACCCGAGCGAATCGGGTCGTCGGTTCGTTACGTTGCGACCGTCTACGTAGCTGACACCGCTGCGTGAAGTACCTCGGGGTCACGCTCTGAGACACTCTCGCTGTCTCTCTGTAGACAGCGATAGACATCAATTTCGATCTGCGAATTCGTCCGCTTCGCACTCAGTACCGAATCTCGAACCCGTCCTCGTCCTGGGGCTCCGTGTACTCAACCTCGACGTCCTCGACCTCCGCGGCGGGGCTCCCCGTGTGACACCACTCGACCATCTCCTCGACGGCGTCCGCGGGCCCTTCGAAAACTGCCTCCACGCGGCCGTCAGCGAGGTTCTTCACCCAGCCGCCGATCCCCCTCTCGCGAGCCGCGTCCCGGGTGTTCGCCCGGTAGTAAACGCCCTGTACAGTTCCCGAAACGAAGACGTGTGCACGTCTGCAGTCGGCCATGTTCGACTCCTCGACCGGGAGTGTCAAAAATCCCGGCCGTCGCCGACGACGAACCGAAAGCCAACGACGACGACGAAGGCCCCTCGAGATCCTACCGCCGTCAGTGACTGGAGCAGCCCGCCACTGGGACGGGATTCACAGCGGTAACAGCGCGGAAGCCCACGGCTTTAGCTGTGAGAGGAAGCGCGTAAGTCACACGGTACCGACGCCAATCCAAGCGAGGGGCGACGATACTGTTACGACGAACTGCTCGAGGTGGTGCAAGCGATCGATCCCGGGGTCGCCGACATCCATCACGGCTTCGTCGAGGAGTTCGCGGACACACTCGTCACCGACGACGGCTGCCAGGCGTAGCCGCTGAAACGCGACCAGCGAACGCTCGTGGGATTTCACTGAGACGAATTGCCCCGGGACCGCCCCAGGAAGTTACAGCATCCGCAGTCGGTAGCCTTCGAGGGCAGTGTCGTCGGAGACTCGTCCGGCCTCGGATGCAGCAACGAGTAGGTCGGCGACGAATTCCTTGGGCACCTCGACACTTATAAAATCGGCTCCGTCTCGTGCCGTGGTTAGCCGTGCCATCGTACGGTTAGTGCCGTCATCGTTGTAGATGCTCCCAACGCGATTGTCATCTCGGATGAATCGGAGAGTTACGTCGGTCGGTTCGATCGTGTCGAAAGACACCTCGAACACTCGGTCGTCACCCTCAACTCGAGCAAGCATGCGGCCGTTCTGTTCGACTATCGTTGTCTCCATACCGTTGCGACGGGTTCGATGCTCATAGAACCAGACCATGCTGTTAGCAGAAACCATATCCGCCATTGTGATAAGACGTGAATATGAATCGGAGAGCGTTGCTCGCTCTGCTCAGTGGCGCTGTTGTCGGTGGTTTTTCGGGTTGTCTCCGTGAGAGTGCCAACAGGGAGACCGATGCGAACGGTGAAGAGAGCGCGACGGACGACGGGAACGAACCAGCGGATATGTCCGGAGGCTACGACTTCTCGTCGTGTGAGTCCGATCTCGACTACGAGACGGTCGATGCACCACTCGACGAGAGCCAGTATAACGACCCGGTCGAGAGCGATCAACTCAACGTGGAACTTGGGTACAACACGGATATCGAGGACGACGAGCTAGAAGAGCTAGCTAGTATTTTCGGCGACGACGCGACACACTCCGAGGACTCACACAGCTATTCGACGCCCAGGGACGCTCCGATTCATCAGTGTGACGTTGCGAAACTTTCCAACAGAGATTACGTCGACTACATCATTCCGTTCCCGCTCGACGTGCCCTGAACAGCAGTCGTCGAGCAGTTGGCCGTCGACCGAATCGCACCTGTCCGGTGGTGTCGACACTCACGCACCAGACCGGGTCGACGCGCCCAGTCAGCGAGCATCTCGAGGAGAGAACGATACAGCCGAACACGGCTGCTCCGTGCGCCGCCACTAGTGGCGGGCCAAGCCTGAACTGATGGGTCGAATCTGGCGGTGTGGCTCGATTCGACCCGTCAGTCGACGGTTGGGACGGTACTAGCTCTGGGGCCGTCTCATCACCTGTCGACCGTTCGGCCGTGTTTGGCTCATCGATTCGTTCTGAGTTCGTGGAAGACGTACGTCTGTGCGTAGCCTGCATACTCGCCGCCGAACCGTTCGCGAATCGCCCGTGACGTCGCCGCATAGGAGCCACAGTCACAGTCCGGATAGTAATCCTCGATCGCTGACTTGATCCAGGTGTCTAGCGGGACGGCCTCGTCGAACCCCAGCGAGAACAAAAGCACGCAGTCTGCGACCTTGTCGCCGACGCCGACGAACTGGCAGAGGTAATCGCGGGCTTGCTCGTACTCGAGGTCGCGGGCCTCCGCGGGGTAGGCCTCGCCGTCGGCAACCATCTCGGCCGTCCGGACGACGTATGGCGCGCGATAGCCGAGCCCTAACTCGCGGAGTTCGTCTTCGGTCGCGGTCGCCAGTTGAGTCGGCGTCGGAAACGCGTGGTAGGTTCGGCCGTCGAACTCGAGTGAGTCGCCGTACTCGCGGGCGAGCGCCGACACCATCGAGTGGATGCGCTGCACCCGCATCTGTGCCGAGCAAATAAACGAGATCAGACAGCCGAAGGGCGGATCTCCGACCAGCCGCATCCCGCAGTGGGCCTCGTAGGCCTGTGCGAGCAGCGGATCGTCGGGTGCGGCCGCAACGATCGACGCGAGGTCGTCGTCCAACCGCAAGAGTCGGCACACGGCTGGCGCGGCGTCGGTCGTCGACTCCCACTCGAGGTGACCGTCTCGGGTGCGGACCCGGATCACGTCCGGTTTGGGGCCGCTCGAGGCGTCGACGACGGTGTAGTACCAGGTGTCGCTGGGTGGGTCGCCGGCGTACATCTCCCCGTCCTCGCGTCGCCAGAGATACGTCTGCCCGCTCTCGAGTGTCCGATACAGGTCAAGTCCGCCCGAGAGGGCTGCAACCGGGATTGTGCCGGTTTCCATTCGTCGAATCCTTCGAGGGCGTCGGCTTGGAACTTTCGAAGCTGACCCAGACTCTCGCGTTCTCGAGTGGGTCCGCGAGGCGAACCTTGATACTATAGGCGACACATTGTCTAGGTATGAACTGCAGGGTTGTCGTCGAAGCTGCCGTGCCGGTGTTCGACGTTGAGACGGAAGACGAGGCGATCCGTATCTCCATCTCGAAGACGGGCGAGATGCTGAACCCTGACTTGAACTACGTCGAGATCAACATGGGCGAGCGCACGTCCCCGTCCGGAGAGGAACTCCCGCCTGCGTTCATCGCTGCCGACGAGGCACTCGTCGCTCTCGAACTCGAGATGACCGTCTTCAACGTCGAGCGCGAGGAACACGCCTCGCGTATCGCCCGGAAAGAGATCGGTCAGCGCCTCGAGAACATTCCGCTGGAGGTACAGTCCGTCGAGGTCATCGAAGAAGACGAAGTCGAAGACGAAACCGAAGACGACTCCGACCAGGACAGCGGCGACGAGGACGATGTCGGTGACGAGACCGACGAGACGATCGAGTCGGATACAGACTCGGCGGACGACGAAGCGGTGCTGCCGGAGTTCGAAGATCTGGTCGAGTGACGGAGCTGGTCGCGTGGTTCGGGAGAACTGGTGTCGCAGTCTTGCCAGTGAGAGAACAGTCGTGACCGTAGGATGTGACGTGAGATCTAGTCGGCGGTGGCGGCGACTGCTTCCTGTTCGTCTTCACGCATGTTCGTCGTAATTCCGTTAGCAAGCGCGAAGACGGCTGTCTTGTGGTCGGTTTTCGATTTGTGAATCGAGGTCGGTCGAATCCCGAGCGACTCGTATTCGTCGAGGTCGATCTCACAGTTGTCCCATTCTGCACACTGGTTCGATACCTCGGCGAGAAGACCGTGAAGGTGGATGAGCTCCTGTTTCTTCATAACCATCCTCTTCTATCCACTGCAGGGTTATATTATTATCTTGAGTCGCGTTACCACACTTATCGTCTAGTAACCTGGGACAGTCGGTTTCTCGAGCGAATCGAAGTCCGCCTCTAGCTGGTTGTAACAATCGAACGAACGCGAGTGTACCGTTCGTGTTTCCGGGTAACACTCCGTTATCGAAACTCTCTATATTCCTGGGTCGGTAACGCTTGGCGGACGTAGTCGCCGATTGTCCCGTCGCCGCCAACAATCTACACGTACAGTGTGAGACACGGCCGTCGTCACCGGTAGTCACTCGTTACCGGTCGAATCCTGCAGAAGAGTCGTTTGGCCGGGACGGTCTGCTATACTGATGTCTGGCGCACCCGCGACCGGCAGCGGTTGTGCCCCACTGATTAGCCGAGTTGTTTCAGCGTCTGAAGGTCACGGTCGGTTCGCATGAACTCTGCGGTTCGGCGGGAGGCGTGACAGTTAGGACAGTGAAACATGGCTGTAGATTCCGGCAACTGGTTCGGAGACGTCTGCCAGTCTTTTCCACATTCTGGACACAACAGTTGAACAGTCGTCTCATCCATGTTATGATAGTACACAGCAGCGGTGAAAAGCTTTGTCGCGCTCGTCCCGTCACGGACACCACGACCAACCCGACAGTAGACGGCCGGCCTCTTATGCCGGCGTTGCCGTGTCCGAAGCCTCGAGAAGTTCCTTGTACCGGTTGCGGATCGTGACCTCGGAGATGTTTGCGACTTCGCTGACCTCGTTTTGGGTTACTTTCTCGTTGGTCAGGAGTGCCGCAGCGTAGACGCCAGCGGCCGCGAGACCGACCGGCGACTTGCCGCTGTGGACGCCTTCCTGGCGTGCCGACTCGAGGAGTTCGCGGGCCATTCGCTCGGTCTCGTCGGGAAGGTCGAGGTCGCTGACGAACCGCGGCACGTAGCTCTCGGGGTCGGCGGGCTGGACTTCGAGGCCGAGTTCTCGGATGACATACCGATACGTGCGGGTCAGTTCCATCTTCTCGACGCGGGAGACGGCAGAGATTTCGTCGAGACTGCGGGGGGTGCCGGCCTGTCGGGCGGCGGCGTACAGCGCAGCGGTCGCGACGCCTTCGATCGAGCGACCTGGCAGGAGGTCCTCCTCGAGTGCACGTCGGTAGATGACGCTTGCAGTCTCGCGGACGTTCTCCGGCAGGCCGAGGGCAGAAGCCATCCGGTCGATTTCGCCCAGTGCCTGCTTGAGGTTGCGCTCTTTCGAGTCGCGGGTTCGGAACCGCTCGTTCCAGGTGCGCAGGCGCTGCATCTTCTGGCGCTGGCGACTCGAGAGGGCTTTGCCGTAGGCGTCTTTGTCCTGCCAGCCGATGTTGGTCGACAGCCCCTGGTCGTGCATCATGTTCGTCGTCGGTGCGCCGACCCGGCTTTTCTCGTCTTTCTCTGCGGAATCGAAGGCTCTCCACTCCGGGCCGCGGTCGATCTCGTCTTCTTCGACGACGAGCCCACAGTCGCTACAGACCGTCTCTGCGTGTTCGGCGTCCGAGACCAGGCGACCGCCACACTCCGGGCAGTACTCTCGCTCCTCGGCCCGCTCTCGCTCTGTACTGTCACGCTCCGTCTCTCGTTCGTTGGTGTAGGTTCGGATGTTCGTCATGGTGTATAGGGTTGGTTACTCGGGGCTCCCGGGTGGGGGAACCAGAAAAAACCCCGGTCGCCTCGGCTAACGTAGAGTAAGGCCGTAACGCATATAAATGTTTTGGTTGGTTTATAAACTGCGGAGTTTTCTGTTATATATGTTCTGGTTATATGCCTATTAATCATGTTGGTCTAGTACTCGTCGGCGAGCAAGACGGTCGGCCAGTGCAAGTCGAACGGTTTTCGACCCCGTCGGTCGAAGTGACGCGTATGACCGTCCGCCTTGGCGCAGTAACCGCCGATTGGTTCGGTCTCGCCACCGTCCGACTCGAGGGCGAGACCGGCGTGGTCGTCTACATCGACCCAGGGTCAACGAGGAATGGCCTGTTAGAGGAAGACGAGCCCCGTGATGGCGACCTGATACTGGTCTCTCACGGTCACCACTACGACCCGGAGTCGATTCGACGGGTCGCCCACGACGAGGCGATCGTCGTCGTCCACGAGGCAATCGACGTCGACGGTGCGGATCGTGCCGACGAGGCACCCGAACAACTCCCCTACGAAGTCGAGCGCGTCCGTGCCGACGAGTCGTTCGTCCTCGGACCGCTCGACCTGTATACGACGCCGGCGTACAACGACCCTGCAGGCCCCCACACCGACGATCAGGGTCGACCGTACCATCCCGAAGGAACTGGCTGTGGCTTTGGCGTCACGATCGACGGCGTCACGGCGTTTTGGCCAGGCGACACCGACGTTCTCCCCTTCCACGAAAAGATGGCCGTGGACCTCTTCTTGCCGCCAATCGGTGGCACGTACACCATGGATCGCCACGAAGCAGCAACTCTCGTCGAACAGATCGAACCCGGACTCGTCCTTCCGGTCCACTACGATACGTTCCCCGAGATCGAGACCGACGAGGAGGCATTCGTCGTCGACATCGCGGACCGCGGCGTACCGGTCGTTCTCGATACCCCCTGACCAGTCGGCGACATCCTGAGAACTCCCCGCACCCGACGCCCGCTTGGTCCGCCTGCGCCGCTTGCGTCCGCCTTCGCCCGCCTTCGCCCGCCTTTGCCCGCCTGTCAAGGGAAGTCCTGCCTGGCACGTCGTCGCAGAACACCCGTCCGAACCGTCACGCCTCTCTTGCACGGGGATTGCCCCCTACGTCGCCAGCCTGGTGTGTGCTGTTTGCACGACGAGTCCAACACACTAGCCACCCCGTAGCGTCGACTCCGATGACAGTTCAGGTTCCCAACCGTTCACAAGAGTTAGTGTCGTCGTCGCCCACAGTTCGCCCATGGACGGCCAGCGTCGGGACCAAGACGGAACCTACTGTTCGAACTGTGGGGCAACTCTCGAGCCGTCGATGACGTACTGTCCATCCTGTGGCGAACGGATCGATCGGCACGACGACCGATCGCCGTCGAACGCCACCGACTCAGCCAGCCGGCACCGCCTCGAGTCCCGGATCGCCGCGGCAGTCCGAGACGGCTGGCGACTCGAGCACGACTTCGGGGACCACGCAGTCATGGTCCGGCGAACGTTCGGGTCCGCCGACGAACACCTGCTGGTCGCGCTTGTGACAGTCTGGTGGACGATGGGGATCGGGAACGTCCTCTATGGCACCTACAAGTACGTCGAAGACGCCGACCGGATGGTCCTTCGCACAGAACCACACGACGATGACAGCGCAGAACAAGCCTCCTTGGATTCCCACCTGCTCGGCCGTGTGACTGCTGCCGTCTGCTGGCTTACGGCCGCCGTTCTGGCGGCAATCGGGGTCGTGATCGCTGCCTCCGGCCTCTCTCCAGTACTGTACGCGCTCGCCGCCGGATTCGCCTTCCTCGGACTGATCTCGCTCCCGTCAGTTTCGGACCGGCTCGCACGTCGTCACTCGCTTCTGACCAACGGCCGGACTCGAACAGTCGAGGAGCGAACCGTCGTCGACTACGACCGGCCCTGTACCGCCTGTTCGGAACCGGTCGGCCGTGGCCTCGAGCGGATCTATCGCGCCGAGATCAGCGTCTTCGGCTTCCCGGTGACGGGCTCCGAGGGCCGGAACTACTACTGTCGCCGGTGTGCGAACGCGGACGTTGCGAAACCCCAGCCCGCGTCACCGGGTGACCGACCGCAGGCAGAACCGGAAACTGACCTCACAAAAACGTCTACGGACCCGACGCGACTCGACTGACGACGGGGCAGGCGACCGTCGAACCAATCCCGTTCGACGACTCGATCACCAAGACAGTGCGAGTGACACTGCCGGACCCCGCAGTCCCGTGGTCCTCCAAGTGTGGTCTCCATCTTCTCGTTCGCGTTCGGGTCGACCCACCACACGACGCCTCCGACCGGCGCTGCAAGCGGGGGCGACGCTCGCTCCTTCCGAACGACTACAGGAGAAACGCCCGTTGGCCGAACGGACGGTCGATCCCGGGCAGGTCCCGCCTCGAGAACGAGGGAGACGAAAACTCGCCCGACAGGACGCCCATCTCGCTGAGACGCCCGGATGCAATCTACCGAAACGTCGGCTCGATCGGCGTCTAGAGGACGCCCATCTCGCTGAGACGCCCGGATGCAATCTACCGAAACGTCGGCTCGATCGGCGTCTAGAGGACGCCCATCTCGCTGAGACGTTCCGGTAGATACGTCTCCGTCACGAAGTCCAATCCGTGTGACGCAAGCGACTGCTGTTCGGACTTCTTCTCGATCTCGAGTTGCAACTCGATCTGTTCCTCCCAGTAGTCGGTCTGGAAGCGCGGGTCCGAAAGTTCACTCTCTAAGGCGTTCTTGTCCGAGTCGCTGAGCGGGTCGGTTGGCAGATCGTACTCGACGATGTCGGCCGGCTGGACGCCGATAAACTGGGCTTGCGGCGTCGCCAGGTACTCGGAGAGGTGTGCAGACTTGATCGATCCGTACGCGACGGAGCCGTAGATGCGGTACGACCACGGGTCACCGTCGGTAAACACCGTAACGGGCAGACTGAGTTCGTCACGGAGACGCTTCGTAATCCGGCGAGTCGCACGTGCCGGTTGCCCCTTCAGGTGAACGATAAGGGCATTGTACTCCTCGTCGAACCCGTTTTCGACCAGGCGGTCGCGCATACCACCGGTTTCGACGGCCAGGATGAAGTCGGCCTCGCAGTCGAGAAACTCGATCGTGTCTGGGTTGTTCGGGATCTGGTAGCCACCCTCGCCGACGTCTTCCTGGCAGTGGATCTCGCGTTCGCCCCGGCGAGTCTGCTCGCGCAGGTGAAGCGGCCCCATGATCGTCGCACCCGACTCCTCTGGGCGCATATGGAAGTCCTCGCGGGTGACTCCCGAGACGATCTCTAAATCCTCGATGAGACTGTTCGACTCGTCCTGATCCGAGAACTGGGCTTCCTCGTTATCCCAGCTCTCCGAGAGGTAATAGAGTTCACGCAGGGTCGAGGACCGGTCTTCCTCGAGTTGATCTGCGAGGAAGTCGATCGTGTAGACGGCTTTCAGGAGTTTGCGGGCACCGCGGACGGAGTTTGCCGACCGCGTCGACTCGCGGTCACCGTAGACCCAGACGTCACTGTCCTCGTCGTACTCGATGTTGTTCTTCGTCCGCGTCGGAACGGACATGTGCGGGATCTCGCCCAGTTCGAACTGGTCGTAAAACTGTGCTGCGAGATCGATCAACTGCTCTCGTGCTTGCTCGTTGTTGTCCGCGCTCATGCTGACACCGTGAGTTTCTCGCTTTCGACTCCCTTTACATCCAGATCGAACGACGCGTCGTCGGCGACCTCGTACTCCAAGGTCGACTCGTCACCACTGTCGACGTCGGGCTCCCACTTGACGAACCACTCGCCGTCCATCTCGACGACCGTCGCACCGTCCGAGAGAGAGGTCGGTTCGGCCGAGACGATGTCGGTCACCTCGAGCGATTCGTTCGTACTCGAGTTGTTCTCGACGACGACCGAGACCGACTTGCCGTCACCGTCTGCTTCGACCTGCCGTTCGACGAGTACGTTGTTCATGATGCGTGCGAGCGCGTCGCCGATGTCGGGTTCCTCGCGGGCGGTGACTTCGGCGACTTTCTCGGCCATCTCCGGCAGTATCTTTCCGAGGACGTTCTGTTTCTTGCGCCGTTTTTGCATCGACCGGCGCTTGTTGAGGTAGCTCTTGAGGTCGCGTGCGGCCTCGCGGATCGCGAGTTCGATCTCGTCTTCGATCTCGGGAACGTTCGCGACGGCGTCTTTCGACTCGCTCGTGAAGGGAACGTTCGTCGAGGCGACGTGGACCATGATCACCGCGGGACCGTTTGGCAGTCCCGAGCCGCCGGGCTGGTCGAGCCCGTAATTGCGCCAGCCAATCGACTTGACCACGTCCGTCGTCGCACACGCGCCGCGTTGATAGACCAGCGGGACGCGGTTCGCGAACCGCATCACGTCGGCGCTTCCCTCTGCCTGAAGTTCGCCGCCGTAGGCGATACCGGCCTCAACGATGAACGGGTCGCCGCCGTGAACCTCGGCGTCACGTGTCGCAGAGGCGTAGAAGTCGGCGTCGAACTCTTTCTCGAGGCCAGCCTCGACCAGTTCTGCAGAGATTGGTGCGAGACATCGCGTCGGTGGAGCCATGATGTCGGTCGCACGCATCGAGTCGACGAGGTCACTGGTGGCGTCGCGATCGTTCTCGAGTTCCCGGACGAGCGGTGGGTCGTCGGGCACGGTGACCATGACGTCCCAGATCGCCTCGACGACGTTCTCGCGGGCGGTGTCACCGAAGGCGACGTCGTCGTACTCCTCGGTGAGTTCCGCAGCGCGGTCGACGGACTCCCGAACCGTATCGCGGGTGAACCGATGGCGAACGTCCTCGTCGGTCGCGTCCGCGAACCGGCCGGCGAGTCGCTCGCTGAACGCGCGGACGACCTCGTCGTCCTTGCGCGTGCTCGTCGCTTCGTCGGCGAGCGCGTACATGTCGTCGACGAGTCGCGACTCCGCGGAGTCGTCCTCGGCGTCGGCCTCCTCCGACTCCGGAACGGCGTCGATAAGCTCGAGCCAGACCGCATCGACTGCGTTCTCTCGGACGGTATCGCCGAACGTGGTTCCGTGGTCTTCCTCGACCGCTTCGGCCGCCGTATCGACGACCGCGAGCAGTTCGTGGTGGGCGATCCGGTCGTGGTCGTCGACCTCGTCGGCGATCGCCTCGGCAAAAGCAGCGGTCGCGTCCGCTCCCTTGTTGGCCGTTGCGTCGGAGACTGCAGCGTGGAGGTCGACGTCTTCGTGTGCCGCTGGCGACCGCCAGCGCATCTCGCGACCGTAGTGGCGGTCGCGGAAGGCGTCGATGATCGAGTCGGCGGTCTTTTTCCCGACGCGCGTGAACTCTTCCTGCAAAAAGCCCGAGACGGTCTGGGAGTCCGTCGCCGTCAACATCTTCATGACGGTTCCGAGTTCGACGCCGTGTGGGTGGGGTCGAATCTCCTCGGTCTCCTCGGGCAGTTGGTCGGTCGCGCGCTCGAACTTGAAGTGAGCCTGCGGTTCGCGCAGTTCGAGGCGCGCGTGCGGGTTGACGACCGCCGTGTGCTTGATGTAGTCGTGGAGTTGCTGGCGGGCGCGCATGTTGGCTTCCATCTCGAGTTCGATGCGCGTCCCGTGTGGCCGATCCCACGTGGTCGTCTCCTCGACGCTGATTTCGGGTTCGTTGTCGTCGGTGTCGACGATGAGCTCGAAGTACTGGGCTTCGCTCGAGCCCTCGGTCCGGCTGGTGATTTTCGCCGGTTTGCCGCTGGTCAACTGCGCATAAAGCACGGCGGCGGAGATACCGATCCCCTGCTGTCCGCGGGACTGTTCGCGGGCGTGAAAGCGCGATCCATACAGTAGCTTCCCGAACACTTTCGGTAGCGATTCTTTCGTCAGCCCGGGGCCGTTGTCCTCGACGATCAGCCGGTAGTAGTCACCCGCTTCCTGAATTTCGACGTAGATATCGGGTAGAATACCGGCTTCCTCGGCGGCGTCTAGGGCGTTGTCGACGGCTTCCTTGACGGCCGTGACGAGGCCTCGAGCGCCGCTGTCGAAGCCGAGCATGTGCTTGTTCTTCTCGAAGAACTCGGCGATAGAGATCGCCTGCTGACTCTCGGCCAGCTCCTCGGCGATCCCCGGCTCGTCACCGAGTGTCGACTGAAACGACGTCATCATCTCCCTGTACTAACGGTGGGGCTAAAAGGTGTGTGTTACCGGAGTGAAAGTGATCGCAGCGCCGGCAGCCGCCACGTATCGGCGGAATACCCCCGCACAAAGGTTTAACCACGCGCGAAACTTTGTCCTACACGAGAGGACATATGAATCCAGACGACACCGACGACCACGGGGGAAAAGAGGACGCCAGCGACCTCGAGTCCGACCGGGAGCCGGCGTTCGACGAGGAGACAGAAGAGCGAATTCGGACGACGGCTGCCGAAGAAGTCGACCAGCGGATCGTCGACCTGCTCTCGTGGATTCTGGACACGGAGACGCGGGCGAAGATCTACGTGCATTCGCTCGCGAACCCGGGCAGCACGTCGGAGGAGATCGCGAAAGGGACAGGTCTCTATCCCAGTACCGTCCGGGAGGCGCTGGCCGAACTCCACGACGAGGAACGCGTCACGCGCGAAAAGCGAGCCAGCGAGGGAGCCGGTAACAACCCCTACGAGTACACGGCGATCCAGCCCAGCGAACTCGTCGGCGGCGTCGTCGACCAGGTACAGCAGGAATTGAACGCGATCGTCACGCTCGATCAGGTTTTCGACCGCGACGAGGACGATCCGTCCGAACCCGCGTTCGGCGAAGACGCCGAACCAGTCACGATCACTGTCGACGACACCGGCCCGTTCGAAGACGACGAGACGAACGTCGACGTCGCCGCTACGGAGCCCGAACCGGACGAGAAAGACGAGTCAGAACCCTCATCCGACGACGAACCCGTCGACGAGTGACGCAGACGGGTTACTGTCCCGGCGATCCGGCGCAACCGCCACCCGAGACAGTTCCACTGGGAAGCCAGGACAGCAATCCGTATCACTCCTCGAGCTCCAGAACGCCCGGTCGCTCGAGTTCGAGTGGCCGGTCTTCGCCGACGGCCTCGACGGTCGTCGTCGGCCAGCGGTCGCTTGCGGTGAGTACCTCGAACCCCTCGGCGGTCACCAGTACGGTATCTTCGCTTTTTGCCCCCTGAACCGTCGGGTTCCAGGCGTAGGCCATCGGTATCTCGACGGATGTCTCGCGGTCTGGTGTCGCGACCCACTCCCGGCCGTCGAACCCCGCAGCCCCACCCTGATGGTGACGCTCCCACTCACCAGCGTGACCGACGACCTCGTAGGCGTCCTGGATCGCCTCGAAGACATCGCCCGCGGTTCCCTGCTTCTCACCAGTTGCAGCCTCCTGTGTCGCCACGAGCGCCGTCGCCTCGACGGTCGCTGCGGCCTCGTGGCGCTCTTCGAGCCACGCGGGCGGATCGAAGGCGACGGTCCGCGTGCAGCTCGCGTGAAGGCCGTTGCGCTGTGCGGTCACCGAGACGAGCGCGTAGTCGCCGAGCTCTGTCCGCTTCGGCGTGTAGTGGCGGTACTGCTGGGCGCGTTCGGCGCCACCGACGAGGACGACCGGAGCCTCGATCTCACGGGCCGAGAGGGCGACCCGTAGCGCAGACGCGACCTCGTGTTCGGTGTCGCCGGACTGGAGCTCCCGACAGACCGCCTCGACGGCCGCCGCAGTCTCCCGACCCAGTTCACGGTATCGCTCCCGGTCGCGTTCGGTCAGCGGCTGGCGCAACCTCGTCGGATCGACCGTCTCGGTCCCCGGTGTGTCGATGTCTGTCGCTGCCCGTCCGTCGACGTGGTCGGCGAGTGCCCCGCCCAGCGACGATTCCTGCCACGGGAACCGTTCGGTCGAGATCTCCTCGTCCTCGAGGTCGGGAAGCTCTTCGTCGACGATCCGCTCGAGTTCGACGTTAGTCGCCAGCAGTCGAAACCCACCGTCGTAGCCGATCGCCGCGACGCCACTGTCGCTTTCGCGGTCGACGACGTTGGAACCGCCCGTCAGCCAGGCGAAACTGTTCGGCCGGGCGAACCAGACCGAATCGAGCCCGTTCTCTTCGAGGTACGACTCGAGTCGCTCGCGTTTCTCCATGGCGGGTGCTCGAGAAGAACGCTCTTGAATGCGACGAACCGGGGCTGGACCGACGACGGGCAACCTAAGTACGACGGCTCCTAATCGTCGGTCGAACGACCGTGTCGTCTGACACTACTCCCCGTCCAGGTGTTCGTTCGCTGATCGACCGCCTCGGCTACCACCACCTGCTCGCTTCGACACTGGTGCTGGTCACCGCGACGATCCTGCTGGGCGTCGCCGCGAAAGCGACCGGGTCGGGACTGGCGTGTGAAGCGAACTGGCCGCAGTGTGACGCAGGGCCGTACAATCTGTTCCCCGCGAATCTCCCGAGTTTCTACGAGTGGTTCCACCGCTTCGTCGCCATGTTCGCCGGTTTCGCGATCATCGGCTCCGCCGTCACCGCCTGGCGTACCCCGACCGTCGACAGGCGCGTAACCGCACTCGTCGTCCTCGGAATGATCCTGACGCCGATCCAGGTCGTCCTCGGCTGGCAAACCGTCGCACAGTACACGATGGACATCCTGTCGCTGCACTTCTGGACGGCCGTGCTCATCTTCGGGCTGTTCGTGGTCGCGACCGTCCTGGTCTGGGAACACCGGCTCCGGGCGAGCCACGTGACCGGCGCGCTCGCGCTCGGGGCCGCTGCCGTCCCCTTCCACGTCCTCCTCAGTCCCCCGATCATCGCTGACGTCTCGAGTTACTCGGCGACGGTCCAGATGCTCCAGTACGGTGTGACACTCGCCGTCGTCGCCGCCGCCATCGTCGCCCCGATGGTCGGTCGACGGCAACTCGAGGACGGTCGTCTGACCGGCTACCTCTCCGGGACGGGTGTCTTCGCACTCGTGGTCGTCTTCCTCGGCCGACAGACCGGCATGGCGGTCAGTGCGACGCTCGATCTACTGTACGTCGTCACTGCCGGCGTCCTCCTGATTGCCTTCCTGGCGGGCATCGTCCTCGTTCGACGCCGCACGTAGCCACCGATCGAACGCTTTTCATCCGAAAACGGCGACCAGCGTTGCCGCGATGACGACCGAACCGACGCCCAGCGCCAGCAGCGCATAGTTCGCGACCGGATTCGCTGCACGCGTCACCTCGAGTGAGTAGTGTCGACTCGAGATCGGCCAGAACGGACGGATTCCCATCGGTGTCAGCACGTCGGCGAGCAGGTGCGAGACGATCGACAGCGTGCCGACGACGAACGCGAACGTGACGAGGGCAGTTCCGGCGAGCGGCGATCCCGGTTCGACCAGCACGGCCGCCAGGGCGGCCATCGTGACACCGACGAGCAGGGCGAAGGCGACGGTGTGTGTCGGCCCGCGGTGGGCTACCAGCGGCAGTCGGTGGTCGAGGTCGGGCACCGTCGATAGCGACACACAGACGAACGCGCCGACGAGTGCGACGCCGTCTCCACCGAACAGGGCGACGGCAGTTCCGAGCGGCGCGTACACGAGGAGTGCAGCGCCGTAGTGGCCGGCCTGGTACATCAACTCCGTCTCTGCGAACGCGGCGTATAAATCCAGCGTCACGACGTTGACCGGACGGGCACACGGCAGCGAGCGGTGAAACGGGAACCGCCGATCCTTTTTTGCCGGCGAGCTAAGAATGAGTATGCGGACGAGCCTCACGATTCCCGACGAGACGCTGGCCGAATTCGATCGAACCTGGCAGGCAGAAGGGTTAGACTCTCGCTCCCGCGCGGTTCGCGAGGCGATCCAGGAGTACGTCGAGTCTCACCACACTGTAGAGCGAGCGCGAGGCACCGTCGCAGCGACTATCGTTTTCGACTACGTCCACGACGAAGTCATCGAAGACCTCCACGAGATCCAACACGAGTTCCAGTCGGTGATCGACACGAACTGCCACGTCCACCACGGCGAGTGGTGTCTCGAGGCGATCTTCTGTCACGGCGCGGCCGAGGAGATCCGATCGCTGGTCTACCGGCTAAAAGACTTCGACGCCGTCAGCCGCGTCTCGGTGACGCTGTTACGATCTGACGGCGAGTACTGATGGTCCTTCTCGCGTCCGAGTCGATCGACACCGCGACCGTTATTTGAGCGGTTCCCCTCCACTCACCCGTGAAAAACGTCACCGGCAGAACGAGCAACCCGTTCGGACTCCGGCCTCCCTTCGACCGTACGCCCGACGGTGAACGCACCGCCGTCTTCGGCTACGGTGACGCCAACGCCGACTTCCACGTCGTCGGCGACCACCCCGGCGTCCACGGCGGAAAGCGGACCGGCGTTCCGTTCACCGAGACCGAGTCGGACCGTGGTGTCCAGGACGTCTTCCGCGAAACCGGCTTCGTCACGGGGCCGGAAGACGAACCCGACCTCGAGAACCTCTACCTGAACTACCTCCACATGTGCTGTCTGCCGAACGGCCACGAGCCGACCCAGCAGGGGTACGACGACCTGGAGCGGTACTTCGACGCCGAACTGCGCGCGATCAACGCACACGTCCTCCTGCCGGTCGGCGAGACCGCTACGGACCACGTCATCCGGGAGTACACGACCCAGCGTCGGCGTCTCAACCTCGAGATGGCCGATCTCCACGCCCGCCAGATCCGCGGTCGTGGGTTCATGGTCGTCCCGATCAGGGACCCCACAGCGTGGGAAGACGGCGACCGCGAGCGAATCGGCTCCTCGCTCACGGAAATCCTCGCAAGCGACTACCGGCAGACGAAGGGCGTAGCGACGCTGGTCGGCTGACTCATACGGATTACTGTAGCGATTTACCGGCGCAACCGCCGCCCGGGTCGCGGTTGTGCCGGAAATGACTTACAGTAAACCGTATCAGCGCCCGAAGTGTTTCCTGATCGTCGCCCGCAGCGGAAGCCCGAGCGCGCCCGCAAGCGGAAAAACGAGGAACGCAAGCAGGTCGACGACGAGCGTCGGCGTAAACCCGAGACCGGCAGCGACGAGTACAACTGCAGGTGCAAGCACCGGTGCCACGTACAGATACGACGGTTTCCAGCCCGGCTTTAGCCGTGTCTGGTGAACGATCACCGTAAACAGAAACGGCATGAGGACCGCACCGGCAAGCAGGGGACCGCCGAGCAGCGTCGACGCCGCGACGAGCGCAAGCGACAGCAGGATCGTCTCGTCGATCGATATCGTCTCCCAGGTGTCTTCTCGGCGAACGATCCGATCGAGCGCGACGACGCCGGCGGCAGCGACGACGATTCCGGCAACTGTGCCGTACAACTGGAGCGGAGCGACCGGGAGCGTGACGAGTTCGAGACCGGTCACGAACTCGGTCGTCGTCTGGACGCCGTGCCGGCTACCGGTGAGAACCGTCCAGACTCCGGTGACGTCGGTACCGACGACGGCCAGCTCGGCTGCGATATCCTCGAGTGCAGGCCTGTTCGCTAGGGCGAACTGGGCGATTCCGGACAGGTAAAGCAGGACCGACAGCCAGATCAGCGGCAACGAGAAGTTTTGCCGCCGCCACCACCTGACGACGGCGTTGTCCGTGAGCCGTCCCTTCGAGTCAGCCGTCCGTCGCGGCGATCCGGCAGCACGAGCCGTCCGGCCGCCGTCGCTGGTCGCTGCTTTCGCGTCGGACGGGGTTGCAGTAGAGTGACTGTTCGTACTTTCGTCTACAGCGGCTCCAGCCGAGTTCGACCGGCGTGTCGTTTCGGTGCTGCTCTTCGAGTCGGTTTTCGTCCCCGCGTGGCTGTTCGACGATCCGCTCGAGTTCGTGCCGTCGCTCGTCGACTTCGACGAAGACGTCGATTCCGTCTTCGTCCCACCCTGCCGGGATCGAGACCGGGACGAACCGGCTTTGGTTCCGGTCGTTCGGGACGTTCGAGTGCTCGATCCCGATCCAGTGGTCGAACTCGAAGGAGAATCGGCCGTAGCCGTCGTTCCGTCGTCCGAACTGCGCCAGACCTCCGGAGACGGGATGCCGCTCGTCCGCTTTGCGACGTACTCTTCGTGGCCCAGACGATCGTAGGCCTGTCGTTCGACCGGATCGCCCAGGATCTCGTAGGCTTTCTTGACCGCCGTGAACTGCGCCCGGGCGCGGTCGTCGTCGTTCACGTCGGGATGGTAGACGCGGACCTTCTCCCGGTAGGCGTCTTTGATCTCGTCCTGAGAGGTGTCAGAAGAGATCTCGAGAAGGTCGTAGAAGTCCTCTGTCATGTGAAGATCGAAGACGGTTGACTATGGCGAACAATTATAGATGGAGGGTTATAATTTCAGTGTTCCACTCTGCTCGACACGAGTGCACAGATCCCGACAGCTACACTCTCAACTTACCGGAAATCAGTCAGTGAGGACTGACCACTCGAGCGATTTATCGACTCCTCGTCGAGTTCGGACCCAGACTCGTCGGTTCGAGGTCGGTCGGCGGCGTGTCCCCAGCCGTCGAGACTCGCCTGGTCGGCCGACGCGAACTCGAGGTTTGCGACGCGGACGCCGACCTTCCGGACGGGTTCGGTCTCGAACTCGGCGAACAGTTCCCTGGTGATCCGATCGACGAGGTCGGGGTCGTCCACGGGCCCTGGAAGCGACCGTTCGCGGGTGTTGACATCGTACGGGGGTGTGACGGCCTTGATGCCGACGGTTCTGTAGAGTGCACCCTCTCGCTGTGCGCGGTCGGCGACGGCGGCCGCGAGCGTCTCGATCTGTTCGTACTTCGGCCCCGGGTCGGAAACCGGCTCCGCGAACGCCGACTCCCGCGAGAAACTTTTCGGATCGCCTTTCGGCTCGACGCGACGGTCGTCGTCGCCGCGAGCACGGTCGTACAGTTCACGGCCGCGCTCGCCGAAGCGCTCGACCAGCGGCTCCGGATCGGCGGCGGCGACGTCACCGGCCGTCTCGAGACCCATCTCTCGAAGTTCCCGGGCCGTGACCGGGCCGACGCCGTGGAGCAGGTCGACCGCAAGCGGTGCGAGAAACGCTCGGAGTTCGTCGGGACGAACGACGGTCAGCCCGTCCGGTTTGTCGTAGTCGCTGGCGATTTTGGCCGCGCTCATCGTCGGTGCTGCGCCGACGCTGACGACGATGCCGACTTCCCGTCGAATGCGATCCTTGACGTGGCGGGCGAAGCCGTCCGCGACCTCCCAGGCGGTGCGTTCGGTGACATCTAGGTAGGCCTCGTCGATGCTGACCTCGCGGACGACATCGGCACAGTCGTGGAGAATCGACTGGACCGCCTCGGCGATCGACTCGTAGTAGTCCATGTCGACGGGCCGGTAGTAGCCGGTCTCCTCGCGGATGAGGTCGGGATCGTAGTCGTCGGCGTCGGGGGAAAGCCCAGCGCGGCGAGGGAGACGCTCGAGCGCGGTCGAGATCGCCTGCGCGCTCTCGACGCCGAACTCGCGGGCCTCGTAACTCGCGGTCGCGACCGCGCCGATCGTCTCGCCGGGTTCATAGCCCATCCCGACGACGACGGGTTCACCCTCGAGTTTCGGCTCTCGGAGCCGCTCACAGGCAGCGTAGAAACAGTCGGCGTCGACGTGGAGGACGATCCGCTCTTCCTCCCGTTCCTGCTCGACGCCTGGCAGCCGCGGCCCGTCGGACATTCGTCCCACCAGTCGATTCGTGCGGATGAACGTGAACGTTGCGTCCGCTCGTTCGTTACGAGGTCCAGAAGCCCCGCTGGCGTTCTCCGATCTCCCCGAGACCCATCGCGAGAACATTGCGCCAGTCCTCGGGGTAGGAGTCGTCGACCCCCGGCGTCGGTGCGTCCGGTCCCGGGTGGACGTGATCGCGTGCGTTGTGGTCCGACGGATGGCGGTCCCACCGATGGTCGAATCGTCCGTCCTCGTGATCTTCGTGGTAGTGAATCGAGACGTCGCCGTTCTCGAACCACGCGATTTCAAGACGAACCTCGTCGACACTGCTCGGGTAGAATCCGTCGTCGTAGACGCAGAAGACCCGATCCGGTGCGAACTCGGGCTGGCGTTCGACCCGGGCGAACCGATCGTCGGTAGCGAGTCGCTCCGCGACGACCTCGAGTCGATCGAAATCGGTCGGTGCGCCGCTGTCCTCGTCGGCTGTTCCGTCTTCCCGACTGGTCATACCGCGGTTCGTTCCTCGGTGGCGTTTTCCGGGCCAGCCGTTAGCGCTCGCTCGAGGAGGCCGATCCGCCGACGCGTCGTCTTCCAGGCCGAGGCGTCGTTCCACACGTCTTCCACCGCTCGATCGGTATCCGATGCGTGTTCCGTGATCGAAACCGCATCAGGAGAGTCGACATCGAACGTCTCGCCGTAGCTCTCGTCTCGTTCTCGCTCCGTCTCGAGCCGGGAGAGGAGTTCGTCGGTCGTGTACTCCTCCCGGAGCTTCTGGACGCGCCGCCAGTGTAGGTACTCCTGGTTTCGCTCGTAGGTCGCCGGCGACTCCGTAACCTGGGTGATGATTCCCATTCGCTCGAACCACTCGAGGTACTCCCTCGCCGCGTCGACCCCGTGTCCGGCGCGGTCGGCAACCTCGCTCACCGTCGCCGGACTGTCCAGTCCGAGAACAGCGTCGAAGAAGTCGTCACGCGTCCGATCGCCGGAGACGAGTTCCTTCGGGTCCGTCAGCGCGTCGAAGTCCGGCGACTCCGCGCGTTCGTCGTCCGTCGCCATCAACTCCGGACGGGGCTCTTTCAGTCCGTCTAACCGGCTCGAGGCGGAATAAGTCTTCTCAGTACTGAATATTCCGCGGACCCCACCAACCATGGGCAGCGATAACACAACTTCCCGTTTTGGTTCATTTCCCTCCAGTAGTTGAGAGATTGGCGTTGATGAATACACAGCGCGAATGCAGCATCCTTGGTCGATGAAGAACGGCCATCTATTTATCGACTCTATCCTGTTTCCACTCGGGTAGTCTGTCGGGCACTCCCCGTGCAACCGTTCTTGAGAGCGTGCCACTCTCTGTGTCGATGGTCGCTCCTGGAGAGCGTCAGGAACGGTAGACAGTACGGTAACCGGGCGGTTAGGCGACTCAGGTATATTTGCTCGAACCATATGTTAGGTAATGTCTTCCAATGAATTCACTACAAAACAGAAACTCGTCGCGGAGTTTTTCGGGTCTGCGACGCTCGTTTTCGTCCTCGTGTCGTCGGGGCTGCTTGCCGATGGAATGTTAGGGGCAAGTCCGAGTATCGGCGTGTTGTTTATCGGGCTGGCGACGGCTGGCTGGCTGTTTGTCGTCGTGCAGATGCTCGGCCCGATCAGCGGTGCTCACGTGAACCCGGCGGTCACCATTGCACTACTGGTGACCGGTGATGTGGACGCAAAGACCGCACGTCAGTACATTCCCGTGCAGTTCCTCGGCGGCCTCGTTGGCGTCAGTTTGGCAGGACTCACCTTCGTGAGCACGATTGGATGGGAGGTGTTCGCCGTCTCGGCCGTCGAGCGACCCGCGTCCACTTGGCTGGCCGAGTTCCTCGGCACCGTGTTACTCGCGTCGGTCATCATCTCCTTGATCCGTCAAGAAAGCGAGTTAATCGGTATCGCCGTGGGCTTTACCGTCGGCATGGGGATCATTGGAACCGCCTCGACGGCGTTTCTGAACCCCCAAGTCGCTCTCGCCAGAATCTTCACGTCGGGTATTGCGGGGATCCAACCGTTCGACGCCGTCATGTTCATGCTGGCCTCGGCGCTCGGGGGGATCGCTGCTGGACTCATGTGGCGCTACCTCTGGCCGCGACCGACTCCCCTCGACAGACCGAAACCGGAACCCGACAACGAGAGCGCCCTCGACGAGTTCGCGGTAGAATCGTAGCTGGCCCAGGGAATTTGATCCGCGATGGGGCGAGAACAACGCATTATTTTCAGGTAGTTCACAGTCAGATGCACGGGATAAAGTTGCCAGCGATGTAGAACTCAGTCTTTCTGTCCGGCAAACATCTTCTGATAGAATCCAAGTAGGTCGTTCAGCTACTGCTGTACTCATCCCCTGTATCGGTCACGGCGATTTCAACACGACTGTTGTCTGCCACGTTGAAACGTGTAAGAATCCACGCTAATCCCCATCAGTTGTAGCCACGCCAGCGATGGCCACACTCGGTACACTTGAAAAAGCGCGTCGGCGGTTCGTCAGCCGAAGCCGTCTGCTTGAGCGTGTACCACGCCTCCTGGTTGCCACATTCGTCACAGATCACGTCGGTCGCCTTCGGCTTCCCCTCGAAGTTGGCGTCTTCGCTGGACTCGATCACGTCGTCGTCCGTCTGGGACTCGGTCGTGACGAACTCGTCTTCGCGCTCGCGGTCCCGCTCGCTCGAGCCACCACAGTTCTCGTTGGTACAGACCATGTGGTCGCCGTCGGCTTTCATCATCGATCCGCAATCGTCGCAAAACTGCATGACGGGGCGTACGGGATCGAACGTCAAAAACGCTCGTGGTGTGACCGACTACTCGAGTCGAAGACGAGCACCGTCGCCTGTCGTGACAGGAGCGGGAAGCAGTATCCGGCCGTCGCAGTCACACGCCGAGAGTGCCGCCTCTGCCGCCGCCACAGCCTCGTCGGCGTGATCACGGTCGGTGACGCCGTAGACGACCGGCCCCCACGAGGACTGACCGACGCCCGAGAGGACGGGACACGCCGCGAGTCGCTCGACGACCTCGCCCGCTGGCGGTCGGAAGACCCCACCCTGGACGTCGGTGTACCAGGTGCCGTTCTTGCGGCCGATCTCGCCGATCGCCTCGCCGAAGGCCTCGAGTCGCCCCTCTGTGGCGGCAGGCAGGAGTTTCCGAGTGAGGACGCCAGCGATTTCGTCGGCGACGGTCGGATCGGCGCGTTCGACGACCTCGTGCATGCTCGCGTCCTCGTCGTCGCCGTTGCGGCCGGGTTCGGCGTCGGGAACGACGACCAGGAACCGCCAGTCGTCGGGGAGGTCGTGGCGGGCGACGACCGGCGGCACCGTCCAGTCGCCCTCGGCGGGCGGCCTCGTCGTGAAACGGTTCGTCGGGTGACCGGCGTCGACGACGAATCCGCCGTCTTCGAAGGTCGCGACACCGACGCCGCTGCGGCCGCCCCGGCCCATCGCGGGTGCACGCTCTCGAACCCGCGGCTCGAGATCGTGAGCGTGGGCTGTCGCTGCAAGCACCGTCAACGCGAGTTGGGTCCCGCTTCCGAGACCGACGTGTCGGGGGAGCCGTTCGACCACGTCGATCACGACGCCGGAGACGTCGAGGAGGTCGACCGCACGGCGGGCGTACTCGCGGGCGAGCGGGTCGTCGACCTCGAGGTCGTCTGCGGGTTCGGCGGTGACGGTTACGCGGGGCTGGTCGAGGCCAACCCCGATTCCGCCGTAAATCCTCGCACGCGCAAGCGAGAGATTCTGAAACCCGACGTGGATGCGTGCACCCGCGCTCACGGTCGCGCTCGGCATAGGCGTAGCTAGGAAGCCGCTCCAGAAGGGGTTTTCGACGGAGGCAACGCCTGATACGGGTTACTGTGCCGACGTGCCGTGTAACCGCTTCGGTCGCGGGTGCAACCATCTGAGACGGAGTATCGTCGCCGAGTGCTGGAGTGACCGTCGGTCACGCAGCGGCAACTCGACGGGCGACGTGAGCGGTCGGTGTTCGGTGTCGAACCGGGCTCGTCTCGCGGCTGGCTCGATAGTGATACGGTCTGCTGTCAGTCATTCCCGGCGTGACCGCGAACTCTCCCGCGGTCGCGCCGGAGAATCGTCACAGCATTCCGTATGAAACGTCGCTATCGGTCGACGCCGTAGTCGACGTGGACGTACGGCGTGCTCGAAGACTCGGGCGCGGGGACGCCGTTCCAGTCGACGACGTGGACGTTAGCCATCTCGCCGGAGAACCGGAATCGTTGGACGCCGACGTCGATCGCTCCTTCGACGACGTTTTCGGTAACGATCGTCGCGTTCGAGGCTGGTTCGTCCGCCACCAGCTCGATCTCGCCGTCGACGGCGATCTCGAACGAGGAGGGAACTCCCCGTCCGACGACGGTGACGAGGTTCGGAAGTCGGTCAGTGTCGGTCGGTGCTGTCTGGCTTCGTACCGGATCGTCGCGTGCCATGCTTCGATGAGTCGAATCGTTCGGTATAAGCTTTTTTCCTCGAGAAACGGTCAGAGTGGACGAATTAGGCCCTACAGCGTATAATCTTCTGTGACTGTTCGGTCGATCCGAACGTGCCGTCGACGGTCGAACGGTGCCTGGAAATTGCTCACAGTAGTCCACAACAGAGGTCGACGCAACGTCCGACAGGTACAGGTACCACGAGCGATCCGTTTCTATCCATGACCGTGTCTCCTCACTCGCTCGCTGGTGTGATCATTGCTGGCGGCTACTCCACTCGCTTCGGGGACGAGGACAAGGCCGTCGCTGATCTCGCCGGCACACCGATGATCCGACGGGTCGTCGACCGACTCGCTGCGGTAACCGACGAGATCATCGTCAACTGCCGGAACGACCAGCGCGAGCAGATCCAGACTGCAATCGAGGGGTGTGCCCCAGACGTTCAGTTTGCGATCGATCCGATCGAGGATCGGGGCCCGCTCGCTGGCATCCGGATCGCTCTCGAGACGACGTCTCGCGAGTACGCGGCAGTGGTCGCCTGTGATATGCCGTTCGTCGATCCGGCGTTGCTGTCGTACCTCGCAGACCAGGCCCGGGGTCACGATGCAGCGATCGTTCAGGTCGAGGACCGCTGGTACCAGACGACTCAGGCAGTGTACCGATCCGACACGATGGCACGGTCGGCTGCGGCCGTCCTCGAGGACGACGACCGCCGGATCGTCGCCGCACTCGAGGAGATCGACGTCGTTACCGTCGACGAGAGCGAACTCGAAGAGATCGGCGTCGACAACGTGACGTTCGAGAGCATCGATACGCAGGACGCGCTCGAGACGGCTGCCAGGCGACTTTCGTGAGTCATCGGTGGGGTCCTGCAGCGATAGGCTGGCATACCTCCCGGGCCGAGCCACGGTGATGCTGACACTGACGACTGATACGGATTACTGTACCGATTTACCGGCGCGACCGCCGCCCGGGTCGCGGTTGTGCCGGAACTGACTGACAGCAACCCGTCTGAGCTACCCACGGCTAGCCGTGGATTGTCGTCTCGCACTATCACTTAAACGGCCGCAAAGCCTAGGTGTCAGTGGGACGGTCTTACTCAAAAAGACCCACGAAGGTGCGGGTGAAAAGACGGCATCGTCTCGGGAAGATGCTGCTACTGTGTTGTATTTGTGTTGTCCTGGAAATATAATAACTCTTCATCGACGGGATCGGCTCTGTTAGGTCGTGGGAGAGCAGTTTGGACGATCGCACCCTCTTTCTTTAAAAATGCCCGCAAAGCCATGGCTCCCCACTCTCGTACTGCTAAAAAACACCGCGAAAGTGTGGCTTCATCTTCATAGACCTTTCATCTAAACGAACTACTATGGGAAGGACAACCCAGTCGCTTGACGTCGATAGACGAGGTGTCTTGAAAGCAAGCGGGGTAGCTGCGCTGGCAGCCGGCGTCGGGGGCCGGACGCTGGTACAGGAATCCAGTCCCGCGACTGACGACGAACTCGAAGAGGGGGAAGAAGTAAAGACGATCTGTTCGCACTGTTCTGTCGGCTGTGGGCTGAAGATGGTGGTCGACAACGACGCTGTCGTCGGCCAGGAGCCCTGGGACGATCACCCGATCAACGAAGGAGGGCTCTGTGCGAAGGGGGCGAGCCTGGCACAGACCGTCAACTCCGACCGTCGGCTCAAAGAGCCGATGAAAAGAGGGTGTCATAGAACGAGTAGCACACTAAAGAGCAGGGTGAACGCTGAGGTGGATGAGTTCAGCGACCCTGCAAGATGACCCTTCGGTAGACTCGTTTTTCAATGTCGTGGAGACCGAGACGCTAGCGCTGTTCGAGCACCTTTCCTTCGAGTTTCTCGAAGAGTTCGACGTGTTCGCCCCGGCGGAGACGGGGCGAACACGAGACCACGAACCTCCAGAGCTGATGCGTGGCTTTCTCCACTGCTACTACAAGGACATCTACGGCATTCGCCCCGTTGAACGAGAGCTACGGAATACAGTTGTCTGGCTGAGCTGTGGGTTCGATCGACCGCCGTCGAGAGACGCGGTCGATCGCTTCCTCACCGATCTCGAACACGTCGTTGACGAGGTTTTCGACCACCTCGTCGAGCAGGCCGCCTTGCGGGGCCTGCTCGACTTGACCTACTCCATTGATTCAACTGACGTGAGGGCGATGCCTGCCGATCAAGACGCGTCGAAGTGCTACGATCCAACCAACGACGAGTACTACCACGGCTACGGCTGTACAATCGTCTCGACCGGGCAAAAGATCCCGATTGCGGCGGAGTTCACAGAGAGTAAACAAGCGACAGAGGAGACGGCGATGCGCGTCACCCGTGACGCGCTCGCCGTCGCCAAGCCGATTTGGATGGTCGGTGACAGTGCCTACGACACGCTGGACTGGCACGACCACCTGCTGGCTGCAGGGGTCGTGCCAGTCGCCCCGTACAACGCGCGAAACACCGACGACCCGAAAGATATCGAGTATAGGGTCGAAGACCGTATCGAACAACACAGCGAGGACGTTCAGTTGAAGCAGTCCACGTTGGATGAGACGTACAACCGCCGTACTGGAGTCGAACGAACCAACGAATCAGTGAAGGACTGCGGCCTCGGGCGAACGCACGCCCGAGGCCGCGTTCACGCACGATCGCAGGTGTTCCTCGCTCTGTGCCTTCGTCTCGTCATCGCAATTACCAACTACGAACGTGGAGACAATCCGGGAAGCACCGTGATCACGGTGTGAGAACTCTTCTATGACACCCTTGATGAAAAAAGAAGACGGCGAGTGGGTCCGTCTCGACTGGGAAGAAGCGCTGAGCGAAGCCACCGACGAGTTGGCCCGAATCCGCGACGAGTACGGTGCCGACAGTACGATGTGGATGGGATCGGCGAAGATCAGCAACGAAGAGGCCTACATGTTCCGTAAACTGGCGGCGTTTTACGGAACGAACAACGTCGACCACCAGGCCCGGATCTGTCACTCGACGACAGTCGGTGGGCTGGCAAACACCTGGGGCTTCGGCGCGATGACCCAGTCGTGCAACGACGTCACCAACGCGGACGCAAACCTCATCATCGGCCACAACCCAGCCGAATCCCACCCGGTGATGATGCGCTACATCCAGGAGGCACGGGAAAACGACGGTGACGTCATCGTCGCCGAACCTCGATTCTCGAAGACCTCGGCACACGCCGACACCACCACGCAGTTCCGCCCCGGAACGGACATCGCGTTCATCAACGGATTGCTCTACCACATCGTCTACAACCTAGAGGCCCACGACGAGGAGTTCCTCGAGTCACGGGTCTATCGGTGGGAAGACGCCAAAGAGAACATCGCCGACTACGACCTCGAGACGGTCGAGGATATCACGTGGGTGCCCGTCGAAACGCTCAAAGAAATCGCCGAGACGCTTGCCGAGGCCGACGTAAGCACCGTCGAGTGGTCGATGGGTGCGACCCAGCACACTGTCGGAACGCAGAATATCCGTTCGTTCGCGATTCTCAATCTGGCTCTCGGTGATACTGGCACGCCAGGTGGTGGGAACAATCCCGTCCGTGGACACGACAACGTGCAGGGGGCGACCGACGCCTGCATCCTTTCACACCATCTGCCAGCCTACTACGGGCTCGACAAAGGCGCGTGGGATCACTGGACGAACGTCTGGGATCAGACGCCGAGCACGAGCGGCTCGATTTCGTACGAAGAGATGCGTGATCGGTTCGAGTCCCAGGAGCTGATGGAGAAAAACGGTCTCACGGTGAGTCGCTGGTTCGAGGGCGCACTCGACGACGACGAGCGAAAAGGAGACCTGTACCAGCCAGAACAGGTCAGGGCACTGGTCGTCTGGGGGCACTCGCTCAACTCCCTGAGCGAGCTCAAGCGGGTCAAGAAGGCGATGGAGAACGTCGAGATTGTCATCGGCGTCGATCCGTTCCCGGGACTGCACTCCTCGCTGCCGGAGCGTGAAGACGGCATCATCTTGCTGCCTGCGGCGACGAACCACGAAAGTCGGGGCACGGTTACGGCGACGAACCGTTCGGTGCAGTGGCGCTACCAGGCAGTCACACCTCGACACAACTCCAAGCGTGACTTCGAGCTTCTACAAGAGTTCGCCGACCGACTCGGATTCGGCGAACACTTCGACTACGACGAGATCGAAGACGTCCTCGACGAGATGAACCTCGGGATGCGCTCGATCGGCGCGATCGGCTGGAGGCCCGAGCGCATCAAGGCACACATGGAGAACAGCCACGTCTTCAGCGTCGACGACCTCCAAGCGGAGGTAACTGACGATCACGAACTCGCCGGTGAGTACTTCGGACTTCCGTGGCCGTGCTGGCACGACGATCACCCGGGGACGCCGATCCTGTACCGCGACGAGGTGCATCCTGCCGAAGGTGGCCTCGACTTCCGCGCTCGCTGGGGGACCGAAGGACCGGACGGCGAGACGCTGCTCCGTGATGCCTACGAGCCGGACTGGTGGGACGGCGAGATCGAGGGAGTGCCACAGTATCCGAACTACGCAACGGAACTACCGGACCCGGAGACGCCTGCAGCACCGACGACGTCGATCGAGTACGCGCTCAGCGACGAACATTCGGTGTACGACGCCGCCCAGGCGCTCGACGATGTCGACGAGTCGGAGTTCGAGGCATTCGACAACGAACAACCCGATCCACCGACCGGTCGCGGTCGGGCGCGGGCAGCAGCGTGGAACCTTCCGGACGAAGTTCCAAAACACCGCGAACCGGTCGAAACGCCACGCCCCGACCTCATCGACGAGTATCCCAACTACGAGGCCCAGGAGGACTTCTACCGCCTCGATCTGGACAATCGCGGCAAGCAAGAGGAGTTCCGGACCCTCTCGGAAGACTTGCCACTCATCGTAACCAGCGGCCGACAGGTCGAACACATGGGCGGCGGGTACGAAACGCGAAACACCGAGGGCACCGCGAATCGGTCGCCCATGATGTACGCCGAAATCCACCCACGCGTCGCCAACGAACACGCACTCGAGACCGGCGATTGGGTGTGGGTTCGTACCGAACCTGGCTCCATGCTCGTGCAGGCGTACGTCACGGAGCGAGTGGAGGAAGAAGAGGTCTTCCTGCCGTACCACTGGGGCGGTATCTTCGAGGGCGAATCGTACACCGACCGGTACCCTGACGGGACCGAGCCGTTGGTCATCGGTGATTCGGCCAACATCGGCATGTCGATCGGCTACGACCCCGTGACGAACATGCAGGCGACGAAGACGGGACTCTGTCAGCTCGAGCCTGCATCCGACGACGAGATTCCAGAACTGCCCGAGGAACAACAGGCGTATCAGCGACAGCACGGGTACACGAGGTGATTATCCATGAGTAGTAGTACACCCCGAATCATTCCGAACGTTGAGGCGTGTATCGACTGTGGCGGCTGTGAAGTCGCCTGTATGCGAACCTGGGAGCTCCCCGAGGAGAGCAATCGTATCGGTGTCGTCACCCACGACGAGGGGTTCGAAGGCGACCGGTTCGACGGTGGCGAGACGAGCGTTCCGATGATGTGTTTCCACTGTGAGGAGGCACCGTGTGTGAACGTCTGTCCGACCGACGCCGTCCACCGCGACGAGGAAGGGCTGATCCAGGTCGACAGTGACCGTTGTCTCGGCTGTTCGTACTGTGCGTGGGCCTGTCCGTTCGGCGCACCGCAGTTTCCCGACGAGCAGGATTCGGTCGGCGATGCTGGGACGATGGACAAGTGTACCCTCTGTAAGCCTCGCCGTGAGGAGGGGAAAGAACCCGCCTGTGTCTCGTCGTGTCCGACGGACGCTCTCGTGTACGGGACGTCTGCCGAACTATCGGACGAGGCCCGTAAAGACCTCACCGAGGAACCGTTCTCCGACGAACTCGCCACGGTGGTGTTCGGGGATGAATAATACAGTCTGGTATACCAGTAACTGGGTTCACCTCCGGTGATTCCCATGGAAACGGAACACACCAATCCCTCGCAGGACGGTGACGACCTCCGTGCCACTATCTATCAGTATCGATCGTACGTGGCTGGCGTCCTCACTATCGTCGTCGTCACCATGTTCCTGCTCTGGTTAGACGCGATGTCGGTACCGCTCGCAGAAGCGCCAGTCTTGCGGGACGGCAGTGGAGCGATCGCCAGTGGTGAGATGACCTACAACGCCTACGAACGGCTCTGGCTCGGCGTGAGAGCAGTTCTCGGGCTCTACATCGCGTTCGTCGCGGTGTTCATCTCGGGACTTGCGCTCGTTAGCTGGAAGGAGGTGCTCGAATAATGTCTACCGAAACGGCAACGTCGGCAGGAGCAACCGAAACGTCCGTAATCGAGCGGTTCTCGAGCGCACAGGTGTGGGTCCACGGCGTGCTCGCAGTCAGTATCTTCGTGCTGTACTTGACGGGGCTGCCGATGACGTTTAGCGACCACCTGGGTTGGTTGTTCGCGATCTTTGGCTACGGGAACATCGTCACGCTCCACATCGTCGCCGGCGTCGTGATGATCCTGGCGGCAGTCTACTACGTCCTGTATCTGGCCTTGACGGCGGGAGCCACCGGACGCTGGCGGCTGCCGTCGTTACCGTCCCTGTCGAACGTCAAAGAGGCGATCGCGTACTTCAAGTGGGTGGTTGGCCGCGGCGAGAAACCCGAAGCGGCGAAGTACAACTGGCTACAGAAAGCCGAGATCTGGGTGATTACCGTCGAGTTCTCCCTGCTCATCATTACCGGGCTGCTCCTGTGGTTCCGCGGGGTGTTCGTCTCGCCGGAGTTCCGTGCTATGCTCGGTGGCCACGAGCCCGTAGCCGACGTCCTGCTGTTGATCGTGCGTGACGTACACGTGTTGATCGCCCTGACGGCACTGATGGGGACGACGTTCCACCTCTACATGGTGAACGTCAAAGAAAAGTATCCGTTCAACGATACGATGTTCAAGGGAACGGCTACGGCCGAGCGTGCAGCCCACCACTGGAAAAAGTGGGCCAAAGACAACCTCGAGTCGGTTCCGGACCATCCGGAAACGAAGAGTCCGGACAAGCGGACGCTCGTCGGTGTGACGCTCGCGCTCATGACGTTCTTCATGCTCATCATGTTGGCGACGCTGTTTGCGTCGGTGCTGTCGCCGCTGCCGACCCGTGAGTACCTGGTCGCACTATCGTTCGATCCGCTCACGCAGGGCGTCACCAGCATCGTGTTCTTCATCGCGCTCAACGTCGCCGTACTCGTACTCGTCGGCTCGTTGATCGCGATCTGTTACGGACTCGTGAAACGGGTTCGAGGTGATTACGAATGACTGATACTGAGTCAGAGCGTGGAACGGTGGTCAGCGACTCGCCAGGCACGAACGACGAAGACGCCGTGATCGAGAACGAGCGCGAGACGCTCGCTGCCCTCTACGAGTTCGCCGCGGGTGCGCTGGCCGATCCGCTGGACTCCGATGCAGTCGAGCGAATCGCTGACGCGGGCCTCCCGGAACCCGAGGCGGTTCCCAACGAGCACCTGCAACGTGGGTTCGACCTGCTGGCGAGTTGGCGACGCACGGTCGACGATCCTGAAGAGGTCGCACACGACCTCGAGCGGGTTCATACTCGCCTGTTCGTCGGGCCACAGCCGAAGCTCCAGATCCACGAGTCGTACTACGCCGACGACTTCCTCGGAGAACCGCTCGCTCGCGTTCGGGGGACCTACATGGAACTCGGCATCGAGCCAGCACCAGATCTGCGCGAAGAAGCGGATCACGCGGCTGTCGAACTCGCTGCGCTTGCAGTGCTTACGCACCGGGAATCCGCGGACCCAGCCGAAAAAACCTGGTTCCTTCGGGAACACGGCTGGTGGTTCGACGCCTTCGCGGCCGACGTCGACGACGCGGCAACGAGCGAGTTCTACCGCGCAGTCGGCGCGATCGCAGCAGGCCTGGTTCAGTTCGATGCAAACCGCCACGACGTCGAACTCGAATGTGATCAGTACGACTTTGGCTTCGAGGAGTCAACCGACCACGCATGAGTTCCATCGCACTCGTCTGTGACGCGGGCTCGTCGATCGATCGGCGAGCCGTTGCCGACGCCCTCGAGATCCGGACGGTCACCGGCTCGTCGCTCGAGGATATGCTCTCGGCGGCGCGCCGAGAGATCGAGTCGGAGACGTACGATCGAGTTGCAGTCGTTGCGACGACGGCGGGGGAGCCGACCCGAACGCGCCAGCAGGTCGAGACCCCGCTTCGGGCCGCTGGGGCCGAGACGGTCACCTGGGTCGATCCGAGACTTGCCGCCAGTCGGCCCACGGACGAGCGAGCGAGACTCGTCGGCGCGGCCGTCGAGGCGGCACTGGCAGTAGCGACTCCTCGGTCGACGACACCGGAGCCGGCGGACGATCACGTCGTAGTCGTCGACGACACCGGACTTTCGGCGGACCTCGCGACCCAGTTTCCGGTGACGCTGGTTTCCGACGCAGCCGACTACCGGCGGCGAGACGTCCGAACCGTTCGCGGCTCTCCAGTCGGGCTCCTCGAGAACGGAGCCGGCGACGGAACGGGTGGTGTGACGGTGCTCGTCGATCGTGACGGGCACACCGAACGAATCGCAGCAGATCAGGTCGTCTGGCCGGGATACGACGGCGATCTGGCAGACGCACGCGTCGTCCATACGGCGGCTACGGGCGTTTTGCGGGCTGCGGTTCGCGTCGCCCGGGACCGGGCACGCAAGCCCGTCGCGGTCGACACTAGCCGCTGTGTCGTCGGCCGGAAAGGCATCGACGGCTGTCGGGCCTGTGCGGACGTCTGTCCTCACGATGCCGTGTCGATCGGGATCGACGGTGACGGTACGGTCGAGATCGACGCCGAAGCGTGTACCGACTGCGGTGCCTGTCTCGGCGTCTGCCCGACGGAGGCGTTGCTGTCACCTCGTGGAACCGACCTCGGGGCTATCGGGGATGCGACCCGGAGCGCGCTCGAGACTGCCCAGTCGGACGGTTCTAGCCTCCCGTTCGTCGGCGGTGATTCCGATCCAGTCGTGATCGCGTTCACGTCGGAAACGGTGCTTCCGGCGCTCGTCGAGGCGACTGCTACAGCCGAGGAACCGCCGACGGTTCCAGTGCCAGTCACGGCGGCGAGTCGGGTACCGGCGTCGATGCTCTGTGCGACGGTGGCTGCGGGTGCAAGCGGCGTCGCGCTCGTCGGCGATCCGCGAGCCCCCAGTGAGCCGCTCGAGGAAGCCGTCGACGATGCCCGACAGCTGCTCGAGGCGCTCGTCGACGATGCCCCGGTCCAGGGGGTCGCGACGACCGAGCCGTCGGCGATTGTAGAAGCCCTCGAGGCAGTCGCTCGCGACGACCCGCTCGTCGACGACGCGGACTCGATTCGCGCCCACGCTCAGACGTCGATGGCCCTGTCCGGGACTGCGGCCGATTCGCTTGCAGACGGCCGCCAGACGCAGGTGACGGCTCCTTCGATGGGGTCTGTTACCGTCGCAGCAGACGACTGTACGCTGTGTCACGCCTGCGAACGGCTCTGCCCGACGGAGGCATTCGTTCAGCCAGACGAGACCACGCTCACCTTCGATCCCAGCGTGTGTACTGGCTGTCGCATCTGTGATGCCTGTCCCGAGGACGCCATCGAGGTCGACGATCAGATCACCGTTCCACTCGGGGAACGCGAGACGGTCGTCGAGGCAGACGATATCGTCTGCTGTACCGAGTGTGGCGAACCGTTTGCGAGCGCTGCAGTCCTCGAGAACGTTCGCAGCGAACTCGAGGGAAGCGGAGAGACGGTCGACGAGTCGCTCGAACTGTGTCAGAAGTGTCGGCGGAAGGCAGGAGCGACGAGGTAAACTATGGACACGATAGCTGGATTCCACGGTCGAATCGCGATCGCCGATCTCGGGGCTGAGACAGTCACGACACGGTCAATTCCGGACGGGTGGCTCGAGAGCCACCTGGGTGGTCGTGGGCTCGGTGTCCGGCTGTTGCTGTCGGAACAGCCCGGCGGCGTCGATCCGCTCGGGCCGGAGAATCGGCTCGTGTTCGCGACGGGGCCACTGACGGGGTACGGCGTTTCGGGAGCCGGCCGTCACTGGGTCGGCGCGCGGTCGCCGCTGACCGGCAGCCTCGGCGAGTCGTACTCCGGCGGCTCGTTCGGGCACCTGCTCGCTCGCTCCGGTGTCGACGCGCTCGTCGTCGAAGGGCAGGCCAGTCGACCTGTCGTTCTCGAGGTCACCGACGAGACGCTGGCGCTCGAGTCGGCAGACGACCGCTGGGGGGAGACGACCGACGTCGTCGACGCGACGCTTGCGGGTGAGCCCCGGCGGGCAACAGCAGCGATCGGCCCTGCAGGGGAACGCGAGGTTCACCTGGCGTCGATCATCAACGACAGCGGCCACGCGGCCGGCGGTCGTGGACTCGGTGCCGTGATGGGCTCGAAGCGGCTGAAAGCCGTGGTCGTCGGTGGGTCGGACCCGCCGCCGCTTGGAGAGCCAGAACGGTTCGAGCGACTGCAAAAGCAGTTCTCCCGGCAGATACAGGCGAACGATCGCCTCCAGCAGTGGGCCGAGTACGGCACCACCTCGGCCGTCGAGATCCTCCACGAGCAGGGAATGCTCCCGACGAAGCACTTCGACGGTGGTCGATTCGAAGGAGCGCCGGAGATCGGCGGGGAGGCGCTCCAGGAGTCGCTGCAAGTGGGTCAGCGAGGCTGTCGTGGCTGTCAACTCGAGTGCAAGCCCGTCGTCCAGGGAGAGTGTCGCGGGGTCGAACTCGACGAGGCGTCCGGGCCGGAGTACGAGACGCTCGCCTCGTTCGGGAGCCTGCTGTGTAACGACGACCTCGAGGCGATCGCGCTCGCGAACCAGCGGTGTAACGCCTACGGGATGGATACGATCGGCGTCGGTCACGTGATCGCGACAGCGATGGAGGCCGGCTACGTCGACTGGGGCGACGCCGACGCCATCCTCGAACTGGTCGACGCGGTCGCGTACCGTGACGGCATCGGTGACGTGCTGGCCGACGGCCCGGACGCAGCAGCCGAGGCGCTCGACGTCGACGACCCGGCGACGGTCAAGGGCGCGCCGGCAGCGATGCACGACCCCCGAAAAAAGAAGGGGATGGGGCTCTCGACGGCGACCTCGCCCCGCGGCGCGACCCACATGGAGGGATTTCAGGACTCGCTCGTCGAACGCACCGTCGAGACGGACCTTCCAGTCGAGACTGGACTGGCAGCCGACGGGACCGACGGAAAGCCCGCCGCGGTCGTTACTTTCGAGAACGCCCGGAGCTTCGTCAATTCGCTCGTCTGTTGCTCTCACGTCGTCGTCACGGTCGGTCCGGACCGCAACTTCGACGACCTGCGAGAGCTCGTAGCTGCAGCGATCGGACGACCGCTCCCGATGGCGGAAGCCCTGCGGATCGGTGAGCGAAACTACACGCTCGGGAAGCTCTTTGCCGCTCGAGAGGGTTTCTCGATGGAAGACGATCGGCTCCCGAAGCGGCTCCAGAAGCCGTTATCCGACGACACGGGTGGTCCGGACCTCCCAGCAGCCAGCTTCTCGGAGACGGCACTCGAATCGATGATCCGTGCCTACTACGACCGCCGCGGGTGGACCCGCAAAGGAGTAAAGTGGGAGACACTCGAGCGACTCGGATTGACGGACCTCGTCGAGGGCCTCGAGCGAGCAGTGGCGGACGAAGAGGCGGCCGCTCGAACTACGCCGATTCCTCGCCCACGAGAACGTCCATAATCTTCGACTGGGCGGTCGTGAGGTGTTCGGTGAACGTCGACGGCGCGATGCCGATTGCGTCGGCGACTTCCGTGGCGTTCGATCCTCGTGGATATTCGAAGTAGCCCAGTTCGTGGGCAGTCTCGAGAACTTCTCGTTGGCGGTCGGTCAGTGCGTCGCGGTCGACCCAGACGAGGTCACCCCCTTCGACTCCTCCGGGCCTGTCGATTCCTGCTCGGTGGAGGCGTCGAATACGGACGTTCTGAAACTGCTCGCGGAGCTTTGCGACGACGTCGGTTATCTCGGTGACGTCGAGGGTATAAAACGAAAGCGTCAGCCCGTTTTGATCGACGTGAACCGTTTCGACCGGGAATCCCGACGCTTCGATCACCTGGCAGACACACTCCTGTTCCGGCCTGATAAAACGGTGTCTGGCGTGACTGTCGGTTTCGAACACGGTGTTGATCTCCTCGATGTCGATCGGCGCAACGTCGCTTTCGGTCGTGAACTCTTCAGTGGCCATCGCGGACTTGTCCGGCCTGCTCCAGGAGACCGTCGTAATCGGTCGTTCCGTCTCCCGCGATGCCGAGACGATGGGACACGTCCCTCCATCCTCGACTTCGAGTTCGACTCGAATCCCGTCGCTCATACCGAGCGGTTGGAACGCAGTCCACGTCGTTTCTTAGCTTCTATATACAGGGTTATTTGCGCTCGGAGACGGTGAGGCCGGTTGGCATCTCGAGTCTGGTACCGTTTCAGCCGTCGACCGGCGAGTCGAACCAGCCCACACGACCGAGTTGAACCAGCAGTGCGGGCCTGGTTCGCCACTGGGTTGCAACGACCGCCGAGAAGGAGTGACTTATGATGGCTCGTCCCAAGGTCGGAGCATGAGCAGCGACGAGTTCGACTTCGGGAAAGCGAAGCGTCTACAGAGTCGTGAGGTGACCGAGGGAGCCCAGAAAGCACCCCACCGGGCGATGTTTCGCGCGATGGGCTTCGACGACGAGGACCTCGCTTCGCCGATGATCGGTGTGCCGAACCCTGCAGCCGATATCACGCCCTGTAACGTGCACCTGGACGACGTCGCCGAGTCGGCGATCGAAGGAGCCGACGAAGCCGGCGGGATGCCCATCGAGTTCGGGACGATCACTATCTCGGACGCCATCTCGATGGGGACCGAGGGAATGAAGGCGTCGCTGATCTCTCGAGAGATAATCGCCGACAGCGTCGAACTCGTCAGTTTCGGCGAACGAATGGACGGCCTCGTCACCGTCGCCGGCTGTGACAAGAACCTCCCCGGCATGATGATGGGCGCGATCCGGACCGACCTCCCCTCCGTCTTCCTCTATGGCGGCTCGATCATGCCCGGCGAGCACGAGGGCCGAGACGTCACCATCGTCCAGGTCTTCGAGGGCGTCGGTGCCTACGGCACCGGCAAGATGGACGCCGAGGAACTGGACGACCTCGAGCGCAGCGCCTGCCCCGGTGCGGGCTCCTGTGGTGGTATGTTCACCGCGAACACGATGGCCGCAATCTCGGAGGCGCTGGGGATGGCCCCCCTGGGCAGTGCGTCCCCGCCGGCCGAACACCACGAGCGATATGCCGTCGCTCGTCGCGCCGGCGAACTCGCCGTCGAGGTCGTCGACGCGGACCGTCGGCCGTCCGACATTCTCTCGAGAAGGTCCTTCGAGAACGCCATCGCGCTCCAGACCGCGATCGGTGGCTCGACAAACGGTGTCCTCCACTTGCTCGCGCTCGCTCGCGAGGCCGACGTCGACCTCGAGATCGGGGACTTCGACGAGATTTCGAAACGGACACCGAAGATCGTCGACATGGCACCCGGCGGCGACAGCGTGATGAACGATCTCCACGAACTCGGCGGCGTCCCGGTCGTCGTCCGTCGGCTGCTCGAGGCCGACCGCTTCCACGGGTCGGCGATGACGGTGACCGGTCGGACGATCGCGGAAGAACTCGAGTTCCTCGAGGAGGAACACGGCCTGCCAGCGGACGACGAACTCGAGGCGGATTTCCTCTATCCAGTCGAGGACCCCAAGGAAGAGGAGGGTGCGATCAAGATCCTCTCGGGCAACCTCGCGCCCGACGGTGCAGTGCTCAAGGTCACCGGCGACGACGAGTTCTACCACGAGGGGCCGGCCCGGATCTTCGACCACGAGGAACAGGCCATGGCGTACGTCCAGGACGGCCACATCGAGAGTGGCGACGTGATCGTCATCCGCAACGAGGGGCCAAAGGGCGGCCCCGGTATGCGCGAGATGCTCGGCGTCACCTCTGCCGTCGTCGGTGCCGGCCACGAAGACGACGTCGCGCTCATCACCGACGGCCGCTTCTCGGGCGGTACCCGCGGCCCGATGATCGGCCACGTCGCGCCCGAGGCGTTCGTCGGCGGTCCGATCGGCCTGCTCGAGGACGGCGACGAGATCACGGTCGACATCCCCGAACGACGACTCGAGGTCGATCTGAGCGAGAACGAACTCGAGACGCGACGCGAAGAGTGGGATCGACCCGAACCGGCCTACGAGGGTGGCGTCCTGGCGAAGTTCGGCCGTGATTTCAGTTCGGCTGCAGACGGTGCCGTGACGAACCCTGGCGTCCAGCGCAACTGACAGCGGCCCTGCGCAACCGCAGGACAGGACGCGATTGCGCCTCGACGTACAGTGGTCCGTCCGAGCCCGTCGGTGACGACTGGCGACTCGTGGTGAGTCGCTGCACTCGGTCTCGAAATCGGCGTTACCTTCCATTTCTTGCACGAGTCTTTCCCCCGCCTGTCACAGATGTTCGGACGAATGTACAAGTACTGCCTCCAGTGTGGCTGGCACGCAACCACTGCCGAGGGCTACACGGAACGTGAAGTCTCGCAGGAAGCGATCGAACACTTCGTCGAGACCGGCCACCCCGTCGATTCGTTGCGGCTCCCGCCACCAGTCGTCGTCGAGAACAGCGAGAGCTGATACTATCGGGCAGAAGTCAATACGAAGTCGGTCGCGGATTCGCGTCCGTCTCCACCGGTGACGGCCACAGCCGAGCGACCGATCGTCACGTCGTTCTGTCCGGCAGTATGAAGCCGCTCGATTCGCCCCCGCCCAGCCGACAGTGGTCACTGGTATCGCCGTTCTCAAAACGGCGGCGAGGTGTCGATCCCCGTCTCGAACTCTTCGAGCGGCCGGACGCCGATCCCGTGGAAGTCGGGCACCCGCGGCCCGTCTTCTTCGGGGTCCTGAGCGAGTTCGACGTGGTCGTCGTCGAACTCGTCGATCGGGTATGGCTCGATCACGTCGACGATCTCGCGGCTGTCGACATCGAGCACCGAAATCCCGGGGGTTACGCCGGTCGAAGCGTGGGGGTCGCCCGACAGCGGTGCCGGCCCGCGCAGCGTGACGAACATGTACTCGCCGTCGGGCGAGGCCCACATGATGTCCGGTGCGTCTCGTTCGCTTGGATCGGCTGACGTGGCAGGCCCGAACTCGTCGATCGTCTCCACGACATCGTGGGTCTCGGGGTCGACGACGACGCCGTCGTTCGTCTCGCGGTTGAGCACCCACAGCTCCTCGCCGTCGGGTGTGAACCAGAACCCGTGAGCGTCGACCCCCGCTGTGCTCTCGCCGTCGACGACGACCTCGTCCGCGTCCGTGTCGTAGACGTAGTACTCACCGACGCCGTCCTCGTCGCTCGAGGGCAGTCCCGCAGTGAGATAGAAGTCGTCGCCGTTGGGCTGGGGCATCGTCCCGCAGTTGGTCGGCAGCGTCTCGTGGGGAATCGCCCTGTCGACCGAAAAGTCGTCGTGGTCGACGATCACCAGCGCGCCGTCGTGGTAGCTGGGGCCGAGCGTGTGCAGCGACCGACCGTCGGGTGCATACTGGTGACAGATCGGATCACCAGACTCGATTCCCGCCTCGAGAACTGTCTCGTTCTCCCGGAGGTCGATCTCGTCGACGACCTCGAACGTCTCGTTCTCGAGATCCGTGTCGACCCGGACGATCGCCGATTCGTTGATCGCGTCGACGTGAATGTAGTCGTCCTCGGGCGAGAACGCGGCCATGTGCGAACCGTCGCCGGTGTCGATGTCGGCGACCAGTTCGTGGTCCTCGGTCCGGAAAACGAGCGTGCGCCCGCCGGCTGTACAGGCGACGGCGGCGTACTCGTAGTCCGAACTGTAATCGAGCATGTGCGGGACGACGTTCTCCTCGGGAATCCCCTCGAGGTCGTTGAGGTCGAGATAGTTCGTGAGAGCGAACCCGTCGCCGTCGACGCCGGGTTCGTAGACGAAGATGTCGTCACGACCCTGGTCGAGCGCCCAGAGTTCGTAGGAGCCGTCTCCCTCCTCGAGGCCGGGATCGATGTCGTAGTCGAACTCGACGCCGTCTTCATCTTCGTCTTCCCCGTCGCCGGTACAGCCGGCGACCGCGACGACGCCTGCAGTTACACTGCCGGCCAGGAACCGCCTCCGGGTCTGGTCCAGTTGCACATCTTTCACTGGGGACCCAGGAGATAAAAGTATGCGGGTACAGGCCCTGTCACTCGTGTATTCAGCCGTTCCGGCAGAGATAGTGGCAACAATTGACTCGGGTTTGTGGACGGTCGCCGTGGTTCGTTGCACCCCGGGGCTCTCCCGCTGTATGCTGGCTCTTTACGCCCACAGGTGTGGCGAATACTGCCTCGGTCTGTGTCTCGAAAACGGAGGGACAGTCACTCCCGACGACCGTTCGTGAGAGACGGCTCAACCCCGCCGCTCGAGAATACGCTCGACGATCAGTCGCGTCGACAGAATCTCCTCGTCTGCGGACCGTTCGCGGGCACTCGCACGCCTGACTTCACAGTCGATGCCGCGTCGCTCGAGTTCGTCCTCGATCGCCGCGTCGTCGTGGTGCTGGTCGTGACCCAGCGCGATCACGTCTGGATCGATCTCCTCGATCGGGACGAAGATATCCTCTTCGTGACCGAGAATGGCCTCGTCGACGGCCTCGAGCGCCGCGACCACGTCCCGACGCTGGGTTGCTGGACAGATCGGCTCCGGTTTGTGGTCGACGTTCGCCCGACGGGCGACGATCACGTACAGTTCGTCACCCATCGCCACCGCTTCCTCGAGGTAGTGGACGTGACCGGGGTGAAGCAGGTCGAACGTTCCCTGGGCGATAACCGTCTTCGTCATAGCTGACTCGTCGTCTCGAAAGTGTCGCGTCGTGTCATCCTCGCAGTTCCTCGTCGATGTCAGACTGGGTAAAATCGAAGAAGTCCTCGGACTCGGGGAGGTCGACGTCGACCACGTGCAGATTCGTCGGCCGTCCCTCGGAGTCGAAGGCCTTCCAGTCGTGTCGGCCGTACGGCGCGCCGATGATGATGTGGACGCTGCCGCGGCCGAACGTCTCCAAGTCCGCGCTGCTGGGCTCGATGACGCCGTTAGGATGGGAGTGGACGCTACCGAGTGCCTTCACGTCGTTTGGAATCTGACTCGTCTTGACGGTGGCGCTGACGCTGTTTGATTCGGTCCCCGGCACCACCAGTACGTCGGTGATGACGAGTCCGTCCTGGTCAAGTCCCAGCCGATGTGCCTCGGTCCCGCGAAGAAAGCCCATATACTCGTGAGGGTGGGCCGCCTCCGAGGACTCGATCGCGAACTCGAGGGTCTCCTCGGCGATGCCGAGGATCTCGTTCGAGCGAAACAAGGCGTCGAGCAGCCCCATGTCCCTACCTGTGGGCTTGCGGTTGCTAAACGTTCCGAAAGGGGACTCGATCGGTGACGCGACGGCTCGTCCGTCGACCGCTCTACCGTGTGATCGATTTCATCCCTCGTCTCGTCCCTTCTTGATAAGGGTTATACGCGGGGACCTCCAAACGATGACTCAAGATGAAACGAGCCTCTGCCGGTGATGCCGGCACGGACGACGGGGATTCCGTCGTCTACGATCTCGACGCCGACTGTACCGCTGCCGACATCGAATCGGACACCCCTTATCTCGCCGAAATCAACGGTATCGTCGACTACGGCGTCTTCGTCGATCTCTCCGAATCCGTCTCCGGTCTCGTCCACGAATCCGTCCTCGAGGGAACCTTCGCCGTCGGCGACGAACTCGTCGTCGAACTCGAGAGCGTCCGTGACAACGGTGACATAGCCTTCGAGCCCGTCGACGTCGACGACTACACCCTCCAGTCAGTCTCCCACGACTACGCGCTGACTGGCACCGACCGCCTCGAAGCAAACGTCGGCGACCAGATCCACCTCGAAGGCGAGGTCGTCCAGGTCAAACAGACCGGCGGCCCAACGATCTTCCACGTCGCCGACGAGTCCGGCGTCGTCCCCTGTGCCGCGTTCGAGGAAGCAGGCGTCCGCGCCTACCCGAACGTCGAGGTCGGCGACGTCGTCCGCGTCACCGGCTCCCCCGAACACCGCGAGGGATCGGTCCAGATCGAGGTCGACGGTCTCTCGAAACTCGAGGCCGAGGACGCCGAAAAAGCCCGTGAGCGAATCCAGACAGCCCTCGAATCCCGCTCCGAGCCCCACGATGTCGATCCGCTGATCGACTGGCCCGCCTTCGAGAAACTCCGCCCAAACCTACAGGAAGTCGCCACGCGACTCCGTCGTGCCGTCCTCGAGGGTCGCCCCATCCGCGTCCGTCACCACGCCGACGGCGACGGGATGTGCGCTGCCGTGCCGGTCCAGATCGCCCTCGAGAAGTTCATCGCCGAGGTCCACGAAAACGACGACGCGCCACGCCACCTCATCAAGCGCCTGCCCGCGAAAGCGCCGTTCTACGAGATGGAAGACGCCACACGAGACCTCAACTTCGCGCTCGAGGACCGAGAGAAACACGGCCAGCAACTACCGCTCCTGCTCATGCTCGACAATGGTTCGACGGCCGAAGACGTCCCGGCCTACGAGACGCTGGCCCACTACGACATCCCGATCATCGCCATCGACCACCACCATCCCGACCCCGACGCGGTCGAGGACTTGCTCGACGCCCACGTCAACCCCTACCTCCACGACGAGGACTACCGGATCACCACGGGGATGCTCTGTGTCGAACTCGCGCGGATGATCTACCCCGATCTGACCGACCAGCTCCGTCACGTCCCCGCCGTCGCCGGCCTCTCGGACCGCTCGAAGGCCGACGCGATGGACCAGTACCTCGAGCTCGCGGCCGAGGAAGGCTACGACGAGCAGCGCCTCCAAGACGTCAGCGAAGCCTTAGACTACGCGGCCTTCTGGCTGCGCTATGACTCGGGCGACCAACTCATTCAGGACCTGCTTCAGATCGACAACGGCGACGAGCAGCGCCACCGCGATCTCGTGGACTTCTTCGCCGACCGCGCCCGCGAGGAGGTCGACGAGCAACTCGACGCCGCCATTCCCCACCTAGAGCACGAGGACCTGGACAACGGCGCACACCTCTACCGGATCGACGTCGAGAATCACGCCCACCGCTTTACCTATCCCGCGCCGGGCAAGACGACGGGCGAGATCCACGACCGGAAAATCGAAGAAACCGGCGACCCCGTCATCACGGTCGGCTACGGCCCTGACTTCGCCGTGCTCCGCTCCGACGGCGTCCGCCTCGACATCCCACAGATGGTCTCGGAACTCGAGGACGAGGTCCCCGGCGGCGGCGTCTCCGGCGGCGGCCACCTCGTCGTCGGCTCTATCAAGTTCGTCAAAGGAAAGCGCGAGGAAGTGATCGACGCCTTGGTCGAGAAGATGGAAGACGCCGAGATCGACGAGGCGCTCTCGAGTGCAGCACCGATCGACGACTAGTGGCGGGCCAAGCCTGAACTGATGGGTCGAATCTGGCGGTGTCGCTCGATTCGACCCGTCAGTCGACGGTTGGGACGGTACTAGTGCTGTTTACCTGTCGATGGATTGAATCCGCTCACACGCCCTGGTTCGGACACGTTCGCGCTCTATCGACCGTGACAACGTCCTCGAGACGCCCTCGAGTGCGCGGAAAGAGAACGACGGCGACCGGCTCGTGATGGGGAGTCACTGTCGCCCGGGAGCGGAACGCTGATTCCTCGAGGGAGTCGCCGAGACAGTCCTCGGGCGGGTGACGGGCCAGTGGTGGCTACCCGGCGACCAGCCGCTACCGACGTGACGACTCGTCTTCGTGGCGAACTCGATAGCTTGCACGTGGATCGACGGGCCGTTCTCGGCGTCGGACTGTCAGCTGTCCCCTCACGATCGAGGAGTCGTCGTCGGCACAGCAACACACCAGAGCGTAGATCGGCTCGATGTCTTCGGTGACGACGATGTCGTGGTTCCAGAGGTGGTGCCAGTCGTGACCGTACAACTGGCACTGGCAGGTGACGTTCGGGTCCGCCATACGATGACATCGGCTCACACGAGCCTCACTCGTTCGACGGAGACGTGGAATGGCTACTTGTTCGCAACCGTGGTAGGGGGCCTGCGATGTACGACACGATTCTCGTGCCGGCCGACGGGAGTCCGGTGGCGGAAAACGCTGGAACGTACGCGATCCAACTCGCGGAACGGTTCGATGCGACACTACACGTCGTTTCGATCCTCGAGCAGGGCGTCGTTGGCGGTGACGAGGAAGGCGACGGGAAACGGGCTGTCGACGAACTGATCAAGCGAGCGAACGATCGCGGCCTCGAGACGACGACCGAACTCCGCGAGGCGGACGGCGACGTCCACGAAGCGGTCCTTACGTCGGCCGACGAGCGCGACGCAGACCTGATCGCGATGGGGACGACCGGCCGAAGCGGGCTTGGCCGATTCCTGCTGGGCAGCGTCGCAGAGCAAACGCTTCGGGAGTCGTCCGTCCCGGTCGCGACCGTCCACGAAGAGACGAGCGCCGAGGCCAAGTTCGAGCGCGTCCTGGCCCCCATCGATGGAAGCCACAGTGCGGAGACGGCACTCGAGCACGCCATCGATCTCGCGACCGAAACGGGTGCGCGGCTCCACGTCGTCCACGTGAGCGACGAGGGGACGGTCGACGGTCTAGAGACGGTCGACATCGACGACACCGACGGTGTCGGCCTCGAGCCCGTCGACGACGCCTTCGAGCGTGCCCGCGAGTCAAATCTGGACGCCGTCGACGTCTCGGCCCCGAGCGGTCGGGTCGACCAGCGCATTCTCGCGACGGCCGCGATGCACGACACCGACTGCATCGTGATGGGGACACACGGCGAGACGGGGCTACGACGGTATCTCCTCGGGAGTACGACAGATCGCGTCGTCCGCTTCGCTGGCGTCCCAGTGATCGCTATCAGCGCACCACGGGCCGAGACCGCGACCGTCGAGTACCTCGACTACCAGGTCGTCGACGACCGGGACTGGTCGCTCGAGGACGACGACCTCCTCGAGCAGGCCGCGAACGCGGATCTCGACGCCGGCGCTTACGGCACGTTCGAGGTGGGGCGTGACGAGTACGTCCTCGACGCGGCCGAAGCTGCAGGGCACGACTGGCCGTTTCACTGTCGAGCAGGCGGCTGCGTGAACTGTGCCGCGGTGCTTCTCGCGGGAGAACTCGAGATGGACGTCCAGCGGAGCCTCTCGGAAGAAGAGATAACGGAGAAGGGGTTCCGGCTGACCTGTGTGGCCACGCCAGCGAGCGACTCGATCGAGTTGGTCTACGGCGCGAAACACCGCGACGAACTGCGAGACCGCGTCGTCTAGAGTCTCCGTCCTGGGAACAGCTTTATCCGAGCGATCGATGTCCGTATAGTCACAGTCGCGTGACACGTCGATACCATGACGGCAGACACCAACAACGAACTCACCCATCATCTGGTCGTAGCGATCGGGAGTATCGCCGTGGCGGTCCTGCTGTGGGTCGTCGGATACGGCGGGCAGCGAGTCGTCGGTGCCGTTCCCTTCTTCGTCCTGTTTGTCGTGATGGTCATCGGCCCGCTGGTACGCATCCGGCCGTCGATCAGACGACGGTTTTCCGGGAACGTCCCCGTGAACTGGCGGTCGGAACTGGGTATCTGGTTCGCTATCTGGTCCGTTATCCACGTCCTGTTCGTCTTTGCGGCACGCGACTGGGATGTCGTCGGCTATCTCGTCGACATGAGTCCGTGGGCGTTCGGTGCCATGATCGCCGTCCTCATCGCAGTCGTGCTGGCGTTTACCTCCAACGACAGGGCCTACGACTATCTCGGCCCGAAAGCCTGGAAGTGGCACCAGAGCCACGGCACGTACGTCATCTTCTGGCTCGTGGCTGTCCACGGCTACGACCGGGCGTACCTCCGCCCGTACGAGGAGATGGGCTTTCCATCGGACGATCCGCTCCACCTGCTCTATCTCGCGATGATCGTCGTGGTGGTCGTTCTCCACGTGGTGGCGTTTGCGGCGGTCGTCTCCGAGTATCGCGAGAGCGGCGACTATCCGCCCGATCTGTGACCGCGCCGACCCTCGAGTTCGCACTCATCTCGTGTCTCGTCAGTATCGGTCGAAGTAGCGGTTCTGTACTGCAACGAAGACGGCCATCAGGATCGAGAACGCTGCGACGACGACGGCGATCTGGAGCCAGTGACCGAACTCGAGTGCGGTGACGCCAAAGAGGATGCTCAGTGGCGTGTACAACACCAGCAACTGGAGGGTGAGGGTGATCGCGATCGCGACCACCAGCCACCGGTTGTTCGAGAACAGTCCGAGGCCGTAGCGCGATCGGATCGCGCCGATACGGGCGATCGCCATGAACACGAACGCGGTGAACACCATCGTCTGGGCGAGCACCAGATCGCCAACGACCTGGTTGTAGTAGTAAAACAGCGGCAACAGCGTAGCCGTGATCAACACGGCGATGCCGCCGATCGACGAGACGATCCGTTCGGTTATCACGCCTTCGTCCGGCGGCCGCGGTGGCCGTTCCATGACATCGTCGGCTTCGGGATCGACGCCCAGCGTCAACGCTGGAATGCCGTCGGTAACGACGTTGATCCACAGGAACATGATCGGCGTCATCACCAGCCCTGCACCGGACATGATCCCGGTAAACAGCAGAAGGACGTGTGCGCCGTTGGCCGAGAGAAAGTAGTTGACGAACTTCCTCACGTTGTCGAAGATCCGCCGCCCCTGACGGACGGCGTCGCGGATCGTCGCGAAGTTGTCGTCGAGCAAGACGATGTCAGAGGCCTGTTCGGTGACGTCGGTCCCGCGAACCCCCATCGCGACGCCGACGTCGGCGTTCTTGACCGCCGGTGCGTCGTTGACGCCGTCGCCCGTCATCGCAACCGTGTGTCCTTTCCTCTGTAGCGTCTTGAGAATCCGCGTCTTGTGGTCGGGTGACGTCCGAGCGAAGACGTCGACGTCTTCGACCACCGCAGCCAGTTCCTCGTCGCTCATCTCCTCGAGTTCCGGCCCCTTGACTACCCGTGCCGACTCGAGACCGATCTCTGTGCCGACCGCTCGCGCGGTGGTCGCGTTGTCGCCGGTGATCATGACGACGTCGATGCCGGCGTCGAGACAGCCCTCGAGCGCACCGGTTACCTCGGATCGGGGTGGATCGAGCATTCCCTGGAGCCCGAGATAGACGAGGTCCTGCTCGTCGTCTTCGGAGACTTCGGCGGGAGCGTCGGGACGGACGGCAAAGGCCATCACCCGCAGGGCGTCCTCGGCGAAGGCCTCGTTGCGCGCTTCGATCTCGGCACGTCGTTCGTCGGTCAACTCGACGATTTCGCCGTCGACGTACTCGCGGGTACACCGCTCGAGGACGACCTCCGGTGCCCCCTTCGTGTACGCGACGCGGTCGCCACCGGGCGTCTCGTGGAGCGTCGTCATCCGCTTGCGATCGGAGGTGAACTCGACCTCGTCGATCCGCGGGTACCGTTCCCTGAGGTCCTCGTGGTCGAAGCCGGCTTTTCGGGCGGCAACGAAGAGGGAAATCTCGGTCGGGTCGCCGAGGTACACCCGTTCGTCGTCTTCGAAGCCGTCCCCCTCGTCGCCCTCGACCGCCTCCCCGCGATCCTCACGTCTACCCAGTTCGACGTCGTTACAGAGCATGCCACACCGGAGCAGTTCGTCGATCCGGCCGGGGTCGACCGTCTCGTCGCCCCGGCGGAACTCGCCGTCGGTGTCGTAGCCGGTGCCGGCCACGTCGTACGTTTCCCGGTTGGCCGCGATTCGGGTGACCGTCATCTCCTCCTCGGTCAGCGTTCCCGTCTTGTCGGTACAGATCACGTCGACGGAACCGAGCGCCTCGACGATCGGCAACCGGCGCACGAGCGCGTTCTGTTCGACCATCCGCCGGGCACCGAGCGCGAGCGAGAGCGTGACGACGGCCGGGAGTCCCTCGGGAACCGCAGAGACCGCGACGGCGACGGCCGTCATGAACACCTGCACCGGCTCCGTATCGCCGATCACCAGTTCCGTGATTCCGATCACCGTCACGACGCCGATGACGGCCGCGGCGATGATCTTGCCGAGTCGATCGAGTTCCGCCTGGAACGGCGTGTCGCGCTCTTCGGCTTCCTCGAGTGCCGTCGCGATCCGGCCGATTTCCGTCTCCGATCCCGTCTCGACGACGACCGCCGTCCCCGAGCCTCGCTCGACGACAGTGTCCTTGTGGAGGACGTTCGTCCGCTCGGCGATCGAGGCGTCGTCTTCGATCGTTTCAGGAGCTTTGGAGACGCTAACGCTCTCGCCGGTGAGTGCCGCCTCGTCGACCCGGAGGTTCGCCGACTCAATTACTCGCGCGTCGGCGGGGACGGCGTCGCCGGACTCGACGAAGACGACATCGCCGGGGACCACCCGCGTGGCGTCGACCTCGGTCTTCTCGCCGTCCCGGCTGACCATCGCGTACGTCGTCGAGAGCTCCTTCAGCGCTTGAATGCTCTGTTCTGCACGGTAGTCCTGGGCGAAGCCAAACAGCGTGATGAAGACCACGATGCCGGCGATGACGGCGGCATCGAGCGTCTCGCCGATCGCAGCCATGACGCCCGCCGCGACGATCAGTACCCAGATCAGCACCGACGTGTACTGCTCGAGGAAGATCCGAAGCGGCGAGGCACCTTCCTCGGTCTCGACTTCGTTTGGTCCGTGACGCTCGAGTCGTTCGCGCGCTTCTTCCGAGTCGAGTCCCTGCTCGGAGGTGTCGAGTTCTTCGTAGACGTCCTCGGGTAGCTGTGCGTGCCAGTTGCTGTCGCGCTCGGGCTCGGTTCGCTCGTCGTATTTTTGCTGTGACACGTGTATCGATCGCTAGCGGTGGTCGTTCGCCGATCGAATCGATACGGAATCCGTCAGTCGGTCGGTGAGAACGAGACGAGCCACCTGTCTTCGCGTTCTTCAGCGCCGACTTCGACAGTCTCGCCGCGGTCGATCTCGTCGCCGTTCGCTCCCCGAAGCTGTCCCGTGAGTCGAACGCCCTCGTCGAACGTCGCCACGACGACCGTGTACGGTGTCTCGTCGGCGTACTCGGGGATCGAACTGAAGATCGTCGTCGTCGCCGAGACCGTCGCCGTCTCCGAGAGCCGTCGCTCCTCGAACGTTTGCGTCCCACACTCGGGACAGACGATCCGTGGGGGGAGAGCAACCTCGCCACACTCCTCGCAGGCGAGGTAGATCGGCTCGCCGTCGTCGATCCCCTCCGCGAAGTCGACGAACCAGGGCTGCATCGTCACGCACCTCCCTCGAGGACGGTGACGACGCAACTCGCACCGCTGCCGCCGACGGTGTGGGTGAGACCGGTCCTCGGATCGGCAACCTGGTTCGGGTGGCGACCCTCGAGTTGTTTCGTGATTTCGACGATCTGAGCGACGCCAGTCGCTCCCACCGGATGGCCCTTCGCGAGCAGTCCGCCGGAGGTGTTGACGGGAATCCGGCCGCCGACGGCCGTCTCACCGTCGACGGCTCCGCGAGCCCCCTCGCCCCGCTCGAAGAAGCCCAGCGACTCGACTGCGAGTATCTCGGCGATCGTGAAACAGTCGTGGAGTTCGACGACGTCGACGTCCTCGGGCGAGACGCCGGCGCGGTCGTAGGCGTCCTCGGCGGCCCGTTCGGCAGCCCGCGTCCGCGCGAGGTCGGGTCGGTCCTGCAGAGCCAGCGAATCGCTGGCTTGCCCGGTGCCGGCGACCGACACCTCGGTCTCGAGGCCGCGGTCCTCGGCGTACGTCTCGCTGACCAGGACGGCCGCGCTCGCGCCGTCCGTGACCGGACAGCAGTCCTGGAGGTGCAACGGAGCCGCGACCGGCGGCGACTCGAGGACACTCTCGACGTCGGTCTCCTCCTGGCGCTGGGCGATCGGGTTCGTCGTGCCGTTCTCGTAGTTTTTGACCGCTACCGCGGCCAGTTCTTCGTTGCCGACGTCGAACTCGTTCATGTAGACCTGCGCCATCAGCGCGTAGATCCCGGGAAACGTGAGCCCGGCCGCGTTCTCGTACTCGTTGTCCGCAGCGTTTGCGAGCGCGTCGGTGACCTCCTGAATACCGCTGGCGTGCATCAGTTCGACCCCACCCACGAGCGCCACGTCCGCGTCGCCGGCCGCGATCGCCTGCACGCCGCATCGGGCGGCCGAACTCGCGGAGGCGCAGGCGCTTTCCGTTCGCATCGACGCGGCCCGCCGCGCGCCGACGTAGTCGGCGAGCATCGCACCGACGTGGGCCTGATCGTCGACGAGGTCGCCGATGAAGTTCCCTGCGTACAGTTCCTCGACGTCGCCGGGCGGCAGCGACGCGTCCTCGAGCGCCTCGAGTGCGGCGTCAGTAAACAGCTCGCGGGCCGACGAGTCGGGATGCTCGCCGAACTGGGTGCTGGCCACGCCAGCGATCTGAACGGTCATGCGCCGCTTCCTACCACGATGGTCCCCTTAACTTTGCATCCTCCAGCGACTGGTTTCGGCCCCGGCCTGTGCTCGGCCCTGGAATACTGCACGACCGAAAGAGAGAGTTCCCGTCGCCCCGTCCCTGGCGTTATTCGCGGACGAAACCGTCTGGACGACAGCGGTTGGAACGGCTTCTGGCGGTCCGACACGTAATCGGTCGGAATCGCGGACAGTTACGTCCAATCAGGGGGTATTGTTAACAATAGTGACGTTGGAGTGACGGACGTATGTCAGAAACAGTGCAACAGCTGGAACCCCTGGATCGGCGGCCACTCTCCGACCGAACGTGTCTCGTCACCGGGTCCTCGCGCGGAATCGGACGGGACATCGCACTCGAGTTCGCGCGTTGTGGCGCGGCCGTCGTGGTCAATTATCGGAGTTCCGACGGGCAGGCACGCGAGGTAACCGAACGGATCAGGCAACACGACGGGACGGCCATCGCCGTCGGTGCAGATGTCTCCGACCCCGAGGCAGTTCGGCGGATGGCCGCGGAGGTCCACGACGAACTCGGTCCGATCGACGTTCTCGTGAACAACGCCGGAATCACCATCGACCGGAAGTTCGAGAACATGACTGCCGAGGAGTGGTCGAACGTGATGGCCGTCAACCTCGATGGCACGTTCAACTGTACGAAGGCGTTCTACGACGACATCAAGGACGCCGACCAGGGACGACTCATCAACATCTCGAGTGTCGTCGGCCAGCAGGGAAACTACGGGCAGGCCAACTACGCCACCTCGAAAGGCGGGCTAATCGCGTTCACTCGGACGATCGCGCTGGAACTGGCCAGACACGACTCGACAGCAAACTGTGTTGCACCCGGCTTTACCCGGACGGACATGCTCGAGAAGGTCCCCGAACGAGTCCAAGAGCAGATCAGAGACGACATCCCGCTGAATCGGTTCGCCGAGACGAAAGACATCGTCGGCATGGTCCGGTTTCTTGCGGGCGAGTACGCCGACTACATGACCGGTCAAGTCATCGGGATCAACGGCGGCATGGAATGGTAAATCGCCTCGGCCTGTACCGTCTGTCGACCCCGACTGAGCGCACTGGACTCGAGTGGTTCGAGACGCCGAGGCGTCTCGCCGTTCCACGACACGGCATAGTACGAGGACTCGTCGAGGGAGGTTGCCATCCCGAGATCGTCCCGGAAAGCCACATCCCTGAACGTCCAGAGACATCGGCACGGTCCACCTGTAGAGGATCTATTATACGGCTGGCCGACGTACCGACTCGCATGACCGAGCGAATACTCGTTCCGTACGACGGTTCTGCCCCATCGAAGAAGGCACTCGAGTACACGGTCGAGAAGTTCGACGATCCGGCCGTCACGACTCTCTACGTCGTTCCGGCACCGGAAGGATACTGGACCGCCTTCGAGGACGACGAGATGGAAGCCGCGGAAGCCGGAAGAGCCCGAGAACAGGGACAGGAGACGCTCGACGAAGCGAGAGAAACCGGGACAGAACACGGCCACGACGTCGACACGGAGGTCGTAACCGGCAAGCCGGACCGAGCGATCCTCGACTACGCCGAAGACGAAGAGTACGACACGATCGTAATGGGAAGCCATGGTCGTGAGGGCGTCTCCCGGGTACTGCTTGGCAGCGTGGCCGAAAGCGTCGTTCGCCGGTCGCCGATTCCAGTCGTCGTCGTCCGGTAATCGTCGTGAACTCGATTCTCGTCCCGGTCGACGGCAGCGCCGCCGCAGGCCACGCCCTCGAGCAGGCACTGCAACTCGCCGACGAGAGCGACGAATCAGTCGAGGTCGACGTTCTCACGGTCGTCGACACGACGACGACTCCGATCCAGTTCGGCGTGACCGACGTCGTCGAGATCGACAGAGCCAGGATGCTCCTCGTCGACGAAATCGCCGCCGTCTCCGACGATCACGACGCCGAGATACACGGTGCCGTTCGTCGCGGACGGCCGGCCCGCATCGTCACCTCCTACGCCGACGAGCGAGACATCGACCTGATCGTCCTCGGCCGTACCGAGCACAGTAGCGTCGGCGAGACACTGTTCGGGAGCACTGCAGACCGAGTGGTCGAACGAGCACCAGTCCCCGTACTCGTCGTCCCGGAGACCGAAGCCGACGACGACCGTCCGCTGTCCCCACTCGACTGGTGTCCGGGGTGAGGGTTTAGTATCGTTCCAGTCCAACGTCAGGGACATGGCACGATCGATTCTCGTCGCCCACGACGACTCGTCACACGCACAGGCAGCACTCGAGTACGCCCTCGAGACGTTTCCCGACGCACGGATCGTCCTCTTTCACGCGATCGATCCGTTCGCGGTGACGGCCGACGAAAGTGAGTTGCCCCCACTGACGGAATCGTGGCTCGAGGAACAGCGGGCTGACGCGGCTGAACTCTTCGAGGAGGCCCGCGAGGCCGTCGTCGACGAGGACGTGACGATCGAGACTGACACCGCTGTCGGTTCCCCGCCGCAGACGATCCTCGGCTACGTCGAAGACTCGGAGATAGACCAGATCGTGCTCGGCGGACGTGGACGGAGTGCCGGACCGAGTTCGGAGTTTCGCCTCGGTAGCACTGCCGAACTCGTGGTTCGGCGTGCGAACGTTCCCGTCATCGTCGTGCGGTGAGCGAGTCGCTCCAGCAGACAGTCACGTCCGACTGCTTTCGTTCCGCACGACCGTGACGGTAACCGGTGCCCGGTAGACGACAGTCTCCGCGACACTACCCAGCAACAACCGTGTCGCTCCAGTGCGCCCGTGGCCGCCCAGGACGATTTGATCGATGTCGTGCTCCTCCGCGTAGTCGACGATTTCGCGTGCCGGGTCGCCGACGACGCTTTCGGTCTCGAGGGCGGCGTCGTACTCCGACGTCACCTCTCGAGCGTCCTCGAATATTTGTGCTTCCTCTTTGCCTGCGCGCTCGTACCACTCTTCGGAGCCGTGTGGCGGCTCCGTCCGAACGTCGATTTCCGTCATCGAGCTGTACCCTGGCTCGGACGGATCGATCACGTGGAGCGCGACGATCGAAACGTCGTCGTACTCCTCGAGTGCGAACTCGAGGGCTTGTCTGGAGAGTGGCGATCCGTCGACGGGGACGAGTAGCGTACGCGACATCGACCACTCGTACCTCATCGAGTCCCAAAAGAGTATCCTGGACCAACGCGACTATCTGACGACGGTGACGGGGACCGGGGCTTGTCGGACGACGGTTTCGGCGACGCTGCCGAGCAAGACGCGGGAAGCCCCGGATCGGCCGTGGCTGCCGATGACGACGAGGTCGACGTTTTCCTCCGTTGCGACCGAGACGATCTCGCGGGCCGGTCGGCCGACGATCGTTTCGGTCGCTACGTCGTCGTGGCCGTGTTCGGCTGCGACCTTTCGTGTCTCTTCGAACAGCCGGGCGGCGGCTTCGCGGCGGGCGTCGATCAGTGAGTCGTACGCGTAGACGGCACCGTCGCCGTACATCGACGTGCTGGGATTGATGATGTGCACCAGCCTGAGATCGGCGTCGGGGTAAGCAGTTGCCGCGTGGGCGACCGCTTTTCTCGCCGGCTCCGAGTCGTCGATCGGCACGAGTACCTGCATGCTCGTTCGTTCACGAAGCGTCTACAAAAAGGCACGCGCCGGCTCTCGGAGCAACAGGAGTAAGACGATCTGTTTCCGAAAGTCAGTATGGCCGTGGAGGGGCTCGGACTGGTCGTCGCCGCCGGCGTCTTTACTGCGATAGTCTGTGGTCTGGGCACCCTCCCGTTTTTCTTCGTCGACGACGTCAGTGATAGAGCAACCGTCGTTCTCTGGGGGCTGGCGGGCGGAATCATGCTGTTCGCGTCGGTGTTTGGATTCGTCGTAGAGGGACTCGGCGAGGGATCGATTACGCAGGTCGGGCTCGGGGTCGTCGTCGGCGTCGGGCTGGTAATTCTCGCCGACCGACTCATCGCGGGCCACGAGTTCCAGCCACGTCAGATTCCCGAAGCTGACGTTCGGAAACTGGTGTTGATCGTCGGCGTCCTCACTGTCCACAGCTTTCCCGAGGGCGTCGCGCTCGGCGTCGCGTTCGCCGACCTCGGCGTCGAGGGAGACCTGGTGATCGCGGGACTGGCAGTTCCAGCACTCGCAATCTTCATCACGATCGCAATCTCGATCCAGAACGTTCCCGAAGGCCTCGCAGTCGCGATCCCGCTTCACACGTACGGAGTCGCTAACTGGAAGATTTTCGGCTGGGCCGTCTTCTCGAGTATTCCCCAGCCGGTCGGTGCGGCCATCGCCTACGTCTTCGTCACTATCGCCCGGGAGTTCCTCCCGTTCGGGTTCGGCTTCGCCGCCGGCGCGATGATCTATCTCGTCTTCCACGACATCTTTCCGGAGGCGCTCGATCACGGATCGGAGCTCCCTGGCAGGGGGCGACGGGAGCTGATATTCGGAATCAGTCTGGGCGTCGCGATCATGGTTCCAGTGATGGTTCTCACCGAGTAGCGACTCGATACAGCCGCCACCATTATTCACGGGGTCGTAGTAGAGCGATGGCATGGCACCGTCGAACCCGAACGTCGTCCTGATAACGTGTCACGATCTGGGACGGTATCTGGGCTGTTACGGAGCCGCCATCGAGACGCCCCGACTCGACGAACTCGCAGAGTCGGGAGCCCTCCTCGAGAACCACTTCGTGACCGCCCCCCAGTGTTCTCCCAGCCGCGGCAGTTTCATGACCGGCCGGTTCCCTCACGTCAACGGCCTAATGGGGCTTGCCCACGGCGACTGGGAACTCCACGAGGGCGAACGCATCCTCCCCCACTACCTGGACGATGCGGGCTACGAGACGCACCTCTTCGGTCTTCAACACATCACACAGGACACCGACCGACTCGAGTACGACTACGTCCACTCCGAGGGCAACCTCTATCCCGGCGTCTCGCCGGCAGTCCACCAGGCGAACCGGGCGAGAAACGTCGCCGAGGTCGTCTCCGGCTTCCTCGAGCGCGAAGCGTTCGAATCGCCGTTTTTCGCGTCGATCGGCTTCTTCGAACTGCACCGCGTCGAGGAGGAGAACGGCCGCTTTGGCTTCGACAGCGACCACTACGAGACGGACGACCCGGACGCTGTCCGGCCGCTGACGTTTCTCCCGGATCGACGCGGGATTCGGCAGGACCTGGCGGAGATGCACGGCATGGTTCGTGCCGTCGACGACGCGGTCGGATCGATCCTCGATACGCTCGCGGAGACGGGCCTCGACGAAGAGACACTGGTCGTGTTCACGACCGAACACGGGATCGCGTTCCCGCGAGCGAAAGGAAGCTGCTACGATCCCGGCATCGAGGCGGCACTGCTCCTGCGATGTCCGGACGTCGCAGACGACGGCAGCCGGTACGACGAACTGCTCAGCAACGTCGACGTGTTACCGACGATCCTCGATCTAATCGGCGACGAAGACGACGACCTCGAGACGCCCGCTGGACTCGACGGCCGGAGTTTCCTCCCGCTGTTGACGGGTGACGACTACGAACCGCGAGAGCGCATCTTCGCGGAGATGACCTGGCACGACATGTACAACCCAGTCAGGACCATCCGAACGAAGCGCTACAAGTACGTACGTAACTTCTGGCACCTGCCGAAAGTGTATCTCACCACCGACGTCTTCGCGAGCGAGGCTGGACGGATGGTCAGAGAGACCGACGCGGTCCCCCCACGACCCTACGAGGAACTGTACGACCTCGAGGAGAGTCCACAGGAGGACGACAACGTCGTCTTCGAGCCGAAATACCAGGGTATCAGGGAAAGGCTCGCTCGAGAACTGCACGAGTGGATGGGGCGAACCGACGACCCACTACTGGACGGTCCCGTCGTCCCCGGCGACTACGAGACGATCACGTCGTGGCCCCACAAGTCGAACTCTGACACCGTCTGATACGGGAGGACACAGCGACACCGCGGTCCACACTGGATCGCACGAAAGCGGCGGGGTCGATGTGCAACCAGCTTCGGACGTAGCTATCTCTTTAAGTGTGAGTCGATTCCCAGCAGTCGAGAAACCGCCCTCTATACATAGGGCTTCTAACTTAACCTTGAGGTGAGAGCGACACACGATGTGGGGGGCTGGGTCCCCCAGTGATCGATTACGTATGTCCCAAACGACCGTCGACGCGATCGAAAGCAGGTCACGAGAGAGAGAACGCGAGGTCACGCGGTCGGAACGAGGGACCTGTCCGGAGTGTAACGGCCGGATTCGCCCGGACGACGACCGGGGTGAACGCGTGTGTTCGGACTGCGGATTAGTGTCCGGCGGCGACGAAATCGATTACGGCCCGGAGTGGCGCTCCTTCGACGAAGACGGGAACAGTCGAGGACGAGTCGGCGCTCCAATCACACAGCGTCGACACGACAAAGGGCTCAGCACGACGATCGGCTGGGAAGACCGAGACGCGTACGGAAACGAACTTTCGGCACGCAAACGCTCCAAACTCAACCGGCTTCGAACCTGGAACGAACGGTTCACTTCGACGAACTCCCAGGAGCGAAACCTCAAACAGGCCCTGGGCGAACTCGAGCGCATGGCGTCGGCGCTTGGCCTCCCGGAACCGTGTCGCGAGACCGCTGCGATCATCTACCGGCAGGCGGTCGACGCGGACCTGCTGCTCGGGCGGTCGATCGAAGCGGTGGCGACCGCCAGCCTGTATGCCGCTGCACGCCAACACGGAACACCACGAACGTTCAGCACGTTCGAATCGGTAAGTCGCGTCGACGAACCCCCCATCAAGCGGGCGTACCGACAGCTTTCGAGTGACCTCGGCCTCGAGATGGCACCACCCGACCCCGATCACTACCTCCGGCAGTTTACCTCGAGTCTCGGGGTGAGCGAAGAGACCGAACGCGTCGCTCGAGACGTCCTTGCCGCAGCGAAAGAGGAACAACTTCACGTCGGGAAGAACCCGGCCGGAGTTGCGGCGGCGGCGATCTACGCGGCCGGCCGGCTGACGAACGAGCACGTCACTCAGGAAACGATCGACGACGCGACCGGCGTGAGCAAGTTCACGATCAGGAATCGGTACCAGGAGTTACTTGATGCGTACGGAATCTACGAAAACTAGGAGTTGTCGAAACCACTAGTAGCTGACGAGAACTGCCTGCTGAATTTAGAGCGTGTCTTTAGCAGTCGAGCAACATCAATTGTACGTGGCTGCAAGTGCAGCAACGGCAAACGCGACTACCACTGTGAGGGCAGCCCAACTGCCTACAAGTATCGGAGATTCGTCGGATTGACCGACCACAGTTGCTATCCCAATAGTGAGCAGTCCGTGAGCCGTGAGAATCCCGCCAGCCCGGGTGGCAAGTTCCTCCGGACCCTCATGTTCTGGATATTGAGCGAGTAGCTCTGTCCGCCCATACCAGATTGCGATACCAAACCCAGCAATTAGTAAGCCGGTTGCAGCCAGAACGACAGCCTCTCTCATTGATGGTCAATATTCTGTGACATTTGTCTAAGTCATTTCGCCCCAAAGATCGGGCAGTACGAACCCCTTCTCCAATGAGTCAGTTGTGCAAGACTCGCGCTGTCTATGCAGCAGGAACGGAACGTTCTACTCGGATTCTGTCAGAAACTGCGTGCTGAATCCAGAAGGAAGATGCATCACCAGTCTCTGCGCGAGCGAAGCGAGCGCGGTTCCCGGGCGGCGAGGCCAAAGGCCGAGCAGCCCGCCTTTTTCATCGAAGCTTTTGCGCCAGCGCGGGGCCGTCGGTCCCGCGAGCCATGCGAACGGATGCTTTGCATCCGTGAGCAGAGAGTGGTTCGCCTTCGGCGAACCCGACGCGGAAAAAGTTCGCGTCTCCTATTCAGCGCGGCTTCTCAGACCTATCGCCAGTTATGGATCTCGACAAATCCAGCTAGACCATCGCCTCGTCGCCGACATCGGGGTTCTCGAGCGCGTACGCGACGAGTCGATCGACGTAGGATTCGAACGGCGGCACCTCGAGTCCGGTCCCCTCGAGCGCCTGCAGCGTCTTCGGGCAGGCGTACCGCGTCGGGTGGTCGAGGTAGTCGAGGGTGGCGGACTCGAGCGGCAGCGACGACTCGAGTCGCGTCGTCACTGTCTGGGCGATCGGTTTCGTCGTCGGCAGCGTGAGGGTACGGTGGCCGGCTGCCTCGGCGATGACGTCGACGAATCGCGGGACCGACAGTGGCGCGGGATCACAGAGCTGATAGACCTCGCCTGCGGTCTCCTCACGGTCGCTCAGGCACGCGATGGCGTCGACGACGTAGTTTCTGGGGACGACGTTTAGCTCGGCGTCGCTCGAGTCAGGCAGCGAGAACGCCATCGAGAGCCACGCGGGCTGGGCGAGCAGGAGCCGAAGCAGGTAGTACGGGCCGTCGTACTTGTCGGTCTCGCCGGTTTGGCTGTCGCCGACGACGATCGCGGGTCGGTAGATCGTCGCGGGCAGGCCGTCGTTCATCCGGTCCCGAACCGCGACCTCTGCTCGGTACTTGGTCTCTTCGTAGTGGTTGTTGAACGATTGCCCTTCTTGCAGGTGGTCTTCGATGAACACGCCGTCGTACCGGCCGCTGACGTAGCAGGTGCTGACGTAGTGAAAGCGGTCGACGTCGAGACGCTCGGCGAACTCGAGGACGTGTTCGGTCCCCTGGACGTTGACCGCTTCTGCCAGGTCGCGGTCGACGCCGAGGTCGTAGACGGCCGCGAGGTGGTACAGTTCACAGCGGTCGCCGAATGACGTCTCGCCCAGTCCGAGGTCGGGTTCGGTGATGTCGCCCTCGTAGAGCCGAATCGCGTCTTCGTCGCCGTCGATCCTGGCGGTGATCTCTCGCGCTCGTTGGCGTGCGGTCTCGAGGTACTGTGGCTGGACCAGACAGGCGACTGGCCCGTCGCCGCGGGCGAGGATGCGCTCGAGCAGTGCCGAGCCGAGAAAGCCCGGGAACCCGGTGAGAAAGACTTCGGCGTCGCTCACGGCAACCACCTGGCGAGCCGTCGCTGGACGGCAGTTAGACCGAACATGAAGCGAGCGAACCAGCGCGGTGAGATACCCGGCGGCGCGTCCATCGGTCCGATTCGGGAGGTCGCGATCGTTCGGACGTCGACGTACCGCTTGAGTCCCTCGGGTCCGTGACGGCGGCCGAGCCCCGAGTCGCCGAAGCCGCCCATCGGCGCGTCGATCGCCGCCCAGCCGACGGTGTAGGGATCGTTGACGCAGACGGTGCCACAGTCGATTTCGCGGGCGACCGCACGGCCGCGCTTGCGGTCGGCCGTCCAGACGCTCGCGTTCAGCCCGTATTCGGAGTCGTTCGCCCGCTCGATCGCTTCGTCGACGCTCGAGACGGCGTGGACGGAGACGACGGGACCGAACGTCTCCTCGCAGGCGACCCGTGAGTCGGGGTCGACGTCGGTCAAGATCGTCGGTTCGTAACAGAACGGGCCGACGTCTGGACGGGAACGGCCGCCCGAGAGCAGCGACGCGCCGTTCTCGACGGCGTCGTCGACGAACTCACGGACGGACTCGAGGTGGTCGTCGTCGATCAGCGAGCCGACTGCGGGGCCGTACTCGAACTCGAGGCCGAGCTCGAGGCGTCGTGTCGCACCGACGAAAGCATCGAGAAACTCGTCGTACCGGTGTTCGTCGACGTAGATCCGTTCGGGCGCGAGACAGAGCTGGCCGGCGTTCGTGAACGCGCCCTTGACCGCACCGCGGGCGGCTGTCTCGATGTCGGCGTCGTCTAAAACGAGCATCGGGTTCTTGCCGCCGAGCTCGAGCGAGCAACCGATCAGGTTCCGACCAGCCTGTTTGGCGACTGTTCGGCCAGTCTCGGTGCCACCCGTGAAGGTGACGTAGTCGACTTCGTCGACCAGCGCTGGACCGACCGTCTCCCCTTCGCCGGTGACGACCTGGAACAGGCCAGCAGGGAGGCCGGCCTCGGCCAGCAGTTCTGCGAGTGCCAACGCGATGAACGGCGTTCGCTCGTCGGGTTTGCAGACGACGGCGTTGCCGGCGAGTAACGCGGGAACGGCGTCGGTCATCGCGAGCGTCAGTGGATAGTTCCACGGCGAGATGACGCCGACGACGCCGACGGGATCGTACGTGACTGTCGCGTCTGCGGCTAGTGGCACCGCACTGGAGCGGTCCGCGTCTGCGAGGACCGAGACACCGTTTGCCGCGTAGTACGAGCAGGTCAACGGCACGTCGAGTACCTCCTCGACGGCGTGCTGGCGGGACTTCCCCGTCTCGAGTTGCACGAGGTCGAGCAGTTCTTCCCGCCGGTCGAGGACGAGGTCGCCGAACCGTTCGAGTATCGCCGCCCGCTCGTCGATCGTCGCCCGCTCCCAACCGGACTGGGCTGAGCGGGCGCGTTCGACCGCAGCCGAGACGTCGTTGGCCGTACAGGCCGGGACCGATCCGATCGCTTCGTCGGTGACTGGCGTCCGAACCTCGAGCGACGACCGCTCGCCAGGCGCTTCGATGCGGGCCGAGAGTCGCTCGAGACGTCTGGCAGCGAGCGTCGTCTCCGCGAAAATTTGCGGTCCGCTCGTCTGTCCCATGTCTCGATTCTCGACTCGAGAGCACCTGTAGTTTGGGTTAGAAGAACCTGTGGACGTGACGGCTCTGGCGATGCCGCACGTGCGACGAACTCGAGGTGAGTCTGCCGGACGAGGTGCGTGGGCCGTGTCAGCCCTCGTAGACGTACTGGTCGGCCATCTCGGCGGGCGTGATCACTTCGAGTTCGCCCTCGCCGACGAGTTCGTCGATCCGTGCGGCAGCTTCTTCGACTGCGGTGATCGATCTCTCGTCTTCGAGCGCGTAGAACGCGAGCGAGGTGATGCCGCCGTGTTCGGCCGTCCAGTCGAGTTTGGTTGCCACGTCATCGGGGTCCGGATCGGACACGACCGAGCAGAGGTGTGGATTACTGGCGTACCCCTGACACTCGGCCTGTCCCGCGAACGCGAGGTCGTAGTTCTCTTGGGCGAGTTCGTACGACTCCTCGGTGTACTCTGAGCCCGGGTACGCGAAGAACCGCGCGCCGTCTTCGTACCCTTGCTCCTCGAGCCAGTCGATCGGGTCCGTCACGGTCGACTCGAGTTCGTTCGAACTCGCGTTGCCGAGGTGGACGCCCTGTGCGGACTGGCTGCCGATCGTCCAGCCCGCGCTAGCGAGTTCGCCGACCTGGTCGTAGGTGAGCCGGTCGCCCTGGACCGCGACGTCGGCACGGAGTCGGTCGGTCGGAACGAACGCCGTCGCCGGAAGGTCGTACTCCTGGAGAATCGGCATCGCTTCCGTGTACTGAGACTCGTACCCGCCGTGGAACTGCAGCATGACCTTCCCGGTGTCGACGTCGGGAACGAAATGGAAGTCGTCGACCCACAACTGTCCCTCGGCGTCGTCGCCGAACCACCTGATGATCTGGAGAACGTAGACCTCGCTCAGGTCGGGTTCACCACGGACGCGCGTGAGGCCGAAGTTCTTGCGCGTCAGCGGCATGTCCTCCATCACCTGCTGGCTGTACTCGACGTAATCGCCGTCCTCGTCCTGAAGCTGGATTCGGACTATCCCGCGGTCGCTGGCGGTCATCGCGAGTCCGGGTGCGACGTTGCGGACGTCGATCGGTTCGTCCAGGGAACGACGAACCCTGACCTGCCCGTCCTCCTCGCTCGGCTCGAGTCGTGCACACTGTGAACCGCTAGAGGAGCGTTCCGGGTCGGCTCCGATCGAACCGATGTCCTGGAACGCGCCCCAGGGCTCGAGGTCCTCGAAGTCGTCGAAGGTCCCGAGGATTCCCGCCGTCTCTTCTGTTTCTTCTGTTTCTTCTTCCGTTCCTTCTTCCGTTTCTTCCTCGTCGTACTCGTCGTCGCCGTCTACGTCCGCGGGATCTTCTTCGTCGGCCTCGTCACCCATGCAGCCCGCGAGAGCGAGACCAGCAACAGTCGCCGTCGTCGTCGTGAGGTACGTTCGTCGCTTCATCGGTGTGTGCCGAGACACAGACCGACTCACCGGATTGTTATGTGGCAGATAGTGCGAACCGTCGCCTGCTACCGGTTCGATTATCTCGGGTAACGGCGGCGAACACAGATGGCGAGAGCGTTCGTCGACGGGCGAACTTCTCTGGTTCTGGGCTCGAGAAGGTGATATCGCCGTGTAAGCACCGGCAAGCAGATGCAGTGAAGCACAACGTTGGTATAGGATCGGCCAACCACGTCGCAGTCGCTCGAGAGCGTCGCCTCTGGGCCAGTCGCCAGTTGCCTGGGCGTCGTACTTTTATCCGATCGACCGACGTGGGTCCACTGTCTCGACTCGAGACTAGCCGTTCACGTGTCACTGCTGGGAACGGCGAAGCCGTCGAGACGACGTAGCCAGCCCACGGAGGACCCTACATGAACTACAAGAAATTCGTCGGACAGGTCCAGCACAGACTCGAGTACGCACAGTTCGGTCCGGCCGTCAAGGCGAGCCGCGCAGTCCTGACGACGCTCGGCGAACGTCTCCAAGCAGGCGAAGCGACGGACCTCGCTAGCCCGCTCCCGATGGAGATCGACCGTTACCTGACCGAAGCAAACCACGGACAGCGCTTCGACTACCAGGAATTTCTCGACCGAGTCGCCGAACGTGAAGGCGTCGATCGGGCGGACGCGAACTATCACGCACAGCAACTGCTCGCCGTCGTCGCCGATGTCGTCCCGCCCGGTAACGTCGAGAAGGTACGGGGACAGCTCCCAGCGGACTTCGAACCGCTGTTCGAACACGTCGAGATTGACGAGTGAGCGACGACCTCCCGCCAGCCCCAATCGCTCCCGTTTCCCGACCGAAAGCGGCCGCCAGGGACTGGTATGACTTCCTGAGCGCCTGGTACGATCTCGTTGCCGACTCGTTCGAAGCCCCGGCACGAGAGAGCGGTCTACGGCTGCTCGACCCCGGATACGGCGAACGAATTCTCGACGTCGGCTGTGGGACCGGCACGGCACTCGTCCCGATCGCTCGAGCCGTCGGCGCGGCGGGAACTGCAGTCGGGATCGACCTCGCGCCGGGCATGTGCCGGTCGTCGCGGCGAGCGCTTGCAAACGCTGGCGTCGATCCTGGCGCCGTCGTCATGGGCGACGCGGCGACGCTGCCCGTTCCCGACGACGCCTTCGACGCACTGTTTGCGAGTTTCGTCCTCGAACTGTTCGACACCGTGGAACTCCCCGCCGTTCTCGAGGAGTGGCGACGCGTCCTCGAGCCGAACGGACGGCTCTGTGTCGTGGCGCTGTCTCGCCGTCCCGGCCCAGTAACCGAACTCTACGAGTGGATTCACGAGCGGTTTCCGACGACCGTCGACTGTCGGCCGATCTACGTCAGGGAGACGCTTCTCGAGTCCGGCTTTCGGGTCGTCGACGGCCGATCGGAACGGGTCTGGCGGTTGCCGGCCGAGGTTGTCCTGGTTCGGCAAGCGTCGTCGCGGTCGTAATCTCGACGTTATATTGTGCCGGGACGCCCCCGGACTAGCGTTACTGGCCGGGGCGACCGACGGGCGACCCGTTCTGCGACAGACCCTGTCAGGAGCCGTGCGGCGAGCGACCGACCGTGGCTCCCCATGACGATCTGGTCGACGCCTTCCGTCTCGGCGTACTCGACAATCGCCGCCGCCGGCTTCTCGTCGCCGGTTGCCGTCTCGATCGTCGCGTCGTGATCGTCGGCGAGTTCCGTCGCCGACTCGAGGATCTCCTCGGCGCGTCGCTCGTGAGCGGTCACGACTTTCTCGAGGTAGGTCCCTGCGACGTCGGATCGCGGGCGATCGAACGGCAGCGACAGGGCGTGGAAGGCGACGTGGTCGGCGTCGGGAAACTGCGCGAGCACGTACTCGAGTGCCGCGTCTGCCTGTTCGGAGCCGTCGACCGGCACGAGGGCCGTCCCAGGTAGTTCGCGTTCTCGCATCGCCGTTGTCGACTCGGGGACGACCGTCGTCGACACCGGGGCACGGCGGACGATGGCCTCGCTGACGCGACCGAGAAACGGTCGCTTGATCTGCGACTCGCCGTGACTGCCGAGGACGACGTGGTCGATCCCTCGGTCGTCGTCGGCAGCCACGGATAGAATCTCCGTGTGTGGCGTTCCGGTCCGGAGCAGTGTCTCGAACCCAGAATCGTGGCCGTACTCGTCGGCCCGGCCGGCCGCCCGCTCGAGGACACGTTCGCCGCGCTCGCGGGCCCGTTCCGTCGACGGAGGGTCGCCCCCGGCGGTCGCTCCGTGGTCGTGGGTCGGATCGACGGCGTAGAGTGCGGTCAGTGCGGCGTCGGGAAACGACGCGAGGCTGTACTCGAGGCCGGCAAAGCCGTGGTCTGAACCGTCGACCGGGACGAGAACGTGCTGTGGCATAGTTGCTGGCGGCGGTGGTTCGCCGACCCGACGTTCTACACCGACGAGAATAAAGCCAGGCTACGATTAGGGCTGTCGAACGTCATTGCTTCTCGAGCGACGCCCGGTAGTAGTAGGTGTCGCGTGGTCGGCGAACCTCCGTGACGATCCAGTCGGTGCCGGTCGTCGCCTCACGGAGACGGTCGGGGCTGAACAGTCGGAAGAACAGGGTGTCGCCGACCAGGTCGGCGTACTCGTAGTGAAGCACGCGGTAGGCCAGTCCCGGTGTCGGATCGGCGCGGAATCCCAGCATCTCGTCTGCTCTCTCGGACGTTGGATCGTAGCCGTCGACGACGACCGTCGCCGCCGGCGTCGTGATCGTTGCGAGGTCCTCGAGCAATGCCTGGAGGCCCGCCATCGACCCCGCGAGCCCCAACTGAGTCCCGACGATCAGGACCGACCGGAACCGGTCGTGGTCGAACGTCTCGCGGAGGTCGAACATGTTGCCGTGGCGAACGTCTTCGACGCCACGTTCCGCAAGAAGCGTCACCAGCGACTCGCTGACCTCGAGTGCGACAGTCTCGAACCGCGCCTGGAAGTACAGCGCGTCCCGGCCGGCACCGGCCCCGACGTCGAGCAACGACCCCTCGAGGTGTGACTCGAGCCATCCTGTGTCCGTTTCGGCCTCGAACTCGCCGAAGTAGAAGTCCTCGACCGGATGGGACAACACCCTGTCGCCGTCACGCTGGTACAGCGGGTCCTCCCGCTGGCCCCGATAGTGGTCCAGCAACGCCCGTCCGAACGCGTCCGACATCGCTCTCGAGTGGCGTCTCGATCGGAACGCAGTTGAGCGTATCGGACGCCGCTCGGTGTGTCGACCCACGATCGAAACGATGCTCGAGACGGGGTCCCGAATCAGAAAACTACAAACTGAAAAAACGTTTTTGTTACACGGGTTGGTGCCGTACCCTCGGACGCAAATTACGTGATTTAACGTTATATACCACACAGATCATCTTTATCTGCCGTCGCCGAACCGAGAAGGCGGTGGCAATAGTAAACTTCACCAGGGATTTTTACATCTCCACTACGTCTCCCGTGATATGCAACTCCACAACAGGGGCGTCCGACAGGACGTCCGCGAACTCGGCGCGTTGCTCGGCGAGGTGATCAAAGACCAGACCTCCCGAAGCGCGTTCGACACCGTCGAATCGTGTCGGCAACGGTCGATCGAGTACCGGTCCGGCGATCTCGAGTCCCGCGAACCGATCGTCTCGCAACTCACGAATCGCTCGCCACACCAGCAACAGACCGTCGCGCGTGCATTTACGACTTACTTCGAACTGATCAATCTCGCAGAGGAACGCGAACGAGTTAGATCGATCCGGGCCGACTCCCAGGACGGAACACTAGAAGACAGCCTCGAGACGGTCGCCGAGGAACTCAGCGAGAAAGACACCGAAACCGTTCGGCAGGTGCTCGACGACGTCCTGATCGAGCCGACGTTCACCGCTCACCCAACGGAAGCCCGACGAAAGACCGTCAAGGCGAAGCTCCGGACGATTTCGAAGCACCTCGAGGCGCTCGACGAACGGCTGTTGACCGACAAAGAGAAAGCCCAGATGTGGCGTGACATCGACGCCGAGGTGACGAGCCTCTGGCAGACGCCCCAGGTCAGAAATCGTCAACCCGAACCCGAAGACGAGGCCCGGAACGTCCAGTGGTACCTCGAGAACACGCTGTTCGATGTCGTCGGCGAAGTGTACGACGAACTCGCCGACGCGATCGACGAGGAAGTCGATGGCGACCTCGAGATACCGAAACTGTTCGAGTTCCGATCGTGGGCTGGCAGCGACCGCGACGGCAATCCCTACGTCACGCCGGAGGTAACTGCGAACACCCTGGAACGGCAGCGATCGATTATCCTGGAACAGTACCGCGACCAGCTCAAGCGACTCTCGGGCGTGCTGAGCCAGGATGGGAGCCGGATCGACGCCGGCTCGGCGTTCGAGGCGTCGCTCGAACATGACCTGGAACGGCTTCCCGGCAGTGCCCGGACTGCCAAACAGCGGTATCCAGACGAACCATACAGACAGAAACTCAAACTCATGCGCGAGCGGCTGGATCGCGTCGGCGACGTTCGGCCCGGCGGCTACGACGACGCCGATGACCTCCTCGAAGACCTCGCGCTGATAGCCGAGAGCCTGCGAAACAACGGCTCAGAACGCGTCGTCGATGCACACGTCGATCCGATCCGGCGGCGGGTTGCGACCTTCGGCTTCTCGCTTGCCAGCCTGGACCTGCGCGAACACCAGGAGAAACACACCGGAGCCATCGCCGAGGCACTCGAGGAGGAGGGAATCGACTACCACGCCCTCTCGGAGGAACAACGCGTCGAGTTTCTCACCGACGCAATCTTCCAGGACGAACCCGTCCTCGATCTCGAGGACACCGACGGCTTCTCCGACGATACCTCTCGCGTGCTCCGGCTGTTCGCCGAACTCGGGAGCTGGCAGGCCGAGTACGGCGTCGAGGCGATCGATACCTACTGTATCTCGATGACCGAGGAGCCGAGTCACGTTCTCGAAGTCCTCTTTCTCGCCGACCAGGCCGGCGTCGTCTCCTTGCCCGAACACTGTGGGATCGACGTGGTACCGCTGCTCGAGACCGAGTACGCCCTCTCCGGCGCGCGGCGGATCATGGGGACGCTGTTCGAGAACGAAGCCTACGCCCAGGCGCTCGAGGCCCGTGACCACACTCAGGAGATCATGCTGGGGTACTCGGATTCGAACAAAGAGAACGGCTTCCTCGCGGCGAACTGGTCGCTGTACAAGAACCAGCGTCGTCTCGGCGAGATCTGTGACGACTACGACGTGACGATGCGGTTGTTCCACGGCCGAGGTGGCTCCATCTCCCGAGGTGGTGGCCCGATGAACGAGGCACTGCTCGCTCTGCCCAACAGCACCGTCACGGGCCAGGTCAAGTTCACCGAACAGGGCGAAGCGATCGCCGAAAAGTACGGAAACCCCCAGATCGCCGAACGAAACATCGAGCAGATGCTCAACGCACAGCTCCGAGCGCGCAAACAAGCTCTCGAGCAGCCCGAAGAGGAGGTCCGCGAGGAGTGGGTCGACGCCATGGAGACGATGGCCGATGCCGCCCGACAGGAGTACCGCGACCTCCTCGAGAGCGACGGCTTCGTCCAGTACTTCGAGCAAGCGACGCCGATCACCGTCATTGAGAACCTCAATCTCGGTTCGCGACCGGCATCCCGGTCCGGCGAGCGGACGGTCGAAGACCTGCGGGCGATTCCGTGGGTGTTCTCCTGGACCCAGTGTCGGTGCATTCTGCCGGGCTGGTACGCGGTTGCGGCCGGAATCGACGCGTACTTGGACGCCGGTGGCTCGACGGAGACGCTCCAGGAGATGTACGACGAGTGGCCGTTCTTCCGGACCACGCTCGATAACGCTGCGCTGTCGCTGTCTCGCACCGAACTCGGGATCGCCGAAATGTATGCGGAACTGGCCGACGAGGACCTTCGCAAGCGGTTTTTCCCCCGCGTGGCCGACGAGTACGAACGTGCGGTCGAACTGATCCAGACCATTGGCCAGCGCGACCAGCTACACACCCGCGACTGGCTGGGCGAGAACCTCGAGCGGCGCAACCCCTACGTCGATCCGCTGAACCTGCTGCAGGTATACTTGCTCGATCAGACCCACCGGACCGACGTCGAGGAACGGACCCTTCGGCTGACGGTGAAGGGTATCGCCGCCGGCATGAAAAACACGGGATAGAAAGAACGTACGCTCAGATGACGAACGAGTTCGCCCCGTCGGTCTTCTCCCATCACTCGTTCGTCTCAGCCGGTCTGTTGTAATTCTTTACCGGTGATCGCTCGAACGAGGTAGCGATCACCGGTAAAACGTTCCGACGATCCGTATCAGACGGTTTGCTGTCCGTCGTTGTCGGCACACCCGCGATCGAAAGCGGTTGCACCGGAACGTCGGTACAGCCCCCGTCTGGGAGAGGCGTTGGTACGTGACCGCTGGCGAGGACGAGAAGGCCTACAAGTCCGCGGTCGAACCAGCAGTCGATGAGCGAACACAGGACGGTCGCCGACATCCTCGAGCGAGTTCGAGAGTCTCGGCGTCGCAAACGCTGTCCCGACTGTGAGAACGTCGTAACGATCCGGGGATTCAGAGGCGAGTACCAGTGGACGTGCCTGGGCTGTGACGCGGTCGGCTTCGGATACACCAGTCGGTCGGACGTACTCGAGGCGCTCGAGCAGCGGCGCAATCGATCGCAGTAGGGCGGAAGCGACAGGTCGACACTGTCCGGAACAGCAAGACAAATACAGCTACTCTTCTAACGGCCGACAATGGCAACTGCGGACGCAAAACGTCGGCTCCGGGAACGACCGATCGGTGCAACGGTTCTCCTGACGATTGTCGGCTACGTGCTGGTCATCGGGACGTTCCTTCTCGACGTGCCGATCTATCCCGACCTGACTCACGCACAGATCAACCTGCTCACACACGTGATCGGCGTCATCAACGCGGCTGCGACGGTCTTGCTCGCCGCTGGCTGGTACTGGATCCGTGCGGGCGAGGTGCAAAAACACCGGCTGGCGATGGTCGGTGCGTTCGCGCTGATCCTGCTGTTTCTGGTGGTCTACCTGATCCGGGTCGGGGGTGGCGGCGAGAAACTGTTCCAAGGGCCAGAACTGATCCGGTACGCCTACCTGCTCATGCTCGCGGTCCACATCGTCCTCTCGATCGTGGCGGTGCCGGTCGTCCTCTACGCGTTGGTGCTCGGGCTGACACACACCCCGGCGGAACTCCGGAACACTGCCCACGCACGGATCGGTCGCATCGCCGCTGGAACGTGGATTCTCAGTCTCGTTCTCGGCGTCGTCACGAACCTGATGTTGAACCACATCTACGACTACGAGTTCGCAGCGATGGTGCTCCCGCTGTTTTAGTGTAGCACAACGTACATAAGTCGATCCGGTAACTCCTCGAGATGTGCTCGGCTTTCTTTCGTCTCTGTCAGGAACGTGCCAGAATTCGAACCCGAAGCGGTTGACCCTTTGCAAGCGCTACCGAAGACTACGATACCGCCCGCCTACTGGGCCGATTCGATAGACAACTCGCTCGATCCACGCGGACGTACTCACGAGAACAAACTATGACGAAAGACGATAGCACGGAAACCGAGAAAGGCCCGTTACGGATTCTCAAAAAGACCGCTGCCACCGTGTATCGCCAGCACATGCGCAGGAAGACGACGTATACGACGTGGGGGAGGACGATGAATCGCTATTCGGCCTCCCAGCAACGGTCGAACGAAGTTCAGTTTCGGGAGCCGCGACACCCCTGCGAGAATCCGTTGCTTCTCGTGTGCTGTGAGACGGATTCGGAAGAGTGGTACTTCGAAGTGGCCTCACACGGCGACCACCTCGTCGCGACCGCTGCATGCCGTATCGACCGCCGACCAGACGGGAAAGAGCCACAGAGTCTCGGTGACGCTAGTCTCGTCCCGAAAGACATCGAACAAGCGGTACTCGAGTACGACGGCCCCCACGCGGTCGACGTGGTTCGGAATCCGACCACGGAGCGCGGTGACTGATACGGCTTGCTGTATTCAATTACCGCCGATCGCCGACCGCGTTCTGGCGATCGGCGGTAACTAGTTACAGCAATCCGTCTGACGGGTGGGAGACACACAGCAACACGTGCTCGGGAATCAGAGTCAGAGTCGAAATCGAGACGGACAGTAACATGCCGTGAGTGATCGACCGATTGCGACGCTGAGCGTGGCCGGAGGCCCGGACGACGTTCTCGACCTGGACGCGTGTCCCGATAGCACAGAGACATCGCCCCCGATCGTAGATCGGCTATTCGGTGGCCGGATACCGCGACCTTCAGTCCGTGGGGAGATCACAGCAGTAACAGCCCGAAAGCCCACCCGCTTTAGCGGTGGGAGGAAGCGCGTAGGCTTGATTTAACTCCAGCTCGAATCGTGAAATACGCCCCACAGACCCAGAAGTGGTCGGTGAGACGGGCTGTCCGTCAGCCAGCCCCGGAGTCAGGGGGCGCTGATAGAGTCCCTCCGACTTCCTGCCTGATCGTCGCCTGAGAACGTCCCTGATTAGAAAGTCAGGGACGAGGGACTTTCGGGCCGGGAGCGCGAAACTCGGGAGTCCCACTGACAAGCCAACCCCTTCAGAGGTTGGTAGCTGACACAGTACGCAGTACTTTTGCACGCGGTCCCAGTAGTGGTGAGCATGGAGGTTGCGTCGGATCGGACGAAACCCCAGGTCGAAGAGTACATGACTCGAGACGTCGCCACCGTCTCGCCCGACGCGACGGTCGAGGCAGTCTCGACGCGGATCGCCGAAAGTGAAGGACACAATGGCTTTCCAGTCTGCGAACGCCGTCGCGTCGAAGGGTTCGTCAGCGCTCGAGACCTGCTGCGTGCCGCCGACGACGAGCCGATATTCAAGGTGATGACGACGGACCTGCTCGTCGCACATCCTGATATGAAGGTCACCGACGCTGCACGCGTCATCCTCCGATCGGGCGTCCAGAAACTCCCCGTCGTCGACGACGCAGGCAACCTCGTGGGCATCATCTCGAACGCAGATGTCATCCGGAGCCAGATCGAGCGGGCGACTCCCGAAAAAGTCGGAAAGCTGTTGCGAACGCTCGAAGAGATTCACGGCGTCGACCTCGAGCAGGAACGACGGACCGTCCCGATTGCGACTCTCACTCCGACCCAGGGGCGCGTGTACGCCGACGAGCTCGAGGGGCGGAAATACGAACTCGAGCGTGGACTGGCCGAGCCGCTGGTGGTCATCGACAACGCTGGGACGCTGTTGCTCGCGGACGGCCACCATCGCGTGCTCGCAGCGGATCAACTCGAGATCGACGAGATGGACGCCTACGTAATCGTCATCGACCACGAGATCGATCTCGGGATGGCCCGGACGGCAGCAAAGGAGAACCTGGCGCAGATCGACGACATCGAGGTCGTCGACTACGCACGACACCCACTCGTCCGGACGACGAAACGATTACAGTTCGACGAGTGATTGAGACGGTTTGCTGTCAGCCAGTTCCGGTGCGTCCGCGAGCCCGCCTGCGGTCGCGCCGGGACAGCGGGACAGCAGTCCGTACGAAAGCAGTGTTCCGACGGTCGGTCGGCGCAACCGTGCTTCGCCCGGCGGCCGTGCCGGGCCCGACCGCCAGCGGTCACGACGGTTACTCGTCGCGTTCGATGACGAACGTCGTAAACTCCTCGAGTTTTCGAGTCGTCTCGTCGCCGAGGTCGACTGCGTCAAGTTCTGTGCGGGCTCGTGCAGCGAGGTCGAGTGCCCGCTCGCGAGCGTACTCGATGCTGCCTGCGTCCTCGAGGATCGAAAGCGCCTCGAGTACTTCCTCGTCGGTGTTCTCGTCGGCTTCGAGGATTTCGGTGAGTCTGGCTGCGTCCGCGGACGGGCTCTCTTCTAGGGCGTGGATGACCAGCAGCGTCTTCTTGCCTTCGCGGACGTCGTTGCCGAACTCTTTGCCGAACTCGCCGGCGCGACCGAGGGAGTTTTCGACGTCCAGGATGTCGTCGCCGATCTGGAAAGCGACGGCGGTCAGTTCTGCGTAGTTGGCGAGTGCATCTTCGACCGCGGCGGACTGGTCGGTGATGATCGCGGCCAGTCGGGCCACGATCCGAGCGAGGCAGCCGGTCTTGCAGGCACACATCTCGAGATATTCGTCGGTGCTGATCTCGGCGTCGCCTTCGTTGTGCCAGCGAATGTCCATTCCCTGGCCGAGGTGGGTTCGGTTGAGTTCACACGTCAGCATCTCGTGGGCGGCCAGTCGCCGGTCGGCCGGGAGACCTGCTGGGTTTTCGGTGAGGACTTTCAGCGGCAAGAAATACAGCGCGTTGCCGGCGTTCAGTGCGATGTCCTGTCCGTAAATGTGGTGGAGAGCCGGTTGACCGCGTCGTTTCGTCGCGCCGTCCTCGACGTCGTCGACGATGATCGTCCCGTTGTGGAGAATTTCTGGTATACAGGCGTAAGGGAGATACTCTTCGGGGTCTTCTCCGAACTCTTCGACGAAGACCAGAAAGAGGACGGCGCGCCACCGTTTGCCGCCCCGATCCAGGAGCTCCCAGAACGGGTCCGCAAGCGCACGCTGGAGCCCCGCTGTATCGTACTTGTAGGTCGCCTCGCCGAAGAACGATTCGAGGTACTCGTCGTCTATCTCCCGGGGGACGAGGTCCTCGATGGCCTCGTCGATGGCCGGCCGCCATTCGGCAAGCGTCTCCCGCATACGCTTCTCGAGAGCGACTAGGGTAAAAAAGATTCTCAGTTGCCAGTGACTTTCGGCAGTCATCGTGTCACCAATAAGCCATCACGACGACACGACGTTTCGATCGACACGCACACACAGCCATTTCGAATCGAAAAAGCGGTACAGTTACCACACCCCAGTTCCACGCATCCCCCATGACGACCTGGATCAGTGATTTGTTCACTAGTGACGTTGGCTGGACCCACCTCGAGGGGCTGGTCGATGTCGGCATTCGAATGGCAGGAAGCGACGGCGAACGCGAGGCCGCAGAGCTGACCTGCGATGCGCTCGCTGAAGTTGGCACGCGAAACGCTCGCCTCGAGACGTTCGACGTCCAGGGCTGGACTCGCGGCGACAGCGAGGTTCTGGCTGGCGGAGAAGAACTCGAATGCATCGCACTTCCGCGCAGTCCCGACAATGCGACAACCGCACCGCTCGTCGATCTGGGTTACGGGCTCCCAGCCGACTTCGAGGAGGCCGACCTCGAGGGGAAAGTCGCAATGGTTCGCAGCGACATCCCCGACTACTACGAGCGATACATTCACCGCCGGGAGAAGTACTCTCACGCCGTCGAGAACGGGGCAGCAGCCTTCGTCTACCGCAATCACGTCGAGGGCTGTCTTCCGCCGACCGGTAGCGTCGGCACCGCGGACGATCCGATCGGTGACATTCCAGCCGTCGGCGTCTCGAGCGAGGTCGGCGCACGTCTCGCCCGCCGCTACGATGGCGAAGAGATCGAGGTTCGCGTCGACGCAGACGTTCACGACGCCACGAGCCAGAACGTCCACGCCGAACTCGGCCCCGACACCGACGACCGCGTACTCGTGACGAGCCACGTCGACGCCCACGACATCGCCGAGGGTGCCATGGACAACGGCGCGGGAACGGCGATGGTCGTCGAGCTCGCGAACGCCCTCGCAAAACGTGAGGACGAACTCGAGACCAGAGTCGAGTTCGTCGTCTACGGGTCCGAGGAGGTCGGCCTCGTCGGTTCCTCGTATCACTCCGAGACCACCGATCACGACTCGATTGCGGCGATCGTCAACAACGACGGCGTGGTCCGTGACCGCACACTCGAGTTCTACACGCACGGGTTCGACGGTCTCGAGGACGCCGTCGACGCCGTCTCCCAGGAGTACGACCATCCGATGCAGACAGTGCCGCAACTCGGCCCTCACAGCGACCACTGGCCGTTCGTCCAGTGGGGTGTCCCCGGCTACCACGTCAAATCGACTTCAGACGAGGTCGGTCGCGGCTGGGGCCACACATTCGCGGACACCCTCGACAAACTCGAGAAACGCGACCTCCGCGAACAGGCCATCTTGCTGACCGCACTGGTCGTCGACCTCGCGAGCGAGGACCGGACGGTCGAACACCGGTCGCCGGAGGCGATCGCTTCCGATCTCGAGGACCAAAACCTCGCGGAAGGGATGCGGATTACGGGCGGCTGGCCGTACGACGACTGATACGGTTTACTGTAAGTCATTTCCGGCACAACCGCGACCCGGGCGGCGGTTGCGCCGGTAAATCGTTACAGTAATCCGTATGAGACGGGCTGCTGTACCGATGTACCGACGCGACCGCGCGCTCTTGCGGTCGCGTCCGAAATGACCTACAGCAGACCGTATGACCACTCCTGGCGGACCGTCTTCGCGTCTTCGTCCAGCACCAGCCAACCGTACGCTTTTGCCCGGCCCTCGTGAATCCTCTCGTATGGATTCCGCTACGTGGGTCCCCGGCGAGGAGCCGGTCGTCGGATGCCTCACGGACGAGGAGGCGACACCGACGCCGGAACTGCAGGTCGACGATCTCGAGTCCGTCGTCGAACCGTACGGCGGGACCGTCGCCACCGGCGACCTCGAAGACGTTCTGTCGACGGACCCGTCAGTACTGGTCGTCCGGGGCGATAGCGGGCTCTCTGCAGTCGCTCGCGTAGGCGAACGCGCGACCGTGCTTCCAGTTGCCCCGGTTACGGGAATCGACGCCATCGATCCCGATCGGCTGTCCGCGGCTCTCGCAGCCGTCCTCGAGGGCGAGGCAACCGTCCGAGAGCGCTCGCTACTCGAGGTAGAGAGTACTGGCTGGGACGAACTAACCCAAGCCTTGTTCGACGTCGCGCTCGTCACCGACGAACCGGCTCGCATCTCGGAGTACGGCGTCCGATCCCGTGACGGCGAGGTCGCAACCTTTCGCGCCGACGGCGTCGTCGTCGCAACACCCGCCGGCAGTCACGGCTACTCGAGTGCCGTCGACGCGCCCTTGCTTTCGTCGGCCGTCGACGCCGTCGCCGCCGCTCCCATCGCACCGTTTGTCACCAACACTCGCCGCTGGGTCCTCCCGGAGAACGTGACGCTTACCCTCGAGCGCAACGAAGGCGACGTGACTCTCCTCGCTGACGGGCGAGCGATCAATACGGTCTCGTTCGGCGCAGAGGTCACGATCACCGCTGCTCCATCGGGACTCGAGACACTCGTCGTCACTGACGAACACCTCGAGAGCACTGAATCGCTGGGTTAGCTATTGTACGGTTCCTCGTCGCGGTGGTGGTGTGGATTCGTGTTCTCGAGGGCCTCGGCTTCGCGCTGGTCGGACTTGTGTTCGATGTCCTGCCGTCGTCGCTCCTCGTCTTCGCGTTCTCGGGCTTCCATCTCTTCTTCGGTGAGCTGTTCTTCGTCCGCTTCGTCCCGTGTCTCTTCGTTGGCGAGTTCGATGTCTCGGCCGTGCTCGTCTGTTCTAGTCTCGTCTGGCTCGGTGTCGTCGGTCATGGTCCCGGCCGACGGTACCGGGGAGCGAACAAAAGGGGTTGGGCTTGCGAGGGTCGGCCCCCCGATCGTCAGCGTCGCCGTTTGGCGATCGTCGACGACCTCACCAGGGCTCGCCCGAAGCGAGGTCGATCTCGTTATCGCTTTTTTCGGACGGGCAGATATCGGCCAATACGCAGTCGCTACAGTCCGGGTTCCGCGCCGTACAGACCGCACGGCCGTGGTCGATACAGAGGTGAGTAAACTGCTGCCAGTAGCTCTCTGGAACGATCTCTATCAACTCCTCTTCGATACGTTCCGGACGCTTCTCTTCGGTGAGTCCCAGACGTCGTGAGAGTCGCTGGACGTGCGTGTCGACGACGATCCCCTCGACGACGTCGTGGCCGTGCTGGAGGACGACGTTCGCCGTCTTGCGGCCGACACCCGAGAGGTCGGTCAGTTCGTCCATCGTATCCGGCACTTCACCGTCGTGTTTCTCGGCGATCGCCTCACAGGCGCTTTTGATGTAACCCGCCTTGTTGTTGTAGTAGGTGATCGAGTTCAGATCCTCAGCGAGTTCGTCCTGCGGGACTTCGGCGTAGTCCTTCGGCCCATCGTACTTCTCGAACAGGTGTTTGGTCTCCTGGTTCACCCGCTCGTCCGTACACTGTGCAGAGAGGATGACGGCGATCAACAACTCGAGTCGGTTCGAGTACCGCAGCGAAATCGTCGAGTCCGGGTACTCCGTCTCGAGGCGCTCGGTGATGTCCTCGGCCTGTTCCTGCCGCGTCTCGCGTGGGGTTCCCATAGGGGTGTGGTGGGATGCGGGTGGTTTCAGCGTTCGGGTTCGTCCGACCACGTGACCGGGACTCGCTTCCGACGGCAGCCTGCCAGATGCCAACACCTAACCACGATCCGACCGTCGGGTATCCAACGAACGAGACGATGACCCGATCCGACGGGCCCGGCCGAGAGGCCGGACCTCCGGCAATCCGCCTCGACGGACTGCGAAAGACGTTCGGCAGCGGCGAGAACGCGGTGACGGCCGTCGACGACGTCTCCTTCGAGATCGAACGCGGCACCGTCGTCGGCCTGCTCGGACCGAACGGCGCTGGCAAGACGACGACTATCAAGTCGCTGCTCGGCCTGATCGTCCCCGACGCGGGAACCGTCGAGATCGACGGCATCGACGTACACAGCCAGCCGACGCGGGCCTACGATCGCGTCGGCGCGATGCTCGAGGGCGCACGGAACGTCTACTGGCGGTTGACGGTCCGGGAGAACCTCGCGTTCTTCGCCGGACTAGGTGGTGACTCCCCCTCGACCGTCAGCGGCCGTCACGACGCGTTGCTAGAGCAGTTCGGGCTCGCTGACCGGGCGGAGACGGTCGTCAACGAGCTCTCCCGCGGGATGAAACAGAAGGTGTCGCTGGCCTCGACGCTGGCCCGCGACGTGGACGTGGTGTTCATGGACGAGCCCACGCTCGGCCTGGACGTCGAGACCTCCCTGGAGCTGCGTGCGGAGATCCGACGACTCGCGGACCGAGACGACGTCACGATTCTGGTCAGCAGCCACGATATGGACGTGATCGAAGACATCTGTGACCACGTGTTGGTCCTCGAGAACGGGCGGGTCGTCGCCGACGACGAGGTCGACGCCCTGCTCGACGTGTTTCGCTCTCAAGAGTACCGGATCGAGGTCGACGACGTACTTCCGGCGGCGGCACGGACCCGACTCGAGACGGCTGTCGACGCGGAGTGGACGGCTAAACGGGACGACCGCCGTCGAACGACGATTTCGTTCACCGCGACCGGCAGCGACGAGTTCTACGACGTAATCGACGTGCTTCGGGAACACGACCTCCCGCTCAGGGACGTCGAGTCGGTGACGCCCGATCTCGAGGACGTGTTTCTCGAACTCACTGCCGAGGACGGGCAGCGTTCCACGGCCGAGAGTCCGGCTGACTCGAGTTCGCCGGCGCGTCCGTCCCGGGACGGCGAGCCGGCGAGAGACGGCGGAGCGGAACCGGCCCGAGACGCCGGCGAGGAACTCGAGCGAGGTGACCGACGGTGAGCGACGGAACCCGGCGTGACTCTGGCGTGCCGGTTTCGATCCCCGATAGCTCGATTTTCCCGCTGTTGTGGGTCGTTGCCCGAAAACAGGTCGTGTTACTCCTCCGGTACCCGCTGAGCACTCTCTCGCGGTTTCTGACGATGCTCATCTTCTTCCTCGTAGTCTTCTTCGGCGGGCAGGCAGTCGCCGGCCCAGCCATCACCGACACGCTCGACGGGATCATCGTCGGTTTCTTCCTGTTTACGCTGGCGATCACCGCCTACTCCGGACTGGCCTGGAACGTCACCCGCGAAGCCCAGTGGGGCACTCTCGAGCGACTGTTCATGTCGCCGTACGGATTCGGCACTGTCATGGGCGTCAAAGCCGCCATCAACGTCTGTCTGAGCTTCCTGTGGGGCGCTGCGTTACTCTTCGCGATGATGGGAATCTCCGGCCGGTGGCTCACGTTCGACGTCGTCACCGTCGTCCCGCTGGCGGCGCTGACGGTCGCCTCCGTGATCGGCATCGGCTTCTGTTTTGCCGGCCTCGCACTGGTCTACAAGCGCCTCGAGAACCTGTTCCAGCTCGTCCAGTTCGGGTTCGTTCCCCTGATCGCCGCACCCGTCGGCGGCCTCGAGTGGCTGAAACTGTTCCCTGTCGCACACGGTAGCTATCTCACTCGCGTCGCGATGAGCGACGGGGTTCGGCTCTGGGAGCTCCCGGCGTCAGAGCTCGCGATCCTGACGGTCGTCAGCGTGGCGTACCTTCTCGCGGGCTACTACTGTTTCGTCCTCGCGAGCCGGAAAGCTCGTCGGGAGGGGCTTCTCGGACACTACTGACGGTCGAACCATCACCGCCGGTATTCTTCGCGGCGAGATGCCGTGAGCTTTAAGCGACCGTCACGCCCGTGTCTGGGTATGAAAGCGACCGCGATGGCCCACCCCATCCAGGGGCTGGTCAAGTACCACGGCATGCGAGATCACGTCGAGCGACTCCCCTACCACGACAGTATCAGCGTCTGTACGGCCCCGAGCCACACCCGAACCACCGTCGAGTTCTCTATGGATTACGACGAGGACACCTTCGTCGTCGACGGCGAAGAACTCGGGGGCCGCGCCGCCGAACGGGTCGAAGCCGTCGTCGAGAAGGCCCGCTCGCTGTCCGACGCCGCCCACACGGTCTATCCCGTCCGCCTCGAGAGCGAGAACAGTTTTCCGACGAACGTCGGACTCGGCTCCTCCTCGTCCGGTTTCGCGGCCGCCGCGATGGCACTCGCGGAGGCAGCGGAACTCGACGCCTCGATGCAGGAAATCTCGACGATCGCTCGAGTGGGGTCGGCGTCGTCGGCTCGCGCCGTGACGGGTGCGTTCTCCCAGCTTCAGACGGGACTGAACGACGAGGACTGCGTCTCCCGCCGGCTCCCGACCGACCTCCACGAGAATCTAAAGATTATCGTGGGGCTCGTTCCCTACCACAAGGAGACCGAAGACGCACACAACGAGGCCGAGGACAGCCACATGTTCGAGGCACGGAACGCCCACATCCACAGCCAGATCGCCGAGATGCGGGACGCGCTCCGCGAGAACGACTTCCACCGAACCTTCGAACTCGCCGAACACGACTCCCTCTCGCTTGCGGCGACGACGATGACTGGCCCCGAGGGATGGGTCTACTGGCAGCCCGCGACACTGGCGATCTTCAACCGCGTGCGCGAACTCCGTGAAGAGGAGGAGATCCCCGTCTACTTCTCGACGGACACCGGCGCGACCGTCTACGTCAACACGACCGACGAACACGCCGAGTACGTCGAAGAACAGATCAGCGACTGTGGCGTCTCGACATCGATCTGGGAGGTCGGCGGCCCAGCGAAGCTGTTAGACGAGGACGAGCACCTCTTCTAAACGAACGTTTGCGCTTGGGCGTGCCGCGCTCTCGGCAAAATCTCGAGAGAGCGACGCTCTCTCGGGCTTCGCGGAATCTTCGATTCCGCTTAGCTTCGATGAAAAGCACTCCTCCCTCCGTTCCGAACGCACAGCGTTCTCCACATCGGTCGTCGGCCCGCTCGCTCCCTGTGGTCGCTCGCGGTGAGCTTACAGGGAACGCCGGTCTTTCTCCGAGTCGGGCAAGCAGCCGCTTTGCGACTGCTTGCCGCTCTTTGTAAGCCCTGTTTTCTGTCCTGTCTCTGATTTCGGCGTCGAACTCGTCGGCAAAGAGCTATACCGCCCGCTCGAGAACCTCGCGTTCCCGGCCCGGATCGAGTCGGCGGTCGGCTCTCCCACGTTCTTCGACCGACGCGACTTCCTCGAGGAACGCGCGGACAGGTTCCCGGTCAGGAGCGCCGACGCCGGTCTCGAGAACGTGATCGGCGACCGACTGCTCGCCGTCTTGCAGTAACGCTCAGCGACGGGTCGCGGGCTTTCCTGTTCCCGTCGGCATCACCGGCGTTGCCCGTCTCCGAACGTCCAGTTGGGGTCCCGCTTTCGCCCTCGGGAACGGCGGTGTCGGGCTCGAGCAGCGATGGCGGCTCGGTCTGCTCGCCGGCGGCAAGCGGGAACGTGTACAGTGCTCCGTCGGTCGGTGCGTTGGGGATCGCGGGCGTGCTACTCGCAACGAACGTCTCGCCCGGTTCGGCGACGCGAGCGGTCCAGAAGCCCGCAGTCTTGGGATCGCGCCACCACGCGAGTGCTCTCGGCGACGTGGGATCACTCACGTCGTAGACGTTCACTCCGCCGCGGTACCACGACGAGTAAAGCACTCCGTCCCAGAGCTCGAAGTTGTGGGCCGTCGTCCACAGGCCGGCCTCGTAGCTCTCGTCGACCGCAGCCGGTGGCTCGATCGAACCCTGCAGTTCGGGAGCGGTCGACTCACTCACGTCGTAGAGGTCGATCCCGCCCGGCCCGTCCGGTTCCGCGCCACCGGTCGCCCACGCCTCTCTACCGACCGCGAGGAGGTCGCCCGTCTCGTCGACTGCGGCGTAGTGGTCGTTGCCCGGCAACCCAAGACGCGCCTCCGTGTCGTCTTCGATCTCGAGAGTCCGTTCGAGTGTCGTCTCTGCGACGTGCGAGAGGGACGCGGGCGTTCCGGGATCGGAGACATCCAACAGGTAGGTGCCGGCGTTCCAGTGAGCGAGATACGCGACGTCGTCGTGGACGTAGACATCGTGGAGATACCGGGTACGCCAGTCGACGTCTTTCCAGCCAGGGTCGCGCTCGGCGAGCGACCAGCGCCCGATCTCTTCGATCCCGTCGCCGACGTTGTAGACGACCAGGGGGTTCTCGGAGCGTCCGTTTGCGACGACGTAGAGGATCTCGCCCTCGAGATAGCAGTTGTGAATGTGAAACCCAGTCTCGTACGGCTCGTCGACGGGTTCGGGATCGCCGGGGTCGCTGACGTCGTAACAGACGAACCCGTGAAACGGATAGTTCGAACTCTCGTTTGCCGGCCCTGGGACCACCAGCCGGTCGCCGTCTACTTTGACGTCTAAAATCTCGAGGAGTGGATCGCCGTCGACCTCGATGCTGGCTTCCTCGAAGCGAAGGGACGGGTCGGCCGGATCGCTGACGTCGACGACGGCGAACCCGGTCGTCGTGGCGAGATAGACCGTCTCGCCGGCGTCGCCGACGACGGCCTCGGCGGCTCCGTCGACCGCAACCCGGCCGAGCGGTTCGTACGACTCGTCACTGTCGGCCGTCGCAACCGGGCTGTCGGCGGTCGAACTCGCCAGGACCGAGGTGGAAAGGCCAAGAGCGAGGGCGCCACTCCGACGAAGGAGCGTTCGTCGTCGCATACACTCCTCGACGGGTCGACCGACCAAATAGGTCGGGCAGCTACAGTAGCCACTGCACACCAGCTCACACGACACCTGTGCGATCGGTGGCCCGTAGTCGCAGTTGGGGCGATACTGTCGTTTCACCCGCCGATGGATCGATCCCACTCGTGTGTGCCGGTGCAACCCATCGGTTCAGTGACTCATACTGTCGGACAGAACGATTGTGAGAATTCGCCGCTCCCGTCTGGCGAATTCTCTTCATTGACTTCTGTCCGACAGTATCACTAGTACTCCGCCAAGCGTCGACTGCTGAGTGAACCCAGACGACCGCATTCGGTTTCACTCACCCGTTCAGGCTTGCCAAAGCACTAGTACCGTCCCAACCGTCGACTGACGGGTCGAATCGAGCCACACCGCCAGATTCGACCCATCAGTTCAGGCTTGGCCCGCCACTATGTCGTGAACTTTCGACGATCACCAGTTCCGCCCGTCATCGCACTCGCGAGTGCGCCCTCGAGGACGACGTCGTCGCCGTGGTCGGTGACGCGAAACTCGGGGACGTTGTTCAGCAACATCTCGGAGACGCGCTCGCGGATCGGGTCGACGACCAACTTCTCGTTGTAGAGTGCAACGGCACCGCCGAAGGAGACGACGAGCGGCGCGAACGACTGGACGACGTTCGTGACACCGAGTGCGTTCCAGTGGACGAGTTGCTCGATCGTGTAGTCGGCCAGTTCGTCCTCGCCCGCCAGTTCAAAGACATCTCGCGCCGTGAACGCGGGGTCCTCGAGCGGCAGACTCGTCTCGATCGTCGGGTCGTCTTCGGCGAGTAGTCGTGTGTACTCGGGGATGCCGTTGCCCGAGCAGTAGGCCTCCCAGTGGCCGTCGTGGCCACAGCCACAGGTCAGGCGACCGCGCGGGTCGACGACGGTGTGGCCGACTTCGCCCGCGTTGCCGTCCCAGCCGTCGAGAATTTCGCCGTCACAGCAGACGCCTGCGCCGATCCCCGAGGAGATCGTGATGTAGACCATGTCGTCGGGGTTGCGATCGGCGTGGAACCGCTCGCCGATGACGCCCGCGTTCGTGTCGTTGTGGAGGTAGACCTCCTCGCTGTCGATCAGTTTCTCGATCGGACCGGTGAGCGGAATCCGGTCGATCGAGTCGGGGAGGTTGGCCGGGTCGATCACTGCCCCTTCCGCGAGGTCGAACGGACCGATCGAGCCGATCCCCGCCGCCTCGATCCAGGTGGGTTCGATCCCAGCGTCATCACAGGCCTCGCGAAACGTCCGGAGGACGCCTTCCGTCACGTCGATTCCGGTGGGTCCGCGTGGCGTTTCGTTACGACTGACACCGATCGTCGTTCCGTCGTCGTCTCCGACGGCGGCCCGTACGTTGGTCGCGCCGAGGTCGACGCCGGCGTAATAGACCATCCTACCCGAACGGACACCGCCAGCGTACTTAACTACCAAGATACGACTCGGAGCCGAGTACTGTTCTACACACTCGAGGCCGCTCACCGCCTGCGAGCGAGTGGGCGACGGTCGAGAGGCGACGAGTCGACCGACACCTGTGCTCGTGTGGATTGCGCTACCGATCTAGTACTCCGCCAAGCGTCGACTGATAAGTGAACCCAGACGACCGCATTCGGTTTCACTCATCCGTTCAGGCTTGCCAAAGCACTAGTACTGTCCCAACCGTCGACTGACGGGTCGAATCGAGCGACACCGCCAGATTCGACCCACCAGTTCAGGCTTGGCCCGCCACTAGCGGTGCAACCGCCGTCTGGGTTGCGGTTGCGCCGGAACCGACGGACCGTAAACCGTCTCACTCCATGACATCCAGGTCTCGGTAGTACGTGACGGGACAGGGCGACTGCAAGAGGATATCCTGTGACACCGACCCGAGAACTGCCTTCTCTGCCGGCGATCGCCGCCGCCCGCCGAGGACGATTCGGTCGGCGTCGACCGCCCTGGCCATGTCGACGACCTCGTCGCTCACGTCGCCGAGAGCACCGCGAATCTCGTAGTCGACGCCTGCGTCCTCGAACCTGTCGACGAGGTCGCCGACTGGCGGCCGATTCTCGGCGACTTCGTCGGGGTCGACGTGTTCGACGCGTTCTTCCAGTCCGAGATCGTCCCGGAACTCCTCGTACTCGTGGTCGGTGAAAGCGTGGCCGATCACGACCGACGCCTCGAGTGGTTTCGCGGTCTCGAGGACGGTCTCGGCGAGTCCGTTCGCACGAACCGTGTCCATCGGGCCGACGGCCAGCAAGATCGTATCAATTGCCATGTGCTGACATATCTGGACCGACCAGCATAAGTATTCACGTGCGTGCAGAATTTCGAACGGTGTCGACTCCGGTTACGGTGACCGGTCGAGTTCGTCGGCGGCGTCGACGCGACCGATCGCCAGCAGCGTCGAGATCCGTGCGTTCTCCTTGATCTGGACACCACCGTCGGCGACGGTCAGCGGGATCAGTGGGAGGTGTGAGACGACCTGCATCGACGGGTGGGAGACGCCACGGGCGAGCAGGTCGTTTCGCGGCTGGAGGAAGAGTGGCTCGTCGAGGTCGGTCAGGAACTCGTTGTGCTGGAGGACGTACTGTCCGCCCTCGAGGTGCCACCAGCCGAACTCGTCGTCGGGGTCGCGAAGTTCCGTATCGACTGGCTCGAGGTCGGCGTCCTCGAGTTCGTCGCCGCCGAAGTCGACGCGGCCGGGACCGGCGACCTCGTATATCGCACTCGCTGTCAGGTCGATGCCGTGTTCGTGGGCCTGTGCGGGTTCGTACACCAGGTTGTCGACGTAGTCGGCGAGCGGATGGTCGGCTGACATTCGGTGTGAACTGACGGTTCGAGACGGTAAAAAACGTGGCGTGTTCCGTCGGCGCTGCCGGGACGGGAACGCGTATTCCGTCGGACGACGAACGTGTACGTATGAGTGAGAACGCGAGGGGGGACGGTGGCGGTGCCGGGCGAACGCTCTCGGTCGACCGTGATCGGCTCCGGTCGGACGTCGAGCGAAACGCCGAGTTCGGCGCAGTCGAGCCACCGGAGGCGAACGCACACGGACGAACCGTCCTGACGGGAACCGAGGCGAACCGACGCGCCCGCGACTCCCTCGTCGAGCGACTCGAGGACGCCGGACTCTCGGTCTCGGTCGACGCCGTCGGCAACGTCCTGGGCACGTGGACGCCGGAGTCGGCAAACCCCGATGCCGCGCCGGTCGTCGCCGGGAGCCACCTCGACTCGGTCCCCGAAGGTGGGATCTTCGACGGACCGCTCGGCGTCTACGCCGCCCTCGAGGCCGTCCGCACCCTGCAGGAAGCCGACGGCGAACCAGCGCGTCCGGTCGCCGTCGTCTCGTTCACCGAAGAGGAGGGCACTCGCTTCGGCGGCGGCCTGCTCGGCTCCGGGGTCGCGACCGGCCATCGGACAGTCGAGGACGCACTCGCGCTGACCGACGACGAGGGCACGACCCTCGAGGAGGCACTCGAGTCCATCGGCTACCGCGGCGAGAGTCGTCTCGAGCCGTCCGACTGGGATTCCTTCCTCGAGTTGCACGTCGAACAGGATACGCGTCTCGAGGAGCGAGCGGTGCCGGTCGGCGTCGTCACGACGATCACAGGTATCCTTCACGCGGACGCCCGCTTCGTTGGCGAGACGGACCACGCGGGGACGACAGGGATGGCGGACCGGACGGACGCTCTCGCGGCCGCCAGCGAGTTCGTTCTCGAACTCGAGCGGGCGGGCCGGGAGTTCGCGGGCGAAGACGGAACCGCGGTCGCGACCGTCGGAAAGAGCCACGTCCGACCGAACGCGACCAACGTCGTCCCCGGCGAGGTCGAACTCGGCGTCGACGGTCGCGACGTCGAGGCCGAGACGATGGATCGACTCCTCGAGCGGGCACGGAAGTGTCTCGACTCTCTCGAGGCCGACCGCGGCGTCGAGACCGACCTCGAGATCGAACTCGAGGTCGCGCCGGCGCCGATGACCGACCGCTGCCGGGAGGCCTTGTCGACGGGTGCCGACGCTGCGGGGGTCGAGTCGGTGTCCCTGCACTCGGGTGCGGCCCACGACACGATGTACGTCTCGCGGGTGACCGACGCCGGAATGCTGTTCGTCCCTTCTGAGGACGGGCTTTCGCATACGCCGTTCGAGTGGACCGACTGGGGGGACTGTGCGACGGGTGCTCGCGTGCTCGCCGAGGCGATGACCCGTCTCGCGGACGACTGACGCTCGGTCCCGGAACTTGATACGTTGGCCGGTCTATGCTTACACATGGTCGACGTCCTCAGCGACGAGATCGAGCAGTTCGTACGGACCGTCGGACCCGACCCCGACGAGACGCTGTCCGAGATGGACGAGTACGCCCGCGAGCACGGGTTCCCCCACGTCGGGCCAGAGGTCGGCGGCGTCCTCCGACTGCTGGCGCGGCTGACCGACGCGAGGCGAATCTTCGAGTTCGGCTCCGGCTACGGCTACTCCGCGTACTGGTTCGCCGAAGCCCTGCCCGAAGACGGCGAGATCGTCCTCACCGAGGTCGACGAGGACGAACTCGAGATGGCACGCGGCTACATGGCCCAGGGCGGCTACGACGACCTCGCGTGGTACGAACTCGGCGACGCGCTCGAGACGATCGGCCGGTACGACGGCCCGTTCGATGTCGTGCTGATCGACCACCAGAAACACCGGTACGTCGAGGCCTTCGAGGCGATCAGGGAGAAGGTGCCAGTCGGTGGCGTCGTCGTCGCGGACAACGCCATCGCTGCCGGCGTCATCGAGTTCGACAAATTGCAGGAACTGATCGCAGGCGACGCCACGGCGGCCGAGATCGACGCCAACGATCACACGGAAGGAATCGCCGACTACCTCGAGCACGTGACGACGGCCCCAGCGTTCGAGACCGTCCTGTTACCGCTCGGAGAAGGGATCGCGGTCAGCTATCGCGTGGAGTAGTCTGACGTCTCGGCCTCGACGTGGGCACCTGCCGAGGTGCCGTACTCGCGGGCTGCGAGGAACGCGGTCGAGCCACAGGCCGTCAGGAACGTTCCCCACGTGATCGCCGAAAGCGAGAGGACGATCGTTTCGTCCGGACCCGGTACCGCCGTGCCGACGGTTCCGAGCCCGACGGCGTGCAGTCCGGCGACCGCGAGGAAGGCGATCCAGAGAGCGAGAGAGAGTTGTGCGAGCGTCCGCCGAGTGACGGCTTTCGCGTACCGCGCGAGTGTGTAGACGCCGCCGATCGCGACTGCCGTCGCCACGAGCGTCGGCACGGTCGCATCGATAGTTGTGGTCGCACCGCCCGCGACCGCAAAACAGGCAAACGATACGGCGAGCAGGAGTCGATCCGAACTGGTACTGGCGTGGATCACGGCGTGCACCGCCTTGCCGGCAGGTGTAGGCGATCGGATATATAATTGTTGGTCGACCCAGCACCGATCGGGAAGCCGAACCGGCTGGCAGGCGGTGCGATCCCTACCGACTCCAGACTCCTGGTTCCGGCTCTGACGGTTCTGGCCGGTCGCTCGTTCTCGTCTCGTGCTTCTCGAAGGTTTCTCCCGCCGTGACAGGCGACCGCTGGCCGTCGGACTACGAGACACTCGTTCGTCCGAGTGTGGGTCCGACGGGGGGTCTCGAGTGACTGGGTCTCGAGCCACTCGAGCAGCGTCATCAGTTGCTCGGTCGCCGTGCGAGCGGCCGGGGGATCACGTTCGTCGGTCCTCCGCCAGGTGCGGCTCGGGCTGTTCGGGCGATGCAAGCGACACACCGGAAGGCGACTCTTCGGCCGTGTGCTCGCTTTCAGTCACGTCTCGCGGGGGAGAGACACGCGAGTCGATCCACGCCGCAGATCAACGCGTTGTCCGGTCGTCGATCGACCGTTCGATCGGCGTCGACGAGGATGTCGGCCAGGCATCGAAACGAGTATGTGGTCGTGGTCGAACACTCGAAGTAACGCATGTCCGACAGTACTGGCGCGTCGACGTCCGACGAACCCACGAGCGTCGGCGTCGTCGGTGCCGGGATCACTGGCCTCGCGCTCACGCACTACCTCGCCGAGCGCGGTCTCGACGTCATGACCTTCGAGTCTGGCTCCGAACCCGGCGGGATCGTGCGCTCGAGTCAGATCGACGGCCGGGTCCTCGAGTACGGCCCCCAGCGAGCTCGGCTCGTCCCGGAGATCGAAGCGTTGGTCGACGAGTTGGATCTCCGAGACGAGCTGGTGGTGGCCGACGACGATCTCCCGCTGTACGTCTACGCCGACGGGCGACTCCGGGAAGTTCCCCGTTCGCTCTCGACGTTTTTCCAGACGGACCTCCTCTCCTGGCGTGGGAAGTGTCGCCTGCTCGTCGAACCACTGACCGCACCCGGCCAGCCCGACGAGCGAGCGGCCAGTCTGTTCGCCCGGAAGTTCGGCCTCGAAGCCTACCGCAACGTGATCGAACCGTTGTTCGGCGGACTCTATGGCTCCGATCCGGCCGATATGCCCGCCGAACACTCCCTCTCGCGACTGCTCGCACTCGAAAAGCGGAAGGGATCGCTCCTGCGGCCGGCCGTCGATCGGTTGATTCGTGGCGGAGAGACGCCGCCCCCCATCTCGTTCGACTCGGGGCTCCAGGCGCTTCCCGAGGCACTGTACGAGGCTCATCGCCTGTACGTTCACCTGAACACGACGGTCAGTTCGATCGAAACCGACGGGGACGGCTACGCCCTCTCGGCCGGCGGTCGAACCGTCACCGTCGACGAAGTCGTCGTGACCTCGACGGCGTCTGGAGCAGCGACGATTCTCGAGAGTCTCGATGGGCCGACCGTCGCCCCGCTGCGGGAACTGAACTACAACTCGCTGGTGCTCGTCTTCCTCGAGGCAGACGCCCAGACCGAGGGCTTCGGTTACCAGGTCAGACGTGACGAGGCGCTGTCGACCCGTGGTGTCACCTTCAACGATAGCCTGTTCGACCGCGATGGGATCTACACCGTCTATCTCGGCGGCACATCTGACCCCGGTGCAGTCGACCGATCCGAGGAGGAACTCGCCACATTGGCTCGCCAGGAGTTCCAGACGGTGATGGGCGTCGACGCCGACGTCGTCGAAATAACGAGGCTGCCCGAGGTAATCCCAGCGTTCGACACCTCGTGGGCGGCTCTCGAAACCGTCTCTCTGCCCGACGAGATCACGCTCGCGGGCAACTACACGTCCCGCCTCGGCTTCCCCGGCCGGTTCCGGCAAGCAAAACGGATCGCCGACCGACTCGCCGCGGAGTCGTGACCGCTGCCTATGATAACTCTTAATAGCTAGACTGGGCCGAGTTATTACATGGCAGTCGTCAGCGTCTCGATGCCCGACGAACTTCTCGAGCGACTCGACCAGTTCGCCGAAGAGCACGGCTACACCGGCCGAAGCGAGGTCGTCCGGGAGGCCTCCCGAAACCTGCTCGGCGAGTTCGAGGACACTCGACTCGAGGACCGCGACCTGATGGGGATCGTCACGGTTCTGTTCGACTACGAGACCACAAGCGTCGAAGAGCGGATGATGCACCTCCGTCACGAGCACGAAGAACTCGTCGCCTCGAACTTCCACAGCCACGTCGGCGACCACTACTGTATGGAGTTGTTCGTACTCGAGGGCGAACTCGAGGACATCTCGACGTTCGTCGGCAAAATTCGTGCGACCCAGGACGCGTTGACGGTCGATTACTCGGTCATCCCGGTCGACGACTTCGATCCGATCGCCCAGGGCCGATAAGACAGTGGTAACGTCTGACGCGAGAGCCTAGTTTTACTGCTCTCCTCCCGAAGGAAGAGTATGAGCTATCGAAAGGTCAACTACGAGGACGTCGACCAGGTCTCGAGCGCCATGCACTTCCTGTCGGACCCGCTCGAGACAGCGCAGGTCGGCGTCACCGTCGCGCGTTGCGATCCGGGCTGGAAAAGCAAACCCCACGACCACACTGACAACGACCACGAGGAAGTCTACGTCCTCATCGAGGGTGAGGCGACGGTCGTGGTCGACGACGAGCCGGTCGAGATGGAGGCTGGCGACGCCCTCTCGATCCCGCCGGAGGCGACCCGCCAGATCAGAAACGGTAACGGGGAAAGCGCGTTCGTCCTCGTCAGCGCACCGAGCATCGCAGACGACGAAGGCGATGACGAGTGGCTCCTGTCTGGATTCGCAGGCTGAGTCGGCTGTCTTTCCCGTTCGAGCTCGGTAGACTCTCGTCCGCAGTCTCGCCTCACGTGTCGTTTGGCGACGACCGGGCGACGACCGGGCGACGTCCGGACGGCGACGCCGCTCGAGCCCGTGAAAGCGGTCGGGATCGTTTAGTGACTCGCCGTAGACCCCGGAGGTAGGTGGGTCTTCATCTACTCGAAACACCACGCCGGCGTTTCTCTCGTCGTCGCGGCCGCACTGACAGCGTTCCTGTCTCCGGCGTCCCTCTTCGGGTACGACGTTTCACCCGTCGCACTGGTCGCCTACGGCACCGTGATCGGCGTCCTGATCGACCTCGATCACTTCCTCATCGCGCGTCTCAAAACGGGGCGATGGGACGCCGTTCGGTTCTGTCTGCAGAATCCGCGAGCCGCGATCACAGACCAGCATCGGATCTTCGACCGCGGCGACGTCGGCGTGCTCTCCCGGCTCCTGAGTCACCTCCTCATCGTCGGCCTGGTGGTTCCAGTACTCGCGCTCGAGAGCGTCGCTCTCGCCGTGGTAACTGCGGGCGTCCTCTACGTCCACGTCCTCACGGACGTCGCCTGGGACGCGCGCCGCGTAGAGCAGCAGGTCGACGACGCGGGAGACGAGACGGAACTGGTACGGGCGCTGCGGTGAGCGTCGGTTGCTCGGCTCGGATTGTGGCGTGGCCACGACGGCTCGAGTCTCGCCGCCGAGGGCAGAAGACCGCTCGACGCGACCTCGGTTGGCCCCACGCATGGAGGCACCGATTATATTCCGTCAGCCGCGTTTCAACAGATATGGAACCACTCGACGATACCATCGTTCCGGAGCACGCACGCGAGATCAAAGCCGAGGCCCGCGAGTTCGCCGACGAACACATCCGGCCGAACGCCGAGGAGTACTTCAGTTCGGGCGAGTACCCACACGAGGTTCTCGAGGCCGGTCAGGAGGCAACCCTCGTCGCCCAGGACATCCCCGAGGAGTGGGGTGGTCGCGGGCTCGAGTTGCCGGAGTTGCTCGCGGTCACCGAAGAGTTCTACCGGGCCGACGCGGGTATCGCGCTGACGCTGCAACTCGCGAGTTTCGGCTGCGAGCTGATCTACGAGTATGGCAGCGACGAGCAGTGCGAGGAGTACCTGCGGCCGGTCGCGGAAGGCGACCAGCTCTCGGGACTGGCGGTCTCGGAGCCCGAGACCGGCAGCGACCTCGCAGGAATCGAGACACGCGCGAGGAAGGAAGGAGGCGAGTGGGTGATAAACGGCGAGAAGTACTGGATCGGAAACGGCGTCGAGGCCGACTGGATCACCCTCTACGCCCGCACTGGCGACGACGAGGAGAATCGGTATGGCAACCACTCGATGTTCATCGTCCCGACCGACGCCGACGGCTACGAGGCCGAACACATCCCCGAGAAGATGGCGATGCGTGCCTCCAAGCAGGCCCACGTCGAGTTCGACGACTGCCGCATCCCCGAGGAGAACCTGATCGGCACCGAAGGCGCGGGCTTCTGGATGCTCGCGGAATTTTTCAACCACGGCCGGGTCGTCGTCGCGGGCCACGGACTCGGCATCGCCGCGGCCGCCCTCGAGGAAGCCTGGGCGTTCACCCACGGCCGCGAAGAGTTCGGCCGGACGATTTCGGAGTTCCAGGCCGTCCAGCACGGCCTCGCCGATATGTTACTCGAGTTCGAGAGCGCTCGAGCACTGACCTGGCGTGCCTGCGAGAAAGTTCAGGACGGTGAGAACGCCGGCTACTGGGCCGCACTGGCGAAGACGAAGGCGACCGAGACGGCCGTCGAGGTCTCCGAACAGGGAATGCAGTTCCACGGCGGCCGCTCGATCCTCGACGACCGGCGGATCGCCCGCACCTATCGCGACGCCCGCATCCCAGTCATCTACGAGGGGGCAAACGAGATCCAGCGAAACCTGATCTACGGGCAGGCACAGTAGCTTCGCTGGTAGCGGTAAACGTCGACGGAAGAAAGAGAAAAACGAGTCGCTTACTTGCCTTCGAATTCGGACTCCCCTCCGACCGACTCGCTGCGCTCGTCTTTCGACGTTTGCTTCACTTCCCCTCGAATTCGGGGTCGCCATCCCCCATGAAAGCCGTGATGCCCTCCATGAGATCGTCGGTCGCCATCAGGTGGCCGAACGCCGAGGCCTCGTACTCGAGGCCAGCGTCGGTGTCGTCGCGGCCCGCGAGGAAGGCGCGCTTGGTGAACTTCTGGGCGATTGGCGGCCCGCCGGCGAGGTCGGTCGCCACCTCGAGCGCGCGGTCCTCGAGGTCGTCGTTGTCGACGACTTCGTTGACGAAGCCGTACGCTTCCATCGTCTCGGCGTCGTAGCGCTCGGCGGTGAGGATGATCTCCTTTGCGCGGCCCTCGCCGACGATGTGCTTGAGTCGCTGGGTGCCGCCCCAGCCCGGAATGAGACCGAGGTCGAGTTCGGGCTGGCCAAACTCCGACCGCTCGCTGGCGACGCGCATGTCCGCACAGGTCGCCAGTTCCATGCCACCGCCGAGACAGTAGCCGTCGATGCCGGCGACGACGGGCATCTCACAGGACTCGAGTTCGCCGAAGGCCTGCTGGCCCGCACGCGAAAGCTCCTGGCCCTCGATCGGGTCGGCACCACTGCCAGCCATGCTCTGGACGTCAGCACCGGCGGAGAAGGCTTTGTCGCCCTCACCGGTGACGAGAATCGCACGGACCTCGTCGTCGTCCTCGAGCAGGTCGACTGCAGTCGAGAGCTCCGCGAGCACGTCGTCGCTGATCGTGTTCATCCGGTGTGGCCGGTCGAGGACGACGTGGCCGACCATGTCGCCAGGGTATTCGATGCGGATGACCTCGAAATCGACGCCGTCGTCGTCCTCGCCGGTCTCGTAGAAGCCACCTTCGTCGGCACGGTCCGTGAGGAAGTCGGCGGGCTCGTAGCGTTTGTGGCCCGTCTCCTCGTAGGCCTCCTCGAGAGTGGCGTGGAGTTCCTCGAGGCCGTATTCGTCGACCAGCTTGACAGGGCCGTCGGGGAAACCAGCGCCGAGCTGGACGGCCTCGTCGATCGATTCGGGCGGCGCGACGTCGTTGCCGATCAGTTTCGCGACCTCGTTTGCCATCGAAGCCAGCAGCCGCTTCTCGACGAGTTCGGCCTGTTCGTCGGTCGGGATGTCGACGCCCTCGCCGTCCTCGTAGTCGTAAAAGCCCTTGCCGGTCTTCTTGCCGAGTTCCTCGTTCTCGACTTTCTCCTCGAGCAGGGGCGCAGGCTCGTAGGCGTCGCCGAGTACCTCGTGCATGTACTCGAGGACGTGGTAGCTGACGTCGTTACCGACCTGGTCACCGAGTTCGAAGCTGCCCATCGGGAGCCCCATTCCGTACTTGGTGGTCGAGTCGACCTCGGCGATGGTCGCCTCGTCTTGGGTGACGAGCCAGGAAGCCTCGTTCATCAGGGGAACGAGAATACGGTTAACGATGAAGCCTGGCGCATCCTTGTGGACGCGAACCGGTGATTTGCCGAAGTCGTCGGCGAGGGCCTCGACGGTGTCGAGAGTCTCCTCGGCGCTTTCGCCACCGGAGATGACTTCGACCAACGGCATCCGGACCGGCGGATTGAAAAAGTGCATGCCACAGAACTGTTCGGGGCGGTCCGTGACCTCCGCCAGTTCCGTAATCGAGAGGCTCGAAGTGTTCGTCGCAAAGATTGCACGGTCAGGGGCGTGTTCTTCGACGTCGCCGTAGACGTCTTTCTTGATCTCCATCTTCTCTGGGACGGCCTCGATGATGACGTCGGCGTCCGAAACCGCCTCCTCCATGTCGACCAGTGGTGTCACCCGTTCGAGGGCGGCGTCGGCCTCGTCCTCGCTAAGCTGGTCGTTTTCGGCGAGTTTGCCCAGCGACCACTCGATCTGGTCGTAGCCGTCCTGGACGAACTCCTCTTTGATGTCGCGCATGTTCACGTCGTAGCCAGCCATGGCAGCGACTTCCGCGATACCGTGACCCATGTTACCTGCACCGAGAACTGCGACGGTGTTGATGTCTTCGAACTCCATGGACAAACATGCGATGGGGACCTGTTTGAACGTTTCCCTATTTCGTAAAGCAAACTACAATTTGGTTTATATCTGGTTACAAAGGTCTTTATCGATCGCTCGGTAACGATTGTCTATGGAATTCGGACTCACCGAAGAGCAAGAACAGATTCGCGAGGAAATCCAGCGGTTCGCGGAAAACGAGATCGTCCCCGTCGCCGGCGAGTACGACACCGAGGAAAAGTACCCACACGAGGTCGTCGACAAAGCCGCCGAGATGGGACTGACCGGTCCCTACATCCCGATGGAGTACAGCGGAGCCGGCTACTCGATCCTCGACACTGCGATCATCACCGAGGAACTGTTCTCCTACGATCCCGGTATCGCGCTGTCGATCGTCTCCACCTCCTTCGGCTGTGAGGCGATCATGAACTTCGGCACCGAAGACCAGAAAGAACGGTTCCTCGAGCCCGTCGCACTGGGCGAGAAGATCTCGGGTGCTGCGATCTCCGAACCCGACACCGGCTCGGACGTCTCTTCGGTCTCGACGCGGGCCGAGAAAGACGGCGACGAGTGGGTCATCAACGGCAACAAGATGTGGATCACCAACGGGACCGTCGCGGACTTCCTTGTCGTCCTCTGTGAGACCAACCCCGACGCCGAAGGCCGATACAACGGCTTCAGCCAGCTCATCGTCGAAACCGACCGCGACGGCGTCAAGACCGAAAAGATCACCGGCAAACTAGGCATCCGCTCGTCCGACACGGCCGAAGTAATCTTCGACGACGTCCGCGTCCCCGAAGAGAACCTCGTCGGAACCAAAGACGCCGCGTTCATGCAGCAGATGCAGTTCTTCGACGAAACGCGCGTCGCCGTCGCCGCACAGGGCGTCGGTATCGCGAAAGGTGCGATCCGTGCGTCCCTCGAGTACGCACAGGACCGCGAACAGTTCGGCAAGTCGATCTCCGAGTTCCAGGCGATCCAGCACAAACTCGCCGAGATGGAGACCGACACCGAAGCCGCTCGCAACCTGACCTACAAGGCCGCCTGGAACGTCGACCAGGGCGGCGACGTCACCAAACTCGCCTCGATGGCCAAAGAGTACGCCTCCCGCGTCGCCGTCGACGTCGCCGACGAAGCCGTCCAGATCCACGGTGGGGCCGGCTACGTCGACGACTTCCCCGTCGAACGCTTCTACCGCGACGCCAAGATCACCCAGATCTACGAGGGCACCAGCGAAATCCAGAAGAACGTCATCGCCCGCGAGATGCTCGGCAAGGGCTTCTAGAGACGAAGTTTTGCTCTGCGAGCGCGGCTTAATGATTAAGATAACTTTTGCAAATATGGACTGGGAACTGGTCGATCCAAGACTTGGCGAATCCAAGTCGATCGGTGAGGGTGTTGAAGAGACGGCGAGCGAGAGTGCGGAACGCGCTCTCGCTCGCCACGACGATTGGTGAAGCATTCCGTTTGAGCACTTTCCAGACCTGCTCGATTGGATTGAGATGCGGTGAACCGACCGGAAGAAAGACGAGATCGATACCGAGTTGATGTGCGCGCTTGCGCGTGTGCTCACAGATGTGAGACGGTTTACTGTAAGTCATTTCCGGCACAACCGCGACCCGGGCGGCGGTTGCGCCGGTAAATCGTTACAGTAATCCGTATGAGACGAGAAGTCGTCCAAGACGAGCAGAATCCGCGTTCCCGGATTCTGCTCGCGGACCTCCTCCAATAGGGCACAGATGTTCTCTTTCGATTGATCTTCAGGGAACGTCAGGACACTTTCGCCGGTAAGCGTATAGCACCCGACCGCTGGTTCGTCAAGCTTCACCAGCGGTCGTTCCAGTGTCGGATCATCGACGTACCACAGTCGATGCGAATTGTCGTATGGTTGCGGGTGAGAAGCGTCAGAAAAACCGACGACAGTTCCCCCATCTGTACAAATATCGTCGTCGAGGACCCAGCCTTCGTCCTCAGCATCAGGACGCTTGTTATGTGCTGTCTCTGGTTCCTCGTCGAACGCGTCTGCGACGCGTTCTTCGAGGATTTCATCGGCGTTTTCTGGCCGGGAGGGTCGTTTGGGACGTGGTTTAGCGTAGGAGAGTCCGAGATTCCGGAGGAATCGGCCGAGATAATCCGGGTGGTACTCAACATCGAACTCTTCGTCCAAGAGTTGATGAACTTCTTGTGCTTTCCAGGGTTGTCCCTCTCGAAGAAGTTCTAGAAGACGCTCTTGTTCCTCGTCACCGAGCTTCGGGGGCCTTCCGCCCCCGAAGTTCGGTGTCAACTGACCCAGCCCGCCATCGTTCCATCGACGTGCCCAGCGACTTCCAGTCGACGCAGATTTCCCAACGTCGTCGGCTGCTTCTTCGTACGTTGCACCCTTGTAGAGACGTTTGACAAAGGTGAGCCGCTTGACGACCTTTGGATCGTCTGCTTCGTCCAGCAGACGATCCAACTCCTCCTCGCTCAGATGACGAACGAGCTCGCCTCGCCGGTCTCCTCCCATTACCCCGTTCGTCTTAGCCCACGCCCAAAACTTCTGTCACTCATTACGCTCCGCTCAGATTCGATCAAAAGCACCTCTCCTTTCCCTCCAGCCGCGTGAACGCGGCTTCCGGGTCAGTCGTCGACCCGCTCACGGCTCCACCTCGAGTCGTGTGAGCACGATCGTCGCGGCGTCCACGAGGTCGGCGGTGAGACGGTACTGGCCGGCCTCTTGGACGTCGACGGCGAACGAGTCTCCCTCGACGTCCCCGCCGTCGACCTACACGTGTCGCTGCTCGTCGGGATCTCTCACGGACACCGCGTCGACGACGGTCGGACGAAAGCCGGTGGCCTGCTCGACGGTGAACGTGACGACCTCCGCCTCCGCGTCGTGGTCCCCATTGGCGACCGTCTTCACTTCCGGAGCGTCGGGACGGCGATCCGGCGCTCGCTGGACTGCGTTACAGCCAGCGAGGGTGGCTGGCAGGGTCGCAAGGAACGTTCGGCGATTCATTCGGCAGCCATTAGCAGGTAAATATAGATAGTTTGTGGGTCAACGGCAGTGAAAATAGTCGCCGCAACGTCGCCGTCTGCGTCGCAGCCACGATTCTCCGCTGCGACGCCGGGAGCGTTTTGCCTCGCCGAACCGTACGGGAAATCGATGAGAGAATTCGTCTTCGCCCTCGAGTACGAACCCGGAACGAACCCGGTCGCGGACGTGCTCGCCGCCTATCCCGACGCGTCGATCCGATCGCTGTCGTGTCACGTCACAAAAGATAGCCTCTGGCGCGTCGATCACGCAGAGGGGGCAGACGAGGCCCTCGAGAAACTCGAGTACGCCTACGAGCACGCCGACTTCTTCGCGGATTGTCTCGTCAAAGACGACTGCGGTGCCGACTGCGACGTCCAAGTGATCGATCGGTCGAACGGGGCGCTCGTGGTCTACACCTACTGGGATCGGACCGATGTCTGTACGTCGGTTCCCCACGTTGCACTCGAGGAACTCGGCGAGGGACTGCTGTTCGAAACCTATCGCGAGGGACGCCGCTATCGGTGGCGGATCGTGCTCGGCAACGGAGCACCGATCCACGACTTCTTCGACGCGCTGGGCGACGAAGTCGGCGACTGTACCGGAATGGAGATGCTTCGGTTGACGGAGCTCGATCCCGATCGGACTGCTCCGAACGTCGAGGGGACACTCCCCGACGAACAACGCGAAGCACTGCACGCGGCGGTCGACCACGGCTACTACGAGACGCCACGGCAGATCGATCTCTCGGAACTGGCCGAAGAACTCGACATTCCACGGTCGACGCTTTCCTACCGACTTCGGCGTGCCGAGGCCGAACTCGCGACAGCCTTCGCTGCGACAGACGATTCACTCGAGCAACTGGCACGGCTCTAGTACCGTCCCAACCGTCGACTGACCGGTCGAATCGAGCCACACCGCCAGATTCGACCCATCAGTGCAGGCTTGGCCCGCCACTAGTGCTTTGGCAAGCCTGAACGGATGAGTGAAACCGAATGCGGTCGTCTGGGTTCACTCAGCAGTCGACGCTTGGCGGAGTACTAGCGTAGGCCGACGCCACGTTTGGCGCACGCCAAACAAGCGGTATGCTCCCGCAGTCGTTACTCGAGAGTGATGAGTGAGTTGTCTTCCGAGACGCCGGACTCGAGTCGTCGACTCGAGCTTCTGGTGCCCGAGATGGACTGTCCTTCCTGTGCCGGGAAGATACGCAAAAGCGTCGAGGCGCTCGAGGGCATCGACGAGATCGAACCACGAGTGACGAGCGGCCGCCTGGTCGTCGACTACGATCCGACGGTCGCCACTCCCGACGAGATCCGAGAGCGCGTTCGAGCCGCAGGTTACGCGATCGAAGCTGCAGGCGGCGAGCTCACGCTGTCGGTCCCCGAGATGGATTGTCCCTCCTGTGCTGGCAAGGTCGAGAACGCACTCGCCGCCCTCGAGGGCGTTGGCGGAATCGAGACGCGGCCGACGTCGGGTCGCGTGACGGTGTCGGTTGCGGCGGACACCGACTCGGAGACGCTCGTCGACGCCGTCGAAAGTGCAGGCTACGACGCGACGCTGCTGTCGGACGACGGTGACCCGCTCTCCGAGAAGCAGGCGGTCTGGCGGAGTCGCCGGGCCGTCGGGACTGCCGTCGGTGCCGTCCTCGTGACCGCCGGAATCGCGCTCGAGTTCGTCGTTCCCGGAATCGACCCGCTGCTGGGAACGATCGCGGGACGGGAGTACGCGCTTTCGCATGTCCTCTTTATCGTGGCTGTCGTCGTTGCCGGAACGCCGATTCTGCGCAATGGCTACTACTCGGCGCGAAACCGGAGCCTGGACATCGACTTCTTGATGACCGTCGGCATCGTCGCCTCCGTCGCGGCTCACCATCCGTTCGAGGGGGCGTTGCTTGCGGTGTTGTTCTCGGTCGCGGAGTTACTCGAGCGGTTCTCGATGGACCGTGCCCGGGATTCGCTGCGGGAACTGATGGATCTCTCGCCGGACACCGCGACGGTCAAACGCGACGGGGGTGAGGAGACGATCCCCGCGGACGAACTCGTCGTCGGCGACGTGGTCGTCGTCCGACCGGGCGAGAAGATTCCCGCGGACGGGATCGTCCGCGACGGCGAGAGTGCGGTCGACCAGTCCCCGATCACGGGCGAGAGCGTCCCCGAAGACAAAACCGAGGGCGACGAGGTGTACGCCGGCACGATCGCCGAATCGGGCTATCTCGAGGTCGAAGTCGAGAGTGCGGGAGACGACTCGACGCTCGCCCGGATCATCCGGATGGTCGAGGACGCCGAACGCGAAAAGACCGAACGCGAGCAGTTTATCGACCGGTTCGCGAGCGTCTACACGCCGATCGTGGTTGTGCTCGCGGCCGCGGCTGCGGTCGTGCCGCCGCTTGCCTTCGGCGCGTCCTGGAGCTACTGGTTCGTCGTCGGCCTGACGCTGCTCGTGATCTCCTGTCCCTGCGCGCTGGTCATCTCGACGCCAGTCAGCGTCGTCTCGGGGATCACGAGCGCCGCCCGCAACGGCGTCCTCATCAAGGGCGGACGCCACCTCGAGGCGGTCGGCGATAGCGACGTGCTCGCGGTCGACAAGACGGGGACGTTGACCGAGGGCGACCTTTCGGTGACCGACGTGATTCCGCTCGAGGGGGCAGACGAAGCCGAGGTCCTCCGGCGTGCGAGTGCAGCCGAACGACGCAGCGAGCACCCGATCGGTCAGTCGATCGTCGGCTACGCGGACGAACAGGGAGTCGACGCCGACTGCGAGGTCGGCGACTTCGAGGCGTTGACTGGCAAAGGCGTTCGTGCGGAAATCGACGGCGAAACCCACTACGTCGGCAAGCCCGACTTGTTCGACGGCCTCGCGGACCTCGAGCACGTCCACGTGACGACCGACGGCGGCGTTGCACTCGAGTCGCTGGGATACGAGACTGCCTCGAAATGTAATCGTCCGGGCTGTCTGGACGTGGTTGCCGACGTCGTGCCGAAACTCGAGGCTGAGGGGAAGACGGTCGTGATCGTCGGCTCCGAGGACGGACCACTCGGCGTGATCGCCGTCGCCGACCGCGTTCGGCCCGAAGCCGAGTGGGCCGTCTCCCAACTGCAAGACCAGGGGGTTCGCGTCGTGATGCTCACTGGCGACAACGAGGGCACCGCGCGAGCGATCGCGAACGAGGTCGGAATCGACGAGTACCACGCCGAACTCCTGCCGGAGGAGAAACTCGAGTGGATTCGACGACTCGAGAACACCGAGGACGACGAGGACGGTTCCCAGGACGACGCCCACGTCGCCATGGTCGGCGATGGGATCAACGACGCACCCGCGCTGGCGACCGCGACCGTCGGAATCGCGATGGGCGCTGCGGGGACCGACACCGCACTCGAGACGGCCGACGTGGCGTTGATGGGCGACGATCTCACCCGGCTGCCGTACCTCTACGAACTCTCGGGGAAGGCAAACGGCGTCATCCGGCAGAACATCTGGTCGAGCCTCGCGGTGAAGGCAGTGCTCGCTGTCGGCGCACCGTTTGGCATCGTCACGGTGATCCACGCCGTCGTCGTCGGCGACATGGGGATGAGTCTGGGCGTGACGGGCAACGCGATGCGACTCGCGAACGTCGAGCCGGAGACACCCGAAGCGATAGCCGAGATCGAGCGGTAACTCGAGCGGCGACGACTAGGTTGTAAATCCGCTCGGCTCGGTCTCCCGGCTCGCCTTGAACGCCGATCACTCGACTGCCACCGTGCCGGGCACCAATCCCGTCCCGACCACGAGGTCGAGCAGTTCTCGATTCGGGTAGCCCTCCATCCCGAACGTTCCTCTCACGAGTCTCGTCACGACGACGAGTAGCACGATCACCAGCCGAATCGGGATCGGCCGGGCCGGACTCTCGAGTCCTCTGTAAGCGGAGTCCACGATGGCGAACGCGATCATCGTTCCTGTCACGGTCGCACTCGTTCGAGTCCTGGCCGCCCGTCGTGCCACCACAGCGCGAGTCCGGCGACGAAGATCACTGCCTCGAGCCACAGCGTCGTCGCCTCGAGCCCCAGTCCGGGCACCGTCCCCAGCGGTTTGACGCCGCTGTACTCGGGCATGTACGTGACCGGCCACAGGAGAAAGCCGAGTTCGTGGTAGTCGCCGGCCAGAACGTGCCAGGGGACATCGGTCGCGACGTGGGACCCGTATCCGATCGCGACGGCGACGCCGAGGCGTTCCCGTCCGTGGCGTCGAGCGACGAGCCACACGATAGCGACGAGGGGAATCGCAAAGAGCAACGAGTGACCGACCGTTCGGCCGACCGGCATCACTCCCGCGTGGTACAGCGGTTGATCTAGCAGGTCGGGGAAAGCGGCAGCGACGATCGCTACTGCTGCCGGGGTCGATGCTGGTGGCTCGCCGTCGGCCCATCGGGCATAGACCGCGTAACAGAGATACCCTACCACCGGGTGGACGATCGGTTGCACGGCCGACTCTACGGCGGCGATCGCCCTAAATTCCCGGACGGAACGACAGACCTAAACCTATTCGAGAGCCACTCAAACACACTTTCTCGGCCGATCGACGTGGTTTGGGGAGACACGTATAGGTGTTCGCTCCTTTCTCAAACTGATGTCACCACCATCGTCTGGGACGGACCGGTCGCGTGAACTGGGACGGCCGAGCGACACTCGAGCCGCCGGGGTCGCCGAGAGGTTCGACGACGCGAGCGGTCCAGTCGACGACCTCGAGTACGGCGTCGTCACTCCACCGGTGCTCGTGATCGGCGCGGGTGCGGCCGGTGCCCGCGTCGCTATCGAACTCGCCGAATCGGGCGTCGACCCGCTGGTGATCGGCAAGCGGGATCACGGCGACGCCCACACGACGTGGGCTGCCGGCGGCGTCAACGCCGCACTCGGTTCGCTCGACGAGGCAGACGACTGGACGATCCACGCCGCGGACACGCTGAACGAGGGCCACCACCTGAACGATCCCGAGGCCGTCGAACTCACTGCCCGTGAGATGCCCGCCCGCATCCGCGAACTCGACGAGTGGGGGATGGATCTCGACCGCACAGCGGACGGGAAGATCAACCAGCGATACTTCGGTGCCCAGTCCTACCGGCGCACGTGTTTCGTCGGCGACCGGACGGGTGAGGCCATGCTCGAGACGTTGATCGACCGAGCCCAAGAACTCGAGGTCCCCTACCGGGAGAACGTGATGATCACGCGACTGCTCTCGGACGGCGAGCGGGTCTCGGGTGCCGTCGGGTTCGACGTGGAATCGGGCCGAGGGCTGGTGTTTCGGTCGAACCACGTCGTCCTCGCGGCCGGCGGCTTCTCCGCGGTCTACGAACGGCACTCCTCGAGAGACGACGAGAACAACGGCGACGCACAGGCGCTGGCGCTCGAAGCAGGTGCGAGCCTGCTTGATCTCGAGTTCGTCCAGTTCCATCCGACGGGAATGGTCGGCGAACGCTACGGGGAAGAGTGGGACGGCCGACTCGTCACCGAGGCTGTCCGTGGTGAAGGCGGTCGCCTCTACAACGCAGAGGGCGAGCGGTTCATGGAACGGTACTCGCCCGACCAGATGGAACTTGACGCCCGAGACGTGGTCGCCCGTGCGATCGGCCGCGAGATCGAAGACGGACGGGGAACCGAGTACGGCGGCGTCTACCTCGATATCTCTCACCGCGACGGCGACTACGTCCGCGAGCGCCTCCCGCGGATGGTCGAGCGCTTCGAGTCGCTGGGCGTCGACATCACCGAGGAACCGATCGAAGTCGCTCCGACGGCCCACTACACGATGGGTGGCGTCGACGTCGACTTCAGGACGGGCGAAACCGGCGTCGACGGACTGTACGCCGTGGGCGAGACGGTGGCGGGTGTCCACGGTGCGAATCGACTTGGCGGCAACTCGCTGGCCGAGACCGTCGCAATCGGGAAACTGGTCGGCGAACACGTCGCCGACGCCCTCGAGGCCGGCGACACCGATCCGGAGTTGACTGACGACCAGCGAGCCGTCACCGAACGGGAGTTCCAGGCCCTCGAGTCGCTTGCAGACGCCGACGGGGACGTAGCTCCAAGGACACTGCTTGCAGCGCTCCGAGAACTGATGTGGGATCACGCCGGTATCCTCCGCGACGAGGACGAACTTCGCGACGGCCTCGAGAGACTCGCTGCGCTTCGAGAGCGAACGGCCGACTTGGGTGTCGCTGGCGACCGAACCTCGAAGTCTTTCGAGTATGCCGTCGACCTCTCGTTTAGCCTCACCGTCGCCGAGACGATGCTGCAGATGGCCCTCGAGCGGACCGAATCCCGCGGCGCACACCACCGGACCGACTATCCCGAGACCGACAAAGAGTGGCGAACCAACCTCGTCGTCTCGGCCGAGGACGGCGAACTCGCAATCCGACGGCGTGGTGTCGGCGAACCCAGTCGTTCCGTCCAGGAGGCGCTCGAGGAAGGGTACGAACTGGACTACCACCACCTCGAGTAACTCGGTGGTCCGCGACCGGGACGTATATGTCTGCCCGGTCCTGTAGAACCGAGACGGCGAATGTTCGAAGCGGCCCACTCGGTCCTGCGAAAGGACCCCGTGATGGCGGAGCTCGTCGATCGCCACGATCCGTACGTCGAACCGGACTGGGGCGAGTACGAGCGCCTTTGTATTTCGATTATCAACCAGCAACTGTCGACTGCCAGCGCGACGGCCGTCCGCGAACGCGTGTTCGACGTTCTCGACGGTGACGTAACCCCCGAGCGAGTGCTGTCCGCCGACGACGCCGCGCTCCGCGACGCGGGCCTCTCCCGGCGCAAGGTCGAGTACGTGCAAAACGCCGCTCGAGCGTTTCAGGAGCACGACTACTCTCGAGCGGGGCTGGCCGACTCTTCCAACGAGGAGGTGGTCGATCGACTCACCGAAATCACGGGCATCGGGGAGTGGACGGCCCGAATGTACCTCCTGTTCGTCCTCGAGCGCCCGGACGTGCTTCCGCTCGGAGACCTCGCGATCCGTCGGGGTATCGAGGAACTGTACGCGGATGGCGAAGAACTGACTCGAGCGGAGATGCGCGAAATCGCAAAACAGTGGCGACCGTACCGTAGCGTCGCGACCCGATACGTCTGGGCAGAGTACGAATCGGACTCGAAGAGCGACGACTGCTGAGACAGTCTGGATGCACAACCGGCGCACGGTAACGAACGTGACACGCAGTATATCCGGGGAACCGGAGACTGAACCCCCGGTAACGTAATATTTTGAGAAATGTAGTCGTCCGACACTGTCCGTCGTTCGTGGAAATGACTCCATTGGTCAGGAAAACGTTCAGAAAAGTCGAAACGACGGTCGAAAACGGAGGCAGCGACTTTCGAGGCTACACTGGCGGTTTACTGGGGTACTGACGTGTATAAACGACGTGTTTGCCGTCGACGGCCGCCCATTCATAACTGCAATTATCTCTTGTGGCGGGCGTGGAAAAACGGGCGACGCCGAGAGGGGATACCGCTGTATCGGTCGTTTCCCGGTATTAATTCTCGAAATGGTGCCGTGGACAAGCGAAACAGACGCCGCTATTTATGCGTGTTATGGGCCAAGCGTCGCTGCCCACAAGGGCATGAGAGATATGAGCGAGGACTATCAAAACGGAGACTCACGGCGCTCATTTATGAAGAAAGGCACGCTGGCTGCGACCGCCCTCGCAGTCGGTGCCGGCGCTACCGCAGGAAGCACCGCTGCCCAGGAAAACGACGAAGGCGAAGTCGTGGTGCACGCACACGACTACTACCCGGAAGCGACCTTCGAGGTGCTAACCGAGTTCGACACGCCGACTCGTGACAGCTTCCTCGAGAACCTCGACGAGGACGGGGACGTGTTCGACGATCCGGCTGACTGGAACGTGCACGCGGTCCGTATCGAAACGGATGGCGACGGCAGCCCACTTGGATACGTCATGGAAGAAGAGACGCTGAACCTCAGCGAGGGAGACGGAGGGTCGTTCGCCGAGACCGCGTCCTTCCGATCCCCAGCTATGAACCTGCTCGAGGTCGACGCCACGGCCGAAGAAGTCGACGACGAAGACGACGAGGTCGACGACGAAGACGACGAGATGAACGACGAGGTTGACGACGAAGATGACGAGATGAACGACGAGGTTGACGACGAAGATGACGAGATGAACGACGAGGTTGACGACGAAGACGACGAGATGAACGACGAGGTCGACGACGAGGAGAACGACAACAACAACAACAACAACGACAACGACGACGGTATCTTCGGGTAACCACATCTTCTCCGTTTCGGAAGCGAACGGACCGACGACCCCGTCCGACAGCTCCCCGCCGTGACCGTTCCACTGTGTCGTGGCGGGCCGGGTTCATTTTCTATTCTGGAAGTCGTTGGCTGAGACAGGTCACTGTCAGCCGTTTGCAGTACAACCGCGACCGAAGGCGGTTCACCGGAACATCGTTCCGGCAATCCGTCTGATACGGACTCCACATCTACCAGTGACGGTCCACACCGACAAAAACCGGAGTAGTAGACGATCCGCTACGGGCAGCAGGTCGAAGCCGTCACGGCCGTTCCGTCGGCTCACTCCCACCGAAAGCGTCTGTCCGTTCGACGTGTCGATGCCACAGAACAAGGAAACTCGGAAGGACGAAGACGCTCCCCAGAAACGCGTACGCGATCGTCAACGCGATGATTATGGCGAACTGCTCGAGCACCGTCAGGATAGCGAACACGAGCATTCCGAATCCCAGGGCGGTCGTCCCGGCGCTGCCAAACAGCGCCCCGCCGGTTCCCGTGACGCTCCGATGGAGGGCATCCTGCAGTGACTCTTCGCGTCCCCGTTCGATCATAAACCGTTCGGTCATGTGGATGTTGTAGGCGACGCCGAGTCCGATCGTCAAGCTCGTGATCGTTCCGGTCACGACGTTGAACGGAATCGACAGCAGATGCATCGTCCCGAGTATCCAGGTCACAGAGAGGACGATCGGTGCGAGGGTGATCGCTCCGAGGGTCGCGCTCCCGTATCGCACCCGATAGGCGATCATGAGCACGAGGAACACCCCCGCTATACTCACGAGGAGACTCTCGAACACTGCCTGGAAAACGTCGTCTTCGACGGCATCGAAGACGATCGGCTGCCCAGTCGCCGCCGCCTCGAGTCCATCTCCCTCTATTTCGGCTGCGATCGCCCGGCCGTCCGCCGTCACGTGTTCGGCATCCGCGTCGGCGTCGACCGAGACGAGCAACTGAAGCGCCTCGTACTCGCGGCCAGTAGACGAGTCCTCGTCTTGCTCGGTCCAGTTGAGCACGTCGACAGCACGGTCCTCGTCGGCTTCGACGAACTCGTCGTAGACGTCCTCGAGATCCTCATCGGGGATGTCGTCGCCGGTCGTATCCGCGTCGGTGAACGTCTCGTTGAACGTCTCGTTCTGTGCGGCGGCCGCTTGCATTTCCGACAGCGGACTGGTGACGTGTGGCTCGTCGTTCGGGAGGATGATCGTCGTCTCGAGTTCATCAGCCAGCGTTTCCGCTTCGTCGATCCGCTCTAACGTATCGTTTTGGGTCACGTTCCCGTCGACGACGACGTGCAACCGCTCGTCTAACCTGAGGAATCGTTCGTCGACGTACGAGAGGCTCGCGTCGGTCTCGTACTCGCCGACTGCGAGGGGTTCGGGCAATTCCTGTGCCCACTCCGGAGGATCGTCGGCGATGAAATCTTCGTCGTCGAAGGTCGTATCGATCTGGATAGCGCCGATCGTGCCGCTTGCCGTAAGTACCACCACGAGAGCGACGACGAGCCATGGACTCTGATCGGACGCTTTCTGCCCCAGCGACAACACCTTGGAGATCCGGCCGCCACCGGTTCCGAACGCTGGCTTCCGTCGGTCCATGCCGAGCCACTCGAACACTTCGTCGAGTTCGACTTTGACCGCCGGCACGAGCGCGCCGAAGATAGCGAACGCAGAGACGATGCCGAACGCGCTTGCGATCCCGAACTCCTGGATCGGCTCGATCGGACTGACCACGTTCGAGAGAAAACCGATCGCCGCCGTCGTCGTGACCCAGAGAAACGCGATACCGAGTCCGACCAGGACGACTGTCATCGCCTTCCTGGGCGCGGCTTCGTCTTCACTCGCCGCTCGTCTGCGCTGCTCCCGGTGTCGCATGAACACGTGGATCGAATAGTCGATACTCAATCCGATGAGCAACACCGGTACCGCGATCATGATCTGGTTGAACTCGATCCCCGTCCAGCCCATGAACCCGAACGTCCAGACGAGCACCAGACCGATCCCGAACAGCCCCAACACGATGTCGAGCAGGTCGCGGTAGACGATCGTCAACACGACGACAACGAACAGTGCTGCAAGTGGTAAAACGAGCGTGAAACTGTCTATCATCGACCGGTCGATCTCGTCGGCTAAAATCCCACCCCCGAACACGAGCGCATCGTCGCCGAACCGGTCGTCTGCGATTTCCGCCAGCGCGATCTGCTGGTCGACGATCTCGTCGTCCGCGTCAAAGGCAAGCGCCTCGGCCTCCTCAGTCTGCTGAGTCACGAACAACATCCTAGCGTCGGCCGTCGCCGAGCCAGTCTCGAAGTCACGTGGAACGAACAGGAACAACTCCCGCTGGGCGTCGTCGCCAAGGGTCTCCTCCGTCACGTTCTCGACCTCCGACTGGTTCATCCCCTCTATCTCCTCGAACTGTTCGTCGAACGTCAACTCGAGATCCGGAATCTCCTCTTGCGCCTGCTCCTCCAAGTCGTCTCCCCACCGCTCTACCGTCGCAATTCTAGCGGCGAAAACGTCGTCCTCGACAGCTCCGTATATCTCCTCGAGTTCCGCGGAGAGTTCGCCGGTTCGTTCTTCGAACTCGTCCACCGAAATCGGGTCGAACTGTGCACTGAACCCAACTTCGATCAGTTCACCCTGAACCGTGCGGGTCTCCGCGAGCAGTTCCGCGAAGGCCGCGTACTCCTCGTCGGTCAACGTCTCGCGGGCCTCTTCGTCGACTGCCTCGAACTCGGTTTCGAGACCGGCGCGCTCGCCTTCGTAGGTCTCCTCGTCGATCGCCTCGAGTTCGAAGGCAAGTTCGTTCTCGACGTAGACCGCCTGGATGTCGCGCGTCTCGTTTAGCAGTTCGACTGCCCGCTCCGAGCGCTCCTCGAGTGCCACGCGTTCGGCCTCGATTTCGGCAGCCGCGTCGGCGAAAACCTCTTCCTCGACAGCGTCGTAGATCCCCTCGAGTTGCGCGCCGAGTTCGGCCGTGCGCTGTTGGAACTCTGCCTGGCCGATCTGTCCCCGTTCGAACTGGACACCGACCTGAAACAGTTCGCCCTGTACCTCTCGCGTGTCCAAAAGCAGGCTCGCGAAGACCGCGTACTCCTCGTCGGTCAGCGTCTCGCGGGCCTCCGCGTGAACGGCCGCGAACTCGCTTTCGAGACGCTCGCGCTCGGCCTCGTAGGTCCCCTCGTCGATCTGGCCGGTCTCGAACGCCAGCTCGTTTTCGGCGTAGGCCTCCTGGACGGCGCGAGTCTCGTTTAGCAACTCGACCGCCCGCCCCGAGCGCTCCTCGAGTGCCACGCGTTCGGCCTCGATTTCGGCAGCCGCGTCGGCGAAAACCTCCTCCTCGACAGCGTCGTAGATCCCCTCGAGTTGCACACCGAGTTCGGCCGTGCGCCGTTCGAATTCCTCGTCGTCGAGGCCGTCGAACTCGTGTCTGACCCCGAGACGGAACAGTTCGCCCTGGGCCTCGCTGGCGTTTACGAGCAACTTCTCGAACGCCTCGTACTCCTCGTCGGCGAAGGCGTCCTGCGCTCTGTCTTCGACAGCCGCCGCTTCGTCCTCGAGACGCGCGCGCTCGAATTCGTACACTTCCTCGTCGATCGCCTCGAGTTCGTACGCGAGTTCGTTCTCCTCGTTGGCCTCCCGCAAGTCGCGGGCCTCGTCGATCAGTTCGACGGCGGTGTCGACGTCTGCTTCGAGCGCTTCGGACTCGTTTTCCAGATCCTCGAACCTGTCTTCGACGAGGTCGGCTTCGTCGCCCTGGACGGACGCAGTCGCGACGATTTCCGACAGTCCCTGGAACGGATCGTCTTCGACGAGACTCTCACGTACTGTCTCGTTCTCCCGCAACTCGCGTTGGAAGGCAAGCGTCTCGAGCAACGACTCGTTCGAGAGGACATCGTCACCGCGTAGCACGACCTGGGTCGTCGTCTCGTTTGCCTCGACACCGAACCGCTCCTGGGCGGCGTCGTATTCGTCGGCCTCCTCGAGGTCGGCCTCGAACTGCTCGAGAGACGCCTCTTCCTCGAGGAGGAGAATTCCGTTCCCAAGTATCAGCGAGAGCACGAGCATCGTGGCGATCACCGTCTTGCTCCACCCGGTTATCACGCCGAGGAGACGTTCGCCCGCGCTCGAAGAGTCCGACTCGTCCCCTCGAGTTCGTTTCATTGGTGCGTCGTATCGAACGGGTGTCGCGAAACGGTTGTCGTCGCGTTCGGCCAGGGGTCACTGATACGAGTTACTGTAATCAATCACCGCCGATCGCCAGAACGGGTCGGCGATCGGCGGTAACTAGTCACAGCAATCCGTATGAGGAGTCGGGCCGTCTGGATAGCGCCCGTGGACTGTGCCGTTCGTCCGTGGGTCGGTCGGCTAATTTGTCGGCCGCAACGACCCAGTTCGGTGCCGATCACGATGGATTCGCCGCCGCGACCGTCACTCGTGGTGGGACCTCCGCATCGAGCGTCCGGGGAATCGATGTCGTCCTGGCTTCGTTCGGTTGGCACGACCGGCCGTTACTCCATTGACGAGGGACATAAGTCCCACACGTCCGTTCGGTACGAAGACTGTTCGAACGACTGATACGAAACAGTGTACCTGTCTGCTGGCGCAACGACGGCCAAGCGACAGTCGTGCTGGCAGCGACATACGGCGGTCCGGCGGTCGTTGGCCTCCGCCCGGTCCAGTCAGCCGGGACGACGTTCCGACACCAGCACGGCCACGAGCAGCGGATCGATTCCGATTCTCTCACCCGGTCGAGCCAATCGTGAATCGCCTCGAGGTCAAGCCCTGAGCTTTCTCCCTGCCTGTAAACGACGGCATTACTCGAAACCGGCAACCGGCCACAGCCCATCGGGATGTACCACGGACAGGTGGCAACCGAAAGCCGAGCTATCAGCCGAAGAGTCCGTCGTCGTTGTCGTCGGTATTGTTGTTGTTGTTACTGTCGTTCTCTTCGTCGTCGACCTCGTCGTTCTCTTCGTCGTCGACCTCGTCGTTCTCTTCGTCGTCGACTGTCATTTCGACCTCGAGCAGATCCCAGTCGGTGTCCCAGAACGACGGTGATTCACCCATCGTTCCTCGATCACCCGGGTCCGGATCGATGTCGTTGTCGATCATCACGACTGCCAGCTCACCAGCCGGCTCGCCGACCTCGACGAGTATCGAGTAGACCTCCCAGTCGTCGTGATCGTCGAAGGCGTCCTCGCCGTCGTCGTACTCTTCGAGAAACTCGCTTCGGTTTCGCTCCTCGAAGCTCGTCAAGACGACGAACTCCTCGTTCGGGTAGTAATCTCGTGCCTTGAGGACGACGTCTTGGGTGTCTTGGGCGCTAGCGCTGCCTGCAGTGATCGAAACACCGGCACCCGACGCAAGCGCAGTAGCTGCAGCCGCTTCCAGTTTTTTACCGTCTGACGATTCGTCCGGTCGGTCGTGGTCGTCAACTGTCATTAGAAGTCGACCTCCGTCTCGATCAAGTTCCGTTCGCGGTCGCGAAACGAGCCGATTTCACCCATCGTACCCGAGTCGCCGGGATCGACATCCGGTTCGTCGTTGTCGACGTCGATCATCAGGTGGCCCAGTTCACCTTCGCTCTCGCCGATTTCGATTCGAACGACAAACACCTCCCAGTCGTCTACGTCGGTGAACACGTCTCCGTCGGGATCGTACTCCTCCAGAAAATCGTTTCGCGTCCCCGTCCCGAACTGAGTCAGCACTTCGAAATCAACGTCTGGATAGTAATCTCTTCCGTGGAGGAAGGCATCATCATCCGGAGCAGCGGTGGCACTGGTGCTCGTCGATCCAGCCCCGACCGCGAGTGTGGTGGCCGCGAGTATCCCGTTCTTGATGAACGCTCGCCTCGAATCGCCTGCCGCGTTCTGCTTGTCTTCTGTCATGCTCTCGTAATGTACGCAGTTTCGGTCGTTCGTTCGCTCGCCCACCGGTCCTCGTTCGTCACGTCTTGCCCACAATCCGCGAGCAATTCGACCAGTACCGTCCCCAACCGAGAGACTGGATGCAATCAGCCGACCGCAATCGTTTCACCCACTACTCGACGTGGAGACGGTCCCAGGTTACTGCATCGTCGTGACCCTCCGTGTCACCGGATGAACGGAGCCCAGCAGCAGGTGTAAATCCCCACAGACAGCAATTAACGGGAGTGGGATCGCTAGCCACCGTTACAACTGAACGGTCAACTCTCTCGCTCCGTAAACCGGGTTCACAACTGAAGCCCACTCGAGTAGTAGCGACGATACAGGTAAACCTGGAGGCCAGTAGTAGAGACAAGTGAATTGGGCGACCGGTGAGACGATGTCTCGTCAGTCATTTCGGTGCAACCGCGCCCCGAAGCGGTTGTACCGGTCTATCGTTGTGCAATCCGAAAGAGATACCGTGGAGAAGACGGAAAGCCGCCGGCCTACCGAACGACACCGAGCGCTCGAGCCGGCTCTTTACGGAACGGTCACCGACAGCGCGGTCGAGGTATGGCAACCGGTCGGACGGTTACTCGAGGTCGAACCGGTCGGCTTGCATTACCTTGGTCCAGGCGTCGACGAACTCTTCGACGAGTTGCTCTTCGCCGTCTTCGGCGGCGTAGACCTCCGAGATGGCTCGCAGCCGGGAGTGCGAGCCGAAGATGAGGTCGACGCGGCTGCCCGTGTACTCGACCTCGCCGGTCTCGCGGTCGCGCAGTTCGTAGACTTCTTCGCCGTCGACTTGCTCCCACTCGTAGCCCATATCGAGGACAGTCTCGAAGAAGTCGTTGGTCAGGGCTTCCGGCTCGTCGGTGAAGACGCCCAGGTCCGTGTCCTGGTAGGTCGCACCCAGCGTTCGCAGGCCACCGACCAGCACCGTCATCTCGTCGGCCGTCAGGTCGAGCAGGTCGGCCTTGTTGATCAGCAGTTCTTCGGCCGGACGCTCGTGGGCGTCCGGGAGGTAGTTCCGGAACCCGTCGGCGTCGGGCTTGAGCGCCTCGAAGGAGTCGACGTCGGTCTGTTCTTGCGTGGCGTCGGTACGACCCGGCTCGAACGGCACGTCGACGTCGTAGCCGGCCTCGGCTGCGGCCTGCTCGACGGCGGCGTTGCCACCCAGCACGATCAGGTCCGCAAGCGAGACGCGCACGTCGTCGGAACGCGAGCTGTTGAACTCTTCTTGCATCCCTTCGTAGGTCTGAAGCACCGTCTCGAGCTGATCGGGCTCGTTGACCTCCCAGCTACGCTGGGGCTCGAGGCGGATGCGAGCACCGTTCGCGCCGCCGCGCTTGTCGCTGTCGCGGTAGGTCGAGGCAGCGGCCCAGGCGGTCTTGACAAGCTGGGAGGTCGAGAGCTCCGAGTCGAGAATTTTCGCTTTGAGCTCGGCGACTTCCTCGTCCCCGATCAGGTCGTAGTCCGCGTCCGGGAGCGGGTCCTGCCAGATCATCTCCTCGTCCGGTACTTCCGGACCGAGGAGTCGCTCCGGCGGGCCCATGTCGCGGTGGGTCAGCTTGTACCAGGCCTTCGCGAAGGCCATCCCGAACGCCATGGGGTTCTCCTGGAAGCGTTCGAGGATTTCCCGATAGTCGGGGTCACGCTTCAGCGCGACGTCCGTCGTCAGCATCATCACGTCCTCTTTCTCCGATGGGTCTTCGACGCCGGGTGCGGACTCGTCGAGTTCGCCGTCCTGGGTGGTCCACTGCCAGGCACCGCCGGGGCCCTTCTCGGGCCACCACTTGTAGTTCAGCAGGTTGTCGATGAAGCCGGTGTCCCACTGAGTTGGCGCGGACGTCCACGGCCCTTCGATGCCGCTGGTAATCGTGTCGGCTCCTTTTCCGGAACCGTACTCGCTCTCCCAGCCCAGTCCCTGCTGCTCGATGGGGGCCGCTTCGGGCTCGGCGCCGACGTGCTCGTCGGGGTCGTCGGCACCGTGGACTTTCCCGAACGTGTGTCCGCCGGCGATCAGCGCGGCCGTCTCCTCGTCGTTCATCGCCATGCGGCCGAACGACTCTCGGATTCGTTCCGCCGCCGCTTCCGGATCAGGTTCGCCGTCCGGACCCTCTGGGTTGACGTAGATGAGCCCCATCACGGTCGCGCCGAGTGGGTCCTCGAGTTCGCCGTCGTCGCTGAAGCGATCGGACTCCTCCATCTCGTTCTCGGGGCCCCAGTAGGCGGATTTGTCCGGCTTGAAGTCGTCCTCGCGGCCGCCACCGAAGCCGAACGTCTCGAAGCCCATCGACTCCAGGGAGACGTTGCCGGCCAAGATCATCAGGTCGGCCCACGAGAGGCTCCGACCGTACTTTTGCTTGACGGGCCAGAGCACGCGACGTGCCTTGTCGAGGTTCGCGTTGTCGGGCCAACTGTTCAGCGGCGGGAGACGCTGTCGACCGCCGTCAGCACCACCCCGACCGTCGTTGGTTCGGTACGTGCCGGCACTGTGCCACGCCATCCGGATCATCAGCGGGCCGTAGTGGCCGTAGTCCGCTGGCCACCACTCCTGGGACGTCGTCAGTACGTCCTCGATGTCTTCTTTTACCTCCTCGAGGTCGAGCTTTTCGAACTCCTCGGCGTAGTCGAAGTCTTCGCCCCGCGGGTCGACCTGTTCGGCGTTCTGGTCGAGAATCTCGAGATCCAGTTGGTTCGGCCACCAGTCTTGATCAGAGCCTATCATCATCGGACAATTGCTACTTTTCCCTATTAAGATTTTCTAACTCGATAAGGAAGTGTTAGCCATGTCCGAATCTAGATTTTGGATCTATAAACTTTTGTCAGTTGTGGGTGTGTGCTGGACGGACAGACAGCCCCCAAATCGTCCACAGGTGCCAGTTTCACCGTGGCAGACACACCAGTCCCCGCGCGCTGGCCGTTCATTGCTTTCAGACGGGTTCCCGTCGGTCAGTGCCGGCGCACCCGTGACCCGAAGCGCGCACACCGGGACCTTGTCACAGCAATCCATCTCAGGTAGGCGAGTATGACATCCTCCGCGCCGTGAACGGCGGGACGCTCTCGCTGTTGAAAGGCAGCCACAGCTGTCACGGGAAAAAGCGGCGGCACGAATCACTGTTTGTTTCGGCGTACGCTCGGCCGCCGATCATAGTTACGCCGTGCCTACGAGTGATCGATCACGAGGTAATCGTCGATATCACGGAGTCGACCGACAGGAACGAGTAACGAACCGTCGGATTCGGTCTCGAACCCGTAGGTGCGCTGTGTGGCCGGAGTAACGAGCAGAGAGGTCAGTTCGCCGCTCTCGATGTTCATCTTCGTGTTCTTGACAGTGCCGATCTCGGTACCGTCCGATCCCAACACGGGCGTGCCGGCGAGTTTGGAGGCGAGAATCGTCGTCACATCTCCTCTTTCGACGAAGGAATAAATAAAACGACGGGTCCAGGAAAGGAACTACACACAGGCCTCCTCGAGCGCGTTCGCCGTTCGCATCTGCGCGCCGACGGCGTCTCCCCAAATAGTCACTGTGAGGACATCAACCTGCCCGTTCGGTCGTTCGGCAGCAACACCGGCTTGCGGTCACGTCTACAGGCGGAGCAGGCCGAGCCGAGGCGGTTCACGGAGCGTCAAAACACCGTTGCCGTCTGAGACGAAATGCTGTAACGGTTTACCGGTGCGACCGCAAGAGGACTCACGGTCGCGCCGAAACTGACTGACAGCACACCGTATGAAACGGCGATCGACACACACTCCGCGAAGCCACCCGGTGTCGCGGCCGCCCGTCCCGACGGCGGGCAGTATCGCCTTCGTCTCCCTGTTCGCGTGGCGCTCACCACGCCGAAGCCGTGGATACGTATTCGCGCAGTATCACCCCTTTCCACCGGCAGAGCCGAGTACCGACCGAACCTCTCGTAAATCGAGCAAGCCGCTCGCAATCGCCAACCCCGCCCAGATCACCGTCCCGAGCACGATCGCACCGAACAGCATCACGAGACTCGAGACCAGCGGCGTTACGAGCGAGACGGCGACTGCCATCACCAGCGAGATCCCACACACTGTCCCGATAGACCGGGCGAGTCGACCGACCCGAAGCGAGAGTTCCCTGTGGAGGATATAGAGGTTAACCGCGACGTACACCGTGTGCGTGGCGACAGTCGCGATTGCAGCACCGACGATGCCGATCGTCGGGATGAGCGCGAGATTCAATCCGAAGTTGGCGACTGACGTCACACCCTTGGCGATCGCACGGTGGCGAGCACGACCGAGATAGTCCAGGCTGTCGCTGGTGAGATTCGTGACCGCCTGCAAGACGACGAACCCCGCGAGTACCTGTAAGACCGGAATCGCTCCCTGGTACTGGGGAAACACCATCGTGACGAACGGGTCGGCGACGAGGACGAGCCCTACGGCCGCAGGAATGTAGACCAGCATCGTATGAGTCAGCGACTTCTCGTAGAGCCGGCGGGCCTGCTCGAGTCGTCCGCTGGCTTTCTGCTCGCCGAAGTTGGGCGAGATCGTAAAGCCGAGCGATTCGGCCGGCGCGAGCAGGAAGTCGGTGATTTGCTTGCCGAGCTGATAGAATCCAACTGCGGCGGGCGTGAGGAAGAAGCCGACGAGAACGACGTCGAGACGCTTGTCGATGACGTTCGCGCTCCGGGTCGCCGTCAGCGGGATGCTGTACTCGACGAGTCGCCGGGAAAGTCCGTCTTCGTACGCGTCGGCAGGGTCGTACGTGCAGTAACACTTGTAATAGAGGAGCACGAGGCCAAACGCCCCCGCGATAGCGTAACCGACGATGTAGCCGAATAGAGCTCCGAGCGCACCGAACCCCAGTCCGACGAAGCCGAGAGCGAAGACGAGCCGCGTCGCGCCGCTGACCGCCTGGACGGCGGCACTATACCCCAGTCGGTTGAACCCCTGGAACGCCATCATCGAAAAGCCGCTAAAGGAGTTTGCGACGATGAACAGAACCCCCGCCGCGAGAAACGGCGCGGCGTCAGGGTCGCCTAGCGCGACCGCGATTCGCTCGTGAAAGAGCAACAGCGCGTACGCGACGACGGTGAGTACGACCAGTTTGTAGACGATCGCCGACCGAAGCAGGTGAGGGAGCTGGCCCTCGTCTCTCTCACTGTACTCGGAGATGTACCGCGCAGTCGACTTGCCCAGGCCCAGGTCAGCAAACAGCTGGACGACCATCAGAATCCCGATCGCCCAATAAAGCGCACCGTAGCCGTCCGGATTCAGGACCCGCGCCAGAACGATCATCAACAGCGCACTCGAGAGCATGTAGACCGCGCGAGAGACGAGCGTCGCCTTGAATCCGCGGACGATGTGTTCCCGTGTACTCATAGAGAATCGCGTGCAGACGGCTACTCCGTCCGTCTACTCGAGGGATGACCCAATCGACCAATTGTAATGCGGAGACAACAGGGGGACAGCTGCCCGCCCGCGGGCGAAACTGCGGTCTACTCGAGGTGTACAGTCGAACTAACCGGACGAATCTGGAGCGATCGCCTCGAGTTTGAGCCCCTTGGGACTCTCGCAGTAGAGCGCGTAGTAGCCACCTGCGTAGGGGTGCTGGTCTTCGTAGAGGACGCGCGAGTCGTCTCGAGCGCGGGCGCACTCGGTGAGGTAGTCGACCTGTTCTCGCGAATCCGCATGGAAGGCGAGGTGGTTCAGACCGGGTGTCCGTCGATCGAACGCCGCGGTATCGTCGTCCGCCTGCACGATCACGACGTAGGTCGGTCCGTTGATCCACGACCGCCCGCCATCCCACTCGTCTTTCCGTTCGTACCCCAGTTCCGTCAGCCACCACCCCCAGAAGTCGACTGATGTCTCGAAGTCCGAGACGTAGAGTTCGACGTGATGGAGTTGTCCGAGCCTGTTCGGGTCGGCGTGGTCGTGGTCCATACGCCGACCAGTCACCGATTTTATAAAAATTTTACAGGTACGACGCGTCCCATCGCGTTGCTTTCCGCCGATTTCCGCAGACGTTACACTCGATGCGACCCATGGTGTCCATCGCGTTGTCCAGCGAGTCGCAGTTCCCACAGAGCCAGCCGTACCGCTTCTCGCGATCTTCCGTCTGGTAGGCGGTGTAGAACGGCGATTTCGAGCCACGTGCTGCCTCACCGTAACTGATAAAGACCGTCTCGCCGTCCACCTCGAGTTCGTCGATCGCACCCCACCCTTCGTCCTCGAGTTCGCTTTCGACGTAGACGGCCTCGGTGAACGTCTCCGAACCGATCTCGACCTCGCGCTTGCCGGCCTTCTCGAAGCCGTGATCCCGGTAGAACTGGTTGCCGCCTTCGTTGTCCGCGAGGACGAATCCCTGAACTTGTTCGGCACCCGCCTCGAGCAACGTCTCGCGCGTCCGGACCAGTAATCGAACGCCGGTGCCGTCGCCCCGGTGGTCGGGATCGACGTGGAGCCACAGCAACTTGCCGGTTCTGTGTGGCTTGCCGACGAGTTCGGTCTGGGAGAAGGCAACGACGTCGCCGTCGCGTTCGACGACGAGGACGAGCGTGTCGTCGTCCTCGAGATCGTCCTCGAACCCATCGCCGTACCACTGGTCGATCGCGTCCGAAACTGTCGCTTCCGAGAGGAAGTCGGTGTAGGTAGAACCCAGTGAGCGGTCGGCGATCGATCGGATGGCGTCGACGTCCGATTGCGTTGCTTCGCGAATTTTCATGACTCGAGTTACGATATCCTCCTACAAAACGTATACCCACGAGGAGAGTTTTTCGAAAGTTTCGTCGGGAAGTCGCCGATCGATCAAAACACTTGCATTGGAACAGGGACAGTCGAAACGGTGCCTGTCGGCAACCAGCGGTCCTGCAGTCCGGTGGGCACTGATACGGATGCTGTACCAGTTTCCTGGTGTCACTGCTTCATCCGGTTTACTGTAGTCGATTACTGTCGATCGCCAGAACGGGGCGGCGGTCGTCGGTGATCGTTACAGCGATCCATATCAGGCCTCGAGGCTTGTCCCCGAGGGACTTCACGGCCGAGACCACACAGCAGGGTCACGCTCTTCTGTCTTCTTCGCCCCACATGGCAGTGCTCGCCCGCGAACGAACGATCTGGGACGCGAGACCGAAGCCAGCGGACAGCTGTATGACTGACGTATCGGCGGGCTGTCCCGAATCCGTTCGGGAGTTGGGCACGCACGTCGGTTCGAGATTCGGTCTCGGTCACAGAGTAACGGAAATCGGACACGATAAAAGTAACTTCTATACCCTCGCGGTCAAACCGTCCATATGAGCGTATGAGTCAGTCTTACAATCGCGGCCTCATCGAGGACTTCGGTCGCTGGAAGGAGTTCTCGGCCGGGATGTGGGCGTGGATCTTCCACAAGTTCACCGGGTGGATGCTGATCGGCTACCTGTTTACCCACATCGCGGTGCTGAGCACGGCGATCGGGGCGGCACAGGGCGAAGAAGTAACGGTTAGCGCGGAGGCGCTGCCGAACGTCGACGGAACGGGAGAAGTCTCCGTCGACATATACACGGCAACCCTCGGGGGACTCGAGGGGTTGGTCATCGTCCGTGTCCTCGAGATTGGCCTGCTCGCGGTAGCCGTGTTCCACATCTTGAACGGCCTTCGGCTGCTCATGATCGACCTCGGAATCGGCCTCGAGGCACAGGACAAGAGCTTCTACGCGTCGCTGATCCTGACGGGAGTTATCACCGTCGCCAGCGTCCCAACGTTCCTCGCGGGGGTGTTCTAGCGTGTCCGAACGCTACTCCACGTTCACGCCTGGTGGAACTGGATGGCTCCTCCAGCGGATCACGGCGGCGTTTCTCGTCGTCGTGCTCGCCTTCCACTTCTTCCAGCTTCACTTCGTCAATCACGCGGCCGACGTGACGTTCGCTGGCACGCAGGCCCGAATGGAAAACGTTGGCTACTTCCTGACGATGGTGTTGTTCCTGATCGCCGGCGCATTCCACGGCCTGAACGGCGTCTACAACGCCCTAGTCAACCAGGGCCTCAAGGGGACCCCAAAGAAAATCGTGTTCTGGGTCCTTGTCATCGCAGGTGTCGCGTTGATCGTCCAAGGGACCTACGTCGCACTCGCTATGGCGGGATGGAGCTAACATGAGTACGCAACAACAAGAACCCGAAACCCAGGAAGCACCGGACGACCCCGAAATGAAGGGTGTGCAGTCGCCACAGGAACGGCGACTCGAGAAGAAAGACGCGAAAGCCAAGGAAGAGCCCGCACGGAAAGCCCAACTGGAGGGTGAAACGGTACACATCAAGGTGTTTCGGTACGATCCCGAGGTCGAGGGCAAGCAGGAGCCGCGCTTCGACGATTTCCACGTCCCCTTCGAGAAAGGGATGACCGTCCTCGACGCGGTCATCTACGCCCGCGACGAGTACGACTCCTCGCTTACGTTCCGCCACTCCTGCCGACAGGCAGTCTGTGGCTCCGACGCGTTCTTCATCAACGGCAGACAGCGACTGGCGTGTAAGACCCAGATCTCCGACCTCGAGCAGCCGATTCGCATCGAGCCGCTGCCTCACCAGGAGGTCGTCAAGGATCTGGTCGTCGACATGAGTCACTTCTACGATCAGATGCACGCGGTCGAGCCGTACTTCCAAGACGAGGACACGCCGCCGGTGAGTGACCTGGAAGAACAACGCCAGAGCCGCGAGAACCGCGAGAAGATCAAGATGTCGACGCGGTGTATCTGGTGTGGCGCGTGTATGTCCTCGTGTAACATCGCAGCCGGCGACAACGAGTACCTCGGCCCAGCGGCGATCAACAAGGCCTACCGGTTTGCGATGGACGACCGCGAGAGCGAGGAGATCAAAGAGCACAGGCTCCGTATTCTCGAGCAGGAACACGGCGTCTGGCGGTGCCAGACGCAGTTTTCCTGTACCGAGGTGTGTCCAAAAGACATCCCGCTGACCGAGCACATTCAGGAGCTCAAGCGGGAGGCAGTCAAGAAGAACCTGAAGTTCTGGTAACTATGTACGAACACGACGTCATCGTGGTCGGCGCTGGCGGCGCTGGCCTCCGAGCCGCAATCGCAGCGCACGAGGCGGGAGCCGACACGGCACTCGTCTCGAAACTCCACCCGGTCCGCAGCCACACCGGTGCAGCCGAAGGTGGTATCAACGCCGCACTCCAGGAGGGCGACGACTGGGAACTGCACGCCTACGACACGATGAAGGGGTCGGACTACCTGGGCGATGCCCCGGCAGTCGAGACTCTCGCACAGGACGCTCCCGAGGAGACCATGCGCCTCGAGCACTGGGGAATGCCGTTCTCCCGTGAGGAAGACGGACGCGTCTCCCAGCGGCCGTTCGGCGGCCTCTCGTACCCTCGGACCACCTACGCCGGTGCCGAGACCGGTCACCACCTGCTGCACGTGATGTACGAGCAGGTCGTCAAACGCGGCATCCAGGTCTACGACGAGTGGTACGTGATGAACCTCGCGACCACGAACGAGGACGACCCCAACGAGCGCGAGTGTCACGGCGTCGTCGGCTACGACGTCCAGTCCGGCACCATCGAAGGGTTCAAAGCCAACGACGGCATCGTTCTCGCGACCGGCGGTCCCGGGCAGGCGTTCGATCACACCACCAACGCCGTCTCCTGTACTGGCGACGGCCACGCGATGGCGTACCGAGCGGGTGCGCCACTCGAGGACATGGAGTTCATCCAGTTTCACCCCACGTCGCTTCCCTCGACCGGCGTCCTCATCTCCGAAGGCGTCCGCGGCGAAGGTGGCATCCTCTACAACAACGAGGGCGAACGGTTCATGTTCGAGTACGGCTACGCGAACAACTCCGGCGAACTCGCCTCCCGCGACGTCGTCGCCCGGGCCGAACTGACCGAGGTCGACGAAGGACGCGGCGTCGAAGACGAGTACGTCCACCTCGACATGCGCCACCTCGGCGAGGAACGCATTCTCGACCGCCTCGAGAACATTCTGCACCTCGCGGAGGACTTCGAGGGCGTCGACGGCCTCGTCGAGCCGATGCCGGTCAAGCCCGGCCAGCACTACGCCATGGGCGGCATCGAGACCGACGAGAACGGTCAGACCAACATCGACGGTCTCTACGCGGCTGGCGAGTGTGCCTGCGTCTCCGTCCACGGCGGTAACCGACTCGGCGGGAACGCACTGCCAGAGCTGATCGTCTTCGGCAAGCGCGCCGGCCGCCACGCCGCCGGCGAGGATCTCGGCGACCCCCAGATCCTGACCGGCTACGGCGACGACGTCGAAGACGACGGCACCGAACTTCCCGTCGAGCCAGGTGCGGCCGGACTCGAGACTGCGAGTGGTGTGGCTGCCGACGGAGGCGTCATGGCAGACGCGGACGGTCTTCTGGAGCGTGCCGTCGAGCGCGAACGCGAGCGCGTCGACCGGCTGATGGACAGAGACGACGGCGTCCAACACTCCGAGATTCGCCAGAAGCTCCAGAACGCGATGACCGACTACGTCAACGTCTTCCGGACCGAAGAAGGCGTCAAGAAGGCACTGAAGATCATCCGCGAGTGCCGTGAGGAGTACCAGAACGTCTACGTCGACGACCCCTCGCGCACCTTCAACACGGACCTCCAGCAAACCTACGAGACGCGGAACCTGATCGACGTCGCGGAGACGATTGCGCTCGGTGCGCTGGTCCGCAACGAGTTCCGTGGGGCTCACTGGCGACAGGAGAACCAGAAGCGCGACGACGAGAATTGGCTCAAGCACACGCTCATTTCCTGGGACGACGGCGAGCCAGAGATCTTCTACCGGCCCGTCATCCTCGAAGGCGAAGAGAAAGAGTACGAGCCAAAAGTGCGGAGTTACTGACGCGCCGATCGGGGGTTCGCTCACCGCTTGGCGCGATCGGCCGGTCGTCTCGCTGGCGGAAACCAGCAGGGCTATCCGTTTGCCCTCGATACGCTCGAGCAATGAGCCTCGAGCGATTCGTGTACGCGAACCTCGTTCTCGCGCCGCTTCTCGTCGTGGGTGGCTATCTCTTCTGGGAGTCGCTGCCGGTACTCGTGCTCCCGCTGGGGGTTGGCTATCTTACGGTCGTCGCGCTCTTGGCCTTTGGCTGGGTGATGCCTCGCGTAGCGACGGCAGTCCGATCTGTGGCTGCCCGACTGTTCGGGTGAGACGTGCCGTCGGTGGCCCGCGGGACCGATCGAGAAGTCGAGTCACAGATCCACAGTGATAAGGATCGGGACCGGCTACCGTAAGTCGATATGTTGTTGTCGGGGACAGTGATCGTCGACGCCGAAACCGTCATCGACGACGGTGCTGTCGTCGTCGAGGACGACCGGATCGTCGCCGTCGGTGAGCGGACGGACTGTATCGAACGCTATCAGGACCGCGAGCGCCACGAGTACGACCTGCTTGCGCCGGGTACCGTCGGCGCACACGTCCACTCCGTCCAGAGTCTTGGTCGCGGCATCGCCGACGATACCGCCTTGCTCGAGTGGTTGTTCGACTACGTGCTCCCGATGGAGGCCTCCCTGTCGGCCGAGGAGATGCGTGTCGCAGCCGAGTTGGGCTATCTCGAGTTGATCGAGAGCGGGACGACGACCTGTATCGACCACCTCTCGGTCCACCATGCCGGAGAGGCATTCGAGGCAGCCCGCGATATGGGCATCCGCGGTCGACTCGGCAAGGTGATGATGGACACGGACGCTCCGGAAGGGCTGCTCGAGGACACCGACGACACACTCGACGAGAGCGAGCGGCTCATCCAGCGGTATCACGGCGTCGAGGATGGCCGAATTCGGTACGCGCTGACGCCACGGTTCGCCGTCAGCTGTACCGAGGCGTGTCTCCGCGGCACTCGTCGGCTGGCCGACGAGTACGACGGCGTCTACATCCACACTCACGCCAGCGAGAACCGTGACGAGGTCGCCACCGTCGAAGAAGAAACCGGACGACGAAACGTCCACTGGCTCGACGAGGTCGGGTTGACGGGCGAAGACGTCGTCCTCGCTCACTGTGTCTGGACCGACGAGAGCGAACGAGAGCTGCTCGCGGAGACCGGAACTAACGTCACCTACTGTCCTTCTTCGAACATGAAACTGGCAAGCGGCGTCGCACCGATCCACGACTACCTCGACCGAGGGATCAACGTCGCGCTCGGCAACGACGGCCCGCCGTGTAACAACACGCTCGATCCGTTCACCGAGATGCGACAGGCGAGTCTTCTCCAGAAAGTCGACCAACTCGAACCCCAGACACTGCCTGCCCGTACTGTCTTCGAGATGGCGACGGTAAATGGCGCTCGAGCGGCAGGGTTCGACGCCGTCGGGCAACTCCGTGAGGGCTGGAAAGCAGACATCGTCGGCCTCGAGACGGATCTCACGCGCGCAACGCCGATCCACGACGTGCTCTCGCATCTCGTCTTCGCGGCCCACGGCGACGACGTGCAGTTCACGATGGTCGACGGCGAGGTTCTGATGGCCGACGGAGACGTTCTCGTCGCCGACGCCGACGCGATCCGCGACCGAGCACGCGAGTGTGCGGCCGCACTCGAGGTCGCCCCCTGACAACGCGCTCTGCCGAACTACCCTTCGACGATCGACGTTTTCAGTCAGAAGCCGAACGTCCCGGCAAGATCGACGGTTAGATCTAGCGACTTGACGATCTTGTAGCCGAGATAGATCCCGACGATCCCCATCAGTCCCGGTAGTTCCGGGGGTGCTGGGATCGGCACGTCGAACAACGCGAAGAAACCACCAGTTATCGCCCCAGTAACGAGTCCGAGAAAGACGAGTTCGTAATTCATATCGGTCAACGGGGCGGCGCGAACGAAAAGTCTCCGATTCCAGAACTCACTCGAGTACTCCCGAGACAACGCCTCGAGAGTGCCCGATCCTGCCGCCACATTTCGACTATCGTCGACACTTAACTTTATTATTGTCGAACCGATGAACGTGTCGTATGCAACCGACTGCGGAATCTGTTCCGGAGCGGAACGTATCGATTCCCAACGACCTCGAGTCGCCGCGTGCAAAACTCGTCTACCTCTACCTCGCAGCACACGGGGACTGTCAGGCCGACAGACTCTGTACAGACCTCGAGCTATCGAAAAGTACCGTGCTCTCGATTACAAGTACGCTCAGAAAGCGAGGCCACCTGGAGCGACGAGACGGCCAGTACGAGCTCACCCACTAGTACTCCGCCAAGCGTCGACTGCTGCGTGAACCCAGACGACTGCATTCGGTTTCACTCATCCGTTCAGGCTTGCCAAAACACTAGTGGCGGGCCAAGCCTGCACTGATGGGTCGAATCTGGCGGTGTCGCTCGATTCGACCCGTCAGTCGACGGTTGGGACGGTACTAGATCGAACCGACCGACACGACCTGGTTCGACCCAACAGTGGAGGCTTGGGCTGTTGCTATGAGGATGGATTCGCCCGTCGTGTTCAGAGTTCGATCCGTTCGACGAGCTGTTCGTGGTTCTCGTTCGTGTTGACGGCGACGATCCGGATTTCGTCCTCGAGCCCGGAGTCGCGGAGTTTCGCCTTCAACAGATTGTCGACCTGGTAGACGCCAGCGGCGTTCGTCATCGCAATCTCGACCATCACCGGCCGGGTGTCGCCCTCGTGAAGGGAGACACGCTCGATAGCCTGACTCGAGAGCGTGTTGATCCCACGACCACCGTGTTCGTAGGGAATACGTGAGCGGCCACTCTCCATGTCCAGCGCGTCGGCCACGCGGATGACGCCGGCTTCGGTCGTCAGCGGCGTCTCGGCGGTGTGATGGCAGAGAATTGCGTGCAACACTTCGCCTTTAACCCGGACGGTTTCGGCGACGTCGTAGAACTCCGGGAGAACGCGGTCGAGGATGTCAGCCGCAAGCGGAATCGAATAATAGACGTGCTCGTCACGGTGGACCACGTGGCCGACATCGTGTAGCGTCGCCGCGAGTGCGACGATTACCGCCTCGTCTTCCTCCTCGAGACCCTGCTGTTCGGCGTGGAATCCGACGCCACCCTCCTTCAGGAGGTCGTAAAGACACAGCGCGCGGTTGCGAACGATTTCGATGTGTTTCGTGCCGTGATCGTTGTACTGCATCCGGTCGACCGCGTTGACGTTCTGTGCCTCGAGATAGGTCTGAATCTCCTCGTCGTCTTCGACGAACTCGAGGATGCGATTTAGTTTCTCGTCGGGGAAGGCGTGGTCGTCGTCGGGCGCGTAGACGCGACGAGCATCGTCGGTGGCGGCAGCATCGCTCATAGACGAATCTCGGTTGCCGCCCAAAAAAACTCTGCGGGGGTCGGGAAACGAGACTCGGCGGTCGGGCCCCAGGCCGATTCTGCTCGTCGGTGACGGTGCAACTACGACCCATCGTGCAGTGACGGGCCCACCGCGGCGACAGGTCGGCTCAAGTCGCGTCTTCCGCTGCAACCTCGACTTCGGCGTACTCCGGTTCGACTCCCGGGTCGTCGCTACTCCAGGCGTACGTAACCTCGCCGTCGCCATCGATCACGAACACCGAGCGCTTTGCGACGCCGTAGACGCCGAGATCGTCGAAGTCCATCTCGACGCTGTACTCGTCGACGACCGTCTTATTGAGGTCGCTGATAAGTCCGAACTCGAGGTCGTTTTGCGCACGGAATTCGTTGAGCGTAAACGGCGAGTCGCGGCTGACACCGTAGACGGTCGCGTCGACGTTGTCGAAGGCCGACAGGCGATCCTGGAACGTACACATCTCCTCTGTGCAGACGCTCGTGAACGCGCCGGGGAAAAAGGCGAGGACGATCGGTGCCTCGTCCTTGAGTCGATCCGACAGCGTGAACGAGTCGATGTCGCCGTTGGCAAGCGGTGCGGTGAAGTCGGGCGCGGTATCTCCTGTGTTTACCATCGAAGGCTAGTTCTAGGCAGAAAGGAAAGACAGTTTCGTTCACGGATAGGTGTGTCGTGGACTCTTGTTCAACTGAGCGGTCCAAAAAGGTTATAATTGCCAGCGGGTAAGCCACGCATAGAGATGGTAGTCGAAATCGCACCGCTGTTCGCCCCCATCCCAGGGGGTCCGGAACTCCTGATCATCCTCTTCATCGCCATCCTGCTGTTCGGGGCCAACAAGATCCCGAAGCTGGCACGGTCGACCGGCGAAGCCATGGGCGAATTCCAGAAGGGACGTGAAAAGGTCGAAACGGAACTCGATGAAATGCGCGAAAGTGACTTCGAAGATCTCGACGAGAACGACGAGGACTTCGTCGACACCGAACCCGTCACCAGCGCCGAAGAGGAGACCGAAACGGAACCCAACTAACAAGCCTTCTGGGCGTGTGGCCTAGCGGAGAGGGCAGAAGGTTCCTAACCTTCTGATCGTGGGTTCGAATCCCGCCACGCCCGTTTTCGTGCCACGAGCGAACGCGAGTGGCCGGAAACGGATCGTGCAGGATTCGAACTAGAGAGCGGCGAGCGAAGCGCGGTCTCGCCATCGGGTTCGAACCCCGTCGCGCCGACGCCCGAGCAGAACCGACTCGAGTGCCGGCCCTCGAGTCCACTCTTTCGGGACTCGAGTCACCGATTCGGCTCGCCGAACCGGGTCAGCGGCTCGAGTTCGTCTTTGTTTACGTCCTCGAACGCAGCACGTGCGATGACGCGGCGATGGACTTCGTCGGCCCCGTCGACGATGCGGAACTGTCGGACGGCCTCGTAGAAGTCCGACAGCGGGAGGTCCTTGCCGATGCCGTTTGCGCCACAGCACTGGACCGCGAGGTCGATCGCGTCCTGGGTGGCGTTCGCGGTGAACACCTTGCACATCGAGACGGGGACGCGGGCTTCGTTGCCAGCGGCGATTCGATCGGCGGCGTCCCGGATCGCGGTCCGGGCGACGTGGAGTCGGGTTTCGGCGTCGGCGATGCGGTGGCGAAGCGACTGTTTCTCCGAGAGCGTCGAGTCAAAGCCCTGGCGTTCGCTCGTGTAGGCTTTCGCGATCTCGAGTGCGCGCTGGGCCATCCCCGAGTAGCGCATACAGTGTGTCAGGCGCGCGGGCCCGAGACGCGCCTGTGCGTGGACGAAACCCTGGTTCTGCTCGCCGAGCAGGTGTTCCTCGGGGACACGGACGTTGTCGTACACGATCTCGGCGTGGGAGATGCCGTGACTCGAGCCGCCCATGTGGGGCACGTCGCGGACGACCCCGACGCCGTCGGCGTCGGCGGGGACGAGAAAGAGCGAACAGCCTTCGTAGGGATGGACGTCTTCGTCGGTTCGTGCGAGGACGATCAGGACGTCGGCGTCGAGTCCCTGGGTCGTCCACCACTTGTGGCCGTCGATGACCCACTCGTCGCCGTCTTTCTCCGCAGTAGTCTGGATCATCTTCGGGTCCGAACCGGCTCCCTGCATCGGCTCGGTCATCGAGAACCCGGATGTGATCTCGCCGGCGACCAGCGACTCGAGGTAAGTTTCCTTCTGGAGGTCGTCGCCGGCCATCTCGAGCAGGTGCATGTTCCCCTCGTCGGGGGCGTCGACGCGCATCGCGACCGGGCCGAGGATGCTCCGGCCGGCTTCCTCGAACACCGGAAGCGAGTCCCGGAAGCCAAGTCCCATCCCGCCGTACTCCTCGGGTATCTGTGGCGCGTAGATGTCGTACTCGCGGGCGGCGTCTCGCAGTTCCGCGACGGTGCCACTCGAGATCGGGACGCCGCCGGCGCGGTCGCGCTCTCGCGGGAGGACGATGTCTTCCATCAATTCGCGGGCACGGTCGGCAACGTCCCGTGCTCGTTCCGAGTCAGCGTACTGCATACGATCCAGTTGTAGTTCGCGACAGGTATAGCTTCTTACTGCCAGCTGAACGTAGAACCACAGAAATAGCTAACATTGTATGCCGAATATTTGTCTGCGAGTACAATAATTGCGATTCTGGGGGCTCGTGGAAACAGCCTGGACTCACTCAACAGAAGTTATTTTCACACAGCCTGTCTATTATACGATCTCGAGACTAGTTGTTGGGTGAGTTATAGTATCCGCATCGTAGCTAATGGAAATTTCTGTAGGCCCGATTGACAACGGGGAATAAAGCACGTCTCAGGCCTGGAAGAGCGTGTTTCAGTTTCCGTTATCAGATGTGGTAATGGTTACGTGACCTTTTTGAAGGCCGAGTCGTTGGTTGAATTCAATGGCTACTGACGAGGCCGACCAGTCGGACGCCGGCGACATCTCAGAGGGCGAGGCGTCCGACGCTGCGTCGGAGGCGGAACGAACCCCCAAAGACGAGGTGGAGCCACAGTCGTCGGTCCGTCCCGGAGAGTACACGTGGGCTGACTTCATGGAAGAGTCCGGCTACGCCGACGAAGTGTCCACGCTGTATCCCGACGACCCCCACAGTGGAGACCAGCTCGGCCTCGAAACCGGCGAAGAGATCGACCCCGATCCGCCCAGTGGGGACGACTGGGACGCCGTCTCGTTCGACCCGGCAAGCTACCTCGGTCACCACCCGGACGACATCGAGAGTTACGTGCTTCCGACCGCCGGTGACAATCACGACCTGCTCGAGGCGGAGTTTCTCGAGTACGTCGATCCGGAGACGACCCCGGTCGTCAAAGACGTCTGGACGTGGGAACACTACAAGTGGGAGTACTACTACGAGGACGACGGGAGTAGACCCCGCGATGTCGGTGGCGAAATCGTCCCGCACGAACCGGAAGCGACGCTCGGGTTCGATCCTGACGAGATCGAAGGCCGACTCGAGAAAGCGAGTGACGCCGCGACGAAGCTCGCGGAGGTCGTCGACGAGCGGACGGTGAACGTCCAGGAAGACGTCGACGAAGACGAGTTCTTCTCGACTGCGACTGGTGCGACCACGCTCGCGAACCGCTACGACCTCGAGAAGGCGGTGCCACTCGAGAAAAAGCGTCACTTTCAGGAACTCGAGCGGTACTGGGTGAACAAACCCTACGCCTACGTCGTCATCTTCCACTCCGAGAAGGAAAACGAGAAAAAGTACTACGTGATCGAGCCATACCTCAACGAGATCGAAGGAGAACTACAGGAGTTTCTTTCGGGAAAGCTCCGAAAGACAATCAAGTACTCCGACGAGGGGGTCAAAGAGAAAGCCGGCGAGGAAGGCAGACGCGACGTCATCGAGGAAGAGACACGGAACCTGTTGAAACGGTACGACCTCTTCGAGGACGCCACTGACGGGGCCGGAGTTACGGAACGTGGCCTCCTTGCTACCATCAAGGGGCTACTGAACGACGAAGAAGACGTCGAGATCGAAGCCAACCCCGACGAACTCGAGGGGATCACGGTCCGGCCGGAGCCGGTGGTTCTCGAGGAGGACCCGGATACGTTAAACGAGTACCAGGTCGAGAAGCTGTTGTACCTGCTCAAGCGGAATTTCATCGGCTACGAACGCATCGACGGTATCAAACACGACATCAACGTCGAGGACATCTCCTGTGACGGCTACAACTCGCCGGTCTTCGTCTACCATTCGGAGTACGAGCAGATTATCTCGAACGTCTACCACGGCGAGGACGAACTCGACGACTTCGTCGTCAAACTCGCCCAGCGCTCCGGGAAGGGGATCAGCAAACGACTCCCGCAGGTCGACGCGACCTTGCCCGACGGCTCGCGGGCGCAGTTGACGCTTGGCAAGGAAGTCTCGGATCACGGAACCAACTACACGATCCGCCAGTTCAAAGACGTCCCATTCACCCCAATCGACCTCATCAACTGGAACACCTTCTCGCTGGACGAGATGGCGTTTCTCTGGCTCTGTATCGAGAACCACAAGAGTCTGATCTTCGCCGGTGGAACCGCCTCGGGGAAGACGACCTCGTTGAACGCCGTCTCGCTGTTTATTCCCTCGAGCGCGAAAATCGTCTCCATCGAGGACACCCGCGAGGTCGAACTGCCACAGCGAAACTGGATCGCTAGCGTCACCCGTCCCTCGTTCTCCGACGACGAACAGGGCGATGTCGACGAGTTCGACCTGCTCGAGGCTGCACTGCGTCAACGGCCCGATTACATCGTGATGGGTGAGATCCGTGGCGAGGAAGGGCGGACGCTGTTCCAGGTCATGTCGACGGGCCACACCACCTACACGACCTTCCACGCCGACTCCGTCGACGAGGTGCTCAAACGGTTCACGACGGACCCGATCAACGTCTCGAAGACGATGTTCACGGCGCTCGATCTCGTCTCGATCCAGACCCAGACGAGAGTCCAGGGACAGAAGGTCCGTCGGAACAAGTCCCTGACCGAGATCAACCACTACGAGGCCGAACACGACGAGATCAACGTCCAGGACGTCTACCAGTGGCAGGCAGAAACCGACGAGTTTCTCAAGATGGGCGACTCGAACACCTTAGAAGAGATCCAGTTCGACCGCGGCTGGAGCCGCGAGAAACTCGAGCGGGAACTGTTCAAACGCAAAGTCATCCTCGCCTACCTCATCAAGAACGGCCTGAACACCTACGCGGAGGTCGCCGCGACGGCACAGGCGTTCATCAACGACCCGGACACGATCCTCACGCTCGTCGCCAACGGCCAGCTCGAGGATAGTCTCCAGGACCTCCGGGAGATGGAGAGCGTCCTCATCGACGTCGATCCGGAGAAAGAAGAACTCGTCCCGCGCCCGGAAGCAGGCTCCAAAGTCGAACGCACTGCGACGAACGTTCTAGAGCGTGCCGAAGAGTCGCTGTTCGAACAGTACCGCGGCGAAGTACCGACCGGTCTCGCGAGCGCACTCGGAGACGTCGAAGCCGAGCACGAAATCGAAGTCGGTGCCGAGAGCGACGACGAAACGGGTGGTGGTGACGGCGTCGCCGAGACGGACGACTGGACGCCGTCGGCAGACGTCACTGGCGTCGGCGCAGACGACGCGGTCGGACGCGACACCGACGTCGACGGTTCGCCGGCGTGGCTGGCCGACGACAGCGGTTTCGACGTCGGAACGGACGAAGGCGACGCGACGACGACCGCCGCCGACCCGGACGAAACCGAGACGGGACTCGTTACCGCCTCGGAGTCGAACGCCTCGACAGAGCGAAAGCCGGTCGTCGACGGCTTCAACATGGCGACTGCAGATCGCGAGACCGACGATGACTCGACCGACACCGCTGGGCCGACTGACGCTGTCGACCAGGGCGCGGCCGGACCCGGGCCGGAACCGGAGTCGGCCCGTGGGCCGTCTGCCGACACCGACGATCCGGACTCTGTGCCCTCGGACGAGCCCGACGACGAGGACTTCGCCGGCCTGTTCGACGACATCGACGAGACGCTCGACGAGATCAACGAGATGGAACCGACCGAGTTGGACGAGCCAAACGACACGACCGGCGACGACCAGCCGGTGTTCTCCGTGACAGAGCATGGGTTCGGATCGACGTCCGGTTCCGACACGAGCGACGGCGAAGACTCCACGAAAGACGACGAGAAGCCGATCGAGCGTTCCTCGACCGCCAATGAGAACGAAACTGCGAACCGAGAGCTGCCTGCGATCGACGCCGACGAAGACGCGACCACGGAAGACGACCTGGAATCTCACACCGACGATGCTGTAACAGCTAGCTTCGACGAGGAACGGCTCTCGAGCAGTGACGGGGCGATCGACGACGAGCACAGCGATCGAACGTCCGGGGCGAACGATCGCGAGCGCGATCCGCCGACGATCGAACTCGGGGATGGCGAGCACGAGAACGACGGGAGTGCCGGCGACGTGGCGTCGGAAGAGAGCGAGGACGGGGCGTCGATCTTCGAAAGCGATGCCGAGAGCGGGTCGTCGTCGCTTTTCAGTGAGGACGACGCGGCCGAGTCGTCCGGTGAGGGAGAGTCGCTGTTCGATAAACGCCAGTCTCCGCCCGATAGCGATTCGATATTCGACGCTGCCGACGAAGACACCCACGACGGACACACCGACGAGGACACCGACGCATGAGCCTCGAAACAGACAGTAACCGTACCGATAGAGGCAGTGGCACAGACGGGTTCGGCGACGCGTTTTATCCACTGTACGATCGTCTGTTCCACGAGGACAGCGAGTTCGTTGCCGACGTAGAGACCAAACTCGCCCAAGCCCGAATGACCGACACCGTCGAGCTCTACCTCTCGAGGGCGCTCGGCGTCGGGTTTATCAGCGGATTGGCACTGTGGCTGATCGGCCTCACGCTGGGATACGGTATCTTCGCGACCGGGCTCGTCACCGTCGATGCGTTCGGGATGCCGATCCAGAACCAGACGCTCGTCGAAATCGTCGAAACACTTCGCGTCCCGGCGCTGGTCTTTTGTACCGGGCTCGTCTTCGGGACGGTCGGCTTCACAGTCGGGTTTGGATCGCTCGCCGCGATCCCCTACTCGCGTGCTTCGGCTCGTAAACGCGAGATCAACATGCTGTTGAGCGACTCCGTCTCCTTTATGTACGCACTGTCGGTCGGCGGCCTGAACCAACTCGAGATCATCGAGGCGATGGCCGAGGCCGACGACACTTACGGCGAGGTCGCAAAGGAGTTCCAGAGTATCGTCAACGAGACCGACTACTTCGATGTCGACTACCGGACAGCGATCCGGAAGCAGGCTCTCGAGACGCCAAGCGACGAACTCTCGCAGTTCCTGACGGACATGCTCTCGATCGTCAACAGCGGCGGTGACATGGAGAACTTCCTCGAGGACAAGAAAGAAAAGCACATGCGCACCGCCAAACAGGAACAGGAACTGACTCTCGAGACACTCGAGTTGTTCGGCGAGATGTACATGACGCTGTCGCTGTTCCCGCTTCTGTTGATTATCATCATGGTCGTCATGCAGATGATCCCGCAGGCGGCTGTGAGCAACGAGATGTTGTATCTGACGGTCTATGCGTTGATCCCGCTTCTCGGCCTCGGGTTTCTCGTCTTGGTTTCGACGGTCAAACACGACGAACCTGGTGACGGCTACCTGTCGATGGGGGGGTCGGAGACGCGAGCCGAAACGGGGAAAAGCGGCGTTCTCGATCTCGGACTCGTCGAGCAGTACACCGGCGGTCACAGCGTTTTCTCCCGGATCAAGAACCGCGAGGGGACCCACGAGACGATCGAGGTCTTGTGTCGGCCCCACGTCTTCTTCCGTGACAACCCGCTGCTTACCCTCGCGATCACGGTTCCGGCATCGCTCGTCATCGTCGCGACAGTCATGATGGCCGGACGAGTGCCGACCTCCTGGAATGGGATGGTCGCCAACCCCATCTGGGGAACGTTCGTCTACGTCTACGTCCCGTTGTACGTTATCGCGATTCCGCTCGCGATCTTTCGGGAGTGGAACGTCCGTCACCGAACTGCCGTCGTCAACCAACTTTCCGAAGACCTTCGCAAACTCTCGAGTGCGAACGACACCGGGATGACGCTGCTCGAGTCGCTCAAATCCGTCGCGGACACGACGAACGGCCGACTCGCCCGCGAGTTCGAGATGATGCACACGAAGGTCAACTACGGGACGAGTCTGAAAGCGGCGCTCATCGAGTTCAACAACAAGTACCACATCCCGCGGCTCGCCCGGACGACGCGACTCATCACGGAGGCCCAGGAGGCGTCGAACCAGATCACCGACGTGCTCCGGACGGCCGCTCGCGCCAGCGAGAATCACGACGACATCGAACGCGAGCGCAAGTCACGGACTCGGATGCAGGTCGTCATCATCATCATGACGTTCATGACGGTGCTTGCGGTGATCGCGATTCTCAAGACGCAGTTCATCGACACGATGGCCGGCTTAGAAGCCGGTGGAACCGCCGATACGGCCGATGCGGGTAGCGGCGGAGGCGAACTCGCGGAGGCCGACCTGAGTGACAACGTCGACGTCGACATGTTGTCTGTTCTTTTCTTCCACGCCGTGACCTTACAGGGAATCATCTCCGGATTCATCTGTGGCTACATCCGCGACGCGAACATACTCAGCGGCCTGAAGTACGCGGTTGCACTGGCGACGATCGCACTCGTTGGCTGGTCACTGGTGGCTTGAGATGATTCGAGAACACACTCGAGACGGCACGAACGCTCGAGAACGCGCGTCTGAATCGACGAGTCCGTCACGGGAGCGAGCACAGACGGCCCAGGACTTTGCGGTCGGGATCGGGATCTTCATCCTGGCGATCGCCTTCGTCTTTGCCTTCCTGCCGTCGGTCGTCACTCCCTACGACACTGCAACAGGTGGTGCGGAGACGGCACAAGCAGACCGGGTCGCGGACCTGCTCGTCGAGGCCCTCTCGACGGAGTCGCCAAACGAGATAGATGGTGACGATCTGAGCGACTATGCAGACATGGGAGACAAAGAGTTGGCCGGGACGTTCGGCCTGCGGACGGCCGACGAGGGTGTCCTCGTCGATCACGTGAACGTCACCGTTCAGGAACTCGACCGAACGCCGACAGGGGAGATAGACGGCATCGGAACCGTCTACGAGGATCAACCGGCAGCGAGTGCCGCACGTATCGTCACGATCGAGGGCGGAGTCGGCGACGGACTCGAGGAGAACACCCCCTATCGACTCGTCGTGAGGGTCTGGTGATAGCATGCCGGGAAAACACGTCCATCGAAACGCGGATCGTGGGCAGGCCTACACTCTCGAGGGCTTTATCGGCGCGATGATCGTCCTGATGGCCGTCCTGCTCGCGTTACAGTCGGTCGTGATCACGCCGACGACAGGTGGGGCCACAGACCGTGCCGTCCAGGCACAGATCCAGCAGGAGATCCAAGACGCCCTCGTCGTCGCGTCTGCGGCGGAGGAAGACGACCTCTCGTACATGCTGCGATACTGGGACGGCGAGGGTGCTTTCAACGGGACCGAACAGAGTGGTCCGGGTCAAGAAGTCTACGACGTGGAGACGTTCGGCGAGACGTTCGCGCTCGGCGAGATACTGTCCGACCGGTTTGCCGAGGACGGCCACAGCTACAACGTCGAACTACGGTATCCGACCGACGACGGCGAGTACGGCAACCAGACGCTCGTCTACCAGGGTAGCCCGGCCCCGGACGCTGTGACGGCGAGTTATACGGTCACGCTGTATGACAACCAGACCGTCACTTCGGACGAAAGTGACGGGTCTCTTCGCGGGAACGTTGCTGCAGACTCGGAGACAATTCCGGACAAATACGATGCTACCTCGTCCCTGTACAACGTCGTCGAAGTGCGGGTGATCCTATGGTAGAGAGACGTCGTGACCACACGCGCGGCCAACTCATCCTCGTCGGTGCGATCGCGCTTGCGTTCATCATTCTCGGCGTCATCGTGGTGTTCAACGGCGTTCTCTACACGGAGACGATATCGTCGGGCGAGACGAGCCAAAGTGGAGCCACCGAGGAAGTGACTGGTCTCGAGATCGAGCAAAGCGTCGGGTGTTTGCTCGAGAAAAGCGACACGAGCACCGAACTGGAGGCAGAAGTCGACGATCTGAACGACGCGTATCGTGCTCTCACTGCTCACTCGAGTCCGGCAGTGACGAGTATCGAGATAACTGACGCGGATTACGACCCGGGCGATGGAGAGTCGGTAAACGTGACAATTACGTACGATTCACACGACTTCAGTTACAGCCAGACGAGAGAAATCGGACCAACGGACGAGAACTGTCCGGATGACTCATGATCGGGAACACCGCTGAACGTGGCGTCTCGGTCGCCGTCACGCACGTCCTCACGATCGGTATCACGACGATACTCATCGGGATGCTGTTGATGGGGGCCAGTGCGATGCTCGAGTTCGAGACGGAGCGGTCCGCGGAGAGTTCGCTGGAGACCATCGGCGAACGACTCGCTGGAGAGGTTTCGAACGTCGATCGAATGGCAAACAAGGACGACGATTCAGTGGCGATGGCTGCCGACCACCCGCGGCAGGTCGCAAATACGGGGTATATGGTGACTCTGTTACCGGAGTCGGAGTGTAGCGATGCGCCGCTGCTTACCGAGCCGACCGACTGTCTGCGACTGGTGGCCGACGATCACGACGTGACCGTCCACGTCCCACTGGTCGTCGAGGCGGACGTCGAGAAAAGCGATGCGACCGGCGGTCCGATAACAGTCGCCCACGAAGACGGCAATATCAGCATCGAGAGTGAGCGGCGATGACGGGAGCAACGGACACCACGACTGGCCGCTTCGGTGGGGACGACCGGGCAGTCTCCGAGGTGGTCGCGTTCGTTCTCGTTTTTGGAGTTATCCTCACGTCGGTCGCGCTTCTGTCTGTCACCGGATTCCAGGCGATGGACGGCTATCAGGAGGCCGAACAGGTGGCAAACGCCGAGCGTGCGATGGACGCGCTCACGGAAAACGTCAACGACGTGCTGCGGTACGACGGGATCGACCGACGGCACGGCGAACTGACGCTCCGTGAAGGGACCGTCACGGCGGGCAGTTCCGGGACTGTGGTGAACGTCTCCGTCGGCGGCGATCCGATCGGTGACGACAAGCCGTTCTCCGAAATCGCCACCGAAGACGGGGCGTTCGATGTCGGTGAGTTCGCGTACCACTACGAGTCGGAGACGATCGCGTACGAAGCCGGCGGACTCGTCAGAGCCGACGACACCGGCAGTGTTCTCCTCGAGGACCCGCTTCTGACGTGTCGGGACGATACCGCGGTCGTTACGCTCGCAGTTGTCGACTCACAGAATCGCTCTATCCAGAGTCACGACGGACTCGGAGTAACTGTGGTCGAAACCGACCCCGACCGTCACACGCGCATCGTAGACGTCACCGGCGATGCCAACGTCTCGATCGGTATCGACGACACCGAATACGAGCGGGCGTGGCACGGGGCTGTCTCTGCTGGTGACTGGGACGTCGAAGAACACGGTGGGTACGATCCGGACGACGGCGACGTAATCGGCGTCTGTAACGCCGACCGAGCCGTCGTTACGGTCGTCGAAATCGACGTCCGGTACTAATTACGCAGTCTCGTCGCCCCAGTCGCCGGTCAACATCGCCCGCAACCCGGCTCGAGCGGCGAGCGCCTTCGCACGCCGAGCACGCGTGGGCACGTCCCCAGCGGTCTCGAGATAGCAGCCATTCGAGAGCGCTCGCGGAGCGTCCATCGAGGTGCCGTCGGCACGGGTTGGCTCGTCGTTCAGGACGGTCTTGCCGTCGTCACCTGGACCCCAGGGAAGGTTGACGCCCGAGAGGCCACGCTCGAAGAGGTACTCCGCGGTCGCGAGGAGTGCCTGGCTAGAACTCGAGTGGCCGATAGCACCGATCGATCCGCGATCGTTGAAAAACCGGACGACGTACTCGCCGTCTTCGCCGTCGCGTTCGCCCGTGGCGTCGTCGATTCGTTCGCGTTCGTCAGCGTCTCCGTCGGAATCATCCACGCGGTCGGCAGCAGATTCGTCAGCGTCGTCGGCTACGGGCGTGCATCGAGTCGCCGGGTCGCTGTCGCCGTCGTTCTCTCGAGTGGTGTTCGCGTCCTCGAACGTGAGAGTGGGTCCGGCGGCGTCCGACGAGAGCGTCGAGATCAATTCGGCGACGAACTGGTCCGTGGCCGAGTCGAACGTCGCTGCGTGCGTCTCGTCAGCGTCGACGACGGCAGACAGTTCGTTGCTGATCGCGTCGACGAGCGCTGTTCGCTCGACGGCGAGCTGGCGGCCGACGAACGATCGGTCGGCACGCTCGAGGCGCTTCGCGACGACGGGTCGCGAGTAGTGGGCGAGTGTCGACTCGTACTCCGCTAGTTCGGACCGATGAAAAGCTAGCTGGGCGATGGCGGCTCGCTCACTGCCCGCAAACAGGAGGTACTCTCTGCCATTCGTGTACATTCCGCGATCGACCCCCGTCGACGCCATCGCGTCTCGAACGGCGTTCGCTCGCGACGATACCAGCGACTCGTCGGCGGATTCGACGGCGACGAAAACGGACGGCACTCCCTCGATCGACGCGACGTACTCGAGAGTGGTGTCAGCGATAGCGTAGTCGGTCACACAGTCGTCGCCAACGGCCCAGCCCAGCACCTCGAGCAGGGGCTCGACGAGCCAGCGGCGGGTTGCTCTCCGAGTCGCTGGCGGCGAAGTATCGACGACAGCCTGTGACCGGGCAAGATACGAGCGACAGTCGAGAGCGTCGGTCCGAGACTCAGTCATCGATCGGTGTCTCCTGGCGTCACGCGAGCGTTAGCGTCCCGAGTCGGAATCGTGCTGGTAGATCCGGAGCCGGGCGTCGTAGACGGAGAACGCGGACTTCAGCGTCGGTGGAATCGTCTCTGCTTTCCCGATCACGAGATAGCCGCCGGGCCGCAACGACTCGGCGATCACCTCGAGCATGGAGCGTTTGTACTCGTTGTCGATGTAGATGAAGAGGTTTCGGCAGACGACGAGGTCGAACCCGGACTTCGGATCGTCGTTGATCAGGTCGTGCCGTTCGAAACTGGCGGTCCCCTGGACGTCATCCGCGATGCGGTAGGTACGGTCATCCCGATCCACGTACCGGGAGTAGTCGTCGAGAAAAGAGAGTTGGTCGTCCATATCGGCCGTCCGTGACTCTTCGTAGACGCCTTCGCGGGCCGTCTCGAGGGCTGGCTCGCTGATGTCGGTTCCCAGGATGTCGATCCGGGACTCGTCGATTCCGTCGACGTCGTGAGCGAGCATCGCAAGCGAGTACGGCTCGCGCCCGTCGGCACACGCGGCACTCCAGACGTCGACACTGCTTTTCTCGTCCGAAAGCGTCTCGAGGACGTCGGCGATGCCCGACCAGACGTCGGGATTGCGGAAGAAACCGGTGACGTTGATGCTCATCGCCTCGAGTAGTGCCTCCTGTTCGTCCGGTTCGTCCTGCAGAACGGACAGATACTCCGCGTAGCTGTCGCTCCCGGTTCGTCGCATCCGGGAGGAAACCCGCCGATCTAGATAGCTGTCGTTGTAGTGGCTCGTTGCGAACTGTAGTTCGTTCTCGACGAACGAAAGAAGTTCGTCGAAAGGATCGTCAGTCATATTTTCTCGTTTCTCCGCTTTCGTTGGCCGACCTGACCACGAGCGCCCCCGTCCCGGGCGTAAACTCGACAGTCCGCCCCGTTTCGCCGCCGACGTCTTCGGCAACGAGTGGAACACCGAGTCTCTCGAGTTCGTCTTTCGCCGCAACGACGTTGCGTTGCCCGACCCCGTCGCCAAAACTGTCGAATTCGAACATGTCGCTCCCTCCAGCTATCTTTGCTTCGACGGACGTATAACTGGCACCATTTTCGACCATGCGTCGGAGCAGCGCACGGATCGCAGTATTCGCGTACTTGCCTGGCTTGCGATCGCTGTTCTCGGCGGCGTCGCCATCTGGCAACATCGCGTGTGCGAGTCCGCCAATCTCCGTCTCGGGGTCGTAGAGTGCGATCGCGAGACACGAGCCAAGCCCGTAGGACGTGAGCGTGTCGTCGCCCTCGCTGACCGTAATCTCCGAGATACCAACCCGTGCTGGCGACGGGATACCTGGTTCTGTTCCGTACGTCTTCATGCGTTATCGACTTCCTGAAATTCGGCCGTCGTCGGTTCCTCCTCGACTCGGTCGACATCGAGATCGTTCAACGCTCGTTCGAGGTCGGCCTCGTTGGGAATCGCGTACACTTCACAATCAATGTCCCGGCCGTCGGCCGTGATGATGGTGTCGAAAACGAACGCGAACTCCTGCTGTGAGCCGAGCTGGACGACAACCGGATCAACCGCTGCGGCACCGATATCGTGGATAAACTCCGGCGTCGAGTGATCGATCGTCGTGTCCAGTACGTTCGCCCACCCGTCTAAAAATCCGCTTGCCATGATGTTTCCGAGCTCCGTGATCGCGCTCGTTTCCATCTCGTCGAACTCTCCAGGATCGCCGTCCACTCCGTCGGCCACGGTCGGCACCATCGCGTCGACGATCTTCCGTGCCGACCGCTCGTCGAACAGAAAAACCAGATAGCCACTTGGCACGCCGTCGAACTCGAAGGCGACGCCGACGAGTTGTTCGTCGGGAACCGACTGTGGAATCGCCTCGAGTGAGACGAAGTTCAGCCGTCGGATCTCGACGCTGGTTTCGATTCCAGTCAGCGTCGTCGCGGTGGTGGCAATCTCTTTGGCTCCACGCTCTGCCATCCGGTCGAACCCCTCGAGTTTATCGTAGGCAATGCCGTCACTGGTCCGGAGCCGATCGAGTAGCGCCGACATCGAACGATGGGTCGGGAAGAGATAGTGGCTGAACCCGACCTCCGTGTCGACGGTCTCGATCCGACTCTGGAAGAGCAACGCGAGGTCGTTCTCCTGGCCGGGACCCGCCGTCTCGTCGACGTCGTTGAAAAACTGGTCGGCCGATTCGTCGATGACGAGTTCGGGCGTCGAGACATCGATGACACTCTCCAAGACATCGGCCCAACCGTCGACGAACCCACTGTTCATGATGTGGCCAACCTCGGTCACAGCACTGCGGGTCATCTCGTCGAACGCTGCTGTTTCGGGCTCCGAAACGATCGTATCGACGATCCGGAGCGCCGCTTCGCGCTCGAAGACGATCACCGAGTACCCCTCGATTGCACCGTCTAGGTCGACGCGAATGCCGACCTTTTCGGTCGAGTCGTCGAACGCCTGGCAGATTTCACTGCCACGCATGAAATTGAGCTTCGTGACGCCGACTTGCGTCTCGACATCGGTCATATGCGTCAGCCGCCCTGCAGCGAGCCCGGCACCTTCTCTTGCCATCCGATAGAACGTCCCGAGTGCGTTGACGTCGAGTTTCATGTCGTTTTGACGTCAATATCGTTGACCAGTTCGACGAACGCTTCGACGTCGGGGAACGCGTAGATTTCGGCTTCGATCTGGTAGCTCGGCACCGTCAGTTCCGAGTCGAAAAACAACGCGAGGTCGTCCCCGTCGAGACTCGCCGTCCGAGTGACGACTTCGCCAGCGGGTGCATACACCAACTGCGGGGCAGCGATGTCGATGACCCGCCCGAGCACGTCTGCCCAGCCGTCGATGAAGCCGTTTGCCATCATCGTCCCCATCTCCTCGACTGCACTTCGTGCCATCTTCCCGGAGACGTCCGTCAGGTCGTCGACGACGTCGTCGAGCATGATCGCCGTGATCTTCTTTGCGCTCTCCTCAGGAAAAAGGATAAGGATGTGACCACGTGGCGGGTCCTGCAACCGAACCCGGACGCCGACGCGATTCTCGTCGTCTAACTGCCGCTCGAGATCCAAGACGTCGACAAAGTTCGTCTTGGTTACCTCCATCCGGGCGTGTTGGCCGGTCAGTTTGCTCATGTTGTCGGCGACGCCGTTCGTTCCAACTTTCGCCATTTCGTTTACGAAACTTAGCTTGCGAATGTCAACTTTCGTCGTCATGTGTTTTCCATAGCTGAGCTGCTAGTGCACGTTCGATTCCATCAGAGCGTCGCTACGTCGAGTATCGTGACGACCTTGCCACGGCCACGAACCGTCGCACCGCTGAGGCCAGGAATGCCGCCCATAAAGCCCTCGAAGGGCTTGACGACGACTTCCTGCTGGCCTTGCACGCGGTCACAGCCGAGCGCGACCTGCCGGACGTCGTCACGCACGCGAACGAGCATCCGTTCTTCCGCGGTCGACTCGAGCGATTCGAACTCCTCCTCGAGCCAGCGAACGGGAGACTCGTCGTCGCCGTCCGCGAGGACGGGGGTTCCGTCGACCGTCTCGACCGCGCGGGCCGATTCGATGTCCTGCACGACTTTCGTCGGGAGACCGAACTCCCGGCCACCACACTCGACGAACAGGACGTCTTCGATCGCGACCGAGACCGGAAGCGTCATCGTGACAGTCGTCCCGCCGCCGGGGTCGCTGTCGATCCGGACGCTTCCATCGAGGTCCTCGACCGTCCGCTTGACCACGTCCATACCGACGCCACGGCCGCTGACGTCGGTTACCTCGCTCGCCGTCGAGAACCCAGGATGGAACGCGAGGTCGTACGTGGCTTCGTCGTCCATCGCAGCGGCTTCCGATTCCTCGAGAATGTCTGCTTCGACGGCTTCGGAGCGCAGACGATCCGGAGACAGTCCGGCCCCATCGTCCGAGACCGTTATTGTCACTCGATCACGACTCTGGGTGGCAGTCACCTCGACTGTTCCCTCCCGGGGCTTCCCCGCTTGCTCGCGGCTGTCTGGTGATTCGATCCCGTGATCAACCGCGTTTCGCACCAGATGCACCAGCGGATCTCCGATCCGCTCCAGAATGCTCCGGTCGAGTTCCACGTCCTCGCCGCTCAACTCGAGGATGACCTCTTTTTCCTGCTCGCGAGCTACGTCCCGAACCACCCGTGGGAGCCGGCTGACAGCCGTCTCGAGGGGGACGAGTCGGACGTCCATCACGGTCTCCTGGAGCGCGGTGGTCAGCTCCGAGAGGTCGTCGAGTTCCGGCTCGAGTTCAGAGAAGTCCTCGCCGGTCTCGGCTGCGTTGTGGAGTCGAACGCGCGTCGTCACGAGTCCCTCGACGAGTGTCCGGAGTTCGTCGATCCGGTCGACGTCGACCCTCACCGACTGGTCGCCATCCGCAGGATCGGTGGCTCCAGATCTATCCGCCGACTCCGGAACTGTCAACTCCGGAACCTCGAGTGCTGGCTCGTCGACGACCCGTTCCGGCTCGACGTCTATCGCCGCCGAGCCGGTTTCGCTCGCCGTCTCACCCGGGGCAAACGGGTTGCTGTCGCCTTCGAGCGCGATATCCGTCGCCTCGAAGGACTCCTCGAGATCTATCTCGTCGATTACGTCGGTCTCGTCGACCACGTCGGAACCGTCACCGCCAGTGTCCGAACGGGACGACGCTTCCCGAAGCTCCGACCCGAAGTTGAAACCACCAGTGTCGTCGGGCTCCGATTCCGCGTCGACAGGGGAAACTGCTCCGTCGTCGGTCGCTCCGTCGTCGACAGCCGCGGTCGACTCCTCCTCGGCGATGCCATCGTCTGGCCCGCCAGAGAGACCGTCGTCGGTACCGAACTCCGCGCCGTCGTCACCGAACGCGTCGACGTCGTCGATAGTCGCGTCGACTGTCTCACCGAACTGGTCGCCCTCGAGCGAGACATCGCCAAACTGGTTGCCCTCGAGCGAGACATCGCCAAACTGGTTGCCCTCGAGCGAGACGTCGTCAAACTGGTCGCCCTCGAGCGAGACATCGCCAAACTGGTCGCCCTCGAGCGAGACGTCGCCAAACTGGTCGTCGTACTCGTCGGCCGGCACGTCGAAGCCGACGTCTGTCTCGGGGTCGGACTCGAAACTTGTCTCTGGCTGCTCGCCGAACTCGACGTTGAACGCTGGCTCTTCCGTACAGTCGGCGACCGACTCCTCGGGCGGCAGGTCGTTCACTTCTGGTTCGCAGTCGTCCTCGTCTATTTCTCGTCGTGACGACTCGTCGGCCTCGTCGGCTGCTCCCGAGTCGGCCACGGCAGCCGTATCCGACGCCACGCTCGAGGGGGTGTCGCCCTCGAGTGTCGGCGGCTCCGAATCGTCCAACTCGCTCGCAGTCACGGAGTCAGCGGCTACCGCGTCGGCGCTCTCTGTGCCGTCCTCGCTCTCGAGACCGTCGTCTTCGGGTTCGGACGCCGATTCCGGCTCTCCAGAATCCGTCGGCTCGGTCGCTGGGTCCGAAACGTGGTCCGCTACGTTGGAGCCGTCGTCTCGGGCTTCGAGGAACGAGCCATCGTCGTCGGCTGCATCACCGAGGAGTTCGTCCATCCCGACCTCTTCGTCGTCGAACTCGTCGAACTCGAGGTCGGCGAGTTCCTCCTGCAGTTCGTCGAAGCCAACCATCTCGACTTCAGCTTGCAGTTCCGAGAAAACCTCGTTTGCGTCGTCGACTGTGCCGTCTTCGGAATCTGTCTCCGACGCTGTCTCGGCGTCGTCTATCACCTGGTCGGTTTCGGCGGCCGCTCGTGGCTCGCCGTCGTCTCCCTCGTCGGCGTCCGCCAGCAGATCGTCGAACGCCCCGGCGTCGCCCATCTCGTCGAAGGCCCCGAGATCGTCGTCGTCCGCGATGTCTGCTGCTCTCTCGTCCAGGTCGTCGAACTCGTCGAACTCCGCGAGCAGTTCGTCGACCTCGAGTTGTCGTGCCTGGTCGGGGTCGACACCGTCGCCAGGGGCCGTTCCTGACACGAGGTCGTCGAGAGAGTCCTCGTGTGTCGTTTGCGTCCCGGCCGCGAACCGATCAGTAACCGTGACGATCTCGAAGTCGTGTACCTCCGCGACCGGGTCGAGTCCGGACGCGATCGCCGACTCACCGACCGGGCTGGCGAAGACGGCGTCGAACGCGCCGCCGTAGTCGCCGTCGTCGATCACTGACCGTGGCGGGTCGGTGCCGAGCAACTCGAACGCGTCGATCAAAGCCTCGACGACGAGCCTCCCGTCGTTTACCCCGTCCTCGATCTCGGCCGTCGAAATGCGCACGAGATACATCTCGTGATCGTCGTTCGACGGCCCCTCGAGACCCGCGATGACGTCGTCGATCTCGCTCTCTGTGGGTGGCTGGATCGCGACTGGACCCTCGAGGTGTTCCCGGAGCGCACCGATCGTATCGGCAGGGTCCGTCTCGATCTCGCCGTAGCGATCGAGGTCGTCGATCAGTCGCTCTAAGTCGTCGACGGCCTCGAAGACGTCGTCCATCAACTCCATCGAGACCGCTATCTCGCCCGCACGGACCGCATCAAGTACGTCTTCGATCGCGTGTGCAAGATCGGTCGCTGCCTCGAGCCCGGCCGCACCGCAGTTGCCCTTGAGCGTGTGAGCGATGCGGAAGACGTCCGTGATCGTCTCCTCGTCGTCTGGGCTGTGCTCGAGGGCCAGCAACGCGTTGTTCAGTTCCGTAATTCGTTCTTCGCTCTCCTGGACGAAGTCGGTCCAGTGGTCAGTCATCGGTTTCACCTTCCGTGTTCGCGGCCGCACGGTCGTTTGCCGGTCGAACGGTACACGCGTCGACGATCGCCGCCGCGATGGCGTCGCCGCGCACGACCTCGTCGACGCAGCCGGTCGCTATCGCCTGACAGGGGATGTCAAATACCTGACTCGTCGCTTCGTCTTGGGCGATCGTGTGGCCACCGACGGCGTCGACGGCCTCGATCCCGGCAGCACCATCACCGCCCATTCCAGAGAGGACGACGCCACAGAGTGGCCCCGTGACAGTCTCGGCCGCAGTCTCCATCGTGACGTCGATCGACGGCTGGACGCCTCTCGTTTGCTCGTCGTCGAGTCGAACGCGAAGGCCGCGGCCGTCGTGGTCGACGACCTCGAGATCAGCGTCACCGGGTGCGACGACGGCCTCGCCGGGCGAGAGCCACTCATCCTCGGTCGCCTCTCGAACCGGATACTCACTTACTGTATCGAGTCGGTCGGCGAATCGGCCGGTAAACGTCGCGGGCATATGCTGGACGATCAGTACCGTCGCATCGAGGGCGGCCGGAAGCCGCTCGAGTAGGCGTTCGGCGATCTTCGGGCCGCCGGTGGATGCGCCGACGACGACGATCGACTCGAGGAGCGTGGTCCCCTCGACCGGGACCGTCGTCACGTCGTCCGGCCGGGACGACGTCTGATCGCGGCGACTGTCGGTCCGCGTCGACGGAACCGTGGCGTTTGCTGTGTCGTTCCGGCGGAGTGACGTTTGGCCACCCGTCACCGGCTGGGCCACACGCGCGGTCGCAGCGGTTCGAGCCAGCGCGAGCGACGACGCATCGACCGTCTCGAGGTCGCCGACCGCCTCGACGACATCCGCAACGAATCTGCCGTGGAGACCGGCTACAGGCTGCTCGAGATAGCTGACGACGTCGCGTGCAACGCCCTCCAGGAGCGAGTCCGCCGTCTCTTCGGGAAGTTCGTCACACAACAGGAGGACTGGCGTGGGATTTATCGTCATAATCCGTTCGATCGCGTCGACGGCGTCTCCGTCCGGGAGAGTCGTCTTCAGGGTCACGACGTCGGGGTCGATCGCGTCGATTCGTTCGAGGGCGTCTCGTCCACTCGCTGCGAGTTTGACCTCGTAGCCGACGTCGGCGAGCGCGTTGCCGAGGACTGTCCGCGTGGACGCAGCGTCGTCGACAACGAGTATTCGCGTCATGCCGCGACGACGTCCGTAAGCGCCTTTCTGACGCTGGGTTCCTCGAACGGCTTCGTCACGTATCCGTCCGCGCCGGCCTTGACGGCCAGTTTCATCTTCTCCCGCTGGCCGACGCTCGTACACATGATGACCTGTGCACTGGGGTCGATCTTCTTGATGGCTGCCGTCGCCTTGATACCGTTGCACTTGGGCATCACGATGTCCATCATGACGATGTCGGGCTCGCGTTCTTTGTACAGTTTCACGGCTTCGGCACCGTTAGACGCCTCACCGACGATGCGGTAATCCTCTTCGAGGATCTGACGCAGTAGATTCCGCATAAAATGTGAGTCGTCAACGATGAGCACCCCTGTCGACATTCAGTAGTACACCAAATTTCTGTAGAGATACGATTACCATAAATGCTGTCTCCCGATTATCAGACGTGATAAGTGGTGAATAGATCCGTGAAACGGCGGCGAGCGCGCCTGTGGCGCGAACGGCTACCGGGCGAGTGACTGGGTGGCTCTCGGACTCGACGCCAGCAAGAGTTTGTGGACGGCGACGAGCGGCGTTCCCTCGACGACGATCCGATGGCCGTCGTTCGCAACACCGACAGAGCGACCCGCTCCGCCGTCGAGCGACTCGAGCGACGACTCTCTCGCGTGCGATCCCGGCCGACGCTCGCGTTCGAGCACGGCGTCGACGAGCGGATGCTCGAGTACGTCTCCCGAGAACTCGCTTTCCGCAACGTTGTCTTCGTCGAAGACGTTCGATTCCGGAACGGAATCGACGCCGAGCACGTCGTCGACGCGAATCGCCGCTGCCTGCTGGTCGGCGGGCTGGTCGAAGACGAGTAACTGGTCGCTATCGGTGCTGACGGTCGCGGGCGGGAAGTAAACCGACGGATCGATCACTGCCGTAATCTCGCCACGGAGATCGACGACGCCCTCGATCGCGTCGGGAGCACGCGGGACCGCCGTCGGCTCGTCCTGAAGCGCCGTCGTCGTTCTGACGTCGTCGACCGGGACTGCAAACCGGTGGTCACCGACCTCGAACACGACGGCGCGTACGTGATCCTCACGATCCTCGGAACCGCTCGAATCCTGTTGGTTCCGATCTCGGCCGTCCTCGAGGTCGATTCCAAGCAGTTTGTCGGGGAGCTCCGGCATGGTTTCGTTCGTCTATCCGAGCCCAGGTACAAAAACGTTCACTGGTGAAAAAAGATTGCTACTATCTAAGTCCCGGTGGTGGCCCGTCGTCGGAGTCGTCGTCGATGTCGATGTCTAACCCCATCTCTTCGCGTTGCTCTTGTAGCTGCTTGACCTGGCGATAGTAGTAGCCGGCTCCAGCACCGCCAAGTAGCAAGACGACCACGACCAGTCCTGCAAACAGGGGGACATCGCGGGTGAGATAGTACCGGAGCGCGACCGTACTATCGACAGTCTCCCACGCCAGGTGTTCTTGATCGTCGACGACCTCGCGCTCGTAGCCGCCAGGGTTGACGTCGCCAAACAGGAAGTTCGACGTCCGGTACCCCTCAGGGAGCGTTACCTCGTACGAGCCATCGACGTAGGCCGGAATCTGGAACGTTCGACTGCCGGAACCCCCGGAGAACGCGACGGTGCCGTTGCCGTCGGGAACCCGGACCACCGTACTCGAGCGGCTCTGATCGACCTCGAGTTCGGACCCTTTCAGCTCCGTCCCGTTGTCGGGATACCAGTACCTGACGCCGTGGACATCGAGCGCCCGGTCGCGGTAGAACGAAGACCGGTACAGCGACAACTCTTCTGTCTCGTTTAGATCGTAGACGGCACGGAACTCGCCGTTGGTGATCATCCCGGCGTCGTCGATCGAGATCGCCACGTCGGCGTCGCTGTCACGGAGGTCGTCGTACTCCGCCTCACGGTCGAGTTCTTCGTCCGGGACGCCGCCGAAGATCGCCGTACAACCAGCTAACCCGACCAGCAGGACGACCGCGATCGAGGCGAGAACGAGACGACGATTCATGTTACGGAACGACACAGCGCAGTTCTGCAGGGAGATACTCTCCGACGCTCGCCAACAGCCCCGGCGGGTCGGTGTCTTCGGTACAGACGACGCTCTGCTCGAGCAGACCGAGTCGCTCGACCGTGACGTAGTCCTGGGCGTGGCCGGCGCGATTCAGCGTCGCACGAACCTCGGCTCGGGTCGCGCTGTTGACGTTGAGCCGGCCGTCGCCGCGCGTCCAGTCGTAGAGCCGGTCGCGTTCTTCGTCCGAGAGCCGGGAGTCGCCGTCATCGGCGTAGACGAACTGCAGCGGCATGTGCTGGACCAGCCCGTATCGCTCGCGAAGTTGGCTCGGCGCTCCCGGACCGAGCCCGAGTTCGTCGGTCGGGATTCGGACCGGCTGGCCGGCGTCGAGCACGATGCCGTCCTCGTCCCACGAATCGAGGGTTCCGACGTAGGTCTCGCCGTCCTCCAGGTCGGGAACAATCTCGCCGAACTCCTCGCGGAGGACGTTGCGCGCGACGGTCGCGTCGTCACCTTCGATCGTCACCGAGGGGAAGTCGTCGTGTCGAACGCCGAGTTCGTACTCGACGGCTAGCTCGCCGATCTCGTTGTCGACGAGCGAGCGCAGCGAATCCAGCGACCGCTCGCGGGCATCACCCTCGACGTAGAGTTTGGTTGCAAGTACGACCATTTAGGCGTCCGCGTCTATGTTGAGTTCCTCCTCGAGCGACTCGAGGCGGTCGTGCATCGATCCGATGAGTCGGTCGTTGTCCATCGACTCGAGTGGCGACCCACACTCGGGACACTCGAAGCCGAAGTCCATTGCCTCGCCGAACTCGAAGCGGATCGAACAGATCTCACAGAGGTAGAACTCGTGGTTGCGTTCGTACTCCTCGCGTTGCTCGAGCGCGTCGTAGAGCCGGTGCATCTCGTCTTCTAGGTTCTCCGGGATGTTGTCGTACTCGAAGGTCCAGAGATACGTCAACCAACCCGAGTCCTCGTCGCGCAGCCGGCGGTAGCTGGCGAGGTCGTTCTCGTAGAGAATAAACAGCGCGCGTCGCACGTCGTTCAGCTCGAGATCGAGCTCCTCGGACAGCTCCTCGTCGGTCACTTCCCCGTCAGGCGGTGCCGCGGCGACGGGCATCCCCTTGGGACCGACCAGCTCGTGCAAGTACTTCTGGACGACCGGATCCTCGAGCAGGTCCTCAAAAGCCATTACCTATGCGTAACGCCATGTGGCCATTAAGTCTTTTGAGCGAAGACTGGCGGACGTGACACCTGCCACTCTCGCCTGCAGGTCAACCGTCGTTTCCGCTGGTGTCTCCCTCTCCGACTGCCCACTCGAGGGTGACGGTGACTTCCTCACGATCGCCGCCGAGCATCGGCGATCGTTCTTCGACCTCGATCCCGTACTCGAGGGTTCTACTCGGCGACAGCGTCAGCATCTTGTTCCCAACCTGAACGTCCGCGGTGGAATCGTTTCGGAGTTCGCGAGCGAGTTCCTGCAGCAGATCTGCGGCCTCCTCGCGTGGGAGTTCGTCACCGAATTTCGTCGTTTCGCTCATACGTACGTCTGCCACGAACGGACGGAAATAGGTTGGCTGGGCACTGTCAGGCACGGGAGGACTACTCCTCGAGCGACTCGACCTGCTTTCCGGTCTCCATCGGCACGACGCGGCGGTCGGCATCTTCCCAGTCGGCCTCGAGTTGTTCGCCTTCGAACAGTCGATCGAGAAAGACCGCGAGACCGGCAACCTCGGAGTGTGGCTGGTTGGTGACGCCGACGTTCCAGTCCGCCTCCTCGTAGACGTCGAAAGAGACCTTTTCGGAGCCAACGACGAGCAAGAGTGGTTCCCCGCCACGGTGGGCAGTTCGGATCTCGTCCTCGACATCCTGGACGCGTTCGCCGTACATCGTCAGGTGGACGATACGACCGTCCCAGTTCCGGATGACCGCCTTCGGCGAGTCCGTCAGTTCGGCCTCGAAGGGGCCACCGAACCGGTCGGTGATATCCGCGACGGTCTCGAGGGGGCCGCCGGCGTTGTCGGGGAATATCACGCGGTCCGCACCGAGTGCACGCCCCGTCAGGCCGACGTGAGTCGTCATGCGGTCGTCGCGGCCGGGACGGTGACCCAACCGGAGAACGGCGACCGCTGGCGTGTCGTGCATGCCCACTCTTTCCGCCGGTGTCCATATGTGGCGTTCGGTTCGGCCGCTCGCGACGGTAGCCTTTTTGGGGCTGGTTGCGAACCGAGGCGTATGACGAGCGAGGGGACAGGCGACGGCGATTCGGCCGTCGGGAACGTCCGACAGTGGATCGAGACCGCACGAGAAGAGAAGTGGGGGCTGTTCGTCGACCTCGTGTTCGCCATCGCCTGGGTGACGATGGTCGAGATTATTTTCCAGGTCCTCGAGGGTCCCGGCTGGGCGTACTACGTGCTGATGGTCTCCGGTATCGTCGCCTACTTCGGGCTGTTCTGGAACCTCGAGCTAGCGAAGCAAGGACGGCAGTGATACGGACGACGGCAGGTCGTGTCGGGCCTCTCCACAGAGCTGGTTGTGTTGCCGAAACGTCGGTACGGCCCGTGATACGGTTTGCTGTCCGTTATTTTCGGCGCGACCGCGAGCCCGCCTGCGGTCGCGCTGATACATCGGTACAGCAGTCCGTATGAGACAGTGGTCGGACCGCAGGCCGGCAGTCGGACTCACTACTCGTCTTCTGTGCGGATGTCGACGACCAATACCGGTGTTTTCGTGGTTCGAAGCGTTCGTTCGGCGACGCTGCCGAGCAAGGCACGCCGGACGCCGGTTCGACCGGCAGATCCCATCACGACCAGGTCGATGTCGTTGTCTTTCGTGTATCGATCGATCTGTCGGTGGGGCTGACCGGCAGTGACCTGTTCGACGATGGAAACGTCGAGATCGTGCTCGTTTGCCTGTTGTGTGACGACGCCCATCGCCTTCGTTGCCTCTTCCTGCAGCTCGGGCATCTCGCCGAAATGGCCTTCTCTGAGCCGTTCGACCTGTTCGGTGCCGAGGCTGACGTCGATCGCTGCGGTGTCGATGACGTACATCGTGTGCAACTCGGCACCGTACGTGGAGGCGATGTCCAGTGCGTGGTCGATGGCGGCCTCTGCGACTTCGCTACCGTCTGTCGGGACGAGTATCTTCTCGTACATAGTTAGTCGTCTGTAGTGGTGCCGCCGTCGGCGGCGACGTCTTCGGCAGCGTCCATCTTGTCCATCGGCTTTGGACTGTGGCACTGCCGGACGAGGCGCTTGACGTGCTCCGGTGGACTCTCTGTCACCAGCGATACGACGATGATGACGGCGAAGACGACCGGAACGCCCACGAGGGCCGAACCGAGTCCCGGAACGTACGCTGCGAGCGTGGTGGAGAATGCACCTTCGACGCCGGTGTACATCGGGATCGCAGTGTCGTTTGCGATCGCACCGAACGAGACGAGGATGCCAACGAGCATCCCCGCGATTGCACCTTCTTGGGTGGCGTTTTCCCACCAGAGTCCGAGGAAAAACACCGGGAAGAACACGCAGGCTGCGATGGCAAACGACATTGCGACCAGTTCACCGATCAGCGCCGGCGGATTGAGTGCGATGAGCGTAACCAGAATGCCGATCACGAGGATCGTGGTCCGGCCGACCGCCATCTGCTCGCGCTGAGTCGCCTCGGTCTTGTACAGGTTCGTGTAGATGTCGTGAGCCGCGGCGGACGACGCCGAGACGAACAGCCCGGCAGTCGTCGCGAGCGCGGCTGCGACCGCGCCGGCGGCGACGATGCCGACCAGCCACTCGGGCATGTCCGCGAGCTGGACGGTCAATGCGACCAGTGCATCACCGTCGGCACCAGGCATGTTCATGAACGTATCTTCGGCACCCGCAGTCACGGCCGTCTCGTCACCGCTCACCGGCTCCTCGTACAGCAGACCACCGAACACGGCGTAGGTCGCGGTGCCCCAGTACAGCAGGCAGATGAAGAACAGTCCCCAGACGGTCGACCAGCGCGCCGTACGCTCGTTGTCGACCGTGTAGAACCGCACGAGGACGTGTGGCAACCCACAGGTCCCGAGGATCAGGCTGACGACCAGCGCCATCCACATGTAGAAACTCTCCGCGGCGAACGGCTCGGCGAACTGAGCGTGGAACTCCTCGATGAGCAGTTCCGTCTGTGCTCCGGCCTCGAGGTACGGCATGACCGTCGACCAGCCCTGTGACCAGCCGACCACGTAGAGGCCAAGCAGGAACGCGAGGATGAGGATGACGTACTGCAACGCCATGTTCTTCGTCGCTCCCAGCATCCCCGAGAGCGCGACGTAGACGATCGTGACGCCCATGAACAGGATCACGCCGGCCTCGTAGGAGAGGCCGAGGATGTACTGGGCCATCAGTCCCATCCCGCTGCCCTGACCGATCGCGTAGACGAACGCGATCACGAGCGTGACGAACGCCGCGATACCGCGTGCGTAGTTGGAGTAGAATCTGTCACCGACGAAGTCCGGTGCCGTGTACTTACCGAATCGACGGAACTGTGCGGCCATGAAGATGAGCAGGATGAAGTACCCCGTCGTCCAGCCGACGACGAATCCGAGCCCGTAGTAGCCTGCCGTCGCGATCAGCGCGGCGACGCCGAGATACGACGCGGCGCTCATCCAGTTTGCACCGATCGCCATCCCGTTCTCGATGGCACCGATCGAACGACCAGCGACCCAGAGGTCGTCGACCGCCGCGACGCGGAAGAAGTATCCGACGCCGAGGAACAGCACCATCATCGCGACGATAGTCAGCGCCGGAATCGCCTTGAACCCGATGTCGACTGCCGTCTCGTACTGGAGTGTGACCGGCTCTATCATCGTTCACCTCCGTCAGTGGCTGCCTGTGTGCCAGTGCCAGACTCGTCTTCGGTCTCGTGTGTGATGCCGTACTTCTCGTCGAGTCGATCACGATACCAGGCGTAGACGGCCGACAGCACCAGTGCACCGGCCGGCGCGACGATCGCGGTCAGGAAGAAACTCAACGGGTAGCCGTCGAGAACCCGCGTTTCGAACATGAAGTCCGTCGCGAAGTAACTCGCGACCGCCGGACCGAAGACGACCACGAGCCAGACCGCAAACAGCCCGAAGATCATCTTCAGGTTGTCCCGCATGAACGGCGTCGCGGGCTTGAAGAGGTTTATCTCCTTTTCGAGGTACTCGACCGACTGACCGCTCTCCGATACCGTGGCAGTGCCACCATCTGTCTCAGTGTTATCATTGACCATGGGTTATACCTGCAAGATTGTCACCAGTGTCGGTTGTCGAAATCATACGAAATCAGATTTATTTTCCGTCCGTTACTCCTGTACCTGCTGCTGGATCTCGTCGACGACCTCGGGGTTGCGAAGCGTCGACGTAGTACCCAGTTCGTTGCCACTCGCGATGTCCTCGAGCAGTCGGCGCATGATCTTGCCCGACCGCGTCTTGGGCAGTTCCGGCGTGAAAATGATCTCCTCGGGTTTGGCGATCGGCCCGATCGAGTCGACGATCGAATCGACGACTGCCTCCTCGAGGGTTTCGCCGCCTTCGTAGCCGTCTTCGGGGATGGCGTAGACGTACACTGCTTCGCCCTTGATGTCGTGGTCGCCACCGACGACGGCGGCTTCGGCGACTCCTTCGACCCCGACTGCGGCGGACTCGATCTCCATCGTGCCCAGTCGGTGACCGGAGACGTTGACGACATCGTCCACGCGGCCGAGCACGGTTATGTAGCCGTCGTCGTCGATCTTCGCGCCGTCTTCTGGGAAGTAGACCCAGTCGTCGGCGTCGGGATCGGAGTACTCCTCCCAGTACTCGGCGACGAACCGGTCGTCGTTCCGGTAGAGCGTCCGGAGCATCCCGGGCCAGGGCTTTTGAACCGTGAGGTAGCCTGCTTTGCCGGCGTCGACTTCCTCACCGGTCGTATCGACGACCGTAGCGTCGATCCCAGGCAGCCCTGGACCGGCGGAGCCCGGCTTCATCTCGGCGATGCCCGGCAACGTCGTGATCATGTGGCCACCAGTCTCGGTCTGCCACCAAGTGTCGACAATCGGACACTCTTCGTTGCCGATATGCTCGTAGTACCACTTCCAGGCCCGCGGATTGATCGGCTCCCCGACCGTGCCGAGCAAGCGAAGCGAGGAGAGGTCGTAGCGCTCGGGATACTCGGTCCCCCACTTCATGAACGCCCGAATGGCCGTCGGCGCGGTGTAGAAGACATCGACGCGGTTTTTCTCGAGTATCTCCCAGAAGCGGTCTTTATCCGGATAGTCGGGCGTCCCCTCGTACATCACCGTCGTCGTCCCGAGTGACAGCGGCCCATAGAGGATATAAGAGTGGCCTGTAATCCAGCCGATGTCAGCCGAACACCAATAGGTGTCCTCGGGCTCTAGGTCGAGCACCGAGTGACTCGTCCAGGCGGCATACGAGAGGTAGCCACCGGTGGTGTGTTTGACCCCCTTGGGCTTGCCCGTCGTCCCCGACGTGTACATCAAGAACAGCATGTCCTCGGCGTCCCGGGTGACTGGCTCGACCGTCTCACCGGCGTGTTCCTCGATCAGTTCGCCGTAGCCTTGCTGGCGTTCGGCAAGGGAGTGCTCGAGGTCGTCACCGAGCCGGTCGACGACGACCGTCTCGGTTTCGTGGTCGACGTCGTCGAGACCCTCGTTTGCCTTCGAGATGTGGTCGAGCGCGTCACCGCGCCGATAGTAGCCGTCACAGGTTACCAGGTACTCGCTGTCGGCGGCGTTCATCCGCGTCGCAAGCGCGTCCGCGGAGAAGCCAGCGAAGACGACGCTGTGTGGCGCACCGATCCGAGCACACGCCAGCATCGCAATCGGCAGCTCCGGGATCATCGGCATGTACATCGTGACGACATCGTCCTCTTCGACACCCAGATCCCGCAACGCGGCCGCGAACTCGTCGACCTCGGTCAAGAGGTCGCCGTACGTGTACGTCCGCGTTTCACCCAGCTCGCCTTCCCACTTGATCGCGGCACGGTTTTTCGCCCCGTCCTCGACGTGTCTGTCGAGACAGTTGTACGAGGCGTTTAGCTTCCCGTCCGTGAACCAGCGGTAGGTCGGTGCCGCCGACTCGTCGAGGACCTCCTCGTAGGGCTCCTCCCAATCGAGACACTCCGCAGCGCGTTCCCAACACTCCGGCCAGTTCTCCTCGAACTCCTCGTAAATTCCCGGATCAGATACGTTTGCCTGCTCGACGAACGACTCGGGAGGCTCGAACGTCTCCTGTTCCTCGAGTCGTGCCTCGAGTTCGGCATCCTCCTGTGACATGATACACCCAACTAATATGCTACTACCATCGTAAAGCCGGACTCTAGTTGTACAAAATCGATCGGACACCGAGCTAGCCGAGTGGATTTTTCCAGTAACAAATCGAAGAATACTATGGCTTCGGAGCCGAATTCGCGGTCTGGCACGTGATGGCGCGATGTCAGGTAGCGCGGTGAGAGGGGGCAATCACGAGCCGTCCACGGCGGCATCTAGAAGCTTAGTAACGACGACCGACCACCGTTTCTCACCTCGAGCACCGATACGTAGCGCAGTTCGTCCGGATTGCTGTACCGGTCTCCCGGTGTGGCCGCTTCGGAACGGTTGCACCGGCAACGACAGACAAGAACCCGTCTCAGCCGGTGTGACCGTCGCCGGCTCCCGCTGGAGTGTGGCCCTCGTCGTCGGCAGGGTCGTCGAAGAACGTCCGGAGCAGTTCGTGTTGGCCCTTGCGAAGGTGGTTGTGTAGCGTCGGGGAGGACACCCCCATCGCGTCTGCGATCTCCTCGGCGGTACTCTCGCGCGGCCAGTCGTAGTAGCCGCCGAAGTACGCCGCACGCAACGACGACACCTGCCGGTCAGTCAGGCGATCCTCGAGTCCCTCCCTGAATTCGCGGGCAGTCTGGACCGTCCGATCGCTCTCGCGTTTTCCAATCAGTTCCGAGTCGGGGAACGTGGCCCTGAACCCACTGACGATCGTCCGGAGATCGGCGTCTGCCGCACATTCGGCCGTGATCGTTCCCCGCCCGTCCTCGACTGTCGCCGTACGGATGGTGACGCCGTACTCCGACAGCGTCAACATCGGCGACGCACCGTCGACGACAAACTCGACGCGCCAGCCGTCTTCGTAGGTCTCGATGAGTCGATAGTCGGTGACTCGCTGCTCGTCTGCGGCGAGATCGAAGACGTCGGCCGGCGGCGCTCCTTCGAGTCGGAAGTAGTACAGTTGCGTCGACTCCGAAACCGGCACGACCGAGTCGAGTTCGAACCGACACTCGAGGCGATCCGAGACGTCGACGAAGAACGCCCGGTCGTCCCAACACTCGAGTTCGAACTCGACGACCTGATCCGAGAGCAAGAGGTTGCGCCGACGAACGGCCGTGATCGCGTAGCCGACCTGTCGGCCGATCGTCGCGAGCCAGGTGCGCTCGTCGGCGTCGAAGGCCACCTCGCGGTCGGTCGCGACCGAGAGGGTGCCGTAGGTCGTCTCGCCATACTGGAGCGGGACGTGGGCGATGGCACCGTCGAAACTGTCGCCGTCGACCTCCGTGCTGGTACCGACGACGTCGATCCCGTCCGTCAGCTCTGGCTCCCACTCTTCGGGCACGATGTCGTCGATAGCGACGGGATCGATCCCACTTGCAGCCCGCCACTCCCTGCGGCGATCCACCATCGTCGTTCGATCGATCCAGGCGAACTCGTAGACGCCACCGTCGACCAGGGTCGCACAGGTCTCGGTCTCGACTTCCTCGTGGTCGTTTGCCTCCAGCAGCGCCCGAGTCAGGTCACGGTGACGGGTCGCCAGCGCGTACCGGCGGCCGAGTTCCTCGCGTCGCTCCCTGACGGCCTCGAGTTCGTCGTAGTACGTAGAGACGTCGCGGACGAACAGTGCGAACCCGCAGTGGCGGCCACGGTCGTCTCGTAGAGGGGTGACGACCTCCGTCGCGCGAAACCGGGAGCCGTCCTCCCGAACGCGCCAACCCTCGGTCTCGTGTCCGGACTCCTCGAGAGCACTCGAGAGCGTTCGCTCCGGCGCTCCCGCCTCGACGGCCTCGTCGGTGTAAAACGCCGAGACGTGCGTGCCGACGATCTCGCCGGCACGATAGCCAAACAACGTGGCACCGCTGCGGTTCCACCGGTCGACGTACCCATCCTCGTCGAGGCGAACGAGCGCGTACTGGTCGCTCGCTGCGAGCAACAGCCGAACGACGCTGTCGTCGCCGACTGCACCCCGACCGGACCGCGACTCCCCGCTTCGTGGGCCGGAGGGTCCTTCGACGGCCTCGAAGCTGTCTACGATCTCCGCCTCGGCCGGCTCGGGCAGGTATCGCTCGAGGGCCTCGAAACTCCGCCAGCCGCCGACGGCCTTGACGACCCGTGGATTGACGCCGTGTTCGGCGAGTGACCGGGACGCGAAGTAGTGTCGGAGATCTCCGGTCGAGACGTCGGCGAGCGCGGAGTCGTCGAACCGATCGCTCGCGCGATCGGCTACGTCGGAGACGAGCATCTGGAGCCGCCGTGGCGTCACGGAAAAGATTCGGTCCGCGGGCGAGAGCCCGTTGCTCCGTGCGTATCGGCGTAGCTCTCGCTCGACGTGTGTCGGTAGGTAAGCAGTTCGCTCGTCCTCGCGGTCGTCGGTCGCCGGCACGCGAACGAGGTATCGCGGCGGATCGATGCGAGCCTGGTCGACGTCATCGATCCGCAACCGGGCCAGTTCGGCCGGTCGGAGTCCGACCTCGCCACAGAGACGGACGACCAGTACCTCCCGATACGTCTCGGCAGCGTCGAGCAACGACTCGTACTGCCGACGGGAGAGGGCATCCATCGCTCCCTCCTCGAGACTCATGCTTCGCGGTTTCTGGAGAAGCGAATATAATTGTACCGGCTGTTGTAGCAGAAAGGAGTGGATCGCGGCCCTGTGCCGAGACCACACACCCACAGACAGTTTCGCGCTATTTGAGTGTGCGAAGTCGCTACCCGTCGCCGATCGTCGCCTGAATCTCGCCGACGATTTCGGGGTTGCGAAGCGCACTCGTATCTCCCAGATCGTCACCGTTTGCGATTGCCTCGAGCAGTCGACGCATGATCTTTCCCGACCGAGTCTTCGGTAGCTCTGGGGTGAAGACGACGGTATCGGGGGCCGCGATCGGGCCGATCGTCGACTCGGCGTTGTCGACGATCGCTTCGCGAACGTCGCCGCTCTCCGGATCGAACCCACCTTCGGTACTCACGTAGGCGTAAATCTCCGTCGCGGTAGTGCCGCTCGAGCGACCGACGACGGCCGCCTCGGCGACACCCTCCACGTCGGTGATCGCGCTCTCGATCGCCATCGTGCTCAGTCGGCTTCCTGAAACGTTGATCACGTCGTCGACGCGGCCGAGCACGGTGACATAGTCCTCGTCGTCGATCGCGGCTGCGTCGCCGCTGAAGTAGCGCCACTCACCGTCGTCAGGCTCGGAGAACCGCTCCCAGTACTCGCTCCGGAACTGGTCGTCGCCGCCGTACAGCGTCCGCGCCATCCCCGGCCAGGGCCGACCGACCGTCAGGTAGCCGGTCTGGCCCGGGTCGACTTCCTCGCCGTGTTCGTCGACTACCTGGACGTCGATACCGGGCAGTCCCGGCCCAGCCGCTCCCGGTTTCATCTCGTCGACACCGGGTAACGTCGAGATCAGTATCGCGCCCGTCTCGGTCTGCCACCAGGTGTCGACGACCGGACACTCGCCGTCGCCGACGTGCTCCCGGTACCAGCTCCACGGACGGGGACTGATCGGCTCGCCGACCGTGCCGAGCAAGCGAAGCGAGGAGAGGTCGTGTCGTTCGGGGTACTCCTCGCCCCACTTCATGAACGCCCGGATCGCCGTCGGCGCGGTGTAAAAGACGTCGACGGCGTTCCGGTCGACGATCTCCCAGAGCCGATCGCGGTCGGGGTAGTCGGGCGTTCCCTCGTACATCACGGTCGTCGTCCCCAGCGCCAGCGGACCGTAGACGATGTAGGAGTGGCCCGTGATCCAGCCGATGTCCGCAGAACACCAGTAGGTGTCCTCGGCCTTGACATCCAGAACAGCGCGGGAAGTCCAGGCGACGTGTGCCAAGTAGCCGCCAGTCGTGTGGACGACGCCTTTCGGCTCGCCCGTCGTTCCGGAGGTGTACATCAGAAACAGCATGTCTTCGGCGTCCCGGGAGACCGGCTCGACCGTCGCACCCGAAAACTCCTCTCGGAGCTCGTGGTAATCCCACTCCCTGTCGCCAAGCACGTGAGGCAACTCCTCGCCGAGCCGATCGACGACGACGGTCTCGACGTCGTGCTCGAGTTCGAGCCGTGCGTTGCCGGCCTTGCTCTTCTGGTTGAACGCGTCACCACGCCGATAGTAGCCGTCGCAGGTGAGCAAATACTCGCTGTCGGCGGCGTCCATCCGCGTCGCGAGCGCGTCCGCGGAGAGCCCGGCAAAGACGACGCTGTGTGGCGCACCGATCCGAGCACACGCCAGCATCGCGATCGGCAACTCCGGAATCATCGGCAAGTAGATCGTGACGACATCGTCCTCCTCGACGCCTAACTGCCGTAACGCGGCCGCGAACTCGTTGACCGCGACGTAGAGATCCCGGTAGGTATAGGTCTCGCACTCGCCGTGTTTCCCCTCCCAACGGATCGCCGCGTGAGTCTTTCGCCCCTCCTCGAGGTGACGATCGACACAGTTGTAGGCAGCGTTCAACCGTCCACCGGTGAACCAGCGATAGAACGGCGGATCGGCGTCCTCGAGGACGGTCTCGTACGGTCGGTCCCAGGAGAGCAGATCGGCGGCGCGATGCCAGCAGTCCGGCCAGTCGTCGTCGAACGTCTGGTAGACGTCGCTGTCGGCCAGGTTTGCCTGCTCGACGAACGTCTCGGGTGGAGTTCGTGGTGACCCAGTGGGGACAGACCGACTACGTCCCCACCCGTTCCGATTGGCCATGTATCTCGAACCGAAGACCGTCAGCCGAATAAACGTTCCTCCGGATCACGACGCTGGACGGCGATTCACCAGCGCGACCGAACGAACGCCATCAGTCGACAGTCGAATCGAGGTCCGAAACGGACTCGTGCTCGCCGGACTCGAGATGACGGACGACGTACACGTCGTACCGCTGGTCGTTCGCGACGGGACTCCCGACGCTCGACTGTGGCGAGATCACCGATCCCGCGTTCTCCGAACCGATAAACACCACGCTCGTGCCAATCTCGGCAGCAACCCGGCGAATCTCACGAACGACGTTCGTCGTCGCGGTCGCCGTCGGCTCGTCGGACTGGACCTCTTCGACGCGAAACGTCGCCTCCGGTGCGACCTCGCGAGCGCGCGTTTCCATCCCCGTAGCGATCGCGTCCGAATCGAACGGCTCACCCTGCGTGATCCAGCCCCGCTCCCGGGCGTACTCCGGATCGTCGGGGATAACAGTCAGGACGACGACCGATTCGTCGAGGAGGTCGCCGAACGTCGACGCCTTCTCGAGTGCCTTCGTCGCGAGCTGTGAACCGTCGAACGGAACGAGCAGTGACATATCCTTCATTGCGACGACCGTCAAAGTAAACTTTCGGCTCCGGCGACGCGTTCGTCGGACAGCCTGGTGAATCGCCTCGGAGTCAAGCCCCGAGGCACTCGCTTTGCTCAACCCGTAGAAGACAACGGTGATGTCGGCTTTACCCACCTGTGAACAGCGGGTGGGCTTTCGCCTCGAAACTCTGTAACCGCGAACCGGCGTGTAGTTGACCGGTCGGCCGCCACAGACTCCTCTCATACGGTTTGCCGTCAGTCAGTGCCGGCGCGTCCGCGAGCCCGCCCGCGGTCGCGCCGGGACATCGGTACAGCAATCCGTCTCAGACGACCTCTTTCCGTCAGTGCCAGCACACCCGCGACCCGAATCGGCGACACCGGGGCGTCGGGACAGCGCCCAATCTCACACACCTTCCTGTAGTCAACTCCCGCCGATCGCCAGAACGAGGTCGGCGATCAGCGGTAACTAGTTACAGCAAACCGTATCAGTCGCCGGTCGACTCCGGCTCATGCTCGTCTTCCGCGACGACCACTACTGGCCGATCGGTGAGCCTGACGACGCCGTCGACCGTCCCCCCCAACAACGCCCGCTTGAACGACGACCGGCCGCGAGCGCCGACGACGATCGCGTCCACGCCGTACTCGCCAGCAGCCTCGAGGATCTTCTCGTGTGGCACTCCCGACTCGACTGTCGTTTCGACCGAGAGGCCGACGTCGACCGCGGTCGACTCGAGGTCGGCAAGCACCGACTCTGCACGATCGATCCGTCGGCGTTTGGTCTCCGCTGGATCGACGATCGCGTTGTCGTACTCGGTTCGACTCTCGAGAACCGTGATCCCGTACAGCGTGGCACCGAACTGGTCCGCAAGCTCGATCGCGTGCTCGACTGCGACACTCCCGGTCTCGCTCCCGTCGGTCGCGACGAGAATCGAGTCGTACATGGGCGTATTTCGGCCGGGGGTGAAAAAGAAGTGTCCCCCCTGGCGACTCTTCGAGGCTCGTCGTACAGATTGCCAGACCGACGCGGTCCGACCGGGGTCCGTCTGCGATTACTGCCGATCGCCAGAATGGGGTCGGCGATCGGTGAGAAGTGACGACAGGAAACCGTATCAATCGTCCCTGTCCGGCATCGTCGAAAACCGCGCCAGTGCTTTCATATCCGTCCGGTCGGACGGCGACGGAGCCGTCGTCGAGTGACGAACGACGCCACGGGACGACCGACGGCCGTCGGAACCCAGGCGGTCGAAGAGACCATCCCCCTGCTCGTCTCCGGTTTCGTCACTCGGTTCCTCGTCGGCAGTTTCGGCTTCGTCCCCCTCGTCGGCCGACCCCGCTTCGTCCCTACTGGCTTCGCCGTCACCAGCTGTTACCTCTTCGAGTCGCTGCTGGATCTGCGTTACCTCGTCGCCAAACTCCGTGACGGTCTCGCGCATCGTCGAACGGAGTCGATCCTCGAGGCTGCCGTCTCCGTCAGGCTGCTCTCTTCCGGTCGCCTCTTCGCCGGCCGACGGCTCCGAACCCCTGCCAGATTTCGATTCGCCAGCCGCTCGTAAGACCCCAATCACGTCGTCGATCTCCGCTTTGTCCGCCTGGTCAGCGAGGTTGCCGAGCCGCAAGAGTCGCTCGAGATGCTCGACCGCCGCTGGCTCGCCCTCGACGATGGCCTCCGGAATCGAATCGGGTTCGGAACCGTCCGGGAGCATCTCGAGTCCGACAGCCTCGAGGAGTACCTCTGGCTCCGTGGACTCGAGGAGGTCACTCGCTCGCGTTGCTGTCTCTACGAGGTCACCGGCCTCTCCGTTCGTCTCGGTCGGCCCGGCGACGACCGCCTCGCTCGCCGCGTCGGCCGCGTTCAGTATCTCGGTCACCCGATCTCGAACGTCGTCTGTTACTGTCACTGTTTTCCTCCTCGTTTCTGGAGTCGGTTCGACAAACACCGCGAGCCGGCACCTATCCGGCGTCTGCAGTCTGCTCTTCCTCGTCGCTCTCGTCCCCCTCGCTCTCCGTCACCGTCTCGATGATCCGTTCGGTCATCTCCTCCCGGCTAAGGTTCGCCTTCACGCCGACATCTTTCGCAACGGACTGGAGATCCTGATAGGACATGACCCCGAGAAAGTCCTCGAGCGTGTCACGCCGGAGGTCCTCGAGGTCCCCGGGTGCGGGACTGTCGGCTTCGTCTTCCACTCTCGACTCGTCGGCTTGCTCTTCGCCTTCCGCATCGGCTTCTCCCTCACCGTCTTCGATCTCGTCTTCGCCTTCCGCGTCGACTGCTCGCTCGCTCGCTTTCTCGTCGCCCTCGAGGACCTCCTCGAGATCCGTCTCCTCCGTAACCACCTCGACCAGCGACTGGAGGGAATCGCTGACGCTGCCGTCCTCGAAGATCGCGCTGACGCCCGACCGGACCGCTGCCCCGACCTCGGATCGAAGGTCGATCTCGTCGTCGGTCTCGAGTGCCTGCGAGAAAGTCTCGTGGAGTTCGCGTCCGATCGACGTGCCGAGTTCACGCCCGGCGCGTTCGCCGAACTGGCGACCGACGGCCGCACCGATCTCGCCGCCGTCGAGTTCGTCCTCGATGCTGCCATCGCCGACCAGTCCGGAGACGCCGACCTGGTCGCTGACCTCGTCGGCGACGGCCTGTTTCAGTCCCGGCCCCTCACTCATCGCTCTCGCCCTCGTCTTCGGACTCGTCTACCTGTCGCTCGCTCGCTTCTTCTTCGTCGTCTTCATCAGTTTCGCCGCCGTCTTCGGCGTTCTCTTTTTCCGACTCGTCTTCTCCCTCATCTTCGCTCTCGTCCGCGATTGCGTCTTCCTCCGCAGTTTCCCCGTCACTCTCCTCCTCGGCTGTCTCCCCGTCTTCGTCTGCCGTCTCGTCTTCCGCCGTTTCGTCTGTCTCGTCGCTCCCCACCAACTCCTCGAGTGCGATCTCGCCGATCGTTCGCCCGATCCGCTCGCCGAATTTCCGTCCGACGACCGCGCCAATTAGTCCGCCAAGCGCCTCGCCGAGCGACTGCTCTTCGCTGATCTCGTCCTCCCAGCGGGTGCCCTCGACAAGTTCGTCGACATCGATGTTCTCGGTCACCTTCTGGAAGTCGACCCGCTCGACGAGCGACTCCGAGTCTGTCCCCGTCTGCGATTCGCCATCCGCTTCTGACGCTGTTGTTGCTGTCTCACTCATAGTTCGGCCTCCGTTTCTGCCGGCTCTTCGTCGGTCTCCGATTCTTCGATCCCCGACTCGAGTTGGTCGATCAACGCCTGGAGTGTCTCGCGAACGACCGTCGCCACGATCGCCTCGATGGGCAGGTTCGGAACGAACCCGGCCAGCCGGTCTTTCACCCACTCGGTCGCGGACGAGAGGCTCCCTCGAAGCCAGCCTCCAGCCCTGGAGAACAAGCCACCGTCGGCCCCAGCCGCTTTTTCGTCCATGTCCTCTGTCTCCGCTTTGCCTCTCTTTGCTGGTGACCCACCACGACCGAACAGGCGACCGACCACCCGCTTTGGCGCGGTAAGAACCGTCATAGCGCCGTCTTTGAGCCGATCGATCAGTCCGATGACCCACTCTTTTGGCTTGCCCAGGAGTGACGTCACCGTGTCCAGGACAGCACGGGGGCCGTCCAGCAACCCCGACACGGCTGACAGGAGATTCCCGAGCAAGTTGTTCTCGCCCGGCCGAGCCGACACGTCGAGCGTTACCGCGTCGAGGTTGACCTCCAGACCGAGCAGATCGAGAAACAGCCCATCGAGATCGAGGTGGAGGACACCAGCGGTCTCGTCGCTTTCGTAGACGTCGTCGGCGTCCTCGACGTGGTACTCACCGTCTTCCTCGCTTTCGTCTCCGTCCTCTCTCTCACCGTCTTCCTCGCTTTCGTCTCCGTCCTCTCTCTCACCGTCTTCCTCGCTTTCGTCTCCGTCCTCTCTCTCACCGTCTCCCTCGCTTTCGTCTCCGCCCTCTCTCTCACCGTCTCCCTCGCTTTCGTCTCCGCCCCCTCTCTCACCGTCTTCCTCGCTTTCGTCTCCGCCCCCTCTCTCACCGTCTTCCTCGCTTTCGTCTCCGTCCTCTCTCTCACCGTCTCCCTCGCTTTCGTCTCCGCCCCCTCTCTCACCTTCTTTCGCCTCCGTTTCCGCTTTGCCTTCCGTCTCTTCGTCTGCCTCCGTTTCCTCGTCACTTCTGAGTTCTTCCCGTGTTTCGTTCTCGCTCGCACCGTCGTCACTCTCGGTTTCGTCCGCCCGCTCGGCCGCTGCTCGACCGCCGTCGGTCAGGACTCGAGTCGTCGATCGATCACGTCGGCCGGGGCGACTCGCGCTGGCGTCGACCTCGCCGGGACTCACACGCTCGTCAATCCCCTCACCGTCTGATCCCGCTGTCATTATTCGGCAAGACGGACGCGAGACAGCGTTGTGGTGGTTTGGCTTGCGTGTGCGATCCTGGCGCACGAACACGGCCAGAAACAGCTATCCGGACGAAACTGGATGAGAGTCAGCCGACGACTGCCTCGAGAAACCGGTCGAACGCCCCGCTTTCGGGATGAACGTGCGCGTAAGTGGCCAGTGACTCGTACCCGAGCAATCCGTCGTGGTCGCCGTCGATGCCGTCGCCACGAACCGTCTCGAAAGCGAAGCGGGCGTCGCCGTCGACGTCGATACTCGAGTAGTGAAACTCGTGGCCTCGAACCGTCTCGCCGGCGTCGGCAGTCAGCGTCGATCGTGCTGTCTCGAGTTCGACGTGATCGAGCGCCTGATACCGGTCGTGCATCGTCACGTCCGCCGGCAGGATACCGGCCATCTCGTGGCGGTCGCCCTTGGCGGTCGTCAGCGACCGACTCATCGCCATCAGACCGCCACACTCGCCGAAGATCGGGAGCCCGTCGCTCGCCCGATCGCCGAGTTCGGCGAGCGTATCCGACGACTCGAGGGCGTCCGCGTGTAGTTCGGGATAGCCACCGGGGAGGTAGACGCCGTCGCAGTCGGGGACGGGATCGCCCACGACCGGCGAGAACGTCACGACCTCACCTCGCTCGCGGAACCGCTCGACGGTCGCAGGATACCGGAAACAAAAGGCGGCGTCGCTGGCGACGGCGACGGTGGCGTCGACGGGCTCTGGGAGTTCCGTGGCCGCAGGTTCCGGGGGTGCAGACGCGACATCGCCGAGCCGCTCGGCCTCGAGCGTCTCGGCGGCTTCCCGCAACGCCTCCCGTGGCAACGCCGCCTCCTCGCCCATCTCGAGGCCGAGATGGCGGTCCGGAATCTCGAGGGCGGGGTTCGGCGGGATTCGTCCGAAGTACTCGAGGCCGTCGGGCAGTGCTTCCCGAATACCTTCCTCGTGGCGGCCGCCGTGGGCCTGCTGGGCGACGACGCCCGCGACATCGATATCGCGATCGATCGCACCGGCGTACTCGCGGAATCCGAGCGCGGTTGCGCCGACGCTCTCCATCCCCGCGCTGGCGTCGATCACCAGCACGACGGGGAGGTCGAGCGTCTCCGCGACCATCGCCGTACTCGAGCCGTCGCCGTCGTACAGCCCCATGACGCCCTCGACGACACAGACGTCGCCCTCGCCACGGGCGTAGTTGCGTCGAACGCCGGTCTCGCCCTCGAGCCACAGGTCGAGCGTCCGCGACGGCCGGTCAGCGATCGCTCCGTGGTGGCTCGGATCGATGAAGTCCGGCCCCGCCTTCGCGGGTTGGATGTCGTAACCGGCGTCCTCGAGGGCCTGGATAACCGCGAGCGTCGCGACGGTCTTGCCGACGCCGGAACTGACACCGGCGAGAACGAACCCTTGCATTCGTATTTGTATTCGTACAAGTGAACTTGAAGCCGTCGGTGGCAGCCTCGAGCGGTGTCGATCACCGACGAACTTAACCGCTCGAATCGTCTACTGCGGGTCCCGCAGATGACCGACGACACAGCACACCACCTCCGCGAGGCGCTTCGTCACCTCGAGGCGGCCCGGGACGGAGACCTCAGAAAGACTCACGATGTCGCCCTCGAGCAGGTATCGAACACCGTCGGATCGGTCCTGCAGGAGTATACAGAAGATCAGTAGCGGGATTTTCGGCTCCATCGAGAACGCGTCGACAGTCGGCCGCGTAGCGTCGCGGCCGCCGATCGGATACCAATATCCATTTGAATGACCTAGCTCCTTCTCCGACAGGAGAGTATGAACCGAGTATGAGTGGGGAGCAAACGGACGACATCGAGCGGACTGCTGATGAGGGGATCGAGTACGGAATCGACGACCGGCCGCCGCTAGGTGAGTCGACGGTGCTTGGCATCCAGCACTACTTGACGATGATCGGTGCGAACATCGCGGTGCCGCTGATTCTGGCGGACGCGATGGGGATGCCAGGCGACATTACGGCGCAGTTCGTCGGGACCTTCTTCGTCGTTTCGGGGATCGCGACGCTGGCACAGACGACGTTCGGGAACCGGTATCCGATCGTCCAGGGAGCGCCGTTCTCGATGCTCGCACCGGCACTTGCCATCGTCGCCGTCGTGACCACGGGTGGCGTGGCGGGACAACCGGACTGGCAGGCAGCCCTCTTGCAGTTACAGGGTGCGATCATCGTCGCCGCGGCGGTCCAGGTGCTGATGGGGTATTTCGGTCTGGTCGGCAAACTCCAGCGGTTCCTGTCGCCGGTCGTCATCGCACCGACGATCGCACTGATCGGGCTGTCACTTTTCGATGCAGGCCAGATCACGTCGCCCGATCAAAGCTGGTGGTTGCTCGGACTGACGCTCGTGTTGATCGTCCTGTTCTCGCAGTATCTCGACCTCAAGCACAAGGCGTTTCGGCTGTACCCGGTCATTCTGGCGATAGCGATCGCCTGGCTTCTCGCCGCCGTCATGTCGTGGATGGATCTCCTGGTGGGCGACCACCCCGGCTACGTCCCGCTCGGCGAGGTCACCGACGCATCACTCCTCTTGCCGATCTATCCGTTCCAGTGGGGCGTTCCGGAGTTTACGACCGCGTTTATCATCGGAATGTTCGCCGGCGTGCTCGCTTCGATCGTCGAGAGCATCGGTGACTACTACGCCGTTGCAAACCTGACCGGCTCGGCAGCACCCAGCGAGCGACGCATCAACCACGGGATCGGGATGGAAGGCCTGATGAACATCTTCTCGGGGATCATGGGCACCGGTGGCTCGACCTCGTACTCCGAGAACGTCGGCGCGATCGGCCTGACCGGCGTCGCCTCCCGGTACGTCGTCCAGATCGGGGCACTCGTCATGCTGGTCGCCGGCTTCGTCGGTTACTTCGGCCAGGTGATCGCGACGATCCCCGACCCGATCGTCGGCGGCCTCTTTATCGCCATGTTCGCCCAGATCGTCGCCGTCGGCATAGGAAACCTCCGACACGTCGATCTCGACTCCTCGAGGAACGTCTTCGTCATCGGCTTTGCCCTGTTCGTCGGGCTGGCGATCCCCGAATACATGGCCAACTTCGAGAACACGCTCGTGTTCCGTGACGCAGTCGGCATCGAGGCGACGCTCGCGCCGCTGCTCGGGATGGAACTGATCGCCGGCACCGCCCTCGCAGGCTGGCTCGAGGCCACCGCGCTCGCGGTCGTCGATACCGTCTTCATCATCGGCTCGACGGGGATGGCGATCGGTGGCCTCGCAGCGCTTTTCCTCGACAACACGATCCCTGGCACGCGGGAGGAACGCGGTCTCGCTCAGTGGGATCGACTCACCGAAGACGACAGCGAGTTCGAACCGTTCTGGGAACGGTGGGCCGATTCCGACGACACCCCAAGCGAAACTACCCGCGAGAGCTGATACGGACTGTTGTCCCGATGTACCGACGCGATCCCAGGACTGGTCACGGTCGCGCCGGAACCGACTGACACCGGTCCGTGTGACCGTTCGCTCGTGTTTCCACGTTGCGACGGATACCCAGAGAGCTAAACGTCGCCGCCCCGCAGACGATGACGATGACGACCCTTCCACTCGAGGACGGTTCCCTCTGGTACGAGGTCCACGGTGACGGCGAGACCACACTGGTGTTCGTCCACGGCGGCTGGCTGAACGGCCGCACCTGGAAGCCACAGGTCGAGCACTTCGCCGACGACTACCGAGTCGTCACGCTCGACGTGCGTGGCCACGGGAACACCGGGTCGACCGACGCCGACGAGTATTCGATCGAACTGTTCGCAGACGACCTCGAGACGCTGCTTTCACATCTCGAGAACGACGAGAAACCGATTCTCTGTGGGCTCTCGCTCGGATCGATGATCCTCCAGGAGTACCTGTCTCGCCACCCCGACCGGGCGGCAGGTGTGATTCTCGGGGGCGCGGTGCGGTCGATGCCGCCAGTCGACGTCCCACGGGGACTCGAGCCGTTTTTCTCGCCGATGCCGGCGCTTTCGACGTCGCTGTCGATGACTGGCCCACAGTCGACTTTTCGATCGCTGCTGTACTCGATTCGGGCGACGACGGGCGAACAGTGGCTGTCGGTCGATCCGGACGTCCGGGCAGCGGCGATGGAGGCCGTCGGCGAAATCTCTCGCACGGAGTTTCGGAAGGTCTTCGAGGCGCTCTTTCGATACGATCCGCCGGAGCTAGCCGACGTTGGAACGCCGACGCTGGTCGTCCACGGCGACCAGGAAGCACCGCCGGTCAAACGACAGGGACAGGTGATCGCGTCGACGGTCGAGGACGGGCGACACCTCGTCCTGTCGGAGTCGGGTCATCTCGTCAATCAGGACCGGCCGCGAGCGTTCAACGACGTCAGCGCGAAGTTCGTGGGCAGTCTCGCGGTGTAGGGGCGTACGTTCGGGCGTTCCAGACAGTCACTCACGCCGTGACAACAATTTTTGGCGACAAAGTCAACTCTCCGGGGACACGATTGCGTTGCGTCACCGCGGCGTGGTACTAACTGTCCTTTCGGACTCGAGAACCTATGAGCAGTCACAGCCCGGATACGGGGTTCGACGCGGCGAGCGTCGCGCCGATGAGCGAGCGGTGGTCCAGCATCTCGAAACACGTTCTGAACAGCTACGTCGAGGCGAACAACGCGCTCCTCGCGACGATGGGAGTGTCACCATCGACCTCGACCGGGTCGGAACCGGAGCGGAAAGCCGAGACTGCGTCGGAACCTCCGGTGACCGAACTCTCCTTTGGCGACGAGACGTGGCTGATGGAACGATCGACCGACGAGGACGACGATCTCGGCGTCGGAGACTACGTCCGCTTTACCAAACCGATCGCGGACGCCGACGTTTCCGCGTTCGCGACCGCTTCGGGCGATACGAACCGACTCCACCTTGAGGAGGCATTCGCGGACGGGACGCAGTTCGACGGCCGCATCGCACACGGAACGCTCGTCGCTGGGACGATCAGCGCTGCACTGGCTCGTTTCCCCGGCGTGACGGTCTACCTCTCCCAGGACCTCGAGTTTCTCGCACCCGTCGAGATCGGCGACACTGTGACCGCAGAGTGTGAGATCCTCGAGACGCTGGGCGACGACCGATACCGCCTTCGGACGCAGGTGTCGGCTGCACCAGCCGACGGCGAGGGCCAAACGGTGATCGACGGCGAAGCCGTCGTCGCGATCACGCCGGCACCGGACGGGTAGCGACGAGCGCGGAGACACCCGACTCGCATCGGCCGGGCGACCCTGCAGGACCACGATGACGACCCGGGACTGCGAGTCGGACGCAACGGTCGGTCTGGAGACTGCTGGCGATGCAGCTTTGAGGGACGTCCGTCGACGACTTGCTCACGTTCGAGCGACTGGGTCACGCGGGCGTTCGTATCGAAACCGACGGCAGAACGGTCGTCTACGTCGCTCCCTGGGGCGACGTGCTCGAGGGCGCGCTGGGGGACGGCGACGCCGTGTTCGTCACTCGTGACGACTTCGATCACTACGATGTCAGCGCGATCGAGGCCGTCTCCGCGAACGGCGCAACGGTCGCCGTCTACGAGGCAGTCAACACGACGACCCTCGAACGAGAAGTCGTCGACCAGCCCTCCGACGATGAGACGACGGCCGAGGGCCACGATGGATCGACACGAGGCCGCCGACTTCACGCACAGCGTCGATCCAGAGCTGGGACTGTCGGTCCACTCCGACACGTTCGATCCCATCGCAATCGATGCCGGCGCGTTCGTGGAGAGACTCGAGAACGAAGGGATACACGTCGAACTGTTCTGGGAGTGAGCACATCGATCCATTGGCGCATCCGTCTGGCGCGTGATCGGGCCGGCGGGGTCTAGCGGTCGGTTGGCGACTCGAGGGCGGGGCCTAGCGGACGGTCGTGGTCAGCAGTCGTCCTCGTCGTCTTCTTCGACCGAGGCGATCGCGTCTGCGACCTCCGAATCGGTCGCTTCGGACGGCTGCTCGTCGGTTGGAGTCTCGTCGCTCATCGGGGCGTTACTACATGGCGTCGACGATTCAATGTTGGCGTCGGTTTCGATCGCTGCAACTCGCGGCCGCGGTCGCTCGTCCGGGTTGCTGTCCGCCATTTCTGGTGTGGCCGCGCCCGAAGCGGTTGTACCGGAGTATCGGTACAGCATTCCGTCTCATACGGATTACTGTACCGATTTACCGGCGCAACCGCCGCCCGGGTCGCGGTTGTGCCGGAAATGACTTACAGTGAACCGTCTCAGTCGTCCGCGAGTTTCCCGTTGAGGACCTTCGCTGCGGTAAGAATCGGGTCCCAGACTGGACTAAACGGCGGTGCGTACGCCAGATCGAGATTCTGGAGTTCCGGAACGGTTAGTTCGGCGTGGAGTGCGGTCGCCACCGTATCGATTCGCTTGGTCCCTTCCTCACCGACGAGGCTGGCACCGAGGACGCGTTCGCTCTCGCGGTCGGCGACCAGCGTCACCGCGAGGTCGGTCGCTCCGGGATAGTAGTGGGGGCGCGTGGGTGCTTCGATGGTTACCGAGAGAGGAGCGAAGCCGGCCTCTCGTGCACGCTCCGAGTCGACGAGACCGGTTCGGGCCGCACCCAGGTCGAACGCCTTGACGATCGCCGTTCCCGCCGTCCCGCCGGTCGGCGTCGGGTCGCCCGCGACAGTCGTCCCGATTGCCCGTCCTGCACGGTTCGCGGTCAGCGCGAGCGGGACGTGATCGGGGTCGCCGGTGACGACGTTCGTCGCTTCGGCGCAGTCGCCCGCCGCGAACACGTTCTCGGCGTTCGTCCGCCCGTACTCGTCGGTCGCGATAGCGCCCGTCGGTCCGAGTTCGATCCCGGCCGCCTCGGCCAGTTCGACGCTCGGTGCGACGCCGACGCCGACGACGACGAGTTCCGCCGGAGACGAGCCGTCTTCGAGGTCGACGCGTTCGACCCGATCGTCGCCCGAAAAGCCCTGGACTGCGGTCTCGAGGTGGAGGTCGACGCCTTGGTCGCGGAGGTGGTCCTCGACGGTCCGGGCCGTCTCCTCCCCGAACGGTTGGAGCGTCCGGGGGAGCATCTCGAAGATCGAAACGTCGACGCCACGTTCGACGAGCGCCTCGGCCATCTCGATGCCGACGTAGCCCCCGCCGACGATCGCGGCAGTCTCGGGGTCGCGTTCGGTGACGTAGCTTTCGATCGCGTCGGCCTCGTCCATGCTCCGGAGCGTGAACACGCCCTCGAGGTCGACGCCGTCGAACGGCGGTTCGATCGCGCGTGCACCGGTTCCGATCAGCAGTGTTCCGTACGGCTGTTCGAATCGGTCGCCGTCGGCGTCGACAGTGACGGTCTTCGCCTCCCGGTCGATTGCCACGACCTCGTGACCCGTCCGGAGGTCGACGTCGCGTTGCTCGCGGAACTCCTCGGGCGTCACCGCCACGAGGTCTTCGAGTTCCTCGACGGTCCCTTTCACGTGATACGGCATCCCACAGGCCGCATACGAGACCCACTCGCCTCTCTCGAAGACGATCACCTCGAGATCGGGGTCTTCGCGTTTCGCCTTGCTTGCGGCGCTCATTCCGGCTGCGTCGCCACCGACGATGACGAAGGGGTCGTCCATACGGGACGTACGGCGGCCACCGAGTAAAGTATTTCGCAATATACACAATTCCATCTGGCTGCCGATTCGACCGGAGCGAGTGCGACCCAGGACACAGTTCGGTCGCGACTAGACCAGTAGCTGGACGTCCGATTCGGCCATGTGTTGGAGTGCGGTCGCCGCGCCGACGCCGGTAACGACGCCGTCGTAGAAGTCGTCCTCGTCGTAGTCCATCAGGTCGATCGTCATCTGACAGGCCTGGAGTTCGACGCCCTGGTCGACCGAAAGGTCGATCAACTCCTCGATGGTGGCCGTATCGTTGTCGTCGATCTTCTTCTCCATCAGCTTCGTCGCCATTGCGTCCATTCCGGGCAGTGCCGCGAGCGCGTTCGGCATCGGCATGTTCGGGTTACCGACGGCGCTCAGTTTGAGGCTCTTGGAGTTTTCCTCGTGGAGGATGTCCAGCCCCCAGAACGTATGGAAGACGACGACATCCCAGTCGAAAGCAGCGGCCGTACTCGCGAGAATCAAGGGTGGATACGCCATATCCAGGGTCCCCTTGGTAGCGATGATCGTCATCTTCTTGCCGCCGTCGTCGTCTGTCTCAGCGACCGACTCCTCGAGTTCGTCGACTCGATCGCGAAGTTCCTGTAGCTCCGCGGCGTCGAACTCGTCGGTCGATGACGTTTGCGTGTCCGTGCTCATGTTACGCTGTTTTTTCGACGTAGTGCGTGTAGACGTCGTCCCCCTCGACTTGCTCGAGAAGTTCGACTCCGTTCGTCCCTGTTGCCCAGCCCTGGATGTCGCTCATGCTACCCGAGTCGGTCGCGACGACCTCTAGCACGTCGCCTGTCTCGAGGTCGTCGATCGCTTGCTTGGTTTTGACGACGGGCATCGGGCAGGACTGTCCTTTTACGTCGAGCGTCTCCGTGGTGTCGTATTCCGAACTCATAGGTTATCTGTGTGCTCTATATTGGAGCTATCACACAATATTGACTACATCTATAAAAACGTGTCGGTTATTGTCCCCATACTGAAAAACCGTTATCCGAAGGGAATCGTCGCTCGTGTCTTAGCAGGGTTAAAAAGTGTTACGCGTGTATCTGTACCGAACCAGGTTGCAGGACCAGATATAATATTGTGCTTTTTAGGGAATACTATGCAAACTCTTAAGTGTGGTCGACCGGTACACGAAACTGTACAACATGGACGATATGGACTTTCCAACACCGGACGTCGACGTCGAATCGGTGACGCCGGACGAACTGAAATCCCAGATCGATTCCGGTGACGAAGTCACGATCCTCGACACTCGTATGGAATCCGACTACGACGAGTGGCGGATCGACGGAGCAAACGTCGAGTCGATCAACGTTCCCTACTTCGAGTTCCTCGAGGACGAGATCGACGACGATGTCCTCGAGCGCGTTCCGAACGACCGCGACATAACGGCCCTCTGTGCGAAGGGTGGTGCAAGCGAGTACGTCGCGGGTGCGCTGAAAGAGCGTGACTACGACGTCGATCACCTCGAGGACGGGATGAACGGGTGGGCACGCATTTACGAGGCCGTCGAAGTCGAGCGCTACGACGGCCCCGGCACGCTCTTGCAGTACCAGCGTCCCTCCTCGGGCTGTCTCGGCTACTTCGTCTACGACGACGGCGACGCAGCCGTGATCGATCCGCTCCGTGCGTTCACGGACCACTACCTCGAGGACGCCGAGAAACTCGGCGTCGACCTGCAGTACGCGATCGACACGCACGTCCACGCGGATCACATCTCGGGGGTTCGTACACTCGCCGCGGCGGGCGTCGAGGGCGTCATCCCCGAGGCGTCGGTTGATCGCGGCGTCACCTACGCCGACGAGACGACGTTGGTCGAGGACGGCGACGAGTTCCAGGTTGGCGACGCCACCATCGAGACGATCGCCACGCCCGGCCACACCTCCGGGATGACGTCGTACCTGATCGGCGACTCGCTGCTCGCCTCCGGCGACGGCTTGTTCGTCGAGAGCGTCGCCCGACCCGACTTAGAGGAAGGCGACGACGGCGCGCCCGAGGCCGCCACACAGCTCTACGAGTCGCTCCAGGAGCGCGTGCTCACTCTGCCCGACGACACGCTGATCGGCGGCGCTCACTACAGCGACGCAGCCGAACCCGCTGCGGACGGCACCTACACGGCACCGATCGGCCAGCTCGAGGCGGAGATGGACGCCCTGACGATGGACGAAGGCGAGTTCGCCGAACTGATCCTCTCGGACATGCCGCCCCGACCGGCAAACTACGAGGAGATCATCCCGACGAATCTCGGCCAGCAAGAGGCGACCGACGACGAGGCGTTCGAACTCGAACTCGGTCCGAACAACTGCGCCGCCAGCCAGGAGTCGCTGGCGGGTGACTGACACGACTCACCAGCCGAATGGTAACTGAACTCTTCGCACCCGCGCTGTACGAGGCCCTGTTCCCCGCCGGCATCAGCCGGTACGCCGTCGGTGGACTGCTCGTCGGTCTCGGTGCCGTCGTCATCTACCTCGGCACCGGCATTCCCGCAGGGGCGAGTACGTTCCTCGAGTCGACGCTGTCGTACGTCTCCGACCAGTCGCGGTTCCAGCGGTACGTCAGTTCGCGGGACTGGCGGGTCGTCTTCACGCTCGGCATCGTCGCCGGCGCGTTCGGCTACGCGCTGACCTTCCAGTCCGGCCTGGTCTCGAGCGGCCTCTACGAGTCGGGAACGACCGGGCAACTGTACGATGTCGCCGGGTTCTCGTTCTGGTCGACCGACGTCCAGCCCTGGCGGCTGTTCATCGGCGGTGTGCTCGTCGGGATCGGCACCCGAATCGGCAAGGGCTGTACCTCGGGCCACGGCGTCTGTGGCGTCGGCTCGGGCTCGAAGACGTCGATCGTCGGCGTGATTACCTTCTTGATCGTGGCGATCGGAACGGCCCAGGTCGTCATGGCACTGGGGGTGAGTCCGTGAGCGAGAGCCGATCGGGGGAAGGGTCTCAAAAATGCGAACGAGGAGGTGACGACCCGTGAGCAGCATGAGCCAGCAACGTCATCCCCTGTTCGTGCCGCTGATCTTCGTCGGCGGTCTGATCTTCGGCTTCGGCCTCGGGTTCAGCCACATGGCCCGACCCGAAGTCGTTCTGAACTTCCTGCAGTTCGAGGATTTCGGACTGCTGTTCGTCATGGGTGGAGCCGCGGTCGTCACCGGTATCGCGTTTGCGCTGGTTCCGCGGCTGTTCGACCGTGCACCGCTGACTGGCGACACCTACGGCCGACGACTGAAGTCGTTCGACCGTAACGTCCTGATCGGCGGTGCGATCTTCGGCGTCGGCTGGGGGTTGTCGGGGATCTGTCCCGGTGCAGCCTACGCCAGCCTCGGCGTCGGCAACGTCACGATCCTGTGGGCACTGGCCGGGATGTTCGTCGGCGCGTACCTCCAGGGCTACTGGCGTAGTCAACGTGCCACCTCGAGGACGACGCCCACGGGTGCCGACTGATGCGGATTGCTGTACTGATGTACCGGTGGAACCGCTTCGGGTCGCGGTTGCACCGGAACTGACGTACAGTAAACCGTCTGATATGAGGGGGGTAGTAACCGACTGCAACCCGACGGACTCGAACGTATTCGGCCGTGTTTCTATCCGGTGGGAAGAAGCAACAAGTGATTACCTCCGGGGCCATTAGCATCACTCATGAGCCCACGGGCTTTCGCCGAGGGGACGGAGACCGAGAGCCATGGAGCAATCGATCGGTTGGAGGAACAGTCGCTCCGGGTCGTCCTCAAAATCATCCGTGGCGGGTCGTGTTTTATAGACGGACTCGAGGGTGACGTCGTCGACGTAGACGTCCGACTCGAGGACGGGCACTGTCATTGTGACGTCTCGGTTCGAACGGACGACGACGGCGTCGAACGGATCGAAACGAGGTACGCCTCGAGCGAAATTTGTGCGCACTGTCCGGGGGCCGTCTTCTCCGATCACGGTTGTATCCCGCGGTATCTCGGCGTCGGCGACGGCTGGTTCGTCGTCGAGACGTACGCAGCCGACACCGACACTGTCTCCTCGCTGGTCGAGGACGTTCGAGCGGTCTGTGATCGGGTCATCGTCAAGAGTCTCGTCTCGACCGAGCGTGGCGAACACGACGACGTCTGTACGATCGACGTCTCGCCACTGACGCCGAAACAACGCGAGGCCGTCCACCACGCCGTCGAGGCTGGCTACTACGATCCCGCTACACAGGTCCCACTCGAAGACGTCGCTGCGAAACTCGAGATCTCCCCGTCGGCACTCTCTCAGCGTCTTCGCCGCGCCGAAAGTAACATTATGCGACAGGTTTCGGAGGACGGCGACGACTGAGACGGATTACTGTACCGATTTACCGGCGCAACCGCCGTCCGGCGATCGTGCTGATAACGCACTCCCATCATCCGTACGACTCGTTCGACCCAGTCGAATCTCCGAAGTCGACTCGCTCGAGGAAAGCACGGTGACGTTCGTGGTGGTGACGAGTCGCTCGCGCTGGCGACGAACCGGACGACGGCAACGGCTCGACCCGATTTCTCTCGTCTCCGTCAGCCGACGGTGACGGCCACTCGAGTCCGAATTTCCGGCCGTTCGTCGGTAGAATCGATCGCGACGACGACTGGTGTCTGCCCAATTCGACCGGATCGCTTATAAAACCCAATTTGGTTCAGAGTCGGTCCTACTGCGCTGTCGCCACTCGACCTAGACGGAGGAAACAGTATGCGACGGCACTCACAGGACCGGCACGAACTGTCGGACAGGACGGTACGATCGCCCTGTCACGAACCGGAATCGGCCGGAACTGACGCCCCCAGTTTCGAGCAGCGAGTGGAGGTGACCGACTCGTGAGCGAACGCGAGCGTTCCGGTGGGTTCGACCTCACCCGCCGGAGTGTGCTACAGACGGCGGGAGCTGCCGCCGTCGCGACGAGCCTCGGCGGTTGTCTCTCCGGCGGCGACGACCCGGCAGCCGAGTCGGACATCGCAGAAGAGACCGCCTACGGCAACTGCTGGATGTGCCATCACGCCTGTGGCCAGCAGTTGACCGTTCGCGACGGGACGGCAGTCGACATCACCGGCGTCGACGAGCACCCACGTGGTAGTGCTGGCCCCGGAACGGACGGAACGCTCTGTCCCAAAGGACAGAGCGAACTCGAGAAGCTGTACGACCCAGATCGGATCACGCAGCCGTACATCCGCGAGGACGGCGACCTTCGGGAAGCCGACTGGGACGAGGCCTTCGAATACGCGGCCCGACGGCTCGAGGAGTTCGACGAGGAACACGGCGCTGAGACGTTCCTCGACGCGACGAGTTGGTCGACGACGAATGTCCACAGTTACTTCTGGGGAAACCTCTATGGCACGCCGGAGCGCATCGGTCGTGGCCGACACGTCTGCTTCGGCGGCCCACACCTGAGCGGGAACCTGATGGGACTGGGGACGAATATGCGGTTCGTCGACTACCAGCACTCCGACTATATCATCGCGTGGGGTCGGAACGTCTTCGAGTCGTTCGCCGGTCAGTGGGAACCAAAGGGAGTCCTCGAGGCGCTCGACGATGGGGCGACGCTGGTCGTAGTCGATCCCCAGCACACGCCGACGGCCCAGAAAGCCGATCACTGGCTCCCGATCGAGCCGCGAACTGACGGCGCTCTCGCGCTCGCGATGGGGCACGTAATCGTCGAAGAAGAACTGTACGACGAGGCGTTCGTCGAGGAACAGACCCACGGCTTCGACGCCTATCGAGAAGCCGTCGACGACAAGACGCCAGAGTGGGCCGAAGACGTGACCGGGATCGACGCGGGCCTCATCCGCGAGATCGCGATTGGATTCGCAGAGGCGGCACCGGCAGCGGGGATCGCGGCCTGGACTGGCGTCGGCCAGTACGCCGAATCCCAGAAGGCCTCTCAGAACATCTTTGCGCTACACGGACTCGTCGGCAACATCGATCGTCCCGGCGGATTCCGGATGTGGCAAGGACCGCCGCTGCAGCCGAATCCGTTCGAGGAGCGTGGTATCGACCTGCCGACCAACGCGGCCGAGGAGACGCCGGCACTTCGCAAATACGACGAATACGACGAGTACCCGTTCCGGCACACGACCGGAATCGGCCACACCGTGGTCCCAGAGATGGTCGACAACGGCCACATCATGGGGATGGTCAACCACTACGACAACCCGCTCACCGACGGCTCGACGCAGGCGTGGCTCGAGGCCATCGAACAGATGGACCTCGTGATCACGATCGACGCCTACTGGAACGAACTCACCAGAAACGCCGACATCGTCTTCCCGGAGGCGATTCAGCTCGAGAAGGATACGCTGATCGACTACGCGCCAAGCTGGAGTGCGTACGAGGATCGAACGTGGCTGACCGCTTCGCGTGCGGTTCACGAGCCGATGGGTGAGTGCAAGTCGGGCTACGAGATCTACAGGGGGCTGGCCGAAGAGTTGGGCTGGGGCGAGTACTTCCCCTGGGAGGACGAGGCCGAGTACAGCGACGACCTGCTGGCGAACGTCGACTACACGTTCGACGAAATTGCCGACCAGAACTTCGTCCTGCTAGACGAGTTCGAGTACGAGCAGTGGGAAGACGGCGGTTTCCCCACGGCGACCGGGAAGTTCCAGTTCGACCTGGACGAGGAAGGCGGCTACGCCCAATCCGCCGAGGAGCTCGGAATCGATACTGCCCCCGAGTGGATTCCGCCGGGGACCTGGGGCGAAGAACCCGACGACGAGTACCCGCTGCACTTCTACGACACCCGCAGCGTGTTCTTCTCGTTCGGGGCCGACCAGCCACTCGAGCACCTTCAGGAACAGTACGCTCGAAAACACGACCTCGAGAACACCGAGTACCGGGGGAATTACCTCGTTATCAACCCACGTGACGCCGAAGAACGCGGCATCGAGACCGGCGACATGGTCACCGTCGAAGCGCGTGCGGGCGAGGCTGACGACGAGGCGATGGCGTACGTCAGCGAACGAACGCGTCCCGGCTTCGTCACCGCGGAGTTCGGCTTCGGGACCGGAAACAGTCACGAAGAGGGGATGAACACCATGACAGTTCACGACATGCAACACGATCCAGTTTCGTCCCAGGTTGACAGGCACTTGGCCGCCGAGGTACGGAAGAACGGAGGTGACTGAGCATGGGCGAACAGTGGCTGTTCTACTTCGATCCGAACCGATGTATCGGCTGTCACGCCTGTTCGGTCGCCTGCAAGCAACGACACGACCTGGAGGCCGACGCCGACGACTGGCGGACGGTTACCCACGTCTCGAAGGGGGAGTATCCCGACTTCGAGCAGGTGCCGGTGTCGATGTCGTGTATGCACTGTCACGACTCTCCTTGCGAGTCGGTTTGTCCAGCGAACGCGATCGAGAAACGAGAGGAGGACGGCATCGTGACGGTCAACCGCGATCGGTGTATCGGCTGTCACTACTGTGCGTGGGCCTGTCCTTACGGCGCGCCGACGTACGACGACACGGGGCTGATGTCGAAGTGTAACCTCTGTCTCGGCGAGGGCCCGGGCGGCGGCCACGGTCAACCCGAACGCAAGACGCCCGAAGAAGGTGGCTCGGAACCAGCCTGTGTCGCCGACTGCGTCGGTGACGCGATCAAGGCCGGGCCCAAGAGCGAAGTCATGGCCGAAGCGTCGGACCGCGCGGCCGAGCGCTTCGAGGCAGGAGCCTACGAGGGTCGAGTCATCGTCGAACCGATGGAAGAAGACGCCGACATCGCGGAGTCGATCCGTGAGGGTGAGACAGCTAGTGGGACCGTCACGTACGAAGGGTGATTCCCGATGTTCCCTGACACTACGATAGCGGTCGTCCTCGCCCAGGGGTTCGCCGAACCCTACTGGCTTCCGTCTGACTACTGGAGCGAGCTCTCGCTGCCAGTCTACCTGTTCCTGGCAGTCGTCGCCGGAGGCGGGTTCCTCACTGGCGTGACTGCCTCGCTGCTCGACTCGCGGACCGACGCGGGCGGCCTCGAGGGAGAACTCTCGAGGTGGGGATTCTGGGTTGCGGTCGCCGGCGGTGCGGGGTCCGGGCTGGCGGTGCTCTCACACCAGGCGATACTCCTCCGCGGACTGCTGTTCCCAATCTACATGCAGAACTTCGAGTCGTGGATGACCATCGGGACGTGGATTCTCGTTTCGCTGGTCGTCGTGTCCGTGGTCGCGCTAGTGTTTGCACTGTTCGGCGACGAGGCGTCTGCTCTCGAGGGAGCGAGTCTGTTCCCGCGTGCGATCGTCGCCAAACTGGGGCTGCTCGAGACCGTCGACCGACTCGTCGATCGCGTGCGGCCGCCGAAGAACGGCCTCGTCGCGTTGTACGCCGTCGGAAGCGTGCTCGCACTGGCGACGGTGTACACCGGGTTCGAACTCGCGGTCGTCGAGACGGTGCCGCTGTGGAACATGCCCGTCGTGGTACCGGCGGCGTTCCTGCTGACTGGGCTCGCGTCGGGCGTGGGACTCGCAGTCGCGGTGACGGCGCTGTTCGCACGCGACGTCGACACCGTCATCGGGGGGTACGCCGTCGCGACCGGCCTGCTCTCCGCGTTGGGGCTTGCGTTCGTCTGGTACGGCTGGACCGAGATTGCGACCAGCGACGCACCAGCCGCGGCCGTAACCTACGTTGCACTCTCCGAGGGGAGTCTCGCCATCGGTTCCTGGCTCGTCGTCCTCGGGCTCGCAGTCGGCCTGCTTGCGGGACTTGGCGTCGGCGGCGCGACACTGGTCGACCGACGGTTGCCGCTTCTCGAGCGTGCTGCCGTGCCGGCGCTGGTCGGCTCTTTCGGGTTACTCGTGATCGGCAGCCTGGCGTTCCGGATCGTGATGCTGTACGGGGCACAGGAACATCCGGTGGTGGTCGTGGGATGACGTCCGCGACGACGCCCCCGTCCGCTGCGGATAGAAACGGCGAGATCGACGACCGGCGGACGCTCTCGGAACTGTACGCGCTGCTTGCGAAGTGCTTCGTCCACCCCGACGAACCGTTCCACCGCGCCGTGAGAAGCGGCGAGTTCGAGACGGCGGTTCGTGACCGCCTCGAGCGACTCGACTCGGACTCGACCCCGTCGCCGGCACCGTCGGCCGAGGAGAGCCACGCCGACCTCCGGAGAGCGTACTTGCAGACGTTCGAGGGGTTCGACGGGCCGTCGGCTCCGCCAGTCGAGTCGGTGTACGAGCCATGGTGGGACGGCAGGGAGCGCGAACTACTGTCCGGGCCGGCAGAAGCCGACGCCAAACGGCGGTTCGAAGCGATCGACGCCGACCGGCCCGACGCCTATCCGGCCGACCACCTCGCAGTGTTGCTCGAGTACGCGTCGCTCGCCCTCGAGGCCGAACGCGACGACGAGTACGCCGACTTCCACGCCCGTCACTTCGACTGGCTGTCTGCGTTTGCCGACCGCGTCACAGAGACCGCCGACGCTCCGTTCTACGAGTGGGCGGTCGAGGTTCTCGAGGTGGCAGTACTGACTGCCAAACGGCGGTATCTCGACGGCGGGACGGCGTTCGACCGAGGTGAGCCGGGATGAGCGCGACCGGTGTCGACCGGCAGTTCAAACTGACGCTGTCGTGGACGGAGCCGGGCGTCGGACACGATATCCTCGAGTGTCTGGCGACGGCGATCGGCGAGGACGCCGTGTCGATCGACGCAGCGGTCGGAGCCGGCGAAGTCGGGACGGCTCCTCGACAGTTGTCGATCGACGTCGGACCGGTGACGCGAAAGCAACTCGAGGCGGCCAGGGTGGCTGTCGAAGCTGGGTACTACGATACGCCACGCCAGGCTCGGCTTGCCGACCTCGGGACGGAACTCGACATCTCCGAGTCGGCAGTCTCACAGCGCCTGGCGAACGTCGAACGCGCGTTGATGGTGGCGCTTGCCGAGGCCGACGACGGCGAGAGACGGTGACAACCAGCCACGTTTCCGCTCTTCTCGTCGCTCTGTCTTCGTTACAGCCGATCTGGTGGCCGTCGGCGTCGATGCGACCGAAGACAGTCGCAGTCGCCCCGAGACGATCGGACGAGACCGTCTCAGACAGGTTGCTGTCAGTCAGTTCCGGCGCGACCGCAGGAGGACTCGCGGTCGCGCCGGTAGATCGGGACAGCAGTCCGTCTCAGGTGTATTGCTCGAGCAACTGCTCGAGTTGCCCCTTCGTCTGTGCGCCGACCATCCGCTCGACCGGTTCACCGTCTGCGTAGAGAACCAGCGTCGGCACGCCCTGTGCCCCGAGTTGCTGGGCCAGTCGCTGATGGGCGTCGACGTCGACTTTTGCGACTGCAGCGTCCGTTTCGGCGGCCAGCGCCTCGATCGTTGGCTCGAGCATCTGGCAGGGCCCACACCAGTCGGCGTAACAGTCGACGAGGACGACATCGTGATCGTCGACGACGTTCTCTAAGTGACCCTGACCCGTGATACCGATCGGCTCGGCGGGAGTATCGGACGCGTCGGCGACCTCGGACGTGGCGAGTTCGCCGCCGTTCTCGAGTCGGTCTTGGAGCTCCTGTTTCTTCCGTTCGCGAATGCGGTGTCGTTCTTCGTCGAGATCAGTCATACAAATCCGTACACGCTCGAGTGACAAAATAGTTGTGTGGTACAGGTTCAATACTGTCTGCAGGTCTAGGCAGATTAGAAGCGAGAAAGCGATCTCGAGACGAAAAGCGAGCGCAGAATAGACTCTTTCTTGCAATTCAGGGGCCAACGGTCGGTACGGGATGTCACACCGACGCGATCGAACGGGTAGACGCCCTCGAAGCCCCGTCGCGATATCGTTTCTGTTCTCGTGAGAACCTACTCGAGCTTGTATCACGGTCGAACCTGCGAGGGCAGGAGCCGGTACGAACGTTCCAAACCGAACCGCTTACCCACCGGCGGCCGATACCGGCCCGTATGGAAGCCGTTGTCGAGGCGATAGACCTCGAGCGGAGGTACGGGGAGACCGTCGCATTGGCGGGGGCATCAATGACCGTCGAACGAGGGGAAGTGTTCGGACTGATCGGTCCGAACGGGGCAGGAAAGACGACGCTCGTCCGTGCGTTGACGGGGACGACCGAGCCCGATGCGGGATCGGCACGCGTCCTTGGTACGAAGCCGAACGCAGTCGACCGTGATCGGCTGGGCGTGCTCCCACAGGACTTCTCGCCTCCGGACAGGCTCACCGCCCGCGAACTGATCGATTACTACGCCGGCCTGTACGACGACGCCCGCGATCCGGACGACGTCCTCGCCGCCGTCGGACTCGCCGACGCTGACGACACGTGGTACGAGAACCTCTCGGGCGGACAACAGCGTCGTGCCTGTGTCGGCTCGATCCTCGTCAACGACCCCGACGTACTCTTTCTCGACGAACCGACGACCGGCATCGACCCCGCCGGTCGACGAACCATCTGGACTCTCGTCGAAGAGCTCGCTGCCGGAGGGACGACCGTCGTCCTCACCACCCACGACATGGCCGAAGCCGAACACCTCGCCGACCGCGTCGGCCTGCTCGCAGAGGGCCAGATCGTCGCCCACGGGTCGCCCGACGAACTCGTCGCCGAACACGGCGGCTCGAGTCGACTCACGGTCGAAACGACAGCCGGGGCCGACGCCTTCGGCGACCTCGAGTATCCAGTCGAGCAGGCAGCGCCCAGTCATCGATCGACACGGATGGACACAGTCGTCGTCCGTGGCGTCATGCCCGCGGAGATCTCCACCGTCGTCGACTATCTCGAGGCCCGCGACCTCGAGTACACGGGACTGACCTGGGCCGAGCCCGACCTCGAGGACGTCTACCTCGAGCTTGCAGACGACGCGGAACGAGATCGGACGGCAAACACCGAGGATCGAACGGCGACCACGACCCTGAACGTGGGTGAGACGGCGTGAGCAGGATTGGACGCATTCGTGCAGAGGCCGATACTGGCTGGCGATCGTTCGCCCGTCGGCGAACGGCGGTCTTTTTCACGTTCTTTTTCCCCGTCATCCTGATCGTTATCTTCGGTGCACTGGTTCGCACCGATCCGGCAGGCGACGGGCTGTTCGCCGAACCTGCTGGATACTACGTCCCCGGCTATCTGGCCGTCGTCGTCCTCTTTACGCCCCTGTCTCGGATGGGAAGCGAGGTCGCACGCCATCGTGAAGGCAACCGATTCGAAAAACTCGCGACGACGCCGCTGTCGAGGTGCGAGTGGCTGCTCGCTCAGACGATCGTCAACGCCGTTATCATCGGTCTCGCGGGACTGTTGATTCTCGTCCTCGTGCTCGCACTGACCGGAGCCGAGCTCGTCTTCTCCACCCTGCTCGTAGCATACGTCCTCGTTGGCGTGATCTGTTTCTGTGGCATCGGCGCGATGCTCGGCAGCTACACCGACTCGCGGGACGGTGCCGTCGCAGCCAGCAACGCGATCGCACTCCCGCTTTTGTTCCTCTCCGAGACGTTCGTCACGCTCGAACAACTGCCCGGCTGGTTCGAACCGCTCGTCAATCTCTCGCCGCTTACCTACTTCGCTCGCGGCGTCCGAGCAGCGACGTACCCCGACGCGACGACACCCGCCGTCGCGGGAGTCGATCCGACGATTGCCAACCTGGGAATCCTGGTCGCACTGGCAGTCGTCGCGTTCGCACTCGGCGCGCGATCGATCCCCCGAACCGACTGACCTACTCGGTCGCTGCCGGCAAGGTAACGAAAAACGTCGACCCCCCACCCGGTTCTGACTCGAGCCAGATCTCGCCGCCGTGCCGCTCGACGATCCGCTCACAGAGCGCAAGGCCGATACCACTGCCGGACTGTCCGACCGCGTGGAGTCGTTCGAACAGCTCGAAGATCCGATCGGCGTCGTCGGGCTCGATGCCGATCCCGTCGTCTTCGACCGAGATCACCCACTCGCCGTCGTCCCGAACGGCTGAGATTTCGACCCGCGGCGGCTCGTCGCCGCTGTATTCGATCGCGTTCGACAGCAGGTTCTGGAAGAGTTGCCGGAGCTGGTTACCGTCGCCCTCGACGCGCGGCAGTGACTCCGCGAGGATCTCGGCGTCGTGCTCTTCGATGGGAACCTCGAGGTCCCTGCGGACATCTGCGAGTACGTCGTCCAGCCCGACCGGTTCGAGCGGTTCGCCAGCGGTGTCGACCCGCGAGTACGCAAGCAGACCGTCGATCATCTCCCGCATCCGGTCGGCACCGTCGACAGCGTACTCGATGAACTCCATCGCGTCGTCGTCTAACTGGTCAGCGTACCTGGTCTCGAGCAACTGGAGGTAACTCGAGACCATCCGAAGGGGCTCTTGCAGGTCGTGTGACGCAGCATAGGCGAACTGCTCGAGGCGTTCGTTGGACTCCTCGAGTCTGCGCTGGTATTCTCTGCGTTCGGTGATGTCGGTCAGGACGACGACGGCACGGGTTACGTTCCCGCACTCGTCTCTGATCGGCGTCCCGTGTTCCGTGATGATCCGCTGACTGCCGTCGGCCGTCTCGATCTCGTAGACGTTGGGATCGACGACGGCCTCTCCCTCGAGAACCTGCACCATCGTCCACGCTTCGGGCTCGACGGGCGCACCCGAGTCAGCCCAGACTGCGTCGGCATTCTCGTACTCCACAACGGTTTCGGCATCGAAGACGTCTCTCCCCCAGATCTCTCTGGCCGTGTCGTTTGCCCGCAGCAGGGAGCCGTCGCCGTCCGCGACGACGACGCCGACCGGCAACACGTCGAACAGCGTCTCGAGTTGCGTTCGCTGTTGCTCGGCCTCGAGTTCGGCCTGCTTACGCTCGGTGATGTCGGTCAACGCGCCGGAGAACGTCTGTGGGTTCCCCCCTTCGTCGCACTCGACGTGACCGCGGGCGATCACCCACCTGATTTCGTCGTCGTCCCGAATGCGGTACTCGGCCTCGTACTCGCTACAACAGTCGAGAGCGTCTTCGATCTCGGCTCTTACGCGCTCGCGATCGGCTTCGTGGACTGACGCGAGCAACCGCTCGATCGAGACGCCGTCCCGTGCTGCTGCCGGATCGACCCCGAACGCCTTCGCAAACGCGGAACCGGTGACGAACTCGTCGGCAGGCACGTCCCACTCCCAGGTGCCGACCGCTCCAGCCTCGGTTGCCGCCTCGAGTCGTGTTTTGGTCTCTCGCAGCAGTTGCTCACGTTCCCTGCGCTCGGTAACGTCACGGAAGTACACCGATAGGCCGGTCTCGGACGGGTAGGCGTTGACCTCGAGCCAGGCGTCTGCGACCTCCGAGTACGCCACGAATCGAACCGTCTCCTGGGACTCCATCGCCTCCCGGTACTCGCGTTCGAACCGGGAGCCGACGGCGGTCGGAAACACCTCCCAGACGTTCTTCCCGACCAGTTCCCGATCCACAGCACCGAGTAGTTCCTTCGCACGCTCGTTTACGTACGTGTAGCGCCAGTCCGTATCGATCGCGTGGAACGCGTCGCTGACGCGCTCGAGTGTCCGCTCGAGTTCGCTCTCGAGGCGCTTGCGTTCGGTGACGTCCCGCAGCGCGTACACTGCGCCGTCGAACTCGCCGTCGACGTCGAAAAGCGGCGCACAGTGGGCGGAGAGCCACACTCGAGTCCCGTCGGGCTGGTCGATCCCGAGTACCTCGTCGTAAACCGGAGCGCCGGTCCCCCTAACGGTACTGAACGGTAGCTCGTCACCCGACAACGGATCGCCGTCCTCGTCGACGAGATTCCAGCGCTCGTCGTCGTGGACGTAGCTTCGTAGTTCCTCGAGCGGGCGGTCGAACAGCTCTTCGGCACGGTCGTTGGCGAACACGTTCCGTCCATCGGCGTCGAGCAGCGTGATGCCGACAGGGCTCGTCTGGAGAATTTCGTCTTTCAGGTCGCGTTCGGCACGCAGTTGTTCCTCGAGTCGGTTGCGCTCGGTGACGTCGCGGACGACCCCGACACGTTTCTCGCTGCCGTCTTCGCCAACTAGAAGGGTAAACCGGTTCTCGACAGTGCAGGTCTTGCTTGCACCGACAGTGATCGTCTCTTCGAACGTCGGACTCCTGCTGTCGTCGACAGCCGTCCGCCACTCGGCGTCGATCGTGTCGACAGCGTCTACGTTCTCCCCGAACACGCTGGTCGCGTCTCTCCCCCGAAGCTCCTCGCGGGAGAACGCCGTCAACGCGGCAAACGAGTCGTTGACCAGCTCGAATCGGCGATCCTCGTCGAGCACGTACATTCCGTCGTGGGCCGTCTCAACCGCCGTCTCGTATCGCTCGAGTTTGCGCTCCCGGCGGAACCGGTCGGTGACGTTCTCGATCGCGAAGACGACACCGTCTAACTCGTCGTTGGCGTCGTAGACCGGCGCACCGTTGACCGAGACCCAGACCCGCTCCCCGCTCGGTCGCAACACGCCACTGACCTGGCCATACAGTGGCTCCTCGGCGTCGACGATCCGCGGGAACGGGAGTTCCTCGCGCTCGAGTGGCTCGCCGTCGACGCCAATTTCGTCCCACTCCGGGTCGTCGAACCTGAGTTCGTCGACCCGCTCTTTGCTCCGGCCAAATATTTCCTCGGCGCGTTCGTTCGCGAACCGCATCTCGCCGTCGACCCCGACGATCGTGATTCCGATCGGGCTCGCTTCGACGATTCCCTCCTTGAGCGTCTGTTCGACGTCCCGCCGTCGCTCCGCTCGATCGCGCTCGATCGCCGACGCGAGGACGACTGCCACGTTCCTGAGAAAGGCCAGGTCTGCCTCCGTGAACGCACCGACGACCGTCGCGCTGGCGCTCAGAACCCCCCAGGGCTCTGACGGTGGCCCGATCGGGACGCTGATCCCACTTTCAGGAGCGTGTTCGTAACCTACTCCCTGCCTCTCGAACCGATCTTCCGCCTGGAAATCGTCGACGAGCACCGGCTCGTTTTCCGCTACCGTGTATCCGGCCTGCGAATCCCGACCAGCTGAAACCGTTGCCGCTTCCACCTCGTCTGTCTCTCGGCCGATTCCCGCTCGAAGGTGGAGTCGGCTTCCGTCAGACGAACGTTCGAGGACGGTACACGAACACGATTCCACGCCCAGCGTCTCTGCGACTGTCCGCGTCGCGTCGCGACAGACATCGTCGAAACCCCGATCCTCGAGTGCGCGATCTCCGAAATCGGCGACTGCGCGTTGCCGGTAAACGCGGTCGTCCGGCGCTGACTCGGTACCGGATGGAGACGGGTCCATTTCGATACCGATAGGCCCTGGGCGACTGTAAAGGCTCTCGTCGTCTCACCCACGAACGCCGGCGAAGTCGCCCCCAACAGTTCGTCCCGTCCGGCGCGATCTCACCGAGCAGCAACCCCGACCCGACGCGGACGCGCCGAGATATCGGTACAGCAGTCCGTATGAGTCGAGTCGTCGACGCCGTCTGGCAGGCGAGCCTGATCGAAATCTCTTGGCGCTCAAAGACTGTGGCGACTGCTTCTCGAACGGGAACCGTGAACGGCATTCAGATCCAACGGTGGCGAGTGCCACAACGCCAGGGTCACTGCCAACGCTCACTCGAGTGCGTCGTCGATAAGCGACTGTACGTCGACCTCCCGTCCCTCTTCGTCCGCCAGGTAGGTGGCCTCGGTCAACGCCGTCACCTGAAGTCCCACGTCACCGGGAACTGCCGGCTCGGCCTCTCCAGTGATCGACTCGAGGAAGTTCGTCAACTTCGCCGTCGTCAGCGTCGAGAAATCCGTCGGCGCGTCGATCTGGCTCTCGTAGACCATCCCGTTGCGTTCCTCGAGTCGAATCACCTCGCCGTCGAACGCGATCCGTCCGTCGCTGCCCCAGATCGCGTACCCCTCCGACGGTGAGCGGTTGACGCCGTCGCCACTGACCGTGACGCTCGCCAAGACGGATCGGTCGTCGGCGTCGCGCTCGAGACGCAAGGAGAGTGCGCTGTTGACGTCGACTTTCGGGGACGCGTAGCTCACGTGGGCCGAGACACTGATCGGCTTCGCACCGGTGAGCCACAGCACGGCATCGAGCAGGTGCGAACCGGTATCGTACAGTTGCCCGCCACCGGAAAGCGACGGTTCGACGCGCCAGGAACCCTCGTGGAGGTCGATCCAGTTCTGCCCGAGGTAGGCGTCCGCCGTGTGGAGGTCACCGATTCGGCCGGTTTCGACCAGCCGCTTGATCTCGAGAAACCCCGGATGGAAGTGTCGCTGATAGCCGACCTGGAGTTCGCAGTCGTTTCGGTCGGCTACCTCGAGCAACTCGACTGCGTCGTCGACGTCGGTCACCATCGGCTTCTCGAGGTAGACGTGGACGCCCGACTCGAGACACGCCAGTGCCTGCTCGTGGTGGAGGGTGTGTGGCGTCACGATCAACGCGAGGTCGATCTCCCCACTGTGGTCCGCGAGCAACGTCTCGTACTCCGCGTACGCGGGCGCATCGAACGTCCGCTCGAAGACTGCTCGTGCCTCGGCGGAGACGTCGGCTCCTGCAATCATCTCGACGTCTTCGAGAGTTGCGAGCACCTCGAGCGACAGTTGTCCGAGGCCACCGAGCCCGATCGCGGCTGCGCCGAACTGCATACGCTAGTCGCCATGCCGGGACCGAAAAGCGCTTTCCCGACGTTCGGGCGCGGTGACGGTCACTACGGTACGACGGTCTTTCTTTCCGGACGACGATCGGTGGCCGCCACCGGAAGTTACTCTCCCCTGGCTAGCGTCCGTCCGTTCATGCCAACCTGTCCCGGCTGCAGACAGCAGCTATCCCACGAGAACTGCCTCGAGCACTTACGCTACTGCAAGTGGGTCTGGAGCGATCGGCCAGAACGAGAGTCACGCTGGAGCGAACAACTCATCGATCAGATGCGTGGCCGAGGCCGTTGACCGGATCGGGTGATCGGGGTGGAAAATGTGTTACGCCGCCACTGCCCACGAGGACGACCCTCACGGGCACGACGATTACGGCTTCTCTCCAGGAAAACAGCTCTGGAGGAGGCAGCCGCGTCGACAAAACAGTTGGCCCGGCGATCACTCGCTGCCCGGAGGATAACTAGCAAGAATAAGAAAGAAGAGTAAATATTATTACTCTGTATTCGATACAGTGACGTGATGAGTGCATCAGAGCCTGTCCGCCACGGAACCGACGACGCGGACGACCGCGGTACGTGGGAGGACGTCCGTGATCTCCCGCCGAGCGCCAAACTGGTCGCGAAAGTCCTCGAGTACAACGAGACGATGACCCAGCAACAGATCGCCGAAGAGACACTGTTGCCCTCGCGTACCGTCCGGTACGCACTGAACCGACTCGACGAGGAGAACGTCGTCGACTCCCGATTCTCCTTTTCGGACGCCCGCAAACGCCTCTACACGCTCGATATCGACTGCTGATTCTCTCGAGCGTTCGGTTGGCTGTACTTTCACTCCGGTCGCGGAACTCCTTTAGGGACTGCCGCCGAACGACCGATAGATGACGCGGGTGATACACACGGGCGACACCCACATCGGGTACCAGCAGTACAACGCGCCCGAGCGACGGCGGGACTTCCTCGCGGCGTTTCGCGACGTGATCGAGGACGCGATAGAAGACGACGTCGACGCCGTGGTCCACGCCGGCGACCTCTTTCACGATCGCCGGCCGACGCTGGTCGACCTGCAGGGAACGATCGACGTCCTTCGGGACCTTCGAGAGGCCGACGTTCCGTTCCTCGCGGTCGTCGGCAACCACGAGGGGAAACGCGACGCCCAGTGGCTCGACCTCTTTGCCGACCTGGGACTCGCGACCCGACTGGGGGCCGACCCCGAGATCGTCGACGGCGTCGCCTTCTACGGCCTGGATTTCGTCCCTCGATCGCGACGCGACGCCCTCGAGTACGACTTTCCCTCCCCGCCTGAGGAGGCAAATCACGCCGCGATCGTGAGCCACGGGCTGTTCGACCCATTCTCCCACGCCGACTGGGATACCGAACGACTCCTCGACGAGGCGACCGTCGAGTTCGACGCCGTCCTGCTCGGTGACAACCACGAGCCAGGCACGGCCGAAATGAACGACACCTGGATCACCTACTGTGGCTCGACCGAGCGGGCAAGCGCGAGCGAACGCGAGGATCGGGGCTACAACCTCGTCGAGTTCGACGAAGAGGTGACGATCAGCCGCCGTGGTCTGACCGACACCCGCGAGTTCGTCTTCGTCGACGTCTCCCTCGAGGACGACGAGGGGATCGACCACGTTCAGGAACGTGTTCGACAACACGACGTAGAAGATGCCGTCGTCATCGTCACGATCGAGGGCGAGGGGAAACCGATCACGCCCGCCGCGATCGAAGAACTCGCGCTCGATCGCGGTGCGCTGATCGCCCGGGTCAACGACCGGCGCGAACTGCCCGACGAGGACGAGGGCGTCTCGGTCAGTTTCGCCGACCCGGACGAAGCCGTCCGCGAACGGGTCCGCGACCTCGGACTCAGCGACGCCGCCCTCGAAATCGACGACACCGTCCGCGACGGGAAACTCGCCGACGCCAACGTTCGCGAGTCAGTCGAACGACGCGTCCGCGAGTTGCTCGAGGACGACGAAGCGGCGTTCGAGCCCGCGCCCGAGCAGGAACCGGACGGCGAGGACGTGACGACCCTCGCGGACCAGCTGCCGGATTCGGACTCGAACCCGGATTCGGACTCGAACCCGGACTCGGACTCGGACCCAGCGAACGAAGAGAACGACAGTGCAGAGAGCAAAGCAGCAAGCGAGAAGCCGGCGGACGAACCCGCAGAACCAGCTTCGCTGGGTGATTTCGAATGAGAGTCGACCGCGTTCGTCTGCTGAACTTCAAGTGCTACGGCGACGCCGATCTTACCCTCGAACGCGGCGTCACCGTCGTTCACGGCGTCAACGGCAGCGGGAAGTCGACGCTGCTCGAGGCCGTCTTCTTCGCCCTCTACGGTTCGAAGGCGCTGGACAGCCGCACCCTCGACGACGTGATCACTACCGGAGAGAAAGAGGCCGAAGTCGAACTGTGGTTCACCCACGACGACCGCAAGTACCACGTCGAACGCCAACTCAAGCTCCGGGGCGACCGTGCGACCACGACGAAGTGCGTCCTCGAGACGCCGACCGAGTCGATAGAGGGCGCACGCGATGTCCGCCGGGAGGTGACGGAACTGCTGCGGATGGACGCCGAGGCGTTCGTCAACTGTGCGTACGTCCGACAGGGCGAGGTCAACAAACTCATTCACGCCTCACCGAGCGACCGACAGGACATGATCGACGACCTCCTCCAGTTGGGTGCACTCGAGGAGTACCGCGAACGGGCAAGCGATGCACGACTCGGGGTCAAGTCCGTGCTCGACGGCCAGCGGGAAGTCCTCGAGGACGTCCGCAAGCAGGTCGAAAAGAAAGAGGAGGCGAATCTTCACGAACGGCTCAACGACCTCGAGTCCAGACGGGCCGAGATCACCGAGAACATCGACCACTTCGAGTCCCAACGCGAGGAGGCACAGGAGACGCTGGAAACCGCCGAAGACGTCCTCGAACGCCACGCGGAGACCCGCGAGGAGATCGACGACCTCGAAGCGGAGGTCGAAGCGATTCGCTCGAAAGTCGAGGAGACCGAGCGCAAACGCGAGGACGCGAAAGAGCGGATTCGCGAACTCGAGGCCGAACGCGAGGAACTCGCCGAGGAACGCGCGGAACTGCTCGAGGAGGCCGCCGTCGACGTCGAAGACGACCGGCCCGAGACGGTCGAGAGCGCGATAGAGGGCCTCGAGAGCCGGGACGAACAACTCCGGGACGACCTCGAGGAGGTCAAGATCGCAATCCAGACGAAAACCGACGAGCGCGAACGACTCCAGAAAGCAGCCGACGACCTCGAGAAACAGGCCGAGGCGGCCCGCGAGCGGGCCGACGAACTGACCGAGAGACTCGAGGAAGACGAGGAAGCGATCGAGGACCGCGAGGCGAAACTCGAGGAACTCGAAGACGACATCGAGTCCGCCCGCGCGCAGTTCGAAGACGCCTCGGTCGGGTTCGGCGAAGCCGTCTCGTATCTCGAGGAACTCGAGGCCGAACGCGACGAGCTAACCGACGAAATCGGCGACCTCACTGCCGACCGCAAAGCTCTCGAGAACGCCATCGAGGAGGGAAAACGGTTGCTCGAGGAGGGAAAGTGCCCCGAGTGTGGCCAGTCCGTCGAGGACTCGCCCCACGTCGAACTCGAGGGCGAACGCGAGGAACTCGACGAAATCGAGTCGAAACTCGAGGAACTCGAGGCCGAACGCGACGACCTCGATGAACGGATCGAACGCGCGGAGACCCTCCGCGAGGCCGAACGCCGCGCCGATCGACTCGAGGACAACCGCGACAACGTCGAACAGTTGCTCGCGGAGAAACGCGAGACGATCGTCGACCGTCGCGACCAGCGCGACGAGTTGCGAGCGGACGCCGAGGAGTACGAGAACGAGGCCGCCGAGAAACGCGAGGACGCCGACGCGCTCGAGAACGAGATCGACGAGAAGCGAGCCGAACTCGGGGATATCAACTCCGAGCGGACCGAGATCACGGAGACTCTCGAGACGCTCCGGCGTGTCCTCGAGATCACGGACGAACGCGAGGAACTTGCCGGCGAAATCGAGAATCGCCATGAACGCCGCACAGACTGGCAGGAGATCAACGACGAACGTCGCGACCGGCTCTCGGACAAACGAGAGCGCAAGCGCGACCTCGAGGAGGAGTTCGACGAGGACCGCATCGAGACGGCCCGAGAAGACAGGAAAAACGCCGAACAGTACATCGAGAAAGTCGACGCGCGACTCGAGGAACTCGAGGGTAACCGCGACGAGATCCAGGGGACGATCGGCGGCGTCGAGGAGAGACTCGAGGAACTAGAGCGACTCCGTGATCGACTCGAGGAACTCGAGGAGCGGTGTGAGAGACTCGAGTCGTTGTACGACGAGGCCGAGACGCTCCAGACGACCTACGGCGAGTTGCGTTCGGAACTGCGACAGCGTAACGTCGAGACCTTAGAACGACTGCTCAACGAGACGTTCGACCTGGTCTACCAGAACGATTCCTATGCCGCGATCGAACTCGACGGCGACTATCGGCTGACGGTTTACCAGAAGGACGGCGAAAGCTTAGAGCCCGAACAGCTCTCCGGCGGCGAGCGGGCGCTTTTCAACCTTAGCCTGCGGTGTGCGATCTACCGCCTGCTCGCGGAAGGCGTCGAGGGGACGGCACCGATGCCGCCCCTCATTCTGGACGAACCGACCGTCTTCCTCGATTCGGGCCACGTCACGCAACTCGTCTCTCTCGTCGAGTCGATGCGGGAACTCGGCGTCGAACAGATCGTCGTCGTCAGCCACGACGAGGAACTCGTCGGTGCGGCCGACTCGCTCGTGCGGGTCGAGAAAGACGCGACATCGAACCGGTCGCGCCTCGAACGGGGCGAACCACCCGAGATGGAGTTGCTTGCGTCGGACTGACGTCGACGTCGCTACTCGAGTGGCGGCTCTTCGTTCTCGTCGTTTTCGGCAGTCTCGTCGGTTCGAATTGCCTCGAGTGCCAACTCACACGTTTCGGTGAGTCGATAGCCACGTTCGCCGGCGACGTCGATTTCCGCGAGCAGGCCGGCCGACGAGAGGACAGTCAGCCGTCCGTGGAGGTCACTCTCACAGAGGTTGTAGGCGTCGAGTAACGTGCGAACGCCAAGTGCCCCGCGGTTCTCGAGTTCGACCAGCAGGCCGAGCGTCTTCTCGTCGTGGACGTTCGTCAGGAGGGTCCGAACCGGGTCGTCGATCGTCGCGGCTGCCGTCTCGAGTCCGGATTCGGCGACGAACTCGAGGCGGTCGTTCTGGACGTAACACTCGTCTCCGGTCTCGGGGTCGCGGACGAGACTCGCTCGTTCGGAGCGTTTCAAGAGCAGGTACCGGTTTCCGTGGTCGTCTCGAACAGGTTTCATGGGTCGGTATCGTCGGTTTCGTTCTCGGTCGGAGCGGATTCCGTGGTGGTGGTCTCCGCGGCTGTCGGTTTCGAACTGCTCGAGGTGTCGGCATCGAAGGCCCGATACCGACGGATAGCGAGACCAAACAAGACGAGTCCGCCGCTGATCAACCAGACGCTGTACGTCGTGTTCCCTTCGAAGACAAAGAGCATGATGCCGAGCGAGAGAACGAAGACGGCCGCGTTGATCACGAGTACGAGTGCCCAGAACATCTTCACGAGATCGGCTGGAGCGCCCGTCCCGGCAGTGGACATCTCCGGAATCGACACGTTCGGGGGCTCCGGTGGCTCCGGGGGCTCCGGCCCCGATTTCGGGTCGACGGCCGGAATCGTCAGCGAGTCGCTGTCCGGGTCCCCGAATTCAGCCTCCGGATCGTACTCCTCGGGCGCGTCCGGCTCGTGGTCGCTCCGGTCGAGTGCCACGGACGAGTGGAGGACCACCGGAAAGAAAAGGATTCGTGTTCGAACTCGAACGGTCTGCTGTCGCCAATTACCGGCGATAACCGGACCTGAATCGTCAACTGGTGGTGGCGAGTACCGGCTCAACCGTCGGATGCCGGGTTGATTCGGCCGACACGGCCGGGTTCGACGCCCAGTGAAGGGTTAGCCGCCACTTTGGGAACAAAACAGTCCCAGGCGGTTTGCTGTGCGTTGTTTCCGGTGTACTGTGTCCCGAAGCGCGTGCACTGGGAGATCGGTACAGCAGTCTCGCTCAGGCGAGTTCCTCGAGGACGAGCGTTCGGGACGTTTCCATCCACGCGAGGGGGTTCTCGGCGTCGTAGAAGACGACGCCGTCGTCGGTTTCGTAGGATTCGATCGTCGCCGTTCCCTCGGGAGCGCTACTCGGCTCGCGTCGATCCATCGTTTCGTCGTCGTTTGCGGGGGAAGACACGTCGATCACCTCGAGTGGTGTTATGTGTTACCACAGTATAGGTCTTGTTGCCCGTGCAGTGTCACGATCCGCAGACGGCAGGTCGATCGTCCCGATGGATTGCGGGGGTTTTTATTTGGGGACTCCAAACTGCGATACCATGACTGAGGCGGGCCAGGCCGGACTCACGGAGTTTTCGTCGTCACCGGAGTCCGACGGTGAGAAGAGACCCGACGAAGAGGCAGTCGCCGTCGCAGGCGCGACCAACGGGAGCGGCGTCGAGGTCGTCGACGTCGTCGAGGAGACGCTTCCGGACGCCGACGGCGACCTCGAACTCGCCGTGATGCAGGTCGACTACACGGTCACTGGCTACGGGGACGAAGAACAACCGATCATACACGTCTTCGGGCGGACGCCGGACGGAACGCTCGAGCACGTCCAGGTAGTCGACTTCGAGCCGTACTTCTACGCGCCGACGGAGACGCTCGAGCGGCCGCCCGAAGAGGAGTACGACCGACTGACTGGGAGCCGTGAGTACGATCGAAACGGCGAGCGCTACGAGAGTATCCGTGGCGAGAAACTGACCAAGATTTTCGGTCAGACGCCACGCGACGTCGGACAGGTCCGTGACGACTTCGAGCACTACGAGGCGGACATTCTCTTTCCGAATCGGTTCCTGATCGACAAGGACGTCCGTAGTGGCATTCGTATCCCCGAACGCAGGGCCGACGACGACTCGCTGGTGATCCATCACGAGGAGGTCGAGCCAGTTGACGTCGACGCCGAGCCGCGCGTGTTGACGTTCGACATCGAGGTCGACGACCGCTCCGGCTTCCCCGAGGACGGCGAGGAACCGATCGTCTGTCTCACGAGCCACGATTCGTACGAAGACGAGTACATCATGTGGCTCTACGAGGCCCCGATCGGCGACGGCGAGATTCCAGCAGAGATCGCCGAGTACGACCCGATCGAGGGCGAGATCGATCACGAGGTCCGGGCCTTCGAGGAGGAAGAAGCCATGCTCGAGGCCTTTATGGAGTACGTCGAAGAAACCGACGGAGACGTGCTTACGGGGTGGAACTTCGAGGATTTCGACGCGCCGTACTTCCTCGATCGACTCGAGGAACTTCAGGGCGGCCACGACTACGACCTCTCGATCGATCGCCTCTCTCGCGTCGACGAGGTCTGGCGGAGCAACTGGGGTGGCCCGGACATCAAGGGCCGGGTCGTCTTCGACCTGCTGTATGGCTACCAGCGGATGGTTTTCTCGGAGCTGGACTCCTATCGACTGGACGCCGTCGGCGAGGAAGAACTGGGCGTCGGGAAAGAGCGGTACGCTGGCGATATCGGCGACCTCTGGGAAGACAATCCCACCCAGTTGCTCGAGTACAACCTCCGGGACGTCGAACTCTGTGTCGAACTCGACCGCCAGCAGGCGATCGTCGCTTTCTGGGACGAGGTGCGGTCGTTCGTCGGCTGTAAACTCGAGGACGCGCCGACGCCCGGTGACGCGGTCGACATGTACGTCCTCCATCAGGCTCACGGCCGATTCGCACTCCCTTCCAAGGGCCAGCAAGAAGCCGGCGAAGAGTACGAGGGAGGTGCCGTCTTCGAGCCGATCACGGGCGTCAAAGAGAACGTCACCGTGCTCGACCTGAAATCGCTGTACCCGATGTGTATGGTGACCGTGAACGCGTCGCCGGAGACGAAGGTCGATCCCGAGACCTACGACGGCGAGACCTACGAGGCGCCGACGGGGACCCACTTCCGGAAGGAACCGGACGGCGTCAACCGAACGATGATCGAGGAACTGCTCGCCGAGCGCGAGGAGAAGAAAGAGCTCCGGAACCAGCACGAGCCTGGCACGCCCGAGTACGAGCAGTACGACCGCCAGCAGGGAGCAGTGAAGGTCATTATGAACTCGCTCTACGGAGTGTCAGGATGGGAACAATTTCGGCTCTACGACAAAGAGGCAGCGGCTGCAATCACCGCCACTGGGCGTGAAGTAATCGAATTTACGGAGACAGCAGCGAACGAACTCGATTATCAGGTCGCGTATGGTGACACCGACTCGGTCATGCTCGAACTCGGCGACGGCATCCCGAAGGAGAAAGCCCTCGAGACGTCTTTCGAGATCGAGGAGCACATCAACGACCGGTACGACGACTTCGCTCGAGAGGACCTGAACGCCGACCAGCACCGTTTCCAGATCGAGTTCGAGAAGCTCTATCGACGATTCTTCCAGGCGGGCAAGAAAAAACGGTACGCCGGCCACATCACCTGGAAGGAGGGGAAAGACGTCGACACGATCGACATCGTCGGCTTCGAGTACCAGCGGTCGGACATCGCGCCGATCACCAAGGAGGTCCAGCATCGCGTCATCGAGATGATCGTCAAGGAAGGCGACGTCGAGGGTGCCAAGGAGTACGTCAACGGGGTCATCGAGGACGTCCTCGACGGGAACGTCTCGGACGAAGAGATCGCCATCCCAGGTGGTATCGGCAAGCGACTGGACAACTACGACACGGACACAGCCCAGGTTCGGGGTGCGAAGTATGCCAACCTCCTGCTTGATACCAACTTTCAGCGGGGCAGCAAACCCAAGCGACTCTACCTCGACCGCGTCGATCCCGCGTTCTTCCGCCGGATGGAAGACGAATGTGGGTTCGATCCCCAGCGCGATCCGCTCTACGGTGCGTTCAAGCGCGATCCCGACGTGATCTGTTTCGAGTACGACGACCAGATCCCCGAGGCGTTCGAGGTCGACTACGACAAGATGCTCGAGAAGACTTTGAAGGGACCAATCGAACGCATCCTCGAGGCACTCGACGTCTCCTGGGAGGAAGTCAAAAGTGGCCAAGAGCAGACCGGTCTAGACAGTTTCATGTGAGCTACTGGGCCGTCGCAGTGGCCCTCTACTCGTCGACCGATGGATCGAACCCGATCGTGTGGGGCCGGTTCGATCCATCGGTTCGAGCCTGGCCACTCCACTTCTACTGTAGTAGCCACTGCACGTCGGTGTGCACCCGCCTACGCTGAGTGTCGCGCGGTTCGGGACGAAATGAGCCCGCGATCGGTGTGGGCGGTGTGCAACCAGTTTCAGTTGTTACGATAAGCCCTCGAAATCGGGGCGATTCGGCGACACACCGATTGATAGCGGACGCTGGTCGCTGTAAACGAACTCCACAGGTAGTGACTTACCTCACGTAAGCCAGCCCGCCGAAAGACGGTAGTATAAGGCCTTTCGGAGGATAATTGGGGCTTTTCCACTTGCAAGCAGTGGAGAGGGAATACTAGTTCTCTCTTCAAAAAATTATTTTGGTGATAGAATACCGTATCCAAATGGATACGAAACCGTTATTAGTCATACGACCCACCATTCAAACGACAGAGTACTATGGCACGTCTCGAACTGAGCAACCTGCACGCGGAAGTGGCAGAAGGCGGCGAGAAGATCCTCGAGGGCGTCGATCTCGAGGTCGAGCCGGGCGAGATCCACGCCCTGATGGGACCGAACGGTTCCGGGAAGTCGACGACCGCGAAGGTCGTCGCCGGCCACCCAGCCTACGAGGTTACCGAGGGGGCAGTCCTGCTTCACCTCGACGAAGACGAGTTCGGCGACGAAGTCGAGATCGACGAGGACCAGCGCACCTGGGATCTGCTGGACCTCGAGCCGAACGAGCGTGCCGCGCTCGGTGTCTTCCTCGGCTTCCAGTATCCGGCCGAGATCGAGGGCGTCACGATGACGAACTTCCTCCGAACGGCACTGAACGCCAAACTCGAGGAGCGTGAAGAGCTGTTCGAGGAAGAGGAAGGCGACGAAGACGAAGACGAGGACGAAGACGAGGGCTTCGAAACGTCGCCGATGGAAGGTCCCGCCGACGAGGGCGAGATCGGCGTCGCCGAGTTCCAAGAGATCCTCGCCGAGAAGATGGAGCAACTGGACATGGACGAGAAGTTCGCCCAGCGCTATCTCAACGCTGGCTTCTCTGGCGGTGAGAAAAAGCAAAACGAAGTGTTGCAGGCTGCAATCCTCGAGCCGTCGGTTGCCGTTCTCGACGAGATCGACTCCGGTCTCGACATCGACCGGCTCCAAGATGTCTCGAACGGTATCAACGCCCTACGAGACGAGCAGGGAACCGGCATCCTCCAGATTACTCACTACCAGCGCATCCTCGACTACGTCGAGCCCGACCACGTCCACGTGATGCTCGACGGCCAGATCGCAAAGAGTGGCGGTCCGGAACTCGCCAAAAAACTCGAGGACAAGGGCTACGACTGGGTCCGTGAGGAAGTCTACGGCACTGCGTAACCGGATTCAGCTAGAAGAATGGTAACAACCCTGTCGCCGTAATCACGACCACAATCAAATCATGAGTTCCGAACAAGATCATCTCAAAGAGACTGACACCGAAGCGCGGTTCGAGTTCAAGAAAGAACACGAGGCCGCGGTAACGTCCGAGAAGGGACTGACCGAGGAGGTCATTCGTATGATCTCCGACGACAAAGACGAGCCCGACTGGATGCTCGAGCGCCGACTGCGCGCCCTCGAGCAGTACCAGAACATGCCGATGCCGACGGACTGGCCCGGCCAGCCCGACCTCTCGGGTCTAGACATCGAGGAGATCATCCCGTATATCCGCCCTGACGTCGACGAACGTGAAGGCGTCGACGACTGGACGGAGCTCCCGGACGAGATCAAAGACACCTTCGACAAGCTGGGGATTCCGGAAGCCGAGAAGAACGCCCTCTCGGGCGTTGGAGCCCAGTACGAGTCGGAGGTCGTCTATCAGAACATGCAAGAACAGTGGGAGGAGAAGGGTGTCGTCTTCATGAACATGGACAAGGCCGTCCAGGAGCACCCCGAACTCGTCAAAGAGCACTTCATGACGACCTGCGTGCCGCCCAGCGACAACAAGTTCGCGGCACTGCACGGGGCCGTCTGGTCGGGCGGCTCGTTCGTCTACGTTCCCGAAGACGTCACCGTCGAGATGCCCGTCCAGGCCTACTTCCGGATGAATTCGGAAGGAATGGGCCAGTTCGAGCACACGCTGATCATCGCCGAGGAAGGCTCCGAGGTCCACTACATCGAGGGCTGTTCCGCGCCGAAGTACGGTGCCCACAACCTCCACTCGGGTGGCGTCGAAGTCTTCGTCAAAGAGGACGCTCACGTCCAGTACTCGACCGTGCAAAACTGGTCGAAGAACACCTACAACCTCAACACGAAACGCGCCATCGTCGAAGAGAACGGTACGATGGAGTGGATCTCGGGCTCGATGGGGTCGAAGGCCACGATGCTCTACCCGTGTTCGATCCTCAAGGGACGGGGCGCGACCGACACCCACATCACCATCGCCTTCGCCGGCGAGGACCAGGACATCGACACTGGCGCGAAAGTCTACCACAACGCGCCCGACACGAGCTCGACCATCGAATCCAAGTCGATCTCCAAGGACGGCGGCCGCACGAACTACCGCGGGCTCGTCCACATCGCCGACGGAGCCGAAAACTCGAGTACTGCCGTCGAGTGTGACGCGTTGATGTTCGACAACGAGTCGACCAGCGACACCATGCCGTACATGGAGATCGAAGAGTCGAAAGTCGACGTCGCCCACGAGGCCACAGTCGGTAAGATCGGCGACGAAGACATCTTCTACCTCCAGAGTCGCGGCCTCGACGACGACGACGCGAAAAAGATGATCGTCGCCGGCTTCATCGAACCGATCACCGAAGAACTCCCCATCGAGTACGCCGTCGAACTCAACCGACTCATCGAACTCGAGATGGAGGGAAGCCTCGGATAATATGAGCATGACGCAGGTACACGCCAATCTGACGGAAGAACAGGTCCGCGAAATCAGCGGTGGGTTCGACGAACCCGACTGGCTGCTCGAGACTCGTCTCGAGGCCCTCGAGGCACTCGAAACACTCGAGATGCCCGACGTCATCCGGACGCCGGGCCGTGACTGGACGAACCTCCACGATCTCGACTACGAGTCGCTCGTTGACCCGCTGAACGCTGCCGAGGAGAAAGACCAAGTCGGCCCCGACGAGGTCGAGGTCCTCCCGTGGGCCGAGGCAGTCCAGGAACACGAGGACCTCATCGAAGAGCAGTTCGGTTCCGTCGTCGACCCCCATGAGAACTATTTGACGGCGCTTTCCACGGCGCTGTTTAGCACCGGGACCGTCGTCTACGTCCCCGAGGGCGTCGACGCCGAGGATGTCACCATCCGGACCAAGCAGAACTCCCGGTCGCTGTTTAACTACACGCTTGTCGTCACCGAAGAGTCGTCTTCGGTCACGATCCTCGAGCGCCAGTCGACCGGCGAGGGGCAAGAAGAACAGTACTACAGCGGGATCGTCGAGGTCGCTGCTGGCGAGAACAGTCGCGTCCAGTACGGTAGCCTCCAGAACCTCTCTGAGGAAGCCTACAACTTTACCGTAAAGCGCGGCGACGCCGACACCTACGCGACGATCGATTGGATCGAGGTCAACCTCGGAACCCAACTCACCAAGACAGAGGTCTCGACGGAACTCAGCGGCGACTCCTCCGAGACCCAGATCGTCGGCGCCTTCTACGGCCACAACGACCAGCACTTCGACCTCGACGCGAAGGTCTGGCACCGCGCCGAACACACGACGGCCGATCTCGTCACCCGCGGCGTCACCGACGACATCGCTCGCTCGGTCTACGAAGGAGTTCAAGATGTCGGCCAGGATGCGTGGGACACCAGCTCCTACCAGCGCGAGAATACCCTCATGCTCTCCGACGAGAGTGAAGCCGACGCCTCGCCGAAGCTGATCATCAACAACCACGACACCGAGGCCAGCCACTCGGCGACGGTCGGCCAGATCGATCAGGAGGATCTGCTGTACATGACTTCCCGTGGAATCGACCCACGCTCTGCGCGAAACATGCTCGTCGAGGGCTTCTTCGTGCCCGTCTTAGAAGAGATCGCCGTCGACGAACTCCGCGAAGACCTCGAAGAGTTGATCGAAGCCCGACTCCGTCAGCGCGACTAGCTCCACTCTCCGTTCCCGATTTCCTCGACTGCGAGCGAGAGACTGCGGCCGAGTCACCAACGTGCTCCGGGACGACTAAGTGACGGCGGCCCTCTTGTAGAATCATGAGTCTGGGACAGCGCGTCTCGAGCGACCACCAGCTCACCCGACTCCTCCAGATCGGGGTCGTGCTGGAAGAAGTCGTCGAGTCACGCGCCGCTCACCACCTCGAGTCACTCCCGCCCGACGAACGGACCGAGGTCGACGAGGAGGTCCGGGAACTGCTCGCCGAGGCGAGCGAAGAGTCGGCAGAGCACCGCGAGCGTCTGGAGGCACTGATCGACGATCTCGAGGCCGAGACAGTCGCCTATGAAGAGATCAACGCTCTCGTCGACGCCCAGTACGGGCCACCGGAAGACACTGACGGTGTCCTTTACGATCAACTGGCAAACGAAGAGACTGCTTACAAGTTCTACGACGATCTCATCGAGGCGATCGAGACTGCCGACGCGGAGTTTGCCATCGATCGAGGTCGTCTCCTCGAGACGCTGTACGAGATCCGTGAGGAGGAGAAAGAAGGTGTCGAAGAAGTGACTGATATAATGGAGCAGATAGCATGACCGGGGACGGCGCGACGGTCGCGACGGGATTTGCCGTCCCCGAGATCGACTGCCAACTAGTACCGTCCCAACCGTCGACTGACCGGTCGAATCGAGCCACACCGCCAGATTCGACCCATCAGTGCAGGCTTGGCCCGCCACTAGCGCGTCCCGCGTCCCGGAGTCGTCTCTACCGGCGCACCTGTCCGACCAATAGTTTCACCAACGGAGGGCTGCGATGAATACTGCAGACCAGTATCTCAAGGCAATCTATCTCGCTCAACGAATCGAAGAGGGTCCCGCCTCGACCGGCACGCTCGCGGACTTGCTCGAGGTAAGTCCAGCAAGTGTAAACGAGATGATCGGAAAACTCGAGGACCGCGAACTCGTCGAACACGAGAAATACAAGGGTGCGAGCCTAACGGACGAAGGGCTCGAGCGCGCTCACGACGCTCTCCAAACCTACTGTATCATCGAACGGTTCCTCGCGAACGTCCTCGAGGTCGAAGAGTTTCGAGCGGAGGCCCGTGCCCTCGAGAGCGTGATCGACGATACGGTCGCCGAACGGTTGGATACGATCATCGATCGCCCCCAGAAGTGCCCAGAGTGTTTCGATCCCGAACGCGACTGCTGTGAGCGACTCGAGACAGAGATCAGTGGGCGTGCGGACTGATCCACCGATACGTCTCTCTCGAGAACTACGTTTTCGTCTGTTCGATGTACTGACAGCCGGTCGAGACACGTCGGTGTCGGCCGAGTCGATCCAAAATCGTTATTGAACGTATCGACGAGATCACATTCGTGACGTTCGATCAGTTGTCTGGTCGACAGAGACGGTGGTCGAAGAGAGAGTTCGTACTCGTTATCAGCGGATGGCTGATCGTCTCCAGTCTCCTTACTGGTCGCCTGATCGATCTCGAGCGAATTCTCGACGTGGGGGTCATCATTCTCTTTGCACTGCCGTTTTTCTCGTGGCCGCTTCTCTCTCGGTACAACAAAGTCGTTGGCTGTACGATCCTCTCTGTCGGACTCGGCGTTATCTGGATCAGTATCGACGGAATCGAAGCACGGCCCAGTCGAAATCTGGGTTTCGGATACCTCTTCGCTATGTACGGTGCCGTTCTGTTCGCCCGGCCAGCACTGCTCTGTCCGTCCGACGACCACGAGGACGAGAACTAACCAGAACTGTCGACGCCAACAAACGATGTCTCCGAACCCTGGCGTGTCTCATACGGTTTGCTGTATTCAATTACCGCCAATCGCCGGCCCCGCTCTGGCGATCAGCGGTAACTAGTTACAGCAATCTGTATCAGTACCCGTCGCCGAACTGGACGTACCGAGACCCGACGACCGCCGCCACCGCGAGCGCAGCGACGACGGTCGCCGACAACTCGAGCGGGAGCGTCCAGCCGTCTCCGTTCCAGTCGTCCTCGAAGACGTCCGCGTAGAACGCGGCGGCCTCCTCGCCGTGTGCTGCGATCAACACCTCGCGGTTGTTCTCGAAAGCGTTGTCGTTCCAGTTGGCGCTGCCAACGACGGCGGTCTCGCGGTCGATCACGACGCCCTTGGCGTGGATCTTCTCGAACCGATCGGTGTCCTCGAGGAGGCGCACTTCGAGCGGGAGCGTCTCGTCTGCAGCCGTCTGCCCGAGATCGTCCGCGAGTGCGGCGTTGTCGTCTTCGTGGTACCACGTCGAGTCGAGCAGGATTCGAACGTCGACGCCTCGGCGGGCCGCGTCGACAGTCTCTTCGAGTAGTTGGGTGTCGCCGGCGATGCTGGCCTGCTTGACCAGCAACTCCTCGTCAGCGTTCCGGACGAGTTCGAGCAGGCGTCGCTCGGCGTTGTCGGGTGCGACCAGCAACTCGGCCGACTCGAGTTCGACTTGCGCCGGCGAGTGTTCGCTGGGGAACGAACGCGGCGGTGATGTCTCGTCGTCGACGAACGACGTGTCTCGCCGGAACTCGGCTCCCGGTCGAGTGTCCCATCCCTCGAAATCCGCACGAAAGACGGCCGCGAGGTCAGCGGCGAGTCGGTCGTCTGCGAGTCGAATCCCCCAGCCACGGCTCGACTCACCGCCCGTGCCAGACGGTTTCCAGTTTTCGGTCGTGACGAGAATACGGTCGTCGGCGACGGCGTATTTGGGATGATGGTAGCGATAGCGGGCACCTTCGCCACCGATTGCACGGACGGTGACGCCACCGTCCTCGAGCGTCTCGAGGACTGGTTCGGTCGCTGCCGGCGTCCCGCCGACGGGACCGGACTCGAAGAGAACTGCCACGTCGACGCCGCGGTCGGCTGCCGCGATCAGTTCCTCCGCGACTGTCTCGGACGTGATGGTGTAGCCGGCAAGCAGAAGCCGATCGTCGGCGCTTCGGATGGTCGCTTTCGGGACTGTTGGTGCATCGGGGAAGACGAACGCGGTCGCTTCGTCGGCGTCGCTCGCGGAGACGGAGAGACAGGTCGCGTCGCGGGGCCACCAGCGTCCGCTGATAGATTCGGTCGCGCTCGCTTCGCTCGCGGCCGCCGAATCGTCACGATACCACTGCTGTGCGACCGGCGCGTCGTCGTAACCGACCCGGTCGAGCGTCTCACCGCGTCGCCGGAGTTCGAGAGTGTCACCGTCGACCGCGAGGCGGACCGTCCCCTCGAGTTCGAGCACCGATTCGTCAGTCAGCGACCGCGTGGCGCTTGCGTTCGTACTGACCGCGACTCGTCCGGAGACGGTTTCGTCTGGGAGCGCCGCAGTCGTGTGACCGTCGGTGAGCGTCCAGTTCTCGAGTCGCGTCTCCGCGGGCGTCTCGAGGACGACGTATTCGCCGATGTTGCGGTGGGTCGTCGGGTTCGGGTACAGTTCGACGATCCGTGGCGTACCGGAGTGGTCGGCCGTTTTGGTCGCTCTTTCACTCGAGTTCGACGGTGGACCGTTCACAGATGTCGTGGGGTCGTCGACTGCCTCGGGTGGACAGTCGAGTTCTACTGCGGGTGAGACCGACGGTGGCAGTGGTTCGCTGCCGGTGTCGTTCGACGTGCCGGCAGCCACGACCGTTCCGGTGGTAACTGCTGTGGTGGCGAGGACGACGAACAGCACGGCGACAACGCGATCCATCGACTGCTCTGGCCGTCCCTTCGTACATAAACTCTCTGCGTGGCCGTCGCCGGTGACGTGTCTTTCTTGACGGTCGCCGTTCCAGTCGGCATATGGTTCGCAGAAGCGTCCTGTTCACGCCAGGCGATCGTCCCGAGATGCTGCAGAAGGCCCCCCGTTCGGGAGCCGACGTGGTCGTCTTCGACCTCGAAGATGCCGTCTCACCGGCCCGGAAAGACGAGGCACGGGAGGCCGTCCGCGAGGTTCTCGCTGCCGACGACTTCGATCCTGACTGTGAGGTCTGCGTCAGGATCAACGCCACCAGTGATCGGATCGAGGACGATCTCGAGGGGCTGTTCGCTGGCCGGACGTCTCTCCGTCTCGATAGCCTGATGCTCCCGAAAGCCAGCGGGGCGGCCGACGTCCACGATCTTGTCTCGGCACTCGAATCGAACGGCGTCTTCCTGCCGGTGATCCCACTGGTGGAGAGCGCCGCCGGCGTCCTCGCAGCGCCGGAGATAGCCGCCGTTCCTGCAACCGACGCGCTGGCGTTCGGTGCCGAGGACCTCTCGGCCGACGTCGGCGCGACAGTCTCCAAAGACGGCTCCGAACTCGAGTACGCACGCCAGCGAGTCGTTCTTGCCGCGGCGGCACACGACTGTCCGGCGATCGATACGCTCGTCACGGCGTTCGAAGACGAAAAGCGACTCCGCGAAGATGTCCGCCGCTCCGTCCGCCTCGGTTACGATGGCAAACTCGCCATCCATCCTGCACAGATCGACCCGATAAACGAGGCGTTCACGCCCGACGACGAGGAACTCGAGTGGGCACGGCGAGTGCTCGAGGCAAAACGCGAGGCCGACGCCGAGGGCCGTGGCGTCTTCGAGGTCGACGGCGAGATGATCGATGCACCGCTTGTCGCTCAGGCCGAACGGCTTCTCGAGCGGGCGGAAGCCACCGACCGTTGACCCTCGAAGTGGATTTACACGAAATATATACAGCAACAAATTCCTAATATTGTATCTTATTTACTATGGGTGGGTTTCGTCATACTTATTCCGTTATCTTCGGAACCTACGATCAATGTCCGAACAAGCGAACCCGTTCGAAACACTACAGTCGCAGATCGACGATGCCGCGGGACATCTCGACGTCGGCGACGACGTGATCGAACGGCTCAAACACCCGGAACGGGTTCTCGAGACGAATCTCACGATCGAACTCGACGATGGGGGCCTCGAGCGTTTCGAGGCGTTCCGGTCGCAGTTCAACGGCGACCGCGGCCCTTACAAAGGCGGCATTCGCTACCACCCGAGCGTCACTCGCGACGAGGTCAAGGCACTGTCGGGTTGGATGGTCTATAAGTGCGCGATCGTCGATGTCCCCTACGGTGGCGGGAAAGGCGGCATCGTCGTCGATCCGACAGACTACTCCGAGAGTGAGATCGAACGGCTCACTCGTGCGTTTGCGACCGAACTTCGCCCGCTAATCGGCGAAGATCGGGACATTCCTGCGCCGGACGTGAACACGGGCCAGCGGGAGATGAACTGGATCAAGGATACCTACGAAACCCTCGAAAACACCACCGAGCCGGGTGTCGTCACCGGCAAAAACATCGCCAGTGGCGGCAGCGAAGGCCGCGTCGAGGCGACTGGTCGGTCGACAGTAATCGCCGCCCGCGAAGCCTTCGACTATCTCGGGAAAGACATAGCGGGTGCGACCGTCGCCGTCCAGGGTTACGGCAACGCCGGCTGGATCGCCGCGAAACTAATCGACGAGATGGGCGCAACCGTCGTCGCCGCCAGTGACTCGAGCGGTGGCATCTCCAACCCGGACGGTTTCGATCCCGTCGCAGCAAAAAACCACAAGACAGAGACAGGCAGTATCGTCGGTTATGCGGAGTCCGAAGAGGACATCACGAACGAGGAACTGCTCACGATGGACGTCGATCTCCTCATCCCGGCCGCACTGGAGAATGCGATCGACGGCGACCTCGCCACCGACGTACAGGCCAGCGTCATCTCCGAGGCTGCAAACGGCCCGCTGACGCCGGAGGCCGACGCCGTCCTCGAGGATACAGACACCTTCGTCGTTCCCGACATCCTGGCCAACGCCGGCGGCGTCACCGTCTCCTACTTCGAGTGGGTCCAGAACCGCCAGCGGTTCTACTGGACCGAGGAGAAAGTCAACCGGGAACTCGAGGCGCTCATCGTAGAGGCGTTCGACGCACTCGTCGACACGCTCGAGGCCCGCGATCTCGACGATCCACGGACCGCAGCCTACGTGGTGGCGACCCAGCGCGTTGCCGATGCGTTCGAGGAATCGGGCACGTTTCCCTGATCGGAGAGTCCGAGACGATATTTTCTTTTGGTCTCCGACGAGTATGGGTGATTGGCCCGAATGCTGCGTGACCGACTCGAGGTGTACCGCGATCGAGTCCGCCGAAAACTGCTGGCGGCGTTCCGAGAAGAACGGACGCCACACCAGGTCGCCGCCAGTTTCGCACTCGGTATCTTCTTGACGGCCTTGCCGACGGGCGGACTTGGGGTCGGCTTGTTCTTCGTATTCACCTCTCTGTGGTCGTGGATCAGCACGCCCGCGATATTCGCGTCGGTTGCCGTCCTCAACCCGTTTGTCAAACCTGTCGTCTACGTCGCGAGCTTTCAACTCGGGGGTGTGGTGCTCGGCACGCCGCCGCTTTACGCGAGTGACTTCTCCGCGGAGACGGCACAAACGGCGATCCACCAGTTGATCGTCGGGAACATCCTCGTCGCAGTCGTGCTGTCCGGCGCGGCGTATCTCCTCCTGTTGTACCTGGCCCGGAACTACCGCTGGCGAACCTGTCAGCTCTCGACTGTCTCGTTCGGCTCGAAAATTCGGCGTCTGTTCGGCCGTTGACACCGATGAGAGAACTCCCTCCCCGTACGTGACGAGTGCAACGCCGGCGAGGGCGATCACGACGCCCGTCCCCTTCGTCGTGGCCACGCGGTCGCTCTCCTCGACTCGAACACTCTCGAGTGGCGGCAGTCCTCGCCGTCGCTGGGCGTCCACGATTACCGGTGCATAGTCTCGAGGAGTGAGAGCCGTCCGATTCGCCGTCGGCACGGAGACGTCGGCTAGCGGAACGACCCAGATCAGCCTGTCTGGTTCGACACGTGATGCCGCCACGGTTCCGGTCGACACCAACGGCGATTCCTGGCAGTTGTAGCCTGTCGAGAATATTTCAAAGACAGTAAAGAGAAATATTTGGGTTAGTGGTGAAAATCAGCGGAAAATTCTTTATGATCGAATTTGAGTGTCCGATATGAGCTATCACGACGCCTCGATTACTGCGTTCGTCGAGGCGGACGTGCTTGCCGTCGACGCGCTGATCGACTCGCTGCAAGCACTCGATCCGTTGGTGCTCTCGTTGCTGATACTCGTCGTCGTCGGACTGCTCCTCGGTGGCTGGTGGGCCGTTCGCTGGTTCCGCCGGCCGGCAGGCATTCGTCTCCAGCACGTACTCGACGACTACGACGAAGTCACAGTGCTGATGCACCCCAATCCGGACCCCGACGCGATGGCGTGTGCGATGAGTGTCGCAGCGATTGCCGCGTTCGTCGACACCGACGCGACACTGCAGTACCCCGGCGAAATCCGTCACCAGGAAAATCGCGCGTTTCGAACCGTACTCGATCTCGATCTCGAGAACGTCGAGTCGAGTTCGGATCTGGCGGCGGACGCGGTCGTCCTGGTCGATCACAACACTCCACGCGGATTCACTGGCGCACAGAACGTCGAACCCGTCGCGGTGGTCGACCACCACCCAGGTAACGGAACCGGGACGCGGTTTACCGACGTTCGAACGGACTACGGCGCGGCCTCGACGATTTTCGTGGAGTACTTCAGGGAGATGGGGGCAGTGGCTCTCGAAGACGACGAAGAACTCGAAGAGAACGAACTCGAGTTCACGCCGGAGCTTGCGACTGGTCTTCTCTATGGCATCCAGTCGGACACGAACCATCTGACGAACGGCTGTTCACGAGCAGAGTTCGACGCCTGTGCCTACCTTTTCGACAAGATCGACGAAGATCAGCTCGACCGGATCGCCAACCCGCAGGTCAGCGACGACGTGTTACAGATCAAAGCCACCGCAATCACCGAGAAACGCATCGACGGCCCGTTCGCGGTCTGTGACGTCGGCGAGATTTCGAACGTCGACGCCATCCCGCAGGCAGCCGACGAACTCATGCACCTCGAAGGGGTGACGGCGGTCGTCGTCTACGGCGAGAACGACGGCACGCTCCACCTCTCGGGTCGGTCTCGAGACGATCGTGTTCACATGGGAGAGACGCTTCGACACGCCGTCAGCGACATCCCGATGGCGAACGCGGGCGGACACGCCCGAATGGGCGGCGGACAGATATCGGTCGATCACATGGAGGGACTCGGTCCGTCCGACGGGATCTGCAAAGAGGAGTTCGAGGAACGGCTCTTTTCGTCGATGGCTGGCGAGCGGTCGTAAACCGCCTCGGGGTTACGTGACTCGAGAGATGTCGTCTCTCATCTGATCTCTTTCCACTCCTGTTTGCAGTCCGGGCAGATCCGGACCGTCTTGATCGAGTCCGGGTCGTTCTCGGTCTGTAAGGGCTTGTCACACTCGGCACAGACGAGGCGGTCGTAGGTGTCTTTATCGAGTTCGTCGTTACGGAGTGCCTGCCGGACTGATTTCATAGTCGAACGTTACGAAGCTAGAGAAGAAAAAGACCGGGGCTTGACCAGGACACGTCGACGGCGATCGTGATCGAGTGCCGACAACAACGGGCGAATGGCGGATCGATCTGTCTCGCCACCGCCGCCGATCCGTCGGTCTCGCCGGAGCCGTGGCCGTTTTATCGATTCGGCCGAACACACGACTGATGGAATACGTACAGGAGCGAATCGCGACGCTCCACGATTTCGCTGCCGTCGCCGACGCTGACGACGAAAGCGGATACCGGACGGGAACTGCCGACTCCGATCTCGTCCCCGACACCGCGATCGTCGTCCCCATGACCGAACGCGAACTCGGCAATCCCGCGGCCGAGCGAGTTCTCGACGAACTCGAACGGCTCGAGCCCGCTCCCGCGGCTGTCTTCGTTCCTCTCCGCTGTGGCCGGGACGGGATCGAACCGTTTCGCGAGTGGCTCGCGTCGTTTTCGCTCCCGACGCAACTCCTTTGGTGTAACGCGCCCGCCGCCGATCGCGCCCTCGAGCGAGCAGGAATTGGGGACGAGTTCGGCAAGGGACGTGACGTCTGGCTCGCACTCGGGCCCGCAGCCGAGGCCGGAGACTACGTTCTCGTTCACGACGCCGACGCGCGAAGCTACGAGGCCGAACACGTCCATCGGTTGCTCACACCACTCGAACTGGAGTTTTCCTTCTCCAAAGGATACTACGCTCGGATAGAAGAGAATCGGCTCTACGGCCGCCTGTTCCGGCTGTTCTACCGGCCACTCGTCCGCGCTCTCGCGGACGAACACGACGCACCCATCCTCAACTACCTCGCGGCATTTCGGTACGCACTGGCCGGCGAGTTCGCGACGACGTCCACGCTCGCCCGACGACTCCGAACGCCGCCCGCGTGGGGCCTCGAGGTCGGTACGCTCGGGGATGCCTACGACTACGCCGGCTTCGAGGGAACTGCACAGGTCGACCTCGGCCGCCACGTCCACGACCACCGCGCGGTCGCCGGCGAGAGCGGCCTCGAGAAGATGAGCCGTGAGGTCGGCGCGGAACTGTTGCGCGTACTCGAAGCGGGCGGCGTCGAACCGGAGTACGAGACGCTTCCCGACCGCTATCGAGCGGCCGGCCGTCGACTACTCGACCAGTACCGGGCCGACGCGCAGTTCAACAGACTCGAATACGACCTCGAAAGCGAACGCGCACAGCTAGATCGTTATGCCGAATCGATCGCGCCACCGGGCTCCGACCGGCGGCTACCACGCTGGACGGACACAACGATCGATCCCGAGACCGTTCTCGAGACGACCCAACCGTGGGTCGAAGCCCGCCCTGGAACCAGCGCCAGCGCACAAGACTAATCCGATAACCACCCGTGTAGCCGCGTATGGAGGCGACCGCCGACGAACTTGCTGGCGTGGTCGACCTGTTCGGTGGATTGACCCGAGCGGAACTCGATCGTGCGCTCTCGGAAGCCGCCTTCCGGGCGGACGGAGGGTCGGTCGACGGAGCGGCCGTGGAGACGACGATCGACGACGCACTCGCGTCGTTTGCACTCGTCGAGTACGACGACTGGCACGGGGCGGACCCGCTGCTCGTTGCCGGACCGACGGCGTTCCCGGCCGTTCCCGATGACGCCGAAGACATCCCCTACATCCTCGAGATCGAACGCCGCCGGCTCGACCGGGAAACGTTAGGCGAGTCGGTCCGCGATTGCTTTGCCGACGACGTCGCCGACGCGATCGAAGCGGTCGACGACGGCCGAATCCGGGAACTGATCGACGTCAGCTACGACGTCGAGTCCTGGGCACCGGTCGATCTTGCGGACGAGCGAAGTCGACTGGAAGCGGCGCTCGAGTAAGTTATGCCAGAGACGACGCTGAACCTCGATCCGATCGCGACACACGAGCCACGCGAGATCGACGACCAGGAACACGACGCAGCCATCCTCGCGCCAGTCGTCGAGCGCGACGGCGAACAGCATCTGCTGTTTACCAGGCGGGCCGACCATCTCGGTGAACACCCCGGCCAGATGAGCTTTCCCGGCGGCGGGGCCGAACCGATCGACGACTCGATCCTCGAGACGGCACTTCGGGAAGCAAACGAAGAGATCGGGCTCGAGTCGGACGAAGCCGAGGTCGTCGGCCAACTCGACGACATTCGGACGGTCTCGGAGTACGCTGTGACTCCTTTCGTCGCCCGGGTTCCCGACTGTGAGTACGACCGAGACGACGACGAGGTCGCCGAGATCGTTTTCCTGCCGCTGTCGGGACTGCTCGATCCCACGAATTACGAGTACGAACGGCGCGACCACCCCTACTACGGCGACATCGTCATCCACTACTTCCACGTCGACGGCTACACCGTCTGGGGCGCGACCGGCCGGATTTTAGTCCAGTTGCTCGAGCTCTCGACGGGGTTCGAACCGCCGGAGCGCGTCGATCGAGTCTAGCGCCTCCAGCCTTCTTGATATGATATCGAACCCGATAGGATAACTCATGATACCGTATCACGCATCCACTTTCCGGCCATCAGATATTTTATCTATCCCCCAATATCGTCGTAAAGCCGGTATATATGATGGAAAACAACGACGATTCGACGTTGGCTAATCGACGTACGGTTCTTGCAGCCGCAGGGAGCATCGGTGCTGTTGCACTTGCGGGATGTGCAGACGACGAAGATCCGGACGAACCTGAGGAAGAAGGCGACGCGACTGCCGATGCCGACGGCGAAGATCCGGACGAAGCGGAAGGCGAAGAAGGCGAAGAAGGCGAAGAAGGCGAAGAAGGCGAAGAAGGCGAAGAAGGCGAAGAAGGCGAAGAAGGTGAAGAAGGCGAAGAAGGTGAAGAAGGCGAAGAAGGTGAAGAAGGCGAAGAAGGTGAAGAAGGCGAAGAAGGCGAAGAAGGCGAAGAAGGCGAAGAAGAAGCCTAAGGCACTCACACATCTGCTGTATCAAAGCCAGGTGAGCTAGCCGGCCAGTCGTCTACCGGAACTAGTTACTGACCCCTGGTTTCGGGCTGCTGACCTGGCCGACGACGACCGATTTCTTCAATCCGACCGTCCGAGAGTATAAGTCACTCCGCTCTCCAGAAAGAGGCATGACGCTGCTTGCCGAGCAGACGACGAGTGAAGCCGCCGACGCACTCGAGTCGGCCGAAGTTGCGGTGCTACCGACGGGGAGTACCGAACAGCACGGCCCCGCACTGGCGCTGGGAATGGACCACCTGGCCGCCGAGGCGTTCGCCCGGACGGCGGTCGACCGCGAGGACGGCGATGCGGTCGTGCTCCCGACGATCCCGGTCGGTGTGAGCGAACACCACCGCCAGTTCGACGGGACGCTGTACGTCTCCGACCGCACCTTCGAACGCTACGTCACAGAGACCCTCTCGAGTGTCGCCGAACACGGTGTCCGTAAAGCCGTCGTCGTCAACGGCCACGGCGGCAACAGCGCTGCGCTCGGACGGACCGCACGGACCTTGCGGAACGAACGGACGGCGTTTGCCCCGCCGTGGAACTGGTGGGACGCCGTCGACGACCTCGCCGACGACCTGTTCGACGAGGAAGGCGGCCACGCCGACGCAATGGAGTCGAGCCTGCTGTGGCACCTCCACGAGGAACTCGTCGATCCTGGCGAACTCGAGGCCGCCGAGAACGGTGCCAGCGAGAGCTGGGGGAAGTCCGTCGACGGAGCGAACGTCGGGTTCGATACGCTCGACTTCTCGGAGAGCGGTGCGGTCGGACGACCGACCCAGGCTGACCCCGATGCGGGCAGAGAACTGTTCGTAACTGGCCGTGACCGACTTTCTGCCCTGATCGACTGGCTCGTCGAACGTCCACTGGAGGACTGCTGGCCGCGTGGTCACAAATGAACGGCGACTCGGACCCCGACCTCGCCGTCGGTGCCGACGCCTTCACCGACGAGTCCGTCGAGCGCGAGGTCGCCGTCGTTGGTGGCGGTGCAGTCGGCGCGACTGCAGCCTACGACCTGGCTCGCGCAGGCGCGGACGTGACGCTGTACGACCGCGACGGAATCGCCAGCGGCGCGAGCGGCCGGGCCGCAGGCGTCTGCTACGATGCCTACGCCGATCCACTGGACGCCGAAATCGCCAGCGACGCGATCGAGCGGTTCCGGACCCTCTCGGGCGACGATACGTTCCCGTTTGTCGAGTGTCCGTACGTCTGGCTCGCCCAGGACGGTGACGAACGCGCAGATGCCATCCGCGATCAGGTCACGAGAATGCAAGAACACGGCGTCGTCGCCCTCGAGATGGACGCCGACGCGCTGGCAGACCGGTTCGACTCGATCCGGACCGACGACGTCGAGGCCGCCGGAATCGCAGGCGCTGCGGGATACACCGACCCGGCCAGGTACACCGCCGCACTCGCCGCCGGGGCAAACGGTGCTGGAGCCGAACTCGAGGCAGAGACTCCCGTCGCGATCCGGACCGACCCACCGCGCGTCGTTCCCGAGGGTGGCGACGAACGAGAGGTCGATGCCGTGCTCGTCACAGCCGGTGCACACACGAAACAAGTGCTCGCGGATGCTGGCGTCGAAATCCCGATGAAGCCTTACCGCGTCCAGGCGCTGGTCGCCGACTGCGACCTCGAGGAGCCGACTTGCTTCGACGCGACCGCGGGTTTCTACGTTCGTCCCCACCCGGACGGAATTCTGGCCGGTGACGGCACCGAACTCCGGGAAGTCGATCCCGACAGGTACGACCGCAAGGCAAACGACGAGTTCGCCGAGGACCTCCTCGAGCGCGTCCAACATCGCCTTCCGGACGTAGACCCGGAACTCGAGCGGGCGTGGGCAGGTCTCTGTACGTCGACGCCGGATGGCGACCCGCTGGTCGGCGAAATCGAGGATGGTGTGTACGTCGCAACCGGATTCCAGGGCCACGGGTTCATGCGTGCGCCGGCAGTCGGCGAGCGGATTGCGATGGAAGTCCTCGGTGGAGACGGGATCGACGCCTTCGATCCGACGCGGTTCGACGGCGGCGAGACGTTCGAGGTGACGGAAGGAATGCAGTTAGGTGACGAGCGAGAGCGATAGAACGGATCGCATCCACACCAGACTCATATGGGTTCTCGTCGGTCAGTGCCGGCACACCCGCGATCCAGGCGGTTGCACCGGGACGTCGGTACGGCACTCCGTCTTAGCCGTCGCTAGCTGGAACGTCCGTCTGTGGTTTTTCTTCGGTCGCGTCGGACGAACCGGTGGCGTCTGGAGACCTGTCTTTCGGGATCTCGACGTTTAGCGTGCCCGTCTCGGTGATCGTCGCCGTACCCGCATCGGGGTCGACGATCGCGTCCGACGGCAACTCGGCTTCCCCACCCAGCGTCATTCCGCGACCGGGAAACCGCATCTCGTAGCGATCGCGAAACTGCCGAAAGCGTTCGATCCGAATCCTGACGTTGCCCTCGAGGTATCGTACCTGAACGTCGTCGGGCTCTGCACCGGGAGCGTCGAAGACGACGAGATACGACGTCTCGTCCTCGAGTATGTCGACGGGAAGAGATCGATGGCTCTGTATTCGGCCGTTCGCGCGCCCGATGCCACGATATAACGTTTTACCAATCGAGTTACGGACATCTTTCAGGCTCATGGTTCGTCACCCGCCAGGAACGGCGTCGTCAGGGTCGCCGTGGAGACAGAGATCGAAGACGACCGCGTGGAGGCGACTGGATCGGTGGCGAGGTCGATAGTGAAACGCTGGCAGTACACGCTGGACATACCGGATAAAAACGTACGAGGGCCACGTTGTTATCGATTGTGATCCATCGCACGAAAATATGTCGCTGCTACAATAAAAGGAGCTACGAGAGGTCGATTCGCTCCAGACACTCTGTGTCACCACAGACGGGACAAGAGAGGTCCGAAACGTCGAACTCGCCGGGAGCGTCGTACGTGTAGTGGTTCTCGAACATGTCGAGAAAACAGTCCTGTGCGGTACACGTGATCTCTGCTGTCGGTGGCATACGGTTTCAAACACCGACCGCCCCGCTAATCAACATTTGGCTCGCGTCTCGCCGCGTTCGAGTACCGCGTGTAGTCACCGTTTTACGGCTCGAAACGCTATCGATCGGTATGACTGACCCCGAACAGCTGTCGGTAACTATCGTCGACGGCTACGTCGACGAACCCGCACACTTCGGGGTGCCGCCGTACGTCTCGACGTACCCACGGTACACCGCCGGGGCGTTGATCGACGCGGGCGTTCCCCGCGAACGACTCACCTACCACACGATCGACGGCCTGCGCGACGACCCCGACCGCTGGCGCGACGTCGACGAAGCCGACCTCATGATCTACCTGGGCGGGATGACCGTTCCCGGGAAGTACGTCGGCGGCACGCCGGCAGAACCCGACGAGGTCCGAAAACTCGCCTGGACGGCAAGCGGAACGAGCCTGATGGGTGGGCCCGTCAAGTTCGGCGTTGGCGACGAGAACGCAGGCGCTACAGAGACGGAACGCCAGGACCTCGACTTCGACTTCGTCGCCAAAGGCGATGTCGAAGCCGCCGTCTTCGACCTCGTCGAGAACGGCCTCGAGGGATTCAACAATCGAATGCGCGACATCGACGAGGTTTCGCGGTGGGCCCAGGACGGCGCATTCATCGTCGAACAACATCCCAATCACCCCGACTACCTCATCGCCGAACTCGAGACTTCCAGAGGTTGTGCCTACCGGTGTTCGTTCTGTACGGAGCCGCTCTATGGCAACCCCGACTTCCGGCCGCCGCCGACAGTCGTCGGCGAAGTCGACGCCCTCTCGGACTACGGCGTCAAACACTTCCGACTCGGCCGCCAGGCCGACATTCTCGCCTACGGCGGCGACGGCGAGGCCCCCAATCCCGACGCACTGAAGCAACTCTACAGTGGGATTCGCACAGTCGCATCCGACCTCGAGACACTCCACCTCGACAACATGAACCCGATCACCATCGTCGAGTGGCCGGAGAAGTCCCGCGAGGGAATCCGGATCATCGCCGAGCACAACACGCCCGGTGACACGGCCGCGTTCGGACTCGAGTCAGCAGACCCGGTCGTCCAGGAGGAGAACAACCTCAACGTCACGACCGAGGAGTGTTTCGAGGCAGTCCGGATCGTCAACGAGGAGGCGGGATGGCGTCCCGGTGAAACGCCAGGAGACGGTCCCTCGTTTGGCGACGACGCTCCGCGCCGACTCCCGAAGCTCCTGCCGGGGATCAACCTCCTCCATGGTCTCAAAGGCGAACGCGAAGAGACCTTCGACCGAAACCGCCAGTTCCTGCAACGCGTCTCCGACGAGGGGTACATGCTCCGGCGAGTCAACATCCGTCAGGTGATGTCGTTTTCGGGCACCGATATGTCCGACACCGGTGCCGAAATCGCCCGCGACCACAAAAAACTGTTCAAACGCTACAAACGAGAGATCCGCGAGGAAATCGACAACCCGATGCTCGGGCGCGTCGCACCGCCGGGTACCGTACTCCCGGACGTCCACCTCGAGTACCACCAGGATGGGAAGACGTTCGGTCGGCAACTGGGCACGTATCCACTGCTCGTCGGCATCCCGGGCGAGCGTGAACTCGAGCGAACGGTCGACGTCGCGGTCGTCGACCACGGTTTCCGCTCGGTCACTGGCGTCCCATATCCCCTGGACGTCAACCGGGCGTCGATGGACGAACTCACTGCAATTCCGGGCATCGGTGACCGGACGGCGGGCGACATCGTCGTCAACCGCCCGTACGATTCGGTGGCAGACGCCAGCACAGTCGAGTCCGAAACGGGTATCGACCTTTCACGGCTCGCGACGGCCGAGACCGTCGAACTGGCTGACGACGATTGATGCGGTTTCCCGTCAGTCGTCTCCGCCACACACGACCCGAAGTGGTTGCACCGGGACGTCGGTTACCACAATCCGTACGCTAACACGACCGCTCGAGTGGTTATAACCGTCAGTTTCGGCCGCACTCGAGCGGTGGTCGGCGACGTTCAGCCGAACTATGCGGTGCTCGGTCGGTAGTTCTATTATGCAGGCGGCGTAGAGAGAGTGATGAGGGTCTACCTGTGGAAATATCTGAAAAACTCCTGTGTCTGTTCAGTACGGAAGTTTCGGCAGAGGAGGATCGGTACGTTATCGAAGTACCACGGCAGGAAGTGGAGACCGGCGACATCGATCCAGAGGAAGTGTACCGGGTCGCACTCATCTCGCGTGACGAGGCAACCGACGGTAGCGGAGAGACCGCCTCGACACAGCCACAGAGTGCACCATCCGAGCCGCAACCTCCGGTCGACGTCGGCGAAACGCGCTACGTCGAGATCGAAGACATCGGCAAGCAAGGCGACGGAATCGCCCGCGTCGAACGTGGCTACGTCATCATCGTTCCGGGTGCCGATGTCGGCGACCGGGTCAAGATCGAAGTCACCGAAGTCAAGTCGAACTTCGCAGTCGGCGAAATCATCGAGGAAACGTTCTAGATACGCGTTCGGCCGTACGATACGGTCGAGTACGCGGGACGATCCTCGGTGATCCTTTCGTTCTAGTACCGTCCCAACCGTCGACTCTGACTAGTGCGCTCTACTCCTGATCGAGAATCGTGATCGGTTTGGGCCAACTCTCAACTAGTCGGTCCACGCTTGGGACGGTACTAGCGAACGGCTGGGAACTGACTATCGCCGTCCCAGCGGTTCGACTCCCCGGTCGTCAGGCTGGAATCGTCTCTCTGAACCGCTCGGGGTCCTCGTGGAAACAGTCACCGACGACGATCGCGTCCGCTCCGGCCTCGAGGATTTCTGTCGCTTTCTCGGCGCTGTCGATACCGCCGCCGTACAGCAGCGTCGTCTCCGAGAGATACGTCGACGCAGCCTCGACGTCCGCCGGTCCACCGTAGGTTCCCGAGTACTCGACGTAGAAGACGGGAAAGCCATAGAACGACTCGGTTGCGAGTGCAGCACCGGCGACCTGCTCCGGCGTATACTTGCTGTCGACGCCGGCGACGTTTGCAGCCTCGGACTCGAGATGCTGGACCACGTAGCCCTCGCCGACCACTTTCTCGGTAAGCGTCGAGACGACAGACGCACCTTTCGACGCGACGAAGTTGCCGACGACCGGCAGACTCGACCCGAACAGTTCTTCCGGCTTCTGCCCGACTTCGGTGAAGAGTTCGACGTGCTTGCCGACGAAGTGTTTCCGGTTGCCGTTGTAGACCGCCGGAACGGAGACGTGGTCGACTGCTTCGATCGTGTCGGTCGAGACGTGATCGGCGCTGTACGGTTCCTGCCAGACGGGGCGGTCGGGATATGCGTCACCGACCGCTTCGACCGTTTCGAGCGTATTCTCGGCCGTGACGCCGTCCGAGCCACCGACGATGATCAAGTCGGTTCCCTCGAGTACCTCGAGGTCGTCTGGAAGTGATTTGGCGGGATCGACCTTCGTAATGTGGCTAATCCGACTCCAGTCGACGTTCATGGCGGTCGTTTGTCCCCCGTTATGAATTTCTTATCGGTTTCGCGAGACAGCCGACGCTTCGAGGGGCGGCCAACGGTCGGACAGTCTGTTGTACCGCTGTACCGGCGAACGGCTGTCCGTCCGGACTGGTTCCCCGTCACCGTCTCCCAGTGGTCGGCGTCAGCGCTCCGCAGTGTTTCTCCCGAAGACGCTCTGATTTCGTTTTTCCAGTAGTGTGGAGAATGCAAGAGGATCGAGCCTACATGACGCGAGAAACGCGGTTCGATTGGGTGTGTTTTTGACCAGTAGACGAATCGTAATAGAATAGGTTAGCGACGGTTATGAAATTTCTAAGAGTGTTTGGGGCCGTTTCGCGAATTCGTAAAAAGGGGTAAAACGTCGTTCGAAATCTGTTATTCGTGAAAACAGGTGAATCACGGCTAGCGATATATCCTTTATATGGGGTCGGCGGACAGAGGTAGAAGCGAGAGAAGAACTATGTTGCCGATCTCAGACGTGGACACTCACACCGGACCGGTCGTGCGACGCATCGCGTCTGTCGTGAGCGAGTCTATCGTTCTACCGGTTCGAGCGATCGCCTTCTGGCTGACGGTTCTGCTTCCGGTCGTCGGACTCGTGTTGCTCGCGGCGGGCGTTGCGTCGATGACGCTCTCGACGACGATCGGTTTCTTCGCGGCGTACAGTGCGTGTGCAATCACCGGTCACAACCACACTCCCAAGTAATCATGAGCACAAGCGCAACTCCGTCCACCCAGCACCAGTCAACGAAGGCACAGCGACTCGTTGAGTACTTCAAAGACGAACTCGAGCGCCAGTCGGGAGACCTCTACGTCAAAGGCAAGTTCATCGCCGACGACGTAGACCTCTCCCCCAAGGAGATCGGTGCGTTGATGGTACAGCTCCAAGACTCCGTCGAGGAGTTAGAAATTGAGAAGTGGTCGTACACGTCTGCAACCACCTGGCGCGTCTCCAAACCGAACTGAGTATGCCCACGACGCTCACCCCTTCAGAGCGATCTCGAGTCGCAGATCGAGCAGCCAGACAGGTCGCGACGACGCTCGAGTCACAATCGAGCGGCGAAGATGGAGACGACGACAGTAGCAACTGACACTGTGTGAGACGGACTGCTGTCCCGATGTACCGACGCGACCACAGGAACGCGCGGTCGCGCCGGAACGGACTGACAGCAAACCGTATGAAACCCCGACCCCGATCCCGACGCCGCTGTCCTGTGGTCAGATCACACTGGCTGTTAGTGGCGACGCCGACTACACCGATTCGGGCAGCCAGCCGCCGTCGACCTCGACGTTCTCGCCGCTGACGTATCCGGTCTCTGGATCGAGGAAGAAGTACAGCGGCTGAATCAGGTCCTCGTACTGTGCAGGTCGTCCCCGTGGCAGTTGGTCGGGGAATTCGTCGGAGTTTTCGACCACGTACGGGGAGATAGCGTTGACAGTGATACCGTCGTCCTGCGTGTCGGCCGCGAGCATCCGCGTGAACATCAGGACACCCGCTTTCGCGGCGAAATAAGGGAAATTCTTCGGGCTCACCAGTCCCTTCTCCGCAGAGGCGTAGCCGACGTTGACGATCCGGCCGTAGCCGTTCTCGCGCATCGCCGAGAGGGCTCGCCTCGAGCAGAGGTAGGTTCCGTCGAGATTAGTCTCGAAGACACGCCTCCAGTCTTCGAACGTGAGTTCCTCCCAGTGTGTCGGCGCGAAGTCGCCAACGTTGTTGACGAGAACGTCGACGGTACCGAGCTCCGACTCGACTGCGGCAAACAACTCATCGACACTCTCGGGTTCGGTTACGTCGCCCTGAACGGTCATCACGTCCTCGGCTCCGCGCTCGTCCGCCTCGTCGGCGACCTCGTGGGCGGCATCGGCGCTCGTGTGGTAGTGAACGGCCGTCTTCGCTCCACAGTCGGCCGCTGCGAGGAGGAGTTCGCGACCGAGACCTTTCGCACTCCCGGTCACGAGCGCCGTCTGTCTCGAGAGATCGGGTTCGTCCATGTTCGGTAGTCGACGACGGACTGGAAAAAGAGCGGGATTTTCTCCGCCGCCAACTCGGTTACGACTGGATCGCCCGCTTTGGGACCCACGGTGCCCGGTGTAGCGGCGAACGCGCCCCGCTGGGTACAGGCCATCTCCGGTCTTGGAAACCGATCGCAGCGGTTGTCCCGTGAGCGTCGATTGCGTCCACGAGTTGGTGGTCGTCAGACCCGCGCGTGTCGCCACGTCGACGACTAGTGCTTTGGCAAGCCTGAACAGATGAGTGAAACCGAATGCGGTCATCTGAGTTCACTCATCAGTCGACACTTGGCGGAGTACTAGAAGAATTTACGGTGGTGACAAATCGAACTGTCAACGTTACCGCCGTCAACATCGACTATCTTTCGATCAGTCTCGACGAATCGCCGACTCGAGAGTATATAAGACTCCTCTCCTTAGATACGGCTCAATGTACGACGACGTCCTCATCCCGACCGATGGGAGCGACGATACGCGTCGCTCGATCGAACACGGACTGGCACTTGCAGCACAGTTCGACGCGACGGTGCATACGGTGGCGGTCGTTCCAGAGGGGCCGCTCGGTACTCTCGAGGACGAGTCGGCGGTCTCGGCAGCACAGCGGGCGGCCGAATACGTCGCGTTCGAAGCCAAAAAGCGAGACGTCGACGTCGTGACGGCGGTCGAACAAGGCGTTCCACACGAGATCATCCTCAAGTACACCGACGAACAGGGGATCGACGCAATCGTAATGGGGACCCAGGGCCGGACCGGCCTCGACCGGGTTCTCGTTGGGAGCGTGACGGAACGGGTCGTTCGGATGGCCGAGACGCCCGTCGTGACGGTGCGACTGACCGACGAGATCCGTATCGACGACGAGGCCGAGGCAGAACGCCTCGCTCGCGAAGCGCTCGCCGACCGTGGCGACGACGGGGAGACTCCGGTCGCCGACGACCTCCACCAGATCAGTGGTACCTGGCTCGTTCCGTTCGAGACCGACACCGGGACGCTCCGTGCTCGCGTAGACGGCGTCACGGGAGCCGTGGCGCTCGAGTCCGTCGAATAATCGCCAGCGGCGGCGTCGTGTTCGTCGAATAATCGCCAGCGGCGGCGTCGTGTTCGTCGGCCACACTGGCGAGGTTTCTTCCTCGAGTCAGCCAGCACCGTCCTCGGTCAGTCGGCGGCCGCCGTCTGTGACACCTTGGAACTAGTCAACCCTTAAATAGCCGAGACCGACTCGAGGGAAAACTGCGGTTTCTGCCCGTACCGACACGTCTGTGGCGGTAGCCGATCGTGTGGCTTTGCTACTACTGGGTGGTTCGTTCGCGGCCGCCCCGTCCTGTCTGCCAGTTTTCGAGGCGAACGACGGACGACTCTCCTGGGACGACGAATCGGAACAGGCTTCTTGCAAGCGTCGTTCGGGAGTGGCGACTCTGTTGAAATCCTTACCGGATGACAGATGATACGTGCTGGGGGCAGAGAACGCATGTAACATACGTTTTGATCCAATCTCAACTGTGATGATCGTTCAGAGCAACTGAAGCCGGTAATGGGGCGCCAATCAATTCTACTGGTAGCTGTCATGAAGTTGTTCTAAATGAAATTTGTGAATCTCATCCACAGACATATTGGTCAAATTGGCTCTGGTGAATCGCATGACTGCATAGACTTCGACCGTCAGAACTAGGGAGTTGAAGCGGGAAACGGCGGATGCTCTATGTCCAACGCTCTTGTGTAGCACTTTGTTGATCTCATAGCGTCGCTTTGATAGCGTGTTTGAGCGCTTCTCTCCCTGGTTTCCGCAGTAGCTTTCGTCGAAGTTGGAACGCTCGGAGATACTGTGTGAGCTTGTCTTTTGAGATGCCTCGATGAGGCGAGAGCCACGGTCGCAGCAGCGATCCGTGGCTCTCGCAGGTGTTGACGTGTACGTTTTCGTTGGCGTATTCGCCGTCGCCGTGGACGACGTATTCGCGGTCGAATGCGTCGTCCTCGGCCAGTGGATCGTAGGCACGAAATCCGTCAGTGTAGACGGTCAGTGGCTCCTTCTGACGGTTTTCGAGAAGGAGCCGAATCGTCGATTCGTCGGCTGATTTCGCTGGGATCACGTATCGGTCGCCGGTGCCACGATCGACGATCGTGAACACCGGCGGTTTGTCCTGCTCGTACGTTCCTCGCCCACGCGTGGACAGGCCACGCGAGCGCGACTCTTGGTCGCGCTCGCGGCCTTTCAGCCCTGCAGAAACGTAGACTTCATCGATTTCGACCGGTCCGACAAGGTCAAGCGAAGGTGCATCAAGCGCCTTCGTGAAGCGCTCGACGCGCTGATATATCGTTTTGTACTGGACGTCGATCTCTATCTGAAGTTGACGAAGACTCGTGTTAAACCGGAGAAACGCGTAAATCGAGAACAGCCACTTTCTGAGTGCGACTTTCGAATGGGCGAAGATTGTGCCGGTCTTGTCGTTGAACGTGCGGTCGCAATTCTTACAGAGATAGCGCTGAAAGTGCCCATAGCTGCCGTTCTTGACCGTCAGGTCAGAACGGCAGCGAGGGCAAGTAACACCGTTACGCCAGCGAACCTGCTCTAACAGGTCCGTTGCGACCGATTCCGACCCAAACACATCTAGCGGGATCATGCCTAACGGACACCGCTGACGCGGTGTCCTTGCTCTCTTCGATTCTACAGCGACAGCTGAGCAGTATCAACAATCTCCTACAGAAGAGCGTATTCGGAAACGAAAAGGTACTCTCTAAACGTCTTTTATCGCCGTGCACCGAGTGCACGAATCTCTAAGGCAGTATTCTTCTATAATGATCGGAAAGAGACCATAGTGTGGGAATCGTTCTATGACACGCTCAGTTGAGGGTTGGCCCAAACCGATCACGATTCTCGATCAGGAGTAGAGCGCACTAGTCAGAGTAGACTTGGGACGCTACTAGTACTCTGCCAAGCGTCGACTGCTGAGTGAACCCAGACGACTGTATTCGGTTTCACTCATCCGTTCAGGCTTGCCAAAGCACTAATGCCGCCCCAAGCGTGGACCGCCGGTAGCGATTGGTCGAGGGGGATAGCTGCCGATGCCGATGGCGCGACTATCGGACGTTGCAGGCGGGAACGGCGTGTTTGACGCCCGTGCCTTTTACACACGTCCGCGTGCGATTCCGCGTTGGGTCTGCTCCAGTGTCGGCTCCATGGCGAATATGTTCGGTGAGAAGCGCTACTCGAGGACGACGAGTACGTCGCCCATGTCGACGCTTTGATCCTCCTCGACGGCTATCTCGGTGACGGTGCCGCCTCTCGAGGCGACGATGTCGTTTTCCATCTTCATCGCCTCGAGAACGACCAGTACGTCGCCGGACGCAACTTCGTCTCCTTCTTCGACTTCGACGTCGAGGATGGTTCCCTGCATCTCTGCGTCTACAGTTTCGCCGTCACCGGCGACGTCGGCACCGCTGGTGCTGTCGCCGCCAGCTGGCTGTGGTGGACCAGCCTGGCCGCCACCGCTGGCGTCGATGTCACCGGCCGGAATCGCCGGGGCTCCGTGTTCCTCGAGTTCGACCTCGAACCGTTTGCCGTTTACTTCGACGGTAAACTCGCGTTCGACTGTGTCTTCGTTGTCACTTTCGCTCGTGGTATCACTGCCCCACTGCTGTTGGGCGTTCTCGATGCGACTGTGATCCATCTCTTCGTCGAGATACTTCGTCGTGTGCGTGCTCGCGACGAACTCCTCATCGGTCAACATCAGTCGGTGGAACGGGATGATCGTCGGGATTCCCTCGATTTCGTACTCCCGCAGCGCACGCAGCGATCGCTCGAGACACTCGTTGCGGTCTTCGCCCCAGACGATCAGTTTCGCGATCATCGAGTCGTAGTCGGTGACGAGTTCGTCACCCTGCCGGAGTGCGTCGGCGAGTCGGACGCCGATCCCACCAGGCGGGTCGTAGGTCTCCAGTGTCCCGCCGGTCGCGGGTGCGAAGTCGTTGGCTGCGTTTTCGGCGTTGATCCGGAACTCGATCGCGTGCCCGTCGAACTCGACGTCGGCTTGGTCGAAGTCGATCTCCTCGCCCGCCGCAATCCGAATCTGGCGCTTGACGATATCGTAGCCCGTGATCTCCTCGGTAACGGTGTGTTCGACCTGGATGCGGGTGTTGACCTCGAGGAAGTAGAAGTTCGTGTCCGGACCGAGCGGGCCGTCTCGACCGGGTGATTCCTCGACGAGGAACTCGACGGTGCCGGCGTTGGTGTAGTCTGCTGTGGCGACGCCCCGACGGGCGGCCTCACCGATCTCCTCGCGGAGTTCGTCCGTGAGTGCAGCGGAGGGGCCTTCCTCGATTACCTTCTGGTGGCGACGCTGCAGCGAGCAGTCACGCTCGCCGAGGTGGCGGACGTTGCCGTGTTCGTCCGCGAGGATCTGGACCTCGATGTGTCGTGGGTTCTCGAGGTACCGTTCGAGGTAGACCGAGTCGTTGTCGAAGTAGGCCTCGCCCTCTCGTTTGGCGCTCTCGAGTTGATCCTCGACTTCGTCTTCCGACCGGACGACTTTCATGCCACGGCCGCCACCGCCGCCTTCGGCCTTGATCGCGATCGGATAACCGTATTTCTCGCCGAACTCTTCGACCGCTTCGGGGTCGGTGACGGGATCGGTCGTGCCGGGAACGATCGGCACGTCGGCCTCGTCCATGATCGTGCGGGCCTTGGTCTTCTCACCGAGTGCTTCCATGGCGTCGCTCGAGGGGCCGATCCAGGTGATCCCCTCGGCTCCTTCGACCTTGCTCGCGAACTCGGCGTTCTCCGCGAGGAAGCCATAGCCGGGGTGAATCGCGTCGACGTCGGCCTTTCGTGCGGCCTCGAGAACTGCCTCGTGGTCGAGATACGAGTCCGCCGCGCGAGCGGGTCCGACGTTGTACGCCTCGTCGGCGTACCGGACGTGGCCCGAATTCTTGTCCGCCTCGGAGTAGATTGCGACGGTACTGATGTTTAGCTCCTCACACGCTCGCATCACTCTGACGGCGATCTCTCCGCGATTCGCCACCAAGACCTTCCGAAACATTTCTGCGAAGACTGTCGTCGGGCCACTACCTTACTTTTTCGCAACCGGCCGGTATTCACGGGGGTGGGGGTGGCACCGATCTGTTACGGCTCGAGTCGCACGTTCCGACACAAAAACGCTCCTAGAACCGATCTGTCCGCCCTGCAGCCGACCACGCGTCTGTCGGCGCGTTCTGTGGTACCCGGACCCGCTGGCCCTGCTGGGCGTGAACCCGACCCGCGAAAGCCCATCGTTTCTCGTCCCACGTCTCCTCGCTCTCGGCTGCCGCGGCGGCAACAGCCAGCGCCTGGTCGTGGAGATGTGCGCCGATCGACGCGACGATCGCCGCTGCTTCCTCGTCGTCGGCGTCGTCGGGCAACTCGAGCGAGACGATCGACGGCAGTCCAGTCTGGGGAGTTGTCGCCCCAGATACCGAGTCCACGGTTCCAGGGGTTTTCGGTGCCGTTCCGCCGTCGGTCGCGTTGGAACGATTTTCGGTCTCCTCGAGTTTTGAGTCGCGTTCGGTCATATCACAGCGGGATGTTGCCGTGTTTCTTGTCCGGGTTCTGTTCGCGTTTCGTCTCGAGCATCTCGAGGTCGTCGATCAGTCGTGGACGGGTCTCTGTGGGAACGATGACGTCGTCGAGGAAGCCTTTGTCCGTCGCCGTGTAGGGGTTTGCGAACTCCTCGCGGTACTCCTCGATGAGTTCGTCTCGCAGGGCGTCGGGGTCGTCTGCCTCTGCGAGTTCGTCCCGGTAGAGGATGTTGACGGCTCCCTGTGGCCCCATGACGGCAATCTCGGCTGTCGGCCACGCGTAGTTGACGTCGGCACCGAGGTTCTTCGAAGCCATGACGCAGTAGGCACCGCCGTAGGCTTTCCGTGTGATGACGGTCAACAGTGGGACGGTCGCCTCAGCGTACGCGTAGAGGAGTTTCGCGCCGTGGCGGATGATGCCGCGGTGTTCCTGGTCGGTACCGGGCATGTAGCCGGGAACGTCGACGAAGGTGACAATCGGGATGTTAAAGGAGTCACAGAAGCGGACGAACCGCGAGCCCTTCATCGAGGAGTCGACGGTGAGCGTGCCGGCGTTGACGCGTGGCTGGTTGGCGACGATACCGACCGAGCGGCCGTCGAGGCGAGCGAAGCCGACGACGAGTTCCTGTGCGAAGTTCTCGGCGACTTCGAAGAACGAGCCTTCGTCGGCGACGCTGTCGATGACGTCGACCATGTCGTAGGGTTTCTGCGGACTCGGTGGGACGATGTCGTTGAGTTGCTCGTCTCGACGGTCCGGATCGTCCCAGGGTTCGACGCGTGGCGGGTCCTCGACGTTGTTCTGCGGGAGATACGAGAGAAGCCGCTTGATGTCGTCTAGGGCCTGCTCTTCGCTCTCGCAGGCGAACTGGGCGACGCCGGTCTTGTTCGCGTGAGTCATCGCACCACCCAACTCTTCGTGAGTGACCTCCTCGCCGGTCACCGTCTCGGTGACGCCCGGCCCGGTGATGTACATGTGGCTCGTGTCTTTCACCATGAAAATGAAGTCGGTAATCGACGGCGAGTAGACCGCGCCGCCGGCACACGGCCCCATGATCGACGAGATCTGGGGAACGACGCCGCTTGCCTCCTGGTTCCGGCGGAAAATCTCGGTAAAGCCGGCCAGACTCTTGACGCCCTCCTGGATGCGGGCACCGGCGGAGTCGTTCAGCCCGACGATAGGTGCACCGACCTCCATCGCCATGTCCATGACCTTGCAGATTTTCTCTGCGAACACTTCACCGAGCGAGCCACCGAAGACGGTAAAGTCGTGTGCGAAGACAAACACCGTCCGACCGTCGACCTCCCCGTAGCCGGTCACGACGCCGTCACCGGGAATCTTCTTCTCTTCCATCCCGAACTGGCTCGTCTGGTGAGTGCGGAGCTGGTCGAACTCGGTAAAGGTGCCGTCGTCGAGGAAGTAGTCGATTCGCTCCCGGGCAGTCATCTTGCCCTTCTCGTGTTGTCTCTCGATGCGCTCTTCTCCGCCGCCGAGACGGGCCTCTTCGCGGAGTCCCTCGAGTTCGTCGATGCGGTCTTCCATCGTCACGGTGGGACCACCCCAGTCGATTGCATACGCCGTTGTGTGACGACCATTATGAAAAGGATTCCGTAACCGCATAGGAATTACTAACTGTCGTATTGGCAGATACTATTCGGTACGAAAGCTATATATGAGGGTGTTTTGATAGTGGTTAGGTATGGCACAACGTGAGTCATGGGCAACGAGAACAGGGTTCATACTGGCTGCCGTCGGCAGCGCAGTCGGACTGGGGAATATCTGGCGCTTCCCGTTCGCAACGGCCGATGGAGGCGGTGCAGCGTTTCTGGTCATGTATCTGGCGTTCATCGCACTCATCGGTTTCCCGGCGATCCTGGCAGAGTTCGTTATCGGCCGAAAAGCCGAGCGGAATCCGGTTGGTGCACTGGTCGCGTACGGAGGTAACGCCTGGAAGTACGTCGGTGGCATCTTCGTCCTCATCGGCGTCGTGCTCCTGTCGTACTACAGTGTCATCGCCGGCTGGTTCATCCGCTACTTCCTCGAAGGATTCCGCGGAAGCTACGCGTCCCACCTCACCAGCTACAACGGTGACGCCCAGGCCATGTTCTTCGACATCTCGTTCGGGATGGAGTCGGTGATACTCCACACGGTCTTCATGGCGTTGACCATCGGAATCGTCGCGCTCGGCATCCGGCAGGGGATCGAACTCGCCGTGAAGGTCATGGTGCCAGCTCTCATCGTCCTCCTCGTGGGCCTTGCAGTCTGGGCGTTCACACTCGAGGGTGCAGGCGCTGGCTACTCGTACTACCTTTCCCCGGAGGTCGGCGCGATCACCGCCAACTGGACCGAACTGCTTCCGGCCGCTGCTGGACAAGCGTTCTTCACGCTCTCGCTCGGGATGGGTGTGATGATCACCTACGCCTCGTATCTCAGAGAAGACCGCAACCTGGCTAAAGACGGCGTGACGATCATCGGCTTCGACACCGGGATCGCGTTCCTCGCCGGACTCGTCGTCTTCCCCGTCTTCTTCGCTGGAGACATCCAGCCCGACGAGGGCGGACCGCTCACGATCTTCGTCGGAATGACCGAAGCGTTCGCCAACATCACCGGCGGGCAAATCCTCGGTCTCGTCTTCTTCGGCACCGTGGTCATCGGCGCACTCTCGAGTGCCATCTCGCTGCTCGAGGTCGTCACGTCCTACGCGATCGACGAGAAAGGCATCGAACGGTGGAAAGCCGCGACCGGCGTAGGCGTGTTGATCTACCTGATCGGGCTGCCAGTGACGTACGACATCATCTTCCTCGAGGTGTACGACGGCTTCATCGACGCCGTCCTGCTGGTCTTCGGTGCGCTGATGGTGATGGTCCTCGTCGGCTGGGTCGCGCCGAAAGCAGCCGTCGACGAACTCGAGAAAGGGATCGGGGACCTCGGAACGACCGCCCAGGCATGGGTGTGGGCGATCCGCGTGCCGATCATCATCGTGCTGGTCGTCTCGCTGTACCTCGGAATCGTCGAGTACCTCGACGTTCTCGAGGCCTTCTCGGAGTGGCTGAGTGGAAACTGATAGCGTCTTCGCCACTCGCCTTCGAGATGACGTTTCGGGGTCACTCGGTTCCACAGCGGGGGCTGTAGCGGTCAACGCTGGACTCGTCCGGCCGCTGTAGTCAGTTTTCGTCGATCACGGTCTGACGACGAGGTGATTAGTAACGGCGACCCCGTGTCGATAGCAAACTCCCCGCGAGTCGAACGGTTCACCCTCGCGGTCGTCCGAACGTGGGGCGACTCTACGATCAGGCCGTCGTCACCGGACACGGTCACATGGACGCTGCCGGGTGCGACCTCGTCCCTCGAAACAGCATCCTGTGACGCGTCCGACTCGGCGCCAGAACAAAACGACAGGTCGGCTTGCCGGGACCGGTGACGAAGCGATCACGTCGGCTCTACTTCCGCCGTGTCTTCGCTTTCATCGTCTGTCCCCTCCATCTCGAGCAACCGCTCGTAGGATTCGGGATCTTCCCCGGGGTCGAGTTTCTTTCCCTCGATAGAAGCGACGTTCTTGACCGTTCGCGGACCGAGGACGTCTGGTGCGACGAACCGCGACGTATACCCTGCTGCCTCCGGTAGCGGCTGTCCGTTCCGTCCGAACGCGAGCAGTGCGTCGAACGTATCCTCGATGGCGATACAGCCGCGTTGGCCGTCTTCCGATTCGACCAGGAAATGGGTCGTTTCGGGCGGGAACGAGGCTGTCGTCGCCGCTTCGGTCTCGAGCAGTTCGAAGAACGGAACACCTTTCCAGCGATCGGTGTAGCGGTCGCCGGTAGAGCAGACGACCTCGATCGTTCGCTCTTCGACGGGGAGTTCGTCGAGCGTTTCGCCGTCTAGCGTTGCAGACTTCTCTCCGACCAACTGGATGGGAGCGACGAGCGACGGTCGCGAGTCGGCGTCGTGGTGTGTCATCGGCCGTCGGTGAACCGTTCGACTCCGGCAGCCCTAACGCCCCGTTTTGGCTCCCACGCGATGAGAATCTGGCGACACACCTATGATTTATTCCGATCTCTCGAGCGTTCAGATCGCGTCGTACGGCCCGAGTCGCGTTCCGTCGAGCAGGTAGGCCTCACCGTCTGCGAGCGCGCCAGGGAGAAACGGTGCGAGAAACGACTGATCGGAGAGGTTCACCCACGTCCCGCCGACGAGATCGTTGAACGCCGGCAGCACGACCAGTCGAGGCTGCGAACGGGCGTCGTCTTCGAGCCACAGCGGCACGACGCCATCGCCGTACCGGTCGTGATCGCGAAACGCTACCGGATCGGCCCGTCCGCGAAGCCACGCTCGCTCGACGCGGCTCCCGCCGACCTCGTCTTCGAGGCGAACGCAGGGGTGTTCGTGACCGAGACAGACTACGTCACTCTCGAGTACCTCGCGGGCGGGCCAGGTGTGGCCGTGGCAGACGCCGAGGCCGTCGATAGCGATCCCGTCGCCTGGAACGACAGTCACCTCTCCAGGGCCGTCGCCGTGCTCGCTCCCGTCAACCAGCCACGTCTCGATCTCGCCATCGTGGTTACCCTTGACGACCGTCACCGACAGCGTCGAGGGAAACGACTCGAACAACACCTCGAGTTCGCCCCGTTCGGCACTACCCGGGTCGCCGATCGAGTGCATGAGATCGCCGAGGACGACCAACCGGTCGGGATTTGTGCGCTCGAGCAACGCGAGCAATCGCTCACGACGGTCCGGGGCGCGACTCGGGACGTCGACGCCGCGTCCGGATCGGAGCCCAGCCTCGTAGCCGGCGTGATAGTCGGCGACGAGCAGGAGCCGGTCACCACCGGCCGCCGCAGTCGCGGCGGGTTCGCCGGGAACGGGTTCGACTCGAACCGCGCTGTCGCTCGTGTCGTCGGTCATCGAGACGGCTCAGATCGGCTTCAGGGTTTCTTCGTTTGGTTCGTAACACTGCCCACCCATCAGTGCGCCCTGGATTGCATCCTCGACCTCGCTCTCGTCGACGTCGAGGTCGTCGGCGACGGCGGCGACGAGTTCGCTCCTGTCGGCACCGTCACCGTCGTCGAGTGCTGTCATCGTCTCGACGACGTACTCCTCGAGGTCGACGTCTTCGTCGCTCCCGTCGTCGGTCTCTGTGTTCGGTTTCTCGTCTTCGTCTCCGTCTCCGTCTCCGTCTCCGGCAGCCGATTCGTCTTCCGGGTCTTCGAGTCCCGACGACGGCGCAGCGCCGATGTCGTCGTCGCCGTCTGTCTCGGCTTCGGCTTCCGGTTCCGACTTCGGAACGTCGATGTCTGCTTCACCGGGACTCTCGACCTCTGCACCCGTCGAGAACTCGGCACCGAACTCTTGCTCGATCTGCTGGCGTTCCTCGTCGTCCATCTCGTACATCCCAGTGTCCATAGATTCCGCGTCGACGCCGGCAGGTTCGTCGTCGCCGTCTCCGGATTCCGTGTCCAGGTCGTCCACTCGCTCCTCGAGTTCGTCGTCGCCGTCGTCTGCACTCTCCCCGTCGGCCGTCCCCACCGCCTCGTCGACTGTCTCGAGTTCGGCCGGCTCGTCGCCGTCGTTGCGCTGACTCGAGTCACGGCTTGCCGCCGTTCCGGCCGCGGAACCGCTTGCGATCGATCCTGTCGTTTCGGTTCCTCCCTGGTCTGGGTCCGTCGTAGCGGCGACCGGTTCGCTCGACTGTTCGGCGTCGTCGTCCGCGCCTACCGGCGTGAGTTCGAGGTCACCGAGTGCCGCGAGAGACTGGCAGCTCACGCCGTCGGCACGCGACTCGTCGGGTGTCACCTCGAGCGGTTCGACCTGGTCGCGCTCGCCGGCAACACCCTCGATGGCCTCTATCGCACGGTCTCGCAGGGCCGCGAGGTAGGTGGCGGTCGTCCCGTAGTGGTCGCGTGCGAGCGGAATGCCGGCGGCCAGTCCGTTTTCGACGCCGGCCTCGCGGAGCGTCTCGGCGAGTTCGTCGCCGCTTCCTTCTAGCTCCGCGGCGGCAGCGTAGGTGCCGATCCGGTCGAGCGTCTCTTCTGCCGCGCTGACGACCCAGCGATCCCGGGTGTCGGCGTCGACGGGCGCGATGCTCTCGGGGCGGATCGAGGTGTAGACCTGGTCTGAGTCGTCGGGCTGGAAGGTCCGTGCCTTGCCAGTGACCGCGACGAACGCCGGCGGCTCGAGGTTCTCGAGGGTCGCGAGTTCGTCTGGCTGGTACTGGCCGGCGTAGACGACGAACGCGCCCGTGGGGTCGACCACTCGCGCACGAACCATCTCGTCGTTGACAGCCGTCACTTCGGTGAGCGTCCCGACGACGAACAGACGGTTGAGCCGGCTGCCAGTCGGCGAGATCACGTAGTTTGGCGCGCGTTCCTCGTCGCTCTCGGCGTAGGACAGCGAGGCATCGTCGTACTCCGTTGCGAACAGCCGGTAGGCGATCTCCCGTTCGGGGATCTCCTCGTCGTTGGCGCTCATGCGTCCACCTCCGTCTTTTCGCGTTCGGTCGGATCGACGTCGACTGTCTCGAGGAACTCCTGCGCTCGCGCTTCGGGATCGTCGTCGCTCTCCTCGAACGTCTCCGCATCGAGGTTCGCGCCGTACTCGTCGACCGAGAGGTGGCCGCGGACGCAGTACTCGCGGCCGACGATCCGCTCGCGGATTCGGTCGGCGACGACCTCCTGGTCCATCGCCTCGCGGGCCTGTTCGAGGGCGTCCTCGAGCGTGCCGCCGTAGACCTGCTCGGTGAGTTCGTCGTCGAGGACGGCAGTCAGCGTCCCGGTGCCGTCGTCGACGATGGCTTTCACGCGGAGGTCGTCGATCCCATCGACATCGCCGTGGGTCCGGCACTGTCCCTTCTGGATGACGCGATAGCACTCGGGGCAGCGCTGGATGAGTCCCGAACCGTCGCGGACAGCGATCACGTTGCCGACGACGCAGACGTCGTAGATGCCGCCGGTCCGGACGGCCTCACCGACGTCCATCGTCGACGTATCAGCACCGACGTCTATCTCGCGCTCGAGATCAGTCACGGTCGAGAACTCCGAGACGTTGACCTCGGGAACGCCGCGGAACTCCTGGACGTAGGCGTTCTCGATGCGGACTGTGTTTCTTTCCTCGATCTCCGGAGCGGGCTCCCAGTTCGTAAACGGCAGGCGACCGCTCTCGTCGCCGAAGACGCCACTCAAGATCTCGGTCTCGCCGTCGCGACCGTCGATGGTCCGACGCTCGCACTCGAGGACGGCGACCTCGATGTCGGCCGCCCGGTCGCCGGTCTGGAGGTCGGCGAGGTCGGCCTTGCCGCCGATTCCGTAGGGAACCTCGAGCGACTCCTCCTCGACGGAGAGCGAGGTGCTCTCGCCTAGGTTCAGTTCGGGTTCGCCGTCCCACTCGCGGACGGAGGCGTTGCCCGCGGTGATTGTATCGCCCGGCGAGAGCCCGAAGTCCTCCCAGGACGTGTAGTCGATGACGCCGGTCTCGTCGGCGAGTCGCCCTTCGACGATGACGTGGTCGTCGCCCTGATACCGGATCGATCGTTTGCCCGCGGTGAGGACGACGCCGGTCACTGTGACGTTGCCGTCTTCGGGCGCGACGTCGGCGACGTCTTTGGACGACGGAGCGTCGCCACCGCCGGTGGAGCCGTCGCCGTACTTCCGTCGGAGACTCCGTTTGGCCTCGTCGATCGGAACGCTGTACTCTACCAGATTTTGCAGGTCGGACGTGACCTCCTCTTTGTCGACGCCGAGGTCGGAGGCGAGTTCCTCGGCATGATCTTCGAGTTGCATTCGTTTTTCTGTTCACGTGGCGAATTGAAAAGCGTTCCCGCAGTTCGTCGTGAGTGAACCGTCAATTGCACGGTCGACAACCGTCACGTACGGACCGCTTTAGCCGAAAACGGTGTAGGGCACCAGGAACGCGGTGACAGCGACCGCATCACTCGATTTCGATAGCCGTGGGCGGCTCGACGCCACGACGTGCCGGCTCGAGGCCGCGCTGTAACGGCGACAGCCACCACAGCGCGTAGATGACGAGAACCGTTCCGCCAGCGACGAGACAGGGCAGCAGCATCGATGGCCTGCGGAGGACGTACTCGCCGAGTCCCGCGAATCCACTACCGAACAGTAGAATCGGTGTCAACCAGGAGTAGTCGGTCGAAACGAACCGCAAGACGTACTCGCGGAGGTGGATCGCATAGACGTATCCGCCGAAGAGACCGAGCGCGGCGACGGTCCACTGGGCAGTTCCCTGTGGCCACCCGAGGTCGAACCGAAACCATGCATACACGACGACGGCAGGGAGGAAGACGACGAGAGCGACGAGTTCGCCTTCCCGACCGTCGGGACTGGTCCAGTCGCCGTCCTCGCGGAACCACTCGCGGAACTGGAGGGTCATCGGTTCCGGGTGCAACGTGTTGCCTGTTCAATATTACTACCGATAGCTTACACGCCCCCGGTTTCCTCGGCGTAGGTCGGCCGCTCGGCGTACTCGATCGGGTCACGGACGCCAATCCGCTGAAACGCCTGTAGCCGGAACGCACAGGCGTCACAGGTGCCACAGGCCGGTTCGTTCTCGCGGTAACAGCTCCAGGTGTGTTCGTAGGGGACCTCGAGTTCCACCCCGCGCTGGGCGATGTCAGTCTTGGACCACTCGACGAACGGTGCCTCGATTGCGATCTCGGTCTCGGGTTTCGTCCCGACGTCGACGACCCGCTCGAAGGTCTCGAAGAACTCGGGACGACAGTCCGGGTACCCCGAGAAGTCCTCGCTGTGAGCGCCGATGAAGACCGCTTTACAGTCGTTTGCCTCCGCGTAGGAGACGGCCATCGAGAGCAGGTTGGCGTTTCGGAAGGGAACGTAAGAGGTCGGGATCTCGTCGCTCTCCGGGTCCGCATCCGCGACTGCCAGTTCGTCGTCGGTGAGACTCGAGGCTCCGATCGCCGCGAGGTGGCCCGTCTCGACCTGCAGGAAGTCGGCGGCACCGACTGCTTTTGCGACGCGGCGGGCACACTCGAGTTCGCGGTCGGCGGTCTGCTGGCCGTACGTGGTGTGTAGGGCGTAGATCTCGTCGGCGCGGTTGCGGGCCTCGTAGGCGGCGGTGGCGCTGTCCATCCCGCCCGATAGCAGGACGACGGCGCGGTTTTCGTCGCTCGATTCGGCTTCGTCGGTCGTGACGGCGGTAGTATCGTCGGTCATCGGTAGCTCGGTCTACGTCTCGGGGGCGTCGTTCCAGAGGTCGACGTGCAGCCGCGGCGTGTACCGGAACCCGTACTCTATGGCGAGGTCGGCGACCCGTTCGCGGGTCTCGGCGAGACCCTCGCGCGTCGCGCCTTCGGGCATCAACAGGACGTCCTCGTCGCGGACGGGAACGTCGGCGACCTCGCGGAGGTCGGCGAGCAACCCGAGGAGTTCGGACATATCCTCGTTGTCGGTGACGACGAACTTCAACTGGAACTCGTAGTCCTCGATGAAGGTGGCGAGTGCTTCCATGTCGATCCGCTCGCGGTCGTGTTTCTCGGCCCACTCCCCGTCTCCCGGACTCACGGGTCCCGGGGGTTGCCGTCCATCGGTCCGGGATTCAGTCGGAACCGCGCCCGTCAGGTTACGATCGGACGTGGGCGTACTACTCGCCAGTTTCGGGCTGATCGAGGCGAGGTCGATCGGCACGTCGCGGTGGATCGTCCCGTTGGTCTCGACGGTGGTGTGGTACCCACACGCGTCGAGTTCCTCGAGCAGTTCGCCGCTCTCCTCGTGGAGCAGGGGTTCGCCGCCGGTGAGGACGACGTGATCGGCGTCGTGGCTCTCGACTTCGGCGACGATCTCCTCTATGTCCAGCCACGCGTGAGTCGGCTCCCAGGAGGTGTGATAGGAGTCACAGAACCAGCACCGGAGGTTGCAGCCGCTCGTCCGCACGAAGACGGAGGGGACACCGGCGAGAGTTCCCTCGCCCTGGAGAGAGTAGAACAGCTCGTTGATCGGGAGCGCGGACCCGTCGCTCGCGTCGGCCGGCGATTCGCGGTCGACGACCGAGTCGGAGACGGGCATCAGAAACGCCCTCCACAGAGCTCGCTGGTCTCGTCGACGCGAACGGCGATGTCGGTGACCATCTCGGGAAGGGCGTCAAAGAGTTTCTTCTCGAGAAGGACACTCATCACCTCGGCCGTTGGCGGCTGCTCGAGGACGACGAGTGCGTCGTCGTCGCCCGCCGCTTCGAAGGCCTCGATGAGCGGATCGCCGTCCTCCACGAGAAACATGTGATCCCACTCTTGGACGACACCGGTGACGTCTCCTTTGTCGGCGACCCAGCCCTCCTCGGTGAGTGCACCGTCGATCGTGACGGTGATTTCGTAGTTGTGTCCGTGTGGGCGAGAGCACTTGCCGTCGTGGTGCAAGAGCCGATGGCCAGCACTGATCCTGATTGGCCGGTCGTGGCCGACCGTGAGGGTTCGGCGTGTACCGACGACGCCGTCGTCCGTCGGTGCCTCCTCGAGAGATCCTGTTCTTTCGGGCATACTGCAGTATTCTCGAGAGAATACTTAAGGATGATCGTCTGGTCGCGCGTTGGTCAGGACGGACGAGCACCTCGAGCAGTATCGGCGGCGAGAAGGCAGACGACGGCCGAGAGAGCGGGGGCTGGAAACCCCTGATCGAAACGACGTCAGTTGCTGAGTTGTTCCTGTAACCGGTTTTTCGCCTCTGTTCGCCGCTTTTGCGAGAAGTCGGGGGTTTCGTCCGAGAAGTCGACCTCGATCTCGTCTAGCGTGCGCCGATAGATGTTGGTTCGGCGGCCGTTGTCCGAAAGCCGTCGGCCCTCACAGGTCAACAACCCGGCATCGACGAGCTCTTCGATTCGCCGGTAACACGTGGCGATCGGAATCTCGACATCTTCGCTCAACGCCTGGGCCGACTTCGGCGTATCCGCAGCACAGAGAATCTCGGCGCTGTACTTGTTCCCAAGCGCCGCAAGAACCGCTGCGGAGTCGACGTCGTTTCGTTTCGTCCGACTACGTGACATTGTCTATTCGTATTCAATTACCAAAATTGAATCTTGTGGTACGTGATATAATCCTGTCATTGGCTTCCTCGAGAGCTCGAACGCGCCCATCGGACGAGACGCATTTGGGGGTTCGGACCGAAACGACGCGCATGAACGTCGCGGTCGTCACCGTCGGAGACGAACTGCTTGCCGGGCAGACGACGAACACGAACGCTACCTGGCTCTGTGAACACCTCGTCGAGCGCGGCGTCGACGTCGAACGCGTCACGACGGTCCCGGACCGAACCCAAGACATCGCCCGTGTCGTCAACGAGTACCGTGCCGAGTACGACGCCGTAATCGTCACGGGCGGCGTTGGCCCGACACACGACGACGTCACCATGGACGGCGTCGCCGCCGCACTGGGGCGCGAACTCGAGGAACACGAGACTGCGCTGGCCTGGCTCGAAGCGGACGGCTACTCGCGGTCGGACCTGACAGACGGGACAGCAGACCTGCCTGCGGGAGCACGCCCACTGCACAACGAAGTCGGGGTCGCGCCCGGCGCGGTCATCGAGGACGTCTACGTCCTTCCGGGCGTCCCAGCCGAGATGCGTGGAATGTTCGCGTCGATCGAACCGGCGTTTTCGGGCACGGCGACCTACCGCGAGACGGTCACCACTCCCGAACCCGAGAGTGCATTGCTCGAGCGGCTCGAGCAACTGCGCGAACGATTCGACGTTTCCGTCGGGAGCTACCCGGGCGAGTCGGTCCGTATCACTGTCGAGAGCACCGACGAAGAGACAGTCGCCGAGGCCGCCGACTGGCTTCGAACGCGAGTCGAGACGGTCTAGTGCTTTGGCAAGCCTGAACAGATGAGTGAAACCGAATGCGGTCGTCTGAGTTCACTCATCAGTCGACGGTTGGGACGGTACTAGTGGCGGAGCAACCCTGCGTGTCGGGTCGGCCGTCGGATTGGCCTATCGATCCAGCAGCCGACGGCTGGAGCGATCAGTGCCGCTGTTTGTCGACGATCCGATCGGCTCGAGCCCGTAACTCCTCGAGGACCCGCGGCGGTCCGCGACACTCGATCGTCACCCCACTGTCGTAGTCGACGGTTTCGACGGTCGTCCGATCGTACGCCCGGGAGACGAGCGTCATCGCTTCGTCACAGTTGGGAACCCGGAGTTCGGCTGTATCGGTCGGCAGCCGTTTCAGGACGGTCTCCCGAAGACGTTCGAGGTTCGTCTCCTCGAGCACGCTCACGGAAATCGGATCTGCAGCCGCCGACGGCAACCGCTTCTCGGCGACCGCCAGTCGATGCGCTCGAGCGTCCGCGGAGAGACAGTCGACCTTGTTCAGTACCGGGACGATCCGCTCGTCCTCGACGCCCTGGGGGTCGAGCACCTCGAGCGAGACGTCGAGGCGCTCGCGAAACCGCGACTCGGGATCGCTTGTGTCGACCACGAGCACGACGACGTCTGCTGCACCTGCCTCCGACAGCGTCGCGCTGAAGGATTCGACGAGGTCGTGTGGCAGGTCGTCGACGAACCCGACCGTGTCCGTCACGAGCAGCGGTCGGCCATCGATCGTCGCGCGGCGCGTCGTCGTCTCGAGGGTCTCGAATAACCGATCCCTGACGGCTGCGGTAGCGTTCTTTTCGGTACTGGCGTCGCCCGTTTCCCGACTCGAGTTGGCCTCGGAGAGCGCCATCTCGTCCGCAAGTCGATGCAACAGCGTCGACTTCCCCGCGTTCGTGTAGCCCGCGAGCGTGACGAGATCGAATCCTTCCTCGCGGCGACGTTCGCGGCACTGTTCTGCCGGTTCGGGGAGGGAAGCGAGTTTCCGCTCGAGTCGGTCGATCCGGTCGCAGACGTCGTAGACGGGCGACCCCCTCTCGGTCATCTCGTTGAGCATCCCCTCGTCGGCCGACTCGATCAGGCGTGGCAGATCGTACCGGAGCCCTGCGAGTTCGACCTGTAGCTTCGCGCGTCTCGAGCCCGCCCCCGCCTCGAATATCTCGAGGACGAGCCGGTGGCGGTCGAAAACCGCCGTATCGTCGGGCATCGCCGACTCGAGGGTGTGGTACTGGCCCGGCGTGAGTTCGTCGTCGACGACGACGCGGCGGGCGTCGGTTTCGGCGACGGTGTCTGTGAGTTCCTCGACCTTCCCGCGGCCGAAGTAGCTGCCCGCATCCTCGTGGCCGGCCTGCGTTACGGCGGCGACGACCTCGTCGCCTGCCGCACGCACGAGTGTTTCTATCTCGTCGGTCTCGACGGGAGTGGTCTCCGACCTCTTCGCGACGACTGTTCGTTTCGGTGCGTTATCTGTTCGTGACATTGGCTGTCTGGTGGCATCATGGCTGTCTGGTAGCAGTGCTAGTCCGGCGGCTATCGCCGGAGAAATCGTGGCTCTCCCGTCCGTTCACGTCGCTCCTCACGACCGAACGCGACGGAGCGGGAGCACCGAACTACTGAGAAACGGTCTCCATAGTCCTCGAGTAGCGATTCGCGGAACAGATACTTGCCAGTTGTGGACCATATCGAACTGCAAAACGGAGACGATGGCGTCGACGGCGGACGAAACCGCTTACTCCCCGAACAGTTCGTCGACCGCCTCTCGTGCCGCGATTGCGGCGTCGTCAGCGACCCGATCCGGGTCGGGGCCGTCTTCCTCGTCGGGCGCGTTGAGGTAGACGTCGACCTCGAGGACGCCGTCCTCGAAGATGGCGGTGACATCGTAGTCGCGGACGATAGACTGTTTGTACCGCGAGAATATTAATTCTTCAGCGGCTTCCGAAGCCGTCTGGACGACCGCTTCGTCGGACGGCTCGTCGCGGTCGGCGTCAGTCGCCATGTTTACGCGCCGCCAGCGCCCGGCCCGCCCGGACCTGCGGGACCGCCCATGCCGCCTGCGCCGCCGAGCAGTTCTTCGAGTTCTTCCTGCAGATCCTCGAACTGATCCTGAACGCGTTCTTCTTGTTTCTCCAGCGTCTCGAGGCGGACCTCGAGCGAGTCGACCTTGTCTTCGAGGTCTTGTTCGGCCTCGTCGTAGCCGGTCTCGACGAGCAACTCGCCGACCTGTCGGTACATCGTGGTGGCGTCGTCGACGTTGTCGAGTTCCTCAAGTGCGTTCTCGGCCTCGGTGAGGTTCGATTCGGTTTCCTGTTTCTGGACGGCTACTTCCTGGGCCGTCTCCTGAAGGTCTTGCAGTTGTTCGATTTTCTCCTGTGCCTCCGGCGGCAGGTTTCCTTGCATACCTCGACCGAAGCCCTCCGGACTGATAAAGCCAAGCTTTGTCTTCGGCGTCCCAGTACCTCCTCGAGACGAACGAGAACCCGGGACATGGCAATCCTTTTCCCCGGCGGTCAAGAAGCCGATGGTATGACGGACGAAAACGGCTCCGACGAAGGCAGAGAGCAAAGCGGAGAGGAAAACGAGGAGAAATCTTTCCGGGAACGAGTCGAGGAAATCCGCGAGAAACGCGCCGAAGAAGGCGAAGAAGGCGAAGAAGGTGGGGCACCCGAGAGCCCGTTCGGCGGCGGTGGCGGTGGCGGTCCTGGCGGTATGGGCGGTGGCAACCCGTTCGCTCAGATGATGGGTGGGATGATGGGCGGCGGCCCGGGCGGTCCCGGCGGTCGACCCGGTGGCGACGAAAGCAACGAAGAACTGGTCCGTGAGGTCCGCCAACTCCGCGACGAGATGCGAGACCAGACCCGCGCTCTCAAGCGCATTGCCGACGCACTCGAGGACGACTAACTGCCAGTTTTCCGATTTCGTTTCTCGTCGATCTTTGCCGTCGGTGACGATTCCCGACAGTGCAGTTTAGGCAACTTCCGACTGAACGAGCCAGGGCCTGATCGCCTGTAACACGGCGACAACGAGCTTCGACTCGGCTGCCCGAAGCCGCTGTGAGACGGCCGACTTCGAGATGTCGAGCTCCGCCGAGAGCTCCTCGAGTCCGGTTTCGCGGGGCTGTTCGTAATATCCTCGCGTATACGCCAGCTCGAGTGCCCGGAGCTGTTTCGTCGTGAGCGATCCGACGTCGACCTCGGCGACGTGGTCGTCGCTAGGATCGACGACCGCCATGCCCTGTGGATCGACCGTCGCCTCGAGTTCCGCCAGGTGGGTGAGAACCTCCTGGACCGAATCGATATCCGACACCTCGGTCGTGATTCGCAATCGATCTGCGTTCTCGAGTCCGGTCATTCGTGTGCACGACGGGTTTGTATCGCGTCGATCGATCGTAGTTGCGCTCGTGCTCTCACTCTCGAGCGATCTATCCGACCCCATTGCCGCGTTGCGTGACGTCGACGGGCCTGAATCACCTGTGCGGCCATACTCGTACGGTCAGACTCCGTCACGCTCAGTGTCTCTCTTCATAATACAGCCAGGGGCCTGTCAACGGTGTATCATACGGTTTGCTGTCAGTCAGTGCCGGCGCGTCCGCGCGCCCTTCTGCGGTCGCGCCGGGACAGCGGGACAGCAGTCCGTCTCAGGCTCGAGTGACACCCTCACTCGTCCTCGCTCGAGACCGTCGATTCGGTCGTTCGCTCGGGAGCGTCTCTGGGTCTGTCAGTGGTTCCGATGCGGTCGCTCGAGGGAACGTGGTTCTCGAGCCACGCCGAGATCGAGAAGCGGCCGACGAGGTGGCCGGAGAGAGCTACGCTGACGGCGGCCAGTCCGACCCCTGCGAGCACGTCGATCACCCAGTGGATGCCGAGGTACATCGTCGAAATCCCGATCGAGAGGGCGAAGATAGTTGCCAGGACTGCCCACGTCGGGTATATCCGACGGGTTCGGTAGGCCAGGAACGCGACGGTCGCCGACAGCGAAGTGTGTAGCGAGGGGAAGACGTTCGTGTTGCGGTTGACCTGTCGGGTGAGATGCTGGTACTGCGGATACGTGTCGTACAGCAACGGCTGGACGAGATCCGGCATGATGTTTCGCGGGCCGTAGGCGACGACGAGGGCGTAACAGCACAGTCCCAGCACGTAGTTGAGCGTGTAGGCGGTCAGCAGCTCCCGGAGCGGTCGCGTGTTCGACAGTGCGAAGTACGCGACGAGAGGGAACACGAGCAAGAAGACGTAACCGTAGATATAGATAAACGAGAAGTACGCCGTCAGTTCCGGCGTCGCCTGTGACTGCAGCCAGAGGATGACGTACTGCTCTACGTCGTAAATCAGCTCGGTGACGTGCCAGCCGATCATCAACGAGACGTCCGGAACCCAGTCCCTGGCGACGCCGTTGAACAGCAAGACGAGTGCGAGAACGATCGTGATCGGGGCGGTCGCACGCACCCGGTCTCGCCACTCGAGTCGAGTGTCTCGGAGTCGGTACCGGCCGATGAGAACTACCGTCGAAACGGCAAGCATGAGTGTGACGACGGCGGTCAACTGGACGAGCACCTGGAGTAACATCAGCGTCTCACCCGGAGTCGGCCGTCCGCGTCGTAGCTGAAGCCAGCCGACTCGAACGCGTCGCGTGCAGCGACGTCGTCGATTTCGCCGTCACTGCCGAGAAACGGCGCGGCAGGATCGTCACCGTCCCACGCGAGGGCGTCGGGAGTCCACTCCTCGGTGACCGGCACCGTGAGCGGCCTGGCATGGCCGTCGAAGACATCGTCGACGAGCCAGGCCTCGTCGAGCAATCGGGCGACGATCCGCCGGAAGTGAGGATTACCAAACGGCGCTTTCCGGAAGTTGAACCCGACGTGGTAGAACGTCCGTGCCGGCGACTCGAGCAATTCCACGCCCTCGGTCTCGGCGGCGAGAGCGACCGTCTCGTCGACGACGTAGCTCTCGAGAGGGTCGGTCGTGACGTCCGCGTCGCCGTTCGAGACGATTTCGATGGCTGACGTGCTCCGGGGGTCGATCCGGACGCGGAACTCCTCGACGGTCGGTCCGGGGAGGTCGACGTCGTTCCGGAGCGTGAAGTGGTCGTCGTACCGTTGGAAGGTGACGTACTCGCGTTCGTTTCGGTCGACGAACTCGAAGGGTCCTGATCCGATCGCGGGAACGTTGTCCAGAACGACGGCGTCGGTCGTCCCATCGGCGACCTGTACTCCTGTGACGTCTGTCGACGCCGACCGTTCTCGCCAGACGTGTTCCGGGAGGATTGGAACCGCAAGCGCGCGTTCGGCGGCCGGTTCGCCGCCCGCGATCGGGAGTTCGATACGGGCCCCGTCGGCGTCGATTTCGTCGACGACGACTGGAGCGACGTGCCCTCGGTGACGCGGCGACGGTGTCGACACGCCGTCACCTCCCAGAGTCGTATCCACGAGAAACCGGTAGGTAAACTCGACGTCGGCCGGCGTGACCGGCTCTCCATCGTGGAACCGACAGTCGTCTCGGAGTTCGACGGTCAGCGTTCCGCCGTCCTCGTTTTCCGCCCACTCCCAGGACTCGGCGAGCCACGGGTGATAGCGAGCGTCCGCTTTGCCGCCGTCAGCCAGTGGCGGGTCCCCCTCATCGTCGACCGTCCCTGCGGCCGGTGTGACTGCCAGCGGGTCGTAGAGCAGGCCAGTAAACAGCCCGCGGTTGCGGTACTCGACAGACAGCGGGTTGAGGTTCCAGGACGGTCGCGGGTCCGTATGGACTGCCCGGAGTCGTTCGATCTCGCCACCTCCAGCTCCGAGATCGAGATAGCCCAGCGGCGTTCCGGGGTGGAACCTTCTCCAATCGTTGGCTCGATCGCTTCTGACGAGACGGTACTCCTCGGGCGCACAGATCGGAACGAAAGGCTGGTGGGTCACGAACGCCTCGAGCGTCTCCGCGACTGCGTCCCGACGCTCGTCGCCGTCGGTCCGGCGCTGCATCTCGAGGAGGTCGTCGAACGCGAGGTCGGTAAATCCGAACGGATTCTGCCAGCCGGGTTCGTCCGCGTACGTGGAGTGTAGCGCCTCGTAGAGAAACGCCGGCTCGGTCGCCTCGGGATACCAGCCGACATAGAGGTCGAAGTCGTGGTTGACAAGCACCGCCCGGAGGAACTCGTCGCTGGCGAGTAACTCGATCGAGGCGTCGATCCCGACGGCTTCGAGAGCGTCTCGAACTCTGCGAGTGAGTCGGATGCTCTCTCGATCGCCGTCTGACGGAAGCGTGGTGATCGTCACGGAGAGTGGCTCGAGTCCATCCCGGTTGACGGCACTGCGAACGTGGCGGAGACAGCCGCTGGTTGCGACGGCCAACCCGGTCGTGGCGAGCATCGTCCGACGGCTCGTTTCGCTTTCCAGGCTATCGACGGAGCCATCGGACGGTTCGGTGGAGGGAGGGCCTGACATTTCGGGTTCGTTCGTTTCTCAGTTCGCCGGTGGTGGTATAACAGTATTGTGCTGGCTCACACGTAGCGAGGATCTGTTCCAGCCGTGACGGTCACGGGTTACCCAGCGTTTCGACTGTCGACGAGGGCCATCGAGAGAGCGACACACCCGGCTGCCAGGGCGATGCCGGCGACGACATCGATCACCCAGTGGAATCCGAGGTACATCGTCGAGATGACGACTGAGAGTGCGATAACGACGGCGACGGGAGTCCAGCGGGGATACTGCTCCCGAGTCCGGTAAGCGAAGATGGCGACAGTCACCGACAGTGACGTGTGTAGCGAGGGAAAGACGTTCGTACTGCTATTGAGTTGGCGGGTGAAGTGGTGATACTCCGGGCTGGCGTCGTATACCATCGTGCCCGCGAGTAGGTCGGGCATCACGTTTCGGGGTCCGAGGGCGATGACGACCAGATAGAAGACGAGCCCGATCGTATAGTTCAACGAGTACGCCGCCAGAAGCTGTCGAAAATAGATGGTGTTCGACAACGCGAAGTAGGCGATTCCAGGGAAAATAAGCAGGAAAGCGTAACCGTAGACGTAGATCGCCGAGAAATACGCCGTCAGCTCCGGGCTCGCGACCGACTGGAAGACGAGGACGAACTCCCCCTCGAGCTCGTAGAACAGCCAGGTGAGCTGAATCCCGATCGCATCGGAAATCGTCGGTCCCTCCTGGCGCATGACGCGGTTGATTCCGAGCACAACCAGGAGAACGACGAGCAACGGTCCGCTTTCCCGGAACCGCGATCGCCACTCCATCTGTAGCGTTGCGAGTCGACGACGACCGACGAACGTCGCCACCGCGACCGGGAGCAGGATACCGACCACGGCGACGACGCGAATCAGGACATCGGTCAACATCGTCTAGTACTCCCATACCAGCCGCCCGTCTTCGTCGGAGCGCAGTCCCGCCCGCTCGAACGCCGATCGTGCCGTCTCGAGGTCGAGGTCACCGTCGTTGCCGGCAAAGTCGTCATCGCCGTCCCACGCGAGTGCCGCGGGAGTCCACGCGTCGGGAACCGGCGTCGAGATTGGAACTGCGTCACCGTCGAAGCCGTTCTCGGCGAGCGTAGACTTGTCCAGCAACCGGGTGATCGCACGGCGCAACTCGACGCCGTCCTCGTCACAGGGAGTCCGACGGGTGTTGAACCCGAGGTAGTAGAACGTCCTCGAAGGTTGAGCGGCGTGTTCGACGACGTCGTCTGCCGGAACACGATTCACCGCGTACGCCTGGATCGGCGAAGCCGTTACGTCGGCGTCGCCGTCTGCGATCCGTTCGACCATGGAGGCGCTGTTGGGATCGACTTCGAAGTGGAGTTCGACGGCCGGTGGAGTGGCGGCTGCTGCCGACTCCTCGCCGTCTCCGCCCCGGACAGCGAAGTGCTCCTCGTGGCGCTCGAGAGTGAGCGAGTCACGTTTCGACCGATTCGCGAGCCGATAGACCCCACTTCCGACGGGGTCGACGTCGCCGGTGACGGGCTCCCGGTGGCCCTGCGGGGGAGACGACCGATGCCCGCGTTCCGACGCGAGCCGCTCCTGCCAGACGTGTTCGGCCAAGATCGGAACAGTCAGTGCACGGCCAGCAACAGCCTCGGCCGCCTCGAGCGAAATCGTCAGAGCGTACTCGTCGTGGACCTCGAGGTCGTCGACCGCCGAGATGCGGCCACTGTAGCGTGGTGCTGGCGAGGGAAATGCCGAGTCGGGGGCCGTATCCGCGAGAAACCGATAGGTGAACGCGACATCGTCGGCAGTCACCGGCTGCCCGTCGTGGAACCGACAGCCCTCCCGGAGCGAGAGAGAGATCGTCGTCGAGTGGCCGTCCTGTTCCCACGTCCACGAGTCTGCGAGCCACGGTCGGAGCGTCCCGTCCTCGTAGGTGCCAAGCGAGTCATACAGCAGGTCCACGATCGTTCCGCGCCGGCGCATGGTCACCGACAGTGGGTTACAGTTTCGAGACGGCCGGGTATCCGTCAACAACGCGTGTAACCGATCGTCGTCCTCGACGGAAGCGAGATGCAGGTAACCGGCTCTAGACGCAACTGGGGCGTCATCCAGATCGTCGACCTCGAACCGATCCGACCGGACGAGACGGTGTTCGGTCGGGCGACAGATCGGTTCGAACGGCTTCGCAGCGACGATCGCGTCTAGCAGGTCGGCGACATATCCGCGCCGCTCGGCCTCGCTTGCCAGGCGCTGGGCCTCGAGCAGCCGGTCTACGGTTTCGTCGGTGAACTCGAACGGGTTCTGGCGACCGGGCTGGGTTGCAAACCGCGAGTGGAGGGCACCGTAGAGGAAATCGGGGTCGGCGGCGGCGTCGACGGGATAACGATCCACGAAGAGATCGACATCCCGATCGAGGAGAACTGCCTCCAGAAATCCTGCCCGGGGACGGACATCGAGAGTAACGTCGACGCCGACCGCCTCGAGATTCGACTCGAGGTGTCGGGCGATCCGGATCGCACCGCGGTCGTCGTCGGTCGGCACAGTCGCAAGCGACAGCGATACCTGTCTCCCGTCGTCGACGACAGTCTCGACGCCGCGGGTGACACAACCGCTCGTCGGGAGGAGGGCACCGACAGCAGCGGCGAGGACGGATCGACGGCGAACGGGGCCGGTGGAGGGGGAGGGGACGGACGTCCAATTCATCTGTCACGTGCTTTCGAGGGTGGGATATAACAGTATTGTGTCCTGCAGTCGACCCATCCCCGACCCCGCTTCGAGTTCCGATCGCCGCCGATCGACCGAGCCCGCGACGGAGACGCGACGCGAGAGTCGTCGTCGAACACAACATCAATAGGCGTACCGACGAAACGGAAACACATGAGCGTCGCTGCCGAACGGATCGAACAACTCCACGAGTTAGCCAGAGCAGCGGCGACCGAGGACGACAAAGAGCGTGCACGCTACTACGTCCAACTCGCGCGCCGAGTCGCCGAACGAAACCGACTCTCGCTCCCCCGCAAGTTCCGCCGGTTCACCTGCGATAACTGCGACGCCTATCTCCGGCCAGGACGGAACGCCCGCGTCAGACTCCAAGACGGTCACGTCGTGCTCACCTGTGACTGTGGGACACAGGCGCGGTACCCATACGAGGGGAGCGACGACGACACCACCGACAGCAGGCAGTGACCGACTCCCGTGGTTTGCTACCCAGTTGTCGGCTTCATCACCCGTGAACGGGTGGACTTTCGCCTCGCTACCGCTGTAACGTACCGCCAGAATCGGAGGGGACACCCGTCTCTCGAGGGGACAACTGCTCGAGTCGCCGTCTCGTTCTATTCGCGAAGATACAAACCGTTCGACGCCAATACTCGATGATATGGATCGAGAGATGCTTCGGAAACGAGCACACGACCTCGACGTCACCGTCTGGGTCGGCAAAAGTGGCATCGAATCCGTCGTCGACGAACTCGACGACCAACTAACCGACCGTGATCTGGTGAAGGTCAAATTCCTGCGGGCCGCACGCGCCGGCAGTTCGACCGAGGAGAAAGCAAAAGAACTAGCCGACCGCGTGAGCGCGGACCTCGTCGAAACCCGCGGCCACACCGCCGTCCTGCATCGATGAGCCTGCTTCCTCTCCAGGCCCAGGCCGGAGAGGACCTCGGCCCGATCGGGAACGTTTTCGAGTCGCTCGTGGACGAATCACTCGCTGCCAGTCTGGAGGGGGCGACCCTCTTTCTCGTCGCGTTCGTCGCGGTCTACGCAGTCGGCCGGCTAGCGCTCGTCCCGCTCGTCCGCCGAGCCCTCGAGACGCGCGAACTCGATGCCCACGCCCGTAAACCGCTGCTGAAGCTGACACGGTTTAGCGTCATCTTCCTGGCAGTTGCGATTGCCTTCGGCTTCGCCGGCTACGGTAACTTTCTCGTCTCGATGGCGGGTATCGCTGCGGCTGGCGCGATCGTGATCGGACTGGCGATGCAACACACTATCGCGAACGTCGTCGCCGGCGTGTTCATCTACGCCGACGAGCCGTTTCGGATCGGCGACTGGATCGAGTGGGACGACTATTCGGGCGTCGTCGAGGACATCAGTCTCCGAGTTACGCGTGTGCGGACGTTCGACAACGAACTGTTGACGGTGCCAAACGCACAGCTCTCTGAATCAGTGATCAAGAACCCCGTCGACGCCGACGAACTCCGCCTGCGATTCGTCTTCGGCGTCGGCTACGACGACGACGTAGAGCAGGCCCGCGAGATCATCCGCGACGAGGCGACCGACCACCCGAACATCCTCGACGACCCCGAACCGTCGGTCCGGCTCACCGAACTCGGCGACTCCGACGTCGGCCTCGAGTCCCGATTCTGGATCGCAGACCCCTCTCGGAGCGACGTCGTCCGCATCAAAGGCGAGTTCGTCACCGCGGTCAAACAGCGGTTCGACGAGGCAGGGATCGACATCCCCTACCCCGTCCGGACGCTCGAGGGTGACCTCGGCCTCGAAACCGACCGTGGCATTCTCGAGTCCACCGAGTAATTTAATTCGGTGAATCGATACGCTGTGGCGCTCGCAGAATCGGCACAAACGGTCTGCTGAAGACGGACGATGAGTGTACCACGACGGCTCCGTTTGTTACGCCGGTAAGCTCACTATACGCATACTGATACTGTCGGACAGAAGTCAATACGAAGTCGACCGCGGACTCGCGGCCATCTCCTCCGGTGGCGGCCCCACCAGAGCGACCGATCGTCACGCAGTTCTGCCCGGCAGTATGAACACCGGAGTCCTTCCCATCCTCGAGATCGGAACTCTCGAATGAAAACTTGCCTAGGGAGTGTTTTTGTGCAGCTGTTTGGCCCAACAATTGTATTAAATCTATTATATATTTAATAAAGGCACGAATGCCCAGTATAATATATAAACAAACGAAATAAAATCCGCAGACAGTGACTCATTTATAAACGACCCACCGCCGTCTGTCGGATTCGAAGCGTTCGGAAAACGGATGGGCGCTGCAGGATTTGAACCCGCGGCAGCTTGGTCCGAAGCCAAGTACTCTGTCCAGACTGAGCTAAGCGCCCTCATCGTATCTGTAACCGCGGGTCCCGTATAAGTGACTCGATTTTCAGCCGTTTCGATACTCTTCCACATTCTCTCGAGTCCCGATACGGGCACTTGATTCCCGGCCGATGAAAATTGACATTGGAGACTTTTTGAGGGGATACGTATCTTCGAGTACACCATGACGGTGAACGAGCTGCCCCAGTCGGACGACGGCCAGTCTGCGGACGCACCGCTCGAGTTGCTCACGGACGACGAGGAGGTATGGACGGCCGTTCCGGTCGATGCGACGGGGGATGACCGGGTGACAAAGTGGATCTCGGTCGACTACGACCTCCTCTGTGATCTCGAGGAGTGGCGGTAACTGACTTTTCGATGGTTCTCACTTCGTCGGTGGATCGTGCCGTTTAACCTGTCTGCCTGACCACTCCCGTGCATGACAGCGGGGGAGACGGTTAGCGGGCTACTAGAGTTGACGCGGCCGGTAAACGTGATTGCGGCGAGTGTGCTGACGTTTATTGGCGCGTTCGTCGCAGGTGGAATCGTAGACCAGCCGTTTGCGGTTGCGGCGGCAGTGGGTGCGACCGGGCTGGCTGTGGGCGCTGGAAACGCGATGAACGACTACTTCGATCGCGAGATCGATCAAATCAATCGGCCAGATAGGGCGATTCCACGCGGGGCGGTGAGCCCTCGGGGGGCGCTCGTGTTCAGCGTTGTTCTCTTCGGACTGGCGGTCCTGCTTGCGGTGTCGCTGCCGTGGACGGCGATCGGAATCGCGGCGATCAACCTCATTGCGCTGGTTGCTTACACTGAATTCTTCAAGGGGCTTCCCGGCGTCGGGAACGCGCTGGTCGCGTACCTGGTTGGGAGTACGTTCTTGTTTGGTGCTGCAGCGGTCGGTGACGTCGGCCCTGCTGTCGTTCTCTTCTTGCTCGCGGCGCTTGCAACCCTGACTCGAGAGATCGTCAAGGACGTCGAGGATGTCGAGGGTGACCGGGAAGAGGGACTGAACACGCTGCCGATCGCGATCGGCGAGCGACGGGCGCTGTGGATCGCCGCTGCGTTGCTAGCGATTGGCGTGCTGGCGAGTCCGCTCCCGTACCTTCTCGGGTACTTTGGGGCTGTCTACCTGGTGCTCGTTGTCCCGGCAGTCCTGATCATGTTCGGGGGGACCGTTCAGAGCTTCGACGATCCGACCGTGGGTCAGTCGTGGCTCAAGTACGGGATGTTTCTCGCGACGCTGGCGTTCGTCGTCGGACGGGGGTCGATGGAACTGGGGTTGTTTTGAGTCGGGTCAGAGTGAACGGGTGGTTCGAGGTAGCCGATAGATCGGTCGAGATCACTGTGCCAGGATCTGGCCGATGTAGCCCTGCGTGTTCCCGGCGGTTGCGTGCTTGGTTCGGATGACTCGCTTGGATCGTCTTCGACGTTCGGCCTACCGTCCGCTGTCGTTCGGGATGTCGGCGGCCTCTTTGGTCGTTTTCTGACGTTTCTGCAGACAGGATCGACCGAACCGACGACAGGTGTTTACGCGAGACTCGAGTATCGAGACGGATGGTGGCGTCCGACGATGAGATCAGGGCGGCTCTCACACACGAGCCGGTCGCGGTGGTCGGCTGTTCGAGGACGCCGGGGAAAGCGGCCTACGATGTCCCGGCTTTCTTCCACGACCGAGAGTACGACGTGATTCCGGGTAACCCCTTTGTGGACGAAACGTTCGGTCGGGAGGCCGCCGATTCACTCGCGGAGGTGACAGGGCTGATCGATGTCGTCTGTATTTCCGCCCGAGCGAGGGGGTGTGTGGGGTCGTCGACGAGGTCTGCAACCGAGACGATGTCGCAGTCGTCTGGACTCGGCAGGGCATCCGTGACGACGAGGCAGCCCCGGTCGCGAGAAGTGATGGTCGGGCGGTCGTTCAGGACCGATGTATGAACGTCGAGCACCGTCGACTGATCGCGTGACTGGCCGTCTCGAGGTTGGCTCCGGACCGGAATCGCCACCGGTGACTACCACACCTAAATACGGCGGTATTTCGGCTGCATTTACGTCGAAAGGCCGACTCACCGACAGAGACTTATTTGCCAGAGGAGTAGTCGATACCAGTATCCATGTGTGACCGGTTCGGGAGCTGTTCGAACGACGAGACCTGTCAGCTCGTTTTGCGGAACCGGGTTACGGGGATGGAAAAAGTGGAGCACTACTGCAAGGCCCACCTCGTGCTTCGGGTTTGGGAAGTCGAACGCGACGAGGAACTTGACGTCGTCGATGCGACGACGCTCCGACAATCCTCCACGCCGAGTTAGTGCGCCGTCGAGTGGCGGCGTGTGCGTCGCACGGGTCTACCGCACTCGGTTCGACTCGCAGCGGTAAGTGGGGTGCCAGCGAGTTTGGTCAGGAGCTCCACTCCTCGAACGAGCGGTAGATCCCTTTCGAGAGGTACCGCTCGCTCGAGTCTGGAAAGATAGTTACGACCGTGTCGTGGGGCGTCTCGATATCGCCGATCGCTATCTTTCGGGCGACGCGTTTGGCTGCGACGCTGGCCGCGCCGGCACTCGAGGCGACGAGGTGGCCTTCCTCGCGTGCGAGTCTGACGAGTTCGTCGTGAGCGTCGCGGTCGGCGACGGGGTAGACGTCGTCGACTAGTTCGGGATCGAACAACTCGTTCGTGCTGGGGTCGTGGGTACCGATCCCCTCGATCTTGTACTCGTCTTCGTCGCGGTCTTCGCCGACGATTTCGCCGTACAGCGATCCTTCGGGTTCGACAGCGGCGACGTGGGTTCGATCGTCCTGTTCGAGAGCGTGACGGGCGATTCCCATGAGTGTGCCTGCCGTTCCACAGCCGGCGACGACGGCACCGACCTCGCCATCGAGTGTCTCGTAGATTTCGGGCCCCGTGGTCGCGTAGTGGGCTTCCGCGTTCAGCGGGTTCGAGAACTGTTGGGGGACGACGGCGTCGTCGAGTTCCTCGGCCAGTTCGTGGGCGCGCTCGATCGCGCCGCCCATTCCGTCCTCGGTTGGGGTGTTGATTATCTCCGCGCCCAGTGCGTCCATGAGCTGCTGTTTCTCTTGGCTGAACCGTTCGGGGACGACGAAGATGGCGTCCAGTCCGAGCTGTTGGGCGGCAATCGCGAGACCGATCCCGGTGTTGCCGGCGGTTGGCTCGATTACCGTGCCACCTGCGGGAACGTCGCCCCGCTCTAGCATCCGCTCGAGCATGTACCGGCCGATCCGATCTTTCACGCTCGCTCCCGGATTGAACGACTCGAGTTTCGCGTAGATCCGGACGTCTTCGACCCCGTCCTGTATGCGCACGAGCGGAGTCTGACCGATCGTCTCGAGTACCGACTCCATCGGTCGGTCGTGGCTCGTCATTGTGCTGGCAAATGTTGCCACTGTTGTTAGGTCTTGCCTTTACGCCCAGTCCCAGCGGGTCGCCCCATCCCGTTGGGGTCGACGGAAAGAGTGTGTGGGAGCCGTCGAACGTGGAGCGAAAGTGCGACGGCGTCGACCGGAGTTACGATTCGGTCTTGGGTCCGTCGACCGACTCCTCGTCTTCGCTCGCGAGTTCGACTTCGTCGATCGCTGCGTCCGCGAGAATTTGTTCGCCGTCGAGTCCCTGTTCGTCGGCGATCGCGATTAGCAGTTCGCGCTGTTCGGAGATTTGGTGGTCGAGTCGCTTGACCGTGTCGTGGGTGTCGTCCATTTCCTCTTCCAGACCGACGATCCGATCCTGGAGTTTCTGAACCTGTTTGTACATTGCCTCTGCTCTATCCGAGAGCCCCTGCAGTTTCTTTGCAGTGCTGCCAAGTCCCATGTGCGTTCGATGTGTCGGCGCGATAATGGGCTTTTTCCTCTTTTGCGCGGTTCTGAGAGTTAATTGTCATCAATACACAATGGGCAACATATTTATTACGAACCACCAGACCACCCTAAATGGGATCGGGGTGACCAACCATGATGATACGAACGAACACCCCAAGCACCTGGATGCAAGGTCTCGAGCTGCCGTCCCGTCTCTTAGACAACGGTGACAGCGACTACGAACGGTACGAGGAGGACGACGAGTTCGAGACCGGCCCCCGCGCCGAGGAGTTCGACGAGGTCCTCGAGAGCGCAGAAGCCGGAGCCGAGTAATCCACGCGGTTTTCGGCAGCTCCGAAACACCGGAAAAGACAGTCGGGGCGGCGATGACGTCGTCCCCATGATCGAGACGCGACAGACGGCCAGGTGGGTCGGACTCGTCGGCTCTGACGGCGAGTGACCGTGGTAGTGTTGCCGAAGAGACTCGCGGTCTACAGGCAGAGCAGGCCGAGTGCCTCGGGGTCGTACGGAAAGCAACGATTTCCGTGACCGAGCGGACCAAAGCTCCGCGATGTCCCCAAGACCTCTGGTCTCGCTTGATGACGAGACGCTTTGCGTCTCGAACCACTTGCCCCCGAAGCGGTTCACGTCGGCTCGTTTCTGTTGCTGATAGTCCGTTACTCGACCGCCTACCAGTTGGGGAGTGACAGCTTACGAAGGCGAGTCCCGGACGTGGTACCAGTCCCTCGAGATCGTCTAGTCGATGACGACCACGGGGGGCGGCCAGCTGGTCGTCGTCGCCGTTGCAGTGTACTTCCTCGCATTGCTCGTCCTGGCGGTCCCGCTCACGGCGAAAGAACGCGGCGAGTCTGGCGAGACAGACCACGGCAACCCCGAGTGGTCGCAGCATCGATTTTGCCGCCCTCGTGCGATCGGAGAGACGAAAGGCCCTTAAGTTGTTGTCTCCTACGTGACGGTGGATAGGTCGGGCAGTTTGGCCCTGCTCACAACCCGCGCTATGGTCATTAGCGGGGACCAAACGCCGCGGGCGTCCGGTCAGACCGACCGGGGCCCCGGGAGCCAACGTGGAAGCCTCGTCCGTCGGGGACAGCGGTCTACGGTGGCCGTCCGCAGGGACGTCCCATCGTGGTTGACCGGCGACAGCCCATCAGGCGCGGAAGCGAGCAGTGGACCGCCGGACACCTGTCGCTCGACGGGTCGCGGGGTGGAGAAGGCAACCGGGATTCCCCCAGTCGGAACGACGGGCAATCGCGGACTCCACACTCATACTGCATTCCTCGAGACCGATAGCGGTGACTCGCCTCGCCCCAGTACGAACGTCGATACCAGTACGACAGTCCGCCTTCCACCTTCATACGGTTTACTGTCAGTTCCAGTTCAACCGCGATCCGAATGTACCAGGGCTCGATCACAGCACTCCGTCCCAGGGCTTGTACGCCGTGCAGCGACGCCGTCGTGAACACCAGAAACCGACTCGAGGGCAACCACGACGACGCTTCGGAAGAACGCCTCGAGTCACGACACCAGATTTCGACGAGCCAGGACAGGGGATGCAAGCGGCGTTGCGGACTCGCAGTCGTGTCTCCGGCCGAAGGATATCGGGTGTCACGTCGACGAGCAAGTAAAGCTTACATGCGTCCCTCGTATTGATGCCGACGATGATCGGTCGTCGCCTCGTTGCCGTGTTCGCTGTTCTCGCGGTCCTCGCCGTTCTTGGTGGTTTCACCGCTCTCGAGCCACACGCAAGCGAGCGTGACGAACCAATGCCGAAGGAACTCTTCGAAAGCGTGTTCGTTCACGCCGACGACCTCGAGAGCGTCCACGGCGACCGGACGACCGAAATCGTGGTCGGAACCGGAAGCGACGCCGAGACGCACAGCCAACGCGTCGAAGTCGTCGAGCGACCGTACACCGAGTACCGGAGCGAGGTTCTCGAGTCGGCCGACCCCGACCGCGTCGGCGACGTCTACGTTTCGACCGCCTCGATCAACTGGTGGTACGATCCCGACGCCAACGTGGCAGACTACTTTGCACCCACAGAGCCGTTCGACGACGACGCGGTTCGTGCGGATCGCGCCGACCATGCCGAACGCCAGCAGAGGTTGTCCGACCTCGAGTACGAAGGAGTCGAGACGGTCGCGGACCGCAAGACCCACGTGCTGACCGTCGAAGCGGAAACCGAGTCGGCCACAGACGGAGTGTCGGTTCTCGTCGGTGACACCGAGTTCGTCTACGCCCTCGAGACGGTCGATCCGAGCGACGAACTCGAGGTTCACGAACAACGGCTCTGGATCGACGCGGAGTACGAGTTCCCGTTGAAACAGGTGCTCGTTTTGAAGGCTGACACAGAGAACGAACGCTACGTCATGACCGAGCAGTTCGAGAGTGTCACGTTCAACGGCGACGTCGACGAGGAGACGTTCGCGTTCGAACCACCCGAGAACGCGACGGTGACCGATCTCGGCGGCGGTTGAGACGGTCTGTTGCACTTTTCTGACGACGCCGTGAACTGCCAGCAGTCGTTCAGCAGCGGGTTACACCAGTCCGATCGTGGCGAGATACTCGGACGCGATATGTTTCATACGGTTTGCTGTCCGTCAGTTCCGGCGCGACCGCAGGAGGTCTCGCTGTCGCGCCGGGACATCGGGACAGCAGTCCGTATCACGGCCGGCCAGGGACTTCGTTCACCGCGTGACCAAGAGCCTGCAGCGCCCATGCTTTTTCGACTCGGCCAGAACCCAGCACCCAGTAGGACGGGTTTCGATCGACTCGATCTCGAGTCACCAGTTATCTTGTCCATTGGTCTTTAGTTAGGCCTCAGCAGCCGGTTTGATGGCGGTAGCGAGCTGTTCTTGGAGAACCGGGCGTTGTTTGTGGATCTTCTGTGCGTCGGCGATGAGGCGGTCAAGCAGTGGTGGCGGAGAATACCCGAGGTAGCCACTCAACCGGTAGAGAATGAGCTGGGCGTGCGACCGGAAGGTCGCCGCCCAGCGTTCCGGCGGAAACACGAGGTTATCATCTGCGTGTTCGATGACCAGGCTGAGCAACTCACGGCTCACGACCAAGGACAACAGCGCCGCGTACAGCAGAATCTCTACGACGTGCTTCTTCGTCGTATCGAACTCATCCAGTCTGTACTGCGTCTTCAGCTCCCGGAACAGTAGTTCTGCTTCCCAGCGACAGCGGTAGATCGTCGCTAGATCCTCCGGCAGGAACTCTTCACGCGAGAGATTCGTGATGTACAAATGGTAGTCGTCGGCGTCCTCGTTGCGGACGCCGACGACGCGGAACCGTTTCATATCACGTGACTGCGTGCCCGCGTACTCTCTCCGGTCAAACTCGATCTCAACTTCGACGTCGATGTACTTGCGGCAGAAATCGTCCACGACGTCGAAGATCTTCTTCCCTTCCAAGGGAATGGCGCGGCCGCTCCATTCCCGTAACTCGTCGGTTACAACCGGGTTAGAGCTGCGTTTCAGTCGGCTCACGAAGTAGCCGTCGTTCTCGTCGATCAACGCGAACCGCCGGTACTTGAAATAGGCCAGATCGAGGATCGCTAGCCGACCTTCGAGCCACGATCCTGTCTCGAACTGCGTACTGTCGTGTCTTTTCTCGTCTGTGACGCTGAACCGGTCGATCGTCTGCTCAGTGACGTTGTGGAGCAGGTGGAGCCGTGCTCCAGCCTGCTCCTCACGGCGACCTTCGTACTCCTCAGAAAGCAACTTGTGAAGCCGGAGAACCGTTCCATCTGCGATCATCACGTCTCTGAATCGGTTGAACTCCTCTGAGACAGTGTGGGGGACAGCGACCTCGTCGAGCCCGCACTCGACGAGGTCGCGGAGGTACTCTGCGAGAGTCGGCGTCAACCGCTGATAGAACCCTCCTGGGGACAATGTCTTGTCTGCAGTCGAGTTGTAGCTTCGTCTGAAGCTGGCGAGCGTTCGGCTTGCGCCGCCGGCGAAGCCGAACGCAAATGACCAGACGAGCGGTGGAATCTGCAGCTTCCGATCGCGCTCGACCACGCCGACGGCATCGGCGTGGTCTTCGAGCGCTTCAGATGGAAGGAAGTTAGTGAGATAGCGTTTCACTTCCTGTGAGGAGGGGTTAGACTGCACATCTTCCTCCTCCTCCTCATTCCTTCCGAAAAGTAACTCCGATAAGCCGCCGCTATCGTGCGGTTTTGCGCCTAACTAAAGACGGATGTTATCTTGTCTTTCTCTGGGTTGGTGCCTTCGTGGACGAAAGTGGAGGGGCTGGTCTCGAGGGGAGGGGAGTTCGTCGTTCCAACGCAGCAATCGAGCGTATCGCAGTAGGCGTTTTCGAGCGACAGTCCCCCTCCGAGACCCATAGCTTCAAACGGGTACAGTGCGGCTACCTCATCGTGACACGGGAGATTCGATCCTATCTGAGTGCACACGGCACGAAGGGACCGACGCTTGCACCGGACGGTAGGCTGGCGTTTCTCGCGGATACGACGGGATCGATGCAGGTTTGGACTCTGGGAAGACCGGAATCGTGGCCGACCCGGCGGACGTTCTACGACGACCGCGTTTCGTTCGTCTCGTGGTCGCCCGCTGGTGACGAAATCGCTTTCGGAAAGGACGCTGGAGCCGACGAACACGACCAGCTGTTCCGACTCGAGCCCGAGGACGGACGGATCGAGCAACTCACCGATCGGCCCGACGCGATCCACGCGTGGGGTGGCTGGAGTCCGGACGGCGATCGAATCGCGTTTACCGCCAACCGACAGGACTCGTCGAATTTCGATGTATACGTGATGGACGTCGCCGACGACGAGTCCCGGTCCGAAAACGCCCCGACGCTCGTCTGGGAGGGCGATGGTCGGCTCGAGGTCAGCGCCTGGAGTCCGGATGGTCGGCACCTCCTTGTCGTCGAGGCCCACGCCAGCGCAGACGACGACCTCCACGTGGCCGACGTGGCGACCGGCGAACGCCGACACGTTACGCCCCACGAGGGCCACGTCCGCTACCGCGATCCGACGTTTGGACCGGACGGGGAGGCGATCTACTGCGCGAGCGACGCGACCGACGACACCCTGGAGCTCGTCCGGATCGACCTCGACACACTCGAGGTCGATCCGGTCGTCGACGGCGGCGAGTGGAGCATCGACGGGGTCGCACTCGAGGCCGAGAGCGGCAGACTGGCGTTCACCCGTAACGTCGAGGGCTACTCCGAACTCCACGTCGGCCGGCTGGCGTCTCCAACGAAGGCAGACACTATCGAGGTCGAGGTGCCCGACGGCGTCGTTTCCAATCTGACGATCGGCTCCAGTGGCGAGCGTGCGGCGATGACCGTCTCCGCGACCGATCTGAACTACTCGATCTACACGGTCGACCTCGAGGGCGTCGGCGAGGACACGGCCCCAGAAGTAGAGCGGTGGACGGTCCCGTCGTCGGGCGGCGTCCCGCTCGAGGAGTACCACGGACCCGACCTGGTTCGGTACGAGACCTTCGACGGGCGGGAGATTCCCGCCTTTTTCACTCGTCCAGAGGAGTCCGAGGCGGGAGAGTCGCCAGTGATCGTGGACATCCACGGCGGGCCACACTCCCAGCGTCGGCCCTCGTGGCGCAACCGTCCCGTCCGGCAGTACTTCCTGGACGCCGGCTACGCCATCTTCGAGCCGAACGTTCGCGGCTCGTCGGGCTACGGCCGCGAGTACGCCGCCTTAGACGACGTCGAGAAGCGCATGGACTCGGTTCGCGACGTCGCAGCGGGCGTCGAGTGGCTCCGCGACCGTTCCGAGCTAGACGCCGACTCGATCGTCTGCTACGGCCGGTCCTACGGCGGGTTCATGGTGCTCGCCTGCATCACCGAGTACCCCGACCTGTGGGCGGCCGCCGTCGACTTCGTCGGCATCGCGGACTGGATCACGTTCCTCGAGAACACCGGCGACTATCGACGCTCCCACCGCGAGGCCGAGTACGGATCGCTCGCGGAGGACCGGGAGTTCCTCGAGTCGATCAGCCCCATCCACGACGCCGAGCAGATCGAGTGCCCGCTGTTCGTCCAGCACGGCGCGAACGACCCGCGTGTGCCGGTCGGCGAAGCACGCCAGATCGCCGAGGCCGTCGAGGAACAGGGCGTCCCCGTCGAAACCTGTATCTTCGAAGACGAGGGCCATCACACGACCAAACTCGAGAATCGCGTCGAACAGTTCGAACGGATCGCGGACTTCCTCGAGGAGTACGTGTAGTGAGGCGGGTCTCGGGACTCTCGAAAGATCGCGTTAGGATCGACTAGGCTCGAGTCAGCAACAATACGACACAAAAATGAAGATACCATCCGTGACAAGCGATCGAATTCCGATCCCAATGTCCGCTATTAGAACCCCAGGAACGGCTTCTGGGAGTATGTTCCGGATGGTTACCGGTGGTTAGTCACCGTCGACTTCGAAGTCACCGATCGTTGCAGTTGCGGTGGCCTGATCGTCTACAGGTTCCCCCTTGGGTTCGTCATCAAGCTCTCCGATATACGCTACGACTGTGTAACTCTTGTCACCATTCTCGACGGTCTCCGCCATTCCTGTCGAGGTGAGAACGCCATCGTCGATGGGTTCTCCGTCGTTAGCATCCACGATGGCAACACCGTCCGCGTTACCCAGCGACGTCAGGGACACTTCGACCTCGCTCTGGTCGGCGTCGTCGATGTTCACGCCCGCCTGTGGGTCCTGCTGTACGTCGTCGCCGATCCCGAGCACGAACGTTGCGATCACGGCCGCGAGAATAACGGTAATCGCAACCATGAGAATAACGCCGATGACTGGTGAAACGGCACGTTCGTCCTCGTCTCCAAACCGCTGAGTTACTGTTTCGAACATAAGGGTGTCATAGAAGAGTTCTCACACCGTGATCACGGTGCTTCCCGGATTGTCTCCACGTTCGTAGTTGGTAATTGCGATGACGAGACGAAGGCACAGAGCGAGGAACACCTGCGATCGTGCGTGAACGCGGCCTCGGGCGTGCGTTCGCCCGAGGCCGCAGTCCTTCACTGATTCGTTGGTTCGTTCGACTCCAGTACGGCGGTTGTACGTCTCATCCAACGTGGACTGCTTCAACTGAACGTCCTCGCTGTGTTGTTCGATACGGTCTTCGACCCTATACTCGATATCTTTCGGGTCGTCGGTGTTTCGCGCGTTGTACGGGGCGACTGGCACGACCCCTGCAGCCAGCAGGTGGTCGTGCCAGTCCAGCGTGTCGTAGGCACTGTCACCGACCATCCAAATCGGCTTGGCGACGGCGAGCGCGTCACGGGTGACGCGCATCGCCGTCTCCTCTGTCGCTTGTTTACTCTCTGTGAACTCCGCCGCAATCGGGATCTTTTGCCCGGTCGAGACGATTGTACAGCCGTAGCCGTGGTAGTACTCGTCGTTGGTTGGATCGTAGCACTTCGACGCGTCTTGATCGGCAGGCATCGCCCTCACGTCAGTTGAATCAATGGAGTAGGTCAAGTCGAGCAGGCCCCGCAAGGCGGCCTGCTCGACGAGGTGGTCGAAAACCTCGTCAACGACGTGTTCGAGATCGGTGAGGAAGCGATCGACCGCGTCTCTCGACGGCGGTCGATCGAACCCACAGCTCAGCCAGACAACTGTATTCCGTAGCTCTCGTTCAACGGGGCGAATGCCGTAGATGTCCTTGTAGTAGCAGTGGAGAAAGCCACGCATCAGCTCTGGAGGTTCGTGGTCTCGTGTTCGCCCCGTCTCCGCCGGGGCGAACACGTCGAACTCTTCGAGAAACTCGAAGGAAAGGTGCTCGAACAGCGCTAGCGTCTCGGTCTCCACGACATTGAAAAACGAGTCTACCGAAGGGTCATCTTGCAGGGTCGCTGAACTCATCCACCTCAGCGTTCACCCTGCTCTTTAGTGTGCTACTCGTTCTATGACACCCTCGTTTCGAACATGTGTATTTCTCCACACCAGAGTGCGGAAGTACCACTGCCGAGAGCGTGCAACAGAGTAACAACTGAAACTCGTGTGCACCGATCGTACAGCCCTCGTGCGATCAGGTGCGCACTGACTTTCAGTGCCTACTACGACTGCACGCGCTGGGGTGAAACTGTCCGACCCGATCACCCGGCGCATCTTTCCGCCAGCCGTCTGGTGCTGGATTAGCCTGTGAATCAGTCGTACATATAATTAGCTCACGATTCAACCGAGTAAATGAAAACACGCTCGGTATCGGTTTCAACTCTGATAATCAGGCGGCCGCAGAACCGTTACAGAACTCCCTTGAAGTTTCGTCGTCTGTCGGTTTTGAGGACGTTCGGTCGGTACGGCCGCGTGGAAACGACTAACGATATCGCCGTCCCTGATCGCCGTAAACGGTTGCGTTGCTGACGTACTCGACCGTGCCGTTGGGTGTGGATTCGCCTCCGAACAGACACCAGTGTGGCACTCGAGCGATACTGCCGAGTCCGGACTGTCACCGACGCTGATCGTCTCGAGGTCGTGAGTCCGTGCCGACTGCAGGGGCCGCGCTTGGAGACCTGGCGTGTGTGCGTGTCATTCGTCCTCGTAGAACTCGGTGTGTGGCTCGAGTGCATCCACTTTCGGCGGGTGCAGTTGTCGAACGACGAAGACGTCGTAGACTCGCTCGGCAGCGACGTGGACGCCGACGCTCGTCAACGGCGTGACGACGCGCCCGACGTTGTCGCTGCCGAGGAAGACGACGCTGGGGTCGTACTCGAGTGCCAGCCGTTCGACGTGGTCGGCGATGCGGTCCTCCGATGGGAACTCTCGAATGCGGTCGTACTCGAAGGCGGCGTCGGGGGCGAGGTCCCCGACTTGCTCCCGGAGTCGGTCGACGGCGGCGTCGATGTCGTAGGGTTCGTCCTCGCCGATCCAGTTTTTCTCCCGTGCGTACCGGGTGCGTTCGGGAACGACCGTCACGGCGACGACGTCTTCCTCAAGAGCCCGGCCGTATTCGACGGCTCTGGCGAGTGCAGCTTCTGCGAGGTTCGATCCGTCGAACGGGACGACAAACGTCATGGACGCGGCTTCCACGCCACGTACATTAACTCCGGAGGGTGGTCAGGCGTCTTCGAGTGCGGCCGTCGCCCGTTCTCCCGTATCCTGCAACAGCGCGAGGTCGTCGGTGAACACTTCGATTGCGACGGTGCCGTCGAAGCCGGCGAGGTGGTCGGTGACGATGCCGTAGTCGATCTCGCCAGCACCGATCGGCAGGTGGGTGTCACCCCTGCTGCGGGCGTCGTGGACGTGGAGGTGCGAGACGAGATCGCCGTATCCCGAGAGGAACCGGTCGACGGCGTCGTTACCGTCTTCCATGTACGCGTGACCGATGTCGAAACAGACTGACGTGTCGGTTTCGCGCGCGAGGTCGCCAAGTACCGAGAGCGGGAGTCCCCGTTTCTGGTGACCGACGTTCTCCACGACGAGTTCGACACCTTCTGCCTCGGCCGCCGTGCCGATCGCCTCGAGCTGGGCCGCGAAGATCGGCCGAAGATCGGTGTCGTGGGGGTTGCGAGCGGTCCCGTGGAGAACGGCCTTTCGTGCGTCGACCGAGCCCGCCCACTCGAGTAGCCGTGACAGGTACTCCCGAATTGCGTCGTCGATCTCGGGGACGGACGTCGCGACGACCTGTTTGAACGGGAGGTGGACACAGAGGTCGGCGTCCGAACCCTCGAGGACGGTCTCGAGTCGTTCGCTGTTGATCGAGTCCATATCTGTTCCTTCACCGATCGATAGCTCCGCGAAGTCGAAGCCGTCGATGGTTCGTGCCGTTCGATCGATCGAGTCGCCTACGGTGAGCCCGAGGTCCATACGTGTTCACGGGCCGGTGGCGTCATAGATTTTGTCCGACGGCGTGTGAGGTGAAGTGGCCCAGTGCTGTGGCGGCCGTGGTTTTTTACTCTCGCCGTGGTAGCGACTCTGGATGAGGGGACTTCGCTGGATCAACCTGCCTGAAGCGGAACGAAACGAGTTTCTGGGAAACGGCGGGACGGGAGTGCTCGCGTTCGGGACTGGTCCCGACGAATCACCGACCGCGTTTCCGGTCTCCTACGGGTACGCCGCCGAAGCCGAAAGATTCTATTTCCGACTTTCTTTTTCTTCGGGAACCAGCAAAGAAGACGTCATCGACAACCCGGTCACACTCACCGTCTACGACGAAACTGACGAGGGCTGGCGTAGCGTCGTCGCGAGCGGACCGCTCGAACCGCTTTCCGACTTGCCAGAGGAGTCGATCGAAGTCCAGCAGATGTGGGCAGTCACAATTCCGACTATCGATATCTTCGATCGACCGCGAGACGAGATTCCGTTCCAGGATTTCTGTCTGGACCCGAAGGCTATTACGGGTCGGAAAAGCGTTCCCGACTAGCCCAGGGGCACCCGGCCCCAGACTGCAAACGCCGAGAGTCGCTACAAAAGTTAACTCATCACAGCTCCAATAGATCAGTATGTGTGCTCGCGTCACGGACGTCATGACTGAAAACGTCGTCACCTGTGAACGTGATACGTCTCTCGCGCCGGCGGCAAAGCGGATGGTCGAAGAGGAAGTCGGCAGCGTCGTCGTTACGAACGACGGGACGCCGTACGGAATCGTCACGGAATCGGACGTCGTCTACGCCAGTTATCGTGCAGACCGACCGATCACGAAGATTCCGACGCGGAAGGTTGCGAGCCATCCACTCGAGACCGTCGAACCGACGGCCCCCGTTCGTCTCGTCGTCGACCGGATGCGTGAAGAGCAGATCAAGAAACTCGTCGTCGTCGAGGATCTGACGTTACGAGGGATCGTAACGACCTGGGATCTCGTCGATCACTATGGCGAGCTGACGGGCGAAGTCAAGACGATCCGTCAGCGAAGACAGCGGCGTGCCGACGAGTGGACGGGTCTGTGAGCTGTCCATCGATTAGAGTGGGCTCCGGCTCGCACGCTCTCTCGCGAGACCCTGTCGACTCCTGTTGTGTTTAGCCGACAATACTACTGGCTCAGTCTGGCAGCCGGATCGTGAGTCGTCGTCGCAAATGTGGTCCGGAGTTGCTGTCCGTCGGTGTCTGTGAAACAGCGAATTACTCTGCTTGTACCGATACAGCGACATAGTAGTCTGTGGGTCGGGTCGGCCAGTCTCGAGGAAACCGTAGCGAGCGACTTCCTCGTTACACAGTATTGGAAATAGAGCACAATATATTAATACCTCCCCTCCGTACCACGACGTGTATGTCGACGAAAACCCGATCCATCCGATCCTTCGACTCCGAGTGGCAGTACTCCTCGAGCGTCTCGTTCCTGTTTGGGACGTTCGCGGCTGTCGCCGTCCTCGGTTGGCTGGTCAGTTCGCTGTTGACCGCAATCCACGTATTCGCACTCCCTGCAATACCGGCTGACGCGCCAGTGCAGGGAAGCATCGAGGTCATCACGAGCCAGTGGGCCTACGTGTTCGGCGTGCCCCTCGCGACGCTTGGTGCGTTCTACTACCTGCTCACGCTCGGATTCACGCTCTGGTGGTTCGACACGCGTCACCCCCTGATCGTCAAGATCCTCACGCCGCTCACGGCGTCTGGCGTCGTCTTCTCGGCGTTTTTCGTCTGGCTCCAACTCGTTCCGATCGGTGAAATCTGTCCGTTCTGTATGATGTCGGCAGCCGCGACTGTGATCCTCTTCGGACTCGAGTTGGCGATCCTCCGACGGAGCGATGCACCGCCACTCTCCGAGATGGTTGGTGACGCTGGGACGTTGTTCGATCAGACCAACGTCGCCGTCGTCGTCATCCCGATGTTGATCGGTCTGGTCGCCATCGTCGGGATGTTCCTGATTCCGCTCCTGCCGCTCCCGGACCCGGTTCCGTTCGCGTAACCGACTTCTTTTCGCCGTCGGTCCGTCCGGTCTCGAGCGACGACCACGTCTCCGCGAAGTCAGCCGCTGGTCCTCATCGCGTAACCGTGGTACGTCGAATGTACATCGTGAAACGTCTCCGGATCTCGCAAGTTCGTGTGCCCTCGAGTCCTAACGGCGAACCACGCCTGCACTGTGGGTCGAACCTGGTCGTGTCGACCGCCTAGTTGAGAGTTTGCCCAAACCAATCACGATTCTCGATCAGAAGTAGAGTGCACTAGTCAGAGTAGACATGGGACGCTACTAGTACCGTCCCAACCGTCGACTGACGGGTCGAATCGAGCCACACCGCCAGATTCGACCCATCAGTGCAGGCTTGGGCCGCCACTAGTCGCTCGCTTCCGCGAGCAACTCCTGTGTGGCCTCGTCCGGCCGCTTATCGAGCCACTCCTCGGCGTCGAGGGCAGCCATACTTCCCGTGCCGGCGGACGTGATCGCCTGCCGGTAGTCGGGGTCCATCACGTCGCCCGCGCCGAAGACGCCCGCGACGGTCGTCTCGGTGGTCATCCCCTCGAGGGTCTCAAGGTGCCCGCTGTCGGACAGTTCGACTGGCGTGTCCTCGAGAAAGTCGGTGTTGGGGACGTGGCCGACGCCGTAGAAGATGCCGCCGACGTCGACCTCTTCCCGTTCGACGTCGTTGCCGTCGTCTCGCTTCTCTTTCGGGCGGCCGTCGGGATGTGAGAGCAGTGTCGCACCGGTGACGCCGGTCTCCTGGCTGCCGTGGATCTCGAGCAGTTCGGTGTTCCAGCGGAACTGGATATCGTCGTGTTCGAGGGCGCGGTCGGCCATCACCTCGGAGGCCCGGAGCTCGTCCCGGCGGTGGACGACGGTGACACTCTCGGCGAACTTCGTGAGGAAGAGTGCTTCCTCCATCGCCGAGTCGCCGCCCCCGATCACGAGCACGTCGTCGCCACGGTGGAACGCGCCGTCGCAGGTCGCACACGTCGAGAGGCCATAGCCCATCAGTTCGTCCTCGTTCTCCGCGCCGACCCAGCGGGCGCTGGCACCGGTCGCGACGATGAGTGCCCCCGTCCTGACGACCTCGCCGTTCGTGAGTGTGAGTTCGAACGGCCGATCCTCGAGAGTCGCGTTCTCGACGGTTCCGTGAGCGAACTCTGCCCCGAATCGCTTTGCTTGCTCTTTACCCCGCTGGATCAGCTCCATGCCGCCGACGCCTTCGGGAAAGCCCAGGAAGTTCTCGACGTCGGTCGTTAACGTCAACTGGCCGCCGGGTTCTGGGCCTTCGAGCACGAGCGGCTCGAGGTCGGCCCGTGCGGCGTAGACTGCTGCCGAGAGGCCAGCGACGCCGGAGCCGGCGATCACTACGTCTCGAATTTCGGCCGCGTTGCCCGCATCGCTCATTCGGTGTACTCGTCGATTAGGCCCCGCAGTCGGTCTTCGGGCAAGACACCGACGTGCTGTTCGACCTGTTCGCCGTCCGCGAACAGCAGGATCGTCGGCACACCTCGGACGCCGTAGTCGCCGGCCAGTAGCTGGTGTTCGTCGACGTCGACCTTCGCGATCACGGCGTCGGTTTCCTCGGCCAGCGTCTCGAGGACGGGCTCGAGCATCTGACAGGGGCCACACCAGTCGGCGTAGAAGTCCACGAGGACGACGTCGTGGTCGGTGACGACGTCGTCGAGGTGCTGCTCACCGTCGACGTAGAGTGGCTCGTCTGCAGGGGTGCCGTTCGTTCCACTGTGTGCATCAGTTGCCATCACCTCTTGATACGGCCCACTGCCGTTTAAAGGTTTGTGTTTATTGTACAATACAGTGGCGACGGTAGGAGAGCCGACGGACGGAGACACTCAGTTACGAGATAGACCCGGCCGTCCAGTCGATCCGCTTCCAGAGCAGTGACCTGCACAAGAGACGCGATCAGACAGGCTCGAGTTCCGTCAAGGCCCTATCGTACGTCTCGTGGATGCGATCACGAGCCGACTCGTCGAGGTCGCGGCGACGTTTGACGTCGTACCCGTAGACGCCAGGTCCCTCGCGTAGGGCCTCTTGATCCTCTTCCCGAGCGGTAATCGTCTCGGACCGGAGCCGCGTTACGTCGGCGGCGTCGGCGTCGACGGCCCTGGCGTAGTCACGTTCGAGCCACTCCTCGACGCCGATCGCGTATGCCTCCTGGACGACATCGCGGTATCGCTCCGGCAAGACGTTGTACGAACAGAACGGGACGACGCGACCGTCTGGCATTCCGTAGTGGACGCTACACCGTTCGACCCGGTCGACGTCGTAGTTGTACGGGTCCATGAAGTGCATCATCCCGAGGAACAACGCGTTGCGATGGAACTCGACGAGACCGTCGTACGTCCCGGACCTGAGCGACTCGAGGAGCCACCGACCGAAGTGGACGTCGTCGGGTTCGGCCGATCGGTCCACGACTCGATACAACTCGTAGGCGAGACGCGTGCCGACGCGGGCCCGCTGGAGACGCCCGAGCGGCGCGTCGAACTCGTCAGCGAGCTCCTCGAGTGCCCGCAGGAACTCGTCGACGTCGACGAACTCCGTAATCGGGACGAGACGATCCTCGTCGACGTACGCGTACGTTGCCATGCCACACGCAAAGTGTGCCGAAAGCTCGTAGAGCGGTCGCTCGTTCCACAGCCAGGAGAACGCGCTGACCGGGAGAACACTCGGGACCGGATACCACGCGTCGGCCGGAATCGCGCCGTTAGTGCCGTCCTCGATGGCGTGGATGGCATCGGGAATGGTCACTCGCTGGGCGTGACGCTGGTGGTCGGGCATTCGGCCGACCAGCGAGACGGGCTGAAAGTTCACTCCTCGGACGACGTCGATGTTCGCAGCAGCGAACCGGATGATGTCGGCGAGTTGGTGGTCGTTCTGTCCGCCGATGACTGTCGGCACGAGGACGACCGGTAGCTGGGCCTCCCTGCAGGCACGGAGGGCGTCGGGCATCTCCCAGTAGTTTTTCGGGTTCGTTTCCGGGTCCACACCGTCGAAGCTCGTGTACAGGGTGTTGACCCCGGCCTCCCGGAGGTCGTGAGCGAGCGCGGTGTCGTCCGCCAACGTCGCACCGTGTGTGTTGAGCTGAATGTGGTCGACCACCTCCCCGACGGTCTCGACGACCTCGTCGATATCCTCACGCAACGTCGGCTCGCCGCCGGTGAGCTGTATGGCGTTACAGCCGATCGGCTCTTCGTCGGCCATCGCCGCTGCCATCTCTCGAATCTGGGACTTCGTCGGCTCGTAGAGTGGGTCGTCTTCGCGGGCGTAGAAAAAGCAGTACCAGCACGAGAGATCACACCGATTCGTGACGGAGACGTTGCCGAGTCCGGTGTGGGACTCGTGTGCCGGGCAGAGTCCGCAATCGGTCGGACACGTGGGGACACCGTCCGGCTCGTGGTGAGACGAGCCGAGGTGGTCCGACTCGTCGTCCCACGCTCGAGCCCGATAATACAGCGACGCGTCCCGCCAGTATACGTCACGAATCTCGCCGTGGTCGTCACACACCTTGGCGAGCCGAATCTCGTCGGCGGCCTCGTAGACGACCATCGGGACGAGCAGGTCGTCGTCTCGGTCGGCGGCGACGCAGTCAGGACAGAGACTGCCCGTCACCTTCAGGTACCGATCCGCGCCCGGCGCGATCCGCGACGCAAAATCGATCGCGTCCTCTCGCGAGAGTGGTGCGCGAGACGAGACGGTCACCTGTCTCGATCGACCCTCGTTTTGCTGTATTCTCTGCCCCGATTTCGACGGTTGCTCCCCAGCCATCGACGATCACCGTTCGATGATCGACGACGTGTGCCATCGAATACCGCCGCCGGGTTCTGTAAATTGGGAACGATACCAGTGTTTATTATAGTCGATCAAACAAGTTCGATCGTGAGTGCCCCGCGACGCGGTGCTACTCGTCGTCGCCAGCGAGCGCGACCGGGTCCGGATACGACTCGAGGTCGCGTACCTCTCGGGTCGTCCGTCCGTCGTCCGATTCGCGGTAGTGGTGTAGTTGAATCCACTCGATCTGGCGATTGTACCTGATTGCCACGCGCTCCCAGATCTCTCCGCCGTCGGCGTCGGGCTGGATCGAGCGCGTCTCGTAGGCCCGAATCTCGTAGTCGCCGTCGGCATACCCCATCACCTCGAGCGTCGTTCGCTCGGGTTCGAGTTCCGCCGCGGCGTACTCGAGGATGCGATCGGCGAGGGCGTCCAAAAGCGCGAGCGAGGGAACACCGTCGTCGCTGTTCGTCATCGGTCGAGAGTCACTGGCCGCATCGAAGCGGTGGTCGTCCGTCGCAGGGAGTGACGGACGTGATCGGAGCGATCACACGGTCGGGCTACCATCCCACTCGAGTTAACTCTTACAGGCAAACTCCCGTCCTCGGGGAGCACCACAGCGACGTCGGGAGCGAGGAGCGCAGTAGGGCGGGGAGACAGCCGTACGCCACGGCCACTCTCGATCGGTCGCCACGATTTCGACGGCTGCAGGCCCGGCGCTCGGAAGCCCCGTCGCAATCGGTGGTGCCGGACTCCGACGCGTTCGGTTCGAACGTCAGCGGTGTCGCTCGAAAACTGACCGAAAACCGGCGGGTTTTACGCTCGCCATGCAGAGAGTACGAGTATGAGCAACGACGAGTTTCCGACGGACAGTCCAGCTGTCGTGACCTGTGGGTTGCCCTACGCTAACGGTGACCTACACGTCGGCCACCTGCGAACGTACGTCGGTGGCGACGCCTTCGCACGGGCCCTCGAGACGCTCGGCCAGCAGACGGCCTACGTCTGTGGCTCGGACATGCACGGGACGCCGGTCGCCGTCAACGCAGAGCAGGAGGGCGTCGATCCCGAGGAGTTTGCGCTGGAGTGGCACGAACAGTACGAGGAGACGTTTCCGAAGTTCAACGTCGACTTCGACAACTACGGCCACACCCACGACGAGACGAACACCGAACTCACCCAGGAGATCGTCCGCACGTTAGACGAGGAAGGATACGTCTACGAAAAGGAGATCCAGGTCGCCTACGATCCCGACGCCGACCAGTATCTCCCCGACCGCTACGTCGAGGGGACCTGTCCCTACTGTGGCGAGAAAGCCCGTGGCGACGAGTGTGACGAGGGCTGTCAGCGCCACCTCGAACCTGGCGAAGTCGAGGACCCGGTAAGTTCGATCACGGGCAACCCCGCGAAGTACCGCGAGCGTTCCCACAAGTTCTTCGAGGTCTCCGAGTTTGCCGACTTCCTCACGGAGTTTCTCGACGACTTAGAGGGGACTTCGAACGCGCAGAACCAGCCCCGGCAGTGGATCGAGGACGGTCTGCAGGATTGGTGTCTCACCCGCGACATGGAGTGGGGGATCGACTACCCTGGCGAGGAGCAGCGGGACGTCGTCCTCTACGTCTGGGTCGATGCCCCGATCGAGTACATCTCGAGTACGAAACAGTACAGCGAGCGCGTCGGCACCGACGAGTACGACTGGGAGCAGGTCTGGAAGGGCGAGGGTGACATTGTCCACGTCATCGGCCGCGACATCATCCAGCACCACACGATCTTCTGGCCAGCGATGCTCGAGGGTGCAGGCTACAACGAGCCCCGTGGCGTCGCCGCGACTGGCTTCATCACGATCAACGGCAAGGGGCTCTCGACCAGTCGGAATCGTGCGATCTGGGCGAAGGAGTACCTCGAGGAGGGGTTCCACCCCGACTTGCTGCGGTACTATCTGACGACGACCGGCGGCCTCCAGCAGGACGTCGACTTCTCCTGGGACGCCTTCCAGGAGAAAGTAAACGGCGAACTCGTCGGCACGGTCGGCAACTTCTGGTATCGATCGCTGCTGTTTGCCTACCGCAACTACGAGGGCACGCCCGACGCGGACGTCTCGGAAGACGTCGAAAACCGGATCAACGGCGCGATCGAGGACGTTCGCGAGGCCGTCAACGACTACTCGCTGCGGGGCGTCGGCCAGGCTGGGACCCAGCTCGCGCAGTTCGGCAACGAGTACATCCAGCACCACGAACCCTGGAAGCTCACCGACGAGGAGAGCGAGGCGCGACGCGCCTCGGAAGAGCCGAGCGGCGACGAGCCGCGAGGCCCCGAGAAAGCAGCCCAGGTCATCCGCGACTGCGTCCAGATCGCCAAGGCCGTCGCGGTCCTCTTAGAGCCCATCGCCCCCGACAAGGCCCAGGGCCTGTGGGAGCAACTCGGCGAAGACGGCGATATCGCGGACGCTTCCCTCGAGGACGCCCTCGAGGCCCCGCCGCGGAACTTCGACGAACCTGGCGAACTCTTCGAGAAGATCGAGGACGACCGCGTGGCGGAACTCAACGAGAAACTCGAGGAACGGGTCGCTGCCGCGGCCGACGACGAAGACGAAGGCGAGGACGAAACCGAAAGCGACGACACCGATGCCGACGTATCCGATGGTATGGGAGACACGGACGACCTCGAGCCACTGGCCGAGGATCGCATCGGCTTCGAACAGTTCCAGGACCTCGACATGCGCGTCGGCCGTATCGAGACTGCCGAGGGTATCGAGGGCGCGGACGACCTCGCGCGTCTCGAGGTCGACATCGGCTTCGAGACCCGCCAGGTCGTCGCGGGCATCAAGCAACTGCACGACCTCGACGAACTGCCCGGCGAGAAGTGCATCCTGCTTGTGAACATGGAGCCCGCCGAACTGTTCGGCGTCGAGTCCAACGGGATGCTCCTCGCCGCGGGCGAAGAGGCGCACCTGCTGACGACCCACGGGGACGCCGAAGTCGGCGAGAAGGTAGAGTAGCGTCGTATCTCGTCGCCCTTTTTCCGCCCGTCAGAACGGGAGTCCGAGGAAATTCCAGTAGGCAAACAACCAGCAGAACCCGGCCATCGAGAGGACGACGAGCGTGTAGTGAAGCCGGGACGGGAGTCCCCACCAGCGGTCGCGCCAGGCCTGTATCGTACAGATCGCTGCCAACACCGTTCCGACGGGGCCGACGATCGGTAGCAGCGAGACTACCTGGAAGCTCGGAGGTGGGCTGCTGAACAGCGTGTAGGGGTTGAACAGGAAGACGGCGACGGCCCCGAGGAGAAAGCCAAACAGCGACGCGATCGTCCCGCCGGCGAGCCAGCGTGCGCGAGTCGGTGAGAGCAGGGACGTGAGCGACGCCGCCGAGCCCGAGTTCGAGTCGGAGTCGGCAGGCGGTTCGGCACTCGTCTCTACGACGCGGTCGTCCTCGGCATCCGCCGCGGGTTCGCTGGCCGTCGCGTTCGTGTTAGCGCTCGAGTCCGATTCTCTGTCCCCGTCTCCGTTCTCGTCTCTGTCTCCGTCCGAGCCAGCCGCCGACCCGTCGGCACCGTCGTCACGAATCCACCGCCAGCCACGCGCCAGCGGCCAGCCGACGACACCCGAGAGCATCCCGACGGCTGTCGCGCCCGCGAGGCCGGCGTGAACCGACAGCGACTCGTGGCTCGAGACGCCCTCGAAGGCCTGGTGGCCGACGAAGAGCCGCGTAATCTTCCCGTCGGTCGCGCCGAACGCGAGAGTTCCGTTCCCGTCCCGTTCCTCGAACACCAGCGAGTCGCGTTCGACCCATCGGTCCGGACCGCCGCCGAAGTCGGTGACGAGGTAGCCGTCGTCGTCGACGGTGACGTCGACGCTTCCCGCCTGCAGGGTCGAGGGGAGCCTCGCCATCGTCGATTCGGCGATCCGCGTTCCGCGATACGTTCCTGCGAGTTCGTCGGCCCGTTCGGGTCGTCCCTCCGGTTCCGGGGTGTCGTCCCCGGGATCGGTGGGGAGGAACTCCTCGAGAAACGCCTGCCGAAATGCGGGCGCGGCTTGCTGGCCGGTGTCCGTATTGTACGCGAGGACGACCCCGACGTCGGCCGCGGGCACGAACAGGAGGTCGGTGTAGAACGAGCCCGGAACGTGGCCGTTGTGCCAGAGCGTCCGTCCGTCGCCGTGGCTGTCCTCGAAGAGCCCGAACGCGATCCCGTCGATCGCCTCGTGGTGAGTGAACCACTGGTCGTGGAGTCGGTCGACCGTCTCTGCCTCGAGCACCCGTTCGTCGTCGACTTCGCCGTCGCCGAGGTGAGCGCGTGCCAGCCGTGCCACGTCGGTCACGGTCGCGGACAGCGAGCCCGCCGGAGCCAACTCGAGGGCGAGGCTGGGTGCTTCCATCGGCGTTCCCGTGAGGCTGCTGTAGCCGGTCGCGGCGTCGACGGCGAGGTCGTCGGGTAGTGGCTGTGCGAACGTCGATCGGTCCATCCCCAGCGGGTCGAGCAGTTCCCGTTCGACGTACTCCTCGAACGGCGTTTCCGTCACGTCGGCGACGACCTGTGCGGCGAGTGCCGTCCCGTAGTTCGAGTACGAGACGACCTCGCCGGGTGGACGAACGCGCTCGGGTCGTGCTTCGGACAGGACGGTCGGGAGCGGCCGGACGTCGGCGGGACCGTCGACCCAGGTCCCGCGGAATCGCTCCTCGAACCCGGCGGTGTGGGTCGCCAGGTGGGCCATCGTGATCGGTTCGTCGTCCGTCTCGGGGATCGAGACGGACGCGAGATAGCTGTTTACGTCCTCGTGGGGGTCGATCCGTCCGTCCTCGATCAGTTGCATTACGGCAGTCCAGACGAACGGTTTCGACACCGAGCCGAACCGGAACACCGTCTCGTCGGCCTCGACGGCCGTTTCGGACTCGGCGTCGGTCTCGCCGTACCCGTTTGTGAACACGACCTCGTCGCCGTGGACGACGGCGACCGCGGCACCGACGATGTCGTGGTCCGCGAGGTGGGTCTCCATCAGGTCGTCGACGAACGGTTCCAGGTCGTCGACCTCGAGGTCGATCTCGAGGTCGTCTGCCGAGAGTTCGTCGGTCCGTTCGGGGTCTCGCGTGCCGACCGTCTCGGACGGCCGGACGCGGTTTCCGTCGTCGCCGTCGGCTGCACCGCTGTCGTGACCGGCGAGAGCGCCGAGCCCGAAGAGGGAACCGCCCGCACCGGCGAGCAGTCGTCTGCGGGGAAGTCGTCGCGTCATGGACCATCAATTGTCGTGACAGCACAATATGCATTTGGAGTAATATTTTACTCCAGAAGATGTGGCTCGAGACGATGAGCGACGAGCAACACGGGCAACGCCCGCGACTCGCCGAGCGCCCGGCCGACCCGTTCAAAGCGCTCGGCAACGAGACGCGCCTCGAGATTCTCCGGGTGCTGTACGACCGAGGGCAAGCGAATGGGGAACCGACGACTACAGTCACACCGTACTCGGAGCTTCGAGGTGCCGTCGGTATCGAGGACAAGGGAAACTTCAACTACCATCTTCGCCAACTCGACGACAGGTTTCTCGAGCGCGACGACGACGGCTACCGGCTCACGTTCGCTGGCTTCGAGATCGTGAAGGTGATCGACCTCGATGCCTGGCGCTCCCACGAGCCGTGTGGCCCGACGACGATCGCGGACGACGCGGACGAGAGTGCACCGCTGACGGCGGTCTACGAGGATAGCGTCGTACAGATTCGGCGTGGCGACGAGACGCTGTACGCCCACGCCGTCAGACCCGCTGGTGCGGCCGATCGGGGGCTGGAACTGCCACGGCTCCTCGAGGTCGCAGCGACGCTGTGGCGACACACGGTCGAGCAGTTTCTCGCGGGGATCTGTCCGTACTGTCAGGCGACTGTCGAGCGGTCGGTGACCGTAAACGACGAGGGTGACGGCGACACGTCGTGGACGTACACCTTCGATGCGAGTTGTGTCGAGTGTGGGCCACTCGGCGGCTCGCACGTCGGCGTGGTCCCCATCACCCATCCGGGCGTGATCTCGTTTTGCTGGGCGCGCGGGGTCGACGTCACCGAGCGGCCAGCGTGGGAACTGCCGTTCGTCGACGACACGGCGGTCACAGCGGTCGCCGAGGACCCGGTCGAACTCCGCGTCGACGTCGAACTCGAGGGTGATCGACTGGCTATGTTCGTCGACGAAAACGCAACGATCCTCGATCTGCAACAGGAGATCGGCGAGTGACGACCGCAATCGATCAGAACAGCCCCGTCACCGTCCCGTCGTCCTCGAGATCCATCTCGAGTGCCGCCGGCTCGGACGGCAGACCGGGCATCGTGAGTACGTCGCCGGTTAGCGCGACGACGAAGCCCGCACCCGCGGAGGGACGCAGTTCGCGAACTGTCAGCTCCCATCCTTCCGGCGCGCCGTTTTTCGACGAGTCGTCGCTGAAGGAGTAGGGCGTCTTCGAGAGGCAGACCGGAGCCGTCTCGAGGTCGACGCGCTCGAGGCGTTCGAGGTCGTCTCGAGCGTCGGCGGTGAACGTGACGCTGTCGGCACCGTAGACCTCCGTCGCGACAGTCCGGATCTTCTCCTCGACGGGCGCGTCCTGTTCGTACAGTGGGCTGAACTCGTCGTCGTGGGCGTCGATTGCGGCGTCGATGGCCTCCGCGAGGTCGATGCCGCCCTCGCCGCCGTCACGGTGGACGGTCGATTCTGCCGCCCGAACGTCGAGGTCGTCGTGGCAGTGCTCGAGGATGGCGTCGACTTCCTCGTCGGTGTCGCCGGGGAAGCGGTTAACCGCGACGACGACGGGGACGCCGTACTTCTGCAAGACGGAGACGTGTCGGTCGAGGTTCTCGAAGCCGGCACGGACCGCCTCGACATCTGGCTCCTCGAGCGCGTCGAATTCGACGGGCCACATGTCTTTCCCGTGGCACTTCAGCGCGCGGACGGAGACGACGAGCGTCGCGGCGGCGGGCTGGAGGTCGGCTGCGGGAGCGACGATGTCGAAGAACTTCTCGGCGCCGAGATCCGCGCCGAAGCCGGCCTCGGTAACGACGTAGTCGGCCAGTGCGCCGCCGATCTTGTCGGCGACGATCGAGTTCGTCCCGTGGGCGATGTTCGCGAACGGGCCGCCGTGGACGAACGCCGGCGTCCCCTCGATCGTGCCGACGACGTTGGGCTGGAACGCGTCTTTGAGCAAGACTGCGACCGCGCCGGTGACGCCGAGGTCGTCGACGGTCACCGGCTCGTCGTCGACGTCGTAGGCGACGACGATCCGGCCGATCCGTTCTTTGAGGTCGGCGACGCTATCGGCGAGACAGAGGACGGCCATCAACTCTGAGGCCGCGGTGAGGACGAACCCACCCTCGCGTGGTTTCCCGTTGGTCGAGCCGCCGAGGCCGACGACGAGCTCCCGCAGCGCGCGGTCGTTGGCGTCGATCGCTCGCGGCCAGACGACCTCGGTGACGTCGATCCCCTCGTCGTTACCCTGGTGGACGTGGTTGTCCAGCGTCGCCGAAATGAGGTTGTGTGCCGACGTGATGGCGTGTAAGTCGCCCGTGAAGTGGAGGTTGATGTCCTCCATCGGGAGCACCTGCGAGTAGCCACCACCGGCCGCGCCGCCCTTGATGCCGAAGACGGGGCCGAGCGACGGCTCCCGGACTGCTGCGACGGCCGACTTTCCGAGCCGATCGAACGCCTGGGCGAGCCCGACGTTCGTCACCGTCTTCCCCTCGCCGCGTGGCGTCGGCGTCATGCCCGTGACGAGGACGTATCGGGCGTCGGCCGCCCCTCGATTTGTCAGCTCGTGGGTCGTCTCGGGTGCGAGTTTGACGACGTGGTCGCCGTAGGGCTCGAGGTCTTTCGGCTCGAGTCCGAGCGGTGCGACGACGTCTTCGATCGGCGTTTTCTCGGCAGTACGGGCGATTTCTGCGTCCGATGCGATCGGTTCGTCCGAGGATGGTGTGGTCATGCGACGACATTCGAAGCAGTCTGGGTCAAATACCATCCCCGACTATCACGATCTGGGAACATCTGTGTCGGTTGACCGTCAGATACGAGACCGGGCAACGAAAGAGGGGTCAGTGACGCCGATATCGCATTGTCGAAGACTCGGAATCGGAGGCATACTTAACGTCGGGCCCGGTTCAACTCTCGCGTATGGGAACTGCCGACGATCCGCCGAGTCCGTTTCTCGGGTCAGCCGCCGAGAACGGAGACTCGGGTACCGAGGCCGAATCCGCGTTCGACTCCCAGAAGAGCATCTGTCCGTTCTGTGGCGTCGGCTGTGGCATCCGACACGGCAACCGCGACAAGGCCACCGGCTGGGCGGGATCGGTCAACCGCCGCGGTGAAGTGTGCCCGAAAGGCGTCGCCGCGTTCGAACCCGTCCGTAGCGCGGACAGGCTCGTTCGGCCACTCGTCTACGAGTCCGGGACGCACGTGACCGCGCCGTGGGACGAGGCACTCGACCGCCTCGAGTCGGGTATCCGCACCGCCGTCGACGAACACGGCCCAGAAGCCGTCGCCTGCTTCGCTTCCTCGAGTTGCACCAACGAGGAGAACTACCTGGTCCAGAAGATCGCTCGCGCGCTGGGGACGAACAATATCGACAACTGTGCGCGGCTCTGTCACGCCTCGACGGTCGCCGCGATGGTCGAGCGGTTCGGGGCCGGCGCGATGACAAACACGCTCGAGGACGTCGGCGAGGCGGACGTCTTTCTCGTCTGTGGTGCAAATCCGGCTGCACAGCATCCGATCGCGTTTCAGTCGTATCTCGCACCCGCCGTCGACGACGGAACGACGCTGCTCCACGTCGATCCCCGCGAGACCGAGACGACGAGCAAGGCGGACGTTCACCTCCCCGTCACGCCGGGCTACGACATCCCACTGTTGAACGCGATGGCGAAAGTCGTCGTGGGGGAGGGGCTGGTCGACGAGGCGTTTCTCGACGACCGCGCCGACGGCCGCGAGGCGTTCGAGGCCCACCTCGAGGACGTCGACGTCGAGGCGAACGCGCGGGAAGCGGGCGTCGACCCGGACGACCTGCGGGAGGCGGCCCGGGCCTACGGCGAGGCCGACCGCGCTGCCGCGTTTACGGGGATGGGGATGAGCCAGCACCACTGCGGGACAGACAACGTCCACGCGCTGATCAACCTCGCCGTCCTCACCGGTAACGTCGGGAAACCCGGTACCGGAATCAACCCGCTGCGGGGACAGAACAACGTCCAGGGTGCGAACGACGTGGGCGCACGCCCGGGCGATCTGCCGGGATACGACGCCGTAACCGACGCCGACGCTCGCGAGCGCTGTGCCGACGTCTGGGGATTCGAGCCGCCCGCCGAACCCGGCCGCACGCAGGTCGAGTGGACTCGCTCGGTCGGCGAGGACAACGGGATTCGCGCTGCCGTCGTCTTCGGCGAGAATCCCGCCGTCACCGAACCGAACGCCAGCGAGGTCGCCGACGCGCTCGCGGATCTTGACTTCTTGGCGGTCATCGATCTCTACGAGACCGCGACCGCAGAACTCGCCGACGTCGTCCTCCCCGGCAGCGCCTGGGCCGAAAAAGCAGGCACAGTCACGAACACCGATCGCCGTGTCCAGCGGATGCGCCCGGCCGCCGAACCCCCTGGCGAGGCGCGTCGCGACCTCGAGATTCTCCAGGCGGTCGGGCGACGGCTCACCGACCTCGGGTTCGAGTACGACGGTCCCGCGACTGTCTTCGACGAACTGACGGAGGTGGCGCCGATCTACGGCGGGATGTCCTACGAGGAGATCGGTGAGGAGTACCAGCGATGGCCCTACCCCGACGGTGCGAACGAAGGGGTGGACGTCCTCCACACAGCAGCGTTCGCGAACGGTGACCGCCGGACGGAACTCGCTCCCGTCGACCACGTCCCGCCGGCCGACGACCTCGAGGACGACCAGCTCGTGTTGACGACGGGCCGCGTGCTCCAGCACTTCAACAGCGGCGCACTCACCCGGCGGTCGGGGACGCTGATGCGACTGCGCGGCGAGGACGTCGTCCAGATCCACCCCGACGACGCCGCCGAGCGAGGGATCGACGACGGTGACGAGGTACAGCTCTCGAACGACCGCGGGAGCGTGACCGTCTCCGCCGAGGTGACGGCGGCGATCACGTCCGGAACGGTCTTTACCACGTTCCACTACGCGGAACCGCTGATCAACGTCCTGACTGGCGACGCGCTCGATCCGGTAGCGAAGATTCCGGAGTACAAACACAGCGCAGTGACCGTCGAGTCGACGTAAGCCACTGCGGCTTCGGCCTCAGATCTCGTCGACCAGGTGGGCGAACTCGTCGGTTTCGACGGCCGCCATCGTCTGGCCGTCGAGTCCGTGCCGGCGAAGCGTCAGTGCGGCTTTGAACGCTCCCTCGCGATCGTCGGCTTCGAAGACCACGAGAAAGTCCTGTTCGCCGAGAATAGCGTAGGAATCCACGAGGTCGGCGTCGTGTTCTGCAAACTCCGTCCTGATCTCACCCCAGATCGACGCGAGTTCCTGTGTGTTCTGGACGTCGCGATCCGCGAGTTCGATGAGCGAGACGTACCTGTTCACGCTCGAGTTGGAGACGACCACGCGGAAAACGATTGGCGTGGCACGAGACGGCCAGCAAAGTAGACTCAAGACCGAGTAAACCACCGGCCTTTTGACTGTGCTCGAGGTAGCTCGAGTCATGCGAAACGCGAAGATCGTCTGTACGCTGGGGCCGGCCTCGAACGACCGGCGGACGATTCGTGATCTCGCCGACGCCGGGATGTCCGTCGCCCGGTTGAACGCGAGCCACGGGAGCCGGGAAGACCGGGCCGACCTCATCGATCGCGTCCGCTCCGTCGACGAGGCCCGCGACGAACCCGTCGCAGTCATGCTGGACATGCAGGGACCGGAGATCCGAACTCCACCTCTCCCCGCGGACGAAACGGTGCTGCTCGAGACCGACTCGGAGATCCGGTTCGTCGACGGCGACGCGGTCTCTTCAGAGACCGTCGGCCTCTCACTGTCGATCGACACTGTCGAACCGGGGGATCGAATCCTGCTCGACGACGGACTGATCGAGACGACCGTCCTCGAGTGTTCGGACGACGAGATTCGGGCACGTGTCGACACCGGCGGCAAACTCGGCAGTCGAAAGGGCGTCACCGTCCCCGGCAGCGACCTCGACCTCGACATCGTCACCGAAAGCGACCGCAGAGAGCTCGAACTCGCCGCCAGCAAAGATGTCGACTTCGTCGCGGCGAGTTTCGTCCGGGACGCCGACGACGTCTACGAGGTCAACGAAGTGCTCGAGGAGTTCGATGCCGACATCCCGATCGTCGCGAAGATCGAACGCGCGGGTGCCGTAGAGAACCTAGAAGCTATCGTCGAAGCCGCCTACGGCGTGATGGTCGCTCGCGGCGACCTCGGCGTCGAGTGCCCGATGGAAGATGTCCCGATGATCCAGAAACGGATCATTCGCACCAGTCGAAACGCCGGGTCGCCAGTCATCACGGCGACCGAGATGCTCGACTCGATGGTGACGGCCCGGCGACCGACGCGTGCGGAGGCGTCGGACGTGGCAAACGCCGTCATCGACGGCACCGACGCCGTCATGCTCTCGGCAGAAACCGCGGTCGGCGACCATCCAGTCGCCGTCGTCGAGGCGATGGACCGCATCGTCCGTCAGGTCGAACACTCCACCGAGTACGAGGAACTGCTCGAGCAACGCGTCCCGACTGCAGGCGAATCCCGTACCGACGCCCTGGCACGATCGGCACGCTACCTCGCACGCGATATCGGCGCGGACGCGGTCGTCGCTGCGACCGAGTCCGGCTACACCGCGCTCAAGACCGCCAAATATCGGCCCGGCGTTCCCGTCGTCGCCTCGACACAGAACGACGAAATCCGTCGGCGACTCGCGCTCTCGTGGGGCGTCACTCCGCTTTATGCCCGCGTCTCCGACCAAGGTGCCGACGCAGTCGTCCAGAAAGCCGTCCAGTCGGCTCTGGACGCCGGCGTCGCCGAAAGCGGCGACACGGTCGTCGTCCTCTGTGGCATGATGACCGACCTCGAGGGAGCCAACACGACGAACATGATGAAAGTTCACGTCGCCGCTGAAGCACTGACGACGGGACGGGTCGTCGTCGACGGCTGTGCGACCGGCCCCGTCACTCGCGTCCCCGGCGGGGATCTCTCGGACGTACCGGACGGTGCGATCCTCGCATTGCCAGCAGAGTTCGACGACGAGTTCGACGGCGACCCCACAAAGATCGGTGGCATCGTCAACGCGGAGCGTGGGATGACCGGATATCCGGCGCTCGTCGCCCGCGAGATGGACGTGCCGATGATCAGTGACGCCGCCGTCTCGGAACTCGAGGACGGGACCACAGTAACTGTCGACGCCGAACGTGGCGTCGTCTACGCAGGCGAGATCGGCGACCGGACGAATCGGGTCTGATATGGTTTGCTGTCCGTCAGTTCCAGCGCGACCGCGAGCCCGCCTGCGGTCGCGCCGGGACAGCGGGACAGCAGTCCGTATGCCACCCGCTCCAGTGCCGACGGATCGCACAACCGTGCGATGGCCCAGGCGGGCGTCGGCGAGTTGCGGCCGTCCGTCTGACTCTCGACCGGCGAGACACAGTACCACGGGTTTTTGACCGCCGACCCATTACGAGCGGATATGACAGACGACCCGTTCGGAACGAACGGCGAAGACGACCGGCGGGAGTCACCCCCCGGGGCGGCCGAGGCACCGCCGACGGAACGCGATACGCCGACATCTTCAGCCGAAACGGATCGCATCCCGATGAACCTCTCGAGAGACGACAGCGACCCGACGACCACCGATCCCGGGGACGACGAGAACGACGAAACCGACCCCTATGCACCCGAACCCGGTTCCGCACGGATCGAAGCCGGCGAGCCAACCCTCGAGAACGTCGTGTTCGTCCTGGTCGGCGCAGTTGCGATGGTGCTCGTCATCGCTCACGTCGTTTCGCTTCCGCTGTAACCGCAGTTTTTACTTCGTTGGACCGCTCGACGCTACTTTCTCGCAGCGATGCAACCCTCGTAACAGCTAAAAGATTGCCGTGTGATACGGTAGCCATGGATGCGGTCCGGACGGTCCTCGAGCGGTACGCAGCGGGGACGCCCCACGAGGAACTGGCACGGGCGTTTCTCGAGCATCGGCGCTGGACCGGCGACGATCCCTATCTGTTGCTCACAGAGGCGGCTGCCTCGACGACCGGCCAACGCTTCACGGGCGGCATCAAACCCGCAGTCGAACGCTTCCAAGAGACGTTCCTCGAGACCAACCGTGTCACCTCGTTCGACGAACTTGCAGCGCTCGATCCCGAAAGCGACGATCTCGTCGACGCACTCGGCGCAGAGCGGAAACGACACGTCCTCCTCGAGGCCGCAGACGTACTCGCGGATCGACCCGAAGACGATGACCTCGCCGCGCTTTCGGGGTGGGCCGCCGAGGCCGACCACTACCGGCACGACGAGAATCCAATCGGCTCGATCGCCGGCGTCGGTCCCTCGACGTTCCAGTATCTTCGCCAGTTGGCCGGCGTCGACGCCGCTCGCCCCGACCAGGACGTCGTCGAGTTCCTCACGGCCGTCGATGCGGAACTCGAGTCCTCACCACTGGACACCAGCGACCCGTGCTACACCATCGCCTCCTGTGAGTGGCTCGCACTCGTCTCGTCGTTCCGGCCGCTCGAGATCGATCGGATCGCCTGGTGGACGGTTACCGACGAAGACGAACGTGAGACCGTGCTAACAGACCAGTTAGAGGGCTTCACCGTCGACTCCTGACGTTCCTCGAGACTGTTCTGCGCCCCGGCTTTCGTCGCTTCGAGTGGTGGGCCAAGCCTGCACTGCGGGGTCGAATCTGGCGGTGTGGCTCGATTCGACCCGTCAGTCGACGGTTGGGACGGTACTAGTGGCTCCGTACCCCCGTTCGACAGGTCCATCCGATCGGCGAGAGCAAGCAGCATCTCGAGCCTGATGCTCTCGAGACGGTCGATCACCCGGCCGAGTCCCATCCCGATCAGGTCACCAAGAACCGGATCTTGCAGGTCGGCGACGAGTTCGTCCCGTCCGGCACGGAGGCTCTCGAGCGACGCGCTCTCGATTACGTCGAAAATTCGCTCGAGCCGCCCGATCTGGTCGGTCGTGCGCTCGCTGTAAGCCGTGAAAACGCCTCGAGTTCTTCGTCTGTCACGGCCTCTGTGAGTTCTGTCTGGCGGTCCTCGAGTTCACGCTCGACGTGATAGAGTTCCCGAAGCGTCCGGGCGAAGAGGTCGCGTTCACTTTCGATCGTACCGGTCGGTGTCTCCACAGCTGGCCTAAAGCGGTTCTGCCGTCGACTGAAACGCCGATCACGCCAGCCGGGCGTCAGTGATCCGCAACTGCCCGCGTGTCCCCTCTCACTCAGTCACGTAATCCAGTTCTATCCGCCGGTCCATGTGCGGTCCGTCGACCACCAGCGTCTCAGAACCACCTTTTCCGCCTCGGGTCGCCTCTGGCGACCACTCGGCGCAAAAATCTGGACCAAAAAAGCCGCTCGTTCACTTCGTTCACTCGCGGTACAGTCACTCTAACCCTGCGTCAGTGATCCGCAACTGCCCGCGTGTCCCCTCCCACTCAGTCACGTAATCCAGTTCTATCCGCCGGTCCATGTGCGGTCCGTCGACCACCAGCGTCTCGAACTCGCCACCCTCACCGAGAATGTGAACGCCGTACTCCTCGTTGAGTTCTTCGAGTTCGGCTAATGTCTCGCGGTCGAGCGTCCGGCCAAGCCACGACTCGTCCAGCCCGTGGGCCGCGACCTGGATGATCGAAATCTCGAAGCCCGCCTCGAGCATCGCGTCGGCGAGCTCACGGGGCTTTTCCTCCCACAGCGGGGCGAACAGGTCACAGCCGAGTCGATCGCACAGCCCCTCGATCCGGGTCGTCTGGTACTCGCTCTCGACAGCACCCGCAGTGACGCCAGCAATGCCACCCTCGAGTTCGTCGTCGAGTTCCTGCAGGGCCGCTTCCAACGGCTCGAGTTCGTTGTCGCCCTGGACGCTCGAGTCGGTGACGCTCTCGGCTTCGAAGTCGTCCGGTTCGACATCGACGAGGTCGATCCCGACGCTCTCGGCAGCCAGCGTCGCCAGGTCGGTCGCAGGAACGTGATACATGTAGGAGTCGCCCGCGGGATGGACGGTGACCAGCCGTCGCACGTCGAGTCCCTCCTCGAGAGCCCGGTACAGTGCCCACGAGGAGTCTTTTCCGCCCGAAAAGAGGCTCACCCACACGCCCTCTATCTCGCTCATAGGAGAGCGTTAGGGGCCGGGAGTAAATGGGTGACGAGTCGTTACTCGTCGCTCGAGTCGTCCCGATCCCGTCCCGACTCCGTCTTTCGCTCGGCGTCGGCCCGGGAATCCGCCTCGCGGTCGGGGGCCGAACGGCCGTCGATGCTTGGATCGGGCCCACCGTCGGTGAGTCCGGACTCCGACCGCTGTGGACTCGAGTCTGTGTCGTCGCTCAGTGAGAGTTCGTCACGACCACTGAAAGCGACCGCGATCCGCGCGCCGACGAGACTCACGGCGATCGCCGTCGAGACGAATATGATCAGCCGCTGGACGGGTGAAAAGGCGACCCCCTCGATCACCGGCGGGACGAACTCGCTGCCTGGAACCGCCAGTGAGCCGATCACGCCCTGTTGCTCGAGGAAGTACGCCGCGAACCCCCGCAACACCAGCGCGACCGCAAGCAGGAGAAACGGCAGGTTGAGATAGGAACGTCGAACCGGAGCCTCGCCGATGATCTCGTCGAGGATTCGGCCGACACTCGCCGTGATACCCGCCATCGCGAGCCACGGGATGCTATCGAAAACGAACTGCATCGTGGGCACAAACACGCCCTGGGGATCGTCGAGACTCGAGACGCCGAGCGCGCCAGCGAACAGACCGACGAGGGTCAACCCGGCGGCGACGACGTAGGTGACGACCGACACCTGGCCGGAGTACAGTGCCTCGCGTGCCTGGTGGGCCACCCCGGTCATGATCTCGTCGACGTTGAGTCCCTTGTACAGCAAGAACAGACCGATGACGGTCGTGATCGCCGCTGCCCCCTCTGCGGTCCCAAACTGCATCGCAAGGACCGGGAAGACGAGCAGCGTGATCCCGACCGGAACGAGGATCGTCTGTCGCAGTTCTTCGTCGGCGAGAAACTGCTTGAGCAGGTAGTACGTCGATTCGATGTCTCTCGCCTGGCGGACGACGACGCGGTCGACGGAGTCGACCTGAACACGACTCTCGACGATCGGCACCAAGCGTTCGTCTTCGGCGCTGTCGATGACGACGACCGCCGAGTCGGGTTCGTGTTCGTCGATGAGTTCGTCTAACTGGCGCGCGACTGCCCTGTCGGCCGAAACCATCGACTCTCGGTCCCCCGAGACGACCGCGACGATCGTCTCCTCGTTCTCGTCGCGGAGGTCCTGTGCGACCCGCAACGTCTCGAGCAGGGAGTTGACTCCCGAATCCTCCGGATCCGCGAGCCCGATGTCGGTCACGAGCGCGCGAACTGCCTCCCAGCCGACGATCGGCGTCCGCAATCCGGTCTTGCGGCCCACGTCGTCGGTCCGGTCGAGACGGACGACCAGCGTTGTCACGGTTGCCGTTCAGTCCCGTGTGACGATAAAACCACTCACTTATCGTACCGATTCCCCGTCGAACATCAACTTCGCAACCGGAACCCACGTTCGTCGGCGAGTCCGCTGAGACCAGCACCGAACGCATACGCAACCGACTGAGCACTCGTACCGACGCGAGCCATCAGCGGCCGATCGGGTTCGAACTCTTCGACGACCACGTCGTCGGTCTCGAGTCGTTCCTCGAGTGCCTCCTCGATCTCCCGGCGCGTCCCGAGTTCGTCGACCAGCCCCATCTCGTGGGCCTGGTCGCCGAGGTAGATCCGCGCCTCGGTGTCGCGGACGAACTCCGCGTCCAGATCCCGGCCGTCGCTGACGCGGTCGACGAACGTCTCGTAGTAGTCGTCGATCAACCCCTGGAGATACTCGCGTTCGTCGTCCTCGAGTTCTTTCAGCGGCGTCCCGGCGTCTTTGTACTCGCCGGCAGCGAACCGTTCGTAGGAGAGACCGACTTTTTCGGCGAGTTCGCTCGCGTTCACCCGGGAGCCGATAACGCCGATCGAGCCGACGATCGATCCCTCCCGGGCCCAGAGTTCGTCACAGCCGCTGGCGATCCAGTAGCCGCCGCTGGCACAGGTATCCGTCGCGTAGGCGACCGTCGGGCCGTCGAATCGCTGGGCCGCGAGCCGGATGTCGTCGCTTGGGACGACCTCGCCGCCGGGTGTGTTCAGCTTCAACAAGAGAGCGGCGACGTCGTCGTCCTCGTTCGCGCGGTCGATCTGCTCGACGACGTCGTCAGCCGGCGTCGCACGCGGACTCGAGGGCAGCGGTCCGCCTCGTCCGTCGCGGGTTATCGGCCCCGAAACGGTGATTTCCGCGACGTTGTAGCCGGGAAACGCCGAGGCTGCGACGTTGCCCGCAACTTTCAGTCCACCGAGAACGACGACGAGCGCCAGTCCGATTCCGAACAGGTCGGCGACGTCGTCTGGATAGACGACGAACAGGCCGACGCCGGCGACGATGGCGATTGCCGTCGTGGCCACGACGACCAGGAATCGTCCGAGACCTTCCTTACTGACCACAGCTGTCACCTCTGCTCATAGCGGCAGTTCCGAGTGCTACTCCGTTAACTTTGCTGTCGCTATCGACCTTGCGAAAATTGCCTTGCCTCCGTCCCACGTCCACGACCGACTCCGAAAGCGGGGCTGGTGACCGAGTGACCCGGCCGGATTACTATAGCCCACTACAGCAGATGCTACCGGTACCCGATCGTGGAACGAACGGCGACGACGAACGTGGGACGAATCGAACTGACGACCCTAGAGTAGACCCGTCTTCTGGAGCTTCATCAGGTCCTCGGTGTCGAGCGTCTCGCCTTCCTTGAACTTCTGATAGATCTCTTCGGCCTCTTCTTTGGCCTCTTCTTTCTTCTTGTCTCGCTCGGTCTTGCGCTCTTCTTCCTCCTGTTTGTCCAGTTCGCGCAGTCGCTTCTGGACGCGGACGAAGTCCTCGTGATGACGGTCGGCAGCCTCCTGAGCGTCGACGAACTTCTCGTGCATCTCGTCGGCTTCGTCACGGATGTCGTCGGCCTCGCGGTAGGCCTCGATCATCTGGTTGTGGTGCTCCTGAGCCTTGTCCGCAAGCTCCGTGACCTTCTGGTGGTGCTTGGAGGCTTCGGAGCGGACTTCTTCGGCTTCCTCGACGAGTTCTTCGAGATCCTCGTTTTGCTCGAGCTTTTCTTTGCGCTCTTCGTACTCTTCGCGTTTGGACTCGATCTTCTCGATCAGTTCCTGCTCTTCCTCGCTCGAGAGGACCTCGGTCTGCTGTTTGAACTCGAGTTGTTCGATTTCCTCCTCGAGTTCTTCGAGGTCTTTGCCTTCGTCGAGTTCCATGTCCGACTTGAGCTGTTCGACTTTGTCGAACAGTTCGTTCGCTTCGGCGTTGAGCTCGTTTCGTTTGTCCTTGTGCTCTTGGACCTGCTCGTTTAGCTCGTCGCGCTTTTCGCGGTGCTCTTGAGCCTCGTCGACCTTCTCGCGAGTCTTCGCGTTCAGGTCGTCGCGCTTGGAAGCGCGGTCGGAAGCCATCTGGTTGAGCTCGTTTCGTCGGTCCCGGAGCTGTCCGGCCTTCTTGATGAGCTCGCCTTTCGATTTGTTCTCTAGGTCGTCCTCTGTCAGTTCGATGTTCTTCGATTCGTCTACCATGTTATTCGAACCTCTGTGCCATACCCGCACCGGGGGAGGCAGCCGAAGTCGGCTGCGTGGAGCGATAGCTGACGATCTGCGAAATCCCGGTGAATAAGATTCCCTGTCATCGATCGTCGAGCTATGCGCGCCCCGGTGGCGTTCTGGTACCGGTTACTACCGTCGCATGTCATTTAAATGTACCGGTCCGAGGATTCCCGAAAACGGATAGCAGGCGGCTCGTCCGTCGTGTTGGTGTCTCACAGGGACCGGCGAGTTGCCTATAAACGATATCGGTTCGTAGCGGCCCGATCGTCCGCTACAACGGTTAGCTCGACGACATCAGCGTCGGCGGGAACGGTCAGGGCCCCGGCATCGCTCGTCCCGAGCGCGTCGGCGAGGAGCGTTTCCTCGCCACTTTCCTCGCCGGCCGCCCACTCGACCGTCGCTTCAAGCACCGCTGGCGTGTCGTTACAGACCGTGATACCGATCGCTCGACCGGAGGCGGGTGGCTCATCCAGGACTGCCTGCACCGGCTCGAGAGCATCTGAAACTGGTTCGTAAGCCGGCTTCGGCTCGCCGTCGGCCGCCGTAACGCCCATCCCGCCGCCCTGGGCGACGTCACGGATCGGGGCGGTGGCGAAGATCCCACACCCCTCGCGGCGCAGCGTCTCGATACCCCGCTTCAGCGTTCGTGCCTGGTAGATCCGAGACGCTTCCGGGTCGGTCTCGTGGCGAGCGAGTGCATCCTCGTTCAGGCCGGGAACGCCGGCCGGATCGGCGTCAGCCACGAGCGAGCCGGCGTCGAGTCCACCAACGACCTCGACAAGCGAGGGATAGGTCTCGAGCAACCAGGGAAGATCACTGGCCTCGAGATACTCCCACCCCGTCGAGAGGTGGGCTCCGTCGGGATCGGTCCCGACCGGGCCGGTGACCGGGACGACCGGCGTGTCGTCCGGGAACGCTTCGGCGATCTCTTCGGCAGGTTGCCGCTCGACCGATGTCCGCCAGGCACGATACCTGACGGCGAGTCTGCCCGTGATCCCACTCCCGACAGGAGCATCGAACGGAGCTGCGGGTTCGTCTTGAGCGCCGTAGAGCACGATACTGGGGTGTGAGCCATACTCCTCGGCGAGAGTTGCCGCCAGTTCTCGGCCGCGTTCGACGACATCTGCCACACCAGCCGCGAACTCGGGGCCGCTCGCGGGAAGGTCCTGCCAGACGAGCAGCCCTGCCTCGTCACAGGCCGCGTGGAACGCCGGGTCCGGGACGTGTGCACGCGCACGAATTAACGTCGCGTTGGCCTCGAGTGCTCGCGTCACGTCGTCGACCGGATCACCGCCCGGGAGTCGGGTGAATCCACGGGCACGAACCCGCTGGCCATTGACGAGCAGTCCCTCGTCGTCGCGTTCGACTCGCCTGAATCCGACGAGCCGTTCTGCCGCGTCGTCGCCGAGTTTCGCACGGACGGAGTATCGGTGCTGGTGGCCGTAGCCACGTGGCCACCACAACGACGGATCGCGGAGTTCGACCGTCCGCGAGACCGTCGTTCGCTCGCCGGCAGCCGCGGTCACCGGAACCCGTTCCATCGTCGCGCTGCCTCCGCGTTCGTTCGGCCGGACGGTCAGTCTGATGGCGTCGTCGATCGCGACGCCCGCGTCGACCTCGAGTTCGATGTCGAGCACGCCGTACGTCGAGTCGTCGTCCCGATGTTGCAGACGAGGGCGTGTCTCCAGTCGCCGAATAAACGCTGCGGGACGTGACTCGACGTCGACCCCCCACCTGATACTCGGCGTCGAGAGCGACGACGGAACCTCGTCGGTACCGCGGATGCCAGTAAAGGCGTCAGGCGGCTCACAAACGACGATCAGTTCGCTGGACTGCCCGGGGTCGAACGTGAACCGGACCGGGACGAATCCGAACGCCGACTCGCCTCGTCTCTCACCGTCGAGCCAGACTGTCGTCCGTCCGTACCCGCCACGGACCGCGAGCCACGCGCGTTCGTCGTCGCTCGAGCGTGGCTCTTCGATCGTCGTCTTGTACGCGATCGGTCCTCTCTCGCCCGCGTCACCGAACTCGGGTCGCCGATCCGGAACGGAAACCGGCTGCCAGGACTCGACTGCCGGTGGCCCGTCTCTCTCCCGGTCGATCACCCGCCCGCCGCTCCACTCGTCTGTCATTGCCGTCGACACTGTCCGCGAAATTAAAAGTTGTTCCGGCGCTAAAATAGCCCCTCGAGACGATCGTCGATGAGGTCCTCCTCGGCATCGTCCCGATCACCGTCGCTTGCCTGCTTTGCCGCCCACGCCTCCTCTATCAGATCTTCTACACGACCTGGCCGGTCGACGTTCCCGAGCAAAACGAGAGCTCCGAGCCGGCCGCTCTCCAGCGGGAAGTCCCCACCGCGGATTCTCCGACTGCCGACTTCCTCGCTGATCCACCGCCGTGCCTTCTCGACGCCCTTGCGTGAGATGATCTCGGGTTCACCCGCGACGACGAGCAACGCGGAGTCGGCAGTCGTCGCGTCAGGAAGGCTCGTCCCCGTAAGCAGCGCTTGTCTCGAGACTGTCATAACTGTCCGCACGTTTTCTGCGCTGTCCTCGCTCGCTGGCGCACTCGCATAGCCAAGCGCCGCAATCCCCCCCGAACGGAGCGTATTGATGACCTCACTCGAGTCGACGACACTGGCTCCGACTCCCTCGACGGCCTCACCGGAAGCGAGCAACAGGCCGACCCGCTGGGCGATGTTGCCGTTGATCGTGTCGTAGGCACCCTCGACGCTCTCGCCCTGTTCGTGCCAGGCGTCGTTGTCGATCAACAGGGTCGCATCGGCCGCGTCGACAACCGTCTTCAGCGCGTTGCCGGCGTTTACCCGGTAGAGTTTCCCCTCGTTGTGGCCGGGAACGACACCAATCGCGTACACCGGCTTGTCGTAGATTCCCTGGAGGGCGTCGACGATCACCGGTGCCCCGCCGCTACCCGTACCGCCACCGAGACCGGCGATCACGAAAATCGCTTCGACGTCGGACGTGATCCGGCCCTCGAGTTCGTCCAGCACCTGCTGGACGTTCGATTCGACGAGTGACTCACCGAGGTCGCGGTCGCCGCCAGCGCCGTGTCCGCCAACCTGGTCTGCACCGACCAGCTGCGTGTCGACGTATTCGATCGATTGGAGGTCTGATGTTGCGGAGTTGATGGCCAGGGCACCACGAACGGCGTCGAATCCCATCTCGGCGTCGAACCGAGCGAGCCGTTCGGTTATCTTTCCACCGGCCTGACCAACTCCGATCAGGGCAGCTTTCATACAGTTTCAATGGGCTAACCCTCTGTTGAACGTTCCGGTAAAAATCGACAGTCAGCTCCAGTGATACGTTTCGGTAATGGCAATACACTTGTAACCGACTGCTGTCTGTTCCGGTATGTTCCACGAACAGCGAACGACTGTCCCCGATTCGCCCGCGCAACTCCGTGAGGAGTATCGCTCGGAACTCACCGCGACCGTCGACGACCACGGCCTCGAGACGGCCGTCGACGAGACGGGTCTCGACCGGTCGACGCTCGAGGGAGTCCTCGACGGCGACGCCTCAGACATCTCACTCGAGGAAGCAGCCGAGATTCTCGCGCTCGAGGAGGGGATTCGGGATGCCGAGACCGTCGTGACGATGGCAACCGAGAACCTGCTGATGGGGATGTCGACGGCCGTCATGGACGTCGACGCCGTCGAGAGCGAACTCGAGATCGAGATGGATGCGAAAGAAGCTCAACAGAAAATAGAGCGACGTGCGTCCATGTCGTTCGAGGAGTACGTTCACCTGCAGCACGTGATCGTGGGCAATATGCCCTAGTGGCGTCCCAACCGTCGACTCTGACTAGTGCGCTCTACTCCTGATCGAGAATCGTGATCGGTTTGGGTCAACTCTCAACTAGTCGGTCCACGTTTGGGACGGTACTAGACGACAGTGTCGACCCACTCTGCGGTGACGAACTTGTACCGACATCCCTCACAGAGTGGGAGTTCGACGGCGTCGTCCGTCGACAGGTGGACGTGGTAGCGGCGACTCGGAAGTTCTTCCTCACAGTTTGCACACGTTTCCATCGTCGGTACCCAGTACGATATCGTGTCGTATAGCGGTTCGTTCACGATGTCCTGACCGTCGGCCCGTCTGCCGAGAACGCAGTGTCGACCGCGAGCAATGAACCTATGTGACTTCCGCCGCGAGTTTCTGTATGCACGTCGCTATCCTTGGCTGTGGTTACGTCGGTCTCGAACTCGGTCGCCAGCTCACCGCCCGCGATCACGAGGTCGTCGGCGTTCGCCGTTCCGACGCAGGGATCGACGCGATCGAAGACGCCGGCTTCGACGCCGTCCGCGCGGACGTCACCGATCCCGAGAGCCTCGCGTCCGTCCCCGATGTCGACGCGGTCGTCTTCGCCGCCAGCAGCGGCGGCCGCGACGCCGAGGCCGCACGCGAAATCTACCTCGAGGGACTTCGAACCGCAATCGAGACCTTCGGCGACCGCGAGAACGCGCCCAACCGACTCGTCTACACCTCCTCGACGGGCGTCTACGGCGATCACGACGGCAACCCGGTCGACGAGGAGACGCCACTCGAGCCGACGACAGAGAAGACCGAGGTGCTCGTCGACGCCGAACGACTCGCGCTCGAACTATCCGCGGAGTACGGCGTCGACGGCACCGTCGCTCGCTTCGCCGGCCTCTACGGTCCCGGCCGGTACCGCCTCGAGCGGTATCTCGACGGCCCCGTCACCGAGGGGTATCTGAATATGGTCCACCGTGACGACGCCGCGGGTGCGGTCCGGCACCTGCTCGAGGAAGACCTCGCAACCGGCGAGGTGGTACTCGTCGTCGACGACGAACCGATCGAGAAGTGGGCGTTCGCGGACTGGCTCGCCGACGAGTGTGATCGGTCGCGGCCCGAGAAACAGACGACAGCCGATCGACTCGAGAACGACGAGCTCTCGGCGAGCGCGCGCCAGCGAATCCTGGCGAACAAGCGCTGTTCGAACGAGAAGCTGCGGGAAGCCGGCTACGAGTTCGCCTACCCGACGTTCCGCGAGGGCTATCGTGACGTGATCGACGACTACTGCAACGAGTGATTTTTGCTGCTCGGCGGTGTGGCTCGAGTCCATGCCGACGATCGAGATAGCCGATCTCACCAAACGTTACGGGGATGTCGTCGCGAACGACGCCGTCACTTTCGACGTCGAATCAGGCGAGATATTCGGCTATCTGGGCCCCAACGGTGCAGGGAAGACGACCACCATCCGGCTGTTGCTCGGCCTGATCACACCAACCTCCGGCACAGCCGAGGTACTTGGCGCTGACATCCGTGATCGACGGGCACTCACCGAAGCGAAGGCGAGCATCGGCTACCTGCCGGATACGCTGGGATTCGAGGAGCGCCTCACCGGGCGGCAGGCACTCGACTACTTCGCACGGATGCGTGGCGACGAGCGCCGAGACGAGTTACTGGAACTGTTTCCCCCGCCACTCGAGAAACCGATCGAAACGTACTCGGCGGGGAACCGACGGATGCTCGGTATCGTCCAGGCGTTCATGCACGACCCCGACCTCGCTATTCTGGACGAGCCGACGTCCGGGCTGGACCCGCTCAAACAGGACCGGATGCACGCCTTTCTCGAGGAAGAACGCGATGCCGGCAAGACGATCTTTTTCTCGTCGCACGTTCTCAGCGAGGTCCAGCGCGTCTGCGATCGCGTGGGGATCATCCGGGAGGGGAAACTGGTCGCCCTGGAGGAGATCGACGACCTGCTGCAACGCAGCGGCAAGCAGGTCCGGGTGCAACTGGCCGAGTCGGTCGAAGAAGACGGGTTCGTCACGCCGGAGATGATCGACGTCGAAACCGTCGACGCCACGGTCCGGTTCACCTACACCGGCGAGTCGGCCGACCTGCTCGAGCATCTCGTCCAGTACGAAGTCGAAGACGTCGACATCGGAGACCCTCAGCTCGACGACATCTTCAAACACTACTACGGGGACGAGCCCGCGGAGGCAGGATGACGGCCATCCTGCGCGTCGAGTCGCGGAAGCTGGTTCGTGGAACGGCGATCCTGACGGGACTTCTCGTCATGCTTTCGGCGTTTTTCTTCGTCGTCTTCCCGAGCATCCAGGAAGAGGCGGAGCTGTTCGAGGAGGTGTATCCGGAGTACTTGCTCGACCTCCTGGGGATCGAGGAACTGCACACGATCGAGGGGTTCGTCGGCGGCTACATCTTCCCGTTCATCTGGATTCTGTTGGCCGGGATCTACTTCGCGTACGTCAGTGCAGGCATGATTTCGCAGGACGTCCGTGCCCGACGAATGGACCTCTTGCTCGCGAACCCGATCTCTCGCGAGTCGGTCGTCCTTCAGAAGGTTGCCGCCCTGTGGGTTCCCCTGGTCTCGTTGACCACCGGGATGGTGGCGGTGTTACTCGCCGGTGCGACCGTCCTCGGGGAACCGATCGATCCCGTCTCGCTCGCGATTGTCCACCTGCTCGGGATTCCCTACCTGCTGGTCTGTGCCGGAATCGGGATTCTCCTCTCGGCCGTCGTCGATCGCGTCGAAACCGCACAGGCTACGGCGCTGGTGCTGGTGTTCGCGTTCTGGCTGGTCGACGGTCTCTCACACATGAACCCCGACTTCGAGTGGGTCGGCGAACTCACCCCGAGTCGGTACTACGATCCGTCGGCGATCCTCGTCCACGAGGAGTACGCCCTCCTCGACGCCGGAATCCTTCTCGTGGCGTTTCTCGTCCTGGTGAGTACCGCCGTCCTCGTCTTCGTACGGGGGGACATATGACGGCCATCCTCCGACTCGAGTCCAGGAAACGCGTCCGGGGTTCGGCGCTCCTCCTCGCCGTGTTCGCCGTGCTATCGACGCTTTACTTCTCGATGTTTCCCGGCATCCAGGAGGAGATGGACGTCTTCGAGGCGGCGTTTCCGGACTACATGTTCGACATATTCGGGATCGAGGAGCTTCACACGATCGAGGGGTTCATCGCCGCCGAAATCTACTCGTTCTTCTGGAGTCTCCTGCTGGCTATCTACTTCGCCTACGTCGGGGCCGGACTGATCGCGAGCGACGTCCAGGACCGGACGATGGACCTCACGCTGTCGAACCCGGTCTCTCGCGAGTCGGTCGTCCTCCAGAAGGTCGCCGCGCTGTGGGTCCCCCTGGTCGCGTTGAACGTCGGCGTTCCGATCATCGTCTCCGTCGGCGCGCTCGCCATCGGCGAGTCGTTCGATCCCATCGCGCTCGCGATGGTCCACCTGCTCTCGATCCCTTATCTGCTAGTCTGTGCCGGAATCGGGCTCGTACTCTCCGTCGTCGACCACGTGAGACGCGCCAGGGCCACAGCCCTGATACTGGTGTTCGTGCTCTGGCTGGTCGACGGCGTCTCCCGCGTGGACTCGGACTACGAGTGGATCGGCGCGTTCACGCCGAGTCGGTACTGGGAGGAGACGGACATCCTCCTCCACGAGGAGTACGCGTTCGCCGACGCCTTGCTCCTTCTGGTGGTGTTTCTCGCCCTGGTCTGCCTCGCGGTCGTCGTCTTCGTCCGCCGGGATATCTGACCGACGGAGACTCTCCACGAAGTGAACGAAGGGACGGGCTATTTCGGCGTTGGCGACGTGTTTCGGACGAATGACTCCGAGCCGACGGGAATTACTCGCGATCGCGGGAGCGACAGCGACGATGACGGCAGTCGGTGGCTGGCCGACGGTCGCTGCACAGGAGACCGTCGACCCCCCGACGTACAGCCAGTGGCTCGCACTCGAGGACGACGGTCTCGAGTTCGTCTTCGTCGACTGGGCGAACGTCGGCGACGAGGCGATCGTCGAACTCGAGGAGGCGGACCCGGACGAGGAGGTCCCAGCGGAGTACGAGGACGATCCGATGGTCGCGCCAGCCTCGGAGGGACTGCTCTCGGCGTATTTCTTCCTCGGCGTCGACCTCGCCCAGTACAGGCTCGGCAGGCTCCTCGACGACGAGGACGCGTTCGAGTCGACGGTCGAGGGCCTGCTCCGGACGACCGACGCGTTCGTCGTCTCCGGGGAGATGCAACCCGAGGAGATCGACGAACAGCTGACCGCCGAGCCGGAGATCGAGTTCCTTAGACAGCTCGAGCGGACGGACGAGATCGGCGAGTTCGACGTCTACACGCCGGTCGAGGGCGACGACGTCGCGGTCGGGGTCGGGACCGACGCGATCGTCGTCGCCGACGGCGAAGCCGACACACCGGAGACAGCCCTCGAGACGCTCGTCGGTGCGTGGGAAGGTGACGTCGAGCGGGCGATCGAGGAGTCGGAGTCGTTCGCGTGGCTGCTCGAGGCCGCCGGCGACGGTGAGGTCGTGGTCGGACAGTACGGTGATCGCGTCGCCGCCACCGACGGCGCGCTGGTGGATATGGCCTTCGAGGAACTCGAGGACGCCGAGGGGGTCGTCTCCTCGCTCACGCCCGAGAACGAGGACACCGCGAGCGGAGCGTTCGCGGCGATCGTCGACGGTCCCGACGAAGATGCACTCGGAGAGCTACTCGGGTCGTCGGCCGACCAGCAGTCGATCACGATCGTAAACGACCAGGTCGTCGCGGCGGGCACCTGGAGCGAAGTGGAGAATAGATTCTGAAAACTCGTCGACCCGGACTTCTCTCGACCGACCTCGGTGCGGTCGTGTCGACGTCCGTCGGAGTTCGAGGAATCGAGCCGACGCTGCCGTCGTCACTGGATCGAAGCGTGATTCGATCCGGCGTGGCGTCGAGCAGATGGCGGCCCCCCGTTCATACGGAGTGCTGTACTGACGTCCCGGCACGACCGCGAGCCCTCTTGCGGTCGCGCCGGAACTGACTGACAGCAAACGGTCTCAGTACGGCGACTTCGTTTGGTGACGCCGGCCCCACTCTCCGCCACGTGCGAACTGGGGGAGCATCGCCACATCTTTCGCCATCACTCGTCAACCGAGAATAATGGCAACTCGAGAATACGTCGACTCCGATCGCCGGTTCTACTACGCTGTCGGTGTGTTCGTTATGCTGGTGTTCGTCGGTGCCATCGCCGTCTCGTCGATACTGGACCTCGTGACCATCGATCGGCGACTCGTTCCACTCGCTGTCGGGTTCTTCCTGTTTCTGTTCGTCTATTTCGTTTCGATACGTGTGCAGGCTCTCGAGCCGGAGTCATAAACGACGAGAACAGAGACTCGAGGAGACGCTCGTCTGTTTCGACGTCCGCTGGTGGGGTGAAACCGCCGGGCTCGAAGACAGAGCGAGCCAGATCCCGGGCATGCTCCTCAGCGGTCCACTGACGACATCCGGCCCGTACTGTGAGACGGTTTGCTGTCAGTCGTTTCCGGCGTGACACCGAGCGCACCTGCGGTCGCGCCGGGACGTCGGGACAGCAGTCCGTATGGGTGGGAGTACGCGCTCCGCAGTCGACGTAACTCGCTCGCCGGTCGGGAGTTCGACAGAGCCAGGTGAGCCGGCCGATCACCGGTTCCCAATTTGTTTTGCCGTTCGACAGTGACTGTCTGACTATGGAGTACACGACACTCGGTAACACCGGAACGACCGTCTCGAGACTCTGTTATGGCACCTGGCGCTTTGGCAAGAAACACGGCGACACCCTCGAGACCGACCGCGAAGAAGCCCACGAGTTGCTCGACGCCGCCTGGGAGCAGGGAATTAACTTCATCGACACCGCCAACGTCTACGGCGACCCCGACGGCACGAGCGAGGAGTGGATCGGCGAGTGGCTCGAAGAGTACGACCGCGAAGACTTCGTCATCGCCTCGAAAGTCTACTTCCCGTTCGACGGCTGGGGCGAACCCGGACCGAACGACTCTGGCCTCGGACGCAAACACATCCGGGCACAGATCGAGGGGACGCTCGAGCGACTGGGCACCGACTATCTCGACCTTTACTACATCCACCGCTGGGACGACGACACGCCGATCCGTGAGACGATGTCCGTGCTCACGGACCTCGTCTGCGAGGGGAAGGTCAACTACCTCGGCGCGAGTTCGATGGCCGCCTGGAAGCTCACGAAGGCGCTGTGGACCAGCGACGTGGAGGGGCTCGAGCGGTTCGACGTCACTCAGCCGATGGTCAACGCCGCCCACTACGACGCGGTCGGCGACTATCTCGACGTCTGTGCCGACCAGGAGCTGGCGGTCTGTCCCTACTCGCCGCTCGCCGGCGGGTTCCTGACCGGCAAGTACGACCGCACCGAAGACGGGACCGTCGAGGCACCGGACGGCTCCCGGGGCACGCTCACCGAAACGTTCGGCGACCGGTACGCGACCGACCGAGCCTGGGACGTCCTCGAGGCCGTCGAAGAAGTCGCGGAGCAAGTTGACGCGACGCCAGCACAGGTGTCACTGCGGTGGCTGATGGCACAGGATCGGTTCACTTGTGTCCCGATCGTTGGCGCTCGTTCGCCCGCCCAACTCGCGGAGAACGTCGGTGCCGTGGAGATCGATCTCACGGACGAGCAGTTCGAGCGGATCGACGAGGCTCGCGCTGGCGCTGGCGAACAGTAACACGTCGATAGAACTGCGCCATCGCTCCCGAGTCGCGTAGTTACACTCGCAAGAAACGAAAACCGGTCAGTCGTTCAGCCGTTTACAAACGGGTGACGTTGGTTGCCCGGGGGCCCTTGGGGGCCTGTTCGATGTCGAATTCGATGTCTGTGCCTTCTTCGAGGTCCGGACCGCCAACGTCTTCCATGTGGAAGAAAACGTCCTCGTCCGCGTCGTCCGTCGAAATGAAACCGTAACCGCCTGTGTCGTTGAAGAAATCAACGTTACCTTCTGCCATTGCTTTTGTACAGAGCCGGGCCACCCATATAACAGTGGCGATATAATTATTCGGTCGGTATCATTACACACGATCACAGAAATACGCCTATCGCCGCGCTCAAGCAGGATTTCGAGAGATCGAATTAAACACGTCGCCGAGAAATCGTTTCTCGACGAGATGAGAATTCGAGATCGGTGTCGTCAGATCCTACCGTAGCCGGCTCTATGCTTCTTCGACGTGTGAGGCGACCGCGTCGGGATCGAGCGGTTCGTCGACGATCGACCCGTCGACGACGACCGTCGGTGTCCCCCCGACCCCCGTCTCTTCGCCGCGGTCGCGGTCGGCGACGATCGTCGGATAGTAGGCCCCGTCCTCGAGTGCGCTCGAGACGACGTCGGGATCGACGTCGACGACGCTCGCCAGTTCCGCGAGCGCGTCGTCGCTCCAGTCGTCGCTTGCCATCACTGCAGACTTGTAATCGAAGAACTGGCCGTTCGGATCGCCTTCACCTTCGTGGGTTTCGGATTGGACCGCTCGAGCGGCGTTTGCCATCCTGACCGACTCGTCGGCCGCGTCGACGGGGAAGTCGTAGTGGCGATACGAGATCTCGTCCGACTCGACGTACTCCTCGGCGAGCACCGGAACCACCTCGGCCTGGAACTGGTGGCAGGCCGGACAGCCCAGATCCTCGTAGACCTCGACGGTGACAGCGCCGTCACCCAGCGTCGGGACTGGGAGCTGGCGTTCGGGATCGACGCCCTCGAGTTCCTCGAGGCCGCCCATTTGCAGGGCGCTACAACCGGCGAGGGAGACGGTTACGGCGGTTCCAGCGACGGCACTCGAGAGGAACGAACGACGGTGCATGGCTGCCGATAGACGCCGATCGTGGTTAGGGGTTCGGAAAGCGGTTACAGCACCAGCGCGTCGACGACGATCGCGACCAGGACAGCTCCGAGGAAGGCATTCGACGCGTGAAACGACCGGAACGCAGCGCGTTCGGTCTGTTCGAAGTGCAAGACGACGGCGGCCCAGAGGAAGATACCGCCGAAGACCACGACCACCGCCGCGTACAGTGCGCCGAGGCCAGTGATCCAGGCGAGTGCGACCGTCGAGACCAGCGTCGCGGCGATGTAGTAGACGATGTGTTTCCGGGTGACGGTCTCCCCCCGGACGACTGGCATCATCGGGAACCCACCACGCGCGTAGTCATCTTGGTAGGCCAGCGCGAGGTTGTAAAAGTGAGCAGGCGTCCACAGGAAGATGACGCCAGCAAGCGCCAGCGCCGGCAGCCCGATTTCGTTCGTAACCGCAGCCCAACCGATCAGCGCCGGGAGCGCACCTGCAGCGCCACCGATGACGGTATTCTGGACCGTATTTGGCTTGAGCAACAGCGTGTAGACGACGCTGTAAAACAGGATCGCCGCCAGTCCGAGTGCGGCCGCGAGCCTGTTTATACTCAGGAAAACGCCGATCGACGCGACGGTCAAGAGCCCGCCGAACGCGAGTGCGTTCCGTACCGGGATCAGCTCGGTCGCAAGCGGACGGTCCGCCGTCCGAGACATCCGGCGGTCGATGTCGCGCTCGAGGACGTTGTTGAAGGTTCCGGAGGCACCGATCGCGAGGACGCCACCGCCGAGCGTGGCGGCGATCGTGTAGGCGTCGAGCGCGGGCCCGGCAGCCAGTGCCATCCCCGCGGCAGCAACGAGACAGAGCAGCCACATCAGGCGTGGCTTCATCATCTTGAAGTAGGCGGCGGCAGTGAGCCGGACACGAGCGAGCCGACTCGAGGGGAGTGTCCGGTCGGTCGGTGTCGGCTCTGCCGGCTCCGGTGCGAGTTCGGGTGTCTCGATCGTGTCGTCGTCGGTGCCCGTCGCGGCCTCTAAGTCCCAGGCCAACGCGAGGACGATCGTCGAGAAGACGAGGACGCCGAGCCCGAGGTGAAGTCCCGGCACGATCGCGGCAGGGCCAAGCGTCGCGACCACTGCGCCGACGCCGACCTGGACGAGATAGAGGACGGCACCGACGAGGATCGTCGCGCGAACGCGTCCCGGAAGCTCCCCGAAGACGGCGGCGACAGTCGTCGCGGCGACCAGAAGACCGACCACCACGGCGGCGATGCGGTGGCCCCAGGCAATCGCGAGTTCGGTCTGGTTCAGCGGGTCCGTCGGTGCGTGACACCCCGGCCACGTCGAACACGCCGCAACCGCGTCCGTCAGCGACGTCGTCGCGCCGACGATCAACAGGAGATAGACGCCGAGCGCGGTCGCTGCAAGCAGTGCCGAAAAGCGTCGTCGGGTCCCGATCGGGCGAGGAAAGGTCCCGGACTCGGTTGCTGTTACCACGGCTGTTCTCGTCTAAATCGTTAGACTCCGCGTATTTATGATTCCCGCTTTTCCCATCAAACGCGGGGTCGTCGACCTCACATCCCCATGTCCTCGGCCGCGGCCGGTACCGGCAACGCCGTTGGGGCGACGCCAAGTAACTCCCCGGCGTGGTCGAGTGCCATGTCGAACCCGTAGTAGCGCTCGAGTTCGTCGTCGTCCGGCGTCGGTCGAACCGCGAGCATCGCGTATCCCTCGATATTCTGGGCAATAGCGGCGGTTCCGTGGCCGCTCTCGCGCTCGAAGACGAGGCGTCGTTCGCTCTCGGTCTCGTCGTAGGTCGCGACGACGTCGTCGGTCGTCGCCGTGTACTCGTCGCTTTCGGTCATGCTAGACACTCATCGGGCAAGCACCGGGAAGCTATCGGTTTCGGTCGCCGGCCTTCCGAACCGACATCGATTTTTCGCCCCCACTGGGAGTACGTGTCGTGACGACGGCGACGACTGCTCGCCGACCGCTCGCGACGTTTCGGCTTACCCGACGAGTCGCACTACTGTGGCTCGTCGTGGCCGTCGCCGGGTTCTTCGCGTTTGCGTACGCGTTCAGTCACTTGCTCGCGTTGTTCCAGGGAGAGGCTCTCGAGCCGATCGTCTTCGGCCCGACTCCACCCCCTACCCTGGCCGAATGGACCGTCGTCTCCACAGGACTGGTGGCACTCGTCGTCGTCGTTCACGAGTCGATACACGGCGCGTTTATCGCCAGGTACGGTGGCTCCCCGTCGTTCGGCGTCGGACGGTCCTCGTTCGTCTTTCCGTACGCCTACGCCGAGTCCACCGAGACGAGTTACACGCGCACCGAAATGCTCGTCGTCCTGCTCGCTCCCGTCGTAGGCATCACGACGGCAGGCGTGTTCGTGCTTGCTCTCTACCCATCGCCAGTACTCGTCGTGGCTCTGGCTGCAAACACCGCTGGGTCGATCGGTGACCTCTGGATGGCTGTGGCGTTGCTGCACCACCCACCGGACGTTCGCGTCGCTGGGCTTCCGGACGGGACCAACCGAGGGTTCGCCATTTACAGACCAGCAACTGAGTCCGCGTCGGCCACGTCGTCCCGAAACGAACGCCGTCCCGGAACCGTCGTCCTCTCGCAGGTCGCTGCCGGTACCGTCGGAACGTTCGCGCTGGTTACAACCGGATTGGTCGTGGCCGTCCTCTGGTCACTGGCAGTCGAATCCGGGACAGTCGTCGTCGGTGACGGGAGCTGGCTGCTCTTCCGTCACGAGCGCCACGCCGACGGCAGCGTCCATCTCGAGGTCGGAGCGACGGTCGCGCTCGCGCTGTCTGTCGCCGGCGGCGTCGTCTGGGCGCTCTTCCGACCGTGAATCCACGGCGAGAACGCCACGGGAACCGTCTCCATCCGCCCTGCGAGTCGAACTACAGCGTTGTCGCCGCTCCCGTCGGGTGACTCCACGTCACTGACCAACCGTCGGGACGTCCGATCCGAACCGTAACGCTCGAGCGCTCGCTGTTCGAACGCAGTGTATGAGCAAGTGGTTACAGAGCGGTCGTCGCCGTGACGTCTGCTTCCTCCTCGCCGCCGAAGGCGAAGACGGGGCGTTGCGCGGCCAGGAACTGAAGTCTCGCCTCGAGTCACATTACGACGAGCGGCTCGAGCCAAAGTCGTTCTACGGTTCGCTGTCGGCGCTGGTCGACGCGGGTTTCGTCGAGAAACGAACAGCGGGGTTACACGACGTCTACGCACTGACCGAGGCCGGTCGACGACGAGTGAGCGAACACTACGCGTGGATCAATGACTGCCTCAAACCGTCCAGACGTACCGAATCGTGACTCACCTGAAGAGCGAGGGCTCGAGACGACCGGCGTCCCGTCGTTACGACAATCGTTGATCCCGTCCGACCTCGAGACACTCGATCTGCTCTTTGTCGAGTCGTCGAGTTCGGTCGTGGGAGAACGCATCCGGATTGTGGGACCGATTTCCCGGTCCAACTGCTGCGGGGAGTGGTTGCACGGAGAGCGGCTTCCGGTGAACCGTATCATACGGACTGCTGTCCCGCTGTCCCGGCGCGACCCCAGGAGGCTCGCGGTCGCGCCGGCACTGACGGACAGCAAACCGTATCAAAGCCCGAACTCGAGAGAGCTGTGTGCCAGTAGCTTCGATAGTTCGGCCGTGGTGTCTTCGATACGAGTCCACTGGGCTGGGTCGGTTCGAAGCCACGTTTCTGCGACCGTTAGTGCCGGCGTGACAAAGTAACTGAGAACGAGAGGTTCGTCGTTGTCTCTTCTAAGAGGAACATCAGACTTACCCCTGTCGCCGCGTACTTATCTGGCATAGCGATCCTCGCCGTCGGAAACAGCCGTCTGCAGCAGTATCTCGGGTGCTGGATCGGCTGTGGCGTACGGTCGTACTGTTCACCTTCGACCGTCTCTCCTCACCGTTCGGCTGTCACACAACTCTTTACACCCCATTGTGAACGGCTGTCCGACCGTGATCGGCAGCCAAAATATCGAGAATAGTAACTGTATTCGAAGATTATTGCTATGGCACTACTAGCTGAGACGATCCACTGTAACTACGTACCGCCGGTTACCGGTCCCGGGCTGGCGGTTGGCACCCATCGACGACAGCGCACCGGTTGACGGGTCGCCGTTTCATATGGACTGCTGTCCCGCTGTCCCGGCGCGACCGCAGGAGTTCGCGGTCGTGCCGGAACTGACTGACAGCAAATCGTATCACTCACGGTCCACGAGGAGAAACTCCTCGATCAGTTCGGCAGATCCGCGCCTGAGGCGGCCACTGACCGCCGTTCGAGAGACCCCGAGCAGATCGGCCAGTTCCTCGACCGAACTCTCACGGGGTTCGTCGTAGTAGCCGTGCCTATAGGCGGCGACCAGCGCCTCTGTCTGGGACTGTGTTAGTCCGAACTCGAAGCGATCGTCGAGTTCGTCGTTCTGCGTAACCTCGAGAACGTCGAACTGAATTCCTTCCTCGCGTGCGCACTCGTCGAGTTCGTACAGAACGTCGTGGCTCTCGAGTTGTAACTGCAACAGCCACCCGTTCAAGTAACTCCGCGACTCGAGGGTGAGTCCACCGCGTTCGCTGATCCGTGGCGTGATCAGTTTCGCGTCGTCGCTGTACTCGATCCGGTAGGTTCGCTGTCCCGCGAACTCGAGGACGAGAGCGAAGTCGGCGACCGTGTGGTCTCCCTCGAGTGCCGACTCGACGACGTCGAAGTCGTCCGCTTCGATCCGGAAGAAATAAACGTTGTGGTGGGGGTCGGTGCCCGCGTCAGAGAGAACGGCAATCTCCGTCTCCGAGACCGAGCGAATGGTCGATACAAGCGCCAGGTCAGGATGTTCGACGTAGACTCGCGTCGAGATCATCGATGGAGTCGGTTTGCGACGTTTCGTTTCTGGAGCCGCGAGTCCGTCGGCGCTGGACTGTCGACGACCAGCGCCGTCTCGATCAGTACCTTCAGTCCGCGTCGAAGACGACCGTTGACGGCCGACGGTGAAATGTCCAGTTCGGCGGCCAACTCCTCGAGCGACGTCTCCCGCGGCTCCCTGAAGTAGCCCCGTTCGTACGCCGTCACCAGTGCCGTTCGCTGCTGGTCGGTGAGCGAAGCCGGATCGACGTCGGTTCCGGATCGGCGCTGCCGGGAGAGGTCGAGCATCTCGAACTCGAATCCGTCGGTTCGTGCCCGCTGCCAGACGTCGTACAGACCGCTCTCGTCGGGAAAGGCCCACCGTTCGCGCCAGCCACGTGGCGGGTGTGGTATCGGCGAACTCCGGGCGTCCAGCACGAACCCGCCAACTTCCGTCACGTCCGGCGCGAGAAGCTTCGTCTCCGGTCCGAACTCGATCCGCCACAGGTAGCGGTCGTCGACGGCCGACACCTGTTCGAAATTTCGAACGGACCGGTCGTCCTCGAGGAGCGGCCGGAGTTCGTCTGGCTCGTCGTCGAACCGAAAGAAGTAGACGTGCTGTTCCGGGGTCGTGCTGCGTTCGCCGACGACACCGACAGTCAGGTCTGGCGATGTGGTAAGCGTGTCGACGAGTGCACCGTCTTCGTGGGCAAACCGGACCTCGGTGATGAGTGCCATCGTGTGGTGTCTCGTCTCGTGGGAGAACGACACCCACACCCTTAAGCCTCGGTGTTGGTTCAGCGCCAGCAGAAAAACGAGGGGAGCTACGGCTGCGGCCAGGACTGGACGGCAGACGCCTCCCGCAGTCGCTCGATGACGTCCTCTCGACCGACGTTTCGGTCGTAGCCGTCGCTGAGTCGACCGACAACGAACTCGAGCAGATTCAGCCGCCGCAACAGGTCGAGCGTCTCGTTGCGGTCCAGACCCACGTCTCGTTCGACCTCGTAGATCGTGTTCGAGCGAGAGACAGTCTCGACGAGTCCGTCGACGGTAACTTCCGCCGGAAGACCGAGTCCGTCGGTGAGCACGACCTGTGATAGACCGTCGGGCGTCGACTCGAGTCGGTCGGCCTCGCCAGACGGTGGCGACGGCGCGTCGATGTCGTCGGTGTCGTACCGCTCCGGCTCGTGAATCCCGTAGTCGATCATGTAACGACGCACTGTCTCGGCGGTGACGTCCATCTCGATGGCGTCACTCATCTCTGCGAACGTCTCACAGGAGTCGTACACGGTAGCCAACAGTTCGGGGTCTCTGAACGGTGGCACGTCGCGGCCACAACCGGTGTCTCCATCGTCACTCTCGACCACGCTCGCACGACGCTCTCGGTCGGCGTTCTCGTCTCCCCCCACCGTCGCGCGGAGCGAAGCCGTTACCGACCCCTCGTCGGTGACGGCAGCGGTCGTCGGCTCCACCTCGAGTCCGTCGTCTGCCGGGACGACCGGTGTGTTCGTCTCGAGGACGAACTGCAGTCGACCGTCGGCGTCGACCGCGACATCGTCAACGGCGAGTCCCCCTTTCCCGCCACCTGCCATCGGAACGGTGAGTTCCACTTCGGCGGTCGATCCAGTGTCCGCGTCGATCCGACCCGTGAATTCGACCCCGTGTACGGTGCCGACGACCTCCTCACACTCCTCGAGGAAGTGCCCGAATTGTTGAATACTGGTACCAACACTCATGGTTCACTATGGCCCGTAATCTGCAATGGTGATTCGTGATGAACTGTGGAGGTCTTTAAGTGCTGGCGAACTCCGCCTTCGACCGCAAAGATCAGTACGAGCCGACGGCCGAGTAGCGACAGTGGCGAGTCTTTCCTGCTGGGGCGGCTCCGGACGTGTCGGCCGGTTCGGCCTAACATACGGCTTACGTAACTAGTTACAGGTATCAGTCGACGCTTGGCGGAGTACTAGTACTGTCCCAAGTCTACTCTGACTAGTGCGCTCTACTCCTGATCGAGAATCGTGATTGGTTTGGGCCAACTCTCAACTAGTCGGTCCACGCTTGGGATGGTACTAGCGAGTACGGGACTCACACTCGCATAGCAAAACGGCAACTCGTCCTCTCTGAACGCCAGCGTCTGCTGCACGCCGATCACGCCACTTTCCAGTGACCGAACTCTCCCCGGCCATCAGTGTTTACTGTCGGTGTATTGATAGTATCATGTATCCACGTCAATCAGGTAGCGTGAACCGTCATGCGGGTTTATGTCGGTCGAACGTGACGGCCAGGATGTGTACGAACGGATACTCGTCCCGACCGACGGTAGCGAGTACGCCGCGGACGCGGCCGAACGAGCGTTCGAGCTCGCAGCCACGACCGATGCGACCGTCCACGTCGTAAGCGTCGCCGAAACCGGACCGCTCGTCTCCGTTCGACTTCCCGGCGACGACGCGAGCGCAGCCGAAATCCTGACTAGACGAGCGAGTGAGTTCGTCGCAGAACTCGAGACGCGCGCAGACGAGCGCGGCCTCGAGGTATCAACGGCGGTCCTGACCGGCGTCCCGGTTCGAGAAATCCTCGAGTACGCCGACGAGGTCGACGCCGACGCCATCGTCATGGGAACGAGAGGCCGCGGTGGCGTCAGCCGGCTGATGCTCGGCAGCGTCACCGACGCGGTAATCCGCCACAGCGGTATCGACGTTCTCGTCGCTGGGACCAGATCAGAACACGTTCTGCCCGAAGAGTGAGCTACCGCTCAGCGCCAGCGATCGATTTCGACCGGCGACCGATTCCCCAGCCAAACAGCGCGAGGCCGACGAAGATGCCGATCGCCTGCAGAAGATGTGCGGTCGGTATTTGTTCCGGGGAAAACCCCCAGGCGTCGAGGCCGAGACTCAGAAGTAACGAGAGCAAAAAGAGTCCGAGACCGATGTCGGCGGCGCGCATGTTCGGCAGCGCCGCGGGCGAAGAAAACAGTCTGGCGGCCGCGTAGAACGCACCCGTGTAGGGGAGCCACCCGATACCGAGGTACAGGACCGCTCTCGAGTGCTGACCGGCCTGGACGTGACGCGGAATGGAGACGAGATAGACGACAGCAGCGACGATCACGCAACCGGCGAGTAAAAGCGAGTAGCGTTTTCGCTTCGTCTCCATCGGTACGTGTCCAGAACGCCGCGAAACTGTTCAATCTACCGATTAGTTCGCCGGAATCCCTCTATCAAATCCTGAACATCGAGATCACCGACGTATTTGTGCCCGGTGTTCGAACACGACGTATGGACCGCATCGGAACCGACGGCCGCTTCGCCGAGCAATGAAAGGCTACTATCTCCGCTATCTACAGGTGCTCGTTCGGTTTCTCCCCGTCGCTATCGCACTGCTCAGGGACCGGCGTCGATTCTTGCTTTTTGGCCCGCCACGACAGGCTCCACCCGCTGTTCATCACCAGCGCGCGAGACGACTCACCGAGACGATGCTCGACCTCGGGCCAGCGTTCATCAAGGTCGGCCAGGTTCTCTCGACACGTCCCGACATCGTCCCACCGATCTACGTCGAGGAGTTCGCGACGCTGCAAGACGAAGTTCCCGAAGACGTCGGCGGCGATCCGATGACCGTCGTCGAGGAAGAGCTAGGAAACGATCCGGCCGTCGACCTCGAGACGCTCGAGCGCGTCGCTGGCGGGTCGCTCGCGTTCGTCTACACGGTCGAGTTCGACGCCGGAGACGAACGAGAGCGGATCGCACTGAAGGTCCGCCGCCCCGGTCTCGTCTCGGTCATCGAACGGGACCTCCGGGTCATCCGCGGGCTCGTCCCGCTGCTGTCGACGTTCGCCGACGAACGACAGCGCTACTCACTGCGGAATCTCGCCGACGACTTCGAGGAAATAATTCTCGAGGAACTGGACTTCGAGCGAGAGGCGTCGGTCATGGCCGAAATCGGCGACAACTTCGTCGACAACGACCGTATCGTCATCCCCGAGACGTACGACGACCGCTGCTCGGAGCGACTGATTGCCATGGAGTTCGTCGAAGGACGGAAGATCACCGAAGACGACGCACTCGAGGCGGCCGGCACCGATTCCACCGAAATCGCGACATTGATCGCCCGTACCTATCTGCAAATGGGGCTGGTCGACGGCGTCTTCCACGCAGACCCCCATCCGGGAAACCTCGCGGTGAGCGACGACGGGCAGTTGATCATCTACGACTACGGGATGAGCCAGCGGCTCACACGACAGGAACAAGACGAAATCGTGGATCTCTACCGGACACTCGTCCAGCGCGACGTGGACGGGCTGTTGAACTCCCTCATCGCTCTCGAGGTACTTGAGCCCGACGTCGACCGAGTTGCGATTCGGCGCGTCCTCGAACTGGTGATCGAGAACCTCGAGGGAGAATCGGACGTCACCTGGCGGCTGATCCTCACCGAACTGCTGTCGATGCTGCACGACTTCCCGTTCCGAATCCCGCCGAACGTGATGTTGCTCATGCGGGTCGGTACCGTCGGCGAAGGCGTCTGTCGGAGTCTCGATCCCGAGTTCGATTTCATCTCGGTAACGCAGACGTTTCTCGTCGAACACGGGTTCATCGAAAACGAACTCGAGAGCCTGCTCGGGGAGGTCAAGACCGACGTGCGACGCTCGGCTCCGGTTCTTGCCGGATTGCCGGCCCGCGCAGACGCAGTCATGGGACAACTCGAGCGTGGCGAACTGGTTGTCAGGACCGATCCGGTCGAGTCGCCCTCGGCCGGCGATCCAGGTGTCGGCTACGCGGTGATCACTGCAGGACTGCTCGTCGCCACGGGAGTGTTCACGTTCCACGCGCAGCCGTACGAGTTCGTGAGCCTCGTCGCGGCCGCCCTCTCGTTCCTACAGTACGTCCGTGTCCGACGCGCAGCGACGACTCGGTGATCGAGTCGTTGTCGACTGCCAACGCTACAGCCGCGACACGACGCGACGGAGCCGAGACGACACCGGTTCGTACCGACGCGCCAGAACGACCGACCCCGCAGCGTGTCTTGCGACGCCCTCCGAGACCGTTCCGAGTAACCTGCGCCGGAGAATCCCTCCTCGAGAGACACCAAGGGCCGTCACGTCGTGGTCGGCCGTTCGGTCGGTGATCGTCCCGGCAACGTCGTCGCCCTCGAGTACTCGCTCGACTGACGACACGTCCTCGAATCGACTCGCCGTCTCCGCAAGCAGGGCGTTGGCTTCGGCCCGCTCGAGTTCCGGATCGTCTCGTTCGAGAACGTGCAACAGCGTGACCGACGCGTCGCGCTCACGGGCGATGGCAGCGGCGGCCTCGGCGGCGAACGCGTCGTGGGGACCGCCAGCGACGGGAACGAGGACTCGAGAGACGTCCGGTCGCGGTGTCCGAATTCGCTCGACCAACACGTCACAGGCGGCGTTTCGAAGCACTCGGTCCAGGTAACTACCCAAAACGATCCCCGACCGCGGTGGTCGTCCTCGCCATCCCATCAAGACCGCGTCCACGTCGTACTCTTCGACCGATCCGACGATGCCGGTCGCAACGCCGCGAGCGATACGAATCCGGCTATCGGCGGCGACGCCGCGTTCCTCGGCTGCACGGACGGCCGACGCAAGCATCTGTTCGTCCTCGTCCTCAAGGAGGTATCGGCGGCCGTCGACCAAAGAGAGTTGATCCGGAACGACGAGCACGTAGAGAAACAGGAGTCGGGAAGACCGATCGGCGGCTACGTCGACCGCCGTCTCGAGTTGGCGAGAAACGGCCTCGTCGTTTGCAACCGGGACTAGCACGGTCTTCTCGGGAGGGGAATCGCTTCGCATAGGACCGGCTATCACGAGGAGGGTATTGGTTATTGTCGCGGTCTCGCCGTTTCGGCTCGAAAGTATATGTCACGTTTTCGGCGTCCCCGGTGGACAAAACATCATACTAATTTAATTAAAAATGGCGCTTTTATGGTATTTCTTGTGTATATAATACGTTGTGGGTATTGTACAATAAGTAGAGAAAGCAAAGAAATTTTCTATATTTAGTTATACTTATTTTGAATAGAGATTTATTCTCGAGATAGCTTGATCTCTCTATTATTATATCACGAATTGTACTCAATACTTATTTGATGTATTATCTTTTATCAGGCCGGTACGCACCTTCTCGATAGACCCGCCTTCCTCCCGGGTGACTCTATTGTGTCACTCACAGACTGCAGGACGACCCTCCCACTGCTTCGACCTCACAGCTCGAGCCTGGACTGCCACTAGTACTGTCCCAACCGTTGACTGATATGGATTGCTGTAACTAGTAACCGCCGATTACCAGAACGGGGGTCGGCAATCGGCGGTAATTGAATACAGTAAACCGTATGACGGGTCGAATCGATAGGCCCGCTCGTAGCGGTAATAACGAGATAGACTTCGTTATCACGAATGTATTGGGGGCCAGTGCCAGCGGGGGCTGGCAGGCTCGTGCGTAGCCGTCGGTACAGATCGCGTGACTGCCATCCATAATTACAGGCATACCTATGTAAACTCAGGAACAGGCTACCCGAACGAAGTCCGAACGGTCGGTGAAGGGAACGTGACTGCCATCCATAATTACAGGCATACCTATGTAAACCCAGGAACAGGCTACCCGAACGGGGTCCGAACGGTCGGTGGAGGGAGCGTGACTGCCATCTGGAATTACAATCGTACACCTGTAAGAAAACAGAGCAGGGGCCAGTCGTTTCAAGTACGTCGGGAAACATGAGAAACAGGCCAGCCAATGCAAGGACGACGCAACTCCTCGAGGGACTGTGGCTTTCGAACGCTACGCTGACTCCTCACGTCTCGAACGATCTGTGCCGTATTCAGGTGACGACTCGATCATCGACGGCGGCGACGGACCGACTGGAGCGGTCAGGGCGAGATCGTGCGTTGTGGGCTGGTGAGTATGCCGGGAGTCCGACACACATTCACGACACACAGTCATTTGAGGATATCTAATGGGGACGCAACTCGTCTCGAGTGTGCTGGATTGCCGCGACGGGGGCTACTACCGACTACCGCAGCCGGTTGCACGGTCGCCGTTCGGAAGCGCTCGTGGATGGTTCGCCAACGATCGGTGGCTGTATTACTTCGGTAGACACCGGAAATCGGGGGAACACCGGTGTCTATCGATCGGTGCTCGCTCTATGAGTGAGCGTCGAAACGGTCTCATACGCCAACCGGCGAGCCTTTGATATACTCAAACGGCACGTCGCTGGTCGAAGTCGTGCCCGTCACCAGAACGCTGATTCGGCGGGAACACGGCACAGTAGCCAGAAACTGGGCCGATAGTCGACTGCGATCGGTTCGATCGCAACTGGCTTCGTGTGAGTTAGTGTCGGCCCGTTCTGTCACAACCGCGACCCAATCTCTGAATACGGTGCTGTGCCGACAGAGAGCGCCACGTCCGCAGGGCTAGGCGAGTGCTGGGGCGGAAAGCTGAACGAGCCATCGCCAGACTAGATTTGACTATTTCAAATACAGAGTCCGTGACGCTACGATCGCTCGATAGTAGCACCGTGCAAACTCGAGATGGCGGATCTCTCGACGTTCGCTTCGAGATATAATGGGGTATCGAGTGGCGAAACCTCGCTGATGTCTGTCTGAGTCGGCTCTATCTGAGCAGCCGACACGACTACAAACCGCATTCAGTCCGTCTGGCCGTTTTCAAGAAGCCATCCGAGTGTTGCGGTTTGGTTCACTGGCGCTCCAACCGAGAAACCAAACGGTGGTTTGATAATTTTCAACCGGAGGGGTTTTCCGGGGGACTATAAGAGCCACAGTCACGTCGTACAGAGTATGAAATCGGATTCGACGGACGAAAGCGGGCGACGGCAGATCGGCTCGGTGCTGAAGGCGGTCGATATCGTGCACGCGATCAAACGTCAGCGCGGCGCGACCCTCCAGGAGCTTGACGACGAGCTAGAGTTTACGAAATCGACGATACACACGTACCTGGCGACGCTAATCGAGACGGGGATCGTCGAACAGGAGTCTGACGGGACGTACCAACTCGGCTACTGGTTCGTCCCGCTGTCTAACTACACTCGAAACAATACCGACCTCTACCGGGTGGGGCGGGACGAGGTCGATTCACTGGCCGACCGAACCCGGCATTTCGCCCACCTCGTCGTCGAATCACAAGGCCGCCAGATCGTTCTCTACGAGGCGATGGGTGAAGACTCCGTCACGGACGAATACCACCTTCGGATGCGAGAAACACCCAGACGACTCTACAACAGCGCTGCCGGGAAGGCAATCCTCGCGTCCCTCCGTGAACAACGGCGAGAAGAACTGCTCGAGGAGATGGAGGAAGACACCGCTTCCGGGGCGAATATCGATGTAGCGTCTCTTCGCGAACGACTCGAAACGATCCGTGACCGAGGATACGCGATCAACGACGGCGAGGAGATCCGTGGTACTCGATCGATCGGCGCACCGATTCGGAGGGATGCAGGCGAAATCGTCGGTGCGGTAAGCATCACCTCTCCAAAAACGCGACTACAGAACGAACAGTTCACCGACGAAATCCCAGAGTTAGTGATGGAGACGGCGAACATTATCGAGGTGAAGCTAGAGACCGAATGACATTCTGAAATAAACCCACCACCGCGATTAAAGACTGAACGTTTCACCATAACACTTATTTCTTGGCTGGGGCTACGTTTACTCGTCTTCCCATGAGTAACGAATCAGCGGAAAATGAAGGAAGCCTACCGAAAGTCCGAGCCCGAGCAGAATGGGACCCGATTCAGGCGGTCCGAATGCACCTCCCTGGGACGGAAACGTTCGTCGGGATCATGGATCCCGAACCGAACCTGTTCCTCGATGACTTCTCGCTCGTCAACGCACAGCAGGAGCATCTCAGTCTGAGCCGCGACCTCGAGGACGCCCTTCCGACCGACGAACCGATCCACTACCTGCACGACGACCTCGCAAGTGGTGGCCGTATGAACGCTCTCCTCTCCTCGCGCGTCGATTTCGACCTCAGCGAACTCGAGGAAGAACAGCGAGTAAACCGGCGTGACGAGTTGTGGTCGCGACTGCACGAGCTCAACCCGCACACGCAGATTCAGGCGGTGCTCGGTAATGCACAGGTCATTCGCCACCGAGCGGACGTCGAAGAGGACATTCCTGGCTCGAACCCCGATCGCTGGGATACGACGAGCGTCCGACTGGAACAGCCACTCACCAACATGTACTTCCAGCGTGACCAGCAGTTCGTCACCCAGAAAGGGGTCGTCCTCTGTTCGATGAAAGAGGACACGCGCAAGCCCGAGGTCGACATCGCTCGCGCGTCGTGGAAGGCTCTCGACGGTGAGGAGTTCGACGTCGACATCGTCGCGGACATGAGCAAGGTTCGGGAGCACGACGTCACGGAACACGTTCCCGAACGAGACGATATTCAGGAAACCGAAGTGCTCGTCGAGGGCGGCGACTTCTACCCAGCCGGCGAGTTCTCGCTGCTCGGCGTCTCCGCCAAGGTTCCGGAAGGTGTGGCGTATCCGGAACACGACATCGCCGAAGACGACACGGAGTACGTCCACCGAAGCAGCTATGCAGCCGGTCATCGCCTCCTGATGGACGACGCGTTCGGAGCGCCAGAAGTCGGACTCGTCCGCGCGCCGTTCGAGGCTGCTCAGGAAAGCAAAGACGACGACAACGGCGAGGTCGAGATGGACATCATGCACCTCGACACCTGGTTCAACTTCGTCGACGAGGACCTCGTCGTCGCTCACCAGGAACTCGTGGACAACACGACGCTCGACGTGTATCGTCGAGCCGAGGACGACGAAAAGCCGTACGTCCTGGACCGTCCAGACGTGAACTTCGGCGAGTACCTCCGAGAGAAAGGCTTCGAAATCGTCGACGTGTACGACTACGTCGATCCCGTCCATCCGGACGCCGATACGGCGCTGAAGGCAATCACGAACTTCCTGACCCTCGGTCCACGGAAAATCCTGCCCGTCCGCTTCTCGGATAACTCCGACTGCGTGATGAAGCAGTTCGTCGAAGGACTGCAGGAGGACCACGACGTGACCGTCGTCCCCGATGGTGAAGGACGAAAAATCATCAACCTGCGAGCAGGCTACGGTGCGATCCACTGCATGACGACGCCGCTTCGCCGCGTCCCGGAGTAACCGGACCGGCGTAACACTGTCAGAGGCACGCCCCTTCCCGTTCATCTCCCCCCGCTTTGCTTTGCCGTCCGTTTTGCTCTTGTTTAATACGGGTTGCTGTTAGTCATTGCCGGCGCAACCGCAAGCCCCCTCCCTTCGGTCGCGCCGGTACATCGGTACAACAGTCCGTATCAGTGGCCGAGTAACAACACGATGTGATAGTAGCAGCCACGTATTGACTCGTGAGTGCGCTCGTCGATAATCCAGCCTTGCTCGCGCCGCCTTTCCTATCACATAGCCGAAACGGTACGTTCTCCGCGCGGGTGCTTGATGAAATAGGCCCCCTCTCAGTCTGCTCCAGTCGTCCGTCGACAGTTCACGAATAGGCCGGTAGCGGGACTCAGCCCCGGTACGTTCCCGCATACCGGTCACATCAGCAGTTGAGAATAGGCATAAGTGTTTTCTATGAGCCGGTTCGAGTGGAAGGTACCCATGAGCTATACAGTCGTAGCTCTGGGTGGGAATGCCCTACTCAGAGGCGGTGAAGGATCGATAGAAGATCAGCGAGACACAATTCAGCAGACTGTCCCCCACTTCGTGGACCTCCACGAGCGCGGCCACGAGCTCGTCTTTACTCACGGTAATGGCCCCCAGGTCGGACAGCTTCTCCTCCAGAACGAGGAATCGACGTCTGCTGCAGAAAAGCCGCTCGACGTCCTCGGTGCCGAATCGCAGGCCCAGATTGGCTATCTCCTCCAGCAACAACTCCGCGAGGACCTCGGCGAAACGCCTGCGACGGTAATCACGCAGACGCGCGTCGAAGCAGACGATTCGGCGTTCGACGAACCGACGAAACGAATCGGTCCGTTCTACGACGAAGATGAGGCCGACGAGAAGGAGTTTGCGGTCAAAGAGGACACGGATGGAGACGGCAACGTCGGCTACCGACGAGTCGTCCCGTCCCCACAGCCGGTCGAAATTATCGAAACCGAACGCATCCAGACGCTCGTCGAAACTGGAAAACCAGTCATCAGCGTCGGTGGTGGCGGCGTCCCCGTCGTCGAAGACGGAGATGGTCTGACCGGCGTCGAAGCTGTCATCGACAAGGATCGCGCTGCACAGGTGCTTGCAACCGACATCGGTGCAGACGAGTTCCTCGTCTTGACCGACGTCGAGGCTGTCTACCAGAACTTCGGTACCGAAGACGAAGAGCGACTCGACGAACTCACGACCGAGGAAGCCTCGGAACTGCTCGAGTCCGGCGAGTTCGGCGAAGGCAGCATGGCACCGAAAGTCGAGGCCTGTATCGAATTCGTCGAAAACGGTGGCGACCGGGCGATCATCACGAAACCGGAAACCGCAACCGAGGCACTCGACGGAGAGACTGGCACCAAAGTCGTTCCGGCCGACGAGTGACCGACGCCAGAGAAGAGTCGAAGGATTAAATACACAACCCGTAGATATACAAAACGATGCAGCATCTAGTAGACATCAACGACGTCGAGACCGAAGAGATCGAACAACTGTTCGAACTAACCGACGAAATGAAGGAGAACCCCGGAGAGTTCTCCTCGGTAATGGACAACAAGACCCTCGTGATGCTGTTCGCGAAGCCGTCCACCCGGACGCGCCTGTCCTTCGAGACTGGAATGACCCAGCTCGGCGGCCACGGCATCTTCTTCGAGATGGGGTCCTCGCAGCTCAGCCGCGGGGAACCAATTTCGGACGTCAGCCAGGTCATGTCGCGCTACGAGGACGCGATCATGGCCCGTCTGTTCGAGCACGACGAAATGCTCGAACTGGCCGAACACGCCGAGGTCCCAGTCATCAACGGTCTGACTGACTTCCTCCACCCATGTCAGGCACTGACGGACCTCTACACGCTCCACGAGAAGGACCGTCTCGACACGATCGCGTTCGTCGGTGACGGCAACAACGTCGCACACTCGCTGATGCAGGCGTCCGCAAAGATGGACGTCGACTGTCGCATCGCGACCCCCGAAGGCATGGAGCCCGACGAAGAGATTCAGGAACGAGTGAGCGACGCCGACGTGATGGTCACGAACGATCCGTACGAGGCCGTCGACGATGCAACTGCCGTCTACTCGGACGTCTTCGTCAGCATGGGCGAAGAAGAGGAACGAGAAGAGAAACTCGCCAAGTTCGACGGCTTCCAGGTCGACCAAGACCTCATGGACGCTGCCCGCGACGATGCAGTCTTCATGCACTGCCTCCCAGCCCACCGAGGCGAAGAAGTGACGGCAGAAGTCGCAGACGGACCGCAGTCGGTCATCTTCGACCAGGCTGAAAACCGGATGCACATCCAGAAAGCAATCATCCACACGCTCGTCAACGAGTAACTCCAGCTAGTCTCACCCGAGACGCTGGCAGGTGGTCGGTTACCCCCGATCGGACTACCTTCCCCCTTCCCCCGATCGGACCACCTTCCCCCTTCCCCCGATCGGACTACCTTCCCCCTTCCCCCGATCGGACCACCCCTCACTCGAGGGGCTCCAAACTCCGTGACAGTCAGGAGTGGCCCATAGTCACGGGGCTACAGCGGATCTTGCGCTCTGGGTGACACCATTTTTGCCGGTGCAATCGGCAGCCGCCAGGTGAATCGGAACAACGTCACGACGGGGGACAAACAGAGTGCCGAGTGACTCGAGCGCGTCGAGCGTGTGCCGCCGAGCGGTTTTACAGTGTCTCGAGGTGTTGCCTCGAACTCAGCTACCGACTCTGTTACCGGGTGGCTGGTGATGCGGCTTCCTGGCCGTCGTTTCCGACACAACCGCATCCGGACGGTTCCACCGATACGTCGTTACAGCGAGTGGTATGAAGCGACCGAAGAGATAGTACGGGCAGTGGTAGAGACACTCGCTGCGAGTACAGATTGCATGTTGTAACTACTGTTAGCGCGACAAAAAACGGCTGAGACTCCGGCACAGCAGACGCCTCCGGAGCCACGTCGAGTCACTGCTGACACGACAGAGGTTGCCGCTGGCTGTTTTCGGCGAGACGCGGGCGAATACTGGCCAGTTGAATCCGGCTCTCGTCTCGGTGGTGGGCTTACTGGGCTGGTCGAGCCTGTGATGGGGCCACGATCTTCCACTCACCGTCTTCGATTTCGACCTCTAGAACGCTCTCGAGGTCGGTTTCACCTTCTTCGGGCGTTTCCCAGCGGACCTGCTCGGTGATTGTCGCGGTAGTGTCTGTATGGTATGCGATTTCTCGGTCCTCGACGGTGACGGTCAGCTCCTCACTAACCCAGTAATCGTCTTTGTCCCAGGTTTCCTGGTTTCCGTAGGACGATTCCGAGTGGAACAGTTGTGAGTACTGGTCGGAGTCGCCGTCTTCGAAAGCCTCCCAGTACGCTTCGGAGAGTGTGGCAAGCTCTTCGTCGTCTTCGTCTCTGTCTTCGTCTACAGGATCTTCCGCTGCCCCGTTTTCGGTCTCTTCTTCGCCGTTCCCGTCCGGGTCAGCAGTCTCACCGTTTTCCGTACATCCTGCAAGTGTCAGTGCCGTTGCAACTGCTGTACCCTTCAGTAGTGTTCTGCGATCCATCAGTTTATATGATACTCCATCAGTGGATATACTTTACGGCAGAACACCTACTGAGTTTGTGAACTGTTGGTGTTTCTCACTGATAGCATCTCGTCTGTCACGGATTTGCGCCGTACGGTCACTATTCGTCGGAGATTTCGAGGTCGGGCACTGTTCCCGGTAGTGATACGGACTGCTGTACCGCTGTCCCGGCGCGACCGCGCCCTGCGGTCGCGCTGGAACTGACTTCCAGCAAACCGTATGAGCGACGGACTCACGACAGAACCGATAAGAGAAGAACTGTCGAAGCGTTGAGTCAGGTGTTGAGACGCCGTTTCCACGAGAGTGGACTGTCGATAGGTACTGCGGAGTGACCACAGTCTGATCAGAACGTTGCAGTGTTACGACGGTCGATCAGGCTCACGGAGGACGACTGTAAATACTGGTCGTCGGTGAAGACGTACGGACTGCTGTAACGACGTTTCGGCACGGCCCCACACGAGCCCGGTCTCGTCATCACTAGACTGTCACAAAGGCCACCACGTAGTTCTCGTCGATCACCGTGATTCGGCGGTGACCGATTCCGAGAAACCGAGACACCTGTGGCGGATCAGGGCCACACTGTTGGGTCGCATCTAGTCGTGTCGGTCGATTCTGCTCGTCAGTCGGCGGGTGGGACAGTATTGGTCCGTTCGGCCTCTTCCTACACGTTTCAGATGCTTTTGCGTGGTAATTGCTGGCAACGACTGCCCAACTACCTGTTTCGAACTGTCTCTTGGCCCTTTATTATCGGCCAAAGAACTTAACTACGTGTTATCACCATCTTTAGTTGGATCGATAGCAGAGCATCGGTGCCAAACCAATCTAAATCCAGACAACCATCCAAATCAATGGACAGAAGAACCTTCATGAAGTCCGTGGGAGCCGCGTCGTTCGCAACTGTTGCTGTACCAGCAGCTAGCGTGAGAGCGGAAGCTGCCGTCTCGTCCGACGTCCACCACCGGTACGACGAAATCGAGTTGGGGGCCGGCCCAACGCTTACGAACGAACAACTGGGCGAGCGACTAATGCTGCTGGCCGAAAAGAACGATCGAATCAACCTCCGGCAGATTGGCGCTTCTGCCGGCCGGAAAGACCCGATTTGGGAGGTCAAAGCCGGTAGTGGCGATACTAGCGTCCACATCATCAACCAGATTCACGGCGACGAACCGTACGGGACCGAAGCACTGCTCAGTATTTTCCGCCGACTCGTCGACGAAGATTCGGAACTCGTCGACAGCATCCTGAACAACCTCTCGCTTACGATTCTCCCGCGTGTGAATCCCGACGGTGCGATGCACCACGGCGATCTCAGCGGTGATGGGAACGATCAGCGGCTCGGCTCTCGAGAGAATCAACAGGAGTGGGACTCCTCGTACTCACACGAAACACCGTACTACTACAACGATAGTCTCCACGCAAGTGACGTTAGCGGATACGACCCGAACCGGGACTTCAACATTCGTCCGGACTTCATCTCGAAATTCCACGACGATCCCGAGCAGTGGAACGATGACGGAGAGTTGACGATGGAATACAAAGGACACACGTTGGAGACCTGTGGTGCCCGGCTGACGCCGGAGGTAAACGCCATTACGCGGTCGTTCCTGGAAGCCGATCCGGACTACGCCAAGACGATCCACTCGCAGAATATTCCGACTGATCCGGATAGTGGTGACCCCACGATTCTCAGCGTTATGGCGTCTTACGGCCCATCGCATGCTGAAAAAGCGCCGTTCCGGGACGAAGACGCACCACTGGCGAGTTACGCGAACCCGTTCATCGACGAGGATACCAGTACCCGATCGATTCGCCTCAATACGCTGGTCACGCAGGCACTCGACGAAACCGCCGGCCCCTGGTCGACGTACGAAACTGGGACCCGATTTGGCTACGCCTCACTCTGGGGATCGTATCTCGACACGCTCTGTCCGCTGACGAACGCCGCCGGAATGCTGTACGAACTCCCCGGCCAGTCCGGACAGGTCGGAACTCGAGCGTACTACAAGAAGGTCGAAGCCGCCAGAGTCGGTGTTCTCGAGAGTCTTGCAGCGATCGCAGAGAATCCGTCGCTCTCGCACGTCGACGAAGACGATTACTTCGATATCCCCCTCAAGGGCGGTCAGTACGAGTACGACGCCAGTCGGGGCTACCAGGGTCGCGGCGGTGCTGGCACTCGGTAGGATAGTTGCTGTCGTCGCACACTCGACCCCGCTTCGTTCCCGTTTCGATTGACGGTTTGTCCTCGAGACCCAGTTAGACACCGATGGCTGCTGCGAAGCGTCAGACGGTCTGTTGTCATTGATACGGTTTGCTGTCAGTTATTTTCGGAGCGACCGCGCGCTCCTGCGGTCGCGCCGGGACAGCCGTACAGCAGTCCGTCTGCGGGCGCGCCGGGTCGAGAGGATTTGGTGGCGTAACTGTAGTTACCACGACAGATCCGTCTGTCGTCTGGAGGGGACAGCATCGATTGCGTGGTGTACGCGTGGAGGAGACGTTCCCGCTATTGATCGGCTGTTCGACCGGCAGTGGGTCGTTGTGTCGTCACCGCTGGACGTAACTGCTGTCGATTCGGCTGTGTGATTCGACTTCGTTGTCGGCGTCGTTTCGGCGATGTTGGGTCAGTGAGACGATCGTTTCAGTGGTGAGAGACGTACGAGGGTGGGCCGCGTGTCGTCTTTTGCTTGTACGCCTAAACTCACTATTGGCTGGCACTTCGTCGAGTCGAAATAGGGTGTTGACCGAACAAGTGGGAGACAGCTCCAACGGTAATACACCGGTTTCAATTCATCTCGCTTTCAATACCTCCAAATGCTGCATACGGGCAATTTCGGCCGCACAGGACTCATGATTGTCAGTACCACCCATATACCATCTCGGGAATCAGCGGTAGTTTTAACCTAAGCCAATTCCAACTCCCCGTTGTCAAGGAGAGGTTACAGCAGGGAAACTAGTGGGAGAATCGTACCGCAAAACGAGACGTAAACAAAAACATACACAACAATGGTAGACTTCGAACCGAAAAGTTACGAGGACTTCGACCCCGAGCGACGTCCGTCGCTCGGTGAAGCACTGCTTCCGATCATCGGGATGATCGCATTCCTGGCGTTCGGTATTATTTATCTCGGGCTCGACGCCCAGATGCCGTTGCTATGGGGGATCGCCTTCATCGGCCTCATCGCACGGTACCACTGGGGTTACTCGTGGGACGAGATGTTCGACGGCATCACAAACAGTATCGTCATGGGCATGGGGGCGATCTTTATTCTCTTCGTCATTTACATGCTCATCGCATCGTGGATCGACGCAGGTACGATCCCGTACATCATGTACTGGGGGCTCGAGGTCCTCACGCCGGCCGTGTTCCTGCCGCTCGCCGCGATTCTCTCGTTCGTGATCGCGTTCGCGGTCGGTTCGTCGTGGACGACCGCCGGTTCGCTCGGTATCGCACTGGTCGGTATCGGTGCCGGTCTCGGTGTTCCCGAAGCAGCGACGGCCGGTGCGATCCTGTCCGGCGTCTACATGGGTGACAAGCAGTCGCCGCTGTCCGACACGACGCTGCTTGCCTCCGGTGTGAGTAACGTCGACCTGTGGGACCACGTGCGGGGGATGGCACCGAACACGATCATCATCGGTACGATTTCGGTCGTGTTGTACGCCGTCATCGGTCTCATGGCAGACACTGGTACTGCAGAAGGTGCTGCCGGCGACGTCGCCGAAATTCAGGGCGCGCTCGCTGGAACGTACGAACTGTCCTTTATCGTCCTGATCCCGCTTATCATCACGTTCGGTCTCGCCCTCACGGGCTACCCCGCACTGCCAGCACTCGGCGCTGGTGTCTTCGCCGGGGCAGGTATCTCGGTGCTCGTCCAGGGTCGAGGCTTCGGTGAAGCGTGGGAGATCATCCACTTCGGTACCGCTCCCGAGACCGGCGTCGAACTCGTCAACGAACTGCTCGCGACGGGTGGTCTCGACGGCTCCATCTGGGTGATTACCATCGTCTTCGGTGCACTGTCGATCGGTGGCCTGCTCGAGGTCACTGGCGTGCTGGCAGTGCTTGCCCACAACACCGCCAAGGCCGTTCGCGGCATCGGTACCGCAACGCTCGCGACTGCCGTCGGTCCGATCGCGATGAACATCCTCACTGCCGACCAGTACATGTCTATCGTCGTGCCCGGTATGACGTTCCGTGACCTCCACGACGAGTACGACCTCGACGGAACGACGCTGTCCAGAACCCTCGAAGAGACTGGTACGGTGTCGGAAGCGATGATTCCGTGGAACTCCGGCGGTGTCTTCATGGCGGCCGCACTGGGCGTCCCAGTGGTGAGTTACCTCCCGTACTTCTTCGTGGGACTGCTCTCGCCGATCCTGGTCGTCCTTATGGGCTTCACTGGCTGGAAGATGTACATGAAGGACCCAGAAGAGCCGACGGAAGCTGGCCAGCCGGCTGAAGCGACGGCCTAACGCTCTTCGGATATTTTTTAGTGTGTGTCGATCGGTAGTGTCGACTGCAGCCCTCTAGAAACGAATGCCCTGCTGTGGGACCAGATTCGACGCGGAACGCTCCGGTCTGGTAGCGGCTCGGACTGTCGCTGTGAAACGGGACGATCGAAGTCAGTTCCGTCCGCCTCGTAGGAGCCAGCAGATATGTAACACAAATTTACATTAATTTTGAAGTACTGTAATTCGACGCGATATAGCAACCGTTCTGTTATCGGCTCTGGAAAAGGGCGCATACACCAGATACAGTAGCATAAATAGAAAACGTGTTTCTTATTTCTTCGTCAGTGTCGGGAGATATAACTGATAGTAAAACAAACTTACATCCATACAGTTTGAATACTGTGAGGTCACAGTTGGATTTATCTTGGATAGCACTGCTGGGCCAAACCCATCCCACGACCAGACCCGCCCCAGTATCGAAGATCCGAACACGCTAAAACACCAACGACAACCAGTGCACACACTGATCGACCCGTTGCCGTGCAATCGAGGATAGAGTGACTACTGACAGCACAAACGACGACTGGACCGGTCCCGACTGCTTTCCGCGAAGGCTGCCGAAAATACGTGGCCGAACGGTTACATCTGCTCGAGGACGTCGATACCGAGCAACTCGAGTCCGTTCTCGAAGACTTGCGTCGTCGCTTCGGTCAACACGAGTCGTTCGTCCCTTGCCGTCTCGGACTCAAGCACCTGGTTCTTGTGGTAAAAGGAGTTGAAGACGTGGGCGAGTCCGAGGAGATAGTGAGCAAGCGGTGCCGCGTCGTAGCGCTCTTCGCAGCGCTCCAGGACGAGCGGGAACTGGGCGAGTTCGTACAGCAGTTCCATGTCCGTCGCGTTGAAGTTCGACGGATCGACGTCGTCGACGGCCGGAACGGTTTCCGCACCGTCGAGGATGCTGTAGCCACGGGTCGCTGCGTACTGGACGTATGGCCCCGTATCACCCTCGAGTGACACGGACTCGTCGATGTCGAACGTGATATCGCGTGCTCGTTTGGACGCGACCATCTCGTACTTGACCGTCGCCAGTGCAATCTTGTTCGCGACGTCTTGTACGTTGTCGTCGGCGCTGCGGCCTTTCTCTTCCACGATCGCTTCGGCGCGATCTCGCGCACGGTCGAGTACTTCTCGAGCGGTGATGATCTGTCCCTTGCGGGTCGACATGCTCCCCTCGGGCAGGCTAATCAGGCCGTAATCGATGTGTTCGAGTTTGACGTCGCCGTACCCCATCTTTCGGGCGGCGACGAACAGTTGCTGGAAGTAACGGTCCTGTTCGTTCGCGACGACGTAGACGGACTGGTCTGCGTCGTACTCGTCGAGTCGGTACTTGATCGTCGCCAGATCCCGAGTTCCGTACAGCGTCGATCCGTCGGACTTGACGATGTAGAACGGCTCGAAATCGGCGTCTTCGATGCCGTCACTCTCCTCGAGTAGTTCACGTGCACGGTCGAGCGACGGGTCGACGTCGGCTGCGTCCGGGTTGCCGACGTTCTCGTAGTCGTCCGGGTAGATCGGAATGTACACCGCCCCGTCTTCGTCCCGCATGGCAACGTCGTCCTCGAGTGCCTTCTCGATGACGGCGTCGTTCCAGCCTTCTCTGGCGTAGAAACTCTCACCGATCCAGACATCGAACTCGACGCCGAGGTCGTCGTAGGTCTCTTCGAAGCGGTCGATGCTCACGTCACGGAACGTCTCCCAGAGGTCGACCGCCTGCTCGTCTTTCTGCTCGAGGCGGGCAAACCACTCTTTGCCATTTTCGGTGTGGTGGTCGCGTTCTTCTTCGACCGCTTCCGTGAAGCGATCGGTCACGATTTCTTTTTCTTCGAGATCCGCAAGCATCGAGTCACGCTGTTCGAACTGCTGGTACAGATCGAGCAGATGGTCGATCGGGTCCGACTCGAGTGCCGCTTCGTCGCCAAACTCCGTGTACTCGTGCATCAGGTTCCCGAATTGGACGCCCCAGTCACCGAGGTGGTTGTCACGGATGACGTCGTGGCCTCGAGTCTCGAGGACGTTCATTACGGCATCGCTGAGGATCGTGTTCCGAAGGTGGCCGACGTGGAGCGGTTTGGCGATGTTCGGGGCGGAGACGTCTGCGAGGATCGTATCTGGATCGGAGACCGTTTTGGCTCCGTACTTCGTTCCGCCGTCGACGATCTTCGAGAGGGTTTCGTTTGCGATTGCGTCTTTCTGGGTGTGGTAATTGATGTGGCCGCCTTCGACGCTTACGGTCTCGATTCCGTCGGGGAGTCCGTTGGTACGGTGGGCTTTGGCGATCGTTTCTGCGACGTCGACGGGTGGTTCGCCGGCTTCGGCGGCGATCGAAAACGAGAGCGGCGAGGAGAACTCTCCTTTTTCCTCGTCGGTGATATCTTCGACTTCGACGTCCGAGATATCGACATCGTAGTCGTAGCCCGCCTCTACCGTCGCCTCGCGGAGCCCGGTAATCAAATCCTGTCGAATGTGATAAAGCATTATACGTGGCCATTCATCCCCCAGAAATATAAGTTCAACTACGACCGATACGATCTGTTGATTGATACGTTTCGGTGTGGCTCGTCGGCAGAGAAGGGCGCGACCCAGTGTGGCAGCGCCTACTCGGGATCGATCAGCGACGGGATGTCATCGCTGATGATCTGCTCACAGTACCGACATCGCGTCCCGTCCTCGAGGACGTCGAACTTGGAGGTGACGGGCTCGTTGTTGGCGGTAATGCAGTTAGGATTGGGACAGGAGAGGACTCCCTCGACGACGTCGGGGCGGTCGACGCGACGTTTTTCTGCGACTTCGTAGTTCCGGACGATGTTGATCGTCGCGTTCGGTGCGATCAGCGAGAGGACGTCGACTTCCTCCTGGCTCAGCTCTCGGCCTTCGATCTTGACGATATCTTTGCGGCTGTGACGATCCGACGATACGTTCATCCCGACGGTAATCTGTTCGTCGTTCGCTCCGTCGATCCCCAGGATGCCAAGGACCTTGAGTGCCTGCCCGGCACGAATGTGGTCGATGACGGTCCCGTCCTTGATCTTGCTGACGCGGAGGTGTTCGTCGTTACTCATCGTCATCACCTCCATCACCGGAGAGAAGCAGATCCAACAGTGCCATCCGGACCGGAACCCCGTTGTGGGCCTGTTCGAAGTACGCCGCATGGTCGGTTTCGTCGATCGACGGTGCGATCTCGTCGACCCGCGGGAGCGGATGCATGATCGTCAGATCGTCGCTGGCCGCCTCGAGATGGTCGGGACCGATCTGGTATTCGCCGGCGACCTTCTGGTACTCGTTTTCGTCGGGGAACCGCTCGCGCTGGATTCTGGTGACGTAGAGGACATCCAGTTCCGGCAGAATCTCCTCGAGGGAGTCGTGTTCTCGGATCTGGGCTCCCTCCTGTTCTTGGTGGAGATCGTAGACGACCTCTCGAGGGAGTTGGAGGCTCTCGGGACTGATGAAGTGCTGGTCGGCGTCGAAGTTCGTCAGCGCGTGAGCCAGCGAGTGGACGGTCCGTCCGTACTTCAGATCCCCCATGACCCCGATCGTCAGGTCCTCGAGGCTGGCGTTCTCCCGAATGGTATAGAGGTCGAGCAGTGTCTGTGTGGGATGGTGGCCGGCACCGTCGCCCGCGTTTACCAGCGGGACGTCGACGAACTCGCTTGCCATCTGGGCCGACCCCTGCTGGGGATGTCGCAACACCAGTGCGTCGGCATATCCTTCGATGACTCGAACCGTATCCGCGAGCGTCTCCCCCTTCTTGACGCTCGAGGATTCGACCGAGCCCATGTCGACGATGTCACCGCCGAGGCGTTTCATCGCGGTGTCGAAGCTCATCTTGGTGCGCGTACTCGGCTCGAAAAAGAGGAGACCGAGTACGGTGTCGGTGTAGCGGTCGGCAACTGACGACGGATCGGCGTCGATTTCGGCTGCGCGGTCGAGGACGGTCTCGATGTCCGTCCGCGTAAGTTGCTTGCTCGTGACGAGGTGGTCGAGATGCATCACTCTGGGTCTCTGTTTCGTGTGACTTGAATCTTCCTTTCCATCGTGAACCGACGCGGGAGTGTTTTATGTGTATGGTCGAGACTGTCTCGATACAGGTTTAAATAGTAAAGATCACGCTCGTACTCGATCCGATATGCCAGCAAACAAAGGTTTCACCCGGGTTATCGGATCGAAATCGGATGGGAGCCTGACATTGGTAGAGGCAGGGTTGATAAGGACGGCGGGAGCAACGGACATATGAAGGTCGCCGTCGCCGGCACGTTCGGTCCGATCCACGACGGTCACCGCAAACTGTTCGATCACGCGCTTCGCTTCGGGACGGACGGCATCGTCGTCGGACTGACCAGTGAAGCGTTCGCGACGGCAACGCGGACCGAGCCCCGTGAGATCCCGCCCTTCGATCGACGACGAGAAGCCGTCGCCGACACCTTCGCCGCACTCGACGACCGAGGCCGGGACGTCGAAATTCGCGAACTCGAGAGCGAACACGCCATCGCCGCAGACGAGCCATCAATCGACGCACTGGTCGTCTCGCCCGAAACAGCAACGGAACTCACGATCATAAATCGGCTTCGGCGCGGGCGAGGGTACGAGCCGTTGACGGGTATCGTCGCCCCGTACGTGCTCGCCGAGGACGGCGAGCGGATCTCTTCGACGCGCGTGGTCGCAGGTGAGATCGACGAGCACGGATGCTTGCTCGAGTAAGTAGCGTGTGAAGCGGATCGTCGTATCATACGGTTTGCTGGAAGTCAGTTCCGGCGTGACCGCGCTCCTGCGGTCGCGCCGGGACAGCGACACAGCAGTCCGTATCAGGGCCGGTACCTGCGCCTGAACGCGTCTCCTCGAGAGGGCGACGTACGTGGACGGTCCGGACAGTCCGGCTGTCGGCGCTTCTCCCGAGCGAAACCGATTCGACGAACGATCGTCCCATCGTATATATGTCAACCCCTCGAACAGCAGTGTATGCACGTCCTCGTCCCGATCGACGACTCCGATCCCGCCCGCGAGGCGTTCGAACGCGCAATCACGACTGCCCCCGACGCTGCGATCACCGCACTACACGTCGTCGAACCGTCGGTCGCCGCGTACCGAAGCGACGACGGCCCGTACGGCGTCCAGTTGCCCGTGACAGCCGAAGCTGATCATCTCGAGGCAGTGTTCGACCCCGTGCGGGCACTCGCAAGCGAACACGACGTCTCGCTGACGACTGAGGTTCTCGTCGGCTCGCCGGCCCGGTCTATCGTCGATGTTGCGACCGAGGCTGATGTCGACCGGATCGTCATCGGTAGCCACGGGCGGACTGGTGTCTCGCGTGTCCTGCTCGGAAGCGTCGCAGAGCGGGTCGTCCGGCGCGCGCCAGTGCCCGTGACCGTCGTCAGGTAGCGTGTGGTGAGCGAAACCGGACGGCTTCGTTCGAGCGGGGTCACGTCCGGCCGAAGCGGTCGATCGGTCCGTCGAGTCGTTGGAGACGACCACGACGCCCGGATACGTACGGAGCGACCCAAAACTCGAGATCGGGGCGGGAGGCTGGCCAGTTCGACGTGTGCGCCGTCGACGCCGGTCGTCAGGCGGTCAACACTGGCCGATCTGCCGTCCTGACGACGCGTTCCGCGACGCTACCGATCTTCCCCGACCGTGTGTGGCTCTGTCCCTGGAAACCGATGACGACCAGATCCGCGTCGAACTCGTCGGCTTTGTTTTGGACTTCCTCCCACGGACGACCGTGACAGATGGTGTACTCACAGTCGATCCCCGCGCTGTTTGCTCGGTCTGTGACTTCCTCGAGCATCGCCTGGCCCTGTTCTTCGAGTCTGTTGAGGACGATATCGGCGCTACTCAACGCGTGTTCGCCGTACCGGTGGGTTTCGACGCAGTACATCACGTACACGTCGGCATCGTATCGATCCGCAAGTGTTAGCGCGTGCTCGGTCGCCTGGTTCGCCGGATCACTGCCATCCGTGGGGACGAGTATCGTGTCGTACATCGGGTACGGCTATTCACATCGAACGCAGTCAAATAACTTACACTACGATCGCTGATACGTTCCACGCCGGCCGAGCGGGCGTGGCGCTGTAGCCGGTTCCGACAGGACTACTGATACGGATTACTGTAACGATTTACCGGCGCAACCGCCGCCCGGGTCGCGGTTGTGCCGAAAATGACTGACAGTAAACCGTATGAGGTCGGACGAAGGTAACAGCAGGCCGTATCAAGCCGTCATCACCGGCCGGTCGACGTATCTGACGACCCGTTCCGCCGTGCTTCCGATCTTGCCGCCCTTGCCGAGTCCGCGATTGCCGAGCACGATCAGGTCTGCGTCGATCGCGTCCGCGTACGCCCCAATCTCGTCGTGTGGGCGGCCACGCCGAACCGCTCCGGTTACGGCGACCGCTGCTCGCGTCTCGACGTCGGAGAGGATTTCCTGCCCCCGTCTCTCGACGTCGTCGACGACATCATCCGATTCCGACAGCATCGAACTCCCGTAGCGTCGCGTATCGACCACGAAAACGACGTGGAGTTCGGCGTCGAACGTCGACGCGAGGTCGATCGCACGGTCGGTCGCCCGGTTCGCTACATCGCTTCCGTCCGTAGCGACGAGAATCGTATCGTACATGTGCGTGAGACATCCACCACAGGCACGAGTATATAGGTTACAGGGACGGTTAGTCGACTGCGAGCACCGGCACTGGAGACCGCGCAACGACGCGGGCCGTCGTACTCCCCAGCAGCCGATCGCTTTCGGCTCCGGCGGCCCGTCCGCGGGTGCCCATGGTGACGAGGTCCGCGTCGACGGCCGCAGCGTACTCGAGCAGGTCGGCGGCCGGCACTCCACGCCTGACGGCGGTCCGAACCGAGAGCTCTCGCTCTCGAGCCATCTCCGCGATCGTCTCCGTCGCCGTCTGCCCACCCTCGGTGAGCAAGCCGACGATACTCCCCGGGGCGTCCTCGAGACTGTAGATCGTCGTATCGACGACGTAGACGACGCGAACCTCGGCGTCGTACCGCTGTGCGAGTTCGAGTGCGCGCCGTGCGGCGCGTTCGGCGGCGTCGCTGCCGTCCGTGGGGACGACGATGCGGTCGAATCCGGCGGACGGAACCTCCTCGTCTGACAGCCGTACCGAGAGCACTGGGACGTCACCGAGCGAGATCACGCGCTCGGTCGTACTCCCGAGACGCGCTCGTTCGCGACCGGTCCGTCCGTGAGTTCCCATCGCAATCAGGTCCACATCGTGTTCGTCGGCGTAAGCGAGAATCTCGCGGTGAGCGATGCCTTCGTGGACCGCTCGAGCGGTTTCGAGTCCGTGCTCTTCGACCTGGTTCGTTATCGTGATCGTCGCCTCGCGGCCCAGTCGTTCGGACGGCGCGGACAGGTCCTCGCGCTGGTCGGCATCGAGGTCGGCCAGTTCGGTTCCGGGGTCGACGACGTAGAGGGCGTGAACGGCCGCATCGTACGTTCGAGCCAGGTCGATTGCGTGGTCGATCGTCGCTTCGGCTCCCTGGCTGCCGTCGGTCGGGACGAGAACGGTGTCGACGGAGATCATGGCGACTCGTTCACCGCCGACGGTCATCAAGTCACCTCGTACGTTCGCTCGCATTGACGGGTTGGACGAACGGAACGCGACCGGTCACCTGACGACCGAGACGGGGACCGGGGCCCGCCGGACGACGACCTCGGAGACGCCCCCCGCAATCGATCGATGTTCGTCCGGTCTGCCGTGGGCACCGATCACGACGTGGTCGACGTCTTGCTCCGTCGCATAGTCGACGACGAGTCGCGCGGGATCACCAATGTCCGACTCGGTCGTACTCCGCGGCGACTGCCTCGAGTTCGTCGAACAGCTGCTCCGTCGCCTCCTCGACTGCGCTGTCCCACTCGTCGCTGCCGATCATCGGCTCGTACACCGAGGGATGCGTCGGCGACCGATCCCACGCCGTTGTCCGGGTCGAAGAGATCGACGACGTGGGAGGCGACCACCGCAGCGTCGGGAAACTCCCGGAATGCGTGCCGAAGCGACCGGACTGAAAGCGGCGATCCGTCGATCGGAACGAGAACCGTCCTGGACATACCGATACCTTCCGGTAGCAGGCGTATAGTTGTCGGTGTCGATCGAATCTTCGGTCGACAGAGCTGGGAGAAAGGGGTATTTTTCACCTGGCCGTCGCAGGAAGCGCATGGCCTCGATCGGCCTTCCGAAATCGGAGCCACGGGGAGAGACGAGCGTCGAACGAGTGATCGGGACCAGAGCCAGCCGCCGATCGTTCGTATCGACGCCCGTCTCCATCGAGGACATCCCATATGGACTGCTGTACCGATGTCCCGGCGCGACCGCAGGAGCGCGGTCGTGCCGGAACTGACTTCCAGCAAACCGTATCACAACTTCTCTGGGCGTCCCAGGGAATCATCCACGTCGAAGACGGCGTCAAACTGCGGGCAGCGCCGAGTGCCGGTGGGACCCACCCACTCGTCGTCTATCTCGAGTTCTCGTCGGGCGGCTGTCCGGCGCCCAAGGCGGGTCTGTACCGATACGAACCAGCCGAACACGCTCTCGAGTCGGCGAGAGACGCTTCGATCCGGGACAACCCGACGCGGGCGGCGCTGGACCAGGCGGTGGCCGACGAGGCACCGGCGACGGTCGTCCTGGCCGCCGACGACGAGCGAACGCGACGGCAGTATCCCGGCCACGGCGAGCGGTACGGCCACATGGAAGCTGGTCACGTCGCCGAGAACGTTCACCGCCTCTGTGAGAGTTGGACGCTGAACAGTTGTCCCGTCAGTGCCTTTGCCGACGCCGAACTTGCGGACGTGCTCTCACTGTCGGCAGCGCTCGAACCACTGTACCTGGTGTCGTTCGGGAACCGGTCGGAGGAACGATAGGCTACCGGAGAAACCGCTCGAACCAGTCGGCCGCGACGTCGGCGACCTCCTCGAGTTCCCCCGGCTCCTCGAAGAGGTGGCCGGCTCCCTCGACGACGTGCAGTTCGGACACTGCAGCCACTGACTCGGTCGCCTCCCGGTTGAGTCGGAGTACGTGCTCGTCCTCGCCGCCGACGAGCAGCAGGGTCGGTGCTGTGACGCCGGCCAGACGCTGTTCGGCGAGGTCGACCCGGCCGCCACGGGAGACGACGGCTCCCGTGTCTGGCCGGCGAGCGGCGGCCCGCAACGCAGCCGCTGCACCAGTGCTCGAGCCGAAGTACCCGTAGCTACGTTCTTTCTCTATCCGGCCGTCGAGCCACTCGGTGACCGCGACCAGTCTGTCGGTCAGAAGCTGGATGTCGAACCGGTTCTCGCGGTGCTGGTCTTCGGCTTCGGTCAGCAGGTCGAACAGCAACGTCCCCAGACCGCGGTCGCGAAGCACCTCCGCAACGTAGTTGTTTCGCGGGCTCTTTCGACTACTTCCACTCCCGTGAGCGAAGACCACGATACCGTCGGCGTCGTCGGGAACGACGAGGTCACCCTCGAGTTCGACGTCGCCGACAGGGATGGTGGTGTCGTTCGTGGTGGGCATGAGAGATGCCGGTCGGCGTTACTCGATGTCGATCGACCTGCCAGCGGGTTCGGACGGCTCTCGTTTCGGGAGCGTCACGGTAACGACGCCGTTCCGGTAAGTCGCCGCGATCGCGTCCGCGTCGACCGGCTCTGGCAGCCGAACCGATCGACTCATCGACTGCCGTTCACGCTCGCTTCTGAGGTAGAACCCGTCGTCTTCTGCTTCGGTTAGTTCTTGTGCGCGCTCTGCGGTGACGTGGATCGTGTCGTCCGACAGCCGGAGTTCGACGTCTTCCTTGTCGAATCCCGGCACGTCGGCCGTCAGGACGAACTCCTCGCCGTGATCTGCCAGATCGATCCCCAGCGTGGTCGTCGCCCCGGCGTCGGTCGCCGGCATCCCGAACTGGTCGACATCCCACAGCTCGAGGGCGTCTTCGAACTGTCGTTGCATGCGTTCGAACTGCTGCTCGAGGTTCCTGAATGGGTTATCGTCGGTTGTCATGGAACTCCGGGGGAACCGTCCCCGTTCGGGGGTCCACCGACCGTGGTGTTAAACGTTTCATCGAAGGAGTGCTCGCTGCAGTTGCGGTTCGGCCGCGAGCTCGCTGGTCGTCGCCCGACTCGAGGGCCGAACTCTCCAGTCGCGGCGATCAGGGCTCGAGGTACCGTTCGGGGACGTATGGTCGGACCGGAGCTGGCAACAGGGACGCGAGCAGTCTTGCGATTTCGGCCAGCCGTTTCCGCAGGAGGACGTAGATCGTGGAGATGCCGACGAGCGCGAGCGTGAGAGCAGTCACGACCGCGTCCCCGACGGCGAGCAGCGGCAGGGCCGCGACGCCGGCGACTGCCAGGTCTTCGGGGGCACCGTCGTACCGCACCCACCGTCGTGGTCGGAGCCACCGGCCGTGGTAGTGGCTGTAGACTGCACGATCGGAGGTGCCCTGCCAGGGGCGAAGCTCGAGACCGCCACCGAGGGTGTCGCTCGCCGCGTGGAGGGCGACTGCTGCGAGAAAGACCGCAAGCGCCACGGTCCACGCGGAGGTGGCGATCACGGCGAGTGCGACCGCCGGAATCGCGGTGATCGACGCATAGACCGGGAAATGAAGCGTCTTCCGGTGACCCGTATAGAGGTCGAGATCGGGCGCGAGTCCGCCGACTAACCCTGCAAGAGCCGCGGCTGGTGCGAACTCGGGGGCAACAGCGAAGACGGGGACCGCGAGAGCCATTCCCCAGAGTGCGTGGGTCGTCGCCATCATCGTGACCTACTGTAGGGGACGAAATGACAAGAAGGTTTGCCCAACCACACCCGGGGAATACGAATTTGACACCCCAGCCACAACGAACGCGTATGGAACGGACCGACGACGTCAGTGGACTGCTCTCGGAGACGGGCCCGAACGCCGTCGCCGCCTGGCTCGTCGTCGGCGTGCTGGCGCTGACCGGCGTACGAACGGCCCTCGAGGGGGCATTCGACTGGACGTTCATCACGCTGTCGGTCGTTGCAGTCGCGCTGGTGCCCGCCGGGGCGTTTCGGGACCCACGAGTCATGCCACCGTGGGAGCTGATCGTGATCGTCGCCATCCCAATTCTCTGGCAGGCGCTTCTCGGATGGGGCTTCCTGACGGACGTGCTGACCTACCTGGCGATCGCCGCACTCGCACTGTTGATCGCCGTCGAACTCCACCAGTTTACGACTGTCCGGATGAACCACACCTTCGCGATCGTTCTCGTGGTCCTGACTACACTCGCTGTCGCCGGCGTCTGGAACGTCCTACAGTGGCTCGCCGACGTCTTCTTCGGGACGGAGTTCCTGCTGGATGGGCGCTCGCAGGACGCGATCAACGCCGACGTGATGCTCGAGTTCATCTACGCCGGAATCGCCGGGGTCGGCGGCGGCCTGCTCTTCGATCTCTACTTCCGGTCGCGGGACCGGACACCGACCGAGCGAACGTACGTGCCACCACTGCCTCGCGGAGAGCAGCGACAGACTGCTGATCGACCCGAGTCACCGAAACTCAGGGATCGAATCGGCATCCCACCACGCCGCCAGCGACAGGCCAGTCGAGCGATGCAGATCGTCCTCGCAGTCGTGTTACTGTGGGGGCTGTACGTCCAGGATCTCCCGACGATCGCGAACGCGGCCGTCGCACTCGTGATCACGTTCGTCCCAGCGATCCTAGAACGAGAGTACGACCTCCCGATGGACGCGGGACTGGTCCTGTGGATCACGACTGCAGTCTTCCTGCACGCGCTTGGTTCCGCGGGACTGTACGATGCGATCGACCCCTGGGACCACCTCACCCACGCGCTATCGGCGTCGGTCGTCGCCGCGGCAGGCTATGCGATCTTCCGGGCGATTCACGTCCACACCGACCGCATTTACATCCCGTCGAAACTGATGGCCGTGTTCATTCTGCTATTCGTCTTTGCGGCCGGCGTCGTCTGGGAGATCCTCGAGTTCATCGTCGACCAGAGCGCGATCGTCCTCGGTCTCGACGCGGTGCTTGCCCAGTACGGTATCGACGATACGATCGTCGACCTCATCTTCAACACCGTCGGCGCTGTGATCGTCACGCTGTGGGGGACGGCGTATCTTACGGACATCTCTGATTCTCTCTCCGAACGGTTCGACAAGTGGGCCGACTCGAGTGCCGAACGGAACTGATATTGTTCCCCGACGCTCCCGTGGACCCACTGCGCGGACGACACGACCAGCGTATGCAACGTAGCTGTCGAAGACGAACGCGAGAACGCCGGCGACGACGTTGCGCCACACCACCGTCTCGACGCCGATCTCGAACGCGAACGGTGCGATCACCGTCCACACCCCGAGGAGTCCGACCAGCAACATCACACTCACGCTCGTCGTGACGTCGGTGACGATCCGGTAGTAGTCGTCCCCTGCGATCAGGAAGATCCGCACCGACGATGACGTCGTTCCACAGGCCCGACTCCGTCGCCTCGTAGACGAACGGCGAGATCGGTATCCACAGGCCGACCAGCGATGCGGTGCAGTACCACTCACCTATTTGACACCGTCGGGGTGGTCCGTCGACGTGGTCTTTCGTCGGTCGCGGTCGGTCGTTTCATACGGACTGCTGTCCCGCTGTCCCGGCGCGACCGCAGGAGTGCTCGCGGCCACGCCGGAACTGACTGACAGCAAACCGTCTCATACGGCTTACTGTCAGTCATTTTCGGCACAACCGCGACCCGGGCGGCGGTTGCGCTGGTAAATCGTTACAGTAATCCGTCTCACTCGTACTCGCCCGATCTCCGGGCGTCTGTGTGATCGCCTCGTTCGTGGTCGACCTCGACGTTGTCGGCCTCGAAAACGTCAAGGACGGTCTCTTCGGAGATCTCACGGTCTGTTCCGTGCCGGATGGGAGCTTCGTATACGTACTCCGTGGTGATCACGGTATCCGGGTTACAGCCCGTCTCTCCTCATCGACTCCGATCGAACGTGTGGACGACGACTTTCGCAGACGATACAGCTCTCGCTGAACGAGAATTCCAGTTAAACCGACCGCTTCGGACCCTTTTAATTAGTCTCGGCTCTAACTTTCGAGCATGAACCTGCTCGTAGCAATCGACGGCTCTAACGAGTCGACCGAGGCACTCGACTACGCCATCGACATCGCAGATGCGATGGACGGCTCGATTACGGTTGCCCACGCGGTCAACCCGACCGTCTTCGACGAAGGCGGCACCGAACCGCTCGCGTCGCTTTCGGACGCAGACCAGCGCCTGATCGTCGAGGGCGTCGCCGACGCCGAACAGCGGGCACTCGGCGTCCTCGAGGAAGCGGTCGAGTTCGCCACCGGCCACGGCCACGACGTCGAGAGCGAACTGCTGTACGGCGATCCGGCGACCGAGATCGCCGAGTACGCCGACGAAGAAGAGGTCGACGCGATCTTCGTCGGTCACCGTGGACGGACCGAACGGGTAGAACTGATGGTCGGGAGCGTCGCAAAAGCGCTCGTCGAACGAGCGCCTGTTCCAGTGACGGTCGTACGGTGACCGACCGTCGGTCGTCGAGCGCAGTCGCCGCCCACAGCCGTCGACTGCCGTCGTACGGAGTGCTGTGCCGATGTCCCGGCACAATCGCTTCGGGTCGCGGCTGCACTGGAGATGGCCGACAGCAATCCGTCCGAGACGACCGCCGAAGTCCAGACCGGTTGTGTCCCCACTCCGATATCGCCCACCGGACGCGGCGTCCGTCCCGTCACCGGTAGACCAGTCCCTGTAACTCGTATCGATAGATGCGGTGATCGTCTTCGAGAACCAGGAACTGTCCGCCAGGTTCGGGTTCGATGCGATCGAACCGGGCATCGAGGTTCCCCGGATTGACCGACGGCGAGTCGCCGTCGGGGCCGAACCGGAGAGCAACAGTCCGCTTGCGCACATCGGTCGTCTTTTTCGCCTCGACCTCGAGGAACTTCCCCGTGTTACCGACATCGACCGCCCCCGTGAGTTCCCAGGAGTCGTTTCTGTACTGGAGCTCCGTCCCCTCGAGTTCCGACCACGTGGTCTCGGTCATACTGGCGGTATCACGGAGAGAACAATCGTCCTTTCGCCCGTCAGTTGGCGCGTCTCTCCGCCACGAGTTACTGTCCGTTGGCGGAACAGGTCTGACCGTGCCGCCGACGGCGTGGCTCACCCATCGTTGCAAGAGCGTGGGTGACCTGGCCGGCGTCGACGCCAACTGCCGAGAAAGACTGCTACGGCCTGCTGTACCAATGTCCCGGCGCGACCGCGCTCCCGCGGTCGCGCCGGAACTGACTGACAGCAAACCGTATGACACACCGGTGACGAGGACGCCTCGAGAGCAGCGATCGCTGGCTATCTCTCGAAGTCACCGATCACGAACCGTCGAGAATCGCTCCTGCTGTCGAGGACTCGAGTGGACGCTACGTCCGTATACAGCGCTGGAAGCGAAGGTGACGTGTGACCCTCCAACAGAGCAAAGGCCGTGGTCTCTGTAGCAGAACGTATGTACGACGACATCCTCATCGCGACCGACGGCAGTGACGCTGCGACGACGGCCGCAACGGCAGGGATCGCGCTTGCCCGCACGCTCGGGGCGACCGTTCATGCCCTCTCGGTCGTCGAAGACGAAACCGACGAGACGCGTCGCAAACGCCGCCGAGAGCACGCGGAGACGGTCGCAAATCGCGCCATCGACGCCGGCTGCGAGGCCGACAGCGCCGTCCTGACAGGGCAGGCGGCGAGTGAAATCCGCGAGTACGCGGCGACCGCCGACGTCGACGTGATCGTCGTCGGCACTCACGGTCGCACTGGACTCCGTCAGGCGCTGCTTGGCAGCGTCGCCCTCGAGGTGATCCGGGACGCACGCCTGCCCGTTCTCACCGTCGGCAGCGATGCAACCTGGGACTGCGAAAAGAGCCCGATCGAGGATCTCTGTCTCGCCACCGACGGCGCGACAGGAGCGACTGCAGCGACGAGCCATGCGCTGTCGGTAGCCGACGCCTGTGACGCCCGCCTACACGCGCTGTACGCCGTTGACGTCGACCCCGACTCCCCGGAGTTACACGAGGCCTTCGAGAAACACGGTGAACGAACGACGGCGGAAGTAGCCGAACAAGCCCAAGAACGAGGTCTCGAAACGAGCCAACACGTCGAACACGGGCCGGCAACCGACGTTGTTCTCGAGTACACCGACGCCGAAACGGTCGATTTGCTGGTCATGGGGACCGAAAGCAAGTCCACGCTCGAGCGACTGGTCGTCGGCAGCGTCTCACAGCGAGTAGTGCCGAACGCGGACGTGCCCGTGTTGACGGTGCGGACGGTCGAATCGTCGTAGGTAACTGGCAGTTCTCTCGTCGTCTCTGCTCTCGAGTTTGACCGATGCCGTCCGCGTTGCTGCAGGTGATGTCGTCTCTCGAAGTCGAAAACGAACCCGACGACGGCAGCCAACCGTCGTCTACCGTGGTCGCCCTCGAGTTTGCGCCACAGCCACGAGAACGACTTCATTGTTGCCGCACGTCCGTTTCCAGTCGCGGTTGCACCGGCACTGGCGGACAGGAAACCGTATCAGTGGAACGGCTGTCCACTCACAAGCTCCCACGGATCGAACAGGTAGAGAACGGCGAGCAACAGTGCAACGACCACCACGAACAGCCGTGCGACCTCGCTCGCAGTCGACGGCAGCCCCAACTCGAGCGTGATCGCCATCACTCCCGCCACGGCGAGCCAGAGTCCGCCGACGATCAACCGGTCACGAGTGTCCATATCCGGTTCTTCTGGCGAATCGTCATGAAACCCTCGGGTTGTCCACACTCGGCACGTCGGCACCTGCACACCCGAGACGCCCACTACGAACACTACTAGACAGGACTACGTGAAGACGATCGTTCTACTGAAGTCGTCCCCGTCGGCGAGGACTCCGAACTCACGGCCACGATTGGCTTCGCACTGACTTCTGTCTGACAGGTAACGTCTCCCGTCTGCTGGTCGTGTCACTGCTCGTCAGGAGATGCGTCTTCCGGGGAGTCTTCACCAGCAATTTCCTCATCCGAAGGGTGGTCAACGGCACCGTGGCTGGGGGCCATCGTTTGAACGGGCGCTGATCGAACGAACTCGGCTCCAGCCACCCATAGTCTTTCCTTGACCTCCTCGATCGTCGAACAGTACAACGGACGCTTCGTACGGTTCGCCGTCCGTCAGTGTCGGTGCAATCGCGCCCCGAAACGGTTGCACTGGGACGACTGTATGACTCCTCATCACATACTGTGTGCTGTCATACGGATTACTGTAACGATTTACCGGCGCAACCGCCGCCCGGGTCGCGGTTGTGCCAGAAATGACTTACAGTAAACCGTATCAGTCAGTTCCAACGTAGCCGCGAGCCCTCCTGCGGTCGCCCCGGGACAGCGGGACAGCAGTCCGTCTCAGAGATCGAATCCGACCGTCCCCTCGTCGAGACGGTTCTTGCGGTTGTCGAGTTGGCCGACATCGTCGTACGCGATGGGACCTTCGACCTGTTCGGCGTTCGGCCCTGGCTCGTTGCCGATGTACATCACGTTCGGGTTCGTGTTGTACTCCTCGAGCAGCCTGAACCGCGACTCGCCGGTGCCGAACTCGCTCTCGATGAGCGTCCGTGCGTCCTCGATCTCTGTGTCGTCCGAGCCTTCTTCGTCCTGAAGTATCTCGATTGCCTCCTGGAGTTCCTCCTCTTCGGGGTCGTGCTCGATGGCACGTGCGAGCGCGGTGTCCTCCAAGTACTGCTGGGGATCGCTCTCGGGATCGTTCATGTCGCCAAACTGGATCGCGCCGGGCGGACAGGCATCCTCACAGGCCGTCGTTCCGACCATGTCCTCGCCCATCTGGCCGTCCTGGCGGGCCGGATCGAAGATGCACTTTTCCATGACGCCCCGTGGTCCGGCACCGCTGACCCACCGATCGCGCTGGTCGTAGATCATGTCCTCGTCCATCTCCAGTGCCTCTTCCGGGGGGTCTTCCCACTGGAAGTAGTTGACGCCGTAGGGACAGGCGACCTGGCAGTACCGACAGCCGATACAGACGTCGTAGTCGGTCAACACCAGTCCACCGGCGTCGCGGGTGTGTCGAGCCGTCGTCGGACACACCTTCTCACACGGCGCGTCGGTACAGTGCTGACAGGGTCGGATGAGGTAGTTGAACTCGCGGAAGTCGTCGAACTCGTCCGTATCGGGTGACTCGACGATCCCGTCGTCGTAGGCGAGAATGTACATCCAGTTTGCCCCCTCGTTCCAGTTGTGCTCCGCATGACAGGCGACGACACAGGAGAGACAGCCGTCACATGTCTCGAGGTCGAGCGCCATCCCCCACTGGACGTCGTCGCCGTCTTCCGCTTCGTCTTCCTGCTCGTCCTGTACTGCGGCTGGATTTGGCCCGTCGGGTCCCTGACTCGCCCCGAACGCTCCGAGACCGACGACGCTGGCCCCTGCACCCATCTTCTTCATCACGTCGCGCCGGGATTCGTCGCCGACGCCGAGCGTCGAGAGCGCCTCTGAAACCGCACCGTCCCCGTCTTCCTCACGGGTGGCCTCGATCTCCGCGGCCATCGGCCGCTCGTCTTCGCCGAACTCCTCGACCACGTCCTCGTGGTACCGATCGTAGAACTCCGCTTCGCCGATCTCGCCTTTCGTGAGCCGCAAGGCATCTCTGGCCATCTCCATCCCGAGTTCCGCGTCGTACTCGGTCTCCGCGAGCATCTGCTCGAAGTCCTCTTCTGCGGCCTCGCCGAGCGGGTGGAACGAATCGGTCCGTTCCGGACGGTCGTCACTCATCGGGCGGCGTCACCTCGAGAAAACGGCGCTCGAGCGCACGAAAAGGCGGTAGCGTTGCTGTCGATCACACTGCGTGCGAACAACACACATGTCGATAAAAAACAGCCCTGCGCACGACGGCGAGGCATACGCCGTCGGCGATTCCGCGGGCGGGAAGAGAGGCGACCGGATAACTCGCGCCGCTACGCGTCGCTCGTCGTCGTTGGTCGCCACAGAAGCGCCGAGAGGGATTTGAACTACGCCCGAGAACCTGCGCCTGCGGCGCAGAACCTCGGTCTAGTTCAAACGCCCTGTTCGCGTTTTCCGCTCACGGATGCCGAGCACACGCTACGCGGTGCTCGGCGGTGTTGTTCGCTGAAAAGCGCCGAGAGGGAGATTTGAACTCCCGAGTCCGTGAGGACAGCAGATTTCGAATCTGCCGCCTTGGCCGGGCTAGGCTATCTCGGCTCACCTCTATCTACCCGCGAGACGTTTTTACCGGTTTCGATTTTTCTCGAGGCCTGTGACGAGTTCTCGCCCCAACCAGTCGTAAACGATTTGACTCGAGCCGCCGACGCCGTCTGCATGGACGTCACCACGGCAAGCGACGAGTGTGCGGCCGTCCTCGAGACGGTCGGCGACGCGGTCGTCTGCGACCGGTCGTTTCTCGAGGAGATTCTCGTCGGCGTCATCGGCCGCGGCCACGTTCTCCTCGAGGACGTGCCCGGGACCGGGAAGACGCTGACCGCCCGCAGCGTCGCCGACGCACTCGGCCTGTCCTTTTCTCGCATCCAGTTCACTCCGGACCTCCTTCCAGCGGACGTGACCGGCACTCACGTCTTCAACGAACGCGAGCGAACTTTCGAGTTCAACGAAGGGCCGATCTTCGCGAACATCGTGCTGGCCGACGAGATCAACCGCGCGCCACCGAAGACCCAGGCTGCCCTGCTCGAGGCGATGGAAGAGGGGCAGGTGACGGTCGACGGCGAGACCCGTCAGCTGCCGGAACCGTTTTTCGTCATCGCGACTCAGAACCCCGTCGAGCAGGAAGGGACCTTCCCGTTGCCCGAGGCACAGGTCGATCGCTTCCTCGTCAAGACCGCCATGGGCTACCCCGACGAGGACGGCGAAGTCGAACTCCTGCGTCGTCGCGCCGACCGCGAGACGACCAGTCCCTCGGTCGAATCAGTCCTCGGACCCGACCAGGTCGATCACCTCCGATCGGTCCCCGAAACGGTACGCGTCGACGACGACCTGCTCGAGTACGTCGCTGCGATCGCCCGCGAAACTCGCGCCGACGGCCGCGTCGAGGTCGGCGTCTCGCCGCGTGGCACCCAGCGGCTGTTCGAGGCCGCACGGGCTTACGCGACGGTCGTCGGCCGGGAGTACGTCACGCCAGACGACATCAAGCGGGTCTCGAGGCCGGTCCTCGCCCACCGGCTCGTTTTGACGCCGGACGCGACCGTCAACCGCGTCGACAAGGATCGAGTCGTCGAAGAAGTGCTCGACTCGGTGTCCGTCCCGACGGTCGAGTAGTCCGACCTACTCGTCGAACGCCGCTGCGTACTCGAGAACTGCCGCCCCGATCGCGTCTCGCGCCGCCTCGACCTCTCGCCACTCGATCGTCTCGTCGGGGTAGTGGGCCTCGAAGATGCTCCCCGGTCCGAACAGCACCGTTGGGATTCCAGCCCCGACGTAGTGGCGAGAGTCAGCGCCGTACGTGGCACCCTCCGGCTCCGCTGGCGAAAGCCCTGCAGCCCGCCTTCCGTCCCGGACGGCTTCGACGATCGGGTCGTCGACATCGAGTTCGTAGGGTTCGAACTGGACCGAAAACCGTTCGAACCGGGGTGGGTGTTCCCGTAGCCACGGATCGTCGGCGACGACTTCGGCGAGCCGTTGTTCGAACTCGTCCTCGACCTCGTCGACTGTCTCACCGGGCAGGACGCCGATCCGGAACTCCGCCGTCAGCGACGCCGGAACAGTCGACGCCCACGAACCGGCCTCGACTCTCCCACAGACTACGGGAGCTGGCACCGGGAACTCCTCGTACAGCGGGTGTGTCGTCGCCTCGGACCGGTCGGACTCGAGGTCGGCGAACGCTCGCCGAATCCGTTCGAACCGTGGGAGGACGTCCTCACCGCTCCACCGCGTCGCAGCGTGTGCACTCTCGCCTCGCAACTCGAGTCGGGCCATCAGACTTCCGCCGCAGGCGACGACCGGCCGGAGCCCGGTCGGCTCCGCGACGATAGCGGCGTCGCGGTCGAACGGATAGGGGTTCTCGAGTGCTGCCGTCGCCGCCCCGAAGCCGCCGTCCTCCTCGCCGGCAACTGCCTCGACGACGATCCGGACGTCAGCGTCTTTGCGCCCCGCTTCGATCGACTCGCGAACGTCGAGTGCCGCGCCGATGCAGGCTGCGAGACCGAGTTTCATGTCGACGGCACCGCGGGCCGTGAGCGTCTGCGGCTCGTCCCCGTCTCCGGCCTCCCCACGTCGGACCGGCTCGAACGGGTCGCTCGACCACGCCGATCGATCGGCAGGGACCACGTCGAGATGTCCGTTCAGGACGACTGTCGGATACTCGTCGCCCGTGTGATCGGCCTCACCCAGCGCGAGGACGCCAGCGACGCTCCGTCGCCCCTCGGATTCGGCCTCGAGAAGAGCAGGGTCGTCGGGGAAAGACGGGTGGTCTGCGAGCAGGTCGGGATCGGCGTCCCACGCGTAGGTTTCGAAGCCGAGGGTCTCGAGTCGCTCTCGAAGCCAGTCTGCGGCGACTGCCTCCTCGCCGGCAGTCGTCCGGAATCGACAGAGACGGTCGGCGACGTTCAGGAGATCGAAGTCCATACCTACGACGAGACGGCAGGATACGGTAACTGTTTACATCGGGGCGTCAGAAGGGACCGGCGAACGGCTACTATTGATTCCCGCTCCTGACTCCCAGTCACCGATTGGGAATCTTAACAGAGCCGTTCTCCGCTACTCACGCACCCCCATCAAAGCGACCGCCACCCTCGAGGCGAGTCGTTCAATCGCTCGCAGCCGTCCTCGGTAACGACCACCAGGTCCTCGACGCGGACGCCGAACTCGCCATCGAGGTAGACGCCCGGTTCGATACTGAAGACCATGCCTGCCTCGAGTTCACGGTCGTTCCCCGCCGTGATGTACGGCGGTTCGTGGACGTCGAGGCCGACGCCGTGGCCCGTCCGGTGGAGGAACTGGTCGCCGTAGCCCCGTTTCTCGAGCACGTCGCGAGCGGCGCGGTCGACCGCCTCGGCTGGGACTCTAGGTTCGATTGCTTCGACGGCAGCCGTCTGGGCCTCGAGGACGGCGTCGTGGACGTCCTCGTACTCGGCCGGCGGTTCGCCGTCGAAGACGACGGTCCGGGTCTGGTCGCCTGGATAGCCGGCGACGTAGGTTCCGAAGTCGAGTACGACGGGGTCGCCGGCCTCGATCGGTCGGTCGCCGTGGCGGTGATGGGGGCGAGCGCCGTTCGGGCCGGAGCCGACGACGGTCTCGAACGAGAGATCCTCGCCGCCGGCGTCGGCCAGCCGTTCCTCGATCTCGACCGCGAGTTTGGCCTCGGTCATCCCGATCGCTTCGGAGCCGAGCGCACGAATCTCCTCGCTGACGGCGTCTGAGATCGAGGCCGCCTTTCGGAGCGCCTCGAGTTCGGCCTCATCTTTGCAGAGACGGAGGTCATCGACGACCTCGCTGACCAGGCCGAACGTCGCCTCGGGGAACGTCGCCTGCAAGTCCTGGGTGAAAAGTGCCCACATCCGGTCGTCGACCAGCAGGTGGCCGCCCGCGAGGCCGAGTTCCTCGCCGACGCTTTCGAGGAGGACCGTCGGGTCGTCCCCGTCGCTCCAGGTTCGCACGTCGGTCACCGGCGAGGCGTCCCGAATTTGATCGTCGTACATCGCCGGCGCGACGAACAGTTCGGTCTCGGGCGTGACGAACAGAAACAGGTGCCGCTCCATCGGTTCCTCCTCGAACCCTGCGAGGTAGTGCATGTTCGAACTCGGAAAGCAGACGAGGGCGTCTTCGCCTCGTTCCGCGAGCGCGTCGCGGGCCTGCCCGAGTCGCTGTTCGACGGCTGCGTCGGTCTGGCTCCGACTCATGCCGGACGATAGACCGCCGTCGGTAAAGTTCCCGCCGATACCGCGTTTGGCCACCAGTATATGGGCGTCGAATCCGTACCCCCGGGTATGCACGTCGTCGTCCTCGGCGGTGGCTACGCCGGACTGACGCTGGCACGGCTGCTCGAGAGTGACCTGCCAGACGGAGCCGAGTTGACGCTGGTCGACCGGACGCCCGATCACCTCGTCCAGCACGAACTCCACCGGGTGATCAGGCGGCCGGAACTCGCAGACGCCATCACCGTCTCCCTACCCGCTGTCCTCGAGCGAACCGCGGTTCGGGTCGCCACGGTGACGGAAATAGACCGAGAAAACCGGGTCGTCTCCCTTTCGAGTGGCGACCTCGCGTACGACGTCGCGGCGATCTGTCTCGGGGCTCGAACGGCCTACCACGGCCTCGAGGGCGTTCGCGAACACGCGATTCCACTCAAACGGTTGCGACACGCGAATCGGATTCGAAAGCGCGTTCGAGAACTCTGTCGCAGCGACCGCGAGCAGCCACGGATCGTCGTCGGCGGTGCCGGCCTCTCTGGAATCCAGGTCGCGGGCGAACTGGCCGAACTCGTCCGCGAGGAAGAGAGCCGGGAAACGGAGATAACGCTGCTCGAGCAACGGGAGTCTGTCGCACCGAGTTTCCCGCCGAACTTCCAGCGGGCAGTCCGAGAAACGCTCGAGGCACAGGGAATCGAGGTCAGGACGCGAGCGACAGTGAGCAAGGCGACCGACGAGCACGTCGTCCTCGAGTCGGGAGAGACGGTTCCCTACGACGAGTTCGTCTGGACCGGCGGTATCCGCGGCCCGGACCTGCTTGCGGGCGAGCGGCCGGCGGTCGAGAGCGACCTGCGACTCGACGACCGGACCTTCGTCCTCGGGGACGCGGCCCGGGTCGTCGACGCCGAAGAGGAGTTCGTCCCCGCGAGCGCACAGTCCGCAGTCCGGGAAGCGCGGACTGTCGCGACGAACGTCACGCGAGTCGTCGAGCGAGAACTCGAGGGCGAGAGCAGCGAGGACGTCGCCTTCGAGTCGTTCACGTTCGACAGCCCGGGGTGGCTGGTCAGCGTCGGTGACGACGCCGTCGCACAGGTCGGCCCCGCCGTCGTCACGGGGCGGGCCGCGAAGACGCTAAAGTCGACCGTCGGGCTGGGATACCTCTCGTCTGTGGGGGCGACGGGAACCGCCCTCCAGCGGGTACGCGGGGAGTTCGACTCCTACTGACGGACTGGTGGGCCTCACCGATCCGCTTACAGCGGTAGTGAGGCGAAAACCCACCCGTTTACGGCAGGTCTTCGAGCAGTTCTCGCGTCGTTTCCCTCGAGAACGCTTTGATCGTCTCGGAGCTTACGTTCCCTTGCTCGGTGACGGCGAGTATTGCCTTGGCAGCCGCCTCGTCGTCTGGAAAGTCGCCGATCGTAATCGTGTCGTACTGGCCCATCAACATGAAGAAATCGTGGAGTTCACCGCCCATCTCTTCGAACGTCTCTTCGAGTTGATCGACGCGGTCAGGGCTATCTTCTTCCAAGGAGAGAATCCCGTCGTTTACGACGGGCGTGAATCCGACACCGCCGACACAGACCACGTTCAGCAGCTATACGGATACGCTCATGGGTAGAGGATTGTTGGTCAGCCCGCAGCAGTAGCTGAAAGTCGTAGCGGGCAAGGGTGGCGCGTTCGCGCCACCCGACGAAAGCATGATTCCACTCAAGACGTTCGTCTCGGAGCGTCGCGCCGCGAACCTGCTCCGACAGGTTCGCTGGCGTGACGGCGTCTATTGCCCACGCTGCCGTGCCGAATCCGCGATTCGGTACGGCAGCTATCGGGTGTTTCAGCGATATCGCTGTAAGAATTGCGACCGCACGTTCACCGATCAGACCGGCACCGTCTTTGAACACTCAGCGGTCGAACTCAGGAAGTGGTTTCTCGCCGTCTACACCTACATCCGCTTCAACACCAGTCTTCGGCAGTTAGACGTAGAGATTGATGTCTCCTACAAAACAGTGTACCGGCGCGTCCAGCGCTTCCTGCGAGCGCTGGACGCGCCTCAGCCACAACTCGAAGGACCAGTCGAGATTGACGAACTGTACGTGAAAGCCGGACTCAAAGGCCGCGAGCGCGACCGTCCGTCGCGCTCGCGTGGCCTATCCACGCGCGGAAGAGGATCGTACGAACAGGACAAGCTACCCGTGTTCATTCTGGCTGATCGCGGCACTGGCGACCGCTACGTGATCCCAGCGAAAGCCGCTGATGAATCGACGATTCGACTCCTCCTTGCTGACCGTAAAGAGGAGTCGCTCACGGTCTATACCGACGGCTTTCGAGCGTACGAACCGCTTGATGAGGACGACGCATTCGACCGCGAATACGTCGTCCACGGCGACGGCGAATACGCCGATGGAGACGTTCACGTCAATACCTGCGAGAGCCACGGATCGCTGGCGCGATCCTGGCTCTCGCCCCATCGAGGCGTCTCCAAGGACAAGCTCACGCCGTATCTCCGAGCCTTCCAGCTCCGTCGCCGCGTGTATCGAAAACCGGGAAAAGAAGCGCTGAAAACCATCCTCAAAACTGCGCTATGAGTCACCAACAATCTCCGCCACAAGAGCGACCAGCAAATATCCCAACCCAGCGGTACGGTGCCGTGGGAAGCCTCGCCGTTCACGGCGAGGAGGAGGTCACCCCTGATCGATTCGACCCCTTGTTCCGTGAACTGCCACAGCGTGACGTGCGTTGGCATGCCGGACGCTGCCGACGGCCAGCGAAATAAAACTACCAGGCACACGGTTCGGTACCGCCGCGACCGGTAGTTTCCCCGAACCGGCCACTACGTCCAGCGATCCAGTCCCGTCTGGGTGACGCTTTCCTCGATGCGTTCGAAACCGCGGGCGACCTCGTCGGGGTCGACCGTCCACTCCTCGCAGACGTACTCGCGGGCCGCCTCGAGGTCCGGATCGAGCGTCGTGTCGAACTCGTAGTCGTCGGTGACGTTCGGGTCCCTGAAGAGTTGACGGACGCGGTCGCCGTACTCGACGCTGTCGCCACGCGCCTCGAGGACGCTCCAGAGATCGCCGTGTTCGGTGATCTCAGCAATCGCCGTCTTCGGTCCGATCCCCGAGACGCCCTCGTTGAAGTCCGTCCCGATGAGGATGGCGGCGTCGATCAGTTGCTCGAGGGTGAGATCGTGGTGCTCGAGGGTCGCCTCGAGGTCCATCAGTTCGAGATCGCCCTTGCTCGTCAGTTGGCGCAGCGTCAGCGGTGCACCAAAGAGCAAGGCGTCGTAGTCTTCGGAGCCGACGTAGTCGGCGTCGCCGTGCCGGACCATGTGGGCCGCCTGTGCCTCCCCCTCCGCGGGTGCCTCGACGATCGGCACGTCCAGCAGCCGGAGGAGTTCACGGCTGGTCTCCTGGATCGTCTCCGTCAACCGCTGGGTCCGAGACTCCAGCTGTGCGATGGCGAGTTCGTCACCCTCCTCGCGGGCGGTCTCGAGTTGTTCTTCGTACGTGCGGCGCTGCTCGCGGCGGGACTCGATCTCGTCCTCCTTCAGTTCCGAGGGACCGCCGTCGAAGACCATCACGGGCGTGACGTCGTTCTCGAAGAACTTCGGCAGCCCCTGGACGATGCCGACGAGGTTTGCGACCTCCGTCCCGTCGGCGGTCGTGTAGATGTCGCTGTTCGTCCACTTGACGGTCGTCGTCAGGTATCGGTAGAGCCAGTTGTGGGCGTCGACGGCGACCACTCCCTCTACCTCGGAGAAGGGAACCTCCTCGATGACCGCGATATCACGAAGTGCAGCGTTTCCCATTGGGGGCAATAGGTAGGACTGGGTTTTGAATCGTTGGCTTCCCGGTTCGTGTTCACCTCGGACTCGCTCCGTCACTCCTCGTCCGTCTCGGGTGGATCGCTACCCCGTCGGTCCTCGAGAAACGTCTCCTCCTCGAGTGAGAGGTCGCGCTCGCGAAACTCCTCGAGACCACGCTGATAGGCGTCTCGTTCGCCGATCCAGTCTTCGGGCCGCGGATACTCGAGCACGAGTTCGGCGATCCCCGTCGTCTCGCCCGTGTAGCCGAAGCCAGCGCGGTAGAGCGCCTCGTAGGCGAATGGGTTGTTGACGGCGATCCGGAGCCGCTCGTAGCCGCGCTCGAGCGCCTGGTCTCGGACGCGTCGGACCAGCTGGGGACCGATCCCCTCGCCGCGTCGGTCGCGGGCGACCGTGACGTATCGCAGCCACAGCGTCTCCTCGTCCGTCCGGTCCTCGTTGAACGCGACGGCGGCGACGAGCGAGCCGTCGTCTCGAGCGACGGCCTTCCCGGTGTTCGTCATGACGAACTTGCCGGCGTAGCTGAACCGTTCGTGATCGAGTCGGAGCTTCGGGCCGTCGGGCGGCCACCCGAGTACGTCGTACTCCACGGCGGTCGTTCGCTTGCCAGCTACTAAGGCTCACGCGTTGGGGCACTCGATGCAACCGAGACGAAATGTCGACCGCTCGAGTCACTTTTTTGTCCGGTTGCCCCGTAGGATCACGTGATGTCTGACGAAGAGCTGCTCGAGATCGAACTCGAACAGTCCACTGAAGACGTCGCCGACCGCCTCCGTGAACTCGCGGACGCACTCGAGAACGACGAAGAACTGACACTCGCCGACGATACCGTCTCGGTGACCGTTCCCTCCCCGACCGACGACCTCGAGTACGAACTCGAACTCGAACTCGACAGCGACGACGAGTTCGAACTGGAGATCGAACTCGAGTGGACGGTCGACGACTCCGAATCGGAACTCGAGGTCGACGACTCGGATGGAGACACGGCAACTGACCACAGCTAACGCGCCAGAATCGTTTTTGTAACCGCGTCGTTCACAACGGTCGTCTGTTACGGAACTGCGAGCAGAAAGCTCCCGTCATACGGAATGCTGTCCCGATGTCCCGGCGCAACCGCAGGAGTGCGCGGTCGCACCAGAACTGACTTCCAGCAAACCGTATCAGTGCGAGGACGATCTCAACGACTGGAACAGGAGCGGGTCTCCGTCACGGCCATCGAGGTCCGAGTCGGTCAGCGGTTTCCCGTCGGTCACCTCGTCCTCACGATCGGCGACTCGAGTGTCGCCGACCAAGAGACTGCCTCGAGCGCGACGACGCAGGCCAGTTGTCGGTATCCGTCTCGCCGTCGGCGACGCGGTTCCCGTCCCGGTTGAACTCGAAGTCGTCGGTCGGGACCGCAGCCAGACCCCACGACCGGTGGTCCGAATCATCTCGCTTCTCTCCTCGTATCGCGTCTCGCTCGTTGAGACGCCGTCGCGGTTGCGGGCGTCGGCAGATGCACGGACGGTCGTGCAAGGGTTTTGGAGAGCCCAACAGTCGAACACGGCAAACGGCAATCAGCGTTAACTGGCCGTGTTTCAGATACACGACTAGTGCTTGAGAGTGAACCGACCGCAGCGAAACCCCTGAACGGGTCTCTCTGGGAAACGAACGATACGATCACGACGACGACCGAACAGTGGTTCGAGAGCATCGAGGCCGTTCAGATGGCCCTCGAGACAGTCACCTCGCTCGAGGGTCGACTCGTCGTCAGTCTCGTAATGGTGTTGCTCGCGACGGCAATCGGTTTCGTCGTCGGGCCGAAGGTCGTCGACCGGACGACCGAGTTCGTCGTACAAACGGTTCGCGAAACCGAGGCCGGGACCGTCCTCGACGCCGTCGAAGAACTGATCGACGTTCCGTTTCCGATGAAAGCGGTCGTTCGACTCCTCCAGGCCGTCGTCGTCGTGGTGACCGGCCTTTCTCTCCTCGTCGTCTGGGGGTTCGCAGACATCGCGAGGGATCTCCTGTCGGCTTTCGCATCCGCCCTCCCGCACCTCTTTCGGGTCTTGCTGACGGTCGGCATCCTGGTCGGTGCGCTCGTCGGCACCCGCTACCTCGAGCAGCAACTCGAGGAGTGGCTCGCCGACGCGAACTACGTTACGGCCCATCAGGAGGAAGTCGTTTACCGAGTGCTACAGGTTGTCATCTTCACCGCCGCCGGCATCGCGGCACTCTCCCTGTGGAACGTCAACCTCGGCGGGCTACTGGTCGGTGCCGGATTCCTCGGTATCGTCCTGGGTATGGCCGCCCAACACACTCTCGGATCGCTCATCGCTGGCTTCGTGCTGATGTTCTCCCGACCGTTCGAGATCGGTGACTGGGTCCAGATCGACGACTACGAGGGAATGGTCGTCGACATTACGATCATCAACACGCGCCTGCGCAGTTTCGACGGCGAAATCGTCGTCCTCCCGAACGACAACGTCTCGACCAGTACGATCGTCAACCGGAGCAAGCGCGATCGACTCCGACTCAGACTCGAGGTCGGTGTCGACTACGAGACTGATCTCGATCGAGCAGAGGAGATCACGATCGAATCGATCGAGAACGTCGAAGACGTCGCGCCAGCGCCGAAACCACAGGTCGTCCCCACCGAGTTTGGCGACTCGGCGATCACCCTCGAGTGTCGATTCTGGATCGAGAACCCGAACGCACACAAGAAGTGGACGACGATCCAGTCGGTCGTCCACGAGATCAAGACGGCATACGACCGCGAGGAAATCGGAATCCCATACCCACAACGAGAACTCAGTTCGCGGACAAATGCGGGCTTCCGGATTGAAGACGGAGTCGAACGCAACGATGAAGCGGTTACGTACTCCGAACCGGAGTGATACAGACCGACAGCGCATGCCTCGTCTCCACGTGAGTGACGACTGTTCCGACGCTCTGTCGATCAGTTCGATATCGGCACCTACACGAACAAGCACGACTTTGAGAACCATATCAAGAGTGGTATTTTCGGGGTCAACTCATCTAACTCGCTTGCTGAACTTGTCGAGAAAACAGCGACACGTGACCAACTCACGGAAATGACTGCCTCGACGTTCTCCCGCCGAACGAACGACTGCGACTATCGCGCGGTCGTTCGTGTCTTCTTCGAGCTGCCCCATTCTTCTCGCGTCGTTACACACTCGGTAGCCTTATCAAGTCGAAATGGGACAGGTCGAAAAGTGGTTTCAGACCGTCTCGATGCGGATCGACCGCTTTCACTCCTTCTGCCGGGGCTGTCCGGCCAGTGCAAGACACTGGCCCAGACGCTTCAGACACCACTCCAACTATGACCGACCGAATCAAGCGCTCAATGGCCGAACGCCAGCCGAAGAGGTGCTAAACTAGACAGTCTCTCTGTTGCTCGCAGTAGAAATGCGCGGACCGGGATTTGAACCCGGGCCATGAGCTTGGAAGGCTCAGGTCCTACCACTAGACCATCCGCGCGCACTCTTACGTTTTCACTTCGCGTTTAAGACTCTTCCTTTTTTCCTCGAGACTGTGGCCTTCCCTCACTCCGGGCTCACAACCGTGGCGTAGCAGTTCCCGCTCGAGAGTTCCCACTCGAGCAACGCCAGATCGCTCGCCTCGAGGTCGCGTTCGAAGTCCTCGGGCGCGTAGATGTGATAGAAGCGATCGACAGTTTCGCTGCCGGGGAGAGTCCACTCGATTGTGGTGTCGAAGCTCTCGGTCGCATCGAATCGATCGTGAGCGGTCGACCACGCGCTGACGAGTGCCCGGCCATCGGGGTCGAGGACCCGTGCGAGTTCGTCGAGGCTGGCCCGCCGTGCGGTTTCCGAGGGGAGGTGGTGCAGCGTCGCGACGTAGACCGCGAGGTCGATGCTGTCTTCAGTCAGCGGGAGTGTCGTCGCATCGGCCTGACAGAGTTCGACCGCGAACGATCGCTCGCGGCCGCGTTCACGGCCCGTTTCGAGCAGGCCGCGGCTGACGTCGACGCCGACGACCGTCTCGAGGTCGGCACCGTAGAGCAGTTCGGCGTGTCTGCAGTTGCCACAGCCGAGGTCGAGACCGACCGTGTGGGTCTCGCCAGCGGTTTCGTCGACGAACGTCTCGACTTCGGGCCAGGCGTACTCTCGCGTCGCAGCGAAGTGTGTGGCGATGCGGTCGTAGGTGTCCCGGACGGTTGCCCGAGTGGGCTGTCCGCAACTTTTCGTCCCCGCTCGACGCGTCGCATCGGCCTGGTCGTCACCCATCGGCCGGAACTCCTCGTCGGCGGTGCAAAAATCGTTCGTCCCGAATCGGCGGTCGATTGATCGGGGTTTCGGCTGCACACCCCGATGCCCTCGAGCGGAAACAGTTCATTTCATCGACTAGTCGTGCGTTACGTTCATACGGTGGGAACGCCAACCCCTAGGTACGGAATGAGGCGCGAGCACTTCACGCTAGATGTCAGCAACGTCGACTGGGTCGACGAAGACGGTGAGCCGGAAAAGCCCGTCGTATCGATCGATTTCACTGGCCCAGTCGCGGCACTCCGCGAGCGCCTTACTGGTCCCGACGACGACGTACTCGAGGCTGGTGAGACTGACGTTGCGCTCCGGCTCCAAGAGCCGCTCGGGACCGATGCCGCCGGCGTGGTGAGCGTGACCAACCGCGTCACTGGCGAGTTCATTCTCGAACTCAACGAGGACGCCAGTGACGTCGTGCGGTTCATCCGTGCAGCCCGCGGCTACGGTGAAGCGGCGACCGACGACGAAGGCCGCTACGAGGTCGAGATTTCACTCGAGAGTGAGCCGTTCGTCGCCTACGACAAGCAGACGTTTCTGGTCTACGACGACAAGGGGAGCTTGCTCCGCCAGCATAGCCTGATCCCGAGCGGCGTCGAACTGTAGTATCGGTCGAGTGTCGACTGGTGGGTCGAATCGCACGACAGGCTCGACATCGGACCGGTTCTGATACGGTTTGCTGTCAGCCAGTTCCGGTGCGACCGCGCGCTCCTGCGGTCGCGCCGGTAAACCGGTACAACAGTCCGTATGGAAGAACCGAGTTCCCAGCAGGCTGGACGGATCGCCAATTATAAGTATTTTAGGCGTCCCTAAACCGCATGTGCGCCGGCAAACGCCGGAGTCGACAATGGCAGAGGGACAACTACGTGCGCCGACCGAGGAACCGACGGGGTCATCGCGGACGACCGAGGAGGTCGTCTTGGAACTCGACGAAATCGGGAAACAGTACGGCTCCGAAGAGGTGATCTCGGACCTGTCGTTGTCGGTCCACGACGGTGAGATCCTGACGCTTCTGGGTCCGTCGGGCTGTGGTAAGACGACGACGCTTCGGCTTATCGCCGGCCTCGAGCGGCCCGACGTCGGTCAGGTCCGACTCGACGCCGAGTCAGTCGCGGGCGACTGTCGCTTCGTTCCGCCCGAAGAACGCGGCGTCGGAGTCGTTTTTCAGGAGTTCGCACTCTTTCCCCATCTCACCGCGCGCGAGAACGTCGCTTTCGGCCTGCAGGAGTGGGCCGACGAGGAACGTGACGCTCGCGTCACTGAGTTGCTCGAACTCGTTGGGCTCGAGGATCATGGCGACGATTACCCGGAGGAGCTTTCGGGCGGACAGCAACAACGGGTCGCGCTCGCTCGGTCGCTGGCACCGGAACCCGAGATGCTGTTGCTCGACGAACCGTTCTCGAATCTGGACGTCGACCTCCGGGTGGAGATGCGTGAGGAAGTCCGACGGATCATCAAGGAGACGGGAGTTACCGCCATCTCCGTGACACACGACCAAGAAGAAGCACTCTCCATCTCCGACCGGGTCGCCGTGATGAACGAGGGAGACATCGAACAGATCGACACGCCCGAACGGGTCTTTCAACACCCCAAATCGCGGTTCGTCGCTGGGTTTCTGGGCCACGCTAGTTTCGTCTCGGGGACGGTCCACGGCGACCACGTCGAGACCGCGCTCGGGCGCGTCCTCCGGGACGACGTTCACGGACTCGCCCAGCAGTACGACAGGACGGCTATCGACCTGCTCGTCCGGCCGGACGACGTGACGGCCTTCTCGGCGGACGACTCGGAGTCGAACGGTCGTGTCATCTACCGGCGCTACCTCGGTCCGACGGTCCTCTATCGGGTCGAACTCGACTCCGGTGAAACCATCGAGTGTATGCACAACCACTCCGACCGAATCGAACTCGACAAACGCGTCGCCGTCCGAGTTACTGCCGACCACGAACTGGCCTGGTTCCCCGCGGGCCAGCGCTATCGCGACGTCACCGTTGCAGACGATTGACTGGCGCGTCTTCTTCCGGCTTTGTCCCGTGCTGAACGACGAGCGACAACGACAAACGACGAAACCGATACTGCCTTTCGGCGTAGTTCAGCGCCGATATCGAACCGCGTCTCTGCTCGAGTAGCCACAGTGACGCGACAGAAACACGACAGATGAGATGGGGTCGTGAGATGAGGCGGTCGGGTTCCTACAGCGCGAGGAAGACGAGCCACGGGACGATAAACAGTGCGACCGTCAGCAGGACCAAAACGAGGAGATAGCCTGCGATCGTTCCGGCGGCCGCGGCCCAGGACGGATGCTCGAATTCGTTGAGGTCGACTGTCATGGGCGTATCGACCATCCAGCAGCGTATAAACGTACTGGAACGGGCACTGAAGAGCAACTGGTTCATCGTTTCGTCCAGTTTTCCGCCGATCGGTCGATTTCTCCCTTGGCGACATATGCGTCAACGAAACAGTTCAATCGCCCGCTAATCGAGATATAAGTTGGTGCTCGTGGAGCACACGCACGAGCGTATGATACCGACTGCACGAAGCAACTGTCCTCGACGGTTGCCGTTCGGCGGGAGCGGCAACGAAACGGACAGCGCAGGTTCGCTGTCGAAGACGCCTCACGACGCACCGGCGAGGGAGTCATGACGACAACGAGACCGAGCGCCCTCGCGATTGCCTTGGCGACGCTCGTGGTCGTTTCGGGCGTCGGAGCGGGCCTGGCCGCTGCAGGAACGACCGCCGTCGACGATCGACCGACGAACGATGCCGTCGCAGCAGTTGTCGACGACGCGTCTGCTAACAGTTCGTTTACAGCGTATGCCCAAGAGGGAACGATCGTCCTCGATAGCGACCACGACGATCCAATCCTCCTCCCGGAGAGCGAAGAAGACGAGCCACGACCCGAAGACGCGCCCGAAGACGTCGAATGGGAAGACGACTCGTTCGTCGTCGACGCCGACGTCGACCTCGAGGACGAAACGTGGGAGGCCGACACCGAGAACGCTTCCATCCCGTTGATCACCTCTTACAGAGTCGACGCGGATCGCGCCGAAGTGCAGATGAGCGTGCCCGACGGATTCCAGGGAACGATCGATCCCGATACCGGCGAGATGACGGCCGAGGCCGTTTTCGAGATCGAGGCTGCGGTTATCGGGCCGCTGTTCGGTCTCGGCCCCGATTCGACCTGCGTTACCGAGACCGAACTCGAGATGACGACCGAGACCAGTGACAACGGTCTTAGCGGCGAGTCGCTCGAGACCGATTCGGACGGAAACACCGCCACCGCGTTGCTCGTCGACGACACCTTCACCGTCCCCGGCTTCGAGGCTACCGACGGCGTCGGTGCCGTCTGTGACTCCGCGTCCGACACGTACGGTATCCCCGCCGAAGAACCGGGAGACAACGAGTTCGAACTCGAGTTCTGGTTCGATCTCGACGATCTCGGGGAGTTGGCGGAGGCCGGACACGACGACTAGTGGCGGGCCAAACCTGAACTGATGGGTCGAATCTGGCGGTGTGACCCGATTCGACCCGTCAGTCGACGGTTGGGACGGTACTAGTGGCGGCCACGCCTGCACTGCGGGGTCGAATCTGGCGGTGTGGCTCAATTCGCCCTGCCAGTCGACGCTTGGGACGGTACGAGCGGTGAGACGCGTCTTTCAGACCGGTACTCGTTTCTCTCCCCCGTCCGATAGACGGCGTATGGCAACTGCTGTGCTGTTCGACCTCGACGATACCCTCTACTCCTATCCGCCGTGTAACCGTGCGGGCAAGGAGGCCGCGAGGGAAGCGACTCGGGAGCGCGGCTACGCATTCGACGCCCCAGAGTTCGAGGCGTTCTATCAGATCGGCCGCGAGGAGGTCAAACGTCACCTCTCGGGGACCGCCGCCTCGCACGAGCGCCTGCTGTATTTCAAGCACGCCCTCGAGGATCACACTGGTAGCCCGCAACCGGCCGACGCGCTCGCGATCGGGGACGCGTACTGGGAGGGATTCCTCGAGGCGATGGAGCCGTTCCCCGACACCGTGGAGACGCTCGAGACGCTCCGCGACCGTGGTATCGACGTCGCGATCGTGACGAACCTCACGACCCGGATACAGCTCCGGAAACTCGAGCGACTCGGCATCGCCGATCACGTCGATCTGTTGTTGACCTCCGAGGAAGTCGGCCGAGAGAAGCCCGACTCGGTGCTGTTCACCCTCCCGCTGGCCCGACTCGATCGCCGCGCTTCGGAGATTGTGATGGTCGGCAACTCTGTCTCCTCGGATATCGTCGGCGCGAACGCGGTCGGGATCGAGACCGTGCTGTTCAACGGGGACGTCGACGATCCGGCGTCACTCGAGGGTCGACGGGAACCCGATCACAGGATAGATGCGCTCGGGGCGGTAATCGATCTGGTATGACCGAGGCGGAACTTCTGGTGAGTGAGTGTCGGGCCGTCGTCGATCACGCGATCGAACTTGCCGATCTTACCCCGGGTCGGACGGGGAATCTGAGCGTTCGTGGCGAGCCCGGAGGTGATGGCGGTAGCGACAGTGGCCCGGGAAACGCCTTCGCGATCACTCCGACTGGCGTCCCCTACGACGCGTTCGATCCTGGAGACGTGCCGGTTGTCGACATCGGTACCGAAGGTGGGCAACTCGCCGGCGAAATGACACCGAGCAGCGAAGTGCCGATGCATACGGCGATCTATCGGCGCGAAGACGTCGGTGCGATCGTCCATACCCATTCGCCGTGGGCGACCGCGCTCGCCGTCGCAAACGAACCGCTGCCGCCGATCCACTACATGATCGTCGCCGTCGGCAAAAGCGTCCCCGTCGCAGAGTACGCACCCTACGGCACCGACGACCTCGCGGCGAACATCGTCGCCGCGATGGACGAGGCCGACTCGACCGCCGCGCTCATCGAGAACCACGGCCTCGTCGTCACCGCGCCCGACCTCCCAACCGCGCTCGAGAACACCCATCACGTCGAAAGCCTCGCGCGGCTTTACCTCGAGACGAAATCCGCGGGGCTGGAGCCCCAGACGCTGTCGGACGAGCAACTCGAGACGGTACTCGAGCAGTTCGAGTCCTACGGGCAGTGATCAGAGGTACGGCCGGAACAAATCGTCGTCGTGCAGATCTTCTGGGAGCGCCTCAAACCACCGCGCTGCGGCGATCTCGTCGCGATCGACGCCCAGTTGGTCGGCGTCGGGGATCGGTCCGTCGGCGCTGGCGTCGAACAGGACGAACTCCGCGCGGAACCGGACGTCGGGTTCGGACTCGGCGACGTAGATCTGATCGACGACCAGAATCGGATCGTCGATCGTTGCCTCGAGGCCCGTCTCTTCGTACACTTCGCGTCGTGCGGCCTCGGCGGGCGTTTCGTCCAGTTCGACCGCGCCACCAGGCGCGATCCAGCCGTCCGACCAGCCGTTCTTGACGAGGGCGATTCGGCCGTCGGAGTCCGTGACGCGAGCAGCGGCCGTCAGCCCGGTTCCGCTGGTTGCCCACTCTCGGTACGTCTCGACTCTGGCGGGCGGAACGGAGACCGTCTGTGTCTCCCGGGGCACGTCGGGTGAAACGCGGGACTCCATTCGTGACTGATATGTTTCAGTACAACCAATGATAAAGAACGCGAAAGAACTCTCGAGTTGCGGACGCCCAGTTCTACGTCGTCTCGGCCGCGTCGAACCCCTCTTCGAACCGGAAGACGCCGTTTCGCTGGATTACCTCGCCGTCGATTTCGACGACCGACTCCTCGCTGGCGTCGACGATAAGGTCCGCGTGGATCGCGCTCTCGTTGAACGGACGACCTTCGGGGACACACTCGTCCATCGCGTTTCCGAGCGCGACGTGTAGCGTATCGCCCATCTTCTCGTCGAAGAGGACGTTGTTCGTCGCTCGCTCGATGCCGCGGTTCATCCCGAATCCGAGTTCGCCGACGCGACGCGCACCCGCGTCGGTTTCCAGCATCGATTCCAGTGCTGCTTCGTTCCGGCTCGCCTCGTAGTCGATCACGACGCCGTCCTCGAACTCGAGGCGAACGTCTCGAATCTCGTGGCTGTTCCGGAACAGGGGGACATCGAACGCGATCTCGCCGTCGACGCTGTCGGGAACGGGCGACGTCGCGACCTCTCCACCCGGCATGTTCTCTTCGCCTGCGTCGTTGAGCGTTCCCATTCCCGAAATCGAGAGCCGAAGATCGGTCGTCTCTCCGGAGCGGATGCGGACTTCCTCGGCCGACTCGAGAATCTCGACTAGCTGGCGCTGGCGCTCCCGCTGGACCTCCCAGTCCCTGTCGATGGCGTCGTAGACGTAGTCGGCCCAGCCGGCAGTGCTCATCTCCGCTCGCTGTGCGCCGGCTGGCACGGGGTGTTGCGTCATGACCCACCGGGTATCGAGTCGCTCCTCGAGGACGGGGTGGCGAGCACGGCTGGCTGCGGCTTTCGTCTCGCCGTCCACGTCCGATCCCTCGGCCGCGTTCCGGGCCGCCCTGATCAGGATGACGACATCCGTTTCGGCCATCGCCGCGAGTTTGTGGTCGGCCGTCCGGTAGTCGTCGGGGTCGATCGCCCGGTCGTAGGCCCGTCTGGCCCGCCAGTTGAGCCACTCCGTTCGCGGGCACGCGCCTCGAGCCCCGAGTTCCTCGTAGAGAGCGACGACGAGGTCCTCGGCGACAGTGGGTGCGCGAACGAGCACGTCGTCGTCCGAGCCAACGTCTGTACAGTAGTCGACGAGAATCTCGGCGTGTCGTCTGATCCGTTCGTCCATACTCGTTGGATAGTCAACGTGTACAAATAGGTCGGCCAGGCACGGTGGAAGTGAAACTGAAAGGTGCCGACTCGAAAGCGCGTTCCGGGTATTTTTTACCGAGTGACTGGCTATAGCCCTGCAATGACGAGAATCGTCGTGGTGGACAACCACGGGCAGTTCACGCACTTAGAGCAACGGGCGCTTCGTGACCTCGGCGTCGACACCGAGTTGATCGACAACGACACGCCACCCGAGGATGTCGACGCCGACGGCGTTGTCCTCTCCGGCGGCCCGGATATGGACCGGACCGGGAAGTCGGCTGACTATCTCACCGCCGACGTGCCCGTCCTCGGTATTTGTCTCGGGATGCAACTGATCGCGGCGGAACTGGGCGGCCGCGTTGGCGGCGGCGAGTACGGCGGCTACGCCGACGTCACCGTCGACGTCGTCGACGAGGACGATCCCCTCACTGGCTCTTTGCACCCCGAAACTCGAGTCTGGGCGAGCCACGCCGACGAGGTCAAAGAACTCCCCGACGGATTCGAATTGACCGCGAAAAGCGACGTCTGTGACGTCGAGGCGATGAGCGACACCGACCGCGACCTCTACGGCGTCCAGTGGCACCCCGAAGTCGCTCACACCGAGGAGGGCGAGGAACTCTTCGAGAACTTCCTCGAGATCTGTGAGTCGGCCTGAACTCGAGGCAGTGTTTCGCTTCGTGTCTGTGTCTGTCTTTTCTCGTCGAGCAAACGAAGGTTCCGTGCCTGTCGCATTGCCGTAAAATCCGTCGTGCAGAATCCGGTGCCGTGCCGACGATGCCAGACTCCACGTCGTCTTTCTGTCTCGCTCGTGGCTCACTGCGTCCGGCCGTTCGCCCCCGCGACACGGGGGGCTTTGTTCGTTCCGAACGAAAAGAGCTGTCACCCCGTCGCTACTGCCAGGAACTCGCCGTCAGATCGACTCCGAGTACAAAGTCACCTTCCTCGGTGAGGTCGACGCCAGCGTAGGCGGCGTCGGTGACGTGTCGAACCGTCTCGGGGATCACCACCCGAGTTTCGTCGGCCCCGATATCGGCGGCGTCGCGTGCGATCGCAGCGAACAGCGTCCGTGCCGCGTCGACGTCTTCCCACGCACTGACGCCGTACTCGGCCCACGTCCGCGTCTCGCCGTCTTTCTCGCGGTCGTAGCTTCGCGTCCGGTAGGCCGCGGCCGCGACCCCGCCCTCTCGTTCGACTGCGAAGACGGCCGTCTCGTCTGCGAACCGGTCGAAGTCCTCGCGGGCCAGTTCCCTGAGCGCCCATGTCTCCTCGGGAGCGAGCCCGATCCCGTCGAGGTGGCCGCGTGCCTCGCTGTGGGTCCAGTAGCGCCACGCAGCGGCGGGATCGTTCGTGACCCGCGTCCCGGTGTCCAGTCCGGAAGCATCCCGGGAGTCTGGCGTCGGCTGTGCGAACCGAAACTCCGTGACCGGTTCGTAACCGTTCGAACGTGCCGATCCGAGTGAAGGCGTATTCCAGGAGTGGATCATCGCACGACCGACTGTCGCGCCGCGGTCGCTGGCCCACTCGAAACAGGCCTCGGTCAACTCGCGGCTAAGCCCCCGCCCGCGGTAGTCGACCGCGACGCGAAGCCCCTGGAACCAGGCCTCATCGTCGGTGAGCAACACTGCCTGGACGATCCCGACCGGCGTTCCGTCGTCGACGGCGAGAAACGTCTTCTTCTCGTCGCGTTCGTCTTCGCCCTCGAGCCAGTCGTGGTAAATTTCGGGGATGTAGTCCCCACCACGATCGGGCCAGATGTCCCCGGTGAACGCGGCGACGCCATCGTAGTCGTCAGGGACCGCTCGTCTGATTTCGATGCCGCTGTCGCTGTCCGTCCCGTGATCTCTCTTCGACGTCATCGTTATTCCCAGGGCACCGATCGTTCCTGCAGTTCGCCAGCGAGCGACGTTTCCATCGTCTCCGCGACGCTCTCGGCGTTCTCGAGAGCCCACATCAGTTTGACCTTCGCCGTTCCCGGCACGGTGTCGCCGGCTTCGATCACGCCTGCCTCGAGCAGGTCGCGGCCGGTGTCGTAGACCCGGTCACAGATTCGGCCCTCGAGACACTGGCTCGTCATCACGACGGTCGTTCCGCCCTCGACGAGTTCTTCGATCCGTGGGATGAAATCGGTGTGGACGTGGCCGAGTCCGGTCCCCTCGAGGATCAGGCCCGCTGACCCCTCGGCGACGTCGAGGAAAGCGGGGTCCATTCCCGGCGTGAACTTGAGCAGTTCGACGTCCTCCGAGAGGCCGTCGGCGAGTGAGAGATCGCGTTCATCTCGGTGCTGATACTTCCGGTGGAACTGCACCGTCTCGCTCTCGTAATCGACGTCTCCCAGCGGCTCCGCGCCGACGGTCTCGAACGCGTCGCGTCGCGAGGTGTGGTTCTTCCGGACCCGCGTACCGCGGTGGAGGGCACAGACGTCGTCGCTCTCGGAGGCGTGCATACAGACAAGCACCTCCGCACAGTCACTCTTTGCTGCCTCGACGGCACAGACGGCGTTCATCACGTTGTCCGAGGAAGGGCGGTCCGCCGACCGCTGGGAGCCAGTGAAGACGATCGGTACCGGTGTCTCGAGCATGAACGCGAGTGCAGAGGCGGAGTACTGCATCGTGTCGGTACCGTGCATGACGACGACGCCGTCCGCGCCGTTCTCGATCTCCTCGTGGACCGCCCGGGCGAGGTCCTGCCAGATCGGCGGTTCCATGTTCTCCGAGAGGATATTCGCAACGACCCGGCCGCGGTAGTTCGCACGGCCCGCGAGGTCGGGCACCGCTCGCAGGACGTCCTCGGCGTCGAACTGTGCCGTCACCGCGCCGGTCCGATAGTCGACGGTCGAGGCGATCGTACCGCCGGTCGAGATCAGCGAGATCGTCGGCAGTTCCTCGTCGAACTCGATTTCCGACTCGCCGCCGTCGCCCGTGCTGTCGGTGCCGTCGATCTCGTAGACATCTTCCGCGAGGACGGCCACCTCGGCACCCCCCCGGTCGACACCGACGTTGTATCCGCCCTCGAGTTTGACGACGAGTTGGTCGTCGTCGCTCGAGGGGAGCAACACGCCTTCGAACGTGCGATCGTCCCGATCGACGCGAACGCGATCGCCTGGTTTCATAGGTCAGCATTGCGGGCCATCGGACTTGAAGGCACGCTTTCCGACCGCCAGTCACGTCAGGAAGCCGACGACGACCAGTCCGAGTCCGATCAACAGGAGAATAGCCCCAAGAAGCGCCGTCAACAGACGAATCGACGCGAGTTCGTTCTCGTCGAGGTCGAGCCGGGGATAGAACCGACGCCCAGCCCCCAGAAGTCCAGCGGCGACGGCGACTACGACGACGCCGAGAACGATCAGTTCCGTGCTCACTGTCTGCGCTACCAGCCCGCTCGTCATAAAACGCCGGTCGCGTCGTCAGATATCGAAGCGCTCGTCCCACTGTCTGCCCGATCGATGACGTCGTTCACTCCCGGGTCCCTGTTCGAGGGAAAGGTCCATGATACCAGCCATGCACTACTAGGGTATGAGCGACCGCTCGGACGAACTAACCGAGAGCCAAAGCCCCGGGTCCACCGACGACCTCCTCGAGGAGACGGATCGCCTGCTCGAGGAGACTGGGGGAGAGCCGGGCGCTGATTCGGGAGCCGGGCCGGCTGCCTCCTCGACGGAGCCCTCTGGACGCGAGCAGGTCGACCCAAGTCAAGAGAGTGCCGCCGACGCGTCCGGCCGCTCCTGGCTCTCTCGGCTAGTTCCAGATCGTCCGTCGCTGTCGGTTCCCCGTGAAGACCTTTTCTCCCCGAAGGCATTTCTCGCGTTCGTCGCGCTCGTCAGCGTCGGGCTGTTCGCCGGGAACGCGTTGATCCCCGTCGCCGGACGACTGATCGGGATGTTCGCCATCGCCTTCCTGGTCGGACTGGCGACGAGCAAACGACGCTATCTCGAGATGACGACCGCAGGCGTCGCTTCGGGCGGCGCGACTTCGCTCCTGATCGACCCCTGGTTCGTCGCAGCCGGCCTCGGGACGCGAGTGCTCGCCGTCGGCGCGGCGACCGGTCTCGTCGCTGCACTCGCCGGCTACTACTTCGGTCGTGACTTGCGTGCGGGACTCGCTCGCGACGTCGAGTGACGACAGCAGCCACCGACAGTCAGTGCGTCCCCAATACGAGAGTGGTGTAACCGGTCTGCAGACGGTGTCAGTTGTTACTACACGAGTTCAGCTCCCAGCCGCGTTCAGTGCGCTGGACGATTCCGTCGTCGGCCATCGCCTCGAGTAACTCGGCGACAACCTCGCGGGGCGCGTCGACATCCCGGCTGAGTTCACCGACCGACTTGGGCTCCGAACGAACACTCGCGAGCAGATCCGCGTAGATCCGGCTCTCCGGGCCGGCCCCGACCGTCTCCGAGATGCGATCGAGAACGTCACAGAGCCGTCCCTGCACCCAACGCTGGGCCAGCGAGAGTTCGTTCTCGAGTTGTTCGAGTTCGTCGAGTACCTCGAGCAACTCGTCGAGATTGTCGGTCCCGCCAGGATCGACCTCCAGCGAGAGGTGTGGACAGGTCGTAATGTCGAAACTGTTGTTCGCAGGATAGGCGCTCTTGCTCGCGAACCCGTACGGCGAGACGCTCACCTCGAGGCGGACGTTTCGGGCGATGTGGAAGTACTTCCGGCGCTGATCGTCGATCCGACTCTCGATCAGGCCAGCCTCCTCGAGTTTCCGCAGGTGCTCGATGACTGCCTTGGGACTCACGCCGAGGTACTCGGAGATTTCGGTGACGTAGCAGGGCTTCCGGGCGAGTAATCGGAGAATCCGGCGTCGATTCTCGTTTCCCAGTAAATCCAGCAACGCGGCGGAGTCCATCGCCGACAGGTATGGTTTCGGTGCTGAAAAGGGTGTCTGCTCGCGCTGGCTGTCGTTTTGTCCCTGGGGCAGTGATCGACAGAAAAAGCAGGCCACACACCTCGAAGTCTCGAACCATCCGACCTCGAGGGGGCTTACCGAGTGTGTTCGCGGTCGTCGCCACCGCTCTGGCCCGGCGACTCGCCGTCGTCACCGCTCTGGCCCGGCGACTCGCCGTCGTCACCACTCTGCCCCGGCGACTCGCCGTCGTCACCGCTTTGGCCCGGCGACTCGCCGTCGTCACCGCTCTGGCCCGGCGACTCGCCGTCGTCACCACTCTGGCCCGGCGACTCGCCGTCGTCACCACTCTGCCCCGGCGACTCGCCGTCGGCTTCCTCTCCTGAGTCGGCATCGGTGCCTTCGTTCGGGTCCGCAGGTGTCGTCTCGTTTCCGCCCGACTCCGACTCGTTACCGGCTGGACCGTGGTCAGGCATCTCGTCGACACCGCCAGGGGCCGTGCCGTTCTGTGCCGGACCATCTCCGGCTCCCGGAGCAGCGTCGTCGTTCTGCCCAGGCGGTGTCGCGGTACCGTTCTGCCCAGGCGGTGTCATACCCTGTCCGGGGGTTTCGTTCGCAGTATTGCGGTCGGTCGGTGGCCCCATCGCCACCCCTCCTGACTGGCGATCGAGTCCAGGAACCGATCGTGCAACCGCGTTTACCTCGGCGTTTACAAGTCCCGACGTGTTCCGCTCGAGCGTCTCGAGGCGGTCTTTGCCGAGATCGGTAGCCGCTGCACGGGGTTTCGTTCGCTCGATTTCGTGCTCGAGGGCGTTTATCTCGACTGCCAACTTCGCCATCCGGGCCTGGTACGCTGTCGGCGTTTCGTTCGTCTCTTGCAGATCGCGAAGCGCCGCTTGCTCGGACTCGAGTCGTTCGACCTCGCTCTCGAGGGCCGTCGTGCGGTCGGCGACGAGATCGGCTCGTCGTTCCTCGGGTGACTGTTCGTAGCTCACGTCGAACAGTTGTGATTCGATCGAGTGTTCGGCGTCGGCGGCAGTCATCTGCATGACCGTCCCGACGGTCGCGTTGCTCTCGGATGCGTCGGGTTCGACACTGGTGCTCGAGTTCGCTACAGCACCGGCAGCGACCGACGTGATCGCGAGCCCGACGACGGCGACGACCGCGAGGAGAGCGACCGTCCGAGTCGTAGTCATCGACCGACGTTATTTCTGGAACAAGTTAAAAAGGCGAATAGTCGTTCGGACAGTTTAGTTAGGTCAATCGACGTTCGAAAATCTAGCCAAGCGTTTATGCTGGCTGTAGAGGCAGTCGTTCGGTTCGTCGAGGCCTCGAGACTCGTCGGGGTGCCTGTAGTCATCGTCGGCGTACCCGCGCCCGAAGCGGGCACACCGAGACACCGGTACAGCAACCCATTCCAGGTGTGTGTGGTGGAGTTCGATGTAACGCGCCACAAATAGTTATATACTTCCAGTTCATGTGTATTGTTACCATGTTCGAGGTGTTCTCCCGTAGCTACTATCTCGGACGACTCTACGTAACGCCGACGGACGAAAACCGCGCGTTCATCCACAGCGACCAGCACCAACGCATCAACGAAGAAGTGTACGCGACAGGGGACGGAATCGAACGGCTCGACTCGCCGCTGGTGATGAAACTCGAGTCGCGGCACTTCCCCGTCCACGGGGACGAGAGGGTGCCCGCGAACACGCTCGCGGTTCCCGAGTCGATGTTAGCGGACGTCGACGTGCGGAACCCACCGTCGCTCCGCGAGGTGTTTCTGGCCCGTCGAGAACGGGCACAGCAGTTGCTGTCTTTCGTCGGAAGTGCGGTCTCCGTCGACGACTATTCGAGCGCCGGTACCTAGAAGTACTCTCGCTTCGCCTTTTTGCTCGAATGTTCGACCTCGACGAGGTGCTCGGACGCGCGCAACTGAAAGAGCGCATCGACGAACTCGAGGCGGAGAACGACCGCCTGCGGGAGCGATACGAGGCCGAGTCCGACCGCCGGGCCAAAGCGGCTACTGCCAGACAGGAGGCCGAAGAGCAGCTCAATCGACTCGAGGACCGGATCGCCCAACTCGAGGGCGAACTCGAGCGAACGAACGGGGAAGACGACGGCGCGAGTGTTCACGTCCGGCGACGCGAGCAACTGCGCGGGGCGCGCCTCGACGAGGTGCTCGATCGTCTCGAGTCGTTCCAGACGGGACCCGAGGGTGCACTGACGGCCGTCGTCGAGGACGGTCTCGCGGATCTCGACCCCCGGATCGAACGCGACCTCGCGGAGACGCTCGGTCGCGAACGAATCGCGCTCGTGGACGACGCCGCACCCTGCGTGATCTGTCTCGACGATGCCGGCCTCGTCTCGGTCGCACTCGAGCCGCCCATTCTTCCAGACCGCGAACCTGCCTGGAACGACCGGCTCACCCTCGACCGCGAGTGGTTCCAGCCGACCGATCGACACGCACTCGCGCTCGTTCGGACCGATCTGTTCGCCGTTGGAGTCTACGACGGTGACGAACGACTCGAGGTCCACGGCTTCGAATCGGAGGTGAAAGGCAGTCACTCGAAAGGTGGGTTTTCACAGGCACGGTTCGAGCGGATTCGGGACGAACAGATCGACGACCACCTCGAGCGGGCTACGGCGGCACTCGAGGAACGTGTCGCGGGCGAGGTCGACCGGCTCTATCTGGCGGGTCAGCGTGGCGTCGTCGACACGCTCGCCGAGGAGACGTCGATCGATCCCGCGCCGGCGGCGACTGCCGCCGTCGACGCCACCGGAAACCCGGAATCGGCACTCGAAGACGCGTACCGGTCGTTCTGGACGACGGAACTCCAGGTCCTGTAGCGGACTAACGACTCGCGTCCGGGCCAGAATCCGGCAACATTCGCCTGACAGCAGCCTGAAAGCACGCTTAAGTACCCCTTTGCCCATGTGGCCTGTATGCGCGTCGCAATACTCGCCCACGAGAAATTCCCGGAACGGGCGAAGACGGCACTGGGCGTACTCCGGTACGCCGACTACGATGTCGCCGCCGTCCTCGATCGTGATTCTGCCGGTAGCCGCGTCTCCGACTACGTCCCCGACGTCCAGGACGCTCCGATCGTCGGGGGAACGGACGACCTCGAAGAAGACGCTGTCGACGCCCTGCTGATCGGCATCGCGCCGATCGGCGGCGACTTCGACGAGCGCTGGCGGCCGGACGTCAGAACTGCACTCGAGTACGGCTGTGACATCATTTCGGGACTGCACTACTTCCTCGAGAACGACGAGGAGTTCGCCGAACTCGCCGAAGAGAACGGCTGTGAACTCCGGGACATCCGCAAGCCGCCGGCGGACCTGACGGTCGCCGAGGGCATCGCAGGAGACGTCGACGCCGAGGTCATCACGACCGTCGGCACCGATTGCTCGGTCGGCAAGATGACCGCGACGATGGAACTGGCCCGGGACGCCCGCGCAGCCGGCTACGACGTCGGTGTCGTTCCGACCGGGCAGACCGGCATCATGATCGAGGGATGGGGCATCCCGATCGACCGCGTCGTCGGCGACTTCACTGCGGGTGCGGTCGAGGAGATGATCGTCGAACTGGGCGACGAACACGACTATCTGCTCGTCGAGGGCCAGGGTAGTCTCGTCCACCCCGCCTACTCCGCGGTTACCTGTGGCATCCTCCACGGCTCGATGCCCGACAAGCTCGTCCTCTGTCACGACGCTGGCCGCGAAACCATCCACGGCTACGAGTCGTTCGACCTCCCGTCGATCCCGACGTACGTCGACCTCTACGAGACGCTCTCGGCACCAGTCGCCGAGACCGAGGTCGTCGCTGGCACACTCAACACCGCCGACCTCGAAGACGATGCGGCCCGAGAGGCAGTCGACGAGTACGCCGACGTACTCGGCGTGCCCGCAACCGACGTCATCCGGCACGACACCGACGAGATGCTAGAGGCGATCCTATGACACTCGAGACCTCGTTCCAGCGCCACACCCTGCCGCTCGAGTTTCCGTTTACGATCTCGCGTGGCACGGCGACCGAGACCGACGTCGTCACCGTCCGCATCGAGGACGACGAGGGGACGGTTGGCGTCGGCGGTGCCGGCCCTTCTGCACACTACGGCGAGACCGCAGACACCGTCGAGGCTGTCCTACCCGACCTACTCGCCGTCGTCGAGGCGGTCGACGACCCCCACCAGCTCGACCGCATCGAGCGCCAGATGCGCGAGACCGTCGAACGCAACCCTGCCGCTCGCTGCGCCGTCAGCATCGCGCTCCACGACCTCGTCACCAAGCGACTCGAGGTGCCACTCTACGAGTACTGGGGGCTCGATCCAGACGATACGATCGAGACCTCCTACACGATCGGGATCGACGACACGGAGACGATGAAAGAGAAGACCGAACTCGCACTCGAGCGTGGCTACACCACGCTGAAGGTCAAACTCGGTACGGATCGAGACCTCGAGATCGTCGAGACGATCCGGTCTGTCGCGCCAGCCGAGGACGTGCGGCTGTACGTCGACGCCAACGAGGCCTGGACGCCACGAGAAGCGGTCCGGAAGATCGACGAACTAGCGGCCTACGACCTCGAGTTCGTCGAGCAGCCCGTCCCTGCGGAGGACCCCGAGGGACTCGAGTTCGTCTACGAGCGCGCGGCACTCCCGATTGCAGCCGACGAGTCCTGCATCACCGTCGAGGACGTCCCACAGATCGCGGGTCGCTGTGACGTTGCAAACCTGAAATTGATGAAGTGTGGTGGCCTCCGGGAGGCGAAACGAATCATCCATACCGCCCGTGCTCACGGCCTTCAAGTGATGTGTGGCTGCATGAACGAGTCTAATGCCTCGATTGCGGCGGCCTGTCACCTCGCGCCACTACTCGACTACGCCGACCTCGACGGCTCGCTGTTGCTCGACGACGACCCTTACGACGGCGTCCCGATGGCCGGCGGGCGGATCGCTCTCGAGGACCTCGAGCCAGCCGGTACTGGTGTCGCCCTCGAGTAACGACTTGCCCACCCGGAGAGCGATCACCACGAGATACTGTCAGTTCGACCGCCAACATAGTTTACAACGCCGGTCGGTGTCGAACGAGTCTGGACATGACCGACAGACGCGACCGTCGACGACTCTCCCGTCGGACACTGTTGCGGGTATCGGCGGGGACAGTAACGCTGGCAGCGGCCGGCTCTACGAGTGCCGTGGCCGACGGTAACGACACTGCACGCGCACTGCTCGAGCGACGTTGTCCCGAGGCGACGCTCGAACCGAGCATGGGCTACTGCGAGGGTGCAAGCACCGAGGGCTGTGCCGACGACCACCCGGCAACGATCGCTCTCCAGCAGGCCGTCCGCGAGACGCTCGAGACCGAGTACCCGAACGTCGGCACGCTGGTCGATGCGGGATTTAAGCCCTACTTCGACACGCTCGACGGCGACGACGACGGCTGGTCGCACTGGCTCAGTCCGGAGTACATCGGAGACGACGCAGTACTCGATCCCGATCGGCCTGAGTCGGTGCTCGTGGACAACACCTCCTGGCGCTCGATCGGCGTGATGTTCATTGCAACCCGCGACGGTGAGCGGATCGATCCGCCACCAGTGTACGACATCGACGAGGGCGTCGACTGGATGCCCGAAACCGAGACGGACGCACTCGAGTCTGACGGGCCAGGCACCCAGGCAGAAGACGATACTGTGGATCAGGATAGCGATGATTTGGCGGACGAACGTGGGGCTACTAGCGAACACGAAGCCGAACACGAACACGAGGACCCGCCTGCAGACGACCCCAACCGCTGTTCCCCGTGGCACTACCACACCGGCGCTCCGGGACGGTTCGCCTGGTGGTTCTACCAGCAGGCCTACGAACAGGAGTTCGCAGACGGCAACATCAGGGTTCCCTGTCGGACTCCCTGCATGATGCACGTTTGGACTGTCGATCATCCCGAGGGTGTTTACGCCCACGACGGCCCGCCGCCGGAGTACCGCGAGCAGCCACCTGCCGACGACCCCGGATTCGAGACCGACGCTCGACCCGGCGAAGACGAACTCGACTGGGATCTCCTCCCCGAAGAGGTGACACCAGAAGAACGACCGGAGTCGGTTTCGCTCGATCTCGAGAACTGGTGGTCCTGATCTCGGACCGACTCGACACGACACGATCCGGTTTCTTCTCGCTTTCGCTGTGGGTCGAACCAGTGGGTCCTCCTATCTTCTTGACGAGAGAATTTCGTCGTTCACGACGGGCGTGAATCGCCCTACGGTGGATGTAGTGGCCGGAGATCCGTGAAGCTACGCTCCGTCCCTCCAGCGACATCGAGATCAGCGCCTCCGCCGGGCCCTCCTGGAGGAGAGTCGAGTTGCGCTTCGTCGGTGTGGCGTCTTCTCGAACGACGCTTTCTGTGACAGGAATTACTCGATTGATGCCACGTTCGTGGCGGTTTCTCGTCTGCGCTGGACTCAAATAGCTCTTTAACTCTTCCATAGCCACATAGTACCGTAACTAAATACGTCGACTATGTCTTCACTACTACCTCTGAAGCCAACCCCGGAGTCAGCTTCTGACCGCGATTTAGAACCGCAACTCGTCGGATTCGAAGACGAGTCTGCAGAACGGATTCTGTCGGCAGTCTCCTCGACGACGGCACGCCGTATCCTCAATCAGTTGTACGAGGAACCAACCACGGCGTCGGATATCGCCACCGAACTCGACTCCTCGGTACAGAACGTCAGCTATCATCTCGACCGACTCCGAGATGCAGACCTGGTAGAAGTCGTCGAGACGTGGTACTCCGAGCAGGGCCGTGAAATGGACGTTTACGCCCCAACTAACAGTGCGCTCGTCCTCTTTGCGGGAGTGGAACGAGCAACACCGTCACTCGGGACGGCACTGCGTCGAGTCTTCGGCGCAGTGAGTGGTGTCGGGGCGATCAGTGTCATCGTTCACACACGCTGGGCAGCGCCGACCACTCAGTCGCCGCAGGTCCGAGACACCGTTGTTCAACAACCCGAGCCAACCGTGTGGGAGACTCTCGTTGCGTTCGGAACCGGTCCTGGAGGATTCGTTCTGGCGGCTGGCGTTTTCCTGATCTTGTCGTTTTTCGTGACGTGGTACTTGGGTACGTATCGTCACACCTCGAGTTATACCGAATCGGTGTGAGTGACGGTCGCGGACTCAAAGATGTCTTTGAATCTGGGATAGGACGATACGTATCCCCTCTTACGATAGTATATGGAACGGAGAACGTTTCTGGCAAGTGCTGGAACTGGCCTCACAACTGCAACAGTGGGTTGTCTCTCCCAGGAAACCAGAGGCGACTCGTCTGAGGCGAATGCAGAAGCGACAGCCACCACCGCCGAGGAGTCACTGGCCGAGACAGGACGAACGGCGGAAAAGACCCACATCGAAGCTGGTGGTTCCGTCGAACGAACTGTCGGGACCGCATCGCTCGAAGACCGTGGTCTCAGAAGAGCACACCACGTCGCGTTCGGGAATCCAACCGAGGAGCCACATCGAGGAACGATTGCCGTCTCGAAAAACGACGAGGCTGTGTTCGAGGAGTCGGTCGAGCTCGAAGCGAACGCAAGTATCGTTGTGTCACTCACCGACCTCGACACGTATACCGTTCGTGTGGTCGCTCCCGAGTTGGATGCAACGGAAGCGATCTCCATCGATCCCGGTCACTTCACCTGTAACGTGACCAGGACGACAGTGAGTGTCCGAGAAGACGGGACGCTCGATTCAATGGGTATTTCGACGCGGATGGCGTGTCCCGGTGTCGTCACCGAGACGGCCGCCGCCGATGAGTCGGCGTCACACACACTTGGCACTGACCCGATTCCCGCAGACACAGGGAAAGGGAGCCATACGCTCGTGCTCCGGAACCCATCCGAAGAGACCTGGACAACGCGACTCATCGTCGAAAACGACTCGACAGCACAGTTCGACGGCGTCTACACGGTCGAACCCGAGGCAACCGTCTTGGTCACCCTCAGTGAGAGCGGAACGTACACGGTATCGATGGACGTGCTCGAAACGGGGACGACCATCACTGAGCAGGTCACGCCCGGAAACTTCGATTGTAATCAGTCCTCGACACGAGCGGAAATCGACGCTTCGGGTGAACTGACCGCAAGCACCGTTTCGACACTCATGGCTTGTGATGTCGAGACGAACTCGACGAACGAGTCCACCTAGCCGCGGTACGCCGTTTGCCTTCGTACCGCAACCGACATAAATGCTCGCAGAAAAGGAGACTCTCTCGCCGGATCGTCTCCCTCTCCGCGCGGAATCGACGTGGATACCGATCGTCGCCCGAACGAAAGCGCAGTCAGGGACGTGAACGCGAACGATCGATTCATACGGATTACTGTAACGATTTACCGGCGCAACCGCCGCCCGGGTCGCGGTTGTGCCGGAAATGACTTACAGTAAACCGTATCAGACTCCCGAGTTACTCGGTTAGAGCGGGAGTGTGCTGACGAGCCTCGGGGTCGTCAGAGACAGCTCGACGTCTCGTGCTGACAAGAGAGTTCGCTCCCCCGAACCACTTGACCCCGAGGCAGTTGACTCCAACAGTATGACTTCTGCGGGTGATCTCGAGCGCGACCGCTCGGGCGAACGAGGCGACCGTCGTCTGATTCGATACGGTCCACACTCACTTACTAATGGAGTCGGACCGAAAGGGAGTCCAATGTTGTACGAGCAGGTCGCCAATCTCGAACTCGAGATAGACGACTACGAACTCGAGCAGCGCGAGCGTGAGACGTCGAGTGGTTTCACTCGAGCGACAACCGTCGTCTCGTTACACGGCAACGGCGAAACTGGCCGCGGCGAGGACGTGACATACGACAATGAGGCACACGACACCTTTCAGGATACTGCAGCGGACGTTCCCGTCACGGGCGAGTACACGCTCGATTCGTTTTCAGACCAGCTATCCGAGATCGACTTCTTCCTCGGCAACGAACCGAATCAGTCGATTTTTCGTCACTATCGGCAGTGGGCCTTCGAGAGCGCCGCGCTTGACCTCGCGCTGAAACAGGCCGACACGAATCTGGCCGAGCGCCTCGGTCGTCCCTACGAGCCAGTGCGGTTCGTCGTGAGTACGCGCCTGGAAGAGCCACCGACCGGCGACCGCGTGCTCGAGTGGCTCGACCGCGACCCCGAACTCGAGTTCAAACTCGACCCGACTTCCACGTGGACCGACGACGTCGTCCAGCGGCTGGCGGCGACCGACGCGGTGCAGATCCTCGATCTCAAGGGCCAGTATCACGGCACGACGGTCGACCAACCAGCCGACCCGGCGCTGTACGAGCGGGTTCTCGAGGGCTTTCCCGAGGCACTGATCGAAGATCCGGCACTGGACGACGAGACGCGACCGTTGTTCGAGGGCCACGAACCACGCGTGACCTGGGATTATCCGATCCGTAGCGTCGAGACGGTCGAAGACCTCCCCTGGGAACCCGAGTGGCTCAACGTCAAGCCGTCCCGATTCGGCTCGGTGCGGTCGCTCCTCGAGACGATCGAGTACTGTCTCGAACGGGAGATACAGCTGTTCGGTGGCGGCCAGTTCGAACTCGACGTCGGTCGTGAGCATCTCCACGTGATCGCGTCGCTGTTTTACCCGGACGCTCCCAACGACATTGCCCCGAAGGCGTACAACGATCCCGATCCCAGCGGCGAGCTCCCCTCGAGTCCGCTCTCGCCGCCTGCCGAACCTCGTGGATTCGCCTGGGGCTAGTGCTTTGACAAGCCTGAACGGATGAGTGAAACCGAATGCGGTCGTCTGGTTTCACTCATTAGTCGACGGTTGGCGGAGTACTAGTACCGTCCCAACCGTCGACTGACGGGTCGAATCGAGCCACACCGCCAGATTCGACCCATCAGTGCAGGCGTGGCCCGCCACTAGGTGTCGAAGCTACGGCTCTGCTGTGTGTCCCGCTGGCTCTCGAGGAGGGGTGGCCTCCCTGGCGTGTTTCGGCGGCAGTTTCAGGGTATTGGGTGGTCGAGGAAGGGGGCTGGCTCGAGTGGGTGGGGACGCCCCGACTGACGAACGACTGTGTTCACTCTCTCGGTGAACTGCCTCGGGGTCAAGTGGTTCGAGAGACTTCGTCTCTCGTCATCACGGAAGCGCAGAGATCTTCCGAACGACCCCGGGGCACTCGGCTTGCTCCGCCTGTAGACAGTCGATGCCTCTCTGACAGTTCTCGCTGCGGTCGGCCGATGTCTGCGAGTGACTCGAGTGGTGGGAACGAGTGTGTTCGGATCGGTTACTGATCGGAACTGACGGGGTCTTCGAGAGTCGACGGCTCGCTTTCGTCGCTGTCGGTGACGCCGTAGCCGTCGACGAACCGCTTCGTCCGGTCGTCTTGTGGGTTCTCGAAGAACGACCGGGTGTCGTTCTGTTCGACGACTTCGCCGAGATAGAGGAAGACGACCTCGTCGGCGAGCCGTCGTGCCTGGTCCATGCTATGAGTCACCATGATGATCGTGTACTCCTCTTTGAGTGCTGCTAGTGTCTCCTCGACGGTTTCGGCCGAGATTGGGTCGAGCGCGGAGGTCACCTCGTCACACAGCAGAACCTCGGGCTCGACTGCCAGCGAGCGGGCGAGACAGAGCCGCTGGATCTGTCCCGTCGAGAGTTCCGCGCCGGGTGCGTCCAGTCGGTCCTCGACCTCTGCCCAGAGATTGACCTTTCGCAGGTACTCCTCGACGTGGGCGTCGAGTTCCGTTTTCGAGTCGTAGTCGCCGTGGATTCGGAGCCCGTAGGCGACGTTCTCGTAAATCGACAGCGGCAGCGGCGTCGGCTTCTGTGGGACGTAGCCGATCCGCCTGCGGATCTCGGGGACGGGTTCGGCGGTGTCGTAGACCGACTCGCCGTTCAGGCAGACGTCACCCGTGATCTCGGCGTTTGGCTGGATCTCGTGGAGCCGATTGAGCGACTTCAGTAGCGTCGACTTGCCACAGCCGGAGGGACCGACGATGGCAGTCAACTGGTTCGCGGCGAACTCGAGGTCGACGCCTTTGACGGCCTCGACCTCGCGGTTGCCGGTGTACGTTACGGCGAGTGTCTCGGTGGTGAGTGTTGCGTCTGTCACGAGTGGGTCCCTCCTGGTGCAAAGCGGGCGTAGCGGCCGGCGAGCAGTTTCGAGGCGAGGATCAGTGCAAGCACGACGACGATGAGGACGAACGCCGCCGCGTAGGCGTGTGCCCGGACCTCGGCGTTGAACGACATCGCCTGATCGAAGATCATCACGGGCAGCGTCGTCGCGCCGTCGAACGGGCCTGAGGGCATGGTCGTGCTCCGGCCCGCGGTGAAAAGGACGGTCGCCGCGTCGCCGATGCCCCGGGCGAAACCCATGACGATTCCGGCGACGACTCCCGGCATGGCTGCTCGAGCGGTCATCGTCGCGGTCTCGAATCGGGTGCCGCCGAGTCCGTAGGTCGCTTCCTTCACGGTGTCGGGTGCCGACCGAAGCGCCTCGTCGGTGTACCGGGTCATGATCGGGTACTGGAAGATCGCGATGGCGACGATCCCGAAGAACAGGCTCGTTCGCGCGCCAACGGCGATGATGATCGTTAGAACGAATACCCCGTAGACGATCGGCGGCGTCCCCCAGAGCACGTTCAGGAACATATTCACCGCGTCGGCGAACCGTTCGCTCGAGTAGTCACTCTGGAGGTAGATCGCCGTCGAGACGGCGAGGATCGCGGAGACGACCGTCGCCGGGCCGACGATAAAGACGCTGCCGACGACGGCGTGCAGGAAGCCGCCCTCGGCCTCGAGCATGTACCGCGATCCCGGCGGCGTGATCACGATGGTGGGGTCGGTGAGGAACACGCGCCCACCCCGGTAGAGCGTCACGGCGACGACCGTGATCATCACGGCGACGACGATTGCGGTGGCACCGCGGGCGAGCCAGCCGAACAGGCGCTGTTTCGCATAGCGGTTCATCAGTACTGCCACCTCCGCTGTAGGTGGCGGCGGACGACCATCGCGGTGAAGTTGAACAGCCAGACGACGATCACCAGCAGCAGGCCGACGAAGATCAGTGCCGATTGAGTCAGTGGCAGGCTCATCAGTTCGCCGAAGTCGTTGACGATCAGCGTCGGCAGCGTCTGGCCTGTCGCAAAGAGCGAGTCGGGAATCTGGGTTTGCCCGCCGATCAACATTGCGGGAACGATCGTCGCGCCGAAGACCCGCCCGAAGCCGAGCAAAATTGCCGAGAAAATACCCGGTCCCGCAGCACGAAGCAGGACCGACCGGATCGTCTCCCACTTCGTCGCGCCGACGCCCAGCGAGGACTCCCGGAGTTCATCCGGCAGCGCCTCGAGTGATTCGACCGACAGCGAGATCATGAAGGGAGTGACGACGATCGCCATCACCAGACTGACCGTGAAGATTCCCAGGCCGGTCGCGCTCGAGCCCACGGCGGGTGCGAGGTAGTCGCCGACGAACGGGACGACGACGATCAGGGCGACGAGTCCGAAGATGACGCTGGGGATCGCCGCGAGGACGTCGATGAACGACGAGACGACTGTCTTCGCGCGGCCGTCGGCGTACTCGGCGACGTAGATCGCCGCGAGAAGTGCGATCGGCGTTCCCATCGCCATCGAGAGGACGGTGACGTAGATCGTCCCGACGATCGCAGGCAGGAACCCGAACTCGTTCTGTGCGGGGTCCCAGTTCGAGGCGGTCAACACCTGGACGACCGAGTACTGCTCGAGCAGCGGCAGCGACTGGTACAGCAGCGTCAGGACGATCAACGCGAACAGCACGATGGCGAAGTAGCCTGCGCCCGCGAACCAGTAGCTGCTCAGGCGCTCGGCGAGCAGGCGGCGACCGAGCCGGCTCCGCCATCCCTGATCGTCAGCCGCCGATTCCGTCGAACCCGACATTCAGGTCACGGCCCCTCGGCCAGCCTCTCCTGTGCCTCTTCGAGACGGTCCTCCTCGAGCGGCACGTAGCCATACTCCCTGACGTACTGCTGGCCCTCCGTGAGCACCCACTCGACGAAATCGTAGGCCTCGCCCTCGAAGCCGCCGTTCGACGCGAGGAACATCTCGCGTGCGGGCGGGAACGGGTAGTTGCCAGCCTCGACTGCCGCGAGGAACTCGTCGCGGGTCTCGTAGAAGTCTTCCGCCTCGGAGAGCCCTTCGCCGTCCCGATCCAGCGGCACCGGACGGACGTCGCCCTCGAGTTCGCCGCTCTCGAGATCGTAGACGTAGTTGATGTTGTTCAGCGAGATGGCGTTCTCGCTGCTCGCGACGGCTTCGGCGACCGGCTGGTCGCCGTTGTGGTTGGCATCGGAGAACCCCTCGAGTTCGTTTTCGGTGTAGGCGCTGCCCTCGCCCGCGAGGAAGTCACCCCACTGCTTGTAGGCTGCTGAGGTGTCAGAGCGACCATAGACGGTGATCTCTTCGTCGACGTCGGCGTCGACGAGGTCGCCCCAGTTCGTAACCTCCCGAGTGAAGACGGCCTCGAGTTCCTCACGGGTCAGGCCGTCTTCCTGAAGTTGCTCGAGGACGGGGTTGTCGACGCTGACCGTACCGACGACGGTGTCGACGAGCATCGGGACGGCGAACAGCCCTTGGTCGATCTCTTCGGGTTCGGGTTCTCGGCCCATCATCGCGATGTCGACCTGGCCGTTGAACAGGTCGGAGACGCCGGCACCGGTGCCGCCACCGGAGATGTCGAACGAGGTGTCGGTGTGTTCCCCGTAGATATCCTCCCACACCTCGACCATCGGCCGTGGCCCGACGCCACCAGAGATTCGAACGGCGTCGCCGCTACCGAAGACACCGGTACAGCCCGCAAGAGAGAGAGCAGATCCAACACCTGCAAGCTCCAGTACAGATCGGCGCGAGTAGTTCCGTGTCATGAACTACTCCTCCGTAGTAGACCCGGCCTTGTATCCCCTCGTTAGCCTGCAATCCTTTGGCTTTCACCCAGATGTGGGCAATCGTTGCCGCAAGAAGCGCGAGAGCGACGAGCGACGAAAGCGAACGGGCGCTTGAGAACTCCGTGTCCGTGCCACAGAGAACCGATCGACAGAGCGTCCTGGCGACAGACAGCGAATACCGGCCGCTGCGACGGCCAGCGGGCTAGCAGAGACAAAACCGACTACTGGTACGGGAGGTATCTTCCGGACAAACCGATACACACACCGATCGCACTCGAGACGCGATCAGGTGTGTGCTGACTGTTGTCCAGTAGTCGTCTCTGTTCCGCACTCGTCGACGCGCGGTCAGAACAACACGGTAAGCACCGCGAGCGACAGCGTGCTGGCGACGATCAGCGCCGCCAACACGACGACTGCGGGCGTGAGACCAGTACTTCGAAGCTGTCCGATCCGGATCTCCGTACCGAGCCCGACGAACGCGAGCAAGAACAGCCACCTGTAAGCGTTCTCGAGCGACGCCTGCTGGCCTGCCGAGAAGATGCCGAGACTCGAGAGAAAGACTAGCGCGAGAAAGCCGAGGACGAACTTCGGAAACTCGTCCCAGAGGGTTCGGACGGAGGGACGGCCACCACTCGATCCGCGGGCGTAATAACTCGCGTAGGCGAGGACGACGACCCCGATCAGGGCGTTCCGAGCGAGTTTCGTCATCGTCGCCCACTGGCCGGCCGCCTCCGAGTGGGCGAAGCCGACCGCGACGACGGGGCCAGTCGAGAACATGCTGACGCCCGCCCAGACGCCAAAGACGGTACTCGAGAGCGCGAGCAAGTCGCCGACGATCGGATAGACGACGAGGGTGACGGCGTCGAACAACAGGACGGTCGCAGCAGCGTAGGCGATCTGGTCCTCTCGGGCCCGGATCGCGCCGGCAACGGCGACGACGGCCGAGACACCACAGATGCTGGCACCTGCTGCGAGCAGCGATCCGAGCTGGTCCCCGAGTCCGGCGACGTTCCGGGAAAGCACCTCGACGAACAAGAGCGTACTCGCGGTGACGCCGAGGACCAGCAGGAGGACGATACCACCGACCTCGAGGACCGCATCGAGCGTCAGCGATGCCCCCATAAGAACGATACCAGCACCCAACCAGAGCTTGTGAGTGGCGATACCGGGCGCGAGGCGTTCTGGAACGCCGACGGCGTTTGCCAACACGACTCCGAGTGCGATAGCGGCCAGCAGGTGGTTGACACCCACAGCGAGGCCGACGGCTCGAGCGAGGAGAGCGCCGAGACAGAGGGCGAAGACGCCCGGAAGAAGCCGACGTACCGACATCTCGTCACCAGGGGATCTGGATCTCGAGTGCGACGGTCGTTCCGACGACGATCACCGCGACGGCGACGCTTTGCCAGTCGCGCTCGAGAGCCTGCCAGCGGGAATAGAGTGTTGCGACGCCTGCCCGTAATCGTTCGGTCGCCATTCGTTCGGAGCGTTCGGTGTGGCGCACTTACGGCTGTCGATGTCCGCCAGTGCGTCGGGAGTGCCGGACAGTATTGTCACTGTCCGTGACGAGCGCCGGGCGGTCTCCAAGGCCAGCCATACACCTCGAGTGAGTGCGCGACCCTCGCTCGATCGGGTGTGCAGCGACTGTCGGTAGCGCCTACAGTCAGCGGTCGACGCTCCCCAGGACGATATCGAGGCTCCCCAGCGATGCGATCAGGTCGGGGACGTACTCGCCTTCGGCCATCTCGGGCAGCGCCGAGAGGTTGTGGAAACACGGGCTACGGATCTTGAACCGGGCCGGCGAGTTAGTGCCGTCCGAGCGAAGGTAGATCCCGAGTTCGCCCTTCGCGGACTCGACTGCGCGATACGTCTCCGTGTCGGCGTCCGGCTTCAGCGTCCGCGGGACGTTGCTCTGGACCGTGCGTTCGTCTTCCGGCCAGTCCTCGAGCAAGTCGAGACACTGTTGGACGATTTTGGCCGACTCCTCGACCTCCTGCATGCGACAGAGGACGCGAGCGTGGTTGTCACAGCCGTTACGGGTGACGACGTCCCACTCTACGTTCTCGTAGTAGCCGTACGGATCGTCCCGCCGGACGTCGTAGTCGATCCCCGATCCACGGGCGACTGGTCCCGTAACGCCGTAGTCTTTGGCCACTTCCGGCTCGAGGACGCCCGTGTTGACGGTTCGAAGCTGGAAGATTTCGTTGGTGACGATGAGGTCGTGGTACTCGTCGAGTTTCGCCGGCAGTTCGTCGAGGAAGTCTCGGGTCTTCTCGAGAAACTCCTCGCGGGGTTCGGGCAGGTCCCAGCAGACGCCGCCGAGCCGAAAGTAGTAGAACATCATCCGCTGCCCTGTCAGGTCCTCTAAGATGTCCTGGACGACCTCTCGATCCCTGAAGGCGTACTGGAAGATGGCGGTGAACTCGCCGTAGACGTCGAGCGCGAAGGTACCGAGCGCGAGGAAGTGGCCGAGCATGCGACCCAGTTCCGTCGCCATCGTCCGCAGGACCTGGGCGTACTCGGGGACTTCGATGTCGGCGACGTCCTCGATCACGCGGGCGACCGCCCACTCGTTGGGCAGGTTCGCCGTGTAGTCCCACCGGTTCGAGTAGGGAATGATCTGGTGGCGGTAGGTCCCCTGCTGGCACATCTGTTCCTCGCAGCGATGGAGGTAACCGACGTCAGGATCGACGTCGGCGACGGTCTCGCCGTCGAGGATCGTCCTGAGGTGGAGTACACCGTGAGTCGCTGGGTGGTGAGGGCCGATGTTGAGCAACATCGTCTCCGACTCCCCGACTCTCCGACTCTCCGCGAGCGGATTCGCGTGTTCGGCATACCGGATTACCTGTGGCTTGTTCTGATCGTAGTCCAGCGAGAGCGGGTGGCCCTGCCACGACTCTGGCAACAGAATCCGCCGCAGGTCAGGATGTCCCTCGTACTCGATGCCGACGAGATCGTAGGCTTCCCGTTCGTGCCAGTCTGCGGTCCGGAAGACGGGTTCGGCGCTCTGGCAGACCGGGTCGTCCCGTGGCAGTTGGACGACCAGCGACACCTCGTGGGTGCGCCGGTCGTACTTCGTCAGGTGGAGGATCGACTCGAAACGATCCTCGTACTCCTGGGACGTGATACACGAGAGATGATCGAACCCTGCCTCCTCGCGCAGCACCCGCAGGACCTCCTGAACGTCGGTCGGCCGGATAACGAACGCGGGTGCGTTCTCGTGGTCGTCCCGTCCGAGAACGTACTCCGACAACAACTCCTCGAGTGTGGCCTCGTCTACGCTCTCTTTCCGGAGGTGATCGTACTCGGGATCGATACTCGGTCGCTCGCGCTGTGGTGTCTCGCTCATGCCGATCCCCGCCGCGCCGGTGGCCGACGCGGGTCGTCTCACCTACAACTGACGCGGAAATGAGGGTTTTCCACGCACGAGGAGACTGTCACCGAAAGCGACGCCCAGCCACCGCCCACAGTGTTACGATGGCGGCCACGCTCAGCGGTTGGATCGCACTCGAGTCGGCCGGGCTCACGACCGTGAGCCCACCGGAGCGGTGGGTAGTTCGAGTCAGTCGAGGTCGGGTCGACTCGGGGCGCGATATCGCCCGCCTCCGTACTACTCGTCGGTTTCGGCGTCGTCTTCGTCGTCCTCGCCGGGTTCGACTTTCATGTGCGCGGCGTCTTCCGCCGGCGTCTCGTCCGGCTCGATCGAGTCTGTCTGTGACGGCTGTGCCTGTTCCGGATCAGGGCCAACCGCTTCGGAAGCTTCGTCGGCCATCGCTGCGTCCGAGAGATCGATATCCGTGCCTTCGTTGGTCCCCTGTCGCGGATCGTCCGTCTCGGTGGTGTCGGGTTTCGACCGGTGGTCCCCGACGTCTTCCTCATCGCCGAACTCGGTCCCGGTGTCGGCAGCCTCCCCGCTCGAGACGTCGGTTCCCGTCCCGGCCGTGTCCCCATGCTCCTCGCGCCCTCGAACAGCGTGTGCTCGATCGGAGATCGCTCTACCGTCGGCACTACCCTCTACGTCTTCGGTGTTGGGTTCGAACGTGGCCGGCCGCTCGATCGACTCTCGCTCCCTGGTTCGCCGCTCGAGGCCGTAGGCCAGCAATCCTCCGCCGGCGACGGCTTTCGGTATCGCTCGAAGCTGGCGGTCTAGAAGCGATTGGACCGCGGAGACAAGCAGGAAGACGCCACCGACGATGGCGACTGTCCCCCGCGAGACGCTATCGGTCACCGTAGAGGCAGCCAAGATCGGGTCCTGGGACTCGAGGGCGTCGTTCGGTGGCAGTCGATCGAACGAGTCGTCCGTCGACGGATCGTGATCGTGGTCGTGATCGTCCATCATTGGAACTCTCCACGCACGATGCGCTTCCCGGCTCTACAGGAGCCGGACGGTTGAATCTTCGACCGGCAGGTGAAAGAAACAAGACTGCCGGTGGCGGCCCAGCCCTGCACTGCTGGGTCGAAGCTGGCCGCGTGGCTGGGTCGACTCGTACGGTTTACTGTAGTCACTTACCGCCGATCACCAGAACGGGGTCGGCGATCGGCGGTAGTTACAGCAATTCGTATCAGGACAGGAAAGTAATACTGACAGTTCTCGCGTCAGGCCTCGATTGCGAGTCCGGCTTCCGTCAATGCCTCGTCGACCGAGCGGTCGTCGTGGACGACGTTGGAAACCGCCGTCGCGATCGCTTCGGGATCGTCGTGCTGGAAGATCGACCGCCCCATCGAGACGCCCGCACCGCCGGCGTCCATCGCGCCCCGTACCATCTCGATCGTCTCGCGGTCAGTTCCTTTCGACCCACCGGCGATGACGACCGGCAGGCGGGTCGACGCGACGACGTGCTGAAAGGTCTCGGCATCGCCACTGTAACCGGTTTTGACGAGATCCGCGCCGAGTTCCTCCGCGAGTCGAACCGCGTGGCCCAGCGCCTCGGGGTCCGTGGAGTCGACGCCGGGGCCGCGTGCGTAGGCCATTGCGAGGACGGGAATGCCGAACCGTTCCGCGGTTTCGGTTACCCCTGCGAGCTGGCCGATCTGATCGGGTTCGTGGTCCGAGCCGACGTTGATGTGAAACGAGACGGCGTCGGCACCGGCGCGGATCGCTTCCTCGACGGTCCCGGTAAGCCGTTTGTCCTGTTCGTCGGGACCGATCGTCGTCGAGCCGTTGAGGTGGGCGATGTATCCCTTCCCGTTCTTGTTCTCGTGGACCCGGGGCGCGATCCCTTTCTGCGTGAGGACGGCGTCTGCGCCGCCGCGAGTAACGCCGTCGATGGTCGATTCGATCTCTTTCAGCCCCTGAACAGCACCCAGCGTGATGCCGTGGTCCATCGGAACGATTACGTACGATCCGTCTGTGCCGATCCGCTCGAGTCGTGCGTCGATGCCAGTGGTAGTCATTGCGGGTTTCTAGCAAACTCGTCGTTATGGCTGTTCTGGTTCCGGTACGTTTCCGTCGCGGGCGGCGTCCGGGTCGAACCCTCCACCGCGGAGTACACCCCGCTTGAGTTCGGCTGCCGTGGCCTCGAGTGCGGTGGCCGCGGGGGCGTCGCCCTCTCCGTGCTCGCCGATCAACTCGACGAGTGCACTGCCGACGATGACGCCGTCGGCGCCGGCCTCGATTATCTCGGCCGCGTGGTCGCCCTCGCTGACGCCGAAGCCGACCGCTTTGGGCACGTCGTACTCCGAGAGTCGGGCGAGACTGTCGTGGGTCGCCGACGAGACGTTCGCCCGCGCACCCGTGGTCCCGAGTCGGGCCTGGACGTACGCGAAGCCCGACACCTGAGACATGATGCGCTCGAGGCGCTCGCCTTCGGTCGTCGGTGCGACGATGAAGACGAGGTCCAGTCCGTGGTCGTCGCAGGCCTCGCGGAGGGGGTCGGCCTCCTCCGCGGGGAGGTCGGGGACGATGATCCCCGAGAGGCCGGCGGCTGCGGCGCGCTCGACGAAGGGACGAACGTCTGGCTCGTCTCGCGGCTTCGCCGCTCGACCGTCCGAGGCGCGTGGCGCCTCGCTCCCCCCATACTGCAGGATCATATTGTAGTACGTCATCACCAACAACGGCGCCTCCGTCTCGAGGTCGTCGACCAGTTCGAAAAAGCCCGCTGGCGTCGTGCCGGCCTCGAGCGCGCGGTTGATCGCCGCCTGGATCGTCGGCCCCTCGGCGATCGGCTCCGAGAACGGCAGGCCAAGTTCGATCAGGTCCGAGCCGCCGCGGTCGAGGGCCTCGACGTACGCTTTCGTGTCCTCGAGGGAGGGATCGCCCGCCGTGATGTAGGTGATCAGCGCGGGGTGGTTCTCGCGGATGGCGGCCTCGACGTCGCTGTCGGACGTCATTCGAGCACCTCCACGTCCGGTGCGGCCTCGAGATCGCGTTTCTCTGTCTCCTCCAGCACGGTCTCTAAGTCCTTGTCGCCGCGACCGGAGACGGTGACGACGACGAGGTCGCCGAGTTCGTCGTGCGATTCTTCCAAGAATCCCAGCGCGTGACTCGACTCGAGTGCCGGAATGATCCCCTCTAAGTTCGACAGGCGGTGGAAGCCGTTGAGCGCGGCCTCGTCGTCGACGTTCGTCGGCGTCACCCGTCCCGACTCGACCAGGTGGGCGAGTTCGGGGCCGACACCAGCATAATCGAGTCCCGCGCTGACGCTGTGGGACTCGACGATCTGGCCTTCCTCGCTCTGGAGGAGTTTCGTCATTGCGCCGTGGAGCACGCCGTCGCTGCCCGTCGACAGCGTCGCGGAGTTAGGCGCGAGGCCGTCCTCGGCGTCGATCTCGAGGCTCGAGCCGCCGGCTTCGACGGCGTACAACTCCACGTCTTCGTCGGGAACGAACGCGTGGAACGACCCCATCGTGTTCGAGCCGCCGCCCGCGCAGGCGACGACGCTGTCGGGGAGTCGTCCCGCCTGTTCTCGGACCTGTTCGCGGGCCTCTTCGCTGATGACCGACTGGAAGTCCCGGACCAGTTTCGGGAACGGGTGGGGGCCGACGATCGAGCCGATGACGTAGTGGGTTCGCTCGACGGTCGCCGCCCAGTCGCGCATCGTCTCGTTGATCGCCTCCTTCAGCGTCCCCGACCCCGCCGTCACGGGTGTTACCTCCGCACCGTTCATTCGCATCCGGTAGACGTTCGGCCGCTGGCGGTTGATGTCCGTCCGGCCCATGTAAATCTCGCAGGGCATATCGAGGTGGGCCGCCGCCATCGCCGTCGCCGTGCCGTGCTGGCCCGCGCCGGTTTCGGCGATGATCCGCTCTTTGCCCATGTACTTGGCCAGCAGGACCTGACCGAGCGCGTTGTTCAGTTTGTGTGCGCCGCCGTGGAGCAGGTCCTCGCGTTTGAGATAGATCTCCCGGTCGTAGCGCTCGCTCAACCGGTCCGCTCGCTGGAGCGGCGTCGGCCGCCCACCAAACTCGCGCAGTCGCTCGCGGAACTCGTCTACGAAGCCGTCCTCGTTTTCGAGGACGTATCGCTCGTAAGCGTCCTCGAGTTCCTGCAAGGCTGGCATCAACGCCTCGGGGACGTACTGGCCGCCGTAGTCGTCGCCGAAGGTGGCGTCGCTGGTCCGTTCTCGGTTCTCTTCGTCGTACTCGATCGTGCTCATGTCTCTTCCTCCGGGGTCGCTCGCGTCAGTCGTCTCGTGTTTGCCTCGACGGCAGTCTCTGTCGCGCCGTGGTCCATGATTGCGTTCCCGACGAGCAAGGCATCGGCCCCCGCCTCGCGCATTCGACGGACGTTCGCCGGCGTCGAGATGCCGCTTTCGGCGACCAGGGTGATATCGTCGGGCACCGCCCGCGAGACGGATTCGAACGTCTCGAGATCAACCTCGAGTCGCGCCAGATCCCGGTTGTTCACCCCGATGATCTCGGCACCCGACTCGAGGGCGGTCTCGAGTTCGGTCTCGTCGTGAACCTCGACGAGCGGCTGGAAGCCGCGGTCGCGAGCAGCCGCGACGAGTTCCTCGAGGTTCTCGACGAACCGTGCGATCACAAGCATCAGGTCGGCCTTGACGACGTCGAGCTGATCCTCGCGCAGGACGAAGTCCTTCCGGAGGACGGGGACGTCGACGGCCTCGCGCACTCGCGTCAGCGTCTCAGGCGAGCCGCCGAAGTGGCTCGGCTCGGTGAGCACCGAGATGGCGGCCGCGCCGCCCGCGACCATCGACTCGGCCAGTTCGACGGGGTCGTCCTCGCGGGTACTGTCCGCGGTCGGACTCGTCGGCTTCACTTCCGCGATCACGGGGACGCGGCCATCGGCTTCCGCGCGCTCGAGTGCGTCCGGCAAGGATCGTGGCTCGACCTCGAGGGGAGCGTCGCCACCCGGTCGCTCCCGGGCGGCAGCAAGTATCGACGCCACCTCGGGGGCGAGCGCTGCACGTGAGTTCATTATTGTACATCGACGTACTCATATGTACATAAGACTTGTGCCATCGAGACGGGAGACAGGACCGGCGGTTATTCAAGTCCAACCCACCTATCCAGCACCATGGAGGACGTTACCGACGCTGGACTCTACGCGCGAGAGTCGTCGTACCTCGACCGGTACGTGCAACTCGGCGTCGCCAGCGGACGGGTCCTGGACGTTTCGTTTCCCGACCATCCCGACGACGAGGCGACCGTCGTCACCGACGACAGCGAAGAAACGCCGACTCTCGATCGGATCTTCGAGTACCTCGACGGACTCGAGGAAGTCCCCTTCGACGACGTCCAGGTCGCGTTGACGGTCCCGACCGACCAGCGGTCGGTCCTCGAGCAGGTCCAGACGCTCCCCTACGGCGACCAGGTCGGCGTCGAAGCGCTCACTCGGATGACGCCGGGGCTCGATGCCGACGACGATGACGATCGCATCCTCGTCCGGACGGCATTGGACGCCAACCCAGCACCCATCTTGATCCCCGATCACCGCGTTCGGGACGGCCCGAGTGCCGCACCGCCTGCCGTCGAACAGAAACTACGCTCACTCGAGGGGCTGTAACTGTCAGCTCGCACGGGCGTGTTCACTCTTCTGGAATGCTGTACCGATGTCCCGGCGCGACCGCGCGCTCTTGCGGTCGTGTCGGAACTGACCGACAGCAAACCGTATCAGTTGTCGACCCACACTGTGTACAGGTACAGGCCAACGCCAGCAAACACCGTCAGCGAAGAGAGGTCGTCGATCACGGACTGGTCGGTCGCGAGGAAGGCGAACTGCAAGAGGCCCCCAGCGACGAGAAAGACCGCTGCAGCGAGCGCCGCCGACGGCTCACCACCGCTCTGCCGGTAGAGTACCACACCCAGCCCAAGCGCGATCACGCCGAAGACGACCGTCGCCGCGTCCATCGCGAGCGGATTACCAGTAAACGCGCTGTACCCGACCAAGACGAAGTAGAGAACGACTCCAAAGAAGATCCATCGATACGCACGCTCGGGAACGCCGATATCGTCGGTCGTACTCATACCCGTACCGTCAAGCAACTCCCCCTTAGCTCTCAATGGTTTCGGCCCACTCGAGCCCCAGCCCCTCGTGGACGAGGAACTCGAGAGCGTTGATGAGATAGTGCGCGACGACGACCACGAGCAGACTCCCAGTGAGGATGAACACCGCCGCGAGGACGAACCCGAGCAGGCCCGTGACGACGATGCCGACCGATCCCTGCATCCCGTGGCCGATACCGAAAGCAACCGAAGAGAGGACCGCGAGCAGCCACGGATCGATGCCAAACCCCATCGAGAACGCACCGATCAGGGCCGCACGGAAGAGCAGCTCCTCGAAGACGGCGATGATCGGCAACACGCCGACTAGCAGCACGACCCAGCCACGAGTCGTCTCCGGAGCCAGCAGTTCTCGTAACTGTTCGTCGTGGTCGAAACCGAGCCAGGTCGCCGTCGCCGCACCGACCTCGTTTACGACGTAGAGACCGAGGCCAGCGGCGACGCCGACCACAACGCCGGTCTCGAGGTAGCCAACCGAGAACTCGATCCCCAGGGCTTCGGCAGGAATCCCCGTATAGATCGCTGCGCCGACTAAAACGAGCGCGAACACACCCTGCGAGAGCGCGACGTTCGCGAGGATCACCCCCGTCGACAGCGATTCCGGATCGAGTTCTCCCTGCGTTGACCGCTTCGACCGTCCACGAACCGGCCGGTCGACCGGATCGGCGTCGCGACGGTCACTCTCGTCGCCCTCTTCCAGCACCGCGGCGACGTCGACTGCGTCTCCGTCGGCGTTTTGCCCAGAATCACCAGGCTCGCCGAACAGCCCCGACTCGCGACCGCCACTCGACTGTTCGAGTGCCGCTTTACCGTTCCGCCGAGGCGTCGACTGTGCAGTGTCAGAACCGTCGGAAAACGATGTCTGCGTTAGATGCGAGAGAACCAGCAGAAAGACGAGGACGACGCCCGTTATACCAGCGAACGCCGTCCAGTTTTCCATCGGTAGTTACTGTGGGCTTGGGTTCGACCCGCCGACGGGCTGTTGGCGATCCAGTGCCGTCCCAGTGATCTGCTTGAGTCGGTCGACCAGTGAGTCTTTCTTCGGCTCACCCTCGAGAGCGACATCTAGCACTTCGCTGATGTTCGAACAGGGAATGATGTCGACCATCTCCTCGTACTCGTCTTCGATCATCACGTCCTGTTCGTTGGCCTTCGGGATGATGACCGTGTCACAGCCAGCCTTCGCGGCAGCCTCGATCTTGTGGGTGACGCCGCCGACCGGAAGCACGTCACCCCGGACCGACAGCGAGCCGGTCATCGCGACCGACTGGTCGATCGGAATGTCCTCCAGGGCGGAGATGACGGCCGTCGCCACCGTGATCGAGGCCGAGTCACCGTCGACGCCCTGCTGGCCAGCCTGGACGAACTGGATGTGGATGTCTTTCTCCGAGAGGTCGACGTCGGAGAACTTCTTGATGATCGCCGAGACGTTCTGGACCGATTCCTCGGCCATCTCTTGGAGCTTGCCGGTTGCGATCACCTGACCGCCGCCCTGCGCGGGCGCGATTTCGGCCATGACCGGCAGCATGATCCCCGAGTCTTCACCCATGACCGCGAGGCCGTTGACGCGGCCTTCGACGGCCTCCTCGGTGACCTGCAACTCGTAGTCCTTGCGCCGTTCGATGTAGTCGTCGGCAAGCTGTTGCTCGATCGAACGAGAGCGCTGTTTGGCCTGCAACACGTCGTCGCGAGTCGTATACTCGCGGTCCTCGGCACGAGCGATGTCGCCAGCGACCCGAACCAGCCCACCGAGGCTGCGGAAGTGCAACGTGAGATGGTTCTTCCGACCCGAACGGCGCTTGGCCTCGAGGATGAGCTCCTCGACGGCGTCGTCGGTGAAGTGAGGCAGGCGGCCGTCGCGTTCGACCTCCTGGGCGACAAACCGGGCGTACTTCCGGCGCATCTCGGGGGTGTCCTCGATAGTGTCGTCCATGTAGACCTCGTACCCGTATCCCTTGACGCGGTTCCGGAGTGCGGGGTGCATGTTCTCCATCGCGTCGAGGTTTCCTGCTGCGATCATGACGAAGTCACAGGGGACGGGCTCGGTCTGGACCATCGCGCCCGAGGAGCGTTCGCTCTGTCCGGTGATGGCGAACTCGCCTTCCTGGATCGCCGTCATCAACTTCTGCTGGGTACGGATGTCGAGCGTGTTGATCTCGTCGACGAACAGCACGCCCTTGTTGGACTTGTGAATCGAACCCGGCTCGACGCGGTCGTGGCTGGGTGTCTCCATGCCGCCAGACTGGAACGGGTCGTGGCGGACGTCGCCCAGCAACGCGCCGGCGTGGGCACCGGTCGCGTCCTCGAAGGGGGCCTGGCGCTGATCGCCGTTGTCGACGATCATATTGGGCACCATCGCGTCGGTCCCGCGAGACGTATAGCGGAATATCAGCCAGATGATACCCGCAGCGAGGATGCCAAGCAGGATGTTCGCGGCCAAAAGCGCGTACACGATGACGACCGCGATGATGATCCACATCAGGATCGACCGCATCTGGTTGCGCTTGCGGGCTTCCTCCTTGTGCGCGTCGATTATCTGTTCGCCTTTCCCCGCAGGGACGGTTCGCACCTTCGGTGCGTTGCCATCGTCAGGGTTGTGATAGACCAGAACGTCCTGGAGGTCCTCCTGGGGCAGGAGTTGGCTCATCGCCTTCGCCAGCATCGACTTGCCGGTCCCCGGCGAGCCGATCATCATCACGTGACGGCGTTGCTTTGCCGCCTTGATGATGATGTCTCGGGCCTCGTCCTGGCCGATGACCTGATCGACGAGGCGATCCGGCACCTCGATATCGTCCGTCGAGTCGACCTGGAGGCCACCGAGCAAGTCGTCCTCGGCGTTTTCCTCGTCGATTTCGACGCCGGGATCGACGTCGACGGTACTACCGAGATCCTCGACGGTCTCGATGTCGTCTTCGTCGTTGGTAGTCGACTCCGAGCCGGATTCGACGCCGTCAGTCGAACCCCTCTCGGCTCGGTCACCGTCCTCCTCGAGCGGCGACCGTGCTCCTTGCGGACCCTCGTTGCCGTGGACCTGCTCCTCGTCCTGAGAGCGGTCTGTCCCCTGGCGACGATCCTCGTCGTGATCGTCGGTCGGCTCCGAAGGGTCTTCGGGAGTGTCGTCAACGTTCGTATCGTTGCTCATAGAACTCTGTTCAGTACCTGATTCGAAGGGATTGGCACTGATATACTTTCTCCATGCGGCGGATGGTGTGGATGGCCAATACTGAGGCCTACAGCGGCCGACGGGGGTGAATGGCTCCCGGGTCCGAGCCGGCCTCGACTGCAATTTACCCCTCATACGAACCAACATAACTCGGTCCCGTTTCCCCGCCGACTGACGAGTCGACCCGCCCCACACCATCCGGATCGGCCCAGCAGCCAGGCCTCGCCCGCCACTCAGTGGCGATACAACTCGATCAGACGATAGGTGTCCAGACCGTGACCACCGATCGGCAGCGATCGACGACAACTGCCCGCCTCACGGCGAACACGCCACGCTTAAGCGCCTTGCCAATCCAGTTACGGACATGACACGTGGGTTCTATATCGGTCGGTTCCAGCCGTTTCACGACGGCCACTACAGCGTGGTCGAACGGATCGCCGACGACGTCGACGAACTGGTTCTCGGCATCGGCAGCGCCGACGACTCTCACACCGTCCGGAACCCGTTTACCGCCGGCGAACGAATCATGATGATCACCAAGTCAGTCGTCGACGACGACCTCGTCACCTACGCAGTGCCGATCGAAGACCTAGAACGAAATTCGGTGTGGGTGAGCCACGTCCAGAGCATGTGTCCGGACTTCGACGTCGCCTACTCGAACAACCCACTGGTCATCCAACTCTTTCGCGAGGCCGGCATCGAGGTGCGCCAGTCACCCATGTTCAACCGCGAAGTCCTCGAGGGCTCCGAGGTGCGCGAACGGATGATACACGGCGACGACTGGGAGTCGCTCGTCCCCGCACCCGTCGTCGAAGTCGTCGGGGAGATAAACGGTATCGAGCGTATCCAGATGGTGAGCGACTCTGATTCGAACGGCGGCTGATCTCACACCGCGACGGTTCACTGAAAGTCAGTTCCGGCACAACCGCGACCCGGACGGCAGTTGCGCCGGTAAATCGGTACAGTAACCCGCACGAATCTGTGTCGAACTCCCTTTCCTCGACCGGCCAGTACGAACACACATGATCACGCTCACATCCGACTTTGGAACGCCGTATCCGGCGGCCATGAAGGGAGTGATCCTCCAGCGAACCGACACCCGACTCGTCGACGTCGCACACGACCTCCCGCGCCAGGACGTTCGCTCGGCCGCATTCTGGCTTCGCGAGGTGCTGCCGTACTTCCCGCTGGCGACGCACCTCGTCGTCGTCGACCCCGGCGTCGGCACCGACCGGAACGCGCTCGTGGTCCGTGCCGGCGATCACGTCCTCGTCGGACCCGACAACGGCGTCCTCCTCCCCGCCGCTCGCCGACTCGCCGACGACGTCGACCTCGAGGAGTACGTCGTCGACGAGACTCGTCTCGAGGCACCCGACGCCGCTAGATCGATCCCGTCCGCGACCGATGCGGGACCGGCGAGCAACACCTTCCACGGGCGGGATGTCTTCGCGCCCGCGGCCGCCAAGGCACACGAGGTCGGCCCAGACGCACTCGAGACGCTTTCCGTTCTCGAGCCAGCCACGGAGTACGTCTCGCTGGACCTCCCGGAGCCGACGCTCTCTGCTAATCGCGCTGTCGGAGAGATACTGGTCGTCGACGACTTCGGGAACGCGATCACGAACGTTCCAGGCTCTTTCCTTGAGGATCGGGAGCGGATCACCCTCGACGGCGAGACGGTCCCGGTCGGAGAGACGTTCGCGTCCGTGCCGGTCGGCGACCGCCTCGCGACCGTCGGCAGCCACGGCTACGTCGAACTCGACGTCAACCAGGGACGAGGAGACGAGGCGTTCGGGTTGGAAGTCGGCGACGAGGTCGTCCTCGAAACAGCCGACTGATACGAACTGCTGTACCGATGTCCCGGTGTCGCCGTGACCGTGCTGCGGTGACGTCGGAACTGCCCTACAAATAGCCCTTCAGGTGGTGTGCCTGCTCCACGGCACAGAACCGCGACACCACGAGATACCAGGCAAATCAGGACGACAGAGCGGTTCCAATCAGTAACAAAGAGGGGCAGGGGTATACTCGCTAGTCATCATCGACAAAGCCGCAGATTTCTATTTCATCGTCCACGTCCTCTATTTCGGCATATGGCTGGGCCCATATACTGAGTCCAGCGCTCATGAAGTCTTTCGTGACGGATACGACGTACCGCTCGTGATCGTCGTCGGTGAGATCGGTCGTTTCCTCTTTCCCTCCTTCTGTAGCCGTTATCCGAAACTGTCCTGCGTCTGGCCACTGACAGTCGAGTGATTCTCTCGTCATCCCTGTCTCCGATTCTGGTGGCTCCAACTCGAACGTTTCCGAGTGCCGTTCCGTGTCACCATCGAGTACGCGTATCTCGCAGTCCATCTCCTCATCACCGTAATTCGCTACAACGACACCGGCTAGCTGAACGTCTGGTTCTTGTGATTGGGCACAGCCAGCAAGTCCTATCGTCGTAACTGCAGTTAGATACTCTCGCCTTTTCACAATCAAAATACAACCCACGAATACATATGTGTGCTGAACTTTTTGGAGTGGCTATATTTGCTGTTATAGAGTTCGAACCAGTGTTTGTCGAGACTCGTCCCGTCCACCGCTGTAAGTTCGTACTTATCCGGCAGCACCAGTGACCCACCATTCGAACGCGATCCGCTCATCTCGAGACCAACTCGAAGAGTATCGACTCGAACGTTATCACGGCGACGTCGCGTATCCCAGTGATCGGATTGTGCTCGAGACAGTCGACTGAGATCAACCGGGATCACGTCTCGAGCCGAACCAGTGAGTTGAAACCGACTATACGGCCGGTTCCTATCGGGGATCGATCACGATTTCGCCGTTCGCATACACCGTTACGGTACAATCCGCGAACGGAAACGAGAGCGAGCCGTCAACGTGCCGGGTGTCGGCCTGCCAGTGAGTAACCAGCGTGTTCAGCGCGTCCGGATCGACGCGATCCGAGAGCGCCTCGAGTTCGTCCGGTTCGACCCCTTGGACCGATGCAACAGTCAGTAGAAGTGCCGTTGTCGCCGGTTCGTATTCATCGTCGACACACCACGTGTGATAGCTTTCGCTGTCGCTATCGTAGTAGATCGTTCGTCCGGCAATGTCGTCGACGGGAGTCAGTCGATCCGCAGGTGCTGTCCCGGACATATCGTCCAGTCTCGCATGTTAAAACTTAACGATGGTGGCCGGTTCGTCGAATCGCGTTACTCGGCGTGAAAAGCGGCGGTCGAATCGCGTTACTCGGCGTGAAAAGCGGCGGTCGAATCGCGTTACTCGGCGTGAAAAGCGGCGGTCGAATCGCGTTACTCGGCGTGAAAAGCGGCGGTCGAATCGCGTTACTCGGCGGCGATGACGTCGTCGATGCGGGCGATCATCGTCGCGGCTTCGGTCGCGCTCTCGATGGCTTCGCGCTTGACGTCGGCTGGGTCGACGACACCGTGGTCGAAGGGATCGTCGATCGTGACTGCTTCACCGTCGGTGACCAGACCGGCACGACCCTCGGACTCGTGGGCGGCACGGAGGTCCACGAGCGAGTCGATGGGGTCGCGGCCGGTGTTGGCGGCGAGCGTCCGCGGGACGACATCGATCGCGTCCGCGAAGGCGTCGACGGCCAACTGCTTGCGGCCTTCGATACCGGCGGCTTCCTGGCGGACCGTGTCGGCAATCGCGATCTCGGTTGCACCGGCACCGGGAACGACCTCGCCGGACTCGAGTGCCGTCGCGGCCACGTCGAGTGCATCACCGATGGTGCGCTCGAGTTCGTCGACGATGTGTTCGGTGCCACCGCGGACGAAGACGGTGACGGCCTCTGCGGCAGTGCCGCCCTCGACGAACGCGAGGTCGTCGTCGCCGAAGTTCTCCGAGCGGACGCGGTCGGCCTCACCGAAGTCGTCGTCCTCGAGGTCGTCCAGGGTGCCGACGCGCCGGGCACCGGTCGCGGAGACGATGTCTTTGGCGTCGCTGTCGCCGATGTCGTCGAAGAGGAGGACGTCTTCGCGGGCGAGCGCAGCGGCGACGCGGTCGGCAACGTCGTCGGTCGTGAAGACGACGTCGGCTCCACTCTCGGCGATCGTGTCGGCGTAGCCCTGCAGTTCGCTCTCTTCGGAGTCGATCGCGGCGTTTAGCTGGTCGATCGAGTCGATGGCGTACTCGGCGTCGACGTCACCGGTGCGAACGTCGAGTTCGACGTCGAGGACGGCGATCGAAGCGTCTTCGACTTCGTCGGGCATGCCGTCGTGAGCAGGCTCTTCGTCGACGACGATACCAGGGACGAGTTCGGTCGCGTTCGAGGACGCGCCGATCTGGGTGTGAACGGTGACGTTGTCGCGAGCGACGCCGTTGTCGCTCTCGACGTGACGGACGGCCTCGACGACCGTCTCGGCAAGCGACTCGGCGGTGAGACCGCCGGTTCCCTTGCCAGTCATGCTCGACTCAGCGACCTGTTTGAGGATGTCGTCGTCGACCTCGGCCTCCTGGACCTGCTCGTCGATCGCCTCGAGAGCGATCTCGGCAGCCTCGTGGTAGCCCTCGACGATCGTCGTCGCGTGGACATCCTGCTCGATCAAGTCTTCGGCCTCACCGAGCAGGTTGCCAGCGACCACGGCCGCGGTCGTCGTTCCGTCGCCGACTTCTTCTTCCTGTGTCTCGGCGACTTCGACGATCATCTGTGCTGCGGGGTGTTCGATGTCCATCTCGTCGAGGATGGTCGCCCCGTCGTTGGTGATGACGACCTCGCCGCCCGAGTCGACGAGCATCTTGTCCATACCGCGGGGCCCGAGCGTCGTCCGTACCGACTCGGCGACCGCTTTGCCGGCCATGATGTTGGACGACTGGGCGTCCCGACCCTGCGTTCGCTGGCTATCCTCGCTCATGATGAACATAGGCTGTCCGCCCATGCGACCCTGTTGTGCCATAGTTGAAGCCTCAGTAACTATGTCGTCAGCACTTCTATATAAGTGTTTCCCTACCGGACCCACTCCGTCTTGCGATTGTCGTGTGAACCGTCGCCACGGCAGCACGCGCGAGAAGCCGGTACCAAAATATGGATCGGTCTACAACACTTCATCGGGATGCTGGAACTGGAACACGGGTTTCGGGTCGTCGACGTCTACGCCACGCTGGCGCTCGACGAACGACAGGGGGAGTCCCAAGCCCGGAGACACGGTCGGACGATCACGCCCGACCGACTCGAACGTGAGATGCACCAGGCAGGGGTCACACGATCGATCGTCTTCCCCCCTGCCAGACACGAGGCGAGTTACGTCGCACCGAACAACGGCGTCGCCCGTCACAGCGTCGATCGGCCGTTCGTCGCGTTCGCCCGAATCAGCGGAACCAAACACTCGGAACACACGACAGCGGGCCGTCTACGCAACGCCATCAACCGACCGAAGGAAACCCACACCACGCCAGGAGACGTCGAAATGTACGCCTACGACGACCGCTTTCACGGGTTCGTTCTCGACCCCGCCGCCGACGGCTACCCCGACAAAGACCTCCTCGAGGCGCTCGATGACGTCGAACTACCCCTCGTCGTTCGCGGCGGAGCCGATGCACCGCCGGAGGCGCTTGCCGACGCTCTGCTCGGCCGCGAGTTTCCCGTGGTCGTCGCCCACTTCGGCGGCCACCCACTCGACCGCGAACGCATGCACACCATGATCGACCTCCTCGAGCAGTACGACGACTGCTACCTCGAGACGAGTTTCGTTCGCTACCGGGACGTCCTCGAGCGGGCAGTGCTCGAACACCCAGATCGCGTCCTCTTCGGCAGCGGCGCTCCGGACGCCCACCCGAACGTCGCCGTCATGGAGACGCTCACCCTCGACGTCTCCGAGGACTTGCTCCGGCGGATCTTCTCGAAGAACGCGTGTCGCGTGATCGACGTGCTGGGGCCGGACGCGACGAGTTGGAAGTGACCGACTCGACCTCTGATTTCGTTCCCTGCAGCGAGTCTGTCCATTTATGCCACTGCCCCAGTATCCGATAGATATGGACGCGAGACGCGGCCCCGAGACGACGGGTCCGGGGACGAACGACGACCGAACTGGCGGGGCCGAACATGGGATATAACCTCGAGGAACGAGCCGTCGACCGGCTCGAACTGCTCCGTGTGTACGCCTACGGTCTCTGTATGGGGACGGCCGACGCGCTGCCCGGCGTCTCCGGCGGCACCGTTGCCCTCCTGCTTGGCTTCTACGGCCGTCTGATCGCCGCAATTACCGCCTTGACGCCCGCTCGCGTCGTCGACGTATGCCGCGGTTACGATCCTGCCAGGCGCAAACGGGCTCGAGAGGCACTGCTCGAGATGGATCTGCAGTTCCTGCTGCCACTCGGCGTCGGGATGGTGACGGCCGTCGCGCTCATCGCCGGTGCCGTCTCCGCGCTCGCGGAATCGAAACCCATCGCACTCTTCGGCTTCTTTACCGGGCTGATCGCCGCGTCCGCGGTCGTCCTCTTCCGGAGCCTGCCGTTTCCCTCCCTCAAGCACGCTCTCGCAGCCAGTGCCGGTACCGTACTCGCGTTGCTCGTCGCGAGTGGCGTCGTCGAACTGCCGGGCAGCGGTGCACTCCTGATCTTCCTCTCGGGCGCGCTGGCGATCAGTGCGATGATTCTGCCGGGCATCTCCGGCGCGCTCATCCTAATCCTGCTCGGCCAGTACGTCTTCCTCTCGGATCAACTGACGGCGTTTCTCGGCTCCCTGGGCGCGCTCGTATCGGGGAACGGGACGCTCGAGGGCGTAATCGGCCCCGGAACGACGGTCGTCCTGTTCGTCGCGGGCGGGTTCCTCGGCCTCGTGACGATCGCCAGGATCGTTCGTCGAGCCCTCGATTACCGGCGGGAGCTAACGCTGCTCTTCCTGGTCGGACTGATCGCCGGATCGATTCCCGCACCGCTTCACAATATCGGCGAAGTCTACGCCTGGACGACCGATATCGCCCTGCTAACCGGTGCCTGGGCGATCGTCGGTGCCGTCGCCCTGTTCGGACTGGATGCTCTCGCTGGCGGGTTCGATCCGGAGTGACGCCGTCGAGTTCGGGATTCTTCGAAACGACGTAGCGAAACTCGAGAACGCGATCTCTGTCTATTTACGAGAGAGACACCCAATATAAAACGTCCGAATATTTCTATGAATTGTTTAAGCAGGTAAATAAAACTTATCAAATAAACTTATTTTTCTTAGTGTTGGATGGGCAATCGTAATGTCTGATAGAGACAATACGGCTGCTGACTCCAAACAGGCGAATCGGCCCACGACGCGACGAACTGCCCTCAAAACAGTTGCGCTCAGTACTGGAGCGGTGATGTTATCGGCCGTCACAGCGGCGAAACAGTCGGAAGGAGATGACGATGAAACAGTCTCGATACTGAGTGAAGAGCCGAAAGTTCACCAGAAAATTCGAGGCACGTACGAAGATCCGATCACGAGCGAGACGATCAAAGAGACGCGCGATTCAATCATCGAGGGATACACGAATACGACGGAACAACTGCTGCTCAAACCGCAACAGGCATTCGAAGCGGACCGGATCGTCGCGTACAACGTCGTTCTTGAGGAAAATGGTCGTCCCAAAGAACAGTACGTAACCAGTAGCGGACCCAACCGATCGGGGTCACGTGACGAGAGGTCAGAAGATGAAGAGCGAATCCGCGCTCGAACGACGCGTATGCACGAACGAGCAGATGCGATGCTCGAAGATGTATTGAAGGGGAAGAGCAAAACGAAAACGACCGACGACGCTACGGCTGAAGACTGGGATGTCGATTTCGGGGACTGGTCGTATTTCGGTGGCTCATCGATTTACCATCACTTCGATGAGGCTGGTGGTATTGCGGATAACCCCCGACCAGGCGGTGTCGACTTCGACATTACGATCAGAAAAGACGAAGACGAACAGCGCATCGGCGCACGAACGTTCATGCGGTTCGAGGCAGGGAGGGAACTCTGCAACGACGGGCACGACGAGTACTGTATCGATGGAACCGTTCATACCGGTATGCGAAACAAAAAAGCGGTTATCAAACAAGACTGGGATAAAGGAGCAAATGGTGTCTCGACGGAAGATCTTCTAACAGGAGTTGATCCCACTAACGACCTCGACGATACGACGACGTCACGCCAAGCATCGATCGGACTCGATCTCAGCAGAGATCCTGGCTTGTCCGTCGGATACAGCAGCGGGGTAACACTTCCCGAAGCGTCGTTAACTGATCGAACGACGATGCCATCCGGGTTCTCACATCACGAGTTCGAAGTGAACAGTTCAGATGGGGATTCGGCAAAGTACAGTGCTGAGATCGAAGTCGGGAGTGCTGCCAGATACGACTTTAGCCAATGTGACGAGGGAACCCACCCCGTTCCGGATCCGATCGATGTCGTAGAAATCGACATCGAAGAAATCGAATGGGGGCTGCGACTCCCAGGAACCGGCTGGGTTAACACTCATTCTGACGATCGCCAATTCACCTATTCGAGGACGTGTTATCTCTGATACTACCAACGGTAATCCGACTAATAATACGTAGATAAAATCAAGCGACCTATCTCAATTGTTTCCTATCAGATTAATAAATAGAACAGATGCTGTGAGTATAACGCCACCGAACATAAGAATAACCCAAAACCCCTCCGCTGCAGGAGTAACATGTTCGATGAGTTCGATTAGTCCAGCCGCAATAGTGATCTGCAATCCAAGAATGCCAACGAGTATCCTTGTTGATTCCATACTAATGGAGACAGATTCAATCACCTTCATTGTTCCTGTTCGATAATCAGATGGATATCACCAACAGCAATGGCATTGGGCAGTATGGTTACCGCCGGTCGTACAACTGGACTGCACGATTGTGTCTGGCCGAGAGGCCGTACGGGTTCCGTCGGGCCGACCGATCACTGTACCGGGCGTAGATCCCATCTCGTAGCCCGCTGCCGGCGCTTGCGGCGACGTCCGTTCCGTCCGACAGCCACTCGGTCGGCGTCGAGTCGCCGGAGACGACCCCACGGACGGTGACGACGCCGTCGCGGATCGCGCTCCCGAGCGTGCGGACGACAACGCTTGGGCGCGGGCCGTAATTTTTCGCGAGTCGGTAGGCGATCGACTGGTAGATCGCCCCCCAGTCCGAAGCCGGATCGAGATCGGCGTCGGGCTGTCCACCGTCGGTTCCGATCTCCCGACGAACCGCCATCTCCATCGCCCAGCCGACATCGAAACCCAGTCCTGCAACGCGGTGTGCACAGTCACGGGCACCGCCGACCTCGAGGTACTCGTCGAAGCCGTCGAGTGCCTTGAGTACGGTCCGGGCGAACGCGACGTTGTCGCCGTCGAAAAGTGTCACGTCACGTCCGGCGATCGTCCGGGGCCGGCGGGGATCGACACCGCCGAACCGATCGTCACCGGTGACCGGCCCGGTGGCGACGTCCGCACCGTTTTCTATCGTCCGTTCGATAGCGCTGTACCAGCCCGCTTCGACGGCGTGTTCGCTGCTGAGAAACGCGACGACGTCGCCGGAGGCGACGCCCAGTCCCGCGTTGCGGGAGACGTTCGGGTTCCGTTCGGAGATTTCGACGAGGACATCGACGTCGTCTCGCTCGCGAACGGCCCCACTGGTCCCGTCCGAGGAGGGACCGTTGACGACGATGACCTCCGTCGAAGACGGCGTCCGCTCGTCGAGTGCGTCTAGACACGTCAGCAGTCGCTCTCGATCGTTGAGTGTCGAGACGACTGCCGAGAGTTCCATGCTTCTGTGTAATTCCTCCGGTAATAAAAATGGGGTGGCCACGCCGTCTCTCGAGTCTGGCGGACGTGGCGAGAGAACGAGTTCCGAAAGACGACTCCAGGTGGAACGGACCTACTCTATCGACGGTCGATCCTGCGACCCGCCAGCCGCTCACCGGAGTCGGGTGTTCCAGTAGGAAACCGACGCGAAGTGATCGGTGACCCGGTTCCCGCCGACGGCTGTGTCGATTCGCCGAATCGGGCTCGCGAGTCCGTTCGGGATCGCTCGGTAGAGCCCGTACGGAGCGAGGAAGTCGTCTTCGACGTCGACCAGTGTCAGCTCCGTCTTCGCGAGTAACTCGCTGACCTCGCTCTTCGAGTAGAGTCGGGACCCCATCGGCAACGCCCAGTTGTAGACGCTGCGGGAACTGAAACGGTTGAACGTGTCGAAGACGATCTGTTCGCGCGAGACGCGACGCATCTCCCGGAGGAACGCCTCTGGGTCGTCCGCGAGGTGGAAAAACCGCATTGCGATGACCGTATCGAAGTGATCGTCCGGGAAGGGCAGTCGCCCTGCATCGCCCCGAAGGAACTCGAGTCGTCCCTCGGGATCGGCGTTCTGTGCTTTCTGTCGTCCCTGCTGTAACATCGCCGCCGAAATGTCGAGTCCAACGACGTCTGCTCCCTGTTCGGCGAGCATGACGGTAAATCGCCCGGTACCACAGGCGATTTCGAGGACGTTTCGATCCTCGACGGGCATGATCGCGTCGAGAACTGCTTCTTTCTCTCGACGGTCGATGAGCTGCCCACCCTTGGAGAACCGCTTGTCGTCGTACTCCTCGGCGACATCGTCGGCCTGGTACCACTCCTGTCCTTTCACACTGAACGCAACTACGATGGCCGGACAATAAAACGATACTGGAGTTCGTTCGATAATCCGATCTGCGGGCGACGCCGGCACGGACCGGTCGAGCGTCTTCACAATCCGTCCGTCAGTGTCTCGAACGCCCATTCCTTGGAGTTGCCGCAACTGTGTTAATATAACACTGTTATCCTTATACAAACTGCATTGTTCCTATCCACATATAGGGAAGGTTTACCAGTACCGACTCCGCTCAGATTGTTATGAGCATGAGTACCACGGAAGATCGTGGCGGAGCCGCCGAACAGACGCTCACCGAAGAAGAGTACCGCGACCGCTTGCGTGACCTCCCCCCGAGTGCGAAACTCGTCGCAAAAGTTCTCGAGACCGACTCCCCGCTCTCACAGGGACAACTCGCCGAAGAATCGCTACTGCCAGACCGGACCGTCCGATACGCGCTCAATCGACTCGAGGACGTCGGACTCGTCGACTCCCGCTATAGCTTCCGCGACGCGCGCAAACAGGTCTACTTCCTGAAACGCTAAGCGCAATCCGATCGAGGCAACCGACCACCTGCGCTATTGCGACACGCACTTTTTCCACCGCCGTTACTTCCAGTCATGGACATCGTTCGCCGTGTCGTCCCGACCGGGACGCGTGCACCGACCGGCGACACGAACGCATACGTGCTCGGGACCGGCCCCACAGTGCTCGTCGATCCGGCCACCAGAACCGACGCACTCGACGACGTCGTCGCCGCCCGGAGCGTCGAACACGTGCTGGTGACCCATTCGCATCCGGACCACGTCGGGGCCGTCGCACGTTACGCCGCCGAGACGGGCGCAACAGTCTGGGCTCGAGCGGGCCACGCCGACCGATTCCGGGAAACCACCGACTGCGATCCGGACCGCGAGTTCGGACCGGGAACGGAGATTACCCTCGGCGACGACCGGGTCCGAGTCCTCGATGCCCCGGGTCACGCACCCGACCACGTCGCGCTCGAGGCTGGCCGCGAGGGACCGATACTCTGTGGCGACTGCGCACTCCGGGAGGGAAGCGTCGTCGTCGGCGCGCCCGAGGGGGACATGCGCGCGTATCTCACCACGCTCCGCCGACTGTGGGCGATCGATCCGCCGCGGCTGTGTCCGGGCCACGGCCCCGAAATTACCTCGCCGCGAGAGACACTCGAGCGCCTGCTCGATCATCGATACAGGCGCGAGCGCCGCATCAACGAGGCCGTCTCGGGTGGCGCACGAACCCTCGAGGAAATCCTCGCGTCGGCTTACGAGAAAGACCTGGCTGGCGTCCAGGACCTCGCGCGGGCGACGGTCGTCGCCCACCTCGAGAAACTCGACGTCGAAGGCCGACTCGAGTGGGACGGCGAACGTGTGCGTCCGACGACCGGAAAACGTCAGTTATTGTGAGTATCCGTTCGGTATTCCGTCCCGCCGTCGACAGCACCGTATGGACGACGATCAGCGGTCGATCACGCGCCACTACGACGAACTCCCGCCCAACTGGGAAGAGATAACCCGCGGACCGACGAAAGAACGAATACTCTTCCCCGCTATCGACTCCTTGCTCCCGTCGCTGTCCGGGAAACGCGTCCTCGACGCTGGATGTGGCGACGGGTACTACGCCTCGCTTCTCGCCGACCGGGGCGGGGACGTACTCGGTATCGACGCGAGCCAGGAGATGGTTCGGGTCGCCCGCGACCGGTACGGCGACGACGTCGAGTTTCGTCGTGCGGACCTCTCCGAACCGCTCTCCACCATCGAGGGCGATTCCGCCGACGTCGTGCTCTGTCAACACGTATTTTCGCACCTCCCGTCGCTCGAGACGCCATTGTCGGAGTTCGCTCGGGTGCTCCGCCCGGGCGGGTCGCTCGTGATCTCGACTCACCACCCGTTCCACGACTTCCTGATCGTCCGCGACCGCGAGTACCCGAGTACGACAGACGCACTCGAGATGGACCTCGATCCACACGTCGTCGCCGACCGCGAGAAACCTGCGTATCACGAGACGGAACGGTTCGAAGTTCACTGGGGAGGCCCCGACAGCGAGAACCCGGGAACGTACTACCGACGGCCGCTGCACGCGTTGCTCGAGCCGTTGCTCGCCGCCGGGTTCGACCTGTCCGACCTCGTGGAACCGGAGCCGACCGAGGAGTTCCAGGGCGACTATCCGGAACTCGCGCGCGAACTCCGCCACCGGCCGTCGAGGTCGGTCTGTCTGCGTGCGGAACGATAAGACACAGGAGCGACTGGCTTTTCCCCGTCGGGACGTAGGTACAGCCGTGCAACCCCTCGAGGAGGAACTCGAGCAGGCCCGCGAGCTCTCGGTCGACGACCTCGCGGACGCGATCGAGTCGATCGGCTTCGAGTGTACGCGCTGTGGTGCCTGCTGTACGGGCCACGGCGAGGACGAACACATCGCAACGGCCTTTCCCGACGAGGTGCGGGACCTCGAGTCGGCCGACGGAGAGAGCGACGCGGTTCCCCCGGCCGAGGACCGCGAGTGGCGCGACGCCGCCCGGCCGATGCCGTACGGCCTCGAGGAGACCGACGAGGGGCTTTCGGGCGAGACGTTCGAGTGGGCGCTCCAGACCGACGGCTGTGGCGACTGCGTCTTCTACGAGGAAGCCGACGACGGAACGGGAGCCTGCGTCGCTCACGACGACCGGCCGCTGATCTGTCGGACCTACCCGTTCAGCGTGGCACTTTCGGGAACCAGCCAGCCGATGGGCGAGGCAGTAGACGAAGCTGGCATCGTGCGCGCTCACGAGTGCGAGGGACTCGGCCGGAACATCTCTCGTGACGATGCGGCGGAACTCGCACGCACACTCAAAGAGCGTGCCGTCAGAGAACTCGAGGAAGCGATCGGCGTTCGGGACGAGTACGAACCCACCGATCCCGGGCCGGGCGAGGTCGTCGTCCACGATTCGGAGGGTGCAAAACGGGTCGACGGACGACCACTCGAAGGAGAGTAGGTTCTACAGAAGCTCTCGTTTCACGAATTTTGCGAGCATCGGGAGGTCGCGAACGCCGAGCAGTTTCGCGATCGCTCGGAAGTTCCCGCTGTTTGCCTTTGCGAGCGTCTCGTCGTCGAGTCGGTTCAGATCCGCCATCAACTCGTCGTAACGCTCGTTCTCGGCGAGATAGAGCATCTTCGTCATTAGCTGGCGGTTACTGACGTTCGGCGCGACATCGCGGTGCCACAGCGTCTCGTAGACCTCGAGACTCTCCGCGTTCGGCTCGAGGTCGCCGTGTTTGAGGCAGCTATCGGCCGTGGCGGCCGCCGCGCGGCCGGACTTCATGCAGGTATGGATGCCCTCACCCCACAGTGGGTCGACCGTCGGCACGGTATCGCCGATAGCCATGAACCGGTCGGTGTGCATCTGTCCCGGCATCTGAATGTGCGCCGAACCGCGGTGTTGCCTGCCTTCGAGTCGTTCGGCGTCGTCGAACCGCGGGTCGGTCTCGATCCAGTGAGAGATGTAGTCGTCGATCGTGTAGCCGTCCTTGGCGTACCGCTTGTGGTAGGCGTTCTGGATGTAACAGAGACCGACCTTGGCGGTGTCCTCGCCGGTGTGGAAGATCCAGGAGTAGCCACCGGGTGCGATCTCGTGATCGAGGCGCAGCATCATCGCGTCGTGGAGGTCCGCGAAGCCGGGACGATCGACGTCGATACCTTCGAACTCGTACTCGATGCCGATGGCGTGGTTCTCTCGTTTCAGGTCGCTGACACCGAGTTCTTTGGCCAGCGGTGCGCTCGGACCAGTCGCGTCGACGACGATCTCGCCGTACACCTCCTCGTCGCCGTTGTACTCGACGCCGACGATCTCGCCGTTCTCCATGATCGGCCCCGTCACTCGAGCGTCGAACCGGTACTCCGCGCCGTCTTCGCGGCTATCCTCGACCAAGAACCGCTTGAAGTCCGCGAACTCGAGGACTGCACCAGGCTGTTCTCGAACGTAGTGATCGGTCGGCGACTCGAGGACGACGCTGTCGGTGTACTGCATCACCACGTCGTCCGGAATCCCGAAAGAAGACATCATCGACGGGAAAGTGCCTGCCGTCGACTTGTTGCTCTGGCGGGGGAACTCGTCTTCGGACTCGGTCTCGAGGACGACGACGTCGTAGCCTCTCGCTGCGAGATCTCGAGCACACTGGCCGCCGGCGGGACCGGCACCAGCGATCACTACGTCGTAGCGATCGTTCATGAGTCGAAACTGTCTCGGGTCCTAATTAGTCTGTTCGGTCCAGACCAGCGACAACGGTCTGTCCGATTCCGGTCGTTTTTCGGCCGACTGAGTGGGGTTCTTCCACACACTGAGACGCTATGGGACCGCGTACCTTTTTTACCGCGGTCGAAAAAGATCGGGTATGGTCGACGTCCTCGACGACAAGCGGACTGCGACGCGATTCCGAATCCTCGTCCAGATCGCCGAGCGCCAGCCCGCAGTGAGCCAGGGAGAAATCGCCGGGGAAGTCGGCGTCACGAGCCAAGCAGTCAGCGAGTACATCCGCGAACTCGTCGACGACGGACTCGTCGAGAAAGAGGGGCGGTCCCGCTATCGCGTCACCAAAGAGGGCGTCGACTGGCTCTTTCAGGCTGCAGGCGACGTTCGCCGGTTCGTCAACCACGTCACCGAAGACGTCCTCGGCGCGGTCGGCGAGGACGCCGCTATCGCGGCCGACGACGTCGAGGAAGGCGATATCGTCTCACTGTCCGTCGAGGACGGCCTCCTCCACGCGACCCCCGGCAACGAGGGAACCGCGACCGGCGTCGTGACGACCGACGCCGAGGCCGGAGCCGACGTCGGCGTCACCAGCTTCGAGGGCGTCATCGATCTGGAACCCGGCTCGGTGACCGTCCTCCAGGTACCCGCCGTCAGGAGCGGCGGAAGTCGCGCCGCCGATCCGGAGGCGGTCGCAAAACGGTGTGAAGAGGTCGATCTCGTCGTCGCCACGGGCGTCGAAGCCGTCGTCACCTGCCACAAGGCAGACATCGAACCGGCCGTCACGTTCGCCGTCGGCGATGTCGCCGCCGCGGCTGCCGAACGCGGTCTTGAGGTCGTCGCTGTCACGACGGCCGACGCCACCGGCCGAGTCACCGACACGCTACGGGACACCGACGTCTCCTACGAAGTGCTCGAAGCGTAGCGTCGTCGCACGTCACGGTCGGACAGTCACGTCACAAGCAGCGTTCTCGAGACCCGCTCACTCGCGTATCTCGACCGCGACTCGTTCGCCCGATCGAATCGCTCCCTCCATGAACCCACGTCCCTCGAGTGCCGTCTCCGAGCCGGCCCAGTAGACGCCGTCGACGGGTTCGCGGAGCACAGCACCACAAGACGTCAGCGTTCCCGGCGTCATCACGGCGTTGTACCCGCCCGTCGACCATCGCGTCGTCGACCACGGCTCGTCGACGTACTCGAGCGGGTCTGCCGCCTTCGGTCCGACGTACCGTTCGAGTTCGGCCAGCACCCGTTCTCGACGCTCGGACACCGGTCGGTCGCTCCACTCGAGTGCGTCGGCACCGGCGATAAACGCCACCAGAAGCCCGCTATCACCGTTGGGGAGCGTCCCGTCCGCGACTTCGGACACAACGCCGTCTGCCGCCAGCACCGATCCCGAATATCCGTCACTCCGCCAGAACGGCTCCTCGTACGCGGCGATACACTTGACAACCGACCCCATCGGCATCCGCTGTCCCAGTCCTCGACGACGGGCTGGCAGCGGCGGTTCGTGATCGATGTTGCCGACCAGTGGCTGCGGGATGGCGACGACCGCGTTCGACACCGCGTACGTCCCGTCGTCCGTCTCGAGCGTTACCCCGTCGCCGCGCCGATCGATCCGCCGAACCGGCTCGCCCAGTCGGACCACGTCACCGAGTTCCGCGGCCAACCCCCTCGAGAGCTGGTGAGTGCTGCCGGCAAGCCGGTACTCCTGTGTGGCACTGACCGAATCGGACGCCATCTCGAGTCCGCCGGCGGCGTTGACGGCCGTCAGAAAGTACAGTAGCGAAATCTCGCTCGGCTCGACGGTGAATTCGGCGCGGACGAACGCGTCGAACGTCTGGCGTGCAACCTCGGTCTCCATCGTCTCTCGCTTCCAAGACTCGAGAGTCGTCGCGTCCCACGCATCGGCGTCAGGTACCTCGTGGGGCGTCTCGCGGGGAACGCCGTCACGGAGCGACTCGATCCGGTCGGCAGCCTCGCGCAGCTCCGTAGCCGATTCAGACGGGAGCGCCTGGAACCGATCCCCGTGATCGAACACGTCGCCCGTCACGGCAACTCGATCGAGCCCCGAACCGTACTGCTCACAGAGTTCGAGATCGAACTCCTCGACTAACTCGAGGACACGGTCGTGCTCCGCTCCGATCCACTCCGCGCCGCGGTCGATCGTGTCACCGGTCGACAACGATCCGCCGATCGTACGCCCGCCGACGCGATCCCTGGCCTCGAGGACGACTACGTCCAGTCCCGCCCCAGTCAGTTCCCGTGCCGCCGTCAAGCCAGCGAGCCCCGCACCGACGATCCCGACATCGTACTGCTCCGTGTCCCAAATCTCGTTCATACCGTCGTTTACAGCAGGCGAGAAAATAGTGACACGGATTGTTCCTGAGACGGCTCACAGACGCCGATCACTCGCATCGACACCGCTCGAGTCTCCGCAGCCGCTCGATTCGCACTCCGGTCGAGAGACGTGTCGACGAACGCCACTCGAGCACTCGCCGGCCCCGGAGCCGGATCGGTGCGACGACGCGATCTCCGACCAGATCGACGATCCAGAACCGCTGCTCGTCGTCCCCAGAATCGCGCTCGCGAGTTCGCCGTCGCTCCACCTTCCGTCACTGGTGCTTCTGCCACTAGTGGCGGGCCAAGCCTGCACTGATGGGTCGAATCTGGCGGTGTCGCTCGATTCGACCCGTCAGTCGACGGTTGGGACGGTACTAGTAGCGTCCCAAGTCTACTCTGACTAGTGCGCTCTACTTCTGATCGAGAATCGTGATCGGTTTGGGCCAACTCCCAACTAGTCGGTCCACGCTCAGGATGGTACTACTCCCCACCTTCCCGCTCGGCGTCTTCAGTACCGAACCGCTCCTCGAGTCTTTCGAACCACGTTCGAACCATCCTGCCAGCCCGTCGTCGGTCCGGTGTCGGCGTCATACCCTCCCGCCGAACGGATAGAGACAACCATTTCGGAACCGAAAACGGACGGAACTGGCGCGAAGACGTAACGTGACGTGACGTGACGTGACGTAACGTGACGTGAGCAAGATACCGACCGACAGCGCGCCAGCGATCAGCCGATGTACCGAAGGTCGTCGTCCGTCGGCATCTGCTGTTGTTGCTGTTGCTGTTCCATCTCCTGGATCTTCCCGATCACGTCTTCCATCTCGTCGGCTCGCTCGTCCAGAGTCTCGTAGTCGAGGTCGAACGCGAGCAGTTCCTCGAGAACCTCGAGAACCGCCCGCGCACTCTTGGGATCGACGAGATAGCCACTGGTCTCACCCATCAGGCAGGCTACGTCGAAGCCACGGCGTTCACCGAGTCCGAGCAAGAGCCCTGAGATACCCACGATGCCGCCCGCCGGTTCGTCCTCGCGGAACTCGACGCCAACCTCCTCGAGGTCGTCGCGCAACGACTCGTTGCCGACGGCACCGACGACCGCGTACTCGTCGATGAGCTCGCCGGTCGGGACGCCGCCGAGCGCGAACGCCTCCGACGCGCCGAACTCCTCGGCCACGTCGAGAAACGCCGTCGTCAACAGGTAGTGACCGTCGTTGGTCTGTGCCTGATGGTCGCCAGTCAGAACCAAGAGGTCACGACCCTCGGGAACGGAGACGGCGTGGATCTCCGCACAGGTCAATTCCGAGATGCCGTCTTCGACGGTGACCTGTGGCGGAAACTCCCGAGAGTAGAGCCGCCGAACGAGCGTGCTCTCCCCCTCGAGTTCCTCGAGTAAGTGGTCGACCGCAAGCTTGCCGACGTGACCGACGCCGGGCAACCCTTCGACGAGCACTGGATCGTCCAGTTGCACCTCCGCAACCGCGTCGATCTCGAGTTCGTCCATACCCGTATCAGCGATTGCGACGCTTAAGAGACCGTCGGTACTCGCCGTACGGGTCTTCGGGGTCGAACGGCGCGGGCGCACTGTTCTCGGCGTCAGCGCCACACTCTGGACAGTCAGACGAAAGGGTATACACCGGGCGGTCGTGTCGCTCGCGCCACGCCGAACACACCCGGATGTCTGCTTTCATTCCTCGTCAGTGCGACGCTCGCGGTGGTATTCGCCCTCGCCACCCTCGTTTTCGATCGCGGCGATAGCGCGATCCGCACTTTCCTCGAGTTGGGACTCGGCGGTCTTGTAGTTGGGCGCTTGCACCTTGATGCGGTACTCGGGTGCGCCGACGTAGCTGACCTCGAGGTCGACCTCGGCCGGAACGTCACCGTTGCCCCCCGCTGCCGTGAGCGCCTCACGGATGCCGTCGACGCCAGACGGCGACGGATTCTCGAGGTCAACGTAGCCGGTGACGTTGACGTACGGCACCGAGACATTCTCGCGAGCCGTCTCGACGATCGAATCACAGACGTCGGATTCGAGGTCGGCGTCCTCGAGAGCTTCGTCGCCGTGGATCGCCGCCTGCTTGAAGCCCTGGTAGAGACCTCCGTGAGCAGCGATCAGTTCGTTCGCGACGACCGTGTACGTCTCGTCGTCGACGTCGTCGCCCAGCGCGAGTTCCATCCAATTGTCGGCCTTCTGTTCGTTTTTCCACTGCTGGATCTTCTCGGAGCGCTGGTGGTCGTTGACGTCTTTCAACGAGAGGTCGATCTGCTGGGACTCCTCGTCGACGTCTAAGACCTTACAGACGACGATCTGGCCCTCGCGGACGTGGTCGCGGACGTTCTTGATCCATCCGCTGGCGACCTCCGAGATGTGGATGAGACCGCGCTTGTCCTCGTACTCCTCGAGATCGACGAAGACACCGAAATCTTCTATCTCGTCGATCTTCCCGACGACGAGCGTGCCGGGATCGGGCCAGCCGCTGTATTTCATCGTGATTCGACCGTTTCTACGATCTCGTGGTCGATCTCGGCTTTGCCACCAGTCGGTCGGGCAAGCGTCGTCCCGCAGACGGCACAGGCGACCTCCGTAGAGGCTTTTCCGAAGACGGTCTGTTCGTTCTCACAGTCGCTGCATCGGACACTGTAGAAATTTCCTGACATCGTAATCACTCCTGGAACTCGAGTCGGCCGGTACGCCATCCCTCGCGGAGGTGGGCTTTGCCACACTCGCTGCAGCGGTACTTGAGGTCGGTCTTCTTGGTGGGCTTCTCGCCAGCCGGCACCTTCGAGAACCGACCGGAGTTACCGATGCTCGAGGTGTGTCGTTTGGTACGACGAGCGTCCCATTTCATTCCCGAGGAACGGCCGGTCCGGGCCTTCTCGACTTCGTGTTCGTGGTGTTCGTTACAGTGCGGGCAGTACGTATTGAATCGGCGTGGCATCTGCATGGTTATCTCACTTGCCGTGGCCTAAGACGGGGCTGTTTAAAACCCGTTTGGTTCGCCGCCGTCCCGTGGTGATCTCTCGGTGCAATGACGAAAGTCAGTGTCGTCGCTCGAGCTGTCCGTAGCACGTTCGAAGCGTTTAATCGTTTCTCCGACAAACGGCGGGATATGAAACGGCTCATCATTCGCGGCGATCCCGGTATCCGAAAAGGAGCCATCGTCGAACACGAGGGGGAGGAACTGTTCTGTTTCGGGATCAGCCGCAACGGCGAGTGGCACGGCCCCGAGACGGTCCAGCTCTGGTGCACCGTCGGTGCGGAGTCCGAGTTCGAGGATTTCGAGAAACAGAACTACGTTCCGCACTTTCTCGACGTCGAGCGCGTCGACGCCGAAGAGGTCGACGTCGTTCGCCCCAGCGGCGACCTCGCGGTCTGATCGGTCGGTTCGCCAACTCTCTGTTGGCGGCGACCGGCTTCGAACTCGCGCGTGGGGCCGTTCGGGCGCGCCGCGGCGCGAAACGTATATTGGGTCAGAGAAAGAGAGCACAGTCCCGACTCCACGTGACACTGTCGAAACGAACGCGCGAAGCGACGATAACCGACCACCTCGTCAGTGACGTGAGCTCCACACGGACCCGACGATGACTGATTCGCTCCTCGAAGCAACTCGGGCGCGCGCTCGAGCACTCGTCTCGGTCACCCGATTCGGTCAGTTCGCTGGCGTCGGCGTCGTCGGTGCGACAGTCGACAACGGCGTCTTGCTGGTACTGGTCGAGCTCGCCGAGATGGGGTTTATTACCGCGAAGGGCGTCGCCTGGGTGATCGCAATCGCGGTCATCTTCGGTATCAACGAAGCGTGGACGTTCTCGACGTTCGGCGGGACGTCTCTCCGGGCGTTGCTTGAGCGACTCTCGCGATCGTATACGGTTCGGTTCAGCGGGTTTCTCGTCACGCTCGCTGTGTATACGGCGTTGATCGAGTTCCTCGCTGTCTGGTATCTGCTTGCGAACGTGATCGGTATCGGCGTCGGCTTCATTGTCAATTACACTTTCGAGAGCCTCTTTACGTGGAAGGTTCACCGAGAGTAGCGTGAGAAACCCGCACACGGCAGCGGAATCACAATCCTTAACTAGTGCACCCGGTTATGAAGAGATAGCGGGATGGGATAGCCAGGAGATTCCGGCGGGCTCATAACCCGCAGACCGGTAGTTCAAATCTACCTCCCGCTACTTTTCACGAACTCAACAACGAGCACCGATCGGAGCGCGGTGCCAGTCTCGACGTCGGAAACGACGCCGAGTAGGTTCGAACGAGAGCCAGTCGTGAGCGCAACGAACGGGGGTAACGTAGGCTGTCCCTTCTGCGACGTTTTGACGCGACCGAAAACGAAACACACAGTGACGAGTGCCGTGACCGTCGTGAATTGTTCACTGCTCGATCGAGCTGTGGTGGACCAACTGTATTACTGGGACGACATCGGTCGTCCCGGCCGGTTCGGCCTATCATACGGTTTGCTGTCAGTCATGTACCGTGCCACCGTCGACTGACGGGTCGAATCGAGCCACACCGCCAGATTCGACCCATCAGTGCAGGCTTGGCCCGTCACTAGTGCTTTGGCAAGCCTGAACAGATGAGTGAAACCGAATGCAGTCGTCTGGTTTCACTCATCAGTCGACGCTTGGCGGAGTACTAGTATCGTCCCAAGTCTACTCTGACTAGTGCACTCCACTTCTGATCGAGAATCGTGATCGGTTTGGGCCAACTCTCAACTAGTCGGTCCACACTTGGGACAGTACTAGTCGTCACCGGTCGTCGGTGGATACCCGGTGAACGATGGTGTCGTAATCAGTATGTAACTCTTTCAACGCCTCCGAGGGTGGCGTCTCGCCGTCGAATGGAGACTGTAACCAGGCGATTGCTATCGGTTTTGCCGCCGTGAATCGACGACGCTGCTAGTAATATAGATGTATTACTGCCTTTCACTTTATAAGAAAGTTCAGGCAGACGTACAGCCGAAGCAAATAGGAGAATTTGACGATTGTATATTTTTAGAACAAGTATATGTTTAATTTTCTTTGTCTACATGGATACAAGCGGCAAGGAAATACTAACTTATTTATGGCTTCACTCAGATAAGGTTGTTATAGTGTCGCATGAACGGAGGCCGACGACGGGAAAAGCTGGATTACCCACGGTGATCCTGGCTCTCTCCGTTCAGAGACACGTCTAACAGGGGAAGGACATTCACCTGGTCAAACGGACAAAAACATGGCAAGCAATAACATATCAAATCTCAACCGACGACGAATTCTTCAAGGAATCGCCGCTACCGGTGCAGTTGGCCTCGCAGGCTGCCTCAATGGTGAAAACGGTGAAGCAGACGTCGACGTCGACGACGCACTCGAGCGAAACGAAGTCGATATCGACGCTATTCAGGAAGGAGGCCGACTCGAGTTCGCCCTCCCGCGAGACAGCATCGACGACTACGACTGGGCCGACAGTTCCGCCGCAGAGGACTCGGTCGTCTTCGACACCGTGTACGACGGGTTGACGACGGCCGACAGTACCGGCGAAACCCATCTGTGGATGGCAGAAGAGTACGAGCCCGCCGAAGCCAACGACGTCAGCGTCGAGGATTACGCGGAGTACATGGTCGAGATGGAACCCGAAAGCGTCGAAGACGGAGTTCCATCGTTCGACCTCGACGAAAACAACCTCGTCATAATGCAGCATCCGGACGACGAACCGGAAGAAGGCGAGCCGATGCGCGTGCTGACCCGCGACGAGGCTGCCGACGCCGTCGAAGACGGTACGTTCGGGATCAGACTCGAGGGCCGACTGCACGAAGGCATCGAGTTCCACAACGGCGAGGAGGTGACCGCAGAGAACGTCGTCCGCTCGTACGATCGTTTCGTCGGCTCCGTCAACGAGGGCCAGTGGTTCGACAGTTTCCTCCACGCTACGGCACCCGACGGCGACGACGGCTACACGTTCGAACTCTACGCTCAGGAGGCCGACGCCGCCGCGTATCTCGAACTCCCACCGTACATCTTCCCGTCGGAGCACTTCGACGTGCCAGCTGGCGATCTGGATCCACGAGACGACGGGGACATGGTCCCGGTCGGGACCGGCCCGTACGAGATTGCGGAGTTCGAGGAAGGCTCGCGTCTCCTCCTCGAGCGCACCGACAACTACTGGGTCGAAGAGGTCGGCCTCGAGAACATTCCGTGGTACGACGGACCGGAAGACTTCCCGGAGCGACCCGCGATCGAAGAGATCAACATCCGGTTCGTCGACGACAGCGCCGGCCGGAGTAACGCTCTCGAGGACGGCGACGTCGACATCGCCTACGAGCTTCCCTCCGAAGCCCGGAACAACTTCCACTCGTCCGAGAGCTTTGCCGTCTCCGCGAATCCGGCGTTCGGGTTCAAGTTCATGCAGTTCCCAGTCGAGGACACCGACGAGGGTGGTGCCTTTGCCCAGCGGGAGGTCCGCCAGGCAGTGAGTGCGCTCATTCCACGCCAGCAGATCGTCGACCTCGTCGAGCAAGGCTGGGGTGACCCGGCTCGTGCCCCGATTCCGGAACCAGCAAGCGGCATGGGTACCGCTATGGACTACGAGGACCTGGAGTCCCAGGACTGGGCGTACAACGTCGAGCCCGATCCGGAGGAAGCCGAAGCACTCCTCGAGGAAGCAGGCCTCGAGCGGCCGGTCGAAGTCACGGTCGAGACGAACTCCGACGACGAAGAACGCATCGACAAGATGGAACTCGTCGTCGACCAGCTCAACGAAAGCGGGCTGTTCGATGCCGAACTCGAGACGCCGGCTGCTCTCGGAGACTGGACGGCAGAACTGTACGAGGACGGTGCACGGCACGACAGTGCCGAACGAAACGCAGCTGCCGTCATCGGCCTCGCAGGAACGCCCGACCCGCACGGGTTCCACCAGGTGCTTCACCATCCGCGGATGCACAACGGCTGCTGTAACTTCTTCTTCCCGGAAGGGGCGCTTCCGGAGGAGTTCATCGAGCAGATGGAGAGTTGCCGATTCGGCGTCGACGTGGCAGAGGATCCAGACACCCGTCGCCAGGCCTACGACGAGTTCTGGCCGGAGGTCGCGGATCTAAGTGCGAACGTGATCGTCGACTACTCGCTGAACACGGGGACCGTAAGCAACGACGTCGTCGGATTCAACGTCCACCCACAGACGCAGGCGATTCTGCGGTACGCGCTCTACAACCCGGCCGACCAGCAGATCACGTACCTAGATCGGTAATCCGGCCCTCAATCTAACATATTTCCAAGGCATGAGTTTGCAAAAATTCATTCTGAGACGAATACTAGCGTCCGTACCGGTACTGATCGGTGTTTCGATAATAACGTTCGGGCTTATGCAACTCGCGCCCGGAGACGTGGTAGACCACATGATCGCGGCAAATCCAAACGTGCAGCCAGGGGAAGCCGCTCGACTCCGCCAGGAGTACGGCCTCCACGAACCGATCTGGGCCCAGTATCTCGACTGGATGCAAGGCGTCCTGACCGGTGACTTCGGGGAAGTGTACTCTTCCAGTCGCGACGCCAGTGCGATCGTTCGAGCACGCTTACCCGAAACGCTTCTCCTGGCGGCATTTGGCTGGGTGTTCGCAATTCTGATCGCCATTCCGGGTGGGATCTACGCCGCTATCAACAAAGACCAGCTCGGCGACGATGTCAGCCGCGTCTTCGCGCTTTCCGGCATCTCGATTCCGAACTTCTGGCTCGGTCTGATGCTGATGGCTCTGTTCGCCGTCTACCTCGACTGGTTCCCGACGCTCGACCCCCAGACCGGATTGCTCTCCAGAGAGATGCTCTGGTGGTTAATCCTTCCTGGTATAACGATCGGGACGGCAGCGTCGGCGAACCTGATGCGTATCATGCGGACGTCGATGGCCGAAGAAATCAACAAAGAGTACGTGACGGCCGCACGGGCGAAAGGACTTCCCAAACGGACCGTCTACCTCAAGCACGTACTGCGAAACTCGCTCATCTCGGTCACGACGGTCGCCGCGTTCCTGACTGCGAGTCTCGTCTCCGGCTCCGTCGTCGTCGAGGTGGTGTTCGGCTGGCCAGGCCTCGGCAGAGAGCTGATACAGGCGATCCAACTCAGGGAGATCAATCTCATCCTGATCATTACGCTGCTGACGGGAGTCGTCATCGTGCTCGCGAACCTGCTGGCCGACATCGTGTACGGACTACTCGACCCACGAATCAGAGACGAATATTAATCGATATCTATGTCAACAGAACGAGGACGAATACGGATTACGGGATTCGAGACCGACCATCTCGAGGAGCGGGAGCCGGATACAGCCCGGGAAGAGGAGTACGTCGAACCACAGAGCATGTGGCGTCGAATTGCGAACCGTCTGGTCCGGGACAGACTGGCGCTGATCGGGATCACGGTCGTCGTCGTGATGGCGGTCACTGCGTTTCTCGCACGCCCCATCACAGTCTCGGGGGTGACGGTGCAACCGTTTTCGCTAGCGCCGTACGATCCAACCGCGACGGCAGTGGGCGGCCGTCACGAGGCCCCCTCGCTCTCACACTACATGGGGACCGACCGACTGGGTCGGGACCTGTTCTCCAGAGTGATGGTCGGTGGGAGGTACAGTATCTCGATCGGGCTCGTCGTTACCGCACTCGCGTCGACGTTTGGCGTGATCTACGGGAGCGTTTCGGGTTACTTCGGCGGCTGGGTCGACAGCGTTCTCATGCGCTTTCTCGACCTCGTCTTCGCGTTCCCTGCACTCGTGTTGGCGCTGATCCTCGTCGCCCTGTTCGGCGGCGGTTTCTGGCCGCTGGTCGGTGCCTTCGTCTTGGTCGGCTGGGCGTCGTACGCACGCATCATTCGCGGTGAGATTCTGAAGGTGAAACAAAACGAGTACGTCCTGGCCGCGAAGGCACTCGGTGCACGGGATCAGTCGGTACTGTTCCGACACATCATTCCCAACGCCATCGCACCGGTGATCGTCCAGGCGACGCTCAGCGTCGGGACTGTCGTTATCGGCGTCGCCGCACTCGGGTTCCTCGGGATCGGGTTCGATCCCGGCACGCCGGAGTGGGGGACGATTCTCGACGGTGAACGGGATACGCTGGCGACCGGTGACGGCGGCAGCTGGTACTGGTGGGCGACCGTCTTCCCAGGACTGATGATCTTCCTGTTCGTCATGTCGATGAACATGATTGGTGACGTCATCAACGACGCACTTGACACCCAGGTCGACGACATCGGAGGTGGTGGCTAATGGCACTACTCGAGGTCGAAAACCTGACAGTCAAGTTCTACACGTCGGAAGGCGTCGTGACGGCAGTCGACGGGCTCTCTTACACGATCGACCGCGGAGAGAAGTTCGGGGTCGTCGGCGAGAGCGGTGCCGGAAAGAGCGTAACGGCGCTCTCGTTGTTGCGTCTGATCGAGAGCCCCGGTGAGATCGAAAGTGGCTCGATCCGCTTTGCCGATCCCGACACCGTAACTCGACTCGAGGAGTCGTATCCCGGCCACGTCGTCGACGTCGAAGACCTTCGTGACGAGTACAATCGCGAAAAACTGGTCTCGCGGTTCGAAGAGGCCGACATACCAGCGACCGAACTAACCGATAACCCGCGTCACGACGACGTCGAAGACGTGCTCGCTGCAGGCAAACTGGATGTCCGCGACCTGATCGATCGGGGTCACGCGACCGACCTTGGATTGATCGACGAAGAAGCGTTCATCGTGTACGACGGTGACGAGCAGTACATCGACCTGCTCCGTGCACCGGAGGAGGCAGTCCGAACCCTCCGTGGCAACAACGTCTCGATGATCTTCCAGGACGCCCAGACTGCGCTCAACCCCGTCTACACTGTCGGTGAACAGATCGCGGAGGCGATCAGACACCACCTCGATTACGACGACGAGGAGGCAAAACAGCGAGCGATCGAACTGCTTGACAGGGTCGGTATCCCGGACGCAGAGAGCCGATACACCGACTATCCACACGAGTTCTCCGGTGGGATGCAACAGCGAGCCGTGATTGCGATGGCGCTTTCGTGTGATCCCGACGTCATCATCGCGGACGAACCGACGACGGCGCTTGACGTGACGACCGAAGCGAAGATCCTCGACCTTCTCGAGGAGCTTACCGACGAGTTCGACACGGCAGTCCAACTCATCACGCACGACCTCGGTGTCGTCGCCGAGCTCTGTGATCGGGTGATGGTGATGTACGCAGGCCAGCCCGTCGAGAAGGCACCGGTCGAAGAGTTGTACTACGACCCGAAACATCCCTACACGGTCGGTCTGATGAGCTCGATCCCACGCATCGGTGACGACCGCGAGCGGCTACAGACGATTCCTGGAGCGATGCCGGATCTGATCGAGACGCCGTCTGGCTGCAGTTTCCATCCCCGGTGTCCGTACGCCGAGGAGGCGTGCAAACAGAAAGAGCCGCGAATGGTCGAGTTCGACTCGGAATCGGTCGATCGATCGGCGAAGTGTCTCGAGTACACTGACGATCTCGACGAGGGTGTCGGATACACCGTCACCGTCGAAGACGAACGTCGCATGAACGAACCCGTATCCGGTGACCAACATGAGTAGCGAGAACGAGCCGATCCTACGGACGCAAAACCTCTCGAAGTACTACGAGACGGATAGTGGTGTCATCGACAACCTGCTTGGCCGATCGCAACTGGTCAAGGCAGTCGACGACGTCGATCTCGAGCTCTATCCGGGCGAAACTCTCGGGGTGGTCGGCGAGAGCGGTTGTGGGAAGACGACGCTTGGCAGGTCGATGCTGCGGCTTATCGAGCCGACCGACGGATCGATCACCTACCGGAACGAGCAAGACGACGGGACAGTCCGCGAAATCGAGTTGACGGAGCTCTCGAGTTCCGAACTACGGGATCTCCGAACGGACCTGCAGTACATCTTCCAGGACCCGTTCTCGAGTCTGAACCCGCGGCTCACCGTCGGTGATATCATCGGCGAACCGCTGGACATCCACGACATCGCAAGCGGGCAGGAGCGAACGGATCGAATTCAGGACTTACTCGAGACCGTTGGACTGAACGCGAGTCACGCGTACCGGTATCCACACGAGTTCTCCGGCGGGCAGCGTCAGCGTATCGGTATCGCCCGGGCGCTCGCCGTCGACCCGGAAATTATCATCTGTGACGAACCGGTCAGCGCACTCGACGTCAGCGTCCAGGCACAAATCCTGAATCTCTTGGAGGATCTTCAGAGGGAGTTCGACCTCTCGTATATCTTCATCGCCCACGACTTGAGCGTCGTCGAGCACATCTCCGACCGGATCGCCGTGATGTACCTCGGTGAGTTCGCGGAAGTGGGGACGACCGAAGACGTGTTCTCGGAGCCGTACCACCCCTACACCGAAGCGTTGCTTTCGGCGATCCCCGAACCTGATCCGCTCTGGGAGGGCGAGAAAATCTTCCTCGAGGGGGAGGTTCCGTCGCCGATCGATCCCCCCTCTGGCTGTCCGTTCCACACTCGGTGTCCCCGCGTGATTCCGCCTGAGGAGTTCGATATAGAGCAGTCGGCGTGGCGGTCGCTCCTGAGTCTCAAACTCAGGAGTGGCGACGCCGAGTCGGTCGAGGACCTGTTGACTATCTCAGAGGAGTCGCTACAAGAGGACGTGACGAGACTGCCACGCGAGGAGTTCGGTACGCGGATCCGCGACGAGTTCGGGATTCCGGCGACCGTCGCCGATTCCTCCGCCGAGACCCTCATCGAACAGTCGATAGACGAACTGTACGCGAACGGCGTTGCCGAAGCGACGGCGAGGCTGGAGGACGCGTTCGTCTCGCCCTGTGAGACGACGGACCCACCGGTCACGGAGATGTCTGACACACACGAAATCGCGTGTCTCCTCTACGATGACGAGTATGAAACGACAACGCTGGACCGTGGCGACGGGAGAGGAGATAGCGCTATCGCCGACGACTGATACGGTTTACTGTAAGTCATTTCCGGCACAACCGCGACCCGGGCGGCGGTTGCGCCGGTAAATCGTTACAGTAATCCGTATGAGACGGACTGCTGTACCAACGTATCGGCGCGACCGCAGGAGCGCGCGGTCGCGCCGGAAATAACTCACAGCAAACCGTCTGATGCGGTCGCTGCTGTGATTTTTGGGTCCCCGCCGGACTGGTCGCAGTTACCTCTTCGCCGGTGGACGGCGGATCTGCGGCGGAAGGATTTAGTTGCTGCCGCCGCTTGCAGTAGGTAATGCGTCGGATCTACGAGTCGGATGCACTCACTCGAGACGACGATCCTTTCTCGCCGAGCGAGCACGATTCGACGACGAAGCCGCAAGCGGCGCGTTCGATCAACGGATCGGCCTGGAGCAAGCGCCTGATCCCACACTGGCTCCGTCGGCGGGCGATCTCGGTCGACGTATCGACGCCGACGACGGAGTTTCGTGCCGATGATTCGATTCCGTTTACCGTCACGATGAGAAATACGTTGCCGGTTCCGATCACGATCCAGACGAACTCTCCAGTACTGTGGTCGTGGTCGGTCGACGACATCACTGAAGCGTCTCACGTTCCGACCAGGGACCCGCCCGAGCGGACGGGTGAACTACACTTCGACCGTGGCGACCGGCGACAGTTCAAGAAGACGTGGTCCGGACTGTTTCGCGTCTCAGACCGGGAGTGGGAGCCGGCCGAACCCGGCGAGTACACGATCAGTGTGGCTATCAACGTCGGCGATCCAGAGCGTAGTGGCCTCGCTGACGAGACGACCGTCCGGATTCTCGAGTAAGGACCCGACCGGTTCAGCCGGGTTGGGCTTTGCTGGGTGTCTCGAGTGAGTCCGAGTCGACGTTGCGTGGTGGCTCATTCGCGTCCGCTTTCGTTTTCGCCTGGATCGTCGGACTCGTCGTCACTTGGTGTCGTTCCGATGCCTTTCATCGCGAGTTCGACGTTTGCTCCGTCGTCGACGCCGGTCGGGCGGTCGTGGAACCGCCGGCGGATGCGCTCTGGCAGGTAGGTTTCGGTGAGTTGTGGCGTCCGGGGAACGAGATATCCTCGCAGGTAGATCGCCAGCAGTGAGGTTGCGAGCGTCGCCGTGCCTGCAATCGCCGCTGCGGTCGTTCCGGCACCGTAGCGGACGCCAGCCGCGACACCGACGGAGAAGACCACGGCGAGTCCGACGTTCAGGATCGTACACGGAACGCAGCGGCTGTCGCCCGTATACTCCGGCCGACGAAACCGATCCAGGGAGTCAGTTCCCGTCATCGTGGCGAGGTCAGGCGTTCGAAATCGCGTCGGCGGAGAACTCGAGGTACCGGCGGTCACAGTCGTCACAGGTGACTGCGTAGACGGTCATGTCGCCACAGCAGGATTCGACTGTCCTGTCGCTTGCCGAGATGTGGCCCGCACAGAACGGACACGCTTCGAGGAACGACCGTAGCGACTGCAGCATCCGGTACCGCTGGCGGACCGGAACGTCGTCCCAGCGGTCGGTCTCCGCACGCAGTTCTCGGTCCGTCGCGACGTCGACCTGAAGGGCGCTTTTCGACGGCCAGTTGCGGACCATGTAGCCCGTCTTGTAGGCCGTATACTCACGGTCCGGTTCGGAGACGTCGGATTCGTCGGTGTCGAACATGGTCGCGATGTCGGTCGCGTCGACGCCGTCGTCCCGAACGTGGTCGAGTTGGTCCTCGAGTCGGTCGGCAAACGCGGACGTAAATCTGAGGCTTTCCTCGTCGTCGGTCGGTTCGACGACGCCGATATCGAGGAGGAACTCCTCGGGGTCTACCGCGTTACGTCGCCGGTACTCTATCCGCTCGGCCGCCGATCCATCAGACATGGTACCACGATACGGGCTATTCTATAAAACGCTCTTCTGTAGGAGATTGTTGATACTGCTCAGCTGTCGCTGTAGAATCGAAGAGAGCAAGGACACCGCGTCAGCGGTGTCCGTTAGGCATGATCCCGCTAGATGTGTTTGGGTCGGAATCGGTCGCAGCGGACCTGTTAGAGCAGGTTCGCTGGCGTAACGGTGTTACTTGCCCTCGCTGCCGTTCTGACCTGACGGTCAAGAACGGTAGCTATGGGCACTTTCAGCGCTATCTCTGTAAGAATTGCGACCGCACGTTCAACGACAAGACCGGCACAATCTTCGCCCATTCGAAAGTCGCACTCAGAAAGTGGCTGTTCTCGATTTACGCGTTTCTCCGGTTTAACACGAGTCTTCGTCAACTTCAGATAGAGATCGACGTCCAGTACAAAACGATCTATCAGCGCGTCGAGCGCTTCACGAAGGCGCTTGATGCACCTTCGCTTGACCTTGTCGGACCGGTCGAAATCGATGAAGTCTACGTTTCTGCAGGGCTGAAAGGCCGCGAGCGCGACCAAGAGTCGCGCTCGCGTGGCCTGTCCACGCGTGGGCGAGGAACGTACGAGCAGGACAAACCGCCGGTGTTCACGATCGTCGATCGTGGCACCGGCGACCGATACGTGATCCCAGCGAAATCAGCCGACGAATCGACGATTCGGCTCCTTCTCGAAAACCGTCAGAAGGAGCCACTGACCGTCTACACTGACGGATTTCGTGCCTACGATCCACTGGCCGAGGACGACGCATTCGACCGCGAATACGTCGTCCACGGCGACGGCGAATACGCCAACGAAAACGTACACGTCAACACCTGCGAGAGCCACGGATCGCTGCTGCGACCGTGGCTCTCGCCTCATCGAGGCATCTCAAAAGACAAGCTCACACAGTATCTCCGAGCGTTCCAACTTCGACGAAAGCTACTGCGGAAACCAGGGAGAGAAGCGCTCAAACACGCTATCAAAGCGACGCTATGAGATCAACAAAGTGCTACACAAGAGCGCTATAAAAAGACATTCGATCCGGGAGTCGAGTGGTGGCGACGGCGGGCGACCGACGACGATCCGTTGTCGGTGTGTCCTCGAGTTCGTCGTCGCCGTGTTCGTCGACGATAGCAACTTCGCTGTCGCAGTGGTGTACATTTCAATATTAGTGACAGTCGTTATTTTTATAATATGTCGATGTGGAACGTGTAACGTAATGCCATACACCAATAATCGTCATGGTTCACATTCCAGTAAACGGCATGGTCGCGGAACGTCCCGGCGACAGGCGCTCGCTCTTCTTGGAGCGGGTGCAGCAGCCGGTCTTGCCGGTTGTGCGGGGGGTGGTAACGGCGACGACGATGACGATCCAGGAGCTGATCTCTCGGACGTCGAACTCTACGACGCAGACGGCAACCGTATCGAACCGACCATCATCTACGACTCGGGCGACGGCACGGCCGAAGACATCGCCTCGGAGTGCCAGCGCAACCTAGAGCAGATCGGGGTCGATCTCCAGCTAGACGCCCGTCCAGAGGTCCTCGGTGAAGATTTCCACTCGGAACCGCTAGACGACGCCGACCCCGACGAGTTCGAATGGAGGGCCGGCCGCAACGCGGGCCCGCCAGACCAGACCCGAACGGTCTACGACTGGGACCTACTCCACGGTATCGGGGCGAACGCCTACCCCCGAACGCCGTACGACACTCGTGTCTTCTGGAGAGCGGACGATCCGCTCAACGCCTACGGCTACGTCCCCGAGGAAGACCTCGCCGGATTGTACGAGGAGTTCGACGACGTGACCGACGAGCAGGAACGGCAAGCTATCTGGGACGAGATTTCGGCGGCGCTAACTCACGAACTGCCGGCCAACTTCATGTACTCCAGTTACGACTTCGAGGGGTTCCTGCAAGATATCAACACCGAGCCCGAATTCTACGAGTACGGTTACACGCCCGGGACGATCAACCGCTACCGCGGCGAACAGGAGGTCGGCGGTGACTTCGTCCGACTGGACGCCACCCCGCTCTCGGAACCCTTCCTTCCGGAACAGGACGACAACAACTCGGCGATGCGCACCGACCTGCTGACCGACGCATCGTACGCCATCGATGGCGACAACGAAATCGTCCCGCTGCACATCGACATCGAGGACGCGGGCGACTCGCAGGTGTGGGTCTGTACGCTTCGGGACAACCTCGAGTTCGGGACCGACGCCGACGGCAACGCCTACGGTCAGATGACGGCCGAAGACTGGGTGTTCCAACTCGAGTACGTTCACGGTGTCGCAGACGATGCAGCCGACCTCTGGGACGAAGAGTTCCCACCGAGTGAAGCCCTCGGCAACTACGAAGTCGTCGAGAACGTCGAACAGACCGGCGAACTCGAGTTCCAGCTCGAGCTCGTCGAGCCGGACCCGGCGTTCTCGCTGCGCCCGGTCATCTGGGGCGAACAGATACTCCCGCAGGAACTGTTCGAGGAGTACGCGCCGGACGCGGAAGCGCTTCGCGAGTCGACCGAAGTCACCGAGTTCACCTGGACGGGGAATCTCGGCCCGTACACGTTCGACGACTGGGTCGCGGGTGCCTCGGGCTCGTTTACGGCCACCCGCAACGAGGACTACTACATGCGCGAGCACACCGCGGACAGCAACGTCCAAGTCATGGACGACGCGTGGGCCGACGCGCCGTACTTCGAGACCTACCAGTTCGACGTCGAGGACGAACGCTCCACCCGCCTCGAGCGGTTCCGTGCCGGCGAGGGTGACCGTATGTTGCTCCCGAGCGACAACGTCGCCGAGTTCGAGCAGGACCACGACGACATTCGCGTCGAGGACCAACAGTCGCCGTACGTCAACTTCCTGTTTTTCAACCAGCGATCTAACGGCAGCCCCATCTGTCGGGAACGGGACGGCCGCGAAGCGATGGCTCGCGTGATCGACAAGGAGACGATCACGGACGACATCCTCCGAGAGCGGGCACAACCTGTGCACTCGAATCAGCCGCCCTGGTCCGAGTGGTACGACGAAGACGTCGCCACCGAGTACGGCGTCGACATCACCGAGGAGGACATCGTCCAAGCGCGCGAACTTCTCGAAGAGAACGAGACGTTCGTGCTCGAGGAAGCCTAAGCAGCGTCGCGTATGTACTCGGTTTTGATTACAACGTATAAATCGACATGAAGTGGTATATTCTCCGGCGGCTGCTGTGGGCCGGCTTTGCCTCGTGGATCATCCTGTCAGTTACGTTCCTGTTGATGGATCTCGTTCCCGATCAGCGGATCATGCAAGCCGAGTTCGCTGCGGCGCAGGAAGGCGTCGATCCCGAAGCGGCTGCAGCGGCTGCAGAGGAGCGCTACGGAGTGGCTGGGCCGCTCCACGAACGGTACGTAGACTACTTGACTGGGTTCGTTCAGGGTGACTGGGGCTGGTCCATCGAGTACAGTCAGCCCGTGGCGGACGTCATCGTCACCGCTGCACCGTACTCTGCGATGTACGCCGTGCCGGCGGTCATCATCGCGACGATCATCGGAACCGCGATTGGCCTCTACTCGGCCGTCAACCAGTACACGACGAAAGATTACGCGGCGACGTTCGGGGCTTTCTTCGGCATTAGCCTCCCGAACTTCTGGTTCGCGATCGTCTTACTGGTCATCTTCGGGACGATGCTCGGCTGGGTCGACGTCGGCTGGAATCACTATTACCCGATCTCACAGGACGGTGGGTTCACGCTGCTCGAGCGGGCCGACGACAGCCATCCGGCCTTCGTCAGAGAAGAGTTCGAGGGCGAACGCTACGTCGGCGTCCTTAGTCCGGCGAACCTCCAGCAACTCGTTCTCCCGGCGTTCGTCCTGTTGACGACGTCGACCGCGACAGTGATGCGTTACGCTCGGGCCGAAGCGCTCGAGTACGTCGACGCCGACTTCGTCAAGACGGCGAAAGCGAAGGGTGCAAGCGACTGGGCGATCGTCTCGAAACACATCTTCCGGCCGGCTTCGGTACCGCTGATGACGATCTTCGTCGGTCGTATGGTTGGACTGGTGCTGGTTGGCTCGTATCTCATCGAGATCGTCTTCGGGATTCCGGGTATCGGCCTCGCCTCGTACGAGGCGATCATCAGGCAAGATACCGACCTGGTCGCGATCACGATCCTCATTCCGACGTTCCTCGCGATCGTCGGCAACCTCATCGAGGACATCACGTACGCGATTCTCGATCCGCGCATCGACTACGGTGATCGATAATGAGTAGGCACAACGACGAATACAGCGCTTCGGACGACTCCCAGAGGGACACGACTTTCGAGGACGTCGACTGGTCCGAGATCGATCTCGAGACCGACGAGCGATCGCCAACGCAACTGGCGTGGATCGCCGTCGTGAGTGTGTGGACGCTCGGCGTGGTGATCGACCTGCTCTCGCGGTACGTGATCGGCGCTTCCCCCTTCCAGTTTCCGTTGGTCGGAACGATCAGTCTGGTCGGCTGGCTGTGGATAGGGACGCTGCTCGTCCTGTTCTTCTACGGGGTCGTACCGCTGTACCAAAACCCCCGGATGACCAGACACTACTGGCACGAGTTCAGGAAGAACAAGGCGGCCGTCATCAGTGGTCTGTTTCTGATCGTCGTCTTCCTGATCGGGGTCGTCGGGACGCGGCTCCTGCCGAGTGCGGACCGCACTCCCGGGATGGAGAACCAGCCGCCGGTCTGGCTGTCGGTCGAGGAGTACGTCGTCGGCCGGCAGTGTCCTGGCGGGACGACGATCGAAGACGGGGTCTCGATGTGTCACGGAAGCTGGGAGTATCCGCTGGGGACGACGTCATCGGGCGAGGACCTGCTCTTGCTCAGCATCGAGGGAATGGAGATCAGCATGCAGGTCGGACTCATTGCGACGTTGATGAGCATCACTATCGCAGCGACCGTCGCACTCACCGCCGCCTACCACGGCGGTCTCGTCGACGAAGTCTGCATGCGATACGTCGACCTGCAGATGACTTTCCCCACGTTTTTCCTCTATCTGTTGCTCGCCTACACTATCGGCGGTAGCCTGTTCGTCATCATCGTGATCTTCGGCCTGACGGGCTGGGGAGCCTACGCCCGGATCATGCGATCCGAGGCGCTCCAGCGTCGAGAAGAGCCGTACATCGTGGCCGCCAAAAGCGCCGGCGCACGAGGGTTCTGGACGATCCGTCGACACCTGCTACCGAACATCTCGAACAGCGTCATCACGGCCGCGACGCTCTCGATTCCCGCGATCATCCTCGCGGAGGCAGCGATTGCGTTCATCGGTCTCTCGGAGGCGGGTATTGCATCCTGGGGTCGCGTGATCGCAGGCGGTCGCGACCAGCTAACGAACGCCTGGTGGATCTCGACGATTCCGGGCTTTTTCCTCTTCTTTACGATCCTCGCGTTCAATTTCCTCGGTGATGCCATGCGAGACGCGCTCGACCCACGACACGGAGGTGGTGAGTAATGAGTACGAATACCGACGACCACGACGATATCACAGGTACCGACTCGATCGACGAGAGTGCGCCACTGCTCGAGGTGTCGAACCTCTGTACGTACTTCGACACGGATCAAGGGGTGGTCAAGGCGGTCGACGGCGTCTCGCTGACGGTCGAACGCGGCGAAACGGTCGCCATCGTCGGCGAGAGCGGGTCCGGGAAGACGGTTACCAGTGAGTCGATTACACAACTGTTCAAGCAGCCCCCGGGCTACATCGCCGACGGGTCGGTCGCTATCGACGGCAACGAGGTCACACACCGGTCCGAGGACGAACTCGGCCAGATCCGAGGTCGGACGGTCGGCCACATCTTCCAGAACCCACAGGGGGCATTGAACCCGGTCTACACCGTTGGCTGGCAGATCCGCGAGGCGATCCAGCTCCACCGAGACGTTACCGACGAGGAGGCGACCGAACTCACCGTCGAACTGCTCACGCAGGTCGGAATCCCGGAAGCCAGCTCCCGTCTCGACGACTATCCGCACGAACTCTCCGGCGGGATGAAACAACGAGTCATCATCGCAATGGCACTCGCCTGTGATCCGGACCTGCTGATCGCCGACGAGCCGACGACGGCACTTGACGTGACTATCCAGGCCCAGATCCTCGAGTTGCTGAACCGGCTCCAAGAGAAGCGAGACATGGGTCTGCTGTTCATCACGCACGACCTCGGCGTCGTCGCCAACATCGCCGACCGCGTCGTCGTCATGTACGCAGGGAAGGTGATGGAACGTGGCCCCGTCGAAGCAGTTTTCGAGTCGCCGTCTCACCCCTACACGAAAGCGTTGCTCGAGTGTCTCCCCGGAGAGGGCACACTCGGTGGTATCCCCGGCGAACTACCGGACCCGCGATCACCGCCGGGCGGCTGTCGGTTCGCCAGCCGATGCGAGTACACACTCGAGGAGTGTCACCAAGGCGGGCAGCCGTCGATGGCAGCAGTCGACGGTGACGATCACCAGGTCTCCTGTGTTCACTACCGACCGGAGATGGACTCGTCGGTCGTCCGCGACGCGCCACCGGAAGAGCAACTCACCGACGACGTCTCCGCCGACGGAGGGAAGCGCCGATGAGCCCCTCGAGCGAGCCGCTGCTCGAGGTCGAGAACCTCGAGAAACACTACCCGATCACGGACGGCTACCTCAACGAAGAAGTCGCCCGTGCAAAGGCCGTCGACGGCATCAGCTTCGAACTCGAGCGCGGCGAGACGGTCGGCATCGTCGGGGAATCCGGCTGTGGCAAATCGACTGCCGCGAAAGCGATGATCCGACTCGAGGAGCCGACCGACGGTGAGATTCGTTTCGACAGTGAGGACGTGATGGCCTACGACGAGGCAAAACTCCGGAAGTTCCGTCGCGAGGTCCAGATGATCTTCCAGGACCCTGACTCGAGTTTCGACCCGCGGATGAGCGTCGGCGAGTCAGTCGCAGAGCCACTGACCGTCCAGGGGATGGCCGACGAAGATCGACGCCGTGCGATCGTCGCCGATCTTCTCGAGCGGGTGGGTCTCTCTGCGTCGGATATGGATCGATACCCTCACGAGTTCTCGGGTGGCCAGAAACAGCGGATCGGTCTGGCTCGAGCGCTCTCTGTCAATCCGGAACTGATCGTGGCTGACGAGCCAGTGTCGGCGCTCGACGTGTCGGTCCAGTCGGAGATTCTCAAACGCATCGACCAGTTCCAGGAGAGCTTCGGGCTGACGGTGTTGATCATTAGCCACAACCTAGGTGTCGTGCGTGAGATCTGCGATCGCGTCGCGGTGATGTACCTCGGTGAGTTCGTCGAGGTGGCACCGACCGAGGAACTGTTCGCAGACCCGCAACATCCCTACACGAAGGCACTGCTGTCGTCGATCCCACGGCCGGACCCGAGCCAGCGCGGCTTCGGACAGGGGCTCACGGGCGACGTACCTGACCCGTCGAACCCGCCGTCCGGTTGCCGGTTCCATACGCGCTGTCCCGCGGTGATCCCGCCCGACGATATCGACGTGCCACAAGGAGTCTGGCGGAGCGTCTTGCAGTTCCGAAAGAACGTCCAGAACGACGGGGTCGACCTCGAGAGCATCGTCCGCGTTCACGCGCTCGAATCCGACCGGTGGGACGATCCCACTGCCGTGGCACCCGAGGACGTCGACGAGGCGACCCTCGCGACCTGGATCAGAGACGAGTACGATCTCCCCCAGCGACTGCCTGACGAGACGGCCGAGACGACCCTCGCGCGAGCACTCGAACGCACCGCGGCGGGGAACCTCGAGGCTGCCGCCAACTCCCTCGAGGAGCAGTTCTCGACGGTCTGTGAGCACGAGAAACCGGTGCTCGAGTCGGTCGAATCGGATCGTAAGTGCGCCTGTCATCTCGTCGAGGCGACTGGAACGCCCGTCTCGTCGGACGACTCACGCTCACACGAGCAACTGACAGACTGAAGTATCGTGGATTGTACACCAAATGACTACGGAACACGTATGAGTCGCGAGCAGAACCGAGACGAGGTGTCTCGAGACTCGTCGACTGGCGCCGGTAGACCAGGAGGCGATACCGGCTCACGGTCGAGTCTGGGATTTGCTTCCCTGCCGTCGACTGCCGTCGACGACTCCGACGTCCCGACCGCCGTCGATGTCGCCGGATCGATCGGCATCGCACTCGGTGCCGTCTCGATCGTGCTCGCCGTCGTCGGCCTTCTCGCGGGCTGGCTGCGCGTCCAACCGCTCGCCAACGTCGCGATCGTCTTCTCGCTTCTGTCGATCGGCATCGCGATGGTGTGTGGAATGCTGTTTCAGGCGTACGCACTCGACTGGTCACGAGTGCGGAGGTGAGCGTCCCGAAGACACTCGAGTTCGTAGACCCAGCCGACGGCGTTCGTTGCCTGATACGGATCGCTGGAAGTCAGTGACGGTGCAACCCCAGGGCGGTTTGCGGTTGCACCGGGCTCTCGTTACAGCAATCCGTATGAGCCCGTTATCCATCACACGCAGAGACCACTACGTCCGCATCAGCCGTCGCCGTGCTCGTCGACGATGACGACTTCACCGTCGACGACGTCGACGTTGATCAACGTCTTGACGTCGTAGCCTGCCGCATCGACCTTGTTCTCACCGCCAGCTTTCTTGATGACGGCGACGGTGTCGACGACTTCAGCGCCGATCCCGTCGAGGGCCTCGAGCACCGCAGCGAGGGTGCCACCGGTCGAGAGGACGTCGTCGATGACGAGGACCCGTTCGCCCTCGTAAACGTCGTTGATGTACATCTCGTTCTCGGAGTAGCCGGTTTGCTGGGAGATCTCGACTTCTCCCTCGAGGCCGTACTCGCGCTTGCGAATGACCGTCACCGGAATGTCGGTCATCAACGACACTGCGGTGGAAATGTGGATTCCCATCGCGGCCGGCGTAACGATCCGGTCGACGTCCTCGAGGTCGGCCTTGCGCGTGATTCGGACGACGATCTCGCGCAGGAGGTCGGACTCGAGTTTGGGGATGCCGTCGCTGATCGGATGGACGAAGTAGTGGTAGCCGTTCTTCTCGATGATCGGCGCGTCGAGGAGCGACTGTTTCAGTTGATCCATGTCGTGGGTCGGTCGGTATCGGAGTAAAAGTTGACGATACGTCCCGGTTCCGCGCTATTCGTCCCCATACCGCAGCTCCGGAGGCTGATCGCCGTGTCCCACACGCATGTTGCGTTCGTAGTAGATGTGTCCGACCGCAGTCACGGTGAGCGTCACGGCGATGATCCCTGCCCACGTAACCGGTGACAGGATCGTCAGCGGGTAGATGCCTGCCCACAGCGCGGCGACGAGCGCACAGCTTACCGCACCGAGCGAGAGGTACAGTTCCCGCCAGGCGAACTCACGGCTCGGAACGATCTCCAAGTAGACGCTCACGTCCCGCGTTCGCGTGGTCGGTTCGACGATCCCGCGATCCGAGTCAAACGTGAGGATGCCGGCCTCGTCCATCTTCGGCAGGTGGGTCTGCTGGAGGGTCGTGTACACTCGCTTTCGCTGTTCGGCGGTGACGCTCTCGAGAGACGTCTCGTACTCCCAGGCGGCGACCTGCTGTGCGAGATCGCCGAGTTCGACCGGGCGGTCGTCCCGTTTCAGAAAGTGAAGGACGTATCGCCGGCGTTGATTCCGCAGCAGTTCGAAGACCTCGCCTTTCGACAGGGGCTTGCGGTCGGTAGGGCCGGCCCCGCTCTCGTCGATTTCGTGTCGCTTGTGCTGGCCCACAACGATCACCTCGTCGTGTCGATGCAGTGGCCGGCTGATTTCGAGAATATCGTCATTAATTCGTGGGTGGAACGCATTCTATATAAGGTTCCTGGCACGCGAATCGTCGCAGCGAGTCACCACTGCCAGACGATGCACTTCCGGTCTCACGCAACCGGTGACTTCCCGTTATAAACAGTTTCAGGCGCTTTACTCGACCGACAGAATCGCAGCAATCGAATCGGCTATCTCGCCACCGAGTCCCGCTTTCGTGCCCTCGAACCGTGCGGCGTCTTCCGCGTGAACGAGCAGCGCCCTCGTCTCGTCTGCCCCCATCACGCTCGCGTCGTTGGCGACGACGAACGCGAGATCCGCCCGCCCGAGCGTCTCTCGAGCCTGTGCTATCATCGTACTCTCGTCGCCGGCGGTTTCGGTTTTGAACCCGACGATCGGCAGTTCGGGACGGTCAGCTCTGATTTCGTCGATGAGTTTCGCCGTCGACTCGAGTTCGAGCGTCACGTCCTGGCCCGACCGGATCTTCTCGACTCTCGACTCGAGCGTGTAGTCGCCGATTGCGGCTGCAGAGACGAGTGTATCGGCCCCAACACAGGCTTCGCGAGTCGTTTCGATCATTTCCGCTGCGGTCTCGACCTCGCGAACCGCGGCGTACGGGACGTCACCTGCCCCCGAATCCGACGAGAGCGGCCGCGGACCGACGACGCCGTGGACGAGCGTCACGTCCGCGCCTCGCACGTAACAGGCCCTCGCGACTGCCCGCCCCATCTTGCCGGACGAGCGGTTCGTGAGGACGCGGACGGGATCGACCGATTCTGCCGTTGCGCCACTGGTGACGACGACGCGTTCGCCCTCGAGAGGAGCGGGGCCGGCCGCACGCGCGATGGCACAGACGATCGCCTCCTCGCTTGCGATCTTCGCTTTTCCCTCTTCGATCCGTGGATCGACGAACTCGACGCCCCATTCGTCGACCGCGTCGATCGCCTCGAGGACGCCGGGATGGTCGTACATCGGTTTGTGCATCGCCGGCACGATCACGACCGGGACGTCCGTCCCCAGCGCGGTCGTCGCACAGGTCGTCACCGGCGTATCGTCGATGGCGGCGGCGATCTTGCCGACGGTGTTTGCGGTCGCCGGCGCGATCAGAAAGACATCGGCCCACCCGTCGTAGCCACAGAGGTCGACGTGTTGGACCTCGCCCGTAATTTCGGTGACGACGTCGTTGTCGGTCGCGAACTCGACGGTCCAGGGATGGACGATCCCTCGCGCACTGTCGGTCATCACACCCCGAACCTCGGCACCACGGCGTCGCAACTCGTGGACCAGTTCGACCGTCTTTACGGCTGCGATCGATCCAGTCACCCCGAGCGCGACGTTGACTCCCTCGAGCATTCGTCTCGTACTCTCGTTCGAGCCCTGTTAAGCGTAGCGAGGCCCGTCGGGTTCGAGTACTCGATCAAGTGTAGCCGTCGAAAACGACCACGTCGTACGACTCGAGCGGAGTACTTCCGGCGGGTGCTCGAAACCCGTCCGAGTTAGCACCGAACTCGACCGGTTCCGTCGTATCGAGGGTGTACTTGATGTCGGTGCCAGTTCCCCGGAGCCTCCCGGCTTCGTCGTAGATCAGGGCAACGACGACGAGTCGTTCTGCCTCGTCGACGCCGACCGAGAATTCACCGGTCACGTTGAGGACGTCGCCACCAGCAGACAGGTCGGTGTTCCGTACCGTCACGTCGTCGAGTTGCGTACTCTCGACTCGCGTGTTTGCCTCGACAACGTCGTTTTCGACGGCGTCGACCGCGTCCACCTCGAACTCCGCGTCGACAAAGTACCGTAACGTCGTGTTCGCTGGAAGGTAACTCGTGACGTGTTCGCCGGTCACCATCGTCGTCCCGTCTTCCGAGCGAACTCGAGACTCGGCCTCGAGTCGGCCGTGGGGAGCGCTCGTGTCGTTCTCGATGTCGATTCGAAGCCACGACGTATCGGTACTCCCGTCTCGGGGCGGCGCGGTGAGGACGTTGGAGTCGACGAAGTCGGCAGTTGCATCGGCCTGTTCGGTTCCGTCGGTGGAGAAACACCCCGCGACGGTAGCTACCCCACCAGTTGCCAGTAGCATCGCCCGCCTGTGCATAGAACAAAACGAGCAGGGACGGTGACAAATCTTCCGGCAGCGGTCGGACAACGCAGACGGAGTGCCGTACCGATGCCCCGGCGCAACCGCTTCGGGTCGCAGGCGCGACGGAAGTGCGACCCCGTCTCACTCGTCTGCCATCTCGACGGCCGGGTGCAGTCTCGGCTGTTCGTCCAACGGAGCTTCGAACGCCTCGAGCAAGCGTGCCCGCGCTCGTTCGTCGCGTTCGCGCCGTTCGTCGTCGTCGATCTCTTCACAGCACGGCGGCACTGCGCGTTCTCGGCCCGTAAAGTACCCTTCCGGAACGACCCAGTCGTGATAGAAGTTGACGGCAGAGTCGTGGATTACCGCGAGGCCTACTTTCGCTCCGTGACCAGCAGCGACGATCGCCTGATGGGGTTCCCCGGCGATCCGACCCGCCGCGTAGACGCCGTCGACGGCCGTCCGACCACCGTCGCCGACTGCGACGTGATGTTTGCTCCCACGCTGCTTTCGGTCGACGCCGAGGGAGCCGAGATACTCACTGTCTGGCCAGGAGGCTGCGACCACCCGCCTAGCCTCGATCTCCTCGCCCGACGCAGTCTCGAGGAGGAATCCGTTCTCGAGATTCGCCTCGTCGAGCGGCTCGACGCACGTGATCCGACCGTCTTCGAACTTCGCACCGGCTATTTCAGCCTGTTCGCGGCTCAACTGCAGGTATCTGCGGGCATCGACGCCGTACGGAAAACCGGGGTAGTTCTCGAGGCTGGCGTTACGTGTAAGGATCGACTCCCGATCGTCATCGACGACGAGCGTCTCCAGTCCCGCACGTGCGGTGAAGATCGAGGCTGCGAGCCCAGCGACGCCGCCACCGACGAGACAGACATCTCGCATACCGCACCCTTTGGAAGCGCAGTTAGAGAAGTTGTCGGGTCGAGTCGGATGCGACTCGAGGGGGCCTGCCGACGGCCAGTGTCCACCCGATCGCACGACGGCGTTTTGAGCCCGAAGCCAGACGGTGTATCAATTACACACTGCTGCGGATTGCTGTCCCGACGTCCCGGTGCAACCGCAAGGCCGTTCGGGACTGGCCCGTCGACGACTTCCAGCAGTCCGTCCGAACGTTCCTGGCGGCGTCCACGCGAGTTTCCCGACCTCGTTTCCAGTTCGTTCTGGCGCGGCTGTCGTCTCACGGCCACGGCAGTATATCGGCCCAGCAGCCCTACGAAGAACGATCTCGACCGGAACGGGCCGTCTGGCGAGTGTCTAGGTGATAATACCGACGATACTGAAGGACTCCCGTTATGGCTACTAACCCCTAATCACGGGTAGAGGACATTCATGCGCGACTCCACTGTTCCAGGCCCCAACCCCGAGCGATCCACGTTGCACAGCGTTCGTGAGCAGGGTCGAAACGCGGTCTCGAGAGCGGTTCCGTTTGTCTCTACGCCCGATCTCACGCTCTTTCACCCGCCGAGTGTCTACGACTTCCGCGAGCGGTCGGAGGTGTTCGGTCCGATCAGTGACGTCATTCCCTCGTCGCCGGTGTTCGAGATGTATCCAATCGGCCTGACCAGTATCGCCGACTATCTCGAGGGAAACGGCTACGACACCCGGATCGTCAACCTCGCGAACCAGATGCTGATGGACGAAGACTACGACCCCGAAGCCGAAATTAAACACTCGAGTGCGAACTACTTCGGGATCGACCTCCACTGGCTCCCTCACTGTCACGGCGCGATCGAAATCGCGCGTCTCGTCAAAAAGCACCACCCCGATACGCCAGTCCTCTTTGGCGGTTTGAGCTCGTCGTACTTCCACGACGAACTGGTCGAGTACGACTGTGTCGACTACGTCGTTCGAGGTGACTCGACCGAAGAACCAATCTTGCGACTGATCGAAACGCTCGAGCAGGGAGAGAAACCCCACGACGTTCCCAACGTCACGTGGGTCGACGACGGTGACGTGGTGGTCAACCCATTGGAGTGTGTGCCGACCGATCTGGACTACGCATCGCTTCCGTCCTACGAGTACGTCATCCGATCGGTGGTGAAGTACGGCAGCATCAAGAAGACGCTCCCGTACCGCAGGTGGCTCGACGATCCCATGACGATGCTGCTTCCGTGCCGAGGCTGTGCACGGAACTGTGCGTACTGTGGCGGCTCGAGAACCGCCTACGAGACGGCGGTGAACCGTTCGTCGCCGGCATTTCGGTCCCCAGAACGGCTGCGCCAGGACATCGACGACATCACCGCGTTCTCGAAGGGGCCGATCTTCGTCATCAACGACTTCCGCATGGGCGGCCCCGAGTTCACTGACGAGTTCCTCGACTTACTCGAGGAGGTCGACGTCGACAATCAGTTCATCTTCGAACTGTTCGGCCCCGCCGACGAGGAGTTGTTCGAGCGACTCGACCGAGCGACTGCCGACTACAGCCTCCAACTGAGCATCGAGTCTCACGCCGAGGACGTTCGGGAGCACGTCGGCAAGTTTGCAACCTCGAACGAGGAACTCGAACGCACGCTCTCGCTGGCACTGGACAACGGTTGTAATCAGATCGATCTGTTCTACATGATCGGCCTGCCCGAGCAGACCTACGACGACGCCGTCGGTGACGTGGAGTACTCCCGCCATCTGCTCGAGACCCTCGACGACGATCGAATCGCGCCGTTTACCGCACCGCTGGCACCGTTTCTGGACCCCGGCAGTCCCGGCTACGAGAACCCAGAAGAACACGGTTATCGACCGCTCTGTGATACGCTCGAGGAGCACCGCGAGCGGCTGTTGGCCCCGAGCTGGAAGCACATATTGAACTACGAGACGGAGTGGCTGTCCCGGGACGAAATCGTCGATGCGACCTACGAGGCGGGGTTCGGGATGAACGAACTCAAACACGAGTTCGACGTGATCGACGAGGACACCTACGTGGAGGTCAAGACGCGTCTCGAACGATCCTTGGAGGTGATCGACGCTGTCGACGACGTCCTCGAGGGTCCGGAAGACGAACGTCAGGAACGCCTCGAGCAACTCCAGGAAGAACTCGGTGGGACCGGCGAGTACAGTATCTGTGGCAACGACGAACTCACTTGGAACAACGACGGGTTCCGGGATGTCTTCTCGCTCGGAAAACTCGGCATGCAGATACTGGCTGGGTCGAAGCGTAGTTCCGGAGCCGACGATCGGCGGCTCTCGAGGAGCGGCGAACGCCGATAGGCCAAGTTGGCGGCCGGCTCTGGACTGTTCTCGACTTCCGTGCGGGCCAGTCGCCTGGGGCCGGAGCATAATACCGACGATACTGAAGGACTCTCGTTATGGCTATTAGCCCCTAACCACGGGTAGAGGACATTCATGCGCGACTCCACCTCGCCTGGTCGCAACCGATCTATGTTGCATAGCGTCCGTAAACGGGGGCGGAACGCGGTCTCGAGGGCAGTTCCGTTTACGTCTACGCCCGATCTCACGTTCTTTCACCCGCCGAGCGTCTACGACTTCCGCGAACGGTCGGAGGTGTTCGGTCCGATCAGCGACGTCATTCCCTCGTCGCCGGTGTTCGAGATGTATCCAATCGGCCTGACCAGTATCGCCGACTATCTCGAGGGAAACGGCTACGACGCCCGGATCGTCAACCTCGCAAATCAGATGCTGATGGACGAAGACTACGATCCCGAAGCCGAAATCAAACACTCGAGTGCGAACTACTTCGGGATCGACCTCCACTGGCTCCCTCACTGTCACGGCGCAATCGAAATCGCACGTCTGCTGAAAGAGCACCATCCCGACACTCCCGTGATCTTCGGTGGGTTGAGCTCGTCGTACTTCCACGACGAACTGATCCAGTACGACTGCGTGGACTACGTCGTTCGAGGCGACTCGACCGAAGAGCCCATCTTACAACTGATCGAAACGCTCGAGCAGGGAGAGAAACCCCACGACGTTCCCAACGTCACGTGGGTCGACGACGGCGACGTGGTGGTCAACCCACTGGAGTGTGTGCCGACCGATTTGGACTACGTCTCGCTGCCCTCTTACGAATACGTCATCCGATCGGTAGTGAAGTACGGCAGCATCAAGAAGACGCTCCCGTACCGAAACTGGCTCGACGACCCCGTAACGCTGTTGCTGCTATCACGGGGCTGTGCGCGGAACTGTTCGTTCTGTGGTGGTTCGAGGAGCAGCTACCAGAAAGTCGCGAACCGCTCGTCGCCCGCGCTTCGCTCCCCCGAACAGTTACTCCGGGACGTCGAAGAGATCACCGCGTTCTCGAAGGGACCGATCTTCGTCATTCACGACCTCCGAATGGGTGGGCCCGACTACGCTCACGAGTTCCTCGACCTGCTCGAGGAGGCCGACGTCGAAAACGAGTTCATCTTCGAACTGTTCGGCCCCGCAGACGAGGAACTGTTCGAGCGGTTCGATCGGGCGACTGCCGACTACAGCCTCCAACTGAGCATCGAGTCCCACGACGAGGACGTCCGAAAACGCGTCGGCAAGTTCGCGACCTCGAACGAAGAGCTCGAACGGACGCTCTCGCAGGCACTGGACCACGGCTGCAACAAGATCGACCTGTTCTTTATGGTCGGTCTGCCGGAACAGACCTACGACGACGCCGTCGGTGACGTAGCGTACTCCCGTCATCTGCTCGAGACCTTCGACGACGATCGAATCGCGCCGTTTACTGCACCGCTGGCACCGTTTCTGGACCCAGGTAGTCCCGGCTACGAGAACCCCGAAGAGTACGGCTACCGACCGTTCTGTGATACAATCGAGGAGCACCGCGAACGGCTGTTGTCCCCGAGCTGGAAGCACATGTTGAGCTACGAGACAGAGTGGATGTCCCGCGACGATATCGTCGATGCGACCTACGAGGCGGCGTTCGGGATGAACGAACTCAAACACGAGTTCGACGTGATCGACCAGAACACCTATCAGGAAGTCAAGACGCGTCTCGAGCGATCCCAGGAGGTGATCGACGCCGTCGACGACGTCCTCGAGGGTCCGGAAGACGAACGTCAGGAACGCCTCGAGCAACTCCAGGAAGAACTCGGCGGGACCGGCGAGTACAGTATCTGTGGCAACGACGAACTCACCTGGAACAACGACGGGTTCCGGGACGTCCTCTCGCTCGGAAAACTCGGCATGCAGATACTGTTTGGCTCGAAACGCAACTCCGAAAGCGAGACTATGCGGGTGTCGCGAAGCGGCGAACGCCGCTGATCCGTGGTAACACCTGCAACTGGGGGTGGGCAACGGTTGCATTACTGTGTCGAACCCGATCGTGCCGGCCGGTTCGCATCGGTGGTCGACGGGCGAAACGGTTACACTGGTCGCACAACAGTCGTTCGACCGCGACTGCAGTGACGACGGTGGCGTAGCGCGCGACCGGTCGAGTCGCTCCCGACGGTCCAACGGGACGCCTCCGGCCTGGCCCTGCCCCCGTGCGGTCGCTCGAGGACGCTGGTCGTCTCTTCTCCATCGGTCGGCGACTCGAATCTGAGACAGGAGAACGCGATCCACCGGACCGTCACACAGCGCTCCGTCCCGGCCGACGTCCCGACGTACCCGCTTCGGGTCACGGGTGCGCCGTCACTGACGGAGCGGAAACCGTATCAGACGGTTTGCTGTATTCACTTACCGCCGATCGCCGACCCCGTTCTGGCGATCAGCAGTAACTAGTTACAGCAATCCGTATCAGTCGGCCGATTCGAACAGATGATCGGAGACCGTTTCGATCGCCTCGAGTCCTTTCACTTCTCGCGGGAGTTGCGGAATCGTCGCCACACCGTACTCCGATGCGTACCGGTCCTCGAGCACCTCGAGGTATTCGGCGTGCATCGCCGCTCGTTCGCGGTGGTGTTTACAATCGTCCGCCCCGACATCTTCGAGGACCTTGTTCGCCACAACTCGCTGTACGCCGAGGTCGTGCCGCTCGAGGTCGTCGATAATTCGATCGGTCTCGTTGACGCCGAGCCCTTCAGCGATCGTCACGACGACGAACGTGGTGTCTGGGCCCTGGACCATCGAGAGACAGTCAGCGGAGAGTTCGCGCCACTCTTCGAACAGCGTCGCCGGACGTTTCTTCAGGTCGCCACTCGCCAGCGACCGCAGATCCGCATAGATCTTCGGGGCCTGTCCAAGGTGGTCGTAGAACCGTTCCTGGGCTTCCAGTAGCGCGATCGTCCCGCCGGCTGGGGCGGTATCCCAGACGATTCGGTCGTAGACGTCTCCTTCGAAGTACTCGAGGATGTATCCTAGCATGAACTCGTCTGCGATGCCCGGTGCTTCGGCGACGTAGTCGATCACCTCCTCACCGACCGAGACGAACGACGAGAACACCCGATAGATGTCTTCACCATACGTTTCTTTCCACTTTTCCCGGATAGCGTCGTAGTCCATTTCCACGGCATCGAGACCGTCGACACCGTCGACCGACGTAATCTCGCCGAAGACATCGGTCTCGAGAATGTCCGACAGCGACGGCGACCGATCGGTCGACAGCAGCAGTGTCCGCTGGCCGGTTTCGGCGAGGTGAACCGCCGTCGCCGCAGAACAGGTCGTCTTTCCGACGCCGCCTTTGCCCGTGACTGCAACCATTCGCGGCCCGGACTCGAGGTCGCACAGTTCGCCCATATAGACAGATTCGAGAACTGATCTATGGCTGCTTCGACAATTCCCACGAGATCGTAATCGATGAGACCACCCCGGATGGCAAACCTTACTTTCGAACCTGTCCTACGGCAGGTGTGGACAAGATTCTCCTCAGTACCGTCGCATACCGTCCGCCCGAGGAGGTCTTTCCGTACGTGCGGTCGTTCACCGAGTACCCGCGTTACACTGACCACCTGAAAGCCGTCGACGTACACGGTGACGGTGGCGTCGGCTCGATCTACGACCTGCGTCTCGCGTGGTGGAAACTCGGCTACACCGCCCGCTCGAAGGTTGTCGACGTCTCTCCACCGACGTCGCTCGAGTGGCAACTCGTCAAAGACGTCGATGCACGTGGCGAGTGGCGTATCGAGCCTGAACCCGACGCCGTCTCCGACGGCGGTGTGGTCGACGACGAGATCGAGTCGGCGAGTCGGATCTACTTCGAGGCCGTGTACGACCCTTACTCCGCGGATACGACCGCCATCTCACTTCCACGATTCGTCTCACTGGATCGCGTCGTCGACAAGGTCGAGCCACGACTCGTGAGTGAAGCCGAAAGCGTCGTCCAGCGGTTAGTGATGGACATCGAGGGGCGAACGGAGCCTCGAGACGTGGAACTGACGATTCACGAATTGCCCTGACTCGCGTGTCGGCTGTCGACGGTTCGCACCGACCGCTGGAAGTCAGCGACGGGACAGTCCCGAACGGCGTTGCGATCGCGCCGGAACTGACTGACAGCAAACCGGATCACTCGACGCCGATCCGGCCTCGCATCGTCATCCGTTTGCTGGAGCGACTGATGAGAGAGTCGAATTGGCATCCTCTTCCGCCTGAGGGCGGGGGAATCCCGACCGCGTTTGGGATAGTAACAGTAGTTGGTAGTACAGTTTCTTTATTCAGTATAGGGTGTGAAACTCGCGTTCAGTACAGATACTAAACTGAACGAGAATAACTACAGTCGATTTCCGTAGACTGAATCGAAGCGAGTGTACACCGCCGCAAATGCGATAAAGACAGCAATTGCTCCGACACCGACACCAATCCATTCTCCGTATGGCACGCCGTATTCTAACAGAGCAATAGCAAGCCGTTCTCCGATAAATGCCATCATCATGATGACGCCTAATCCGAGGAGAAAACTCACGACGAAGTTCCGTTCGATGATGTTCTGTTCCATATATGGAATTCCTCGTAAAGAGTAATAGGCTTTCCGCGCTTCTAACCCTCAGTCCGCACACGTAGTTACCGAATTGCTTGTTTCAGTTTCAGACACGATTCTGAATAAAGAAATCGTGCTATCTCCACCCAAATCGGGTGCAGACTCGGGGTTACTTTCGTTGCTGTCGAGACGGATATTCTCCGCCTCGGAGGGGAAGCCCCGTCGTCGTCGGACTACGCCCGACTGCTTGAGAGAGCTTCGGTCTCTCTCCGTTCACGACGGGGAAAATATCACTTCTGGCGTCTGATTACCGGGAGTACACATCAAAGCCCCTACGTTCAAGAACCGAGGCGCGTATGCGCCGAGGGAGTAGGGCGGGGTAGTTTACAGCGTGTACTCGTGTGCTCCGTCCTCGCTCTCGAGAAACGCCTCGAGGAGGTCGATGGTCGCTGCCACGTCGTCGACGTGTGCCGTCTCGGTGACGGTGTGGAGGTACCGCGTCGGGATCGAGATTGCGCCGACGGGCTTCGCGCCGGCGGTGTTCTGGAAGCCGGCCGTGTCGGTGCCGCCGGCAGGAAGGATCTCGAGTTGGTAGTCGATCTCCGCGTCGTCGGCGACCGACTGCATGCGCTTGTGGACCTTCGGGTTCGTGATTACGCTCGAGTCTTTGAGTTTGATCGCCGTCCCCTCGCCGAGCTGGGTGACGTATTCGCCGGCGTCGAAGCCGGGGACGTCGTTGGCGACGGTGACGTCCAGTGCGATCGCCAGGTCGGGGTCGACGTCGACGCCGAGTGCGTGAGCACCCCGTAGGCCGACTTCCTCCTGGACGGTCGCACAGAAGTGGATCGTCGCGTCGGGCTTTTCGAGTCGGCGGGCCGCCTCGAGCATCGCGAACAGGCAGACGCGGTCGTCGAGTGCCTTGCCCGTCACCGTCTCGCCGACGCGTTCGGTCGTCTGGTCCATCGTCACGAGGTCGCCCGGCGAGACCCGCTCCTCGAGTTCCTCGTAGGGGAGGCCGACGTCGACGAAGACGTCCTCGACTTTCGGCGTCTTCTCGCGTTCTTCCTCGTCTAAGGTGTGTGGTGGCGGCGAGCCGATGACGCCCGGCAGGTCGCCCTCGTCGGTGTGGATCGTCACGCGCTGGGCTTTGAGGACGCGGGCGTCCCAGCCACCGAGTGCGTCCAGTTCGACGAACCCGTCGCCGTCTTCGTCGCCTGCGACGTGTCGGACCATGAAACCGATTTCGTCCATGTGGGCCGCAACGGCGACCGAGTGGTCGCCCGAGCCCTCGAGCGTTCCGACGACGTTGCCCATCGGATCGGTCCGTACGCGATCGACCGTCGCTTCTAGTTCGTCGACGACGAGATCACGAATCCGGTCTTCGTAACCCGGGACGCCGCTCGTTTCGGTCAGTTCGCATAGTAACTCGAAGTCGAATGCGGTGGATGGCACGTTTAGTCGTGGGTACGACTCCCATATAAGAACGTGGAAACGAGACAGTTGCAACTGGCGAACCGCCGGACAGGCCGTCGACCCCGCTACGAAACTGGCACAAACGGTTGCGATGTTAACCACGGGGTATTAACAGTTCCATCAGGTATATCGGGGTATGAGCCACGTGCGCGTTGCAGGGTCTGGGTTGACCGCCTTCGGGAACACTCCCGAACGGACGAGTCGAGACCTCTTCGCCGAGGCGACCGTCGAAGCGTTCGAAGACAGCGGCGTCCCTCGAGCCGACGTCGACGCCGTCTTCTATGGCAACTTCATGGGCGAACTGTCCGAACACCAGGGTCACCAGGGGCCACTGATGGCCGAAGCGGCAGGCGTGCAGGCACCTGCAACGCGCTACGAGTCGGCGTGTGCCTCGAGTGGGACGGCCGTTCGGGACGCTGTCGTTCGACTTCGAAACGGCGAGGCCGATGTCGTGCTGGTCGGCGGCGCTGAGCGAATGACTAATCTCGGTACTGCGGGCGCGACCGAGGCACTCGCCATCGCGGCCGACGACCTCTGGGAAGTACGGGCTGGAACGACGTTCCCCGGGGCCTACGCGCTGATGGCACAGGCCTACTTCGATCGGTTCGGCGGCAAACGCGAGGATCTCGCACACGTCGCGGTCAAGAACCACGACAACGCTCTCTCGAACGAGAAAGCCCAGTACCAGAGCGCGATCGAAGTCGACGACGTCCTCGAGGCCCCGACGGTCTCCACACCGCTTGGCCTGTACGACTCCTGTCCGCTCTCCGATGGCGCGGCCGCGCTCGTCCTCACGAGTGAGTCCTACGCCGAAGAACACGATCTCGAGGCACCTATCTCGATCACGGGCACCGGCCAGGGCGGCGACCGGATGGCACTGCACGACCGCGACCACCTCGCCCGGTCGCCGGCCGCACGCGAGGCCGGCAAAGAGGCGTACGCCGACGCCGGCATCGACGCAGACGACATCGATCTCGCCGAGGTCCACGACTGCTTTACGATCGCCGAAGTGCTCGCACTCGAGGCACTCGACCTCGAACAGGCCGGGGAGGGGATCTCCGCCGCTCGAGACGGGCGGACGACCGCCGACGGCGAGACGCCGGTCAACCTCTCGGGCGGACTGAAAGCGAAGGGGCATCCGGTCGGGGCGACCGGTGCGTCCCAGATCGCGGAGGTGACGAAGCTCCTCGCAGGCGATCACCCCAACAGCGCCCACGTCCCCGACGCGACGACGGGCGTCGCACACAACGCGGGTGGCACGGTCGCCAGTGCGACAGTTCACGTGCTCGAGGAGGTGAGCGACCGATGAGCGACGACGAAGTCCAGGACGCTGGTTTCGACGACTGGGTAGACGCTGCCGAGGCGGGCGAAGCCTACTACCTCGAGTGTCCCGCTGGCCACGGCTCCCTGCCACCGCGGCGGGTCTGCCCGGAGTGTGGCGCGACAGCACTCGAGAAACAGCAACTCCCCGAGACGGGCGAGATAGCGACGGTCACCGTCACGCACGTCCCCACGCCAGCCTTCGAAGACGACGCGCCGTACGCGACCGCGATCGCCGGCTTCGGGCCGGTTCGGCTCACCGGACAGGTCGTCGATATCGACCTCGAGGCGGTAGCGACCGGATTGGAAGTCGAGATCGACGTGACGATTTCGGAGACGAGCGGCGAACGAGTGGTCTCGTTCAGACCGGTCTAGGATTCGTCGATACCGGCGTCGGCGTGTAACAGTTCTGCAGTCAGGTACTCGAGGAACGTCTCGGGGTGTTCGGCGTGGGGCAACAGCGTCGAGTAATCGACGACGACCAGCTCGAGGTCTGCGGCCTCGGCGAGGTTTCGTCCCGTCCGCAGCGGGACGAGTTCCGCGTCCCGACCCCAGACGAGCGTCGTCGGCGTCTCGAGGGCGGCCAGTGCGGCCGTCAGGTCGAACGCCGGATCGAGCGTTCCGGACGCGAACGAGGCGGGTGCGTACCGTGCGCCGGGCTGGTGGGCACTGTCCCAGGCGTAGTCGAGTTCTTTCTCGTCGAGCCGGCCGGCGTCGTAGTAGCCGTCCCGGCTGTAGAAGTGTCGGATTGCCGGTTTGGTCGCAAGGACGTTGAAAAGCGTCGTGCCGACGACTGGCGATCGAAGTAGCGTTCGGAGCCACGGCCGTTCCGCCGCGGTTTCCTCGATCGGACAGATCAGGACCAGATGTTCGAACTCGGTCTCGTCTGCGGCGTCGACGGCGAAGGACCCAGCCAGCGACGACGCGACGACGATCGGTTCGTCGGTGACGGCCACCGTGAAGTCACGGAGGAACTCGGCGTACAGCGTCGGCGAGTAGACCAGCGGCGGCCGCTCGGAGCGACCGAACCCGGGCAGGTCGACCGCGATGACGCGATAGTCTTCGGCCAGCCGTTCGAAGATTGGCTCGAACTCGTGGCTGCTTGCGCCTGTATAGATGCCGTGACAGAGCAAGACCTCGGGGTCCTGCGGGTCACCGGCGACGGTGTAGGTCGTCTCTATCCCCCGCCATCGGTACGTGCGTTCGATACCGGGAAGCGGGTTCTCGAGGTCACCTGCGCGCTTGGTGAGCAGTCGGTTCCCGACGACGGCTGCGCCGACGGTGCCGATTGCCGTACCGAGGACTGTCCGGGCTTTCATACGGAGTCGTACCACGGCAACGGTCTTAGAACTGCGGTCGGAGTTCGGAAACTGGGAACCAGGCTACTCGCCCGTCTCGAGTTCGTCGAGACAGTCCGCGACCGGCGCGAGCAACTCGTCGGCGATCGAGTACGGGCTAGTCTCGCCAGTTCGGACGTTCTCTGCGAGGTCGTCGATCCCACCGGCCGCCGCGAGTTCGTCCTCGAGCAGATCGTGGACGTCTTCCCGCAGGAGAGTCCTGATCTCCTCGGCGTATCGCTTTCGAGCCATCTCCGCGCGGGTGCCGGAATCGATGAGGTAGGACTGGTGAGTCTCGAGTTCGCCGATGAACTCCTCGACGCCCTCGGCGCGTGTGGCGACGGTTTCGACGATCGGTGGGACCCACTCGTCGGCGTCGGCGTCGGCGTCGGCGTCTTCTGCCCACTCGGCGTGAGCGTCGTCGTGGTCGTCCATCGTCGCTAGTGCGTCGGCACCGTGGTGGCCGCCACCGCCGGCCATGCTGACACCGTCGCCGGCTCCCATGGCGACCATGTCCTGGAGTTCGTGGACGGTCCGGTCAGCACCGTCGCGGTCAGCCTTGTTGACGACGAAGACGTCGGCGATCTCTAAGATGCCGGCTTTCAGCGTCTGGACGTCGTCGCCCGACCCCGGCGGGACGAGGACGGCGACGGTGTCGGCGGTTCGGACGATGTCGATCTCGTTCTGTCCGGCACCGACGGTCTCGATGATTATCTTGTCCTTGCCGAACGCGTCCATCGCTTTCACGGCGTCCGTCGTCGCCGTCGAGAGCCCACCCAGCGTTCCGCGGGCACTCATCGAACGAACGAAGACGTCCATGTCGCCGATCGTCGACCCCATTCGGATGCGGTCGCCCAGGACGGCACCACCGGAAAACGGCGAAGACGGGTCGATCGCGATGATGCCGACCGTCTCGTCGCGTTCGCGGTAGGTTTCTGCGAGTTTGTCGACGAGCGTCGACTTCCCTGCCCCGGGGCTGCCCGTGATTCCGATTACGTCCGCCTCGCCGGTGTGTGCGTACAGCTCCGAGACGAGGTCGCGGTACCCCGGTGCCCGGTCCTCGATCTTCGAGATAACTCGGGCCAGTGCGCGGTGTTTCCCCTCGAGGAGGTCCTCGAGCAGTCGTTCGTCGTCGGCGTTCATCGATCGGGTGCGTTTTCGCGGACGAATTCGACGGTTTCCTCGATCGACGTTCCGGGACCGAAGATGGCCGCGACGCCGTCTTCTTTGAGCCCGGGTCGATCCTCCTCGGGGATGACTCCACCGACGAGGACGAGGGTGTCGTCGGCGGCGTCGTACTCCCGGAGGCCGTCCATGACTTTCGGGACGAGCGTATCGTGAGCACCCGAGAGAATGGAGATGCCGAGGACGTCGACGTCTTCCTGGACTGCTGCCTGGACGATGTCTTCCGGGGCTTTGTGGAGGCCGGAGTAGATCACTTCGAAGCCGGCGTCGCGGAACGCACGCGAGATAACGTGTGCACCACGGTCGTGACCGTCGAGTCCGACTTTGGCGACGAGACACCGGATCGACTGCCCTTCCTGTTCGCTACTCATACACATCCTTTCCCGGGCCGTATGTTTGACTTTAACGGAAGGTGTTGAACGTTGTAGCGACGAAGTGCGGACGAAACTATCGTAGTACGAGTAAACGACGGTATCCGTTCACAGTCTGTGAGGGTCTTCGAAGTCGTCACTATTCCGAACCAAAGGCTAAAGAGCGAAACTACCGAACAATCTGCCAATGACTATCGTTCGTCTACTGCGGAGGGATCTCTCGTGGGCGTCGAGATAAAAGAAAACAGGGTGTCCGACGCGGAGTTCGAGGAGATGAAGCAGTTCGTCTTCGAGTATCTCGCTGCAAGCGTCGAGAAAGAAGAGGAAGGCGGCCGTATGCGCTGGTACCCCTGGCACTCCGCCGAGTACCGGCACAACCACATCCTCAACGTGGTCGAACTCTCCGAAGAGATCGCCCGGAAAGAAGGCGCTGACGTCGACGTCACACGCGTCGCCGCTCTCTTTCACGACGTCGCAAAACTCGAGACCGACCAAGAACTCCACGCCGAGGCAGGGGCTCGCGTCGCTCGCGAGTATCTCGAGTCGCGTTCGGACTACCCCGAATCGTTCATCAAACAGGTCTGTCGCGCCATCGAGCACCACTCCTACCAGGGTGATCTAACCGATCTGGCACTCGAGACCCAGTGTCTCATCGAGGCCGACCTCCTCGATAAGGTCGGAGCCAACGGCACCGCGCTCATGCTGTTGCGGATGGGCTACGAGGCACGAACACACATGGACGCCGACGAGATGGTCGACCGCGTCCTCGAGCGGGGTTACGATGCGGCCTCCCGTGTCCAGAGTGGCACTGCCGAAGGCATCGCTCACCAGCGACTCAAGCGCGTGAAGTGGTTTAGCGAGTGGCTCGAAGACGAAATCGCAGCACTCGGCGACGAATAGTCGGCTGTGCTCTCGATCCAGTCGGTACGTTCTTGCTGCTGTGCGTGAAAGTCTCGACTGATGAGACGCGTCTGCCGACCGGGGACCGCAGTTGCACTCGTCTTCGTCTGTTTCGTGGTTCTCACAGCGGGGCCCGTCGTCGCCGAGACGGGTCACGGTGATCGAGCAGCCGGAGTCGACGCCGACTCGGCGGTCGGGGAGGGCTGTCTGGGTGCTGGTGGCACCGCGTTCACGATCGGGTCCGACGACAGCGCTACGATCTGGGTTCGACTCCACTTCGGCCTGCTCACCGACTCGGGAGGATCGATCGGTGCCGAACTGGTCGGGGCGACCACGGACGGCAATATCGTCGAGATCGTCGCCGGCGTCGACTACGTCGCCGACGACTTCGACGAGTTCACCGACGCACCGCTCGAGGCCTTCGCCGTCGTCACCGGCTACGAGTTCCAGTTACCGATGTTCGACGACCTCGAGTCGGCAGGGCTCGACGAAGATCATCCGCCACACTTCGACGAGGACGATCCCGATGCTGGCGAGGAGTTGCTCGACGGACCGTTCGAGCACATCGAGTGTTGACTTCTAGAACAGTCCCATCGTCCCCATCGCGAGAAAGAGGACACCGAATCCGGCCAGCACCGCAGCACTGAGCGCGGCGATAACCGGCGCGAGGGCGTCGACGCGTCGACCTGCCGAAGACAGCGCCGCGGGATAGCCGACGACCCAGACCGCGATCCCACCGAAGAAGCCGAGCAACAGCGCCGGCGATCCGGTCTCGACCAGTAGACTCCCCGCGAGCAGGTCGCCGACGCCGGGGACGTGTGCGAACACGTCGAGGGTACCCGACTCGAGTAGTCCGACGCCGACGGTGAGCCAGAAGCCGATCTGGTAGGGGTTGGTAAGCGAGAGCGCGAACGTCTTCCGGAACCCTTTCGACCCGACTTCGCCGCTGTCGGTGAAGGAGGTGGCGGCTCTTGTTTCCCCGATCGCACCGACCGCGAAGTACAGCATGAGGAGCCCGCCGGCGAGATAGAGCGCGGGCCGAACCGCGGGATAGTGATCGATCACCGCGACGACGCCGAGCAGCGCCAGCACGAAAAAGAGGACGTCGGCGAGCATCGCCCCGAGACCGGCCCAAAAGCCCGCGGACCAGCCACGGACGACACTCTCCTCGGCGATAATTGCGTTCATCGGACCTGGCGGTGCAGCCAGCGCCAGCCCGAAGACGACGCCTGCGAGTGTCGTAGCGAGTAGCGTCACGTCGGTCTCGAGTCGGCTGCCAGCGGGCAAAAGAGTAGTGACTCGCGTCGACGTTACGACGGTTCGTCGAATTCGGCTTTGTTCGGATACGGCTGCGTGCCTCCCTGCGAGTTGCGCGCCACGAGCGTCACGACCGCGGCCGTTCCACCGATGACCTCGCGTCGCCGCTCATCGTAAGAGAGGACTGTCAGATCCAGACACGCGTGGAGCAGATCGTTCGCCCGGTATCGGTAGCGGTCTTCCGAAGGACCGACGTCGATTTCGTCGCTCGAGCGGAGGTGATGTTCGTAGACGAGGACCCCACCCGGTGCGAGCGCCTCCTTGAGCACCGGCAGATGCTCGAGAGCGGCGAAGAAACTCATCGTGATGACGTCGTACTCTTCGTCGAAGTCGAACTCCGCGAGGTCGGCGCGGACCCAGTCGACCTCGACCCCGTGTTCGTCGGCCCGTCGCCGGGCACGCTCGAGGGCTTCGTCGGAGACGTCGATCGCGTCCACGTCGTAGCCGTGCTCGGCGAGAAAGACGGCATTCCGGCCGGTCCCGGTCGCGACGTCGAGCGCACGACCGTCCGGTAACGTCTCGACTCGTCGCTCGAGTTCGGGGATCGGATAGTCGGGAAGGTCGAAGTCGGGGTCGCTGTACTTCTCGTTCCAACAGGTGCGGTCGTCGGTCACGGTTTCGAGAACGAACTGCCGCGTCTTGTAGATTGGTGGCTGGGATTTCTCTCGGAGACGGTCACAGACGGGTCGTTTGACCCCTGATTATTTTCCTGTCGGCACCGAACGTCCATCGGTGATTCCGGGACTCGAGGTGACGGGCCGGTGAACCGCCGCGAACTCGTCGCCGGCGTCGCGAGCCTGGGCGCGCTCGGCGGCGGACTCGTCGCGTTGCGGAGGGGCATGCCGTTCCAGGGCGAGGAGTCCGCTGAATCGGACGGAACAGACGACAACGAAGCGGACGACGGCCCGATCGAAGTCCAGACGATCGACGCGCCGGGAAGCGAGGCCGGCACCCTGGCAATCCCGAACGACGGCGTCACGTTCGTCACGTTCTTCTCCCCCGCCTGTCACCGCTGTCGGTCGCTGATGCCACACCTCGTCGAAGCCACGGACCGACTCGCCGCCGAGGACGGGCTGACCCGCGTCTCGGTCACTACCCAGCAGTCACCCGAACAACTTCGTGACTGGTGGGCGGAACACGACGGCCACTGGACGCTCGCACACGACGACGATCGGGCGCTCTCTGACGCGTACGCGGTTATCTCCCACCCCGTGCTCCTCGCGATCGACGCCGACGGGACCGTTCGCTGGACGGACGAGGGCGTTCTCGAGTCCGATCGGATCGTGCGAAACGTCGACCGGGTTCTCGAGGAAACTGGCGGGCCGGACGGCGACGAGTGATCGGTCGCCGACTGCGAGCCACAGGAAAGTGCCGGCTCCAGCAGATCGTTTTCGACGATCGAACCCGGGCATCTTTTCTTCGGGCTCGACTAGTTCCGACCGTGAACGAATACGCCCGCTGGACTCGGGTGCGACTGCGGCTGTCACGGTCTGCTGTACCGGTGGCTCCGTGCAGCTGCGACCAGTCCTGTCGTTGCATCGTCACCGACTGGCAGTGGCCCGTCAGAACGTAAGATGCATCTATGAATCGTCGAGAACTCGTCGCCGGCGTCGTGAGCCTGGGCGTACTCGGTGGCGCGGCCACCGCCCTGTGGCGTGGGCTGCCTGCGGCAGACGGGGTGGACTCCGCGGCCAAACCGGAGGTCGACGAGTCCGTCGACGATGGGCCACTCGAGATCGAGACGATCGACGCCCGCGGCAGCGAGGGCGGCACTCTGACCGTGCCGACGGACGGCATCACGGTCGTGACGTCGTTCTCGGTCACGTGCACCCAGTGCCAGCGGATGATGCCACCGCTTTCAGACGCCTACGAACGACTCGAGGACGACGACGGCGACGCCGTGACGTTCGTCTCGATCTTTCCGCCGACGGACGAGTCCGAACTCCGGGAGTGGTGGCGCGAACACGACGGAAACTGGCCTGTCGGCTTCGACCCGGGAAGGCGGTTCAGGACGCAGTATGGCGTCATGGGGACCGATCTCCTCGTGATCGATGCGAACGGCGAAAAACGGTGGCAGACGGATAGAGTCTTGGAGAGCCACCGGTACGCTCGCAACGTCGAACGGGTGCTCGAGGAGACCGAAGTGAACGACGAAGAGAGCGGGTAACTGATCGCAACTCTCTGACCGAGCAGTAGCACTTGCTGTCGCACTCGCGGCGGCCGACCGGTCGATCGGTGGCTATCTCGCGACGGCGGCTACATCGGCCGACCGCGAGATCGAGCCGCCCGATGGCGACGAAAGCGGGACTGCCGCCAGACGGTCAGGCCTCTGCCTGCCAGTTCCGTATCCGGTCTGCGGAAACACCGTCGACGTCTTCGGCGACGGCGTCCGGATCGGCGTCGGTCAGATCGTCGATGTCCTCGATTCCTGCAGCGGCGAGTTTCTCGACTGTCTTCGCACCGATCCCATCGAGCGCCTCGAGATCGGAGCCACTCTCGCTCTCTCGAGCCTGGAACTCCTGGTAGTTACAGATCGGACAGCCAAGTTCCCAGGGCTCGTCGCCACTGTGGACGACGAGTTCGGGGAGGCCGTGTTCCTCGCAGTGGTCGTCGGTGACCTCGATATCGCCGCGCCGTGGCAGCGGCAGCGAGTACTCGCAGTCGGGATAGCGTGTACAGCCGACGAGCCGCGAACCGCTCGGGAGGGTCTTGACCGCTAACTCGCCGTCGTGTTCGTCTCCGCAGTCGGGACACGTCCCGAGGACGGGGCCTTCGCCCGCGTCCTCGGACTTGCAGAGCGGACAGCCGTGGACGAACGTCTGTCGGCCGGCGAGCATCTTGACCTCGTTCAGGTCGTGGTCCTCACACTCCTGATCGAGAATCAGCGGCTTGCCCGTCGAGGGCAACGGCAGCGTAAACTCGCAGTCGGGGTAGCCGTCACAGCCGACGAAATAGGAGCCGTGACGACTGCTGCGGACCAGCAGGTCCTCGCCACACTCGGGACACGGCCCCAGCCGCTTGTCGTCTTTGAGCGACTTCCGCAGGTGGTCGCCGATCTCCTCGCGTGAATCCGCGAGGTTCGTGAAGATTTCCTCCAGCATCTCGCGGGACTCGTCAGTGACGTCCTCGAGGGTCGCCTCGCCGGAGGCGATGGCGTCCATGTCGTCCTCGAGTTGTGCGGTCATCGCCTCGCTGACGACGCGGTCGGCGTAGCTCTCGGCGGCGTCGACGACCGCCATCGCGAGTTTCGTCGGTCGCGGCGGGTCGCTCTCGATGTAGCCCCGGTCGTACAGTTTCTCGAGCGTGTTGTGTCTCGTGGACTTGGTTCCAAGCCCCTGATCCTCCATGGTCTCGATGAGCCGCGACTGGCCGTACCTGCGGGGCGGCTGGGTCTCTTTTGCCTCGAGTTCGACCTCGGTCAGGCAGAGTTCCTCGCCTTCGTCGACATCGGGGACGTAGTTCTCGGCGGTGCTGAAGTACGGGTAGACGTCGTGGTAGCCGGGTTCGACGAGGCGTTTGCCGTTCGCTTTGAGTCGGTAGTCGTCGACCTCGGCGACGACCTTGAGGTGTTCCCAGACCGCGGCCTCGGCGACCGTCGCGTAGAAGCGTCGGACGACGAGTTCGTAGATTTCCCACTCGTCGTCGTTCACGTCGCCGCCGCGGGCCGGAATCTCTCCCGTCGGGTGGATGGGCGGGTGGTCGGTCGTCTCCTCGTCGCCGCGAGTTGGTTCGATGTCGTCGCCCTCGAGCAACGCCTCTGCGGACTCGCCGAGCGTCGAGTGACCGACGAACTCGTCGAGCAGTTCCTCCGGGTCGAGGTCGTCGGGGTAGACGGTGTTGTCCGTCCGCGGATAGGTGATGTAACCCGCAGTGTAGAGGTCCTCGGCGATCGACATCGCCCGCTGTGCGGAGTAGCCGAGCGCGCCGGCCGCACGGATGAACTGGGTCGTGCTGAACGGGGCCGGCGGCGCATCGGTCCGGGTTCGGCGGTTGACGTCGACCACAGTGGCCGCGTCACGACTCGAGAGGGTGTCGTAGACCTCTTCGGCGGTCACTTCCTCCCAGACGCGTTCGGCCTCGTTGTCGTCCTCGTCGCGGTAGAAGTACTGGGCCTCGAAGGTCGTCTCGTCTTTCTCGAGGGCCGCGAAAAGTTCCCAGTAGTCCTCGGGATCGAACGCCTGAATTTCGCGTTCGCGGTCGACGATCAACTTCAGCGTCGGCGACTGGACTCGACCGACGGAGATGAAGTCATCGCCGAGTTGGCCGGCCGACAGCGAGAGAAAGCGGGTGAGTGCGGCACCCCAGACGAGGTCGATGATCTGGCGAGCCTCGCCAGCGGCCGCGAGGTCGAAGTCGAGGTCTTCGGGTTCGTCGAAGGCGTTTTCCACCTCGTTTTCGGTGATCGAGGAGAACCGGACACGACGGATCGGGACCGCTTCGTTGACCTCCCGGACGATCTCGTAGGCCTCCTTGCCGATGAGTTCGCCCTCGCGGTCGTAGTCGGTCGCGATCGTCACCGTGTTCGCCTTGCGGGCGAGAATCCGCAGCGTCGCAACGATGTTCTCCTTCGTCGCGGTCTTCTCGACGTCGGCGTCGATCAACTCGACGGGTTCGACGTCCCGCCAGTCTGAGTACTCCGGTGGGAAGTCGACGCCGACGACGTGGCCCGACAGCCCCACGCAACGTTTTCCACCCCACTCGTAGACGTTGACGCCGTTCTCCCGACTCGAGTCGTACGTCCCCCCAGAAAGGATGTCGGCGATCCGCCGGGCCGCGTTGTCTTTCTCGGTGATTATCAGTTCCACGACGGATCACCCCCGTCGCGAGCCGCCGACTCCGGCAGACGAATGACGCTCATGATCGATCGCTACGATGGAGAATCTGATAACCCTTTCGCAGAAAACCGGCCGACAGCGCGGGTGTGCGTGCGCTGCGCGCGTGTATGGCTTACTGCTGGTGGAGCCGCCAGCGATCGACGTACAGACTCAGGTCGTCCCCGTCGCGTTCGAACCGAACGGGCTGGCGGTTCCCGGCCATCGTCGGCGCGTAGAACTCGCCAGCCTCGAGGTCGACCGGCACGAGCGGCGTCCAGGACCCCTCCTCGATGGGGCCGCCGACGCGCAGTCGAAGTGTCCCGCCTTCGACCTGCACCTTGGCTTCCGTGATGCCACGGTAGGTCTCGTACTCGCCTGCCAGTTCCTCGAGTCGGCGCTTGCGAGCGAAAAACGAGACCTCTCGCGGGTCTTCGCCGACGAGTGCCGCGAAGACGCCCTTGCCGAGTTCCGCGAGACCGTACCCCGGCGAGGCGTTCGCCAGTAGCGCGACGCCGACCCCGTCCTCGGGAGCGAACCCGGCATAGGCCGTCGAGACGACGATCGATCCGCCGTGGCCGATCAGTTCTCGACCTGCGACCTCGCGGGTACGCCAGCCGTAGCCGTACGGCCCCGACGGTGTCTCTGCGTATGCACCGTAACAGGCCTCGAGCGCGTCCTCGCCGACCAGTTGCCGTTCGTCTCCGTCGACGGCGACGCCCTCGTTTATGTGGAGCCGAAGGTAGTTCGCGAGGTCCGTCACGGGTGCGAGCAGGCCGCCGGCGGCGGCGCTTTGCTCGCGGATCGGGAGCGCAGCGGGCTCGAGGTCGGCGTCGCCGCCGTCGTCTTCCTCCTCCGGGAAGTACGGCGTCATCCGGTCCTCGAACGACTCGAAGACATCGCCGTCGTAGGTCGAACGATCCATCCCCAGTGGCTCGAGGATGTCGTCGGTGACATACTCCGTATACGACCGGCCCGTGACCGCCGCGATCACTTCACCGACCAGCGTGTAGCCGGTGTTACAGTACATCCAGCGGTCGCCCGGCTCCCCGGCGATCTCCTCGCGTGCGCCCTCGACGTGGGCGTAGACGTCCGCGAGCGATCCCAGGGGTACACCCGACTCGCCGACCTCGAGCTGGCGGGCGATCAGCGCCTCGCTGACGGCCAGCGAGGGGTAGCCGGCGGTGTGACTGAGCAGGTGATGGATCGACACGTCGTCGGGGATGTCGACCTCGAGGTAGTCGGTGACGCGGTCGTCGTAGGAGAGATCGCCGGAGTCGACCAGCCGTGCGGTCGCGAGCGCGGCGAACGATTTCGAGACAGAGCCGATCCCGTAGACGGTTTCGGGCGTCGCGGGCGCGTTCGACGCGAGGTCCCGCGAACCGTAGCCACGGGCGTAGACGACATCGTCACCGTCGGTAACGGCGAGACTCAGCCCCGGGAGATCGTCTTCGTACATCCGTTCTCGAAGTAGGGAGTCGATCCGATCGATCGTCGTCGACTCGAGCGTGTCTGTCATAGTGAATCGCTCTCACTCCCCATACATCAATGTTGATCTGCCGATAGCAGTCGTCCGGACTGCTTTCCCGCTGTCCCGGCGCAACTGCAGGCGGACTCGCGGGCCCGCCGGAACTGACTGACAGCAAACCGTATCAGTGATACTGCCGAACAGAAGTCGATACGAAGCCGGTCACGAATTCGCGGCCGTCGTCTCGAGACGATCGGAGTCGGGCGACTGTCTCCGACCAGTGCCGGTCACCGCGACGACGACTGGTGTTCCGTTCGTTTTCCCGAAGGCGGCAACCGGACGACGGGAGCCGAGCCCTTTTTACCCGTCCGGGCGACCGACCAACGTGTAGCACACGTGGGAGAGACGGAGACTGAACGCAAACGCGTCGATATGACGACGGGGGCGATTCCCCCGAAACTCCTCCAGTTGGCCTGGCCGCTCGTCCTCGGGAACCTCCTCCAGACGTTTTACAACCTCGCGGACATGTTCTGGGTCGGCCGGGTGAGTAGCGACGCCGTCGCCGCAGTCTCGCTGATGTTTCCGCTCTCGTGGATGTTCGTCTCGACCGCGATGGGACTCACCGCGGCGACGATCGCGCTAGTCTCCCAGTACGTCGGTGCCGACAACGATCGGATGGCCGACAAGGTCGTCGCCCAGACGATATTGCTAGCGGTTGCGATTTCGTCGGTGCTTGCAGCCGTCGGCCTCTACTTCCGTGAACCGCTACTGTGGCTAATCGGTGCACGCGACCAGGTGTTCGTCGCGGCACTGGCCTACATCGAGGTCATCTTTCTCGCGTTGCCGCTCACGTTTCTCTTTTTTGCCTTCCGTGCCTCGTTGCAGGGTGCAGGCGACACCAAGACGGCGATGTGGCTCGTGTTCATCTCGGCGGGGATCAACGTCGTCATCGATCCTTTCTTCATCCTCGGCTGGGGGCCGGTCCCCGAGATGGGGACCCGCGGCGCGGCCGTCGCGACGTTCATCTCGAGAGCAATCGCCGCCGTCGCGGGCGTCTACATCCTGCCCGACGGCCGGTTCGGCGTGCGGCTCCGACCACAGGACCTGATGCCGAACCTCGAGATTCAGCGGCAGTTGATCGATGTCGGCTACCCCTCGACGATCGACGGCTGGGCCCGAAGTTTCGCGTCGGTTGCGATGGCCGGTTTCGTCGCGCGCTTCGGTGCCGCGCCGACCGCAGCGTACGGGATCGGCGTCCGATACATGTCGGTTACGTGGTCGGTCGCTGGCGCTGTCGGCAACGCGACCGCGACCGGCGTCGGGCAAAACCTCGGCGCGCAGACGCCCGACCGCGCCGCCGCGGTGACGAAAACGGCGACCGCCGGAACGATGGCGGCAATCTTCGGTGTCGCCGTCCTGCTCGTTGCGTTCCCCGCACAGGCGATGACCGTCTTCGTCGACGATCCTGCCGTGATCGCCGAAGGCGTCGTCTTCCTACGAATCGTCGGGCCGTTCTGGGCACTGTTCGCCGGCGTCATGGTCGTTCAGGGTGCGTTCCGCGGTGCCGGCAACACCCGGGAGGCGATGGTGCTTTCGTTCCTCTCGCGGTGGATCTTCCGCGTCCCCGTGGCACTCGTGCTCGCCTTTACGGCCGTGACGATCCCGATTCTCGAGGTGACGATCCCGACGGTTTCGGCAATCGACCTCGGAATCGAAGGGATCTGGTGGGCGTTTTCCTTCGGGATGGTCGCCTCCTTCGTCGTCGCGGTCGCGTGGTTCCGGCTGGGAACCTGGCGCGAGCAGGTGATCGACGAGGGCGCGGACGCCGACGAACCATCCGGTGAGGAATCGACGGAACGGCCGGGCGTCCGCGCCGACGGCGAGCAGGAGCCAGTCGACGACTGGTCATCTGACCGGTAGCCACTCCTCGAGTCGTGGGCTGAACTCCCCGAGCATGCGGGCGTCTTCCTCGGTGAACGCGTCGGTCACGAGCAACGCGAGCAGGTAGACGCCGATTATGACGACGGGGAGTGCGACCACGATGGCGACGTCGCTCTCGATCAGGGAGACGACTGGAACGCCGGCGATCGTCGCTGGGACGCCGGCGCCGACGATCTTCGCGAAGTCGCGGGTGAACGGGTGGATGCCGTCGAGGTGGTAAATCTCGACGAGCGTGAGCGTGCCCACGAGGAAGAGTGCCGTCGCGGAACCGATTGCCGCCCCCTCGATCCCGAAGATCGGGACGAGCGCCATCGAGAGCACGAAGTTCGCGCCGAAGAGGACGAGCGTGTTGACGAAGACCATCCGCGAGTAGCCAAGTCCCTGGAGCAGGGACCCGTCGGGGCCGCCAAAGGTGACGTTGAAGAGGAACGCGCCGGCAAGCAGCACCACGACGGCGCTGGCCTCGGCATACTGTGGCGTGTACAGCACCGCGAGGTACGAACTCGCGCCAAGCGAGAGGACGATCGCGATCGGGAGCGTGATACCGGCGATCCAGCGGACCATCGTCCGGAACCGTGACTGGACTAACTCTATGTCGTCGCGTTTCTCGGCGATGAGCGGCTTGAACACTGGCGACAACGAGTTGAAGATGATCATCAGGCCGGAACCGAGCATGTAACCGACGCGGTAGATGCCGACATCGTCGGACGAGAGAAAGTAGCCGAGAACGAAGTAGTCGACGTGGCCCATCAGAACGAAGACGACGCTGGTCATCGCCAACGGGACGGAGTAGGCAACGAGCGGCCGCGCCGGGACGAGTTCGACATCGGTTGCCAGCAGGTCCCAGGCCTTGTAGGTGAAGACGATCGCACCGACCGTGATCGCAACCGCGAGCCCGACGACATAGCCGACGATGAGCCCGAGCAGGCCGTATCCCACCAGCAAGAGGCCGGCCGTGACCGTAAACCGGACGATCGGACGGACGAGGTCGCGCATGATGACCCGGTACTGGAGTTTCTTGATGCTGTAGTAGGAGGTGAGCAACACGTTGTAAATCGCCAACATCGGGATCGTGACTGACAGCAAGAGCAGCGCGATTTCCATCGCTGGCTCCTGAAAAAACGCGCTGACCGTCGCCGCGCTCACTGCGAGCGCGAACGCCACCAGCGACGAGGTTACGAGGACGGTCGCGGTTACCTGGAGGATCACACCCTTCGCTTTCCCGCGCTCGTCGGCCTCGAGGTACTGTGGGACGAAGTAGTCGATCGCGAGCGGGAGCCCAAGATTCGCAAACACCTGCATGAAGAGGATAACCGAGGTCGCGAGAACGAACAGCCCGTAGACCGATGGACTGACGAACCGGGTCATCAGTACGACGATAGCAAACCCCAGGACCCCGTTGATCACGTTCCCGACGAACGTGATACTGCCCTGCTTGGCCAGCGTCGAGACGCCGTCGTCGTCGTGGTCGGTCATCTGCCCTCGTGTGGTCTCCCGCTCGTTCGTGGCGCACTAGTCGATCCGGCACCGTCTACACTCACCGGTCACACTCCCAGAACGGCGGCTCCCGGCGTCGTCAGACCCCTGTCGCTGGCTCGAGTTCGTACTCCTCGACTTCCGCCGCGCGCTCCCCGAAGTGTGGGAACTCGACCTGGAACGGCCACTCTTCGCCGGAGCTTACGTCCTGATCGACGTTCTCGATGACGCTCTCGAGTTGGTCGCCCGCTGCGTCGAAAAACGTCGCTCGGATCTCGACGTAGGTAAGTGTTCTGCCGCCGACATTTCTGACGATGCCCCAGACGACGATCCGTTCGTCTTCGGTGCCGGGATCGTCCCGAACGAGGTCGTCCCAGACGATTTCGACGTCGCCGGGGTCGGTGATCTCCTCGTTCTCGCCGAGATACTCGAAGCAGCCGGCCCCCGACGCCAGTGTAACGGGGACGAGCGAGAGGAGTGCGCGGCGGTGCATCCATCGCGTGTTCGCGTCGGCGAGTCTTGAGCGTTCGGGACCAATGCACACGGCGGACGGACACGCATATTTTCTCTGCCAACAAATAGGAGCACATGGACGAATCGCCGGAGATCGTGTTGACGAACGACGACGGGATCGACGCACCGGGCCTCCGGGCGCTGTTCGAAGCGCTCTCTGCGATCGGCTCGGTCACAGTCGTCGCCCCCAATCGCAACCGAAGTGCAGTCGGCCGGGCACTCTCCTACGGGCGGACGAGTACGGACGATACGACAATAGACGAACTGACGGTGGACTTTTCGGAAGGCGCGTTCACCAGCCCGGTCCCTCACGCGGACCACGAACTCGGCTACGCGATCGACGGCACGCCCTGTGACTGTGCCATCGTCGGCGTCAACGCCCTCGAGCCAGACGTTCTCGTCTCGGGCTGTAACGCCGGTGCGAACCTGGGGGCGTACTCTCTCTCTCGGTCGGGGACGGTTAGTGCCGCCATGGAAGCAGCGTTTCACGACGTTCCGTCGATTGCGGTGTCGATGGACACGCTCGGCTACGAGAGCGAGGACGGCGAACTCTCGGCAGTCGACTTCGAGCGGGCCGCAGCGATCGTCGCCTCGATCGTCGAAGAATACCCCGGGACTGGCCTCTTCGATCGCATCGACTACCTCAACATCAACGTGCCCCGACCCGACCGGCCGATCGAGAGCGTCGAAATTACCCGGCCGACGGAGGTCTACGAAATGGATGCGACAATGGAGGACGGCACGTTCCAACTGACAAACCGTCTCTGGCAGCAGATGGCCAACCGCGACATTCCCGATCCACCGGATACGGATCGATACGTGCTGCTCGAGGACGGACTCTCGGTTTCGCCGCTGGCCGTTCCCCACGACGCCGTCGACACCGAACCCGTCCAGGCCGTGCTGGAAGACATCGTCGCTGTCTGACCGGGCGAGGAAAACACGTTCATTTTACACGCTCGAGCGCAACGGGGAGTATGGAGTGTCGCCACTGCGCGTCGCCGCTCGAGAAACCCGGCGACTTCTGTCTCGTCTGCCGGGAGGCCAACACGGAGGCCGTCGTTCTCGAAGCGGGCCGCGAGCGGGCGACATTGTCGATGCTCGGTCCCGAAGATCTGCGGGAACCCGTCCTCGGGCAGACGACGATTACGACGACACCGGAAGACGGTGAGAACGAACCGGTCGAACTGCGGAACTTCGCGGGCCTGATCGGCGACGAGATACGGCGCAAGCGGCCGGACGAGGTCTACGCCGGCGGTGAACGGCTCGTGATCCGTGCCGTCCGCGAGGACGTCCACTATCCGTTCTACCGCGTCGACGACGACGAACCCGTCCACGCGGTTCGTAACCGACGTGGCAACCGCGCCCTGGAAGTCGTCGAAACCCCACCGGCCGAGAAGATCGGCGGCAGTCACTCGACGCTAATCGGCGGCCGCACCGGAATGCGGGCAATTCAGGCCGTTGCCGGCCACCCACACGTCAAGAAAGTCATTCCTGGCCCCATCGACGCCGGCGGCAAGGGCTCCCAGTCGGGCCTGCGGGCGAAAGTGACCCGCGCCGACGACGGCGGCAACGTCCGCATGCTCATTCGCAACGGCTCGAGCGTCCAAGAGAATCGCGTCGTAACGACCGCTCGAGACCGCGAGATGGGCGAGCGAATCCGTGAGGATTTAAACGAAGTGCTCTCGGAGGCAGAGTTTCAGTAGTTCCGGGCTCGAAACGACAGTTTTTCGCGGTGGGCGAACGACCTGCGTCGAGGGGGGGGGCGCTACCGGCGACCGGTCGTTTCGTCTTCAGTTTCGGCCCCGGTTCCGTCGTCGCCCTCGTCGTCTTCGTCTCCGGGGTCGTCCTCCACTTCGTCCCCGGGATCGTCCGGCGGGTCTGGCGGTTGCTCGTCAGGCGTCTCCTCGGGTGGGTCGTCCGGTTCCGGCTCTTCTCCTACCGTGTCGTCCTCTTCTCCCGGCTCTTCCGGCAGGTCTAGTTCGTCCACCGTCACCTGCACCGAGTCGCTGTCGTCGTCGGTACTCACCGTCACGGTTCGGTCGCCGGCGTCCGCCGGCGTCGCAGGGGACGACAGGACGACGGTCTCGGCGTCACTCCCCTCGAGTGACAGCCACGTCGCGTCGACGGTTCCTCGTCTCTCGAGAGTCAACTCGGCGAGCCCTTCTCCGGGGTCGTCGCCGACGTTTTCGATCTCGGCTGTCACCTCGATCGAGTCGCCGACCGCGACGACGTCCGTCGCCTGAACGACCACCACCTCGAAGAACGCGGGCTCTGGGGCGTCCTCGACGGTGACCTCGGCCGTCGCCTCGTCGTCCCCACTGCGAACGACGACCTCGAGGACGCCGACCTCGTCTGGCCGAGGTTGGGCCGTCAGCGTCAGCGTGTCGTCGGCCCCGCCGTCGAGGTCGACGGTCGCCGCGTCCGCGATCCGGCCGCCGACCTCGAGTTCGATCTCTCCGGTTCCAGCGGCGTCACCCACGTTCTCGACGGCGACCGTCACCACGAGGGCGTCGCCGACCGCGACGGGATCGGTCGCCTCGAGAATCGAGACAGCGAACTCGGGGTCGGCGGGTGCGTACGCCTCGGCCGGCTCCGTCTCCGCCCGGCGCGTCTCGTCGTAGTGGTAGTCCCCGAGATCGACCTCCCAGACGAGTCGTTCGGCGGGCGATTCGGGCGTCCACTCGACGGTAAACGAGTCCGTACCGGGCTCGAGGTCGGCCGGCTCGTCGGGAGTCATCCCCGAGACGAACTCGCCGCCGGACAGCGGGAGGTCGTTTGGGTTCTCGTAGTCGAAGGTGACAGCATGAGTCCCGTACTCGCCATCGTCTTCCTCGAGCGTGACCGCCTCGAGCGCAATCGTCGGTCGCTCGGGCCGGCGCTCGTCGACGCAGTCTTCCGGGTTGCTCTCGGTGCTCTCGTCCGGACCGGTCCAGTTGACGGCGACCAGGTGAATCGTCGATCCGAACCCCTCGTCGGGTAGCTCGACGACGATTTCGTCGTCCGTTTCCGCGACGACTGTGGTCTCTAGCACGTCGGCGACCTGGAACCGAACCGTTCCCGAGAACGATGCCTCGAGGTCGTCGCCGAACGCGACCGAGAAGTGGGCGTTGCCCGGGCCTGCGGAGTCGACGAACAGCGTCTCGACGGTCAGGTCGTCGCCCTCCCCGAACACGCCCGAGGCCTCGGCCGTCGTGCAGTCGACGAACTCGAACTCGACTTCCTCGTCGTCCTCGTCTCCCGTGCCACGCACCGTCACCGTCCGCTCGTCCGCGACGGTCGCGCTCTCGACGCGCACCGGGAACTCTTGGTCTCGCTCGACGACCGCCGTCTCGAAGCCGAGTTCGATCGTCTCGCGTTCGCCAGGGTCGAGCCGAACGACGGCGCTGTCCTCGACCGTCGGATCGTGACCGACGAGGAGTTCGAACTCCCTCTCGATCGCACTCTCGCCCTCGTTCTCGACGGCGGCCGTCACCTCGAGAAGCTCCCCGGCGTCGACGGGGTCGTTCGTCTCCGTGATCGTCACGGAGACGTCGAGGGCCTCGGTGCCGATAACCTCGACAGCTCGAACGTCCGCGTCGGTCTCGCCCTCGACTCGCGCAGGGAACGTCTGCGTGTGCCGGACGACCGCCGTCTCGAACTCGAAGGCGACCGTCTCGCTCTCGCCGGCACCGACGGTAACGGAGTCCGAGTCGACGCGCTGAGGATCGTGACCGACGACGAGGTCGACGTCCTGACTCACCTCGGCGTCGCCCGTGTTCTCGAGTTCGGCCGTCACCTCGAGGACATCGCCCGTGGCGACGGGAGCGTTCGTCTCAACGATCGACACCAGCATCGGCGGTTCGTCGACGTAGACGAAGACCGGAACCTCGTCAGCGTCGCCCTCGGTTTCGACCCGGACAGGGAACTCCTGATCGCGCTCGACGACCGCCGTCTCGTAGCCCACCGTCACCGTCTCGCTCTCGCCCGACTCGAGTTTCAGTGCCCGCGTGTCTACCACGTCGGGGTCGTGACCGACCACGAGCTGTACCTCCCGCGAGAACGCCGAGTCGCGACGGTTCTCCACTTCGGCAGCCACCTCGAGGAACTCGCCGGTCCTGACTGGCGAGTTCGTCTCGATGATCGTCACGTCCGGGCCGACATCTTCAGTGCCGATCACCATCACCGTCCGCTCGTCCACGCTCTCCTCGGTTTCGACGCGGACGGGGAACGTCTGGGTGCGCCCCACCTCAGCCGTCTCGAACTCGAGGGCGACCGTCTCGGCGGCGTCGGGGCCGACCGTTACCGACCGGCTGTCGACCAGTTCCGGATCGTGCCCGACGATCAGCTCCACCTCTCGGAGCACCTCGTCGTCGGTCAGGTTCTCGAGTTCGGCCGTCACCTCGAGAACCCCGCCGGCGTCGACGGGGTCGTTCGTCCCCGTGAGCGCCACCTGTGGCTCCGCGTCGGGAGCGTCGCCGACCTCGTCGAGCACCCACGGGCTCTCCACAGTGACGGTCCCGTTCTCGCCGACCACCCACACGACGATCGGACAACCGTGGCAGTACCGCTCTAACTCGAGCGTCACCGTCTCTTCGGCCCCGCTCACCGACGTAACCTCGAGGACGACATCCGCGTGACCGAGCCACCAGACGACCCGGTCCAGTGTGCCGCCCGGATGGGCGACATCCAGTTCCAGTTCGATCGGCTCGCCCTCGACCACCCCGAGTGATTCGTCGGCCGGCCGAGCAGCCTCGATCGTCGGTGCCGCGACACCGCCTTCCGTCACGTCGACCGTCCACGTCGCCCGACTGCGGTCGTCCCGGCCCACGACCGCAGCGACCTCTCGAGTACCCGTCTCCTCGAGTGTCGTCAGCCAGAAGTCGGCACCCCGGTGGTCGTAGTAGGCGCTGTACCAGGGACCCATCGACTGGCCCGCGTGCTCGCCATCGACGAACCACTGCGTTCGACCGCCGTGCTCCCCGACGCCCGCGACCTCGAAGAGCAACGACGTGTCAGGCTGGATCGAGAGCGCTCGATCGGGGCTGGTCCGGTCGGAGTCTAGTTCCGGGACGGCGAGCACCGCCACGGTCTGCTCGTCGATACTCCCGTCGGCTTCGACGCGAACGGTCGCCTCCCCGTCCGTCTCCATCGGAGCCGTTCGAACGCTGACGTACTCGAGCGTCTCGACTTCGCCGGCCGCAACCGGCGTTTCGACCGTCCACCGGTTTTCACCGTCGTACTCGACGTGAACCGCCACTCTCACTGGCTCGTTGCCCTCGTTTTCGACCTCGATCGGCACATCGAGCAACGATCCCCCTCTGACTGGTGCGTTCGTCTCGAGAATCCGAACCGTGATTTCGCTTTCCTCCTGCTCCCCGAGAACGCCGCGTACCCGTCTCGAAAGTTCGTGCTCGATCGCTTCCACGCTTCCCGAAAGCCCCGCCACTAGCGTTCCCCCAGCGGCGAGATAGTGTCTGCGCCGCATAGCGAACGTACCGGCGAGGGCATCTTAATATCGTATCCCGAATTGACACGAATGTCGTTTGTTACCACCAGACGTTTTCGATAACGAACGACTGCAAGAGGTCGACAGGACGAGGGGAGTCGACGTCTACGAACTCCGGACCAGTCACCGTCGATGGCTGTCACGGCCTCGTGGAAGAGACACGCTCTGCTGGTTGTCGGCCCCTTTTCCGGCAGACAGTAATTACATCTAATTAGCCATGCTCGAGCGACCGGACGCCGTCCTGGCTGCGATCCCCGTACTCGCCGTGAGTGGTCTCGCCCTGCGCTCGCTGATCGCGACGACCGGCGTCGCGACGGGGTTGCTCGCCGCACCGCTCGCCCCCGCGGGCTACCTCGCCGCGCTCGGGCTCGTTTTCAGGGAGTTGCTCGTCGGCCCGGTCGCGAAGCGGGCCTCATAGAGCGGCGCGACTCAACAGGTTTAATAATCCGCTGGGGATAGCTATCCCTACTATGTCCGAAAAAGGAACCGTCGGTAGCGCGGGCCGCTTCGGCGCACGCTACGGCCGCGTCGCTCGACGTCGCGTCAGCGAGATCGAAGACGACATGCGAAACGCCCAGGTCGACGGTGACGACGTCACCCGCGTCGGCACCGGCATCTGGAAGAACGAAGAGACCGGCGAAGTCTTTACCGGTGGTGCCTACCGCCCCGAGACCCCCGCCGGCCGTACTGTAAAGCGCTCGATCCGCGCCGCACTGACCGAAGACGACGAATAACCTCTTCCCCCTGATATACGCATGAGCTACAAGTGCTCTCGCTGCAAACGCGACGTCCAGCTCGACGAGTACGGTGGCGTCCGCTGTCCGTACTGTGGACACCGCGTCCTCCTGAAAGAACGCAGTCGCGACGTCAAGGAAGTCGACGTCCGGTAACGTGTCCTCTCACGACGCGACCGTCGAGTTCGAGTACGACTCGACCGCTCGAGCGCGTCTCGTCGCAGACAGCGTCGCCCGCGAAATCGGCGAGATAGACGACGATCGATCCCAAACCACGATCGGCCGAACGGAATCGACCGTCCGACTCGAGATCGACGCCAACGACACCGTCGCGTTACGCGCAGCGCTCAACACCTGGTTCTCGCTGGTCGACGTCGCCGAACAGACGGCAGACCTCGCAGACGCCACGCCCTGATCACCCGAATGAACCGAGCGACGACTGTAGATTTCGATCCGTCGTCCCGTCGTCGAGTTCGTATCCCACCAGGTCACGCATGTCGACGGCGTAGGTCGTTCCGCCGTTCTCGAGGACGAGCAATCGGCCCTTGACGCCGACGACCGTCCCGCTCGCAACCGTCTCCCGAACGGGCCGGGTCTCGAGGTCGATCCCGTAGTCGAACGCGTATCGGTCGCGGACGCCGCACTCGAGGTCCTCGGCGGCGGGATCGAACTCGAACTCGAACTCGAACTCGAACTCGAGGTCGGCGTCGGCGACGAACCCCTCGAGGTCCGCGAGCGTCTCCTCCCAGGCCGTCTCGTCGACGTCGCTCGCGAGCGCGGCGACTTTCGGCCCGGTTCGGACCCTGTCCGTGAGTCGGCGGGCAATTTCGGCCTCGATCTCGCGGGCGATCCGGCCGTCCGAGACGGTGTAGAGGCGGACAGCGCGGTCGGCTCCCTGCTCGCGGAGTCGGGTCTCGAGTCGCCACTCGCGGGTGACGCCGATCTTGAACGTATCGGGAGCGAAGGCAGCGACGTAGACTGCGTGGGGTTCGTGACAGTCCATCTCGGGCTTCAGGCAGGTGCCCGTACAGCGAGCGCAGACCCACGTACTCGTGTGGAACTCGCAGTAAGGCGTCCCGGATCGATCGCAGGCGACGTGCTCGCCGTCGCCGATCGCTCCCGCACAGCGTCGTTCCCCTAGCGAGTAGGAGAGGACGTCGCCGGGCTCGAGGTCGCGTCGCTCGACGGACCCGCCGTCGCCGAGCAACAGCGCCGAGCCCCGACCGCTCGGTTCGTAGCCGACAAGTTGCACGCGTTCGGGTTCGGGCGCAGTTTCCATATAGCGTTCGCTGTGCGACGAGTCCGTGTTTCACAAGAACACGAGGCGTTCTATCACATGCTCCCGGCGAGACGACGTGAGTAGCGTTAGATCAGTTTGTGCAGTCAGTTACGAATTCCGGCCGCCAATTGGGCTTCCAGAGATTGAACACGCTCTTCGAACTGTTCAGCTCTATCTACCCGCCTTCCGACGTAAATCCCAAATGCCACCACGAAAAGTAGCCCAACGACCGGATGTGATACGAAAAGAACGATACTCAGTGACCTCTTCCTCGCCGTGAACGGCGAGGCTTCCCACGGCACCGTACCGCTGGGTTGGGATATTTGCTGGTTTGCGACTCGTCGGTATGACGGGCCGATGGCGTTCACGAGAACGGCGTTCTCGTGCAGTCCATCAGAAATCAATGATTTCTGAGGACGGGGCCACACCGCCGTTACTCCTATCCCGGCAGGGGACTCGGAGTTATCTTGACCGAGACACCACAGCGGTTCGAGAGTGTTTCGAACGTTCTGGGCCTCGGAGTCCCGATATTGTCCGATTAGGTGGGCGGTCATGCCGCCTCGGTGTACGTCATACTACGAGACGATTCGACTTAAATATCCGTATAGCTGCTGAACGTGGTCTGTGTCGGCGGTGTCGGATTCACGCCCGTCGTAAACGGCGGGATTCTCTCCTTGGAAGAAGATAGAAACAAGCTAGTACTCCGCCGAGCGTCGACTGCTGAGTGAACCCAGACGACCGCATTCGGTTTCACTCATCCGTTCAGGCTTGCCAAAGCACTAGTACCGTCCCAACCGTCGACTGACGGGTCGAATCGAGCCACACCGCCAGATTCGACCCATCAGTTCAGGCGTGGCCCGCCTAGTGAGATATACGGAGGCGGTGATCCATTTCTTACTATCGCCCACACAACAACAGAACATTTGATAGTATTAGGGTATTTACCTTCGCTGAACCTACAGATTCACTCGATCGTGAGAGCACTCGAGTATTGGAAACGCACAGTTTTCGCTCGACGGCAAGGTTCTGATGGGATGGCGACCGAACACGCCTCGAGTATCTAGCCAGGGGCTCCGGAAAAAAGCTATCCGGGAGACCGTCGAAAGGCCGGTATGGCACTCGAGGGGACGCTCGACGCGACCGTATCGACGGACGGAATAGACGACAGCGTGACGTTCGAGTTTACGGTCACGAACACCGACTCGAGCGCGGCGGAACTGCAGTTCCCGGACGCGGCGAAAGCGGAGTTCGTCGTCGAGGACGAAGGTCGGGAGGTGTGGCGCTTCTCGGACGGCCGGATGTTCGCTCAGGTGGTCAGTTCCGAACGGCTCGCACCCGACGAATCGGCGACCTACGAGGCCGAGTGGTCCGATCCCCAGCCCGGGGAGTTCACCGTCGCCGCGGAGCTACGGGCGCGAGAAATGACGTGTGAGGCCCGGATGTCGGTCACCGTCCCGGAGTGACTCGTCACTACCGAACGAGAAGCAACCCAGCAACGGCGACGCCGACGATAACTGCCCCGAGCCCGACCAGCGCGGCCGGGCTGGCGATCGTCATCGCAGTCATCGTCGCGATAGCGATCGCGAACAGGCCGAGCGCACCGACGGCGAGCGTGCCGGGATCGACTTGGGCCGCGGACGACACTCGCTCGAGAACCGGGGGCTCGGGCTCGTCGCGTGACGGCTCCGCGAGGGACTCGTCGACGTCGATCCTGGCCGACCCGGGCGTGACGATGACCTCGACCGTCACCGATTCTGACCCGTAGCCCGTCAGCACTTCGAGTTGCCCCTCGACGAGTGCATCGACGCCGTCGGCGTCGATTTCGACCGGAACCGACGTGACATCACCAGGTCCGACGTAGTAGTTGGGGTGATCGATCGATGCGATGTGACTGAGGCCACCGTCGAGCCGGCAGTGGACGTGTGCCGGCGTCTCGTGTCCCCGAAGCGTCAGCCTAAAGGAGCGACTGACCTCGAGGTCGAGCCGATCGCCGTCGGCGGACTCGAGTTCGAGGGTGTCGCTTTCCCCGCGGTTGACGTGGACGGTAACCTCGTTCGACAGCACGGTAGATCGAACTTACGCAGGCGTTTCGTCTCGCATGTCCGGTGGTAGCAGGTTCGGGATGCCGTCTTCGATTGGGTACCGTTCGCCACACTCCGAACAGACGAGCACGCCGTCGACGACTTCGTCACCGTCGTACTCGGCGTCCTCGAGTTCGAGTTCGTGTTTGTCCAGCGGACAGCGGAGGATCTCCAGCAACGACTCCTTCATAGTAGGTACGCTGACCGCATCCAGCAAAAGGCTTCGGGAATATTCGCCCCGCCTCTGGAACCCCCTGGAGACGGCGGAATCGGCGTCCGGAAATCGCCTCGAGGTCAGGCCCGCGGGCACTCTCGTTGTCTCCCTGTCGACCTATTCGTACGGGTCCTCGAGAACGACGGTCTCCTCGCGGCCGGGACCGACGCCGACCGCGTAGATCGGAACGTCGAGTTCGTCGCTTACGTACTCGAGGTAGGTCCGAGCGTTCTCGGGGATCGCGTCGTATCCGTCTTCGGCGACTTTCTCCCAGTCGACCTCGGGCCAGCCGTCGAAGGTCTCGAACGTCGCCTCACAGCGAGCCCACTGTTCGGTCGTCGCGGGCATCGTGTACAGTTTCTCGCCGTCGAGTTCGTAGGTGTGGCCGACCTTCACTTCGTCGAGTCCAGCCAGGACGTCGACGTGGTTGATCGCCAGCCCGGTAAAGCCGTTCGTTCTGGCCGAGTGGCGAAGCATTGGCATGTCGAGCCAGCCGACCCGGCGCGGACGACCAGTGACGGTGCCGTACTCGCCACCTTCGTCGCGGATGTACGTTGCAAGTTCCTCGTCAGGCCCGTCGGCGTCCTCGTCGTATCCGGGCGTATCGCCGACGACACCACCGAGTTCGGTCGGCAGCGGACCGCTCCCGACGCGAGTGAGGTAGGCCTTGATGATACCGATAACTTCGCCGTTGCCGACCACCGTCGGGCTGATCCCCGAGCCAGTCGCGGCACCGCCTGCGGTCGGGTTCGAGGACGTGACGTAGGGGTAGTTCCCGTAGTCGATGTCGATGATCGTCCCCTGTGCACCCTCGAGCATGACGGTCTTGCCGTCGTCCATCGCCTCGGCGAGGAACGCGCCAGCGTTGACAGCCATGTCCTCTGTCGCGAGACGCTCACCAAACTCCCGGAACTCCTCGAAGAGTGCGTCGATGTCGAACGCATCGGGGTCCTCGAGCGCTTCGATGTCGACGTCGTAGACGTCCTCGACGAGCGCGCGTTTCTGGGGGACGACGTACTCGAGACGCTCTCGGAGCACGTCCGGTTCCAGAAGGTCGCCGACGCGGACGCCGCGTCGACCCGCCTTGTCTTCGTAGGTCGGTCCGATGCCGCGGCCGGTGGTGCCGACCTCTTGGTCGGATTCGCTCTTGACGTCTTCCTCGATACCGTCGAGAACGCGGTGGAACGGAAGGATGACGTGTGCTCGCTCCGCGATTCGGACGTCGGGATCGAGCCCCTTCTCCCGGAGGGTGTTGATCTCGTCGAACAGTGTTCTCGGATTGACGACGCAACCGTTCCCGAGGACGCCGATCTTTCCTCGGACGGCCCCCGAGGGAACGAGAGAAAGCTTGTACTCCGTACCATCGTAAACGACAGTGTGTCCGGCGTTGTCGCCGCCCTGATAGCGGACGACGACGTCAGCAGCGTCGCCATAGAGGTCGACGACGCCGCCTTTGCCTTCGTCGCCGAGTTGCGACCCGACGATTGTGACGGTCATAACAGCGACGGGTTCTTCCCGGGCCGATAAACAGATTTCGGTATTGGCGGTCGCCATCGTCGCCGCCGACCGATCGGCGGTCGGTATCCGGAATCGGTCGCGCTCGACAGTGCCAGGCCAGCGCCGTCCTGCCGGTCGTCCGGCCGGAAACGCACTGTTTTCGCCCGGACGACCGTCGTCTATCACCGTCCCACAACCCGAAGCGTTAACTACTCTCAAGAGCTATTTCCTACGTTGGCAGTCGACGTTCCGGTTCTCGAGAGTAACCTTTAAAGGGCACAAAGACAAGTTAACAAATGCCATGATAGATAGACTTGAGAAAGAAGTTGATATGCTGGAACGACATCTACAGGTCCTGAAGATGGTCATCGAAAACGAACCGATCGGGATCGTCAAGATGTCGAACGAAACCGGATACCCCCACCACAAGGTTCGCTACTCCCTTCGCGTTCTCGAGGAGGAAAATCTAATCGAGCCCTCCAGTCAGGGAGCGATCAAGACAGAACGTACAGTCGAGTTCGTCGACGAACTCGACGGTAAACTCGACGACATCATGAACAAACTCGACGGGATGAAAATCGAAGACGTCCCCGAAGCCGAAAACTAACTTCCTACCGCGACGAACTTCTCCGCTCGACGGCGCTTTCTGCCCAGAGAGCCCACACCAACGCTTTCCTGCAGTCCGTCGCTCGTCTCGAGCAGAGCGACCGGAACGCACGACAAGGAACGCACGACCAGTACCGTCGGAGGTCAGGGACGGCTACAGCTCGGGAACGTTCATGTGGAACCCTTCCGACCGCGATTCGACGAGACAGAGATGATACCCCGCCTTTCGCGAGAGGTTGACGTAGCTCATCTTCGACCCACGGCTGAGGAAGCCGCTGGTAGTCGCCGTCTCGGTCACCTCGAGTGCACCGGGCTCGAAGTAACTCGAGGTAACTGCGATCGCGGCCCCGAGATCCGCGTAGTTGGCTTTGACCGCGGAAGCTTTCTCCTCGAGGTCGGTGAGCGTCTCCTCGGTGATCGGCGTTCGCGAGTCGTTCAGCGTCGCGAGCACGAGCGGATTACCGCGTTTGTCGAACGCAACGACGTCGAACGTGACCGAGTCGGGGACATCCTCGGTGTCGTCGTCTTCTAGCGAAATCGTCGCGTCGAGTTCCGCCCGGTCGATCCGCGGAATCGCGTCGTAGAAGTCTGCCAATCCGTTCGCGTTCCCGGTGTCTCGGATTTCATACAGTGCGTGCCCAGTGAGCCACTCGACGAACTGATAGGCCATCGACGAGGTGAGAAACGACTCGTAGGTCTTCCCGTCGACCGAAACCTCGTTCGCGTCGAACTCCGTGTGATGCTCGAGTCGCAAGTTCGTCGCGACGTCACTTCGGCCCGCGTCGCCAGCGTGTGCCGTTTCGAGGGTCGGCTTGCTCTTGGATTCGTACCGGACGAAGAGGTTCGTCCGAGAGAGTGCCTGGTCGGGCGACATCGGCGTCCCCGAAGCCCGGCCACCAGCGCCGCCGTCGCTTCCATCACCCTGACGTTCGCTCTCGAGTTCGTCGATACGAGACTGGAGGCGTTCGACCGTCGCGGATAGCTCCTGGTTCTCCTCACGAAGCTTGTCGCGTTCGGACGCCAGTTCGGTAGCCTTCGCCTCGAGCGCGTCCCGTTTCTCCTCGAGACGTTCGACGCGCTCTGCGAGTTGCTTCGCCCGGCCCTGGGATCGGTCGGCGGTCGAACCTGCACTCGCGGCCTGGCCGGTGTTCGTCGTCTCTCCTGCGGTGTGCTGGTCGGCCGTTCCGTCAGTACCGGTGCTGGCCTCACTCGAGTTCGAGTTCGAGTTCGAGTTCGAGGTCGAGGTCGAGGTCGAGGTCGAGGTCGAGGTCGAGTCCGAAGTCGAGGCTCGACTCGGGTTGCTCGACCGGGTTTCCCGAGACGATCCAGATTTCGCCTTCGCCTTCGACCCCGTCGAACTACTCGCCGTCTTCTCCGGATCGATCGAGGGAATACTCCGCGTCTCACGCCACTGTTCTTCCTCCTCGAACCGCTCGTCGACCGGCTCTTCGTCGTCGTCTTCGGTAGACCAAGTAATATCGCTTTGATCGAGCTGTTCGGCGGCGGCCTCGATCTCTTCTGGATCTGGATCGGGCGACAGCGCGGTCGGTCCGGAACCGTCTCTCGCTTCGACCTGCTGGTTCGACGGTTTTTGACTCGAGTTGGTTGTTTCGGCGCTGGTGTTTGCAGCCGAGGTACTGACTTCCTCTTCGGCGCTGGTGTTTGCAGCCGAGGTACTGACTTCCTCTTCGGCGCTGGCGTTCGCGGCCGAGGTACTGGTTTCTCCTCCGACGCCATCGCTCGGGGCCGTCGCACTCTCGTCTGCGGTGGTCTCGGTTCCGTTGGCCGTCTGTTCGTCGAAGCTTTCGAAGTCGACTTCCTCGCCGACGTTCCCAGGGCCAGCGTCGGAGACGTTGATCGGATCGATCGAATCGTCGCCGAGATCTATTTCCGGTCCAGCGGCGTCGGCTGATTCCGTTTCCGCACTCCCGGTGGCACTTACATCGGTCGGCCCGGTCGATGCGCTGTGATCAGACGCCGAACTAGCTCCCGACGTGTCTTGCTCTGTCCCCGGAACGTCGACGACATCGATGTCGACGTTCGTGACAGTGTAGATCCCGACCTCGTCGGAAGCGCGTTCGTACGCCTCGTCGCCGGTTATCAACCGTTCGGCGTTGCCAATGTAGGCAGCGGCCATCCGGCGACCCCCGTAGTAGACGAGGTAGTAGTCGCCACTGAGAACGTTCTCGCTCAGTTCGACGTAGCCGGTAAAACTCCCGTCCTGCAGCGTCTCGTCGACTTCCTCGATCGGGGTATCGTTCGTGTAGTATTTGGCGCGCGTTTCGCCGCCGTGTTCTTCCATCGAGCAGAGCAACGGAACGGACGGATGAGGGGCCTGATAGAGCGTCCCCGATGCGTTCCGGAAGTCCTCGATGTCGCCGTCGAAGACGCCGATGATGCGGCCGTTGAGCAGAAAGAGACAGGTTCCGTTCGCCGTGACGGCCCCCGAAAATCCGTCGTCGGCAAGGTCGGAAAGGCCGTCGTAACCCCCGCCGAACGGGCGGGAATCCCACTGCTCGACGCGCTCTTGCGTGCGTGGGTCCATAATTTAACAAGCAGTAACCTACCCAAATAGGTTACGCCTAGATTTTGGACTCGGTGTCCTCTGCGAGTTCTTTCATTCGTTTGCCAATTCGGCCCGCGCTCGAGAACTCGTCTTCGCTCATCCCCTTTGCGAGTGCGTTGCCGAGGACGAAGACGGCGTGTTTGTGTTCGCTCTTGGACTTGTGGACGTGCGATGGATCGACGTCGAGTTCGTGGTACGGTTCGAACAGTTCCTCGTCGACTTCTTCGCGCTCGGAGAAGTACTCCATGATGATGACGAGTTCTTCATGGAGTTCGAGAAGTTCGTCTTTGTGCATAGCCAGTCGTACGGACGGTTTCGGCTTAAGGATTGTGTGGACACCGCTCGCAAAACGAGCACATAACAGCCTCACGGAGAAACGGCAGCTTCGAGGAGTCGAGACGAAAAACGTCAGGGTTGAAACGGCGAGACGAAAGCGAGATCGACCTCACCTCCCGTCAGGAGTTACGCGAACGTTTTCGAGACGTCCTCGGCATCTTCGGAGTCAGCCTGAACCTTGTCCCAGGCGTTGTAGAAGTCCGCCATCCGGATCTCGGTTCGGTCGTCGCGGATGGCGAACATACCTGCCTCGGTGCAGACCGCCTTGATGTCGGCACCGGAGGCGTCCTCGACTTCCACGGCCAGTTCGCCGAAGTCGACCCCATCGGCGACGTTCATGCCGCGGGTGTGGATGTCGAAGATGATCTCGCGGCCCTCCTCGTTGGGCTTGGGAACCTCGATGAGACGGTCGAAACGACCTGGGCGGAGAATCGCGCGGTCGAGCATGTCGAAGCGATTGGTCGCCGCGATAATACGAATCTCGCCGCGTTCCTCGAAGCCGTCCATCTCGCTCAGAAGCTGCATCATCGTCCGCTGAACCTCGGCGTCACCGGAGGTCTTCGACTCCGTCCGCTTGGCGGCGATAGCGTCGATTTCGTCGATGAAGATGACGGCTGGCTCGTGCTCGCGAGCGACCTCGAAGAGGTCACGAACCAACTTCGCACCCTCACCGATGAACTTGTGGACGAGTTCTGACCCAGCCATCTTGATAAACGTCGCGTCCGTCTGGTTGGCGACGGCTTTCGCGAGCATCGTCTTGCCAGTCCCCGGCGGACCATAGAGGAGAACGCCACTCGGCGGATCGATCCCCACGTCGTCGAACATCTCTGGCTTCTCGAGTGGCATCTCGACGGTCTCGCGAACCTCCTGCATCTGGTCTTCGAGGCCGCCGATATCCTCGTAACTGACCTCGGGGCTCTCGGTGACTTCCATCACGCGGGCGCGGACGTCGGTCTCGCTGGAGAGGGTTTTGACGATCGACAGCGAGTTGTTGACCGCCACCCGAGCGTCGGGCTCGAGTTCCTCGAGCAGTTCCTCGGTGACTTCGGTCAGGGCTTCCTGGTTGTTGCCGTGTTGTTTGATGATGACGCCTTCGTCCGTGATCTCCTGGACGGTGGCGACGAACAGCGGTGACTGCTTTAATTTCTTGTTCTCGTGGGTCAGTCGCTCGAGTTTCTGCTGGTACTTGTTGTTCTCGGCGTTCGCGTCGAGGAGTTTGTCGCGCATCTCCTCGTTTTGCGCCTCGAGGACTTCGAGTCGTTCCTCGAGCGCCTGAATTTTCTCCTGTTGGGACGCCTCGTCCTCGTCGTATGGGAGGTCGACGTCGTCCACAGTGTCGGTCATCATCGTTGCTTTGGGGGCTGGTTCATAAGAGACTTCGGGTCGGAACGCCCGGCGCGTCACGATCGGTTCCTAACCGTGCGGGCGTCAGTGACGCTTACGGAAGAGAATTCGCGTTCGTCACCGCGGGTCGTGACGCTTCGGAGTGGTCGACGAACCACGGAACGACGTCCGCGGCCAGTCGACAATGTGTCTCGTCGTCCGACAGCGACGCTGGCTGGTCGCCGCGCTGTCCGTGGCACGCTCCGAACTGCGTGTGGTTTATTCCAGACCACAACAAAATCACTGAACCTCACTCGTGGCTTTCGTCCTCGAGTTCGTCGCCGGGCGGAGAGAATGTAAACAGCCACTCGCTCGTCCGGTCGTAGGTCCCGACCGGAACGCCGGGTCGAGTCCGAATCCCTTCGAAAAAGCGGTTCCTGATCACTTCTTCGACGACGCTGACGATCGAATCGGCCTCGGCGCAATCGTCGACCTCCGTCAGAATCCCAACCTCGAGTTGTGCACCGGCCATGTCGGCGTGGCCGCCGGCACTGCCGATCTGATCGAACGCGTCCCGAAGTGTTTCTCCGAGGTCGATGTCGTTCGCACGAGACCGGGCCGAGAGGTACGCAGTCTCGTCCCGAAAGCCGAACACGAGCGTCGTCTCGACGTCTTCCATCGCGAGCAACTGCTCGGCAGCCTGGGGCAGTGCGTCCCGGTTGGTGATTCTGCCGACGCTTGCGACCGCCGCGGAGTCGCGCAGTTCTCTGTTCTTGATCGCTCGAGCGATCGTTTCGAGGGTTTCACCTTCGATCGTCGGCTGTTCGATCTGGCGTAGGACGGAGACGTCGGCGTGTGGGCGAAGGATCGACGCGGCCTCGAAGTCCGCCGACGACACTTCCCGGGAGAAGTCGTTCGTATCGACGCGGATGCCATAGAGCAATGCCGTTGCAGTTGCCGAATCGAACGGGAGGCTAAAGCGGTCGACGTACTCGGTCAACACTGTACTCGTCGCGCCGACTCCTTCCCGAAGGTCGACGAACTCGCCGGGGACTGGTCCACGGGGCGGATGGTGGTCGATGACGATGTCGGCTTGGAGGTCTGCAGGAAGATCGTCGTTGACGCCCGGACGAGAGTGATCGACCAGTGCGAACGCGTCGTACTCCTCGAGTGAGTCTGCCGAGTCCAGATTCCGCAGGTCCAGATCGAGCAAGTTGACCATCGCCCGGTTCTCCTGGTGGGAAATCTCGCCGAAATAACAGGGGTCGACCTCGAGCGCGACCGATTCGGCGATGTCGACCAGCGCAACGGCGCTACCGATCGCGTCCGGGTCGGGGTTGTTGTGCATCACGACTGCGAGGCGTCCGTCGATCGACTCGAGTTGGCGGCGAAGTTGGATCACTCGCTTTGCAACCGGCGTCGTCGTCCGCTCGAGAACCGCGTCGACGATCGGCGCTTCGGTGTCGACGACGCAGTCGGCGGCGGTGTCGAACGCTGCCCGATCGCCCGGCGTCGGATTGCCACCGAGGTAAGCGACGATCTCGGCGTCCGAAAACTGCTCGCGTGCCGTCTCGAGCGTCGTCCGGTTGACGTCGGTTCGATCCCCGCCGACGAAGACGACGTCCGGCGGCTCGACGTTCTCGAGAGCGTCGGGAGCGTTCGGCGTAGCCTGGCGTGCGGGGATGCTCTCGTCTCTGAGCGTCTCGACGACGCTTTCGTCGTCAGTCACGACGAGAAGTCGGTCGTCCACGCTGTCACGTTCGGCCAGTCGCGTGACGACGTGGCGACCGACGGTCCCGCACCCGAGTACGAGCCGGAAAACCATTTGTCCGGGGTTACAATCGCTGCGTGGAAAAGGTACCGGTCGACTCGTGGGGAGAGTTGGCGACGGGGAGACGGACTCGTCCCGTCGGTCCTCGCTCGAGAGAAAAGGTGATCAGATCACGTACGCTGCCGCGTCGATCGCCGTCTCGACGACGGGACCGAAACCAGGCAGCAAGACGACCGTCATCACGGCCGCGAAGACGATCGCGGCGTAGAGGCCGGTCGGCTGTGCCAGGGCGTCGCGTTCGACGATCGGCTCTTCGATCCAGACGGCCTTGACCAGCCGCGAGTAGTAATACAGCGAGAGTGCGCTGTTTACCACGAGTGCAGCCGCGACTGCAAGCATCGCGGCGCTACCGACGCTGATCGCACCGGTAAAGAGGAAGTACTTGCTCCAGAACCCACCGAGCGGCGGGATGCCTGCGAGGCTGAACATGAAGATCGCCAGGGCGACGCAGGCGACCGGTGCGCGTTGTCCGAGGCCGTTGTAGTCCTCGAAGGTGCGACCGACGCCCCAGTGTTCCGCGAGTGCGACGAACAGGAACGCACCCGTGTTCATGAAGCCATAGACCAGCAGGTGCATCATCGCCGCACCCATGACGAGTTCACCACCGTCGGCGGTGAGGCCCGCGAGACCTATCAGTGCGTAGCCAGCGTGGCCGATCGACGAGTACGCGAGCATCCGCTTGACCTTGTCCTGTGTCGCGGCGGCGAAGTTCCCGACAGTCATCGTCACGATCGCGAGGATGACGAACGCGACCGTCCAGTCGACGCCGATCAGTGCGGCGGTTGGCTCGAGCGGGAACGCCGTCGTGAACACGCGGAACGCGATCACGAAGCCGGCAGCCTTCGACGCCGAGGAGAGAAAGGCACTGATCGGAGCGGGCGCGCCCTCGTAAGCTTCCGGAGCCCAGAAGTGAAACGGGACGCTCGCGGTCTTGAACGCGAACCCGCCGATGAGCAGCAGGATACCGAGCCCGAGCAGGCCACCGTAGCCGGCACCCTCGCCGGCGAGAACGACGATTTCTTCGGCGATCAGGTCGAGTTGCAGATGACCGGTCACACCGTAGACGAGCGAGATCCCGTAGACGAAAATCGCCGACGACAGCGCGCCGATGAGGAAGTACTTCAGGCCGGCCTCGACGCTACCGCGGTTGTCTTTCAGGATCGAAACGAGTGCGTACGACGGCAGGCTCGCCAACTCGAGTGCGATGAAGATCGTCACGAGGCTGTTAGCGGCTGCCATCAGCGACATCCCGGTTGCGGCGAGTACCATCAGCGAGTAGTACTCGGCCTGGTAGGCGTGGCCGTCCATGTAGTCGTAGCTCGCGACGGCTACCAGGGCGGTGACGATTGCGACGACGATCATGAAGAACAACGCCATCCCGTCGACGACGAACTGGCCGTCGAACAGCGTGATGACGCCACGACCGCCGTCCATGCCCGGCGTGCCGACGCCTGCGGCGGTAAACCAGACGGCGACGGCAAGCGACACGAGCGAGCCGGCAACTGTCGTGCCCGCGAGCAAGCTACGGCTCGACGAACGGGGCGAGATGCTGTCTACGAGGAACAACACGAGCGCCGTCGCCGCGAGTAACAGCGGCGGCGCGAGTGCCGTCCATCCGGCGAGTTCGATGGGAAACATTACAGTTCACCTCCGTTCTCGAGGATCGGATCGACTGCGTCGGTTATCATCTCGAATATCAGGTCGGGGGCGACCCCAAGTGCGATGATGAGTCCGAGCAGCACGAACATCGGTACGACATCGTGCAGTGGTGCCGGACTCACCTCGTAGTCGGTTTCTAGGTTATACGGTCCGAAGACGGCACGCTGCATGGCAAACAGCAGGTAGCCTGCGACTAGTACGATGCCGAACATCGCGAGTGCCGTGAGGATCGGCGCGTACGGGAAGTCAGCACCGAACGAGCCGAAGAAGATGAAGTACTCGGCCGCAAAGCCACTCATCAGCGGCAGTCCCATGTAGCCGAACGCGCCGGCCACGAGAATGCCGACGGCGACGGGCATTCGGTCTGCCATCCCGGACATGTCCGTGACCATCCGGGTGTGAGTGGCGTTGTAGAGGACGCCGACCGCCATGAACATCAGCCCGGAGATCAGACCGTGGCTGACCATCTGGAAGGTCGCACCACCGACCCCGAACTGGGTGTACGCGATCAGCCCGAGGATGACGTAGCCCATCGACGAGACCGACGAGTAGGCGACGATCCGCTTGAGGTCCGTCTGTGCTAACGCGAGCAAGGCCCCGTAGATGACGCTGATGACGGCGATTGCCGCGATCGGCACGGCGTAGGCTTCGACCTGGTCCGGGAACATGGTGAAGTTGAACCGGAGCAGGGCGTAGGTCCCCATCTTCAGCAGGACGCCAGCCAGCAGCACCGACGCCGGGGTCGGTGCCTCGACGTGGGCGTCCGGCAGCCACGTGTGGAACGGAACGACAGGTACCTTCACCGCGAAGCCGACGAACATCGCAACGAACACCAGCGACGCGAGCGTCGTGCCGGCGACGCCGAACAGCGACTCCGGCCCGCCGTTCAACATCGCCGTCGCGACCTCGGGCAGCGCAAACGTCGTGACCTCGGGCAGCGCAAACACCAGCGCAATAAAGGCACCGAACATCAGTAGCGAGGCGACGTTCGTGTAGACGAAGAACTTGATCGCCGCGTACTTCCGGCGTGGGCCGCCCCAGATACCGATCAGCAGGTACATCGGGATGAGGACAGCCTCCCAGAAGATGAACCAGACGAAAAAGTCCAGTGCGGCGAAGACGCCGATCAGATTCGCCTCGATAAAGAGCACGAGCCCGTAAAACTGGGACTCGCGCTCGTCGATCGGCGTCCACGAACTCACGATCGCAAGCGTCGTCAGGATCGTCGTCAGCACGACCAGTGGCAGACTGATGCCGTCTACGCCGACGAACCACGAAATCGTGTACTCGCTCAGCTGGAGCCACTCCATCTGGGACTCGAAGGCGAGATCGCCCTCGAGCAAGGCGTTGCCACTGCCGTCGAACGCCGAGAACAGCCACAGGCTGAGCGTGGCAGGCACCAGGCTGATCGCGAACGCGAGTTTGCCAGCGACCCGGTTCGGTGCGACGAACGTAACTGCTGCGCCGATCAGCGTGACCGCGATCAGTGTTTCGATCATCATAGGAACCACCCTCCGTAGAGTCCGAGAACGACCAGTAAGGCGATGAATCCGCCAACGAGCAGGGCCGCGTAGTTCGTCACGAGACCGGTCTGGATGCGTTTCACCCGATCACCGCCGAAGAGACTCGCCGTCGAAACGCCGTCGACGACGCCGTCGATGACGGTCTGATCGAAGCGATCGGCCGCTCGAGAGAACGGCAGTGTTAGTCCTTCCGCGAGCCAGACCTGGTACTCGTCTTGGTAGTAGTTGTCTTCGACGAGGTCACCGACCGAGCCGAGTTTCTCCTTGTGTGCGGTCGGTTCGGGGACGTTGTACAGCTTCCAGGCGACGCCAGCACCGGAGAAGGCAAGCAGCAGGGAGAGCCCGGCCGCGAGCGCGACCGTGAGCTGTTCGGAGCCGACGACGCCGGTTTCGTAGGCGAGCAGTTCACCGTAGGCGCTGTAGGTCAGCCCCTCGACGGCACCGTACTCGCCGTCGAGCCAGAACTCGAGGAACGTGATGTCCAGTCCGGTGAGCTTGGCGACCGGCGCGAGGTTGGCGATCCCCGCGACGAGTGCGAGTACGCCGAGTACAATCAGTGGCGCCTTGATCGACCAGCCGACCGGGTGTGGGTCCTCGGCAGTCTCGGATCGCGGTTCACCGTGGAAGGTCAGGAAGACCATCCGGAACGTGTAGAAGCCAGTGAAAAAGACCGCGAGCAGTCCCATCGCGTAGGCGGCCATGATCACTGGCTCCTCGAGGCCGACGATCATCGCGTCGAACAGGATCTCGTCTTTGGACCAAAAGCCCGAGAACGGGATAATTCCTGCAAGCGCGAGCGCGCCGGCGAGGAACGTGTAGTAGGTGACGGGGGCCTTGTCTTTCAGGCCGCCCATCTTCCACATGTCCTGTTCGTGGTGCATGATGACGATGACGGAGCCGGCACCCAGGAACAACAAGGCCTTGAAGAAGGCGTGGTTCATCAGGTGGAAGACTCCGGCGACGTAGCCGCCGACGCCGAGACCGAGCATCATGTAGCCGTACTGGCTAATCGTCGAGTAGGCGAGCACCTGCTTGATATCGTCTTTGACGACGCCCATCGTCGCCGCGAACAGGGCGGTAAAGCCACCGACGAAGGCGATGATCGCGAGTGCAGTCGGTGACAGTGCGTAGTAGCCGAACATTCGGGCGACCAGGTAGACGCCGGCCGCGACCATCGTCGCCGCGTGGATGAGCGCGGAGACGGTGGTCGGCCCTTCCATCGCGTCGGGGAGCCAGGTGTGCAGCGGGAACTGTGCGGATTTACCGATGACGCCCCCGAGCACGAGGAGTCCGGTGAGGGTCACCCAGTTTTCGATCCCGATTCCGGCAGGCGTCCAGGCCTCGCCGGTGCCGTCGAGAGCGGCTTCGGCGGCCGCGACGAACGATCCGTCACCGGCGAACTGCAGCGTGCCGAACGTGGCCGCGATTGCGACGACCCCGATCAGGAAGAAGTAGTCCCCGAAGCGAGTGACCAGGAACGCCTTCTTCGCTGCCGAGGGGGCCGAACGGGTGCGGAACCAGAACCCGATCAACAGGAACGAACACAGTCCCACCAGTTCGAAGAACATGAACGCCATCAGCAGGTTGTCCGCGAAGACGAACGCGAGCATGCTGAACGTAAAGAGGCCGAGCCCGGCGTAGTACCGCGGCAGCCCGGTCTCGCCCTCGGCGTTCATGTACCCGAGGCTGAAGACGTGGACCAGGAAGGCGACCAACGAGACGATTACGAGCATCAGGGCCGACAGCGGATCGATCAGGATGCCGAACGTGAACTCGATCCCGCCGACTCCCGACGGGGTCTCGCCGATCGCCCACTCGTAGAGCGTCTCGTGATACACTTCGCCGCTCGCGACGGCAACCAGCATCAACGCGGACAGCACGAGTGAGCCAAGCGTCGCGAAGATGCCCGCGAGCGCCCCTTTCTTCGGCAGAGACTTGCCAAAGGCCAGGGCAATCACGAACGCCACGAGCGGGAACGCCGCTATCGCCGGAGCGTAGCTGAATACACCTTCCATCTTACCACCTCATCGTCGTCGGAACCGTGACATCGACGTCACGGAAGTTGCGATACAGCACCAGGATGATCCCGAGTCCGACGGCGACCTCGGCGGCAGCGAGCCCGATCACGAAAAGCGAGAACACCTGACCGGTGAGATTGCCGTGATAGAGCGCGAACGCGATCAGGTTGATGTTAGCCGCGTTCAACATCAACTCGACGGACATCAGGAACATCAGTGCGTTGCGACGCGTCAAGATGCCAAAGAGGCCGATACAGAACAGCCCCATCGACAGCAACACGTAGTACTCGATCCCCACGCCGACGCTCATCGCGTCTCACCTCCCCCTTCCGCTTCGACGTCATCACCGCCGTCGGCGACGGTCGTTCGATCGGCTGGCGGAGTCAGCGACCTCGATTCGGCACCCCGACTCGAGAGCGCAGCGACCGGTTCGCCTTCCTCTTCGCGTTTCGCAAGCACGAGCGACGCGTCGAGTGCGGCGTCGAGCGTGAGTGCGATCAGCAGGAACGCTGCGAGGAACGACTCGGTTTCTGGAATCGCCAACTGGCCGGACTGGAGCGCGCCGAGATCGAACAGCGCGTAGCCGATTTCGGAGACGATTGCGATGTCCTCCGGAAAGCCGACCGGCCGATCGCCGACGGTTCCAAAGGGCGTGTTCAACACGATTAGCGCCATCAGTCCGAAGAGGGCAACGGCGAGCAGGCCGGGAACGAGCGTCTTCCCGGTGCGAAGTTCCGGTCCGGTCGTCATGGCTGTACCACCTCGTCGGCGTTCGAATCCGTCGGACTCGTGCTCTCTGGCTCGTTACGCTGGACGAGCATCACGGCGAACGTGATGAGAATGAGGACCCCGCCCACGTAGACGAGGACCTGCATCATGGCGACGAACTCTGCCGCCAGCATCACGTAGTGGACCGCGATGCTGAGCAACGCCACGCCCAGCATGAGCGCCGAGTGCCAGGGGTCTTTTAGCAACACGACCCCGCCAGCACTGGCGAGGGTCACGAACGCAAACAGCGCGAACGCGAGTGTGTCCATCATTGGTAGTCCACCTCTCCTTTCCCCTCACCGATCCACGCACCCCGATCGGGTTCGCGTGACTCGAGCGGATCGATGTCTTTGTACCACGGTACCGACTTCAGTTGCTCTTTGTTGTAGACCAGATCGTGTTTGGTGTCACCAGTGAATTCGAAGTTCTGTGTCAGTAGAATAGCGTCGACGGGACAGACCTCCTCACAGAGCCGACAGTAGATACACTGTCCGATGTGGAGGTTGTACTGTTCGCCGTTTCGCTTGTCGTCCATCACGATCTGAATCGTATCGTTCGGACAGACGTTTTCACATTGCCGACACCAGATACACCGTTCCTGGCTGAACTTGTGGACGCCACGGAACCGTGGCGAGACATCCGGTGCGGTCTTCGGGTACTCTACCGTAAAGGTAGAGCCGTCCAATGCGTGTTTCATCGTGGTTGCCATCGACTTGAGTAGTCCGATCATGCGATCACCCCAACGATTGCCGCGGTCAGGAAGAGGTTAGCAAACGACAGGACGAGCAACCCCTTCCAGCCGATTTCGATTAGTTGGTCGATTCTGACCCGTGGCACTGCCGAGCGGAGCCACTGGGTCAGGAAGAACACCGCCCAGATCTTGATGATAAACCAGACGATCTCCGGCAGGACGGGACCCGCGGGACCGCCGAGGAAAATCGTCGCGATGATCGCGCCCCCGAGAAAGATGTGGAGGAACTCCCCGAGATAGATCAGCACGAAGTAGACCGAGGAGTACTCGGTCTGGTAGCCGGCGACGAGTTCCGCCGGCGCTTCGGGCATGTCGAAGGGGTTCCGTCCGACCTCGGCGAAGTTCGCGATCAGGAACAACACGAACGCGAACGGGTTCACTAGCGCGAACCACGCTGGGATCGCCCACTCGAGGCCGGGGATCGTAAACAGGGTCGTCTCGTTTTGGACGGCGACGATCTCGCTCATTTGGAGCGATCCCGCAAAGAGCACGACCGACATCCCGGTGACGACCAGCGGAATCTCGTAAGCGACGTTCTGTGCGACCGCACGAAGGCCACCCAGCAGCGAGTACTTGTTACCCGATGCGTAGCCGGCCATCACCAGACCGATCGACGCGATACCGGCAACCGCAAAGACGTACACGAGGCCGACCTCGGGGTCGGCGAGGTGGACGCCACTCCCCATCGGGATGACGGCGAAGCCAAGCAGTGCAGAACCCGCAACCACGATCGGTGCGAGGTCGTAGGCCGGTCGGTCGGCGTTCTCGGGAATGATGTTCTCTTTCGAGAGGAGTCGAACCGCGTCGGCGACGATAATCAGAATGCCACCCGGCCCGAGATGGTTGACCGCGATCCGGTCGGTGAACGTGGCCGTGATCTTTCGTTTTGCCCAGGGGCCGGCGACGCCAGTCATCGCGAGCATCAGGTTGCCGACGATGAAGGCAGCAATAAATGCCGCGAGGAACTCGCCGGCGACGCCGAACTCGCTCAGTCCGAGCAGGTCGTCGACGAGTTCGGGTAGCAACACCGTGTCGTTTTGCAGTGGGATCGTCGTTCCGGTCATCGATCCACCTCCCCGAGCACGATGTCGAGGCTACCCAGCGACGCGATCAGGTCGGGAATGTACTCCCCTTCGGTCATCTCCGGTAGTGCCTGTAGGTTCGAGAAGCACGGGCTCCGGATCTTGAACCGACCGGGCTTGTCGGTGCCGTCCGAGCGGATGTAGATCCCGAGTTCGCCTTTCGCAGCCTCGACTGCACGGTAGATCTCCGCGTCGGCGTCCGGCTTCAGCGTCCGGGGGACGTTTGCCTGTACCGTCCGTTCGTCCTCGGGCCAGTCCTCGAGCAAATCGAGACACTGCTCGATGATCTTGGCCGACTCTTCGACCTCCTCCATCCGCGTGAGAACGCGTGCGTAGTTGTCACAGCCATCTCGAGTGACGACGTCCCACTCTACGTTCTCGTAGTGGCCGTACGGGTCGTCCCGCCGGAGGTCGTAGTCGACACCCGAGCCGCGAGCGACCGGTCCCGTAACGCCGTAGTCTTTGGCCACCTCGGGTTCTAGGACGCCGGTGTCGATACACCGGGCCTGGAAGATTTCGTTCGAGGTGACCATGTCGTTGTACTCGGCGACCTTCGCCGGGAGTTCGTCGAGGAAGTCTCGCGCCTGCTCGATGAACTCCTCGCGGGGTTCGGGCAGATCCCAGGCGACGCCGCCGACGCGGAAGTAGTTGAACATCATCCGCTGCCCGGTCAGCTCCTCTAGGATGTCCTGGACGATCTCTCGATCGCGGAACGTGTACATAAATATCGCGGTGAACTCGCCGTAGACGTCCAGCGCGAAGGTTCCGAGCGCGAGCATGTGCGAGGCGATCCGGCAGAGTTCGGCCCCCATCGTCCGGATGACCTGTGCGTACTCGGGAACCTCGATGTCCGCCAGATCTTCGATTGCCCGCGCGTACGCCCACTCGTTGAGCAGTCCGGCCGAGACGTAGTCCCACCGGTCAGGGTAGGGCATGATCTGGTGACGGTAGGTCCCCTGCTGGCACATCTGTTCCTCACAGCGATGGAGGTAGCCGATGTCGGGCTCGATGTCGGCGATCGTCTCGCCGTCGAGAACCGTCTTGACGTGGAGCACACCGTGGGTCGCCGGGTGGTGTGGACCGACGTTCAGGAACATCGTGTCCGACTCGGCGTCGTGGTGGTCGTCCTGGAGCGGGTTCTCGTGTTCTGCCAGCGTGACGATCTGTGGTTTGTTCTGGTCGTAGTCGTCCGACAGCGGATGGCCCTGCCAGGTTTCGGGCAGGAGAATACGCCGTAGATCTGGGTGATCGGCGTACTCGATACCGACCAGGTCGTAGGCCTCTCGCTCGTGCCAGTCCGCGGTCCGGAACACCGGGTCCGCGCTCTCGCTTACCGGGTCCTCACGGGTCGTCGGCACGACGACGCTGACCTCGTCGCTTGCGTCGTCGTACTTCTTGAGGTGGTAGATCGACTCGTACCGGTCCTCGTACTGCTGTGCGGTGACACAAGAGAGATGATCGTAGCCGGCCTCCTCTTTGAGATCCGAGAGGACACTCTGGACTTCGTCAGGATTGACGACGAATCCGGGTGCGTTCTCGTGGTCGTCTCGCGCGAGTATGCGGTCCCCAATCACGGATTCGAGGGCCCTAACGTCTTCGGCATCCGGCGTCTCCTCTAGCGTGCTCATGGCGAATCAGCCCAGTTGTACCGCATGACGAGGTCGTCCTCGTCGATCTCTGCTGCAAGCTTCTGTACCAGTTCGTCCTGTTCGAGGTCGCCAAAGCGCTCGAGTTCGTAGGGCTTGACGACGACGGGCGCTGATTCACCGTTCTGGATTCGTTCTTGCAGTTTGAGGATTCCGTAGATAAGCGCCTCGGGTCGTGGCGGACAGCCCGGGACGTGGATGTCGATCGGGATGATCTCCTCGGCCCCCTTGACGACGTTGTACCCCTCCTGAAACGGACCGCCAGAGATCGTACACGACCCCATTCCGACGACGAACTTGGGTTCGGGCATCTGATCGTAGACGCGTTTCATGCGCGGCCCGAACTTCGAGACGATCGTTCCGGGGACGATCATGACGTCAGCCTGTCGCGGCGAGGCACGCGGCACACCAGCCCCGTAGCGGTCGACGTCGTGTTTGATCGCGTACGTGTGAATCATCTCGATGCTGCAGCAAGCGATCCCGAACTGCAGCATGAACATCGAGTTTCCACGCACCCAGTTCATGAACTGGTCGAACTTGGTGAGGATAAAGGGTGACGCGCCGAACGCTTCCCGAAGCTTCGAGTTGAAGCGATCGTCGACGCCCTCGCCGATCCGTGAGTCGCGGGTGTCCGTCGACGGCGCTGTGCTGCCGTGTATCGTCTGTCGTGGTTCGTCGCTACTCATAGTTCACGCTCCGTGTCCACCTGTCGTGGTGTTTTTGCCCACTGTACTGCGCCGTTACGCCACGCCCACGCGAGTCCGACGAGCAGGATGGCAACGAACGCCGCCATCGGTCCGAGGATCTCGAGTAGCGAAACGGCGTCCGATTCGACCGCATCCAGGTACACGACCGCCCACGGGAACAGCAGGACGGTCTCGATATCGAAGACGAGAAACAAAAGCGCAACCATGTAGTACTGGATGTTAAACCGGACGCGCGTTCCGCCGGTCGGAACCTCGCCACTCTCGTAGGTGGCACGTTTGTTCGTCTCGGGCACACTCGGGCGCAGAAGGTACGACACCACCATCATACCGAGGGGTATCAGTAGTCCCACGAGCGCGAGCGCCCCGATTGCTATCCAGTCGTTCATCTCCGTAACGTTCGGGGGTTCTTACCGCACGCATATAAGGGTTGATTGTTCGTATTACGGCTTAATACGGGTCGAGACTCGTCTTCAGCGACGAGAAAAAGACGATTAATAACCACACATTATATAATAGTCCAAAAAGGAAGAAAATTAGCTCTAGGGGCGTGAGACGCTACTTACGCTCACTGAACGCGAGTGTTCCCTCGTCGTGTAACTGTCGTGATACTGTGGCAACTTCCTCGCGAAGTCCATCGTGAGAAGCGACGAGTCGCTCGCGAACCTCGTCGTGTTGGCGCGCAAGAATCTGGGCGGCCGAGAGCGCGGCGTTGAACGACTTGCCGGCGTCGACGGCGACCAGCGGCGCGCCCGTAGGCATCCCGATCACGCTGTCGACGGACTTCTCCTGGACCGGGACGCCGATCACCGGTAGCGGATACGCGATCGAAGCCGCCATGTTCGGCAGGTCGGCGGACTTCCCGCCCGCACCCGCGATGACGACCTCGAGGCCACGATCCTCGGCCGTCTCGGCGTAGGCCGTCATCAGATCCGGCGTCCGATGTGCCGAAGTGACGTACGTCTCGAACGTAAACCGCTCCGCTGGCGGGTCAGCGTAGTCGGTCTGTTCGACGAAGTCGAGTTCGTCCACGAATGCGTCGTAGGCCCCGCGGCGTTTCCCGCCAGTCAGCATCGTCTCGAGGTCCGAATCGCTGCCCATGACGATCCCGATGTCGGGCGTCTCCTCGTCGGGCCGATCCTGGTCTGCCTCGCGATACAGTCGATCAGTGAGGTCGCTGACGCTCTCGCTCATGGCTGGTGGTGCTCCGGCAAACGACTTGAAACGCTAGTAAACGCCGCGACTACGACCGGAACGTGACGGCGTCCTCGAGGTCGCGTGCGGTCTCGAGCAGGTCTTCGACATCGGCGTCGATATCGCCAGTAACCGTCACGTGGCCCATCTTTCGCAGCGGTCGTGCCTGTCGTTTCCCGTACCAGTGGAGGTTCCCACCGCGCGTCTCGAGAATCCGATCGAGATCGCCCAGTTCGGCCTCCCGCTCGTCGTCGACATCGCCGAGCAAGTTCGTCATCACGGTCGGCGACCGCAGGTCGGTGGCTGCAAGCGGCCAGCCCAGTACCGCACGGACGTGCTGTTCGAACTGCGAGGACCGTGCCCCCTCGATCGTCCAGTGACCGGAGTTGTGGGGGCGGGGAGCGATCTCGTTGAGCAGGATCTCACCGGCACTCGTCTCGAACAACTCGATCCCGTAGACGCCACGCCCCGCCATCACCTCGAGCACGTCCGCCGCGACCTCCCGAGCGCGCTCCTCGACGGCGTCGCTCGAGCGTGCCGGAACGATCGTTTCCCGGAGAATTTCGTCGACGTGGACGTTCTCACCGATGGGGAAGGTCGCGATTTCTCCCTCGCCCTCGACGGCGATAACAGACACCTCGCGTTCGAACTCGACGAACGACTCGACCATTGCGGGGCCGGCGACCGACTCGAGTGCCGCCTCGGCCTCCCCTTTCGACTCGACGGGGACGTTTCCACGGCCGTCGTAACCACCAGTCCGGGCCTTCAACATGACCGGCGCGCCGTAGTCGTCGATCGCCGCGCGGACATCGTCGGCGCCCTCGACCTCGCGGAAGGGCGGGACCGGAACACCCGCGGCTTCGAGTTCACGTTTCTGGACGAGTTTGTCGTGAATCGTCTCGAGGGTCGCGGGATCGGGGTGGACGGGCGTCCCCGAATCCTCGCTAACACGCTCGAGTACGTCCTGATCTGCGAGTTCGATCTCGAACGTGAGAACGTCCGCGCGCGCAGCCAGTTCCCGGATGCCGGCCTCGTCGTCGAAGTCGGCGACGATCTGGTCGCGTGCCACGAGCGCGGCCGGACAGTCCGGCGTCGGGTCCAGAACGACGACCTCGACACCCAGCGGTGCAGCCGCCTCGGCGAGCATTCGACCGAGCTGTCCGCCACCGACGACCCCGACCGTCGGACCTGGCGTCCGTAGCGTTGTCATCGCCCGGTGATTGGCCCCGTTGGCGTTTAAGTATTCTCAATCCTGGTCATCTTGGAGTCGTATGAAGGCCCGAATGTACACGTTCGTGTTTATAGAGTCTTTCACGGTGAGTCGACACTGGTCGGCGCTTCGACCCCGCCACAGCCGGCTCGCAGCGTCCATCGAGAACGGTACCTCTTTTACTCGTCCTCTCTACCGCTCGAGTATGACCACGCTCGGACTGGTGGTCGCCGAGTTCAACAGACCGATCACCGAGCAGATGGAAGAAGTCGCCCTCGAGGCCGCCACCGACGCGGACGCCGAGGTGTACGAGACCGTCCACGTCCCCGGCGTCTACGACGCGCCGCTGGCTGCCGATCGACTCGCCCGCCTCGAGGCAGTCGACGCGGTCGTCGTCGTCGGAACGGTCATCACCGGCGACACGGATCACGATCAGGTGATCACCGACGCCGCCACACAGCGGTTCGCCGACATCAGTCTCGAGCGTGACACCCCCGTGACCCTCGGCGTGACGGGTCCCGGTATGTCCGCCGCCGAGTCACGCGAGCGCATCGAGAACGCGGCGAAAGCCGTCGACGGTGCGCTCGACCTCGTCGAGCAACTCCCCGATCCACAGTAACAGACCATGTCCATGGAATTCACCGATCGCCTGACTCGAGTCGAACCGTCCGCGACGCTTGCCATCTCCGCGCTCGCGACCGAACTGGAAAACGAGGGAGAAGACGTCGTCGACCTCTCGGTCGGCGAACCCGACTTCCCCACGCCCGAGAACGTCGTCGAAGCGGGCAAGGACGCGATGGACGCCGGCCACACCGGCTACACCACCTCCGCGGGCATCCTCGACCTCCGCGAAGCCATCGTCGACAAACTCGCCGCCGACGGACTCGAACACACCACCGACGAGATCATCGTCACGCCCGGCGCGAAGCAGGCCCTGTACGAGATCGTCCACGCCCTGGTCGGTCCTGACGGGCAAAGCCCGTCGGACAGCGAGACGTCGTCCCACGCAGGCGACGAGGTCGTCCTCCTCGATCCCGCCTGGGTCTCCTACGAGGCGATGGTCAAGATGGCCGGCGGCGACCTCACCCGCGTCGACCTCTCTCCCTACGACTTCCAGCTCGAGCCCGCACTCGAGGACCTCGCCGAGGCAGTGTCGGACGAGACCGAACTCCTGATCGTCAACTCGCCGTCGAACCCCACCGGCGCGGTCTATTCCGACGACGCACTCGAGGGCGTCCGGGATCTGGCCGTCGAACACGACGTCACCGTCATCTCCGACGAGATCTACAAGGAAGTCACCTACGGCGTCGAGCCGACGAGCCTCGGGACGTTCGACGGCATGGAAGACCGCACCGTGACGGTCAACGGCTTCTCGAAGGCCTACTCGATGACCGGCTGGCGGCTCGGTTACTTCGCTGGCCCCGAGGACCTAATCGATCAGGCCGGAAAACTCCACAGCCACTCCGTCTCGTCGGCCGTCAACTTCGTCCAGCACGCCGGCATCGAGGCGCTCGAGAACACCGACGACGCCGTCGAAGAGATGGTCGACGCCTTCGAGGAGCGTCGCGATCTGCTCGTGGAACTGCTCGCGGAACACGACGTCGACGTCGCGGTTCCCGACGGCGCGTTCTACATGATGCTACCGGTCGACGAAGACGACCAGGCCTGGTGTGAGGGTGCACTCGAGGACGCCCACGTCGCGACCGTTCCCGGCACCGCGTTCGGCACGCCGGGCTACGCACGGATTTCGTATGCAGCGAGCGAGGAACGACTCGAGGAAGGGGTCGAACGGCTGGCTGAGGAAGGCTACCTGTAGTCGGGACGGCGACCCGTACTCGAATCGAACTCAGAACGTCCTTTCCTGCTGATCTGACGCGAGCGGTGATGGCCGAGTCCCCGTGAGCGATCGAGCAGTCGTCGTGGCACATACTGTCCCGACAGCAGACGGTCGGTGTCCGGTTCAGTCGTCGCCTGCGGAGCCGATCTCGAAGTCCGAATCCACGCGACCGGACGTCCTGTCGGGCGAGACCGACCGTTCGTTCCCGTCTCGGCCCGCTAGCTGGTCCAGTGCGGTCGGACTCCGGAGAACGAGCGCGCCGACGCCGACGAACAAGATGAGATCCAGATATGTCCCCATGAAGATCCCGGCGAACGACGTCAAGATCGCGAGGTTCTGTTCCGACATGACGCCGACGATCGGCAGGACGATCCAGACGGTCACCGAGAGATTGCGAAGTTTGCCGTAGAGCAACCGCCGTTCCCCGCTGACACGCGTTGCCGCCCGGTCGATCGGTCCGACGAGCAAGGCGGCGGCGATCACGATCGAGACAAACACCAGCACGGAGGCGACGGTCGCAGCCGGCTCCGGGAGGTTCCAACTCGCCAGGACGCTTCCCGGAAGCGCGTTCACTGCGAGGATCAACAACACGGTCAGGTTTCGACTGGCACCCGCGATCGCCCCGAGTAGCCACGAGACCACCGTAAAGGAGACGAAGTAGCCGAGGAATCTCGCGTGTGGGTACGCCGCTCCGTCCGCCGTCGTGGTCAGGATCTCGTTTGCCATCATGGTATTTGCGACCGCCATCACGAGACAGGCACCGGCGACGGCGAGCCCGTACCGTCGTCGCCCCGACGGATGCTGGAAGCTCCAGCCGAGGAACCCGATCGTCGCCAGACCGAACAGCCCGGCAAACGTCCAGTACAAGACGAGACCGTCGATCATGCACCACCACCCCCACTCGGCGACTCGAGGACATCTGGCGTCGTCTCATCCTCGGCGGCGAAGACGTCGAGCGTACTCGTGAGTTGCTGTGCCTGCTGGTCGAGTGCGCGTGACTTGTCCGACACCTGTACCGCGGTCGCGGCCGTCTCCTCTGCGGCGGCAGCAACCTCCTGGGAGTGTTGGGTCGTCTCCGCCGAGACCGTCGTGACCTCGTCGACGATCGTCGCGATCTCGGCCGCAGAGTCGGCCTGGTCGCCTGTCGCGTCGTCGATCGACTTGAGCCCGTCGTTGACCCAGTTGATCCCGGTCGTGATCTCCTCGAGTTGGTCCTGGAGATCGTCGATCGTCGCTGCAGTGTCGGTGATTCGCTCGTCGACGGCTTCGATCTCGTCGGCGCTCGTTACCGCTCGCTGCTGAATCGACTGGAGGGTCGTCTCGACATCCTCGACGGCGTTTTGTGTCTCCTGTGAGAGGTCCTTGACCTCCTGGGCGACGGCACCGAAACCGGAACTGTTTCCGCCCGCGCCCGCAGACCGGGACGCCTCGATCGCCGCGTTGACGGCGAGCATGTTGGTCTGCTGTGCGATTTCGTCGATGAGCGTGATTATCTCCTCGATCCGTTCGGCTTCCTCGTTGAGTCGATCGATCGTCTCGACGACCGCTTCGGTCGTCGACACCGACTGCTGGATCTGTGACTGTGCCTCGGCTGCAGCGTCTCGTCCGTCGTCGGCGCGGGCCACGACACGGTCGGACCGATCGGCAATCTCGGACGTCGTCGACGCCACCTCCTCAGTCGTCGACGACAGCGACGTGACTTCGTCCGAGGCGAGTTCGAGAGCGTCCGTCTGTCGGCTCGAGCCGTCCGTGATCTCCTGTATGCCCTCGGAGACGTCGGCGTTTGCCTCCTGGATCTCGTTGGCCGAGAGCTGTAGTTCGGTCGAAGTTTCGTCCAGCGTTCGTGCGACCGTCTGGCCCTGTGCGACGAGCGCCTCTATCTGGTCGACCATCTCGTTGAACGAGTCGGCGATCGCTGCCATTGCCTCGTCGTCGGTCTCGGGCTCGAGCCGTCGCGTGAGGTCGCCACTCGCACAGACGGCCATCACGTCGGAGAACCGGTCGGCTTCCGCGAGCAACTGCTCGTTTTGTCGTTCGGCCGTTTGCTGGGCCTCGCGAGCACGTTCTCGTTCCCGGTCGAGGTCCGTAAGCGTCGTCTCGAGCGAGTCGCGCATCTCCGCAACCGACCCGTACAGCGTCCCCACCTCGTCGATCCGTCCGGTCTCGAGGTCGACCTCGAACTCGCCGTCGCCGATACGTTCGGTCTTCGTGCTCAACTGCCGGAGTGCCAGTGCGATGTTTCCGCCGATCACGATTCCGACGATCGCGAGATGGACGACGAAGATGACGAGCAACGACGCGATCGCCGCGATCGCCCGGTCTTCCAGTGTCTCACCAGTTCCATGAACGACGTGTCCAGCGAAAAACGCCCCCAGGCCGAGTGTCAACGCGATCACGAACACGAGGATCGAGGCCGTCTTGACGCTAAACCGGCGGCGTATCCTATCTGGAACGAATACTCTTCCTTTCATTTATTGCGTCGAACGTTTGTATACAGAACAGATAATAGTTACTGTTATAAATATAGAAATAAAACAAAGTTCTGTTTGGTTGTCATCAGTGGGCTGTGTGGGAGAAAATAGAAAAACAATCGGAAAATAGTAAGAGTTACAGCATCAACACCATATTTTTATACGCAGTATCTAAAATAACTACTATGGCCGATTCAACAACAGAGATGTATCGAACTCGAGCGGACACACTGGCGACCGAAGCCGGATCGGGGCCCGAGTTACTCTGTGCACACGGTTCGTTGATGGACCGAACGATGTACACGCCACAACTCGAGGCACTCTCCGACGAGTATCGCGTCGCAACCTACGACCTTCGCGCCCGGACCGAACGAGCCACCACCGCCTACGACCTCTGGGACCTCGCAGACGACTGTCACGCTGTCGTCGACGGGCTCGAGATGGACCAGCCCGTCATCGCGGGAATGTCGATGGGCGGATTCATGGCGTTGCGATTCGCGCTCGAGTATCCCGATTCTGTCTCCGGGCTCGTCCTGATCGATGCAATCTCCCAGCCCCACCCCGAGGACGACGTCGATCTCTATCGCGGAATGATCGACCAGCTCCGCGATGCGGAGGCGGTTCCAGAGAACACCGCTCGAACCGCTTCGCAGTTCCTGTTTGGCGAGACGACCCGCGAGGAGAACCCAGAACTCGTCGAATCGTGGATCGACCGCTGGACGACCTACCCCGGAAAAGCCGTCTACCAGGAAATCGGCTCCTGGCTCGACCGCGAGGACGTCACCGACCGACTCGAGGAAATCGACGTCCCCGCTCTCGTCGTCCACGGCGAGGAGGACGCATCGCTCGATGTCGAACAGGCCGAACCGATGGCCGACGCGCTCGGTGCGCGGATGGAGGTCGTTCCCGACGCCGGCCACTCTTCGAACCTCGAGCAACCCGAAGCAGTCAACGACGCGATTCGCCAGTTCCTCGAGACCGTCTACAACTGATGTAAACCACCCTACCCTACTTCGCTCGGGGGCTATGGCCCCGCTCGCTCGTTGAGGGTAGGGCTTTCGCGTGGACTCCCGTTCTACGCCTCGGATGAGGCGGGAAGATCGTACTCTCCACTCACGTTCAGTGTCCCGCGATTCAAGCGCACGTCTACGGGTGCGCCTCCGTCGTCTGCGTTTTGCCGACGCCGGAGATACTGCAAGCCGATGTTCTTGGAAGCGTTGTAGTCGGCGTGGTTCTGGTAGCCACAATCCTGACATTCGAAGTCTTCGCCGTGGCGGTTATCATCGTGGGTAAACCCACAGGTCGAACACCGTTTTGACGTGTTCCGTGGGTCCACTTGCACGACTTTGACGCCCTGCTCTCTGGCTTTGTATTCGACGTACTCGTAGAGGCGACGGAACGCCCACAGATGGTGCCACGATGCTTCTGGGACGTTCTCACGAATGTCGGTCAGGTCCTCGAACACGATATGCGAACAGTCGTGTTCGACTGCTTCTGCGACGATCTCGTTGGCAACACGATGCAGGAATATCTCGAAGCGTCCGTCCTCCTTGCGCTCGACGCCTGCTATCGCGTCGTGTGCCGCTCGCGTTCCGCACTGTTGGAGGTTGCCACGCCGTTTCTCGTACTCTCGCTTCCAGTGGTTGAACTCGTCTGCCGACCAGAACCGTCCGGTCGAAGCCACCGCGAGTTGGTTCACACCGAGGTCCACACCGAGGACGGTGCTGTGCCCGGTAGTGGGTTCGGTGTCGTCGTCCTCTTTGAGCATCGACGCATGGAGATACCAGTCGCCGTCACGCCGATGGAGTGTCGCCCGCCGAAACTCGTAGTCTTCGTCTGTGACGTACTTTGTCGGCGGTGTATCGGCATCGTCAGGTAGAATGTAGTCGCACTCAATCCGTCCGTCCGGTGTTGAGAGCGAAACGTGGTCACGATGGAACGTTGCGCTTCGCTTGTCGTAGACGGCAGTATCCGCCGTGAACGTCGGACGAGACGTATCTTGGTCGTTTTTGAGACGTTCGACGCCGCTTTTGACGGATTCGACGGCTTGGCGAATCCCCTTCTGGACAAGATTTGCGGTCAGCTCCGTGTCCTCACGTAGCTGGTCGTAGAGGGCGCGTTCGGCCTTCGCTTTCGAAGTGACGTGGTAGCCGTCATCGCCGTGCCAGCACCACTCACTCGCGGTGTTGGCGCAGTATTTGAATTGCTCGACAGTCTCTCGAAGGTGCGTATCTGCGCCTTCGGGTGTGTCGAGCTTGATAACGGCGGTACGACGGTATTCCGCTGTGTTTTCACATATGCGCTTGTAGTTACTTAATGATTAGGAGTTGGCAGGCGACAATTTGGTGGCTGGTCAGTACCGTGTCGGCTTCCTCCCCACCCTACTCGCTTGTGCTTCCGCCGAGGCCGGAAGCCCGGCGCTCCTTGAGGGTGGGGCCTCCGCCTCGTATTCGGTGAAACGCTGTAAGGACGTTCCGGCACAGTCACTGAACGGATCGCGGTCGCGCCGAAACTGAGTTACAGCAGCCCGTCGGAGAACGTCACCGGTAATTTATTCACACAGACGAAAACTATAATTGATAGTGGTTTGTGATTGATTTCAATGGTGGAGGGAGCACTTTCGGCGAAAGTTACGTCGCTGGTCGGTGGATCGATTCTGTTCTTCGCGCTCATGCTGTACGTCGGAAGCCGGACCCAGCGGTGGGTCGACTCGGCGTCAGACTTTCTCGTCTCGGGACGGGAAATAAACGCCGTCGTCATCGCGTTCGGCCTGGCCGCGATCGGACTGGCCGGTTCCGTCGTCTCGGGTGTCCCGGAGTACGTCGTCGAGTTCGGGTTCGTCCCGGCGCTGTCGTACATGATCGGCTGGGTAATCGTCGTTAGCCTGTTCGGGCTCGTCCTCGGACCAGTAATCCGTCGAACAGGTGTCTATACGACGCCTGAGTGGATGGAACAGCGGTTCGATCGGAAGACTCGAGTCGTCACGGCGATCGGAAGCGTCCTGGCTGGAATTGCGATCACGGCATCGCAGTTCGTCGGGATCGGCGCGATCCTGGCCGCGATGACGGACGTTCCGTTTTGGCAGACGACCCTCGCGATCACAGTCGTCACGTTGATCTACATGTACCTGGGTGGACTCTGGGCCGTCACCGTCACCGACGTGTTGCAGATGGTGTTTGGGTTCGTGGCGTTTGCCCTCGTGGCCGGCTGGCTGGCCGTCACCTACGGTGGACCGACGTGGCTGCTAGAGACGACGCCGGCCGGGACGTTCTCGCTGACGGGGACCGACGCGGCTCCGATCGTCGGACTCGGGTTCGACAACATTCTCACGTGGACGCTCGCCTGGGTCGCCCTGGTCGTTGGCAACCAGTACTACTGGATTCGGATCGTCAGCGCACGGAGCGAACGGGACGCCACGCGTGGCCCCATTCTTGGCGGTCTCCTCGGGTTGGCGCTCGTCACCCTGCTTGCACTCCCAGGAGCGTACGCGTTCGGCGCGTTCGGTGATCCAGCGATCGCCGGTTACGATGTCCGGGGAATCATCGGCCTGTTCATCCTCGAACTGCCGATCGGGCTCGACGCCCTGTTGCTGGTCGCGCTCGTCGCCGCGGTAATGAGTACGGCATCCACGACGATCATCGGAACGACGACCGTCCTGATCCGAGACGTCTGGGAGCCCGTCAGAGGGACGGCCGCAGGCAGCGAGGACCTGGTCGTCCCAAGTCGAGCCTTTACTCTCGTTCTCGGCGTGCTCGCCTGGATTCTCGCGGCGGGCTGGGCCGAGAGCGCGCTGCTCTTGCTCGGTCTCGGCATGGCGTTCGTCGGTCCGCTTGCAGCAGTCATCCTTCTCGGCCTCTTCTGGCCTCGAACCACCGGAACAGGTGCCTTCGCCGGCGTTCTCGTCGGTATCGTCACTGTCGCCGCCTGGGAACCAACCCAGCTGAGCGAGTTCGCCCACGCGACTTACCCGGGCGTCCTCGCGCCAGCTATCGTCACGATCCTCGTCTCGCTGGTGACGTCGCCGCCGTACTACGGGTCCAGAAACTGGCGGCAGTCAGAGTCGAGCGCCACGGCTGGAACGGAGTCCGGCACGGACGCGGTCGGCGAAGTGCCAGACCCCGAGTTCCGCGCGACCGTCCGCGAACTCGCCAAACCCTGGACGCCGAGTACACGCTGGAACCGGGCGATCGAGACACGGGGACGGGAACGCGGTGGACTCGTCAGTCTGCTCGTCGGACGAGGTGAGGACGAATGACGGCCAGTAGCGACCAGATAGACGACGAGCGCGAAATCGACGTCGAACTCGAGGGCGACACCGAGCGCTCGCCCGAGCAGTTACTCGCAGACCTACTGCGCTTGGTCCGCGAGGGGCGGACCCGCATGGACGCGCTCGCGGACAGCCTCGAGTTGAGCGCGGTCGACACCGAACGGCTCGTCGCGGCTGCCGAAACGCAGGGTGACGTGATGCGGGCCGGGTACACGGGCGGTGACCTCTATACGATTCACCTGACCGAGCAGGGGGCCACAAAGCTACCGTCCCGTTCGATCCGTGAAGTACGACTTGCCCGCCACGACCTCGCCGAGCGCGACCTCGAGGTACTCCGGGCCGTCGACGCAGTCGGTCGTTGCACGGCGACGACCGTCCGAGAACACCTCGACAACGCGTTGTCCCCCATGGAGCTTATTCCGATCGTGACGCATCTCGTCCGGGAGGACTACCTCGAGGAGTCGGGCTGGTTCAGGCGGTACGTCGAACTGACTCCGGCGGGTGAGTCGGTGCTCGAGGCGATCGAGAACGAATCCTGAGCCGGCAATGCGTTTACGGCCACCGCGTTCCGATCCTGGCGTTTGTGTATCGTTCCGAGGCCACGTCGTAGCGATACCCGAATGGAGTGTCCGACGTGTGGTCACGAACTCGAGACCGAACGCGGCATGCGACAACACCACACCAAGGTTCACGACGAGCCGTTGCCGAATCGGACGTGTAAGGGCTGTGGCCGCGAGTTCTACGATCCGAAGTCGCGACGTTCCTACTGCGACTCCTGCAATCCGAACGCGGGAGAGCACAACGGGAACTGGAAAGGTGCGAAAGAGACGACGGACTGCAAGCTCTGTGGGTCGACGTTCTCGTACTATCCGTCCGACAAGGACGGCGTCTACTGTCCGTCCTGCGTCGAAGCGGCTGACGAATTTCTCGGCACGCCCTACTACGAATATCACGACATCGAACGGGTGAAACGAGTCTGCGAACAGTGTGGTAGAATCTCGACCGTTCTCAAATCCAAAGCCGAGCGCGATCCCGTTCGCTTTTGCAGTCAAAACTGCCTCAGGCTCTGGCTGACAGATCTGTGGGACAGTAACGGCAATCGATACAACGGTCGCTGGAGAACAGTGAGACGGAAATCCCTCGAGCGGGATAATCACACGTGCCAAGAGTGTGGAATCAGCCGCGACGAAATCGGGCACGAACCGGACGTCATCACATCAAACCGATACGTGAATTCGACGATCCTCAGCTTGCCCACACGCTCGATAACGTCGTCTGTCTCTGTCGAAGCTGCCACCGATACGCGGAACTCGATAGAATCGGTGGACTCTCTGCGACTGCGCAGGAGTAAACAATAACTCATAAACCGTTCTGCCGCTAACCAACGACTGCTGACTGCAGTCCCGTGGTGTAGTGGCCAATCATATGGGCCTTTGGAGCCCATGACGACGGTTCGAATCCGTCCGGGACTATGTCATATTCTTCACATTTTCCGTGTGAGTTGTTGTAGGGATAGAAGCAATAGCAAGGCACAATTTCCGACCTGCGGTCGAGGAAGACCCCAAAACATAATTTTAGTTATATGGTTCGTCTCGAAAATCTCCCCCGAACGACAGCGATCCAGCCAACCGAGCATTGAACCCGCCTCGAGATCAGACGCTCTGGACAGTGTTTTCGACTAACATACTCCTGTAATGGATTTAGCCAATTTCACGTCACTCGCTACCATACACCATTAATTACAGTGGGGGATGTAGGGCTCTTGCTAATCGGGTGATAATATGGGGACGATAGGCGGTCGAGGACGCCGTTCGAAGGTGACGGTGGAACAGTGGTTCGGGGCGGTGCTCCTCGTGGGACTGGTAGTACTGGTGCTCGATCTCGTTCGGCGGGTCGTCTTCGGCGACCTCCCGGTCGACACCCTCTCGGTCTTCGTGTGGCGGGGGCTGGTCGACGGGTTGCTCATCGCGCTCGCCGCCGTCGGGTTGTCGATGACCTACGCAATTCTCAAGTTTGCGAACTTCTCGCAGGGCGATCTCGTCACGACCGGCGCGTTCACGGGGTGGACTGCGGCGTACGTCGTCGCTGGGATCGGCGTGACCGACTTCGGTTCGACGATTCTGTTGAACGCCAACCGCGGAACCTCCGCCCGCGAACTCGACATGCACCTGTTCGGAGCACCGATCGCGATCCTCGTCGGCCTGGTCGTCGCGGCTCTCGCGACGATTCTCGTCGCCCTCGCGTTCGACCGAGTCGTCTACAGGCGCATGCGAACCGCCGGCGGAATCCCGCTGTTAATCGCGAGCATCGGCGTCGCGCTGGTGGTCCGATATCTCGTCGTGTTCTTCTACGGCGAACGCACGCGCGGCGTGACCAGGGGTTCGCCGACGATCGATCACTCACTGGTGTTCTGGACCGATTCGTTGCACGTCCACCAGGCCACGCTCGTCGTGGTCGGGCTCGGGCTGATGCTCGGCCTCCACGTGACGTTACAGTACACCAAACTCGGGACGGCAATGCGAGCGATGGCCGACAACCGGGACCTCGCGCTGGTCACCGGCATCCCGACCGAGCGAGTGATCCTGCTGACCTGGATCCTCGGCGCGGGACTGACCGGCGTCGCCGGCTACCTGATCGTCCTCGAGCAGGAGACGCTCAGCTTCAACACCGGCTGGTTCTTGCTGCTTTTGATCTTCTCGGCGGTCATCCTCGGCGGAATCGGATCGATCTACGGTGCAATCGCTGGCGGGTTGATCATCGGGCTGGCGACGAACGTGTCGCTGGTCTGGATTCCGGCCGACCTGACCGAGGTCGCCGCGTTCACGCTCATGATACTGATCCTCATATTCAGACCGTCCGGTCTCTTCGGTGGGGTGGAGACAGCATGACTCGCGACGAGGCCGCAGACGCAGTCGAAGACGACGACGCGCTCTCGAGAACCACTTTCGCCGGTGGACGCCGGGTCGAGGCAGACGGTGGGTCGTCTGCGGGAGGTCCCGACGACCAGCCTACTCCCATCGATGTCGTTCTCGACGGCGACGTTCGGCCCCGCTGGCTGAACGACGTCCGCATCATCGTCGAGGCCACCATCGTGGTGTACGGCCTCTTTATCCTACTCGGGCTTGCGGCCGGGCTGAACTTCAACGGAATCGTCAGTACCCTCCAGCAGGTGACGCTACTGGCGGCATCGTTCGCGCTGGTCGTCCTGGCGCTCAACCTCCACTGGGGGTACACCGGGCTGTTCAACATCGGCGTCGCCGGGTTCATGGCTGTCGGTGCGTACACGATGGCGCTGGTGACGGCCGCACCGGACGCCACGTTCCCCGGCCTTGGGTTGCCACTCTGGGTCGGCGTCGGAGCTGGACTGATCGCGTCCGGACTCGTCGGATTCCTGGTCGCACTGCCGGCGTTGCGCCTCCGGGCAGACTACTTTGCGATCGTCACGCTGGCCGCCGCAGAGGTGATCCGGCTGGTGTTCAACTCGAGTGCACTCCACGAGTTTTCGGTGCTTGGCGTCGAACTCGGGACGGGCAGCGGACAGGGGATGTCGTTCCCAAACCTGCGGAACACGGTCTCGCGGACGTTGCTGTACGTCGACGGTGATCCGGCTGCAGGGCCGACTCTTTTCGGTCGACCGTTCGTGACGATCGGGGACGGCCTCGAGTTGAGCACATCCGTCGTCGAAGGGTGGGTCTACACCGTCGTCCTCGTCGCACTCGTCGCGTTCGTGTTCGTCGTCATCACTCGGATCGGGAACTCCCCGTTCGGCAGGATGCTGAAAGCGATCAGGGAAGACGAACTCGCGGCGCGATCACTGGGAAAGAACACCGATCGCGTGAAAATCAAGGTGTTCGTCCTCGGCTGCGTGTTCATGGGGCTGGCTGGCATCGTTTGGCAGGGTCGCCGCGGGTACATCGATCCGAACCTCTTTCTGCCGATTATCACGTTCTACATCTTCATCGCGCTGATCATCGGTGGTTCCGGGTCCAACACCGGGAGCGTCGTCGGCGCACTCCTGTTTGCTGGCCTGCTGTTCGAGGGGCCGCCGTTCGTCCAGCGCATCGTCGACGCCACGTTCGACCTGCCACAACCCCCGACGGTGTACGACGGTGCGGTCGCACTCGCTGATCTCGACCCGGGGCCGCTGCTTGGGTACGCGGTGGCCGAACTCCCGAACCTCCGGTTCGTCTTCTTCGGTGCGGTGCTGATCGCGCTGATGATCTTTCGGCCGGACGGGATCCTCGGCCACCGGAACGAGCCAGCGTCGCCAATCGACCTGAGAAGGGAACGACCACCGCAAGACCGCGAGGCGACAGTCGCAGACGGAGGCAAAGAAGATGAGTGACGCCGAACTCGAGAAACGGGAACGAACGGAACAGACGATACTTCACGTGTCGGATCTCGAGAAGCAGTTTGGGGGCATCGTGGCAGTCGGCGGCGTCAGTTTCGAGATCGAACGAGAGACGATAACGGGGCTTATTGGTCCGAACGGGGCCGGCAAGTCGACGGCGTTCAACCTCATCACCGGTGTCTACAGGCCGGACGGCGGAACCGTCTACTTCCGGGACGAAGACGTGACCGATCTGCGGCCCAACCAACTGGCCGATCGGGGGCTGGTTCGAACGTTCCAGATCAGCCGCGAGCTCTCGGGCATGACTGTACTCGAGAACATGTTGCTGGCGTTCGACGAACAGCGCGGGGAATCGCTCTGGCGGTCGGTTCTTCCAGGTGCACGTCGATCTGTCGTCAGCCAGGAACGGGAGTTGCTCGAGCGCACGTGGGAGATACTAGAGCTGTTCGAACTCGACCACCTCGCCCACGAGGACGCGGCGACTCTCTCTGGTGGCCAGCGAAAGCTACTCGAACTCTCCCGGGCGCTGCTGACTGATCCGGAGCTCCTCTTACTCGACGAGCCGATGGCCGGCGTCAATCCGACGCTCGAGAAGAAACTCCTCGCTCGCCTCCACGAACTCAGGGAGCAGGGGTACACTTTTCTCATCGTCGAACACGACATGGAGGTCATCATGAACAACTGCGAGACGGTGATCGTCATGCACCAGGGCCAGGTGCTCTCGAAGGGGCCACCAAAAACGATACAGGAAGACGAACGCGTCATCGACGCCTACCTCGGGGGACAGCTCTGATGCTCGTCGTCGACGATCTGGACGCCGGTTACGGCGATCTACAGGTCCTCTCCGGGGTCGATCTGACGGTCGAAGCAGAGGAGTACGTGGTGATCGTCGGCCCAAACGGCGCGGGAAAGTCCACCGTAATGAAGTCGGTGTTCGGACTGACGACATACTTCGGTGGGCGAATCGAGTTCCAGGCCGACCGAATCGACGGGAAGCCGCCGGAAGAAATCATCACACACGGCATCGGCTACGTGCCACAGACCGACAACGTCTTTCCGTCGCTTTCCGTCGGCGAGAACCTCGAGATGGGGGCGTACATCCTGGACGAGGTGCCACGGGACGCCCTGGAGATGGTCTACGATCGCTTCCCGATCCTGCGAGAGCGCAAGAGCCAGGCGGTCGGCAGTATGAGCGGCGGCCAACAACAGATGGTGGCGATGGGGCGGGCGCTAATGTTGAACCCTGATTTGTTGATGCTCGACGAGCCCTCGGCCGGGCTTGCCCCCGATCTCGTCGAAGACATGTTCGACCGCGTCGACGCGATCAACGACGACGGAACGGCGGTGTTGATCGTCGAACAGAACGCAAAAGAGGCTCTCCGGCGGTGTGACCGGGGATACGTACTGGTCCAGGGAGAGAATCGATACGAGGGAAGCGGCGACGAACTCCTCGCAGACGAACAGGTCCGACAAGAATTTCTTGGTGGCTGACACCCACGGGACTCGAGTGGTCGCCGTCGGCCGACGTCACCCCTCGAAGTCGATCTGGTCGACAACCTCGAGTTCGAAGTCGCCGAACTCGACGATGTCGTAGGTAACCCCACGCATGTCGCCGTTGTCGTCGAACTCGAGGACGCTCGAGGCTCCCTCGTAGGTAATCTCCTCGCCTGCAGCGGCGAGTTCGACCGCTTCGGGGAAGTCCGAGGGACCAACCGGCTCACCGTTCGGATTCGCGACGGCTCTTATCTCGTCGCGGACGGCGACACCGTCGTTGTCGCCGGCGCGGACGTTTGCGAGGATCATGACGGCGCTTGCGTCGTAACCGTGGGCGTTGAACACACCCGGACTCCGCCCGTACTCGTCTTCGTAGCTCTCGGTGAACGCGTCGACCTCGGGACCGGCGGCAGCGGGTGCGGTCCCTAGCACGTTGTCCATCGGATTGTCGGCACTCTCGGGGAGGTCGTCCTCGATTAGTCCGTCCGTGACGATGACTGGCAGATCGGGATCGAACCCCGCGTAGAAGTCCCGGAAGATCTGGATGCCGCTGACGGGGAACGCGATCACCAGCAGGAAGTCGGGATCGTCCGCGAGGACGCTCTCGAGGACGGAGGTGTACGACGGCTGCTCCGGCTCGAACGCCTCCGTGGCCGTGATCTCCCCGCCGAGTTCCTCGAACCGATTCTCGAACACCGTCGAGAGTGCGACTCCGTAGGCGTCGTTCAGGTGGAGCGACGCGCCTCGGTCCCAGCCTCGCTCCTCGTACGCGACTTCTGCGATGACGTCACCCTGTAGGGCGTCGCTCGGTGCCGTTCGGAAGACGAAGTCGTCGTCCACCAGATCGGTGATATCCGGACTCGTACTCGCGGGCGAACACATGACGACCTGGTTCGGGATCGCAACCTCTTCTGCGACCGGGATCGTCACGTCGGACGCTGCAGCACCGGTGAACATCGGATACCCGGCGTCCACGAGCGACTGTGCGGCGCTGATCCCTGCTTCGGACAGCGTCTGGGTGTCCTCGCGCTGAACGTCGACCGAAAACTCGCTTCCGACAGCCGCGAGCTCTCGAGCCGGAAGTTCGGCTCCGTCAGCGATCGGGGTCCCCAATTCGCCCAGGTCGCCCGATTCTGGTTGTACGATTCCCAGCAGTACCTCACGACCCTCCTGTTGTGCACCGATACGTCCCGTGAGCGATAGCGCACTCACACCACCGATTCCCGCCAGTACAGCGCGCCGGCTGGTTCGATCCATGGCAGCCGTGAAACGCCCGTTGTAAAAGCTTTCACACTTCGTTTTGGGAGTGATTCGGAGATTGTCGGCGAGCCGTCGTCGATAATAGCTCGTTGCCCCGTCCACGTGACGCGACAGCCGACTTCTCCCGGCCAAGAGTAGCGGCCGCGGGAACCGGGCCGAGACACGTGAGAGACTGCCCGCCGGCAGTTGGCGAACGCAACCGGTGGAACTAATGGCATATTGACGGCGGTCGAAATCACGCCACACCACACCACACCACACAAGACCACAAGCGTTCGGTCGCTCCGCTCTCGAACGCCGACCACGTGAACGTTCGCCAGGTCATCCCGAAAGACGCGATCCAAGCATCGACCAGCCGACTTTCGGCACAGCACACGCGGACGAGTCGACCGACGACGTGATCGTTCTCGAGTCGCCGCCGAAACGCGGACAGGACACGAGCGGTTGTCGACGAGTCCGTCTTTCGATACTGGCGTTCGGCCAGAACGGTCGCCAGACAAGCACACGCCGACAGTTCTCGAACTCGAGAGCACGTCCGTCCCGAGCAGACACGCGACGCCGCACAACGACTCGAGAAGTCACAGCCCGCATACAGTTCTCGATACCGCGAAGACGTAGCTGGAACGTGTACTGCCGACACAACGCCGTTCCGGTTCGAATTCGTTCGTTTGAACGGTTCTGAAACGTCGACAAACGAGAAAAAATAACGTCGACGACTATCCAACTATTAGAGACGAGAGTTCCCAGAGCCGGATACGTATGACAGACGACCGTTTCGAACTCCTCGCAACGACAGACCGCGAGACGATTCGGATAGTTGGACGACTCCATGATCGCGCACCGTCGCCTTCGATCCTCACAGCAGGACTGGCCGTCTCACTCGACGTCGACTTCGACAGTGCTGGCCGAACGGCCCACTCACGGCGAGAGCGGCGACGAGCGCTACATCGAAGACGTTACCGGGGAGGCGGGTGGTGAGTGACTATGGCACCCGCAACTGACGACCGACTTCCCTACCTCGGAGGGGCAATCGCTGGCATCGCTGCGTGGCTCCTCGGGTATGCGTCCACCTATCTGACCGTCGCGGGCGATATCCGAGACTCGCCGCTACATCAGTTCGTCGAAGCTTTCGACGGGCAGGCCGCAGCCTACGAAATGGTCGGCTGGGTGTTCTACAACACCCACCAGGTCGAGACGCTGTTCAGTGACGTGCCGCTCATCGGCAGCCACGCGATGACGTTCGTCGGCGGAGAAGACGGTTTCACCACCGTCCTGTACGCAGTTCCGGCCGGCCTCTTGCTCGTAGCCGGAATCGCGATCGCAGCCTACCGGCGGCCGGCGACGCCGACCGACGGTCTGCTAACCGGACTTACGGCAGTTCCCGGCTATCTCCTGGTGACCATCGCGGGGATTTTCCTCTTCGAGGTCACGGTCGGTGGAGCAACCGGCGCTCCCGACGCTCTCCCCGGCATCGTTCTCGCCGGCCTCGTCTACCCCGTCGTCTTCGCAGGCGCTGGCGGCGTCATCGGGACGCTCCTCGGCTAGCGGGGAAGAAGTGGCCGGGAACTCGAGCGAACGGGCACCCACAGGCGTCTTTTCCTGTTCGATCGTGTTCGAGTAACCGATATAAACAGTAATCGTGAATTATTAACCACGAACGTTTTACTGAACCAAACCTATTCCTCGCTCGAGCGTCTAGGAACGTCGATGACTGGTTCCAACGTCGAGTCCGACGCCGACGCGGAGGAAACGCTACGCGAGCGCGTCGAAAAGTGGCTCAGCCGGGAAATGCCGATCATCCAGATGCACGGCGGGACGAGCGCCGTTCGGAAGGTAGACCTCGAGAGTGGTGAGGTAGTGATCGAACTCGGCGGCGGGTGCAAGGGGTGTTCGGTTAGCGACGTAACGACGGGCAACATCGAGGCCGAACTCATCAAGTGGCCCGAAATCGACGAAGTGACAGTGCGGGTTCCGGACGCTCGCGACAGTCTCGGTGGGCCGGACCAGCCCGAATCGATCATGGGCGTCGACCGAACCGAGGGAGGCCGGGGCGACTGGGGATCATCGAACCCAGGAAAGGATCATCTTTGACACCCGCTTCGCGCAGGCGCGCCAGCGCGTTGTATGCTCAACGTTGACATGGCTGGTGAGTTTTGGGAACGACTATATGCTTTTACGGCGCAACTCCGGAACCATACACGATGACGACGTGTGGACGTCCACGACCGGGAGGTGAGGGCAATGGCTGACGAATTCGGCACGGCAGAAACCGACGCTGAGACCGACGGTGGCGTTCGTGCATACACCATCCGTCTCGAGCTCGTCGACGACCCCGGCGAGTTGCTTCGGGCGCTTACCCCGATCGCAGAGAACGGTGGCAATCTCTTGAGTATCCACCACGAGCGTGGCAACATCACACCCCGAGGGCACATCCCCGTCGAGGTCGATCTGGAGTGTCCGCCCGATCGGTTCGACGACGTCGTCGACGGACTTCGCGATGCCGGTGTCAACGTCATCCAGGCCGGTGCCGAACACTACGGCGAGGAGATCAGCATCGTCCTCGTCGGTCAACTCGTCAAAACCGGCCTCTCGGAGACACTCACCCGAATCGAAGACGAAACAGACGCCGCCGTTCTCGACCTCTCGCTTGCCACTCCTGACGGCACCAACGCCGTCTCGAGTGCACGGATTCGCCTTGCGATCGACTCCGGTCGATCAGAGAAGGCCCTGACCACGATTCGATCGATCGGTGCCGACACGGGACTCACTGTCGTCGAACCGCTGCTCGGGGGTGAAACCGCATGAAGCTCGCGATCCTCGGTGCCGGCGACGTCGGGCGCTCGGTCGCCGACCTCGCGGGCGAATACGGACACGATGTCGTCGCACTCGCAGACTCGACGACCGCGGCCGTCGACGCCAACGGCATCGCCGTCCGGGAAACGATCGACCGAAAGGTCAACGATGACACTCTCGGAACAGCCGATCCCGACGATATCTTCGAGACCGAATACGATGTCCTCGTCGAGGCCACTCCGACGACGCTCGGCGACGCCCAGCCCGGTTTCTCTCACGCAAAACGTACACTCACAGACGACCGACACGTCGTCCTCGCGAACAAAGGCCCCGTCGCCGAACGCTACGAGGAACTGCAGGGACTCGAAGCCGAGAGCGCGGGTTCGGTCCGATTCGAGGCCACAGTCGGCGGTGCCATCCCCGTGCTCTCGACGATCGAAGACGAGACACCACAGGCGGTAACGGCCATCAGGGGCGTACTCAATGGAACCGCGAACTTTATTCTCACGCGGATGGCCGCTGAAGGACTCGACTACGAACACGTCCTCGCAGAAGCCCAGGACCTTGGCGTCGCCGAGGCCGACCCGACGTTCGACGTCGACGGCACCGACGCCGCACTGAAGTTCGTCATCCTCGCAAACGTACTCGCCGACGGCGGCTTCTCGCTCTCCGACGCCACCGTCGACGGAATCGAAAACATCCCCGGCAGCGCGCTCGACCTCGCCGCCGAGGACGGACGAACGATCCGGCTGATCGGAGAGGCCACCCGCGACGGCGTCCGCGTCGGGCCACGACTAGTCCCCGAAAACAGCGCACTTGCCGTCACTGGCACGCGAAACATCGTCCAGATAGAAACACGACACGCGGGCTCGCTGCACTCGAGTGGTCGCGGTGCCGGCGGCCCAGAGACGGCAACTGCAGTTCTCTCCGACATCGGCCGGCTCCCACCCCTCGAGTAAGGGGACGCGTCCGGGACAACCCAGTGACCGTTGCTCGAGTGCGATCGGCTGGCGATGTCGTCCCCGCACACGGTCTGTGTGTACGAAACACAAACCGCAAGAGAGCGACGGGGTTAGGCGAATACGCTTTCGAAATGGTTTTAACCGCAACGAGCGAAAGAGACCGATATAAGCGCCTCTGCGCGTGAGCTACAACAATGAGCGAACAACACCAGAACCTGGCCATCATCGGTCACGTTGACCACGGGAAAAGTACGCTCGTGGGCCGACTCCTCTACGAGACGGGGAGCGTACCCGAGCACGTCATCGAACAGCACCGCGAGGAAGCCGAAGAGAAAGGCAAAGGCGGCTTCGAGTTCGCCTACGTCATGGACAACCTCGCCGAAGAGCGAGAGCGCGGTGTCACCATCGACATCGCCCACCAGGAGTTCTCCACCGACGAGTACGACTTTACCATCGTCGACTGTCCTGGTCACCGCGACTTCGTCAAGAACATGATCACTGGCGCGAGCCAGGCCGACAACGCCGTTCTCGTCGTCGCTGCTGACGACGGCGTCGCACCCCAGACACAGGAGCACGTCTTCCTGGCCCGGACCCTGGGTATCGACGAACTCATCATCGGCGTCAACAAGATGGACGTCGTCGACTACAAGGAGTCCACCTTCGACGAGGTCGTCGAGGAAGTCAACCAACTCCTCCAGCAGGTCCAGTTCAACACGGACGACGCCTCGTTCATCCCAATCTCGGCGTTCGAAGGCGACAACATCGCCGAAGCCTCCGACGAAACCGACTGGTACGACGGCGAGATCCTCCTCGAGGCTCTGAACGCCCTGCCGGAGCCGGAGCCACCGACGGACGCGTCGCTCCGACTCCCGATCCAGGACGTCTACACGATCTCCGGTATCGGTACCGTCCCCGTCGGACGTATCGAGACCGGTGTCATGAACACGGGCGACGACGTCGTCTTCCAGCCATCGGACGTCGGTGGCGAAGTGAAGACGATCGAGATGCACCACGAAGAAGTGCCGAAAGCCGAACCCGGCGACAACGTCGGATTCAACGTCCGCGGCATCGGCAAGGACGACATCCGCCGTGGTGACGTCTGTGGTCCGGCCGACGACCCGCCGAAGGTCGCCGAGACCTTCCAGGCCCAGATCGTCGTCATGCAACACCCCTCGGTCATCACCTCGGGGTACACGCCGGTCTTCCACGCCCACACGTCCCAGGTCGCGTGTACGATCGAATCCATCGACAAGAAGATGGACCCCTCGAGCGGCGAGGTCGCCGAGGAGAACCCCGACTTCATCCAGTCGGGCGACGCTGCAGTCGTGACGATCCGACCGCAGAAGCCCCTCAGCATCGAGCCGTCCAGCGAGATCCCCGAACTCGGGAGCTTCGCCATCCGCGACATGGGTCAGACCATCGCGGCCGGGAAGGTCCTCGACGTCAACGAGAAATAAATGCAGCAGGCACGCGTTCGACTCGCGGGCACGAGTCCAGACGACCTCGACGACATCTGCGACGACGTCCGCGAGATCGCGAACAACACCGGCGTCAACCTCAGCGGTCCGATTCCGCTGCCGACCAAGACCCTCGAGGTGCCGACCCGGAAGTCGCCTGACGGCGAGGGCACCGCGACGTGGGAGCACTGGGAGATGCGCGTCCACAAGCGCCTGATCGATCTGGACGCCGACGAACGCGCACTCCGACAGCTCATGCGCATTCAGGTGCCAAACGACGTTTCGATCGAGATCGTCCTCGAGGACTAGATCCGATCGCCGTTCGCCGACCCACTTCTCCGTTTCTACAACCGATAGCCACAGCCATCGCTGCTGTACTCCCTCCCTAGCAGAGAAGGCCACCGCTTTCTCCAAGGCAGCCTGCGTAGGCCGTGTAAACTTTTAGCTCTCGACACCTGAGTACGTGTATGTCAAGCGGGAAACGAAACCGTCCACGGACGCGATCACCGTCGGACGCGACCCCCAACTCGAGACCCGACCGCGGGGCTAACGCAACCGGAGACGAAACTCCCGGGTCCGGAAGTCCCCTCCTCGAGGTGCTCGCCGTTTTCTTCGTCGTCTACGTCCTGCAACAGGTCACGTCGCTACTAGGAGTGATGACTGGGCTGTTCGTCCTCTCGCCGCCGCTTGCGACGAACCCGTGGACGATCGTAACGAGCGTCTACGCCCACGGTGGACTCGGACATCTCGTCTCGAACAGTCTCGCACTGATCGTCTTCGGCTGGGCCGTCGCACGGGCGACGACCCGACTGCGATTTCACCTGTTTTTCGTGGGGGCTGGCGCACTCGCCGGAATCGCCCAGATCCTCGTCACTGGAGCAGCGGCAACACTACCACTGCTTTCCGTGACACCCACAGGCAGCGTCCTTGGTGCCAGTGGAGCCGTCTTCGCATTGCTCGGGTATCTCGTCGCCTCGAACCGACTCGCCGCCAGCTTTGCGTCGATCGTCGAGATTCCACGGTGGTTCACGATCCTCGTGTTCGTTGGTCTCGCAACTGCAGTCACCCTCGCAACTGCGGCACCGCATATCGCACTGATCGCACACTTTACCGGCTTCCTCCTCGGATTGATCGCAGGACGCGCTCGAGTGTTGCAGGTCGAATAGAAACCAGCCGATCGCTCCTACGAATTCAAAAACGAAAGTGAGCGTCGCGTGGTTGCCCCTCACGATCTGCCCACGAAACACAAGCTACAAATAGAAACGCCGGATTAGAAACGGGTGCGGGCTCGTAGATCAGTGGTAGATCGCTTCCTTCGCAAGGAAGAGGCCTCGGGTTCAAATCCCGACGAGTCCACTATTCTTCGCCGCGAGCAAACTCGCGAGCGGCGCAAATCGTTGCCGAAGTCTGGATTTGAACTCCTGTGAGTTGCAGCGCCGAACGGAGTGAGGCGACCGTCTCACAATGGGTTCAAATCCCGACGAGTCCATGATTCTTGCGCGACTCACAAATCCGTGAGTCACGCGACTCGTCGTCGAAACCAGGCCTACCGCCCTGTGATACGGATTGCTGTAACTGTTTACCGCCACTCACCAGAACGGGGTCGGCGCTCGGCGGTAAGTAACTACAGCAAACCGTATGAGTCACAACCCGTCCCGCAGACAAGAGCGAAAAGGGGCAACTCACAACGGGTTCGGATCTCGGTGAACCCGTGTTCAACAGCCCGTTGCCTTCTCGGCCACCGGATTCGCTGGCCCCTCCTTTCGCTGTCGTAGCGCCGGCAGATTCAAGCCACGTCTTTATATGGTTTCGATCGGCCAGTCGTCGTGGCGTAATAGTAGCAGTTCTGCAGCTACCGAATGGAACGTGTCCCGAAAGAAAAGCGAAGTGTGACGAACTGAAATTCCGAAACGAATCGGATTCAGTCAGTTAGTTCTGCCGGCGCAGCGCGAGCATAGCTGCAGCGAGCAGGGCAACGACGGCAACGGCAACACCGAAGCCGGGCGTCTCGTCGTCTACGGGTTCGTCTTCTGGGTCGTCTTCTGGGTCGTCTTCAGGCTCGTCTTTGGGCTCGTCTTCGGGCTCGTCAACAGGCTTCTTCTCGACGACGTTCAGGGTGCCACTGTCGGACTGGTCGCCGGCAGTGACGTCCCAGTCGATGTCAGCTTTCTCGGCAGTGTCGAAGTCGAAGCTCCCGCTCCACTCTTCGTCAGGCTCGAGCGTGACGCTTTCGTTCTTGACAGTCTCACCGTCGGTCGTGACGGTGACGGTGATGTCGTCGGCAGCACCGCCGTCGTTGCTGACGGTCACGTCGAGTGCAGCGTCGTCACCGACTTCGACTTCGCCGGGTGCGGTCGCGTGGAGGTTGATCACTGCTTCGTCGGCGTCGACGAGGACGGCGTCGATACTGTCCTCGAGGTCGTAGTCGCTGTCGTAGCTACTTTCGTCTTCGTGGGAAGCACCGAGTTCGAACTCGATGCCGGGATCGTACTCGCTGAAGTCGTAGGTCGCAGCGAAGGTGCCGTCCGCTTCGACGATGGCGTCAGCGCTTTCGGTGAAATTCCCGCCCGAACGGGCGTTGGTGCGGATCTCACTACCGGGTGCGGTAGTGGTCGTTCCACTCACTTCAGCGTCCGCGGCGTTTGGCACCTCTTCAGCGGAGTGATACCACTCGACGACTGGCTCGACGAGATCGAACTCGGTTTCAATCTCGATTTCGTCGTCTGCGTCGTCGACGTACGGGCTTTCCTCGGTGATCTCGTAGGTTAGGTCGTACCCACCCAGGTCGAATTCCTCGCCGATCTCGTCTTCGTCGTACTCGAGTTGGAGCACGAGGTCCCCGTCGTAGTGCTCGAGGTCGGTGTAGACAGCGCTGACGTTTATCTGTTCGATATCGTCGTCGTCACTTGCATCGGTTTCGTTGATCGTCCAGACCTGCGCACCGACGTTCGGACCGGGGTCCTGTTCGACGACGGTGATGTCGATGTGCTCTTCAGCGAGGTGGTCGCTGACCTGGTCACCTCCGCTTGCATCGGCGACAACACCGGAGAGGCCGAAGTCCTCGAGCGTCACGAGGAGTGCGTCGCCATCAGCGACGTCCGACTGTTCGGTAACGGTCGTCTCGTTGAACGCATCGTAGTCGTCGAGACTCGAGTCGATCGGTGCGACCGCGGTGGTTACGTCGGAGACCGGCGATCGTTCGTTGACGGAGAAGAACTCCGTGTCGGTTTCGGGTTCGACAACGGGGGTCGCGTACGATGCGCTATCGACGCTCTCGTCGTCGAAGCCGAGTCCGGCGAACATCGTGTAGTCGTGGTCGCCGAGTGCGCCGTCGATCTCCGTTGCGTTTGCGTACTGTTCTTCGAGGTCAATTTCGTCTTCGTAGTCGGGGTGGACACGCCACGACTCGCTTTCGTTGGGAGCGTTGGCGTTGAACTGGAGAACCGCCTCGTCGACGTTGTGGTCCTCCGCTTCGAACATTGCACTGGCCTGGAAGTACGTCTTGTCGTACTCGCTGATCTGGATATAGCCTTCTTCAGCGTGCGTGAGTTCGAGTTCGATGTCGATCACGTCACCGATTTCACCGGAAGATTGCTCGGCGAAATCGACGGACGAGTCGTCGTCGACGACGTCGATCGTGGCGTTGTCCCACGCGAACGAGTCAGTGATTTCGAACTCGAATTCGTACTCGTCGGCGTCGAAGTCCTCGAATTCGATGTCGAAGTCATCCTCGCTCTCGACGTCTATGAGCGTCAGGATGTCGTCATCGGTGTCGACTTCAGTCTCTTCGTAGTCGATGTACTCCTCGAGGTCTTCAGCGTCGACATCCTCGCTGATAACGTCGACGTGCTGGTAGTCACGCTCGCTATCGATATCGAGGGTGGCAGACTCGTCCTGTGGGATAGTGTTGACGTTGAATTCGGCACTAAGCTCTTCTTCAGCGGTCCAGAATTCTTTCTCGTCGAAGTGCGACTCATTAGCGCTGAAGTGATATCCTTCGCCAGTCTCGAGGTCTGACGTGTCGAATTCAGCGGTCCCGTCGGTAGCTTCCACCGACGTCACGAGTTCAGGATTGTCGAGTTCAACGGGTCCTTTGTAGAGAATGACGGAAGACACGCTGTCCCCGAATTCATCGTCCTTGAGTGTGAGTTCTTGTCCGATGTAGACGTTCTCGACGTCATTGCCGCTGGACCACGTTGGGCCACCGGCATCTGGGCCGTGCCCGACATCGGTCGGTTCGAAGACTTCGATCTCACCGTTGTAGGTGTCTGCTTGCTCCTCATCGACGGTAGCCGTGATGTTTAGGTCGTAGCTACCTTCTTCGACAGAGTCGAAGGAGACATTCTCGGTCTTGGTTTCGTTTCCGCCGACCATCTCGAATTCGAGGGTCTCATTGCTGTCACCGAACTCAACATCGGCCTCAACCCCGGTAATCTCCTCATCGCCCGTGTTCTCGAGGGTCACGTCGATGTCGACTTCATCGCCAGCTGCGACCTCGTCGTCGTACTCTGCGCTCTCAATTTCGATATAGTCTTCTGGGTCCTCGATCTGTTCGGAGACTTCGATCTCACCGTTGTAGGTGTCTGCTTGCTCCTCATCGACGGTAGCCGTGATGTCTAGGTCGTAGCTACCTTCTTCGACAGAGTCGAAGGAGACACTCCCGGTCTTGTTTTCGTCTCCGCCGACCGTCTCGAAGTCGATGGTCTCATTGCTGTCACCGAACTCAACATCGGCCTCGACCTCGGAAATCTCCTCATCGCCCGTGTTCTCGAGGGTCACGTCGATGTCGACTTCATCGCCAGCTACGACCTCGTCGTCGTACTCTGCGCTCTCAATTTCGATGTCCGATTCTCCGGGATCGTCTGCCACTGCCGTGCCCGCGAACGCGGCGGACATAGCAACGGCAGAGACGATCATAATCGCTGCTAGAAACAGCGATTTCGCCTTCGTCCGTGGAGGTTGGTCTGTCATGTTGTGTGAGTTAGCTTCGTTCGTCGATTCGCAGTCGATTCGCCGGGCGGCAACCGTTATCGTCGCATCCGTCGGCTCGTCTTCCAAGGCGACTCTGGCTCCGAGTAGGGGTGCCCGGTACGTTCACGTTTCCCGGAATAAAATTTTCGGTGAAAAGTCAGTAAACCTGTTATTATCAGATCGAAACGGACGATGGAGACAGTCAACCAGGCGTTTCGTCCCGGCAACCGGAGGCAGGCCATCACCGCGAGAACCCTCGAGTGGTGGCTCTGGATCGCCGGCACGGGAAACACGAGGCCTCCTCACGATGAACGTCGTGGCGCGGGCGACCGGCGACGGACGAAAGCAGCGAGGAGGCTCACGAGCGGTTTCGTTGGTCTGGGCGTCGGGAAGGTATCGAGGCGCAACCGCCGGTCGCCGACGGTTACGACCGGCAATCCGTACTGGAGTCCGTCTCGGGGCACTGGCCGAACCGTTCTGTCCGCCCAGCAGGTTACACTGCTTCCGTTCTCGGTTCGGCCGGCGATGCAGACTCTCGGACGATAATCTCGTCTGGGCTATCGACCTGAATCGCGTACTTCTTGTACGAAAATTCGATCGCAGGGACGACCCGACTCGAGTCGTCCGTTCGAAATATCGCATCGAGTGCCTCGGTGTCGATAGCGTCGTGGAGGGGCGGATGTAGTTCCTCGACGGTCGTCCCTTCGTGTTCTGCGACTGCCTGTGCGATTCTGAAGCTGACTGGCGGTTTGGATGTCATGCACGTCGCTGCCAGATTGTTGCCAATAAAGACCGCGGTCCTTTTACTGACGTGCGTCTGTCGACCGTCAGACAGTGGTAGCGTTCGAACGACGCGAGGCCTCGAGTGATAGGGTTTGTTGTCAGTCAGTTCCGGCGCGACCGCGAGTTTTCCTGTGGTTGCGCCGGGACATCGGGACAGCAGTCCGCATGAGAGCACGGCCGAGTCTGCCGGCGGTCGGGACAACCGAGGAGTGCCACACCGTGGCTCTCCGGGCGATGTCGGGAGCTGGCCTCATATCCGATGTTCGTCTGGAAAAGAAGGTCTCACTGCAGTGGTGTGTCAGAGGCACGCAGTGTCGTGAGACCAAGCTAGCTTTCTCAGTTCGTACTATTCATTGTTCTGGTCGAGAGTTGCGGTCGGTCCACGCGGACGCCGGCTGGTTGCAAGAACGAGACTGGACGCGAGAACGGCCAGACAGGGACTGTCGTAGCCGCATCGATGCGTTCCTGCTAACGGGTGTCGAGACGAGAACCACGGACTGTCAGGGACCACTCGTTCCGTGACAACGAGGAGTGGCAACTCTCGAGGCACGCGATCCGGGGCTCGTCACGGTGAAGAGAGTTCCGCGGCCCGTCGTGAGTCGGCTCGGTCGTCGCCATTGGCCGTGTGACGGTCGTGGGCGGACTCGAGGACCTCACGAGTAGCGGTCACTGACGGGCAGTTCGTCCTCGAGCACACGATAGACGCGCGGTTGGGGTGACGACGCGAGCGAGAGAGCGGACCGTGAACAGGGAGAAACGACCCGAAGTTGTGCAGGCGCTGTGCAACGAGTTCGGTTGATGCTGTAAGCACGGTGGCGGTCAGTGTGTCGTCTGGAGACTGCCACGAGGCCGGGAATCCGGAGAGGATCGATCGCGTGGTGGCGACGGGTTGGCGTTACTCGTCGGGACTCGGTGACTGGAGTCGTGAGAGATACGACGCCAGGTCGGTCGTCGTGACGATGCCGATTGCTCCTGCGTCTTCGTCGACGATCGGGACGTGTTTGAACCCGTGTTCGATCATCAGGTCTGCGACGTCACGGATACTGTCCTGGGCCGACGCCGTGACGATGTCCGTGCTCATGTAGCGTTCGACCGTCGTTTCCGCCTTGGGACGGCTCTGGGCAACGATGTCGACGAAGTCGGTCGAGGTCAGAATACCCTCGAGTTTGCCGTCGTCGTCGACTACCAGCGCCGAACCGATTTCGTTTTCGAGCAGCACTCGTGCAGCGTCCTCGACCAGCGTGTCTCGCTGCACCGTGTGTATCGATGACGACATAACGCGTGCCACGAAAATATCGTCCATACCGTAAAATAAGGGGTTTCACTAATAAGGGTTGTCGAACGAGAAATACTACTGAAACGGGTTTTCACGTCGATGCAGATCGCGTCACCGTCGACGTGGTCCGCATCTTTTAGGCCCCGTCCCCCGATGTGCCGGTATGCGAGTCAGCGAGGCGGTCATCGACCGGCTGGTGGAAAACGGTATCGACACGTTGTTTGGCATCCCTGGCAAGCAGACGCTGCCGCTGAACGAGGCTGTCGACGAACGGAACGACGTCGAGTTTGTGATGGCGCGCCACGAGACGGCTGTCTCCCATCAGGCGTGGGGGTATGCCGAAACGAGCGGGGAGATGGCCGCGACCGTCGTCATCCCCGGCCCGGGCGACATGAACGCGATGAACGGGCTCAAGAACGCGAAAAACGACTGTACGCCGGTACTACACGTCGCTGTGGAGACCGAACCCGAGCTCCGTGGCGGCGACGGCATCCACGAGACGCCGCCCGATACCTACGAGAACGTCGTCAAAGAGAACATCACGGTACAGACGCCCCAGAGCACGATCGCCGAACTCGAGCGGGCGATCGATGTCGCACGGACGCCGCCGAACGGCCCGGTCCGGATCGGTATCCCGAAGAACTTCTTGCCGATGGACGTCTCGCTTGCCGAACCCGGACGGGACGGGCCGACGTCGGGCGGCGGGGTCCCTGCGGAGACGATTTCGGCGGGGGCGTCGTTGCTCGCGGACGCCAAAGCACCGATCGTCATCGCGGGTGGCGGCGTTCGCGCGTCGGGTGCGAGTGACGAACTGCGTTCGCTTGCAGAGCGGCTCGAGGCTCCCGTCGTGACGACGTACAAGGGAAAGGGCGTGTTCCCCGACGATCACGAACTGTCTGCAGGGACTCTCTGTGGCGGAAGTGGGACGGCTATCAAGACGTGTCTCGCCGAGGCAGACGCGGCGCTGGGCGTCGGCACCGACTTCGACGCGGTGACGACGAAAGGGTGGTCGATCGACGTTCCCGACGACCTCGTCCACGTTACGCTCGAGGCCACAGATGTCGGCACGGGCTACGAGCCGACGGTGTCGATCGTCGCCGACGCGGGACGGACGCTGTCGGCGCTCGAGGACGAGCTCGCCGGTCGCGAGATTGCGAACCGGGATGGGGGCGAACGTGCTCGGCGGACGCGGAATGCGATCGCAGACCGACTCTCGGAGTTGGCTGCGGTCGACGAGCCACCAGTGACATCGGTCAGTGCCCTCGAAGCGCTTCGAGAGGCGATCCCTCGAGATAGTGTCGTCGCCGTCGACGCAGGTGGGTTCCGACTGTGGGCGTTGGTCGCGTTCGAGGCTTACGCGCCACGCGACTACGTCAACCCTGGTTCGTGGGCGACGATGGGGACCGGTGTCCCGTCGGCGATCGGTGCGGCCGTCGCCAACCCCGACCAGGACATCGTTGCGATCACTGGCGATGGCGGTCTCATGATGTGTGTCCACGAACTTCACACGATCGCGGACGAGGGACTGGACGTCACGGTCGTCGTCCTCGACAACGACGATTACGCGATCATCAGCGAGGAGGCCGAACGTAGCTACCGGATGGACGCCGGCGAGTACGGCTGGAGTGAGACGCCGATCGACTTCCAGTCGGTCGCCGGCGGGATGGGACTCGAGACGAGACGAGCCGAGACGCCGGCCGAAATCGCCGAGACGGTCGGCGACGCCATCGGGACTGCTGGCCCGGTACTCGTCGAGATTCCGACCGATCCGTACGAGCCACAGTCGGGTGTCTGGATGAACGAATCGTGAGACCGGCCGCTGCCCTCAACATTTGCCGGTAGAAGGTATCTAGGGGCCAGAATTTAGCAATCGTTATCCGGGAGGCCACCTGTCTGTCGATCACACATGAGTACGGAGCAGGTTGGTGAGATGACCGACAACGACAGGTCGATCACGGGATTCGTGATGATCTCGCACGCGGTCGTCCACACCTACGAACTCTCGATTCCGATCCTGATGGTGATCTGGATCACCGAGTTCGGCGTGAGTACGGCGATACTCGGGACTGCCGTCGCGGTCGGCTACGGGCTGTTCGGTATCGGCGCGCTTCCGGCCGGCGTTCTCGTCGATAGGTTCGGTTCGCGGGAGCTCGTGTTGGCCTGTCTCGCCGGGATGGGGGGGTCGTTCCTCCTGTTGAGCGCGGCCCAGGGAATCGTAACGATCACGCTTGCACTCTGTGTCTGGGGAATCGCAGCGAGCGTGTACCACCCTGCAGGTCTGTCGCTGATCTCGACCGGCGTCGAGCAACGCGGTACCGGCTTCGCCTACCACGGGATGGCTGGCAACTTCGGTATCGCGTTCGGGCCGTTGCTCACTGCGGTGTTGTTGCTGTTTTTCGACTGGCGACTCGTCACTGCTTTGCTGGTCGCCCCAGCCATGATCGCGATCGCCTACGCTGTCACTGCAAGCTTCGACGAGACCGCCGCGGTCGAGACCGACGGTGGCAGCATCGAAGACGACCGTGATAGTCCAAGTTCGCTCTCGGCGTTCGTCGCCGACAGCAGGGCGCTGTTCACGCTCGGGTTCACAGTCGTCATGCTCGTCGTGATGATGAACGGACTGTTCTACCGCGGGACGCTTACGTTTCTCCCTGACGTCTTGAGTGACTTTCTGCCGGACGTGACAGCACAACTCCAGTTGTTCGATCCGGACAGCCCGATGGCAGAGGAGTTCGACCCTGCGTCGTATCTCTATGCCGGACTGCTGATGGTCGGGATGGCCGGCCAGTACGTCGGTGGAAAGCTGACCGACCGCATCCCGACCGAAACCGGGCTCGCGGTGATCTTTGGCTCGCTCGCCGTCGTCGCCGTCCTGTTCGTCCCCGCAGCACAGGCCGGCACGACGACGCTGGTCCTCGTCAGTGTGGTACTCGGTTTCCTGCTTTTCTCCCTGCAGCCGATGTACCAGGCGACGATCGCCGAGTACAGCCCGCCCGGCGATCGGGGACTCTCGTACGGTTACACCTATCTCGTCGTCTTCGGCATCGGCGCGACCGGAGCAGCTATCGCCGGCTACTTGCTCGAGGTGACGACGGTTATGGGAACGTTCGTCGCACTCGCTGCGTTCCCTGTTCTGGGGTGTCTGTTCGCGCTCTTGCTGTACCGGTACGGCGAGCGACGCTGATCAATCCCGGCCGAGATCACGACTGTCTCGACTGGACGGCACGGCGTCAGTGTCGGTGTCTTGGCCGACTCTCTCGCTGACTCTGCGTTGGGCGTCACCTTCGGGGTTCTCACAGGCGTGCCCGTGTTCACGTTCGTGACTCGGAGACTGGACACTCGGCACCGGGTTGTGGCGACCGAGTGATAGGTCTACGACGTGCATCCACGTCGCGTTGCGGCGTTTGGTCTACGGTTTTATATCTTCGCTCCCAATGCCCGGACATGCAGTCGACTCCGCGCGTGATCGTCGTCGGTGGTGGACTCGCTGGACTCGTGGCAACGCGGCACCTCGCGGGTGCTGGCCTCGAGGTGACGCTTCTCGAGCGAAACGGGACTGTCGGTGGCCGCGTTCGCACGGTCGAACGAGACGGGTTCCGGTTCGACCGCGGGTTCCAGGTGCTTTTCACTGGCTATCCTGCAGTGCAGCAGGAACTTGACTTCGGGGACCTCGATCTCCGGCGGTTCTCGCCGGGAGCGACGATCGCCCGGCCGAACCACCGCTCGACACTTTCCGATCCGCTCCGGGACCCGGGGGCATTGGTGGCGACGGTGCTCAATCCGAACGTCTCGTTCTCCGACGAGCTTCGCGTTGCACGCCTCTGGTGGGAGCTTCGACGACTCGATCTCGAGGAAGTGTTTCGCGGCCCCGACGAGTCGATCGAATCGTATCTGCGAGGCCGGGGGTTCTCGGACGACTTCCTCGAGAGCTTCGTCGTGCCCTTCTACGGTGGGATCACGCTCGACCGGTCGCTGTCGACCTCGAAGCGGATCTTCGAGTACACGTTCCGGACGCTTGCGGCGGGATCGACTGCCGTCCCGGCCGAGGGAATGGGCGCGATTCCGACACAGCTTGCAGACCGAGTTCACGAGGAGGGAGCAACGGTGCAAACGGGCGTCGAGGTCCAGTCGGTCTCGGGTGCGAGTGCGGGCGTGACGGTGGTGGCCGACGACGCCGACTACGAGGCCGACGCGGTCGTCGTCGCGACCGACCCGCCGTCTGCCCGCGACCTCACTGGTGTGGACGCGATCCCGACCGACGGCCGGGGCTGTGTGACCCAGTACTACGCGCTTCCCGCGCGGGCCGAGTTCGAGACCGGAAAGCGACTCCTGTTGAACGCTACTGACGACGGGCCGAACCAGATCGTCCCCCACAGCGAGGTCGCGCCCGAGTACGCACCTGGCGACCGGATTCTGCTCAGTGGGACCTACCTCGGCGACCCAGACGCCGACGACGAGGAACTCGCCGAACGAAGTCGGTCAACGCTCGAGTCGTGGTATCCGGAACGGTCGTTCGACGGGTTCGAGTGCGTTCACACCGACCGCATCCCGTTCGCCCAGTTCGTCCAGCCGCCGGGCGTCCACGAAGGTCTGCCCGATGCTCGCGACCCGAACGGAGCGATCTATCTGGCCGGCGACTACACACACTGGTCGTCGATCCAGGGTGCGATAGAGAGCGGACGGGACGTGGCAACGGCCGTGCTCGAGGATCTCTCCTCGTAAGTCGAGGCTATAAACTCTGGCCACCATTATGTCCCGCAAGCGAACGTCGGGAGGTGTCCCGTTTCAGCCCCTCCACCCGAACCAGGTGTCGACTCCGTATCCTCGAGGGCGCTCTCGCCGTATCGTTCCTGTTCCTGTTGCTGTGGGCAGCGGCGTTCTCACCGGTGCTCGGTCCCTGCTGGCTCCACTCGAGTCGCTCGCTGTCTCGTCGCCGAGAACCGCGTACGCATCGTCGGGGATTGTGTACTCCGTAGTCACTACCGGTCTCGTCGCGTGCCGTCGAATGGTCGTTCCGAACCTGTCAACAACCCACCCTAAATATCATCCATATAACAATTATTGGCGTCGGTTGCAACGACCCGGATATGGGAGAAGTTCCCCGACACCACGACAATATCGACTCCCGAACTGATCGATTCGGGCGGACTCGAGCGCTGATCGTCGTCGCAATAGTGAGTATCGCAGCAGTAGTGACGAACAGCACCGTGACGCTACTCGCCGTGCAGTTGCAGTCGGTCGGCGGCGACGTTCTGACGGTCGGCGTCAACCTACTTGCGATTCAGGCTTCCTTTCTCGCCGTCGGCGTCGGATACGTGTGGTATCGACCGACTGTCCCCGTCTCCGTTCGGTTGCCTACCCAGGGCGAGTTGCGTCTCGCCACCGCTGCCCTCGCTGCCGGACTGGGCACCGTGACGCTGTCGTTTGCAAGCACGGACGTGCTGCTACTCGCCATCGAGATATCACCCGGCTTCACGGGGTATGCGGGCTACAGCATCTCGTCGGTGGCCGTCTTGCTCGTCGGCGCACTGTTGTCCCTGCTGGTGGTCGGCCCAGTCGAGGAGTTCCTCTTTCGCGGCGTCGTTCAGGGGCGACTGCGGCTGGCGTTCGAGCCGGTTAGGGCGATCGGACTCGCCGGCCTCGTCTTCGCGTTCTTCTACCTGTATCCGATTCTCTTGCTCGAGCCGCCGGCCGCAGTGATCGTCCACACGACCGTCTACTATACAGTAATGGGTGTGATCTTCGGCGTGACGTACGAACAGGCGGGAACGCTCGTCGTTCCCGCGCTGGTACACGGTCTATTCACCGTCACGCTGTTTCTCGCCATGGTGCCGTTCGCGTAGCTACAACAGTTCCCGACACTCACCCAGCGGTGGGAACCACAGGGTCTCCCCGACTTCGCCGTCCTGGACTGCCGGATAGAAGGCGTCGGCGTCGGTTACGAACGGCGACTGGAAGTTTCGAGCAGTCATGCCGTTGACCGTCGCACCGCCAGCGAGGCGGGTAAACGCGGGCAGGACGAGTACGTCCGCACCGTTGTAAACGTCGGGCCCGTAGAGCACGCAGGGGAGTTTCCGGCCGTCGACCGACAACGCGGGATGGTCGTGGCCGACGACGTACCTGTCGGCGTCGGTTTCCGGCGGTTCGTGGCCGTGACAGACGACCGTCTCGTCGTCGAGTCGGTACTCGTCTGCCGTCGAGCCGTCGAAAACGTCCTCGAGCATCGTATCGTGGTTGCCCGGGGTCACGACGAGGTCGGCCCCTCGCTCGTCGACCGTCGACGCGAGCGCTTCGAGATCACGTTCGACCCCACGCGGAACGCGGTCGAACGAGTGGAGCAGGTCGCCGGCGACGACGACCGTCGCGGCGTCGGTGCACTCGAGCAGGCCAGCGAGGCGGTCGCGCACGTCTTTGCCGTCGTCGATCGGCGCGTCGACGCTCGAGGCGACCGCACGGCCGAGGTGGATGTCGGCCACGACGAGTGCGTTAGCCGAGGGGAAGTAGCCAGCGCGCTCGAGGACGGAGAACGGAACGTCGACGGCTGTGGTCGTCACGGTCGGATCAGTCGGCAGCGGTGCCAGTATTGTGTTTGTCGGGCCGGTACTCGTCTTTGCCGAGTGCCTCGAAGAGGTCGTACTCGTTGCCCGAAAGAACGTACAGCACCTCCTCGAGCGGTGCGAGTACCTCCGGGAGGATTCTGACGACGAGATAGGTAATGCCGATCAGCGCGACGACCGACAGCGATTGTGAGACGTAGTTGTGTGCGACGAGGTAAGAGACTCGGTCGGCCTCGGCACCCAGATAGGTCGTCATGAACGAGACGATCCAGTCCTGCTGGAACCAGCCCCACGGAGAGGCCAGGCCGATGAAGACGTTGCGTGTGAGATTGAGTGCCCAGATGACGCCGATCGAGAGCGCGAAGGCAGCGGCCTTGCGCTTCAACGGGGCCGTAACGGACGCGATCAAGCCACCGAAGATGGCCATGCTCCCGAGCCCCGTACAGGCCATGACGATGTAGGTCGTCCGCCCGGTGACTGTCTCGTTGGGATCGAAGTCGAAGCGACTCTCGTACCCGTTTACCCCCTCGCTGAGCCCGGGGCTGTGCCCCAGCAGTTCCATCCCGTAGTGAGTCTGGGCGGCGGTCGTCTCGATCAGCCACGCTCGGACGAATGGAATCGTCTCGGCAGGCAGGTAAATCAGGCCCATGATCCCGACAGCTTTCGTGAGCAAGAGTAGCGACTGGCGACCGGCAAAAAGGAGGTATCCGGTGTAAGCACAGAGCGGGAGGGCAGCCAGCGCCAACACGGTCTGTAGCGGGCTCTGTACGTCGTAGTAGTAGTACGGCACCATCGTGAGCCAGAAGACCCCAAAGAGCAGCCATGCGACGGCTCCGATGCGGCGGGCAGCGTCCGGTCCGCTCTGCCAGTGCAAGAGGAAAGCGGCAAAGAAAGCACCGATCGAGACCCAGGCAAGAACGTCCGTGAGCCCGATACCGCCGACTATCGCGGGGACGTGTGGAATCACATCGGCGGACTCTAAAAAGACGACCGAGTCGACTCCGACCGCAAAGGGGGCGGACGACATGTTCAAATTATCCGACGAACTCGCTCGGTATCAACTTGACGCCTCGCTTTCGTCGTCATGTAGCTGCGTGGCACTCGGAATGGGCGTTTACCCGTTTGTACGAGTCCCCTCGAGTCCAAGGCCGAAGCAGAAGGATTGGTCGTAGATACGACGACCCCGAAAACACAGTCAAGCGATGTGTTTCGTGTGGGTTCATCCACGAGGACAATCGACCGTCACGCGAGCTGTTTGCGTGCCAGAAGTGCACGACTCATACGGATTACTGTACCGATTTACCGGCGCAACCGCCGCCCGGGTCGCGGTTGTGCCGGAAATGACCTACAGTAAACCGTATCAGACGGTTTGCTGTCCGTCAGTGCCGGGTGGCCTGCGAGCCCGCCTGCGGTCGCGCCAGGACAGCGGGACAGCAGTCCGTCTCAGAACTCACGCCGATGACAACGCTGCCAAGAACGTGGCAGATGTGTCTCTCCGACGCGAGCAGCACTCCTCACGTGGGAGAGGCGCCAGCCAATACGCCCCGAGGCAAGAGACAGTGACACCGAATCGGGAAGACACCCCGTACTCTGCCGAGCAGAGGTCGAGTCCGCGGACAAGTCCTATTTGCGAACGGGGTAGCCCGTTTGCATGGGCCGTGGGACCGACAGTCCCCCGCTCCCCTCACCGAGCGAACCCGTTAGGGTAAGCGGAGTACAGTGGGGTCGTTGACAAGAGAACACTGTTCGAGAGCCACCCCCAGACGAGACGGCTCTGCCGACGAGTGGTGTCTCGGACAGCACCCGGACCCGTCGTCCGCAAGCCGACGCCAGACGGCGGAACGAACGACCCGACAAGGTAGGACGTACCGAAGCCGTTTTCCCCAGTGCGCGCGTTCGACCGCGTATGAACGGCGACAGTGACATGACTCTAGCGTTCGAGCTCGAGGCGTTGAAACAGCTTGCCTCGCCGGAGAGCGTCTTCGAGGACGCCAGAGGATGGACCGAGTACATCGGCGTCGTCTCCGAAAAACCGACATACGTCGTGACGAACTTCACGCGAAAGAACCGCGTCCGCCAAGATTTCTTCTCCGGTCCCCGCGGCAAGCGCGAGAGTCTCGAAGGCGTCAAAGACCAGTTCGACACGGACCGCCACGTCTTCGTCGGTGTCGACGACGAGGACGAACAACTCGCCGAAAAAGTCGACTGGGAGTACCTCGACCTCGAGGAGGCAGCAGATGCGGCCGACTGGATCGTCGCGACCCAGGCGGGCCAGGACGGGGACGACGCCGAAGGGGTCCGAGACGACTGGCCGTAGACGCACCCGACGTTTCTACGCCCGAACGCCGAGCGGATCTGTCTCGAGAAGTACCGAGACGACTGCTGAACCGACGATCGCTGCATTTTCGATCGCCAACTCGAGACTCTCTCCGGTCCCGTCGAAACTCTCCTCGACGGACTCACCCGGTGCGGGTCGGTCGTAGTTCGCAACCGCTCGAACCGACAGGTACCGCTCGAGTACGCCGAACCGAGCCAGTGCGGTCGCCGTGGCGGCGTCTTCCATCTGTGTCGTGACGTACGGGGCGACGCCGTACTGCTCACAGAGCCACTCTACTTCGCGTGCATGCCGCGAGCCGTGCCAGAACTCGTCGCCACAGACGGTCGTCCCCGTTCGAACGGTCGTCTCGGCATCGACTGCGTCGGGATACCGGTCCTGGTAGGCACGTGCGTCGTCGTTCTCGAGAAGCGAGACTGCCTGTGCAGCGTCTAGGGCCGACTCGACGAGGTCTGCCTCGAGACGGTGGGCGTACTCGCGTGGCCGATACGAGAGCAGATCGATGGCGGAATCGCCGCTCGAGTCCGACCGACCCCAGCGATGCTTGCGGTCCCAGTCGACGACGGCGTCGGCGACCACGACCGAGCCGAGCGCGGCCTGGTCCGGCGGTGCACCTGCGATCCCCGTCGAGAGGACGTACGCCGAGGAGAGGTCGATCGAGGGCGTCGCCAGCAACGCAGTCACCGTCGTCGCCGCGTCGCTCTTGCCGATCCCGGTCGTCGTAATCGCGACCCCCTCGTCCGTCAGGTAGAGCGGCGTGTAACAGCCCGGAACGGTGATCGCGTCGACGATATCGTGATCTTCGAGCCACGGACGGCGCTCCTCGAGTGGCGGTTCGGCTACGGCCGGCACCACTAACGCGGCCGGCGCGACGATCTCCCCATCCTCGAGTCGCCGTGGCTCCGGCACGGAAGGCTCGGGCTCGCTCATACGCGACCCGTGACGCCACGTCGGTAAAGGGGCTCCGGCGTCGAACCAGTCGGACCGCAAGAACTTCGGTCGCCGTCTTCGATCCACGGACCGTGAGCGACGGCGACGCGCCGACACTTGCCGACGAGAGCGTCGCCCGTGCACGAATCCACGCTCGAGAAGTCGCGAACGGCGACGGCGACTACCACCTTCCGGTCGACCTCGGGCGTCTCGAGTGGACCGTCTCCGCGCGGGCACGGCGGCGGGCAGGTGCGTGTCGGTGGAACGCGAGTTGCGAGGTGGCGACGATCGTGCTCAGCCGGCGAGCATACGAGCAGTACGACTGGCCGGCATTCGCCGCCGTCGTCCGACACGAACTCGTCCACGCCTGGGAGTTCCAGCAGTTCGGCGAGTCGGGCCACGGAAAACGGTTTCACAAACAGGCAGCCGAACTCGACGCCCCCCGCCACTGCCAGGCGTTTGCCGAACCCCGGTACCGCCTCCGGTGTCTCGAGGTGGACTGTGACTGGGAAGCGAAGCGCCACCGCGCCTCGAAACCGGTGAAGGCACCCGACCAGTACCGGTGTGGTGCCTGTGGCGGCCGGTACGAAGCCGAACACGTCTCGAGTGGACGAACGTGGTCGACCGCGAGCGGCTACGGCGGGACGAAAGCGACACTCGGCGACGGGTGGTAGGTCCGAACACTTATTCGAGTCACCCGATCTGTTTCACCTATGGGGATACTCGATCTGATGTTGGGTCAGGCAGACCACGGCGAACAGGGCGTCGAGGGACACTCGTACAAGCTCCCGAAAGAGACCCACGACTTCGTCTACCCCGTCGCAGTCCGCCGACGAGAACTCGAGGCGTTCGACCGGCTGATCCAGGTCGAAGCGGACGCGCCGTACCTCGAGGAGAACGTCGACGAACTCCAGGCCGTCTTCGACGACGTGCTGGAGAGCCACGAGATTGACGCGGCCAAACTGATCGAGCGGAAGCGGGCGACGAGACGCGCCGCCAGTTCCATCGTCGAGGGGTGGCTCGAGAGCGTCGAGGACGACGTCGACGTCGTCTACGTCTCCCCGGGAACCGACGAGACGCTCCGGGAGTTCGTCAAACTCTGCAAACAACGCAACGACGAATCGGACGATCCCTTCGACGTTCCCGAGCAGATGCCGGACGCGGTGGCGCTTTTGAAACGCGTCGACGAGGCAACCGACGATCAGTACCGTGCCGTCGTCCACATCGATCTCCTGCCCGGCAACTGACGGTCACTCGCTTCGACGTGGACGGTCGGGGACCGCGGCCAGATCCGCGACGGGAGCCGACCGTGATGTCTACACTTCCAGACCTCGACGACGCCCTCACTGATAGTGATTAAGACGAACCGTTACCAGTCAAATACGGCCAGATATTTGGCTCCTTGATTGCGCTCAAACCTCGTGGAAGGTAGTCTTTCAGCGTCGATAGAGCAGAAACAAGGCGGTACTTGAACCACTCTTGGAGCTGATCCCAGCACCCTTCGACGGCGTTTAATTCGGGGAGTTTTCACGGGAAATACCACACTTCGAGATCGTCTCCACGCACGCACGAGACCGAACTGTCTCCGACAGTTTCGGTCTCGCTCTTGTGTAGCACTTTGTTGATCTCATAGCGTCGCTTTGATAGCGTGTTTGAGCGCTTCTCTCCCTGGTTTCCGCAGTAGCTTTCGTCGAAGTTGGAACGCTCGGAGATACTGTGTGAGCTTGTCTTTTGAGATGCCTCGATGAGGCGAGAGCCACGGTCGCAGCAGCGATCCGTGGCTCTCGCAGGTGTTGACGTGTACGTTTTCGTTGGCGTATTCGCCGTCGCCGTGGACGACGTATTCGCGGTCGAATGCGTCGTCCTCGGCCAGTGGATCGTAGGCACGAAATCCGTCAGTGTAGACGGTCAGTGGCTCCTTCTGACGGTTTTCGAGAAGGAGCCGAATCGTCGATTCGTCGGCTGATTTCGCTGGGATCACGTATCGGTCGCCGGTGCCACGATCGACGATCGTGAACACCGGCGGTTTGTCCTGCTCGTACGTTCCTCGCCCACGCGTGGACAGGCCACGCGAGCGCGACTCTTGGTCGCGCTCGCGGCCTTTCAGCCCTGCAGAAACGTAGACTTCATCGATTTCGACCGGTCCGACAAGGTCAAGCGAAGGTGCATCAAGCGCCTTCGTGAAGCGCTCGACGCGCTGATAGATCGTTTTGTACTGGACGTCGATCTCTATCTGAAGTTGACGAAGACTCGTGTTAAACCGGAGAAACGCGTAAATCGAGAACAGCCACTTTCTGAGTGCGACTTTCGAATGGGCGAAGATTGTGCCGGTCTTGTCGTTGAACGTGCGGTCGCAATTCTTACAGAGATAGCGCTGAAAGTGCCCATAGCTACCGTTCTTGACCGTCAGGTCAGAACGGCAGCGAGGGCAAGTAACACCGTTACGCCAGCGAACCTGCTCTAACAGGTCCGCTGCGACCGATTCCGACCCAAACACATCTAGCGGGATCATGCCTAACGGACACCGCTGACGCGGTGTCCTTGCTCTCTTCGATTCTACAGCGACAGCTGAGCAGTATCAACAATCTCCTACAGAAGAGCGTTCGGTCTTGCGCTCACCGCTTACGTGTTCCCAGAGATCCCTCGCGTAGAAGTAGCCCGCTCGGTCCAAAAACACCACTAACTCATCACCGAACTTGTCGGTTAACGCCTCTAAAAGCCGAATACCGTGCTTTCGTGTGAGGTTCTCTTCTGTTCAGCAGAAGAAGCTGTCACCGTCGTCGGTGACCGCGCCTAGTACTGTCACCGACTTCCAAGATGTTGCAGTCTCTATTGACGGATTTGAGCCGATCGGATACCATCCACGCCGCTGAACGGTTCCGACGTGTTTGGTAAACTGGTCGACGGCAACGACGGTTTTCTCGCTCAGTTCGGGTCGTTTTTTTCGGCTGTCTCTTGAAATTCGGCTTTCTCTTTGGGATCAGCCTCGTAGTGTTGAGGCCGTGCTGTCCGCAAGGACAGCCCGGCCTCTCTCAACAACTCGTACGCGTAGTTCTCGTGGTATTCGACGCCGTACTCCTCTTTGACGTGGTGAAGCAGAAGCTTCGCTGACCACGCTTGCTGATCGTAGCCAAGTTCAGTTGGTGACTGCTGCAACTGTTCGAATAGTTGCTCGCGGTCTTGTCCCTCGATCTTTGCTGGGCCTCCTGGTCGAGGAGCATCGTAGGGAGCTTGTTCGATCGGTTCTTCCTCGAACCGATCGAGCCAGTTGCGAATCGTTTTCTCGACGACACCGTGGCGGTCAGCCAGCGTATTCAGTTGATCGCCTTGCTTGCGCCCGATCGCCGCGAGAACACGTTCTCGCGGCTTGCCTTCGTCTATCTGATCTTTGAGCTCGTAGAGTTCCTCAAGTGTGACCTCGTCGAGCCGACCCATTACCGGCTCTACAACACCCGCCGGTAAATAACTTCCTTAATCACTATGAGACGGGTTGCTGTCCGTCAGTCCCGGTGCAACCACGCCCCAGGTTACACCGAGGCATCCGAAGCAATCCGTATCAGTCTTCGTATGAGAGCAGCCGGTCCGCGTTGCCCGCGAGACGGGTCGCGCGCTCGCCAAACGAGTCGGCGTACCTGACGACGAGCAACAGGACAGTTGCGGGACGCCGGACCTCGTAGCCGTCTTCTCGGGAGAGCAGCCCTGCCTCCTCGAGTTCGCCTGCGTACTTGCTGACCGTCGGCGGGGAGACATCGAGCACGTCCGCGAGGTCGCCGGCGGTCGCGTCCGGCGCGACCAGCAGTTCGATCAGCATTCCGCGGGCCGTTTCCCGTCGCAGGTAGCCCAACGCTCGCTTCTCGAACTCGTCGAACCGCCCTGCCGGAACGAACCGCTTGTAGTCGCCGTCGCTGTAGCGTTCGATCGCCTCGCCGTCCTCGAGTCGGCGCAGGTGGTGCTGGGTCTCGCCGGTCCCGAGCTGGAGGTCGTCGCGAATCTTCGAGAAGTGCGCCCCAGGAGTCGTCGAGAGATAGCCTCGGATCGCGTTACGGGCGTCGCTATCGCCGTCGTCCGTCGCGGCCGCCTTCTCGGAGAAACCGGCGATTGGAGCGGTCGCACCGAGGGCAGCGAAGCGGCGCAGGGTCGCTCGTTTCTCGTCGTCGACCCCGTCGGGCGATGGCATGTCTGTCTACCGTCCGAAAGGGGTTCCGGCGTAAAACAGGTTTCGCTCGGCTTCCTTCTCTGAATCGTGACCGTCACGGCTCTCGATCCGTTGCTAGCGGTACTCCACCGACTGGCAGTGCTGACGCGGTGCTCTCGTCCACTCTGTCCCTACCGGCTGCTCGACGGGAGCATACGGACTGCTGTCCCGGCGCGACCGCAGGCGGGCGTGCGGGCCCGCCGGAACTGACATCCAGCAAACCGTATCACTCACGCTACTATCTAAACAGCGAATAAATGTCACACGAACACCGAACCCAGACACATCGTCGCCGAAACATTGTGGAACGCCCGACGATCGGCAGCCGATCAGTCGTCTTGGGTCTCTTCGGCTGCCGGATTGGCTTCCTTGAAGTCCTGATCCATCTCCTCGATCACTTCTTCAGGATCGGAGATATTACCGGGGTCCTGCCCTTCCTTGATCGCCTGCGCTTCTTGTTCCATCGCCTCGACATCCATCTCGGCTTCCTCGTCAATCTCGCCGATAATCTCGGCGATGTCGTCCAGGCCGATCAGTTCGCGGGTCTCTTCGTCGAAATCGAGGGCCTCGAGTTCGTCCGTCTCCTCGGCGACGTCGCTACCCGAAAGGTGTTTGCCGTAGCGGCCGACCATCGACGTGAGTTCCTGTGGGAGGACGAACGTCGTCGACTCGCTTTGACCGATCTCGGTCAGCGCGTCCATCCCCTTGTCGATGACCGCGCGTTCGCCCATCGATTCCGCAGAGCGAGCGCGCAGGACCGTCGAAATCGCGTCACCCTGTGCCTCGAGAATCTGGCTCTGCTTTTCACCCTGGGCACGGATGATCTCGGACTGCTTGTCACCTTCTGCCTTCTCGACGGCACTGCGGCGTTCACCCTGTGCCTCGAGAATCATGGCACGACGCTTTCGCTCCGCGGAGGTCTGTTGCTCCATCGCGCGCTGGACGTCTTTCGATGGGTTGACCTCGCGGACTTCGACGCTCTCGACGCGAATCCCCCACTCGTCTGTGGGTTCGTCGAGTTCGTTGCGGATCTTCGCGTTGATCTGCTGGCGTTTGTTCAGCGTGTCGTCCAGTTCCATATCACCCAGCACGGCACGCAGGGTGGTCTGAGCGAGGTTCGAGACGGCTTTCTTGTAGTCGTCGACCTCGAGGAACGCCTTCTTGGCGTCCATCACCTTGATGTAGACGACGGCGTCGGCGGTCACGGGCGAGTTGTCGCGCGTGATCGCTTCCTGTCGCGGGACATCAAGCGTCTGTGTTCGCATGTCGAACCGATAGGTGTTCGAGACGAACGGCGGGACGAAGTTGATACCCGGCTCGAGGAGTTTCCGGTACTCTCCGAAGACCGTCAGGGCTCGTTTCTCGTACGCGTCGACGATCTCGATCGCGCTGAGTAGCGCGGCGATGACGACGACGAGAACGAGGGCTCCGACGAACAACAGTGCACCGCCGGTTTGCATGGGGAACAGTTCTACGACCATGCTCCGTCGTTGTAGCGGTAAAGTGAAAAGCGTTCCCTTGTTTGAGAGACATGTCAGCGGTGAGGGGCCGGGTTCGAAACCGGTCGGGGTTACGACTCCGTTTCGGTTTCGACTTCGGGATCGTCGTCCGACTCGCTCGAGGTGTGTCCCTCAGAGTCTTCGCTCTGGGGCTGGTCCTGTGTGTTGGCAAGCGCCCGGTCGATCTCGTCCTCGCCGATCGCACCGAGCGATTCGACCGTGAGGACGTTGCCGCCGCCGGGATCGAGGACGATGATCTCGTCGCCCTCGTCGATCGTGCCGCTCGTCGTCCGAGCACTATAATAGGGTGCGAACCCGCCCTGATCGAGTTTCACCTCGCCCTCCCGAGTCGTGATCTCCGTGGTCGCGTAGCCAGTCACGCCGGCAAGCGAATCAGAATCGGAGGTCTGGGCCGTTCCTTTGCCGCCATAGAAGTCGAACTCGTTGTAGACGTACGCCGCGACGGCACCGATGGCAAGCGTCAGCGCTGCCAGAATGAACAGGCTCACCGGGCCCGGGAATAGTATGCCGATCAATCCTGCGCCGACGAGAGCGACCCCGATGACGATGAGGTGTGCACCCGGAGAGAGCGCCTCTAGCGCCATCAGTACGAGCCCCACCGACAGGAGCAAAAGCGGCACGTTCCCCAAGAGGGCATCGAGCATATCCTTGGATAAGGGCTCACCCCGATTAAATGTTTATCGCCGGTTGAGGACCAACCCCGGAACGAACCGAACGCGCCGACAGCGGCGTTTACTCCGACGACCCGTTCCTGATCGTCGTGTGTGCCCCGATCAACGCGCCCGCCAGATCCAGATCCTCGAGGTGAGTCCCCTGGTCGATGATCGACCGGCGGATGTCACCGTTCCGGACCGTCGCACCAGGGAACACCACCGTGTGCTCGAGGTGTGTATCCTCGAGCGTGACGCCGTCCATCACGTGGACGTTGTCGCCGACCGTCGCGTTCTCGAGGGTCGCCGACTCCGCGACCAGCGAGTTACCGTCGAGATGCCAGGAGACGGCATCGAGGTAGCTCTCGGGTGTCCCGATATCGAACCACGCGCCTTCGAACGTATAGGCGTAGGTCGGCTCCCGGCTCTGAAGCCACTGGACGAACCAGCCGGGTTCGTCGGGGTTGTTACCTTCCTCGAGGTAGGTCGGCAGCAGGGACAGGGCGTCTTCGGGGAATGCATAGCAGGCGATCGAGACCAGCGTACTCCTGGGGTCGTCGGGTTTCTCCTGGAAGTCGACGACGCGGTCGCCCTCGAGTTCGACCAGCCCGTAGGACTTGGCCTTCTCCCGGGAGCCGACGTCGTAGGCGGCCAGCGTCGGCGCGTCCTGCTGGTCGAAGTAGTCGAGGAAGTCGGTGACGTCGAAGCTGATCAGGTTGTCTCCGGCGATGACCAGCAGGTCGTCGTCGACTCCCTCGCGGTCGATCAACTGCGCGAGCGCGCCGACGACGCCGAACTTCTCGTCTTCGTCGGTCGTCTCTTCGATCGAGAGCTGTGGTTTCTCGAACTCACGTTCCGCGAGGTGGCTCTCGAAGTCCGGGGCGAATCGCTCGTTAGTGCTGACGTAGACGTCGTCGATCCGATCGTCTTCCTCGAGCTCCGTGAAGATGCGATCGACGACCGTCGAGTCGCCGATCGGGAGGAACATCTTGGGCCGATGTTTCGTGATCGGCCACATGCGGGTCGCGTATCCACCCGCGAGAACCACGGCCTTCATGGCCTCGGATTCGACGGACGGATGTAAGTCACTTGCCCTTTCAGCGATGTCGGCGACGACCCGGCATCCATAAACGCCCGAACCACGTTCCCTCGAGTATGCGCGAGGCCGATCAGACGACGCGACAGCGACTCGCCGACGCGTTACGCACTGAGCCAGCGACGCCCAGCGAACTCGCCACGCAACTGGATCTGACGCCCCACGCGGTCGTCGGCCACGTCGAACACGTCTCCCAGTCGGTCGAGGGGACGGACGAACAGCTGCTCGTCGCCCCACCGACCTGTCGTGACTGCGGGTTCGACGACTTCGACGACCTGGTAAATCTCCCGTCGCGGTGTCCCTCTTGCAAGAGCGAGTCGGTGGCGGAACCGACCTTCACGATCGAGTAATCGCTCGAGACGCTCGGACTGTCCGGACGGTCCGGACCGTCACTGTCACCGGGGATGCGGTTCCGTTCCGACACGCATATTTAGACGGCAGGCTTGAGCCCGGTACGAACGCGAACGTGACCCTCTCGAGTCGTCCGCAATCGCCGTCTCCCGATGTCTCGCCGGGGCGTCGGCCGTCACACTGCGTTCGAGGAGACAGAAGAGAAGATGACTACCACGCCTGATTCCGGGCCCGACTGCGCCGAATTCGTGCTCGCGGTACTCGAGTGGCTCGACGAGCGCGACGAGCCGACCGATACGGTCGACCAGGCGTTCGAGGTTCTCGCGAGCGAACGCCGACGGCTGTTTCTCGAGGTGATGCAAGTCTACGGGGAGTCGCTCACGTTGCCCGATGCGGCCGAAGAGGTCGCAGTCCGGGAGACCGGCGCTTCGGTCCAGGAGCTCTCCGCCCAGTGTGTCGCTAACGTCTACATCTCGCTGTATCACGACCACCTGCCCCGACTGGTTCGTGCGGGGCTGGTCGAGTACGATCAGGAGCGGGATCTCGTGTCGCCGGTCGGACTCACGTAAGCGAGTGACGACGTGGCAGTCCGTGAACTCGAGCGCGGTCAGGCGGACTGCTGTCCCGATGTCCCGGCGCGACCGCAAGAGCGCGCGGGCGCGCCGGCACTAGACGGCAGCAAACCGTATCAGTCGCTTCCGGTATCCGAAGCCGTGTCGGAGACGATCGAGCGATCGGGGAGGTTCGACGACGGTTCTCGGCCCAGCGTGAGCAGACGTTCGGTACGGGTGACTTCTATCGGACTCGGATTCGACTTTTCGATTTCCTCGTACTCGACCGTAACGCCTGCTGTCTCGGCGCTGATCCTGACGGCACAAAGCTGATACGAGGGGTAAAACACTGGCGGAAGAACGCCGACGGCGACGTCTCGGCGGTGGAGTCGCTTCAACCACGTTCCGGTGTTGACGAGCAATCGGCCGTCGACATCGATCACCTTCGGTCGGTGAGTATGCCCGTAGCAGAATATCGCCGTCTCCGGCTGGGCAGCAAACACCTCGCGTGCAGCCTCTTTGTAGGGTTCGTCCGGATCGACGGTGAGGTCGGTTTCGAAGATGCCGAACCGGTCGACAGTCTGTCTGAAGTCACGGAGGACGAAGTAGACGGGAATCCCAACGAGAAGGAGGATGCCAGCGACCGCTGCGTTGACGACGAGGAGCAGATGGACGGTCTCACCGACGTAACCCAACTGGTCGAGAACTGCATCTGCCATTTCGACCGGCATCGCCCAGACGCCGGCAACGTCCAGACCTGCCAGCACTGCGAGGACGACACTGACGTTGAGAAGGAGCAAGAACGGGAGCACGGCGTACCGCAAGAGCGGGTTCATTTCGCGGTAGAAGTACTTCGAAAGGAGCCAGCGTGGCACTCGTTCGGTCGGGGTAACCGCCTGGACGTCTTTCAACCAGTTGTACCGCCCCCGTTCGGAGAGCCGGCCTGCTCGACTCGTCACGAGGGCGTTGTAGTAGTAGCCAAGCGGCGTCTCGTGTCGGTTCCCGACATCCTCGAAGCGGTTGTTTGGATCTTGCTGGTGGCCGTGTTCGAAGTGGATCGTCCGGTCGCCGACCGGACGCGTGACCGACTCCGCCTGGACGAGGTCGACGTTGTACTCGGCCAGTCGGTCGACGTACTCGTCGTACGCGGCGAGATCGTGGTCGTGATTCCCCGGCAACATCGTGACCGGGATCGACGCACCGGTCGCACGCAACTGCTCGAACAACCCGGAATAGCGGTCGGTCAGAACGTCGAACTTCGCCAGCCCGTCGATCTCGGTGATCTCCCACAGACCGAACGCGTCACCGTTGATGAGGAGTTCTACGTCTTCGTCGGTCGTCTCCAGTCGCTCGAGAAACGCGATCAACTCCTCGAGGAAGTCGACTTCCCCCAGTTGCTCGTCGCCGCCGATGTGGAGGTCGCTGATGACGTAGTAGACCCGCCCGTCGGCATCGTCAGCCATGTCGTCACACGTCCACCCTCGAGACGTATATAACTAGAACTCGACGTTCGACGTCGCGGTCAGGTCGTCGCCGTCCTCGATCGGGCCGGTGCCGACGAACTCGTAGGCGTCGTCGGTCAGGGAGATCTCGTCACCGACGACTGTCACCTCGAGTTCTGTCAGGGTCGCGCCCTCGCAGGGACCATGCGTACAGTCGCCGGAGTCGGCCTCGAAGTACGCGCCGTGGTTCTCGCAGACGAGTTCGCCGTTTCGCATCACCGCACCCGAGCCCTTGTCGAGTTTGATGTGCGTGAAGTGCTGGCAGTAGTTGAGCCAGCAGAAGACGTCGGCTCCCGAGCGGACGAGGACCGCCTCTTTCACCTCGCCGTTTCCGTCTCGAACCCGAAAGAGAAACGTCGACTCCGCAGGTACCGCCTCGAGCGTCGTGATCGGTCGTTGGGCTGCCATCGACGCTCCGTTCGCAGTCGGGTTTCGTGAACGTTACGTCTCACTGGCAGGTCTCGCGACCGTCTGACGGAGTTTTATTACGGCTACGTCGAAACGGAACGTATGGACTCCCTGCTCGTTTATGGCTCGTACGGGTACATCGGGAGCCGAATCGCCGCGAAAGCGGTGTCTCGAGGCTGGTCGCCGGTCGTCGCCGGCCGCGACCGCAGCAACGTCACTCGCCAAGCCGACGCGCTCGGGGTCGAGAGACGAGTGTTCACCCTGGCGGAACCAGCAGGGAAGCAAGTTCTCACTGACTCTCTCGAGGACGTCGAAGCTGTTCTCAACTGTGCGGGACCGTTCGTCGAAACCGCCGAGCCGCTGGTCGAGGCCTGTCTCGAGACTGGCACCGACTATCTCGACGTCACCGGCGAGTGCCCGGTGTTCGAACGGCTCCGCCAGCGAGATCAGCGTGCACGCGACGCTGGCGTGACGGTGCTGCCGGGAGTCGGTTTCGATGTCGTCCCGACGGACTGTCTGGCGGCGTTTCTCGACGGGGTGTTACCGGAAGCCGACCGTCTCCATCTCGGCAAAAAGAGTCGGAGTTCGCTTTCACGAGGTACTGCACGGACGGCTCTCGAGGGGCTCTGCGAGGGAGGTGTGATCCGACGGAACGGACGGCTCCTACGAGTGCCCGTGGCGTTTCGCAGCCGTGAGATCGATTTCGGCCACGGACCCGAACACGCCGTCACTGTTCCGTTTGGCGACGTCGTCACTGCAGCCTACGACACCGGACTCGAATCCGTCGAAGTCTACGTCGCCGCGCCGCCGTGGACGACAAAAGCGATGCAGGCGCTGGACTCGGTCAGTTCTGTCGTCGCCTCGGAGCCAGTAAGGCGACTTCTCGAGCGAGCGATCGATTCTACGTTCGACGGACCGGGCGACCGAGAACTGGCGACCGATCGAGCTATCGTCTGGGGCGAAGTCGAGGACGACGCCGGGCGACGTGTGGGTGCACGCCTCGAGACGCCGAACCCGTACGCGCTAACCGTCGAAACCGCACTCGCCGCGAGCGAGCGCATCGACGACGCCGACGACGGTTTCCAGACGCCTGCGACCGCTTTCGGGAGCGACTTCATCCTCGAGTTCGACGCTCGTTGTGAGGTGCTTTCGGCACCTGCTCTCGAGAACGACGGCGCACAACAGTCTCTCTGGCAAGTCGCGTCGAACAGTTAATCTTCGCCAGGGGTACTCCCTCGTTCGTCCATCATCGACTGGGTGCGTTCGATCCAGGCACCGCGATGGAATCCAATGGCGACGTAGATCGTCGCCCACAGGTAATAGACGACGATCGAGACGTAGATTGCTGGGACGCCGTAGCCGAGGACGATGCCGCCGACATAAGAGACGCCGAGGAGTCCGACTACCATCCCGCTGATCCTACCGATAAGCGGCGTCTTCGTGTCACTGCCGCTCGTGAGCGCGCCTGCGAGGACGACGTAGAGCACGGTCACTGGCGCGGCGAGTGCGTAGGCCGCGGCGAAGCCGGCCGCGTAAGACCGCGTCGCGGGATCGTCGGTAAAGAAGCTGACGAACCACTCGGCACCGAAGAAGAGAACGACGCCGAGTGAGCCGACAGTCAAAACGCCGAGCGCTGCGGCTGCCCAGCCGTTGTACCGTGCACTGACGGGATCGCCCTCGCCGAGTGTCTGGCCGACGACGATGCTCGTCCCCGTCCGGTAGCCCCGCGAGAGGGGTGACGTAATCTGCTGGTAGACGCGTCGCCCGATCTGGTAGGCGGCGTTGACGTCCGTCCCGAAGTACAGCAGGATCGAGTTGAACGGGAACTCGAGGGCGGTCGTCAGGAACCCTTCTGTGATTCTTGGGGCACTGATCGCGAGCAGTTGCCGGGTGATCGTCCACTGCGTCGGCCGGACGAAGCCGGCTGGCGTCCACGAGCCGTAGATCGCGGCCACGAGTGCGAGTGCAGAGAAGACGTTTCCAACGGCGGTCGCAATGCCGACGCCGACGATGTGCAGGTAGGGCGCAGGCCCGAGTCCGAGCCCCAGAACGACCGTCCCGACGATGTTGAGTGCGTTCGAAACGACGTTGACGGACATCGGCGTGCGCGTGTCGCCAGCGCCCTGGATCGACCGTGCAGCCACGAGCGCGACGTGGCGTGCAGGCGTCGTCGCAAAAATTATCGCCAGATAGATTCCGCCCATCCGGGCGACTTCTGACTCGGGAGTGAGCTCCGGACTGATGATAGCGATTGCCCACTGGCCGAAGAAATACCCGAACACGATAAAGGGGATTCCCGCGACGGCACCGAGCAGTATCGCCTGCGTGATCGCCTCGTCTCTGTTCGCCGTCGCACCGCTACCGGTATCCTGACTCGAGAGCGCGATGACGCCGCTGCCGAGGCCGAGGCCGATCCGCAGCGGGAGTCGTGCGTAGAGGTCCGCGAGTCCGACGGCTGCCACCGCCGCGGGGGAGAACAGACCGGTGACGGCGACGTCGGTCGTCCGCATCAGCGTCCGGAGGAACTGCTCGACCATCACCGGCCAGGAGAGATCGAGCACGCGCCGCCAGACGTCGACGAGCCGTCGGCGTCCGAGAGACCGCACGGCGTAACACTCGAATCGTCCGCCGCTTGAACCTGTTGGAGACGGCATTCGAGATGTCTCCCGCACGCGGCGAGCTCCGGAACGGAGCGGCGTTATGCTGAGGGGAGGCCGACGCCTTCGGCCAGCAGTTCGTGGGAGCGAAGCGCGTCGTCGTGGTCGGCGAGTACGTGCTGGATCATCACCTCGTCGACGCCGACGCGGTCGGCGAGTTGCTCGAGCAGGCCAGCGAGCGTGTCCGGACTTCCTGAGATCGCCCGCGGCCATTCGTCGGCCTCGAGCGTGGCCGGCGTCGGTTCCGGGACATCACCGAGTTCGTCGATGGCTTCCTCGACCGAGGGCGTCGTTCCGACGACTCCACGCCGCATCCGCGCGAACGACGCCTCGGCGACAGCACGCTGACGCGCCGCCTCTTCGTCGGTTTCGGCACAGATTGCGTTTACCGCGACCAGCCCCTCCGGTTCGTCGATGCCACCGGCGAGGGCCGGCGGTTCGAAATGCTCGCGGTACGCCTCGAACGACTGCGTGGCCAACTGTGGGCGGATGAACGCCGCAAAACAGTAGCGTAAGCCGAGTTTCCCAGCGATCTTCGCACTCGAGGAACTCGAACCGAGAACCCACGGAACGGGTGGCTCTGCACTCGAGCGTGCGATCTCGAGGTCGCTGTAGGCGTGTCCCTCGGGGAAGTCGTCGTAGAGGTGGTTGACGACGGCCTCGATCTTCTCGGCGTGATCTTCGTCGGGGTTCTGGACGCGACGGGACGTTTCGAGGGCCTGATCCGCGGCCGGCGAGCCGTTCGCCCGTCCGAGGCCCGCGTCGATGCGACCCGGCGCGAGTGCGTCGAGCGCGCCGAACGCCTCCGCGACCTTGAACGGGCTGTAGTGGTTGAGCAACACGGCACCCGATCCGAGCCGGATCGAGTTCGTTTCGGCGGCGAGATGGCCGAGCAACACTTCAGGCGTCGTGCCCGCAATAGTATTTGCCATGCCGTGGTGTTCGGCAACCCAGAACCGCTCGAATCCGAGTTTTTCGGCCTGTTGAGCGGCTTCGACAGTGTTTTCGTACGCTTCCGTCGCAGTGCCGTCGTCGGGGACCGGAGAGAGGTCGACAGCAGAGAGTCTCATACGTCCCACTCGGAAACTGCGAGAAATAACGGTTCGGCTAGCGGAAGGTAGCTGCCTCGTCGAGAACGTATCCACGTCGACGTGAAATGGCGCGCTGTCGGCCGACCGAGTGAAACGAGGGCGGTCGACAGCGCGCGAGCTCTTCACGAGCGCAGCGAGTGAAGGCGTGTCATACGGTTTGCTGTCCGTCAGTGCCAGCGCGCCCGCGAGCACGCCTGCGGTCGCGCTGGGACATCGGGACAGCAGTCCGTCTCATACGGTTTACTGTAAGTCATTTTCGGCACAACCGCGACCCTGGCGGCGGTTGCGCCGGTAAATCGGTACAGTAATCCGTCTCAGAGTTTGCTCTGACAGTGGTTGAGTGAGGACGAAGTGACCGAACGAATCGGTTGGGGTTCTGTCGAATCGATTCCTCGAGAACGAACGTCTACAGGCGGAGCAGGCCGAGTGGCTCGGGGACGTTCGGAAGATCTCTGCGCTTCCGTGATGACGAGAGACGAAGTCTCTCGAACCACTTGACCCCGAGGCGGTTCACCCGTAACAGCGTTCCTCGACGCGCTCGTCGTACAGCCTCGAGAGGCAATCTGTCACTGGCCCGCCCCCAATCTCTCGACCGTCGACCGTCGCGACCGGCCGCAGTTCCCACGTCCGGTTCGTCAGGAACACCTCGTCGGCTGCGAGGACGTCCTCGAGGTCGTAGGTTCCTTCTCGAGTCGAAACGCCGGCTTCTTCGGCGAGTTCGAGGACGACTTCCCGCGTGATCCCGGGCAGGACGGGGCCGTCGGTCGAGGGGGTCTGCAAGACGCCGTCGCGGACGAAAAACAGGTTGCTCGTCGTTCCCTCGGCAACGTGGTTGGCCGCGTCGAACAGGACTGCCTCGTCGACATCGCTCGAGAGCTCTGTCCGCGCCAAAATGCCGTTCAGGTAGTTGTGTGTCTTCGCGCTCGCTGGCAGAGCGGCGTCGGGAATCTTGCGCGTCTCGACGGTCTCGACCGTCGCTGACTCGTCCCAGACCGACTCGCCTTCGAGTCCACCCCGTGACAGCGGCTTCGCGTAGACGATCACCGTGGGATCGACCTCCGGCTGTGGCGTCAGTTTCCCGGGCTGGACGCCACGCGTGATCGAGAGGCGGACGTAGGCGTCCGCGAGGTCGTTCGCCGCGAGCGTCTCGCCGATCCGCCCCTGGAGGGCGTCCGTAGAGAGGCCGTGCTCGAGCGATAGGGTTTCGCAGGTGGCCTCGAGGCGCTCGACGTGGTGCTCCCACTCGAAGACCGTGCCGCCGTAGGCCCGTAGCGTCTCGAAAGCTGCGTCGCCGTAGCGGAAGCCTCGGTCGTCGACGCTGACGGTCGCCTCGCTCGCTGGAACGAGTGTGCCGTCGACATGGTAGAGAGGTTCGTCGGTCATGGGATGCTCGAGGTGATTCGTCTCGTCGTGGTACTCGAACCAGTATGAACTCTCCTGTTCAGGAGACGACAGTCGATCCGTCAGGCTGCAGGCTCGAGGTCGACGCGTGTGGCTTCGGCCTGGACGAGATAGGCCCGGTCGTCCTCGTAGCCGGCGACGATCTCGAGTGCGTCTGCCGTTCCGATGCAGTTGAGCGCCCACGCGGCGCTGGCGCGGACGCGATCTTCTTCGTCGTCGGCGAGGACATCCGCGAGCGGGTCGATCGCGCGGGTATCGCCGATCAAGCCGAGCGCGCGAGCGGCCCAGCTACGGACGTCCGGATTGTCCGCGAGGAGTTGGTTCGCGAGCGGTTGGACGGCTGACTCGGCACCGATCTCACCGAGCGCACGGAACGCTGGCTTCTGGAGGTCGGGGTTGGAGTCGACGTAATCGAGGAGGGCGTCGACCACCTCGTCGTCCGCGACGCCGATCTTGCCGAGGATGCGGATGGCAGCCTCGTCGCGGCGGCCGGCCTTCTGTACCATCGGCTCGATCGCGTCCTCGGGCCCCATCCGTTCGAGAGCCTCGAGGCAGTGTTCCTCCATGTACTCGGAGCCGAGCGTCTCGTAGGCAAGCAGGATCTGGTCGACGTTGCCGCGTTTCTCGTGGACTTTCAGCGCGTGCCACTCCGGCGGGAAGTCCTTGACGTGGGCGAGCACGTCGTAGAACCCCTCACGGCGGAGCTGTTCGCGCACTTCGAGATCGGTCCACTCGGTCGCGTCGTCGACGCCGCCTTCGAAGTCGTCCGTTGCCTCGAGCAGGCCGGCGATCGTCTCGGCGTCCTCGTCGGGATCGGGGCTGGCGTCCTCGACGGCTGCGGTAGCCTCTTCGAGCGTTTCCTCGAGCGCTTGGGGAACCGTTCCCTCTTCCTCGGCGTTCTCGCCGAGTTCGGCACCGCTTGCGGGTTCGAGATCGCCGGGCGTCGAGAGGTCACTCTCGAGCAGGTCGTTCACATCCGTGAGAAACGAGTCGACGGCCTCGATCAGTTCCTCGTCGCCCTCGACGGTCCAGCGGGTGTTCGTGATGGTGTTCGCGACGCCATCGATCTCGCCGACGACGTCCTCGGCGTAGGGACCACGCTGGTCCTCGAGGTCGTCCTCGAGATCGCCGAGGTCGCTCTCGAGGTCGTCGTAGCGGTCCTGGAGTTTCGCTTCGGGTGCGGGTTCGTCGTCCTCGTCGTCGTCCGTCTCCGGCGGGTCCGGAATCTCGACATCTTCGACGTCCTCGCGAACCGACTCGAGGTCGGCCTCGACGACGTTTAAGTCGTCTTCAGTGTCGGCCGACTCGAGGTCGGCCTCGAAGTCCTCGAGATCGGCCTCGAGCGCACCCAGGCGGTCCCTGATCGCGTCGAGGTTCCGCTCCCGATTTGCTTCGCCCTCGTCAGCAGTTGGCTCGTCTTCGCTCATGGTACCACCGTCGATACGAGACGACGCCGACGCGTGACAGAGTCCATACGGGACAGTCGCGTCAGGATCGTCCTAAGCGTTTCCATGCACGTTGGCCGTCGGCGGTTCGGGATCGTCACGCCAGTAGAACCAGGGGCTCAACGTCATGTACGCGAGCCCGAGCAACAGGAGTGCGAATGGGAACGATCGGTCGGCGAACTCGGGGACGAGAACGGCAAGCACGTGGACGACACCCATGATAGCGGCGTCCCGGGCCAGCAGGTCGGGGTAGGTGATCCGTGAGACCATCAGGTAACAGAACAGGCCGGTGATGACGAGTACGAGCCAAGCGTCGGCGACCCCAGCCAGGATCGCCGCCCCGAGAATCGTCGCGGCGAGTGTCGTCTGTATTCCCTCGGTGTAGTTCGCGGCAGTGTCGTAGGTCGTGTACAGTCCCAGTCGAGTGACTGCCGTCGCGACGAACAGAGCACAGACGACTGTCACCAGCAGGAGTTCGAGGGTAACAGCCTCGCGACTGACGCCGAGGCCGTCGGTGACGACGACGAACGCAAGAACTGCTGGGGCGACGCCGAAAGAGGCGACGTCGGCGAGCGAATCCAGATAGGGACCGGCCTCGGTGCCGCCATATCGCCGCGCGAGGATACCGTCTAGCCCGTCTGCGACCGCCGCGAGCAGGATGAGTCGAGCAGCGATATCGATGTCGACGAACGCGACGACGACGGCGACGAACCCCAGCGCGGCGTTTGCGATCGTCACCGCGTCGGCGACGCCCAGTCGGCCGACAAACCGCGGAAGCATACTCGCCGATTCGACGGGCAGATACCTTACGTGTTTTCGTTCGCAGTCGGGCACGAACGTGGTCCAGTCGTCGAACCGGATCGCCGAACCGGGCTGATTATACCGTTACTTCTCTAACACCCCGATATGAACCGGCGCGCCTATCTCGCTGCCGTCGGCACCGGCGTTTCGGCGACGCTTGCAGGCTGTGCGTCAGTGCTCGGAGCCTTCGACGGCGAGGAGTACCAGATCGGTATGTCCCGCAACGCGTTCGACCCCGAAGAGTACGAGGCCACCGTCGGCGAGACCGTCGTCTGGCAAAACACGAGCAGCGCCGACCACACCGTGACAGCACTCGAGGACGGCATCCCCGACGCGGCAACGTACTTCGCGAGCGGCGGCTACGACGACGAGGAGACCGCTCGAGCCGCCTGGCACGACTACCGTGGCGGCCGTATCGGTCCGCGAGAGACGTACGAGCACACCTTCGAGATCCCGGGACGGTACGTCTACATCTGCGAACCGCACTTCGAGCCCGGCACGATGGCGGGGACGGTCGTCGTCACCGAGTAACGGTTTCGCTCGCTTTTCTCTGCAGGTACCGAAGTCCCCGTTTTCCCCAGCTACGCTTACTACCCGTTCGATACTTGCTACGGCGGTCCCGTTGTGCCCACACGTCACGACAGACTTTTCACCACCCAAAGATACCACCTAGTTGTATGAGCGACTTCGACCAGTTCAGTCAGGTAGACGAGGCGGACGTAACGCGTGCGATCGGTCAGGAGTGGACCGAGGAGTTCATGGACTTCTCAGACAGCGACGTCATCGTCGTCGGCGGTGGCCCCTCGGGACTGACCGCCGCGAAGGAACTCTCCGAGCGCGGAGTGAAGACGATGGTCGTCGAGAAGAACAACTATCTCGGTGGCGGCTTCTGGCTCGGTGGCTTCCTGATGAACAAGGTGACAGTGCGGGACCCGGCCCAGAACATCCTCGACGAACTCGAGGTCTCCTACAAGCAGTCCGAGGATAGCGAAGGGCTGTACGTCGCCAACGGGCCGGAGGCCTGTTCCGGGCTCATCAAGGCCGCCTGTGACGCAGGCGCGAAGATGCAGAACATGACCGAGTTCACGGACATCGTCATCCGCGAGGACCACAAGGTCTCGGGGATCGTGATGAACTGGACGCCTGTCCACGCCCTGCCCCGCGAGATCACCTGTGTCGACCCGATCGCCGTCGAAGCCGATCTGGTCATCGACGCCACCGGTCACGACGCGATGGCAGTCAAGAAACTCGACGAGCGCGGCGTCCTCGACGCGCCCGGTATCGGCGACGCCGAGGCCTCGGCGACGGGCATGGACCAGACCGACGACGACAGCTACGGCGCGCCCGGCCACGACTCGCCCGGCCACGACTCCATGTGGGTCGGCAAGTCCGAGGACGCCGTCGTCGAACACACCGGCCTCGTCCACGACGGCCTGATCGCCACCGGAATGGCCACCGCGACGACCTACGGCCTGCCGCGCATGGGCCCGACCTTCGGTGCCATGCTCGTCTCGGGCAAACGCGCCGCCCAGGAAGCACTCGACGAACTCGAAGTCGACGCCGAACCCGTCGACGTCACGTCGCGTGCGGCACCGGCCGACGACTGACCGCGAACAGAGACAGCCGCCGATTTTTCGCGACGACGCTACGACCAGCCAGTTTCGTCGCTCCAGTTGTTTTCGGTCGCAGTGTCGTCGCTCGAGTCCCGTTTGCCCGCATCGTCGGCAAGCGACTCGCTACAGTAGTCACAGGTTCCGTCGTCGGTCGTCCGGGAGCCACAGGACGGACAGTTAGTCTTCGACGGCGTCGACGTCGAATCGTCGGAGCTGTTGTGCGCGTGTAGCTGCTCGAACTCCACGACGATCCGAAGATAGGTCCCGACACCGATCGCTACGAGTACCGCGATCGTCACTACTGACTCGGGAGTGATCGCCGCGAGCGACACTGTCGATGCCGGCCTCTTTCTCCAGCGGGAGAATAAACCTTCTGCCGACGACATTTCGCGTTCCGTGCTGGTGGGATACCGGACGCGAACGAGACTGATTGATTCGTCGATCACTGGATTGATCGGTCTCTCGTCGATGATTGACGTATGGAAGACGACCGCGACGTGACTGCCGTCCGGATCGCCGTTCGACAGGAGCTAAACCACTTCTTCCGGCGACTCGTCTCGCTGCTTCTGGCCACTCTCGGGACCCTCTTCGGTCTCGCAGCGATGGTTTCACCGTTCGTACTCGGTGGCGGTGAGTTTCTGTTCGCAAGCGGATTGCTCGTCGCCACACTCTGTAGCTGGTGGTTTCTCGGTTCGACCACCGACCTGGGCCTCGAGGAGTTGACAGAAGAACTGGACGAGCCGACAGGGTCGAACGACTCGAGCGACTCCGGCGACGGTGGCAACTCGGGAGAAACCACCGGCACCGAGTGACCCTCGCTCCCTCGGCGAAACCCACACTGTTTCGCCGGCCCGCGACAGCCGTTGGACATGAAACTCGACGTCACCGGCGCGACCGGCGGTGTCGGAAGCTGGATCGTCGATCACTGCGCAAAGGAGACACACGACATCCTTGGGGTCGACACCGCACTCGAGAATCCCGACAGCGAGGTGGCGTCCTCTAGGACGGTCTCCAGGCAAAGCGGGCGCTGAACCGTGCCCTTCCCGCGAGAGAACGCAGGCTGGATCGACTCCACGTTCCGATTCTCGATAGAGCGATTGGCACCTGGGGGAGGACCACGACGGCCGCTGGCACAAGCGCGTGAACGTGCTCGGCCAGCCCGCACTCGTGTCGGTGCCCGGCCTCTACGAGGCACCCGCCAAACCCGAGGTGTACTACAAGGGAAAAACAGCGCCACGCCTTGCTCTCGGGTGACGCGCCGCCACGGGAGGTCCTCGAGACCCAGGTCGAGGGCGATTTCCTGGTCGAGAACGACCCGCGAACGACCGGCGCCCTCAAAGGCTCCGTCCGCCAGGCGTACCACTACCTCGAGACCGGCGAGGCGTTTTGCGACCGAGAGGTGTGTCGGCTTTACAACGCCCACTCTCACGAGGACCTGATCGACGCCCAGCTACGCGAACCCGAGTTCTGTAGCGAACACGCCTGGCTGTACGCGGATTGACGGCGAGCTTCGAACCGGCATCCTCTTTTCTACCAGCCGATTTCGACGACACGATGGACGAGTTTACTGTCGACGTTCCCGTGCGTTATCGCGACCTCGACCCGCTCGATCACGTCAACCACGCGGTCTACGCGAGCTACCTCGAGGCCGCCCGAACCGACTACCTCGAGGCCGTCCTCGACGTCGCACCCGAGGAGATCTCCTTCGTCATCGCGAACCTCGAGATCGACTACCGGCGGCCGATCGTCACGGACGACGAGCCCGAGGTCGCGCTGTGGGTCTCACGGCTCGGCGACTCGAGTTGTACCATGGCATACGAGATCCGTGTCGGCGACGACATCGCGGCGACCGCGGAGACGACGATGGTCCACGTCGATCCCGACTCGAAGGGGCCAGCGCCGCTCCCCGACGAGACGCGCGAAGCCTTGCTGACTGCAAGCAGAGTCGAACCGTCAGCGTAGCCGCTCAAACCGACGCGTCCTCACTCGAGCCGTCCACCTGTCACCCGCACGACGCCGAAGACGTGCGTCTCGTCGGCGATAGCCGCCGACCGTTCCCGAAGTCGCCGGTGGGCGGCGTCGATCTTCCGGTCGAGTCGCAGGTGGGGCTCGTCTTCGTACAGCAGTTTCGTCGTCGGCGGCGTCGAGAGGACGACGATCGCCCGGAAAACGGCGTTGATCGGCGGCGCGTACCACGCGTCGCTGCGGGCCGCGTTCGCGAGGACGACGTGGCCGTCCGGGCCGACGAGGTCACACCAGTCGTCGACCGCGCCCGCGGGGTCGTCCAGCATGCCGACGACGAACGTCGCCAGCAGGGCGTCGATATCTGCGTCGCCCGCTACGGCATCGAACGGCGACTGCGTCGCGTCGCCCCGAGCCACGTGGACGTTGTCGTACTCGCTCGTCGACTCTCGCGCTCGCTCCAGGACGGGTCGCGTGAAGTCGATCCCGATGACCGTTCCCTCGGGGCCGACCCGTTCACGGAGAGAGGGCAGGTTCGCGCCCGTTCCACAACCCATCTCGACGACGGTGTCGCCGGTCTCGAGTCGACAGGCGGTCGCGGCCCGCTTCCGAAGGTGTGGGATTCCCGGCGTTCGACGCGCGATCAGGTCGTAAAGCCGAGCCCAGCGGCCGTAAAACGCCTGTGCGGACTCCGAACTCGTGCTCGCGGACATCTACAGGAGCGACCGCACCGAGTCCGCCACCGTCTCCGCGTCCGGTCCGAGGACGTAAATCAGAGGTTCAATCCCCATCCCGCCAGTCTGGTACAGCACCGTCGCCTCCGGACTCTCGTCGACTGCAGCGCCGACGCTCGAGGCCACGTCGTCCGATTCGTCGAACTCGGCGGTGACGTGGCCGGCCTCGGACAACTGTGCGAGCAGGTCCGGGTCGTACCTGACGTTGATCGCGGCGGACGCGCCAGACCCGTGCTCTCGAGCCGCTAACAACACCGTGGCGACGTGTTCGGAGACACCGAACTCGGGGTCCGTAGGGACCGTCGCCTGTCCTTTCACGTCGAAGATGCGACCGGGAACACCAGCGACGTCGTCGATGTCGCTGGCGTCGGGCGTGCACGCGACGAGGTTCGAACCCACCGCCGGAATCAACGTCACGAACCCGCTTGCGTTCTCGAGAATGCGAAGCCCGCGCCGAAGCGACGAGAGCACGCGCTCGCTGGTTCGCAGGTCGCTCTCGGGGTCGTGGACGCGAAAACTCGAGCCGTGGTCGGCGAGTTCCGGGACCGCTTCCTCGTGGAGTTGGGCGAGCAAGTCGCCACCCCCCTCGAGTTCGCGGATCAGAATCTCGATCTCGACCAGCGCCTGGACTGGCGTCACGTCGCCGGCGGCAAGCCCTTCGCCGAGTTCGTCGACGAGAGCCTGGACACGTTCGTCTTCGGCGATCCGGTTGTTGGTTGCGACGTCGCCGTGGGCGTACTTCGAGACGGCGCTCTGGCTGATGCCGAGCACGTCCGCGACTTCACTCTGGGTGAGTCCCTGTTCGCGGAGCCGTCCGGCAAGCAGCGACCGAACGGTCGGCAGGAACTCGTCGACGACGATCTCCTCGACGAATTTCATTTGCCGGAGGATACGACCGCCCCGGGAATAACTTGTCGGTACTGTAGACGAGACCGACCCACACTTATGCGAGACGGTAGCAACTGTACGCAAACGATGGCCGCCAGAACTGCTGGTCTCGCGCTCGTCTCTGGACTCCTCGCGTTCTTCGCGTTCGGAACGGCCACGTCGGCGATCACCGGGCCGCTCGTGGAGTACGAACTCCTGCTTGGCCTTCTGACTGGGGCCGTCGCCGGTCTCGCCACGACTGCTGCCGTCAGCGTCTCGCTGGCTCCCGACGTCCCACCGGGCCGACGACGCGCCGCAGGAACCGTGACTGGCTTCGGCGCGGGTTTTTTCGTCGGCCTCGTCGGCGGCGTCGTCGTGGGACACTTCGGGCCGATCCAGTCGACCGGCGCAGGGTTCCTGCTCGGCCTGCTCGGCGGGTACGGCGTCTCTCGATCCGACTTCGCCGACGAACCGCAACCGATCGAAGAGTGACTACTCCTCGCGCTCGAGTTGGTCGCCGCCGAACTCGTGGTCGCCCTGGATGCGTGATGCCTGCGGGCCGTCCTGGTCCTGGTACTTCGAGCCACGCTCGCTGCCGTAGGGACGGTCGGATTCGGTCTTGAGTTCGGTGAACGTGAGCTGCGAGATGCGCATCCCCGGCGTGAGCGCGACCGGTGCGGTACCGAGATTCGAGAGCTCGAGGGTGATCTGGCCGCGGTACCCCGGATCGCACAGCCCCGCAGTTGCGTGGACCACCACAGCAAGCCGCCCCAGCGAGGAACGGCCCTCGACGTGGGCGATCAGATCCGACGGAATCTCCACGCGCTCGTGGGTCGTTCCGAGCACGAAGTCGCCGGGATGGAGGATGAAATCATCGCCCTCGTCGACGACCGTCTCGGTGACGTACTCGTCGACCTCCTGCTCGGAGTTGGGGTGGATACAGGAGATGTTCGTCCGCTGGAACTCGAGGAACTCGCGGCCGAGTCGTAGGTCGACGCTTGCCGGCTGGATCTGCAGTTTGGGGTCGTCGAGCGGATCGACGACGAGGTCGCCCTCCTCGAGTCGCTCGAGGATGTCCGCGTCGGAGAGGATCATACCCGTCGAGTCGAACGGCTGGCGTGTAAACGGTTCGATCCAATCCGAAAAATAGTCGTTACTCGACGGCGGCGTCGATCGTTTCCACGAGGTCTTCCTCGACCAGTTCGTCGTCGACGAAGACCGTCGGCGTCGCCTCGACGCCGTTGGCGTCACCGTAGGCGTGATCGGCCTCGACGGCGTCACGGTACTCCTCCTCTTGGGCTGCCTCGCGGATAGCGCCACCGTCGAACCCGAGGTCGTCGGCGACGGTCTCGATCGCGTCGTAGGAGTAGTCGCCGAAGTGATCGTAGATCTCGGCGGAGAACTCCCAGAACGCCTGGTCACCTTCCGTCTCGTAGACGGCACGGGCACCACACGCGACGGCCCACGACCAGGTCTCGTCGACCGGGAGCGGATAGTCGCGTTGCTCCAGTCGGATCAGTCCGGGTCCGACGTAGTTCTCCTGGAGGTACGGGAGCATCTGGAACTTGAACTGCCGACACGCGTCACAGGCGAAGTCCTCGTAGACGGTGACCGTCACGTCCGCGTCCGGGTTCCCCGCGACCGGCGGCTCTGGCGGTTCCGGCAGCTCCGCTGGCTCCGACGACTCGTCGTCTCCGAGACAGCCGGTGGTACCGATACTCGCACCTGCGACTGCAGTCGCTGCGAGAAAAGACCGTCGCGTTCCGTCCATACTGTCCGGTAACGAGGCCGTCAGCAAATACGTGACGGACGGTTCCGGCCGTTAGGATCGCCGACGCTTTACCGATCGCCCGCGATATTCCGGGTATGAAACAGGCCATCGTCGCCCGCACCGATATCGGAATGGGGCAGGGAAAGCTCGCCGCACAAGTCGCCCACGCCTCGTTGTCGGCCTACGAGAAGGCGGACGGGCGAATCCAGGATCGGTGGAAAAACGGAGGACAGAAGAAAGTCGTCCTGAAGGGAGAAAGCGAACGCCAGCTACACGAACTCTCCGAAATCGCCGACAGCAAGGGAATTGCCAACGCTCTAATCCGCGACGCCGGCCACACACAACTCGAGTCCGGAACCGTCACAGCCCTCGCGGTCGGCCCAGCCGAAGAAGAGATCGTCGACCGAGTCACCGGCGACCTCTCGCTGTTCTAGTACTCCACCAAGCGTCGACTGCTGAGTGAACCCAGACGACTGCATTCGGTTTCACTCATCCGTTCAGGCTTGCCAAAGCACTAGTAGCGTCCCAAGTCTACTCTGGCTAGTGCACTCTACTCCTGATCGAAAATCGTGATCGGTTTGGACCAACTCTCAACTAGTCGGTCCACGGTTGGGATGGTACTAGTAGTGTCCCAAGTCTACTCTGACTAGTGCGCTCTACTCCTGATCAAGAATCGTGATCGGTTTGGGCCAACTCTCAACTAGTCGGTCTACGCTTGGGACGGTACTAGACGTCCGGTGGGACCGTCCCGAGGTGCGCCCGGTCGCCGCCAGCGGTAGTTATTTATCACCGATCGTGGACGATCCGGCTATCATGGCAGTCCTCTCGACTGAAGACGAAGGAAAGTTCCTGATGGACGTCCGCGGCGAACAGATCGGGATCGTCACCGAGGTCGATCCCGTCGAACAGGTAGCCTACGTCGATCCCGACCCGAGTCTCACGCAAGCGTGGCTCCAGAGTCTCGGCCGCGGCGACGCTGGCGAAGACGACCTCGAGATCCCTGCCGAGAACGTCGAAACGGTCACGGACTCGGAGATTCGCGTCAATGCTGATCTGAGCAGCGAGGCCTGACGACGGCAAGAACGAACCGATTTATCCCCGGCGGCCAAAGCGCCGACAACGACCATGCGCCCGGCACACCCCACGGAACAGGCCGTCGGTATGCAACACTACGTCAGCGACGCCGACGGCGTCGGCGGCCGACTCCGCGCCGCCGACGACCACTTTCGCGTGCGTGAACTCGAGCGGTTCTCCACCGAATCCGTCGACGCCGACCCGGGCGGCTACCCACACGTCGTCTTCCGGGCGACGCTCCGTGGCTGGGACACGAACGACTTCGCCGCTCGCGTCTCGGACGCACTCGGGGTCTCCCGGGAGCGAGTCGACTGGGCAGGGACGAAAGACAAGTACGCCGTCACGACCCAGCTATTTTCCGTCGACGGCGTCGACCCCGACGCGCTCGCAGCCCTCGAGATAGACGGCGTCGACCTCGAGGTGCTGGGACGGGCGGGCCGTGGCCTCGAGTTCGGCGACCTCGCAGGCAACGCCTTCGAACTCGTCGTCAGCGAACCCAACAGGCCCGAGACGGCCGCGGAGATCACGGACGAACTCCGCGAGTTCGGCGGCCGGGAGAGCGAAGATCGAGAGATCGGCGTCCCCAACTTCTTTGGCCAGCAGCGGTTCGGTAGCCGTCGGCCGATCACCCACGAAGTCGGCCTCGCGATCGCTCGCGGCGACTGGGAAGGCGCGGTGATGGCCTACCTCGGGAACCCGGCCGACGCCGAACCCGAGGGGACCCAGGAGGCTCGCGCGTTTCTCGAGGAAACTCGTGACTGGGAGGAGGCGCTCGATCGATTCCCGAACCGGTTGCGGTACGAACGCTCGATGCTGCACGAACTGGCCGAGTGTACGGGCGACCCCGACGAGAAGACGTTCCGGGCCGCACTCGAACGCGTCCCGTCGAACCTCCAGCGACTCTTCGTCCACGCCGCCCAGTCGTACGCGTTCAACCTGATGCTGGGCGAACGCCTCGAGCGCGGCCTGCCGTTCGACCGTCCCGTCGAAGGCGACGTGGTCTGCTTTTCCGATACCGGCAGCGACGTCCCCGACGAGCTCGTCTTGCCCGACACCGACCGACTCCAGCGCGTCGACGAACGTCGGGTCGGCTCCGTCACGCGCCACTGCGAGCGCGGCCGGGCGTTCGTCACCGCACCACTGGTCGGCACCGATACCGACCTCGCCGACGGCGAGCAAGGCGAGATCGAGCACAACGTACTCGAGGACTTGGGGCTCGCGCCAGCGGACTTCGACCTCCCCGACGAGTTCCACTCGAGTGGCACCCGGCGGGCGATTCTCGTCCGAACGGATCTGGCTCTCGAGAGCGATCCGCTTACACTTTCGTTTTCCCTTCCAAAAGGGTCGTACGCGACGGTCGTCCTCCGTGAATATCTGAAAGTCGATCCGGTCGACCTCGGATAGCGATCCGTCTCGAGCAGCGAAGCGACACCGAAGGCTCTCGTGGCGGAGAAACGGCAAAAAGCCGAGCCGTTCGTTACGGTTAGTCGCCGGTCGCGACGTCGTCTTCGTCGACGTCGACGGCCGTCGCTTCCTCTTCGGCGACTTCCTCGGGGTGGGCCTCGAGGGTTGCCTTCTGTATCTCGACGCGGCGAAGCGGGTAGATCGTCTTGGCCTCGCCGTAGATCGCCGAGGAGAGTCGGCCTTCGACGACGCTGTCGATGAGCTCTTCGAAGCTCCGGTCGGCAGCCGCCTCCTCGACCATCTGGACCATCTGGTCGCGGATGGCTTTCTCCTGGCTCGCGTCGGCCTTCTTCGTCGTAAACGCGACAGGCTGGACCTGGACGCGGTAGTCGTCCGTCGTGAGGACGGTGACGTAGGCCTCGACCTTCGAGGCACCGCGTCGGACCAGCGAACGCAGGTAGTCACGGGTCAGGGAGTGTTCCATGAACTCCGTGTACGCCGTGTCGCTGCCGACGTCGTTGATCTTGAAGGTGAGTTTCGTGTTGTTCTCGCTTGCCGCTCCTTTCAGATCACCGAGCGTCGTCTCGATAGTTCGGTCGTAGAGCTTTTCGGGTTCGTCAGCGGGGGTCTCGCCGAGCTCCTCCCGGTCGAACTGCTCCGGGGCGAGCACGGTGTACCACCGCTTCTCCTGTTTCGCACGTGAAACTGATCGTTCACTCATTGTTGTCGTGTTGTCTGGTGGACGCAGATCCCGCGTCCGTCGGTTGTCGATTCGGTGCCGCTGTGGCTGTGACGTCTACTGCCACCGCCAGATTGACCACGTAGTCGTCGACCGTCGAGTGAAGTCCACCCGTCGTCTCGCGTTCGATGTGCGTGACGACGGTATCCGCCTCCACGGTCGTCTCCATCTCGTCCGTGTTGTCCGGCTCGAGCGCCCGCGCGACGAGTTCGGCGTCGTCGTGTTCCGTTCGGATCGTCGCCCGCCGGCTCATAGGACCTCCCTCGCAGTCGTGACGACCGTCGATCGATCGACGGCCGGATCGTACCGCAGGTAGCCCCGACGGCGGCCGACGTCGTACGCGACGCCGCCGATCTCGATTTCTGATTCGAGTTCGCGGGCGATCCGTTCGACGGTCGCCCCGAGCGGATCGTCGTCCCGGGTCGCGATCGCAACCTCGCCACCGTCGGCGGCGACCGCGAGCACGACCGGTTCCGGCGAGCGGTACGCGACGGCGAGGCGAGCGATCGCCTCGACGGGGCCGTCGTCGATCCCAACGACGAACAACCCGTCGTACCGACCAGTCGAAGCCGACTCGAGAGTCTCGTGAGCACAGCGACCGTACTCGCGCCAGGCCGACAGTGCTGGCTCGCGGGCGTCGTGCCCCATCGCGAGGGCGACGCCAGTTCCCGGTTCCGTTCGCGCCGTCGCCTCGAGCACGTCGGCATACCCGCCGACGGTGGCAAACGGCGCGTCGGGCGTCACGTACGGCTTCAATCCGTGCCGAATCGCGTTCGCTGCGGTCTCGGTCGCCTCCTCGGCTCCGACGACGTCGAGTGCAACCGCCGAAGCGATCGCACGGTAGTCGGCCTCGCCAAAGTCGTCGGACTCGAGGTCGACACTCGAGGTGAGCGCCTCGCGGGCCGCATCGAGGTCACCCGACCACGGTCCACATAGACGCGTCGAGTGAGTGATTCCGTCGACCGGATCGGCAGTCGGGACGGCGACGCCCGGTCGTCGATCGACCAGATCGCGGTCCGTAGCGGTCTCGAGCACCCACTCGCTCTCGCCTGCACCCGGCTCGACGCCAGCGGCGACGAGGCCGGCGAGGGAGAGTACCGGGTCCGGCGTGACACCGAGTTCGCGAACGCGGTCGACAGCCGCGAGCGTCGCAGGACGATCGCCCGCGTCGAGTCGCGCTACGTCGGCGTCTACAGCCCCGACGACGAGCGTCAGATCGCCCTCGTCGCCGGGTGCCTGGACGCGGTCGGTTCGCTCCGCGACGGTTCGACCGACGGACACCTGAAACGGCGTCCCCCGTTCCGCGAGCGCTCGCGCGACGATACCACTCGCAGCCAGCGCGTCACCGTCCGCTCGCGTCACGAGCCGGACGAACGCAGCGCTCTCGAGGCCAGGCGTGGCAGTCGTCGACTCGACGGGACGACTGTCGGTGGACATCTACTTACTGCTCGTCGAGCAGGTCTTTGGCCTGTTCGTAAGAGTAGGTGAAATCCGGCTCGAGCTCGTCGCCACGGTAGTAGTCGACGAGTCGACGGACTTTCGACTCCGTGTTCTGCAGGGCCCGCTTGTTCTGGTGGTCCTGCTGGTTCTGCTGGACGTGCTCGCGCAGACGCACAGCACGTTCCATCAGATTTCGGAGATCCTCGGGAATATCCGACTTGGCGTCGTTCTCCTCGAGAATCTCGGTAATTTTCTTCCCAGTCGCCAGCTTGACGTCCGGGATCGGCGTGCCCGTGACACCTTCGTCACGCAGCTTGATCCCGATCTGACTGGGATCGTAGCCCTGCTCTGCCAGTTCGACGACCCGGTCTTCGATATCGGCCGAGTCGACGTCGCTCCACTCCGGCGGTTCGTCTGCCGTCGGCTTGTCCGAACCGGACGAGCCACGACGGCGGGTGTGCATTCGTGCCATTGATCGAGGATAGGAACCGCACTGACCGCACGATAGCGCGCCAGTCGACCGAAACGACCGACTGACAATGCACTTCCGCAATCCCAAGTCACCGCAAGGGTGACGAGTCAGATTTGCGGCCGTGCGCTTCCCACTGAGCCTATCACTACGACGAACTAAAACGTTGCGTAACCGGCTGGTGACCGTGCTGGCGTGACAGAGACTCCCGCACAGCGCCGGGTAAATTCGTGGGGTTTATACTCGAGTGCACCAAATCGATAGTTGCGAACGAGGGCTCGTAGATCAGAGGTAGATCACTCCCTTGGCATGGGAGAGGCCCCGGGTTCAAATCCCGGCGAGTCCACTATTCTTGCGCGGCTCACAGACCCGTGAGCTGTGCGAATCGTCGTCGAAGCCCAGATTTGAACCCCTCTGATACGGATTACTGTAACGATTTACCGGCGCAACCGCCGCCCGGGTCGCAGTTGTGCCGAAAATGACTTACAGTAAACCGTATGAGTCGTCGCTCGCGTAGCGAGCGAAGCGAGCAGGACCGTCTCACACTGGATTCAAATCCCGCCGATCCTACTCGCAACCGATTCTCACTCGTCGGCAACTCGAGTGGCGAACCCACAGAAGTTCTCGAGCATCTGTTTTCCGACGCGAAGCGAGATACCGTCCTCGTTCGTGGCGCCGTCGTGACCGCGCGTGAGGATACTCTCGGGGTGGAACTGGACCGCGAGATGGGGTTTCTCGCGGTGGCGAACCGCCATCAGGACGCCGCGTTCGTCGGTCGTCCGGGCAGTCTCCTCGAGTGTGTCCGGAAGGTCGTTGCGCTCGACGGCCAGCGAGTGGTAGCGTCCGACCTGGAAGGTCTCGGGCAGGCCGTCGAAAATCCCCGTCCCGTCGTGGCTGACGGTCGATGGCTTCCCGTGGACGACTTCGGGCGCGTGAACCACGGGCGATCCGTTCGCCGCACACAGCGCCTGGTGCCCGAGACAGACCCCCAGGATGGGGTACTCGGTCTCGGCGAACAGCGGGATCGAGATGCCCGCCTCCTGTGGCGTTCCGGGGCCGGGTGAGACGACGATCCCCGTGGGATCGAGGTCGCGGAGGTCCCCGAAATCGATCGCGTCGTTGCGCCGGACGATCACCTCGTCGGCCACCTCGCCGACGTACTGGACGAGGTTGTAGGCAAACGAGTCGTAGTTGTCGATCACGAGAATCCGAGTGTCGTCATTCATCGGCCTCACCTCCGTCGCCCTCGTCCTCGAGTACGGCACCGCTCGGTCCACCATCGGTCTCGAGCGCCATCTCGGCTCGTTCGCCCAGCGCGTCGTCGACGGCAGTGATGAGCGCGCGGGCCTTGTCGAGCGTCTCGTCGTACTCGCGGGAGGGTTCGGAGTCGTGGACGATGCCCGCGCCGACCCGAAGGTGGTACTTCTCGGCCTGGCAAACGAGCGTTCGGATGGTGATGTTCAGCGTCGCTCGGCCGTCGAAGCCGAATAGTCCGACGCTTCCCGTGTAGGGACCGCGCCGCGTCGCCTCGAGTTCGTCGATGATCTCCATCGTCCGTGGCTTGGGTGCGCCGGTAATCGTCCCGCCGGGGAAAGCCGCTGCGACAGCGTCTGCGAGCGTCTCGCCCGTTCGTAGCTGGCCGGTCACGTTCGAGACGAGGTGCATCACTTCCGAGTAGCGGTCGATCCGCCGGTACTCCTCGACCTCGACGGTGCCGTACGCACAGACCTTCCCAAGGTCGTTGCGCTCCAGATCGACCAACATCGCGTGTTCCGCACGCTCTTTCTCGTCAGAAAGGAGGTCGTCCTCGAGTTCGGCGTCTTCCTCGGGCGTCTCGCCGCGCGGTCGCGTACCGGCGATGGGTTCGGTGCGGACGAAGTCGCCGTCTCGCTCCAGTAGCAACTCCGGACTTGCACTCACCAGATCTGCCGCCCGGAACTCGAGCAGACACGAGTAGGGCGCGGGGTTGACACGCCGCAGGGCGTCGTAGGCCGCGACGGGGTGGACGGCCGCGGGCGCGGTCAGCCGCTGGGAGACGTTCGCTTGAAACGTATCGCCGTCCCGGACGTACTCCTTGGCGCGCTCGACACGGTCGGAAAAGGCCTCTCGCCCGCAGTCACTCTCGAACGTTGCCTCGGCGGTCGTCACCGGCGGCTCGCCGACCGCCGGATCTCCCTCGAGGGCGTTTCGGGCGAGGTCGAGTGCTCGCCGTCGGCCGCGTTCGTAGGCCGACTCGACGTCGTCGTCGACGCGTGGACACGCCGTGACGCGAAGCGTTAGTTCGTCGCCCTCGACCGGCCCCTCCCAGGCCGCCAGCCGGTCGTAAACCTCGACTTCGAGTCGCGGAAGCCCTCTGTCGTCGGCCGCGGAATCGGGCAGTTCCTCGAGTTCTCGGGCGACATCGTAGGAGAGCCAGCCGACGGCACCACAGGGGTACGGAACCGTACACTCGCCGCGGACGAGTCGATCGTCCGCGAGCAGCCCCTCGAGTGCAGCAAGTGTGGACGACCGCGCATCGTCGGTTCGCGTCACTGCTTCGGGACCGACGGTCAGCCGGTCGACCGGATCGACGCCGAAGTAACCCCAGCCCGGCTGGCCGCCGGTCGTCTCGAGGAAGACCCCACCGGAGTCGTTGCCGTCACGCGCTCGACGGTAGGCGACGAACGGATCGTCGACGGAGATCCGTACCTCGACGGGAACGCGCCGGGGCGTCACCCGGTCGGACGACGAGTTCGCGTCCTCGGCAGCGGCAGTCCGGAACGCGTCGGGCGTCGTGAGGACGCGTGGCTCGGTCATACCCTCGAAAACGAGATGGAGAATAAATCGTTTTTCGGTCCGTCAGCCGAACTGCGGCACTACCTCGATGGCACAACCGCCGCTCGGACCGCGGTTGGAAAGGGACACCGTTCGGGAAGCTTGGCAAGATGATTATCTGACTTCCGCCCTGTCGATCCAGCCCTGGATGCGCTTCTCAGAGACATCGGTCTGCTCGGCGAGATCGGCTGCGTCGGCTTCGGCGAGGTCGTCGACAGTTTCGACGCCAGCCTCTGCGAGACGGTCGGCGTAGGCTGGACCGATGCCTTTGATGCCGTCGACGGTTTCGGGCTCGGAGTCGGTTTCGGGCTCGGAGTCGGTTTCGGGCTCGGAGTCGGTTTCGGGCTCGGAGTCGGTTTCGGGCTCGGAGTCGGTTTCGGGCTCGGATTCTGGAGACGAACCCTCGTCCGGCAGTTCGTCTTCGGATTCGACACCCCGACTCTCGTCCGGCGTCGTCTCTGTCGTCGGGGCAGCGTCGGTCTCAGTCGGGCCAGTTGCTTCGGCCGGTTCGGCTGCGCTCTCTGGCTCCCGTGCCGGCTCGACGATCGAATCTGTCGATCCCGAGGCGGGCACACCGGCTGCTGCGGCTTCCTCCGTGACGTCTTCCTCGTCGACATCGCCGACCGTCGGCGGCCCTTCCCGCTCGACGGTAACGCCGACCTTTCCGGGGGGCTGACCGTCCGAGCTCGAGTCGTCGAGTCCCAACAGTGACTTCAGTTTTTCGAGGATTGCCATCGTTCGAACGTAGAGGGCTTTGGCACTTAAATTCCTCCCATCGATAGTCGAAACGACGAACTATCGGTCGTTACAGTCTCGATCGCAGCGCGTCGTTCATCGCCTCGACGGGTGGCTCACGACCGGTCCACAGTTCGAACGCTTCGACTCCCTGGTAGAGCAACATCCAGGCCCCGTCGACGGTCGTCGCGCCCGCGGCGGCCGCGTCACGGAGGAGTCGCGTTTCAAGCGGTCGGTAGACCGCATCCAGCACGGCCAATCCGTCGTAGAGCGCGTCGGCCGGAACCGGCGTCGCGTCCTCTTCCAGGCCGACGCTCGTGGCGTTGACGAGCACATCCGCCCCCGAAAGCAGTGCTTCGAGCGTTCCATCCTCGAGTCCGTGCCCGGTCGCGTTTGGCACCTCGTCGGCGAGTTCGTGGGCCGTAGACTCGGTCCTGTTCGCGATTTCGACGGTCGCACCGGCGTCGGCCAGTCCGAACGAGATCGCACGGCCGGCACCGCCGGCACCGACGACCACCGCGGTCGCCCCCTCGACAGTCACGTCGTGCATCCGGAGTGCCCGGAGTGCGCCCGACGCGTCGGTGTTGTGTCCCGTCGGCTCCGATCCCGAGAAGTCGATGGTGTTGACCGCGCCAATTCGCGTCGCCATCTCGTCGACTGCGACGGCGTCGGTCTCGAGTACGTCCTGCTTGAACGGGATCGTCACGTTCAGCCCGGTAATGCCGAGCGTTCTCGCCCCCTCGATCGCGGCCCCTAGATCGTCGACGGCTGGCTCGAACGTGACGTAGCGAGCCTCGAGTCCGAGTTCGTCGTACGCCGCCTCGTGCATCGGCGGTGACAGCGAGTGTTCCACAGGGTTGCCGAGTAGGCCGAACACGTCCATCGCCATAGCCGATACTCGACGCCGGTGAGACATAATCGGTCGGGTTCGACGGATCGAACAGCGATGCGCTACCGGTGCTGGTCGAGCCACTCGAGGATCACGTCGTCGGGCACCGGACCGATCGCCAGGATCTCCCGCTCGTCGCCGGGTTGCCAGCGAACCGTGTCGCTCGAGTCGACTAGCACCAGCGACGGGTAGCTTCGAACCGAGTCGTACTCCATGACCGTCGCGTCTGGGTCGACGAGTGCGGAGAATTCCGCTGGACTGTCGGCCCAGTAGTCGGCGACGAGGTCGACATCGGATTCGGGCGAGATCGCGTGTATCGAAACGTCGCCGACGGCGTTTTCGACTACCGCAAGCTCGTCGTTCTGTGGGTTGCAAAGCTCACGCGTCACGACTGCGTTTCGTGGTCGGGTGCCTCGTTACCAAACCCGCTGTCCCGCCCGGAAGCCACACTGACTTGGCTCAAGACGCCGACAGCCGACCGGCGAACGTCCACGTGGGGATGCTCGTCTGTGACGGGCACTGGTCTGTGACCAGCACAACCCCACGATGTCAGTCGTGGGAGAAGTCAGTCTCCCTCTCCCTCTTCCTCCTCCCCGTCCTCGTCGCCGACGAACTCGTAGGTCGCAATTTCGCTCGAGTCACAGACCCGACACCGATCGACCGGTTCGTCGAACTTCGAGCCACAGTGTCGACACTCTCGGAGCACGCCATTCTCGTCGACCGTCTCCGACGGCTGCAGGAACTCGGGGAGCAGGTTTTCGATCGGCATCTTACTCGAGTCCAGGCGAACTGACCGGGCTCTCGTCGTCCGGCCCGCGGAACCCTCTGAGCGTCGGTTCGTCGCTCTCGCTCGGCGAAAAGACGGTTACGACGTCGTTCGGGCGGATCTCCGTGTTGCCCTGTGGCGTGATGACTGTATCGTCACGCTCGATCGCGACGACGAGCGTCTGTCCCTCGAGAACACCGTCCTGTGCCGCGTTCTCTAGCGTCCGACCGGCGATCGGCGCGTCCTCGTGGACCGTCACCTCGACGACTTCGGCACCGCCAGTGAGGCTGATGTAGTCGGCCAACGGTTCCCGACGCCGGCCGTCTGCGGGTCCGTACGGCGCGTACGGAAAGTCGTGTTCGGTCTGGAGCAGGTACTCGTCTTCGATCTCGACGTCCAGTCGCTCGAGTTCGCGGCCGACTCGGCGGAGGTCGGACGTATCTGTTCCCACCGTGAGCACGTGGAGATTGATCCGCCCGCCCATCAGTTCCCGGACGTTGATGACGCCCGGGATCGTCCCGATCTTCCGAGCCGCGGCCTCGACCTCGCCGAACGGAACGTGACAGAGAAAGAGATTCATCAACGAACCGTCGGCATGTTCGAAGTCCACGGTGGCGTGATACCCCTCGATGACGCCGTGTTCTTCGAGTTGTGCGATCCGGTTCCGGATCGTCGCTCCGGAAACGCTCACTTCCTCCGCAATCGCCGGGGCCGACGTATTTCGGGCGTCAGCCATCAACGCGTAGATGATCCGCCGGTCGATCTCGTCGAGTCGATAGCCGTTCCCACTACCGTCTCCCATACCCTACGTTCCGTGATGCCGGAATAAATACCCACGGTATTTTTCGCCTCGCAATACCTGTGCGTAATATTTTTGGATCGAAAATCCGGCAGGCGGAGCGCGTCGGTGCCGACATCTCGTTCCGGATCGTTTTTACCACGATCTCGACTACCAACCCTCATGCTCTCGGAGACCGGAGTCTTCGTCGTCCTCCTGGGAGCCGGAGTCATTGCACTGTACGTCGGTGCCGAACTGCTCGTCGCCGGAGCAGGACGGCTCGCACTCGGACTGGGACTCCGGGCCGCAACCGTCGGCGTCACGGTGATCGCGTTCGCGACGACCGCACCCGAACTGTTCGTCGCGACGATCGGTGCACTCGACGTCTCGACGGACGTCGGACTGGGAGCGATCATCGGTTCGAACATCGCGAACGTAGGTCTCGTTCTAGGGGTGACCGCACTCATCAAGCCCCTCGCGGTCAGCGAGCGCGTGCTGCGCCGCCACGTCCCCACCATGGTAGTCGCGGCGCTGCTGTTGCTCGCGTTCGCCGCCAACGGCCGAATCGGCCGACTCGAGGGCGTTCTCTTCTTGCTCGCCCTCGCCGGATTCACCGCGTGCTTGCTGTACTACGCCGGCGTAGACCAGCCACCCGTCACGGACGCTCCCGATGCTGGCACGGGGGCCACAGCGAGAGACGTCGCACTCGTCGGCGGTGGCCTGATCGCTCTCGTGGTCGGCTCTCGATGGCTGGTCTCGGGCGGGACCGGTCTGCTGTCGGCGCTCGGTTTCTCTGATCTGTTTATCGGGCTGACCGTGCTTGCACTCGGAACCTCGTTGCCGGAACTGGCGGCCTCGGTCGTCGGCGCTCTCCGAGGCGAAACCGCGTTTGCGATCGGCAACGTGGTCGGCTCGAATATCTACAACGTCCTCGCCGTCCTCGGAATCGTCGCCGTCATCACGCCGATCGAGGTCGCCACGAGCACGCTCCGGTTCGAACTCCCCGCACTGGTCGTCTTCACGCTCGTCCTCACCGCGATGATGGGCTACGGGCGTGGGCTCTCTCGAGTCGATGGGGCGGTTCTCGTCGCGGGCTACGGGGCGTTCGTCTACCTACTCTTTCCGTGATGCACGGCGCGGAACACGAAAGTCGCTCGTGTGCCCACCGGACACGTCGTTCTCGCTACGCTGGCGACGCCGCAGTCGCCCGGTTTTCCCTACGTTTCCGGTACGGCCGCGTCCCGAAGCGGCTGCACCGTGACGTCGGGACAGCACGCCGAATCAGTCGACAGAGGCGACTCCCGTTCCACCTCGACTGACGAGTCGAACCGGCCCACACGACCGAAGCCGACCCCGGAGTGCAGGCGTGGCCCGCCACTAGCGCTCGAAACACTACTCCCCAGCCAGGCGGCTCGTCGGACCTCGGTGACCCCGTGGCCGGTCGTGGCGCGATTTCGACTCCCGGCTCGTCGACAGGCGAAGCCGGCCAAAACGATTCATACTGCCGGCCAAAACGACGTGACGATCGGTCGCTCTGCTGGGGCCGTCACCGAGGGAGACGGCCGCGAATCCGCCGCCGACTTCGTATTGACTTCTACCCGACAGTATCACCAGCCGGCATCGTGACCGACGACCCCGCCGTCGGCGTTCGCTCGCCCGTCTCCGGAGCGATCTAGCTGATCGGTTACGGACTCGAGCGGGCTCTCGCTCGCCCACTCGACCCGCCACAGGTCGGCGTCGGTCGCGAGCGCAACCGTCCGTTCCGTGCGATCGTACTCGAGGAGGCCGACGTCCGCCAGCACGGGCAGGTGGTCGTGAACGAGTGCGATCGTGAGCGACGACCGTTCGTCCGCCGGATCGTCCTCGCTGGTGACGAGTGCCGTCACGAGGTCGTCTACGCGGACGACGTCGCATCTCGTCGCGAGCGTCCCACAGATCGTCCGGCGACGGGCCGGCGCGAGCGCGTCGAGCGTCCGGTCGAGACGGTCCGTGTCCATGCCGGGGCTCTCGAGGAGCGTGTGAACCCAGTCCGTCTCGAAAACGGGGTGGTCGGCCAGTGCGAGAGCCGTCCCGTCGTCGGTCGACTCTCGGACGACGATGCCGGCATCGACGAGCACCGGGACGTGACGATGGACGAGCGCGATTTCGGTCCGCGAACAGTGGTCGTCGGCGACGATCGGCCGATGCTGTTCTCGACTGGTGATCTCGGTTGCAAGCCTCGAGAGCGGAGCGTAAGCGTCGGGTTGGTCGCCAGTACATTCGATGAGGGCACGGAGCAAGTGCCGTCGACGGGACGCGGCGAGCGCCTCGAACATGGCCGTCGTCAGGCTGTCGCCAGCGAGTATTTGGCTCATAGTTCGGCGTAGCTGACGAACGGGTGTAAGCGACGTACCAGCGATATCTGGTACGACACAGTAGTACTCGTCTGTACTCATCGAAACGCCACCCTTCGAGCGCCGAAGGGCGGAAAGACGCTATCGTGGATCGCCATCGAAGAAGGCAGCCAGCAGCTTCCTCTGGGCGACCCGGAGATGCTGGTGGAACGTCTGGCGAGCGATTCCGAGCTGGGCAGCGAGGTCGCCGGCATCGCTGCGACGTCTGGGCCACTCGAAGTAGCCGCCGTAGTAGGCCGCCTCGAGGGCAGCCTGTTGTCTGTCGGTAAACTGTGTTTCGACGATCTGCCGGAAGTCTCCGCGAGTCCGGACCGGCCGATCGACGGTGTGTTTCGAGACCAGCGTCGTCTCTGGGTAGACCGAGGTGACGGCGTCGACGAGTCCGCGAACGTCCGCGTCGGGGCTGACCTGCACGATGTCAGTCGAAACGCCATCGTCGACGACTTTCGACCGGATTCGGCCGCCGTGCTCGGCGAGTAGACCGGCGATGGTCGTTTCGCCGACGACGAACTCCCAGCGACTTTCTTCGCCGTCGACATCTACCGATCGAGCGTCCGTGATCGCGTCGTGTCCCCTTGTTGCTTCGCGGAGTCGGTCCGGATCGGCCTCCGAAGCAGTGACGTAGTAAACGAACGCGTCGTCGGTCATCGGGAGGACGTGATCGACGGCGAGACGACACTCCGCCAGGTGAGAGAGATCGACGAGGATGTCACCCCGGTCGGTCGACTCGAACTCGAGTTCGACGACCGTGTCCGTATAGAGGAGTCGGCGCAGCGTCATCGCGTGGCTCGCGTGGCCGACCGTGCCGCCGAACTCCTCGAGAACCTCGAGTTCGCGATCAGTAAACGGCGACGACTCGCCAGCCCCGACGACGATGACTCCCAGTTCGCGGTCGCTGGCGACGAGTGGGACGACCGCGACGGCACCGTACCCGTACTCGCGGGCGTCGGCTCGCCACGCGTCGACGTCGCGCTCACGGAGATTCGTGTACGCCCGAACGCTTCGTTTCTCGACTGACGGTCCGTCCGGAGCCACGAACGAGTCCAGCACGGCCTCGAGACCGCACTCGTCGATTCCCTCCCCAGCCCACGCCTCGAGAACCGGCCGGTCGCCGGTCGACTCCGTGCGCCCGATCGCAGCGAACCGGTAGAGCGCCGTCTCCGCGAGTCGCTCGACAGCGACGGATTCGATCTCCTCGCGGCTCTCGGCAGAGACGGTCGACTCGTCGATCGCCCGGATAGCGTCGTTGAGTCGGTCGAGACGTTCGAACTCCCGCTCCCGTTCCTTTCGATCGCTGATGTCACGACCGATGCCGATAAAGCCATGAACTGTCCCGTCCCCGTTGGTGATCCGAGTGCTGTTGAACTCGTAGGGAATCCGATCGCCGTCTTTGGTCACCAGCTCTGCCTCGACGGCGACGCGGTCGCCGCTCCCTAAGACGCGGTCGATCGCCGCGTCGATTCGCTCTCGATATTCTGGCGCGACGAACTCGAGTGGGTCCATCTCGGACAGTTCCGTCTCGGTGTACCCTGTTACCGTCGGCACGCGGTCGTTCCACTTGCGGTATCCTCGCGTCGTGTCGAAGGCGTAGACGATGTCAGGTTGGGCTTCGAAGACGCTCTCCAGAAACGCCTGCTCCTCCCGGAGTTGGCGCTCGCGTTCCTTCCGTTCGCTGACGTCGCGGCCGATGCCGGTGAACCCGAGTACGTCCCCCTCGTCGTCGGTGATGGGGGCGCTGTTGAACTCGTAGGGGAGTCGCTCGCCATCGTTGGTCAGGAGGTGGCCGTCGGCGGTGACGCGGTCGCCGTCCTCGAGAACGCGATCGATCGCTGCGGCGATTCGGTCCCGGTCTGTCGGTGCGATCAACTCGAGCGGGCCGAGCGTCGCGAGATCGTCCACGTCGTAGCCAGTCACGTCCTCGAGTCGGTCGTTCCAGTCGCGCAACTCGCCGTCGACGTCGTAGGCATAGAGAATGTCGGGCTGGGCGTCGAGGACGCTCTCGGTGAACGCCTGCTCGGTGCGCAGTTCGTCTTCGCGTTCGTGGTCGGCAGTTCGATCGTGGACGACCCAGCCGTAGCCGTCAGGGCTGTCGTCTGCGACTGCGTCGACGCCTACGCCGCCACTGTCGACGCAAACGGGAAGGAGGAGCTCCTCGACCCAGCGTCGCTCCCCGTCGCGCCGAACGCGCCAGTCACGCCCCGCGGCCCGTCCGTCGGCCCGTGCCCGCTCGAGTCGTCGTTCCGGCCGTTTCTCTTCCCGTTCCGGTGCCGGAAAGAGGACGCGGTAGTGACTCCCGACGATCTCGTCTCCGTCGTACCCCATAATCCGCCTCGCAGCGTCGGTCCAGCTCACGATGCAGCCACTGGCGTCCAGTATCGCGGCGGCGTAGTCGTCGACGACTGCGGTCACGTCCCGAACGTCGAGCTGTACGTCGGCTAGCTCGCCGCTTTCTTCCGCGACGGCGCTCTCGTCGCCGGGTGGCCCATCTCGCTCCGTGTCGGTCATTCCTGCTTGCTGTGGTGAGAGTTCTCAACGCACAGCCACGAAAAGCCAGGGGTGACTCTCGCAGCGGACACCCAGCGTTGGCGCCAGCAGGAAACAGGCGGTTTAACGGTCGCCGACACTCGACGACGAGTATGAGCGAGTTGGCGATCGTCGAGAGCCGGGCCGACAACGCATCGGTCCACGTCTGCGATCACCTCCGAGAACTGGCCGACTGGACCGAGCGAACGGACGACGAGCGACCCGACGCCGACGGGGGCGGTACCTACTACCGTCTCGACGACGTCGAACTCCGCTCGTTCGAGGACTTCCACCTCGAACTCGAGCGGCCGGTCGACGCCTTCGACTGCGATCCCGACTTGCTCGTTTTCGCCTCCCGGCACTCGGGGGAGACGGGACCGCTCCTGACGGGCCACTTCACTGGTAACTTCGGCCCGGCTGAGTTCGGCGGCGAGGACCACGCCGTCGCCGCAGCCGCGCCGAACGCCCTCGCCGAGCTACTGGGGGCGTTCGACGAGTACGCGCCCGAGGGATACGACGTGGGCATGGAGTGTACCCACCACGGCCCGACCGACGTGGGCTGTCCCTCGCTGTTCGCTGAACTGGGCAGCGACGAGGAACAGTGGGACGACCCCGCGGGTGCCGAAGCCGTCGCCCGAGCAATCCTCGAGTTGCGGGGCGTCGAGCCAACCCGCAAGAAGCAGGTCGTCGGCGTCGGCGGCAACCACTACGTCCCCCGGTTCGAGCGCGTCGTCCGCGAGACATCCTGGGCAGTCGGCCACGTGGCTTCCAAGTGGGCACTCGAGGCGATGGGCCACCCGGACGCCCACCACGAGGTCCTCGACGCCGCGTTCGAGGAGAGCAGCGCCGACATCGCGCTGGTCGACGGCGAGTGGCCCGTGCTCGAGGAGACCCTGTCTGAGCTGGGCTACCGCCTCGTCAGCGAGACCTGGCTCCGCGAAGTCGGTGAGCGACCGCTCGCGGCAGTCGACGCGGTCGAGTCGGAACTGGGCGCGGTCGACGACGGCGTCCGGTTCGGCGAGTGCGAAGCGACGTCCGTCGTAGTACTCGCGTTACCGGCCGAACTCGTCGACACCGCAACGGGGATCGATTCGGGTCGTGTCAGGGACATCGTCGCCTCTCACGCGGTCGCGTTCGCCACCGAGAACAGCGGGAGTCGGGTCGGGGCTCGGATCGCGGTTCCCGAAAGCGACCTCGACGGAGACACTCGACCAGCACCGAAAGCGGCGATCGTCGACGAACTGGCCACGCTCCTCGAGGAGAAGTACGACGCGGTCGAGGTCGGTGAGGACGCCGTCGTCGCCGAACGGACGGGATTCGATCCGGCGCTGGCCAAGGAAGCTGGCGTCCCAGAAGGACCGAAGTTCGGCGCGCTCGCAAACGGCGAGGGAGTCACGGTCGACGGCGACTCTATCTCACCGGAGACGGTTCGAAGGAGACAGACCGATCGGTTCCCGATCGAATAGATACGCGATCTGGTAGTAATTACAGACTAGCGACCCCTCGTGTCGTTCTTTTCAAAACAGAGACATCGTCAGGTAATACGAGGTTACGCAGTCTGACGCGTGGCTGACGTGTAGGGGAAAGGTAATTATGCTCCATCGTTTAGAAGGGCGCAAGAATGGACTCACTCATCGACGACGCCATCGACGAGGCCGAAGACGGGGAGGGACAGATACCCGCACACCCCGCAGACGAGTCGCCCCAGGGCTCGTCGACCGACGACGAGAGCCGCGACAGCGGAACGATGACCGACGACGAACTTGAAGACGTTCTCGAGGACCTCCAGACTGAAATCACAGTCGTCGGCTGTGGCGGTGCCGGCGGGAACACCATCGACCGGATGTACCAGGAGGGTATCCACGGGGCGAAACTCGTCGCCGCGAACACCGACGTCCAGCACTTGGTCGAAATCGAAGCCGACACCAAAATCCTGATGGGTGAAGAGAAGACCGGCGGCCGCGGTGCCGGGTCTCTCCCGCAGGTCGGCGAAGAAGCCGCCCTCGAGAGCCAGGGCGACATCTACGAGGCCATCGACGGCTCGGACATGGTCTTCGTCACCGCCGGACTCGGCGGCGGGACCGGTACTGGCTCCGCACCGGTCGTCGCGAAGGCCGCCCGCGAGGCCGGCGCATTGACGATCGCGATCGTCACGACCCCCTTCACCGCGGAAGGCGAGGTCCGGCGCACCAACGCCGAAGCCGGCCTCGAGCGACTGCGAGACGTTTCCGACACTGTCATCGTCGTTCCCAACGACCGGCTGCTCGATTCGGTCGGGAAGTTGCCGGTCAGACAGGCGTTCAAGGTCAGCGACGAGGTCCTGATGCGGTCGGTCAAAGGGATCACGGAACTTATCACGAAACCCGGCCTCGTCAACCTCGACTTCGCCGACGTCCGGACCGTCATGGAACGTGGTGGCGTCGCGATGATCGGTCTGGGCGAGTCCGACTCGGAGGCAAAGGCCGAAGACTCGGTCAAAACCGCACTCCGTTCGCCGCTGCTGGACGTCGACATCTCCGGTGCCAGTTCTGCACTGGTCAACGTCACCGGCGGCAACGACATGTCCATCGAGGAAGCAGAGGGCGTCGTCGAAGAAATCTACGACCGGATCGACCCCGACGCTCGCATCATCTGGGGGACCTCGATCGACGAGAACCTCGAAGGCAACATGCGGACGATGATCGTCGTCACCGGCGTCCAGTCCCCACAGATCTACGGCCAGCCCGACGGCGAGTCGGTCCAGCCAGAGATGGGGCCGGGACAGGGCGGCAACATCGACATGGTCGACTAACTCCGTCTCGAATCGTCTCACCGATCCGCCCGGAGTCCAGCCTGGGCAGCGTCTCCCTCCCCGTCCGATACTATCTCTATCGTTTCCGCGACGTGGCCGAGACGTCCGAGCAACAGCAGTACGCCGACCGGCAACAGCCACGCTGAACGACCGCGAGGCTACGTCCGACCTCCGTCGCGACGCCCAGCCCGATCGTCGCGTCGATCCGCGACACGAACACCGTCCCGTACCCGAACTCGAGGAGCACGACTGGCTCGAACGACAGTGGCCCGCGACGCTCGAGCGCACGCTCGGCGGCCGTCGCGGTACCCCGTCTGCGAGCGCGTCGCCATCGCCGCTGTTTCCGTCGTAGGAGCCTGAACCGCCGCTCTCGAGCCAGCCGGCAACCGAACCGCCAGTGAGACCACTCCCCGTCTCGAGAGTCGTCTCACCCAGAGAGAGCTACCCGAAGTAACGCATAACGCGGTCGTACGACGCTAACACACGACCGGCATCGACACAGCGGTCAGGAAGAACTCAGTCGTCGGCTGGCGACCCGGTCTCGACGTCGCCACCGGCCTCGGCTGCGACGTCGTCGTCGATGCTCGGCGGGTACTTTCCGCGCTCGAGTTTCAGGTCCGACTGCGGGCGAGCCATACAGGTCAACGCATAGTTTTCGGCCTCTTCGTCGGTGAACGCACGGGCAGCAGGCTGGGTCACCTCACCCTCGACGATCTCGGCCGAACACGCCAGACACATCCCGACGCGACAGGAGTACTCCTGGGCGATACCTTCCTCGAGACAACGGCTGAGGATCGTCTCCTTGTCCGAGCAGGTGATCGTCTCACCCGTTCCAACGAACTCGACGGTGTAGTCGGTCATACGACTGGCTACGATGGAACCTCCCAAAACTCTTTATCACAAATCCGTCCTATCAGGAACGACGAAATATCTACATAAAACGTTTTCTTACCGCGGTATAGACACTGTTGCTATGAGTACGCAGGAACAGTCGGCCGCCGGTACGGCGTCTACGACTCACTCTCCGGACGTCGTCGTCGTCGGTGCCGGCACGGCAGGATGTTACGCCGCAGCGACCGTCGCAGGCGAGGGGTACGACGCCGTCGTGCTCGAGCGCAAGTCCGAAGAGAAGGCAGGCCACATCGCCTGTGGCGACGCCCTGAAAGGAGCAAGCGACTTCCCCGAGGCGATTCCAAAGTCCCAACTCGAGCCCGCGATCACCAACACCGAGGTCGACCACGGCCGGTTCGAGATTCCACAGGAAGACACCGTTCTCGAGATTCCGGTGCCAGGTGAGCTCGCCGTTATCGACCGCTGGGAGTACGGCAAGCGTCTCATCGAGGGGGCAGACGATGCGGGAGCCGAGTTCCACTACGACACCGTCGTCCAGACGGTTACCCAAGACGAGACGGGACAGGTTACCGGCGTCGAAGGGATGCGCGCCGGTGAGCCGGTCAGCTACGAGGCCAACGTCGTCATCGACGCCGCAGGAGCACTCTCTGTCCTACAAGACGAGGTCGACTTCTCCGACTCTACTTTCGACACGAACGTCGACTACAGTCACTTCTGTTCGGCCTACCGCGAGATCGTCCACGTGGACGATCCCGTCGAGTGGTCGGACGCGCTCGTGTTCAAACCGACCGAACGCGCAGCGGGCTATCTCTGGTACTTCCCGCGAACCGAGACCGAGATCAACGCCGGCCTGGGGTTCCAGATGACCGAGGAACCGATGCAACTCGTCGAGGACCTCAAACACGACCTCGAGAACCGCGACGAGTTCGACGACGCCGAGGTCGACGACAAACTCGGTGCTGCCCTGCCCACCCGCCGGCCGTACGATTCGGCGGTCCACCCGGGCTACATGGCCGTCGGCGACGCCGCGGGTCACGTCAATCCCACCACCGGTGGCGGCATCGCCGGCGCAGCCTACGCCGGCAAGTACGCCGCCGAACGAGCGATCGAGGGGCTCGAGACCGGCGATTTCAGCGAGGAAACCTTCTGGGAGTACAACGAACTGGTGATGGACCACTTCGGCGCCCGCTACGCCGCACTCGACGTCTACAACATCCTCTCGACTGCCGTCGACGTCGACGACCTGATGGGACTGCTCGCCGCGATGCCCGGCGACAAACTCGCCGAGGCACTCTATTCGGGCAGCACGGACATCGGCACGAAGCTCAAATTCGAGGCGCTGCTCAAGAGCCGCGGCCACTGGGGGACCATCTGGAACCTCTACCAGACGAAACGGCGCGCGGACGACCTGCTCGAGCACTACGAGAACTACCCCTCGAGTCCCGACGAACTCGAGGCCTGGCAACAGCGGCGCGACGAGTTGATGGACGCGGTCTACGAGACGACCGGCGCCGATCCGAAGTACTAACGACGTAATTTTACTCTTCGGTCTGTTGCGAGCGAGATGATTTCGCCTCGCTCGCGAGGACACTCCTCCTTCCGTTCCGTGACGCTTCGCGTCACTCGGCTCACGGCTTCGCCGTTCGCCTAATCGCGGCGCGTAGCGCCGCGCTTTCGCTCGCGGTCGGTATCGGGTGACCGCCTGCCCTCCCCCGAGTCGCGACGGTCGCCACGAATTGCGGGTCCCTCCTGGCCACGCGTTTCTGGTGTACTAGATTCTCGGATAGATCAAACACGAGCACGAAGCCGTTCGACGCGCTTCTCCGTCGACGGATGCGTTCCGAGGAGCGTTCGGCTGACGAACCGCCGCGTCCGGTCGAAAAACCGGTGTTCTTCCCACGGCGGCGGGACGATCGAGAAGGCTGCCGTCGATCGGTGTTCGCGGAGATCGCTCGAGGGACGAGACACGAGGTCGCGGTCCAGCGTCTCGAGGGCGCTCGCGAGCGCGGCGGGATCGCCGGTGATAACGATAGCGGCCTGGTCAGCCACGTATTCGCGGTATCTGGCGACGAGTGCGACGGCCAGGCGAGTGACCACGGCAATCGGGACCGCGGCGACCGAGACGAACACTCCGATCTGTCCGACGTAGAGGGACGCCGGCTCCGGGGCGTCCTCGAGGAACGGTTCGGCCTTGGCAGCGGGCAGCGAAAGTGCCGTCAGCACGGCTGCATCGCGGTTCACGATGTGGGCGAGTTCGTGGGCGAGTACGGCCTCGAGTTCGCGGTCGGAGAGTCGCTCGACGAGTCCGCGAGAGACCACGATCGACGACGTCGCGGGTCGGTAGCCGACCGATGCGGCGATCGGGGTGCGTGCTTCTCCGAGACGAACGGTCGGGGACGGGACGGTCGTCTGTGCCGCGAGTCGATCGACGCGCTGCTGGAGGTCCTCGACGGTGCTGTCGTCGTCCGACGCCGATTCGCCGCTACGCTCGGCCTCGCACACCCGGGCGCGGTCGGCGAGCGTTCGCTCGACGGTCGCCCCGTCGCGGATCTCGGCGTCGACGACGGCGATCGTGGTCGCGATCACGGTCGCGATTCCGGCGGCGACGGCCACCCGTTCGACCGTGAGGCGTGGGCTCGCCTCGATCGCGGCAGCCCCACCTCCCAGTGTAAGCACCACGAGAAAGAGGATTCCAAGAAGCCTCCCTCCCGCTCTGACGAACGCTCGCAGGAAGTCGTCGGGATGGGTGAGCTGGTAGGCGACCGGCTCTACGGCGTCGGCCATGCCGTCGTGGGCGATTCGACCCGCGATCAGCGGCGACGGGTGCAACCGTCGGTAGGCGACCGCCAGGACGAGCCAGCTGCCGACGAGCAACGCCCCGACGATGGCGAAGACAGCCAGTGAGACGGCGAGCACTGGGAGCAGAATCATCATCATCCCCGCCATCACGGTCGCCATCGCGAACTCGAGGACCAGCAACACGCCGAACGCAAGCGTGGCGACGACAGTTGCGAGCGCTAGCCGACTCCAGAGGCCGAACGTCGTTCGAAGTCGTTGCACGGGAACCACCGGCGGCCGAGCGGAACGCTCGACCACCACTCGACAGCTACTTTCGCGATAACCGACAAATGTGTTGGGGTCCCGACCGCACCATCGAGTCCTCGAGCGGGCCGCAGTTCGGTCGGGGCGACTCGAGGTAGTCGATCAGACGCGAGCCCGCAACTTCGAGATGCGCGTCTCGGTCGGCGGATGCGTGCCGAAGATCCGTCGTGCGACGAACCGTCGTGTGCGGTCGAAAAACCGGTGTTCCTCCCACGGCGGCGGGACGATGGAAAACGCCGCGGCCAGTTCGCCGTTACGGAGATCCGTCCGCGGTCGACGCTCGAGATCGTGATCTACCGTCTCGAGTGCGCTGGCCAGCGCGGCCGCGTCACCAGTGATCGCGACGGCACCCTCGTCGGCCGCGTACTCGCGCCCCCGAGCGACGAACGCGACAGACCAGCGACTGACGGCGCGGACGAGCATCGCGAACGGTTCGGCCACGGGGTTGAAGCCGTAGCGGCCTCGTGAAAGCGTGGCGACGGACCCGGGAACCGACAGCGCCGTCAGCACCGCCGCGTCGCGGTTCGTCACGTGGGCGAGTTCGTGAGCGAGGACGGCCTCGAGTTCTCGCTCGTCCAGAGATGCTACGAGCCCACGCGAGACCACGATCGTCGACGAGGACGGGCGATAGCCGACAGTGAGCGCGGCGGGAGTCTCTCGGTCGACGACCTGCACGTCCGGAACGGGCACGTTTGCCTGTCCTGCGAGCCGGGTGACCGTCGACTCGAGCAGCCGGCGGGTGTCGGAATCTGGTGATTCGTCGTCGGCACGGCCACGTTCGAGTGACTCGAGGTCGAATCGCGACTCGAGGTCCCGGAGGACGGCGATGTCGCCCGTGAACTCGTTGCGGACGGCACCGCCGACGTGACCCCCGACGAGGGCGATGCTCCCAACGACGGCGAGACCGACTGCGAGCGCGTCGACCGAGACGACCGTCGCCGTCCAGCCGACGGCGAGGACGAAAGCGACGGCGAGCGCCGGGACGAGCAGCGTCGGACCGGGAACGCGCTCGAGGCGAGCGAGGAGCCGTCGTGTTTCGTCGGCGACGCCGTACACCCTCTCGGGATCGACCGGCTCTTCCTCGGCGGCCCTCGCGGCGCGTCGCTCGATGACGTCGCGGACCCGATCGACGTGGCCGGGAGCGACCACTGCGGCGACGACCAGCCAGACGAGCGCTGCCGGAACGAGGGCGGCAAAACCGGTCCACCACGCACTGCTGGCGTACGCGACGGTGACCAGTCCGAGCACGATCCAGGCCCCGCCCTCGGTGCGTTCGTCGGTCCCCTCCTCGTTTCGCGACCGGACCCACAGGTAGGCCGTCCAGACGTACGCGATCGTCAGAAGGTAACCGGCTCCAAGCAACACCAGGAACGCGAACACGGGGGTCGGCAGCACCGACGATAGGGAGGGGAGCGCGGCCACTGCCACGACGAGCGACGAAAACACCAGCACGTACGAGCCAAGATCGACGGCCCCCTGTGCGAGTGCGCCTGCGGGGGCTCTACGATCCCGTGCCTCTCGGACCGCTCGAAGCGATACTTCGACGGCAACGACGGAGAACACGGCGACCGCGACGGCGAGACTGGCTGCGACTGGTATCGGGACGACTGTCTCGAGCGCCCCGGTCCCGTACGAGAGCACGCCGAAGATCGGCAGTCCGACGAGCAAGAGAGCCACGGAAACGACCAAAATCGACAGGAACAGACCGAGAACTGCCGCAACCGTCATCCGGAGCCAGAGACCGATCTGGGTTCGACTCGGGGCCACGAGTCGATCACCGCCGGACCGGGACCGCAACCGTCGTTCGACCGGCAGCGATTGGGGCTGGACGCATAGCTCCCTGTACGTTGGAGACGATCCGACATAAACGTTGGCTCGGAGACAGGTGCGTCGTTACGGTCGCTCGCAGGCGATCCGTTCGATCGCGCTGGCGAGCGTCTCCACACCGTGGCCGATACTCGGTTCGTCGACGTCGAAGGTCGCGGTGTGGTGGCCGCCCGGATGGTCCGTGCCGACGCCGACATAACACGCCAGCCCACCGTTCTGTTGAACTTCGCGCATCAGGAACGTCGCGTCCTCGCTCCCGCCGAGTTCGTCACGCTCGAGGACGTTCTCGACTCCCTCGACCTCGCCGGCGACTTCCTCGACGACATCGGCGATCTCCTGGTCGCTGGTGGCGCTCGGAGCCTGTGCGCCGAGTTCGACCTCGACCTCGCAGTCGTGCATCTCCGCAGCAGACTCGACCACGCGCTCGGCGTTGTCGACCATGTACTCCATCAGTTCCGTCGTCTCGCCACGCACCTCGGCCATGATCGAGGCGGACTCCGGGATGACGTTCGCGGCGCTACCACCCTCGACGATCCCCGCGTTGATCCGCGTCGGGCCGTCGCTGTTTCGCGGAATCGCATAGAGGTTCTGGACCGCCGTCGCCATCGCCTGGACGGCGTTACGTCCCTGTTCGGGGCGGCCGCCAGCGTGGGCTGGCTCGCCCGTAAACTCCGCCTCGAGGTGCGAGACCGCGAGGAAGCCGTCGACACCGGCGACGATCTCGCCGGTCGGGTGGTCGAGTCCGATGTGAGTCGCGAGCAGGTAGTCGACGTCAACGAGGTGTTCGCTTTTCGCCATCGACTTGCCGCCGCCGATAACCTCCTCTGCGGGCTGGAAGAACACCTTCAGCGTCCCCTCGAAGTCACTCTCTGTGATCGCCTCGAGAACGCCGACGCCGATCGTCGCGTGGGCGTCGTGACCGCAGGCGTGCATCGCTCCCTCGTGTTCGGAGCGAAAGCCCTCGGCTACCGGCTCGTGGTCCGGATCGTCGCTCTCCTGGCGGGGGAGCCCGTCGATGTCGACGCGCAGACCGACGGTCGGTCCGTCGCCTTTCTCGAGGACGGCGACGGCACCCGTGTAGCCGCCCTCGAGGGACTCGAGGACGTCCTCGTCGACCCCAGTCTCTCTGGCACGCTCGAAGGCGTGGGTGAGTTCGGCGTCGTCGGGGACGGCGAGCCGATGGTCGGTCGCGATCGCGTCCGGTCCGACGTGGAGTTCGTCGAGGGCGTCCCCGAACCTGGAGTCGAGTTCCTCGACGAGACGGGCCGTCGTGTAGAATTCTCGCCAGGCGGGCTCTGGTCGTCGGTGCAGGTCACGTCGCAGTTCGACGAGGTCGTCTGCGGTCATGGCCCGTACTGGGTAACGATGCTAAAAAGTGCTATCGGAGGCGGAAACTCGGATCGGAGCAGTCACCGACACTTCGAGGACGGCCGTAACCGCTGGAGGTCGTTCGTCGGTGCCGTCACGCCGAGCTATGAGAACGGTTTACTGTCGTCAACTACCGCCGACCGCAGACACCGTTCTGGCGGTCGGCAGTAACTAGTGGCGGGCCAAGCCTGAACTGATGGGTCGAATCTGGCGGTGTCGCTCGATTCGACCCGTCAGTCGACGGTTGGGACGGTACTAGTTACAGCAATCCGTCTGAGTCGGTCAGTTACCACGACCGGCGCTGTGGATCTGTTCCACCTTGGCTTCGATGTGAACCGAGTCCGGGAAATTCTGTTCGGCGATGTTGCGCGCGAGATTGTCGTGGCCGTGAATCTCGAGTTCGCGGGTGAAGACAGTGTAATTCCAAGAAGAGAAGTGTCGGTCGTCGTCGGCGTGTAGCCGACACCGCTGTGGGACCGAGATGTCGGTCGGCGGATGGGAGTGTGGTCCTTTCAGTTCCGCGCCTTTCCGTTCGGCGGTCGTTTTGATGTCGTCGACGATACCGTCGAGAGCGGCGCGGTCGCCGCTCTGGAGCGTGAGACGGGTGACAAAGGTCATAGCTGGGTTAGCACAACGTCAACGGCCGGCGGGTAAAAGCCTGCTGAGATCGACCTGCCTCGAGATTGGGGTGGGTGTTCGTTTAACGAACAGTCCGATATTCTCTTAACGTCGGGGCTAGTACTGCAGTTAATGGCAGTCGAAGCTACGAGCGCAGGCGCGATCCTCTTCCGCGACACGCGGGGCCGGCGCGAGTATCTTCTACTCAAGAGCCGCCCAGGCGACTGGGAGTTTCCCAAGGGCGGTGTCGAAGGAGATGAAGAGCTACAACAGACGGCGATCCGCGAAGTAAAGGAAGAGGCAGGTATCGAAGAGTTCCGGCTACTCGACGGCTTTCGCGAAGACTACAACTACGTCTTCGAGGCGAACGGCAAGACGATCCACAAGACCGTTCACCTCTTCATCGCGAAATCCTACGAGGCCAGTGCAGAACTCTCTAACGAACATCGCGACCTACAGTGGCGCGATTACGAACAGGCAGTAAACACCGTCACCCAGGACGGTCCACGCGAAATTCTCGAGCAGGCCCACGAGTTCCTCGACGAGCGCGAAGAGGACGAAGAGTAGTCGTCTACTCTGCCCTGTCGATTCGAAGCGACGCCCAGTCGCGACAGTACCTTTTTGCAACTCCGCTGGCATAGCGAAGCCAGACGAACCGATGCTCGACGACGCTCCGTCGTACCCGTTCCGTGGCCCGTGGCTCGAGCGGACGGCTCGTGGCAGCCTGCTCGTCCTTGGCAGCGTCCTACTCGCTCCCGCCGTCTTGCTCGCCGGCTACTGCATCCGCGTCCTCGAGGCGACGTTCGAAGGGCGCGAGGAACCGCCACCGCTCGAGGGGTGGCGCGACCTCTCGAGACGAGGCGTCGGGGCCGTAGCGATCGGGTGTTGCTATCTCGTCGGTCCGCTCGTCGTGGGCGCAGTCGCGGGAGTCGCGCTCGGCAGCGTCGGCTACTACGCTCTCGGTGTGCTCGCACCGCTGGTGACGAGCGAAGCCGCGATCTGGGGGGTCAGCCTCGTCGCGGCGGCGATCGCGGCGCTGCTCGCGCTCGTGTTCGTCGCGGTCACGCTAGTGATCTACTACCTCCTGCCGGCCGCACTCGCGGTCTACGCACGGACCGGGACCGTCCGCGCCGCGTTCGATCGCTCGACTCTCCAGGGGATCGCCCTGAGCGGCCGCTACTTCCTCTCGATGGCGGTCCTCCAGTTGCTCCCGCTGGTGGTCCCGGTCGTCGCCGTCGTCTGTCTGCTCACGGTGGTCGGCACCGTCGTCCTGCCGGCGATCCCCTTCGTCGCCGTACTCGTCAGTTTCCGGCTGGTCGGCGTCGCCGTCGCGGACGCGAGCGGGCGCGTGGTCGACAACCACGAGAGAGTTCCCGAACGCGTCCCCGCGGACTGATCGATCCCTTTTCTTCGCGTCGCTTCCAATGACAGCCGTGAGCCGGTACACCGCCGAATTCGGGTTCGAGCTACGAACCTGCTGGTGGGCGGAACGGGAGTGGCCGCCCGAAGAGACGACGGAGTCGACCGTCTTCGTCGCCCGACAGCTCGGCACCGGACGCCGGCGCTGGGACACGATCGTCCTCGAGTGCGACCCCGACGCCCTCCGCCAGCGCGCGACGTTCGGTCCGGATCGACTCGACGGCGACCTCCTGCACGTCGTCCGAAACGCGCCCGCGGAGTGGACCTACTACCGCGACGCCCTCCCGGACCCGGGCTACCCGTGGCGCTACGTCCGCGAATCGATCCACCGCGCCGACGACCGCGGGATTCTCGAGACGCACAAGGAGGGCAACCGCATCCAGATTCGTCGCAAGTGGCCCTATCCCGACTGGCTCGAGCGGATCGTCGCCATCGAGAACAAGCCCGACCTCGACCGGTCTGCGGCCCGGCGACTCGGGACACAACTCGAGTACGACGTCGCAATCGGGCTGGCCGACGAGGTCTGGGTCGCGACCCGGACGACAGGTGAGTCGGTCGAACCCGTCCTGCTCGAGGACCTGCCGGTCGAGGCGGGCGTGCTGGCGTTCGATCCCGAGACGCTCGAGACCGAGGTCGCCTGGTACCCTCGCACGCTCGCGGTCGAGGAGCCGGGAACGCGCATCCTCGAGCGACCTGACGGTGGCTCTCGCGATGGGTCGGCAGCACGCTTCGAGTACGTCGATCCCGAGTGGAAGGCAGAACGACGGCTCGCGATCGCCGAACGCGCCTACGAACGGGGCTGGCGATCGTTCGCCGACACGATGCGGCCCGATTGTCGACACTTCCAGCTTCGCGAACAAGACGGGCAGTTACTCCCTTACTGCGGGGCGAAGGACCACCAGCCGACCGCACGCGAGTGTTCCGGCGACTGTCCCGACTACGAGCCCGAACCACCCGCGTGGCGGACGAAGGGGTGGCCGATCGAGGGTGGGCCCGGAAAGCGATTCAAAAAGCTGCTCGCGGATCGTCGACGGCGACGGCGGCCAGGTCTGGATTCGACGAGCGGCTGATCCTCGTTACGTGTGATTTCGTGCCTGTTGGAACTCCGCTCGAGTCACCGTGTACCGATGGTGGTCTTCGACGTCGTCGCCGATCGGCGTCCAGTTGCGCAAACAGCCCTCGTATTGTCCGCCGACGCGCTCGATGAACTTCTCGAGTGCACGCTGGGAGCGTTCGTTCCCATCCTCGTATCCAATCGCGACGACCTCGAGGTCGAGGCGTTCGAACGCGAGTTCGGTCAGCGCCGTTGCACACTCGCCCGCGTAGCCGTTCCCCCAGTACGGCTTGCCGAGGATGAACCCGATCCGACCCGTGCGTCGCGGCCACTCGAGGAACAGCCCAGTGTAACCCGCGAGTTCGCCGTCCGCCGTGTAGACGGCGTACTGTGCGGCCTCGTGGTCGCTCCACTTCGACTCCGCCTCGGTCAACTGCTCGTGGGCTTCCTTCACCGTCGCGTACGGCTCCTGTGGAACGTACTCGAACACGTCCGCGACGTCCTCGCGCGACTCGGCGAAAAGGTCGTACAGTTCGAAAACGTCGACGTGATCGCGACCGAACTGCTGCAGGACGAGCGAGTCGGTCTCGAGCGTGTCGGTAAACATACCGAGTAGTATCGATCGAACGACACAAATAGCTATCTGCGCCGTGACAAACGTCGATGAGAGAATCACCGACGACTCTCGAGGCCGTCGACGGCCGACCTGACCCCGTTACTCCGTCGATTGCGCTACGGTTCCGGGTCCGTCCTCGAGTGTAGCGGTGACGTCCTCGAGTGAGACGTATCGCGTGTCACCGTCTCGCGACTCGAGTTCGACCTCGCCGGTTTCCCGGAACCGATTTCCAAGAATCACCTTCCAGGGAACCCCCAGCAGGTCGCTCTCGGCGAACCGCTCGCCGATCGTCGCCTCGCGGTCGTCGAACAGGAGCACGTCGCCCTCGAGGGACTCGTACAGTCGATCGGCCACCTCGCGGAGGTCGCCGTCGTACTCGAGGGGAACGATCGAGACGTCGAAGGGAGCGACGGTGCCGACAGCGGTATCGGGCCAGCGACAGCCGTCCGCGTCGCCGTGCTGTTCGACGAGGGTGTGGACGAGCCGTTCGATTCCGATGCCGTAGCTCCCCATCACCACGTCGCGTTCGCCGCCGTCGGCCGTGTCGACGGTGAAGCCCATGGGCTCGGAGTACCGCGTCCCGAGTTCGAAGACGTGGCCGATCTCGATCCCCTCGCCGGCCTCGAGTCGCTCGCCGCAGTCGGGGCAGGCGTCGCCGGCCGACAGGTCGCTTCGGGGCGACTCGTCGGTGACGCCGAACCGACAGTCCGCCGCGGAACACCGGCGCAGGGCGACGGTCCCCTCGTCGGCGACTGCGACGAACTCCTCCGAACTCGAGCCCCCCATGACGCTGTTGTCGGCCCTGGTGACGGCGAACTCGAGTTCGAGCGCGTCGAAGATCCGGACGTAGGCCTCCCGAACCCGGTCGTAATACTCCGACAGCGAGTCGCGTCTCGCGTGGAGGCTGTAGGCGTCTTTCATCGTGAACTCCTTCGTCCGGACGAGGCCGTTTCGCGCGTGGTCGTCCCGGTACTTCGACTCGACCTGGTACAGCAGGAGAGGCAGGTCGTCGTAGGAGCGAACGACGCCGTCGACGAGGTGTGCGACGCCTTCCTCGTGGGAGGGAGACAGACACATCCGTTTCCCGTCGCGGTTCTCGAGGGTAAACATCTCGCCCTCGAAGCTCTCCCAGCGGCCGCTCCGTCGCCAGATCCCGCTGTCGTTCAGCGAGGGGAGACTGATTCGCTGGCCGCCGATGGCGTCCATCTCTCGCTGGACGACGGCGACTACGTTCTCGCGGACGCGCTGGCCTGTGGGCGTGAAGCCGTAGCGTCCGCTGCCGAACTGCCGGACCAGTCCGGCCCGTAACGTCCGTGCGACGGTCTCGTTCTCGTGACCGTCGGCCTCGCGGCTCGTGAACAGGAGCGTCTCGCTACGCCGCATCGCGATCACCCCCGTTGCGAGCGGCGGTGCAGGCGTCGTTGCTTCGATGGCCGCGGCCACAGCCGTCGCTGTGGGATTTTGCGACCAGGCGATCGACTACTCGAGTAGAACCAGTGCTGTCGTTACGATCGTCGCGGAACCCAGCCGTGGGCCGCGCCGGACCCACGGTTGCTGAGTCGTGCAGTTCGAGACATGCAACTCGAGTGTCGGAATCCGAAGATAAATAGATTGGGGAGTGTAGGGTCAGTCGGTGACGTCGACCTCGAGGTCCTCGCGCTCGACTGCCAGTCGGAACGTGGGAACGGTGCGGTACTCTACCTCGACGACGTCCTTTCGCCGGAGTCGCTGGAGGCCGGAGCGGACGTCCTCGGCCTCTAAGTCGTCACCGTAGTCGTAGGCCTCCCGCAGCGAGTGCAGGACCGAAACGACGCTCTCGGACTCCTCGTCGGGGCCGGCGAGCACCTCGACGATGCGGGCCTGCAGTTCTGGGACGCGGATGCGCGACGGCGCACCCTCTTCGTCGGGGTCGCTCTCGATTCCTGGCTCGACGTCGACGAGGTCGGCTGCCTCGGCCGTCGCGCGAATCAGGCTGTTGTCGTCCCGAAAGTAGTAGTCGCCGAGTTCGTTCTCTAAGTACTGATGGACCTCGCTACCGCTTTCCATCCCCCATCGTTCCTGTAGGTCGGCGTTTTTCGTCGGCTGTAGTTCCACCACGTCCGCCAGCCGTTCCGTGGCCTCGTCCGAAAGCGTCATCGTCGAAGCGTATGGGGAACCGATACTTTTGCGTTGTGTCCCGTCGCCTGTGCGGAGTGTGTCGGAAAGCCCCGGGCGTTAGTCGTGAGTCTAAGCCTATTGCAGCGTATATTCAAGACCAGTCGCCGTTAATCTTGGCGCGGTTTCATCAATGGCGACCCGCGACGGCTTCGCAATCGGCGGGTCTGGGACGCTGTCAGCCACCTGATGTACCCACTGCCGGACTGCGTGATGGGATCGTTCTACACCGACCAAGCGAAGAATTGCTCGTGACTCTCGAAGTAAACAACCGGTTGCATGGAGACGGACGCCGAACACCCCGACGGATGTCGCCGTCCGCTCGCGCTCCCAAGAACCATCAAATTCCGCCGCGTGGAACTCGCTGAGCGGTCTGCAAGCGTCATGACCAAACTAGCCCTACGACCTGCTCGCTTCTCAAACTGCCCTAACTAAACACCACCTCCACACGACATGTTTAAATTATGGTATGCTTCAGTCAATCGGTCTGGAAACCACTCGAGTCTCGATTCCCGACTCCGTCCTATCGAAATCCGGTCCGGTGATACGTTTCAGCAGTCGTCGTGCTGACGGGGCGTGACGGCACCGAGAGAGCTAGTTCGACTCGTGCGGCAATGGTCGGCGAGTACGGCCCCACGGACAGTACGAAGCGATGAGTGACGAGGACGCGTCTAGTCAGCACAGACTACACATGTACATCGAGAGTCTTTGTCAGTGCCAATATATTTTATTATGGAGTCGCTCGAACTCTTAGACGAGGGGGAGCAAAATGGGGGTGCTCAAGTGTCTGCAGAGAAATCGAGGGAGAGAACTGTACGAGTGCCGAAACTGCGGCGAAAAATTTGCAGACGGGGTCGACGAATGTCCTCACTGCAACTGGCAGGATATTGCTCGTTACGAATTCTGAGGTTCTAGGCCGACGGCTGGGCTAGTGCTCGTACCCAGAGTCCTCGTTTTCGGTGTACCTGACGACGAAATATGCGATCACGAGTCCGATGAGGAGAATGCCGAATCCGCTAGCAGCGGTGAGTGCATCGGTGGCCGTATCGAACTCGTCAATTCGAAAACTAATTATTTCACGGGAGATTGCAATGATCGCGGCACCGATCACGATTTGGACGACCGGCTCGTCACGAGCATACGCAATCAGCGTCCGATGAACCTCAACAATAATCAACAACAAGAGTACTGTGTCCAGAAGCTCGACTACGGCAACCGGGTCAGTAAATTCACCACTCGTGATAAGCGTCCACAGCCCGAGCAACAAATCGAACACTCCAATGAGAAACAAGATGAGAGTAAAGTATGCAGTTGTCAGCACGAGCCACCGCATTGCAGTTATCGAGGGACCAGTGACCCGTGGCAGATCTATATCCAACGCCACACTCTCTGATAGGCCACTATCTGCATAAATATAACCCCCTTGTCCTCGAAGAGATAGTATCGACTGCCGGGCAGTTTCCCCCGAAGGCACGCGGACGCTGGTCTACGCAAAGTCGAGTCGCGACTCAGTTGCCGTTCGGCGACGCAACACGCGGTACGGAACTGACTCGGTATCGATCTTGACGTTAGTCATCACCGACGACCGGCACCGGTGCGGTGGTCTCGAGCGTCTCCTCGACTTGGGTGTAGACGAGGATCGCACCAACTGCAGCGACGACGGTCCCGAAGAGAAACGGCACCGCGAACCCGTAGCCGATCAGCGCACCGGAAGAAAGTGGTCCGATGGCGATTCCAAAGCCAAAGGCCATCGTCAGCACGGAGAGCTTCGAACCGGATTCGCCCTCACCAGCGAGGTCACCAGCAAGTGCGAGCGAGGGTGCAAACACCATCGCACCGGCAACTCCCTGGACCAACCGTGCGAGAAACATCGTCTCCGAGGTAGGGACGAACCCCTGAGCGAGCGTCGAGGGAATCAAAAGCACCATCCCGCCGACGATGAACGGGCGGCGACCATAGCGGTCGCAGGCCCGTCCGATCGGCGTCTGCAACAGGATCTGGGCGACGACGAATCCCGCGAACTGCAGGCCAAACCAGGTCGCCCCCTGGCCGAGTCGCTCGTTGACCTGGGGCTGGATCGTCGCAAACAGCGCGATCGCAGTCGCCATGAACAGCGAGGCGACGCCGAGCGTGAAGATCGGATCGAACAGGTTCGACCCCGATCGATCGAAGACGTCGATCGAGAGGTCTGCACCCGCGTTGGCTCGAGTCGACTCGGGGTCGGTGATCAGCACGGTTACCAGCAGGTAGCTGAGCGTAGCCGCCGCAGTCGCGACGTAGAACGCGGCGTCGTAGCCTGTTACCGTCGCCCCACCCGGCAGCGTATAGGGGCCGAGGTTGACAACCGCGCCAGCCGCAACCGGACCCGCACCGAACCCGATGAGTCGGAACGTGTTGTAGACGCCCATGTTCCCGCCGCGGTTGCCCGTTGTCGCGAGTTCGTTGACCAGCGCGACCGACGCCGGGATGATGAACGCGACGCTAATTCCCTGCAACCCACGGATGACGACGAGATGGGTGTACGTCTCTGCGAACACGTACGTCAGGTTCGTGACCGCCAGCCCCGCAAGACCGATCAGGATAAACCGTCTTCGCTGCCCGAACCGATCCGAGAGACGGCCCGTCAGCGGCTGGAAACTACTGTTGAGAAACCCGAACAACGAGAGGATGACTCCGATGATCATCGCCTCCTCGAGTCCGAACGTCGCGCCGCCGATGATGTCGCTGCCGACGTACAGCGGGATGACGACGATCAGAAACGAGTTGCCGATCCCGTCGGCCATCCGTGCAAACGCGAGCGCGAGCACTCGTCGGTCGACGGCGAACAACGCGAGAACTCTCTCGAGGAGGGTTCGTACTGGCACTCGTGAGAAGCCAGTGTTGGCGACGCCGTTATAGTTTCGAATCGAAGTACTCTGGAAGCACCCTTGGAGCACTCCCGAATCACCAGACTATTCGTCTTTAGATAAGATCCACACCTCGGTTGTGTAGCGGTAACGAGCGTCTCTTGTAACACTGGCCGTTGCTGGTGGATCTTCTGTGCGTCGTCGATCAGTCGGTCGAGCAGCGGTGGCGGCGAGTAGCCGAGATGTTCGCCAAGTTCGTGGAGGATGAGCTGGGCGTGCGACCGAAAGGTCGCCGCCCAGCGTTCCGGCGGGAACACGATCTCGTCGTCCACCTGTTCGGTGACCAGATCGAGCAATTCACGACTCACGAGCAGTGACAGCAACGCCGCGTACAGCAGAATTTCGACAACATGCTTCTTCGTCGTGTCGAACTCGTCCAATTCGTATTGCGTCTTCAACTCACGGAATAGCAACTCCACCTCCCACCGACACCGATAGATCGTCCCTAGATCCGACGGCAAGAACTCGTCTCTCGGGAGATTCGTGATGTACAGGTGGTAGTCGTCGGCGTCCTCTTTCCGGACGCCGACGACGCGAAACCGCTTCGTATGGCGTGACTGCGTTCCGCCGTACGGTCTTCGGTCGAACTCGGCTTCGACTTCCACGTCGATGTACTCGCGGTGCAGATCATCCACAACATCGTGGATCTGCTCACCTTCCAAGGGAATGGCGCGGCCGCGCCATTCCCGTGATTCCTCCGTTACGACCGGATTTGCGCTCTCTTTCAGCCGACTCACGAAGTAGCCGTCGTTCTCATCGATCAACGCGAAGCGGCGGTACTTGAGGTAGGCTCGGTCGAACAGAACGAGCCGATCTTCGAGCCACGATCCTGTGTGAAACAACGTGCTGTCGTGCGTTTTCTCGTCAGTCACGTCGAGCCATTCTATCGTCTGGTCGGTGGCATTATGGAGCAGGTGGAGCTTCGCTCCAGCCTGCTCCTCCTTGCGAGCTTCGTACTCATCGGCAAGGAACTCGTGCAACCGCAGGACGGTTCCATCAGCAATCATCACGTCCTTGAATCGGTCGATATCGGCGTCAACAGTGTCAGGGACAGCGACCTCGTCGAGGCCACGCTCGACGAGGTCGCGGAAGTACTCTGCGGGAGACGGCGTCAACCGGTGATAGAAGCCGCCGGGAGAGATCGTCTCATCAGCTGTCGAGTTGTAGCTGCGTCTGAAGCCAGCGAGTGTTCGGCTTTCGCCTGCGGCGAAGCCGAACACGAATGCCCAGACGAAGGCAGGGATCTGGAGCTTGCGGTCACGTTCGACCACGCCGAGTTCCTCGGCGTGCTCTTCGAGGAACTCAGAGGGAAACAGTGTAGTGAGCCGACGCATAATCCGAGATGAGGAGGCATTGGTGGACACAGCCGTTGCCTCCTCATTCCTCTCGAAAAGATGTCTCGATAAGCCGCTGCTGTCACGTGGTTCTTCGCTTAGCTAAAGACGGATAATCGTTGCAGTTGGTGCTATAGCCGGAACTTCCCCCTCACTCGTTGTGAAGTGTCAAGCGCCGGTTCGAGTTGGAAGGTGGCCTCGACGGGTCCGAGCAGTGATACGGAAGGCTGTACCGATATACCGGCGCGACCGCAGGAGCGCGCGGTCGCCCCGGAACTGACTGACAGCAAACCGTATGAGACGGCAAACGGGTGGCTTAAGACCCTCGACGGTCGTAGCCAGCACAACGATGGAATTTTGCGACGAATGCGGTTCGATGATGAAGGCCGACGACGGGCGCTGGGAATGCGGTAGCTGTGGTTATACGGAACCGAAAGGCGACGCCGACCAGTACGTGGTCACGGATAGTCAGGAAGCCAGCGAGATCATCGAATCTTCCGAGGAGACATCGTTGCCCGAGACCGACGCTCACTGTCCCGAGTGTGGACACGACCGTGCCTACTGGTACATGCAACAGATCCGCGCAGCCGACGAGTCCGAGACGCGTTTCTTCATCTGCTCCGAGTGCGAACACAAGTGGCGCGAAGACGACAACTAGAACCGAACTTTTGCGCTGCGTGCGGTCGCTTCGCGACCGCACTCGGCAAAACTTCGATGAAAAGCACTCCTCCCTCCGTTCCGAGCGCTTAGCGCTCTCCACATCGGTCGTCGGCCCGCTCGCTCCCTACAGTCGCTCGCGGTCAGTGGCTGGGTGACAGCCTGCCCTCCCCCGAGTCACGGGCTCCTCGCAGTGCTCGGAGCCCGTTCCCGGCCATTGGCATTTGGGCGAAACGTTCCTCCACGGTGGCCACCACTCTCGAGCGTCGATAACGAAGAGGAGAGTTACTCGTTCCGAGCGATCGTCAGATACCCCGTGTGACCCACGGGCGCCGTCGACGGCCTCGAGCCGCGGTCGTCGAACTGCATCTCGCGCTGGATCGTCTCCCGCGTGCGGACGTCCGCGAGGTCGACCTCTCGAGCGGTCTCGACGACCTCGCGGGTCGATTCGATAAAGGGACTGTAGACCGCGACGAAGCCGCCGTCGACCAGCAGGTCGGGCGCGTGAGCCACGACGTCGGCCGCGTCACCCGTATCGAGCGTGAGCACGTCGAACGACGAGGGCTCGAGGTCCTCGACTTCCTCGAGCACGTCACCGGTCCGGACGTCGACGTCGTCCGCGACGCCCCCCAGTTCCATGTTCTCGCGGGCGACATCCGCGAAGTCGGCGTTTCGCTCGTAAGTGACGACCTCCGAGCCCGCCCGTGCCATCGAGGCCGCGAGCACGCCCGTCCCGGTGCCGGCGTCGAGCACGCGATCGCCTCGCGAGATGCCCGTCTCGCCGATCACCAGACCGACGTCGCGGGGAACCATCGGTGCGCCCGTGCGCTCGAAGTGGTGAAACAGGTCCGGGCCGCGAAGCCGCCGAACGTGGAACTCCTCGTCGAGATGCGTCTCGAGCGTCTGGCCGGGTTCGACATCCTCGGGGACCGCGAGCACGCCGAGGTCGGTCCCCATCTCCTCGCCGGGCTGGACGAGAAACTCGCGGTCGCCCCGGACGAGCAGGACGGGGTTGCGGTCGTCGGTCGCGTCGGTTTCGATCACGTCGGCTACTCGAGGTCCTCGACTGCCGCGGCGAGGTCGCCGTCGTTGTCTTCGAGCGCTTTGCGGGCCTCGTCCTCGCTGACGCCGGCGCGGGTCGCGACGAGGTCGACGTCGTCGTCGGGAATCGCCGAATCGCTTCCCGCATCACCGCCGGCGCTGCCGGCTTCGAACTCCTCGGGCGTGCCGATGATCTGGTAGGTTTCCTGTCCGCGGGCGTCCATCTTCGTGACCTCGGCGTCGCTGAAGACGAGGTCGTGGTCGCCCGTACGGATGATGACCTCCTCGGCGTCGATGTCCTCGACGTCGATACCCATCTGTTTCATCATCTGTTCCATCTTACGCGGATCGAGTCCGCCACCGCCTCCTCCGAACATACCCGACACGTCGCCACCCGCGACCTTTTACTTTGTCGTTCCACCGGCGGGGCACGTACTCGAGGGTCGTCCCGACGACGTCGATCCTCTTCGTCGGTGAATCGCCTCGGGGTCAAGCCCCGGGGCAGTCTTCTTGCACTCTGTAAAGTGGAGGACTGTAGCGGATCAGCTATCCGCTGGCGCGCCTTCGCGGACGCTGACTGCCATCCCCGTCTCGAAGTCCGCGATGGCGGCCGCGTCGAGTTCGGCGCGTCCCACAGCAAGTAACTCCCCGTTCTCGTGTTCGACCAGTACCTCATCACCCGGTCGGATCTCAGCGCCCGCCTCGAGGACGAACTTCGCGAAGACGTTCTTTTCGTCGCGGACGAAGGGTTCGCTCTCGTCGTCGACGACGACTCTGTAGGCTGGCGACTCGAGTGCTGTAGCGAGACGGCGACCGCCTTCGAGTCCGAGCGTGAACCGGCCGTCGATGCCGAACGAGGCGACGCGGCCGGCATCGGCGTGAATCTGCTGTGGTCGGCCTGAAGAGGTTCGCTTGAGACGCAGCGAGTCTGCAGGCGGGAACAGTGCCTCGCCCGCACCAGCACCGAACTGGTAGTCGGCGATCGTCCGTAACGTCGGCAGTCCCGCGTTCCCGTCGGCTGGTTCTCTCATCGGCCGGAGTTGGGGCTGGGCGTCGAAAACCCTTCGGCATAGGATCGCTCCTGTGGCGTGTCTCTCGATGGCACGGTGGGCGTACAACCAAGACGGTTATATAGATCGGCTCGGTACTCGATAGTGAATGAATCTCGCGCAAGTCGCGCTCGGCACGGGGTTACTCGGCGTGAGTACCCTAGCGTTCGTCGGGCCGACGATGCTCGAGTCCTACGTTCTCTATACCTTGATCGGTCTCGGCCTCGTCGTCGGGACGGTTGCGTTGCTCGCCTGTCGGGCACGGGAGACCCTGACAGTAGACCCGCAGTGAATGGGTGGACTTTCACCTCGCTACCGCTGTAACGGTGGCGTCGCTCTCGGACGAACTGTCGGAACGATATCCCAGTGAACGGCTTTGGATTGCAAGTGGGTCGGCACCGACTGATACGGTTTGCTGTCAGTCAGTTCCGGCGCGACCACAGGGGGCTCGCGGTTGCGCCGGTCTATCGGTACAGCGTTCCGTATGGCAGGAAACCGTATTAGAGAAGGAACGTCTCGTGTCGTTCGCCCAGATCGAGAAACGCGTCCGCCTCGCCGACCAGTTCTTCGGCAGTCGAAGATTCAAACGCCATCACCTCGACGCGGACGCCCTCGTGGCGCAAGTGCGAGCAGAGCCGGGAGAAGTCGCCGTCACCCGTACAGAGAACGATCGTGTCGACGTGGTTCGCGAGCGTGACGGCATCTAAACTCATGCCCACGTCCCAGTCTGCTTTCTTCGTCCCGTCCGAAAACGTCTTGATGTCTTTGATTTTCGTCTCGAAGCCGATGTCGACCAGCGCGTCGAAGAAACTCTCCTCTTCGGGTGCGTCCGCACGGATGACGTAAGCGATCGCGCGAGTGAGCTGTCGATCCTGGACTGCCTTCTCGAGGAGCGCGGAGTAGTCGATATTGCGGCTATGGAGACTCTGTGCAGTGTGATAGAGGTTCTGCGCGTCGACGAGAACGGCGACGCGCTGACCGGCATGTATTTCCGTCACGGGTTAGGTTGTGACGGCGTACGGTAAAAATCGCGTCGATTGTGCGAATTTTTTCGCCCCGGTGACGGGTTCAGCGTCGCAGTTTCTCGATGCGCTTTTCCGTGGGCGGATGAGACGCAAACAGCGACTCGAACAGGCCGCGCTCGGAGTTGAAGATACAGAGTGCGGCCTGGCTGTCGTCGATTGTCGACTCGCGGTTCTCGGCGCCCTTCGAGATCTTTTCGAGTGCTCGAGCGAGCGGGTCGCCGCTGCCGATGTACTGACGGGCGTCGTCGTCGGCGACGTACTCGCGGTAGCGCGAGATCGCCATCACCAGCACCGTGACGAGCATCTGGGCGAACATCGAGAGGATCCAGCCGGCGATGAAGCCACCGGGGTTGTCCTCGCCCGCGAACACGTAGACGAAGTAGACGGCGTAGCCGACCATCATCCCGATGGAGCTCCCGACCGTCATCATCAACACGTCGCGGTTCTTGATGTGGGCGAGTTCATGGGCGACGACGCCCTCGAGTTCGTCACGGTCGAGCAGGCGAATGAGTTCCTCGCTGACGACGACGACGCCGTTGCCCTTCCGGCCGGTGGCAAAGGCGTTGGGGACGCCCATCTCCTGGACCATCAGTTTGGGCTTATCGATGCCCATATCGCGACTCAACGACTCCGTCATCCGGTGGATGTCGGCGTATTTACCGCTTTCGGGCATCTCTTCGGCTTTCCTGGTTGCCATCCAGGTACCGAACTTGTACTGGGCGAACGGGAACGATACCAGCAGCAACAGGACCAGTGGCCAGCCCTGCGTCCCGAGAAACGCCAGTCCAACAGCCCCGACAAACAGGTACAGCGCCGCCAGCATCGAGCCGACGACGAACATTCGTAGTTTTAATCCGAAGTCTGTCATAGGCGTCCGTAAGCAGTCAGGATGTATAAATTTCGTGGGATCGGCTAGCCCGGACCGGCAAGCGACTCGGCGTGATCGTCTCCAGAAGCAGTTTTCGGTTCCGCTGTGAACAGTCTTCAGACGAGTCAGGTCGAACGAGCGAGCGGTCTCGAGCACCGAGACGATCCGACCGATCGCGGCCAAATACGCGGTGAGCGTAATTGATAAGATCGGTGCGCTCGCGGTGTAGTGTATGCTTCGCGTCGCTCGCCGCTCGGTTCGTCCCGCGGGGAGTGAGGCGTGTGCCGTTTCTTTTGCGAAACCGGTCGGTAAAAAACGCGCCTGAACAGTGCTCGAGGCGAGCGTAGCGACCTCGTTTCGGGTGCGATTTCGGCGACGGCGCTCGGCCAGTTCGACTGACCAACCGACCGGTGAACGAAACACATGACACACGACATCGACCTTTCGGGCGTCTTCCCAGCAATGTGTACGCCCTTCGACGAAGCGGAACGCATCGACTTCGAAACGCTCCAGGAAGAGACACGGCGACTCGAGGCCGCCGGCGTCGACGGACTCGTTCCCGTCGGCTCCACGGGTGAGTCAGCGACGCTGTCCCACGACGAACACATCCAGGTCGTCGAGGCGGTCATCGACGCCGTCGACGACGTGCCCGTCGTCGCGGGCGCTGGTTCGAACAACACTCGCGAGGCACTCGAGTTGTCCGAACGCGCCGCCGACGCTGGTGCCGACGCACTGCTTCTCATCTCGCCGTACTACAACAAGCCCGAACAGCAGGGGCTGATCGACCACTACGAGACGATCGCGGATGCCGTCGACCTGCCACAGATCGTCTACAACGTCCCCTCGCGGACGGGACGCTCGATCGACGCCGACACCGCCGTTTCCCTCGCCAGCCACGAAAATATCGCGGGCTACAAGGCCGCGAGCGGCGACCTCGGGTTGATCGGGGAGATCGCCGAACGCACCCGCGACGAAGAGTTCGCCGTCCTCTCGGGCGACGACGCACTCACGCTGCCGGCCATCTCCGTCGGCGGCACCGGCGCGATCAGCGTCGCGGCGAACGTCGAGCCCAAACGGACCTGTGCGATGGTCGGCGCGGCACTCGAGGGTGACTACGCCCGCGCCCAGGAACTCCACCATGAACTCGGTCCGCTGTTCCGGGAACTGTTCGTCGAGACCAACCCGATCCCGGCCAAGGAGGCCATGGAGATTCGTGGCTACGGCCCCGCCCGCCTGCGCTCGCCGCTCACCCGGCTCTCGGAGGAACACCGCGACCACCTCGAGGCGGTTCTCGCCGACCTCGAGACGGAGTCGCCCGCGCTCGCGGACGGCGGTCCGGAGGGTAATCGATGACCGTCAGGATCGCCGTCACCGGTGCGACCGGCCGGATGGGACGCGAGGTCGCCGCCGCCGTCGAGGATCACGAGGACGCCGAGGTCGCGTTCGCGGTCACCCGTGATCCGGACGGCGAGCGCATCAAGGGCGTTCCCCTCGAGCCGGCAGCAGAGTTCGACGCCCTGCTCGCCGCAGACGACCCCGACGCCGTCGTCGATTTCACGGGTCCCGAATCCGCGCTCGAGTACGCTCGCGCCTGCGTCGAGGCCGACGCGGACGTCGCCTTCGTGACGGGGACGACCGGGTTCAACGACGAGGAGTTCGACCGACTCGAGGAGACCGGCGAGTCGATCCCGCTCTTGCACGCGCCGAACTTCGCACGCGGCGTCCAGGCGCTGGTCAACGTCGTCGGGCAGGCGGTCCGGAACCTGCCGGGATACGATGTCGAACTGGTCGAGACCCACCACAACGGCAAGCGCGACGCTCCCAGCGGAACCGCCAACCGACTGCTCTCCGAGATCGAGGACAACGGCGAGTTCGCCGGCCGAAATCACGGCCGCGAGGGAGAAAAACCCCGCGAGGAAGGCGAGATCGGTGTCCACGCCCTGCGGGCCGGAAACGTCACCGGCGAACACGAGGTCGTCCTCGCGGGCAACGACGAGGAACTCCGGCTGACCCACCGCGCCGAGGATCGCGGCGTGTTCGCGGCTGGCGCGGTCGATGCGGCAGTCTGGATCGCTGGACAGAAGGCAGGCCGATACGAGTTTGCGGACGTGATCGACGAATGAGTACACTCGAGTCCGACATCGAACAACTGTGGAGGCGATACGACACTGGCGAGGTAACCGCCGAGACCGCCGGACAGGACGAGTACGCGACCCTGGAAGCGTTCCTCGAGGCCCTCGAGGCCGGCGAGATCCGCGCCGCCGAGAAGCGCAACAGCGCCGAGCAGCGCTCGGCTGGCTCCCGGACATCGTCCGGGAACGGCGAGTGGGAGGCAAACGAGTGGGTCAAACAGGGTATTCTGCTGAACTTCGGGCTGCGGGAGAGCCAGGCCTACGAGTACGGCGACGTCGACCACTACGACGTGCTCCCCCTTCGCGAGACCGCCGATCTCGGCGCTCGCGGCACCCGGAACACCCCCGACGGGACGACGATCCGACGCGGTGCCTACCTCGGCTCGGACTGCATCATGATGAGCCCGAGTTTCGTCAACGTCGGGGCCTACGTGGGCGACGGCACGCTCGTCGACTCCTGTGACACGGTCGGCTCCTGTGCCCAGATCGGCGAGAACGTCAAACTCGGTGCGAACACACTCATTGGGGGCGTACTGGAACCCGTCGAGGACGCGCCCGTCGTCGTCGAAGACAACGTTTCACTCGGCGCGGGCTGTCGAGTTACCTCTGGTTTCGTCGTCGGCGAGAACAGCGTCGTCGGCGAGAACACGTTGCTGACGCCGCGCATCCCCGTCTACGACCTCGTCGAAGAGGAGATTCTCTACGGCGAACTACCCGCCAACCGCCGCGCATTCACCCGGTTCGTCGACTCCTCGGTCAGCGACCACGACCTCTTCGAAGGCGGTGCGTACAAACCCGCCGTCGTCGCAACCGACCTCGAGACGGAGACGCTCGAGGCGACCGAACGCGAGGACGCGTTGCGCGAGTAGTCGCCTACCTGCCGTCTCGTCGTTCGGACTCGGCTCCCCGACCGTCGTCTTCGCTTCTCGAGAGTGGGCGTTCGGGGATCACAATCCGACGCCCGTCGTGGCTGGTAACTGTGGCGTCGACCCCGTAGACGTCTCGGATCGTCTCCGGCGTCAGGATCTCTGGGCCGCCGGCTGCGACGATTCGATCGTCGTGTAACATCGCCAGTCGATCGCAGTAGCGGGTCGCCAGGTTCAGGTCGTGTATCGCCACGACTGCAGCCATGCCGTCGTCGATCTCCTCTCGGACGACGTCGAGGACCTCGAGTTGGTGTCTGACGTCTAAGTTGCTCGTCGGTTCGTCGAGCAACAGCACCGTCGCCTCCTGGACGAGCGCCCGACCGATCAACACCTTCTGTTGCTGGCCACCGCTTAGCTCGTCGAGGGATCGCAACGCGAACGGCTCGAGGTCGAGTCGCTCGATCACGTCCGTGACGGTCGCTCGATCGTCGTCGGTCGGCCGCCACTGGACGTGGGGTTTGCGTCCCATCAGGATCGTATCGAACACCGTCGACGGGAACGTGGCGTCTTCCTGCTGGGGAACGTATCCCATCCGGCGGGCGATTCCCTCACGGCTCAGTTCGTCGACGTTCTCTCCGTCGACGAGCACCGCTCCACTGTCGGGTTCGATGATCCGATTGAGACAGCGCAACAGGGTGCTCTTCCCGGACCCGTTCGGGCCGACGATCCCGAGTAACTGACCCCGCTCGAGTTCGAGGTCGACGCCGTCGAGCACTGGATCGCTGTCGTAAGCGAACTCGACGTCACACACGTCGAGTCTCACCAGTAATCCCTCCGTGCGATGACGAGGTAGAGAAACAGCGGTGCACCCAGAAACGACGTCAGGATACCGACTGGCAATACGACGGGGGCGATGATAGTTCGGGCGACGGTATCGGACGCGAGCAACAACACGCCCCCGGCCAGAACGGACGCGGGTAGCAAGAATCGTTCGTCGCCGCCGATCACCTTTCGGACGATGTGGGGGACGACCAGTCCGACGAAGCCGATGATGCCGACGAACGAGATGACGAACGCGGTTACCAGTGACGCGACGATCATGCCCCGAATCCGGAGTTGTTCGACGTTCACGCCGAGACTCGTCGCGGTTTCGTCGCCGGCGTTCAACGCCGTGTAGCTCCAGCCGTTGTACACGAAGTACGCGGTGCCGGCAGCCGTCGCGAGAACCATCACCGCCAGATCACTCCAGGTCGCCCGGCCGACGTCACCGAACGTCCAGTAGACGATCGCGGCCACCTCTACGTCTTGAGCGAAGTACTGAACGAGCGACAGCGACGCGGTAAACATGGAACCGAGGGCGACGCCCGAAAGGATCAGCGTCTCCGGTGACGCTCGGGCGTACTTGACGAGTGCCAGGATGACGCCGGTCGAAACGAGCGACCAGACGAACGCCGAGAACGTCACCAGGTACGGATTGTCGACGACGATCGACGCGTCGCTCCCGCCTGTCGTTCCGCCGACCCCGAGAAAGACGATGGCGAATGCAGCACCAAACGCTGCAGCCTGAGAGATGCCAAGGGTAAACGGTGAGCCGAGTGGGTTCCGCAGTACGTTTTGCATCGCGGTTCCCGCGACCGCCAGTCCGCCACCGGCGACGATCGCCGCGAGTGCCTGTGGCAGTCGGACGTTCCACACGATCGTCTGCGTCGTCGCGTCTGCGTTACCCAGCAGTCCCGCGAGAACGTCTGTGAGCGGAAGTCGAACCGGTCCAATGGCGAGCGACGCGAGGAACGTAACCACCAGCAAGACGCCACAGACGACTGTAAACAGTAGCTTTCGCCCGACGAACTGCTCGTACGTCGAGCGAACGGTACCAGTAACCGCATCGTCTCGTCGACCGGAACTGTCTCGTTCCATGCTCGGTCACGCGTTCGATGTGAGGCCCATCCGACCGACATCGCCGTAGGTCGACGTGAGGTCGTCGTACATGGGTTCGCCGAGCATCGTGTCGTAAATCTCGTCGGCTCGCTGGTCGATCTCGACATCGTCGAACGCTTCGGGGTACAGCACCGACCCAACGACGTAGGCGTTGGCGACGATAGTGGAGTGGTTCAACCCGTAGTGAGCGTTCGGAAGCATGCCATAGAGCTCCCCGCTCTCGACGGCAGTCAGCTCCTGGTAAGCTGTCTCCGTGAGGTCGGCTTCGATCAGGTCCGCGTTTCCACGATCGACGAAGATGACATCCGGGTCCCACGCGAGGAGTTGTTCCGGACTGATCGTGACGTGAGGGTAGCCGTCGAACCCGACGTCACTGGCGACGTTTTTCACGTCACCAAGGAAGTCGAACGGGGCAAACAACGGTCGCGTTGCCTCGAGTCCGTGTCCACCCTGGAAACTGACTCCCGTGACGTAGGCGCTCGGTGCGTCGTCGGTATCGGCCGTCGCAGTTCTGTCCCGGAGATCCGCGACTGTGTCTTCGACGAACGTACTCAGTTCGTTCGCCCGCTCTTCTTTGCCGAGGACGTCGCCGGCAGCTTCCCAGATCTCCTCGAGCGTCGGTTCGCCCAGGTCGAGAAACTGCCCGGTCGTGAGTCCGAAGACGGGAAGTCCGGTCCGTCGCTCGAGCGTCTCGAGTTCCTCGGCGCTTCCGGTCGAGAGAACGAGGTCGGGTGCTGCGTCGATGATTCCTTCTGGGTCGCCACCTCTCCCGCCGATTACCGGTTTGGTCGCCAGTTCGGGATTGGCGGCGTTGTACGGGACTTCCTGTAACCACCCCGTTTCGTCGTCTTCGACGCCGACGATCAGGTCTGTCGCGTCCAACTGGGCGACCAGTCGAAGACACCCTGCCTCGAGTGCGACGAGCCGATCGACGTCGGTTGGCACCGTCACCGTTCGACCGACAAGATCCGTCACGTCTCTCCCGTCGTCGATCGTGGCGGAGCCAAGACAGCCGGTGATCCCGACGACAGCTCCCGTTCCCAGCGCTCCCAGTACGTCTCGGCGGTCCATGTAGGGTGCACTCCGCCATCTTCAGTAATACTTTTCGACGATTCAGTAATACTGGGAGTTGGCACGAAACTGAAGACTGATGTGGACTTCGCACGAACTGACTGTATGAGCGACGAACTGGACCGGATCAGCCTCACGCTGCCGCCAGCGATGGTCGCCCGTCTCGACGAAATCGTCGAGGAGTGGGAGTACGATAGCCGATCCGGTGCGGTCAGGGACGGACTGCGCGAATTCTTTGCAGCCTGTGAGTGGGAGGCAGATCCCGAAGGTCGTTACCACGGGACGATCGTCGTCGTCCACGAACACGACCACGACAGCGACGTAGCCGGTGAGTTACAGACTGTCCAACACGAGCAGGCAGACATCATCCTCTCGTTGCAACACATTCATCTCAGCCACGACCGGTGTATGGAGACGATCGCAGTCGACGGGCCAGGCGACGCGATCCGCGAACTCGCGAACCGTTTGCGATCGGTCCCTGGCGTCCAGCGCGTTACCTTCGTCATCGGCGACTCGGCCACTGACTGAGACGGTTTGCTGTCAATCAGTTGTGGCGGGCCCGCGAGCCCGCCTGCAGTCGCGCCGGGACAGCGAAACAGCAGTCCGGATGAGACGGTTGTGGTCACCACCTCGACGAGTCCACGGAGGCTCGCGGTCGTGCCGACTCCGATAGATGGGGTGGCGGACGAACCCGGACACCAAACGCACCGACTGGAACCGATGCCCGACGCCGAAAACTGCTGGAGACCCGATACAGGAGTTCACTACGGGAATCCAAACCCTTGACTTCTCGCGGTTACTTACAGCGTGTAATGACCGACGTCACGGCATCGCCACCCGTTCGCCGACTCACCGACTGGGACCTCCCTCGACTCGAGTCGCTCGCTGCCGAGTACGAGACGCCGCTGTACGTGATGGACCGCGATCGCGTGAAGGAGAACTACGTGCGCTTCTCGTCGGCGTTTCCCGACGCGGACGTCATGTACGCAGCCAAAGCCCACACGGGCACGGCCGTCCTCGAGGCCGTTCTCGAGGTTGACGGCACGATCGAGTGTGCAGCCTGGGGCGAACTGCAACGGTCGATCGACGCGGGTGCGGACCCCAACGAGCTGCAGTACACCGCGGTGAACCCGCCGGATCGGGACCTCGACTACGCCGCCGAGCTCGGGGCCGAGAATCCAGGCCTGACGATCACGATCGGCGCGGTCGACACCCTCGAGCGCCTCGCCGACCGGGGCTACGACGGCCGGATCGCCATCCGCATCAACCCCGGCATCGGGACCGGCCACCACGAGAAGGTCGCGACCGGCGCGGACGCGAAGTTCGGGATTCCCTACGAGCGCGTCCCCGAGGTCGCCGACCGCGTCCGCGAGGAGTTCGACCTGGTCGGCATTCACGCCCACGCCGGCAGCGGCGTCCTGACCGACGACCTCGAGGACCACTGCGAGGCGATCGAACGCGTCGGCGAGATGGCCCGCCGAGTCGGCGACGACGACCTCGAGTTCGTCGACGTCGGCGGCGGCTACGGCGTTCCCTACCGCGAGGACGAACCGCCGCTGGACCTCGAGAAGACCTCGGACATGGTCCGCGACGCGGTGGGCGAGCTCGAGGCACAGCTCAAACTCGAGCCCGGCCGCTATATCGTCGCCGACGCGGGGCTGATCCTGACGGAGGTCAACACGATCAAGGAAGCCCCCGACACCACCGTCGTCGGCGTCGACGCCAGCCTCTCGACGCTGATCCGGCCTGCGATGTTCGGCTCCTACCACCCGATGCTGAACGTCTCCGCGCCCGACCGCGAGCCGATCGAGGCGACCGTCGGCGGCCCCGTCTGTACCAGTGCGGACGTCTTCGCTCACGACCGGCCGATCGCCGAACTCGAACGCGGCGACGTGCTCGCCATCGGGAATGCAGGGTCGTACGGCTACGAACTGGCCAACCAGTTCCACTCCCAGCCCCGTCCCGCCGAAATCGCACTCGAGGACGGCGAGGCCCGCGTCGTGCGACGGCGCGAGACGCTCGAGGACGTGACGCGACTCGAGAAGTAATCAGTACTCCGTCCACCGTTCGAGAACGTCGCCAACGTATCCCGGTTCGCTGTAGGAGGGCCGAAACCGGAACCGATCACCGATACGGAGGGTGTCGACGGTATCCCGGCTCAATCTGTAGCCCGTCTCCGTTCCTTCGTTTACCGAGTCGGCGTCGTCGCGCTCGGCGACCGTTATCCGACCGTCGAAGATGAACTCGTCGAACGACTCCCGCAGTCGATCGGTCACGAGTGATTCGACGGGGAGCGGTGGCTCGGGAATCGAATACGCGGCCTCGTCCTCGAGCGTATCCTCGTACGCAGGATAGACGACGACTTCGTCGGGGACCATCGGTGCGACGTGTGCTCCGTCAGGAATTCCCGGATACGTTTCGGGTTCGATACGCTGCGGGAAGACTGCCGGCGCGTCGTTCTCCTCGAGCGGACGGTCCTCGTCCGCGAACGGGTGTGCGTTGAACAGTTCATGACATCCTCCCCGTCGTTCACGAGCGTGGTCGTTCCGGACGCCGAACACCCGTTTGGTATTCAGCGACGCCTCGATCGGGTCGTGTGGAGAGACGACGTCTCTAGTCGACGCACGAGCGTCGGCACACCCAGCGAGCGCCGTTGCTGCGCCCGTCCCGCAGATTGCGAGAACCGTTCGTCTGTCGGAGGGCATGACACACGATTGAAAGCACAACAGGAAATAACGTTCGTTCGACAGATACCGGACCGGACAGGAAGACGGCAGAGCCGCACTATCGAACGAAAGGCTGTGCTTATCACCCGCCAATGGGAACGACGGGTAGCCACGATTCGTCGACGAGATCGACGAAAACCCACAATGAGCTTCGATATTGCTGCTTTCCACGCCGATGCCGTATCGACCCCCTCCCACGAGGATGTCGGCGAGATGCGCGAACTGCTGGTTGGGACGCTCGAGGGTGCCGGCCTCGAGCCCGAGGTCGACGACCTGGGGAACGTTCTCGCGAGCAAGGGAAGCGGCGAACCCCACCTCGTCTTGAACACCCACATCGACACCGTTGCGCCGCACGTCACCTACGAGCGCGACGGCAACATCGTTCGCGGACGCGGCGCCTGCGACGCGAAGGGGCCGCTCGCCGCGTTGCTCGCGGCGTTTCTTCGGGTCGATCCCACGGCCGGAACACTGACGCTTGCGATCACGCCCGACGAGGGGACGCTGATGACCGGCGCGGCAGGACTGCAGGACAAGCTCTCCGCGGACGGCTATATCGTCGGCGAGCCCACCGACCTCGACGTCTGTATCGCCGCTCGAGGCCAGTGCGAGGGAACGATCACCATCGAGGGCGAGAGCGGCCACGCCGCGAGCGTTCCCGCCGAACGAAACCCCGTCTTCGGTCTCGAGCGCGTCCTCGAGTCGCTCCGTAGCTACGACGACGAGGCAGGACCCGGCGAGGACGACGTGCTCGGCGAGCCGAAACTGACGCCGACCGTCCTCGAGGGCGGCGAGGCTCCGAACCGCATTCCCGAATCGTGCCAGGTCACGTTCGATCGCCGAAGCGTCCCGCCGGAGACGGCCGACTCGTTCCGTGCGGACCTCGAGGCGTACCTCGAGAAGCGGGTTTCCGACGGCTCGCACCTCGAGGTGTCAGTCGACCTCATTCGCCCCGACACGCCGTTCCCGAAGGCGTTCGTGACCGACGAGGACGCCGAACTCGTACAGACGCTCGAGGAGGCAAGCGGCGGCGACGTCCGTCCATTCGGCGCGGCGACCGAGGCTGGTTTCTTCGCCGACGACGCGCCGACGGTGGTCTTCGGGCCCGGCGTGTTGGCCGACGACGAGGGGGGCGTCGCACACGCCCAACGGGAGTACGTACGACTCTCCGAGGTGGAGGAAGCGGCGAACGTACTCGAGGCGACGCTGCTCGAGTTGGTTGTGTAGAAACGATTATTGCGTTGTGAGCGGATGCTGGAACCGTGGCCGAAATCGACGACGAAGTCCGCCGACTGTACGAGTGGTTCCAGTCGGCCGAAACCGACGAGGAACGTCACGAAATAGCCCTCAAGATGGGAAAACTCGACGGTCGTCGTCACTCCGAGATATACGCAGCACTCGAGGACGAGTGAGTTCGACGCCGCTCGAGCGGGCGACGATCGACACCGTCGGTGACTGCTGTCCGACACCTATGATATAGTGATTTGCGTAGATATTTTCCTGCGTGCCGGAACACAGACACGTTGAACTCGACGTGCAATACTCAGAGCATTAGTGTAGCATGACGGGTTCGGTTGTTTCAAGCCAAAACCTTTGATCGTTCTACTCAACTGTTCAGTATATTGATTATGAGAGTACAATGAAGGAGATGGCGATCAAGACAGCCGTTATGCGAGTGCCACCTGCCAAGCGTCGTTGATCCCTGGGGAGTAACTCTGCAACCCCAAAAATGCCAAATGAAATTCCAAGTATGAGTGGTGGAGTAATTCCATATCCGTACCGGGTTTGCTGATATAATTCGACCGATAACAGAACAAGCGAAAACGCGAGCAAAAACGCGCCACTGTACCGGCCTTCTGGTTGTCGAAATACAACGGTCTTTACCTTCTCGATCATCTTATTGTACAATACACAGTAGAGTCACTTATACACTATCTGTTGAAGGCTATGGTGTCGAATCTCTTCTTCACCCAGTGCCACATTCGCGCCTTATATTCAGCAAATCTCACCTCTCAACCACTCGAGGGAAGCAAAGCAAAACTATGTATTGTATTGCTAACCACTATTATTCGACTCATCGAGTTCCCTCGAGTCAACGTTTTCACTCCGTGTAAACCGACACAACCGCTTACCGAACGGTCGGTGTAGCCCGCCCCGATGTATCCCTGGGGCCATCTCGCCGTCGCCTATCTGCTGTACTCGCTGTACGCTCGAGGCCGCTTCCGCCGACCGCCGCGACCGGCACCCGTCCTCGCCGTCGTCGCCGGCTCGCAACTCGCCGACCTGATCGACAAACCGCTCTGGCTCCTCGGAGTCTTCCCGACCGGCCGCGATCTGGGGCACTCGCTTTTGTTCGCCGTCGGCGTGATCGTGGTCGTCTACGCCGTCGCCGTCCTCCTCGAGCGCGTCGAGACGGCGACCGCGTTCGTCGTCGCTCACCTGTCGCACCTGCTTGCCGATATCCCGCCGCGGTTCTTGCTGGGGTATCCGTTCGGGACCGAGTTCCTGCTGTGGCCGATCGTGTCTCACGGGACCTTCGGCTACAGCGAACGTATGTTCGAACCGCCGGAACTCGTCGAAACCGTCGTCACGCCGTTTACTGATCCGACGACGTTTCTCGCCCTCGAGTTCGTCCTGTTCGGACTCGCCCTCGCGCTGTGGTACGCCGACGGTCGCCCCGGACTCGAGTACGTTCGGCGCGACGGACGAGGGAACAGCCAGGGTTCTCGTGCGTGATTTGTCCGCCCCATCGAGGTCGGCGGCGATTTCCGGAGAGATGCCAGAACAGTAATCGAGTTCGGTCTCTCGAACTGTAATGTGAGGGTGAGCGAATTTGTAGCACGACGGTCCACGTCGTGTATGGCTTCGATTCCCGACGACTTCCAGGACCTGTTCGAGAAGAAGACGTTCGCGCACGTCTCCACCCTGCTGCCCGACGGCTCGCCTCACGTCACGCCGGTGTGGGTCGACTACGACGCCGACGCGGACCGCATTCTCGTCAACACCGAACGCGACCGGCGCAAGGAGAAAAACGTCCGGAACGACCCGCGGGTTGGGGTGAGTATGACAGATCCCGACGACCCCTACCGACTGCTCTCGGTAACGGGAGAAGTCGACGAGATCACGACGGAAAACGCACGCGAGCACATCGACGAACTGACCCAGCGGTACATGGGTGAAGAGGAGTATCCGAGCCCGATCGAGACCGAACGAGTCATCATTTCGATCGAACCCGATCAGGTACGAGCAATGGGAGGGTAGTCGGGCGCGTTCGACAAGAGAGTCTACTCGAGGTCGTCGACCAGGTCGTCGGCGACGCCGGTGTAGCCGGCCGGCGTTAGCTCTCGTAGCTCCTCGCGGACCGATTCGTCGACGTCGAGGTCGTCGAACAGCTCGCGGAAGTCCTCGAGGGTGACGTCTTTGCCGCGGGTGAGGTCCTTGACCTGCTCGTAGGCGTCTTCCTGGCCCTCGCGCCGGAGGATCGTCTGAACGGCTTCGCCGACGATCTCGGGGGTCGACTCGAGGTCCTCGCGCATGACCGTCTCGTTGGGGACGACTTTCTCGAGGCCCGCAGCGGTCTTCGTGTAGCCGATCAGACAGTGGGCGAAGGCAGCACCGACGTTGCGCTTGACCGTCGAGTCCGAGAGGTCTCGCTGGAGTCGGGAACTGGTGATGTAGTCGGCGAGGAACGTGAGGTCCGAATTGGCCTTCGAGAGGTTGCCTTCGCTGTTCTCGAAGTCGATCGGATTGACCTTGTGAGGCATCGTCGACGAGCCAGTCTCGCCCTCGACGGCCTGCTGTCCGAGGTAGCGATCGGAGACGTACAGCCACATGTCCAGATCCAGGTCCAGCAGGGCGTCGTTGGCACCCCGAATCGCGTCGAATAGCGCCGCGAGGTCGTCACACGGGTTGACCTGCGTGGTGAGCGGTTCGAACTCGAGGCCCAGTCCCGTGACGAACTCCTCGGCGAAGACCTGCCAGTCGACGTCGGGGTAGGCCGCCTCGTGAGCGGCGTAGGTGCCAGACGCACCGCCGAGTTTGCCACGGAGGTTGTCGACGGCGGCGTGGATTCGGCCAGTCGAACGGGCGAGCCGCGAGGCGTAGACGGCCATCTCCTTGCCGAAGGTGGTCGGCGTCGCGGGCTGGCCGTGGGTGCGGGCGAGCATCGGGAGGTCGCGGTGTTCGCGTGCCATCTCCGCCAGCGCGTTTCGAAGCTCGTACAGTTCGGGGAGCAAGACTTCGGAGACGGCATCCTGGACCAGCAGCCGGTGGGCGAGATTGTTGACATCCTCGCTGGTTAACCCGAAGTGAATCCACGCCGAGGCGTCGCTGTCATCTGGAAGTCGGTGACGGACGAAATACTCCACGGCCTTCACGTCGTGGTTCGTCGCCTCGAAACCGGCGTGGCCTTCGGTCTCGAGTTTCTTGATCAGGCGTGCGTCCTCCTCGGCGAAGTGTCGGTAGAGCCCTCGCAACTGGTCGCGTTCGTTCGAACCGATCTCGAGTGGCGTCGCCTTGCAGTCGGCAAGTGCGAGCAGGTACTCGACTTCGACGCGAACGCGAGCACGCATGAGCGCGGCCTCGCTGGCGTACGGTGACAGCGGTGCAGTTCGGCTGCCATATCGGCCGTCGAGCGGCGAGACGGCGTACAGGGCGTCGGTGTCGGTCATCGTGCGAGTCTTTCCAGCACGGTGCAAAAGGATATCGAAACGACGCTGGGGCGAACACACGACTATGTATATCCGCTGGGAAGGAACCCGAAATTACGAGATAATTATGCACAGATTTGCTTATCTGGCTGCTCGAGACCGCAACGGCTATGCCTATCGCGGCTGGGCATACGCCCATGACGCGAATCGCCGGGATGGCCGGCAACCGAGGGCGTAACCTGTTGAACATCGCCGACAGACGACCTGGTGGGGCCGAGGTCGCCGTCGTCCTGACGACCGACGAAGACGCGCCGGTACTCGAAGCCGCCGCCGAGCGAGACATTCCGACCGAAGTCGTCCCGCTCGCCGAGGAGTTGAGCCGACAAGAACACGAGACAGCTGTCAACGACGCACTCGCCGACTACGAGTACGATCTGGTCTGTCTCGACGGCTACATGCAAATTCTCTCGGACACATTCCTCGAGGCCCAGCCGACGACGCTGAACGTCCACCCGTCGCTGTTGCCCGCGTTCCCCGGCACGGACGCCTGGGGCGACGCACTCGAGGCAGACGTCTCCGTGACCGGCTGTACCGTCCACATCGTGACAGACGCGACCGACGAGGACGGTGGCGTGATCGAGAGCGAAATCGACGCGGGTCCGGTCGTCACCCAGGAGCCGATTCCGGTCTACGAGGGCGACGACGCGGCGTCGCTGAAAGAACGCGTGCTCTACGAGGGGGAGTTCCGCGCGTACCCGCGAGCCGTGAAGTGGTTCGCCGAGGACGCAGTCGAGGTGGATCTCGAGGCAGGCGAGGTCGACCTGCCCGTCGACCGAACCGACGAAGACGGCCTTCCCGCCCGGCGCGTCGTCTCGAGCGATCGCGTCGATACCCTTCGCTACGGCGAGAACCCACACCAGGACGCCGCGGTATACGCCGACTACACCTGCGACGAGGCAAGTGTCGTCCACGCCGACCAGTTGAACGAGGGCGCGAAGGACCTCTCGTACAACAACTACAACGATGCCGACGGCGCACTCAACCTGATCACGGAGTTCGACGACCCCGCCGCGGCGGTCATCAAGCACACGAATCCGGCGGGCTGTGCCACGGCCGATTCGCTCGCCGAGGCCTACGAGAAGGCTCTCTCGACGGACCCACAGAGCGCCTTCGGCGGCATCGTCGCGCTAAACCGTGAGTGCGATGCCGAGACAGCCGAACAGATCATCGACTCGTTCAAAGAGATCGTCGTCGCCCCCAGCTACACCGACGACGCCCTCGAAGTGCTCTGCGAGAAGGACAACCTGCGTGTACTCGACGTGGGGGAACTGGACGGCGAGCCGGCCGATCGATTCACCGAGAAACCGCTCGTCGGCGGCCGCCTCGTCCAGGAACGGGACCTGCAGTCGATCTCGGTCGACGACCTCGAGGTCGTCACCGAACGCGAGCCGACCGAGGAGGAACTCGAGTCGATGGTCTTCGCCTGGCAGACACTGAAACACGTCAAGTCGAACGGCATTCTCTTCGCCGACGGTACGGAGACGGTCGGCATCGGGATGGGACAGGTCTCCCGCGTCGACGCAGTCCGACTGGCGGCGATGAAAGCCGACGAACACGCCGAAGAGAAAGATGCCGAGGGTGCGGTCATGGCCTCGGACGCCTTCTTCCCGTTCCCGGACGGTATCGAGGAAGCCGCGGCGGCCGGCATCGAAGCCGTAATACAGCCCGGCGGTTCGGTCAACGACGACGACGTGATCGAGGCTGCAGACGAACACGGGATGGCGATGGCGTTTACGGGACAGCGGAGTTTCCGGCACGACTAGTACCGTCCCAACCGTCGACTGACGGGTCGAATCGAGCGACACCGCCAGATTCGACCCATCAGTTCAGGCTTGGCCCGCCACTAGTAGCGTCCCAACTCTACTCTGACTAGTGCACTCCACTTCTGATCGAGAATCGTGATCGGTTTGGGCCAACTCGTAACTAGTCGGTCCACACTTGGGACAGTACTAGTACTCCGCCAAGCGTCGACTGCTGAGTGAACCCAGACGACCGCATTCGGTTTCACATCCGTTCAGGCTTGCCAAAGCATTCGTACCGTCCCAACCGTCGACTGGCGGGTCGAATCGAGCCACACCGCCAGATTCGATCCCGCAGTGCAGGCTTGGCCCGCCACTATAGCTGCAGACGGGCTCTCACGGCCTACTCGAGGTCGAAGAGATCCGTCGAGAGGTATCGCTCGCCGGTGTCGGGGAGGACGACGACGGTCGTCTCCTCGGGATGCTCGTTCGCGTAGTCGGCGGCTGCCGCGAGCGCGGCACCGGACGAGATGCCGACGAGCACCCCTTCGGTCCGCCCCAGTTTCCGGCTCGCTTCCTTGGCACTCGAGGCCTCGACCGCGCGGACCTCGTCGATCAGGTCGGTCCGGAGCACGTCGGGGACGAACCCGGGACCGATCCCCTGGATGTCGTGACCGTCGGAACACTGCTCGGAGAGCGTCGGCGATTCGGCGGGTTCGACGGCGACTGCGGTGAACGACTCCTTGCCCTGCCGCTCTTTCACGTACTCGCTGACGCCGGTGATCGTCCCGCCGGTGCCGACGCCAGCGACGAGCGCGTCGACGCCCCCGTCGGTCGCACGCCAGATCTCCGGTCCGGTAGTCTTGCGGTGGGCAGTGGGGTTTGCCTCGTTCTCGAACTGTCTCGCGAGCACTGCGTTCTCGCGTTCGGCTGCGATCTCTTCGGCGCGCTGGTTCGCGCCCGACATGCCGTCCTCGGCCGGTGTGAGTTCGAGTTCCGCGCCGAGTGCACGCAGCAGGCTTCGACGTTCCTCGGACATCGACTCCGGCATCGTCAACACACAGTCGTAGCCACGCGCTGCACTGACCGCTGCCAGCCCGATTCCCGTGTTGCCACTCGTCGACTCGACGACGAGACCACCCGGCTCTAGGTCACCGCTTCGCTCGGCGGCGTCGATCATCTCGCGTGCGATGCGATCTTTGATGGAGTAGGGATTCGCCGCTTCGACCTTGCCGTACAGGTTGTCGGCGAACGCGTCCAGGCGCAACAACGGCGTCTCGCCGATCAGTTCGTCGACGGCTTCTACGACGGTCGACGACGGCTCGCTCTCGTCGGTGTTCGTCATCGGCGACAGTTCGTGCGATAATAATAAATCGACTTCCATAGAGAATACAGGTCACGTCTTCGGTCACCGTCGGCCAGGGTCGTCCCACCCCGAGACCAGTTGCTAACAGCGATCGCCGTCGTCAGCGGAGTCGTCGAAGCCGATCGCGTACCTGCCGCCACAGCGTCTCGGAGACGTCTTGGTGACGTTTCGCCATCATCACCCCACTGTCGGCCTCACGACCGATCGTTTCGGGAATCTGACCGACGAGGACGCGCTGTACCGGTCCGCTCTCGGCCGCACCGACGACCGTCACGTCGTGATCGCCGGTTCGCTCGAGGATCGTCTCTTCGACCGCTCCGTCGAGAACTGTCTGCTCGATCGACGTGACGGCTCCCAGTTCTCTCGAGGTCCGAGTGAGCAGCTCGCGGGCGTCGGCGACGCTTTCCTCGTCGCGGTCGGAGACGACGGTGACGAGTTCGACGCGGGCGTCGTGGGCGCGGGCGAGCGACCCGGCGATCCGCGCAGCCAGGTCGGTGTTCGGTCCGCCTGCGACGGGGACGAGAATCGAATCGATCCCGCCAGCGGATTCGCGATCGATCCGTTCGACGAGCACGTCACACGGTGCGTCTGCGAGTATCTCGTCGATGGAACTCCCGAGAACGACGTCACGCCGCCTGGGACGGCCGCGCCAGCCCAGCAAGATCGCCTCGATCTGTTCGTCCTCGTCCCCGGCAATCTCGAGGATGCCGTCCGCGACGCTCCGCCCGAAGCGAACTCGACCCGCCGCCGACACGTCGCGTTCGCCTGCTCGCTCGAGTGCGTACTCGAGGACGGCCTCGTGGTCGTCGATCTCGAGTTCGTCACTGGCCTGTTCGAGCGTCAACTGCATCGGGACGGTGACGACCGTGACGACCAGAATCTCGAGGTCGCGGTCGCGGGCGAGGTCGGCGGCAGTGTCGAGCAACCTGTCGGCGGTCTCCGGGTTGGCTATGGGGACGAGGAGTCTCTCGGTCGACATCTCGTTTCACGACTCGACGGGGACGCGTAAACCGTCCACGGCCGCGTGCCCGGATGGATTTTGTTTTCGACGTGACGGTCGGGTCGTTCCACGACTGTGTGCCAACTTCTGGGTCACTCAAATGGGTGTTTCACCTTGGAGAGACGATTTGTACGCACCGTCCGAACGACCGGGTATGGATCGACGACAGTTCCTTGCGGCGTCGGGTGTCGGCGCTGCTGCGGTGCTTGCCGGCTGTACCGGGAGTATGACTGACGACGAGCGGGCTGCAACTGGAAGCGACGACGAGATCACCGTCGCCACGAGCGGCGAGGTAGAGGCCGAGCCCGAGGAGGCGACGGTCGACGTCGGCGTCGAAGCGAGCGGCGCGTCGGCCGACGAGGTGACGGACGAACTGGCTGCCGGTGCCGAGCAGTTGCGCGAGACCTTCGACGAACTGGGGATTCCCGATGAAAACGTCGAAGAAGGGCAGTATCGAGTCAGACCGGTTTCGGGACGGGAGGGCGAGGTCGAGGAAATCCGAGGGTCACACTCCTTCGAGGTAACCGTCGACGACATCGACCAGGTCGGCGAGGTCATCGACACCACGGTCGCGGCCGGTGCCGACGATGTCGGTCGCGTCAACTTCACGGTACGTGAAGAAACACGCGAGGAACTCCGGAAAGATGCGATCGACGAGGCCCTCGAGAACGCGGACGAAGAGGCCGGACACGTCGCGTCCAACCGCGGCGTGACGATAACGGGGACGAAGTCGGTGAGTACGAGCGACGTCCGGGTTCACACGGTCAGTCACAGGACGAACTACGAAGTGGCGATGGAAGCCGACGACGACAGTCCAAGTACGGAAATCGACGCCGATCCGGTGAGTGTCTCGGCGTCGGTGACCGTGACATACGGGTTCACCGATAGCTGATTGCGGTGTGAAATCGAGACGGGCGACAGGGTGGGCGACTGCCTAGATTGGCTGCTGGCCGGTGTTTCCGGGACAGAGGCGGTCACAGCCGTGCGATCAACTTGGACGACCGCCGCAGACTGATTGCTGTCCCGACGTCCCGGGACACCCACACTCTGCCCCCGAAGCGGTGACACCGAAAATAACGACGGAAAACCGTATCAGTCGTCGGCGGGAACTGCTCGCTGACTTCGGTCTCCGGCCATCGCGAGGACGTCGTCGAAGAACTCGAGGGTGTCCTCGGGGCCGGGGTTGGCTTCGGGGTGGTACTGGCGGGTGATGACGTCGTGGTCGATCCCGTCGAGGCCCTCGGGCGTGTCGTCGTTGACGTTGATCTGGGTGACCTCGAGGTGGTCGCCGGGGTCGGCGACGGTGTAGCCGTGGTTCTGGGTGGTCATGACGACCTGGCCGGAGTCTACGTCGAGGACGGGCTGGTTGACGCCGCGGTGGCCAAAGTCCATCTTCTCGGTGGTGCCGCCCAGCGCACGGGCGACGATCTGCTGACCGAGGCAGATACCGGCGACGGGGATGTCGTCGACGAACTCCCGGACGAGCGCGACTGCCTGCTCGTAGTTTGCGGGGTCGCCGGGACCGTTCGAGACGAACAGCACGTCGGGATCGACGTCAGTGACGGTGTCGACGGTTGCGTCGTAGGGGAGGACGTGTACCTGTGCGTCGCGGGCGACCAGCGAGTCGACGATCGAGTCCTTCGCACCGCAGTCGATCAGTGCGACGGTCTCGCGGTCGTTGTCCGCGCCGCGGACGCTCGGATCGTCGACGCTGACCTGTGTGCCGATTTCAGTGTGGTCGCTCATCGGCTTGCACCGTTCGAGTTGCTCGAGGGCGTCGTCTTCGGTGGCGTCATCGCCGACGGCGATACCACATTTCATCGCGCCGCCGTCACGAATCTCGGTGACGATTTCACGGGTGTCGAGTCGGTCGACCGCGGGGACGGCCTCGTCGGCGAGCCACGCGGCGACGTCGTCGGTCAGTTCTTTCGCGAGGACTGCACGGGGGTGGACGTGGTCGTCTTCGAACCGTTCTTCGCGGACGCCGTAGTTGCCGATCAGCGGATACGAGAAGGTGAGTACCTGCTCTTCGTACGACGGGTCCGTGAGACTCTCTTCGTAGCCGGTGTAGGCCGTCGTGAAAACCAGTTCGCCACGGGCAGTCCCTGGAGCACGACCACGCCCCTCGATCACGTGGTCACCCTCCAGCGCGACGTATGCTGTCGTCATTACGAACTACGTATTTATTCTACGAGTATAAGCGTTGTCTTCGAAGCTAAGTTGCGAATTTCGCAATTGGTAAGTGGTCGTACAACGTATCTTCACCCCTCCATGGACGAACTCGATCGACAGATACTCGATATTCTCCGGCGAGACGCCCGGACGCCCTACACGGAGATCGCCGACGAGATCGGTACAAGCGAGGGAACCGTTCGTAATCGTGTCGAACGAATGATGGACGACGAGATCATCGAACGGTTCACGATCTCGACCCGGACCGGCAACGTCAAAGCAATGCTCGAGATCAGCGTCGCGGTCGACGTCGACACGAAAAACGTCACCGAGCGAATGGCCGACTGGGAGGAGGTCGACCTCGTCTGGACGGTCTCGGGCGAACAGGACATCGTTCTCATCGTCGACGCCGCCGACACGCGCGGGGTCAACGACCTCATCACGAAAGCTCGCGACCAAGACGAGGTCGTGAACACGAAGACGCGGCTCATACTCGACGAACAACTCGGCTAGTAGCGTCCCAAGTCTACTCTGACTAGTGCACTCTACTCCTGATCGAGAATCGTGATCGGTTTGGGCCAACTCTCAACTAGTCGGTCCACACTTGGGACAGTACTAGTACCGTCCCAACCGTCGACTGACGGGTCGAATCGAGCCACACCGCCAGATTCGACCCATCAGTTCAGGCTTGGCCCGCCACTAGTGTCGACGGCACGAAGCGTCACTTGCCGTATCGACCGTACAGCGACCGGCCGATGTCGATCAGCCGCCAGGCTGGACTGGTTGGTCGCTCCCAGTAGACGTTCGGAACCAAGTCGCCGCCGAACTCCTCTTTGAACCGAAAGGCACCGTCCTCGAAGTTCGCTCCAGCACCGCCGAAGTCGTAAGTCTCGTAGCCGTTCTCGATGGCCCACTGGAACAGGTAGTCGTAGAGCAGTTCGGAGGCGTGATACTCGAAGTATTCGGCGGGCAATCCGGAGAAAAAGCCGTGAACGGACGACTGTTCGTCGTCGAGCAGTTCGAGAAAGCCGCCGGCGTACTCCCCCTCGAGACGAAGCGTCAGGAGTAGGACCCGGTCGTCCATCGCCGTCAGTTGCTCGAAGAAGTCGAACGGGTAGATCGTCCCGTCGACATCTTCCATGTGCTGGCAGTACTTCTCGTAGAACCGCCGCATATTCGATCGCGTCAGTTCCTCCTCGACGATCTCGTGGTCGGTCTCGCGCCCGCGCCGGATCGCCCGGCGCTTCGAACTGTCCATCTCCGCAAAAAGTGCGTCGTATCCTTTCTCCAGGTTCAGGAGGAATCGCCCCTCGACCCGATCGGAGTCGTAGCCGCTCGAGGACAGGTACTCGTCGTACCGGAGGAAGTTCGTGTTACAGGCCCTGATCTCGTGGACGACGGTCCGCCCCGAACAGAGGTCGGGAACGAGGTCGAGTACGCGCGAAAGCGACTCGGAGACATCTGTCGTCAACAGTGGACCGCCGAATCCCGGATAGACCGATGTCATGCGGTTGAACGGCGTCTTCGGCACCTCGACGACGAAATTCGGGAAGAGCCCGATCGGATTCGAGTCCTTCTCGACGACGACGTGACGGGCCGGGTAACCGATCCCGGTCTCGATCGCCGCGAGCCACTCGTAGCGATGGAAGACAGTCCCGAGCTCCGACCCATCGACCACTCCGTTCCACCGATCCGGCTCGACCCCGTGGATAGAATCGAAGACGGTCGCCGTGAGTCCCGACTCGCCATCCGACTCGACTCGAACGGGGTCGATGTCGTCCGCACCCGGCCGGTCCGATTTACCACCCCGCGTCAGTTGCTGGCTCATCGGCCGGTAACTCGTCCGTACCGGCCGTTAGTTATTTTCTCGTACGAGAACCTATCTGCGTAACCAGTTCCTGTATTGGCCCAGTAACTCCTGATCTTCGGGCGTCACCCGTCGACGATAGACCACCGTTACGGTCGATTTTGCCGCCCCTGACCGGATAACAGGCGCCGAATAGTCCCGTACGACGAGGACCGAATTGGATGGAGACGATACTGGTTTCAGGCACCTCCCCGATTGTGCAGATATGAGTACGCAGCAAGATAACCTGGAACACGAAAACGCCAGACAGGACGTGATCGCGGTCGACGCCGACGACAACGAACACGGACTCGTCAACCGACTCGAGGCTCACACTGGCAACGGGGTCCGCCACCGTGCGTTCACGTCGCTGGTCTTCGACGAGGACGATAACGTTCTGCTGGCACAACGCGCCCCCGAGAAGCGTCTTTGGGGTACTTACTGGGACGGGACGGTCGCTTCCCACCCCGTTCAGGGCCAGAGCCAGAAAGAGGCGACCCGACAGCGACTCGAGGAGGAACTCGGGATCACGCCCGGCCAGTACGACGACCTTCGCCTGACCGATCGGTTCGAGTACAAACGCTACTTCGAGAACGCAGGCGTCGAACACGAGGTGTGTGCGGTGCTGAAACTAACGTTGTCCGATCGAACTCTCGACCCCGACGAAGAGGAAGTTGCCGGTCTACTGTGGGTTCCGTACGAACGACTCTCTGCAAATCCGGCGTGGTATCGCCAACTCCGTCTCTGTCCCTGGTTCGAGGTCGCGATGCGTCGCGACGGCGAGTAGCGACTGGACTGCTCGAGTCCAACCGACGGCGGGTAAGTTCCATCCCCTGTTTGATTGAGAACCGGTAACACGCAACAATCTTTATGACACCGACGTTCGTAGCAACGGGTAAGGACCAGATCATCGGTCCACACGACGACATGAGTTCCCCACCACCGGAAGCCGAGACGTTCGAACTGACGCTCTCGAGAGAAGAGCGATGGGTCGTCCACCACGTCCTGACGGAGTGCATCGACGACGCCGTCGACGAAGACGAATCACCGCCCTCCTGGGTGCTCGAGGTACTCGAGACGATCGAGGAGAACGAGGAATCGGACGTGCTAACAGGACCGGAGGGGCGGCAGCTCCACGAGCAACTGACCGACTATCTCGACGAATCCGACGCATCGAAGCAGGACGTCGAACACGGCTCGACGGTCGTCGAACAACTCGAAGCGGCACTCGACTGACCGCTTATGGGCGCGTCGTCGCCCAGACTGCCGTTATCGCCAGCAGAGCCGCTGGGAACAGCGGCAAGACGATCAGCGCGAATCGGTACTCGAGACCCGGCGGAACTAGGAGAATCATCGCTGGCGAGACGATAAACGCGAGCCCCATCACGGCGACGAGTACCCAGCCCCGCCAGTCGAACTCCCGGTCGACGGGCTCGGAGTGGTCTGGCTCGTCGACCCACTCCTCGTCGTCCTCGCGACGGTCGCCGTCGTCGTCGAACTCCGATGGATCGTGGACGTAGCCGTCGTCGCTCGAGGTCACGGGCAAACGTTTCGGTCGACCCGTCAAAGCCCTCACGGTTCCGGTCAGCTAGTACCGTTTTCCCCGTCGGCCAACGGTCGAACCGGTCCACACGATCGGCTTCGGCCCAGCAGTGCAGGGTTTCCGCACTAGCAGCGTCCCAAGTCTACTCTGACTAGTGCGATTTACTCCTGATCGAGAATCGTGATCGGTTTGGGCCAACTCTCAACTAGTCGGTCCACGCTTGGGACAGTACTAGTGCTTTGGCAAGCCTGAACGGATGAGTGAAACCGAATGCGGTCGTCTGGGTTCACTCAGCAGTCGACGGTTGGGACAGTACTAGCTCAGACGGAATGCTGTCCCGATATCCCGGCGCGACCGCAGGAGAGCTCGCGGTTGCGCCGGCACTGACTGACAGCAAACCGTATCAAAGCTCGCTGTCCGGGCGGACGACGACCTTGCCAAAGCCCTTCCGCCCTTCGACGATTTCGTGGGCGCGGGCGGTCTGGCTCATCGGGAGTTCTGCACGGATCGACGGCTCGAACGTGCCGTCCCAGACCAGTTCCATCACGTCGTCGACCTGGCCCGGCGTCCCCATCGTCGAGCCGATGATCTGCAGTTGGTTCCAGAAGATACGTGGAATGTCCGTTTCGGGGTTCGGGCCCGCCGTCCCGCCGCAGGTGACGAGTCGACCGTTCTTGGCCAGGCTCTTGATCGAGTCACGCCAAGTACCTCCAGCGATGTAGTCGACGACGACGTCGACGCCGCGACCGTCAGTTTCCGAGCGGACCCACTCCACGAAGTTCTCCGTCTCGTAGTTGCAGACGTAGTCAGCTCCGTGCTCGCGGGCGTACTCGAGTTTCCGTCTCGTGCTTCCGGTGGCGTATACTTCTGCGCCGACATAGTCTGCGATCTGGACGGCTGCGTGGCCGACACCGCCGCTTGCACCCAGTACCAGGATCTTCTCGCCAGGTTCGAGCTCCGCTCGGTCGATCAGCATCCGCCAAGCGGTCTGAAAGACCAGGCAACTTGAGCCGGCGACCGACCAGTCGACCCTGTCGGGGACAGCGATCAGGTTGTCCGCGGGCACTGCGGCGTACTCGGCGTGGACGCCGGGGACGTGTTCGCCGAGTAAGTGGAAGTTCACACAGAGGGTCGGGTCGCCGTCCCGACAGAACTCACACTCGCCGCAGTTGACTCCCGCCGAGACGGCGACACGGTCGCCTTCGGCAAATCGAGTGACGTCTTTGCCGGTTTCGACGACGACACCGGCCGCGTCGCTGCCTGGAACGTGTGGCAGCTCCAGGTCGAGCGTCGGCAGCCCACGGCGAACCCACACGTCGAGGTGGTTGAGCGCAGCGGCTTTCACGTCAACCAGCACCTCGTCGCGTCCGACGGCAGGGTCGGGATAGTCGCCGTATTCGATGACGTCCGTATCGCCATGCTCGACGATTTTGACCGCTTGCATACAGCGGGTTCGATGGAAACGACGTGTATAAAATGGGACGGTCTCTCCGCGATCCGAAACCGGAAGCCACCGTTTTACTGCTGGGTCGTCGATTCGGACGTATGAACGAAACGGCCTTGGGGCCGACGACAACGCCGGCCAATGACGGAGGGGCGCTCGGCATCGCCGTCGTCACGATCGCTGCGGATCGAACGCTTGCAACCGACGAGGCTGGCGAAGCGATCGTCTCTGCACTTGAGGCGTCCGGCCACGACGTTGCAACGCGAGAACACGTCAGTCCCGAACACGACGGCGTTCAGTCGATCGTGGTACGAGTCATCGAACGGGACGACGTCGACATCGTGATCACTGCTGGCTCGGCAAGCGTCGAACCGGACGACGTCGCTATCGAGGCGGTCGAACCGCTGCTCGACAAGGAACTGACCGCGTTCGGCGAACTGTACACCGCACTCGCCTACGAGGAGGTCGGTACCCGCGCCGTCGCGGTCCGAACCCTCGCTGGCGTCGCCGACGGGAAACCGATCTTCTGTCTCCCGGGTACTGCCGCCGGAGCCCGACTCGGTGCCGAAGAGCTCATTCTTCCGGAGGCCAGACACCTCGTCACTCTCGCGTACGGACCAGAAGAAGATGGGACAGACGACGCAAGCGACAGTTCGTAGCCACGTGAAAGACGCGACACGTCCGAGAGTTACACGAAAACCCGGGACAGCAATCCGTATAGCGGAGCCGCGAGTACCGACGACGCATGGACAAGCAAGCACTGCGCGAACGAATCTGGAACGACCTCGAGGAACGTGGAATTGCACGCTTTCCGTTCCCGCCCCACGGTCGCATCCCGAACTTCGCGGGGGCAAGCGAGGCGGCGGCTCGGCTCACCGATCAGCCCGAGTGGATCGGCGCGGCGACGATCAAGGCGAACCCCGATGCCCCACAACTTCCCGTCCGCAGGGCAGCACTGCGTGCGGGGAAAACGGTCTACATGGCCGTCCCACGACTCGCCGACGAACAGTGTTTCCTGCGACTCGATCCCGACGAACTCGAGGATTACGACGCGGCGACGACCGTCTCGGGGTCTGACGAATACGGAACACGGGTCGCCCCAGCAGATGTCGAGTCGATCGACCTGATCGTCTCCGGCAGCGTCGCCGTCACCGAAGACGGTGACCGTGTCGGGAAAGGCGAGGGGTACAGCGACCTCGAGTACGCGATACTGCGCGAACTGGCACTGGTCGACGACGAGACGACGGTCGCGACGACGATACACGAGCGGCAACTGGTAGGTCCCGACGACGAGGCCACGGCCGCCGCTCACGACGTCTCGATGGACCTGATCGTGACGCCCGAAGCGGCCCGTCGGCCTGCTGGTGGCGAGCAGCCATCCGGCATCGACTGGAAACGACTCGAAGACGAACGACTCGAGGAGATGCCGGTATTGCAGCGACTCGACGAGTAGCGTCCAGAAAGCAAGGGGTTGATCGAGGCGTATTGGGTAACGCCCCGAGCGCCAGAACCGCAAAACGACGTAGGCCGGTGCAGTAGCCCACGTTCGAACGGTGTGGCAATGGTGGGGGGAAGGGTGCTGTGGTGGGATTGCTGGAAGTCACGGGAACAGGCATCGGTGCCTCGGTGGAGTTTGCCCGTCGACCTCCAATTACAGATATGGCTGGCGACCACTTCAACCGGGGCGACAGTATAGAACGCTTACGACGATTCTAGCTCATTTAACTCGGATTTAAATCCCCGATAGGCCGGGCGAAGACGGCTGAAACGAAGATGTAGCTGTCTGTCATAGTTTTAACTGTAAAACCAGTTTCGGTCGAATCGAACGCCGGTCGAATTCAGCCCAGCAACTCTTCAGCGAGTACGTCCGGGCCGATCAACTGAGGATCGACTGCCAGATCGAGCTGGGCTTTGACGAACTCAGGGGTCGTCCGGTCAGCGTAGACGACCGTCTGGAGGTCGTCGTTGAGATCGCAGACGATCGGTATCGTCGTCGCCTGATCGACATCGGTCAGGACGTAGAGATCGGCGTCGACGATACCCGCGTCCTCGAGTTGCGGTCGCGAAACGATACCCTGGAGTCGCCGCACCTCGACGCCTTCGGCCTCGAGTGCCGGTGAGACGTCCGCGTTGTCGGGGCCGGTAACGATCGCGTACGTGTCGTCCTCTCGGTCCGTCATTCGTACTCGATGGTCGCCGGTGGTTTGTGCGTCACGTCGTAGACGACTCGGGCGACGTTCTCGTTCTGACCAGTGATTCGGGACTGGATGCGCTGAAGGGTGTTCCAGTCGATCTCCTGGGCCTTTGCTGTCATTCCGTCGCGAGAGTCGACCGATCGCACGGAGACGACCCAGCCGTGGACGCGATTGTCACCCTTGACGCCGGTCGCCTTCCCGATGACGGCCGCAAGGGCTTGCCAGGGCTCGTACTCCTCGAGTTCGTCCTCGACGACGTGACAGGCGTGGCGGGCGACCTCGAGTTTCTCTTCGGTGACTTCGCCGATGACCCGCACCGCGAGACCGGGACCGGGGAACGGCATCCGTTCGGCGACGATTTCGTCGAGTCCGAGGTGGCGTGCAACCTCCCGCACTTCGTCCTTGTAGAGGTCGCGGACGGGTTCGACGATGCCGTCGAAGTCGACGACCTCGGGGAGCCCACCGACGTTGTGGTGGGACTTAATGCCGCCTTCGCTCTCGATACGGTCGGGGTAGATCGTCCCCTGAACGAGGTAGTCGGCGTCGGCTTCCGTCGCCTCGCGCTCGAACTCCCGGATGAACTGCTCGCCGATGATCGACCGCTTCTCCTCGGGGTCAGTGACGCCGGAAAGCGCCTCGAGGAACCGGTCTTTGGCGTCGACGATCCGCAGCGACTCCATGTAGTCGAACGTCTCCCGGATCTGGGCCGTTTCGCCTTTCCGCATCAGCCCGGTATCGACGTAGACTGGAGTGAGTTGATCGCCGATAGCCTCGTAGGCCAGCGCCGCGGCGACCGAGGAGTCGACGCCGCCCGAGAGGGCGATGACGGCGTTTGCGTCGCCGATTTCGTCTTCGATCTCTGCTACTGCGTCGGGGACGAACGTCTCAGTGTCTACCATCAGTGGGTAACCTCCGTTTCGCTCTCTACGTGCGTGTCCGCGTCGTCAGTTTGTTCGAGCACCGCCTCGACTAGTCCGAGAAACGGCGGGCTGGGCTGTCCGGGGCGGGACGTGTACTCGGGATGGAACTGCGTTCCGAGGAAGTACGGATGGTCCGCGAGTTCGAGAATTTCCATGCGGTTGCCTGCGGTCCCGGAGAAGACGAGCGGCTCGTCTTCGAACTGCTCGAAGTACTCGGGGTTGACTTCGTAACGGTGGCGGTGCCGTTCCGAGCAGGACGTGTCACCGTACAGGTCGTAGGCCAGCGTCTCCGGTTCGATAACGGTCGTGTGCTCACCAAGGCGCATGGTGCCGCCCATGTCTTCGACCTCGTACTGTTCGGGGAGGATATCGATGACCGGGTGGGGTGTGTCCTCGTCCATCTCCGCGGAGTGTGCCCCCTCGAGGCCGAGCACGTTACGTGCGTACTCGACGACGGCCATCTGGAAGCCCAGGCAAAGTCCGAGGAACGGAACGTCGTTTTCACGGGCGTACTGGACTGCGCGGATCTTCCCTTCCGAGCCACGCATTCCGAAGCCGCCGGGGACGATGACGGCGTCGACTTCGTCTAGCTGGTCATCGTAGTCGTCGGCCATCTCGTCGGCCGGAATCCAGTGGACATCGACGTCGACGCCACACTCGAACCCGGCGTGTTTCAGAGATTCGTGGATCGACATGTAGGCGTCCTCCAGATCGTACTTCCCGACCAGTGCGACGTCTATCTCGCCGGATTTCTCGGTGGTGACGATCTCGCGCCACTCGTTTGCTCGCTCGCCTTTCGGGAGTGCCTCGTCGGCCAACCCGAAGTGCTCGAGGACGTACTGATCGAGCCCTTCCTCTTCGACCATCAGCGGGACGTGGTAGATGTCCTCGACATCGGGGTTCGAGAACACCGCATCGGTTGGGATGTCACAGAACAGCGCGATTTTCTCCCTGGGCTCGGGATCGAGCCGATCCTCACATCGGCCGACGATCACGTCGGGCTGGAGTCCGATCGAACGGACCTCCTTGACGGAGTGTTGGGTCGGCTTCGTCTTCTGCTCGCCGTTTTTCGAGTAGGGCACGAGCGTGACGTGGACGAACAAGACATCGTCGTCGTCTTCCTCGTGGGCAAACTGGCGCAGCGCCTCGAGGTAGGGCATCCCCTCGATGTCACCGACGGTACCCCCGACTTCGACGAGACAGACGTCGGTTCCTTCGGCGGCCTCCCGGATGCGACGCTTGATGTCGTCAGTGACGTGGGGAATGATCTGGACCGTTTTGCCCAGATAGTCGCCGGCGCGTTCCTTCTCGATGACGTGCTGGTACGTTTTCCCCGTCGTGACGTTGTGGTCCGAGGTCATGTCGACGTCGAGGAACCGTTCGTAGTTCCCCAAGTCGAGGTCGACCTCGCCACCGTCTTCGAGGACGTACACTTCCCCGTGCTGGTAGGGATTCATCGTCCCGGCGTCGACGTTCAGGTACGGGTCGATCTTCACCGCGGTGACGTCGAACCCGGCGTTTTTCAGGAGCCGGCCGGTGCTTGCGGCCGTGATCCCTTTGCCGAGTCCCGACATGACGCCGCCGGTGACGAAGATGAACTTGTTCCCCAATGAGGGGTCATAATGAGTGTCCGATTCCGTCGGCATACCGAGTGTGCGCGCGAGCAGTTGAAAACGATTTCGGGACTGTGCCGTCTCCGCCACAGCCTGTCATTCCCGAACGTGACACGTCCGAATTCCGAGAGTGGCGCGAACCAGTGTCTCGGACCGTAACAGCCCACACAGGACGGCGACAGTATCGGCGCTCGAAGAAAAAACGACTCGAGATCGATTACACCTCCCCGTCACCTGGACCGTCTTCGGGACACTGACAACGGCCGTTTTCGGTGTCTTGGCGTCCGGAACACACCTCTGAGCTCTCGAGACACTCATGTGCCTCGAGTTCGCGAGCGTGCCGGACCGAGGAACGGAGCCACGACGCGAATGGAGCCCACCGTCCCGTTTACTGCGTGAGGGTCAGACAGCGCGGCCGCAATCGGAGCGCGACCACGCTGGTACATCTCCGGCAGTCCGTCTTGAGCGGGTTCCTGTCCGTCATTGTCAGTGTCCGTCCCGGCGCGGTTGTACCGGGGTATCGGTACAACACCTCGTCTCAGACGGTGTGCTGTCAGTCAGTGGCGGTGCGGTGCGCTCCTGCGGTCGCGCCGGGGCATCGGGACAGCAGTCCGTCTCACTCGTCGTCTTTCCCCTCCATGTAGAGGAACCCCAGCGCAAGGATGACGATGGCCGTTCCGAAATCGTACCCGATGCTGTGCAACCCGAGTCCGAGCAGTCCAAACAGCAAAAGGAGTTCGTCGCCGTACGGAACTTCGAAGAAGCTGGACTGATCGCTTTCATCCGCTGATCCGGTGGTGTCCGACATTGGTCGGACGTGGCGTCCGAAAGTGGTTAAGTATCCCGCCCATTCCCAGTGGTGGGGTTTCACCTCGCTACCGCTGTACCCTACTTGCCCCAGAACGGATCACGGTTGCGCTGCTTGTCGAGATACATATTCAGTGCCTCGAGTTCGTCGCCGGGGATCTCGTCGGCCAGTTCTTGTTCCAAGATCTTCGCGTGTTTCTCGGGTATTTCGGCCCAGAGTCGGTCGCTTTCCTCGATACCGCGGCCGACCGTCGGGCCGTCGATCGCGACCGAGACGCGGTCGCCGTTGCGGGCCTCGTCGACGTCTTCGCCCTGTTCCTGGATGCCCTTGATCTGGCCGACACGTTCTGGTTTGGCTCCGTCGAACTTGACGACGTTCGTGTTGTTCTGCAGGGTGCCGGCGTCGACTTCGACGCCGACGACCGCCGGATCGTTCTGGCGGAACGTGTGGTCGGGGAGGATACGGAACCGCGCAGGCCGGGTGATGTTCTCGAGAATCGTATCCTGCTGGGCCTGTTCGATCTCCTCGACGTACTCGTCGTACTCCTCGACGAGCTGATAGATAACCTCGTCGGTGAAGATACCCACGTCGTCGGTCTCGGCCCGCGTTTCGGCCTCGGAAAGAACGTCGACGTTGAACCCGAGGATGACCTGCTGTTTCGGATCGTCGGCCGTCGAAGCGACCGAGATATCACGCGGTGCGATGTCGCCCACTTCGGCGCGGACGATCGGCACCTCTGCATCTTCGAGGGCGTCGGCCATCGCCTCGAGGCTACCGAGCGTGTCTGCCTTGACGACGACGCCCTGTTCTTCGGTGTCGACCGCGATGTCCGCGAGTTCGGCCTGGACCTCGTGGACTACGTCCTCGAGGTTGCGGTCACGGACCACGCGAACCGGCGCACCGGCCATCGCGTCGTCGAGTTCGGGTGCGGCGACCTTGATCCCTGCTGCGGCGCTTACCTCGTCGACTTTTTCGAAACGGCTCTCGGTTCGAATCTCGGCGAGCGGTCGCGGCTGGAGGAGCGCGCGAACGTCAGTGACGATGGGATCGTTCTGGCCGCCGACGACGAGTTGGTCGTCAGCCCTGATCGTGCCGTCGTAGAGGACGATGTCGACCGTCTTCCCGAACCCTTTCTCCTCTTTGACCTCGAGGACGGTGCCGACGCCGGGGCCGGTGACGTCGATTTCCATTTCTTCTTTCATGTAGCGCTGGGAGAGCCCCATCATGACGGCAAGCAGGTCGGGGACGCCCTCGCCAGTCATCGCGGAGACGGGGACGACGCCGACGTTGCGCTGGAAGTTCTGCACTCGCCAGTAGAGGTCCGCGGAGAAGCCTTCGTCCGAGAGGTTGCCGATGATCTCGTAGAGTTGTTCGTCGAGTCGGCCCTGGACGCGATCCGTCTGGGACTCGTAGGTCGCGTTGATCGGCGAGTCTTCGTTCTCGTTCCAGCCAGGAACGGTGTCGATCTTGTTCGCCGCGACGATAAACGGTGTCTCCGATCGTCGGAGGATGTCCAGCGCCTCGAGCGTTTGCGGTTGGAACCCGTCGTTGACGTCGACGACGAGGATGGCGATGTCCGCGAGCGCGCCACCGCGCGATCGAAGCGTGGTAAAGGAGTGGTGTCCCGGCGTGTCGATGAACAACAGCCCCGGGAGGTCGAAGTCCTCGGGGTCGACGAGATCGCCCGCGATCGAAGAGACGATATCGAGCGGGACGGCCGTCGCACCGATGTGCTGGGTAATCGCACCTGCTTCACCCTCGATGACCGCGGAGCCGCGGATCTTGTCGAGGAGACTCGTCTTGCCGTGATCGACGTGTCCGAGGACGGCGACGATCGGCGTTCTGAGAGACGTGGGGTCGCGCGTGTCCGTATCCGACATGAGTGAACCACCCGAGAAGGTCTTGCCTAGAGCGTCCGCAGGACGGTAGTTAAACCCATCGTCACGGTCGCCACAGGGTGTCAACAAACCGCATCTCGTCGGCCGAGACGGGAAAACACCGAGAGGTGTACAGCGGAAGACAGTGTGTCGTTCTCGACGACGAGTCGGCGGGTTCGGTCGATGCCGAACGGTCAAAAGCGCCAGACGACGGTGGAACGGCCCACAACCCCGTGGTTTTTAATACCGACTAGTAAATACGGATATGCATGAGCGAGATACTCGCAGAGAATCTATCGGGGAAGGCCGTCATGGGTTCCGACGGGACGGAACTCGGGCTCCTCTACAACATCACGATGGACCTCAAGTCGGGACAGCTTCGCGACCTGATCGTCGAACCTGACGACGAACTTCCAGCCCGCGCCGTCGACTTCGATGTCGACGAAGGCGGCCGGTTTCTCGTGCCAGTCAGCCGCGTTCAGGCGGTGAAAGATTACATTGTCGTCAAGCGCTAACGGTATGTACGTTCTCGACTCCTCGGCTTTCATCCACGACTTTCATACGACAGAACAGACTGCAACTATCCCCCTCGTCCGCGAAGAACTCGAGGACGAGAGTGCCTATCGCTACGACGCGATGGAAGGCTCCGGGATGCACATCCACATTCCGAACGAGGACACGACGGAGAAAGTCCAGCGGGCCGCCAAAGAGTCCGGCGACCTGGAGGTGCTCTCCGAGACCGACGTTCGACTCGTTGCGGCTAGTTTCGAACTCGACGCCACGCTCGTGACCGACGATTACGCGATGCAAAACGTCGCGGAGAAACTCAACGTCGACGTCGAAGTGATCGCCCGCGAGGGAATCGACGAGCAGCGCCACTGGCACTACCAGTGTCAGGGCTGTGGCCGCGAGTTCGACGAGGAGAAAGATCGCTGTCCGATCTGTGGTTCATCACTCGCACGCAAGAATCCATCCTGACGCGCCCGGCTGACTGCCGATAGTTCACGAGTCCGGGAGCGACGCGTTCGTCGATTGGGACGCGGAAGTCAGGCGTAGGTGAAATAGAGGCTCGTCCAGAGGAGTGCGTTGTAGACGCCGTGGACGAGCGACGGGATTAGCAGGTTATCGGTTCGCTCGTAGATGGCACCGAGGACGATCGATAGACCGAAGACGATCCCGAGACTGGCGATGACTGCACCGAGGTCGGCCGTCCCGTATGCGAAGACGTGAACCAGCGCGAAGATGACGCTGGCAACGACGATCGCGCCGTACCGGGAGAAGCTACGGTACAGTTCTTTCTGGATCACGTTTCGGTAGAGCAACTCCTCGAAGGGGCCGACGACCAGAATCGCCGCGGGGATCAACACGAGCAGGACTTCCGGGGACTGCTGTGCCTGACCTGTGGTGCCGTGTTCTGCGCTTTCGACGCCGATCAGTTCGAAGAAAAACGAGATCAGAAACATCGCCCCGAAGAGGACGACGAGGCCGCCGACGGCCCACGCGGCGTCTCGCTTCGTCGGAACGTGCAGGTCGATAAACGACAGGTCGTACTGTCTGAGCGTGATGTACCCGAACACGACCAGTCCCGTGCCAAGCGCCATCCCGAGCTGGCTAACGACGGTTCCCTGGACCATCGATAGTTCGGGCGTCGACAAGATCTGGGCGGCCGGGCCTTCGAGGACCAGCGTCACCATCGCAGGGACGTACAGTCCGACGATTCCGACCCCGGCCAGCGTCGCAGTTTGCTGGGCGCGACGGACGAGGCCGGCCACGCCGACGCCGAAGTAGTCTGCGGCCCCGAGACCGACGCACAGCCCTGCCGTCACGAACGCAGTGACGAGCAGCGAGAGCGACCAGGTTCCGTCGAGAAGCGGTACCGGGAGATCGACCACCGCCAGCAAGCCCCTGTTCAATGCGTAGCCGGAGAGCAAGACGACCGCCAGACTCGAGAGGGTAGCGACGACTGCAACGGGTCTGCGATCGGGACCGCCGTGGCGGCGGGCGAGAAAGGCGAAGACGGCGACGAGGGCAAAGCCGCTGGCGGCCAGGACGGCCGGCTCGTCGACGCCGCGGCGAACGGGGACGAGAACGGCGGCCATCGTCACGGCCGCGACTGCCGTTCCGAGGCTCGAGGCGACGTCAGAATCGGTAGCGCCCGTGTCGTCGGCTCGGACAGTGTCGGTCATGCGTTGTTCGACAGTTCGCGTGAACGTTCATATGACCTCCGCAACGTGGCGGATCGGCGGCTAGTACCGTCCCAAGTCTACTCTGGCTAGTGCACTCCACTTCCGATCGAGAATCGTGATCGGTTTGGGCCAACTCTCAACTAGTCGGTCCACGCTTGGGATGGTACTAGTACCGTCCCAACCGTCGACTGACGGGTCGAATCGAGCCACACCGCCAGATTCGACCCATCAGTTCAGGCTTGGCCCGCCACTAGCGTTCGACGCGGAGTTCGGTCTTCTCTGCGACCGCGTTGGCCTCCTCGAACTCTCCTCCGCCCAGCAGACCACGCGTCGCCTTCTTGGCCCACTCGACGGCCGGCTGTTCGAACGTGTTCACGCCGTAGAGTTCGCCCGCGAGGACGCAGGCCGCCTCCATGCTGTACAGCAGACCGCCGAGTTCGTACTCGTCGATCTGTTCGATCTCGAGGCGGACGTTCGGTCGACCCGCGGCGGCGAGACTCGCCTCCGTGGCTTCGAACTCGGCCTTGAGCAGGTCGCCGAGCGTCGAGTCACCGAGGTAAGCCAGATCCTCGACTTGCGTCTCGGGGATCGGTCGATCCTCGTTGGTTCCGGCGATGAGGAATGTGACGAGCTTGTCCCGCGGGCCGGCACGGTACAGTTGTAGCTGGGAGTGCTGGTCGGTCACGCCCAGCGCCCGGACGGGGGTCTGGCCGAGTTCGTCCTTGCCGAGGCTCTCGGCCCACAGCTGGGCGAACCACTCGGCGAACGTCTCGAGTGACTCGGCGTAGGGCATCACGGCGTTCGTCCCCGCGCCGCGCTGGTCGAGGGCGTAGGCCGTCGCGCCGTAGGCGTAGGCCGGACAGTCGAACAGCGATCCCGCAAGCGTCTCGCGTTCGGCGGCGGCACCCTCGAGCAGGGCCTCGAGGTCGTGGCCACAGACCGCCGCAGCGACCATCCCGACCGCGGACAACGCCGAGAAGCGGCCGGGGACGCCGTCGGGAACTTTCAGCGACGGCAGGTCGTGACGGTCCGCGAGGTCGCACAACGGACCAGCGTCGCCGGTCGTGACGATCGTTCGTTCGGTCCAGTCGACGCCCGCGGAGTCGAACGCCTCGCGGACGACCAGGAAGTTCGCCAGCGTCTCCGCCGTCGTACCCGAGCGCGAGACGACGTTGATCGCCGTCTTCTCGAGGGGCAGCGACTCGAGTCGGCGCGAGATCCAGTCGGGGTCGACGTTGTCGAGGAAGACGGTCTCCGTGTCGGATTCTAGCGCGTCGACGATCGTCGCCGCGCCGAGCGAACTCCCGCCGATGCCGACGGTGACCAGCGCCTCGGCGTCGGCGACCGGCTCGACGGCGGCACGGATCTCGTCGGGGTCCGTCCGTTCTGGGAGGTTCAGTGCCTCGTACCCGTGTTCGGCGTTTTCCATGCCGCGTTCGATCCGTTCGTGAGCCTCGGCGACCTGCTCGTCGAGGCGCTCGAGACTCGCCCGCGAGACGCCCGGTGACGCCTCGGACGCGAGCGCGTTACCGATGTCGACGTTCATACGAGAGGGGCCAACCGCCGTGGCCAAAGGCGTTCCGTGATACGACGAGTAGCGCCGCACCGACCGAACGACAGGAAAATAACAGAAAAGACTTGACGACGGGAACTGTCGGATCAGGTACCGATGCCCTCCCGCTGCTCTCGCCGCTCGATGCTCACCGCGACTGGAACGCTCGGCGTCGCCGCCCTCTCTGGCTGTCTCGGTAGCCGAACCGCTGACGCGGGCGAGACGGCCGCCTACGACTGGTCGACCGGTGGTGCCGACGCTCGAAACTCCCGGGCGATCCCCGACGGCGTCGCCCCACGGGACGACCCGACACTCGAGTGGGCACTCGAGTTCGACGCCTATCCGGTCCTCGCGGAACCGATCGTTGCCGACGAGGTCGTGTTACTGACGACCGGGCGCGACGTCGTCGCCGTCGACCGCGAAACGCGCGAGCGGCTGTGGTCCGTCGAGTCGGAGAACGGTGACCGCGGCGTCACGTACACGAGCGCGTCGACGGTCGTCGAGGGGGTGGCGTACGTCACCGATCACGGGACGTTGATCGCCGTCGACGTAGAGAGCGGCAAGCGCGAGTGGAAGTACGAGTTCGACTATCCGTTCGTGGACCACGCGCCGACGTACCTCGATCGAACGGAGCACCTCTACGCGGCCGCCGGCGAGTACGTTCGATCGTTCGACCCCGAGACGGGCGAGGTGGTCTGGGAGCGCCAGTTGCAAGGGATCGCCCATGGGTCGATCGTGTTCAACGAGACCTCCCTGTTCCCGCTGGTCGTCGCCACACAGAGTGGCGAACTGTACGCGCTCGACACCTCGGGGCGCGTTCGCTGGCGACGACAGCTACCGGACTGGATCAGGTCGACACCGACGGTGGTCACGTCGGGCGATCGACTGGGTGGATCGGGAATCGTCGTCGGCTGCCGGGACGGGTACGTGTACTGTCTCGACGACACCGGCAGGCGGGAGTGGCGTGCCAGCACGGGCACGTCTCCTGACGGCGCCAGTGCGGTCGCCCACGACAGAGTGTTCGTCCGGGACAACGAGACGCTCTACGCCTTCGACGCCGACGACGGCGACGAATCCTGGCGAGTCGACGTCGGTGAAGGCACGCGGAATCCACCGATCGTCGTCGGCGACACCGTCTACGTCGGCGGCGACCGACTGTACGCGATCGACGTCGACGGCGGGATCGGCGTCCGCGAACACCGCGTTCGCGAGCGCCGGTTCGCGTCCGACGTCGACGGCACAGTGACGTTCGTCAGCGCAGCCGACGGACAACTGTTCGTCGTGGTCGACCTCGAGGACGGCGAGTTCGAGTTGCACGTGCTCTCCTAGCCCGCTCGCTGTGACGCTCTGAAGCCGAAACCCGGAAAACGGTTCCTTTCCTACGACCGCCCATGACCGAAAAGACGGGTACGTTCGTCGTCACGCACGCCGAAAGCGAGTCGGCCGTCGTCCGCGACGTCGAGACTGCACAGGTCCACACGCTCGCCTCGAACCCCGGCCTCGAGCTCCACGACGTCCTCGAGGCGACCGTCGCACCCGAACCGCCACTCGAAGTCGCCTGGGAAGTGATCGACGTCGAGGAGCGCCGGTCGATCGAACTGGTCGACAGCGACCTCGAGCCGACCCAACACGAGAGAGCGCTCGCTGCAGAGACCGACGTCGGCGACATCGTGAAAGAAGAACGGGCCGGCACCGGCGAGATTCACGTCTTTCCGGTTCCCGGCGAGGACGTCGAGGCTGCCGCGACCGACGTCTTGGAGGACGACGAGACGATCGCGCGAGCGGCGCGACTCGAGGCGGTCCGCGTCGAGGTGCGCCGGTCGGTCGACGACGGCGTGTTGAGCGTGCGGTACCTGCCGAACTAGTCAGGCCCGTCCCGGTCCGCCCTGGCTCTGGACGCGCCAACTTCCCTCGAGTCCACAGGCGTCTCTGACCTCGTAGGCGATTTCGGTGTCTTCAGCGATACGAGGGCCGCCCTCGACGCGTTCGACCCGAAGGGGGACGTCGAGCGTGTTGCCACAGCAGCCGACGCCGACGAACTCTTCCCACCGATCACCCTCGACGGCTTCTTCGCGGGTCTTGCAGAGGAAGGCACGAAACGAGGGTTTCTCGACCTGGAACCGCCCCCACTTCGAGAGGTCGGCCGGGTACGACACCACGACCCGGCCGGCACGTTCGTCGACGGTGCGGTCGGTGGTCGTCTCGAGTCCACCGTCGCAGTTCGAATCGGGTGCCATATCCGAAAAACGGGCTCGAAGCGCTTCAGTCTGGTGTATTTTCTAGGTTCTTCCTCGGAAAGATATGCTGGAGAAATTGAGAAGGCTTACTTCGGGCGACTACGAGTGGTTCCGTACATGGGGACTTTCGACGTACCGGACATAGAGTACACCCGGTACAGCAGCCGCCAACTCTTGGCGGTGCCGCTTGCGGTTCTTGCAGTTGCGCTGCTCGTTCTCGGTGGGACGTTCGTGATGACCGGTGCACCCGTGCCCCTGGGCATGGACTTTGCGGGCGGAGCACAGCTGACGGTCCAGACGACGTCTGCGGACGCCGAGATCCAGGATGCCTTCACGGTGGAACCGGATTCCATCCAGGCCGTACAGGCACCCGACGTCGACAACCAGTATACGATCCAGTTTGCCGGCGTCGAGGACGACGACGTGATCTCGGACCTGGCGACACAGGCCGAAGCGAATCTAGCCCAGGATGGCGACGCGTCGATCGTCCAGTCCGAATCGACGGCGTCGGCGAGCTTCGCCGAACAGGCACAACAGACCGCACTCCTGGGGATCGCTGCCGCGTTCGTCGGGATGAGCGTCATCGCGTTTCTGCTCTTTCGGACGTTCGTCCCGTCGATCGCAATCGTCGCGTCGGCTTTTTCCGACATGGTGATTCCGCTGGCGTTCATGTCGGTCGCCGACATCCCGCTCTCGCTGGGAACGGTCGCCGCGCTGTTGATGCTGATCGGGTACTCGGTCGACTCGGATATCCTGTTGAACAACCACGTTCTGCGGCGACAGGGTGACTTCTACGAGAGCACCCACCGCGCGATGCGGACCGGTATCACGATGACTGTCACCTCGATGATGGCGATGCTCGTGATGGGGATCACCGCGTCACTGTTCGGCGTGGAGCTACTGGCGTCGGTCGGTATTATCCTCTTCGTCGGTCTCGCAGCCGACCTGATGAACACGTACCTAATGAACGTAACCCTGCTTCGCTGGTACAAATTCCACGGGGTGAGATCGTAATGGGACCGATCGCCTTCGTCAAAGAGTACTGGCGGTTCCTCCTGCTGGTCGTCTTCGTGACGGCCGCGCTATCCGCGTTGTTCGTGCCCGGGTTCGCTATGGGCGACGACGACGTGGTGCTGGACGAAGAGAACCAAACTGTCGACGAGAACCCGACGAACCTCGAGTACGGCCTCGGACTCGAGGGCGGCGCACGAATTAGCGCACCGCCGGTCGGGATGACCGTCAGCGACCTCGCGATCGAGCACGACGAACAAAACGACGTGCAGTCTGCAGTACAGCAGGATCTCGGCCTCGAGCCGGTTGACGTGACCGTTCGGTTCCACGAAGAGGGGAACTACTTCACTATCGAAGTGTTCGACGAGGACACCACGGAAAGCGAGTTTGCCGGGGCGTTACAGGCTGCAGACGTCGAGGTCGTCGAAGCCGGTGGCGAACGTGAAGTCACCGGAGACGACGTCGAGAACAGGGTCACCCAGGACACCCGTGATCAGATGATCGAGACGATCGAGTTGCGGATCAACGAGGCGGGGCTGTCGGGCGGCACTGCCTACGAAGAGGCGACCCTCGGCGGCGAGCACTATATCGTCACCGAAGTGCCCGGGATGACCTCGGACGAACTCCACGAGTTGCTCACCGACCGTGGTGACGTCCGCGTCGTTGCCTACCACCCAGGTGGCGAGAACGGGACCCACACGAACGATACCGTGCTCACCCGGAACGACATGAGCCAGATCGGGTCGGCCTCCTACGACGACAGGTATGGACAACACTACGTCTCGGTTACCGTCGACGACACCAGCGCCGAAGGCGAACGCAGTCCCGCAGAGGAGTACGAGGCGGCGATGAACGAGTACGGGTTCACCTCCCAGGGAGTCGGACAGTGTACCATCCAGGATCGTCAGGCCGACGAGTTCGACTTCGACCATCCCGAAGGTGACCAGCAGTGGTGTCTCCTCACTATGGTCGACGACGACGTGGTCGACGCCCACCCGATGGGTGACGACCTCGCCGCGAGCATGTACAACGAGGAGTGGTCTGCCAACCCGACGTTCCGGATGATCGTCCCGACCCAGCAGGACGCCCACTCTCTCGCAGTCAACCTCCACTCCGGCGCGCTGAGCGCGCCGCTGGACTTCGATCGCGACCAGCAGTACTCGATCAGCCCGGCACTCGCCGACCAGTTCAAGGAGTACTCGCTGCTGATCGGCGTCCTGTCGATCCTGACCGTCAGTGGTGTGGTCTTCCTCCGTTACCGTGACAAGCGCGTCGCCCTGCCGATGATCGCCACGGCGATGGCGGAGGTGGTCATCTTGCTCGGCTTCGCGGCCGCGATACGCATGCCACTCGACCTCTCTCACGTCGCCGGGTTCATCGCCGTCGTCGGTACCGGGGTCGACGACCTCGTGATAATCGCCGACGAGGTGATGGACGAAGGCGACGTCAACTCACAGCGGGTATTCGAATCGCGGTTCCGCAAGGCTTTCTGGATTATCGGGGCCGCGGCCGCGACGACGATCATCGCGATGTCGCCACTCGCCGTGTTGAGCCTCGGGGACCTCCGTGGATTCGCCATCATCACGATCCTCGGTGTTCTCATCGGCGTCCTCATCACCCGTCCCGCCTACGGTGACATCCTCCAGCGGCTGCTGACGGACAAGTAAGAAACTACTCGTTTTTGCACCGCGGACACCACTCGACTCTCTCGCCGTTTCCCTTCGTTCGTGCGAAATCGAGCGACACTGACCGGTCACAGTTCGTACAAAGCGGCATACGACTCGCGTTCGCGCGGGTCGAGAGAGAACCGGCGCTGTATCTGCAAGGGCGCTCAGAACTGCTCGAGTCCGGTCTGCTGGGCGCTCGCCAACGCCTTCTCGCAGGTCGACCACGAACTGCGGGCAAACGGTGGTAACTCGCCGTGGTCGTCGACGTACGACTCGAGGAACTCCCGGGTCGTCGGATCGCTCGGGTAGCCGCTGCCGACGTCGCCGTACTCCTCGGAAATGGCCGCGACGTGGGCGTCGCGTTCGACCTTGGCGACGATACTGGCCGCACCGACGACCGGCGAGTCGTCGTCGGCACCGTGGCGTGCCTCGAGGTCGAGGTCTCTGGAGAGCGACGCTGCGTCGGCAACCCGGCGTGCGAACCGGTTGGCGTCGGTGTCGCAGGCGTCACAGAGGCCGTCGACTGAGTCGTTCTCGAGCGCACAGTCCTCGAGTGCAGCCTCGATCGCGTTCGCGTGTGCCTCGACGGTAAGGGAGTTCATGTCCGTCGTCGGCTCGTCGATTCGACCGGTCGAAATTTCGGCGACGCCGATCCCGAACCGGTCGTCTTCACGCAGCGTCGCGGCGAGTTTCTCCCGGTGCTCGGGCGCAAGCCGTTTCGAATCCGCGATTCCATCCGGGAGCGCGGCCGCCTCCGGGACGTAGACGGCCGCGGCGAACATCGACCCAAGCACCGGTCCTTTGCCTGCCTCGTCGACACCGAATGGCATACGCGAACACGTCGTGGACTCGAGAGATAACGGTTGTGACTCACCCCAACCTATATATTGCTTCCCTGAAACGAATGCGTCGTGACTGCGACCGACTCGATTCCACTGGACGCGTTCTACGATCTCACCCGCATCACCGAACTCGCGATCTCGCCGACCGGCGACCGAGTCGCGTTCGTGGCGACGGAGTACGACGAAGCGGCCGAGGAAGCCGTCACCTCCCTGTTCGTCGTGCCCGCGGACGGTTCCCGCGAACCACACCGGCTGACTACCGTCGACGGTGCCTCGAGTCCCGCCTGGAGTCCCTCGGGGGACCGCCTTGCCTTCCTCGCGGCGAGAGAGACCGACGTAGAACGGCGCGTCGGCCGAAGCGAGCGAGCCGATTCGGACGACGATGCGGACGGCGAGAACGGCAGCGACGAGGAACCGAAACAGCAAGTCTGGGCGTTCGACCTCGAGCGTGGCGGTGACGCCCGACAGGTAACCGACCGCGAGGAAGGCGTCTCGGCGTTCGACTGGAGCCCAGAGGGCGACCGACTGGTGATCGCATCGCGCGATCCGACCGAAGACGAGCAGTCCTACCTCGAGCAGGTACGCGACGGCGGCCCGATCGAAACGACACGGCTCCAGCACAAAGTCGACGGCGTCGGCTGGACCGACGAAGTGACGACGTACCTGTTCGTCGTCGACTACGAATCGGGCGATCTCGATCGACTCGACGACGCCTACGGCGGCGGCGCGTTCCAGGACCTGGCGGGAGTGGAGCCGCGCTGGGGGCCAACCGACCGGATCGCGTTTACCTCCTGCCGGCTCGAGCGTCCCGACGATACGCTGATCCGAGACGTCTACACGATCGCGCCGGACGGTGCCGGCCTGGAGCGGCTGACCGACGGCGACGTACAGTGTTCGGGGCCGTCGTGGCGCGAGGACGGGACGCTCGGATTCCTCGCCCGCGACCCGGAGAACTGGTGTCGGCCCACGGAAGTCTACTACTACGACGGCGAAGAGGCACGGTCGCTGACGGTCGACCTCGACCGGACAGTCGCCTTCTGGGGAACCGTCGAGTGGGTCGGCGACGCCGCCTACACCCTCGTGGGCGACGAGGGCCGAACCAGAATCGTCCGCGCAGACCTCGACGGGACTGTCGAACGGGTCTTCGAGGCACAGGGCGACGATCGGGCGATCATGGGGTTCGACGTCGCCGACGACGAACAGACGGCGTCGCTTCTGTTCTCCCACCCGAACGACGGGCTCGACGTTCACACAGTGGCGACCGAGGACCTCACGGCCGACGAACCGCCGGCGTCGCTACGACGGCTCTCGGACGTCAACGCCGACCTGATCGACTCGTATTCGATGCCCACCGTCCGTCGCGTCGAGTGGGAATCAAACGGCTGGACGCTCGACGGCGTCGTCTACCACGATCCGGACGTCGACCTCGAGGACGGCCCGCACCCGCTCGTGGTGGCGATCCACGGCGGCCCCATGTCCTACGACGAACCCGAGTTCAGTTTCGACCACGCAGCCCTGACGAGCCGCGACTACGTCGTCTTCCGACCGAACTACCGCGGCGGCACCTCTCGGGGCCGGGAGTTCGCCGAGGTGCTGAAAGGTCGATGGGGGACGGCAGAGGTCGAGGACATCGCGGCCGGCGTCGAGGACCTCGTCGACCGCGGCTGGGTCGATTCCGACCGCGTCTTCGGGCACGGCTTCTCCTACGGCGGAATCGCACAGGGGTATCTCGTCACCCAGACGGACCTGTTCACCGCCGCCGCACCCGAACACGGGATCTACGACCTCCGGTCGGAGTTCGGTACCAGCGACTCGCACAACTGGACAGAAGCCGACTTCGGCCTCCCCTGGGAAAACCCGGAGACGTACGACGACGCCTCCGCGATCCTCAAGGCCGACGAACTCTCGACCCCGCTGCTCGTGATGGCCGGTGGCGAGGACTGGCGCTGTCCGCCCACCCAGTCCGAACAGTTCTACGTCGCGGCGCGAAAACAAGACGTCGACGCGAAACTCGTCGTCTACCCCGACGAGAACCACGACGTCGGCGATCCGGATCGGGCGATCCACCGACTCGAGCAACTACTCGAGTGGTACGAGAAACACGATCCGGGCAGAGAAGAATCGGCGGCGGACGAGTAGATAGGGGTCAGCAGGTCAGCTCTTGTCGCGCGGTTCGTCGACGAAGTACTCCTCGCGTTCGAACGGCTCGTCCTCGCCTTCGACGCCGGTCACGTCGAGTGCCGTCACCTCGGCCTCGGTCCCGAGTACGCCAGCGAGACTCGGCTTCGTTCGGCCGTCGTCGCTGCTGACGAACTCTTTGACGTAGAGGCCACCCTCACCGTGAAGTCGGACCTCGGCTTCCGTCGGCGACCGCAGTTCGCCCTCGAGGTCGTAGACCGTTCGTTCGCGGGTGAGACTCGCCCGGCGGTGGTCGACACGCTCGGGTGTCTCCTGGGCCAGGGTCGCGCCGTCGAGTTCCTCGATCGCAGCCTCGAACGCGTCCTCGTCGATCGGATCGTCGAGCTCGACGTCCGCGCGATACTGTTTGCTCGCGTCGTGTTCCTTGACGCGTTCGACCATCTCGTAGCTCGCCAATCGGAGCCCCTCGACTTCGACGCCGTCGGCAACTTCGTTGATCTCACGCTCGAGTTCGGCCGGGTCCGGATCGCGCGTTTGGGGTCGTTTTACCTCGAGGACGAACGGCCGGCCACCCTCGAGCATGCGGGCGTCGACGTCCTCGCGGCCCGCACCGTGGAAGGTCCCCTCGTCGCCGTCCATGGCCTCGACGACGTGCGGGCGAACGGCCTGTTCGACGCTCGTCTCGTACATGTAACCCGACCCGCCACAGTAGTCACAGGGCTCTTCGCCGTCGTCGCCCAACTGGACGCCGCTGCCGCCACACTCCCGGCAGGGCCACTCCGTCTGGGGAATGTCCCGTTCGAGTTTCCGATAGCGACCGTAGACGAACGCGGGGTTGACCTGGACGTCGACCGCGTGGCCCGTGACCGTGCCGTCCGCGAGTGCCTCGAGCGGGTCGAACCCCTCGAGGTCGACGACTGCGAGCACGTCGGGTCGGTCGAAGTCGACCTCCGTACCGGTTTTGGAGCCGACACGGCGACCGACCTCGCGGTTCACCTCTCGCTTCAGTGACTCACCGATGTCCGGCTCGAGTCCAGCGTCCTCCCGGAAGAGCCGTTCGTTCTCTTCGACCAGCGGTGGGACCTGGGTGCCGACCTGGTAAGTGCCAAACGCCGTTCCCTCGAGGGCGTCGACGATCGCGTCCGCGATGGCGTCGAACGTCCCACAGTACCCCTCACAGACCCAGCAGTCTGCCGGTTCGGTCGGCTCGAAGTCCTCGTCGTCTTCCAGTGCGACCGTCGTTCGAAGCGCCCTGCCGCGTTCGACGTTTGTAAGTCCGAAACTCCGATCGGCAAACGGCCGGCCGAGACAGGAGTCACAGACGAATCCCGTCTCGAGCAGCGCGCGGGCGTCTTCCGTGATCATGTCCCGAAAATCGGGGGCCGCCGGTAACACGTTTTCCTTTCGGCCGTCGACGCGTACTGTCTCGACGGCGTCGGGCGGATGTGCGCCGAAGTTATCCAGAAGTTGAAATACGTGGAGGCCTAGCCGTCGGATATGAACGATGCACGGCTCGATCGACGCCGCGTTCTCGCTGCTGTGGGCGCAGGTCTCGCCAGTGCAGTCGCCGGCTGTACCGAGCCCCGCAGCGGCGACCCGATCGAGGGCGGCCCAACCGGCGAAATCGATCGGGACGCCGTTGCCGACGGATCTGCCTTTACCGACGTCTACGAGGCGATTATCGATTCAGTGACGATGATCCGAGTGCTGGGCGTCGACGACCCACTGACCGGCGGTGAAGGCCGCGGTCAGGGTTCGGGATTTCTCGTCGACGACACCCACGTCGTCACGAACGACCACGTCGTCGCCGGTGGGGAAGAGGCGGACCTCCAGTACGTCAACGGCGACTGGACGAACACCCGCCTCGTCGGCAGCGACCGCTACAGTGACCTCGCCGTCCTCGAGGTCGATCACGTCCCCGACGAGGCGACGCCGCTGTCACTCGCCGAGGAACGTCCGGTTGTCGGCCAGCAAGTCGTCGCAGTCGGCAACCCCTACGGTCTCGAAGGGACACTCACCGAAGGAGTCGTCAGCGGCGTCAACCGCACCGTCAACCCACCGGATCGAGAGTTCTCGTACCCCAACGTGATCCAGACGGACGCCGCAGTCAATCCCGGCAACAGCGGCGGTCCGCTCGTCGACCTCGGCGGAAACGTCGTCGGCGTCGTCAACGCTGCAGGCGGAGACAACATCGGCTTTGCCATCTCGGCAGCACTCACCCGGCGGGTCGTCCCGGCGCTCATCGAAGACGGTGAGTACCACCACTCCTACATGGGAATCGGCCTCGCCTCCGTCGATCGAATTATCGCCCAGGAGAACGACCTCGAGCGGGCAACCGGCGTGATCGCCACCGACATCGTCCCCGACGAAGCAGCAGACGGCGTCTTGCAAGGGAGCAACAGAACCGTCCGCCGAAGCGGCGAACTGATCCCAGTCGGCGGCGACGTCATCCTCGAGATGGACGGCCAGCCGATCCCGGACCGACACGCACTCTCGGCGTTTCTCGCCCTCGAGACCAGCCCCGGCCAGACGATCGATCTGCGACTCTGGCGGAACGGCAGCGAGATCCACGAACAACTGACACTCGGCGCGCGGTAACCGTCCCGGGAGTGCCCGAGTAGCGACTGCCAAACGGAGTCGTCTCGTCCGTAATCCGTTCCTACCCGATCGACAATTCGGCTATCGAAGTGGCGAGCCGCGTAGTGAGATCGTACACGTTAGCGCGTAAAACACTCTTTGCAACCGAAACGGACGAACGAAACTGGAGTGGAGCGGACGCTCCCACTCGGTCCACACGAAGTAGCTCGTCGATAACTATACTTCACGCAACGGTAGTCCCGCCCGGCGAGACCGATCGCCCGTCTTCCAATGTCACGACACGAAACCGATACGAGACCCTCCGATGGCGGTCCCGAGCCCCCGGCGATCGAACTCGATCACGTCACCGTCGAAAACGACGACGCCCCTGACGAGTGTGCCGTCTTCCCGAAAGACGCGTCGGAAGAACAACTGCTGTCGAGCTGGATCGCCGCTCACGAACACTCGTTCGTCGACCTCGAGACGATGCGGTAGCTATGCACCCCGGAAGTACCGCTACGGCCGTCGGTTTCTGGGTCGGAACGTTGTTCCCGCTGGCCTATCTGCCCGTCTTCGTCACGGGGATCGACTCGATTACCCGCTTCTCGCTTTTACTCGCGCTGGTCGTGGTCCACGTCGTCGCGCTCGTCGTCGGCCACGACTATCCACACTCGCAATCACGGTTCTCACAGTGAGAACTGGCCAGACGGTCAAAAAGAGGCGGTCCACACCTGTACCCTCGGCGTCCCGCACGCGTCACAGATCACCGCCGCGTTACCCTTGTACGTGGCGCGCTCGAGCGTACCACCGTCGTCGCAAGTCGGACACGACCGCCCCTCGAGCGCCGAGAGCAGGCGTCGTTTGTCGCCGGTCGGACTGCGCCCATCCGTCCCCGAGCCCCGTGCAGGGTCTGACTTTGCCATGCAACTATTCCATACGAGCCGACTGGGAAGCCTTGTCCCTGGATGTGCAACCCGCTGTGAGTCGAAGCGCCTATCTCGTCGAGCGAAGAACGTTCACTGGATGTGGCCGTGGGGACACCTCGCCGTTGCATACCTGCTGTACACCGGCTACACGCACCGCCGGTTCGACCGCGCACCCCTCGCAGTACCGACGCTGGCACTCGCCGTCGGCTCACAGTTTCCCGACCTGATCGACAAGCCCCTCGCCTGGGCAGTCAGTGTCCTCCCCGGCGGTCGGACGCTTGGCCACTCGTTGCTCTTTGCCGCAGTGCTCGTCCCAGTCGTCGCCCTCCTCGCAGACCGACTCGAACGACAAAACGTCGGTATCGCCTTCGTCGTCGGCCACCTGTCCCATCTCGCGGCCGACGTGCCGCCGTCGGCCCTGACCGGTGATTTTACTGGAACCGGCTTCCTCCTGTGGCCACTGGTGGCCACACGCGAGGAAGAACCTGTCGAGGGAGTCCTCGACGCCGCCCTCCACTACTACACGATGGGTCCGTACGAACTGTTCCAGTTCGGACTGTTCGCCGTCGCTGCCGTCGTCTGGTACCTGGACGGAGCTCCCGGCCTCGAGTACACCCGCCGGACGCTCGAGCGCGTCAACAGCCGGCTCCGCACCGAGGGGTAACTCAGCGAAATCGTGGAGGCTATCCCTGCCGTCACCCTCGCTTCGCTATGCGCCAGTTCGTACTCGTCGGCCACGACGTGCCGACCGAACCCGACTTCTCGCTCGACGACCTCGCAAGTGGTGCCGGCCGTCTCGACGCGCTCTGTCGATCGATCACGGCCGCGTTCGTCATCTCCCACGGCATCCGCGAGGACGTCCGCGTCCACCTGATCGCACAGGACGAACTCACGATCACCTTCGACGGGAGCCAACTCCGACGGCTCAACCCCGACGAACGCAGCACCGCCGCGCTCGTCCGGAAAGCCCTCGAGCACCGTGACGAAGCCATCGGCGTCCTCCCCGCAGAACCCAGCCCCGGAATCGAGGTGTACCGCCGCGGCTTCGAGGCCACGCTCGAGAAACTCGACGGCCCGATCGTCCAGTTACACGAAGACGGCGACGCCGTTTACGACGTCGAGGGTCTCGTCGACGCCGACCCCGTCTTCGTCCTCTCGGACCACCGGGACTTCACCGACGAAGAGACGGCCCTGCTCGAGGACGGCGTCGACCATCAAGTCCGCATCGGACCCAAACGCCTGCACGCCGACCAGGCCGTGACAGTCGTCCATCACTTCCTAGATACCGACAGCTACGAGCAGTTCTGATCGCTCGAGGCGTACGATCGGTTCTCGAGCGACGAGGCCTTTCGGAAACGTTAAACTGCCCGACGATCATAAGTCGATTGCGGGCCGGTGGGGTAGCTTGGTATCCTTCGGCCTTCGGGTGGCCGTAACCGCAGTTCGAATCTGCGCCGGCCCATTTTACACTCACGACAGACGCCTCGCTACGCTCGGCGTTGTGACGTGAGGTAAAATGGGCCGGCGCAAAGAGTCGAATCAGGGAAAACGTTGCTCCGACCGTGGTTCGAATCTGTGCCGGCCTCTTCTCGTCTCGAGTCACTCGAGGAAAGCGGACCTAACGTGGAGACCAATAGCGAGGGACAGACAGCCCCAAATCGACCGCGCTGACGATCACGAACGAATACATTTTTGCCCGTCTGGTGAGCCACCGCTTTCACGAATGGTCGTCGAGCAACTCGAGTCGCCGGACCCGGACGCCGTCGTCGAGGCGGCGAAGACGGCGTTTCGCAACGGCGCGATGTTGACAGTGGAAGCCGAGTGTGAGGTAGAGTACGAGGGTCGCACGAGTGGCTATCTCGGGCCGGGTGACCGGATTCTCGTCGCCAAGCCGGACGGCACGTTCCTGGTCCACCAGCCGACCGGCCACAAGCCAGTGAACTGGATGCCGGGCGGCGGCAGCGTCTCCACACGCGTCAGCGAGGGCGAACCAGTCCTGCTCGCTCGTCGTAGCAACCCTACCGAGCGCGTGGAAGTTCGTATCCACGAGTGCTACGGGCTGACCCGCTTTGACGCCACGGACGGCGCAACCTACGAGGAGTCGGGCACCGAAGCCGAGATGCACGAGTACATCGCCGAGAACCCCGACGTACTCGAGGAGGGACTCCGGATCGTCGAACACGAACGCGAGACGAAGTACGGGTTCGTCGACTTCTACGCGGTCGACGCGAACGGTACACCCGTCGTCGTCGAGGTCAAGCGCATCCAGGCGACGCTGAATCACTTCGACCAACTCCAGCGATACGTCTCGCTGTACGAGGACGGGAAAACGCCAGCGGAGTCACCGGGAGGTGGTGTCACCGCCGGCGACGGCGTCCGCGGGATGCTCGTCGCCCCCTCTGCTTCCGACCGCGTGAAACGGGCGCTCCGGGACAACGGCCTCGAGTTCGTCGGTCTCTCGGAGTTCGGACTCGATGCGAAGGGGTCGACGGAGGCGAAGCTGACGGATTTCTGAACGAAGACGGACAGTAGACCGACTAGTACCCGAAACCGGGATTACGCTCAGGCGGGGTCTTCGACGTCGAAGTTGCTAATCACCGCCGTCGCACGGAGTTCGTCGTCAGGGACGGAGGTTTCGTCGAGGTCGGAACCGTCACCCATGTACGCTACGACGCTGTAACTCCCAGGTTCGCCCACCGTCGCTGTCATTCCTGTCGACCCGAGAACGGCGTTGTCGACGTCCTCGCTCTCGTTCAGAACCTGTCCGTCGTCAGTGTCGACGATAGCGACACCGTCGGCATTACCCATCGACGTCAGCGACACGTCCACGGCAGCCGGGTCGCCGTCGTCGATCGAAACGCCAGCCTGTGGGTCCTGCTGGATGTCGTCGCCGATCCCGAGGACGAACGTCGCGATCACGGCCGCGAGAATGACGGTAATCGCGACCATTAGAATAACACCAATTACGGGCGAAACACCGCGTTCGTCCGCGTTTCCGCACGTCCGCTGAGTCAGTAGTTCGAACATGTGTATGGATGCACCCGAACGATCGGAAAGCCACCAGGACGCCGCGCACCACCACGTACGGAACCTCGAGCGCTGACACGCGACCTCCAACACCCTTCCCGTCGCTCTCTCGGTGCTAAATATTTCTGTGGAGCGGAAGTATATATAAGTATCCCACACTGAATTCAATCGAATGAAAGATAGTCACGAACTATCTAGTTTCTGGGAGAGACAGGAGCCACGCCGATTGCTCCAAATTCTTTTCGAGGGCCCACTACCGCTTGCTCTTGTTTTGGTTTCTTCCAGTATAGTCAGAGCCGACGACACCACTCTGGTCGAGACACTCGAGTTCGATTCGACCAGAATCGGAATGTTAACCCGTCGGCTCTCTCATAGTATGCAATACCGATGCAATGGCTTCGTGCGCTCGCTGCCGGCGGGCTCTCGATTCTCCTTCCAGGAGCAGGCCACGCGCTCATTCGTGACTGGCTCCGGGCGTTCGTCTTCGCTGGGCTGTATCTCTCCGCGATCGTGATCTTTCTGCCCTCGCCGGACCAGCTCACGGCGGCCGAGTCTCTGACCGAGATGGGAGAACTTGTCTCAGCGGAAACCGACTCGATAGGACAGTTCGCGCTTTCGTTCATCGCCCTGTTTGCAGCCATCGACGCGACGTTTCGCGCATTCGGCGTTCCACCGGACAACACCGAGGGGGCGGAGGGACCGACCTGTCCCGAGTGCGGAAAAGAACTGGACGAAGACCTCGAGTTCTGTCACTGGTGTACGACCCGACTCGAGTCGGCGGAGCCAGACGAGTCTGAACCAGAACCGAAGGAAGCCTGATACGGATTACTGTAACGATTTACCGGCGCAACCGCCGCCCGGGTCGCGGTTGTGCCGGAACTGACTTACAGTAAGCCGTATGAGACGGCTGTGCTGGGTACTTGCAGCCGGTCATCAGGTCAGGCTCGTCAGTGGCTGGTCACGCGACCGTCCAACTACTTCTCGATGATACTCTCCTCGACGGCCTCACCGAAGTGGCGGGCCGTATCCTCGTAGTACAGCAGCAGTTCATCCCCCGCCTCGAGGCCGGTCACTGGTTTCCGTCCCTCGCTAGAGGCGACTTTGATCGTCTCGGCGTTCTGGAGTAGCGTCTCGACGCGGTCGCCATCCTCGGTTTCCAGCGCGATCCGGAACATCGGGCGTTTCTCGATCTTGACGCGGCCGACGATCGCCTCACGGGTGTTGCCGTCGGTGTCGACGACCTGGACCTCGTCACCGCTCCGGAGTTCCGAGAGGTACTTCGTCCCACCGTCTGGCGTCCGAACGTAGGCGTGGACCGCGCCGGCGTTGACTCTGAAGGGGCGCGAGGCGACGTACGGCGACTCGGCGGTCTCGGCGTGGACGAAGACGAGTCCGCGAGCCATCGAGCCGACGAGCATCCCTTCGTCGTGCTCCAGCAGATTGCCAGTGTCGATACAGACCCGGTCGGCGCTGCCGACGCGCTCGACGTCGAGTACCTCGGCGTACTCGAGGTCGAGGGTCTCACGTTCGGCCTCGTCGCGGACCTCGACTGTCTTGCGGATCTCGTCGGGATCGGCCGAATCGAGCAAGACGGAGTCGCTACCGATCTCGAGCGTCTCGAACGCCGTTTTTGCCTCCGCGGCGCTTGTAACGCCCGCGACGAGGTTCGTCTCCTCGCCGATGCGAGCGATGAGATTCTCCAGTGGGATGATCGTCCAGTCCTCGCCGACGACGATGGTGTGGTCGGCAACTTCGGCTGCCGTCTCGGCGAAGGTTTCGTAGGCCTCGTCCAGGATGCGAACGTAGGCACCGCGCTCCAGGTCGTCGTCGCGGCGAAGCGTCGAGAGGTCCGCAGAACCCGACAGATCGTCGGGGAGATCGATCGTCCCGTCGCCTTCGCCGTTCTTGCCGACGACGACAGCGTCTGGTTCGGGTCCCGACGCATCGGTCTCGGCGTCGTTCTCGGCGTCGTCGACGAGCGTCATGTCGCCACCAGTCCGGAACGCAGCGACGCCGATGTCGCCGAGTTCGCGGACGCGTTCGACGTCTCCCTCGTCGACCAGTACCCAGTCCGCGCCCGCCTCGAGCGCGGCGGTGATCCGCATCCGCCGATCCTCCCAATCGCCGACGGACCCGTCGGCTTTGATCCAGACAGATCGAGTCATACATCGACGCTCGGAGGGAACCGGCTTGAACGTGGCGAATCGGGCAGGACTGCAGTCCCGCGATCGAAAGCAACGGTCGTCACGATAGTCCGGCTGTCGAATACGGTTTGCTGTCGGTCAGTGCCGGCGCGACCGCGAACTCCTGCGGTCGTGCCGGGACATCGGGACAGCAGTCCGTATAACAGTGCGGACGGTGTCGTCTACCGTATCGACTGGGACGGCTCGCTATCACCCCGAGAAGAACCACACCGCGGCCGACGAGTCGACGACCGAGACCGTTACTCGCTACCTCTGGGTCGCACACGTGACGGACATCGCTCGCGCCGTCCTCGAGCATGCGAGCGATCCGTCGTCGACTCGTCGTCGCTCGTGAACTCCACGCTGTACTCGAGATCAGCCGCGACCCCTCGAACTCCCTGGCTCGTCCCTCGCCGACGCCGCGCCGGATCTGTTCGCTCGTGTAGACGGACGGTCCCTCCACTGCGGGATCGCCGATCGGGCACTTCGTGCCCGTCGAGTGACTCGAGACAGACCTCGGACTGCACGGCTGGGGGCGAGCCGTGCGCGCTGGCCGAAGCCGATCCGTACCCGCCTCCACGTCGTCCTTCTACGCTCCGTCCGTGAGTTTGTGTTTGAACGCCCGGTAGGCGTTTTCTCCCTGTTCGGTCAGTTCGACGACTCGTCGGCGACCGACCGACTCGACCGTCACGTACCCGTCTTCGACGAGTGGATCGAGAACGTGTGCGTCGAGGACCCGGAACGCGCCTTTGTCCTCGCTTGCCCGTTCCTCGGGCGGACGACGGTCAGCCATGAAAGACAGCCCGCAATCTCTGGCGTACTCGATGAGATCTTTCTTCTTTGGCGGTGCGGTCCGTGCGTCGTCGAACCCGCCCCACGCGGACGGCTCTCGGAGGAATCCCAGTATCGCGACCTGATCACGAGTGGGCGACTCGATCGGGTACGTCGGGATCGTTTCGGTCTGTTCGACGCCGAACGACGACGGCTCGGCCTTCCCGTCGTGGGCGTACGTCGACGGCTCGACGTAGTAGGCGTGTGCGTCCGTCGAAACGTCCATACACGCAATCGTCGCCCCGATTGCCGCGATCGTCCCCGCACTCGAGACGTTGACGTAGACGCTGTCGTCGGCGTGAGTCGACGCGATGGTCGTCACGGACCCGAGGACGGCGTAGACGTCATGCAGATCACAGCGACGGCTGCGAACCTCGGGAACGACCGACTCGAGTTCGCTGTGCAGTTTCTCGTGATACTCCGCCCGGGCCTCGGGCGAGACACCGTCGACTTCGGTCCGCTCCGTCGCGTCCGAATCGTGCTCGAGGAGGTAGACGAGATCGGCTCGTTGGTCCCGGATCGGCTCGAGAACCCGATCGAACTCGTACCCCACCGGAACGACGTGCACTCGCTTGACGACGTCCATACCCGTCGACTGACGGCCACGAAGGTAACTTCCTGCGATATCCAGCCGGCGCTGTAGTGGACGGCCACCCCGTGTCCGGCAGCGAAACCTTCAGAACGACCACGCCCGTAGATCAAAACAGATGGCCGACTACGACGCGATCTGTTTCGACCTCGACCGAACCCTCTGCGAGTCGACGCAGGACCCCGGGAGGTTGCTCGAGTCGGCGTTCGACCGGGCTGGGCTCGAGCAGTTCTGTACGCCTGCGGATCTCCGGGCCGCGCTACCGTCACTGCCGGTCACCGAGACGGATCGCGAGTTCTACGAGTCTCTCTTCAGGGAAGCCGCGAATCGTGCCGGGGTCGATCCTGAGACCCGGGAAGCAGCAGTGTCGACGCTTTCGACTGCCTATCTCGAGCTTCGAGATCCGACTGCCGTCGAGTTTCGTCCCGGTGCCGAGACCGCCCTCGAGCACGCTCACGATCGGGGACGTGTCGGCCTCATCACGAACGGCGGCCGAAAGACTCAAAGTCGAAAGCTCCGGACGCTCGGTATCGAACACGCTTTCGACGTCCGCGTGTTCACGGAGCCAAGCGCAGGTATCTATCCGAAGCCAAACGCCGAACCGTTCGAGTACGCACTCGGAGAACTGGGTGTCGACCCCGCTAACGCGATCCACGTCGGTGACTCGCCTCACGCCGATGTCGCCGGGGCAAACGCGATGGGCATCGACTCTGCACTGGTCGGTGTCGCCGACCCTAGCGACCATCAACCGACGTACGAACTGTCGTCGCTCGCAAGACTCGAGTCGATCGTGTGAAAACCAGTACCGTTCTACTCGGCGGCTAATACGGACTGCTGTCCCGATGTCCCGGCACGACCGCAAGAGCGCGCGGTCGCGCCGGCACTGGCTGACAGCAAACCGTATAACGGGTCGAGCCGGCACATACGGTCGGATTTGCTCCGACGGTGCACGGGAACTCGGGCTCTAGTAGCGTCCCAAGTCTACTCTGACTAGTGCGCTTTACTCCTGATCGAGAATCGTGATCGGTTTGGGCCAACTCTCAACTAGTCGGTCCACACTTGGGACAGTACTAGTGGCGGGCCACGCCTGAACTGATGGGTCGAATCTGGCGGTGTCGCTCGATTCGACCTGTCAGTCGACGGTTGGGACAGTACTAGAGGCTCACTTTCCAAGTGGTACTCGAGGAGTAGCCCCACTTTTCGATTTCGACGTCGTAGTTACCGTTCTGGAGAGCGGTGATATTCGATCCGACCTCTTTCGGCGTCATCCCGAGCTCCTGGGCGATGAGGCGGGATTTGAAGTACGTCTTCGTAGCAGCCTTCTCCCGGAGGTACTGGAGGATCTGCTGTTGCTTGCTCGTGAGGTCGGTGGCCATTGCGCTGCTCATGCTCAGAGACACGACCGGAACCCTCTTAGGGGGTTTGGTACGTGCGGTTAACCCTCTGCCGTAGTTCGATTTTTGGGGAGAGTAATAGATCGATACGGGTGTCGAAACGATGTCTTGGTACGGCCGGTTAACGAGTACGAGTCGATGACTCTCACGCTAATAAATGGTTTCTCCGGGTAATACGATGTTGTCACCCGATCAGTCGTAGTGATTCGAGAGGAACGGTCCCGACGCGGACGCCACTGCCTCACCCAGTGCCTGCCGGCGGTCAGTCAACGCGTCGGTAAGGGCACCCGCTGCGCCCTCGGCTTTCGCGATCCCGTCGGTACCGAGCAACTCGTCCATTACCGGCCCCAGTTCGGCTCCCTCCTCGAGCCGATCCACGACGTCGTCGGGAAGGCGAAGCGCCGGTCCACCACCGCGCTCGACTCGGTCGCCGTCGGTGACCACACACCACATGATCAGGAAGAGACCGGGTACACCCTCGAATCGGGCAACACCACCCTCGAGGCCGACGCCGTAAGTCGCATCGGTCGCCTCGAGTGCTCGCCGGGCACGGTTTTCAGCGCCCGCTACTGTCTTCGCAACCGACCACGGCTGCTCGGCAACCCCGGAGTCGACGGCGACGGCTTCTACCGACGGATCGAACCGCTCGAGAGTCCGTTCGACCGCCTCGACCTTCACTGGATTCTCAGTTCCGACTGCAACCTGCATATGCGGTATTCGACGGGGGCCAGCTTGGAAGCTCCGCTCTGCTCGAGAGGCAATTCTATGCTTGAATGTTTTGATCGATCATCGCAGATCGGACGAGTTACTGCTTTACGAGGGTCGTGTAGTTACGATTTCGAAACCATTATATATTGATCCTCTGAAGGCAGTAGGTAACGACTTCGTCCGGGCTTTTGCGATCAGCTCGTCCGGACAGCATTTGCCATCGTATGACTAGCACACGATCGAACACGAGAGTACGGCGTAACGAACACGAAACGAGCGAAGAAACGACCGAAAGCGAAGCGAGCGACGTCACCTGTCCGGAGTGTACTGGACACCTCGTCGTCGACGACGAGCACGGCGAGACGGTCTGTGAAGACTGTGGTCTCGTCGTCGAAGAGGACTCCGTCGACCGCGGTCCCGAGTGGCGTGCGTTCGACGCCGCCGAAAAGAACGAGAAGTCCCGCGTCGGCGCACCGACGACGAACACGATGCACGACAAGGGACTGTCGACCAATATCGACTGGCGCAACAAAGACGCCTACGGGAACTCGCTCGGCTCGCGCCAGCGCGAGAAGATGCAGCGTCTACGCAAGTGGAACGAGCGGTTCCGGACCCGCGACTCCAAGGAACGAAACCTGAAGCAGGCACTCGGCGAGATCGACCGGATGGCCTCTGCACTCGGTCTTCCGAACAACGTCCGCGAGACCGCTTCGGTCATCTACCGGCGTGCACTCGACGAAGACCTCCTCCCCGGTCGCTCGATCGAAGGCGTCTCAACCTCCTGTGTCTACGCTGCTGCCCGCCAGGCCGGCGTTCCCCGATCGCTCGACGAAATCGCCGACGTCTCCCGCGTCGAGAAAAACGAAATCGCCCGTACGTACCGCTACGTCGTCCGCGAACTCGGACTCGAGGTCCAGCCCGCAGATCCGGAGAGCTATGTCCCTCGTTTTGCCTCCGGACTCGAACTCTCGGACGAGGCTGAACATCGCGCTCGCGCACTCCTGCAAAACGCCAAGGAGAAAGGCGTCCACTCCGGCAAATCTCCGGTCGGTCTCGCGGCCGCCGCCGTCTACGCTGCCGCACTGTTAACCAACGAGAAGACCACCCAGGCCGCCGTCTCCGACGTCGCAGACATCTCCGAAGTCACGATTCGTAACCGCTACCACGAACTTCTCGAGGCCGAAGAGACCCTCGGCGTCGCGTAACCCGCCAGCGAGGCGCACGCGGCGTTTCCCGGAGCGACACCGTTTTTCGCCCGGTCGTTCACTCTCGCTAGTATGGACTTTGACTCGGTTATCCTGGCTGCCTCGACTGCCGATCCCGACGACGCGTCCGCCGCTTGCGACCACGCCGACGCCCTCGAGTTCCGGATGGATCTCGCCCCAGAGCCGCTGGCCGCACTCGAGGCCTACGACGGCGAACTACCAATCTTGGCGACGAACCGCGCGAAGTGGGAAGGCGGTGAAGCGACCGACGACGGCCGACTCGAGGTGCTCGTCGAGGCTACCAGGTTCGACGCAGTCGAAGCAATCGACGTCGAACTCGCCTCGCTGCGAGACGGCGAGGCAGGCAACGTCGTTGCACAGGCCCGCGAACGCGACGTCGCAGTCGTTGCCTCGGCACACGACTTCGAGGGAACGCCGTCGACACTCGAGATGAGCGAGACACTGACCGACGCCTGCGACCGCGCAGACGTGGGCAAACTCGCCGTGACAGCTCACGACCGCAAAGACTGCCTCGCCGTGCTCTCGGTCACCCACAAACTCACCGACGACGGACGGACCGTCGCGACGATGGCGATGGGCGACGCTGGATCTCACACCCGCGCCGTCGCACCAGCGTACGGATCGAAAATCGGTTACGCACCCGTCGACCCCGCGAAAGCGACCGCGCCGGGCCAGTACGATCTCGAGACGCTTGCCCGACTGGTCGAGGACCTGACGTAGCTACAAGTCCTGCAGTCGAATCCCGTCTGCGACGACCCGACGGTTCCGTTCGCGCTCGAGATGGTCGGCCAACTCCTCGTGGTCGTACAGTTGTGCGATGACATCCGCATACAGCGTTCGCCACGCAATCGCGTAAATCGGGGACTGGCCCCAAGCACGGAGCTCCGGGACGAGTTCGTCGTAGGTTTCGTAGCGGTCTTCGAACCGATCGACCGCCTCGAGCACCCGTGTAGCTGCTTCTGTCTCGTCGTCGGTTTCCTGGATCGACTGGTTGAGCTTTCGCTCCCAGCCAGCGACGGCGTCTTGCATGTCCGCCGCTGCAACCTCGTCGTCGTCCGGCAGTCGGTTCAACAGCGGTTCCGGAACGCCGAGCGAAATTTCTTCCATAGCTGGTGGTAGCGCGCCAGTGATAAGAAACCCGTTGCCAGCGATCGATCCGCCGACCAGAATTATATATTGCAATATGGAGTTTATCGGATGGGTGCGTCGGAGTCGTTCACGGCCGGCAGTAAGAACGGACTTCTCGAGAGCGGCTATCGACCGGTCGGAATCTAGCATCCAGTGGGGAAACGTCGAACACGGCGACTCGAGAGCGGCCACACTCGAGAAACGACGCCTCGCCCGCGACAGAGACAGGCCGTCTTCGTAGCCGAAGCCTCGGGTTCGAGCGGCGAGTTTTGGGTTCCGTATCGGCGCTTACGACCTCTCTCGAGCGACTCGGATTCGTGGGACGGAGCCGAGTGCAGTCGCTTGCGGGGCACTGCGTCGGAGTGGCCCCACGCGTGTACCGGCACCCGAGACGCTCAACGCGACCGAACCCACGTCCAGCAGAACGGTCGAACGTCGATCGGTGCGACGACTGGGTGCCTTTCGGACGACTGAGACGGATTGCTGTCCCGATTTCCCGGTGCAACCGTTCCGGGTGCGGTTACACCGACAATGAGAGACGAGAAACCAACGAAAAGAGTGAGAAGACGACCGTGATCGATTTTACTCGCCGATCGAGAGTCGGGAAGCGACGAGTGGCATTCACCCATGCACCGATGGGTGGGACCAGTCGGATGGTCCAATCCGACCCACCAGCCCAGTCGTGTGGACCGGCCGACCCAGCAGTCGATAGTCGAATCGGTACGGGGAGACATCCAAACCCGATCCGAGAGGTCGACCCTGGCCACGTGACTCGGCAGGCCCACCAGTGCGATCGCGGCGGGGGAAACACCTCCGACGACACCCGTCCGATCCGCCGGCACAGGGTTTCGATCGGTGTCGTGTTCCACGCAACTACCGGCAGTTGCTCCGGATTCCAGTCTGTAATTCACGTCGCAACTGTCCTCCCCGATGCGGTAGTGTCCGTCAGATAGCTGTCGCGATTCATTCTCGAGGTCGGGTAGTTCGAGAGACTGCGTCTCTCGGCATCGAGCGAGCCCAGAAGCCTCGCGGACATCGCGGAGCGTTGCTCCGCTCAGTCACGGAAATCAAAGAGTTCCGTACGACCTCGAGGCACTCTCGCTGTATTGTTGTCGAGAAACAGTGTGACTGCAAGAGTCACAGACGCCGGCCGATCGACCAGTCTTTCGACACTCGAGACAGCCTGTAAACGATGGCTCGGCGCAGTCAGTCGGGGCGAGCGTCGCTGCTGTCTCTCCACGACCGACGAGAGAGCGACGACTCGAGGGGCACCCGGGAACTGCCGTTGCGGATTCTGGCCGTCGACTGGCATCGTTTAAATGAAAGAACGCTATATAGAACTGGGTCGAACTGAAGGCAGGCACGTCACGAATAATTGGTTGGATTGCTTAGCAGTATTAGTAGCGCGATTTCTTTATTTAGTCTCGTGCCTGAAACTGAAGCAGGTGATTCGGGAACTACGTGTGCGCATTGACCACCAACGGTTCTACACTGTGACCTGACAGTCAAGTACAATTTTAAATGATGGAATCGTGATACTACCTTGTGGGATGTTAAGGAGACCATCCATTTTGTAAAGAAGACATAACATTTATGTGTGGGTAGTCAAAATAGTACTGTATGGTTGACAATCCTCGAAAAGCATATGGCGCTCTTCTCGTGATGATAGCAGCAGCAATTAGTGGCGTAATTATCGCTGCGGGATTTGTTGCCCCAGAATTTATTATGGACGGTAATTCATTCTGGTTCTTCCTCGGAGCGGTGGCAATGATGATTGTTTGTGCGCTTATCAGTTGGAGCGTTAATTTGCCCTATATCATTACTGAAGAGTTCACATCAAATGGTGGTGATGAATAATGGTTGCTCTGCTACCAAGAAAATATAATCTGCTTCTGCTTCTAGTTACATCACTCCTCTACCCGATTGCTGGCTTGCTCCTTGGAGAACCATTTACAAATCCAACAATTGCAGATTTGGTCGTAACACCTGCTGTAATCTTACTCTTTGCCAATCTCGGCTATATTGTACAATCACAACATGGCGAATCTGGGGTAGTTGATGAACGTGATGTTCAGAATATTGACCTTGCACTATCTGTTACTGGAGTTGTACTCCTCATTTCGATACTTGTAATATATATCGGACATGCAGTGATAAATGAGGTTACACCAGCAGAGGTAGATTATCTTGCACTAGCTGCTGTAGGGACGATATTTGTGGTATTAGGTGGAACTGAAATCTATCACCGCCTGTAGTTGAATATGGATAATAACCTTCGCGTTAAACGTGCGGAAGAAGAAATAACACAACAAGAACTCGCAAATGCGGTTGATGTGAGTCGTCAGACAATCTATGCAATAGAAACATCAAAGTATGACCCTTCTTTGGAGTTAGCGTTCAAACTTGCAAGATACTTTGACTGCTCAATAGAGAATATATTCGAGCCAAATCTCGACTAACTTTCTCACTAATTAGGAACAAAACAGATGAGAGAATTTTGACTAGGATACCAATTCTGTCCAACACCAGTGTGCGCGTGTCACGTGTGGTGAATGCATTCCTCTCTTTTGTGTACTTTCCGTTCCTCGGGTAGTCGTGAGGAAGGTATGCGAACCATCTGTGAAATCCCGTCATTTCACACATATGTTCATCTAAAATACATAATTTTAATACTAAGCATTTCGTTTTAGTGAGTTATGTCGGTAACACAACCTACCCAATCCCCGTTCGACCACGATAGGTTCTTCACATTTACCGTCAACGACGAGACCTATAACGGGAGCATCCACTTCCTTACCCACTACGCCGAGAAACCCGATTTTGTCGAAGTTCTACGAAATTCCTTCTTTCGAAACGAAACCTACGATGACGCCCGCGCTGACTGGCATCGGAACACAACGTCTTTTCATGCGTGGGTGAAATCACACATGCTTCGGCTCGCGTGGGACTGTCAAGAGACACTTCTCCACCACTTCCTCAAGTCCTTCCCTACCGTTTGCCGTGACTTTGGCTTCCCCGTTGAGCATAACCATGACATGAGTGGTGCCCCGAGCCAGTCACGGCTCTGGGAAATGTGGAACCAAGAATTCACTGACGTACAGCGTGAATTCGTGCGGTCGGCTACCGAGGAAGCCCTCGACTTTGCCCGCGAACAAGGTATTCCTGCTCCTGACTCCGTGTTTCGTCCCGAAGAACGCGATATAACCTCGAAACGGAGTAAACAGCGGCTTGTCGCGGAGAAGACCAAGGAAGTCTGGCAACAGGCCAAACCGTTCGTCACGGATACGTTCTACCTGAAACGGGCTGACAACAGCGTGATTCATGAGAACGCGTTCTGGGAACAACATGCGTACATGGGTATGCGCGAGAATATGTATGCCCAGAGTGGTCAGCACTCTTTTTACATCGACTCCCAGCGCGACCGCACGCCGAGCGCGTCGAACCACCGCTATCAGATAGGGAAACTCACTGTCGAGGAAACGCGCTCGATGCTCCATGAAACCACTCGGATGCTAATCTCCCGCGCCCGTCACAACTCCGAACTCGTCGGCAAACTCTGGGCTGCAATCGACATCACAAAGGGAAATCCGTGGACAGGCAAAGTCAAGCGGGACGAGGACAACAATATCTCTGAGGATTGGATTCTCGGCTACAAAGACGGTGAAGTGTACTACCAGTGGGCAACTATCCAGATTATTGGGTACGATATTCCACTCGTTCTGGACGCAGTTCCAGTCAAACGCGGGATGAAGCGAGCCGACATCGTGGATAGTCTGCTGGAAAATGCGCTTGACCTCGTAGACGACATCGAACTTGTGATGATGGACAGAGAGTTCGATAGTGCGGGCGTGAAAGACGCGTGCGACAAGCACGGTGTCTACTACCTTAACGGCGCACGAAAACACCAGTCAGAGAGAGCGACGTGTACACGGCTCTGCCGCTCTGAGAAGACGGTCCACATTGAAGAGGCAACAGTTTCAGATGGTCCGACTCGCAAGCGGATGTACCTCCCGTCAAGCGCGAGCAACGACTTCGATATGGAGAACGAAGATGGAGGTCATGAAACAGAGGAGAGGACAGACATCCGTGAGCAGATGCGCAATGACCTCAGTGACCTCGGTATTGAACTAAATGAAGATGATGTTCAGCAGGGTTTCAGTTCTCTCACGAAAGAGATTCGAGAAGATGAGGCAGGTGAACCGACAGTGGGGAGTAAAGAGGATGCACAGGAATACGCGCTGTTTGAAACGAACCATCCCAGCGTGATGCTGGATGATGACGACAGCGAGACTGAGCGAATCCACATGGTTGAGCGGATGGTTCGTCGCTATCGCCACCGCTGGGGCATTGAGAATGGTTACAAGCAAATCAAGACGTTTCGTGTCCGCACGACGAGTAAACGCCATACGTATCGGTTCTTCAATTTCGTGTTTGCGTGCGTTCTGTACAACGTCTGGCGGCTTGTGGATTTGCTTGTAAAACTCGCTATTGAGAGTGAAAATTCGACATACGAGCCGTGCGTAGACGCCAATCAGTTCCTCACCGTAGCGAAGATATTCTATGGTCTTGACCCGCCCGACTAATCAGAATCGTTCCGTGTCCGCTGACTCTTGAGCGGCGGCGCTGTTCTGCATCCCCTGTTTTGACGAATTCTCGCCTGTTCCTATAGTGGCCACTTCGTTCTGTTCTATCAGCCATTTCGTACAGATATATTGACGTGAGTAAAACAGTCACCCAACCGATTATTTGACCATATGCCTGCCTTCTAGGGTCGAACGCCCCGGCGATTCGAGGCGTAGCTCTCCACGACCAGTGTCGAAAACGTGTATGGGTACGATCAGTAAGCGGCAGATCAACCAATATTGTTCTAATGCAAAAGTGGTTTATAACAGATTTCTTCATTATCAGTTGATGGATACGGATCTGAGTCGACGACAGGTGATCACTGCTGGTGGAATAGGGATAGCAAGCACTCTAGCAGGCTGTACCTCCAGGTCCCGAGACCAACCGGGAGACGGTGCGACCGAGACCGAGCGAACGAACACGGTCTCGATGGCCCCGATGGGCGAGGTCGACTTCTCGAGCCCACCCGAGACGTTCGTCGGTCGGTTCGGCTTCGTCGTCGATATCGCGGCAGCGCTCGACGAACTCGATTCGCTGGTCGCGATGTACAGCAATTACTCGGTGATCGGACACACACACTTCTACGACGAACTCGAGACCGTCTCGATCGATCCGGCAGAGATCGAAGAGTTGCACACGGATGACTGGGACATCCGTCTCGAGCGGCTGTACGACCTCGCCCCCGACTTCACGGCGATCGATCCGAACTACCTGATCCACTACACCCAGTTCGACGAGGACGAGGTCGATCGGTTCGTCGGACGGGTCGGCCCGTTTCTGCATAACGAAAGTCAAAGCGAACGGGCCGACGGGTGGCCGACCTGGCCCGACGGCGACTACCCGTACCTGACACTCTCCGAATTCACGAGGAGCTACGGCAAAGCCTTCCGGAAGACGGAGCGTGCCGAGGCGATCCTCGAGCTCAACAGGGAGGTCCGCGAAACGGTCAGAGACCGCCTGCCGCCGGAGTCAGAGCGACCAACCGTCGCGGTCGGCTCTCTCCACGACGGCACCTGGCACCTCGATACGTTCGTCGATGCACCCGAACGGACCTACGGCGAGATGCACTATCGAGAGCTCGGTGCTCGAGACGCTGTCGCCGAACACGGCAGGGGTCGCGTCCAAGCCGAGATGGAACTGCTGCTCGAGATCGACCCCGACGTCTTCGTCTGGCGACACGGCCTGTTCGATCCCGACGGCGTCGCCGAGACCCTCGAGGAACTCGAAGACGACACGCTCGGCAGCCAACTGTCGTGTGTCGACTCGGGCAGGTTCTACGTTGGCGGGAGTCCAGACCAGGGGCCGATCGTGAACACGTTCCAGACGGAGATGCTCGCAAAACAGCTCTACCCCGACGAGTTCGGCGACTACCCTGGACTCGGTGACGTGCCGACCGACGAACAGTTGTTCGACCGCGACCGGATCGACGAGATCGTTCGTGGGGAGGGGCTCGAATGAGTTCACTCGAGGCTGAAAAAGAGCTGGTCGAAGAGTTCGTCCTCGCCGCCTTCGAGAAGGACGACCGAACGACGGTCCGACGCATGCTCGCGTCGGATGCGCTCGTTCATACTCCAAACGTGTCCCGGACCGGGCTCGATGCCGACGCGTTCGAGACGCAAGTACTTGAGGCGTTCCACGACGCGTTTCCGGACCTCTCGGTGGCGATCGAATCGCTGATCGCGGAGGGAACGACGGTGATCTGTCGATTTACGATGACCGGCACGCACGCGGGCGTCTTTCGCGGAGTCGAGCCGAGTGGCTCGACAGTCGTCGTCACAGGGGTCCTCGAGGTTCGGCTCACCGATGCGGGCATCACCGAGCTCTGGCAGACGACAGACGGCCTCGAACTACTCGGACAGATTACCGACTACAGCCCCGAAAGCGCCCACTGTAGACGTGAGGAATAGCCCGCGATGAGTGAGAAGACAGGACAGTCTGGGCCTCGGTCTCCGACCGCCACGACCGCCGACCGACAGGTGGGTTCGGGCGGTCGCCTCGAGTGGGTCGACGGGCCGTTACTCTCGGTGTGTCTGGCGAGTCTCGCGATTACCGTGGTCGCGGGTGCAGTGCAGATCACCTTCGGGGACTACTCCGTCTCGATTACGGAGGTCTGGGGAATCGTCTTCGATCCGGCGGTACTCGCGAGTCCGTCGACGCTGTACGCGCTCGTGTTCGGCGGCGAGTTGGCACACCTGCCGACGGAGTCGCTGATCGTCTGGACCCAGCGGGTGCCGCGCGTGCTCGTGGCGGTTTTCGTCGGGATGAACCTCGCCATCTCGGGTGCGATCTTCCAGGCGGTGACGCGGAACGAGCTCGCGAGCCCATACATTCTCGGGGTGTCCTCGGGTGCCGGGCTCGCAGTGTTGCTCACGCTCGTCGTCTTCGGCGGGCTGGCCGCGTACCTCCCGCTTTTCGCTGCACTCGGCGGCGCGTTCGCGTTCCTGCTGGTCTACGCGATCGCCTGGAACGGCGGGACGAGTCCGGTTCGACTCGTCCTGGCCGGCGTGATCGTCAGCACGGTTTTCGGCTCGGTACAGACCGGCCTCTACTTCTTCGTCGACGATCTGGGCACCGTCCAGGAAGCACTCGCCTGGACGACGGGCACGTTGAGCGGGGCGGGCTGGAGCGAGATCCGACTCATCGTTCCCTGGACGGTGCTCACCGTGTCCCTCTCGATCGTCGGCGCTCGCCAACTCAACGTCCTGTTGCTCGGCGAGCGGACTGCACGATCGCTCGGAATGTCCGTCGAACGGGCACGGTTTAGCCTCTCGGCGGTCGCTATCGTCGCGGCGAGTGCGAGCGTTGCCGTCAGCGGGATCATCGGCTTCGTCGGGCTCATCGTCCCTCACATGGTCCGGACGATCGTCGGCAGCGATTACAGACCCCTCATCGTCGGGTGTCTGTTCGTCGGGCCCGCGTTGCTCGTCGTCGCCGACGTCTGTGCCAGACTCGCGATCAGCGGCTCACAGCTCCCCGTTGGAATCCTCACCGGCCTCATCGGCGGCCCATACTTCCTCTATCTGATGAAACGCAAACAGCACCTCGGAGAACTATGACAGCAACCGACAGCGAACGACACAGTACCGACAGCACCGATCACGACTACGACGTGCTCGTCGTCGGCGGCGGAGCCGCCGGCCTCTCGGCAGCGATCTTTACCGCACGGTTCGGCCTCGAGACCGCGATCTTTGCGTGTGGCCGTTCGGCGATCTCGCGGTGTGCTCACCTTGAGAACTACCTCGGTTTCCCGGGCGGTATCGATCCGTCCACGTTCCTCGAGCTCGGGCGCGAGCAGGTGACACACGAGGGAGCGACGGTTCACTCCGAGATGGTCGACGCGATCGAGAAGCCCGACCAGCGGTTCCGCGTCGAGACGATCGACGGGACGGTCGCCAGACCACGGTACGTGATCGCCGCGACCGTAATCGACGGCGACTACCTCGAGTCGCTCGATCCGGCGCTGTACGACGAGGATACCCACACGGTCGACTGCGACGAGGGTGGCCGAACCGAGGTCGACGGGCTCTACGTCGCCGGACGATTGGCGGATGCGACCCACCAGGCGATCATCTGTGCCGGCGACGGCGCAGAAGCAGGTCATACCCTCGTCACCGACGTGTTACGTCGGCGGGGATACTGGGACGAGATCGCGCGCCAGTACACCGACTGGGTGGTCCGTGAACGGCGCGACGACGACTGGGTGTCTCGTGTCGAGTCGTGGATACGAGAAAGCGTGCCCGACGACGACGCCGTCTCGGAGGAACGAATCCAGTGGGTCATCGACGACGTCGTCGAGCGCTTCGAGAACAGGGAGATAACCGAATCCGAACGGCGCGAACGCGTCGAGCGCGGCCGCGACCTCGTCACCGCACACCTCGAGCCATGATCGAGAAACGCGGCCTCGAGACTCGTTTCGAGCGTGAGACCGTTGAGGAACCTGGCTGGGGTCCGGTCTCGGACGACGACACGGACACGGGCACCCAAAGCGGACGGAGCGATCACATCGAGTGTCGGGACCTCGTCCTCGAGTACGACACGAGTGACGAACCGGTCGTCGACGGTGAGACGATCGGCGTGCCCGACGGGAAGGTGACGGCACTCGTCGGGCCCAACGGTAGCGGCAAGAGCACGCTCCTGAGAGGTGTCGCACGCGAACTCGAGCCGGCCGACGGTCAGGTCGTCCTCGATGGGACGGACATCGAGCACTATTCGCGAAAAGCGTTGGCTCGTGAGTTGGGGTTGCTCTCCCAGCACAACGTCGTCCCCGAGTCACTGACCGTCGAAGACCTCGTCAGACACGGCCGGTATCCACACCGTCGGCTGTTCGATACCATGTCTGACAGCGACTGGCGGGCTGTCGACCGGGCGATCGACACGGTCGGAATCGACCACCTCCGCGATCGCGATGTCGGATCGCTCTCGGGCGGACAGACGCAACTGGCCTGGATCGCGATGGTCCTCGCACAGGAACCTCGGGCAATGTTACTCGACGAACCGACGACCTACCTCGACTTGCGCCACCAAGTTCGGCTCCTCGAGGTAATCCGGTCGCTGAGCGAGGACGTGGACATGACTGTCGTCGTGGTTCTGCACGATATCTCACAGGCGGTCCGGGTCTGTGACCACCTCGTTGCACTCGCGGACGGAGCTGTCTACGACAGCGGACCGCCGGCGGAGGTCGTCACAGAGGAGTTTATGGCCGAAGTATTCGGCGTCGACGCCCACGTCGAGCCTGGGCCTGCTGGCCTCCAGATACACCCGATAGGAGAGAGCGAACAAACAGCAGGCGAAGACGGGTGACAGCCGTCCACCCCGGTCCACAGCGGGGCAGAGAATCCGCCTCGCTCCCTAGTTTGAAAGCGACAAATAGCTGGCCCGGCGATAGCCCCCTCGCCGGAAACAGGGCGAGATCGAAGCTCCATCATCCGGGATAGCGTCATTGTCGGTGCAACCGCTTCGGGGTGTGGTTGCACCGGTACACCAGGACAGTAACGTATCAGGAGGCCTAACAGAGCCCGACGGCGGCGAGTCGTCCCACGCATGGTCTGCTCTTTTGTAGTGGCGCTCGAAAGACGGAGCGCGTCTCTCGTGATCACGAGACGGCTGTCCCGTCTCGAGCGAGTTCGGGGACAGACTCCGACAACGGTTTCGCGGCAATCGACGCTACGTCGGCACCACATTTATGCCGGTCAGACGACTTATGAGTAGCAATCGGATGGAGACGATCGATCAGTCGAGCGGGCGGACGAAAGCACGTCGGGCAGCCACTGCGAAACGCGGACGCTGGGCGCTCGAGTCGAATGCCGACACCGTCGTCGAGGACGTGCCAACAGAGAGCGCGGTTGTCCGACGAGCGGCGACGAACGGCCGCCTTCGCGTGTACCGGCGAGAGCTGGGCCTGTTCGGACTGCAGTCGCGGAGCAGCCACCGGGAACGGAACCCGCTGGTTCCGCTCGCACGATCGCAGTCCTGTCCCGGTGGGGGGGCAAGCCTGCATTGCTGGAGCGGTCCCGGTCGTGTGGGTCGGCCCGATCCAGCGGTCGACGGATGGAACGGTCCTCGACGAGTGCCGGCCATCTGTTGGCGGACTCTATCGACATATCGTGGACCGATCCGAAAGAAAGATCCAGGGCTAGTACCGTCCCAACCGTCGACTGACGGGTCGAATCGAGCGACACCGCCAGATTCGACTCATCAGTTCAGGCTTGGCCCGCCACTAGCCGACGGCCGGGATGTGACGGGTCGAAGAATCGACCAACACGAGCGAACGGCGACCGACCCCACAGCAAGACAATGACCGACACAGATGCAATCCACCCCGAGCCGGCACAACTCCTGTTAGTCGAAGATAACCCGGGTGATGTCCGTCTGACCGAGGAAGCGTTCGGACAGGGGCGGAGCGAGAACGACCTCCACGTCGTTTCGGACGGTGGCGAAGCCCTCGACTTCCTTACTCGGCAAGACGAGTACGCGGACGCGCCGCGACCGGACCTGATTCTGCTCGATCTCAACCTGCCCCGGACGGGCGGCGAGGAAGTTCTCAAAGAACTCAAAGACGATCCCGAACTTCGTCCGATCCCGGTGATCGTCCTCACCAGTTCACAGACCGAAGAGGACATCACACGATCCTACGAACGCCACGCGAACGCCTTCCTCACGAAGCCGGTCGACCCGGACGAGTTCATCGAGACGATCCGTGCCTTCGAGACGTTCTGGTGTACGGTCGTACACCTGCCGCCAGAGGTCGACGAGACATGAGCGATCAGAACGTCCCCCACGGAACCAACGAGGAACCCGAAACGGACGGACACGCCGACGTCGACGCCGAAACCCTCGAGATTCTCCTGATCGAAGACAATCCCGGCGACGCGAGACTGATCGAAGAGATGCTCGAGGGGACCGAGGAACTCGCTCAGCGTATCGATCCGACCGAGGAGACCAAACGAACGCCCGAGATCACCCACGAGACCCGACTCGAGGACAGCCTCGAGACCGTCGAGAGCACCCCCGTTGACGTAGTGTTGCTCGACCTGAACCTGCCCGATAGCACAGGGATCGAGACGCTCGAGGCGACTGGCGAGGCGATCGACGAGGCGACTGACGCGACGCCGATCGTCGTACTGACCGGCGTCCGAGAGCAGGAAGTCGGCGTCAAGGCGCTCCAGCAGGGTGCACAGGATTTTCTGGTCAAAGACGAAGTGACAAGCGAGTTGCTGGTCCGGACGATCTATCACGCGATCGAGCGTGCTCGCCAGGACCGAAAACGTCGCCGCCAGCGGGCGCAACTCGAGTCGATCAACTGGCTCAATCGGATCGTCCACGACATCACGCACGCGGTCATCACGACGGAGACGCGGGCCGAACTCGAGCAACGGGTGTGCGATCGCCTCGTCGAACCAGACGCCTACCGATTCGCCTGGATCGGCGGTATCAGTCCTGGAAGCCACACCGTCGTCCCCAAGGCCGCTGCCGGCATCGAACGGGGGTATCTCGAGAACGTCGAGATCAGCATGGACGAGAACGAGTCGACCGGGCACGGGCCGGGTGGAGCCGCAATTCGGACTGGAGAGGTTCAGGTGACAAACGACATCGAAACGGACGCGCGTTTCGAACCCTGGCGCGAGGAGGCGCGAAAACGAGGATATCGGTCGATTGCAGCGATTCCGATCGTCCACGAAGATCTCGTCTACGGCGTTCTCGGCATCTACGCGTCGTCACAGGGTGCGTTTTCGCAGGCGGAAACGACGATATTCTCCCGGATCGGTGATGTCATCGCACACGCGATCACGGCCATCGAACGCCGCGACGCGCTGGTCAGTGACGCCGTCGTCGAACTCGAGTTCCGGATAACCGAGATGGCAGAGAAACTCGTCGAACTGTCGGCAACAGAGTCGTGTACGATCGAGTTCGAGCAACTCGTTTCGGGTGACGACACCCTGTTGGCCTACGGCTCGGCACAGGGCGTCTCCGAGGAGACGTTCCGGAAGACGGTCGAGGAGACAGACGGGATCGACGCCGTCCGGTTTCTCTCGGTCAGACGCAACGAGTTCGAGTTCGAACTCGTCTCCCCGGTCGCAGTTTCCCTGTTCGAGACGATCGCAACCCACGGCGGCCGCGTCGAGTCGGCCACGATCGAGGACGGTGAGTTCCGATTCGTCGTCGAACTGCCTCGTGGTCGGGACACCCGGCAGTTGATCGAACTCGTCCAAGAGCACCGACCTGACGCCACGTACCTCGCACAGCGAACGACCGAACGGAGCGTCTCGGACGACTCGAGTTCACACTCCGTGCTCGAGGAAGAACTCACCGAGAAACAGCGGGCAGCACTCGAGACGGCCTACTTCGCGGGCTACTTCGACTGGCCACGCGAGAGTACTGGCGAAGAGATCGCCGAACGGCTCGGGATCTCACCAGCGACGTTCAACCAGCACCTCCGGACAGCGGAACGGAAATTCTTCGATTCGGTTCTTGGGGAATGACGCCCGGGCAATCGAGGTAAGTGTGTAGTTCGAAAACGGCCGAACGGGTCGCTCTCAGACGAATTTCTGTAACTAGTTACCGCCGGTCGCCAGGACGGAGTCGGCGATCGGTGGGAATTGACGACAGGAAACCGTATGATACGGTCTCCGGTCAGTCAGTTCCGGCGCGACCGCGCGCTCTTGCGGTCGCGTCGGTACATCGGGACAGCAGTCCGTATCAGGCCTGTCGAGGTTCCGTCACGGACTGGTTTGCTTCGGCGACCGAGCGGCTGCTGATGGCGACGATCACCATCGAGAGGCCGGTCACGAAGAGGCTGACGCCGACGAGCAGACCGACTGCCCACACCGAACTGGCCGGCAAACCAACCCAGATGAGGGTAGCCAGAACCAGCGAGAGAAGGCCGCTCGCAGCGATAGACGCCCGTCCGGGCTGATCGGCCATCCGTGTGGTTATCCACAGTTCCACGACGGCGTCGACCAACAGGTACGCGATCGCAAGCAGTGTCAGACTCGTGAGGCCGAGTACGGGGTTTACGAGCAAGGTCACCCCGGCGAGTACCGAGATGACGGCGAGTGCGACCTGCCAGAGACGGCCGTTCCAGCCACGAGCCGTGAACGCGTGTGTCCCGTGGACGATCCCGGCAACGACAAGTATCGCTCCGATCGCGATCGTCACCGAAAGTCCGGTGACAAACGGGAACGCAATCGCAAGCAGGCCGAGCAGGCCGACGACGCCGCCAGCGATCGTGAGCGTCTTCCAGCCACGCTCGAGAGTGTAGCTTGGCGTTTCAGCACCGGTCGTAACAGCGTGTACTGGTGTCATCGAACACTGTACGCGGCGAACAAACATAAAACAGATTCGCGACTCGGGAGTATATCGGGAAACCGTACTGGTTCGAAACCGGCTACTTCTCCTCGACGTGACGGACTTCGCAGGCGACGCCGCGCGTGCTCTCGGCCATCTCGCGGCCGAACATCTCGGCGCGACCGACGGCGAAAGCGTTCGGTCCTTCGACGACGACCTCGTCGCCGACTCGAATCTCCCCGTCGGCGTCGACGACGCCCGGCGCGAGGACGCTGCCGTGGGGAACGAAGCCGTCGATTTCGACGCGTTTGACCGGCGCATCGCTGTCGACCCAGCGGCGGGCCCCCTCGAGGGTAAAGGAGAGCGTGCCATACTGGGGCACCATCGTCGCGAGCTGGGTGTCCTCGCGGTTCCGAACCTGGATCTTCGGGTAGCGACTCGTCGTCTGGATCGCCTCGAAGAGTTCGTCTCCCGCGCCGTCGCCGAGCAGGTAGTCGGCGATGGCGCGGACGGTGTTGTGCTCGCGTTCGCGCTTCGAATACTTGAGTTCGCCCGACAGCGCCTCGCCGAGATTCGAGAGCGCGTCGTCGTCGGTCGGGTGGCCACCCTCGGGAATCGTGTACGTGATATCGAGGTCGCCGTCCCACGAGTCTTCGACCCGTTCGACGATGTCGCGATAGCCCTCGTCTGGGACGTGTGCGACGACGTAGGGGTAGGTGTCGGCGTTGCGCTCGAGGTAGCGTCGCAGGCTCTCGACGACGAACTCTTTCTCGTCTTCGGACCAGCGACCGGTAACGACAGTATCGTAGTGTTGGGCAGGATACGTGGTCTCGAGTTCCTGGGGCACGACGCCGATCGGGCTGGTCATCGAGACGACGTGGCCGCGCCACTGGATAACGTCGTGGAACTGGCGGTAGCTCTGGGACTCGCTGTAGGGTTTGGTCGCCGAGCACGGGACGAGCACGAGCGGGTTCGCAAACCGGTTGCGGTACCGCGTCGTGACGCGATCGGCGAACCGCTGGATCTCGACGCGACGCAGTGCGTCCTTGGTCGCCGCCGACAGCTGGGCGTCCCGAAGAATCGGCGTTCGCTCCTCGAGATACCCCCACTGCGAATCCAGTTGGCGCATCGCCGCAGTGAGCCACTGGTCGTGGCGGGCTTGCCCCTCGAGATAGTCACGGAGGCGACCGTCACGAATGCGACGGCGAACGATGCCGAGTTCGGCCTCGAGTGCCGCGCGGTTGTGTTCGGCGCAGTCTTCGTGGGTGAACTCCTCCCGGGGTTGCTGACAGGCTGAACAGGAACAAGGGAGTTCTTCGAGATCCTCGAGGAAGTACGCTTCGTCCGTCGTCAGATATCGCCCTTCCGTGCCTTTCACGACGGCGGCAGTGGCGTCGACTGCGTCGACGCCTGCGTAGGCAAGCAAGGCGACGTTTCGCGGCGTCGCGACGCCCGAAAACAGCAAGGCGGTGTCGGCCGGGATCGACTCGCGAACGTTCACGACCGCCTCGACGAACGCCGCGCCGTGGTTCGTAATCGACTGGACGTCCGAGACGGCGTAGGCGTCCGTACCCTGTTCTTCGACGTGTTCGCTCGAGACGACGGCGACGCTCGGGTAGTCGACATCGGGATGATCGACCGCGAACGACGCCTGGATTTCCTCGGCGGTGCCGCCGGGGAACGCGCGATGCGGGAGAACGGTGAGTTTCGACTCGTCGCCCTCGGGAACGTCGCGGTCGCTCGACCAGAGCGATCCTGCGTCCTCGAGGAGATCGTCGACGAGCGCGGGCGTCGTCCGGGCGTCGTCGAGTCGCAACTCCCCGACGCGAGCGGCCCCGTCGCGCTCGTGTACTTCGAAGTAGTCGGTCATACCCGATATGGGTAGTGGCGAGCGAAAGAGGCTGTCGGTCGTGGCTCGCTGGAGGGGTACTGCCACGCCGGGGTGCGGAGGTTCCGATCGAACAATGCTGGCCCCAGCCCTACAGTTGTTCGCGTCGACGGTCGCCTATGGTCCGACTCTCCACGATCGTGATCCTTGCTGGCATCGTCTTCCTTTTCGTCCCGATCCCCCCGATCGCGACGATTACGGGCGTGCTGGTAATACTGCTCGGAATCGTCCTCAGACTTGTGTTCGGACTCTGACCGAGCGAATCGTCTTCGTCGAATGCACCAGTACGCTTATCCTCGTCTTTTTCCTCGACTTCGACATGCAGCGGCCGGGGACCCACTCACGACGAGTGTTCCTGCTCGCCAGTGGGTCGACAGTAACGTCCACGCTAGCCGGCTGTACCGGGACCAGCGACGACCGCTCCAGCGTCCCGGTACCGCCGAACGACGCCGATCCGCTCGAGTACGTCTCCGTCGAGGACCACCAGCTCACCGTTAGATGGGTCTCTACCAGCTGCGGCGACGGTGTCGGTGAGTCGGAAGAAGACACCATCAAGCAAGTGCGCGTGACAGGAACCATCACGAACCCGACCGGACGACCGCTCGAATACGTCTCGGTCGAAGCGACCGTCTACGACGCAACTGGGACGCGACTCGGGACCTATAGCGACGAGACGAACGGACTCGCGGCCGACGCCACCCGGGAGTTCGACGTACTGGTACTCGAGGACGCCGGCGAAGTAAGAGAACACGACCTCGAACTCGTCGACGCGTCCTGGTAGCGTCAGCAGCGGCCGCCGGTCGATAGAACTGTTCGTCGCCGACTTCGTTTCGGCGTTCGGTGCGACTCGAAGGCGACGAGCCGTATCAGCTCCCGCTACACGCGCTCGAGGAACTGCCCAGTTGCCGACGTATGGCCGCGGTTGAACGAGAGGACTCTGAACTGGACGACATCGCCGACCTCGAGGTCGCCAGGGAGGTCTTCGACGAAGACGACAAACCCCTCGATCTTGCAGACAGCCTGGCGGTCACCGGAGTGATGGTCGGAGAAGTCGATGACGCCTGCCTCGTGAACGTCACCAATCTCGACTGGTGGCTCGCGCGCCTGTGCCTCGCGGTGGCGGTCGTAGGATTCGCTACGTTCTCCCGACCCGCCGCGGAACCATCCCACGAACCACGAAGCGACGAGAACGGTCAGGATGAGAACGAGAACGACCACGATGACCGCGAGGACGAGCGACGCTGTAGCGAGCATGTCACCGCCGAGCATATCACCACCGATCATGTCACTACGGGTGTACTCCCCTCTCTTTGCTGTTCTGGTTCGCTACGCAGCGGTTAGATCGATCAGTTCGACGCCGTCGGGAAGCCTCGCGAGCACTTCGGACGGCCAGCCTCGGTGACCGAGCGCCACGTCCGTCTCTGGGTTGGTCTCGACGAGTCGACAGACGCCCTCGGCCGCTGCCTCGAGTGCCGCGCGATCCGTCCGCGCGGGGACCTCCGCCGTGAGCGGATAACTCTTCGAGAGTGCCCGCGGAAACGGCCCGAACGGTGGCTCGACGCGCCAAGAGCAGTCGAAGTCGTCGCCCCGCACCGGTTCGCCTTCCGTCAGGAACAACGAGTCGGGCGTCTCGAGACGTGCGAGACGCCGGTGGTGACGCAGGACCTCGGGTCGGCGGGCGCTCTCGTGAGAGGTGTAGAAGAACGCACCCTTCGAGACGGGATCGACCTGCTCGAGTTGTGCGGCATGATCGAGCAGCGTTCGGTAGCCATCGAGCATCGTCGGGTGGGCGCGGGCCCGCTGCTCGACCAGTTCCAGCAGGTTGCCCGCGCGGATCGCCTGCTTGATCCGGCGGATCTCCGCGAACGTGACGTGGAGGTTGTGTGCCGCGAGTTCCTCCTCGCGATCTCGATCGGATAGTGAGCGGAGGTCGTCGGGCGAGTGGCTCGTACAGACGGGGCAGGAACACGGGAGATACTCGAGGTCCGCGAGCTGGCGCGTGCCACGGACAGTCAGATATCGGTCGTCGCGCGCATAGAGGGCGTACGCAGCGGAGTCGAAGAGATCACAGCCCATCACGACGCCGAGTGCAAACATCATGGGGTGGCCGGCTCCGAACAGGTGGACGGGTGCGTCCGCCCCCAGCCCGCGTTTCGCGGCGGCGACGACGTCGATCATATCGTCGTACCGGTAGTCGTTCATCAGCGGGACGACGGCACCGACCGGGAAGACGTCGAGGTCGGTCGCGTCGGCGTGCCTACCTGCCTCCTCGCGTAGGTCAGGGTAGGTCGAGCCCTGGACCGGCGCGGAGACGAGCATGTCGCCGGTGTCGACGTCCTCGGCGACCTCGAGTCGTTCCTGGGTTGTCCCGAGTTCGTCTTCCGCGCGCTCGCGAGCGACGTCCGGTGGGGTGGGGATGTCGACCGGCGTGCCGATGTCCGACCCGATCTCGTGTTGAAACTCGAGGATTTCCTCGGTCGTGACGTCGATATCGCCGTACTCCGAGAGTTGGAACGAGCCCGAATCAGTCATGATCGCGCCAGGGAAATCGAGCAGTTCGTGGAGCCCCTCCGCTATGGCCTGCTCGCGGACGTCTTCGGTGCCGTGGATGATATAAGAGTTGGTGATGAGAATCTCGGCACCGAACTCCTCGGCGAGTCTGCGGGGGCTGATCGTATCAAGGTTCGGGTTAATCACCGGCAGAAGAGCCGGCGTTTCGACCGTCACGCCCGCCCGTGGAACAGTGAGCTCGCCGATTCGCCCACCGGCGTCCGTCTCCCTGAGTTCGAAACACTCACGCATCGACCGAGTATTAGCGACCACGGCGGTAAGGGTTCCGTTCTTCGAAAAGAAGCACACGGCTGTAGCAAGCAGAGCGAAACGCCCCTCGAGTATAATCTCTTCGAGCCGACGACAGCAACGCCCGAATTCGACGACGGACAGTCGAAACTGCGACAATCGAGGCGTCGAGCGTAGCGGGCCTCAACACCGACGACGAAGGCGATCCAGCCGAAGACGACGGCCACGTTCGACGAGGAAGACGACGAACTGTCGATCGAAACTCACGGTTCGCCCGACGGCAACTCCCTGTCGACAGCACACGTTTCTAGATCGGATGGCGAGGTGCGGACATCGATCGAAACCGGCAGTAACACATCGTTCAGAGACCGGTCCGATTAATGCAGCGGCGATCGCAAGCAAAACATCGATTCACGACGATTCCAACGGTCTCGCCGGTAATGTCGGCAGTCACCGACTCGAGGAAGATGAACTGCCGATTAGTCCCACGGGTGCAGTCACCAACTATCCGTTTCCCTGGGGTTCCGGCGGACATTCCCGAGCTAATTCCGTAACAGTCTCACCGTTTTAGCCGCAGAACGGCTGTAGGTCGGGACGCATGGTTTCACGACCACAGAAGCTCGGTGTCGTTTGCGTCGCGCTGATGGTTGCACTCTCGGGAGGCCCCGCCCTCGCCGGAGCGACCTCGAGCGCCAGCGCGGCCGACGACGCCGGAGACATGAGCGCAACATTCGAGAACGTACAGGTCCAGACACTCGAGTTCGACGACGCCACGATCGACGACGCCACCATCGAGGAACTGAACGTCGACGAACTCGAGATGGACGCCGACGACCTCGAAGACGAGCTCGAGGAAGAAGACGACGAGTTTGAGGACGAAGACGACGAGCTCGAGGACGAAGACGACGAGCTTGACGAGGAGAACGGCGATGCTGACGATCTCGACACCGCAGAGGACGTGTCGTTCTCGAACGTGGAGTTCGAAGAACTCGAGTTCGAAGACCTCTCCTTCGAAGATCTCGAGCTCGACGAGGACGAAGAAATAGACGAAGCCGACGACGAAACCGACGAGCACGATCTGATCGACGAGGAAGCTGACGAACTGACCGTCGAGGAGCTCACGATCGAGACGATGGATGCCGAGCAGATGGCGATCCAGGACCTCGATGCCGACGGTAACGGTGTGCTCGATCAGATCGCTGACTTCTTCGAGGGGTTGTTCGACGATGACGACGAGAACGACGAAGTCGAGGGCGAGGACGAAACCGACGAAGTCAACGAAGAAGAGAACGACGAAGTCGAGGGCGAGGACGAAACCGACGAAGTCAACGAAGAAGAGAACGACGAAACCGACGAAACCGACGAAACCGACGAAGTCAACGAAGAAGAGAACGACGAAACCGACGAAACCGACGAAACCGACGAAGTCGTCACTCAGAAGATCGGCCAGCTCACGTTCGAGCAGTTCGACGTGGAGTCGATTTCGATCGACTCGATGACGGTCGACGAACTCCAGGAAACGGACGACGAAGCCGATGACGTCGATGACGAGAACGACATCGCTGACGACGAAGCCGATGACGTCGATGACGAGAACGACATCGCTGACGACGAAGCCGATGACGTCGATGACGAGAACGACATCGCTGACGACGAAGCCGATGACGTCGATGACGAGAACGACATCGCTGACGACGAAGCCGATGACGTCGATGACGAGAACGACATCGCTGACGACGAAGCGATGAACGACGAGCTAGACGTCGAAACCGAAACTATCTCCCAAGCGACGTCCACAGCGATTTCGATCGAGAACGTACACGCCGATACGATCACCCTCGACGACATCCAGGAACTCGAGGAACTCCCTGACGACGAGGAAGACGGTGAGATGGACGACGACGAAAGAGACGACCAGATGGACGACGATCAACTCTCGATCGTAGGCTGAGCTGTGCGAACGTACCGTGCTCGATTTTTCTTTCTCGACCGTTCTGGAACGGACGACGAGCGCACACAACCCCAGATTTTTCGAGAGCGTCGTTATTGGTTCTCGAGTAACCGATAGTACGAAACCGCGAGCACTGCTCGTCCGTCGCGGAGTTCGCCGGTCCGGATCTCCTCGAGCAGGTCCTCGAACGGGCGCTGTCGGACGCGGATGGTCTCGTTGTGGTCGAGATCTTGGTCTGTGGTCGGTCGGCAGTCGCGGGCGACGAAAAAGTGCATCACCGAGTCTGCGATCCCGTTTGCCGGTTCGACGGTTACCAGTGGCTCGAGTTCGGCGGCCTCGTGTCCAGTCTCTTCCACGAGTTCTCGGCGGGCGGCAGTCTCGAGGTCGTCGTCTTCGGGTTCGGTGCTGCCGACGGGGAGCCCGCGGTTGACGCGGGAGACAGCCTGTCGCCACTCGTCGATACAGACGACGTCGCCGTCGGGCGTAAACGGCAGGATGCAGACGCTTGCCGGCTCCGAGACGTAGTCGAACTCGGTTTCGGTGCCGTCCGGGAGGCGAACGGATTCGTTAACGACGTCGAAGCCTGGGCACGTGTAGGCTACTCGTTGGTCCTGGCTCTTCCAGGCGAGTTCATCGGTCATACCGGCTGTAGAACGCAGACCGTGAAAAACGCCGCGTCGCGGTTTGGTCCCCATTCGAGTCCGCCATGGAGGGCGTTCTCGAGATACGTGTCGCGTTCGGAGTGTCGGCTGACTCGTACTATCTCTATAACAAAACCACGAATCGGTGAACGTCGATATTCAGAGAGTGATCCATGGACGAACTAACTGGGTTTCAGCGTGACTTGCTGTACGTCATCGCAGGGAAAGATCGCCCGTCCGGACAGGAGATTCTCGACGACATCAACCACTACATCGATCAGCCGGTGACACACGGTCGGCTGTATCCGAACCTCGACACGCTCGTCGAGAGAGAACTCGTCGAGAAAGGCCAGCTAGATCGGCGGACGAACTACTACGCGCTCACCCCGAAAGGACAACGGGCGCTCCAGCGCCGTCAAGAGTGGGTCGACCAGTACGTCGACGTGTAGCTCCCGACGGTCTTTTCGGTGCGACCAGACGAGCGAAGCGACGGCACTCCAGGGAGGAGACGGCCAGCAGTCGGCGTTACTGTCGGCTCCGTCGTTACCGGTGAGCGCTGTCCGTGACCCGTTCGTCGCTGTAAGTGCTGGCTACTATTCGTCTTTAGTTAAGACTCACACCTCGGTTGCGTAGCGGTAGCGAGCGTCTCTTGTAACACTGGGCGTTGCTGGTGGATCTTCTGTGCGTCGTCGATCAGTCGGTCAAGCAGCGGTGGCGGCGAGTAGCCAAGATATTCGCCAAGTTCGTGGAGGATGAGCTGGGCGTGCGACCGGAAGGTCGCCGCCCAGCGTTCCGGCGGAAACACGATCTCACCGTCCGCCTGTTCGGTGACCAGATCGAGCAATTCACGACTCACGAGCAGTGACGGCAACGCCGCGTACAGCAGAATTTCGACAACATGCTTCTTTGTCGTGTCGAACTCGTCCAGTTCGTACTGCGTCTTCAACTCCCGAAACAGCAACTCCACCTCCCACCGACACCGATAGATCGTCCCTAGATCCGACGGCAAGAACTCCTCTCTCGGGAGATTCGTGATGTACAGGTGGTAGTCGTCGGCGTCCTCTTTGCGGACGCCGACGACGCGAAACCGTTTCGTATCGCGTGATTGCGTCCCGCCGTACGGTCTTCGGTCGAACTCGGCTTCGACTTCCACGTCGATGTACTCGCGGTGCAGATCATCCACAACATCGTGGATCTGCTCACCTTCCAAGGGAATGGCGCGGGCGCGCCATTCCCGTAATTCCTCCGTTACGACCGGATTTGCGCTCTCTTTCAGCCGACTCACGAAGTAGCCGTCGTTCTCATCGATCAACGCGAAGCGGCGGTACTTGAAGTAGGCTCGGTCGAACAGAACGAGCCGATCTTCGAGCCACGATCCTGTGTGAAACAACGTGCTGTCGTGCGTTTTCTCGTCAGTCACGTCGAGACGTTCTATCGTCTGCTTAGTGGCATTGTGGAGCAGGTGGAGCTTCGCTCCAGCCTGCTCCTCCTTGCGAGCTTCGTACTCATCGGCAAGGAACTCGTGCAACCGCAGGACGGTTCCATCAGCGATCATCACGTCCTTGAATCGGTCGATATCGGCGTCAACAGTGTCAGGGACAGCGACCTCGTCGAGGCCACGCTCGACGAGGTCGCGGAAGTACTCTGCGGGAGACGGCGTCAACCGGTGATAGAAGCCGCCGGGAGAGATCGTCTCATCAGCTGTCGAGTTGTAGCTGCGTCTGAAGCCAGCGAGTGTTCGGCTTTCGCCTGCGGCGAAGCCGAACACGAATGCCCAGACGAAGGCAGGGATCTGGAGCTTGCGGTCGCGTTCGATCACGCCGAGTTCCTCGGCGTGCTCTTCGAGGAACTCAGAGGGAAACAGTGTAGTGAGCCGACGCATAATCCGAGATGAGGAGGCATTGGTGGACACAGCCGTTGCCTCCTCATTCCTCTCGAAAAGATGTCTCGATAAGCCGCTGCTGTCACGTGGTTCTTCGCTTAGCTAAAGACGGATAGTGCTGGCTACTGACGAGAGTGGCCTCTCGAGTGGGTGGAGGTGGGGAAGGATTGCAGTCGGTGAACGGACGCTGAATTGACGGTTGCCACGTCCTGGGGGACGTGGAATCCGGCCATCGGAGACCGACGAGTGTAGCGTTCGAGGTACTAACCCGCACTCGAGGGAAATCGGCGGCATCTCGGAAGACTTGTCTTCCGACGGTTCCGCGAGAGTTTCTCGTTCGCTTGATACTGGGAGGAGCTCTCGTTTCTCGCTGTAGTGCTGTGGCCCGGTCGAACTGGCCCTGTCGAAGAGCAGGTCATCGCCGTGCGAACCACCGATGGTTCGCCATCTGTCGTGGTTTGGGACAGAATTTCACGGTGGTCGTCGCGATCCATGGTATGACGGACCATATAACAGCTATTGCGATAGCAATCCAGTCTAGTACCGTCCCAACCGTTGACTGACGGGTCGAATCGGGCCACATCGCCAGATTCGACTCATCAGTTCAGGCTTGGCCCGCCACTAGTCACCGGTTGTGGCCGTCGGACCAAGCTTACCGCTTGACCCGTGCCTGAAGACGCGGGGATGCACTTGTGGTGATATCAGTCTGCGTCGTCCGCTTCTATACTGGGCTCCTCCTCGCCACCAGCGGGATCTTCGTCTTCTTCACCTTCGGGTTGGACGCCGTTCTCTTCGTCTTCCGGTTCGTCGGCACAGCCGGCGACGAGTATCGCCGACGCGGTTGCTCCGGCGACGCCGAGTAGCCGGCGTCGCGTTCGTTGGGTATTTCTGCCCATAATTCGCTACGGAAACTACTCGACGCTCGACGGTGATAAGCCGACAGCCGACACTCGCGTGTCGGTCTGGTCGACGACACCTCACCGCTTGACGTGACGGTGTATCGCGTCCAGTCGACGAGACCGTGTCGGTTCACGTGATTCGCGCCCAAGGGTTCAAATCCGCTCGGCGACAGCCACTGGTATGGAGATGGAGTTTGCCGTCTCGCGGGACGGAACCACGCTCGTAACGTTACACGAGGGAAGCGACACGACTGCAAAAGACGAGGCACAGACGGAACTAGAAACGACTCTCGAGGAACTCGCTGCCGACGGTTCGATCACCGACTGGACGGTGGTCGACGCCGAGGTGTACGAGCCGCCGACCGCGCCGTTCGACCCGTACACGATCTCTGTGTCGTTTACGGCCACGGTGACCGTCGAAGCCGACGGCGAACGGCGAGCCGTCGAAGCCGGTGCCGCCGAGATCGACGAGGCGCTCGAGGACGCTGGCGTCGAACCGGTGTCGTACACGGCTTCGCCGACGGCGGCGGCGGTGTGAGGGCATCGGCGGGAGTATGCTGTAACCGTCCGTCTTATATCGATACGCGACGAGGACGACCTATGGAGATCGACCTGCGATTCTTCGCAACTTTCCGGGACGCCGTCGGACAGAAAGAGCGGAGCCGCGAAGTCGACGACGAGACGGTTGTCGGCGACGTTCTCGCCGGCCTCGAGGCCGAGTACGGCGGACTCGAGGGGGAACTTCTCGAAGACGGAACGATTCGAGCACAGTTGAGTGTCCTGAAGAACGGACGTGACGTTACTCATATGTCGGGAGCGGACACGACGCTCGAGGACGGAGACGTGCTTTCGGTGTTCCCGCCGGTTGCGGGCGGCAGTCGCTGATCGAGACGATCGTGGTGGTGCCACTCGGTCGAAGTCGGAGTTGAATTTTGGAGCCAAAGTCAAAGTAGAAGTTAAAGTTGAAGCCAAAGCTGGCGCCCATTTCGAGAGTGATTTACGGTTCGAAACTCCGAGATTGAACTGATACCGATGGGCACCGATATCGAGAGAAAGCAACGGGACGAGCAGTCATCGAAGGACGAAGACGCCATCACGTTCGGGTGGGATGGCGTCCGAGTGGGCTTTCTCACTTGTCTCCCGGTTGCACTCGGCGTCGGCGGCTACGGGATTGCGTTCGGTGTCCTCGCGAATCAGGCTGGGTTGAGCGTCGCCGAGGCGACGCTGATGAGCGGCGTCGTGCTGGCGGGTGCGTCACAGATCGTCGCGATCGAACTCTGGGCGGACCCGATCCCGGCCGCGACGATCGTCGCAACTGTCTTCGCGATCAATCTCCGGTACTCGCTGATGGGGGCAGCGTTGCAGCCGTGGTTCAAGCAACTCTCCTCGAGGAAGGTCTACGGCAGCCTCTTTTTTATGGCCGACGAGAACTGGGCGCTGACGATGCGCGATCTCAGGAGTGGGAGCGGTCGAGGCGCGTTCCTGCTCGGCGGGGGCATCGCGATCTGGGTCTTCTGGGTCGGTGCGACGCTCGTCGGTGCCGTCGCGGGCGGGGTCGTCGGAGATCCAACGCGGTACGGAACCGACTTCATACTCGTCGCCGTCTTCGTCGCGCTCGCGGCGGAGCTCTGGGAGGGGCGGCCGTCGCTCGTTCCCTGGCTCGTCGCGTTCGGCACGTCTCTCCTGGCGGCTCAGTACCTTCCGGGACGGTGGTACATCCTGCTTGGTGGACTCGTCGCTGCGGGTGTCGAGGTGATTCGGTATGATCGGTGACGTCGAACTCCTGCGACTCGACCCTGCCGTCGTCGGGATCATCCTGGCGATGGCCGCCGTCACGGTCGCCGCGAAAGTCGGTGGTATCTGGGTCGTCCGACGAATCGAGGTGACCGACCGACTCGAGGCCGGACTCTCCGTGTTGCCCGGTGCGATCGTAATCGCAGTACTAGGTCCGGAGCTCGTGGCTGGCGGACCCGCAGAGTGGGCAGCAGCAGCCGTCGTCCTCGTGGTCATGTGGCGGACGGCGAGTATCCTGTTGGCTCTCTGTGCGGGAGTTGTCGGGGTCGTTGCGTTCCGGGCGCTGCTGGCCAGCGTCGGGATGGTGTGAGACGGATTGCTGTCCTGATATCCCGGCGTGACCGCAGGAGCGCGCGGTCGCGCTGGAACTGACTCACAGCAAACCGTCTCAGTCAGCCGCTCCGGTGGGAACGAATTTACTCTCGGCGGACGAACGATCGGTATGACGATTCGGATCGAGCGATCCTTTCGCGGGATCTCCGAACGGCTCGCGGTCCGGTACCTGACGAATCTGGGCGGCAAGCAGATCGACGACGACACCGTCGAAGACGAGGACGGGGCGTGGTTGGCGACGCTCTCGAGCGATACCGTCGAGATCGGTCCGTCGCTGACGCTGACGGAGATCACTGTCGTCTTCGAGGGCGACGAGACGGAACTCGAGGAACTCGTCGACGATTTCGCCCAGAAAGCGATGCGGGCGGGTGGATAGGATGGCTGCCCAGCCGATCGAGGGGCAGGTGCTCCTGCTTACTGCGGCGAAAGCGAGCGTCCCATCGAATCGGTTACCAGCGCTCGTCGAGCGGGCGCAGGATCTCTTGTGGGGAGAACTCGAGCGGTATCGCCGCGAGTACGAACAGGTCGCCGTCCGCAGCGAGAGCCACGGGCCGACGGCGCTCGAGGCGTTTCTGGTCGAGTGGGGCCACTGGGAAGCGATCGGTGGACGGGCAGGGTTCGACAGCCGCGAGCGCTCCGCAGTCAGGCGAGCACACGAAGAACAGTTCCTCCGGATCGGTCGTCGTACCGGCCGCGAGGCGGAGTTCGAGACGGCACTCGAGATTCGTGAACCGGTGCTTATCGGCGTCGGCGGAGGATCGGATCGGGGGGACGGCTGAGACGGGGTTGGAACGGGGCCTTCGGGCGTTGGGGTCGTGGTCGGCGGGTGACAGCGGTGACGACGAGTCGACGACAGTGGCCCAGCGAAGAACCGTCGGTTCCCCACCGACGTCGTCGACAGAACTCGTTCGAGAGGGCCAGAACTATAAAGATCGCGTTGCTCTTTGGGGCAAGCACTGAGACGATGCCTATCGATCAAGAAACCGAAATGACTCGCGCGGAGGTCGACGACTTTCTGAGTCGTCACGAGACTGGCGTTCTCTCTCTTGCACGCGACGACGAACCCTATTCTATTCCGATCTCGTACGGCTACGACGACGAAAACCAGCGCTTCTACGTACGACTCGTTTCGACACCAAACAGCGAAAAACGATCGTTTCTCCACTCGACACCCGAGACTCGCCTCGTCGTCTACGACGACACCGGATCGACGTATCGGAGCGTAATCGGAAAAGGAACGCTCGAGAAGATCCCACCTGCAGAGCTGACGCCCGATCAAATTGCCCAGTACGGTGAAGCGAGACGGCCGTTGTTCGAGATCTGGGCACAGGGGAGAGACGAACTCGACATCGAACTCTACCGTCTCGAGCCGGAGACACTCGGCGGACGCCGGATCGTCGTCGACCGAGGAGAGTAGAAAGTCGCCCGAAACGGGGATCGAGTCGAAGTGAGTGTTTTCGAGCGCCGCTAACCAGTGTGTTGCTCCCCGGCGAAGTCCGTTGGCGTGACTGCAGCACCACAGACGGGGCAGCCGTGGGTGAGGGTAGCTTCCCGCATCGACTCGTTGACTTCGATTTCTTGCCTACACTCCGGGCAGGTGAATTCGTATCTGCTCATGTCAGTGTTCGCGGCCTCGTGGTAGCTCGGTGAAAGTGTATGTTAGCTACGCTTTTAGCTATGCACCCACTATATATAGGACTCGCGTTCAGTTCCGGAGTCCGGTAGCACCCAAAGAGTTCTTGGACCACGAGTTAGTCGCCTCCGTGGTCGAGGATCACGTTCAAGAGTTTCGTCTGTGCAGCCGCGAGGTGTTCGGTGAACGTAGTGCTCGTAATATCGAGTTCGTCGGCGACTTCGCCTGCATTCGCTCTCTTTGGGTGCTCGAAGTAGCCCATCCGGTGGGCTGTCTCGAGCACCTCGAGTTGCCGTGCGGTCAGCGTGCTCCGGTCGACGAAGACGAGGTTCTGTTCGGAGTGATCTTGCTGGGACTGGAGGAGTCGCTGGACGTCGATCGTCTCACACTGGCGTTGCAGTTCGCTGATGATCGCCTGGAGCGTCTGCATGTCGGGTGTGTGGAAAGTAATGAAAAGCGACTCCTCTGTCGCACGGACGTCGACGACCGGACAGTCGAATTCTTCGACGATTTCGCAGGGACAGCCCCGACCGAGCTCGCGACCGAACCGGTAGCTGGAACTCGAGCCGTAGGAGAAAATTTCCGTCAGCTCGATGTCGTCGACGCTCGGCTCGGCACTGGGATCGTCGGGTTCTAGAAGGAACTCCTCAGTAACGCGGTCTGGTGCGCCGGGATCGACGCTTTTCGAGACCGAAAGAACGGTTCCACTGGCGTCGGCAGCCGCGTCCGCGACGACACAAGAGGGAGGATCGTCGATCTTGATTTCGGCGCGGATACCCGAAGTCATCGTACGCTACCGATGGGGGTGCCTCCCTGGTAAACCCTCGGTCCACGGAGCCGTCGAATCAGGGGTCGTGTCAGCATCTATCGTGACAGGCACACACTAATCGGCGAGTACGACCGGTAATAACCACATAATCCACAACCCGATATAAAGAGCCCTGTATTTATTGGGACTCATTTGGAGGGGGGACGGTTGCTAGTAGAGAGTGAACGATGTCCGCTACGAACCTAACGACGCAAGGATGGCCGACCGAAGACGAAACCGCCGACCTTCCGAGCGTGCTCGCCGCGCTCGAAGACGACGCCTGTCGGACTATTCTCGAGGCGACGAGTGAGGAAGCTCTGACCGCGACGGAACTCTCCGACCAGTGTGACATCCCGAGTTCGACTGCCTACCGGAAAGTCGAGAAACTGACCGAGGCCGGGCTTGTCGAGGAGAAAGTCCGCATCAACACGTCCGGCAAACACGCCACGGAGTACTGCACGGTGATCGACGACATCGTCGTCACCGTCGCCGACGGCGGCGTCGAACTCGAGATAACCAGAGCCGACACGGAATCGACCGTCGGCTCGATGCCCTCGATCGCTGGCGACTGATCGCCCGACACGCCTACCGGCACTGCTCGGGTAACGTCGTAGCGGATGTCTCGAGTACGGCCCGGTGGAAGGTGGGGCCCTCGTTTCTGGAGTCGTTCTGTACCCGCACGGTCACTCGTCGGGCCGCCTGGAGCGTGAATCTTCGAGAACTCGCTCGCCGACACCGGCGAAGTATCGACGAAAAACTGCGTAGCCGATCGACACGACGAGCATCGTAACGACGAGCGAGTGGATCGATCCCTCGAAGACGAACAGTGCTGGGACCGCCAGGATGCCGGCGAGGGCGAGATCGCCCGGTGAGCCATCGTAGGCGACCCAGCGTCGCGGCTCGAGCCAGCGGCCGTGATAGTGGCTGTACACCGCGCGCCGCGAACTACCTTCCCAGGGTCGGGCCGCGAGACCACCGCCGACGTGATCGGATAGCGCGTGAGCGGCGGCCGACAGGAGAAAGACGGCGACTGCGACGGTCGCCGTCGTCGGCACGAAAAAAGCGACCAACGACACCGGGAGGGCGAGCACCCAGTAGTAGACCGGAAAGTGCAACGTCTTGCGATGACGTGCACAGACGTCGAGGTCGGGAAAGAGACCGCCGACAATCGCCGCGATAGCAGCGGGAACGGCATACTCCGGCGTCGTGGCTGTGACGGCCGCAGCGAGGACGAGTCCCACGAAAACGTGGGTCGTGGCCATCATACGCCGCGGAATACGGACGACAACGATTTATGCTCGTCGAAATGTGCCGTGACCCGACCTCTCGAGCCGTCGTCTCGAGAAACGAGCGTCGACGTAGTTCGACGAGGGCGAACGCGAGCGTGCGAGCGGACGTGTGGGAAGCGTGCCGGCCGATCAGACTGGCCCGGACCACGGTTGCCCCAGCCTCGATAGGCAGCGACGCGATCGGTCGAACCGTGCCCCGGTTTCATACGGTTTACTGTAAGTCAGTTACGGCACAACCGCGACCCGGGCGGCGGTTGCGCCGGTAAATCGGTACAGGAATCCGTATCAGTCGGGACAGCGTCCCGCTCGCCTCGTGTCAGTCGTCGCCGGGAGCCGCCGCAGCGCCGTCGCTACTGACGCCCGTCCCGGGACCGATTTCGATTTCGAGTGCCTCGAGTTTCTCGTCCGGGACGACGCCGTCGACCCAGCCGCGGTAGTCGTAGTACTCGGCTTTCATCTCCTCGAGTTCGCAGTACTCGCCGTCACTTGCACCTTGCCCGGGGACGCCATCCTCGAGGAACCGCTCGGGGAGCGAGTCGTCGTCGCCGTCGAAGCCGACGAGGTTGTTGTAGTATCGCTCGAGGTTGTAGACGCGTTCGCCGGCTTCCATCAGTTCCTCTTCGGTGACGTCGAGACCCGTCATGCCGTTGTATTGCATGACGTACTCCTCGATGCCTTCTGCAAAGGCATTGAACTTGCAGATGTCGAAGGAATCGCTGATGGCGTGGAGATCCTGGAACTCCGCAGTCAGTTCGCCTTTGCCTTCCCACGCGTATGGATCGACTTTCTCGGGGATGCCGAGAATTTCAGCAGCAGGGGTGTAGCCACGGAGGTGACAGGCACCGCGGTTCGAAGTCGCGTAGCCGATTCCCATCCCTTTCATGCAGCGTGGGTCGTAGGCGGCGATCGTCTGGCCCTTGACCGCAAGGGAGTTGTCGTGGGCTCCGACCTCGTCGGCGACGCGGCGAGCGCCCTCTGCCAGCAGGTCGGCAAGCTCGCCGTCGCGGTGGGCGATCCTCTCGATCATCTCGATCATCGTTTCGGTATCGCCCCAGTCGAGCCCGTCCTCGAGTTTGCCCTCCTCGGTCATCTCCATGGCCATCGCCATCATGTTGCCCGTGTCGATGGTATCGAGGCCCATGTCGTTACAGCGGTCGAGCATTACCGCGATGTCGTCGCGTTCGGTGTGACCGGAGTTCGGCCCGAGCGCGTACGCCGATTCGAACTCGTAGGACTCCGTTCGAACGTTCATCTCCTCGCCTTTGTGCATCGCCTGGACTTCGACTTCCTTCTTACAGGCAACCGGACAGGAGTGACATGTCGGCTCGTCGACGAGGATGTTCTCCCGGACGTTCTCGCCACTGATCCGCTCGGAATCGAACTCGTCGTCGGCGAACCCATCCTCGCGGGCGTCCTCCGTCGAGGTGTACTTTCCGTTACGGGTCGGGAGACCGGACATCTCCTCGGTGAGGTTCATCAGAACGTTCGTCCCGAACTGCGAGAGTCCGCCCTCGTTTGGTGCAGTGACGTCGGATTCCTGGATCGCCTGCATCGCCTGCTGGTGGCCCTCCTTGAACGTCTCGGGATCGGCCGGCTGGGGCATTTTCGTACTCGATTTGACGACAATCGCCTTGAGGTTCTTCGAGCCCATCACACAGCCCGTTCCGCCACGGCCCGAGGCACGGTCGTCTTCGTTGATGATACAGGCGTAGCGAACCTCGTTCTCGCCGCCGGGACCGATCCCCATGAAGCTCAAATTCTTGCCGTAAGAGCCGTCGACTTCTTCCTCGAGTCGCTCTCGCGTCTCGTGGACGCCTTTCCCCCAGAGGTCGGAGGCGTCCCGAAGTTCGATGTCGCCGTCCTCGACGACGGCGTAGACGGGGTCGTCGGCTTCACCTTCGAACAGCAGACCGTCGAAGCCGGCCCACTTCAATCGTGCACCCGACCAGCCACCGTGGTGGCTGTCGGTGACGGTGCCCGTAAGTGGTGACTTCGTACAGACCGCGATCCGGCCGCTCATAGTTACCTGAGTCCCGGACAGCGGGCCGTTCATGAACGCGAGCAGGTTGTCCGGTCCAAGCGGGTCCACGTCTGGCCCCTGTTCGAACACGTACTTTACCCCGAGCCCCCGTGCACCGATGTATTTTTTCGCGTCGTCCTCGTCGATCGACTCGTAATCGATTACCCCCTCTGAGAGGTCGATGCGAGCGACATTGTCCTGGAAACCGCCGAGTTCTGTCATAGTAACGTCTCGTCTTTATCTTCGTTCTCCAGCGTGTTAGATATTGCCAACGTTCTATAACTGGTTCCAGTTACGCCAGCCGATTGTCACTGACCGATGGACGTGGCCACTATGGCACGTAACCGTCCAGTATTCGTCGGGTGGCAAGTATTGTCGATTCGTAACTGCTCCCGCCCTGCACGACGTCACAGTAACAACGCAACGATCGCCAGAACGATAAAGACCAACACGAAGATTCGAGCGATTTCCATCGAGATACCAGCGACGCCGCGTGCGCCGACAGCTGCCGCGATAACTGCCAGAACGAAGAACACGACCGCCCAGTACAAGAAGCCGTCACCGGTCTGTAACGGAGACGCGAACTCGAGCATACGTCAGCTATCACGACCGGAGTCATAAACGCCGAGGACGGTTCGCGCGGCTAACGGCGGACTACAGTTCACGAACAGCGAGTAAGATCTGGTTCTCGAGAGCGATCACCCGTCTTCGAAAAAGGCACGACAGAGTTTCGCCTCGGCCGATCGCAGGTGCTCGTGGAACGTCGGCCGCGAGACGTCCATCGACTGGGCGAGTTCCTCGCCGGTCGTCGGTCGCGGCCACTCGAAGTAGCCGCCGAGATAGGCCCGCTGTAGTGCGGCGAACTGGCGGTCGGTGAGATCACTCTCGAGAACGGCGGCGAACTCTTGTCGGCTTCGACCGTCCCGATCCCGTTGTTGGAACGAACGAACGTCGGTCCGGTCGTACCGGTCTTCGGCGGCCTCAACGATCGAACGGACGTTCGCCGACCGCGGAATCTCGAGGGTCAGGACGGCGCGTCCGTCTTCGGCTTCGATCGCTTTCGTTCGGACACCACGCTCCGAGAGCCAGGCGACGGGGTCGGCCTCGCCGGCAAGCTCTGCAAGACACCTCTCGTCGCGGTCGACGACTACCCGGCAGTCGACGTCGTCTCTGGCCGCGGCCGCGTCGGTGAGTTCGTCGACGTCGCCAATCACGGTAAACAGCGACGATGTCTCCGACCCCGATCCCGAACGGTGAACGGATCGGCGGTACTCGAACCGACAGTCCGTGTCGGCCGCAAGCGCGGCGGGAGCGACGGCCTCGTCTTCGATCTCGAGGTCGACGGCGACGACGGCGTCGGTCTCGAGGACACGGCTGGTTTCGCGCGCGTTGACGCCGCTTGCGACGGCACGAGCCAGTGCAGAGAGAACGATCGACTCTCGGTCGTCGACCTCGCGGTCGCCATCGACGTGAACGGTCAACACGCCGTACTCGATGTCGTTGTAGAAGAGTGGGAACGCGGCCAACGTCGTCCCGCCGGCGGTGTCGACGGCGACAGCCTCGTTCGGGAGCGTCACCGCGGCTGGATGGCCGGCGTCGGTCGAGATCGGGTCGGGCGAGACACCCGCACTCGTCTTGATCTCGATCATTCCTGTCGCCGGGTTCCGTTCGCCGATCCACGCCCCCTCGTAGGCGTCTTCCGAAGCGATCCGATCACAGACTGCCGTCTCGAGTTCCGAACGATCGGTCGAGCCGGCGACCGCGGCGGTGACATCTTGGACGAGTCCCTCGACGCGATCGAGGATGTACTCGAGTTCCTCGGTTCGGCGCTCGAGGGCAAGTTCGGCCTCCTTGCGCGCGGTGATATCGTTCTGGAAGCCGACGTAGTTGGTGACCTCGCCCTCGTCGTTGCGGACGGGTGCGATCGTCACCTCGTTCCAGAACTCGGTGCCGTCTTTCCGGTAGTTCTTGATCTCGACAGTGACCGGGTAGTCCTCGTCGACCGCAGCCGCCATCTCGGCGATCGTCTCCTCGTCGGAGTCGGGACCCTGGAGGAGCCGACAGTTGCGGCCGACGACGTCGTCGTAGCTGTAGCCGGTGATCTCCCTGTAGGCGTCGTTGATGTAGACAAGCGGGTTGTCCTCGCGGTCGGGGTCGGAGATCGTGATCCCGACGGGTGCCTCGTTGATCGCCCGCTCTTTGACAACCCGGTCGTCTGTTGGCTCGAGCCCGATATTCGACCGGAAAACGATAGTCGTGCCGTCGTCGTCGCGGTGGACGCGCGCATCGTAAGGAGTCCTCTCGAGTTCGATTCCCCGAGCCGTCCCGACGGTCGTCTGGTCGATCGCCGACTGGAGGACCGACCACTCATCTAGCACGGTCCCTGGCTCGACCGGCACGTCCGGAACGCCGAGTGTCTGGCGTGCCGCCTCGTTTGCGTACGTAATTTGGCCGTCGGCAACGGCGACGACGGGATCGACGAGGTGCTCGAGCGCAGCCCTCGAAGGAGAAACGCCCTCCTCTACGGACTCCGCATCGATATCACTCATGTGCCTCCATAGGAAGGCCGCGACAAAGAACCATGGTGGTCCGTGCGACGCCACCCCGAACGTTATTACTCTTTACGTTGTATGGTAACGCATGGCACCACACAGTTCACCGTTCGCCCGGCTTCGGGAAAAGTTCGAGGAGCCAGACCTCGAGTGCCGACAGTGTGGGTATCTCGCTTCCAACAGCGAATGGCACGTAGAGACGACGGGGGGTCGCGTCCAGTACCAGTTCGTCTGCCCAGTCTGTGAGGCAGCCGAGGTCCGAGAGGTTCGCCTGAAGGAGTGACGGCAACCCGTGAGACAGTGACGTTCGTGGCCCAGCAGACACGTGTCCGTGATCTGACGGAGTGCAACGACAGCTACGGGCCGCAACTGCGCCGGCACTGACCGACAGTAACCGCCGAGAGCGTCTCGTCCGCTTCCGAAAGCCGCTACCGGGCCGCCACTCGAGCGACACAGCAACGGCCGGGAGATTTATTTGTACAGTATGATAATTCGTGTACACGTCAAAGCGTGAACTAGAACGCGGCTGGGGTGGCCGTACAACCGCCCCCGTCACTATGTTAGTCAAACAGATCATGTCCACGCCGGCGGTAACAATCGGCCCGTCTGCGACGCTGCGCGAGGCCGTCGGGACGATGCTCGAAGAGCAGATCGGTAGCATCGTCGTCGTCGATCCCGGTATGGTCGGTATCGTAACTCGGTCGGACATCCTTCGGACCCAACATCAAACCGGATTGTCACTCGAGGAGCTACGGGTCCAGGATGCGATGACCAGCGAAGATGTCGTGAAAGTCTCACCGACGAACGGCGTCGACGAGGCGGCCGAAGCAATGACGGAACACGAAGTCAAGCGACTGCCCGTCTTCGAAGGCATCGACCTCGTCGGTGTAGTGACGATGAACGACGTCGCTCGCTGTCTGCCGGATCGGGTCGACGAGATCAGACGGACGCTCAAGCGAAAGAACAAGGACGGCTGGTAACGCCCCGCCAACGAAGGCGCTTTAGGGCCTGGCCCGCTTTTTTCCTCCATGAGTCACCCCACGCCCGACGTCTACGAGCAGGGCAGAGGCATGGACGCCCACAATCAGGTGATGCGCGGGATTCGATCGCGCAAGGAAGCCAGCTACGATCCCCACGAACCAACTCGCGTCTGGCTCGACGAGGACAACACGCCCGACGGTGTCAAAAAGAGCCTGACGATCATCCTGAACACTGGCGGCTGTCGCTGGGCTCGTGCCGGCGGCTGTACGATGTGTGGCTACGTCGCGGAAAGCGTCGACGGCGGCTCCGTCTCCCACGAGGCCCTGATGGACCAGATACAGGTCTGTCTCGATCACGAGGACGAAAACGCCGACGAACCTGCAGCCCTCATCAAGATCTACACGTCCGGTTCGTTCTTCGACGAGCGCGAGGTCGGTGCCGAGACCCGGCGAGCGATCGCCGAGACCTTCGCCGATCGCGACCGGATGGTCGTCGAGTCGCTCCCGGACTTCGTCGACCGCGAGAAGATCACGGACTTCACCCAGTACGGCGTCGACACCGACGTTGCAGTCGGCCTCGAGACTGCGACCGACCGAGTCCGTCACGACTGTGTGAACAAGTACTTCGACTTCGCAGACTTCGAAGACGCCTGTACCGAGGCTGCAGCAGCAGACGCAGCGGCCGACAACGCCGAAACTGGCGTCAAAGCCTACTTGCTGATGAAGCCACCCTTCCTCACCGAGTCCGAGGCCGTCGAGGACATGATCTCCTCGATCGAGCGCTGTGCCGACGTCGATGGCTGTCACACCGTCTCGGTGAACCCGTGTAACGTCCAGCGCTACACCATGGTCGACGAACTCTACTTCAACGACGGCTACCGACCGCCGTGGCTCTGGTCGGTCGCACACGTCTTAGAGGAGACCGCGAGCGTCGACGCCATCGTCGTCTCCGACCCCGTCGGCCACGGCTCCGACCGCGGGCCGCACAACTGTACGGAGTGTGACGACCTCGTCCAGAAAGCGATCAAGGACTTCGACCTGCGACAGGACTCGTCGGTCTTCGAACAGGTCTCTTGCGAGTGCGAGCTGACCTGGGAGACGGTGATGGAGCGAGAGCGGGGTTTCAACGGCCCGCTGACGAACTGACTGGGTCCATCACTTCACCGCAACGGAACCGGGGTTGTACTGCCCGCATTCTTTCAGCCAACCGAACTTTCACAAGAGTAACGTTGGTTTTAGTCGCCTTGACGCCGGCCGTGGCGTGGCTAACTCATGAAGCCGTAGGCTTTGTTTGGATGTTTCTTGGAACGCTCTTCTGTAGGAGATTGTTGATACTGCTCAGCTGTCGCTGTAGAATCGAAGAGAGCAAGGACACCGCGTTAGCGGTGTCCGTTAGGCATGATCCCGCTAGATGTGTTTGGGTCGGAATCGGTCGCAGCGGACCTGTTAGAGCAGGTTCGCTGGCGTAACGGTGTTACTTGCCCTCGCTGCCGTTCTGACCTGACGGTCAAGAACGGCAGCTATGGGCACTTTCAGCGCTATCTCTGTAAGAATTGCGACCGCACGTTCAACGACAAGACCGGCACAATCTTCGCCCATTCGAAAGTCGCACTCAGAAAGTGGCTGTTCTCGATTTACGCGTTTCTCCGGTTTAACACGAGTCTTCGTCAACTTCAGATAGAGATCGACGTCCAGTACAAAACGATATATCAGCGCGTCGAGCGCTTCACGAAGGCGCTTGATGCACCTTCGCTTGACCTTGTCGGACCGGTCGAAATCGATGAAGTCTACGTTTCTGCAGGGCTGAAAGGCCGCGAGCGCGACCAAGAGTCGCGCTCGCGTGGCCTGTCCACGCGTGGGCGAGGAACGTACGAGCAGGACAAACCGCCGGTGTTTACGATCGTCGATCGTGGCACCGGCGACCGATACGTGATCCCAGCGAAATCAGCCGACGAATCGACGATTCGGCTCCTTCTCGAAAACCGTCAGAAGGAGCCACTGACCGTCTATACTGACGGATTTCGTGCCTACGATCCACTGGCCGAGGACGACGCATTCGACCGCGAATACGTCGTCCACGGCGACGGCGAATACGCCAACGAAAACGTACACGTCAACACCTGCGAGAGCCACGGATCGCTGCTGCGACCGTGGCTCTCGCCTCATCGAGGCATCTCAAAAGACAAGCTCACACAGTATCTCCGAGCGTTCCAACTTCGACGAAAGCTACTGCGGAAACCAGGGAGAGAAGCGCTCAAACACGCTATCAAAGCGACGCTATGAGATCAACAAAGTGCTACACAAGAGCGTTCTTGGAATGTTTCTGCATATCTTATGGGGAGCTCACGGCTACTATCCGGATTATCCAGTTCTCCGATAAAGCTGGCTTTGTTGAAATCCTCTTCTTCTGACGTTACGGATCTAAAAGCAACTCTCGAAGAATTCTCCTCAGTTATGATTGTCAGTCGTCGCAGGGGAAGACAGTGAATAGAGGCCAAGTCTGGCGAGTGGTTACATCAGTTTGGTGGTCATCTCCATAACTTATGCGTGTATTACAGCAGCTATATCACTACGCCACAATTATTATCAGACTATGGTAGGAACTCTCCTCCTAATTGGGATTGTCGCGTCAATCTTTGTCGGGTTCAATATTGGTGGCTCATCTACTGGGATCGCGTGGGGGCCACCGGTTGGTGCTGGTATTGTCAAAAAGACGACTGCGGCAGCCCTCATGACGTTTTTCGTCTTTCTCGGTGGGTGGACTGTCGGACGGAACGTGATGGACACGTTGAGCGAAGGGATCATCACGATTGATCTCACGCTCTCCGCAGGTGTCGCCGTCCTCTTTTTCATTGGACTGGGCATTCTCATCGCCAATATCTTCGGGGTTCCTGTTCCAACGTCAATGACAACCGTTGGAGCGATAGCTGGCCTCGGTCTGGCGACAGGCACACTCAACTACGCGACAATTGCCGAGATCGTCGCTTGGTGGATCGTAACACCAATCATTGGGTTCTGGATTGGCGGTGTTATTGGACGATACATCTATCCGGAAGTCAACCGACGAGTACAGATTGAAAAATCAGATGGTCCATTGCTAACTCTTGAACGAGACGGAAAAATTCCGAAGCCCACGTTCGGCCCAAACACGACGTGGTCTGAAATCGGTAGCACGGCAGTTGTCCTCGTCATTGGTTGTTACATGGCATTTAGTGCCGGGGCGAGTAACGTGCCGAACGCCGCTGCACCGCTGGTGGGCGAAGCAGGGTTGGAAGCGAATATAGCGATTGTCATCGCCACGCTTGCTATCGGAGTCGGTGGGTTCACCATCGCCCGCCGGACGATGGACTCTGTCGGGGGCGAACTGAGTGACATCCCGCTACTCGCAGCGCTGTTCGTCATGGTTACGGCATCGACAATCACAACGCTTCTCTCGTGGATTGGGATTCCAATCAGCCTCGTGATGGCAACGGTGATGACGATTGTCGGCATTGGGTGGGGTCGCGCAACTCGACCGATTACCGTCCGTGAGGCCGTTACTCAGGACACGAAAGAGAGCGAGGTTGTCCCCGGTGCGATCACCGCCGACGAGATGGAAGGCAAACCAGCCGCACCGATTGGTGAAGAAGAACCGGAAGGGGTACTCAAAGCGGGTGACCTCTTCAATCCACGTGCCGTGATGAAATATATCTCGATGTGGATTATCGGTCCCTCGGTCTCGACACTTCTGGCCTACGGATTCTTCATTCTCGTTCCGGGAGTCGTCTGACATTGGGAGTTAGGTAGCTGGAAAACGTCTTTTGGGATATGGGCTCACAAATTCTTGTTCCGATGGATGACTCGGACCACGCTAGTCAAGCCCTCGAATATGCGCTCGACAATTATCCAGAGGCCGAAATCACCGTCTTACACGTTGTTGGTGTCCCATCAATGATGATGGGGGAAGCGACGGCTCTCGCTCTCGAAGACGACATCAGTGAGGCTGCTGCCAAGCGATCTGAGTCCGTTTTCGAACGTGCCCACGAGATAGCCGACGAGCAGGGTCGAGAGATCAACACGGTCGTTGGGATCGGGCACCCTGCCCGGAATATCCTCGACCGAGCTGAAGATTACGATGCTATCGTCCTTGGTGCCCACGGCGCAGATTGGAGCCGCGCAACACGCCGGTTTCTTGTCGGAAACGTCACGAAGACGGTGTCTAAGCGGGCATCAGTCCCAGTAGTCATTGTTCGTTGACCAATGCGTCCCAGCTATTGTGATGTGGTGAACGTTAGAGAGTCCGATCGAGATTGTGGACGATACACGCAAGGGCGAGTTCACGAAACTGCTTCCACCAGCGCTGTGAACGGACGAACGCACCGTACTTCCGCTTGAGCGTTGAGTTGACTGTCTCTGATTAACTCCGTTGGCCATAGAGGTCGGCGTCTAAGCGTGCGTTCCATGCCTTGTGAAGCGGTGTGAACTCACGATGCTTGATTAGTGGACGAATCTCGTGTTGACGGGCAAGCCGTCTGATTTTCTGGTCGTCGTAGCCTTTGTCCCCGAGCAGGATTTCGATAGTCTTAGGGTTGCGTTTGATCAACGACGGAGCGATCTGGCTATCGTGTTTCCGTGTCGTCGTCACGTGCAAATCAAGGACTGCGTTCACTTTGGAATCGACCAGCAGTGTTACTTTGAGTTGCTGAATCGTGAGTTTGGCTCGTTTCGTGTAGTGTTTTGAGGCGTGACTGCGGTCGAATCCCGAAGCATCAATCCCCGCAACGCCGTTGGTCGGGAGCAGTGAAACAGAGAGATTGAGCAGCACTCGCCAGACAGCCATATCGAGTCTATCGAACGCTTTGCACAGTGTTGATGGAGCAGGGAGTTCAGTGAGATTGATCGCGTTGCGAATACGGGGCATTTCGATGAGTTCGTCGAGGAGTGTACGATAGGTCGTGTTCTTCCGAACCTTGAGACAGAGGAGAACGATGTGCTGATGGAGCGTGTAGCGTTGTTTCGAGAACTTCGAGGAGTATCGAGCTACGGCACGTTTCGCTAACTGAAATGCTTCCTCGACAAATCGGAGCAACCGAGACTTTGGGAGGGTCTGCATCTGCTCACGCTCTTCTGTAGGAGATTGTTGATACTGCTCAGCTGTCGCTGTAGAATCGAAGAGAGCAAGGACACCGCGTTAGCGGTGTCCGTTAGGCATGATCCCGCTAGATGTGTTTGGGTCGGAATCGGTCGCAGCGGACCTGTTAGAGCAGGTTCGCTGGCGTAACGGTGTTACTTGCCCTCGCTGCCGTTCTGACCTGACGGTCAAGAACGGCAGCTATGGGCACTTTCAGCGCTATCTCTGTAAGAATTGCGACCGCACGTTCAACGACAAGACCGGCACAATCTTCGCCCATTCGAAAGTCGCACTCAGAAAGTGGCTGTTCTCGATTTACGCGTTTCTCCGGTTTAACACGAGTCTTCGTCAACTTCAGATAGAGATCGATGTCCAGTACAAAACGATCTATCAGCGCGTCGAGCGCTTCACGAAGGCGCTTGATGCACCTTCGCTTGACCTTGTCGGACCGGTCGAAATCGATGAAGTCTACGTTTCTGCAGGGCTGAAAGGCCGCGAGCGCGACCAAGAGTCGCGCTCGCGTGGCCTGTCCACGCGTGGGCGAGGAACGTACGAGCAGGACAAACCGCCGGTGTTTACGATCGTCGATCGTGGCACCGGCGACCGATACGTGATCCCAGCGAAATCAGCCGACGAATCGACGATTCGGCTCCTTCTCGAAAACCGTCAGAAGGAGCCACTGACCGTCTATACTGACGGATTTCGTGCCTACGATCCACTGGCCGAGGACGACGCATTCGACCGCGAATACGTCGTCCACGGCGACGGCGAATACGCCAACGAAAACGTACACGTCAACACCTGCGAGAGCCACGGATCGCTGCTGCGACCGTGGCTCTCGCCTCATCGAGGCATCTCAAAAGACAAGCTCACACAGTATCTCCGAGCGTTCCAACTTCGACGAAAGCTACTGCGGAAACCAGGGAGAGAAGCGCTCAAACACGCTATCAAAGCGACGCTATGAGATCAACAAAGTGCTACACAAGAGCGTCTGCTCAAACTACCGACTGAATTTGTAACTCACTAAGGATTTCAACAGAGCCATAAAGCTTAGTACCCTGCAACTGGTGCTGCACTCCCGGTTGCTGCCCGGAACGCCAGTGCAAGACCGCCGAACATCATAACTATTCCTGCAGCGAAGAGCGTTTGCATGGGGCTTACTCCTGCGACGCCGGGCACCGAGTACCCCAGGAAGACGATAGGTTCGCTGACTACCATTGTGTCCAACGTCTCGGATGCAGTCGGTTGTCCGCGAGTCGCGTCCCTCAACACATCGAAGACCGGAGAGCTTCGGACTGTGTAGACCGCCCAAATCCCCAGCAGGAGTAGTTGAGTGACGCGATTCACGCCCGCCGTGAACGGCGGGATTCTCTCGCTGTAAGAAGATAGCCATTGATTTGACCCATGCTCGGAAGCGGACGTATATCGATCCCATAAGCAAACGTTGAGCATCCAATATGATCAATCTGCTTGTAACAACTGCAACTATTTACACACTGATCGCACAACTATCGTGCGATCAGGTGTGCATTGACTTGCAGTGGCTACTATAACTACGCGTTCTTTTCGAGCCCTTCGAGGACTCCCTGTCCGTCCGTCGGGCCGACATCGGGTAGCGTCGCGCGCTCGGGGTGGGGCATCAACACGGCGACCGCCTCTCGGTCGCCGAGCACGCCGGCGACGTTGTGCTTCGAGCCGTTGGGGTTGACATCGGGGCCCGTCTCGCCGTTCTCGTCGCAATACCGGAAGAGCACGCGGTCGTCGTCCTCGAGTTCCGCGAGTCGGTCGTCGTCGACCTCGTAGCGCCCCTCGCCGTGGGCGATCGGCACCTCGATGACCTCGCCTTCCTCGTAGGCCTCTGTCCAGGGCGTATCCGCGCGTTCGACCCGCAGATAGACGTGTTCACACTGGAAGCGGGCGCTCTCGTTGGTCGTGAACGCGCCCTCGGTCAGCCCGGACTCGCAGCCGATCTGTGCGCCGTTGCAGACGCCCAGTACGGGGACGCCCTCGCGTGCGGCCTCGCGGACCTCCTCCATGATCGGCGAGCGGGCCGCCATCGCTCCCGCACGGAGGTAGTCACCGTAGGAGAATCCGCCGGGCAGGACGATACCCGTGGTGTCTGCCGGCAGGCCGTCCTCGTGCCAGACGATCTCGGCGTCGATGCCGAGATGCTCGAGGGCACGTTCGGCGTCGCGGTCGCAGTTCGAGCCGCCGAATCTGATGATCGAGACCGTCATCTACCGTTCGTCGACCTCCACGTCGTAGTCGTGGATGGTCGGGTTCGCCAGCAGCCGTTCGGCCATCTCGTCCGCTCGCTCGCGCGCGTCCTCGGCCGACTCCGCCTCGAGGTCGATCTCGAACCGGTCTGCCGAACGCAAATCCTCGAGTTCGAAGCCCAGTCGCTCCAGAGCCTGCTGTGTCGTCTCGGCCTCGGGATCTAAGACGCCGTGTTTGAGTCGAACCGTCACCGTCGCGGTGTAGCCGGTCATTACCTGTTACCCCGTAACCGTGCTCAAAAACGCTTTCGACTCGAGTTTGAAATACACGATCGTGGATACTGTGCCGTCGTCGATCACGGCAGTAAGGCAAGCAGCGACGATCGCAGCCGGTATCCGATCGACCCGTTCCGATATCCGTTCCACCGGCGCAGCCCACCTGCGAGGGTGACCGCGTCGTGTCCCTCGTCCTCGAGGACGGCGGTCGCCTTGCGAGCGACTATTCCCGCCTTGCAGACCGTGACGACGGTCTTTCCGTCGGGAACGTCCGCGATCGATTCACGGAGTTCGGTTTCGTCGCCGCTCCTGAGGTCGTGGTAGACGGGGACGTTCCAACTCCCGTCGATTCGGTCGCGCTGGTACGACTCACGTGGGCGGATGTCGAGGACGTACGGCGAATTGCCGTCTTCGAGTCGCTCCTCGAGATCCGGTGGGCGTATCTTGCTCACAGACCCCAATACTACACACGTAGACAAAAGCTAGTCAGCGGAGACGGCGGACCGGACGGCCCCAGGAATCGATTCGGCGAGTCGGTCGGCTGCACGCCGCGCGCCGGCGACGTTCCCCGCGAGCGGGCCCACGACTCCGGCTGCCAGCGCCCCCGAAACGTAGATCGAACTTCGTCCGCCGTCGCAGCGACGCCACGCGAGCGTCCGGTCGTCCAGGATCGGCAGTCCGCGATACCCCCGCTCGAGGGAGAGTTCGTCTGCAAGACGGTCGACAAACGGATGTTCGAAGACGGGTTCGAACCCGGTCGCGAGGACGACCCGATCCGCGGAGAGACAGCCACCGTTCTCCAAAAGCAGTCGAACGTCGCCGTCGAGTGCGCGAGCGGAACGAACGTCGCCGCGCCGGATCGACAGCTCGCCGTCGGCAGCCGTCGACTCGAGTCGGTCGAGCAGCGTCGGTGGAATCGTCGCGTCGTTTCGCGCTTCCTGGACTACTTCGTACCGTGCCCGCGAACCCGGCGGATACCGGTGGAGGTGTGACTCGATGTGATTCCAGTTGATCCAGAGAGGGTCGGCCTCGGTGACCGCGTCCTCGAGTTCGTGACGAGTCAGTAGTGTGACCGGGTCGCAGTCGGCCAGGCAGTTCGCGAGTTGTGCGGCGGTGGTCCCGCCGCCGACGACGACCGTCTCCGCTGTCGACGCGTTCGGATCGAACCCGTCGTCCCAGACGTGTGCGATCCCGTCGACGTCGGCGGCCCACGCCGGGCAGTGGTACCGACCCCCGTGTCCGATCGCGAGGACGCACGTTCGCGTGCGAATCGTTCCGTCGTCGGTTGCGAGGACGAGACCGTCCCGACCCCCCTCAACCCGGCGAACCGACTCGACAGTCGCCCGCCGGTGGAGCGACTCGAGGTCCTTGCGCTCGATCACGTAGTCGGCGTAGTCGAGAAATAGCGACAGCGACGGGCGACGGGGGTAGCCCGGCGTCGGCAGGAGGTCGTCCTCGCAGGTACGAGCCTCGGCGAAGTCCTCGAGGCCGAACGGCTCCGTCCCGACGTGGTGGACGAACGTCGACCGCAGTTCGTCCATCTCGCAGGCGGCGGCTTTTCGGCGAAACGAGGCCAGGAGTCGATCGTGTGGGTCGACGATCGTGACGTCCTCGCGCTCGAGGTCGGCGTCCTCGAGCAGCCGCTGGATCAGGTACGTGCCGTGAATGCCGCCGCCGACGATGACACACTCGTACATCGACTCACGATACGTTCTGTTATTACTTTATCCCTTTGTGTTAACAATAGTTATTTTTAGATTGTATTTTATTCATAAAGAGTGTACTCGCCGTGTCGACCGAGAGGCCCCCAGTCGGTGGGAGGAATTTTTGTATTGGCGATCGAACAACAACGCATGACCACAGCACGGTCGATCGACCGCATTTCGGCACCCACAGCCGTCGTCATCGTCGCAGTTCTCGCGACGTTCGTCGCGCTCGCGGCTATCGAAACGTCGGTCGCGATCATCGTGGCGATCTTCGCGCTCATTTTCGGGTCTGAAACCCTCGAAACGCTCATGCCAGAAGAAAAAGAGGTCGAGAACGCCGATATCGACGAATCAACTCCGATCGAGAACCAGACCGACGCCCTCGAGCGGTTGCGCACCCGGTACGCCGAGGGCGAACTCTCCGACGCGGAGTTCGAACGGCGACTCGAGGTGCTGGTCGAGACGGAGACGGTTCCCGACGTCGAACGGTATCTGGACGACTCCGACGACGGTCGAGAGCGAGATCCGGCGCTGGACGCCGACCTCGAGTAACGCGGTCGTCACCGACGGAGCAGACAGTATTTTTATGCGTTCGGTGTGGGTAGGGAGTCACGATGCGACAGACTGTCAAACCGAGCTTCGAGTACGGCCGCGGCCCCGTCCTGTGGGGGGCCGTGACCGTGATCGTGCTCGGTCTCGTCGTGAACTTCGTCCTGCAGCGTCCCGGGTGGTTGATGCCGACCGCACTGGCCGGTGGCGGCGTCGCCGCCGCCCGAAGCGGCTTCTACGATCCCTCCGCAAACAACGGTGCCCTCGCAGCGATCGTCGGAACGGTCGCATTGATGCCGGTCCTGGCGATAACGCGAACAACTGGGATGTTCGGTATCGAACAAACCGGCGACACGATCTTCTTCTCGATCATATTCGTCCTGGCGTGGATCACGATCTTGTTCGTCGTCATCGCACCGTTTGGCTACATCGGTGGCTGGCTCGTCGATACCGTTCGACGACGCGTCGGTGGCCCGCTCGGTTACTGACGGGACGAAGCCCACCACTCAGGCAGTGAGCAATCGGTAAGCAGGATCTAAAATGCCGATTAGAGGCGTGAAAAGACGTCTCAAGGAATAAACGCCGCACCCACACTATTAACAAATATATCGCACAACATAATAACTACTATTATGCTCGACGTTATGTTGTTAATCAATGGGAGACGACTCGATCCCCGTGACGGTACTGTCCGGAACGCTCGGTGCCGGCAAGACGACCACACTGAACCACGTTCTGCAAGAAACCGACCGCGAACTGGCCGTCCTCGTCAACGACATGGGCGAGGTCAACGTCGACGCCGATCGCGTCGCCGAATCCTCCGACATCGCAGACGAGGACGAAGAGCTGATAGAGCTTTCGAACGGCTGTATCTGCTGTGAGCTCCGGGGCAATCTACTCGACGCCATCGGCGAACTTACCGCATCCGACCGGGAGTTCGACGCCGTCGTCGTCGAGTCGACCGGCGTCGCCGAACCCCTGCCGGTCGCCCAGACGCTCACCCTAGGGTTCGACCAGTCAGATCTCGATCCCACCGAGTTCTACGAGGAGACAGGCATCGAACCGCTCGAGGGCTGTCACCTCGATACGACGGTCACCGTCGTCGACGCCCACCAGTTCCACGAGGCAATGAACTCTGACGACGTTCTCGACGACGACGGGACGAAGAAACACCTCGGCGATCTGCTGGTCGAGCAAGTGGAGTTCTGCGACGTCCTCCTGTTGAACAAGTGCGACCTAGTCGACGAGGAAACGCTTGCGGAGATCGAATCGACGGTGTCGACGCTGCAGCCGCGGGCCGACATCGTCCGGACCGAGAACGGACGGATCGACCCCGACGAACTCATCGACACCGACCGGTTCGACTTCGAGGAAGCCAGCCAGTCTGCCGGCTGGATGCAGGAACTGCAACAGCCCCACGAGTCCGCCGAGGAGGAACACGGCGTCACCTCGTTTGTTTTCGAGGCCCGCCGGCCGTTCCACCCCGAGCGGTTCGCCGAGCTGCTCGACGAGTTCCCAGACGACATCGTCCGCTCGAAGGGCCACTTCTGGATTGCCAGCCGCGAGAGCGCAGCTATCACGCTCAACGTCGCCGGCCAGTCGGTGCGAGTCGCGCCCGCCGGAACGTGGTTCGACGCACTCCCAGCCGACGAACGCGAACGACAACTCGAGGAAAACCCCGAACTCGAGGAGATCTGGCACGACCGCTGGGGCGACCGGAACGTTCGACTCGTGTTGATCGGCGTCGAGATCGACCACGACGCGTTGCGACGCGACCTCGCGGACTGTCTGCTCACCGACGAGGAACTCGAGGCGGAGTGGTCGACCTACGAGGATCGGTTCCCGACGTTCGAACTGCCGGAAGAAGACGACGAGTCGGCCGAGGAAACGGACGCCGACAGTCAGGAAGAGATCGGACTCGCTGACTGAGGTGAGCCACGACGTGACCAGCCACGACGCCGACGGCGAACCGGATGCTGACGGGCGATCGACCGCAACAGGACCAAAAGCAGGAGGCGATGACCCGGCCACCCTCGAAGTCTCGCCGTGCTACCAGGCGTATCTCGAGCGACACGACGACAGGGTCGACTCCTGTACGATCTACTCGGCGGTCACCGCCGAGTCGGCTCGCGAACAGTGGATCAGGGCGTGGGGCGAGGCGTTCGTCTCGCGGGAGAATGCCAGATAACAGTACGACGATGTCGACACAGTTTCAAACCGCAGTCAAATCGGCCGTATCGCACACGCACCGACGCGCTGCAATCGATCGCATGATCGAGCGCGGCGAGCGAACGAACCTCGCACTGCTCGTCCAGATGGGGGGCCTTCGAGGCGAGTTCCGGCGGCGAGCCCTCGAGGGACTCACGAACTGTAACGCGAGCGGTGAACTCGCGGACCTCGCCGACGACACGACGATCGACCCGTCGTTGCGACGACGGGCCGACGAGGCGTGCTGACGCTGGTTCAACGAATCGAACGGTTCCGGTTACCGGCGAACGTCGGCGACCAATGAATGAACGAACTCAGGAATGTTGTTAACGTATAGGATCGATTCCTGTGCACTTCCTAGCAACTGTTTTTGTGTAAGAGAGAGTGGGTAGCAATGCGATGTCATACAACTGCTCGACCTGTGACGAGAGCTTCCAGTCGGCAGCCGGCGTCACCCAGCACGTCGCGTTGCATCACAACACCTGTGCCGTCTGTGACGATGGGTTCGACGACGTCGGATCACTACAAGACCACATCCACAAGAACCACTGATACGGTTTACTGTCAGTCAGTTCCGGTGCGACCACGAGCCTTCCTGCGGTCGAGCCGGTACATCAGTACAGCCGTCCATATGAGACGAGTTACCGTGACGACGTCCCGGTGCAACCGCGTCGGGTTGGGGCTGTGCCGGCATGCCGGACGGGAAGCCGTTTGAGACGGTCGGTCGCACGTGACGGTACGACCGCAAACCGAAACAGACTGCATCGAGATATCGTGCCAGCGAACCAGTGGCTGTCGCCGCGTCCGGCCAGTCACACTCGAAAGCGGGTTCGACCCGCGTTTTTCGATGCGTTCGAGTCTGTCCGTCGATATACCGATCGATGGAGATACCGCCGATCAGGTAACCGACCATTACATTCCGTGCCGTATACGTGTACGCTGTTCCGGTGGATGTTTGGCCACCAGTGGAGGGCAAGCCGAAACGTTCATAGCTATATGTATGGAATCACTGGACATGGCCACTAATCCAGGCTCCATCGGAAGGCTGCCGGCCGACGGTGAAATCGTGGCGGCGACCGACGAAATCGAGGGTCAGCCACACCTCGTCATCGCCGACATCGCCCGGGACGACGCCTGGATTTCGGTATCCGAGGCAGACGCCGCGTCGCTTTCGGAGTGGAAGTGACGCGGGGGTTCTCTCGAGTCCCGCGCTGGAGGCCCAGGAGCAGGTCGCCGTTTCTGTACGGGCTACTGTACACTCCACTGAAACAGGTCCGTTCCTACATAGCAGGCATGCTACTGTACGTTTATTTCCGCTGCCGCCGTAGATAGGTGTGGTATGTCACAACGTGAAATTCAGCAGGAGTTGTCGGTCGACCAGTACACGCTCGGTCTCGTCGGGCCAGAGCAAGAGTGGGTCGGTACCGTCGCCGACGGTGGCACGATCGAGACTTACACGCCACCAGCCTGTTGGGGCCCGATGATCACGCCGGAGTTCCGCGGCGGCCACGAGGTAACCCGACCGATCAGGGTCGAAAACGCGGAGGTCGGCGATGCGATCGCCCTGAAGATCAGGGAGATCGAGGTGACGAGCATGGCGACCAGCACCGGGACGATGCGGGAACGAAAAGAGGCGTTCGGCGACGACCCGTTCGTCGACCACCAGTGTCCTGAGTGTGGCACGGAGTGGCCCGACTCCGTCGTCGAGGGCACTGGGGAGGATGCGATCCGCTGTGTGGAGTGTGGCGCAAACGCTTCCTCCTTCGGTTTCGAGTACGGCTACACGGTCGCGTTCGACGAGGAGCGGACTGTCGGCCTCACGATGGACGAGTCGGGCGCACACGAACTCGCGAAAGACGCCGCGGAGGCGATGGATATCCCCGAGAACTCCCGCCAGCACCCGATCCTGCTGTACGAACCTGCGGAGATGCCCGGCACACTCGGCCGACTGCGCCCCTTTATCGGCAACGTCGGCACGACGCCGCCGGTCGAACTCCCCGACTCGCACAACGCCGGCGACTTCGGTCAGTTCCTGATCGACGCCGACCACGACTGGGGCATAGAGAACGAGGACGAACTCGAGAAGCGCACTGACGGCCACATGGACGTCTCCGAGGTCCGAGCGGGCGCGACCCTGCTCTGTCCCGTCGAGGTCGACGGCGGCGGGGTTTACGTCGGCGACCTCCACGCCAACCAGGGCGACGGCGAACTCTCCTTGCACACGACCGACGTCAGCGGTACCGTCAGGATGGACGTAGAAGTGATCGAGGGTCTCGACCTCAACGGGCCGATTCTGCTGCCAAACGAGGAGGACCTGCCGTTCATCTCGAAACCCTACAGCGAGGAGGAACGCGAGGCTGGACGGGAACTCGCGGCGAAACACGGTGTCGAGATGGACGAAGAGATGGGCCCGATCCAGGTGATCGGCTCCGGCGCGACGATCAACGACGCAACCGAGAACGCCTTCGACCGCGCGAGCGAACTCCTCGAGATGAGCGAAGGCGAGATTCGCTCGCGGTGTACGTTCACCGGCGGCGTGCAGGTCGGCCGGTTGCCAGGGGTCGTCCAGCTAGACATGCTCGCGCCGATGGACTTGCTCGAAGAACGAGGGATAGCGCACCTGGTGCGCGAACAGTACGATCTCTGATACGGGCCGCTGTAACGGTCTACCGGTGCAAAACACGTCTCATACGGTTTGCTGTCAGTCAGTTCCGGCACAACTGCGACCCGGGCGGCGGTTGCGCCGGTAAATCGTTACAGTAATCCGTCTCAGTCAGCGTCGCCTGCTTCAGTCTCGAGTGACGGGCGGCCGGTCGCGGCCAACTGTTTGCTCCACTTCTCGGAGACGATCGGTGCGAGAGCCAGGAACGCCATAACCGCGACGAAGACGGTCACCATGACGCTGGCGACGACCGCGACGCCGACTGTCGGATCGAACGGGACGATACTCGCCGGAATCGGGGTGACGGGAACAGTCATTGCTTGCTACTGCGTGGCGGCCCACGACATATGAGGGTTACTGAATAGAGTGGCGGGCAGGCCTGCCCCTCGGTAGACGCTTCCCCTTCGTCGGCGGAAAACGCGAGTTCTACAGCCGTCGAACCGCACCGATCGCACTCGAGAGCGGCGGCGCGTCGAACAGTTCTCGGCCGACGTAAGCGTTGGTCCCGGCACAGTACATATCCCGTGCGGTCTCGAGAACGTCGTCCTCGAGCGACGCCGGCCGTTCCTCACAGAGGGACTTCCAGTCGGCGACACCGTCCTGTTTGGCTTCGGCCTTCGCAGCCTCGACGGCCCGAACCCAGTCGGGCTGGGTGCGCTTGTGGTACTGTCGGAGGACCTCCTTCGAGAGCTGTGTTCCTTCGTAGCTGAAACGGTTCTCGTCGAACGTGCCGACGACGTCGGCGACGCGGATCTCGCCGTCGTAGTAGCAACACTCGATCTTGCCGTCCTGATGGTCTAGTCCTGCCTCCTGGGCCCGGTCGGTGACGAGCCGATTGACCTCACGGGCGATCGACTCGAGGTCGGCGATATCGGCGATACCAGCGATCGTATCCGCCTCTTTGCGATCGAGGTAGCGGTCGCTCTCTTCGTACTTCGTGGAGAACTCGACGATCGGGGCCTCGAGGTCGACGGCTTCGGCGGGCCAGCTATCGAGACCGAGGCCGTGGTCGGCGGGATCGGTGCGACGACGCAAGCTCGAACCGATCGGGACCTGGTTCCGGAAGACGACCTCGAGTGGGATGAGGTAGTTCTCCCCTGCGTCACCGTGATAACTGTCGTAGTCGTACTCCCGGCCGTCGTTGGGGAGGTCGGGGACCTGCGTCAGATCGATCGCCATCTCGCGGGGCGGTTCCGAGACGTCCTCGAGGGCGATCGGGTCGTCGTCGCCGTCGGGAACGACGCCGCGGTAGTGGGTCGGGATGCCGTCGGATTCGAGGAGTTCGAAGTTGAACGCGCCCATCGCACAGAGACTCGCTCCTTTGTCGGGGATCGTGTCGGGCATCTTTCCCCAGTCGAAAACTGAGTAGTCGTCGGTGAAGACGAACGCACCACGGCCGAGTTCGTCGTCGGTCGCCGCCTCCTCGACGCGGAACTCTTTGACGCTCGTCACGGCTGCCACCCCAGCACGGGCCACTCGCTATCGTCCATATCCGAACACCCGGTACGATACCCCAAGAAGGTTTCAGTATCGGTCGTACCGTAGGCGGCTCCAGGGTGTGCGACCGCGACCGTCCGATAGAAGGGAGAACGGCAGCGATCACCACCGATCGAACAGTTTTGCACGAACAGGTGGGCGGGAGTCAATATCGTCGGAACGACAAACAGTGACAGCCAGTACAACAGTTGGATCAAGCGAGACCGGGCTAAGATTATGCCAATAGTGGGAGAGCCTAGTCGAGGGGCCACAAGCAATTTCACCACACGAAAGTAGTTCTTTGCTCAAATGTCGAGACCCGACCTATCCCTTCGCAAATATATCCGTCGGGGAGTCGAATTGTTGCCGACGGATCGCCTCCCCGAGACGCCCGACGCGGTCTCGCTCGAGTACGTCCGTGGGAGCTATCTGCGGAAGTTCGCTGCCGTCATGCTCGTCGTTCTCCTGGTCACCACGGCAGCAGCGGCGTTTTTCTACGTCGACATCACCGGCGAGATAACGGCAAACGCCCAGAACGAGATATCGATGGACGCCGAGGCCGAGGCGAACGACCTGGGTGACTGGATCGAAAGCCAAGAGCAGATGGCTGCCTTGCTCTCGACGAACGAAGTTTTGCACGATGGATCGGAGATAGAAATCGAACAGACACTACGGGACGAACGGGACGAGATGGAAGACGCCGTCCACGCGATCCACCACGTCGACCTCACGACCGACAGAATCGTTCACACCACCGACCAGTCCGTCGTGGGTGACGACATCTCGGAGATCGGTCTCGAGCTCCACACCCGAACCTCGAACAGCGATGCTGGCCACGGGTTCGAATACACGGGAGTCTCGAGCGAGGACGACATCCGCGAGTTCGAATATACAGGATCGTTAGACGTCGACAGAACGTACACGGACACCTTCGAGCACGGCGGCGATCAACTGATCGGCTTTCTGAGCCCGGTCGAGAGGGGCGACGAGCAGAGCGCGGTGATGGTCGTCTTCTCGGCGACCGAACTGTCCGATCAGTTCGAAGGATCGGTCGAAGACAGTTACACGCAAGTCGTCGACACTGCCGACGGCGACGTGATGATCGCTGGCGACGACGCGACGGTCCTGTCTCCGTACCGCGACGAGGGACGCGACAGCGAAGTCGTCCACGCCACACGAGTCGCGGAAGGCGACGCTGGCGATGCGATCGAGTACGACGAGACCGACGAGGTCGTCGGCTACGCGTCCGTCCCCGAGACGGACTGGGTGCTGCTCACCCACACGCCACAGGACAGCGCGTACGCGCTTGCAACCGACGTTGCAACGTCGTTGATCGTCCTAGTCTGTATCGCTCTTGCCGGATTCCTCACTATCGGCGCGACGGTCGGTCGCTCGACTGCAAACGCCATGGACGACCTCGCTGACGACGCCCGCTCTCTCTCCGCTGGCAATACTCGCGTCGAGATAGAGAACGATAACCGCATCGACGAAGTCGGACAGGTCAGAAACTCGTTTGCCGACATCCGGAACTACCTCGAGACGGCAGCAGATCAGGCCGACGCGATCGCCGGCCAGGAGTTCGACGCTGCCGTCCTCGAAGAAGACGTTCCCGGCCGCCTCGGCGACTCACTCGAGACGATGCACCAGGATCTAGAGCAGTCGATCGAGGAGTTAGAGCAGTCCAAGGCGGAAGCCGAGGCTGCCCAGGAGGAGGCTGCCGAGGCGCGCCAGGAGGCCGAAGACCTCGCCGACCATCTCGAGCGGAAGGCAGCCGAGTTCGCTGACGGTATGGCCGACGCTGCCGAGGGTGATTTCACCCGGCGGCTCGACGCGGACGTCGACAACGAGGCGCTCGTCGAGATCGCCACCGCCTTCAACGCGATGCTCGAGGACTTAGAGCGGACGATCGTCGACGTTCAGGCACTCGCGGAAGACGTCGACGACATCAGTGCGGACGTGACCCACCGAGTCAAGGAGATCGAGCGGGCAAGCGACGAAGTCAGCCACTCTACCGAGGAGATCGCCACCGCGACGGCCGACCAAAGCGACCGCTTCCAGGCGGTCTACGGCGAGATGAACGATCTCTCCGCGACGATCGAAGAGATCGCTTCGACCGCCGACAACGTCGCCACCGTCTCCGAAGAGGCCGCAAACCGTGCCGACGTCGCAGGCAACGCAGCCAGTGCGATCCGGACACAGATGAACGCCCTCGAGCGCCAGGCCGACGAGATCACGGATCAAATTCGGCAACTCGACGACGAGATGGGAGAGATTAGCGAGATCGTCGATCTCATCGACGACATCGCCGGCCAGACGAACCTGCTGGCGTTGAACGCTTCGATCGAGGCGGCTGCTGCGGGTGAGGACGGCGACGGCTTCGCGGTCGTCGCCGACGAGGTCAAGTCGCTTGCCGAAGAGACCGGCGAAGCGACTCAGCGGGTCGACGATCTGATCACCGACGTCCAGGCGTCGGTCGACGACACCGTCGACGAGATCGAACAGATGCGCGACCGCGTCGACGACGGCACCGAGGTGATCGGCGAGGGTATCACCGCTATCGACGAGATCACAGACCAGGTCGAGACGGCAAACGAGAGTATCCAGTCGATCAACGACGCCACCGACGACCAGGCCCGTGCGAGCGAACGCGTCGTCGACATGGTCGACGAAGCGACCACCATCAGCGAAGAGACCAAAGACGAAACCGAAACCGTCGCCGCCGCCGTCGAAGAACAGACCGCGACGATATCGGAAGTCGCCTCGGGAGCGAACTCGTTGACCGAACGAGCGGACGACCTCCGGCACTCGCTTGCGGCCTTCCAAGTCGACGTGGACGTCGACGCCGACGCAGTCGGCGACAGCAGCGAAGGCGAGCAAGACCCCGGCGTCGATGCCGGAATCGGCGAGAAAAACGCCGACGACGGCTGCACAGACGAAACCGGGCACGACGACGGTAGAAGCGACGAGAGTGGCGACAGCGACGAAATCGAAATCGAGTACGACGAAACAGATATCGTACGCAGACACGACGAGACCGACGACGAGTAGCGATCCGGCGGCGTACGATACCGACTGCTGTACCGATGTCCCGGTCCAATCACTCGCTTCGGATCGCGGTTACACCGGCACTGACCGACAGGCACCTGTATCGAGGAATCCACCACGCTTTTTTCACTGTACAGGAATCGTTACGCCGATGGACTCACCGGTGACCGAGGCCGACCTCACGTTCGGCCACGTCCCCGAGACCGACCAGTCGTTCGAGACCGCACTCGAGAAAGCCCGCAATGGCGACCGACTCACGGTCGAGGACGCCATCGAGTTGCTCACGACGGGGACGGACGACGAGGGGATCGACCGCCGACGCAAGGAGGCGGTCCTCGAGGCCGCGGACCGTCGGCGGGCCGAGGTGGTCGGCGACGAGGTCACCTTCACAGCGAATATCAACAACAACGTCACGACGGCCTGCAACGTGGGCTGTCTGTTCTGTAACTTCAAGGACGCCGCATACACGTTCGAACGCGACGCCGACGTCGAGACGGCTGGATTCACGAAGACGCCGGCCGAGTCACGCGAGATCGTCCGTGATGCGGTCGAGCGAGGTGTCTACGAGGTCTGCTCGGTGTCGGGACTGCACCCCGCGTTCGCGCTCGACGACGAACACCGCGAAATTCTCGAGGTCCACCCGAACCCGAAGGAAGTCAGCTACAGGCCGCCGGAGATCTACGAGACCAGTCCCAGCACCTACGTCGACCAGATCTCGGCAATGAGCGTCGACGGCGTTCACGTCCACTCGATGACTCCCGAGGAGGCCTACCACGCCAGGAGAGGGACCGACTGGTCCTACGAGAAGGTTTACCGTCGACTGAAAGAGGCCGGTCTCGATACGGTGCCGGGAACGGCCGCCGAAATCCTCGTCGACGAGGTTCGGGACGTCATCTGTCCGGGCAAGATCGACACCGACGGCTGGCTCGAGGCGATGGAGGCCGCGGCGAACGTCGGTCTCGGACTGACGGCGACGATCATGTATGGTCACGTAGAGAACGAGGCGCACCGTGCACTACATTTGAAACGGGTACGAGACTTACAGGAACGAGTCGACGGTGCGATCACGGAGTTTGTCCCCCTTTCGTTCGTCCACCAGAACACGCCGCTTTTCGAACACGATGTCGTCTCCGGAGGCCCAAGCACCGACGAGGACGAACTGATGATCGCCGTCTCGCGACTGTTTCTCGACAATATCGATCACGTCCAGTCTTCGTGGGTCAAGTACGGCGACGAACAGGGGTTGAAGATGCTCAACTGCGGCGCGGACGACTTCATGGGGACGATCCTCTCCGAGGAGATTACCAAACGCGCGGGTGGGGACTACGGCGAGTACCGGTCGTTCGAAGAGTACGTGGAAATGATTGCTTCAATCGGCCGTATTCCTGTCGAACGGTCGACCGACTACGAGAAACGACGCGTCGTCGATCCCGACGATCCGCCGTTCGGCCCACAGCTCGGGCCGAAAGCCGACGGGACGCCACTGCTGGAGAGCAAAGAGCAACGGGCCCCGGCCGACGATTGAGCGACCAGCTCAGGCTTCCTGTTCCCAGGGTTTCGTCTCCGCGTCGACGAACTCGAACAACTCCTCGAACTCGTCGGGTAGCTGGCGTTCGACGTGAGCCAGTTCACCACCAGGGACCAGTTCGCTCGTCAGGGCGACGACGGCCTTTGCCCGGTAGACGGCGTCAGCTGGCTCGACGTCGGCGGGCGTCCCGTACGACGCCTCGAAGTCGAGATCGTCGTCGTTCAGTTTCGTCTCGACGCGGTCGACAAACTCGTCGAAGTCGTAGGTGTGGCCATGCTCGACCGCGAGCAGGTACCGGTCGATCTCCATTGGCAGCGGACTCGCGACGTCGGTCGCTCCGCCCTCGTCGACGCGTTCACCGAGCGTCTCGAGCACCGCACGGGTCGTTCTCACGGCTTCGGCCTGCGTGTCGGCTTTGATTCGGTGCTGTACTTCGCCGACGAAATCGCTGTAGCTCGTAGCCATCCCGTTCGAGCGTGCAACGAGTCGAGTAAAAAACGATCAGCCGGCGACTGCAACGTACGACTGAGCCGTTACACGAGCAGCAACAGGCCGATCGCTGCCGCCAGAACGCCGCCGCCGGTCCAGCGAAGGCCGGGTCTCGCCAGCCGTTTGGCGGCGACGTACTGACAGGAGTCTGCGACGACGAACGCTGGCGTCTCCGGCCCGTCCTCGATCACCGCACCGACATCTCGCATCGTCTCTCTAGCGTCGATATCGTAGTGAGACTGGCCGAAGACGTAGACGTCTTCGCCCGGGTCGAGCCGTCGTTCGTAGTAGCGTCTGTTGTTCCCGGTCGAAACCTCGACCACGCCGAGGTCGATCGATCGGTTCTCGGACTCGAGTTCCGACTCCGTTTCGAGGAACTCCTCGACCTGTGTCGGTTCTTGCTCGCCCCCGTCGACACCAACCGTCACCGCTGTCGAGAGTGCGCAGTCGGCCTCTTCCGGTTCGACGCGGACGCCCGCGGTGTCGTCCTCGAGTCGGAACGGAACGGCCGCGGCTCCCTCAGCGACGGTGTTCCACGAGGACCCGTTTCCGCTTGACTGGTGCTCTTCGACCTCGTACTCGTAGACGAGACAGTCCGTGCCCGTCAGCGGTGACGAGATGGTCTCTTCCGCAGCAGTCGCTGTCCCCTCGAGTTCGACGGGAGTTTCGGCTCGCTCGACCGAGACGACGTCGTCGATTCCACCGGAGTAGACGTGATAGACTGGCCGGAGCTTCCAGCAACCGACCGCGACGAGGGCGACGCCGATCAGGACGAATAACGCACCAGGCATCGGTCGAACGTCTCATTTCGCGCCGATAATAGTATCGGTTCCTGATACTTCGTGGCGTCAGCTTCGCCTGTCGAAGACGACCTCGCCGTCGACGACCGTCAGCGCGACGTCGATCTCGTCGATCCGTTCGGCCGTCCACGGCGATTTCTCGAGGACGACCAGGTCCCCGCGTTTGCCGACCTCGAGGGTGCCGAGGCGATCCTCGTCGAACGCGGCGTAGGCCGCCCCTCGAGTGTATGCCCGCAGCGCTTCTGTCACCGAGAGTCGCTGCGCTTCGGCAGACGCGGTGACCGCGTGGTGGACGCCGAGCAACGGATCGAGTGGCATACAGTCCGACCCAAACGCCAGTGGGACGCCAGCGTCGAGGACGCGCCGGAGGCGGTTCGTCCGCCGTCGCCGATCCTCACCGAGTCGCTGCGCATAGAGACCGTCCTCACCGGCCCAGCGATGGAAGTTCGGCTGCATCGAGGCGACGATGCCCGCCTCGGCCATGCGCTCTATGTGTTCGTCGGTCGCGAGTTCGACGTGTTCGATCCGGTGGCGCGACTCTGCGGGATCGTCGGTGTCCTCCAGCGCCGAGATCGTCTCCTCGATCGCCTCGTCACCGATAGCGTGGGCAGTCACCTGGAAGTCCTCGTCGTCGGCGCGAGCGACGATCTCGCCGAGTTCGTCGGGGTCGACGACCCACTCGCCGGTGTTTTCGTCGTCGCCCTCGTAGGGTTCGAACAGTTTCGCCGTCAGCGCGCCGATACTGCCGTCGGTGTAGCTCTTGATCGCACCCGTCTGTACGCGATCACTTCCAGCGTTCGTCGCGAGGCCGACCTCCGCGACGCTCTCTATGTGATCCGCCCAGTAGTTGATGCGCACGCGCGTCGGTAGTTTGCCCGCGGCCTCGAGGTCTCGGTAGACGCGCGGCGCTTTCGAGTTGCGCACCATGTCGTGAACGCCGGTGACACCGCGTTCGACGGCGTACTCGAGGCCGGCGGTGACGAGGTCGTGGGTCTCCTCGGAGCCCGGTGCGATCCCCTTGCGGACGATTTCGGCGGCGTCCTCGACGACGACACCCGTCGGCTCGCCGTCCGGACCGCGTCGCACGTCGTCTTCGGGGAGGTCACCCGCGAACCGCTCGAGGGCGACGGAGTTCAGCGACGCGGCGTGCATATCCACCCGGAGCGCGACGACGGGACGCTCCTCGCTAACCCGGTCGAGGTCTTCGCGGGTGAGGTACGCTGCGTCGTCCCACTCGCTTTCGTCGTAGCCAAAGCCCTGGACCCACTCGTGGTCGGTCTCGTCGGCGCGGGCAGCGAGGCGCTCGAGACATTCCTCGGAACTCTCGGCCCCCGAGAGGTCCGCGTGGACGAGATACCGCCCGAGGTTCTCGATGTGCGTGTGTGCGTCGATGAATCCAGGCAGAACGACCCGTCCCTCACAGTCGATCACGTCGGTCTCGACGCCCTCGAGAAACTCGATCTCGTACTCGTCGCCGATCCGGACGATTTCGCCGTCGCGAACGGCGAGTGCCTCGTGAGTCTCGTCCGGGTCCGTCAGCGTGTGTACCTCCGCGTTCGTCACCAGGAGGTCCGCAGCGTCGGTCATGTACGATGGGCCTCGTGCGAAGGGCAAAACCGTAGCGGTCGCGGGCGAAGCGGCCGGTTGCGCCGAACGCGATCACTACTCTACGAAACGTAGAGAAAACCATCAGCAATTGATAAGTCATCTCCGTTCGATCGTTCACGTACATGGTCTCCCGCGAAAACCGCGCCATCGCCGGTTCGTTCGTCCTCCTCGTAACCGCCATCGCCGTCCTGACTGCAATCGACAGCTACACGGGCATCTCGATGGGCCAACACCCGCTTCCCGCCTTTCTGCTCCTCGTCGGGTTCGCGGTCGTCGTTCCACAGCTCTATCTTGCCGCGACCGACGATGGCGAAAGCGACGACGTCTCACCGCAGGCTCGAGTCCGATTCGCCACCGTCGCGATCGCCGCCTTCGCACTCCTGTTCGCGAGCGACGTGCTCCTGACTGGGTTCGAGGCGAGCCCGCTCGAGGACACTGAGGCCTTGCAGAACCTCCTGATCCTCGCAATCGGTGCCGTCTCGCTGCTGGTGCTTCTCGGCTACGAACTCGTCGCCGGCTCCCGCTCGAGCGGGAGCGGCGAGACGCGGTAACGAAAACGAAACCCGACCGAATCAGCAATCCTTAGGAGAGCCGACTGTCTCCACCGACACATGACCACGACCGATCCCGCAGCCCTCGCCGACCGCGTCGCGGACGGTGAGCTCCGGATTCACGAACTCGAGGACCACGCCGACTACGACACGGCGGCCGAGGCCCGCCGGCTACTCGTCGAGCGCGAAACTGGGGCGGACCTCGAGGCCGTCGCCGACTACACCTTCGACGCCGAGCAGGCGGACCCGAACGTCGATAACATGATCGGCGCGGCCCAGGTGCCGATGGGCGTCGCCGGCCCCGTTCCCGTCGACGGCAGCGCGGCCGAGGGCGACTACTACCTCCCGCTGGCGACGACCGAGGGCGCGCTGCTGGCGTCTGTCAACCGCGGGCTGTCGACGATCCGGTCGGTCGGCGGCGCGACCACTCGCGTCACGAAAAACGGGATGACGCGCGCGCCGGTGTTCCGTGTCGGCGGCGTCGCCGAGGCCGCCGAGGTCGTCGAGTGGGTGGCCGACAACGTCGACCGGCTCCGTGAGGCCGCCGAGTCGACGACCAGTCACGGCGAACTGTTAGACGTCGAACCGTACGTCGTCGGCGACTCGGTCTACCTGCGCTTTGCCTACGACACCAAAGACGCGATGGGGATGAACATGGTCACCATCGCGACTGGCGAGGCCTGCGAACTCGTCGAGGAAGAGACTCCCGCCGACCTCGTCGCGCTCTCGGGGAACCTCTGTTCGGACAAGAAACCCGCCGCGATCAATGCCGTCGAGGGGCGCGGTCGCTCGGTCACGGCGGACGTCCTCATCCCCGGCGACGTCGTCGAGGATCGACTCCACACCACGCCCGAGGCCATCGCCGAGGCCAACACCCGCAAGAACCTGACCGGCAGCGCCAAGGCCGGCAGTCTCGGGTTCAACGCCCACGCCGCGAACGTCGTCGCCGCGGCCTTCCTCGCGACCGGCCAGGACGAGGCTCAGGTCGTCGAGGGCGCGAACGCGATCACGACGATGGACGCTCGAGAGAACGACGAGGGAACGACCGACCTCTATGCCTCCGTCTCGCTCGCCTCGCTCGAGGTCGGCACCGTCGGCGGCGGGACGAAACTCCCGACGCAGGCGGAAGCACTCGAGATTCTTGGCCTCCGCGGCGGTGGCGATCCCGCGGGGTCGAACGCCGCCGCGCTCGCCGAGGTCATCGCCGTCGGCTCTCTCGCCGGTGAACTCTCCCTGCTCGCGGCGCTTTCCTCCCGACACCTCGTGAGCGCACACGAAGACCTCGGGCGGTGACTTTCGATCCCGTTCGGGTTCGTCGGCGGGACAGGGCCTGAGCGTCGATTACATCGATACAGTCCGGTTTCTGTCGGGTGAGAATCCGACGTACGTTTTTGTTCCTGGTGTATGCATCCGAACACGATGTACCAGAGCGACTTCGGGGAGGTGTATTACGAACTGGCTGGGTCTGAAGATCACCAGCTGTCGTATTCACGCACGGGTTCGCCCTCGAGCACGACACGTGGCGAGCGCAGATCGACGATCTCGCTGCATCGTATCGCGTTCTCGCCTGGGACGTGCCCGGCTGTGGGAGATCTTTCCGGCTCGACGAACCGCTACAGTTCGCCGTTGCCACCGAATGTCTGCTCGAAATTCTCGACGAAGAAGGGATCGACAGTGCCGTTCTGGTCGGACAATCGATGGGGAGTTTAGTGAGCCAGTACGTTTGCGACAATCATCCCGACCATGTGACCGGCATGGTCCACGTCGGCGGGTTTCCACTGCACGGCGGACTCTCCGACCGCGCCATCAGGCTTCTCCGGTTTCACCTGCGGGTACTGAAACTCATGCCGGAGCGAACTATACCTCCCCTGTTCGCGAGAGCCGTGGCTCACACTCCCAGCGCTAGAGCGTACGTCACGCGTGTCGCTTCGGCCACGGGAAAGGAACAGATGCTGTCCCTCGAGCGGGGGCTCATCGACGAACTCGCAACGGGAATCCCGTCGGTTACCGACCACCCACAGCGGATCGTCGTCGGTGAACACGAAGCGTCTTTCCTCCAGGAGAAAGCAATGGCGTGGAACGAAGCGCTCCCGGACAGCATCGCCGTAACTGTGCCGGAGGCAGGCCACATCGCGAACCACGATAACCCGGACGCGATTACCAGCGTACTCCACTCGTTTCTGTCCGATCTGAATCGGGACGATCGTGAAAACGGAGACGGCTTCAGGCGTCAGTTCTCGTAATCGGTCGATTCGAGTCCTGCAACGTCTTGTCGGCCGCTTTCACCCGGAATCATCGCGTTACTGGTTTCTGGCCCGTACCGTCTCGAGCACCACGTACCCCCCACCGATCAGCAACAGGACGTAGCCGCCCATCAGCTGCAGAACGCTCGAGGCGAGGCCGACGACTGCGAGTCCAACCCCGGCGACGACGTGTGCGAGCGCAAAGTCCGTCCGTCCGTACGCGCCGTGGAGGACCCCGACGGCGACGAACGTCGCTGCGAACGCACCGATCGCGAGTGCCAGTGTTTCGATGCCGAACAGGGTCTCGTTCAGGAACGTCCCGTAGCCGAGCAGGAGAACCGCGATCACTGTTCCGACGCCGATCGTCAACTCCTGGACGTCGACATTCTCTGCCATTGCCCGACGTTTCGACTCGGGTAGCAAATCACTGGCGCTATAGCTTTCGATACCGACCGCGGTTCTCGCTGACGACGCCCCGCCGCGTCAGTTTCTCGAGTGCCTCCCTGACGTACTCCGGCGAGACGCCGCGTTCGCCGGCGTACTCGACGACCTCGTCCTCGGTCGGCTGCTCTAGCTCCTCGAGTGTCCGTTCGACGATCTCTTTCTTGCTCCCGCTCCGAGACGGGCCGCGTTGGTCGCTCTCGCCCGCCGCCTCGAGTTCGTCGACGTCGAGTCCCGACTGCTCGAGGTAGTCGTCGTCGTCGATGACGCCGTCGGCGACTTCTTCCTCGAGAGCATCGAAGGAGTCTAGTTCCGCGAACCGCTCGCCTTCGCCCTGTCGGTTCGCGAGCATCGAGGCGCGGACGTCCCGGGCGTGATCGGCGTCCTCGGTCTCGACGAACTTCTTGCGCTTCTCGTAGGCGCGGCGCGAGCCACAGCGGGGACACTGGGTCGTCTCCGAGCGGCCCTCGAGGAGCCAGAGATGAGAGCACTCGCGACAGCCGACGACGGCGTACATAGCTCGACGTGACGCTCGACTCTGCTTAAACGTGTCGCAGCGAGAGTCGTCGTGATCGTGTTGGACTCTCTCCACGACGAGCGAGCAGCGCCATTGTCTCGAGCGAAAGAAAGGAGTTTACACGCGATAGCGGACGCGGAACGAACGGCCAGTTCGATGGAAGTTACAGGTTCGTGAAAACACACCGGGACGCCAACTCATACTGTCGGACAGAAGTCAATACGAAGTCGGTCGCGGATTCGCGGCCGCCTCCACCGGTGACGGCCCCAACAGAGCGGCCGATCGTCACGTCGTTCTGTCCGGCAGTATCACCCACCACTACTAGATACCACGAAGTTATATGGCTCAAATCGAAATACGTCTCGATGGCAACTGAGACGCATCAGGAAGAGCGGACAGGTGGACGGGTCCTCGGATTCGTACGGCGGCTCGGACCGACCTGGCTCGCCGGTGCGATTGCAGCAGGACCGGCGACGATGGTCAGCCTGCTGGTCGCGGGAGCGAGTTTCGGCTACGCGTTGCTGTGGGTGGTCGTCCTCTCCGCGGTGCTCGGAACCGTCGGACAGTACCTCGCGATGCGGCTCGGTCTGCTCACCGAGCAGGGCATCGTCGCGGTCGTCGAAGAACACCTCGGCTCGTTCTGGGCGTGGGTGCTCGTGATCGACGTCGTCCTGGCGGCAGGGCTCGCACAGCTAGTGATTATGAAGACGCTCGCGGACGTGAGCGCGACGATCTTCACCACCGCAGGCGTCCCAGCGCTCGCCGATCCGCGGCTCTGGGGAGTGACCTGGGCCGTGATCCTCGCACTCGGCCTCGCGGGCGGTGGCTACCGCATCGCCGAGATCGGTGCCAAAGTTATCGTCTCGCTGGTCGTTCTCGCGTTCGTCGCGTCGGTCTTCGTCGTTCCGATCGATCCGACTGCAGCGGCGACCGGACTCGTCCCCGGGATTCCAGGCGTCGGCGGTGCAGTCGTTGCCGCTGGCGTACTCGGTGGGGCGGTTCACATCACGCTGTTGACGATGCAGAGTTACACGATGCGAGCGCGGGGCTGGACCGACGACGACAGCGACATCGCAGTCTTCGACGTCGTCAGTTCGATGCTCGTCGCCTTCGGCGTCTTCAGCCTCGCCGTCTTCCTCGTCGCGGCGAGCGTCCTCCCCGAGGCCGGCGTCGATCCGGCGACGATCGACGAGATCCAGGCGGCCCAGGCGCTCGGCCCGATCGCCGGCGAACACGCCGTCTGGCTGTTCCTGCTCGGTCTCTGGGGTGCCGCCGTCTCGACGCTCGGCGGGAACACGATCGTTCCACCGTACCTCGTCGCCGACAAACTGGGCTGGGAACAGTCCGTCGAAGACCGCCGATACCGCGGTGCGCTCGTCGCCGTCGCGCTGGCCTCCGCCGTCGGTGCCTTCCTCGAGGGCGCGTTCTTCCAGTTGCTCGTGCTGGTGCTCGCGTTCGGACTCGTCGGGACGCCGTTCGCGCTGGCCGTGATCCTCTACCTGCTGAACGATCCCGACGTGGTTCCCGAAACGAACTCTCGGCTCGCGAACCTCGGCGGCGTCGTCCTCTTTGCCGTCGCGAGCGTGCTGGCCGGCGAGTTCGTTCTCGAGGAACTCGAGACGGTCACCGAACCGATGTCGGCGTTCGTCGTCGCCTTCGCGGCGGCGATGACGCTCGCGATCGTCGGACTGGCCGTCAGGTACGTCAGAGAACGCCATCGCAACAACTGAAACTGTTTGCACCTGACTTTCAGTGGCTACGAGTACTCCTCGAGGGCGTCCCACTCGCGAGCCATCAGTTCTCGAACCCCGTGCTCGAGGATGCCTTCGCCGAGTGCAGTCGCCCGGTAGTACGAGTAGAGCCCGTCCGTATCGGGCTCCTTCCGTTTCCGGTTCTCGACGAGCCCGACGTCGACGAGTTCGTCGAGGTGGTAGTGGAGCACGTTCGACTCGATCTCCAGTCGGTCGCGAAGCTGGCTCGCACTCTGGGGGCCACCCTCGAGCAGGGCGTTGAGGACACGAAACCGAGTCTCGTTACCGATCGAGCGTTGCATCTCGAGATACTCCTCGAGGCTCAGGACGCTGTGTTCGGGCAGCAGGTCGTCCCCGGCTCGCCGCGTGCCGCGTTCGGATTCGGCCATGACTGGAATTTGAACTTCCGTTTCTATAAGCGTTCCCTGAGTCAGTAATCGCTGAAGCAGGCCACATTTATATAGGCTCCGTGAGCAGGCAGGGTATGCGCGATCGGATCGTCGACGAACTCGGTTCGCTGCCGCGGTCGCGGTTCCTGGTCTACCTGATGGGGCCTTACGAGGCGTTCGACCTCGAGAACGCGCTCGAGGACGCCGACCCCGAGGCGATCCCCGAGTCGGTCGACTTCGGGACGCTCGTCGGATCGGACCACGACCTGGAACGCGACGAGGCGGCGCTGGATCTCCTGCTCGACGTTCGCGATCGACTGCGGACCGAGGCGGGCGTCAACGCCTTTCTCGCGATCGACGTCGACGTTCCGCTGTCGGAACTGGACGCCGCCTCCCAGAGCATCGCCTTTGCTCGAGCGAGCAACACCGTCGTCTACGTCGTCCCCGCGGTCGGCGACAACCTCGGCGTCGGCATCGAGGTCGGGGCCGTCCTCGAGGCACTGTTCGACGACGAGATAGCCGACCACCACCGCGAGCGCGTGCTGTTCGTCCACGAGTCGGGCGTCCGCAGCGCGATGATCGCCGCCGTCCGCGACCGCTGGGAGGCACGGATCTACTCCTACGAGGACCGCGAGGACCTGACGCGCCAGCTACGGCTGTTCGTGCGCGACCTCATCCGGAAGGAGCGAACGGGCGAGTTACCACGACTCGACTAGTGGCGGGCCAAGCCTGCACTGAGGGGTCGAATCTGGCGGTGGGGCTCGATTCGACCCGTCAGTCGACGGTTGGGACGGTACTAGAAGGCGACGACGCCCAGCAGTGACTTCGCGGCGAGGTAGAGACCGACGGCGTAGACGAGGTCGATCCAGAGGAACCGGAGGACGTTCACGACTTTCGACACCGCGACGATCGGGTAGCCGACGATTTTCAGGGGACTCGAGGTCGCTCGCGACTGCTCCCAGAGCGCGTCGGTCGCGACGGCGTTCGGAAACGTGTGCGCACCGACCGCACCGCCGAACCAGACGAGGAGCCACCAGAACGAGACGTCTCCCTCGACCAGCGGCACGCTCAGTACGAAGACCGCGAACACGACCACCGAACAGACGAAAAACGGCATCAGCGTGACGGCAAACGCAGCGTCTGTGAGGAGGAGCGGGTTGCACGATCATGGATAGAACCGTATCGCCCCACACTACAATTCCGGCTTGCGACTGAGGTGGTTCAATTCGTCGGAAACGAACACCCGCCGACCGATCACCACACCCCTCGTAATTCGCATCCGTTTGAAGAACCCGAAAATTAATTACAATAAAATAAACACAAAAAGTAAATGAGTAGGAGGACAATCGCACTCATAATCGGCTTGCTCATCGTGGCGGTGGCCGTCAGTACTGCCCTGATGATAACGTACCCTTCCTCATACGAGAGTCCGCACAGCGCTAATTCCGATAGCGAGATGTTCACGCTCGAACTCGAGGACGCATTTCATCTCACTGGCGCGGTCGAGACAGACGGTGAGGAGTTCATTGAGTACGAGGCGGTTTTGACTGAAGACGGGGAACGGTATGAGTATTACACGACAGACGACATGGTGAGAGAAACCTATCGGGAGGAGCCTGATGGCGAGCTGTACCGAATGTACCGGTACGCCGACGAGAAGGACGCTGAGTCGTACCAGCAGAGAATCGAGACAACATATGAGAGCAGAACTATCGTAGACGAAGCCCAAGAGGGGGATGAGATTCGGTTCCTCGTGATTGAAGAAGATCCTGACGAATTCCACGGGACGATTGACACGACGGAGACCATGCTCCTCAACGGAATACGGACACTCCCGACATACGAGAGAGTCGCGTCGGACGATAGTGCGTCTGTGTACGAACCACAGGAGGGCTGGTACAACACCTCTGGTGAACTATCTAAATATCGCATCACAGACGCGTCCGGTCACGTGACAGTTGCTCCGGAGACTTACTCCGTGGAGTCTGCGGACGTCTCCGTGCAGTACATGGCTGTCTCTACGTACCTCGACTACCTGTGGGGAACAGAAGAGGTCCAAAGCATTCAAACGACCATCGACGTGGCAGATGACCCAACGGTAACTGAACCGGAGTGGGTTGACGAGATTCGAGACGAACAGTGAGAAAGAGTTAGCTACCGCTCGTCGGTCAACGGTGACTTTTTTCGAGGCTTCCAGACCGTACTGACCGATACCAGATCGTTCGAACGAAGCGACTCCGTTCGTCATCCGCGATACCGACGGCTGCACCCACTACTCCAGTGACTTCCGCATCTCGACGTGAGGAATCCCGGCCTCCTCGAACTCCTCGCCGTATCGGTCGTAGCCGAGTCGGTCGTAGAACTCGGCGGCGTGAGTCTGCGAGTGGAGCTTGAGTTTCGCCAGCCCGAGTTCCGTCGCGCGTTCCTCGAGCGTCCGCATCAGCTCCCACCCAATTCCCTCGCCTCGACGTGACTCGAGCACCGCGACACGTTCGACCTTGCCGGCGTCGTCGTCCTCGAGCTCTCGCAGCCGGGCGACACCGACTGGCTCGGCGTCGTCGTAGGCGACGAAGTGGACTGCGTCGGCGTCGTGTTCGTCGTACTCGAGGTCCTCGTCGACCCCCTGCTCCTCGACGAACACCTCGTGTCGAACCGCGAACGCGTCCTTGCGCTCGGTTTCGTCGGTGACGACGCGCACGTCGAGATCTCCCGTCGATGACATAGCCGTGCGTACGGACTCCCCCGACGAGTGCGTTACGACACCGGAGTCGGGTACTCGAGGTCGGTAGAAGCGGCGACGAAATAGAGACGTAGTTACGAAACGGCTCGACACTCGCTTGTGCGAACTTCTCGAAAGCGTCAGACCGCTTCGCGGCCTGACTGGCCGAACAGCTCTCTACGAGAGGGTCTCGATATTGTCCACGACTTCCTCGGCGAACTCGCTGGTGGCGAGCTTCTCGGCGTCGTCGAGCTGGCGCTCGAGGTCGTAGGTGACCTTGCCCGACGAAATCGTCTCCTCGACGGCGTCACGGACGAGGTCGGCGGCGTCGTCCCAGCCGAGGTACTCGAGCATCATACGGCCCGAGAGGATCATGGCGGTCGGGTTGACCTTGTCCTGGCCCTCGTACTTGGGTGCGGAGCCGTGGACGGGCTCGGCGAGCAGGCGGCCGTCACCGAAGTTGGCACCGGGCGCGATGCCGAGGCCGCCAATCTGGGCACCACAGGCGTCGGAGATGTAGTCCCCGTTTAAGTTCATCGTCGCGAGGACGTCGTACTCCTCGGTGCGAGTCTGGATCTGCTGGAGCATGTTGTCGGCGATGCGGTCGTTGACGACGACGGCGTCTTCGGGAGCCTCGCCGTCGCGTTCCTCCCAAAGGGTGTCCTCGGTGATGACCTCGTCGCCGTACTCCTCTTCGGCGATCTCGTAGCCCCAGTCGCGGAACTGGCCCTCGGTGAACTTCATGATGTTGCCCTTGTGGACCAGCGTGACCGAGTCACGATCGTGCTCGAGGGCGTAGTCGATGGAACGGCGGACGAGTCGCTTCGTGCCGAACTCCGTGATCGGTTTGACACCGATGCCGACGGGCCCGTCGTGGATGACGTCGTCGAAGCCCATCTCTTCCTCGACGAACTCCTTGACCTGCTGGACCTCGTCGGTGCCTTCCTCCCACTCGATGCCGGCGTAGACGTCTTCCGTGTTCTCACGGAAGGTGACCATGTCCATCTGCTCGGGCTCGGACATCGGCGACGGGACGCCGTCTAAGTGGTAGGTCGGTCGGACGTTCGCGTAGAGGTCGAGCAGTTTGCGCAGACCGACGTTCAGCGAACGGAAGCCGGCCCCGACGGGCGTCGTGAGTGGACCCTTGATCGCAACGCGGTGTTCCTTGATCGCCTCGACGGTCTCGTCGGGCAGGTTCTCGTCGTATTTCTCGCGAGCGGATTCGCCGGCGTAGACGCGCATCCAGTTGATCTCACGACCGGTCGCCTCCGCGGCAGCCTCGAGTACTTTCTGGGCCGCGGGACCGACGTCGCTGCCGACGCCGTCACCGTGGATGATCGGAATGATCGGGTTGTCAGGCACCTCGAGTTCGTCCTCGGCACCCTCTTTTAACGTGATCTTTTCCCCTTCCTCGGGCACCTCGATTTTGTCGTAGCTCATCTCGTTTGTACGGTTCTCTCATAGACGGTAAAAGACCTACCATTTCTATCGAATCCAGGTAGCGGAGATCGAAACGGCTGCTTGCCGTGGGAAGCAGAGCTAGAGCCGCTCTGTCGCCAGCCTAGAACGAGAGAAAGTCCGTCGTTTCACACCCTGAATAAAATAACCGGTCGTCGAAAGGAGGGTTCGACAGTACCGTTGCTCGGTGTGGACGAGTGGAAAGAGGCTACAGGCGGTCGTCGCTTACCTCGAGGTCGTCGTTACCGGCCCGTCCGCTCGAGGGGCGGTTCCAGTATCGGACGACGAGTGCCAGCCCGATACAACCGAGTACGAGGCCGGCAACTGCTATCACCGCACGTCCCAGCCAGGTGAGCCACGTCTCCCCGATAGCCGCCCAGACGACAGCACCGAACGTAATCGCAAGAACGATCAGCGTCGTGCCGACGTCGATCGGATCGCGATCGTCGTCACTCACGAGTTGCCAGACCGCGACTGCCGACAGTACGGCACAGAACCCCGCAAGCAAGGCGGCAGGTGGCATCGTCGTCATCGTCGGCATCGGTTCAGCGGCCGCCGGCGTAAGTGTGGGGGTTTCGTGACGAGGCAAAATCGGTACTCGTTACCACGAGGAGTTGCGACGTGAACGTATGCAGGTACTCGTTCACGGTGGTGCTGGCAGCGAGCCAGACGAGCCAGCGCCCAGACAGGCAGTTCTCGAGCAGGCAGCCGAGACCGGTGGGGCCGAAGCCGATCCGGTCGATGCGGTCGAGGCGGCAGTGAGCGTCCTCGAAGCTTCTTCCAGGTTCAACGCCGGCGTCGGCAGTGCCGTCCAGAGCGATGGACGAATCCGGACCGACGCGGGTATCATGACCGACGAGAGAGCCGTTGGTGCGGCCTGTTCGATGGAAAGCGTCGAACACGCGATCAGCGTCGCGCGAGTTGTCATGGAAGAGACACCTCATGGCTTCGTCTCCGGCGATCACGCCGTCTCGCTGGCCGACGCCTACGGAATCGAGACCGGCGTCGACCTCTGGGCAGAGCGCACGCAAGAAAAGTGGGACGACGAAGAACTCGAGTCAGGCGGCGACGTCCAGAGTCAACTCGAGGCGATCCGGGATCGCTACGGGAACTCCGACCCCGACGGTCGCGACGAACCGGCGGACGAACACGACCACGACACGGTTGGTGCGGTGGCTTGCGACGGCGAGTCACTCGCGGCGGCGACCTCCACCGGCGGTCGATGGCTCGCCCTCGCCGGACGGGTCGGCGATGTCCCACAGGTTGGTTCCGGCTTCTACTGCTCGCCTGCCGCGGCGGTCAGCGCGACCGGAGCGGGTGAAGACATCGCGCGCGTCACGCTTGCGCGGCGGGCATCACGCCACGTCGAACGCGGCCTCGATGCGGACGAGGCGGCCGACGTCGCGGTCGAAGAGTTTGCAGAGTTGACCGGATCGACGGCGGGACTCATCGTCGTCGACGCGCGTGGAACCCTCGGCTCGGCGTACAACAGTTCACAGATGCAGACGGCCCGGTATCACGACTGACAACGGCTCGCTCTCGACACCGGTCTTTCGACGATCGACGTGAGGTAGTTTTATTATTGTCGTGTGCGTTGCAACGACCGATGCTTCAATCTCCACACCACGGGCCGCGACACTGTCCGCGCTGTGAAGCGACGCTCACTAACGTCCAGGGCGTCGACACCTGTCCAGAGTGTCGCTGGATCGACGGGCGAGCGGACCACTGACGAGGAGTCCGGAGGCGGAACCTCTTTTTGTCGACCGGCACAATCCCGGTACATGTCTGAATCCGAGGTGGACCTTCAGTCCGAGAAGTACGAGAAACACCGCGAAGCCGGGGAGATCCTCGCACAGGTCCGCGAAGAGACAGTCGAACGCGTCGAGGTCGGGGCGAGCCACCTCGAGGTTGCCGAGTACGCGGAAGACCGGGTCCGTGAACTCGGCGGTGAACCCGCCTTCCCTGTCAATATCTCCGTCGACCACGAAGCGGCCCACGCGACGCCGTCGATCGGCGACGAAACGACGTTTGGCGAGGAGATGATCAACGTAGACATTGGCGTTCACGTCGACGGCTGGCTGGCAGATACCGCGATCACGGTCGACCTCTCCGGGAATCCCGAACTCACCGAAGCCTCTGAACAGGCACTCGAGGCTGCACTCGACGTAATCGAGCCCGGTGTCGACACCGGCGAGATCGGCGCGGAGATCGAAGACGTTATCGACGGATACGGCTTCAATCCTGTCGTCAACCTCACTGGCCACGGACTAGGGCACTGGGAACAGCACACTGACCCGAACATCCCCAACCGGGCCGTCTCGCAGGGAGCGACACTCGAAGTCGGCGACGTCGTGGCTATCGAACCGTTCGCGACCGACGGCGGGGGAAAAGTCACCGAGGGCGCAAGCGAAGAGATCTTCGCGCTCGAACGGGAAGGGAAGATCCGAAATCGGGACGCACGCAAGGCACTCGAACAGATCACCGACGAGTTCCGGACGCTGCCGTTCGCGACTCGATGGCTCGAAACCGATCGGCCGGAGATAGCGCTTCGGCGACTCAAGCGCAACGACATCGTCCACGGCTATCCGGTGTTACAGGAAGACGAAGGCTGTCTCGTCAGCCAGAAAGAACACACCCTCATCGTCACCGAGGACGGGTGTGAAGTGACGACGAACTGAACCTGAAGTAACTACGTCCTGATACGGATTGTTGTAAGTCATTGGCGGTGCAACCGCGCCCCGTCTTACGGTTACACCGGTAAATCAGGACAGCAACCCGTATGAAAGGACCACGATACCGGCGCGTGGCAACTGCTGTCGGTCGGATAGTCGATGGGGGGAGTAATGAGGGGTAGTAACGAGTCGTTTACGCGTTGTTCATGCGCTGGCTCGTCCGTGTTCCACAGCGCTGACACTCGCTCACGCGGTAGGGCTCGCGGGAGAACTGCGCGTTCTCCTGTTTGACGCTTTCCGTTCGAATCTGGACGGACACTTCGTGGATCGTCTCGAGCCCGCATTCGTCGCAGTATTCAGTTATCCCGTTGAATGAATTATCAGTCGTTGCCATTACTCGACTGCTATCGATAGAACCATCTTAAACCTCCGGCCGATTTCGAGTTCTGAGTCGAAAATCCTTAACCAGAGGTTGTAAACCCGCAAAGCTTCGTTAGATCGTTCAATATCGTTTAGCCAGTCATATAGTCCACTCATCGTGAAAGTCGTGGGGGAGAAACTATAAACAATATTGATATATTATCTCGCCCTCGTAACCAATTATTTCGAGTGGTGAGCAAGTGATTTACCCTCGCGCGCGGACCTGAAAACCCCTGCTAACAGCAGGGGTCGCACACTGGTCGCCCTCGAGAGAGCAGGCGTGGGCTGACCTGTCGTGGCTATGCAAGTGACTCGAGGAAACGCCATCCACCAGTCGAGGGCCGATAGTATATAAGAGTCACTCCCATCCTCTCGGATATGGAGCAGGTGTTTGCCCCCTGGCGGATCGAGTGGATCAGACGCGACGAGAAGAATCCGGCTATCGACGACTGTGTCTTCTGTGAACTCCCAGAACTGGACGACGATCGAGACAACAGACTCGTCGCCCGCAACGACCACGCGTTCGTTCTCCTGAACAACTATCCGTACAATCCCGGCCACGTCATGGTCATTCCCTACGCCCACACGGGAGAGTACGCCGACCTCACCGACCAACAACTGCTTGGCCACGCTCAGCTAAAGCAACGCACCTTCGACGCTCTCGAGAAAGCTATCGACCCCGACGGGTTCAATGCCGGCCTGAACCTCGGTGACGGCGCCGGTGGGTCGATCGGCGACCACCTTCACACCCACGTCGTCCCACGCTGGCAGGGCGATACGAACTTCATGCCCGTGCTCAGCGACACGACAGTAGTCGTCGAAGCACTCGAGGAGACCTACGATCACCTCTACGAGGCGTTCGCCAACCAGGAGGGTGCGACCGTTCCAGACGACGAGAGCGCGGTCGTTTTCGAGTAGGCCACTGACCGTCGTCTTCGTCGCCGGCCGGCAACTTGTCGGTCGCTTCTCCCGGTCGCCTCACTGTCCTCGCTTACGCAGCCGAACCGCGTCTCCCGTGTGGCCGGCTGTGCCGATGCGGTTACTGTAGTCGATTACCGACGGTCGCCAGCACGGGGTCGACGAGCGGTGGTAACTAGTTACAGCAGTCCGTATGAGACGAGCGACTGTCCGTCAGCGACCGCGCTCTGCTCGCGGTCGTGTTTGGCTTTCGATACACAGCCTGTCTGACAGTCGGGAGCTACGGAGAAGCAGACGTCGTCTCGAGAGACGCGAGGCTACGAGCCGATTCGGCCATCGTCACACCGTATGCTTCGTCGACCAGCACTGGAACACAGCGCTGGCCGGAGATCCGTTTGACTTCGTCGCGCTCGGAGTGTAACGCGTCGACTCACATACTCTCGTAGTCGACATCCAGTTCCTCGAGACGGTCGGCGACTCGTTCACAGTACGGACAGCCGTCTATTCGTACAGCGTGATCATCCTCGTATGCCGCGTTCGCCTCGATCCAATAAAAACGTCAGTGGGTGGTCAGATCGGCTCCCCGAACGCGTACATCGTCTCGTGTGCCGTCACTTCGAGGTCGACGAAGTCGCCGGGCTCGAGACCGTGATCGGTCGCGTTCTGGACGATGATCTGGCGGTACGCCGAGTCCCGGCACTTGACGGAGTCGGCGGTTCCCTGCTCGACGACGAGACAGTTCTCACGTCGTTCGCCGACCATCGCCTCGTAGGCGTCGCCGACGACGTCACGCTTGAGAGCACTCATTTCTTTCGATCGTTCCTTCTTGACGGTGCCGCCGAGCCCCTTCATTTCGGCGGCGTCGGTACCCGGTCGCTTCGAAAAGCGGGTGACGTTGATCTTTTCCGGGCGGGTCTCCCGGAGCAGTGCCAACGACTGCTCGTGGTCGTGTTCCGTCTCGGTTGGGAAACCGACGATAAAGTCCGTCGACAGCGTCCAGTAGTCGAGTGCCTCCTCGAAGACTTCGACGACCTCGAGATACTCTTCGACCTGATGCTGGCGACGCATGTCGCCGAGTACGTCGTCACTACCGGACTGGACGGGCGCATGAAGGAAGTCGTACAGTTTCTCGTTGCCGGCGAAGACGGCAGCGAGTTCGTCCCGGATGCCGTGGACGCCTTTCGGGTTGGCCATACCGACTCGAACGCGGAACTCGCCGTCGATCGCACAGATGCGCTCTAGCAGTTCGTGGAGTTTGCGTTCGCCGTCGTCCCAGCCGTAGACGCCGGTGTCCTGGCCTGTAATACGGATCTCTTTCGCGCCGGCGTGGATCAACGCTCGGGCCTTAGCGACGTTTTTGTCGATGGACGGTGAGTCGATCTTACCCGTCGCATGTTTGGTGATGCAGTACGAACAGTCCGACATACAGCCCCGTGCGATAGGGAGGATACCGATCACGCCGTCGAGGACGGGTTCGGCGTCGGGTGTGGTCGTCGGACACTCGCCGTTGGTGACGGCCTGGGGAACCTCGTCCCAGTGGAGAACCTCGCCATCGACGTCCGCCTCGGCGAACTCCTTGCCCTGGGCCAGGGCCATACAGCCCGTGATGTAGAGAGCTGCCGTCTCGTCGGCCAACTCCTCGGCCCGGCGAAGCATGTTCCGTTCGGTCTTCTCGACGACGGTACAGGTGTTGAGGATGGCAACATCCGCCGCTTCGGCGCTGTCGACGCGGTGGTGGCCAGCGTCCCGGAGTCGCCGCTCGATCTCGCGGCTCTCCCCGCGATTGGACGTACAGCCATAGGTTTCGATGTGGTACCGGGCCATCCGTTTCTGATACTTTCGTCCGGCCTCTGCAGGCAAAAGGGCGACGAATCGCGCACGCGCGTGTAAAGTTACCGCCCACCGGAGCTCTCGAGTAGCGACCGATACCGTCTTTCCGTTTCGTCGCCGGGCAACAACGCGTCACGAATCGTCGGGGAGAGCCACTCACGACTCGCGTACTCACTCTCTGTTCCCTCGGCCGGCACACCATCGAATCCTGCCGGACGCAACTCGGCTGGAAGGAACCGGTCTGACACTGGCAGGCGCTCCTCGAGTGTCAGCCCCACGTCCTCGGCGATCGACTCGAGTTCGCGCAGGGCGGGCCAGGCGTAGTCGGGGTTGACGTGGTCGTCGGTGACCGGCGAGACGCCACCGAGGTCGTCGACACCACAGTCGATCAGTTCGCGCGCGGGCGTTAGATTCGGCGGGACCTGGATGGATACCTCCTCGGGAAGGGCGGCACGAGCCATCGCCGTCACCCGCCGCATCGTCTCGAGGGTGGGTTCGCCGCCGGACCACCGTTCGTTCTCCCGAACCGGCTGGACGATCACCTCTTGGACGTGATCGTATCGTTCGTGTAGCTCCCTGATCGCAAGCAAGCTCTCAGCCCGATCTCGCCAGTCCTCACCGACACCGACCAGAATGCCAGTGGTGAAAGCCACGTCGAGTTCGCCTGCCGTCCGGATCGTCCGTAGTCGCTGTCCCGGTTCCTTCCGGCGGGACCCGGCGTGGGCGTCGATCTCAGCTGTCGTCTCGAGCATCACACCCATACTTGCGTTGACGTCGGCGACTGTCTGCATCTGTTCACGGGCCTGGTCGCCCGGGTTCGAGTGAGGGAGCAACCCCTCTTCGAGAGCGACCTCGCAGGCTTCCCGGAGGTAGGTGTGGATCGAGTCGTGTCCCCACTCCTCGAGTTGGGCGTGTATTTCGTCGTAGCGATCGTCCGGATCGTCGCCAAACGTGAACAACGCCTCCGTACAGCCCGTGTCGGCACCCTGCCGGCAGATTTCTCGGACCTCCTCGAGCGAGAGTAGCGACGCCTGGCCCGGCGGATCGAAGTACGTACAGTAGGTGCAGGTGTACCGACAGGCCGTTGTCAGCGGGACGAAGACGTTGCGTGCGAACGTCAACGACGACGGCCCGTCGACGTCGGCGGGCGTAACCTCGAGTAACTCGTCGACCTCGCAGTCGTCGATCGTCACGTCGACGCCGTACTCGCTGGCCCCGGGAATCATTACCTCGGAGTGTCGTCGCCGCGTACATAAGGACTTCACTTCAGTTCAGTTCACTTTACGCGACGCAGGTCGGTTCGTCCTGCTGTCGTCTCGAGGTCGAACCCGAACGCCAGAAGCGTCGATAGCGCACGCTGTCTCTCGGAGCCGTGGACTAGCAGTTCCACGAGGTCTGTGGGTTCGTCTACGTCGGTCGCCAGCCGGAACGAGTCGACGGTCTCGAGCGAGGCGTCGATCTCGCCTGCGATGCGGCAGTGATCGAGGTACGAAGCGCCGTGATAGTCGACGCGAAACTCGGGATGGGACGCCAGCAGGGCGTTCGTTCCGCCGCCGAGACCGGGCGCGATGGCGACATCGGCGGTGGTGGCGAACAGTTTCGTGAGTGCGTCAGGCGTCGCAAGCGCCAGGTCCGCCATGACGACTGCGACGGGGCCGTTTGCGGCCGTGAGTCTGGTGTTGACCGCGTCGGTCAGCGGTCGGTCGTCGACTTCGATCGTGACACCACGGTCGACCAGCGTCCCGATATCGGCGTGACCGGTCACGGGATCACTCTCCGACTCCGGTGACAGTCGTGCCGTCGACACGACCGTCGGCTCGTGGCCGGTCTCGAGGATCGCTTCGAGGACGTCTCCGAGCATCGCTCGAGCGAGCGCCTCTCGTTCGCTGAAAGAGAGAACGCTCTCGAGACGCGTTTTGGGCGACTCGGCGGCGAAGGGGACGACGACCTGCATCTGCCGGTCGTAGCTCGTACGCGCTCAAAAGTACGTCGGAGTGTGAGACAACAGAGACATCGACCAGCGGCGACGACGCGTCGACCACACCTGGTCGCGTTCTACGTGCCCCCCGACACGCAAGCGACCGTCGACAATCGTCGTTGCGTTCTCGATTCGGCCGATCGCGGGCCGGCGTTAGAACAACGGCTCGAGTTCGTCCTCGTCGTCGTCGACGAGTTCCTCGAGGTTCTCGTTGCTCTCGGCTGCAATTTCGTCCATATTGTCCTGTGCCTCGATTGCGACCTGCTGGAGGCGTTTGATCCGTGGGACGTCGGTGACACCCGACAGAAGCACGGACGCCGAAACTTCCGGGACCTCTCGTGGGAAGTCCCCACCACGGACTTCCATGCTGCCGGTCTCTTCTTCGAGCCACTTGCGTCCGCGTTCGATCCCTTTCCGGTTCAGGTACTCGGACGGACCGGAGAGAACGAGCAACGCGCGCTCGGTACCTTCGATCTCACAGGGAAGCGTGAGGCGGCCGAGCGCGGCCTTACGGACCAGACTCGTGATGCGGTTGGTCGTGCTTGCTCCGTCCAAATCGTGGTTGCCGTCGTCTCCGGTAAATCGCGAGAGAAGACCGCCACTGTCGTTCAGTTCGACGCCCTCGCTCGCGTATCCGATCGTGGAGACACCGCCGCCGGAAAGAGTATTGATGATCTCGGAAGAGTCGACGACACTCTCCGCGACTTCCTCGTCGCCGCCGACTTCGCCGGCACCAAACAGGACGCCGAACCGGCGGACGATCTCTTCGTTGATCTTGGCGTAGCCGCCTTCGACGGACTCGCCGGTCTGTCGCCAGGAGTCGTTGTCGAAGACCAGTAGATTATCTACCTCGCGGACGAACGTCTGGAACGAGCGAGCGGCGTTGAGCGTATAGATACCTCCCTCGTCCGTTCCGGGGAGGACCCCGAGTCCGTAGACCGGGACCGTGTAGATCCGCTTGAGGTGCTTTGCGAGGACGGGGGAACCCCCCGACCCGGTCCCGCCACCCATACCGGCGACGATCAGGAACGCGTCGACCTCGTGGGTCGGGATCGAGTCGATCGCGTTCTGTATCTCGTCGATGTCCTCTTCGGCGATTTCCGCGCCGAGTTCGTTGTCCGCCCCTACTCCGTGGCCCTTGACGCGGGCCTGGCCGATTAGTACGCGGTTTTCTTTTGGGATCCGATCGAGTCCCATCAGGTCCGCTTTCGCGGAGTTAACCGCGACCGCCGCGCGAACGATCGAGCTGTTAGTCCGCTCGTCGTACTCGAGAAAGCGATCGACGATTTTACCACCGGCCTGTCCAAATCCGATCATCGCCAACTTCATTGTTTGTCAGGGGGCTCCGTTGAATAGGTACCAGAGTAATCAAGGACATAAATCTTTTGATGGTGATCGTTATGAGAAAATTTACGAGTACAAAAAATCGATAGAAGGGGAAGTCTTTCCGCCGGCACTATTAAGAAAAAATAGATAAATAGCTACCAGAGATCATGTTCTTTATATTAACAGTAGTGGCGCGAGAACGAGTGGAAACGACCACGTCGAAGCGAACGTGAACGGCAACTACGCCGTTGGTTTGCCACGAGCAGAGGCCACGAGAGTCCGTCCCTCAGACGGTTTGCTGTCAGTCAGTTCCGGCGTGACCGCAGGTGGACTCGCGGTCGCGCCGGGACATCGGGACAGCATTCCGTAACGAGCAGGTGTCGCCTCTCAGACGAATTGCTGTACCGATACACCGTGTGACCGCATCCGAAACGACTGCACCAGCACCGACGGACAGGACACGGAACCAGTCGACACTTGGAGCGGAACTAGCCACCGCTAACCGGCGGAAACAGCGCCAGTTCGTCGCCATCCTCGAGTTCAGTCTCGAGTCCGTCCGCCTCGACAAGAACGTTCGTTCCGTTTCGCAACACGTTGATCTGGGACCGAAGTTCGCCGTCGTCGAGGACACGACCCTCGAGTGCTGGCACGTCCTCGAGCAGTTCCTCGAGGGCATCCCCGACGGTGTCGCCTGCAGAGACGTCGACTGCGACGTGTTTGTCGTCCGCGTACTCGGCGAGATCCGCAAACAGTTTCCACTCGATTGCCATAGCTGGCGGTATCGGTGCCGGAGGCAAGTAGCTACCGCTCTCGGCTGGTTACACTACAGGACCACTCGACTCGTTGAGCGACCTACGCCTGCAGTTGTGGGTTTCCGCCTCGCACTATCTAAACGGCGTAGTACGGTACGGAGTGCGTTCGGACGAGACACCGCCGGTTGCCATCGCCCGTCAGAGGGTGGCAGCCACACGACGTTTCCTGCAGGAGATTTCGATCGGCTGCTGATCGGGCCAGACCTCGCGAAAGTGTTCGAAATCGAACGCATCAGCTTCGATCGACCAGACCGGGGCTGGCAGACGAAACTCGAGCGAAGCGCCGAGTTCCTCGAGGCCCGAGGAGTCGAGGTGCAGCGATTTTCGGCGTGCCCAACGGAGACGTTTAACTGAACGGGGGTTAGATCGGAGGGTATGGTCGGTGAGGCGCTGCTCGAACGGTTGCCCAAAAACTGGAAACGAGTCGTCACGGTCCGGGCAGCCATCGGACTGGCGCTTGCCGTCGCGTTGCTTTCGGTCCTCACCGGAGTTCACCACATCGGCCAAGAGGCAGTCGATCACGGGCCGTTGGCGGGAATGGTTCCCGGCGCCGTCCAGCGGTTGGTCGGCTTCACCGGCGCGTTGACCGGCTTTCTTATGGTCGGGAGCGCACTCGCTCTGCGGCGCGGACTGCGCGCCGGCTGGTACGCCACGCTGATTCTCATGCCAGTGACCGCTATTCAGGGACTGCTCCAGGTGGACATCTACTCCATCCCACTGGTCATCCTCTCGTTACTCTCGATTCCGATTCTCCTCTTTACCCGCAAGCGATTCGAAAAGTCGCTGTCGCTGACAGCGACCCAGCTCGGGGCTGGCGGCGCGCTGTTTGGCGTCCAGATCTACGGTACGTTCGGTGCATACGGCTTTCGCGACGATTTCGACGGCATCGAGACCCTCCTCGATGCGTTTTACTTTACGCTGATTACCTCGAGCACTGTCGGCTACGGCAACATCGTCCCGGAGACTCCCGAGGCGATGCTGTTTACGATGTCCGTGGTTGTCCTCGGCGTGGCCAGTTTCGGTATCGCCATCGGGGCACTCGTCGGGCCGGCGATTCAGGCTCGCATCACGAAGACACTCGGAAAGATGAGCGACTCACAACTCGAACTGCTCGAGGATCACCTCCTCGTGCTTGGCTATGGCAAACTGACGGCACCGATCGTCGACGAGCTCGCGGATAGCAACCGCCAGTTCGTCGTCGTAACCGACGACGCCACGACGGACGACCTCTCGTCCGAGGACATCGCGGTCGTTGCTGGCGATCCGAGCGACGAAGGGCCACTCGAGCGTGCCAAGATCGGTCGTGCGACCGGCATCGTCGTCGCCACGGACGAAGACGCTCGGGATGCACTGGCAATTCTCACTGCCAGTCAACTCGCACCGGACACCCGCATCGTCGCAGCCGCAACCGACCGCGAGAACACGAAGAAACTCGAGCGGGCCGGTGCGGACACGGTGATCAGTCCGTCGGTACTCGGTGGTCACCTGTTGATCCGCTCGGCACTCGGCAGTGACGACTCCGAGCTGATCGAACAGATTCTCGGCAACGAGTGACCGACTACTCCGGATCGATGTTCGCCGAGATGTCCGCAAGGAGGGAATCGTAGTCCCTTGTCTGCAGGAAGACCCGTCCCGGGCCGCTAAAGGTCATGACGAATCCCTCCCCGCTCAACATCGTCTTTTTGAGACCGCCGACGCGGTGCGTCGAGAACTCGACCGACTCGTCCCAGGCGACCGAGTGACCGGCGTCGATCGTCACCTGCTCGCCCTGCTCGAGTTCTCGTTCGACGATGCCGCCGTAGCTGCCGACGAACAGGTCGCCGGTGCCACTCGCTTCGAGGACGAACAGTCCCTTCCCACCCAGCAGTGAGTCGAACCCGCCAGAGACCGAGTCGGTCTCAATGCCTGGGCCGTTCGCGACGTACGAGCCCGACTGGACGTACACCGACTCGCCCGCCAGTTCTAGAGCTCGCATGTCGCCGGGCTGGGTGTGGGCGAACTGGACGGTCTGGCGGTTGGCGGTTGCGGTGAACGTGTTCCGAAACAGTTGTTCGCCGCTGAGCATCGAGTCTTTCACCGACGAGAGCAAGCCGCCGGAGCTACTGTGTGTCTCCATTTCGACGTGTTCGCTGTAGGACACCATCGAACCGCTCTCGACCGTGATCGCTTCGCCGTTCTCGAGTCGCGCCGTCCCGAGGGTGTAGGACGGATCGTGGGAGAATTCGTAGTCCATCCGATCGGTTCGCATCTGACACCGAGAGGATAAATACTTTCTACCGGTTCGGCCCGTTCCAGAAAGAGAGAGCAGATACCCTCGACGGCTCCGGAGGCTCCAAGTACGTATCGTTCGATCAGCAAGTGAGAGCACGTATGACGTCCGAGCAATCTCCGGGCGAAGACACCGCTAGTACTACCGCAGACAGAGGCAGGGCTGGCGCTTGCAACGGCGACGAGTCCGGTCCGACCGATCCAGACGACCGCATCCTGGGGCTCGACGTCCTCCGAGGATTCGCCCTGCTCGGGATTTTAGTCATCAACGTCTGGTTGTTTGCCATGCCGATGGTCGCCTCGTACAATCCGACGCTCTACGGTGACTTCTCGGGCGGGAGCTACGTCGCCTGGTTCGTCAGTCACGTCTTCTTCGAGCAGAAGTTCGTCACGCTGTTTACGTTCCTCTTCGGGGCCGGGATGGTCCTCTTTCTGGAGTCGAAAGAACGGAAAGGCCAGCCCGCTCGTCGACTCCACTTCCGTCGAGTGTTCTGGCTACTCGTGATCGGACTCGGCCACGCCTACCTGCTGTGGTACGGCGACATCCTCGTCGCGTACGCACTCTGTGGGTTCGTCCTCGTCTTCGTCCGCAACTGGCGACCGAAGTGGCTTCTCGCACTCGGACTCGTCATGTTCGCACTGCCGGCACTGTTCTATCTGCTGAGCGGCGTCGGCTACGTGGTGGCCGACGCGGGCACACAGGCCGAAATCGAGCAGGCGATGCTCACCGGCACCGGGGCCGATCCGGATGCGGTCGACGAAGAAATCGCTACCTACCGGGGTGGCTGGCTCGAGCAGATGGACCACCGGATCGCGACCGCCGCCATGATGCATACGGTTGGGTTCGTCTTCGAGTCGTTCTGGACACTCGGCGGGTTGATGATCGTCGGGATGGCCCTCTACAAGTGGGGTGTCCTCTCGAACGAGCGGAGCACGCGGTTCTACCGACGACTGCTCGTCGGCGGCGCGACGGTGGGGCTGGCACTGATTCTTACTGGTGTCTGGTACCGCGAACTGGTCGACTGGAATACCGCACACGTGCTCCTGTTCGCCCATCAGTTCAACTACTGGGGATCGCTGTTGGTCGCACTCGCGTACGTCTCCGGGGCCATGTTACTGTGTCGAGCCGCCGCCGGCGGGCTCGTGACGACTGCCCTATCTGCGGTCGGTCGAACCGCTTTCTCGAACTATCTGTTGCAGACGGTGCTTGCCACGTCGATCTTCTACGGCCACGGAATCGGTCTGTTCGGTCAGTTGAGCAGGGCCGAACTCCTCGGCGTGGTCGTCCTGATCTGGACGATCCAGGTACCGCTGTCGGTCGCCTGGCTAAACCGGTACCGGTTCGGTCCAGTCGAGTGGGTCTGGCGGACGCTCACGTACGGGGACCGTCAGCCGATGCGTCTCGAGAAGGACTAGCGGTCGTCTGCCACTGGCGCTCCCTCGAGAATCTCGACGCCACTCGAGGCACCGATTCGTTCTGCTCCGGCTTCGACCATCGCCATCGCATCGTCGTAGCTGCCGATGCCGCCACTGGCTTTGACAGGGAGGTACTCGCTCATGAGTTCGACGTCTGCGACAGTCGCACCGCCATCGGCAAACCCAGTAGATGTCTTGACCATCGCCGCGTCGGCAGCAACCGCGGCCTCGCAGGCCCGTCGTGTCTCTGCCTCGGAGAGCAAGGCCGTCTCGACGATCACTTTGACCGGGATCGGGACGGCGGCGACGAGTTCTGCGATCTCGGCCCTGACGGCGTCGTCCTCGCCTGCTTTCAGCCGGCCGACGTTGATAACGACGTCGAGTTCGTCGGCTCCGGCCTGCCAGGCGTCGACGCCTTCGCGTCGCTTGCTCTCGGCGAGGTGGTGGCCGTGAGGGAAGCCGACGACGGTCGCGAGCGTCACCTCGGGTGCGTAGTCGGCCGCCGCTTCGACGGCGTAGGGCGGAATGCAAGCGTTCATCCCGTGCTCGTCGGCCTCCTCGAGCAGCGCCCGAACGTCGTCAGGCGTCGTTTCGGGGCCGAGTGCCGTGTGGTCGATCAGCGCGGCGAGTTCGCTACGGTCCATAGCGGACCGACTCGCCGGACGGGGAAAAAGCCGCCCGATTCCTTTTGCCTCGCGGGTCCCAAGAGGGGCGATATGAGTACAGACGACTCCGGGACTGCCGTCGACCCGGCCGTCCTCGAGACTGCAGACGACATCGCGTCGATGGAGATACGCGGTGCTGCGACGATCGCCGACGCGGCCGCGGCGGCGCTTGCAACCCAGGCTCGACACTCGAGCGCCGAGACGCCGGCGGCGTTCCGTGATCAGTTGCGAGCGGCTGCAAAGACGCTCTACGAGACGCGGCCGACTGCGGTCAGCCTCCCTAACGCCCTCCGGTTCGTGCTCCGAGGGATGGACGGAGAGATCGTCCCGGAACTGCGGGAGTCGACGGTCGCTCGCGCGGAGACGTTTCGGTCCGACCTGGAGCAAGCGCAGACGAATCTCGGCGAGATCGGAGCCAATCGCCTTCGGGACGGCGACGTGGTGCTGACTCACTGTCACTCGACGGACGCGCTGGCGTGTATCGAGGCCGCACTCGAGGACGGGAAGTCGCTCGAGGCGATCGTCAAGGAGACTCGTCCCCGCAAGCAGGGTCACATCACGGCTCGCCAGCTCCGAGAGTGGGGCGTGCCGGTGACGCTGATCGTCGACAACGCGGCGCGTCGCTATCTCGACGAAGCCGACCACGTCCTCGTTGGTGCGGATAGTATCGCGGCGGACGGCAGCGTCATCAACAAGATCGGGACCAGCGGCCTGGCGGTCAACGCCCGCGAACGCGGCGTTCCGGTGATGGTTGCGGCACAGACGATCAAGCTCCATCCGGACACGATGACCGGTCACACGATCGAGATCGAGAACCGGGACGAAGACGAGGTACTGCCGCCGGAAGAGCGGACGGATGTCGCCGTCGACTCCGCAGACGACGGACTGACCGTCGAGAACCCGGCGTTCGACGTGACGCCGCCACGCCACGTCGACGCGATCGTCACCGAACACGGCCAGTTCCCGCCGGAGAGTATCGTGACGCTCATGCGGGAACTGTTCGGGGAGACGACGGGCGAACCCTGGGAAGTGTAGCGGGTTCTCGCGATCGGACTCTCCGGGACCGAGGAACGATCGGAAACGGTTTGGTACTGGTCTGAGCCAATGAACGTATGGTGTTACCAGAGGGGTTTGTCCTCCCACCGTGGTATCTCCTCGTGCCGATCTTGGCGGTGCTGGGCGGTGTGTTGGCGTTGCTGTGGGAACTCGAGCCGCCGGTGACCGATCGAACCGTCGTCGCGTTCGTTCCGTGGATGCTGTTCGGGGCGACGTTACACGTTCTCTATCGGACTGGGGCGTATCCGGAGACAGTCGAAGTGCTGTTTACCTCGCCGGGCGTCTATCTGATCACAGCGATCGTTGCCGGGGCCGCCTGGATACTCGGGATCTTCCTCCAGGAAGGTGGGCTCCAGCCGACGAGCGAGCGCGTCGTCGGGATTACGGGGACCGGCTTCTTTGCCGTCTTCGCGATGCTCGCGATCGGACGGAGCTGGGGGGCCGGAACGTTCGAGCCGTTCTGGCCAGTTATCGCCGTCGTCGCCTCCGGCATCGTCACCGCGCTTGCCTGGCTCGCACTCGGGCTCTGGTTTACAGATGTCGCCGCGACGACCGGAGCGACAGGCGCACTCGTCGTCTTCGGTCACACGCTCGATGGTATCTCGACCGCGATCGGCTACGACGTGCTCGGTGCTGGCGAGGAAGTGCCGCTCTCACGCATGATTCTCGAGACCGGATCGGCGCTGCCGACCGCCGAGTACATCGGAGGGGGCTGGCTGTTCGTGCTCGTGAAGGTCGGCCTCGCGCTTGCGATCCTCGGGCTGTTCAGAGAGTACGTCGAGGAAGCACCACGGCAGGCCAGGACGATCCTCGCACTCGTCGCCGCCATCGGCCTCGGGCCGGGCGTTCACAACACTCTGCTGTTCGTCGTCGCCTAGACTTTTCCCCCACGGACACCAATCTTTCACAGCTCATGATTACGGTGCTTACCGCCGGGCACGTCAACTGGGACGTCACCCTCCGCGTCGATCGCCTCCCCGAACCCGACGGCGAGTCAGCGATCCGCTCCCAGTCTCAATCCGGAGGCGGCAGTGCCGCCAACGTCGCCGCCGCCCTCGCCGGCCTCGAGGTCGACGCCGGCCTCGTCGGCAGCGTCGGCGACGACGACAACGGCGTTCTCGCCAGACGCGATCTCGAGGCGGCGGGCGTCTCCCTCGAGGGGCTCCGGGTCGTCGACGACGCCGAGACAGCCGTCAAGTACCTGCTCGTCGACGACGAGGGCGAGGTCGCAGTACTCGGCAACGACGGCGTCAACGAGGCCGTCGCGCCGGACGACGTCGACTCCGACCGTATCCGCTCGGCAGACCACGTCCACCTCACGAGCCAGCGACCCGATACCGCCACCAGGATCGCCGAGATCGCAAGCGACGCAGGCGTCACGATCAGTTTCGATCCCGGACGCCGACTCGAGGACCGGGAGTACGGTAACGCGCTCGCGCTCGCGGACATTCTCTTCGCCAACGACAGGGAGATCGCCTCGTTGCTCGAAGGCGAGTACGAACACGTCGGGTCGGAGTACGGTGATCGGATCGTCGTCGTCAAACACGGCGGCGACGGGGCGAAACTCCACACTCCCGAACTGACCTACGACCACCCAGGGTTCGACGTCGAACCAGTCGATACGGCCGGTGCAGGCGACGCGTTCGCGGCTGGCTTTCTCGCGGTGGCGCTTACCGACGGCGACTTAGAGCGAGCGCTCGAGTACGCGAACGCCTGTGGAGCCCTTACTGCGAGCAAGGAAGGGGCACGGAGTGCGCCGACTGCGACGACGGTCGAGAAGTTTCTGCGTTCACAGTATTGAAGCGAGTGAGTGATTTCATGGTGGAAAACGACATGCAGTCTTCAGCAAATGTCGTCTGACGGTACCTATATACCAGCAGACGTTGGCTCCTCGAGTAGACAGTCACGGTGACGTGACTGAGAGACATGACGGACGGAGGGATATACGAGTCGGACGGGCGCACCTGCAGGCGGCGCGTCCGGTACGACCGAACGGAGGGTGAATCGGCAAGTATCGCAGTCGCAACGGCGCTTGCACGCTACCACGACGAAGACGCGACCGATCCCAGCACGCGACTGTACGATTACGTCGATCCGGAAGCACTCGACGCACTGGTTGCAGGGACAGAGGACGGCGCGCGGTCGGCGTCGGTCGTGGAGTTCGAAGTCGAGCGAACCGCGGTTCGGGTCTACCCCGGTCACGTCGAGGTGTCGGCGACGGGCTGAGACGGCCTGCTGTACCGGTGTACCGACGCACCGCGGTCCGCCTGCGGGTCGTGTCGACGACGGTTCATGGCGGTCCGTACGAAGTCTCGAACCTTTTTTCTCGTCACCGACAGAAGCCGTCGGTATGGCAACCCAACCGCATCTGCTGGTCGAAGCGGGAGATCTGACCGATATCGCACTCATTCCCGGCGATCCGGGACGGGTCGATCGCATCGCAAACCACTGTGACGAGTCCGAGACCGTCGCACAGAACCGCGAGTACAAAGTCGTCAACGCCACCTACGACGGCCGCGAGCTGACGATCTGCTCGACGGGGATCGGCTGTCCGTCGGCGGCGATCGCGATCGAGGAGCTCGCGAACGTCGGCGTCGAGACGGTCGTCCGCGTCGGGACGACCGGCGCTCTCCAGTCCGACATCGAGATCGGCGACATGATCGTCGCGACCGGTGCGGCGAAAAACGAGGGCACCTCGAAGCGCTACGAGGACGTCTCCTACCCCGCCGTCCCTGACTACGACGTACTCTCGGCGCTGGTCGACTCCGCGGAAGCCAACGACGAAGCGATTCACGTCGGCCCGATCGCCTCTGACGACGCCTACTACGCCGAAACCGACGAGTACGTCGCCGACTGGGAGGACGCCGGTATGCTGTCGGTCGAGATGGAAGCCGCCGCCGTCTTCTCGCTGGCCCGGCGGAGGGGGCTGCGCGCCGGTGCGATCTGTACCGTCGACGGCAACCTCGTCGAAGGAACCCAGAAAGGCACCGACACCGAGGACGACGAACTCCCCGAGAAAGCGAAGAACAACGTCGGCCGCGCGATCGACATCGCACTCGAGGCCGCGACGGACCTGTAATCGCCCGCTCCCCTCACTCTCGCCACACCCACGGCTCGAGCGCAAGCGAGTAGACCATCACGCCGCCGAAGACGACGACGTCGTCCGCCGACAGCGGCCAGCCGGCGACCCGGAACGCGAGCGTCACGACGACGATCAAGCAGACGACGAGGACGCCGTCGACCAGGAACGCAAGCCGTCCGCGACCGCCCGCGAGTAGCCTCACTCTCTCGTCCGTAGACACGGAGTCGGCGACTCGACCGGTAAAGCTGGTCGTCAGACGAGGAATCGTCCAACGACGCGTCAGAAGTCGAGCCGGACTCCTCGAGCACGCCCAAAACTTCTGTCACTCATTACGGTCCCGCGAGCCATGCGAACGGATGCTTGCATCCGTGAGCAGAGAGTGATTCGCCGAAGGCGAACCCGACGCGGAAAAAGTTCGTACCCTGTATTCACCACTCCCTTTCTGACAGCTATTAGTAAACTTCGACCTCCCGTTCTACATCCTTCACTGATACTGGCCGATGGAGGGAGTGGCGGATAAGGTGTGTGAACCGTTCGATAACAGCCGAGGACGAAAACTACGACTGGAGTCCCTCGGCCAGTCCCGCGGCACCCTCAGTCAACGATTCGGTCGTGTCCGAGGCGGCCTGCAGGGTCTCGTTTACCTCGTCGTACAGCAACTCGAACGCGACTTCGCCGTCCGATCGCCAGCCGTCGACGTTCCGGTACTCGAGTCCGCAGGTCGGACACCGACCGTCGGCCTCGTCGGCGGCGCGGGGTTCGAGACAGCCGTGACAGCGGTCCAGTCCGGCCACGATCGACTCGCCGAGTGTGACGAGTCGGTGGAGTTCCGACTGGAGTTGGGTCGCTGACTCCACGACGGTCTCGAGTGGCTCCACGATGTTGTCTCCGAGGTGGTCGGTTTCGGCGACCGTGAGTCGTTCGAGTCGCGACGGGACGGAGTCGATCGCGAGCAAGACCTCGCGACGGGCCTGGACGTAGCCAGCCTCATCGAGGTCGCCGTCCTCGAGGTCGCCGGGGAGCGAGGTCGACAGTGACGCGAAGGAGGCGACGGCCGAGACCGTCACTCCCTGTCGCTGGGTGGTCTCGCGGACGAGTTCGAAGAGATCGTCGGCGTCGAGTCGAACCGCGTCCGCGGCGGTCGGGGATCGGCGCAGGGATGCGAAACACGGCGAGCAGACGGTGACGAGAGCGCTCTCGTGGACGGACCCCTCGAGCGGAACGTCACCGACGGGGTAGAGGCGAAGCACCGTTTCGTCGTCGCCGCTGGCTCCACAGCGCCGGCAGGTGTGGTCGTCTCGGTCGAGCACGGCGTCTCGGTCGCCGTGCCACTCGCGGGAAGTCACGGGCGAGCGAAGACAGCGAAATTATAAAAACGCACCGAGTCTCGCGCGTTCGATGACGCGCTGGTGACAGTATCAGACAGGCTAGTGATGGCGGTCAACTATCGTCCGCGAATCGTCTCTCGAAAGCATCTGCGAGGACCGCGCGTCCTCCGTACTCGAGGAGAGTCACTGCACAGACGACCGCGAGCGGGCCCATCCAGAGAAAAACGTAGAGCCCATCGATCGCCGGCGAGATGCTGGCTGCGGCCCCGCCGGTCTCTCGGTGAGTGGCGAGCGATTCCCAGGCCGACAGATACGTCCACACGAAGAGTGCCCCGAGCGCGATAGTTGGCATCACGAGCCGACGCCGGGAGAACGCGACGGCGGGGACGGCCCCGACGAGCACGAGCCCGAGCAGGGCATACAACGTGACAACCATCGTGACGGGCTCGAGAGAGACGAACTGCTCGAGTATCGGTTCCTGTCGGACGAACGCGCTCGCCCAGAAGGCAGCGAGTGCGTGGACGCTGCCACCGGCGACACCGACGGCGACTGTCCAGGGTGTGAGCCAGTTGCGGATCGTCCCGTGGTTCCGGAGCGTGTACTCGGTGACGACGAGCCCCGCCGCGAGGAGAAGCGCCGCAAGCATCGGGGTGGTCGCATCCGCTGCCGTCGGTGAGCCAAGTTGTGGCTCGGGTGGCAGGAACCACAGTGGACCGAGGACGAGCACCGCGAGGGTTGACCCGGCCGCCGAGGCGAGGTAACCGGCGGCGTACGAGCCGGCGATCAACGCGCCCGTGATCGCGAAACCGACGGCGACTGCGCCGGGCGGGTAGAGTCCGTCGGTGCCGTAGCCGAACACGGACACGTAGCCCAGGGCTGTGACGGGGGCTGTGAGCGCGCCCGTAAGAGCAGCCCGTTCGGTTCGATCGGCGGGAAGCGTGCGACCGAGTATACGCCCCATTCCGACGATCATTCCTCTCGCATAAAGATAAACTTTTGTCACGTTCGGCCGTCCCGAACGACCAGTTCGAGACCGACGACTACGGCCGCAACTCGTCTAACTCGAGGTCGAGGTCGAAGTCGGGTGCCCGGTCGGAGGCTTCGTACTCGAGCGACGGCGTCGCGTCGTCGGGCACTGCATTGTACCGCCGGAGGAACTCGACGATGCCGCGTTTGCCGCCGAAGTCTCCGCGGTACCGGCGGAAAAAGCGCGGAATCGACGCGACGTCGGCGTCGGAGTCGTACTCGACGCTCTCTTCGAGAAACCATTCGATTGCGATGTCGAGTTCTGCATCGACGTCTGCCGGCGAGTAGATCGCGATCGGCGGACTGTTCTCGGAGCCTCGACAGAGTGCGAAGTGAATCCGTGGATCACAGCCCTCGAGTCGAAACTCTCGTTCGAACGAGGAGGGAAACGGCCGCGGCAGGTAGCCAAGGCCCCATGGATGCTTCGAACTCCGCAAGAGTCCGTGTTCGATGTCGTTGAGACTCAGCCAGCAGCCGGCGACCGGAATCCGGTCCTTGCCGACGAACTTCCAGCGATCGAGAAGCCCACCCTCGAGTATCCCCGGCTCCTCTTCGAGGCGAAGTTGTGCGTAGGCGTTGTAACAGTTGAGCCAGAACGCCAGCTTCCGCTCCCGACTGGACAGTGCCCGGGCCAGGCGAGACCGCTCGAGCGTTGCGAGTCGCTCACGCAACCGAGCGGTGTCGCCCCCCGCTACCTCGGCTCCGGTCTTGACTGCATAGAGCAGATCACCGGACAGGGAGAGCGGGTCGATCTGGGTGGACATCCAGTTACAGATTGGCGAACCAGGATCTTGAAGCCGTGTGGCGACTCGTCACGACAGTCGCTCTCACTGACAGTCCTGGGCCGGTTTTATCGGGACAACCGTAGTGGACAGTCCCGTGAATCTCAGCAGGGGTTATCTCGTCGCGCTTTTCGTCGTCTTCGCGTACCTCTCGTGGCAACTCATCGATCCGTTCCTCCAGTACGTTCTCGCTGCAGTGCTGGTTGCGTTTTTGCTCTCTCCGATCCAGCGACGGCTCGAGCAGTCTCTCTCGAAGACGATCGTCGCGCTCGCGCTGGTCGCGCTCGCGCTCGTCGGCTTCATCGTCCCGTTCGCGCTCGTCGCCTTCGTCGTCGCGGACGACGCCGCGAACATCCTCCAAGAGGTCGAACCGGAAGCGCTCCGGCTGACCGAGATCGAGGACGCCATCGACGAGGAACTCGGAGTCACCGTCGACATCACGGAAGCGATCGTCGACTCCGCCGAACAGATCGGGACGATCATGCTCGAGCAGACGACGGCGTGGTTAGAAGTCCTCACCCACACCCTGATCGGCATCGGGCTAGCACTGTTCCTGCTGTTCTATCTGCTCAAAGACGGCGACGTGTTGCTGGACTGGGTACGACAGACGACGCCGCTGCCTGACGACGTCCAGGACGACCTCTACGACGAACTCGAGGAAGTTACCTGGGCAGTCCTCGCCGGTCACGTCCTGATCGCGGTCGTCGAGGGGGTGATCGCGGGACTGGGGCTGTTCGCGACGGGGATTCCCAACGCCGCGTTTTGGACGTTCGTCATGGTCATCTTCTCGTTGATACCGCTGATCGGCGCGTTCATCGTCTGGGGACCGGCTGTCGCCTATCTCTTCGCGACCGGTGAACCCGTCCTCGCGCTCGGTCTGGCCGTGTACAGCGCCATCGTCGTCGGGGTCGCGGACGACTATCTGCGGCCGATCGTCGTCGACCGGTACGCAGAGATCAGTCCAGCCGTCATCATCCTCGGTGTTCTCGGCGGCATCTACGCGTTCGGGATTATGGGCCTGTTCTTCGGCCCCGTCGTCGTTGGTGCGCTGATCGCGACGCTTTCGGTCATCGACGACCACTACGAACGACTCGAGGGCGGGACCGGAACCGAGTACTGACGGCCCATGAGTGTGGTACACAACCACATGATTTATGATGGCGGGGGTGAAAGTAACGACCGCCGTCGGACGATAGCAAGTTCGATGATCGGGAAAGGTATCGTGTGATTCGATCCACTGTAACGACGTTCCGGCGCAGTTGCGCCGTCACCGACGTACAGCAGGGCGTCCGAACGAGCACACCACGGCGATACGGGTCACGCATCCCCACCGATCGCGAGAGCGAAACGAGCCACCAACGTTCGTGACCCGTCGACACCCACGGCAGCGACACCCCATCCCCCCGGTTTTTTACCTGGATCGAGGCGCTAATGCCCCTTCCTCAGCGAGCGCCGAAGGCGCGAGCAGGGAGGGGATACAGCGTCCCCAGAAATCTTTGATTTCTGGTGTGCGAACGAGACGCTTCGCGTCTCGTCAACGCCGCACGAGTTTATTGCTCCAGTTCACTGTCCGGCCGAACGACGACCTTGCCAAAACCCTCGCGGTTCTCGATGATCTCGTGGGCGCGTGCAGTCTCGCTCATCGGGAGTTCCTCCCTGATCGCAGGTTCGAACGTGCCGTCCCAGACCAGTTCCATCACGTCGTCGACCTGGCCGGGTGTGGCCATCGTCGACCCGATGATCTGCAACTGATTCCAGAAGATTCGCGGGATATCAGTCTCTGGATTGCCGCCGGCGGTGCCACCGCAGGTGACCAGCCGACCACCCGTCGTCAGGCTCTTGATCGAATCCCGCCACGTCGGCGCACCGACGTGTTCGACGACGACGTCGACCCCGCGACCGTCCGTCTCCGCTCGCACCCACTCCGCGAAGTTCTCCTCCTCGTAGTTGCAGACGTCGTCCGCGCCGTGTTCTGTGGCGTACTCGAGTTTCTCCTCCGTACTGCCGGTGGCGTACACCTCCGCACCCGCGTAGTCGGCAATCTGGACGGCAGCGTGGCCGACGCCACCGCTTGCACCCAACACGAGGACTGTCTCGCCTGCCTCGAGGTCGGCGCGGTCGATCAGCATCCGCCAGGCAGTCTGGAAGACCAGGCAACTCGAGCTGGCGACTGTCCAGTCGACGTCTTCGGGGACAGCGATCAGGTTGTCCTCGGGGATCGCGGCGTACTCGGCGTGGATGCCGGGAACGTGCTCGCCGATGACGTGGTAGTTCGGGTCGAGCGTCGGATCGTCCATCCGGAGGTCGCCGACGCCGGCCGACAGGGCGACGCGGTCGCCGTCCTCGAATCGCATGACGTCTTCGCCGACCCTCTCGACGATCCCCGCGCCGTCGCTGCCCGGAACGTGTGGCATCTCGAGGTCGAGCGTTGGCAGTCCGCGGCGCGTCCAGATGTCGAGGTGGTTGAGCGCGGCGGCTTTCACGTCGACCAGTACCTCGTCGCGATCGATCTCCGGGTCGGGGTACTCGCCGTACTCGATGACGTCTGGTCCTCCGTGAGCGGTGATTTTGACGGCCTGCATGTCCCTTCCAACGGTAACCGAACACAAAGTACTGGAGGATACAACCGGGCTCCGGGCGCACTCAGAGACGCGTTGCCGTCTGTGACGACTTTCTCCCGTGGTATCCATTGATAGTAATCCACCATACGACGGTATCGAAGGAAAAAGTTATTCAATATGGGCCTGTGACGTGTGAGCTACTACAGGTGTCGCAAGATGGTCGAAATGGAAACAACAGAACTGGAGACCGATCTCAGTCTGTTCAAATACGACAACCTCGAGCAGTTGCCGACCCACTACCGGGACCTCGAGGAAGCTGAACGGACCGAACGTATCGAGGCTGCACTCGCGGAACTCGACGACGACGTCGTCGTCCTCGGACATAACTACCAGCGACGGGAAATCGTCGAACACGCCGATTTCATCGGCGACTCCTACCAACTCTCGAAGGAGGCGGCCGAGGCCGACGCCGAGTACGTCGTCTTCGGCGGTGTGACGTTCATGGCCGAGAGCGCGGACATTATCACCGACGACGACCAGACGGTGATCCTCCCGTCGATGGAGGCATCCTGTCCGATGGCTGGGATGGCCGAAGCGTTACAGGTCGACAGCGCGTGGGCCGAGATTACTGCGGCCGCACCCGACGCCGACATCGTCCCGATCACGTACATGAACTCCTACGCCGACCTGAAAGCCTTCTGTGCGAGCCACGGGGGACTCGTCTGTACGTCCTCGAACGCTCACCGCGCGTTCGAGTACGCCTTCGAACGTGGCGACAAGGTGCTTTTCCTGCCGGACAAACACCTCGGGGAGAACACGGCATACCGGTTGGGCATGGAAGACGAGATCGCCAAGTGGGACCCCTGGGACCCCGACGGCAAAGACGTCGAGGAGGTCGCTGAGAGCGACATCATCCTCTGGGACGGCTACTGTCAGGTGCACGAACGGTTCCGCGAAACACACATCGAGGAGATCCGGACAGACCACCCCGACGCGCAGGTCGTCGTCCACCCCGAATGTCGCCGCGAGGTCGTCGAGGCCGCAGACGTCGTCGGCTCGACGAGCACCATCTGTGAGACCGTCGCAAACGCTGACCCCGGCGAGACGTGGGCGATCGGCACCGAGATCCACCTCACGAACCACCTCCAGCGCTGGCATCCCGAGGTCGATGTCCTGGCGCTGTGTGGCGACGCCTGCATGGACTGTAACGCTATGCGACAGATCGATCCGAACTACCTCACGTGGGTACTCGAAGAGCTCGTCGAGGGCCGAGAACGCAACGTGATCGAAGTCGCGCCCGAAGAGAAAGAACTCGCGGAAGTCGCACTCGACCGCATGCTCGAGATCTAACTGTAACGATGACTACGACTACCGAACACGACACGACGGACGTTCTCGTCGTCGGCAGCGGTATCGCCGGCTGTGCGGCCGCACTGGCCGCCGCGAGCGAGGGCAGCGAGGTACTACTCGTTACCAAAGCAACACGGCCGGACGGCGCGAGCACCGACTGGGCACAGGGCGGCATCTCGACGACCCGCGACGATCCGGAGAGCCTCGAGGAAGACATCCTCGAGGCCAGCGACGGCACCGCCGACCCCGAAGCCGTCGAGACACTCGTCGAACACGCCGACGACGCGGTCGAGGACGTCCTCGTCGAGACTCTCGAGATTCCCTTCGACGAAACCGACGGCGGCGAGTTCGACTACACTCGCGAGGCCGCCCACTCGAAGCGTCGCATTCTCCACGTCGACGCCGCGACGGGAACACACATCCTGCGGCCGTTCCTGCACTACGTCGACGACCACGAACGGATCGAGGTCCGCCAAGACACTGCCGCGCTCGAGTTGCTCACCGACGAGGGTCGAGTCCGTGGCATCCTCACGGACGAAGAAACGACGGGCAAACCGATCTACGCCGGCGCGACCGTCCTCGCAACCGGCGGCATCGGGGCGCTCTACGAACGGTCGACCAACCCCGACGACGCGACCGGCGACGGGATCGCGATGGCCGCGCTGGCTGGTGCAGATGTCACAGACCTCGAGTACGTACAGTTCCATCCGACGGCCTACGCTGGGGACGACCCGTTCTTGCTCTCGGAAGCCCTGCGCGGCGAGGGCGCAGTCCTCCGGAACGCGAACGGCGACCGGTTCATGGACGACTACCATCCCGACGCCGACCTCGCGCCACGGGACATCGTCGCCCGCGCGGTCGACGCCGAACGCGAGGAAACGGGAGAGGTCGTCCTGGACGTGAGTCCCCTCGAGGGCGAGTTCGAGGACGAGTTCCCCGGCATCGCCGAGAAGTGTCGCGACCGCGGGATCGACGGGGACGCGATTCCGGTCGCGCCCTGCGAACACTTCCTCTGTGGCGGCGTCGACGTCGACGACCGCGGCCGCGCGAGCCTCGAAGGGCTGTACGCCGTCGGCGAGTGTGCTCGGACGGGCGTCCACGGCGCGAACCGGCTGGCGAGTACCAGCCTGCTCGAGGGGCTGGTCTGGGGCCTTCGAGCGGGCGAGGACGCCGCCAGTGACCACGAGCCGACCGTCGTCGAGGCCCCCGACCTCCGTAACAGCGATCCAGATCTTCCCGACCGGTTCGCCGCCGAGAAGTTCACCCGACTTCGGCAAACGATGGACGAGTACCTCGGCCTCGAGCGTACCCCCGACGAGATCGCCCGCGCAAGCGCCGTCCTCCGACGGCTCAAAGGCGAGGTCGACGCCTACGTTCGGACGCGAACTGCCCGGGACCTCTACGAACTGCGCAATGCGACCGTCGCGGCCCTGCTGATCGCTCGAGCGGCAAGCGAGAACGAGGAGTCGGTCGGCTGTCACTACGTCGAGGAGACGCAACCGACGGGAGAAACCGCGGACGACTGACGATGATCACCGATACACAGGTCGAACGCTGGCTCCGCGAAGACCTCGGCCACCACGACGTGACCAACGACGTTCCCGGCGAGACGACCGGCCGACTCGTCGCGAAAGAGGCGGGCGTCGTCGCCGGCCTCGAGGCCGCGACAGCCGTCTTCGACTATCTCGATGTCGACGTTACCGAACGACTCGCGGACGGTACTGAAATCGACGCCGGTGACGAGGTCCTTCGCGTCGAGGGAGCCACACGCGAGGTGCTGCGGGGTGAGCGGGTCGCCGTGAACCTGGCGGGTCACGCCTCGGGAATTGCGACGCGAACGCACGAGGCCGTACAGCGCGCACGAACCGAATCCGACGACGTGTACATTGCCGCGACCCGCAAGACTACGCCCGGACTGCGCGGGCTCGAGAAGCGAGCCGTCGTCGCCGGCGGTGGCGACACCCACCGACTCGATCTCTCCCATATGGTGATGGTCAAGGACAACCACGTCGCGGAGATGGGACTCGAGGGTGCGATCGAGCACTTCCAGGAGCGCACCTCCTTCGCGACGAAAATCGACGTGGAGGTCGAACACGTCGCCGACACACCGCGGGCTGCCGAGGCCGGCGCGGACGTCGTCTTGCTGGACAACATGACGCCTGCGGAGACGAGAAACGCCGTCGAAGCCCTCGCCGACTACGAGGACGTGCTGGCGGAGGCAAGCGGCGGGATTACACTCGAGACCGTCGCCGACTACGCCGCGACGGGCGTCGACGTGATCTCGATGGGGGCGCTGACTCACTCCGCGCCGTCGCTGGATCTCTCCTTCCGAACGGGAGACGAGGGATAGCGGCGACGAGCCGAGCGGTCTTTGCCGTTCGAGCCCCACGCAACCGTGACCGCGCCGATCCGAACCTGCGAGGATCATGTAACGAGCACCCCAAAATTCTACCTCGGGAAAAGGGAGTAGCGGTTTATCCGATCCAGGTGGCTGCCGGTGGGCATGGACGGAACACACGACACCGGACCGACAGCGTTCGAAGACGGACCGATAACCGTGCTCCTGCCGATGGAACGTCTCTGGAAGGAAGGGCCCGTGCGAGGGAGCAAACGCTGTCCGATCGGGAACGGAAACGGGAGCGGGAGAAGCGGGTGTCGGCTGGTGGTGACGACAGTCGTTACGCAGCGCGCGGTTCCTTGGCCTTGGGCCGAAGGTTCTTGTACCCGCACTTTCGGCAACTGTCGGCATCGGCCGGGTTGCGTGCGTTACAGCGCATGCAGATCATCTTCTCGAGAGATCGGTTCTCGGCGGCGTCGAAACTTGGCATAGGAGCCCGTTGGCTCGTAGTGCATTTAACCGCTGTGGTCCGAGCGCGCTCAGTCCGTCGGCTCGTCGTCCGCTAGGTAGTCGTCCTGGACGGCGACGACCTCGCTCGAGTCGGTGCACTCGCTGTACCGCTGCAGGGGTTCCTCGTTGAGCGTCAAGAACGTGTCACCCCAGCGGAACGGCTCGAGCAGCGCTTCGGCTCGCTCCCACTCGTCGAAGAGACAGAGCGCGCCGGCGAGTGCTTCGACGGTCGTTAGCTGGAATGGACGGCCGTAGTTAATCGGGTTCGCAGCTACCAGAAACGGGAGGGCGCGGTGGACGCCGTTCATTCGGAACGCGGCTTCTTCGGCTGACTCCCACGAACAGTCGAGGGCGACGAGCGTCTCGAGTCCCTCCTCACGGTCGGCCGGCGAGAGTGCCTGCTCGGCGTGCGGGTTGAGGACGACCCCGTAGGGCACCTGGGCCATCTTCCGGTAGAGGATCGCCTCGTCGAACTTCTCGAGGCGACGTGCGGTACACTTCTCGGGGTCGTCGTCGCCCTCGTAGTAGACGTGACACTCCACGTTCTCCCCGTCGGACTCTAATATAAAAACACTTTGCTCAGAGTAAGTACTACACAGCACCCCCCAAACACAGTGATTAATTATTATTGATGGAGTGGATGGGGCACCACCCTAGACAAGTAATATAATATTATGTGTTATGTTCGCAAATCCCAGGGGATTTATATACCATTAGTTGGAGTGACGTGTGTAGCAATGCCAGAAGGTAACACGACTCGAAGAACGGTGCTGAAGGGGGCGGGGATGGCTGGCGTGACCGGACTCACGGTCAGTCTCGCTGGATGTACCAGCGAAGAAAACGGGTCCGACGTCGACGGTGCCGAGGAACTCGCGGGGGAAGTGCCGGAGATTCACCTCGTCGCACCGACCGCCGGGGCCAATCCCTTCCGGAACGAACTCGCGTCGGCCATCGAGGAGAACTGGGAGGAGATCGGGTTCGACGTCGACCTCGAGGAGTTACAGTTCAACGCACACGTCGACGAAGTCGTCGTCCAGCAGGACTACGACGCCTCGCTGCTGGGCTGGGGTGGGACGCCCGAACGGATCGACCCTCATACGTTCATCTACGACATGCACCACTCCGACAACACGCAGGAGGGGAACCGAAACACGCCGGGGTGGGAACACGACGAGTACGACGACCTGGCCGAACTACAGGTCACCCAGGTCGACGAGGACGAACGCCAGCAGACCGTCTACGAGGCCCAGGAGATCATCGCCGAGAACCAGCCGCGAACGTACATCGCGAACGAAGGCGGCTACCACCCGTACGCAAGCGCTCGCGTCGAAAACGTCGATCCGACGCTTGGCGAGGGACTCAATTCGTTCTGGAACATGATCTCGGCGACGCCGACCGACGACGACACGGTCCGGTTCGGCTACCCCTCCGAAATCATCTCGCTGAACCCCATGCAAGACCTGGCGACTCCCGACCGCCAGTTCGTCCGCCTGCTCTACGACCAACTGTTCCGCATCGGCCCGGACGGCTTCCCCGAGCCGTGGCTCGCGACGGACGATCCCGAGATCGAAGACGGCGGAATGACCTACACCGTCGAGCTCCGAGACGACCTCACCTTCCACGACGGCGAAGACCTCACCGTCAACGACGTCGAGTTCACCTACGAGCTGTACGCCGACTCGCCGACCTACGGCGACCTCGTCGAGATCATCGACGAGATCGACACCGCCGGCAACGAGATCACGTTCCACCTCGAGGAGCAGTACGCCCCGTTCACGGCGAACGTCCTCGGGCAGGTGTACATCTTCCCCGAACACATCTGGGGCGACGTCGCACCCGAGGAGCTCACGGACTTCGAGGACGAGAACTGGATCGGCAGCGGCCCGTTCCAGTTCCGCGACTGGGAGCGCCAGGCCGAACTCCAACTCGAGGCGTTCGACGATCACTTCGAGACGCCAAACGCCGACGAGTTCATCCGAATCCCGGGCGAGGACACGTCCCAGCTCGTCAACGACCTCGAGGCTGGCCAGATCGACATGGTCGGTGCCGTTCCGCAACCGACCGCGGTCGATCGAGCCAGAGACGACGACGACCTCGATCTCGCCGAGTTCAACGCGATCGGCTACGCGATGATCGAGTACAACACGCGCCGCGAACCGTTCGACGACGTGGCCGTTCGTCGGGCGCTGTCGTACGGCGTTCCCAAAGAAGAGTACGTCGAGTTCATCCGCGACGGCATGGGGACGGTGACCCACACGACGATCTCGGAACACAACGAGTTCTGGCACAACCCCGACGTCGAGGCGTTCTCCGAGGACCTCGAGGCGGCTCGGGAAGAACTCGCCGACGCGGGCTACGGCTGGGACGACGGCCGTCTCCACTACGGCGCGGAGTAGCGACTGGCCCGCGTCGTCGGTCCCAATCATGGCTTCGAGACACGAAATACGATACGAGTTTCCATGCAATATATGATAACGACTAGCAAACTAAGGTGGGGAGATCGATGGGGCTGAGAGCGTACGTCGTTAGGCGTCTCCTCCAGCTCGTCGTGACCTTCTGGGCGTTCTTTACGCTCCTGTTCGTCCTCTTTCGAATGATGCCCGGCGATCCGACGTCGATGTTTATCATGGACGGGATGACGCCGGAGCAACGCGAACAGCGGATCGCAGAGCTCGGGTTAGATCAGCCGTTGTACGTTCAGTACGTCGAGTACTTACAACAACTGCTAACTGGAGACTTCGGACAATCGTTCATCTACAACGATCCCGTCATCGACATCATCACCGTACGGTTCATGAACACGATCGTCCTGATGGGGACGGCGCTGTTTTTCGCCTACGTCATCGGGATCACGTTCGGTGCACTGATGGGGTGGTGGCGCGACTCGCGGTTCGAACGCGGCGGCATCGTCGTGACGCTGATGGCCCGCTCCTCGCCCGAGTTCTGGGTCGGCATCGTCCTCTTGGTCGTGTTCGTCTTCTGGCTCGGCTGGTTCCCCTCGAGCGGGATGCGGACGACCGGAGGCGAACTCGGGGGCGGGTTCGTCGCGAGATACGGGTCGCTCGACTTTCTGCATCACCTGTTCCTTCCGGCGTTGACGGGTGCGATCGTCTACCTGGCGACGCCGACCCTGCTGATGCGCTCGACGATGCTCGACGTGTTAAACGCCGACTTCATCGAGATCAAGAAAGCGGAGGGACTGCCCGAACGGACAGTACTGTACAAACACGCCGCGCGGAACTCGATTCTCCCCATCGTGACGGTCGCCGCGATCGCGACCGGCGCTGCGATGGGTGGTTCGGTCGTCATCGAGACAGTGTTCAACTGGCCCGGCATGGGCCGGGAGATGGTGAGTGCGGTCAACCAGAACGACTACCCGCTCGCTATGGCGGCGTTTTTCCTCATGGGATCAGTCGTGATAATAATGAATTTCGTCGCTGACCTGCTATACGTCTACCTCGATCCGAGGGTGGAGTACGAATGAGTACCGAACGAACCTCCCCGGTCGACGCCGCAACCGCCACCATCGGCGACGGCGTCAGCTACGTCCAGACGAAACTCGAGGTCTTCGAGGGAGACCGCCTCGGCCAGATCGGTCTGGTCATCCTGGCAGTCTTCCTCTTCGTCGGGATCTTCGCCCGGCCGTATACGCTCGAGTTGCTGGATCTCACGATCCCGGGGCTCGCACCGCACGACCCCACCGAACGGGCCGTTGGCGGGCGACTCGAAGGGCCGTCGGCCGACCATCCGTTCGGGACGACCGACATGGGTCGGGACGTGCTCTCGCAGTTGATCGCGGGGACTCGCGTGACGCTGCTTGTCGGGAGCCTCGCGGCCTTCATGGCCGTGTTCATCGGGACGAACGTCGGCCTGATCAGCGCCTACTTCGGCGGCTGGGTCGACGACACGTTGATGCGAATCACCGACGTCGTCTACGGCGTCCCGTTCCTGCCCTTTGCGATCGTCCTGGTGGCGATCCTTGGCAGCAGTCTCTTCAACATCATCCTCGCGATCGTGTTGATCCTGTGGCGATCGACGGCGCGGGTGATCCGTTCGCAGGTGTTGAGTCACAAACAGCGGCCGTACGTCGAGAGCGCACAAGCGATTGGAGCCGGTCACGTACGGATCATGTACCGGCACATCCTCCCGAACGTCTTGCCGCTTACCTTCCTGTATGCGGCCTTCGCGGTCGCGTGGGCGGTCATCGCCGAGGCGAGCCTCTCGTTTCTCGGCTTTGGCGACCCCGACATGCTCTCGTGGGGTGAGATGATCTACAACGTCTACACCGCCAACGCGATCCGCGAGGCCTGGTGGTGGGTCTTCCCGCCGGGCATCGCGATCATGCTGTTCGTGATGGCAGTGTTCTTCATCGGTCGCACGCTCGAGAAAGAGGTCAATCCGGAGCTCCAACATCAATAATGACGCTACTCGATATCAACGGACTGAAGACGTACTACCGGGCCGACGACGGCTGGGTTCGTGCGACGGACGACGCCTCGCTGTCGATCGAACGCGGAGAGACCGTCGGCCTGGTTGGCGAAAGTGGCAGCGGCAAGACGACACTCGCAAAGTCGATCATCCGGTTACTACCGGACAACGCCGAGATCAGGGACGGATCGATCGAGTTCGAGGGGACCGAGGTGACCGACCTCTCTGACCGGGAACTGCGAAAGCAGATCCGCTGGTCGGAGATTTCGATGATCCCACAGAACGCGATGAATGGATTCGATCCCGTCTACACCGTTGGCGAGCAGATCGTCGAAGTCGTCACGTACCACGAGAACGATACCTCGAAAGCGGAGGCTCGCGAACGCGCTCGCGACCTGTTCGACGACCTCGGGATCGACCCGGATCGCGTCGACGACTATCCCCACCAGTTCTCGGGGGGGATGGCTCAGCGAGCGATGATCGCACTTGCACTCTCCCTTTCACCGTCGCTCGTGCTCGCGGACGAACCGACGACGGCCCTCGACGTCGTGATTCAGGATCGAATCCTGGACACGATCAAGGAGATGCAAACGGAGATAAACAGCGCGATGATCATGGTCACCCACGACATGTCGGTCGTCAGTGAAACCTGCGACCGCATCGCCGTGGTCTACGGTGGCCGCATCGTCGAGATCGCCGACGCCGAGACGATCATCACGAACCCCCGCCATCCGTACACGCTCGGACTGCGAAACGCGTTCCCGGACATCAGTGACGACGACCAGGAACTCATCTCCATCCCCGGCACGCCGCCGGACCTCGTCGATCCTGGCGAAGGCTGTCGATTCGCTCCACGCTGTCCGTTCGCTCGAGAGGAGTGCTGGAAAGCAACGCCAGAGACCGAATCGTACGGCAACGGGCACCGGGTCAAGTGCCACCGAGCCGACGAGATCGACTACCTCCAGGAAGAAGCCGGGAAGAAGTCGACCTGGCACGACCAGGAACTGGGTCGTCCAAGCGACGACACAGCGCCGATCGGCGGGGACCAGAAAGCGGAATCGGAGGTGGAACTCGATGACTGAATCGCTCGAGACCGACCGTCCCGCCGACGCCGACGCGTCGTACAAGTTGCAAGTCGAGAACCTCGAGAAACACTTCCCCGTCAACACTGGGCTCGTCTCGCGGATTCTCCGAGGAGAGAGCAACGACGCGGTCAAGGCCGTCGACGGCGTCTCCCTGTCGATCCGGGAGGGCGAAGCGTTCGGCTTGGCCGGTGAATCCGGTTGTGGCAAGACGACGCTTGGCAAAAGCGCCATCAGGCTGCTCGAGCCGACCGGGGGCGAGATTTACTTCGACGGGAACGAGATCACCGACGTCGGCGGACAGGAACTCAACGAGTTCCGTCGTGAAGCCCAGATCATCCACCAGGACCCGTACAAGTCGCTCAACCCACGGTTTACCGTCTACGAGTGGGTCAAAGAACCGCTGGACGTCCACGACATCGGGACGAAAGAAGAACGCGACGCCCGCGTCTACGAGACGATCGAACAGGCCGGCCTCGAGCCCGCGGCGGCCTACGCTCACGAGTATCCGAGCGAACTCAGCGGCGGAGAGCGCCAGCGCGTCGGCATCGCAAGGGCGCTCGCACTCGAGCCGTCGTTCCTGCTTGCCGACGAACCCGCGAGCATGCTCGACGTCTCGATTCGTGCGAGCATCCTCGATCTGTTCAAGCGACTGCAGTCGGAGTTAGGATTGACCGCGGTCTACATCAGCCACGACCTCTCCCTGCTCAAACACATGTGTGACCGGATCGGGATCATGTACCTCGGCGAACTGGTCGAGGTCGGTCCGGCCGATCAGATTATCAACGACCCGAAACACCCCTACACGCAAGCGCTGGTCTCTTCGGTTCCCCGAATCGATCCGAGCGAGAACCGCGAGCGGATCGAACTCGTCGGCGAGGTGCCGGACCCGGTCGACGTCCCGAGTGGCTGTCGGTTCCACCCACGCTGTCCGAAGATTGTCCAGCCCGAAGGGTACGAGATGGAGCAAGATCACTGGCGAGCGGTCGTGAACCTCCGGCACGACCTGTTACAGGGTGAACTCACTCTACCGGAAACCGAAGACGAAGACGAAGAGACGCCGGAAGCGATCCGCGAAGCCTACGACATCCCCACAGTACTCTCCGATGCCGACGCCGAGCGGGTACTCTCGGAAGCGCTCGAGACGACGGTAGCTGGCGACCGCGACGCTGCCCGCGAGCAACTCGCAACGGCGTTTGCGACGCCGTGTGAACGCGACGGACTCGAGACCCACCAGATCACGAGCGAGCAGACAGCAAAGTGCGTTCGGTACGACGACGACCCGCGATACGGTCCCGAGGGTGGCGGCAGCTACGACCCGAACTGAGACGCGCTCCCGGGAGCCACTCCCGATACAACCGCAGGGTGGGCCTCGGATGTGCTGCGTTCGGTCGACGCTCGCTGGAACTCCGCTCTTCGAGGTCGCTATCGAGTCGGTGATCGAGAGGCGAGTACCAGGCTTTTGCCACTCGAGTCGAAACGTTCCGCCATGAACCCGGCCGCCCTCGTCCGCCAGTACTACGACGCACTCGACGAGAACGACTATGCAGCGCTCGAGTCGGTGCTCGCGCCGGCGTTCGTCCAGCGACGGCCCGACAGAACGTTCGAGAACCGCGAGGCGTTCGTCCAGTTCATGCGCGAGAAACGTCCGAATACCGACACGAACCACGACCTCGAGTCGATAGTCGTCGACGCCGACCGCGAACGGGTGGCCGTTCGCGGACGCGTCGTCGACGGCGATACGCTGCTGTTCGAGTTCGCCGACTTCTTCGAACTCGAGGACGGCCGACTCGTCCGACTCGAGACCTACTCTCGTTAAGCGGAACAGTTGTTCGGCCCCATCTCGAGTTCGACCCGTTCCTCGGGGACGATTTTGAGGTCACCGCGATTGCGGTCGATTATCTTCTCGTAGTTCGCGGGCTTCTCGCCGGCATCGGCCATGCGATCGACGAAGTCCTCGCGCTCGAGCGAGAGCAGGTCGATCCCTGTTCTGGCCGCGCGTATCGTGGTCGTGATCGGTTCGCCGGGCGAGCCGTGGCTGAACTCGCCTTCTGCGGTGACCGTGACGTGGCCCGGCAGGACGACGACCGACTCGGGTTCGGTGAGGATCGTCCGGTGGATCGTCTCGTAGAGCATTTCTGCACCTTCTTGCCCCGCGTCTTCGCTGAACTCGAGTTCCGTTCGTCCCGTCGAGTCGGCGTGTAACGTGTCGGCCGTCAGTAGCGCCTGGTCGTCGACCAGCAGGTTGATCATGTCGCTCGTATGGCCCGGCGCGTACAGTGACTTGCACTCGCGTTCGCCGACCTCGAGTACCTCGTTTCGCTCGAGCGGCGTGAACTCGAGTTCCACGTCCCGGTCGGCTGCCAGTTCGCCGAGGTAGTAGGGAACCTCGAGGTCGTCGGCGAGTTCTCGGCCGCCGGAGACGTGATCGGCGTGGACGTGCGTGTCGACCACGCCGACGATCGAGAGGTCGGCTTCCTCCGCGGCGACGACGTACTCGTCGGTGTCCGCGGTCGGGTCGACGACGACGGCCTCTCCCGTCCGCTCACAGCCGACGACGTAGCCGAGACAGCCCTTCGCGCGACGCTGCACCTGGACGATTCGCACGTCGCCATCGACGTCGATCTGGGCGTGGTCGTAGACGCCGCTCCAGGCTTTCATTCCGCCGCCGACGGCCTGCACCGCGTACTCGTCGGTCGCCGACTCGAGTTGTGTCGCCAGGTTCCCCGAGGAGATTCCCTTCGCACAGATGGTAATCACGTGGTCTGTGTCGCCGACGGCGTCGTCGAACGCCTCGAGTTGGCCGTCCGCCTCGAGGTCTTCCTCCGGCCCGAACGGGAAGTGTTTCGCTCCGGGTACGTGCCAGGACTCGTAGCTGTCCTCAGGCCGAGTATCGACGAGTGCGAAGTCGGCGTCCTCGTCGATCAGTTCCGCGAGTCGGCCAGCGGTGATCGTGGTGACCATGATAGTTCGTACGGGCCCGACGGTCGTAAACGTCGTCGTGCAGTCGCCGGCGATACGAGCAAACACAACATGTTCGGTCTCTGTTCCTATTTTGTGGGAACTGTTTCTGTCGGACGGGAACTCCAGTTCGGTTCAAGTAATTGACCTTCGAACGCTCACCCGTAAGAGGTGACCGACAATGGCAGCAACTTCGGAAAATCGTCTTGAAAGTCGTTTCGGTGGCGTAACGCTCGAAAGCAACCCACATGCAATCAGTGCGTGGTTCGTCGTCGCTCTCCGCTTCCTGATGGGCGGCATGATGCTGTTTGCAGGGCTGGGCAAGTTCGCGTTCGTTGGCGGTGAACCGTTCGACGCGAGTGGCTATCTCGTTCACGGCGTCGATCCCGCAAGCCCCGTCAGTGGGCTCTACGCCGCGATGGGGAGCAACGCCGCGTTGCTCGAGATCATCAACGTCGTCGTCCCAGTGACGCAGGTGTTGATCGGCGTGGCACTGATACTCGGGGCCTTCGTCCGCCTCGCCGCGCTGGGTGGAGCCATGCAGATGATGATGTTCTACCTCGGCGGCTGGGAAGGCGACTGGCTCGCACTGTTCGACTCGGCGCTTATCTACGCCGTCCTGCTCCTGGCACTGGGCGCGTTCGCTGCGGGACGTATGGCCGGACTCGATCGCTACATCGAACAACTCGAGGTCAGCGGTCAGCCGCTGGGCGAACGCTACCCGAAACTCCGCTACCTCCTGGGCTGAATCCGGTCGCTAGTCTCGCTCTCCGACGCTCTTTTTCCTCGTTCGATCGGTCGTGAACCACAGCACAGTTTTGCCCCTGCAGCTAAACGAAAGCCATGGAACGGATCTCGCTGTCTAACTCCGCGTTCGAGGGTGCCAACAACGCGTACCTCTTCGCCGGAGCGGAGACGACCCTGATCGACACGGGTGACTGGCTGTCCGAGACGCGCGAGCAACTCGAGGCCGGGCTGGCCAACCACGGCGTCGGCTTTGCGGATGTCGACCGGATCTTCCTCACTCACTGGCACCACGACCACACGGGGCTCGCTGGCGAAATCCAGGCCGAAAGCGGTGCAGACGTCTACGTCCACCGTGCCGACGCGCCGCTCGTCGAAGGAGATCGAGCGGCCTGGGAAGAGCTGTTCGAGCTCCAGGAGGAGTACTTCGAGCAGTGGGGGATGCCGGAACCGGACCGCGAGACGCTGCGCGATCGAATCGTCGGCCCCGACGAGACCGCCAGCACGCCGACCGTGACCCCCATCGAGGACGGCGACACGTTCACCGTCGGCAGTACCGAACTCGAGGTCGTCCACGCGTCCGGCCACGCGGCCGGGCTCTGTTTGTTCGCGGTCGGCGACGAGGTCTGCTCCGGTGACGCTCTCTTGCCGGTCTACACGCCCAACGTCGGTGGGGCCGACGTCCGAGTCGACGACCCACTCGAGAAGTACCTCCGGGCACTCCGGACAGTCGCGGACGCCGACTACGATCGGGCCTGGCCGGGCCACCGCGACCCGATCGACGATCCGGCCGGTCGAGCAAAACACATCGTTCATCACCACGAAGAGCGAGCCTACCGCGTCCTCGACGCGCTCGACCGGATCGGACCGTGTGACACCTGGACCGTCAGCGCCGACCTCTTCGGCGACCTCGAGGACATTCACATCCTGCATGGGCCCGGCGAGTCCTACGCTCACCTCGATCATCTCGAACGGGCAGGAGCCGTCGTCAGCGAGGGGGGCGAGTACCGACTCGCGGCGGGAGTCGACGACGAACTCGAGACGATCGACGACGGCCGCTGGCCGCTCGAGTCGTAATCGGTGGACCGACGAAGGTTTTATGCACCACCACTAGCGTTCCAGTATGAACGTCCGAGTCCGCTCCCGAACGGTCGCTGGAGGCGATTGTGATGCTCGATGAGGTCGAGGAACTGCTCGAGGATATCGGGTTCGATCCGGATTCGAGTGTCCTGACGTACCGGCAGGCACAGGTGCTCGCACTGCGAGAACGCGACATCTCGCAGGCGGCGATTGCCGACGAACTCGGAACTTCGCGTGCGAACGTCTCCTCGATCGAAGCGAGTGCCCGCGAAAATTTACAGAAGGCTCACGAAACGGTCGCGTTCGCGGAGGCCCTCCGGGCACCGGTTCGCGTCCGCGTTCCGGGGGGAACCGACCTCTACGACGTGCCCGATCTCGTCTACGAGGCATGTGACGAAGCCGGCGTGAAAGTCGACTACACTGCACCCGACCTCATGAAAGCCGTCAACGATGCCGCAGGTGGGGCCGTTTCCGGCCGCGAAGTCTCGACACCGCTGATCGTCGGGGTCACCTCCGAAGGGATGGTTCGCGTCCGGCATCAGGACTGATACGGTTTACTGTAAGTCATTTCCGGCACAACCGCGACCCGGGCGGCGGTTGCGCCGGTAAATCGCTACAGTAATCCGTATGACTGAGACGGACTGCTGTCCCGCTGTCCCGGCGCGACCGCAGGCGGACTCGCGGTCGCGCCGGCACTGACTGACAGCAAACCGTCTGATGGGGTCGCGACAACCGCCCCGTCTCACTCGAACCGCGACTCGAGCAGCCGTTCGACGTACTTCGCGAGCACGTCGACCTCGAGGTGGACCGGATCGCCGATCGACTTCTCGGACAGCGTCGTCAATTCGTACGTCGCCGGGATGATCGCGACGGTGATCGTGCCGGCGTCCGGATCGAACTCCGCGACAGTCAGACTGATGCCGTCGAGCGTGATCGATCCCTTCTCGACGACGTACTGGCCATACTTCTCGGGCAGTTCGAACTCGAAGAACCAGTCTTCGTCGACGGATTCGATGGCCGAAATCGTCGCGACCGTGTCGACGTGTCCCTGAACGACGTGGCCGTCGAATCGACCGTCCGCGGGCATCGCCCGCTCTAAGTTGACGCCGTCACCCTCCTCTAGACCACCGAGGTACGTCCGTTCGACCGTCTCGGTCGCGAGAAAGACCTCGAACCAGTCGTCTGCTTCGAAGCGTTCGACCGTGAGACAGGTGCCACTGACGCTGATGCTTTGTCCGTGCTCGAGCCCCGCCGCAACCTCGTCGGCACCGATCCGGAGCCGAAGGCCGTCGTCGGTCCGCTCTCGAGTGACGATCTCGCCGGTCTCCTCGACGATCCCCGTGAACATACTCGCAAGTGAGTGATCTCGGGGCAAAGCCGTTCCGGATTGGAGCAGTTCTCGGAACGCAACACCTTTTGAAATACGGGAGAAAACCCCGACAGATGGACGGCGACACCGACGATCGGGTCTACTACGTCATCAGCGACCTCCACATCGGCGGTGACGAACAACTCGTGGAGATGGAGTTTCGCACGGAACTACTCGACTTTCTCGAGCGGCTAGAGCGGACGGACGAGAACGCCGAACTGATCATCAACGGCGACGCGTTCGGTCTCTGGGAGTTCACGAAGGTCGACGGAATCGAGAAGTTCGACGTGCTCGAGGAGACGTATCCGGAACTGTTCGACCAGTTCCGTGCGACTGGTGCGAACGTCCAGATTACGCTGTTGCCGGGGAATCACGACCACGAGCTCGCGGCCTACGACGGGTACATCGAGCGGTTCGCCGAGTACAACGTCGATCTCGTGCCGGAACGGTCGCTCTCGCGGTCGGTCGGCGAGCAGGTGATCCACTTCGAACACGGCCACCAGCGAGACCAGAACAATCGGATCGAAGACTGGGGGAATCCACACTCGACGCCGCTTGGCTACTACTACAACACCCTCGTCACGAGTCGGGCGGGACAGCTCTCCGATCGTGGCAGGTACAACTGGCTGAAAGACGTTCAGGCGGTCACGCCAACCGAGCGAATGCCGATCTGGCTGTTCTCGAAGTACTTCTATCGGGAGATGAACCCTGTGTTGCGTTATTCGTTGATCCCGTTCTTGCTTTTGTTCAACATCAGTGCACTCCTCGCGATACTCGCAGGCCTGGATCTTGTGGGAGTCTGGCCAATTCCGGTCGATCGGACGACCGAGTTTCTCGGGCAGTTCGGACGCGCTGGAACCGCAGCCTGGTTCCTACTGACCATCAACGTCGCTGTAGCGGGCTTGCTGTTGCTCGTCTGGATTCCGCTGCATCTCATCCGGCGAGACATCAAGAAGACGGTCGATCGGTTCGGTATCTTCGAGACTGATCTCACCGTCGACCCAGAGGCACCGTACGAGGAGGCCGCTCGCGAGGTCTTCGACGAGCAACCCGAGAAGACGATTTTCTGTTATGGTCACACCCACCGACCGACGCTTCGCGAAGTAGACGGTGGCATCATGGTCAACACTGGAACGTGGCTCAAACGACTCCACCGGCGGGACGGCATCATCGGCATCCTGCCACCGGTGTTTTACCCCTCCTACCAGTTGATCGCTGCTCGCATCGCACCCGAAGCCGACGGTGTCTCCGTCGAGTTCGAACAGTTCACGAAGCCGAGTCCGGCGACCGAAGAGCTCACACGGACCGAACGGTTCTTCACCGTCGGCCGTGAGCCCGAACTCGACCTTCCAGACCGGTACGTCGTCGAAGACGAGAACGCGAAGACGCGAACACGACAGACCCACAACTAGTACCGTCCCAACCGTCGACTGACGGGTCGAATCGAGCCACACCGCCAGATTCGACCCATCAGTTCAGGCTTGGCCCGCCACTAGTACTCCGCCAAGCGTCGACTGCTGAGTGAACCCAGACGACCGCATTCGGTTTCACTCATCCGTTCAGGCTTGCCAAAGCACTAGTACTCCGCCAAGCGTCGACTGCTGCGTCGAACCGACCACAGACAGGGCCGTTCGAGACGGGCCCTGTCGATCGGTCCCGGCGAACCCGCCACCCGACTTGTACCAGGACAGCGACACAGCAGTCTGGGCCCGTGCTCGCTCAGTCTGTCAACTGTGAGATCGTCTGGCTGATATCCTGAACGTGCTCGGTCTGCTGTTCGTTCTCGGTCGCGACCGCCGAAATCTCGTCGGCCACGCTGTCGGCCTGTTCGACGAGCTCGTCCATCATACTCGAGATTTCTTCCGTCGAGGATGCCTGGTCGTCCGTCGCGTCCGACAGTTCCTGTATCCCGTTCGACGCCTCTGCGACGGCGTCGACGATCTCCTGCAGTTTCTTCATAGACGATTCGACTTGGTCGATGCCGCGATCGACTTCCCGGGTCGTCTCCTCTAACCGCTCGACCGTCCGTGCAGTGTCGTCTTTGACGTCGTCGACAATCGTCTCGATCTCGCTTGCGTGTCGCTGTGACTCTTCTGCCAGCGACTTGACCTCGTCTGCGACGACGGCGAACCCAGCGCCGGCCTCACCTGCCTGGGCCGCCTCGATCGAGGCATTCAGTGCAAGCAGGTTCGTCTGGTCGGCGATGTCGTCGATCACCTCGACGATGTCGTCGATCTCCTCGAGACGTCTCTCGAGTTGGGAGACGGCGTCGACGACGTTCTGGGACGCATCGTCGATCCGTCCCATCGCGTCGATCGCCTCGGCCGCCGACTCGTGGCCTTCTCTAGCCATCTCTTCGGCGTGCTTGCTGGTCTCGGCGACGTTCTCAGCAGTTGCCGCGATCTCCTCGATCGTAGCACTCACGTTTGCGACTTCCTTGCTGACCTCGACACTCGAGTCGGCCTGCTCGCGAGCGATGTCGCTGATCTCTTCCGTACTGCTGGCGATGTCTTCCGTTGAATTCTGCAGACTCTCGATCGGCTCTGCGACGTCGTCTTTGACGTCTTGCATGAGGCGGTCGCGTTCGTCGATCGTCTCGGTGAGACGCTCACTGTAGGAGTGAATGTACGTGTCGGCGACAACCTGCATATCGAGGTTGATTATGCGTAAGACGGCGAGTACCTCCTCGAGTGTTCGGTCGAGTTCTTCGCTGACGCCGTCCTCGAGCCGGCGGGACGATGGCTGTGAGGCGATCGAAACGCCACCATCGGTGGTGGCCTCGTTTTCGGTAAGGCGATCGGTGAGTCTCTCCTCGAGCCGATCGAACAGTAACGGAAGGACGAGATCGTAATAGATCCCATACTGGCCGATATAATGTTTCATTGGCATGTCCAACAGGTCGTGGATCTTGCCGACTCGGGCACGCGTTTCGAAGTATTCGACCCCGTAATCGCCGGTCGCAAGCGTCGTGAGATACGCCGCCTGAGTCTGTTTTAACTGGTCGACTGTCTTCTCCGATCGATTGAAGATTTCCGCCGTTTGTTCGTGTGCAACGAGATTGTCGTAGAAGTCGTCTGCAACGTCGTCGCTTCGCTCCTGGAAGAGGTCGGCTAACTCCGAGAGACGCTGCTCGTCAGTTCGATCGAAGTTGACGAACTCTTTTCGCCACGCTATTTCCTCTTCGTCGAGCCCACATTCTGTCATCAACTGGTCACTTTCGAACGTCGAACTTAATCCACCCCGCCCAAACAGCCTACCGTAGTTGACCATCTGACACAATGGCTAATCGCTATATGTATAAACATACTGGTCGATTTGTGTGCTCTCAGGCTCTGAGCGGAAACAATCTCAAATACTTGTCTGGCTATCGTTACTAATATTTATCCCTCGAACGAACATTATTCTGAGAGCTTTTAATCCTGGAAAGCGACCCGACCGAGCAGTGTCTGATACGGTTTGCTGTCAGTCAGTTCCGACGTGACCGCAGGAGCGCGCGGTCGCGCCGGGACATCGGGACAGCAGTCCGTATGAAGCAGCCGCGCTGTCACGACCCCATTCGAGGTGTGGTGAGCGATCGTCTTTCCGTCGTCGTGACTCTCGATCAGAACGTCAGCGGTTCGGCCTCTTCCCACCGCGGCACGAACTCCTCTTGAACGTTCGCGGCGAATTCGGGGTCTTTCAGGTCGATCATTCCGAACGTGTCGCCCGACGCCAACGGGTTCGGGATCTGGATACAGACTTCGACGCCGTCGATGACGTTGAACGACCCCGTCACGTCGTCGTTCGTCCGGACGTCGAAGTCTTCTCGACTCTGTAGCGAGTTGCGATATCGTTTACCGACGGTTTCCGACAGGGCATCAACCAGATCCCGGCTCATCAACACGTCGATGGAGACGCCACGATCCAGCGCGCTCTCGACTTCTTCGAGAATATCCTCGCCAGCTGTCTGCATGTCCCGCTGTGGAACCGGATTCGCTGCGATCATCACGATGTCGCGGTCGGCGGCCGCGAGTCGTTCCAACAGGAGGTCTTTGGTCTCTTCGGGACCGACCGCAGCAGTCCAGAACTGTTCTTCGACCGGCTCGGCAGCATCGAGTTCGTCCGACAACTCGTCGACGATCGATTCGTACTGGTCGGCTTTCTCGTCGAGTTCGCGTTTCTTGTCCTCGAGTAGGCGATCGAGTGCTGTCGCGGGCTCGACGGCGACGTACTTCTTCGGCCGGCTCGCGGTCTGGCTCCGGACGAGGTTGTACTGCTCGATGCTGTTTAGGACGTCGTAGATCCGCCCCATCGGCACGTCACTCGCGCGCGACAACTCTTTGGCCGTTGTGGGGCCGGTATTTAGCAGCGATCGGTACGCCCGAGCCTCGTACTCCGAGAGCCCGAGATCCCTGAGACTGGCCATGTTCGAAACGAACCGTCCGAAGAAACATAAACACTGTGGTAGTTTGCTGGAGGAGCTATTCGACCGGTTCAGGCCGTATTTCTACTTCAGAACGGACTGGATACGATTGCCCAACTCTTCGGGAGTTTCGGCTGCCGTGGAGACTTCGTCGCCGCGTTCGACGCGTGCCGTCCCCGTCTCGAGGCCGTCGGTCACACCGGGGACGACGACCTTCTCGTGGTCTGCCATCCGGAGCGCCGCGCGGTGGAGATCCGACCCGGGCTCGGCCGCGACGCGAACGACGAGTGGTCCCTCGAGCAGCCGGGAGACTGCCGTCGCGTATCGTGCGATCTGGACGCTGAATCGATCGCTCGCGCCCGCGAAGGCCTCGAGCGTCTCGCGTGCGTACTCCCGATACTCGTCGTCGCCGGTCAGCGCCGTGAGATCGACGAAGGCGTCTGCGAGGGCGACGTTCGCATCCAGCGGCCGGAGCGGTCGTTCGACGAGGCCGACACCCTCTTCGGGTCCGTCGAGGAACGAGTCCTCGTCGCGGAGTCGGTCGATCGTCGCGTCCGCGACCGCCGTCGCGTCCGCGAGAACGTCGGGGTCGAGCGTACTCGCAGCCGTCGTCAGCGCAGTCAGCGCGCGAGCCTGATTCGTTAACAGCGGCTCGAGCGCGTCACTCGAGTCCGTGGTCTCGTGGGCGTGTGTGACGACGCCGTCGGAGACGAGGTCCTCGCGTAGCGTCTCGAGTGCACGCTCGGCGTATCGGCGTGTGCGTTCGTCGTCCGTGTACGCGTAGTAGGTAAGTAGTCCGTCGATCGCCAGCGCGTTTGGCCCGGCAAAGACGCCGTCGTCGACCGGCGGATCGTCCGCGACCTCGCGGTCGGTCGCGTCGATGCCGTGAGCCGCTGCCTCGCCTGGCGCCTGGCTGTTGGCGAAAGCGTCGACATCGCCGTTCCACAGCGTCGTCGTCAGGAACTCGATCGTCCGTTCGGCCGGCTCGCGGTATTCGTCACTGCCGGTAAGCAGGTAGGCATTCGCGAACGCGCGTACGAGTGCGCCGTTCGAGTCCAGCAGCTTCTCGTACTGGAGTCCCGACCAGTCTCGATCCGTCGCGAACCGGTAGAAGCCGCCGTCGTACTCGTCGAGCAGGTTTGCACTCACCGCGTCGAACGACCGCAGCGCCATCTCCCGGTCGCGTTTGAGCGCGAACTCGAGGGCGTCGGGCAAGGGGAACTTCGGGCCGTCGCCCCAGCCACCGGCGACGTCGTCGTAGGTTTCGGTCAACTGGCCGAGCATGGCGGACTCGACGTCGGTCGTGAGCTGGCCCGCTGGCGGGTTGTCCTCTCGAAGCGGTCGGGGGACGCGGGCGGCACCGCTCCCTTTCGTCTGCCACATGGTTCGGACGCTGTCCAGCACCTGTCGCATCCCGTCGGGACCGAGGTAGCCCGCGCCCGTGAGCACCTTCCCGTCGGGGGCGAGGAAGACGGTCGACGGGAACCCGCCCATGTTGTACCGGTCGCGGACGCGGGGATAGCGGTCCACGTCGACCCGTACCGGGACGAAACTGTCGTTGACGTTCGCCGCGATGCGCGGTTCCGCGTAGGTCTCTTCGTCCATCTCGTGGCAGTGATCGCACCACGTCGCAGTCAGCGAGAGCAACACCGGGATATCGGCCGCCGACGCCTCGTCGAAAGCGTCCTGTCCCCACTCGCGCCACTCGACGCGCGTCGTGTCGTCCATACTCGATCCTGGTCCGTCGCGTGGGTAAGCTCTTCGTTCGCGTTCGGTTTCGGGTACTGGCAGCCTCGAGGGGGCTGGGTGCGACCGGCCGTCGGCCCGCTCGCGGGAAACGTCGCGGCGAGGTCGATACCGCTCGGAGGGGGCGAGAGTAAAGGGTTTTCACTCTCGGTCGGCTACATCAGGGCATGCTCCGGTGGATCTTCGCGTTGTTGCTCATCCCGTTTCTCGACGCCGTCTTGCTGGCGGTCGTCGTCAGCCAGACCGGCGTCATCAGCTGGGTCGGGATGGTGCTTTTGGTCGTCCTGACCGGGCTCGTCGGGATGCTCCTCGTCCGTGCGGAAGGCCGGCGGACGATCCGCAAGATGCAACGCTCGCTGGCCAAGGGCGACCCCCCGACGAACGAACTACTCGACGGCGGTCTGCTGATCGCTTCCGGTGCCTTTCTGCTCACCCCAGGGTTGGTGACCGACCTCATCGGCTTCCTACTGGTGATCCCGCTGACGCGGATTCCGCTCCGTGCGGGGCTCAAACGATACGTAATCGTTCCACAACTGGACGAGAAGACTGGCGGCTTCGCGAGCGGTACCGTCTGGACGTACGGCTTCCCGGACGACGAGGAAGGCGGGAGCGTCGGCTTCGGCGGTACCGGCGGTCCACAGGGCGGCGAGAGTCGATCGTCCGGTGCCACGTACGACCTCGGCACCGACGCGTACACGGTCGATACGGGCTCGAGTGCCAGCACGGACGCCGACCCCCAGTCGGGCACCGGTGGCACCGCGAACGGCACGTCGATCGACTTCGAGGACGACTCGAGTGAGTCCGAGGACCGGGACGATCCGCCCTCCCGGTAGCGATTCGCACGGCGTCTGCGGAAAGAAACGTTTAAACATACGACCCGGTAACTACAGACTGCAGCGAGACAGCGCGGGCCGGTAGCTCAATTAGGTTGAGCGCCACTCTGATAAGGTGGAGGTTCTCGGTTCAAATCCGAGCCGGCCCACTAATTTTCCGACGAACAACTCCGTGAGTCGGGAGCCCGTAACGTGGCCTGGATTTGAACCCCGGAAGTCACAGCCCGAACAGCGAAGCGAGCAGGGATGTCTTCCTTCGGTTCACATCCGAGCCGACCCATACTCCTGGGGCGAACAGTTCCGTGCCCCCGAACGTGGAGCGCGAGCCGGTCCACTACGCTTCCGACGAACGAATTCCTGAGTTGAGAAGACGAGCCGACGCACCGTCTACGCGTGTCGAATGGTTTCACTAGTACTCCGCCAAGCGTCGACTGCTGAGTGAAACCAGACGACTGCATTCGGTTTCACTCATCCGTTCAGGCTTGCCAAAGCACTAGTGGCGGGCCAAGCCTGAACTGATAGGTCGAATCTGGCGGTGTGGCTCGATTCGACCCGTCAGTCGACGGTTGGGACGGTACTAGTACGAGTGGACTGTGTACGCCGAGCCGATCACTCCTCGAGTGCCTCGGCGGCGACTTCGATCGGCGTCGGTGGGTTCTCGCCTCCCGGCCGGTTCTCGAGTTGGGTGCGACAGGAGGCACCCGGGGCGACGACGCGGTCGCCGTCGCTGTTTGCGACCTGGTCGTAGAGGATGCTCGCGATGGCGTCACTCATCGAGCCGTGCTCGGCCTCGTAGCCGAAGGAGCCGGCCATGCCACAACAGCCCGAGTCGAGCGACTCGACCGCATAGCCCGCCCGCCGGAGGACGCCGACGGCGTGGTGGTCTTTCGCCGTCGCCTTCTGGTGGCAGTGACCGTGATAGGTCAGGTCCTCGTCGACCACGTCGAACGTGATCGACTCGTCCAACTGGAACGTGTCGACGTACTCGCAGGCCCCATACGTGCTGGCTGCGAGCGCCTCGACTGCGTCGTCGTCGAGCAGGTCGAGGTAGTCCGACTGGAGCATGACTGCGTCGGAGGGTTCGACGACGACCACGTCCCAGCCGTTCGTGACTTGCGGCGCGAGGTGTTCGACGTTCCCGACCGCCGTCTCGCGGGCCTGCTCGAGAAACCCCTTCGAGAACGCCGGCCGGCCCGTATCGCCCAGTTCGTCGGGGACGGTGACGTGGACGCCTGCGGCTTCGAGTACCCGTACGGTGGCTTTGCCGGCATCTGGATTGCTGTAGTTGGTGTAGGTGTCGGGATAGACGATTGCCTTCCGTTCGGCCGCAGTTTCGGGGACTGTCGCGCCACCGCGTTCGTCGAACCAATCGCGGAACGTCTCCCCGTAGAAGGTCGGCAACGGCCGGCTGGAATCGATTCCCAGCGTTGCCTCGAGCAGCCAGCGAGCGCCGGGCACTCGAGGCAAGACGTTCGACAGCGGTGCGAAGCGACTCCCGAGTCTCGAGAGCGCGTGGACGTTCGCGAACAATCGATCCCGGAGCGTCGTGCCGTTTCGCTCGACGTACTCGTGGGTCACCTCGGCTTTGAGCTTCGCCATGTCGACCTCGCTCGGACAGTCGATGGCACAGCCCTTACAGCCGATACAGAGCTCCATCACCTCTTCGACGAACTCGTCCGTGAACGCTTCTCCGGGCTCGAGGTCGCCACTCATCGCCTGACGCAAGGCGTTGGCCCGGCCGCGGGTGGACGTACTCTCTTCTTTGCTGGCCCGGTAGGTCGGACACATCACGCCGCCGGTCGTCGACTGTTCGCCGCGACAGCCACCACAGCCGTGACAGAGTTCGACCATTCCCTGAAACCCGTTGTCGTTGTTCCACTCGAGTGTCGGCTCGAAGCCGGCGTCGAACTCGTACTCGGGGTCGAACCGGAGGTTCTCCCGTAGGTCTGTCGGGTTCTGTTCGCGGAAGACGATCTGGCCGGGGTTGAGAATCCAGTCGGGGTCGAACGCAGTCTTTACGTCCTGAAACGTCTCCCAGAGCTCCTCGCCGTACCGTTTGCGATTCCACTGGGTGCGGGCCCGGCCGTCGCCGTGTTCGCCCGAGACTGCCCCATCTAACTCGACCACGAGGTCGGTCACGTCGTCTGCGATGCCGTGCAGTTGCTCGAGTCCCGCCTCGGTTTTCGTGTTTATCAGGGGCCGGACGTGGAGGACGCCGGGACCCGCGTGGGCGTAGAAGCTGGCGTACGTGTCGTGATCGTCGAGTATCGCTTCGAATCGCTCGACGAACGTCGGGAGGTTCTCGGGTGGGACGGCAGTGTCCTCGATGAACGAGACGTGTTTCTCGTCGGTCGTCCGCGAGAGCAAGATTGGCAGCCCCGACTTCCGCAGTTTCCACAGTTTCGCGCGTTCGGCGTCGTCGTACGCCTCGAGCCCGTCGATTGCACGCTCGCCTGCCTCGAGAACGGGCGCGTCGTCTGCTGGTTCGCCCGCTGCGGTTGCGTCCGGGCACCGATCCGCAAGCAGGCCTGCGACCTGCTCGCGGCCGTGGTCTCCGTCTTCGGCGTAGAACTCGACGAGGAGGACGGCGTTCGTTCGGTCGGGGAGGCGCTCGGTGACGGAAGCGAACTCCGCAGTGTCGCAGGCGAGGTCGAGCAACACGCCGTCTAGGACCTCGACGGCCGCGGGATCGTGCTCGAGGATCGGCGCGACGTCTTCCATCGCGTCGTGGAGGTCTCGGTAACACAGCAGGGAGACGGCTTTCGTTTCGGGCACCGGCGTGAGCGAGACGGTCACCTCGGTGACGACCGCGAGCGTTCCCTCGCTGCCCGCCAGCAGGCGCGCGAGGTTGACGGTCCCGGGGTCGCCGGTTTCTTCGCCACCTGGAAGAGCGTCCCCTCGAGCCTCGGCGACGAGTCGATCCAGATTGTAGCCGGAGACGTTGCGCTTGCGGTCGGGATAGGTCTCGTCGACCAGGTCACCTTTTTCGTCGACGACGCGTCGCACCGCGGCGTAGATCCGTCCCTCGAGATCGCCGTCGGAGTCGGCGCGGTCGTCGACCTCTTCGAGTGTCACCTCACCGAACTCGGTGACGGTGCCGTCCGCAAGGACGACCTCCGCGGATTCGACGTAGGCGTCGGTCTTGCCGTACTGCAGTGAGTGTGCGCCAGTCGAGTTGTTTCCGATCGCACCGCCGATGGCACTCTTGTCACCCCAGGCGGGGTCGGGCGCAAACTTCAGGTCGTGGCTGGCAAGCGCCTCGTTAAGTGTCTCGATGACTGTCCCGGCCTGGACGGTCGCGGCCCCCTCGTCGGGATCGATCGCCAGAATCTCGTTCATCTGCCGGATAAAATCCAGTACAACGGCCCGGTTGACCGCCTGACCGGCCAGGCTGGTCCCGCCGCCACGGGGGAGGACGGGAATTCGCCGCTCGGAACAGTACTCGAGAACGGCGGCTACGTCGTCGGTCGACTCCGGGAAGACGACGGCGATCGGCGTCAACTCGTAGATGCTCGCGTCAGTCGCGTACAGCTGCCGGGAGTACGAGTCTGCACGGACGTCACAGTCGACGAGCGTCTCGAGGTCGGCGACCAGCGCCGGCCGGTCGATGTCGTCGCTCCGGTAGTCGTAGCTCGCACGCCGGTCCGTCGCCGGATCGGCGCTCGACTCGAGGGACATATCCGTCCCTTGCTGCTCGGTGACTTAAACCGTCGGCTTCGCGTCAGTTACCTGCCTCGAGTCTCTCGGTTGCCCGCTGGCAGTCATACGCCGTGTGTCACCCCAATAGCTATTGTGCTGTTGCCGTACGTTCAGGTATGCTGGATTTCGTGCAACTCGAGGCGGATCTCGACCAGGAAGAGCGGCTGATCCGTGATACCACTCGAGAGTTCGTCGACGAACACGTCAGACCTGCGATCGGCGATCACTTCGAAGCGGGAACCTTCCCGACAGAGCTCGTTCCGAAGATGGGTGACCTCGGCTTCTACGCGCCGAACCTCGAGGGATACGGCTCGCCGAACGTCTCCGAGACGGCCTACGGACTCCTGATGCAAGAACTCGAAGCTGGCGATTCGGGGCTGCGGTCGATGGCGTCGGTCCAGGGTGCGCTAGTAATGTACCCGATTCACGCCTACGGCAGTGAGGAACAGAAAACGGAGTGGTTGCCGAAACTCGGTGAGGGTGAAGCGGTCGGCTGTTTTGGCCTGACAGAACCCGAGCACGGCTCGAATCCCTCTGGGATGGAGACGTACGCCACGGAGCACGACGACGGCTACGTGCTCACCGGCTCGAAGACCTGGATCACGAACTCACCGATCGCTGACGTCGCCGTCGTCTGGGCCCGCGACCGCTCGACGGAGGGGGAGCCAGTGCGCGGATTCCTGGTCGAGACCGACCGTGACGGGGTCACGACCAACAAGATCACCGAGAAGCTCTCGCTGCGTGCCTCGATCACGGGCGAGATTGGACTGAACGACGTTTACGTCCCCGAAGAGAACGTCTTACCGGGCGTCTCTGGGATGAAGGGGCCACTGTCCTGTCTCACGCAGGCCCGCTACGGCATCGCGTGGGGTGCCGTCGGTGCGGCCCGGGATGCTTTCGAGGAGGCACGCCAGTACGCCCAGGATCGCGAGCAGTTCGGCGGCCCGATCGGTCGCTTCCAGCTCCAACAGGAGAAACTCGCCGAGATGGCGACCCAGATCACGCTCGCCCAGTTGCTCGCGTACCGACTGGCGGAACTCAAAGAACGCGACGACATGCAGCCACAGCACGTTTCGATGGCCAAACGCAACAACGTCCGGATGGCCCGTGAGCAGACGAAAGTCGCTCGAGAAATGCTCGGCGGCAACGGAATCACGACCGATTACTCGCCGATGCGTCACATGGCTAACATGGAGACGGTCTACACTTACGAAGGGACTCACGACATCCACACGCTTGTCCTCGGCGAGGAACTGACCGGTATCCCGGCCTACCACTGACCGCCTCCTGCACCCAGTGGCGAGCCACCCTGCACTGCTTGCCGAACCCGGTCGTGTCGGCCGGGTCGTCACAGCAGTCGACACCTGATACGGATTGCTGTAAGTCATTGACGGTGCAACCGAGCTCTGTCTTGCGGTTGCACCGGTAAACCGTGACAGCAAACCGCCTGAAACAGGACTAGATCTCCGTAATACGATCGTGACGGTCGTCGATCGCCTCGGCGTCTTCCGGAAGCAAGGCGACGACGAGGAAGTCGGTGTACTCCTCGAAGTACTCGACGATCGCGGCGATGCGGTTCGAGTCGAGCGCCTCGAGCGAATCCAGCAGCATGAACGGCACCTCATCGTAGACTTCGTGGACGAGGTAGCCTGCGAGCGCGAATATCAGCCCGGTGACCTCGCGTTCGCTCTCGCTCAGGTGGTCGATAGTGTCCTCGTAGGTCCGGCCGTCCTCGGTGCTGCGGACGATGTGGAGGTCGAACGTCGTCTGTTCGACCGTGCGCCGTCCCTCGCGAACCGTCTCGCTGACGCGTTCGATCCAGATTCGATCGATGTTGTCGTACTCGAGGACCTCGAGAACGGCGTCCATGTGTTCGTTGAACGACTCGACGGCCTCTCGCTCGATCCGCTCGATGCGAGTGCGTAACTCTTCGAGTTGCTCACGGATCTCGTCGCGTCGCGTCTCGAGTCGTTCTCGCTCCTCGAGTTCGGACTCGATCTCGTCGATTTCCTCGATCGTCGTCTCCAGATCGCGCTCGAGTCGTCCCAGCGAAAACTCGAGTTCGTTCGCGCGTCGATTGAGGTCTAGGAGGCTCTCGTCTTCCCCGTCGTCCTCGTCGTCGGATTCACTTTCGTCTTCGAGTTCGGCGGCTTCGTCTTCGAGTCGTTCGATCTCGGCACCGAGTTCGTCTCGGCGTTCGGTCAGTTCCTCGAGACGCGTCTCGCGGCGGTCTATTTCGCTGGTGATGTCGGCAAGACGGCGCTGAATCCGTTCGCGTTTCTGGCGAGTCTGCTCGAGTTCACGGCGATCGGACCGAAGCGATCGAATCTCTTCTTCCAGTTCGTCGCGCTCGGAGAGCTTTCGTTCCTGAAACGACCGCAACCGATCGAGAGTCTGCTCGATGTCGGCTCGCTGGACCTCGGTCCCACAGGTCCAGCACCTGACCGTCTCCTCCGTCGCGAGAAGCTGGTCGGTTACCGTGCCTCCGCTCGCTTCGTCGGCGAGTACCTCGCGGATCTCGGGATGTGACCCCTCGAGCATCTCCTCGTTGAACTGGACGATGCTCCGGAGTTGGCTGACGACGCTGTCGACTTCCTGTGACTGTTGCTGGAGCTCGTCGATCCGCCCGTCGACTGCCTCCCGATCGAGTGACTCCACGTCCGGAATCTCCTCGCGTTCGGCCTCGAGTTCCTCGCGTTCGTTCCGAAGTGCAGCCAGACTCTCGCGTTCGGTCTCGAGGTCAAACCGGACGTCTTCGAGTTCCGATCGCCGCTCCCGAAGTTCCGAGAGTTTTTCCTCGAGTTCGCTCCGGTCGTCTCGCTGGCGTTCGACGTTGGTCTCTGCGTCCTCTATCGCTGCCTTCGCCGCCTCGAGTTCGTCACGTTTCGCTTCGATTCGTTCCTCGAGATCGCTGCGTTTGTGCTCTAGCTGTGGAAGCTCGCCCTGTAGCGACTCGAGTCGGCCGAGTTTCTCGTTTATCTGGTCTTTCTCGGCGGTGAGGCGTGTGATATCGGCCTCGATCTCGTCGGTGTCGACCGGCCGAAGCATGATCTCACGAAGTTCGCCGCCGGTCGTAACCGCGCGACGAGCGGGGTTGGCCTCGAGCAGAAAGGCAAAGAGATCGGCGAGTTCGGCGGCCTCCAAGTAGGGTTCACCGCCCATGACGGTTCGCCCGCCGCTGCGACGGAGCGTCCGACGGTAGGTTTCGTCGTCGAGTTCGAGTTCGACGGACCCCTCTTCGGCGTCGGCTTTTAGTGACGCGTACTCGCCGCCGAGAGCAGCCATAAACGCCTGCAACAGCGACGTACGGTTCGTCGCGTTTCGGCCGGCAAGAACGGTGACGCCCGACTCGAGCTCGACGGTCGTCTCGTCGATCCCGCCGACGTTACGGGCGTGTAACCGTGCCTCCCGAGTAACAGACTCCGGTGTTGACATTGCTAGAATAACTCCCTAGGGACGTGGTAAACCTTTGGTGTCCTGTCACGGTAATACGAGGGTTACGGCAGTAGTGCGGCGAAAGTCCACCCATTCACAGGGTGGCGTTTCGCGCTCGAGTGAATCGCGGTTCGTCGATCGGACGAGACTCACGCTCGCGCTCGCTCTCAGGTTTAACTGTGATCCCGCGGCCAACCGGGGTATGGCGTCTTACAGTCGAACGTCACGACGAACCGTACTTCGGGGTATCACAGCCTTCGTCGGCGGATTCGGAGCGACGGGTACCGCGACGTCTCGCTCGACCCTACCCGCCGACGAACCGATCCGGATGGGTGACTGCCCGCCGGACGCCCAGAAATACGTCGCGACAGTCGACCGAATCGTCGACGGACAACACGTCGTGATGCTGCTGGAAGAGGACGGACAGGTAGTCGACCAGCTCGTCGTTGCGGCCGACGAGGTCGACGTCGAGGAGGGCGACATCCTGGTCGTCGTCGTGCACGACGACGAGTTGCTCGACTATCAGGTCGTTCCGGAACGCCCGGACGACGAGACCATCTGGCGGTCGACGCTTCATACGGTTTAAAGGGTGTCATAGAAGAGTTCTCACACCGTGATCACGGTGCTTCCCGGATTGTCTCCACGTTCGTAGTTGGTAATTGCGATGACGAGACGAAGGCACAGAGCGAGGAACACCTGCGATCGTGCGTGAACGCGGCCTCGGGCGTGCGTTCGCCCGAGGCCGCAGTCCTTCACTGATTCGTTGGTTCGTTCGACTCCAGTACGGCGGTTGTACGTCTCATCCAACGTGGACTGCTTCAACTGAACGTCCTCGCTGTGTTGTTCGATACGGTCTTCGACCCTATACTCGATATCTTTCGGGTCGTCGGTGTTTCGCGCGTTGTACGGGGCGACTGGCACGACCCCTGCAGCCAGCAGGTGGTCGTGCCAGTCCAGCGTGTCGTAGGCACTGTCACCGACCATCCAAATCGGCTTGGCGACGGCGAGCGCGTCACGGGTGACGCGCATCGCCGTCTCCTCTGTCGCTTGTTTACTCTCTGTGAACTCCGCCGCAATCGGGATCTTTTGCCCGGTCGAGACGATTGTACAGCCGTAGCCGTGGTAGTACTCGTCGTTGGTTGGATCGTAGCACTTCGACGCGTCTTGATCGGCAGGCATCGCCCTCACGTCAGTTGAATCAATGGAGTAGGTCAAGTCGAGCAGGCCCCGCAAGGCGGCCTGCTCGACGAGGTGGTCGAAAACCTCGTCAACGACGTGTTCGAGATCGGTGAGGAAGCGATCGACCGCGTCTCTCGACGGCGGTCGATCGAACCCACAGCTCAGCCAGACAACTGTATTCCGTAGCTCTCGTTCAACGGGGCGAATGCCGTAGATGTCCTTGTAGTAGCAGTGGAGAAAGCCACGCATCAGCTCTGGAGGTTCGTGGTCTCGTGTTCGCCCCGTCTCCGCCGGGGCGAACACGTCGAACTCTTCGAGAAACTCGAAGGAAAGGTGCTCGAACAGCGCTAGCGTCTCGGTCTCCACGACATTGAAAAACGAGTCTACCGAAGGGTCATCTTGCAGGGTCGCTGAACTCATCCACCTCAGCGTTCACCCTGCTCTTTAGTGTGCTACTCGTTCTATGACACCCTCACGGTTTACTGTAAGTCATTTTCGGCACAACCGCGACCCGGGCGGCGGTTGCGCCGGTAAATCGTTACAGTAGTCCGTATCATACGGTTTGCTGTGAATCAGTTCCGGCGCGACCGCAGGCGGGCTCGCGGTCGCGCTGGTAAATCAGTACAGCAGTCCGTATCAGTCTGCATGTGACGTTGGCAGCTAGCAACCGCCAAACAAACACCATTGTTTTGGAATACACGGATAGACAATAACAAATTTATAGCAACCGCCGGTTTGGTGAACGTATTTATGTACGTCCCGACCGACACTTCTGGCATGCGACTCGAGAACGAGACAGTTGTTGTCACGGGTGCGGCATCGGGAATCGGAAGGGAAACTGCCGAGTTGTGCGCCGAAGAAGGTGCTCGCGTCGTCGTCACGGATATCGACAGCGACGGTGGGCGAGACGTTGCGGACGACATTAACGAAGATGGCAGCGAGGCGGTCTTTTACGACCTCGACGTCACCGACAGCGACCAGTTCCACGCGGTCGTCGACGAAGTCGCCGACAGCTACGGGCTAGACGTACTGATCAACAACGCCGGCACCGGTCATCCCAGTGCCAGCCTCGAGGAACTCGACGACTCGCTTCGCGATTTCGTCATCGACGTAAACGTCAAGGGCGTCTGGAACGGCTGTCACGCCGCCTTGCCTCACATGAAAGAACAGGGCCACGGCTCGATCGTCAACGTCGGCTCGCTGGCGAGCGTTCTCGGACTCCCCAAGCAGGCGGCGTACTCGATGGCCAAGGGTGGGGTGTTGAACCTGACTCGAGCGATCGCCGCCGAAGCGGGCCCGTACGGCGTTCGGGCGAACACGGTCTGTCCGGGCTTTACCGACACACAGTTGCTCGAGCAGTATCTCGCCCAGCGAGACGACCCAGAACGTGCTCGCGAGGAGATGGCCGCCGAGTATCCGCTGCAACGACTCGCAGAACCGGCAGAAATCGCAACCGCCATCCTGTTTCTGGCGAGTGACGAGGCGTCGTTCGTCAGCGGCCACGGCCTGATCGTCGACGGTGGGTTCTCGACCTGCTAATCACTCTTCGACGAGCAGTCCGACGTTCGCCAGTTTGTCGCCCGCGATCACGGTCGCTTCTCGGGTGAGCGCGTACAGAGTTCCATCGCGACCGGCAGTGACTGCCTGAAGCGACTCGTACGTCGCCGGGTCGTAGACCGTGCCGAGTCGCTGCCCGGCCTCGACGCGGCTCCCGACCTCGATCGATGGATTCGGTCGGAAGAGTCCGGAGTCGTCCGCGGTGACTCGACCGAGGTGGTTTTGCGCGACTGGCGGCGTCTCCGCTGGCGGTTCGCCCGGTAGCATATCGAGGTGTCGCAGGACGTTCAACAGCCCCTCGACGCCCAGTTCGACAGCCCCCTCGAGGATCTGTTTGTTGTGTGCGAGTTCGGGCGTGATCGACGGAATACCGTTTTCGGCGGCTACGACACGGAGTTTGCCGGCGAACCCGCGTCGGTGCCACTCCTCGGAGGCGTCGTCGGCTGCCTGCTCGGCGATCAGGAGGTCGGTGCCGTACGCTTCCGCGAGTTCGCGCGAGTGGGCGTCGTCCTCGCGGAAGACGACGTGTGGGAGCATATCCGGGCTGCCGGTGTGAAGGTCGACGATAGCGTCGCCCGTGCTCGCGTACTCCCAGAGCGTCTCGGCCATCCGTTGATGGAGCGTCCCGTCGGCGTCGCCCGGCCAGACTCGATTCATGTTCGCGTTGACGCTGTCGAGCACTTCGGGAGTCGTGTAGGAGACGCGGTCGAAAGTTAGCGGGTTCGCCACCGGAACCGCGACGACAGTTCCCGAAAGCGACTCGAGTGGCAGGCGGTCGTGAAACCGCCGCAGCACTTCGGTGCCGTTTATTTCGCGGCCGTGCTGGGCAGCTTGCACGTAGAGAATCGGCTGGCCGTCGTCGCTCCCGCAGTAGGTGTGTACGGTCGTCGTCACGTCGACGCCCGAAGGGAGGCGTGCGAGCGTTACTGGTTCGGCCGTGTGGGTTCCGTCCATGCCGGTGGGTTTTCGTCCCGACCGTTTGTACCTGCGGTCGCGGTCGCTGGTATCGTCTCGATGGCGAGACCACCACGGTTTTCACCCCTGCTGTCGTCAGCGACGGTATGGGAGACCTTACTGCGACCCTGCACACGAGCGAGGGTGACATCGACGTCGAACTCTACGACGAACGCGCACCACGGACCGTCGAGAACTTCGTCGGTCTCGCGACTGGCGAACGGACCTGGACCGACCCCGAGACGGATGAGAAGGTCGAGGGTGAACCGCTGTACGACGACGTCCTCTTCCACCGAATCATCGCGGACTTCATGATCCAGACCGGCGACCCAACTGGCACGGGCCGTGGCGGTCCCGGCTACCAGTTCGACGACGAGTTCCACGACGACTTGTGCCACGACGACGAGGGCATCCTCTCGATGGCCAACTCGGGGCCCGACACCAACGGCTCGCAGTTTTTCATCACGCTCGACGCCCAGCCACACCTCGACGGCCGCCACGCCGTCTTCGGCAAAGTGACCGACGGGATGGACGTCGTCCGCGAGATCGGCTCCGCAAAAACCGACGGCAACGACAGACCGGCCCAAGATATCCTCCTCGAGTCGGTCACAATCCACGACTGAGACGGACTGCTGTCCCGATCTACCGGCGCGACCGCGAGCACGCCTACGGTCGCGCCGGCACTGACTGACAGCAAACCGTACGAGACGGCTCGCTGTCCCGATCTCTGGGTGTGTCCGTTTCGAATCGCGGATTCGACAGCAGTGACAGACAGTAGACCGCCTGCGACGGTCCTGTCGCTGTTTTCCGGCGCAGTCGAGCGTCGTTCTCGAAGCACCCGCTAACGGAACCGAATCGAAACGGTCTCGAGTGACGGCCGATTCGGTTCGACCGACAATGTCTCCGGAACCGGCACTTTCGCCTCGACGAACGATCCTCACACTCGCTGCGGCGGGATTTAGTACTGTTCTCGCTGGTTGCTCGACCGACGGCGAGAGCGGTTCTGACGACGCGACCGACGAGGATTCCCCATCCGGGCCGACCGACGAGAAACCGCGGGTCGACTCGCTCGCTGCGACGCTACACACGAGCGAGGGTGACATCGACGTCGAACTCTACGACGAACACGCACCACGGACCGTCGAGAACTTCGTCGGTCTTGCAACCGGCGAGAAGACCTGGACCGATCCCGAGACGAGCGACGAGATCGAGGGTGAACCGCTGTACGACGACGTCCTCTTCCACCGAATCATTGCAGACTTTATGCTCCAGACTGGCGACCCAACTGGCACGGGCCGTGGCGGTCCTGGCTACCAGTTCGACGACGAGTTCCACGACGACCTGCGCCACGACGACGAGGGCATCCTCTCGATGGCCAACTCGGGGCCCGACACCAACGGCTCGCAGTTTTTCATCACGCTCGACGCCCAGCCACACCTCGACGGCCGCCACACCGTCTTCGGCAAAGTGACCGACGGGATGGACGTCGTTCACGCGATCGGTGCCGTCGAGACCGACGAGAACGACCGGCCGATCGAAGACGTCTTGCTCGAGTCCGTGAGCGTCCACGCCGAGTAGGGTTTGGCGTGCAACGTTTACTGACGGAGCCTATACGATAGCTATGGGCTGGACAGCCGACGACGTCCCCGAACTGGCAGGCCACACGGTCGTCGTCACCGGCGCAAACAGCGGCATCGGCCTCGAGACGACCCGGGAGCTCGCACGCGAGGACGCGACGGTCGTCATGGCCTGTCGAGATCGAGAGCGTGGCAAGGCGGCTGCTCGCGACGTTCGCGGGGACGTTCCCGACGCAGACCTTCGAATCGAGGAGTGTGACCTCGCCAGTCTCGAGTCGATCCGGGCGTTTGCCGACCGACTCCTCGAAACAGGACTTGCGATCGACGCCCTCGTCAACAACGCCGGAACGATGGCGATCCCACGCCGGACGACCGAAGACGGGTTCGAGACCCAGTTCGGCGTCAACCACCTCGGTCACTTCGCACTCACCGGCCTGCTCCTCGAGCGACTGGCAACCGACGGCGAGGAGCCAGCGCGAGTCGTCACGGTCTCGAGTGCGTTGCACGAACGCGGCGAGATCGACTTCGACGACCTCCACGGCGAGGCGTCCTACGACAGGTGGGACGCCTACAGCCGGTCGAAACTCGCCAACGTGTTGTTTGCCTACGAACTCGAGCGGCGGTTCCGGACGGGCGACGAGAACGCCCTGAGCGTCGCTGTCCATCCGGGGTATGCCGACACCAGCCTCCAGTTTCGCGGTATCGAGGGGCGAGGGTCGTGGCTTCGGACTGCAACGCGACGGCTCGCCAACGCCGCCGTCGCCCAGTCACCCGAAGACGGCGCACTGCCGACGCTGTACGCTGTGACTGCACCGGACGTCGAAGGCGGCGCGTACTACGGCCCCGGCGGTCTCATGGCTCTGCGTGGCCCACCCGAACGCCAGTCCTCCTCGACGGCATCCTACGACGGTGAGACTGCTCGTCGACTCTGGGAACGCTCCGTCGAACTGACCGGCGTCAGCTACGGTCTGCCACGCCCGCCAGAGTCCGACCACGACGACGAAACGTCGACGCTCGAGCCGATCGACTGATAAGCCCCTGTCTCGACGTGCTGGCGTAGCCGCGACCTATCTTTGAACAGCGAGAGAATCCCACCGTTTACGATGGGCGTGAATCGCGTCGCTGAACGACACAATCCACTGTCGGTGGCTGGCTGGATATTCCACGATCATCCACACCATTAAGTCGGATTATCTACATAGGCGATATATGGCGATCGAGGTCACTCGTACCTACGTTGGCTCTCTCCAGAACCAACAACAAGTCCGCGATGGCCTCGACTCGCTCGGAGACTCCGCCTCGAAAATCTGAAACGTCGCACGCTGGACAGCCGACCGTATCTGGAACGCAACAGGCGAAATCCCGGACGAAAGGACGCTGAAAGCGTACATGAAGAACCAGTCGTGCTGGAAAGACCTGAATGCACAATCCAGTCAGAAAGTCATCGAAGAACTTTCTGACGCGTTCCAGTCGTGGTTCGATCTGCGACAGACAGACGACAAGGCGAATCCGCCCGGCTACCGCAAACACGGCGACACCCGGCCCAAGAGCACAGTCACGTTCAAAGCAGACGGGTTCAAACACGACCCAAAGAACAACCGCGTTCGTCTCTCGAAAGGCTCGAACCTCAAAGAACACTGGTCGGACTTCATCCTCTGTGAGTACCAGACTCGTCCCAACATTGATCTCTCGGAAGTCAACAAGGTACAGAACGTTCGCGCTGTCTGGAACGGTGACGAGTGGGAACTGCACTTCGTCTGTAAAGTCGAACTCGAAACCAACGACGCCGCAGGCGGCGTTGCTGGAATCGATCTTGGCATCACGAACATCGCCACGGTCGCATTCCCCGACGAATACGTCCTCTACCCCGGGAACTCGCTCAAAGAAGCCAAACACTACTTCACCCGAGCAGCGTACGAGACTGAGGGTGAGAACGGCCCATCAGAGACGTCGATGTGGGCACGCAAGAAACTCGCAGAGCGTGAAACCCACTTCTACCACGTTCTCACGGACACCATCATCACCGAGTGTGTCGAACGTGGTGTTGGCACGCTCGCGGTGAGCTGGCCTGAAGACGTGCGGAACTCAGACTGGGGCAAAACGGGGAACAAGAAGTTGCACTCGTGGGCGTTTGACCGTCTCTACCAGTACCTCGAATACAAAGGGAAGGTTCGTGGCGTCGAGGTGCTGAAAGAGAACGAGTGGAACACCTCGAAGACGTGTTCACGGTGTGGTGACGATACGACGTCGAACCGTGTCGAACGTGGCCTGTACGTCTGCTCGTCGTGTGAGTTGGTAGCCAACGCAGATTGTAACGGGGCGGAGAATATGCGCCAGAAGATAACTCCGAGTCCTCACGGCGAGGATAGGAGTAACGGCTGTGTGGTGGTTCGAGAGATCTTAAGGTCTCTCGTCATCACGAAAGGCGCGAGCGCCTTTCGAACGACACAGCCATCGGTACACCTGTTCGACCGCGAGAGCGGGACGTTCACCACGAGAGAACAGGTCGTATCGTAGACCAGCAAATATCCCACCCTGCGGTACGGGAAGCCGCGTCCTTCAGGGCGCGGAGGATGTCACCCTGTGGCTGTGCCGCCATCGACTCCCCTAACCCGGTCGGGGACGACAGCGAGCCGACACCGAAACGCACATGCCGACCGGGGAGCAACTGACGAGTGCTTTCTGTGCGAGGGTAGCCAAGCAGGCCAACGGCGGTGGGCTTAAGACCCGCTCCCGTAGGGGTCCCTGGGTTCAAATCCCAGCCCTCGCATGTCGACTCGAACTCGTACGGATTGCTGTCCCGATCTGCCGGTGTGCTCGCTTCGGGTCGCGGGTGCGCAGGAACTGACGGACAGGAGACCGGATCAGTGAGACGGCCCGCTGTTACGCCGAGCCAGTCACACTGGTTTCCTGTCGTCGCTCTCCCAATCGCAGACCCACAACAGCGCGACGAGTGAGAATATCGCGAGCACGTAGGCCCCTGCAGCGAACAACGCGTCTTCCGGTGTCGCGTACTCTTCGGTCCGGAACGTAATGATCTTCCGAACCATCGCGATGATGCCAACGTAGATGACGAGTTGTACGATTCGTCTGGTTTCGGTTTCTTCGATGTACGCGAGAACTGTCTGATAGACTTCGACGATGATCAAAAGCAACAGTCCAACGTCGATAAACTCGATTACGACTTCCGGATCGGTTATCTCACCTGTTCGAATAGACTGCAAAATCAGCAGAATCAAGTCCGCGACGCCGATTGCAAAGAGGACAGCAAAGACTCCTGCTGCGATGAGTTCGATCCAGTGAACGAACCCTCTGGTTTGCTCGAGCACCGACTCTAATCGCTTTCCGCCCATGAATTGACGACCCCCTTTGCCACTCGCCTATCTCAAAGCGTACCCGGTAGATGAAACGCTTTGTGGGCGGCCAACAGTCTGTACGACGGTCTCTTATCCAAAGGGCGGGAGAAAACCCACGGCTTTACAGTGGTTGCTGATTCGATCAGGAAAGATACGACTGTTGATGTTTTGTTCTCAACTCCGGCTTCGTGAAACCGTTCTCAGTGCTGTCCAGAGAGCGTAACAGCTGTCGAATCGTTTCCTCAGCCGTTGTTCTTCCAGTCTTACCAGTACTGAGGGGCGTACTGACTCGGGCTGCTCAGCTCGAGTCAGTCGTCGAGATAACCGCTACCCGTACGGTATTTGCCCGAGAAACGCGCGAAACAGGGCGGTCGGGACGTCACGAGCAGGTTCGTCAACACCCACAGATTGTACAGCGCGACGGCGAACAGGAAGTAAAAGAGCCGTACTGAGAACGTCGGTGACGACGTTCTCGGGAGAAACTCCGTAATCTTGCGATAGGACGTTTCGATTCCCCGCCGACGGCGATCTGCTTCAGCCAGTGGCCGAGCGATTTCGACGTCAGTGCCGACGTCGAGATCGTGGTTGGTAACCAGACAGAAGTGGTGGTCATTTCGTGTTCGATACGGAACGACGATGAGCCGGACTGTCGTCCGGCCCGTCGGCGGATTCGACCGAGCCATCTTGTACTCTGCGATGGACGTGTCGCTGTCGTGGTCATCGATAAATTGCTGTCCCTTTCGTGTTTGTGGCGCACGCATGAGGAACTCAGCGTCGAGCTCTTCGAGCGCTAGGGCGAGGTGAACACGATAGAAGCCACGATCGAGATAAAGGCGGTTGATTTCGACATACTCGCGGATGTCTGAGACGAGTTGGCGGAGTGCATCCGCCAACTCGTCGGTATCGCTGCCTTCCAGGGCTACCGATCCGAGCGTGAATCGGATGCTCGGATCGACAATACAGACGGTAGCGAACTTGTACGCGCGATCGGTGCCCTGCGCGGGATTCGTTGTACAGACGTGAGGAGTCTCTTCGTCCCCGTAATAAAGCCAGTCGTGAACGTCGATTGCGACATCTACTGGCCTGGTAAACACGCGGTTGCGAGTGGCTTCGTCGAGGATTGCGTCGCGGACGCGGTCGAACTGATCGTCGACCGCGTCCGCGTCGAGTCCACGTAGATGGTAGAGCAGCGCTCGTGCGAGTGGATTTCGAGCAGTTGCATCACTGGCGATATCGTCGCCACGGGCGAGCTGATAGGCTTTCGCACCAGTATTGGCGAATTCATTGTCGAATGCGATCCGAGCGAGAACTTGCTGGAAGTCCTCGCTCGGATAGGTGCCGTTCGCAGCGATCCCGAACTCAAGTTCTGGAAACCGCATCGACGACGCTGCACGAGTCACCTGCGTTGCCTCAGTTGTCTCGACCATATCGAGACAACGACCGCAACGACAATCGTCGCTTGGCTACTTCAGCAACTACTGTTCAGCGGTGGGTAGCTCAATTGCTGGGAGTGGAGACGGATCGTACCACTGCTACGGACTGCTGTCCCGAGTTACCGGCGCGACCGCAGGCGGGCTCGCGGTTGCACCGGAAATAACTGACAGCAAACTGTATGACTGGTGGGAGAGAACGAGCAAGATCGGCGTGCTGGAACGGGTTGGAAACGTGACGAGCAAGTACGTCGTCGTCTGGGTTGTGATCGTCGCCGCGGTCGCACTTCACACGCCGGAGACGTTCATACCGATCGGCGACTACATTTCCGTGCTTCTCGGCGTCGTCATGCTCGGAATGGGAGTGACGCTTACGCCCGACGACTTCCGCCGGATTGCGGAACGGCCACGAGACGTTCTCGTTGGCGCGCTCGCTCAGTGGGTGGTCATGCCGGTACTCGCGTACGTCCTCGTCGTCACGCTCGGTCTCCCCTGGGAGATCGGCGTCGGACTGGTTCTCGTCGGCGCAGCACCCGGTGGAACTGCCTCGAACGTGATGACCTATCTCGGTCGCGGTGACATCGCGCTCTCGGTGACGATCACGTCCGTGACGACGATCGCTGCGCCGCTCGTGATGCCAGTCTGGATCGTCTTGCTGGCCGGTGAACAAATCACCGTCACGTTCGCCAAGATGACCCAGGAGATCGTTTTGATCGTCCTGATACCCGTCGTCGCCGGACTGGGACTGCGACTGCTGTTAGACGAGTACGCACCGACTGCGGCAAAAGTGGGCCTGTCGATCTTCCCCGCGATCAGCGTGATCGCCATCGTCGCCATCGTCGCCGCAGTCGTCGGCCTCGACGTCGAAGAGATCCTCACCGCGAGCGCCGTCGTCTTCCTCGCGGTCGTCTTGCACAACGGCCTCGGACTCGGTGCCGGCTATGGTGTCAGCTACCTGACCGGCATGGCAAAAGACCGTGCCCGAGCCTGTGCGTTCGAGGTCGGACTCCAGAACAGCGGTCTCGGCGTCGCGCTCGCCGTCGCGTTTTTCGATCCGATCGCTGCCTTGATTCCCGCGCTCTTTAGCGTCTGGCACAACGTGACCGGCCCGGAACTCGCGACAGCGTTCACCTGGAACGACGAGGACCCGATCGACGACTACGAACCGGCCATTCACTCTGACTAGTCCCTCCTAACCGCCGACCGCCGAGCCGAACCGGACCACAGACCCGATAGAGCAGTTCGACCCCACAGTCGTCGATCCGAGCAGTAGTAGCTGTTCCATCGCTCTCGAGGCCGCAAATAAACTCCCTCTATATATGGCCACTCTCGCCTTGTCGACGCGGGTGGCCGATGTAGACGGAGGTCGGAACACGATGCCCACTCACGAATTTGTCTGCCCAGACTGCGGACGGACGATCCCCGTGACCGACGCGATGCGTGAGGCCACGGAGCACCACGGCTGTCCACTCTGTGGGGCGACAGTCAGCCAGACGCAGTTCGCCTGACCGACTACTTCGAGAGCGCGCGTTCGACGGCTGTGGCGACGCTCCGTGCTTTCTCTGCCAGCGGCTCGGAAACCAGCCCCGCCTCAACCTTCGTCTCGAGTTCCTCGTCGTCGACGATTTCGACAGTGCCATCGGGCGTCCGGATCACGTCGACGTAGAGGTCGACGTACCGAACCGCGTCGGGGAACAGTTCGACGGGCGTACAGACGTTGACGTAGGTTCCTTTCGTCTCGCCGTCGGCCGACTTGTACGTCGTCGGATACCACCACCGGCCCTCGCGGAACTTCGTGACGGCCACGTCCCCTTCCTCCTTGGGGACGCCCAGCGCGTCGTAGCTACCGCCGCCGCGCATCGACCGCTCGAGGGTGATCGAGCCGTCGACGTCCCACTCGGTGACGTCGCCGTCGCCCAACGAGATGCGTCGGCCGTCGGGTTTCCCGTGACCGATCTCGAGTCGATCGCCCGTCGTCGGGCCGAACTGGTGGGAGACGGCGTCGAAGGGGAACTCGGTGTTTTCGCCCGCCGATCCACAGACAGCCTCTGTAAAGTCGACGGCCGCACTCGCGGCACGATCGGCGGCCTTGATCCGGTGGTGGCCCGCCATCGTCGACTCGACCTCGCGTCGGTGATCGTCCAGCGCGAACCGCGACTCGCGGCCGAACCAGCACCAGGCCGTCCGCCGCGGCGCGGTCAGCCGACCCGGTTCGCCCGGCTCTGCAGGGGCGTCGTCGATCGTCGCCTCGAGGTCCTCGACGCGCTCGGTCGCGCGTTCGAGGGCGGCCGCCATCGCCTCGAGGTCGGCGTCGGTCGCGGGTCGCTTCCAGCGCAGCCCCCACCCCTCTGGACGCGAGGGCGAGAGCAGGTCCGTCATGCCGACCAGTTCCGTCGCCTTCTCGCCGTTCGTGCTCGCCGAGACGCCCGTCCGATCCTGTGAGAGCGTGCAGAGCCCGCCGTTCACCGCGAGCGTCGGACTCACTCGCGGCTCGTCGTCGTCGTCCCACGGCGGTGTCGGCTCGCGGACCTGCAGGCGGTAACGATCGCCGTCGTCGACGTAGCCGTCGACGTCGTCGTACTTCAGGTAGCCTCGCCGACCGTCTCCGAGGTCGACGACCGCGCCGCTGCCGCCAGCCGCGTCGATCACTTCCCCGTCGAAGACCGCACCGCGAGGCGTCTCGTCTTCCCAGCGGAAGGTGTCGATCCCGACGTCCTCGAGTGTCTCGAGGACGGCCGCCACCGCGTCGGGAGCGCCCGTGACCTCGACACCCTGTCTGTCGCGAGTCGTCTCGATCAGGATGTCCGCGGGGGCAGCGTCGAACTCGTCGTCGAACCGCTCCTGAATCGGTTCGGAAGCCTGGACGACCTCGAACCCGTCGCCCTCGAGCAGTCGCGTAATCGCCGTCGTGTAGATGCCACGGACGCGGGCGGTGGTGTTCGTCGTCATCGGGAACTCACCACTCCTCGCGCTCGCACCGCGTCGGTCGTCGGTCGGCAGTGCCGTTCGCGTTCATATCCACGGGTTCGGCGACGGGGCCTTTGTGGATTCCGAGTCTCGCTCGACGGTCCCGATCACCAGCGGTGTCCGGCCCGGAGATGTAAACGGTTGACGGTGTAATCAGCAGGTATGCAACGGAAGCGAGACCCGGTCGAACGGGCCGACGACGGCTCGACCGATCTCTACGACGTCGCGACGTGGGAGCCACGGTCGCCGATCGACCTGGTCGCCTGCGTCGTTTACAACGGGATCAGCTACGCGCTCCAGTCGATCGTGATCGCAGTCGCGCTCGCGATCACGGTCGTGTTGCTCGCACAACCCGCGTTTCTCGTCTTCGACGAGCCGTTCCTCGGTGTCTTCTTCGGCCTTTCAGTCGTCCCGGCAGCCCTGCTCGCGGCGTTTATCTGGTACACGGACATCACGACCAACGAACCCCTGGGCCTGCTCGTCGCGACGTTCGTACTGGCAGTGCTGTTTGCGACGCTCGCAGCGGTCGTCAACTCCTTCCTGTCGCCGTGGTTCGATCTGCTCCCGTTGATCGGCGGAGTGCTTTTCTTTTACGTCGTCGTCGGGCCGGTCGAAGAGGCCGTCAAACTGCTCGCGGTCCGCTTTTTCGCCTACCGGAGCGACAGTTTCGACGCAGTCATCGACGGCGCGGTCTACGGCGCGGTCGCCGGACTGGGCTTTGCCGCGATCGAGAACGCACTCTACATCTCTATGGAGGTCGTTCAGGCCGAAGCCGGCCTCTTCGCGGCCGCGACCGGAATCACCACCGTTCGCGCGCTCGTCGGCCCAGGCCACGTCATCTACTCGGCGATCGCAGGCTACTACCTCGGACTCGCGAAGTTCAATCCACAGTACGCCGGACCGCTCGTCGTCAAGGGACTGCTCGTAGCCGCGTTCGTCCACGCGACGTACAACGCCACGGTCACCCTCGGACGGGACGTCATCGCCGCCACAACGGCCCTTCCCGAGGGTCTCGCATTGGTCGTCTACGTGATCGGCTTCAACCTCGTCGTCGGCTACTACCTCTACCGCAAGATCGCCCGCTACCGCCGCCGGTACCGCGCCGCCGAAGTAGACGGACGCGACTCTCCCTCGCCGGAACTCACCGAGTTCGATCCGCCGAAACAACGCCAGCAGCGATGATCCCCGATTTGCCGACGCTCGAAACAAACAACTCTTCGAGAACCTCACCCAGAAATATATAATCGCGCCGCTCGAAACGACGGCACATGGTCGCTCTCATCGGCTCGCTCGTTGCGTTCGTCGTCGCGTTACTGGTCGGCGGACTGGCGATTTACGTCGGTGCCGGCGTCGTCGTCGGCGAAGACGACTACACCCATGCGGTCTGGACGGCACTGTTCGGCGCGGTCGCGTGGGCACTGACATCCTGGGTCCCACTCCTCGGGCCGCTCGTCGCGTTGCTCGCGTGGATCTGGGTAATCAACTGGCGCTATCCCGGCGGCTGGACCGACGCTGCTGTCATCGGCTTCGTCGCCTGGATCGCGGCGCTCGTGCTCCTGTTTGTCCTCCACTCGGTCGGCGTCGGAATCGGTGCGTTCGGCGTCCCCGGCCTCTGAGACGGACTGCTGTCCCGCTGTCCCGGCGCGACCGCAGGCGGGCTCGCGGTCGCGCCGGCACTGACTGACAGCAAACCGTATGAGACGGGTTACTGTAGTCACTTACCGGCGATCCGTCCACGGAGTCGGCGTTCGGCGGTGACTAGTTACAGCACTCCGTCTGGAACGGTTCGGGGTCCCGAACTCCCGGTGTCGCCGCTTCGGGTCGCGGGTGTGCCAGAACGGACAGTGGCCAGTCTTAGTCCGCGGCCAGCGAACAGGTCCCGTCGTAGGCGACGTCTTCAACTGATTCGATCTCGGGGTCGTCACCACAGACTGGACAATCGGGGTTCGAAAGTACGTCGACGGTTTCGAAACTCATGTCCATCGCGTCGTACAGCAGGAGTCGTCCCTCGAGCGACTCGCCTTTGCCGATAAGGTACTTGACGACTTCGGTCGCCTGAACGCAGCCGACGGTTCCGGGGAGGACGCCGAGGACGCCAGTGGTCGCACAGTCGGGGACAGTGCCGGGTTCGGGTGCTTCAGGAAATATACACCGGTAACACGGCGGATCGCTCGAGCCGGTCCGTTCGTTCGTAAACGTCGTTACTTGTCCTTCGAATCGATAGATCGCTCCGTGTGAAAGCGCCGTCCCGGTGAGCACGCAGTGGTCGTTGAGCAGATACCGCGTCGCGAAGTTGTCGCTGGCGTCGAGAACGACGTCGTAGTCGGCAACGAGATCGGCGACGTTGTCCGGAGTGAGTCGCGTCTCGTGTGTTTCGACGCTGACGTCGGGGTTCAGTGCGTCCACGTAGTCGGCGGCACTCTCGACTTTCGGCCGGTCGACGTCGGCGTCGCCGTGGACGATTTGTCGCTGCAGGTTCGATCGTTCGACGACGTCGTCGTCGACGATCCCTAGTCTGCCGACGCCGGCCGCCGCCAGATACTGGATCGCCGGCGATCCAAGCCCGCCAGCACCGACGACGAGGACTGACCCTTCGAGCAGCCGTTTCTGTCCGTCGGGGCCGACTTCGTCCATGATTACGTGTCTCGAGTAGCGATCGAGTTGGGTCGCGTCGAGGCGCAGGTCGCTCATGCTCTTCTCTTGTGGCGAGACAGAGAAAAACTCGAGGGTGCGCCCCATCGGGCCCCACCGGACAGGTTGCCGGCCATCCGACGGTTCCGGCTATCTCTTCCCCGACCACATGATTTTAGTGGTTTGGTTTCTATTGACACACGTATGGCAACCTCACCCAATGGTGCCGGTGACGACGTCTTCGATCAATTCCTCACTGACCGCGGTCACTCGGTAGAACAGGTAGGGTGGGAACGAGAGTATAACAAAAAGCAGTGTCCGGAGTGTGGTGGACTCCACGAAACGTCCGCCAGTTCCTGTACCGTCTGCGGGTGGAACCCGCCAGCGTGAAGTACCTCGGGGTCTAATGATCAAGATAACTTTTGCAAATATGGACTGAGGAACTGGTCGATCCAAGACTTGGCGAATCCAAGTCGATCGGTGAGGGTGTTGAAGAGGCGGCGAGCGAGAGTGCGGAACGCGCTCTCGCTCGCCACGACGATTGGTGAAGCATTCCGTTTGAGCACTTTCCAGACCTGCTCGATTGGATTGAGATGCGGTGAACCGACCGGAAGAAAGACGAGATCGATACCGAGTTGATGTGCGCGCTTGCGCGTGTGCTCACAGATGTGAGACGAGAAGTTGTCCAAGACGAGCAGAATCCGCGTTCCCGGATTCTGCTCGCGGACCTCCTCCAATAGGGCACAGATGTTCTCTTTCGATTGATCTTCAGGAAAGGTCAGGACACTTTCGCCGTTGAGCGTATAGCACCCGACCGCTGGTTCGTCAAGCTTCACCAGCGGTCGTTCGAGTGTCGGATCATCGACGTACCACAGTCGATGCGAATTGTCGTATGGTTGCGGATGAGAAGCGTCACAAAAACCGACGATAGTTCCTCCATCTGTACAGATATCGTCGTCGAGAACCCAGCCTTCGTCCTCATCCTCGGGACGCTTGTTATGTGCTGTCTCTGTTTCCTCGTCGAACGCGTCTGCGACGCGTTCTTCGAGGATTTCATCTGCATTTTCTGGCCGTGAGGGACGTTTTGGACGTGGTTTAGCGTAAGACAGTCCGAGATTCCGGAGGAATCGACCGAGATAATCCGGATGGTACTCAACATCGAACTCTTCGTCCAAGAGCTGGTGAACTTCCTGTGCTTTCCAGGGCTGTCCCTCCCGGAGAAGTTCTAGAAGACACTCTTGTTCCTCGTCACCGAGCTTCGGGGGCCTTCCGCCCCCGAAGTTCGGTGTCAACTGACCCAGCCCGCCATCGTTCCATCGACGTGCCCAGCGACTTCCAGTCGACGCAGATTTCCCAACGTCGTCGGCTGCTTCTTCGTACGTTGCACCCTTGTAGAGACGTTTGACAAAGGTGAGCCGCTTGACGACCTTTGGATCGTCTGCTTCGTCCAGCAGACGATCCAACTCCTCCTCGCTCAGATGACGAACGAGCTCGCCCCGCCGGTCTCCTCCCATTACCCCGTTCGTCTTAGCCCACGCCCAAAACTTCTGTCACTCATTAGAGCCCCGAGGTACTCTCGCTGTCTCTCTGTAGACGCGCGACATCGTTTTCCGGTTCGGCCGTCCCGAAACGCTGGCCCTAGTCAGACTATTTTCAACTCCGAAATCCAAAATAACTATAATGTCCTGTGGAAAAATGTTACACGAAGGATATATGCCGGAATGCCAGAACTGTGGCGCGTTCGTAACTGACGCCTACGCCCGCGTCTTTACGCCCCGTGGGGTCGACGACCCCCGCGTCTGCCCCGACTGTCAAGACAAGATACGTGACGGTGCCGAAGTCCGAACCGCTCGTTCCTCACGAAACCCATAACTGCCCGCAGTGGGCGTCTCCCCCCATCGAAAACCCACGTCACTTATGAGTGTCGCGCTCCTGTATGGCTACAATGACTACTACGGAGACGAAGGTTACCCGGCTGTTCGGTGGTCCGGGAAGCGGAAAAACGACCGCTCTTCTCGACCACGTCGAAGAAATTCTCGAGCAGGACGACGTCACGTTCCGGGACATCCTCGTCGTCTCGTACACGCGAGCAGCAGCACAGGAAGTTCGCGAACGGCTTGCCGACCGACTCGACGAGAGTCCGCGCGCACTCCAGGGCAACGTCTGTACGATGCACGCCAAAGCGTACGATCTGCTGGATCTCTCCCGAAGCGACGTCATCGGCGAGTCCGAGAAAGAAGAGTTCTGCGAACAGTACGGCCTCGAGTTCGAAGACGAGTATTCGGGTGCCGGCCGCCGAACGGCCCGCTCGACTACGATCGGAAACAAGATCATCGCGACCAGCCAGTGGCTCCAGCGGACCAGTCGTGACGTCGCCGACTGGTACGATGTCCCTTTCCAGTGGGACGAAGAGGAGGTCCGACTGCCGCCGGAGATCGACCCCAACGCCCAGGAGGGGAACAAGTACACCCCCACGTGGCCCGCCGACGACGACCGAATCGACGTCCCCGAGGCGATCCGTGCCTGGCGCTCCTACAAGGGCGAAGCAGGCAAGATCGGCTTTGCGGACATGTTAGAGCGAGTGAAACAGCGTTCGCTGATCCCGAACGTCGACTACCTGGTGATCGACGAGTTCCAGGACATCACGACGCTGCAGTACGACGTCTACGACGAGTGGAAACCTCACGTCGATCAGGTTCTGATCGCCGGCGACGACGACCAAGTCGTCTACTCCTGGCAGGGTGCCGACCCTGCACTCCTGCTCGAGGAAGACGTCGACGATGACGTTATTCTCCCAAATTCCTACCGGCTCCCCTCGAACGTCCTCAACGCAGTCAACAAGGAGATCCGTCACATCGAGACACGCCAGGACAAGGATCTCAAACCCCGCAAGGAAGGCGGTGCCGTCGAGGCTCGTCGGAACGCCTCGATGTTAGACGTCGTTCGACTGGTACGTCGGACGCTCGTCGAAGACCCCGACGCGACGATCATGGTGCTGTTCCGGGCGCGCTACCAGATGTTCCAGTTCATCGACGAGTTCATCACCGAAGGGATTCCGTTTACGTCGTTGACCGATCAGCGGCTGTGGACGGACCGACTCACACAGTACGTCCGCGCGATCGAGGCAATCGGCGCGGGCGAGGACGTCACCGGACTCCAGGCACGGCGACTGGCCGACATGCTCCAGGAGTCAGCCTTCGGTACCGAGGAACGCGACGACCTCTTCGATACGATCGACGAGCGCCAGGAGGAAGCCGGCATCGACGACCTCCAGCAACTACTGATTCCCGCCACGGTCGTCGAGGACCACGTCCCGTTCATGCCCGGCCCGGCCTCTGCAGCCGACATGGTCCGGAAAGTAACGAACTTCCAGAAGAAAAGCGTCCGATCGTACTTCGGAGTCGGAGAGTATCAGGGGATGGACACCGACCGCGTCCGCGTCGGGACGATCCACTCCGCGAAGGGTCGTGAAGCCGACCACGTCGTCGTCGGTACCGACCTCACCGAGAAGGTCGTCGAACAGATGGTCGCAACCGTCGACGACCCCGAGAACGTCTCCGGCGTCGAGAAATTCACCAAGACCACCTCTCCCGTGCCCGTGCTCACGGACAACGAACGCCGCGTCTTCTACGTCGGGATGTCCCGTGCCCGCGAACGGCTGATCCTTCTCGAGAACCTCGTCGACGGCGCACCGACGCTGCCGATCGACGTTCTCCTGAAAGGCCACCTCACCGAGACGCCACTCGAGGACCTGATCGCAACAGCACAGGAGCCCCCCTCTGATGCAGACACCGACGAGGTCGAAGCCGAAGCGCCGTAACCGTGACTGCAAGCGACGGAACGAGAGCCGACACAACCGAGGCGTCCCCTCGAGTCGCCACTCACCCAGAACTCGAAGCAACCCTCTCCGACGCTCTCGAGTCGGCCGCCGCGACGGCGTTCGTCCACGTCGGCACTGTCCGCGACCCGGGGGTCCGATACCTCCTCCCTGACGCCGACGAGAGACCGATCGCGCTCGCTTACGACGGCGACGAGTGGCTCGTCCGGAAGGGCGGCGAGTCGCCCCATCCGGCAGACCGACTCGCCGACGCAGTAGACGACACTGGGACGGTGCTGACTCCCGCCCGACTCCCTCACGACGCCGCGCTCTACCTCGAGAAAAACGGGTTCGACCTCGTCTCGACGGACGCCCTCGAGCGCGCTCGAGCGACGAAGACAGAAGACGAACGCGAGCGGATCGAAACCGCCCAGGAGACAGCACGCGCAGGCATCGAACGCGGAGCCGAACTGCTCGCGGACGCGACGGCCGAGGGCGAGACGGTCGTTACGGGTGGAGAACCGTTGACCGCTGAGTGTCTCCGGATCGAGATCGACGAGGCGATCGTCGCGGCAGGCGGGTTCCCCGCACGAAACACGACGATCGAACCCGCAAGCGGCGAGCGACTTCGACCGGGCACACCGATCGCCGTCGCCGTCGCTCCTCGTGAACCCGGCGGCTACCACGGCAGCCTCGCCCGGACGTTCGTCGTCGACGGCGACGGCGGTCGGGAACGGCGCACCCACGTCGGGATGACCCAGGCGTTTCGGTCCACACAGGCGATGCTCACCGCGGACACGGAGAGCGTGACTGCCATCGAGGCCGACCTCGAGGCCGAACTTCGGGCGTTCGGCGAGGACGGCCCGCTCGAGGTCGACGTCGGCGGCGTCGGCATCGAACTCGCAGAACGGCCGACCGTCGGCAGCGACGGGATCGAGCCGGGAGCTGTGGTCCGGGTCGACGTGACAGTCCCGATCAACGACGCCACCCTTCGAATCGCCGATCTACTCGCGAAAGACGACGACGGCGTCGAGTGGCTCGCCGCGCCGTCGCGGTCGCTTTCACCTGCTACAACACTCGAGTGAAGTCGGTGCAGTCGTCTGGGTTCGACAGGTCGACGGTTGGGACGGTACTAGTCTGTGTCGCTCTCGCGTTTCCCAGATGGGGTACGATGACTCTCGGGAACGCGATAGCCGCATCTCGAAGGGTAGTACACAGAGACTGCAGGTGACGACTCCTCGTCGTATCTCCACCTTGTGACCAGAGGCACTTAAAGCCGGACCCGATCGGCGGCGTCGATAATCTCGTCGACGAACTCGTCCAGTCGGGTCGGGTCGGGGCCGTCTCGTGCGTGTACTGTCGGATCGATCTCGCGTTCCGGGTGGGCGAACTCGTGGCCGACCACGTCGCCGATCTCTTCGCTGCCGTCGCCGGCGCGTTTCCGCTCGAGCAGGTCGCAAGCGAGTTCGATCCGTTCGTCCTCGAGGACGGTGGGGGCTTGCTCGGACAGAAACGCCTCGAACGAGATCGCCGGCAGGTCGTGGTCGCCGGACTCACCGGTTTCCCGGAGGTAGCGGGCGGCCATCGCTGCGCGGCAGATCGTGAGGTTTCGCTTGACGGTGGGTTTTGTTTGCGTCTCGGCGTACCGTTCGTCGTCGGCCGAAACCGTCCGTGTCCCGTCCTCGGCGCGGACGACGTACTCGCGGCCATCGTCGCCGTCGTGGACGTCCAGAATCGGATACACGTCGCCGTCGCACACCAGGTGTTCGGAGAGGTAGGTCCGGTAGTTCGTGGCTGCGATCGCTCGCCAGTCGTGATAGAGGTCCATCGGATCGTAGGTCCGTTCCACGTACGTCCGCAAGTCACAGGGGTCGTACTCGGTGCGGTACTGGACCGGACTCCGCAGCAGGTCGATCGCACTCTCGTTCGAGTCCGAGAGTAGTTCGGCGAACCGGCGGACGTCTATCCCCTGGAGCTCGAGGTCGTCGCGGTCGTCGGTGATCGTCTCTACGGGCTTCTCGAGGTGGGCGTACTGCCGTAGATCCGCGGGGACGAAAACGAACGCGACATCGTAGTCACTGTCCGGACTAGCTCCACACCAGGCGTAGCTGCCGTGGGCGACGGCCAGTGGAATCGCGACGTCGTGGTGCTGCTCGAGGTCAGAGAGTGCCTCGTCGGCAGTCTCGAAGACGTGCTGGGGGACAGTACTCACGGCTGTGGGATCGGCGGAGATACGCAAAAAGCCCTTCGTAGCTTCACCTTGTAATCAGAGACACTTAAAGGATGTCGACAGTTGCCCGCGCCAGTACCGGTAGCTGTCACTCGAGCGTCATAGTTAACGGCCGGTCGACTCGTGGGGATCAGGTACGTCTTCCGAAAGGTCTAATCGCATCGTCACCTGAGTACGGGCAATGAGTCACCAGTTGCCGGACGTACAGGCAACGTCCCCCGACGTCACCGTCGGGTTGAGTCAGGTCGGCGTCACTGGCGTCGAGAAACTCGTCAAAATCGGCCGCGAAGACAAGCGACCGCTCGTGTTCACTGCCGAGTTCGAGGTCTTCGTCGACTTGCCCGCCTGGCGCAAGGGCGCAGACATGAGTCGCAACATGGAGGTCATCGACGAGATTCTGGAAGATGCGACCCGCGAGGAGGCTTACCGCGTCGAAGAGGTCTGTGGCGAGGTTGCCGAGCGGCTTCTCGGGAAACACGACTACACGTCCCGTGCTGAAGTGTCGATGGAGGCGGAGTTCATGCGCCGAGAGCAGACACCTGCAAGCGACCGTGAGACCCAACACACCGTCGACATCACCGCCTCGGCAACCGCGACCGACGAGGGGACACGCGAGGAAATCGGCGCGACAGTCACTGGAATGACCGTCTGTCCCTGCTCGCAGGGGATGTCGGCTGCACGAGCGAAACAGACGCTCGAGGAGTTGGGGGTCGACGAGGGGACGATCACACAGTTCCTGAACGAGGTGCCACAGCCGGGCCACTCCCAGCGGGGGCACGCGACGCTGACCGTCGAAGCCAGTGGCGACCCGGACGTGGATCTCAACGCGCTCATCGACGTCGCTCGTGACTCGATGAGTGCGCGTATCTACAATCTTGCGAAGCGTCCCGACGAGGATCACATGACCTACGAGGCCCACTCGGACGCGAAGTTCGTCGAAGACTGCGTGCGATCGATGGCCGAAGGCGTCGTCGACGAGTTCGACCACTTGCCGGACGACGCGGTGATCACGATGAAACAGTCCAACGACGAGTCGATCCACCAGCACAACGCCCACGCCGAGCGCGTCGTCGAGATGCAACAACTTCGGAACGAAGTCGACGGCGAGGACTGAGACGGATTGCTGTCCCGATTTCCCGAGGTAATCACACCCCAAAGCGGTTGCACTTTTCGGGCTGCCACGTCGGTCGTGGCTGATGCGAGCCGAATGGCCGTTTCTCGAACTCGGTAGTTACACTACTGGTCGCTGCTTCCGACACTGCGTCGGGTACGAGCCTTTTTCAGTCTCCCTCTCTCACCGACACACGAGATGAGAGACGACGGTGTCGACCACCCTCCAGGACGCGACCGGGCGGGAGCCGTCGCCGTCAATCCCGATAGCGACGGCCGATCCGAACGCAACCTCGAGACGCGCCCTGGCTCCGGTTCCCTCTCGCGGGCGGACGTACAGCGGGACTCGACCGTCCGACAGTGGGGCGTCGTGACGCCGAGCGCGACCGTCATCGGTCGTGCACCATCGTCCGATGCGGATCTCTCGGAGAGCGTCCGTCGCCTCCACGACGAACAGCACGCGGCAACGCCGGGATACAGTGCGCGCGCCCACCGGCTCGACCGTCTGCGAACGACTCAGGCGCTTTGCAACGCGCTCGAAGTGACACCTTGGCAACGCGACCTCGCGCTCGGGGTCATGGACGAAATCGACCTCACCGAATTCGGCAGCCAGCGGGCGATCGAGAAAGTCGCACTGGTGGTCATTCGCCACGTCGTCGACATCGACCGCCGCTCGTACTTCGGATTGGACGACGTCGACGCTCAGACACTGTCGGCCGACCGACTGGAAGAGTTATTCGGTCAATACCGCGCCCACGACATCACCGACGAGGAGGCATTCGAGCGGTTGGCTGCCAAACACGGCCTCGACACGACGAGCCTGAACCGGCTCCGGCGCGTTCTGAAAGCGCAACTCGAGGACGAACTTCCTGCCTACGGACGAAATCCGTATCGGGACCCCAACTTGCCCGAGTCGACTGGGACCGAAAGCAAGTCCGTCGAGTAAACTGTCCGACAGCTTGATGTCCGTACCACGCGCTGTTGAGCCGTAGGCCCCTCGTAGTGGAAACTTCGACTCGTGTCGAGCCACTACGCGAGCGACTAGCTCCTCTCTGTGAGACTCCGATTCGTATGCTCTTCGTCGCGACGGCGAGAGTATGGTATCTCCGACCGTGAATCGTCACCCGAGCTTCTCGAGTCCCGCGAAGAAGTTTGGCTCCGGGCCGACCAGCCACACCGGTTCGTCGGCCGGCGCGACCGAGACCGTCGCGGGCAACTCGAGACGCCGTCGGTTGCGGCCGTCGCTGATCACGTAGCCGTGGTTCGGGCCCGACAGAGAGAGCGTCACCTCGGTGTCGGTATCGACCACGAGCGGTGGCAGTGGGTCGGTGGCGGCCATCTGGGTGATGACGAGTGCGTCGGCCGCTGGGCGGACCAGCGGGCCGCCCTCGCTCAGGTTGTACGCGGACGAGCCCGTCGGCGTCGAGACGAGGACGCCGTCAGCGTGGCTCGCTGTATAGCGCTCGCCGTCGACGCGAATTTCGGCCGTCACGCCGCTGCCGGGCCCCCGTCGTGGGCCGTGGACGAGAATCTCGTTGAGCGCAGGTTCGAGCGTCCAGTCGGCGGCCTCGCCGGACGCTTGCAGCCGGCGGAGGTCTCGGTGTGTGAGTGACTCTCCTGCTGTGAGCGTCTCGACGAGGTCGGTGACGACCGCGCGGGCGTCGTCCGGGTGAACGGCGTTGAGGAAGCCGACTTCGCCGAGATTGACGCCGACCAGCGGCGTCGAACCGATCTCTCGGGCGACGAAAAGAAGTGTCCCGTCACCGCCAATACTCGCGACGAGGTCACGGCCTTCCATCTCGGCGACCGGAATTGCGTCCACGTCGATCGCTTCGCCGGTCAGTTCGTCGACTGCGACGGCGACGGCAAACTGGCGTTCGAGGGCGTCGACGAGGGTCGCGGCGAGACGGTGTGCGCGCTCGTTGTCGCGCTGGGCGACGATACCGACGGTAACGTCTTCGGCCATCGGTTACAGGTTGCTGTCCCGTGATCAAAAAGCCACCTGTCGATTCTGTGACGACGGGCTCTAGTACCGTCCCAACCGTGGATCGACTAGTTGAGAGTTGGTCAAAACCGATCACGATTCTCGATCAGAAGTACAGCGCACTAGCCAGAGTAGAGTTGGGACGCTACTAGTGGCGGGCCAAGCCTGAACTGATGGGTCGAATCTGGCGGTGTCGCTCGATTCGACCCGTCAGTCGACGGTTGGGACGGTACTAGTCGACACGGTGGCGACGTAAGTGGTTATTGAAGCGCCGTACGGACGGTAAACCGAGGGTGGGCTGTCAGACAGCGTGACCGCGAGAGTGTTCGGACGGAACGGCGAATTTTCCTCTGCTACTCTCCTGTTCGACGGTACTAGAGACGCGTTCGCCATCCATACTTTTAGACGGCGGGTCATGAATCGAATGCATGGCAGATCGGACGACGGCCAACGAGACCCTCACGCGCGACGAGCTGGCGGCGTATTTCGAACATCTCGGAGAGGAGTTCCGCGAGGACGACCTCGAGGGCGGCGACGTACGTGTCGCGGTTGGGAACAAAACGGTCGCGCTCAATCCGCCCGAAGCTGTCGATCTGAGCGTCGACGTGGTCGAGCGCTCTCCGATGTTCCGCGGGACTCGCGAGACGATCCAGCTAGAAGTAACCTGGAAGCCCCAGTCGTAACGGATCGACCGACGACGCGGTGAGTCGATCCCGCTGTAATTGAGACCGGTTGCTGGCAGTCAATTCTGGCGCGACCGCGAGCCCGCCGACGGTCGCGCCGGTAAACCGTTACAGCGTTCCGTATGAGAAGGTCTTTTTCCTCCCGGGGCAGTGGTTCGACTAGATGTACGAGACGATCCTCTTTCCCACCGACGGGAGTGACCACGCCGCGGCTGTGGCCGACCACGCTTTCGACGTCGCGACGACGCGGGACGCGACGGTACACGTCCTCTCTGTCGTCGACGACCGGGCGTTTCTCGTCCTCGACGAGAGCCGCGTCGAGCAGGTCCGCCAGGACCTGGAAGAGACCGCACGCGAGGCAACCGACGCGGCGGCGACTCGAGCAACCGATCGTGGCGTCGACGTCGAAACTGCCGTCGACGCTGGCCATCCCGCCGAGCGCATCGTCGACTACGCCGACGAACACGACGTCGATCTGGTCGTGATGGGTACCAGCGGTGACGACTACGAGAACAACGTCGTCGGCAGCGTCTCTCAGCGGGTCGTCCGCGAGTCTCCCGTTCCCGTGTTGACCGTCGGTCCGGGCGTCTGACTCGGGCTCACGGCGGAGGTGGTCCTGTCCGCTCCTCGTCTATCAGTATCTCTATGTAGGGTCGGTCGGTAGTCGTTCGAAATGCGACGGTCGATCGCAGTTGGAGGCGCTATCCTCGCGGTCGCGTTCCTCTTCGTTGGTGGTCCCTCGCTGCTCTTCTCGCCGTCGGCGGACCAGGTTTCCCCCGACACAACGGATCGAGCGGAACCGGAGATCGTCACGCTCGAGGACAGCGACAGTGGGTTCTGGCCGTATCTCAACCAGCGACAGCAACACGAGAAACGGAGTCCACTGAACGTCGTCGTACGCGGTGACGCCGAGGAGACGTTCCGGCTCCTGGCTGAACACGGCGACGGCGAGTGGGAGGAGGCCGACCACGATCACTTCGAAGCCGAGGAGCTGGTCGGACTCGCCGATGGGGAAGACGAGACGCCCGGGAACGAGACCGGAGACGCCAACGTGACCGGAGACGTCGGCACGGACTCCGACGATCCGCTCCGCCCAGTCTCACCGACCGACATTCCGTGGTCGCAGGCCGACGGCGCGACTCGCTACGCGTACCTCGACCCCGGCCCGGACGAGGAAGCCGACTGGACGACCGAGACCGTCCAGTTCGAAGACGGGGAGTACTACGGCTACCGGTACCACATCCGGGCGTACGAGAGTCCGAACCCCGACGACCAGTGGGTTGTCATGCAGACCCACTCCGAACACTTCGACTGGTTCACACTTCGCCACCGCGTCGACGGGGTCGAACGAGCTCAGTTGCGACTCGAGACCGACCTGATGGCGATCCCTGGTGTCGACGTCCAGGACGACGTCCGACGAGTCTACCTCGACAATAGTGGCCCCTCGGACGCCGACGGCTGGGCGACGAAAGTCGACCTGACGGCGATGGCGACGGCGTCGGTCGGCCTCGCTCTCGCTTCCGGACGGAGTCGAAAACGGGACGATGGCGTCCTCGAGCGAGCCGGCGACCGGGCCGGCGATCGGTTGACCGACGCGGATCGGGCCCGACTCGAGGCTGCGGCCGATCGCGTCGAGGCAGAACACCTGATTCTCGCGGGGACGATCCTCGCGGTGGTCCTGGGCGTCCGGATCGGTGGGATCGCCCTGGACCGAACGGTCGGGGTCCTTACGCCCCACATGATCGCGGCGTTGCTCTACCCGTTCGTCGCCGTCGGGCTCCCGGTAGCGACCTACGCCATCGCAAGCGGCCTCGAGCGACGCCTCGACGCGGGGGTCACGGCTGCCGCGTCGCTTGCGATCGCGATCTGGCTCGACTACGGGCTCGTGGGGGTCGACGTACTGCCGCTCGATGTCGTGGGTCAGCGGTTGCTCGTGGTCCTCGCGCTCGGACTGATCGCCGCGGGTGCAGCTAGGCGAGCAGTTCGGGGGGCACGGTTCAACGACCTGTTGTTTGTCGGCGTGGGCCTGTGGGTGGTCGTGCTCGTCGGGACGCTGCTTGGCTACCTCTAACGTCTCGATCGACGGGACACGACGCTCTGTCAGTGACGGCTCCTCACAGCGCCGGGTCGTGTGGGAGCGTCGTTCGAACGCTCTCGGTGCCGGTAATCGGTCTCGCCGGTCGCTGCCTACGACGCGCACAGTCGCTATGTACAGCGTGGCTGACAGTCACTCTCACACCCCAAGGAATTTAACCAACAACTGGCTATTGACACGTGTGATCGCCCGCTCCGGTCAGGGTCGCCCGGTCGGTTAGCCGCGCTTTTCGTACGATTTAGTAACCGTTAAATGGTTCCCGCCGTTACCTGGCTGTAGTATCTCGTGACAGCCGCTTCTCTCCCGATAGCCCACACGCACATCACATCAACATGGTAGACGTAAGCCAACACGAACTCGTGCCGGAGCACACCATCCTCGAGGAGGAGACACTCGAGGAGGTGCTCGCCGAGTACGACATCGATCGCACAGACCTGCCGAAAATAAAGCGCAACGACTCCGCTCTCCCCGACGAGGCGGAGGCCGGCGACGTTATCAAGATCGTTCGGGATTCACGGACAACCGACCAGGCAGTTGTATACCGACTCGTGGTGGAATAAATGGCAATGGAACTCGACCGAGAAAAACGACGAGACATTTCACGCGAATACTTCTCGAGGGAACGGCTCGCAGAACACCACTATCGCTCTTTCAACGCTTTCCTCAACCGGGGGATGCAGGAGGTCGTCGACGAGAAAGAGACGATCGATACCGACATCGGCGACAAGGAAGGCGAGGAGCCAGTACACGTCGAACTCGGCGACGTCCGCGTCGTCACGCCCCGGGTTCGGGAGGCAGACGGCTCCGAAGAACTGCTGTATCCACAGGAAGCGCGACTTCGAAACATCACCTACTCCGCGCCGGTCTTCATGGAGATGTCGATCGTCAAAGGCGAAGAAGGCGACCAGCGGGTCGTCGACTCGACGGAGACGAAGATCGGTCGAATGCCGATCATGGTCGGCTCCGACAAGTGTAACATCGCCGGTTTCTCCGACGAGGAACTGATCGAGATCGGTGAAGACCCTGCAGACCCTGGCGGCTACTTCATCGTCAACGGCTCCGAGCGCGTGTTGATGACCAGCGAGGACCTCGCGCCGAACAAGATTCTCGCGGAGTACGATACCAAGTACGGCGACGAGATTCAGGTCGCAAAGACCTTCTCGCAGCGCCGTGGCTACCGCGCGCTCGTACTCTGTGAGCGGACCCGCGACGGTCTGCTCGAGGTGTCGTTCCCGTCGGTCTCCGGTTCGATCAACTTCGTCACCCTCGTGCGTGCGCTGGGTCTCGAAAGCGACGAAGAGATCGTTCACAAGGTCTCGAACGACCCCGAGGTCGTCAAGTACATGCTCGAGAACCTGGAGGAAGCGGACGTCCAGACCGAACAGGAGGCGATCGAGGAGCTGGGCAAGCGTGTCGCCTCCGGCCAGGGGAAAAACTACCAGCTCAAGCGAGCGAACTACGTCATCGATCGGTACCTTCTGCCACACCTCCACGAGGACGGGGTCGACGAGGAAGACGTCCGGATCAACAAGGCCCACTACCTCTGTCGGATGGCCGAGGCCTGTTTCGAACTTGCCCTCGGCCGACGCGAGGCCGACGACAAGGACCACTACGCCAACAAGCGTCTGAAGGTCAGCGGCGATCTGATGAAAGACCTGTTCCGGACCGCACTGAACAAGCTGGCCCGGGACGTCAAGTACCAACTCGAGCGAGCCAACATGCGAAACCGCACCCTCTCGGTGTCGACAGTCGTCCGGTCTGACGTTCTGACCGAGCGACTCGAGCACCCGATCGCGACGGGTAACTGGGTCGGTGGCCGTTCCGGCGTGAGCCAGCTGGTCGACCGCACCGACTTCATGGGCGTCCTCTCGCACCTGCGACGGCTGCGGAGCCCGCTGTCGCGCAGCCAGCCGCACTTCGAGGCACGGGACCTGCATGCGACCCAGTGGGGTCGTATCTGTCCCTCCGAGACCCCGGAGGGGCCAAACTGTGGCCTGGTGAAGAACTTCGCACAGGCGATGGAGCTGTCCCAGAACATCGAAGACGAACAGGCGCTCAAGCGAGAACTCGCCTCGATGGGTGTCGAGGGCATTCCGGGTATCGAAGGGATCGAACGATCGACGCCGGCAGACGACTAAACAATGAGCAGTCAACAACGCGAAGCCAAAGTCTACGTGAACGGGTCGCTGGTGGGAACACACCCCGATCCGCACGAGCTAGCCGAACAGATCCGCGAAGCGCGACGTATCGGTGACGTCAGCGAGATGGTCAACGTCTCCGTCAAAGAGCGGACCCGCGAGGTAATCATCAACGCCGACGCCGGCCGTGCACGACGACCGCTGCTGGTCGTCGAGGACGGCGAACCGCGCATCTCCGACGAGGAGATCGAAGCGCTCCGAGACGGTAGCCTCGAGTTCGAGGACCTCGTCGAGCACGGCTACGTGGAGTTCATCGACGCCGAGGAGGAAGAAGACATTCTCGTCGCCGTCGACGAGGACGACATCACGGAGAGCCACACTCACCTCGAGATCGACCCGCAGCTGATCTTCGGGATCGGTGCAGGGATGATCCCCTACCCCGAGCACAACGCCAGCCCGCGCATTACGATGGGGGCAGGGATGATCAAGCAGTCGCTCGGCCTGCCGAGTGCGAACTACCGCATCCGTCCGGACACGCGCCAGCACCTGCTGCATTACCCGCAGCTGTCGATGGTCAAGACCCAGACGACCGAACAGATCGGCTTCGACGACCGGCCTGCGGCCCAGAACTTCGTCGTCGCCGTGATGAGCTACGAGGGATTCAACATCGAAGACGCGCTGGTGATGAACAAGGCAAGCGTCGAACGTGCCCTCGCCCGGTCGCATTTCTTCCGGACCTACGAGGGCGAGGAACGGCGCTACCCCGGCGGCCAGGAGGACCGCTTCGAGATCCCCTCCCAGGACGTCCGCGGGGCCCGCGGCGAAGAGGCGTACGCCCACCTCGACGAGGACGGACTCGTGAATCCGGAGACGAAAGTCGACGAGAACTCGGTCCTGCTGGGCAAGACTTCGCCGCCACGATTCCTCGAGGAGCCAGACGACATGGGCGGTCTCTCGCCCCAGAAGCGACGCGAGACCTCGGTGACGATGCGGTCGGGAGAGAGCGGCGTCGTCGACACCGTCACGTTGATGGAAGGCGAAGACGGCTCGAAGCTCTCGAAGGTCTCGGTGCGTGACGAGCGGATTCCAGAACTCGGGGACAAGTTCGCCAGCCGCCACGGCCAGAAGGGGGTCGTCGGCCACCTCGCGCCACAGGAGGACATGCCCTTTACCGAAGACGGCGTCGTGCCCGACCTCGTGTTGAACCCACACGCCCTGCCGTCGCGGATGACCGTCGGACACATCTTGGAGATGATCGGCGGCAAACTCGGCGCGATGGAGGGCCGGCGGGTCGACGGGACGCCGTTTTTGGGCGAGGACGAGGAAGACCTCCGCGACGGACTCGAGGAGGCCGGGTTCGACGCTGCGGGCAAGGAGACGATGTACTCCGGTATCACGGGCGAAAAGGTCGAAGCCGAGATTTTCGTCGGGATCATTTTCTACCAGAAGCTGTATCACATGGTCTCGAACAAGCTCCACGCCCGCTCGCGTGGTCCCGTGCAGGTGCTCACCCGGCAGCCGACCGAAGGTCGCGCCCGTGAGGGTGGGCTCCGTATCGGAGAGATGGAGCGGGACGTGTTCATCGGCCACGGTGCGGCGATGACGCTGAAAGAACGACTGCTGGACGAGTCCGACCGCGAGTACATCCCGATCTGTGGGCAGTGTGGGATGAGCGCCGTCGAAAACGTCGAACAGCGCCGCGTCTACTGTCCGAACTGTGACGAGGAAACCGACATCCACGAGATCGAGATGAGCTATGCGTTCAAGCTCCTGCTCGACGAGATGAAGGCGCTTGGCATCGCACCGCGACTGGAACTGGAAGACGCCGTCTAACGTCAACAATGCGAAATACCACACCCAAAGACATCGGATCGATCAACTTCGGGCTCATGGAGCCCGAAGAGTACCGGGAGATGAGCGCGACGAAGATCATCACCGCGGACACCTACGACGACGACGGCTTCCCCATCGACATGGGGCTGATGGACCCGCGACTCGGGGTCATCGACCCCGGTCTCGAGTGCAAGACCTGCGGGAAGCATTCGGGCTCGTGTAACGGTCACTTCGGCCACATCGAACTGGCCGCACCGGTGATCCACGTCGGTTTCACGAAGCTCATCCGGCGACTGCTCCGGGGCACCTGTCGGGAGTGTTCCCGGTTGCTGTTGACCGAAGACGAGAGAGCGGAGTTCCACGGCCAGATCGACGAGGCACGGAAGCTCAGCCGCGATCTGAACGACGTCACCAAGGCGGCGATCCGCCAGGCACGCAAGAAAGATCGCTGTCCACACTGTGGCGAGATCCAGTACGACATCGACCACGAGAAGCCGACGACCTACTACGAGGTCCAGCAGGTCCTGACGAGCGAGTACTCTCAGCGTATCGCCGCCGCGATGCAGGGCATCGATGACGGCGAACAGATGTCGCCGGACGAACTCGCCGAGGAGACCGACATCGACCTCGGCCGGGTCAACGAGATTCTCTCGGGCTCGTTTCGGCCCCGCGAGAGCCAGCGCAAAGCCATCGAGAAGGCACTGGACATCGACCTCACCGAAGAGGACACGAACAAGCTGATGCCCTCGGACATCCGGGACTGGTTCGAGGCGATTCCGGACGAGGACATCGAAGTGCTCGGCATCGATCCCGACCGCTCGCGGCCGGAGTGGATGATCCTGACCGTGCTTCCGGTGCCGCCTGTAACGGCGCGGCCGTCGATCACGCTCGACAACGGCCAGCGAAGCGAGGACGACCTCACCCACAAACTGGTCGACATCATCCGGATCAATCAGCGGTTCATGGAGAACCGTGAGGCCGGTGCGCCGCAACTGATTATCGAGGACCTCTGGGAACTGCTACAGTACCACGTCACCACGTTCATGGACAACGAGATTTCGGGCACGCCGCCGGCCCGTCACCGCTCCGGCCGGCCGCTGAAGACGCTCTCCCAGCGCCTGAAAGGTAAGGAAGGTCGTTTCCGTGGCTCGCTCTCGGGCAAACGCGTCAACTTCTCTGCCCGGACCGTCATCTCACCGGACCCGACCCTCTCTCTCAACGAGGTCGGCGTCCCCGATCGCGTAGCCAAAGAGATGACCCAGACGATGAACGTCACCGAGCGAAATCTCGAGAAGGCTCGCCGGTTCGTCTCCAACGGCCCCGAGGGCCATCCCGGCGCGAACTACGTCCGACGGCCCGACGGTCGCCGGCTGAAGGTGACCGAGAAGAACTGCGAACAGCTCGCGGAGAAGGTCAAAGCCGGCTGGGAAGTCAACCGACACCTCATCGACGGTGACATCGTCATCTTCAACCGGCAGCCGTCGCTACACCGGATGTCGATCATGGCCCACGAGGTCGTGGTCATGCCGTACAAGACGTTCCGGCTGAACACCGTCGTCTGTCCGCCGTACAACGCCGACTTCGACGGTGACGAGATGAACATGCACGCCCTCCAGAACGAGGAGGCTCGCGCCGAGGCGCGCGTGCTCATGCGCGTGCAAGAACAGATTCTTAGTCCGCGGTTCGGTGAGAACATCATCGGCGCGATTCAGGACCACATCAGCGGGATGTTCCTGTTGACCCACAACAACCCGCAGTTCAACGAGACCCAGGCGCTAGACCTGCTGCGAGCGACCCGAATCGACGAACTGCCGGAACCGAGCGGGGTCGACGACGAAGGGAAACCGTTCTGGACCGGTCACGACGTCTTCTCGGAACTACTGCCCGACGATCTGAACCTCGAGTTTACCGGCACCGTCGGCGAAAAAGTCGTCATCGAGGACGGACAGTTGATAGAGGGGACGATCGCCGAGGACGAGGTCGGCGAGTTCGGCGGCGAGATCGTCGACACGATCACGAAGATCTACGGCAAGACGCGCGCTCGGATCTTCATCAACGAGGTCTCGACGCTGGCGATGCGGTCGATCATGCACTTTGGGTTCTCGATCGGTATCGACGACGAGACCATTCCCGAGGAGGCCCAGGCTCGCATCGACGAGACGATTGACGACGCCTACGACCGGGTCGAGGAACTCATCGAAGCGTACGAACGCGGCGAACTCGAGAGTCTGCCGGGGCGAACGGTCGACGAAACACTCGAGATGAAGATCATGCAGACGCTCTCGCGTGCGCGTGACAACGCCGGGAACATCGCGGACGAACACTTCACCGACGACAACCCGGCGGTCGTCATGGCTGAATCCGGTGCCCGTGGGTCGATGCTGAACCTGACTCAGATGGCCGGCTGTGTCGGCCAGCAGGCAGTTCGCGGCGAGCGTATCAACCGCGGATACGAGAACCGAACTCTGAGCCATTACGCGGAGAACGACCTCTCGGCGGAGGCACACGGCTTCGTCGAAAACTCCTACACCAGCGGGCTGACCCCGCGGGAGTTTTTCTTCCACGCGATGGGTGGCCGCGAGGGGCTGGTCGACACTGCAGTCCGGACTTCCAAGTCCGGGTATCTGCAGCGGCGACTGATCAACGCGCTGTCCGAACTCGAGGCCCAGTACGACGGGACGGTTCGAGACACCTCGGATACGATCGTCCAGTTCGAGTTCGGCGAGGACGGTACCTCGCCGGTCAAAGTGTCCTCGGGCGAGGACAACGAGATCGACGTCGGCCAGATCGCCGATCGCGTCCTCGACTCCGAATTCGACTCCACGGAGGAAAAACAGGAGTTCCTCGGCTCGAAGCCACGACCGACGAACCTCTCGGAACATGCGGACGATCGTCTCTCCGTCGATGGACCGGAGGTGACGTCCGATGACTGAGATCACGTACGACGTCTCCGACGACACGATTGCGGTCGTCGAGGACGCCGATCTCCCCCGTAGACTCAAGAACGAGGTCTACGCCGAACTCGAGAGTCGTGAGGACGCGACCGTCGAGGATGCCGACGAACTCGCGAAGGCGGTCGAGACGCGTTACGTCGACACTCGCGTCGAGCCGCTCGATCCCGTCGGCACCGTCTCGGCCCAGTCGATCGGGGAGCCGGGAACGCAGCTGACGATGAACACGTTCCACTACGCGGGGGTCGCAGAGATCGACGTGACCCAGGGGCTGCCCCGACTGATCGAACTGGTCGACGCCCGGAAGACTCCGGACACGCCGATGATGACGGTCCACCTGGAAGACGAGTATGCAACCGAGCGCGAGCGAGCCCACGAAGTCGTCTGGAACATCGAGGCGACGAAGATCCTCGCGTTGGGTGATGTCTCGACGAACGTCGCGGACATGCGCGTCCAGATTTCGCTGAACGAGGATACGCTCGAGGAGCGGATGATCGAGCCCGAGGAGGTCGCCGAGATTATCGAAGACAGCCTCGGCGTGGACACGGTCCAGCAGGGGACCCAGATCCAGTTCGGTCCCGAGGAGCCGTCCTACCGGGATCTGCTGCAACTCGTCGAGGAACTGCGCGACATCACGTTCAAGGGAATCGAAGACATCAGCCGGGTCGTCATCCGCCGCGAAGAGATGGACGACGGCAGCGAGGAGTTCGTCCTCTACACGGAGGGATCGGCCTTTGGCGACGTGCTCGAGATCGAGGGTGTTGACGCCTCTCGAACGACGTGTAACAACATCCACGAGATCCATCGCAACCTCGGCATCGAGGCCGCCCGTGAGGCCATCATCGAGGAGACGAACAACACGCTGGCCGAGCAGGGCCTGGACGACGTCAACGTCCGCCACTTGATGTTGGTCGCAGACATCATGACAAACCGTGGCGAGATCGAGTCGATCGGTCGCCACGGGATCTCGGGGTCGAAAGAGTCCGTCCTCGCGCGTGCTGCGTTCGAGGTGACGGTCAACCACTTGCTCAACGCCGCGATCCACGGCGAGATCGACGACCTCGATGGCGTCACCGAGAACGTCATCGTCGGCAAGCCGATCAAGCTCGGAACGGGAGACGTGGATCTCCGGATGGGATCGATCGGTTCCGGCGGCGACGCCGGCAGTCAGGCCGATTGATCGATGGGCATCACGCTCGACGACGACACCCGCCAGTACCTGGCCACGTTCGAGGACGTGACGGGTGTAAACGGCCGGGATTGCATCGTCACTGGCGAGCGCGAGAGCCGTCTGCTGATCGTCGTCGAAACCGATCGCATCGGTGAGGCGATCGGCCCCGGGGGTCGAACTGTCACCCGGTTCGAGAAGCAGATCGACATGCCGGTACGGCTCGTCGAAGGCGCTGACGACCCCGAGGAGTTCGTCGCGAACGCGCTTGCGCCCGCAGCGGTGTACAACGTTACGATCAGCGAAAACGACGATACGGTCGCTTACGTCGAGGTTGCCCGGGAAGACCGCGGCGTCGCGATCGGCTCGAGCGGTCGGCGAATCGACGCGGCCCGGCGACTCGCCGAGCGTCACTTCGGGATCGACGACGTGCAGTTGATATAGGGTCGTCGGTTGGCGGCTCGATTCGACTTCTCTCTCGATGTCGCTGTGACGACGGCACGGATCGACCGAACGGTACCAGCCAACTCTAATTTTGAATAGCTTTGCCCAAGAGCTATCTCGGCCCCAAATTGAAATCTAAATCGGACAATAATAATACATACGTGGTAGAAGTGGCCAAAATAGTGAAGTGTGGTTGTTCTCATTTTTCGTAGAGGGCAAATATGCACCACGTTGTCAGAGGACATGTCAAACAGTTCCGCCTGGGGGCGATCAAACTATGAAGGGGAATCGCCGTCGATACCTCGCTGCAGTCGCCGGAGCGACGCTTTCCGTTTCGGCTGGCTGTCTCACCGGAGACGACACGAACGGTCGGGAAGAAAGTCGGTCACCGCTTGCTGAACGGACGCTGCGGTACGGAAGCGTCCTTCCGATGTCCGGGGGACTCGAGCAGGTCGGCCAAACGATATTGAACAGTGCAGCGCTGCCGAAGATCGAACTCGAGGAGGCGTCGCTTTCCGTCGACGTCGAACACGAGGCGGTCGATTCGGAAACGTCGCCGAGCCAGGGGGTCGAGGCGGCGAGGCAGTTGATCGACGACGGGGTCCCCGTAATCGTCGGGGCAGCAGCCTCCGATGTCACCTTACAGATGGTCCAGCGGGCGACGATTCCGGCGTCCGTCGTCTCCTGTTCGCCGGCGAGTTCGACGCCGACGCTGTCGATCGTGAACGACCGGGGCTACTCGTTTCGGACGGCTCCGAGTGACTCGCTGCAGGCGGTCGTCGCGGCCGAACTCGCCGCCGACGAACACGGCGCGGAGACTGCGGCGACGCTGTACGCGATGGGAGATTACGGCCGACAGCTTTCGGGTGCGTTTTCGGCTTCGTTCGGCGGGGTGATCCAAAACCAGGTGTCGTTCGATCCGGCTGCCGAGCGCTACGCCGAGGTGCTTTCGACCGCGCTGGCGGACGGCCCAGACGTGCTCTTTCTAATCGGGTACCCCGAAAGCGGTATTCCGTTGCTCGAGACGTATTACGACGAGTTCGCCGGCGACGAAACGGTGTTCGTCAGCGACGGGCTGCAAAACGAGGCCGTGGCGGCCGAACTCGGGGATCGGCTGACCGCTTACGGTGTGGCACCGAACTCGAGCGGCCCCGGACAGTCGGCGTTCCGGTCGCGGTATCGAGAGGAGTATGGGGTCGAGCCGGGGCTGTTCGCTGCGAACAGTTACGACGCCGCGGCCACGAGCCTGTTGGCGAACGCTGTGGCGGGTGCAAACGACGGTCAAGCGATTGCCGGGCGGATGCGCGACGTGACGACCGGCGATGGAACCGAAGTGTTGCCGGGTGACCTCGCCGACGGGATCGAACTCGCGGGGGCAGGTGAGCCAGTTCGATACCGGGGCGCGTCCGGGGAGATCGAGTTCGACGAGAACGGCGACGGTGGGTCGGTCGAGTACGAGTATTTCACCTTCAGCGGTGGGGAAATCGAAGTCGTGGACGAACTGACGCCGACGGGGGTGTCCTCGTGAGCGCCGCTGGCGACGAGACGGCCGCCGACTCGGGTTCGAATCCGGAGGCCGACAGGTCGATCACTCGGTTCGTCCCCGAGTTCGTTCGACGCAGTTATCGGACGAAGTTCGTCATCACGATTCTCGTCGTGGTGCTCGTCATCTCGCTGGTCGGCGCGATCGGATACGTCGACGCCGAACGGACGGTCGAATCCGACGCAGAACAGCAACTGACGGCGACGGTCGACATGCATGCCGACTCCATCGACGAGTGGACGATTTCGATGGCGGCACACACGCGGTCGGTGTCGTCGGGAGCGGCACTGGCCGGTAGCGACGCGGAGACAGCCGAAGCCTACGCCATCCAGGAACAGGCGAAACTTCCAGTCGACGTTCGCGACGTTCACGTCGTCGACACGAACGACGAACGCGTCCTGGCGAGTACGAACGGAGAACTACGGGGCGTATCGGTCGACTCGGTCGACGAACCCTGGGCGGAGATCGAGCCGGGTGTCGACCTGACCGCGGCAAACGACGTCTGGCACTCGCCGACTGCCTACGCGGACGACACGGTCGACGATCAGGTGATCTCCTTCGCCAGTCCGGTCGAAAACGACGAGGCACGGATCGCCGTCGTCGTCGGAACGATCGAGTACCGGGTCGACGGACTGCGTCAACTCCACGACGACCAGGAGACGATGATCGTCGACACCGACGGCAAGACCGTCCTCGCAAGCGACGAACTCGAGAGTGATCCCGACGAGGAGATCGTTGCGGATCTGGGAGCGACCCGCGACGGCACCGGGTTCGAACGCGACGATGCCGTCGTCACCGCCTACGCCGCGATGGGTGACAACGAGTGGGTCGCGGTGACTACCGTCCCTGCCGAACAGGCGTTTGCGGCGAGCAACGCCGTCGGCTGGACGCTGCTTTCGGTGATCGGCACCGGGCTCATCGTCTTACTGGCGGGCGGGGTCGTCCTCGCACGGCAGACCGTCACGCCACTCGAGGATCTCCGGAATCGTGCCCGGCGGATGGAAGAGGGTGATCGGTCGGTCGATCTGGAGACGGATCGTATCGACGAGGTCGGTCGCCTGTACCGTGCATTCGATGAGATGCGAACGTCGCTGAACGAGCAGATCACGGCCGCCGAAGCGGCGAAAACGGAGGCCGAGACGGCTCAGCGGGAAGCCGAGGAGGCACAATCCGACGCCGAAACCGCCCGTGAGGAAGCAGAGGCCGAACGCGAACGGATCGCGTCGATGATGGGCGAACTCGAGCGGGTCGCCGGCCAGTACAGTGAGACCATGCAAGACGCTGCAAACGGCGATCTTACCGTTCGGGCGACTGTCGACACCGACAACGAGCAGATGCGCGAAATCGGTGAGGAGTTCAACGCGATGCTTGACGAACTCGAGGACGCCATCGGTGGACTCAAGCAGTTCGCGACGGATGTCGCTGCCGCGAGCGAACAGGTTACGGCCTCGAGCGAGGAGGTAAAGGCCGCGAGCGAACAGGTTTCCGAGTCGGTACAGGAGATATCAGACGTCGCCGATCGACAGAGCGATCGGCTCGATACGATTCAGACGGAGATGTCCGACCTCTCGGCTAGCACCGAGGAGATTGCCTCGACGGCCAGCGAAGTCGCACAGGTCGCCGAACGGACCGTCGACGCGAGCGAGCGCGGTGGTGAGGCAGCCCAAGACGCAATCGGCGAGATGAACGAGGTCGAGGCCGAAGCCGAGCGCGCGGTCGAGACGATTCGCTCGCTCGAGGCGGAGGTCGAGCGGATCGACGAGTTGGTCGATGCCATCGCCGACGTGGCCGACCAGACGAGCCTGCTCGCGCTCAATGCTTCGATCGAGGCTGCGGCCGCAGGCGAAGAGGGTGACGGCTTTGCAGTCGTCGCCGACGAGGTCAAGTCCCTCTCGAGTGACGCAAAGGAGGCGGCGACGGAGATCGAAGCGCGGATCGAGACGATCCGCGGTCGAACCGACAAATCGGTCGCCGTCGTCGAAGCGACGAGTGACAAGGTGAGGGAAGGAACCGAGGCCGTCGAGCCTGCCGTCGAAGCTCTCGAAGAGATCGGCGAGTACGCCGAGGAGACCAACGTCGGAGTGCAGGAGATCTCTGCGGCGACCAACGATCAGGCCGGCTCGGCCGAGGAGGTCGTAACCGCTGTCGACGAAATTGCGACCTCGAGCGAAGAGTCAGCCGCCGAGGCCGGTAACGTCTCCGCGGCGGCCGAGGAACAGACCGCGTCGCTGACCGAGGTGACCGAAAGCGTCAGCGGGCTCGCAGACCAGGCGGCGTTTCTCTCAGACCGCCTCGAGCAGTTCGAGACGGAACGCGAGTCGGAACTGGGTGGAACGTCGTCCGGCGTAGAAACGCAGCGCCGGTCGATCGACACCCTCGAGAAGCGTTCAGACGACTAGTACCGTCCCAACCGTCGACTGACGGGTCGAATCGAGCCACACCGCCAGATTCGACCCATCAGTGTAGGCTTGGCCCGCCACTAGTGCTTTGGCAAGCCTGAACGGATGAGTGAAACCGAATGCGGTTGTCTGGTTTCACTTATCAGTCGACGCTTGGCGGGGTACTAGTACCGCCCCAACCGTCGGCTGACTAGTTGAGAGTTGGCCCAAACCGATCACGATTCTCGATCAGAAGTGGAGTGCACTAGCCAGAGTAGACTTGGGACGGTACTAGTGGCGGGCCAAGCCTGCACTGATGAGTCGAACCCGGCCACGTGGGCCGGTTCGACTCGTCGGTCGACGGTTGGGACAGTACTAGTGACGGTCACTCCTGTACTGCTGGTCGACTCCGGTCGTGTCGGCTGGTTCGACTCGGCAGTCTACGGGTGACACGGCGGCCACAGGTTCCACGGACTGTACACGCTCGCCGATCGGTGGCGGGGAAGACGGACGGCGCGAAAACGATCGTTCGGATCTGAAACCCACTCAGATTCCTTCGTTGCCGTCGATAGAACGCTCTCGAGGCGTAACGGGAGAGTCGAAACGGGTCGTTTAAGTGGCTCCGACGGATAGCGACTTCCATGGCAAACGGCAAATACGCCGCGCGCAAGCTCAAGAAGGACCGCCAGAATCAGCGGTGGTCCGACTCTGACTACGCGCGCCGCGCCCGTGGGCTTCGCGAGAAGTCCGACCCGCTCGAGGGCGCACCACAGGGTCGAGGTATCGTACTCGAGAAAGTCGGCATCGAAGCAAAGCAGCCCAACTCGGCGATTCGGAAATGTGTCCGGGTCCAGCTGATCAAAAACGGGAAGCAGGTCACCGCGTTCTGTCCCGGTGACGGTGCGATCAGCTTCATCGACGAACACGACGAAGTGACCATCGCCGGTATCGGTGGGGCGAAGGGTCGTGCGATGGGCGACCTCTCCGGTGTCAACTACAAGGTCGACAAGGTCAACGGCGTCGCACTGAAGGAACTCGTTCGCGGAAACGCGGAGAAACCGGTTCGATAACTATGTCGGCAGAAGACCAGCCGGACCCGGACGCCCCTGCGGGCGGTGCGGACGTTTCGGCAAAGCTTTTCGGAACCTGGGAGCTAGACGAGATCGAGTACGAAGATCCCTCGACCGAGCGATACATCACGGTGACGCCGGTCGCACACACTGCTGGCCGACACGCCAGCAAGCAGTTCAAGAAATCCCAGATCTCGATCGTCGAGCGCTTTATCAACCGTCTGATGCAGACTGACGAGAACACGGGCAAAAAGCAAAAGACGCTCAACTACGTCCGTGACGCCTTCGAGATCATCCACGAACGGACCGAAGAAAACCCCATTCAGGTGCTCGTGACCGCCGTCGAGAACGCCGCACCACGGGAAGAGACTGTCCGTCTGAAATACGGCGGTATCTCCGTCCCGAAGGCGGTCGACGTCGCTCCACAGCGTCGCGTCGACCAGGCACTGAAGTTCCTGGCCGAAGGCGTACACAACGACTCGTTCAAGACGACGACTCCCATCGAGGAAGCGGTCGCAAGCCAGCTTATCGGCGCAGCCAACTACGACGTTCAGACGTACGCAGTCAGCCAAAAAGAAGAGAAAGAACGCGTCGCGGCAGCAGCCCGATAACGACGGCTACTCTCCCGTCTCGCAGCCGCTATCTCTCGCGTTTCGACGACTGGGACAGTCGTCCCGTCGGTTTCGCTCTCGGGCGGTCCGGTTTCGATACGTGACTCGAGCCGACGGCCTGACCGATCGGCAGCAGACCGAGCCGTGTAAACGTGTTTTACGTTTGGTCTCTCTCGATCACGACAGACACACGGTCGAGTAAACGATAGCCGAGTTCCCACCCCCACCATTCTTGTACGTTCGTCATCATAATCGGTCTATGAATTTGCTACGTGGGTCGACGGCGGCCGCACTCAGGTTCGCGATACTGTCAGCCTGCGTCGCGGCAGTCGTCGTCGGCGCTGGCGTGCTCGCCGGGCTCCCGGGACTGCTCGGCGGTGGAGCGTTGATCGTGGTCACAGGCACCGTGCTCGGCTACTGGATCAGCGGGCAAATCGCCGGGACGATCGAGCGGGTCCAGTCCGAATCGACGGCGGGCGATACCGACGCAGTCGACGTCGACTTCGACGCGATGACCGACGTGGAAGACGTCGGCGACGCCATCGAGGCGACGCTGCGTGAAAATCGCAGACTCCGAAGCCGAATCGGGACGGTCGAGGACGACCTCGAGCGCCTCGAGGCACGCAACGAGCGTATCGAATCGCAGGCGGCCGAACTCGAGGAGGCGATGCGGCTGTGTGCGGCCGGCCGACTCGCCCACCGGATCGAGCCCGACGAGGACGCGCCGGTGTCGGTCGCCGAGGAGTTCAACGCGATGATGGACGAACTCGAGGGGACGATCCGCCACCTGAAGGACTTCGTGACGCTCGTGGTCACCTCGAGCGACGAGCTCATGGCCGGCACCGGCGAAGTGACGGCGGCGAGTACGGAGATCAGCGACGACATCCAAGAGATCGCCGACGGTGCGTCGGTCCAGTCCGAGCGTCTCGCGTCGGCCACCGCCGAGACCGACGAGCTCTCGGCGAACATCGAGGAGATTGCGAGTCGGTCCGAACGGGTCGCGACGATTTCGGCAGAGACGGCCAAGACGGGACGAAAAGGAAAGGAAGCGGCACAGACGGCGATCGACGGCATCGAAGAGATCGGCACTGGATCGACGGAAGCGGTGGAGGCGATCGAAACCCTGCACGAGGACGTGAAGGCGATCGACGAACTGGTCGAGATGATCTCCGAGATCGCCTGGCAGACGAACATGCTCGCGGTGAACGCGAACATCGAGGCGTCACGAGGCGAATCCAAAGACGGCGACGAGGAGGGGTTCGCCGTCGTCGCCTCGGAGATCAAAGAACTCGCGAGCGAGGTCCAGTCGGCGGCCGAAGAGATCGAAACCCGACTCGAGCGGATTCAAGCGCGGACCGAAACGGCGACCGAGGCGGTCACCGAGACCGAGGAGCTCATCGCGGCCCACACCGACTCGGTCGAGAACGCGCTGTCTGCACTCGAGGAGATCGCCGAGTACGCCGAGCAGACCAACGACGGCGTCCAAGAGATCTCGGCGGCAGCCGACCAGCAGGCCGAATCGACCCAGCAGGTCGTCGCACTAGTCGACGAGACGGCGACGATCAGCGACCGTACCTCTACACTCGCCGAGAACGTGGCGGCGTCGGCCGAGGAACAGACGACTGCACTCTCGAGTGTCTCCGATAGCGCGGCTGAACTGGCGGAAAGCGCAACGTGGCTCCGTGATACGCTCGATATGTACAAGGCACGCCAGGATGTGCCGGGCCAGGAGCGTGCGCCGGCGGTAGTGACCGAGGGCGACTCGAGTGTGAGTGTGGCCGCAAACGAGAACGCAAACGCGAACACGAACGAAAACGAGAACGCGACCACCGGCGATGGTCGATCGCCGTCGACGCTCCCAGAAGACGGCGTCGACGGGGGAGCGGCGTCGGTGACGGACGCGACGGGTCCGCCGTCGGAGACGGCCGACGGCACGACTTTCGAGTTCAATGATCTCGAGTCGGCCGATGGCACTGCAGGCGCGACCGACGATCTGCCGACACAGTTCGGCAGCGGCGTCGCCGTCGGAGACGACGGGTTCGAGGTCGGCAAAGCGGCTGCGGCCCGGGCAGCCGACGGCCTCGAGACCGACGGACGCGTCGACTTCGGGCAAGTGTTTTGTTCACCGGAGTACGACTACGAAGCGGTACTCGCCGGCATTCGATCGGTCGTCGGCGACGAAGCCAACCTGATCGGGTCCTCGTCGTCGGGCGAGTTCACCGAAGAGACCAGTACTGAGGGGAGTGTCACCGTTGCACTCGTTGCGAGCGATACGATCCGTTTTTTCAGCGGAATCGGGACCGACCTTTCGGACGGCGTTGCAAGCGCGGTAAACGAGGCTCTCGAGTCGCTTCCGGCTTCGGTGGCGGGGTATCCACACCGGTCGGCGATCGTGCTCCACGACGGGCTGGCAGGTGTCGGCGACCAAGTCGCAGTGGCGACCCAGCGAAATCTCGGTCACGACACGAGTTTCGTCGGGGGGTCTGCGGGCGACGATCTGGCGATGGAAGCGACCCACGTGTTCCACGACGGAAGGATCGAAACTGACGCAGTCGTCGTCGGCTTGCTGGCGTCGAAAACACCCGTCACGATCAGCGTCGATCACGGTCACTCGCCCATCTCGGAGCCGCTGACGGTAACACAATCCGAAGGCGGACGTGTCCTCGAATTCGACGGCGAACCCGCCTTCGAGGCCTGGCGGGAAGTCGTCGAGCCCTATCTCGAGGAGCGTGGCCGCGCGGTCGACTTCGACGCGCTCGAGGACGGGAGCCTCGAGCTGTTGGGCCTGTTAACCGAGTTCGAGTTCGGCATCGAGGAAGGGCGAGGTGCGAGCGACGACGGGTACAAGATCCGCTGGCCGGGTCTGTCACTGACGACCGAAGGATACCTCGACTTCCCAGTCGGCGTCCCTGAGGGAACCGAACTGCGCGTGATGCACAGTCCGAAACCCGACCAGATCGAGTCGGCAAGAGACACTGCACGCGATGCCGTCGAGAATACCGGTTCGGAGGCGGTCGCCGGCGGCTTCGTCTACGACTGTGCCTGTAGATCGATCATCCTCGAGGACGAGTTCGGCGAGGCGGTCGACGTGATGGCCGACGAACTCGAGGTTCCGTTTACTGGGATCGAAACCTACGGTGAACTCTGCATGGAGCGGGGGCAGTTGAGCGGATTCCACAACACGACGTCGGTCGTGATGTTGCTTCCTGAGTGATAGCCCGCTTCGTCTTCAGTCCGCTGCGCGACCTCCGCCGGCGACGTACTCGCGGGTCGCGCCGACCAGCACCTGCCGGTAATCGCTCGAGTTGGGATCTCTCGCTAGCTCCCGGAACCGGCGGTTGAATCCTTCGAAGTCGACGCCGGGCGCGTCCATCGCGGCTACGTGAGCGAGGTCGTACAGGCGGTGATCGTCGTCGACCAGGTCGTGTCGTTCCGCGAGCGCGAGCGCGAAGGCCGCGTTGACGGCCGTAATCTCGGGGTCGGCAGTCGGGGAGAGACGGCGAAAGGCAGGCCTCGAGATGGGGTCCGGACGGTCCGCGACTGCCGCTGCGAGGCTGGACTCGAGATAGGCAAGCAGTTTCTCGCCGGAGTCGACCGAGAGGGTGATGTCGTCTGCGTAGATGTCTTTCATGTGGTTGGCGATCTGGTGGCAGTGAGCGAGTTTGCGCCGCTCGACGCTCTTGCCGGCCAGCGCCAGGAAGAGGACCTCGTCGGTCGACTGGGTGTGAGACGGATGTTCCTGTTCGTACCTGGCCATGTGAGCGAATTCGTGGAGGGCGAGCTCTCGAGCCATCGCGCTCGAGGCGGCCTGTCTGGAGATGTTGAGGACGTGACGGTCCTCGTAGTGGCCGGCCCAGGTACGCTCGTCCGGGTCGTCTCGTAACTGGACGTACACCGGCAAGGAGAGATCGTGCTCGGTCTCGAAGCGGTCACGAGCGCCGAGAAACGGGGACGTGGGGCCAGGGCCCTGGACGCGTATATCCATGCTGATAACTACCAAGGGCGGAGATGGTATGTCTCTTACGCCCGCTTTCGCGAGCCGCGAGAACGAATTGTACCGTGATACGGTTTACTGTAGTCAGTGATACGGACTGCTGTCCGATGTCCCAGCGCGACCGCGAGCCCGTCTTCGGTTGCGGCGGAACTGACGTACAGCAAACCGTATGACGGCCGACCGCCGACCGCGTTCTGTCGATCGACGGTTGGGACGGTACTAGTACTATCCCAAGTGTGGACCGACTAGTTGAGAGTTGGCCCAAACCGATCACGACTTTCGATCAGGAGTAGAGTGTACTAGTCAGAGTAGACTTGGGGCACTATTAGTTACAGCAATCCGTACTCGTGGTCCGGTCGACGCCCGATTGACGGCTCCCGTCGTCGAGACGGGGCCTCGAGGCCACGTCTCCGTAACTGAGAGGGAGACTCCGAGCTGGGGGAGTCGTTGGACGAGACGGGAGGCCGACCGCGCTCGGGAACGGTCAAATCGAGGGGTCCAGCTGCAGCGGCGAGTTGTCTCGTGAGTGGCGTGGCTGTTGCGTGGTATTAACTCACGTAAACTAGATATTCTGGACCGTAAGCGGGGGGAGCGGTCAAATTCCGACGCCGACGAAACACTACCCTTTTGACCCCGCTAGCGGTATGGAGGTGTATATGGGCCGACGCAAGAAGATCGTCCAAGAGTGTGAACGGCTGATGGACGAACCGGAGAACATCCGGAACATCGCCATCGCCGCTCACGTCGATCACGGAAAAACGACACTCTCCGACAATCTGCTGGCTGGCGCGGGCATGATCTCCGACGAGACTGCCGGCGAACAGCTCGCGATGGACACGGAGGAAGACGAGCAAGAGCGTGGGATCACCATCGACGCGGCGAACGTCTCGATGACCCACGAGTACGAGGGCACCAATCACCTTATCAACCTCATCGACACGCCGGGCCACGTCGACTTCGGTGGCGACGTGACGCGTGCGATGCGTGCCGTCGACGGCGCGCTGGTGGTCGTCGACGCCGTCGAGGGCGCGATGCCCCAGACCGAGACCGTCCTGCGCCAGGCGCTGCGTGAAGGCGTCAAGCCGACCCTGTTCATCAACAAGGTCGACCGCCTGATCTCCGAACTGCAGGAGGGTCCCGAGGAGATGCAACAGCGTCTCGTCTCGGTCATCAACGACGTCAACGAACTCATCCGCGGGATGACCCAGGACATGGACGACATCGACGACTGGACCGTCTCCGTCGAGGACGGTACCGTCGGATTCGGTAGTGCGCTGTACAAGTGGGGTGTCTCTATGCCCTCCATGCAGCGTACCGGGATGGACTTCGGCGACATCATGGAACTCGAGCGCAACGACAAGCGTCAGGAACTCCACGAGCGGACGCCGCTGTCGGACGTCGTGCTCGACATGGTCTGTGAGCACTTCCCGAACCCGGTCGACGCACAGCCCCGACGTATCCCGCGCATCTGGCGTGGTGACGACGAGACCGAACTCGCCGAAGGCATGCGTCTCGTCGACGAGGACGGCAATGTCGTCTTCATGGTCACCGACATCGCGATGGACCCCCACGCCGGCGAGGTTGCCTCCGGCCGCGTCTTCTCGGGCACCCTCGAGAAGGGCCAGGAGTTGTACGTCTCCGGAACCGCAGGCAAGAACCGCGTCCAGTCTGTCGGGATCTACATGGGCGGTGAACGCGAGGAAGTCGAGCACGTTCCCGCGGGGAACATCGCCGCCGTCACCGGTCTCAAGGACGCTATCGCAGGTTCGACGGTCTCGAGCGTCGAGATGACGCCGTTCGAATCGATCGAGCACATCTCCGAGCCTGTCATTACGAAGTCCGTCGAGGCCCAGACCATGGACGACCTGCCGAAGCTGATCGAGACGCTACGGCAGGTCTCCAAGGAAGACCCAACGATCCAGATTACCATTAACGAGGACACCGGCGAGCACCTGATCTCGGGCCAGGGTGAACTCCACCTCGAAGTCATCACCCAGCGTATCGAGAAGAACCAGGGCATCCCCGTGAATACGGGTGAGCCGATCGTCGTCTACCGCGAGCAGCCCCAGGGAGCGAGTGCGGAGGTCGAGGGTATCTCTCCGAACCGCCACAACCGCTTCTACATCACGATCGAGCCGATGACGAACGAACTCGTCGACACGATCAAGCTCGGCGAGGCGTCGATGGACATGCCCGAGCAGGAGCGCCGTGAAGCCCTGCAGGACGCTGGCATGGACAAGGACACGTCCCAGAACGTCGAGCACATCCACGGGACGAACATCCTCATCGACGACACGAAGGGTATCCAGCACCTAAACGAGACGATGGAACTCGTGATCGAAGGGCTCGAGGACGCCCTGAACAACGGCCCACTCGCGAACGAGCCGGTCCAGGGGACACTCATCCGCCTGCACGACGCCCGACTCCACGAGGACACCATCCACCGCGGTCCGGCACAGGTCATCCCTGCAGTCCGAAACGCCGTCCACAACGCGCTGATCGACGGCAAAATCAAGATGCTCGAGCCGATGCAGGATGTCCGTATTGACGTGCCAAACGACCATATGGGTGCCGCCTCGGGCGAGATTCAGGGTCGTCGTGGCCGCGTCGACGATATGTACCAAGAAGGCGATCTCATGGTCGTCGAAGGGATCGCTCCGGTCGGCGAGATGATCGGTTTCGCCTCGGACATCCGGAGTGCGACCGAGGGTCGTGCCTCCTGGAACACGGAGAACGCCGGTTTCGAAGTCATGTCCGACTCACTCCAGCGCGAGAAGATCATGGAGATCCGCGAGCGCAAGGGCATGAAGCTCGAACTGCCAGAACACATCGACTACATCTAGTGCTTTGGCAAGCCTGAACGGATGAGTGAAACCGAATGCGGTCGTCTGGGTTCACGCAGCAGTCGACGCTTGGCGGAGTACTAGTGGCGGGCCAAGCCTGAACTGAGGGGTCGAATCCGGCGGTGTCGCTCGATTCGACCCGTCAGTTGATGGTTTGTCCGCTACGAGTCCCAGTTTTTTACTCGGTCGTCTCTCCTTTCGTCGTGATCCGATCGTCGACTGTAGAGTCGACGCCAGTGGCGTGGTTGTCGGTCAACTCTGGGCGCTGCTAGGCGTCCGTCACGAGATAAAGTCCCGTCCGTCGGCAAGACCGTCGCAGTTGGAACCAGGTTCCGAAACTCGAGATGGGGCCGCATGCGACGCAAGAACACCGTCGACTCCGACGGCAGCGACCCAGCTCGAGCCGGCAGTCATACGGAATGCTGTACCGATGTATCGGTTCGACCGCAGGGAGCTCGCGGTCGCGCCGGAACTGACTGATACGGATTGCTGTAACTAGTTACCGCCGATCGCCGACCCCGTTCTGGCGATCGGCGGTAAGTGAATACAGCAAACCGTATGACAGCACACCGTCCCAGAGATCGACGGCCGAGAGTAGACGACGGCTCTCGAGTTGCTAATTTCCGTTCCACTCGTCGACTGACGAGCCAAACCGGCCTACACGGACAGTTCGGCCCAACAGTGCAGGCTTGGGCTGTCTCTCGGATAGACGCGTCTCGTGGGGAGTAATAAACTGGTGGACGGAAACTGCGAGTACCCCTACCCGGCAGTCCACCGTTCTATCGAATCAGTTATCTGCATGTGGGATATGCTTTGTGGGGCTCTGGTGAATCGCATGACTGCATAGACTTCGACCGTCAGAACTAGGGAGTTGAAGCGGGAAACGGCGGATGCTCTATGTCCAAAATTTCCCGCTTCACTGGGAAGGTCGTGACGTTGGCTAAAAGTGCTGTTGGTGGCCGAGGCGAATCCGCCGCCCCGCAGGGTGGCGGCGGATTCGCCGACTACGCCGTCGTTTCGCTGCACTGTCTGCGGATTTACTTGGAGAAATCCTACCGGGAAGCACTTGACCTGTTGAGCGAGATGCCACAAATACTGGCGGAGATCGGCCTTGAGGAGGCCGATCTCCCTGATCACTCTACGCTAGTGAAAGCATTTGATAGGATCAAGATGGCAGTCTGGCGAGTGCTGCTGCGCCTGTCGGCGCAGCTGCACGAGCCATCTGGCCATGCGGCGATGGATGCGACGTTTTTCGACCGCGAAAACGCGAGCAAACACTACTGCCGACGGACGAATTACCGCGTTCAGACGCTCAAAACAACGGCTCTGGTCGATACTGAGTCACAAGCTATCCTCGACGTTCACTGCACAACCAAGAAACGTCACGACACGCAGATCGGCTGGCAACTCGCCCGCCGCAACGCTGGCGAGTTGCACAGCCTCGCCGCCGACAAAGGCTACGACTGGCAACGGTTCCGTGATAAACTCCGGGAAGAGGACGTAAGACCGCTGATCAAGCATCGAGAGTTCCGTCCCATCGATCACGCGCATAACGCGCGGATCGATGGGACTCTCTACGGCCAGAGAGCGTTGTCTGAGACCGTCTTCTCGGTGATCAAGCGCACGCTCGGCGACGCCGTGCGTGCGCGAAGCTGGTATCGTGAGTTCCGTGAAATCGTCCTAATGTGTGCCGTATACAACATCAAGCGTACCGTCAACTAGCGAAATCAAGCGCCGTATGGCGATTCACCACGGCCCTTTGTGGGGGCGACCCCGCCCCCAGTCACGTGTCGACGTGACACTCTCATGCGGTTTGTGTCGGTCAGTTCCGGCGTGACCGAAGGCGGGCTCGCGGTCGCGCCGGGACATCGGGACAGCAGTTCGTATCACTGGGGCTGGGTCGATGCGACCCACGATGTCAGACTCGAGGAACCACCAGTGGTGGTCGGTCCCAGAGTGAGGATGCCAGTCGCTTCGAGTGTCCGACCGCGCGACGTTGGAGACAGTAGTGTGAGGGGTGGGCTCTAGCTGTCTTCGGGAACCACTCGTCGTCGGGCCCGAAGCCGGTGTCGAACGTGCTGGTGTCGTCTTCGTCCCACTATGGCCTGCAAAAGCAAACGTTTGCAGATCGAGTGCTGTCAAAACTGTCAGATCAGAATCCAAAGTCGTTCCTGATAAAAAGACACCCCATTATTCGGCACAATATCGATGGGGCGTTCGGACCGACTAGGAACGGATGAGCGAGTACCACAACGTCTTGCAGTCAGGAACGATCGGTAACGTCGACGTCCGAAATCGGTTAGTAATGCCGCCGATGGGGACGAACTTCGCGGACGAAACTGGAGCTGTCACCGATCAGATGCTGGACTATTATGCGGACCGTGCAAGCGGTGGCGCAGGACTGGTGATGGTCGAAGTCGCCGCAGTCGAGTATCCTCACGGGAAGGCAATCACACGACAGTTACGCATCGACGACGACGAGTTCGTCTCTGGCCTCTCTCGGCTAGCGGATCGAATTCGAGCCCACGGCGCGGCGGGATTCATTCAGCTCCATCACGCCGGACGACAAACGACCACCGAAGAGACGGAGGGCCATCAGCCGGTCTCCGCATCGGCGGTTACCGACGAGTTCCTCGGGACGGAGCCACGGCCACTCGACACAGAGGAAGTCGAAGCACTCGTCGAACGGTTCGCCGAGGCAGCCGACCGTGCACAGCGTGCGGGGTTCGATGGTGTCGAACTACACGCCGCACACGGGTACCTGGTCGGCCAATTCATGTCGAGTCGAACCAATCGACGGACCGACAGATACGGTGGCGATCTCGAGGACAGGATGCGGTTCCCCCTCGAGATCGTCGACGCGATCCGAACACGTGTCGGCGACGAGTTCGGCCTCAGCGTCCGCATCAGTGCCGACGAGTTCGTCGAGGAGGGGAACGATCTGGAAGACGGCAAACGGGCTGCGAAGTCGTTCGAGGACGCTGGAGTCGACGTCGTCAACGTGAGTTCGGGCACCTACGAGTCGATGCCGCAGTTGCTCGAGCCGATGGAGTACGAGGAGGCCTGGCGGACACACCTCGCGAGCGAAATCGGTGCCGTCGTCGACGTTCCCACGATTGCTGTCGGTGTGATCAGACACCCCGACACGATGAACGACGTTCTCACCGACGAGAACATCGACTTCGTGGCGGTCGGACGCGGCCACATCGCCGATCCAGAGATCGGTCGAAAGATCGCCGACGGTCGGGCCGAGGCGATCGTCCCCTGTATCAGTTGCAACGTCGGCTGTCTCGACGACGGGATCTTCGCCAGCAACCAAGTCAGTTGCACGGTAAATCCCGAAGCAGGTCGGGAAGCCGAATTCGACGCAGAGCCACGCATCCGGGAGCAAAAAGACGTTCTCGTCGTCGGTGCTGGCCCTGCCGGCGTCGAGGCAGCGACGCGTGCAACAGCCCGCGGTCACGATGTGACACTGGCCGAACAAACCGACGACCTCGGTGGACAGCTCACACTTGCCGCGGCAACGCCAGGGAAAGAGAAGATCGACTGGTTGTGCAACCACCTCGAGACGAAACTCGATGCAGCGCCGGTCGACGTACAGTTCGGGGCGCGGATAACTGTCGACGACGTACGGGAGGCTGCTCCGGATGTCGTCGTAGTGGCGACCGGCGCACGCCCGCTGGTCCCCGCCATCGAGGGTATCGACCGGGAGCACGTCTGTCACACGTGGGATCTGCTCGCGGACGAAACCACCGTCGAGGGCGACACTGTCGTCGTGATCGGCGCTGGAAAAACCGGCTGTGAAACTGCAGAACAGCTCGCAGCAAACGGACACACGGTCTCCGTCCTCGAAATGCGTGAGGAGGGCGCGCCGGGAGTGGAACGAGCCTCCCAGGCCGACGCCAGCGATCGATTCGCCGACGACGATCGGATCACGATCCACACCGACCGGCGAGTGACAGAGATTGCGCCAGAGCAGGTAATCACCGACGGCGGGAAGACGTTCGACGCCGACACTGTCGTGCTTGCGACCGGCAGCGAACCCAACGACGAACTCGTCGACGAGCTAACCGACCTGGATCTAGACATCTACGTGGCTGGCGACGCCAAGAGTCCAAACGGTATCCACACCGCTATTCACGACGGCTGTGAGATCGGTCGGTCGATCGGAGCACGCGAGCCGACAGTAAGTCCGAAACAGTGAGTCGACTGGAATCGTCACCTGTGAGCGAGCGTGAGTTGCGCTCCGCCAGACGGCCATCCGGCGGCTGCTGTGTCGGTCGAACGACGAGTGCCGTGAGCCACCACGAGAGCGAGAACGGAACAGAAGCGTGACGAACTATTACTCGCGTTCGCCCGCACCCAGTGCGCTCTCGCCGACCTTCTCGTGGCCCTCGATGACATCCTGGCCGTCCATGTACGGGCGCAGCGCCTCGGGGATCGTCACCGTTCCGTCCTCGTTCTGGTAGTACTCGAGGATAGCGACCATCACTCGCGGAAGCGCCAGACCCGAGGCGTTCAGCGTGTGGAGGTATTCGGCACTCTCGTGGCGCTCGGGCCGGTAGCGAAGGCCGGCACGTCGAGCCTGGAAGTCCTCGAAGTTCGACGCCGACGAGACCTCGAGCCAGCGACCGCCGCGGTCGGGGCCGTCCTCCATGTCGTCGCCGGGTGCCCAGACTTCGATGTCGTAGGTTTTGGCGCTGGCGAACGTGAGATCGCCGGTACAGAGTTCGAGAATGCGATACGGTAACCCGAGCCGACGGAGGACTTCTTCGGCCTCGTCGAGCAGTTCCTCGAGTCGGTCGTAGCTGTCCTCGGGTTCGACGAAGTTGACGAGTTCGACCTTGTTGAACTGGTGGACGCGGACGATGCCGCGGGTTTCGGTGCCGTGTTCGCCTGCCTCGCGCCGGAAGTTCGGTGTGTAGGCCTGGTGTTTCAGTGGGAGGTCGTCCTGGAGGAGGATGTCGTCGGCGTACATGTTGGTGACGGGAACCTCCGCGGTCGGACAGAGCCAGAGGTCGTCGTCTTCGTACTCCTCGTCGTTGCTCCCGCCGAGTCGGTACGCGTCGTCGGCGAATTTGGGGAGTTGGCCGGTGCCACGCATCGACTCGCTTTTGACGGGTACCGGTGGAAAGAGATCGATATAGCCCTGTTCGCGGTGAACGTCCAGCATGAACTGGACCAGGGCGTGCTCTAAGCGCGCGCCGTCACCCTTGAGGAAGTAAAAGCCCGACCCGGTCGTTTTAGCGCCGCGGGCCTCGTCGATGATGTCCAGTTCCTCGCCGAGGTCGTAGTGAGGTGTCACCTCCTCGGGTAGGTCGCGCAGGGCGTCGAACCCCCAGCGTCGGTCCTCGACGTTGTGTCGCTCGTCGACGCCGAGTGGGACGCTCTCGTGGGGAATCTGTGGCATCTCGAGCATTCGTTGCTCGAGTTCGGTCTGGAGTTCGGCGGCTTCGGTCTCGACGTCGTGAATCTCTGCTTTCAGCTCCTTCGATTTCTCGATGGCCTCGTCTTTTTCGTCCTGTTTCCCCTCCGAGACGAGTGTACCGATCCGTTCGGTAATCTCGTTTCGGTCGTGGCGCAGTTCGTCGCCGCGGGCTTTCAGCTCCCGCCACCGCTCGTCGAGTTCGAGAATCTCGTCGAAGTCGACGTCGGCACCCCGGTCGTCGAGGGCGTCGCGGACCTCGTCGGGGTTCTCTCGTAGATACGTCCGGTCGAGCATTAGGGATTGATTCAAGGCGGCCGTCCAAAACCGTATCGGAAGTCAGTGCTACCGAGCGGCAAACGTTTTTTGGGTCGGCAAAGAGTTTCTAGGTATGGATCCGCTCGAGGGTGAAGCGTCGGTATCGATCGAGTACGAGCCAGTCAACGTCAAAGACGTGCTCGTCGAGATGAAAGACACGGCGGAGCTGTTGATAGATCTCTCTTATTCTGCCGTGTTGCACTCGAGCGAGGAGATCGCCCGAGAGGTGCTGCGTCTCGAAGAGCGAATGGACGTCCTCGAGATGCGGGCACGGATGGGGCTGATGATGGCCGTCCGAAATCCGGACGACGCCGAGCAGCTCGCACCCGTCCTCGGTATCGTCGCTGCCGCGGACGACGTCAGCGACGCCGCCGGCGACATCGCCAAGATCGTACTCGAAGATATCGGTCTTCCCGAGGCAATGCGGGCGGCGCTTCCCGAGGCCGTCGAGACGCTCGTCCGTGGCGTCGTCGATCCCGACTCGGCGTACGTCGATCGAACGCTCGCGGCGATCGACCTCGAGTCCGAGACCGGCGTCCGCGTGATTGCGCTTCGCCGTGGGGACGAGTGGTTGCTCAATCCCGGTCCCGAGACGGCGATCAGGGCCGACGATGTCGCACTCTTGCGTGGCCCGGACGTCGCGATCGGCGACGTCTGCGAGACGATGACCGGGACGACCGACGAGCCGCCCGTCACCGACACGCCCGGCGTGGAAGATCTCGAGCGGGCAGTCGACACCATCGTCCACATGAAGAACCTCTCGGAGCTCGCGGTCGATCTGGCCTACAGCGCCGTCCTCTTCGACAGCGAGCCGCTGGCGGAGGAGGTTCGGAATCTGGAGGTCGAGGTCGACGCCCTCGAGTCGCGGTTCGAGGCGTGGACGCTCCGGGCGGCCGCAGACGCCCCCGATCCGATCGCGCTCCGTGGACTGATCCACCTGGGTAGCGCCACCGAGGTCATCAGCGACGCTGCGATCGACATCAGCGAGGGCGTCCTCCGAGAGATCGACGTCCATCCAGTCGTCCAGTTGGCCGTCGAAGAGAGCGACGAGATCATCACTCGCGTCGAGGTCGACCCCAGCAGCGACCTCGACGGAACCGCGATCGTCGGCGGCGTCCCCAATACCGAGTCGACGATGTCCGTAATCGCCATCAGACGACCGGGCGATGGCTGGTTGCTGGTTGGCGACGCCGACGCCGAAATTCGGGGCGACGACGTCCTCATCTCGAAGGGGACGCGAACGGCCGCGGCGGCGTTCGAGGAGTTAGCAGCGAGCTAGCTCCGATGTATCGACCGACGAACCGAAAGAGAGGCTCACGCCGCTCGAGTCGCTGGCGCGTACGATCGAGTTACGGATCGAACGGACACCGATAGCGTCTCGGTTGCCATCGTAAGCGCGGTGACCAGTGTGCCGTCTCCGGATACCAACCAGTTACTTTTTGAACTGGGGGATGGGGCTCCGCCCATGCACGCGGCTCCACCGACGGTCCTCCTGCTCGACGGCGATTACGACAACGCGCTGGCGATCGCAACGGAACTTAGCGAGGATCTCGAGGCGACGGTGGTCGGCGTCGGGACGACCCCACACAGCAGACTGCTGCGCTCGACGTACTGCGACGCCGGCCGGGTGCTCCCGCCGCCCGACGATCCGGACTATCCCCGGGCACTGCTCGAGACGATCGAACGGGATCGGCCCGACGTCGTGCTCCCGGTGGGCTACGACTCGATGGCGGCGACCCAGTCGATCCGGAAGGCGATCCCCGACGACGTCGCACTCTGTCTTCCCTCTGAAGCGGCCTTCAACGCCGCGGCGGACAAAGGGGAGACGTTACGGCTGGGGCGGCGGCTGGGCCTCGAGACGCCGGCGGAGTACTCGGACGTCGTGGCAGACCTCGAGGCGGACGGCCGACCGACTCCGGACGGCGTTCTCCCGTTTCCGGTCTTCCTGAAAGCCCGCTGGGAGAACGGCGGCGTGACGACGACACCGGTCGACGAACCGGGCGCGTTCTGGGACGGCTACGATCGGATCGCGGCCGCTGCGCCGGACGGCGACGTGCTGGTCCAGGAGTACGTCGACGGCACCGGCTCGACCCACGCCTGTGGACTGCTCTGTATCGACGGCGAGGTCGAACTCACGATGACCCACGAAGAACTCCGGTCGGTGCCCCGTCACGGCGGCAGTGGGACCCACCTCCGACTCGGGCCGGACGCTGCGGTCGCAACGGCCGCACGGCAGTTGCTCGAGGAGATCGGCTGGCACGGCATCGCGCTCGTCGAGTTCAAGCGCCGGGCCGACGGGACGCCGGTGCTGATGGAGATCAATCCGAAGTTCTGGGCGTCTTACGCGCTGGCAAGCGAGTTCGGCTACCGGTTCGCCTCGACGCTGGTCGCCGATCGGCTCGAGCTCGATCTCGAATTGCCGATCGGCTCGCCGGAATCGAGCGGCGAGATGGTGTTCCCGCTCCGGGAACTGCAGTTCGCAGCGAAAAACAGGGATCGTGAGACGCTCCGAGAGGTGCTCTCGACGCTGTCGACGCGCGGTGCGGCCTGGGACGTCGAACCGACCGACCTCGGCGCGTGGTTGACGCCGCCAGCGTCACTCGTAGAGCGGCTTCCGGAGTCCGCAAGGCGATCCACGACGGAGCGGACGGTAACGGAACCGACGAAACCGATACGGAGCCGACGATGACCGCGACGCAAACGACCGAGCCACGAGACGTCGAATCGACCTCGAGAGCCCCGATCGTCAGTCTGTGCCGCGAGACGCTTGCGTACGCACGCGAGCGAGACTACACCGGTTGGGACTACGCAGACGGGCTGAGCAGCGCTTCCCTCCAGAAACTCCCGTTCGAGAGCAAACTGCTGAACCTCGCGGTCCAGGAGGGAATCAAGCGAGCACCGGTCAACCTGCGTCCGTACTTCAGTGTCGAGCAACGGCGCAACTACAAGGGCGCGGCGCTGTTCGCGATGGCGAACCTCGACGTCTACGCCCTGACCGGCGAGGAAACGTACGCTCGAGAGGCACGGAACCTCGTCGAGTGGTTGCTCGCGGCGGACAACGACTGGTGTCGCGGCTTCTGTGGCGGCGGGCACAGACACCCCCTGCAGGACCTCTCGAGCGAGACGGCGTCGACGCCGGGCGAGGTGTCGGGGGTCGTCTCGACCTGCTACGCGGTGCAGGCGCTGCTCCAGGCAGCGGACGTCCTCGAGGAACCGGAGTACGCTCGGGTCGCGCGGACGACGACCGAGTTCGTCTTCGAGAGCCTCGACTACACCGAGTGTAACGAGGGTGCCCGGATCAACTACACGGCCGAAAACGGTGGGAAAAACGAGGCGAGCGCACCCTATACCCTCAATGCGAACGCGCTGGGCGCGCGGCTCCTGCTCGAACTCGGAGCACACTTCGACGAGCAACGGTGGTGCGAGGCAGGCGAGGCGATCCTCGACTACGTCGCGAGCAAGCAGACGGCGACCGGCGGCTGGATGTACACCGATCCGCCGACGGCCTCTCACCTCTCGATGGACAACTTCCACAACGGCTTCATCCTCGAGTCGCTGCTCCGGTACCGAGAACTTGCGGACTCGAGTCGGTTCGACGCGACGATCGACCGTGGACTGTCGTTCTACCGGGCGGAACTGTTCGCGGACGACGGCGCGCCAAACTGGGACGAGTCGAGCGCGTACCCCCAAGACACTCACGCGGCTGCCCAGGGGATAATCACGTTCACCGCGGCCGGCGACCTCGAGTTCGCCCGCCGCATTATCGACTGGACGACCGACGCGCTGTATGCGGGTGACGGTCAGTTCTACTACCAGCAGCGACGGTTCTATACGAAACGGTTCACCCTGATGCGGTGGTGCCAGGCCTGGATGGCCTACGCGCTGTCGACGTACGAGAGGGCGCGCCGGGACAGGCAGGTGTAAGCGACCAATACACCCCGTCGTCGACGTGTACGAGCCACCAAACGAGGGGTAGTGTGAACGTAGTTATGGGAAATTACCTGAAAGGGTCGGCACGATGGCACTCGAGGTAGAACGGCTGGGTTCCGTCGCGGAGGCAAACCGGAACCAGTGGAACAACGTGGTCGAACAGTCCGAACTGGGGTGTGTCTATCACCGCTACGAGTGGCTGCGGGCGGTCGAGGAAGGGATCGGCCACGAGCCCCACCACCTGCTGGTCTCGAAGAAGGGCAACCCCGTCGCCGTCTTTCCGAACTTCGTCACGGACCTCGGTCGAGTGAAGCGGCTGAGTTCGATCCGGCCCGGCTACGGCGGCCCCGTCACCATGACCGACGAGGAGGACGCCCTCGACATGCTGTTAGACGCCGTCGGCGACGTCTGTCGGGGCACCGTCCTCTACAACGAACTCCGAGTCTACGATCAGAACTACGTCCGCTACAACCACTTCCTCGAGTCGAAGGGATACCAGCCGACGATCCTCTCGTGTCGGTTCACGCTGGACCTGACGCGGGGATGGGACGCGCTCTTTGCGGAGATGGACAGCGAGCGTCGCCGCGGGATCAGACGCGGCCACGACTACGGGTTCGAGGTCGTCGGCGAGGAGATCACCGAGGACAACTGCGTGGCGTTCTACGAGGACTACGCAACTGTCGCCGACCGCGTGGGGCTGCCGACCCATCCCCCTGCGTTCTTCCGGGAACTCCCCCGACTTGAGGATCGACTGAAGCTGTTTACCCTCGAGGTCGACGGCGAAGCCCGCGGCCAGTACATGTATCTCCTCGACGAGGAGCAATCGACGCTGCAACACCTGTTTACGGGCGTTACCGAGGATCAGTTCGAGTATCACGCACCCGAACTGCTCCACGAGCACGCGATCAAGTGGGGGATCGATCGGGGGTACGAGACGTACGAACTCCGTGGCTCGCCGCCGGACTTTCGCAACGGCGTCTTCCGGTTCAAGGAGTACTTCGGTGCCGAAACCATCCCGCTGCTCGTCTACGAACGCGGGCGTCCCGCACCGGCGCTGTCGGTGCTGAACGTCGGCCGGTCACTCACCCGTCGACTCGAGTCCTGACTCGCTGACGGGCACCGACACGCCGAGTTCCTCCTCGAACGTCTCCCCGTTGCGAAGGGGAACGACCGTCTCCGCGACGGCCCGTGCGGTGAACCCGACGTTGCGTTTCGCCCGGTTTATCGCCCACCGCTTCCAGCGGGTGCCGTAGGGAACGAACTGCCGGACGTCCCACTCGGCTGCGAGTGTCCGCTGTGCCCGCGGCCTGACGCCCATCAGGAACTGGAGTTCGAGGTCGGTGCCGTCGGCGCGGTCGATCGCGCACTCGATCATCGCTGGGTCGTGTGAGGCGACGGCGACGGTTCCCTCGACGGTCTCGAACGCCCGTTCGAGGAGTCGCCGGTAGGCGCGATCGACCTGTGGGTCGGTCGTGTACGCGATCCCTGTCGGCCGGTCGTAGGCCCCGCCTTTCACGAGTCGCAGTGTGCCGGGAACGTCGGCGAGTCGCTCGAGATCGTCGAGCGTGCGCTCGAGGTCGGCCTGGAGGCAGACGCCGAGTCGAGCGTCTGACGTTCGGGCGAACTCCTCGTAGGCGTCGAGCGTGGCGTCGACAGTCGTGTGCTCTTCCATATCGAGCCAGACGAAGACATCGTGGACGCCAGCCGCCTCGATGACGTCGGCGAGCAGGTCTCGAAAGAGCGTTTCGTCGCACTCGAGCCCGAGCTGTGTCGGTTTCACCGAGATCGCAGTCTGGCCGTCGAGGTCGGCCGCGGCGAGGTCTTCGACGAGCAGGCAGTACTCCTCGGCGTCGGCGACGGCGGTCGCTCGGTCGCCGTGGTGGGAACCCAGTAGGTTGATCATTGGGTCGATACCCAGTTTCGCCTGCCGGCGGGCGTGATCGATCGCCTCGGCCGCGGTTTTGCCCGCGACGAAGCGGTTCGCGACCGGTGGAAGCATATCTTCCTCTCTGAGGACGACGGGGATAGTTAGTGGCACGTTTCGGCGTCTCGCATCGGTTACCTGGAACTCTCCAGGAGCAACCCGACGAGTTCGAGATAGAGCACCGTTCCGAGGACCACGACCACCAGCGCGAGCGCGAACGAGACGGTCAGTCGGAGTCGGTCGCGAGAGCGTTCTTGCGTTCGAACCGACATCGGCCGGACCAGGTCGAAAAGCGTCAGTGCAACCGTCACCGCGGTCGTCATCGTCATCGCTCGATCACCTGCTGGCAGGAGTCGCGGAACGGTCGGATGCGGTCGGAGGCCGTCTCGACTGGCATACCGACGACGGCAACACCGAAGTACTTGAACGTCAGTCAGACACTCGATACCTGAGACTGCGTCAGACGGCAGTATGACAGGTGTCTGTCGCCGATTCTGTTCGGTCAGAACCCGAGCACGAACGCGGAGACGCCGATGAAGATGACCATCCCGAAGACGTCGACGACGTTAGTGACGATCGGAATCGTCGTGTCGTCGGGGTCGATCCCCATGCGATACGAGCCGTAGGTCGCCGCGAAACTGAAGACGATCGCGATGGCGGCGACGGACATCCCGCTGACCAGCGAGATCACAAGGAGTGTCGACAGCGGCAGCGGCGAACCGATGACGATCCCCAGCGCGTAGGCACCGATTGCAAGCGCGGTGAAGATCGTCGCTGCGAGTGCGAGGATCGCACCGACGTTCGCCCACAGCACCCTGTCGGTCGGGTCGAGTTCCGTCGTTCCCAGGTGAAACCGCGTCGAGAGCCGCGAAGAGAGGATCGCACCGAGGTTGCCGCCCATGTCGACCATCGTCGGCACCATCACCGCGAGGATTGCGTACTGCTCTAGCATCTCTTCGGCACCCTCGAGGGTGATCCCGGCCCAGAGGACGATGACAGAGAGGACGATCAGCAACGGGAACATGTTGCCGACGATCGATTTCCAGTCCCACGTGCCAAGCGAGCCCTGTGGGGCGACCATCAGGCAGTCACCTCCCCGACCGCTGTCCGACCGCTCATAGAATCGCCCCCACGAGCAGGATCGAAAACCACAGAAACGCCATTCCGAAAATGTCCCCGAGGGTCGTGACGATCGGCCCGACGAGGTTGTCCGGATCGAGACCGAATCGGTAGAAGAAAAAAATCACCAGGAGCAACCCGGCGATCATCACGACGGACGTCAACACTCCGGCGATCAACATGATACCGACGAGTTCGTACAGCGCCGCGGCTTCCCATCCAAGCACCAGCAGCGCCAGCCAGGTGACGACGCCGATGACGATCGAGATCCCGATTCCGTTGATAAACGAGGCGAGAACGGCGTTGACGAGTCGTTCGTTGCGCTCGAATCGCGGCTCGAGCAGCCCCTGGTGAAGACCACTCGAGATGCGGCCGCCGAGTGCGCCGTAGACGTTCCCTCGCGTCGCCAGAAAGACCGGAACCATCACGAGCAACCCGGGAAACCGCTCGACGCTCTCGAGAATGTCTTCGAGTACTAACCCGGCGAACAGTCCACCACCGAGTGCGATCAGCAGGACCGGAAGTGCCTCGCGATAGATCGACCAGAAGTCGCGCCGAACGCTCATATCCGTTTATCACTCAGTGCCTTGTTAAACGTGTGGGAATGCCGGAACTACTGTTCCCCCGAAACGGCCACTCCGAAACAACCGCTGTGTTGGTGAACTACCCCACCCTACTCGCTCACCGCTGACGCGGTTTCGCTCCTTGAGGAAGGGGACTTACGCCTAATTCCAGCTACACCCAGTGGTAGTAACAAAAGAAAATCTTGATGAGGCCGGTCTAAAAAGTGCGACTGTATGCTGGACACCAACCACAGCAGTCGTCTCTCGTTCGACGTAGCGATCACCGAGCGTGTTCGCGAACGCCTTTCTACGCTCGGAAAACGACTCTTCGACCGTCTCGACGGGGGTTTCATGGGCGTCATCCGCTCACACGTACGGGGTGAAGTCTATGGGGGCTGCTAGCGGCCGCGACCTCGAGTTCCACGCGGATCGCGCCGCCGAGATTACCGACGACGAGTACGTCGCCGTGACCCAGGACACGTTCGTCGGTCCTGCCATCGAGAAGTTTCGTGAATTCGACCCGACAGCGGAGGAAACGACTGTTTACTACCTGTACGTCACCGATAACTCGGACCGGCTCGTCGGCGTCATGTCGCTGCGGGAACTGCTCAACGCGCCTGAAGACGACGTCGTCGAAGAGCACATGGTCACCGACCTCGTGACGATCGATGGCGACGCAGACCCCGAGTACGCCGCCGACGAGATCGTCGAACGTGATTTCCCCGCGATGCCCGTCGTCGACGACGACGGCGTCCTCGTCGGTGTCCTCCGGACCGACGATATGATCGAGGTCGTCGAAGAAGAAGCCACCGAGGACATTCTGAAGTCGGCTGGTTTCTCCTTTGCCGACGTCGAGAAATCCCGGAGTTCGGCGATCCTCGAGTCCTCGATTCCGCGTATCCTCCGGCTGCGACTCCCGTGGCTCATCGTCGCGCTCGCGGGCGGCCTGCTCGCCGGCGGCGTGATCGAACACCACGAAGAGACCCTCGAGGGCGTCGTTGCACTGGCGTTTTTCGTCCCGGTGATTATGGACATGGGCGGGAACGTCGGCACGCAGGCGTCGACGATCTTCGTCCGTGGGCTGGCACTCGGTCAGATCGACGACCGCAACGCGGTGCGTCACTTCGCCCGCGAAGGACTGATCGGGCTCCTGATCGGACTGATCATCGGTGCCATCGGCGCTGTGGCCGCGTACGTCTGGCAAATCGACGAACCGTACGCGTTCGAACTGGCGACGGTTGTCTTCGTCGGTCTCGTCGCGGTCTGTGTAGTCGCGTCGGTCGTCGGATACGTGATCCCCTGGCTTATGAACAAGTTGGGCTTCGACCCAGCTGCGGCCTCGGACCCGCTAATCACGACCGTCAAAGACGTCACCGCGTTGTTGATTTACTTCGGACTGGCCGCAATCTTGCTCGCGGAGCTCCTGTAATACTGTCGGACAGAAATCAACACGAAGTCGGTCGCGGATTCGCGGCCGTCGCCACCGGTGACGGCCCCAGCAGAGCGACCGATCGTCACGTCGTTCTGTCCGGCAGTATAAGCCACACTCTCGGTTTTCGGTTCGAACGGCAAAGAGCAGGGGTCACCAGACACTCGAACTCGAGGACGCCAGAAGCGACGGGACGAGAGCCAGTCGCTCGGAACGTTTCTGCAGTGTGGAACTGGCCACCACACTTATTCGTTGTATTCGAGTGACAGTGCATATGCAGGCACCCGAACCAGGGGAGTCCCTCGCGGATGGGGAGTCGATCGGGACTGAGTACACCGCCACAGAACTGGCAGACGAAATCGGATTGACAGCGGAAAACGTTCGGTGGCGAAAGGAGTTCGTCGATTTCACCGCCGAGGACGAGCGACGACTCGAGAGCCTGAACGACGTCGTCGACGCGCGTCACGACGACCTCGTCGATGCGTTTCTCGAGCCGCTCACGGGCTACGAACGGACTCGAGAGATCGTCGATCGGTCGCCACGGACCGAACAACAGCTCGGACAGATCGTCTCCGGCTACCTGCAGACGCTGACCGGTGGCAGCTACGATCGCCGGTACTTCGCCCACCGGACGCGGATCGGGCGACTCCACGACCGACTCGAGATGCCGCGTTATTATTTCGGCGGGATGTTCGCGAACCTCAACACGATCTTCTTGGAGGAGATCCGCGACGCCACGAAGCGCCAGGTGAAAGCTGCTCTCGAAGAGGACGGAGGAGAACGGACCGAAGAGGCTGTTCTCGAGGCGATCGACGACGGATTTTCCGATATGGCGGCAGTCGTTCGCGGGACGAATCTCGACATGCAGGTCGTCAACGACACCTACCTCCACTCCTACAGCAAGAGCGTGGAGGCTATCGAGGAGAAACGACAGGTCGCCGAACGCGTCAGGGAGTCCGTCGAAGACCTGCGGGAGACGACCGACTCCGTCGCCGGTCAGTCGACAGAGATCCAGCAACTCACGGACGAACAGACCAGTTCGATAGCAGAGACGGCCGGCGAGGTGTCGGACCTCTCGGCGACTGTCGAGGAGATTGCCTCTACCGCGGAGGAGGTTAGCGCGACGACCGAGAAAGCCGAACAGGTTGCGACCGACGCAGCCGGGACCGCCGAGAACGCGATCGAGGAGATGGAGCAGGTCGAAGACGCGACCGAAAACGTCACCGACGACGTGCAGGCGCTACGGGAAAGCGTCGACCGGATCGACGAGATCGTCGAGGTGATCAACGACATCGCCGACCAGACGAACCTGCTCGCGCTGAACGCGTCGATCGAAGCCGCACACGCTGGCAGCGAGGGTGATGGCTTCGCGGTCGTCGCCGACGAGGTCAAGTCCCTCGCCGAAGAGTCACAGCAGGAAGCGTCGAACATCGAGCGTCGAATTGGTCGTATTCAGGAAGACACCCGAACGACCGTCGAGAGTCTCGAGCAGGCCAACGACGCCGTAGCGGACGCCGTCGGAGACGTTTCCGAGACCGTCGCTGGACTACAGCAGATCCGCGAGACGGTCGAAGAAGCGAGCGACGGGACTGGCGAAGTCGCCGCAGCGACCGACGATCAGGCTGCAAGCACCGAAGAGGTTGCGAGCATGATCGACAGCGCACTCGAGCAGGCACGGGCAGTGTCGGATCGGGCTGACGCGATCGACGAGGCGAACGATCGGCAGTCCGAACAAGTAGAGACGATCGCCGAGGAGGTCGGGGCTCTTATGCAGGTCGGCGACTCGTCCGAGACGGGCAGGGATCGACTTGCGAGGGACTGATACGGGTTACTGTAACGATTTACCGGCGCAACCGCCGCCCGGGTCGCAGTTGTGCCGAAAATGACTTACAGTAAACCGTATGATACGGTTTGCTGTCCGTCAGTTCCGGCGGGCCCGCGAGCCCGCCTGCGGTCGCGCCGGGACATCGGTACAGTAGTCCGGGTGAGACCGATTGCTGTTTGCAGTTGCTCGCCAGACGGGGTCGGCGATCGGCGGGAACTAACTACAGTAACCCGACTCAGACGACGGCGACGACCGCCCACGCGAGTCCGATCGCCGTGAGCGAGACGAGCAGGTTCGCGGCGGCGTTGCCGACCGCACGCAGTTGCTCTCCGCGTTCGTACAACTGGACGGTTTCGACCGAGAACGACGAGAACGTGGTGAACGAGCCACACGCACCGATACCGAGCAGTTGGATTGTCGACTCGTCCGCGCCGGCGAAGATCGCCAGTCCGAAGACGAAACTACCGATCACGTTCACGGCAAGCGTCGGCCACGGGAACCGCTCGCTCGAGAACTGCAGGTAGACCCAGTGGCGCAACAGCGCGCCGATGGCGCCGCCGGTGCCGACGAGGTGTGCGGGTTCGGGGTCGAGCGTGACCGCGAGTGCGTCGGCAAGCAGCGGCGGGGCGGCGACGCTCATGCCGTCTCACCTCCGGGGGACGATCGCACGCCGGCGGTAACGCGACGCGCGACGGACCGACTCGCGATGACGGCCGTAAAGCCGATGCCGTAGTTGGCAGCGACGATGGCGAGTACCAGCATGGGGTCGGCGGCGGTGGCCGTCTGGACTGCGAACGTGCTGTAGGTCGTCAGCGAGGAGAGAAAGCCAGTCGTGAAGACGATCCGCGATTGTTTCCCGACGAGACCGGCGTACTCGGCCTCGTAGACGAGAAAGCCGAGAGCGAAGCTTCCGAGGACGTTGACGAGCAACACCGCTGGTACCGCCGCGAACAGCTCCACCGCGAAAAAGCGGAGGTTCGAACCGGCGAACCCGCCGATAGCGATCAGTGCGAGCGTCTCGAGTCGAACGAGTGGGTGATCGGTTGCCATAGCTGACTGGTAGACAGGGACCGTCAGCCGCCCACGGGTTCGTGCGAGCGCGGCAGTTGGGTCGGGCGGGCCCCATCGCCCGGTGGTAGGGGTCGATTCTCACAGGACCGGCATGAGGGTTGTGGAACGGGTGTCGACGGAAGGAAAGACACAAGTTTAGACTCGCTCTAAATCAGGGTATGGTCGACCACAACGAGAGGGCCGGATTCGCGCGGGCAGCGTGGGTGAACGTCCTCGGGAATGCCGCAAAAATCGTCGTCGAGGGTGCCGCAGGCCTCGTTTTCGGCAGCGTGGCCTTGCTCGCGGACGCGGCCCACTCGGTCGCCGATCTCGTTTCGAGCGTGGTCGTCCTCGTCTGGGGGAAGAGTGCCTACGACGAACCAGACGACACACATCCACACGGCCACGACCGGATCGAACCCCTGACGGCGCTGTTTGTCGGGGCCGTCCTCGCCGTGCTCGGACTGTCGCTGCTGTACGAGTCCGTCCAGGGGCTGCTCGTCCTCGATCCACCCGAGGCGAACCCCCTCCTGCTCGCGGCGCTTGCGTTTGCGATGGTCGACATGTACCTCGTCTACCGCTACACCGAGTACGTCAACGCCGACCTCGGCTCGACCGCGCTCGAGGCGCTCGCGGTCGACTGCCTGAACGACATCTACACGACGATCGCCGCCGCCGTCGGGATCGTCGGCGTGTTGCTCGGCCACCCACTGCTCGATCCGATCGCCGGCGGACTGGTCAGTCTTCTGGTCGTCTCCCAGGGCGTCGAGATCGGCCGCGAGAACCTCGACTACCTGGTCGGCGCAGCACCCGACTCCAAGAAGCGAACGGAGATCACGGAGACGTTGCGCGCCCACCCTGCCGTCGAAGGCGTCCACGACCTCACAGTCTTCTACGACGGCACCGTCCTCGAGGTCGAGGTCCACGTCGAGGTCGACGGCGACATGCCGTTCCGTCGCGCCCACGATGTCGAGTCGGAGCTCGTAGACGATCTGCAAGCGACAGAGGACGTCGGGGACGCCCACGTCCATCTCGATCCGTCCGGAATCGGCGAGTGGAAAGCAATCTCCGAAGATCGAAGACCATGAGAGCTTTTACCTCGCCAGTCGGTGGATCAGAACGAGCATGGAAGAGACCCTCACCGAAGTGACGACGGGCGACTGTTCGGACCTCTACTACGTCGACACCGGCATGTACGACACGAGTGGCTACGGTGTCGCCTACGTTCTCGATGCGGAACGACCTGCCGTCGTCGAGACTGGGATCGGGACCAACCACGAACGGATACTCGAGGCGCTCGACGAACTCGGCATCGAGCGCGAGGAACTCGAGGTCGTCGCCGTGACCCACATTCATCTCGATCACGCCGGTGGTGCGGGCTTTCTCGCGGAGGCGTGTCCTAACGCCGACGTCTGTATCCCGGCTGCTGGTGCGAGTCTGTTGGCCGATCCCGGACGACTGGTCGCGGGAACGAAATCGGCCGTCGGCGAACAGTGGCAGTACTACGTCGAACCGGAGCCGATCCCGGAAGAGCGGATCGTCAAACTCGAGGACGGCGACGTAATCGACCTCGGAGACCACGAACTGCGCGTCCACGCGGCGCCGGGACACGCGTTCCACCAGGTCGTCTTCGAGGACCCCGTAAACGATGCGGTCTTCACCGGCGACGCCGCTGGGATCTGGCTCCCCGATCGCGAGCAGATCGTCGAGACTTCGCCGCCTTCTGACTTCGACCTCGAGCAGTGTCTCGAGGACGTAGCGACGATGAAAAGGATCGATCCCGACGTTCTCCTCTATACACACTTCGGACCGCGATACGTCGGCGAGGACCTAGAGGACGCCCTCGAGGAGTACGCGACCGTACTCTCGGAGTGGGTCGAGACCGTCGAGGCGAAACGCGCGCAACTGGAAGACGACGAGGCCGTCCTCGAGTACGTCGCGGAGGCGACGGAGCTGGCGGACGCTTGGAGCGACCACAAGGCACGCGCCGAGGCGAAGATGAACGTCCGTGGCGTACTCGGGTATCTAGACGAGTCGGCGTAGCTCGGTAGCCGGAGCGGTCGGCCACGGTGAGAAGCGATCCGTTTTGACGCCAGCTACTACCGACGGTCATCGTCGAGAATAAACGCGAGTACAAACTAGACCAGTTTACATACATTTTATCGCATACGAGTCACCTTCACACAGTATATGGAGACCCAGTATATGAACTGGAAGGGGGCCGAACGGGAGTACGACGACGAGGTGATCGGGGAGACGACGCTCGGACGACTGTTCGAAAACACGGCCGAACGAAACGTCAATCGCCCAGCACAGAAGTACAAGGGGGGCGTCTACGAGCGATCGTTGACCGGGACAGTGCTATCGACCGCTACGCCGGGCGAATTCCGGACGATCTCCTACGCCGAGATGCGGGACATCGTCCGTCACCTCGCGGCCGGCTTTCGCGAGCTCGGCATCGACACTGGAGACCGCGTCGGCATCTTCGCGAACACCCGGATGGAGTGGGCACAGGCGGACTTCGCTCTCCTGTCGGCCGGCGCAGTGATCACTACCGTCTACAAGAGTTCTTCGCCGGACCAGGTCCGCTACCTGCTCGACGACCCTGACGCCGACGGCGTCGTCGTCGAGAACGAAGACGTCCTCGAGCGCGTTCTCGAGGTCGAAGATGACCTCGACCTCGAGTTTCTCGTCTCGATGGACGAACTCACGGAGTACGCCGACCGCGACGACGTGTACGGGCTCGCCGACGTCTACGAACTCGGTGTCGACGCGTTCGATCTCGAGACCTACCAGGGGTGGGTGGACGAGCCCGGGCTGGACGACCTTGCGAGCCTGATCTACACGAGCGGAACGACGGGCCAGCCGAAGGGGGTCGAGCTCACACACGGGAACTTTCGGGCGAACGTCAACCAGATCCGAAAACGGATGGCACCGCGGCCGGATAGAGACGACGACGTGGCGTCGGTCGACGAGAATTCGCTGACGGTGTCGTACCTGCCGCTGGCTCACGTTTTCGAGCGGACGGCCGGCCACTTCTTGATGTTCGCCAGCGGAGCCTGTGTGGGGTACGCGGAAGACCCCGACACGCTTCAGGAGGACTTCGAGACTGTCGAGCCGAACACGGCGACGAGCGTCCCGCGGGTCTACGAGAAGATCTACGACGCGATTCGCGAGCAGGCGAGCGAATCGGCCGTCAAAGAGCGTATCTTCGACTGGGCGACCGACGTCGGCGTCGAGTACCAGGAAGCCGATACGCCGGGTCCGATTCTCTCGGCGAAACAGGCGCTCGCGGACAAGCTCGTCTTCTCGACGGTTCGGGAGGGTCTCGGAGGCAACCTCGAGATTCTGATCAGCGGCGGCGGGAGTCTCTCGAAAGAGCTGTGTACGCTCTATCACGCGATGGGGTTGCCCATCTACGAGGGGTATGGTTTGACCGAGACTGCGCCCGTCGTGACGGTCAATCCGCCCGAAGAGCCCAAAATCGGCACGATCGGCCCGGCACTCCCCGACGTCGAGTTGCGGATCGACGAGTCCGTCGCCAATCAGGCGGCGTTCGACGACCCCGGCGAGGTTGGTGAACTCCTCGTGAAGGGCCCGAACGTCACCGAGGGATACTGGGACAAGCCGGGCGCGACTGATCGGTCGTTCACCGAAGACGGCTGGTTCAAGACAGGTGACATCGTCCACCTGCGTCCGGACGGCTACGTCGAGTTCCGGGATCGCGTGAAGCAACTTATCGTTCTCTCGACCGGAAAAAACGTCGCACCCGGCCCGATCGAAGACGCCTTCGCCGCAAGCGAGGTCGTCGATCAGGCGATGGTCGTCGGCAACGACGAGAAGTTCGTCGGTGCGCTTCTCGTTCCCGACACGGATCACGTCCGTGAATGGGCCGAGAAAGCAGGAATCGACCTGCCAGACGAGCCCGGCGATCTCTGTGACGACGAGCGCGTCCGTGACCACATCCAGGAAGAAGTCGACCGAATCAACGAAGAGTTCGAGCCATACGAACGGATCAAGCAGTTCGAACTCGTGCCACAGGAGTTCACCGAGGAAAACGAAATGCTGACGCCGACGATGAAAAAGAAACGCCGAGTCATCCTCGACCGGTTCGAGAATCGCGTCGACAGGATTTACGACGAAAACCTATAGAGTCCCGCAGATAAATCTGGTCACTCCAAGAGACCTGTGACGTACGTAGTTCGGTTCGGTAACGGTATATTATACCCAGCTTTCATGTAGGTGCGCGTCCATGGTACGGGAAACCATGGGCTGGAAAGATGCAGAACGAGAGTTCGAAAGCGACGTCTTGGCGACCGAGACGCTCGGTCGGATGTTCGAGAAGACGGTCATCCGAAACGCCGACGCGGTCGCCCAGCAGTACCAGGGACACGTCTACGACCGAAGCCTGGCCGACGTGGCGTTTCCCGCTGCATCGGACGGAAAGTACGCTAGCCTCACCTACGCCAAAATGGGAGCAGTCGTTCGTGCGCTGGCAGCCGGCTTCCGCGAACTGGGGGTCGAGACCGGTAACCGCGTCGGTATCTTTGCACAGACGCGCCTCGAGTGGGCCCAGACCGACTTCGCCTTGCTGTCGGCCGGCGCGGTCGTCACCACCGTCTACAAGGGGTCTTCGCCGGAGAAAGTCCAGTACCTGCTCGACGATCCGGGCGCAGACGGCGTCGTCGTCGAAAACGAGGAACTGCTAGAGCGAGTGCTCGAGGTCGAAGACGACCTCGACCTCGAGTTTCTCGTTTCGATGGACGAACTCGAGGGGTACGACGACCGCGACGACGTCTACACCCTGGCGGACGTCTACGGAATCGGCGACGAAGCGTTCGAGTCGGACGCCTACCAGCGGTGGCTCGACGAACCCGACGTGGACGACCTGGCGAGTATCATCTACACGAGCGGAACGACGGGACAGCCGAAGGGAGTCAAGCTCACCCACCGTAATTTCCGGGCAAACGTCAACCAGGTCTATCGGCGGGTCGGTCCACGGCCGGACAAGGACGAAGAGACGGCGTCGATCGACGGTGACAGCAAGATGGTCTCGTACCTACCGCTGGCCCACGTCTTCGAACGCACTGCGGGGCACTTCCTTCCGTTTGCCGCCGGTGCGACCGTCGCCTACGCCGAGAGTTCCGAGACGCTCAAAGAGGACTTCGGCACGGTCCAGCCGACCGGAGCGACGAGCGTGCCACGGGTGTACGAGAAGATATACGACGCCATCCGCGAGCAGGCGACCGAATCGGCCGTCAAAGAGCGCATCTTCAACTGGGCGACAGCGGTCGGCCGAAAGTACCAGCGGGCCGACGATCCAGGACCGATCCTCGAGGCCGAACTCTCGATCGCGGACAAACTCGTCTTCAGTCAGGTCAAGGAGGCACTGGGTGGTAACATCGAACTGCTCGTCAGCGGTGGGGGAACGCTCTCGTCGGACCTCTGTACCCTCTATCACGGGATGGGGCTGCCCATCTACGAGGGGTATGGCCTGACCGAGACCGCACCGGTCGTCACGACGAACCCACCCGAGGAGCCAAAGATCGGCACCGTCGGTCCGCCGGTCGTCGACTGTGAAGTCACCGTCGACGACTCGGTCGTTCCCGACGGCGAGACAGCAAACACCGAAGGCGAGACCGGCGAACTGCTGGTCAAAGGGCCGAACGTGGCCGAAGGGTACTGGGAGAAACCCGAGGCGACCGATCGGGCTTTCGAAGATGGGTGGTTCCGCACCGGCGACATCGTCACCATCCGACCGGACGACTACATCGAGTTCCACGAGCGACGGAAGCAACTGCTGGTGCTCTCGACCGGCAAGAACGTCGCACCAGCCCCGATCGAGGACGCCTTCGCCGCACGCGAACTCGTCGAGCAGTGTCTGGTCGTCGGCGACGGCGAGAAGTTCGTCGGCGCGCTGATCGTCCCCAACGTCGACGCTCTCCGTCGGCGCGCCGAAGACGAGGGAATCGACCTTCCCGACAGCGCCCAGGAAATCTGTGATCACGCATGGGTTCGTGAGCGCGTCGACAGCGAGGTCGAGGCGGTCAACGAGCGGTTCGAGTCCCACGAGACCATCAAGGAGTACCGGCTAATCCCGATCGAGTTCACCGACGAGAACGACCTCCTGACGCCGACGATGAAAAAGAAGCGTCGGGCGATCTTAGACGAGTTCGAGGCGGAACTCGAGTCGATCTACGCGGAAAATCAACTCGAGCAAACCCGGACGGCCTGATACGGTCTGTTGTGATCTTTCCCGGTGATCGCTCGAGCGGGGCAGCGATCACCGGGAAAACGTTACAACGATCCGGACGACTGAAGCGCAGTTAGGGAGTACGTTCTTTGGACGGGCGATTTCAGTACGAGTATGGGAGTCCACCGTCTCTACCGGCTCAACACCGCCGAGTGGACGTTCGATCACAGCATGGCCGTCCAACTCGAGAAACCGGGCGACCCCTACACCGGCTGGTGTCCGTGTTACCTGCTCGAGCATCCGGAGGGGCTGGTGCTTTTCGATACCGGGATTAGCCGCGAGATGGCAGCCGATCCCGCGGAGTACGGGCCAAGCGGCGCGGCCCACATGACGGCGTTTCTCGAGACGCTCGACCTCGCGGTTGGGCAATCGCCGACCGACCATCTCGCCGCGCTGGGGTACGAACCCGAAGACGTCGACTACGTCGTGCTCTCGCATCTCCACGTCGACCACGCGGGCAACGTCGACGCGTTTCCGGACGCCGAGGTGATCGTCCAGAAGTCGGAGCTACGGTACGCGTTCTGGCCTGACGGTGTCCAGCGACTGTTCTACCTTGAGGGAGACTTCTCACCGTTGCGCGACGAGTCGATGGACGTGACAGCGATCACCGGCGAGTACGACCTCTTCGGCGACGGCAGCGTCGTGGCGTTCCCGACGCCGGGACACACGCCCGGCCACCAGTCGCTCGCGGTCGAACTCGAGTCGAAAACCGTCGTCCTCGCCGCCGACGTCGCAAACAGCCGCGAGGGGTACGAACGCGAGCGAGTGCCGTCTTTCGTCTGGTCGCTCGAGGACTCCCTCGAGTCGATCCAGCGGGTTCGAAGTCGTGCACGGAAGACGGACGCTACCGTCGTCGTTCATCACGACCCCGACGAGCAAACGAAGTTGCCGGACCCACCGGCGGCACTCGAGTAGTCGCAAGGGACTGCGTTCGTCTGCCCGTCGAAGCCCCGTCCGGACTCGTGGTCGAGTTCGCTTCCGTCACGGGCTGGGACGCCGATGCTGCACTTCCGGGCCGGAAGGTGGCAGACTCGAGGTCGAGTTCGGAACCGGTGTCGTCGTGCTCGCGGTCCGGGAGTCCGCCGGACAGAGAGGACTCGAGTAACGCTGTTTCTCGCACTCCGCGTGGGCAGTGGAGAGTCCCAGGCCGCTACTCGTGTCGACTCCGTCCTAGCGCTCCTGGTCGCTCGAGGACTCGAGAAGGCCTTCGACCGGACGCTCGACGATCGTCTCGACGATATCGTCCCGTTCGACGGTTCGCTCGAGAAGCGATTCGACCGGGTCCGAGTCGTCGTCTCGGTCCGTCATGGTCGGTCGACTGTTGGGTGGCCCCGAAATTGAGTCTTGTGTCAGCTACTCAGCTCGAGGCGACTGTATGATAGCAGCAAAACAGAAAGAAGTTTATAAAATATAAATAATAAATATCACCGAGAAGCGGTTGCCGAGATCGCAAGTCGTCCTCCGGAGATCGAGGACCGCACCGGAGGCGATCACTCGATCACGCCTATTAATCCCTAGAACCCGATTTACGGCCGGAATACAGATAGGTGAGTGACGAATTTGACACTCGGATCGACGGCTGTCTGGCTACGCCGATGTCGATCTAGCGGCCGGCCTTACCCAAGAATGATCAGTTTAGGTTATAGAAACTTGATATGGTAATTATGGGGTTTCAGGGGTCGGTCGTGCGCAGTTAGCGCCAGCCACTGACCTCGCCTGATACGGACTGCTGTCCCGATGTCCCGGCGCGACCGCAGGAGGAGTCACCGCCGCGCCGGAACTGACCGACAGCAAACCGTACGAGTGAATCACGTGCATCGCGACGTGGACAGAGATCCCAGTCACGAAGCCACCGACGAAACTGAGAGCAGGGTCGACCGGACCCGCGGCCTAGACTCCAGCAACCACCGCTGCACCGACGAGACACAAAACGACGATCTGCCGTCCGTTCTCGCCGATCTCTCGTCCCCAGTCGCCGACGCGGGAGTCGTCGAGAAACCGAATGACTGGACCCAGTACGATCACACCGACGACGGCCCCGGCCGCTACCCAGGTCCAGACGACCGTCTCGAGGGCGATCGAGTTGAGCGGGAACCACAGCAGCGCGAGACAGCCAGTGACGACGGTCGCCCACGTTGGCGGCCGATCTGGATACCACGATTGGAAGACCAGTGACAGAACTGGTCTTCGACACAGAATAAATCCACGTGGTGTGGTCCCTACTCGAACTCGGGTGACCGATCGGTCAGGAAGGCGTCGACTCCCTCCTCGTGTGCCGGCGTGTCGTACGCCAGCGACTGGACGGACGCCTCGCGCTCGAGGCCGTCGCTCCAGGGCCGCCCGAGGTTGTCGTGAATCGCCCGCTTCGCGAGACCGACGTTCTCGGTCGGGCAAGCGGCGAGCGTCTCGAGGATTTCGTCGATTCGTGCGTCGAGGTCGCCGTCGGGGACCGTCTCGTTGACGAGGTCGAGTTCGTCGGCCGTCCTGGCGTCGATCAGTTTCCCGGTGAGCGCGAGTGCTTTGGCCGTCCGGAGGCCGACCAGTCGGGGGAGAGTGACGGTGGCACCCATGTCGGGAACGAGCCCGACGTTGATAAACGAGGCACCGAACCTGGCGGATTCGGCAGCGTAGGCGAAATCTGCGGCGGCGACCAGCGAGAGGCCAGCACCGACGGCGTCACCGTCGACTTTCGCGACGATGGGGACCGGAGCGGTCAACACTCGTTCGGCGACGCGACCCAGCGTCTCCCGGATGCGTTCGTACGCCTCTGCCGTCGTCTCGTCTCGTTCGGCCATCGCCTCGACGTCACCACCGGCACTGAACGCCTCGCCCGCACCGGTGAGGACGACCGCATCGAGTGTTCCAGGGTCGAGATCCTCGAGTTCGGCTGCGAGGTCACGGGCCACGTCCGCCGTGAACGCGTTTCGTGTGTCCGGTCGGTCGAACGCGAGATACCGGACAGAATCCGCGTCGCGAACCTGCATACGGTCACTCCTCGTGCTTGATCAGGAATTTCATGTCGCCCTCGAAGACGACGGTGTCGTCCTGGTTCGTCATCACGGTATCGAGAACGACGAGTCCGGCATCGTCGTGTCCGACGTCTTTCGTCTCGCTGACCTCTATCTCGAGCGAGAGCGTGTCGCCGATGTAGACGGGGTTGGGCAGGTCCATGTAGTTCATCCCGAGGAACGCGTAGGCGGTGCGTTCGACGATCCCGGTGCGGTAGACGAAACCCGTCGCCTGGACGAACGTCATCGGACCGTGAGCGATGCGGCCGTCGAAGGGGCCGTCCTCGGCGTACTCGGCGTTGGTGTGTAATTCCGTCCAGTCGCCGGATAGCGCCGAGTGCATCACGAAGTCGGCTTCCGTGACAGTTCGACCGACGCTCTCGAACTCCTGTCCGACCTCGAACTCCTCGAAGTGATGTGGCTCGTAACTGTATGCCATACGTAATTATTCCAATGAGTATACAAATAGTTTGCCACGCCACCCGAAAACGGACACAGACAGTCGGTTACGGGATTTCACAGTCGGCACTACCGACGCGGCGAGACTGCCACGGCTCCGACGTGACGTCGATCTCAGGTCACCGATGGTCGTAGACGCGCTTTACCTTCCCGACTTCCGTGCGCTCGAGTTCGCCGGGGTCGACGAGTTCGAGGTCGTCCGGGGTAAACGAGAGGACGTTCTCGAGTCGCGTGAGCACGCGGTCGGCCAGCGCGTCGCGGTCCCCGTCGAACGTCGCCTCGAGTTCGACGCGTAACTCGAGTCGGTCGAGGGCGTCTTCGCGGGAGAGGTCGATCCGGTAGTAGGGCGCGACCTCGTCGAACTCGAGGACGACGGCTTCGATCTCGCTGGGGTAGAGGTTGACGCCGCGGACGATGATGAGGTCGTCGGCACGGCCGGTGACGTTGTCCATGCGGACCATCGTCCGACCACACGCACACTTCTCGGAGGTGAGCGTGGTGAGGTCGCCGGTGCGGTACCGGATAGCTGGCAGCGCCTCCTTGGTCAGGGTCGTCAACACGAGTTCGCCCTCTTCGCCCTCGGGGAGTGGCTCGCCGGTGGCGGGGTCGACCACCTCGGGATAGAAGTGGTCTTCCCAGATGTGCAGGCCGTCCTGGGCCTCGTGGCACTCGTTCGAGACGCCTGGCCCGATGATCTCCGAGAGCCCGTAGATGTCGATCCCCGTCACGTCGAGTCGCTGTTCGATCTCCTCGCGCATCGGGTCCGTACACGGTTCGGCCCCGAAGATCACCGTCGAGACCGGAAGGGTGCGTGGGTCGACGCCCATCTCTTCGGCCGTCTCCGCGAGGTACAGCGCGTACGACGGCGTACAACTCAGGACGTCGCTTTCGAGGTCCTCCAGGAGTTCGACCTGTCGCTGGGTCTGGCCGCCGCCGATCGGGATCACCGTCGCACCCAGTTCCTCGACGCCGTAGTGGAGGCCGAGCCCACCGGTAAAGAGCCCGTAGCCGTAGCCGTTCTGGACGGTGTCGCCCGGTTCGACGCCCGCAGCGACGAGCGACCGCGCGACCACCTCGTTCCAGAGTTCGAGGTCGTCTTCGGTGTAGGCGACGATCTTTGGCTTGCCCGTCGTCCCCGAGGAAGCGTGGATTCGCCGCACCGCCTCGTCGTCGACCGCGAACAGGCCGTCGGGATACTCCTCACGGAAGTCCGATTTCGTCGTGAACGGGAGTTTCTCGACGTCCTCGACCGTCTCGATGTCGTCCGGAGAGACGCCCGCAGCGTCGAGTTCGTCCCGGTAGTACGCCACGTTCTCGTAGGCGTTGCGGACAGTCTCGCGGAGCCGTTCGCTCTGCAGTTCACGGATCTCCGCTCGGGACGCTGTCTCTATCGCTTTATAACTCATCCTCACCACACAATCGAATTCCCTCGATAAAAATCATGTGGTGGAGTCACACTCAGTGAGAGAAGTAATGGCAAGAGCACAGTCCCAGTCCGAACGACTTCTCGCAGGGCCTGCCGTCCTGACGTCTCGGCGATCGCCAGCCGGAGGCGACGCTCGAGCCAGTCGACGTTCAGGAAGACAGAGGGGTCGATCAGCATCAGACTGAGACAGACGGCTGTACCGATGTCCCAGCGCGACCGCAGGCGTGCTCGCGGTCGCGCCGGAACTGACCGACAGCAGACTGTCTGAGAACGTGTGTATCGCGTAGGTTGCTCGAGCGCCGTCGGCTCGGCGTCGGTGACGACGGGCGTCACTCGCCGGGGCTGACGGTGACGACCGGCAGGTCGGTCTCGAGGATCACCGACTGGGTGACGCTCCCGAAGATGACCTTCCCAGTCGGCGTCTGCTTTCGCCCGGAGAGACAGAGCATGTCGGCATCGAGGGCTGTGGCTGCTTCGATCAGTTCCGGAGCCGGCTCGCCGCTCGTCTCGTAGTACTCGTAGTCGATACCGGCCTCGTCGAACCGGTCGGCGATGTGTCGGACGCCGTCGAGTTGCTGGACCGACCGTCCATCTGGATTGTCCTGGAATACGTGTGTGAGAACTGCAGTCACGTCCTCGGTCGATCCGGGGAGCGATTCGATCGTCGACGCCTGTGACTCGGCACGCGCTACGTCGGTGTCGAGTGCGACCAGTATGCGGTACACACATACTGATTGTCATTATTACCCATAACGTTCCCGATCGGTTCACGGCCCAGTTCGACCGACACCGCAGACTCGGACGATATTTCCAGCACCACCAATAAACCACCCACAAAAAGCGGTTTATATTTATAGGTGTTTATCAATAATTCAGTCTATGTCTCGAGGTGACAACCCACATAGCCGGAGACGAGACGTTCTCAAAGCAATGACGGGAGGCAGCGTCGCCAGCGTGATTGGACTGGCTGGCTGCGTCGGTGATCCGGAAGAAGCAACCGGGAGAGACGACGAGGAGTTCGACACAGTACGACTCGGTGTTCTCGAGCCGCGAACCGGTGAGTTCGCCGAACTCGGCGAAGAGCGCCACCAAGGCAACGAGCTCGGCATCCAGTGGGTCAACGAGAGCGACGAGTACGACTTCGAGTTCGAGTACGAGAGTTTCGACACGCAGACCGATCCTGCGGACGCGACTCGCGAGGCCGAGGAGGCCATTCAGGACTACGGAGTGGACTTTCTCACTGGCTGTATCAGCAGTTCCTCGGCGCTTGCGGTTGCCGACATCGCCGAAGAAAACGGCGTCGTGTACACGCCAGGTGCGGCGGACATCTCGATCACTGGCGACAACTGCAGCGAGTACGTCTTCCGGTTCGAGACGAACACCGCCCAGATGACCGAGGTGATGGCCCAGTGGACCGACGACGAACTAGGCGACCGGATCTTCTATCACATCGCAGACTACGTCTACGGCGAGTCGGTGCGCGACGAGTTCGAGGCCAGAATGGCGGCACTGAGCGACTCCTACGAGAACGTCGGGGAGACAGCGTCCGACCCCGGTGCGACCGACTTCGACGCGTTCATCACGCAGATCCAGGACGAGGCTGACGAGGCCGACGCTCTCGTCGTCGGGATGACGGGTGCAGACCTCGGGATCTTCCTGCAGCAAGCCGGCGAGCGCGGCCTGCAAGACGACATCCCCATCGTCACGACGACGGGATCGTTCACTCCCGTCCGCGGCGGTGCCGGGCTCTCGGCCGTCGGCGTCTACAGCGGCGTCCGATACTCACCGGAACTCCAGATCGGTGACAACCAGGCGTTCGTCGAGGCCTACGAAGACGAGTTCGACGAACTACCGGACAACTTCTCGCGGGTCGGCTTCGATTCGATCCGGATGCTCGCCAACGGCATCCAGGAAGCCGGTTCGCGCGATCCGGACGCGGTCAAAGAGGTGCTCAACGGCCTCGAGCACGAGACGATCTTCGGCCCGAACCGCTTCCGGGAATGTGACGGCCAGGCAGAGAACCCGGTCTGGATGGGTGAACTCGTCGAACCGGACGACGGTGAGGTTCCAGGCGTCACCTTCGACCTCGAACAGCTCGAGGGCGAGGACGCGATTCCAGACTGTGAAGACGTCGGCTGTGACGGCCGAGCGTAAGTACTGAACACCCATGCTTGCTGGACTCACACAACAGCTGTTGGATGGATTGACACTCGGTGTCGTGTACGTACTGCTCGCCGCGGGGCTTTCAGTCATCTTCGGCGTCATGCACGTCATCAACTTCGCCCACGGCGAACTGTTCGCACTCGGTGCGTACTTCGCGCTTGCGGTGATCGCACCGCTCGGCGGGACGGCGTTTTTCGCCGCGTTACTGATCGCGCCGTTGCTCGTCGGCGTGATCGGCGTGGCCATCGAACGATACACCGTCCAGCCGCTGTACGGGCGCAACCCGCTCTATCACATCCTGCTGACGTTCGGCCTCGTGCTGGTGTTGAACGACCTGATATACCTGGTCTGGGGACCAGGTGCCTCGAGCCTGCCGCGACCGGACGTCGTCAGTGGGACGATTTCCGTGTTCGGGTTCGGCGTGAGCGCGTACAACCTCTTTATCATCGTCGCCGGCAGCCTGATGGCCGTCGCCGTCTGGGCGATGCTCGAGTACACCAGGTACGGCCTCATCATTCGTGCCGGTTCCCAGGATCGCCAGATGGTGCGCAACCTCGGGATCGACATCGATCGATACTATTCGCTCGTGTTCGGCGTGGGTGCGGCTCTGGCGGCGTTTGCCGGTATCATCCTCGCTGGAAGCAGGCAAGTCAACCCCGAGATGGGGATGTCCGTCATCATCCCGGCGTTCGTCATCGTCGTCCTCGGCGGCCTGGGGAGTTTCAAGGGTGCAGTCGCCGGCGGACTCTTCGTCGGCATTCTGCAGGAATCGATCTTGCGACCGTACGTCCCGTTCCTCGAGGGAATGGTACTTTTCCTGCTGATGATCGGTATCCTCCTGGTCCGGCCACGCGGGTTGTTCGGCACCGAAACGCCGGACGACGAGGGCGGTGAACTGCTCACCGGGAGTAATGGTGGTTTCCTCGACCCCAAGACCCGCAACCGGCTAGGGGTCGCGATGGTCGGATTGCTCGTGTTGGTGCCGTTCGGGGCAGGGTGGCTGTACTCGACGTTCGTCGTCACGTTGCTGATCGAGGTCCTGATCTGGGGACTGTTCGCACTCAGTCTCGACTTCGTGATGGGGTACACCGGGCTGGTGTCGCTCGGTCACGCGCTGTTCTACGGACTGGGCGCGTACGTGGTCGCGATCACTCTCCAGCAGGTGACGCCGTCCGTGTTCGTTGCGCTCCCCCTTGCGATCGTAATCTCGGCGGCGGTCGCGTGGGTCGTCGGCTACCTCTCGATCAGGGTCTCGGGCGTCTACTTCGCGATGATCACCCTCGCGTTTGCCGAACTGTTCTACAACGCGGTCACCAGACTCGAGATTACTGGTGGCTCCGAGGGCATCTTCGGGCTCGATCCCGTCTACGGGATCGGCGGCGTCGGCGTCGAACTCGACTCGATCGGGCTCTTCCTCGGGCCGGTAGCCATCACCGGTCGGCTGCTGTTTTACTACGTCGTGTTGCTCGCGCTGGTCGCCGGCTTCTTGCTCACTCGCCGGATGCTCCAGTCGCCGTTTGGCGCAGTGCTTACGTCCATTCGGGAGAACGAACAGCGCGCGACGTTTCTCGGCTACGACACGGTCACGTACAAACGTCGAGCGTTCGTCGTCAGCGGAGCACTCGCCGGCCTCTCCGGCGGGCTGTACACCCTCTTTACGGGCCGGGTCTTCCCCGCCACCGCCGAGTGGATGGTCTCCGGTGAAGTGATCGTGATGGTCATCCTCGGCGGGATGGGGACGCTGTACGGGCCGATCGTCGGCTCGGCCACGTTCTTCGGCCTCGAGTACGTTCTCACTGGCGTCACCGAACGCTGGCGGCTCGTGCTCGGGTCGATATTCGTCCTGTTCGTCATCTTCTTGCCGCGAGGGCTAGTTTCGGTCCCCGAACTGCTCGCACCGCACCTTCCGGGCGGACCAGGCCCGGACCCCGAACCGGCCACGAGCGACTCGAGCACGCGAGGTGACGACTAGTGACGGTGGAACCACAGGAGCGCGAACGGTTCACCGACGGTGACGTCATCCTCCGGACCGAGGGGCTCGTCCGGAAGTTCGGCGAGTTCACCGCGACCGACCACGTCGATCTCGCGGTCGAACGCGGCGAGTGCAGGAGCATCATCGGTCCCAACGGAGCGGGTAAGACCACCCTGTTCAACCTCATCACGGGGGCGTTGTCCGTCACCGACGGGACGATCTACTTCGACGGCGAGGAAGTTACCGACCTCTCGCCGCCCGAACGCGTCCGCCGTGGCATGGGTCGATCGTTCCAGATCTCGAACGTCTTCGGCGGACTCACCGTCCGCGAGAACGTCCGGCTGGCGGCTCAGTCGGTCAGCCGCGACGAGTACAGCCTCGTCGAGTCGCTTTTCAAACCGACCGACAGCTACGACGGGATGAACGAAGAAACCGAACGCATCCTCACGCGCATCGGCCTAGAGAACGTCGCCGAGGAGGAGGCCGACGCGCTCGCGTACGGGAACCGACGGCGACTCGAGATCGGCGTCGTGCTGGCGACCGATCCCGACATCGTGCTGTTTGACGAGCCGACCGCTGGCATGAGCGTCGAGGAAACCCAGGAGACGATCGATCTCATCGAGGAAGTGCTGGTCGATCAGACCCTGCTGTTGATCGAACACGACATCGAACTCGTCATGGAACTTTCCGACCGAATCACCGTGTTGCATCGTGGCCAGATTCTCGCGGAAGGAACACCCGAAGACATCGCCGGCAACCAGGCCGTCCAAGACGCCTACCTCGGGGGGATGGCCGAATGAGCGCCGACCGCGTGCTCGAACTCGAGGAGGTCGACGCCGGCTACGGCGAGACGAAGGTGTTACACGACCTCTCGCTGACTGTCGACGAAGGCGAGATCGTCTCGCTGGTCGGTCGCAACGGTGCCGGGAAGACGACGACGCTCCGGTCTATCATGGGGATCGTCAACCCGACCGACGGGACGGTCAGCTATCGTGGCGAGGAGATAACCGACCTCGACGCGACGACGAGCGCTAAACGCGGCCTCTCGCTGGTCCCCGAGGAACGGCGGATCTTCCCCGAGTTGACCGTCCGCGAGAACCTGGAACTGGCAGCATACGGCGGCTCGACCGAGGTCGACGCGTTCTCGGTCGCGGAGGCACTCGAGATGTTCGAGAACCTAACAGAACGGACCGAAAACGCTGGCTCGTCGCTGTCGGGAGGCGAACAGCAGATGCTCGCGATCGCACGCGCACTGGTCGCCGGTGCCGACCTGATCTTGCTCGACGAACCCACCGAGGGACTCGCTCCCTACATCGTCAAGGACGTGATGCACATCGTCCGCGAACTCCGGGAGCAGGGGATCACCGTCTTGCTCGTCGAGCAAAACGTCCACGTCAGTCTCGAGCTAGCCGACCACAACTACGTCATCAACCAGGGCGAGATCGTCTGGGAGGGCAGTTCCGCGGAACTCGAGGAGGACGAAGCGATTCTCGATCGGTATCTCGGCGTGACTGCCTGATACGGAATGCTGTAACGATTTACCGGCGTGACCGCGAGCCCTCCTGTGGTCGCGCCGGAAATGACTTACAGCAAACTGTATGACTGCCCCCGTGTATTTCGGACGGATTGCTGTACCGAGTTCCCGGTGCACCCGCTTCGGGGCGCTGGTGGCCCGGAAATGACGGACAAGAAACCGTCTCAGTCCAGCAGGTACACCCGCCCACGGAACGTCGAAATACGGTCGTCGTCGTCGTCAGTGACGGCGACCTCGTATTCGGCGGTCCGACTGGTGACGTGGGTTTCCTCGGCGGTCGCCGTGAGGACGTCGCCGACCGCGACTGCGTCGAGATAGGAGATGTTCGTCTCGAGCGCGACCGCGGTGTCGCCACGGGAGTTCGAGGCGGCCGCAAACGCGGCGTCGGCGAGCGAGTAAACAGCACCGCCGTGAGGTGTGCCGTGGAAGTTCAGCAGTTCCGCGGTGATCTCGAGTCTGGTCCGTGCGGCTCCAGGCTCGAGGTCGACCAGGTCGATACCGAGTGTCTCGCAGTAAGCGTCGCTCTGGATGCGCTGGCAAACGGCGTCGAGGTCCGTCATACAGTGACACGGTACTCCGGGAGAAAAGAAGTTACCGATTAGCTGAAAATCTGCCGGAGGAGCGCCTGCTCGCCACGGCGCAGGCGTTCGAGGAACGCCGACTTGCTGATCCCGAGTTCCGCGGCGACCGCCTCGGACGTCGTCTCTCGGGGAATCGCGAAGTACCCCATCTCGAGTGCCGTCCGCATACATGCTTCCTGTGCAGGAGTGAGGTCCCACCGTGGGCTGGCCGATTCTCGTGTCTCGGTCTGGAGCGGATACACGCGTTCGAGTTTGACGCCGACGGCGTCACCTGCCGCGGCCATGACGCCTTTGAGAACGTCACGGCCGACGACGGCACCGAAAATCGTCGCCTCGCCGTTCCGGTAGCGTAGCGTCTCGACGATCAGTCCGCCGTCGATCAGTTCTTGGACGACACAGGGAGCTTTCGAGAGACACCGGTACTGGTACCGGCCGTCGGTTCTCGAGACGTGCAGGTACGAGATGCGATCGTCGGCCTCGAGGACGTGCGTGAGTTCGTCTCGTTGTGGCGTGACGAACTGCAGGAGGTCGTAACCGTCGCTCCGGTGTTGGGGTGGCTGGGCATCGACGTCGACGTCGATGGCTCGTGTGGCTTCCGCGAGCGGACAGTCGTCGTTTTGAACTCGGAACTCGACTGCGAGGCACTCTTCGATCATAGCGTGTGTCTGTCAATCATAGCCATGTTTTCGGCCAGTACAGATAAAACCTCGTTATATAGTGGTGAATTGCTAAGGATGTCTCGGTCATGTTTACTCGTGAACAATGCACATAGAAACGGTCAAAGACCGAGCGGGACCGCGGGAGTTCAGCCCCACGGACGACCTCCCCGAGAAGTACCGCGAGGCGGCGACCCGGATGATCGAGTTCCACGCCAACAGCGAGATCATGGGCGCGTACTTAGAGCGGCCGTTTATCCGGCAAGCACCGAGTATCGACCGCAAACTCGCCTTCTCCGCGAAGGTACAAGACGAGATCGGCCACGGGCAGTTGCTCTACCGTGCGGCGGAGTCGCTTGGTGTCAAGACCCGCAAGGAGATGCTAGACGACCTCGCAAACGGCGACGGGAAGTTCCTCAACTGCTTTCATTACCCGATGGAAGGGTGGCCCGAGACGGCGATGATCGCTTTCTTCGTCGACGGTGCGGCGATGCGCCGGCAGGCGACGCTTCGTCGGACCAGCTGGGAGCCCTACGCTCACGCGATGGACAAGGTCTGTTTCGAGGAAGGGTTCCACGTCAAACACGGCGAGGACATCCTCGCGACGCTGATGAGTGGCTCGCGGAAAGAACAGCAAAAGACCCAGGAGGCCTTCGAGACGTGGTGGCCCCGAATCATCCAGTTTTTCGGCCCAACCGACGACCAGAGCAAACACCACGACTTCGCCGCCGACGTCGGTCTGAAACAGAAGTCCAACGACGAACTCCGGACGGCCTTCCTCAACCAGTACATCCCGAAAGCCCAACAGTACGGCCTCGAGATCCCTGACGAGCCCCGCATCCGGAAAAACGACGAGGGAGATTACGAGGTCGTCGAAGACGATTTAGATTGGGCGGAGTTCTTCACGATCGCGAAAAACGAGTACGAACCCGGCGTCGGCCAGATCGAGGGGCGCAACGCCGCACAGGAGGCCGTCGAGTGGGTTCGGGAGACGATCGACGGAACCGACGTGCCGTCGGGTGGCCAGACACCACAGGCTGCCGACTAACCATGATCTGGGAAGTATTCCGACAGGAAGAGCAAGGCGAGTACCACACCCACTGTGGGAACGTTCACGCACCGGACCGCGAGATGGCAAAGCAGTTCGCCGCGATCCAGCACGGCCGGCGCAAGCCGACGAACAACCTCTGGGTCGTCCCCAAGACGGAGATCGGTGAACTCGACGGCGACGAGTACGCCTTCGGCGGCGCAACCGACAAGAGCTACCGCTGGGCGACGGGGTACGACGTCACCGCCGACGACGCAAGCGAGGTAGTCGAGTCCTCGGGCGAACAGGAAGACGCCAAGGAACGGCGTAACGAGGTGGTCTGATGAGCGGGTTCGACTCCTCCGCCGACCTCGACGACGAACAGGCAACAGCCCTCGAGTCGCTGTTGCTCAGACTGGCCGACGACGAGTTCGTGCTGGCCGAACGCTACACCGAGTGGCAAGTCAGGGCACCGTCTCTCGAGTCCGATCTCGCGTTGTCGAACAACGCCCAGGACGAACTCGGCCACGCTCGACTGTGGTACGACGTTCTCGAGGATCTGGGCCACGAAGAACACGAACTGATCTACGAGCGCGACCCCGACGAGTGGCGACACAGCACGCTGACCGAACGACCGTTCGACGAGGGCGACTGGGCCGACGTCGTCCTCAGACACTACCTCTACGACGTCGCCGAACAGCTCCGACTCGAGTCGCTCGCGGAGTCGAGTTACGCAAAGATCGCCGACCGCGTCGGCAAAGTCCGGAGCGAAGAGCAGTACCACCGCGAACACGCGGAGAGCTGGATGGAACGGCTCGCCGACGGCGACGAGGGCCACGAGCGCCTGCAGAACGCCGTCGATCGGCTGTTCCCGCACGCGCTGACGCTGTTCGAAGTGGCCGCGCCGACCTCCGGCACGGGAGACGCGAGCGGCGACGAACCGCGGGCCGTCGACGACGATCTCGAGGAGACGATCGTCGAGGCCGGCTTCCGTGACGCCTCCCTCGAGGCGCTTCGTGCAGAGTGGCTCTCGATCGTCGTCCCGTATCTCGAGGATCTCGACCTCGAGACGCCGGTTTCGGAGATCGTCCACTACGACGACTACGACCTCGAGGTGCCCGACGACACCCTCCCCGAAGCTCTCGGCCGGGACGGTACCCACACCGACGCCTGGGCGAAACTCCACGAGGAGTTTACCCACACCTACCGCGAACTCGAGCGCAGTGAAGCGACCACGATCATGGCGCACCCAGAATAATGAACCACGACACGCCGGACGACCCCGACACCACGCCCTGTGCGTACACCGACTACCGGGAGGGCGAGGCGGTCGAAGAACTGCCCGCGACTGGCGACGACGCGACCGGCCTCGAGGCCGACGTGTGGGAGACCCTCTACGAGATCGAAGACCCCGAGATGCCGATCAGCATCGTCGACCTCGGACTGATCTACGGCGTCGACGTCGAAGACGGCGTCGCCACCGTCGACATGACCCTGACCTATTCGGGATGTCCGGCACGCGACATGCTGACGACGGAAGTCGAGGAGTCGGTCGTGGCCCTCGAGGACGTCGACGACGTGGAACTACGGCTCGTCTGGAGTCCGGAGTGGACCGTCGAGATGGTGACCGACGAGGGCGAAGACGACCTGCGAGAGTTCGGACTGAGCGTATGAGAGAACCCGATCCAAGCGTTACGACTGGCGGCGACGAGACGGGCGCGGAGTGTCCCTACTGTGGATCGACGAACACGGTTCGCGAACACCCGAAAGGGCCGTCGCTGTGTCGATCGATGCACTACTGCAACGGCTGTGAGCAGCCGTTCGAGCGGTTCGAGTAGCACGACCGCGCCGCAGTTCTTTCGGCGAAATCCAAGCGCGTTGGTACAGAACGGTGGACAATATGAAAAGACATGGCAGTACCAACCGAGTCTCGCTCGCGCGAGGAGTGACGCGAGGTCCAGTCGAACCCGCGCCGGGAGACCGCCGAACACACCTGCGAGAACGTGCCGTTCTACCGGCAGCGACTCGAGTTCGACCCGGAACTCGAGTCGACGTTCGACGTTCGACCGCGACCGACTCCGTGATGCGATCGAGAAACGACTGGCCAACGCCCTGTCGTTTACGCCGGACGACCTCGAACTCGTCGACCCCGGCGAACTCGAGGAACGGAGGAGGGCACGGTCAAACGCGTTTACGAAAGAGGTAGTTTCTCGACGGAGGCGGTCGACGCCGTCCAGACCGAAAGCGATAGCGAGGTCACAGAGTCGGGACGGTCACACTGGCTCGAGTCCGTCCTCCTTCCGGAGCACGTTGACGTACGTCCGGAAGCCCGACTCGAGGTCGTACTGGACCTCGTAGCCCAGGTCCTCCTGAGCCCTGGTCATGTCCAAGTTCTGGGTCCAAGGGAGTTCGCCGTCGTCGGAGACGGTGATGTCGGCGTCGGGCACGACGCTCTCGACGGCTTCGGCGGCCTCACGGACCGTCGCGAGCACGCCGCGGACGTTGTAGACCCGCTGAGAAAGGTCGTCTTCGGGGGTGAAGGCGGCTTTCCGGAACGCCTGTGCGATGTCTTCGACGTGTTGCCAGTCGACGTGCTGGTCGCCGTACTCGACGCTGTAGGACTCGCCGAGGGCGGGTTTCTCGACGACGTTCGCGAGGAAGGCGGAGCCGCCGGTCTCGCGGTGGGGGCCGTAGGCGACGGTCGGGCGTAAGGCGACGTGATCGAGTCCGTAGTCCTCGTGGTAGACCCGGGCCTGATGTTCGTTGTACTCCTTGGTCGCGCCGTAGAGCGTGTCGGGATAGACGAGTTCGCCCTCGTCGACCCACTCGGCGTCGTAGTTCTCTGGGGATGCGTAGGCGGCTGCCGAGGAAGCCCACGCGACGCGTTCGACCTGGTCGTCCAAGATACGAGCGGCCTCGAAGACGTTGTTCGTCCCCATGATGTTCACGTCAGCCGCGGCACGCGGGTTCTCCCGTGCCGTCGTCGTCAGCAGTGCCGCGAGGTGAACGACGTGGGTCGCTCCTGACTCCTCGAGCGCGCGGACCACGTCGGTCGGCTCGGAGACGTCGCCGCGTCGCACCTCGACGTCGTCGGCGACGCCGAGTTTCTCCAAGATTTCCGTGTCCGTCGAACGGTCGTAAGCCACGACGTCGTGGCCCTGTTCGAGCAGGTCCTGTACCACGTAGGAACCGATGAAGCCGGTTCCGCCGGTTACCAGTACGGTCGCATCGTCAGTCATGTGTGCTGTATGGTCGTCGAATTCGTGTAGTCGTTCGCATCGTTACTCGTGGAGTCCCCCGACAGAGTCGTAAAACGACGAGGACAGCGTCTCGGCCATCCCCTCTTCGCGGTCGATGCGGACGTCGACGACGTGTGGAACGTCCGCCGCTTTACCCGACTCGAGGGCGTCGGCCAGTTCGTCGGGCGTCGTGACGCGCCGGCCGACAGCGCCGAATGCCTCGGCGGCGGCCACGAAGTCGGTGTCGTGGAACTCGACGCCGGCGATGTCGCCGGCCTCGTCTTGCATCTGTCGAACCATGCCGAGACTCGTGTCGTTCAAGACGACGAACGTCGGCGCGACGCCGTACTCGACGGCAGTCTCGACGCTGTTCATCGTCATCGCGAACCCGCCGTCACCGGCGACGCCGACGACGTCGTTCTCGGTCGTCAGAGCCGCAGACACCGCGGCGGGGGTCGACCATCCCATGCCGCCGACGCCGCCGCTGCCAAAGTAGGTGCCGACGGCCGGCGTCTGGAGGTAGTACAGCAACCAGAACCGGTTGTTCCCGGAGTCTGCGGTGACTATCGTCTCCTCGTCGACGACCGACTCGATCTCCGCGACTGCACGCTGGGGCTTGATCGGACTCGAGTCGTCCTCGCACTCGGGCGCGGTGAACCACTCACGGGCCTCGGCCGCACGCGGTCTGGCCCACCCGTTCTCGCCGCTGCCGGCCTCCGCAAGCGCCGCCAGGCTCTCTTTGGCGTCGCCAATCAGCCCCACGTCGGCGGGGTAGACCCAGCCGGCGTTTCGCGTGTCGACGTCGGCGTGGACGATCGTCTGTTCGTCGGGCCGGATGAACTCGGGCGCTTGCCAGTTGGTGTCCATCGGGTTCAGCCGACAGCCGACGACGAGCAGCGCGTCGGCCTCACTGACGACGCGGTTCGCTCCCTCGTGGCCGAACGACCCGATGACGCCGGCGGCCCGCTCGTCGGTCTCGGGGAACGTCGACTTCCCGAGATAGGAGGTGGTCACGGCACAGTCGTAGGTCTCCGCGACGGCCGCGAGTTCGTCGTAGGCACCCGCGACGTGGACGCCGTTGCCCGCGACGATGACCGGTCGCTCTGCGTCCTCGAGGGCCTCGACGGCCGCGGCGACGTCCTCTGCGGTCGGTGCGGCGTCCCACGTCCGGGTCTGTTCGGCGGCATCCCACGTCGACGGGGTCGGGTCGTCGGGGACGTCTTCGGCGATCGCGTCGCCGTCGAGGATGACTGCCGTCGGCCCGGGCCGGCCCGCGACGGCGTGTTTGAACGCCAGCTGGACCGATCGCAGCGTCTCGGTCGGCGTCCGAGGGAACCACCACTCCTTGGTGACCCCATCCAGGATGTCCGGGAGGCTGAAGCCGCCGTAGTCGCCGCGGGCCTGCTGGTAGGGCGCGAGCGTCGAGTACTCGCCCCGTTCGGAGGCCTCGGTGAGCACGACCATCGGCGAGGAAGCCAGTCGCGCCTCCATCTGGCCGATCATGCCCAGGCTGCCGATCCACGGTCCCTGGCCGGCGAGCACACCCGGTGTACCGGTGAGACGGCCGTGCATCTCCGCCATGACGCTGGCCTCGCGCTCGTCGCGTGGCCGGACGAACTCGACCTCTGAGTCGGGCAGAGACTCGAGGAGTTCGATTACCCTGCCGCCGGGATAGCCGAAAACGTACTCGATGTCTAGGGCCTCGAGCGTCTCGACGAGTTCGCTGGCGGTCGTCATTCGTCGACGTGGACGGTCTCCTCGACGATCAACCGGGGGCCGGCCCCGATGTCGACGAACTCGGCGGCGTCTGCCTGGACCTTCTGACCGTCTTCGGAGGCGAAGGCTTCGTTCAGCGCGTCCTCGTCCTCGAAGACCAGTTCGAGGACGCCGTCGTACTCGACGGCCTCGGGATCGGCCGGCACGGACGTACTGTACCGTTTCAGGCCCGGCAGTTCGCGAGCGATCTCGGCGTGGTCGGCCTGCCAGCGCTCGACGAACTCCTCGTGGCTGTACTCGTCCTTGCGAACGAGTAACTCTACCAGCTTGAGCATACACGTCCTCTGTCGGACGCGGGTGACTTTGTTCTATCGGTGTGTTCACATGCCTATCGATGGGTGAGAACGAGTTACACACTACGAGGGTTCGGTTCGCGTAGCCAGTATGGGCGACCTGCCAGCACTGCGTGTCGACCATGCAGGTATCACGGTCGAGTCGATGGAAGCGGCCGAACTGCTCCTGTTCGCACTGGGATGCGAGAAGAGCCACGAAGAACGAAGCGAGTGCGGGAAGTTCACCTGGGCGGCGGACGTGCTCGGCGACGCCGAGAGCCCCCAAAGCAGGGACAGGACTGTTCGTCGACGGCGAGCGGCTATGATACGGGCTGCTGTCGGTCGCACGGACTTGTTGTACCGTTCTACCGGTGCAACTGCCGGACGAGTCGCGGTCGCTTCGGTACAGCGTCCGTCTGAGACGACGACCTCATAATTTATTGGATCGCGCCAGAAAGCTACTGACGGGAACGACGGCACCGAGCTACTCGAGTCGCCGTCCAGACGACACACAGACTATGTCCGAATCCGATTACGACACGCAAGTCCGCGACGCGTTTCCCGAACTCGAGCGGATCGACGACTCCACCCTCGCCGACCGGGTCGTCGAGGCCTGGAGCCTCGGCCTGCGGCGAGGTGGCTGGCGACACGTCGAGGACGTCCCCTACGCCTGGAACATCCACGAGGTTACGAACGTCGAACACGTCCGTGGCGTCACCCGGATCGCCCTGGAGAGTGCGAGAGAGCAACGCGAGTTCCACGGGGCCGACCCGGACATCGATACGACCGTCGCGGCCTGTCTCCTCCACGACGTGGGCAAGTGCTACGAGTACACCGACCACGTCGACGACGACATCCTCGCCGACACCGATCCGCGGTACGGCGGCGAGACGATCCCGCACTCTATCTCGGGGTACGCGCTGGCCCACGAGGTCGGCTGTCCACTGTCTGTCCAGCGGGCGATCCCACACTTCCTCGGTGAAATTCCCGACCGGACGCTCGAGGCCGAACTGGTACAGAGCGCGAACTCGGCCTCTTCGAACGCCATCACGCAGGCGACGATGGGTATTACGCTCCAGGAGTGGGTCGACGAGTACTCCCAGACGACGTAGGGATGGATGTCGAGGTCGTTCGACTAGCGGAAACGACCTCGTTCTCGAGCGACCGAACCGCACCCCGTTCGTCCGCTAATTCGAGCAATCTTTGATCGAAATCAGAAAATTCCGGCCGATAGCAGCGGGTGCGTTCGAGTAGTTCGAACGTTATTCGCTACCGAACGGAGATCGGAACGACGGTCAACCACCCATTATTTACAGTAGTACTTCTGTAAACTCTCGGTGGACGGACGTGTATATGACTGTCAGATACTGAGAGATGTCGGCGAACGCCGGGCACGCCTACGTTCGAACAGCTCGAACGAAGCGACAATCGTTCGAGCCAGTAGCACAGGCGTGACAGAGAAACGAGCTTCACGACGGTGAGGACAGCGGTTGGAAACGCGAGGACGGCAAAGACTACTCGAGCAGTTGCATCTTGAACCCGTACCGAATCACGTCTTCCTGGGTGTAGATTCGGCGGATCGTCGCCTCGACGCGGTCGCCGGGCGAGACCGACTCCTCGCCGACGGTACGGACCTGGGCTGGCGTCGAGACCGTGTCGTCGCCTGCGGGACCGTCGAGGGCGACGATTGCGCTGACGTACGCCCCTTCTCGTGCCTGCTGTTCGACGAACTCGGGGGGTGCACCGCCCTGGCCGATGACCGTCGCCGCCTCGACCGTCCCCGTTCCCGGCAGTGAGACCGTCTCGTCGGCCTCGAACGCACCACAGTCGGTACAGGCCCCCTCGGGCGGGAACGCGAGCACGCCACACTCCCGGCAACGCCCGGCGACGAGGCGATGGCGCTGAGGAAGGGTGCGTTTCCAGCTCGGGACGCTGACGTACGCGCCGCCACCTGCCGGCTCGCCTGGCGTGACGTCGCCGCGCATCCGCAGATACTCGCCGTAGGACAGCGTCTCCGCACCCTCGAGATCGGTCGCGACCGAAACGTCCGTCCCCGCGAGGGCGATCGCCGTCCCGCCACCGGGGCCGTAGCCGATCAGGACGACGTCGGTGTGGCCGGCCTCGAGCGCGCTGGCGAATCCGAGAAGCGCACTCGCCGCGCCGGTGTCGCCGAGGTCGTGGACGGTCGTCCCGGCTTGGAGGGCGTCGGTCTCGACGCCGAGCGGACCGGCGGCCCGGTAGGGGAGTTTCCCGTTCGGCGACTGGAGCGCGACGGCGTCGGCCGTCGCGAGGTCGTACTCGAGGTCGTCGGCGACGGCCGCGACGGTCTCCGTGAACGCCGACCGATCGTAGGCGGTGATCCCGAGGTCCGTCGTCTCCCCGGAGCCGGCAGGACGAAATCGCGTGCCGGGAAACGTCGTCGTCCGTTCGGCCCGGTCGACGACCGAGCCGGGGCCGTCGTCAGTCACCACCAGCGCGGCCGCGCCTGCACCGCCAGCGTGTTCGCGTTCGTCGTCCGGAGCACCGCGTGGTGCGTCGCTGGCGACCACGAGCGCGGGGCTACCGCCCTCGAGTGTCGTCGCCAGTGCGTCGACGCCGGCACGCGTGGTCGCGGAAAACGTTCGCGTCTCGACCGTCTCCGCGAGCCCGAGGAAGCTGGCGAGCCGTGCACCGATCGCGCCCTCCTCTAACGGTGGCGTCGTCGTCGCGACGAACAGCCGGCTCACGTCGGCCGACGCGAGGTCGCTGTCGGTCAGCACCATCGTCGCGGCCTCGCCCGCCATCGTCAGCGTATCTTCGTCCGCCGCAGGAACCGCCGTCTCGGAGATACCCACGCCGTGGAACTGGCCCCAGGCGTTCTCGACGGTCGCTGCCGTGATCCGGTAGCGCGGGGCGTAGGCCGCGACGGCGTCGATTCCGAGCGTCATCCTGTCACCCCCTCGCGCTCGAAGACGTGAACGACCGACGCGCCGCCGCTGCCGCCGACGTTGTGGGTCAGGCCACAGTGGGGGTTCTCGAGCTGCCGGTCGTCCGCCCGTCCCGTCAACTGCTCGAAGGCCTCGACGACCTGGCCGGTTCCGGTCGCTCCGATGGGGTGGCCCTTCGACTTGAGTCCGCCGGAGGTGTTGACCGGGAGGTCGCCATCGGGGTCGGCCCGTCCCTCGCGGAGCAGGTCGGGGGCCGATCCCGGCGCACAGAAGCCCAGGTCCTCGTAGGCGACCAGTTCCGCGATCGCAAAGCAGTCGTGGACCTCCGCGAAGTCGAGGTCGTTGGGGACGACGCCGGCACGCTCGTAGGCCGTCTCGGCGGCGACCTGCGAGGCCGAAATGGCGGTGTAGCTGTCCCGCTGGGCCAGCCCGACCCGTTCGCTGGCCGCGCCGACGCCGGCGACCCGCACCCGCTCGTCGCTGTACTCGCCCACGACGTCCTCGCTGGCGAGGATCGCGACCGCAGCCCCGTCGGAGGTCGGACAGCAGTGATAGAGGGTGAGGGGATCGGCGACGGTCGGCGCTTCCACGGCGTCCTCGAGCGAACACTCGAACCCCAGGTGGGCCTTCGGATTCTTCGCGCCGTTCGCGTGGTTCTTCACGGCGACCCGCGAGAGGTCCTCGTTCGTCGCGTCGTACTCGTTCATGTACGCACTCGCCATCTGGGCGTAGACGCCAGAGAAGGTCGTCCCGGTCAGTCGCTCCCACTCGGTCTCGCCGCTGACGCCGAGCCAGTACGTGGTCACGTCCTCGGAGAGGTCGGTCATCACCTCGTAACCGCCAGCGACAGCGACGTCGGCGAACCCACTCTTGATCGCCTGGACGGCCTGACGCACGGCGAATCCGCCTGCAGCGCAGGCGTTCTCGACTCTCGAGCAGGGGACGTTGTGGAGGCCGACGTGTTCGGTCACGGCCGGCCCCGACAGGCCGAGCTGGCGGCCGCCGACGCCGAGCGTGCCGACGACGGCCTCGTCGACGTCTCCGGTATCAATTCCGTGATCGACGCTGTCGCAGGCGGCCGCGTAGGCCTCCGCGAACAGGTCCCGGTAGCTCTCGTCCGGAAACGCCCCGAACGGCGACTGACCGGCACCGACGAGATAGACGTCTCGCATGGGCTCACGTTTTCGGCGGAATCATATATGTGTGCTGTTGACTTCCACACTCTCTCACGACGATCGTTCGAACACCGTCGCCACACCCTGCCCGAAGCCGACACACATCGTCGCGAGGCCGTACCGGTCGTCCTGCCGCCGGAGTTCGTGCAACAGCGTCGTCGCGATCCGAGCGCCCGAACAGCGAAGCAGGTGGCCGAGCACGATCGCGCCACCGTTGACGGTGAGTCGGTCGTCGTCGACCCGAGTGCCCGCTTGCAGTAGAGACTCTGGGAGGCAAACGCCTCGTTGAGTTCGACCAGGTCAAGGTCGCCGACGTTGATCCCTGCCGTCTCGAGTGCCGCTCGCGTCGCGGGCACCGGCCCGACCTCCATCACGCGCGGATCGACGCCAGCGACGGCCCGCGATCGGACGGTCGCGAGCACGTCCAGATCGTTCCGGGAGGCGTACTCGGGGCTCGTGACGAACAGCCCCGCTGCGCCGTCGGTCAGTGGCGAGGCGTTGCCCGGCGTCACCGTCGCCGCCTCGTCGTCGGCGAAGACGGTCGGCAGGTCCGCCAGGTCCTCGAGCGAGGTCTCGGGTCGCGGCCCCTCGTCGCGCTCGAGGGGATCGTCGGCGTCGACGGGGACGACCTCGTCGTCGAACCGACCCTCCTCCCAGGCGTCGATCGCCCACCGATGTGAGCGGAGGGCGAACCGGTCCTGTTCCTCGCGGCCGACGTCGTGTTCCCTGGCGACTCGCTCGGCGGTCGCCCCCATCGGCAGTTCGTCGCTGTCGTACCGCTTCTCGATCCCGGGATGGAGCCAATCCGAGAACGGGATGGGGCTCATGTGTTCGACGCCCGCGACGGGGACGACGTCGGCGTCGCCGGCCTCGATCGACCGCGTCGCGTCGACCAGCGTCGTCAGCGACGAGCCACAGAGTCGCGTCAGCGTCGCCCCGGGGACCGACTCGGGGAACCCACCTGCCAGCAGCGACTGCCGGGCGAGATTCCGTCCCTGTTCGCTCTCCTGGTTCGCACAGCCCAGACGGAAATCGTCTCACTCCCCCGCCGGAACGTCCGTCCGCTCGACCAGCGCCTCGAGGACTTCGATCACGAGGTCCTCGGGGTAGGGGTCGGCGAAGGCACCGTCCTTCCGGGCCTGTGGCGTCCGTACTGCGTCGACGATAACGGACTCTCTGCCAGCCGTCGAGCGTCGTATCGTGGCGTCTCGAGTGAAGTATCCTCCCGAGAACGTGTCGGAAATAGATTAGTAACGGCTTTGAGGATCGTCCCGATTGTGTGACGTATGCACGTCACAGTACTAGGAGCCGGTACCATGGGACACGGCATCGCACAGGTGACGGCGACGGCCGGACACGACGTCGTCGTCAGGGACATCGAATCCGAGTACGTCGAGGAAGGAATCACAGCGATCGAGGACAACCTCGAGGGCGGGGTCGAACGCGACAAACTCACCCGCGAGGAGGCCGACGCGACGCTGTCCCAGATCGAGGGAACGACCGATCTCGAGGCGGCCCTCGAGGGAGCCGACGTGGTAATCGAGGCAGTGCCAGAAGACCTCGAACTCAAACAGCGCACGCTCGAGGACGTCGAGGCGGTCGTCGACGAGGAGACGATCGTCGCGACGAACACGTCGTCGCTGTCGGTCACCGAAATCGCGAGCGCAGCCGACCACGACGACCGCGTGATCGGGCTGCACTTTTTCAACCCGGTCCACGTCATGGAACTGGTCGAGATCGTCGTCCCCGAGCAGGCCAGCGAAGCGACGGTCGCGTCCGCCCACGAGTTCGTCGCGGACGTCGAGAAGACCCCCGTCGAGGTCACCGACTCGCCCGGCTTCGCCTCCTCGAGACTCGGCGTCGCACTCGGCGTCGAGGCGATGCGGATGGTCGAGGAAGGCGTCGCCGATCCCCGCGACGTCGACACCGCGATGGAACTGGGGTACAACCACCCGATGGGGCCGATCGAACTCGGCGACGTCGTCGGCCTCGACGTTCGGCTGGATATCCTCGAGTACCTGCGGGAGGAACTCGGCGAACGGTTCAGGCCACCACAGGCCCTCAAGCGCAAGGTGCGTGCGGGTAACCTCGGCAAGAAGACCGGCGAAGGGTTCTACGTCTGGGAGGACGGCGAGATCGTCGGCGTCAGCGGGGGCGAAGGCGATGAGTGACGACCGGGTCGACGGAGCCGGCGAAATCGAAGCGGTCGCAACGAACAGCGAGACGATCCGCGTCTCGGTTGGCGACCGCGTCGACGGCGTCGCGACGGTGACGATGGACCGGCCAGACGCCAGAAACGCCCTCGACGCGACGTTGCGAGCCGAGCTGAAGAAGATACTCGGTGCCATCGAGGATAGCGACGTCCGCGTCGTCGTGCTGACCGGTGCCGACGAGGCCAAGGCGTTCGTCGCCGGGGCCGACGTGAGCGAGTTGCGCGAGCGAGACGCATTAGAACAGCGCGAGGCCTCGAAACGGCCACGCGTCTACGAGGTCGTCGACGACCTCCGGCAGCCGGTCATCGGCCGGCTCAACGGCCACGCGCTGGGCGGCGGCTGCGAACTCGCGACGGCGTGTGACGTCCGGATCGCCCACGAGCGAGCGAAGGTCGGCCAGCCCGAGATCGCCCTCGGGATCATGCCCGGCGGCGGCGGCACCCAGCGACTTCCCCGCCTGGTCGGCGAAGGACAGGCGATGCGACTGATCCTCTCCGGCGAACTCCTCGAGGCCCGGGAAGCCCGCGATATCGGCCTCGTCGATGTCGTCTGTGCGGACAACGAGGAACTCGACGAGGAGGTCTACGGCCTCGCCGAGTCGATGGCCCAAAAGAGCCCCGTCGCCCTCGAGTTCGCAAAGCAATCGGTGAAAGCGGCCTCGAGGATGGACTTAGAGAGTGGCATCGAGTACGAGGCCGAACTGTTCGCCCAGCTGTTTGCGACCGCGGACAAAAACGAGGGGATCGACGCCTTCCTCGAGGACCGCGATCCGGAGTGGCAGGGACGATAGCGGCGGCCTGCACTTTTATTATTTGCCAACAGGGAGTGTGTGTATGGATGTCGAAGCCTTCTTCGAGGGGATGCCGTTTGCCTCCCTGCTGGGTATCGAGATCACCGAGTGTGCCGACGGGCACGCCGAGGGTCACCTCGAGATGACCGAGGAACTCTCCTGGAACGAAGCGGAGTTGCTGGCCCACGGCGGCGTCACGTTCACCCTCGCGGACACCGTCGGCGGCGCGGCCCTAGTCTCGGAGGTCGAACAGCCGGTGCCGACGATCGACATGCGGATCGACTACCTCAGCGCCGGGACGGGCGATCTCTACGCCGAGGCCGACGTCGTCCGGTGTGGCGGTGACGTCGGGACGGTCGACGTCGAGGTGTACGCCACAGAGGAGGAGACGCTGATCGCGGACGCTCGAGGCGTCTACAAGACCGGATAAGAGCTGACTATCGCAGTGCCGGCGCGACCTCGTCGCCGAGCTGGTGGACGCACTCTACCATCTCCTCGGTGCCGACGCCGGGGTGGTAGGTCCGGAAGATGACGTGGACGTCGTCGCCCAGCGCCTCGCGGTACGCCTCGAGTTCCTCGATCACCTGTTCGGGCGTGCCGAAGATCGCCTGCTCTTTCAGTTCCTGCTTGCGCTCGTCGTCGAGTTCGTCGACCGACTCGCCCGAGAAGATTTCCTCGTAGCGACGCTGGATGTAGAGGTAGCCGTCTTTCATCGTCTCCCAGGCCTCTTCGCGGGAGTCGCCGACCCAGCCGTGCTGGAGGACGTAGATCGTAAAGTCGTCCTCGAGGCCTGCCTCGTCGCGAACTCGCCGAACGTCTTCGACCCGTTTCCGGACGCCCTCGACCGAGAGCGACGAGGGGGCACACCAGCCGTCGGCGATCCTGGCTGCCCGCCGGACGGCTGGTTTTGCTGCTCCGCCGAGCATAATCGGCACGTCGCCGTCGACGGGTGTGGGCGTGATCGAGACGTCCGTCGGCACGTCGTGAAAGTCGGAGTCGTACGCGAGATCGCCCTCGCTCCAGGCACCCCGGAGGAACGGAACGAGATCGCCGAGTCGCTCGGCTCGCTCCTCTCGAGGGACGCCGAAGACGTCGAACTCCCGGGGATTCGAGCCGATCGCGAGCCCGAGCGTGAGTCGGCCGTCCGCGAGCGCGTCGACGGTCGCGGCGTCCTCGGCCAGCCGAATGGGATCGTACAGCGGGCCGAGCGCGACGCAGCTTCCGATCTCGAGGTCGTCGGAGACGGCGGCCATCGCGCCGAGGGCCGGCATCGTTCCGGCGAGGTACTCGTCCTCGGCGAAGTGGTGTTCGGAGACCCACGCGCTGTCCAGTCCCGCGGCATCGATCTCACGGGTCACCGCGAGGAGTTCGTCGTAGCGGTCGGCGGTGTCGCGGTCGTCGTCCGGCCGCTGCTGGGCGGTAAACAGGCCAGTACCGAGTTGCATACTCGTTTACATCCAGCGCGACCGTCTTAATCTTTGGCGAAGTGACGAAACGCAACTGGCTGACGCGGCAGGCAGCCGTCACGGCGACGCGAACTCGGCAATAGCGCTCGAGTGGTGGCGTCGACTCGATTACTGATCGACGACCGTGATCTCCTCGACTGGCCACTGGCTCAGGATCTCGACGCCGTTCTCGCGGACGACGACCATCTCTTCGACGCGGACGCCCTGCCGACCGGCCGGTTCCTGGGTCTCGACGGCCATCGTCATCCCCTCCTCGATCTCGATGGGGTGGTCGGGCGAGAGCCCCCGCCAGATCAGCGGCACCTCGTATAGCTGGAGGCCCAGTCCGTGGGCCCAGTGGTTGGTCGTCAGTTGCCAGTGTTCGTCGGCGTCGTAGTAGTCGGCGTGCTCGCCTGCCATGTCCGGGAACCCCCGGGCGATCTCGTCGGTGGTTGCACCCGGTTCGATCCGCTCCAAGACGTCGTAGAGGTTGTCGCGGGCAGCCTCGTAGGCCTCTTTCTGTTCCTGGGTGGGTTCGCCCATCGAGAACGTGCGGTAGTAACAGGAGCGATAGCCCAGATAGCCGACGTTGTAGAAGTCGGCGTAAACGAGGTCGCCGGGCCGGATCGTCCGGTCGGTCGTGTTCGCCTGGTGTTTCGGCCAGGTGTTCGGTCCCGACGTGAGGTAGCCGCCGCCGACGAACGCGCCGTGTCGCCACAGTTCCCGGACCGCCTCGCCCCACAGTTCGTTCTCGCGCCTCCCAGGCTTCGCGGCGTCTTTGATCCGCTGGAAGCCAGCCTCACAGATCGCCGCGACCATCCGCAGACACTCGATCTCGTCTTCGGTCTTGACCTTGCGGGCGTCCTCCATGACCGCGTTGGCCGTCTCGACGTCCGTCTCGAGGCCCTGCCCCCCGAGTGCCTCGAGCAGTCCGCGGTTGCCGACGTCGACGCCGAGTTTCTCGTCGGCGACGCCGTACTCCGTGGCCGCCTCGGCGACGCCCTCGGCCATCGTCTCGAGCAGAAACTGCCGTGCCGAGTCGCGACCGGACGCTCGCGGGACGTTCCCGAGTCCGGGGCAGGCGTACCGGATGTCGTGGAGCCACGGACAGTTGAACCGCTGGTTGCTCGCGTGGTCGGCGGTGTCCCAGTGGACGATATCGCCCTCCTCGGTCAGCAACGTGTAGTGGTCGGCACCGCTGCCGCCGGTCATCGCCAGCCCGGTGACGTACCGGATGTTCGGGTCCGATACCAGGAGCATCGCACCTAGCTCCGTCTCCTGGAGTCGCTCGAGTGCCCGCTCCCTGCGCCGTTCCCGGAGTCGCCGCGTATCGATGCGTCCTTCCCAGTCGACGGCCTGCGTGCCGCGGGTCCCCTCCATGAAGCTCCGCTCGTAGAAGGCCATGGTCACTCGTACCAACCAAATCGACGCACATAAATTGTGGCCTGTGATACACTCACCCACACGTTTATTGGACTGTGTGAACAATTCAGGCGTGATGTACAAGCACGTCGCGTTGCTGGTTCGACAGGACGGACTCTCTCACGAGGAGTTCGTCGACTACTGGCAGACCGAACACACCCCGATCGCCAGAGAGATCGACGGCGTCGTCAGGTACCAGCAGGTCCTGCCGACCGATCCCGAGAACGCCGAGTTCGACGGACTGGCGGAGCTGTACTTCGAGGACCTCGAGGAGCTCCACGACGCGCTGGGCAGTCCCGGGTCCCGGGATTACGACCCGACGAAGGAGGTGGCGACACGCGCCCGCGAGGACGTCGACAACTTCCTCGCCGTCGAAAAGCGGCCTCGATTTATCGGCGAGGAACTCGTTCAGAAAGACGAACTCGGCGGTGATACCGACGACCTCTACAAACACTCGGCGTTTCTCGTCCGACGGGACGGGATGAGCCACGAGGAGTTCGTCGACTACTGGCAGACCGAACACACCCCGATCGCCAGAGAGATCGACGGCGTCGTAAAGTACAACACGATTCTGCCGACCGATCCCGAGAACGCCGAGTTCGACGGCGTCGCAGAGTTGTACTTCGAGGACCTCGAGAAACTCTACGACGCGCTGGGCAGCGAGGGCTCCCGGGACTACGATCCCGACAGAGGCAAAGCCAAGGAGGCCCGCGAAGATGTCGACGACTTTCTCGCGATCGACGAGCGGCCCCGCTTCATCGGCCGGGAACGACTCGTCAAAGGCGAGCGATAGCGTTGCACCATCCAGAGAGATCCGTGGCAGTCTTCGAACTATCGAAACGAACACGAGACACGTTCGAATAGCGGGAACAAACTTTTGTGCTGGTCGTGGAATGATACCCATGGCATCCAGATCGAGCCATCGGCCGGTCGAAACCGTCGAGACGGCGTTCGACATCGTCGATACGCTCAAACGGACGGAGGGAGGTGGCGTCTCCGAACTCGCGGACGAACTCGGTCTCGCAAAGAGCACGGTCCACAGACACCTCAAGACCCTCGAGTCTCGAGGGCTGGTCGTCCAGGAGGGCAACAGCTACCACCTCAGCACGTGGTTTCTCGACTACGGCGTCCACGTCAGGAACCGCCATCCGCTGTACGACCTCGCGAAACCGAAGGTCGACGAACTCGCCGACGTGACCGACGAGAAGGTCTGGTGTGTCGTCGAAGAACACGGGATGGGCGTCCACGTCTACGGCGCACAGGGTCGCCACTCGGTGAAGACCCACGCCCGGATCGGCAAGCGCACGCCGCTACACCAGTACGCCGCCGGCAAAGCCATCCTGGCGTCGCTCCCCGACGAGCGCGTCGAGTCCATCCGCGAGCGGTACGGCTTGTCAGCAAAGACGGCACAGACGATCACCGATCGAGAAGAACTGTTCGAGCAACTCGAGACCATCCGCGAGCGTGGCTACGCGTTCAACCGCGAAGAGTCGGTCACCGGCGTCCACGCCGTCGGAGCACCGATCGAAGACGAGACGGGGACGGCGATCGGCGCGTTGAGCGTCGCTGGTCCAGCCAACCGGTTGCGGGGTGACGTGATGACCGACGAGCTACCGGAGTTGCTCCTCGGGGCGACAAACGAAATCGAGATCAATCTGGCACACTCGTAACGAGGTTCGAGCGAGTCGAACGACACCGACGGTGTTTCGACCGAATTGCTGTACTGCTTTCTCGTCGCTCGAACGGGCGTCACTACGTGAGTCCCAGAAACTCCTCGGCGTTCTCCCAGAGAATCTTCCGCTGAATCTCCTCGTCGTAGCCGAGTTCCGCGAACTGCTCGAGCCACGGCCCCGGCTCGAGCATGGGATAGTCGGTCCCGAACATGACCTTGTCCGTGAGCAGGGTCTTCGCGTAGTGTAACACCTGATCGTCGATGTACCTCGGCATCCAGCCCGAGAGGTCCATGTAGACGTTGCCTTTCTGCTGGCAGATGGCGAGTTGTTCTTTCTCCCACGGGTACGCTGGGTGGGCGATGAGGATCTGCAGGTCGGGGTAGTTGGCGGCCACGTCGTCGATCAGCATCGGATTTCCGTACTTGATCTGCAGCCCGCGGCCGCCCGGCGAACACGCACCGAGCGTGGAGTTGCCGCCGTGGAAGACAACCGGGACGCCCAGATCCTCGATCGTCGTCCACAGCTCCTCGTGGTCGGGCGCGGACGGATCGAACCCTTGTGCGATCTGCTGGAACTTGAATCCCGACAGATCCAGGTCCGCGACACAGCGAATAGCCTCCTCGACGCAGTCGTCCTTGAGCGGGTCGACGGAGCCGAACCCGACGAAGAACTCGTCGTACTCGTCGCGGACCTCGGCGACGTAGTCGTTGGGAACCGGCGGGTTGCCGGTGTTGGTCTCGGCATCCCACCCAAGCAGAACGGCCCGGTCGACGCCTGCGTCGCGATACGCCTCGAGCATGTTCTCGTAGGTGTCGGGCTCGAGGTCGGTGCCGAACCGGTCGGCAGCGTCTCGCATCAGCTGGCCGCCAGCGTCGTGGAGGAACTCACTGGTCGGCTGGTGTGCGTGCATGTCGATCGCCCGTGGCTCCTCGAGGACAGAGGGAGAACCCATAGACGAGTGTACGGCGTTCTGATATATGTATGTTTACTGTTCGCATAGTGCGACGGGAGTGGGGGCTGGCGTTCTCAAAACACAAGTTACACTATCTTTTCTATATCTAAACAATAATCCTACACTACTGAATAGCTATTGGGAGGCGTAGATTCGAGGCCATATCGTATCTTTCTCACCGTACAACTCTTGAATCTGTGTCCGATAGTCGTCGAGTGGTATCCATCCGCGACGAATTGAGCTGTATGTTAAAAATACCAATAGTATATTATTCTAGTATAAATCGGTGATTCTGCCGGACACCGCGATCGCTGCAACCGGTATCGTTTTGCGATAGGGCGTGTCACACCAACTCATATGAAACACGTCCGAGGGCCGCTGTGTACGATCGACGTCGGGGAACGAACCGTCGACGCCGAAGAGGTCGACGACGTCCTCGAGTCGTTTCTCGGCGGGCGCGGCGTGGGGACGAAACTGGCACACGATCGGATTCCGTTCGACGCCGATCCACTCGGCCCCGAGAACCGACTCGCCCTGGCGACAGGGCCGCTCCAGCACTCGAGGATGAGCTTTACAGGACGAATGTCTGCAACGGGACTCTCGCCGCTCACCGACGGCTTGCTCTCCTCGAATGCCGGCGGCTTCCTCTCGCGGAACTTCACCGCGACGGGGTACAGCGCCGTCGAGATTACCGGCGAAAGCGACGAACTCGTGATCGTCCACGTGAGAGACGGCGGCGTCGAGTTCGAACCCGTGCCCGACCTCGAGGAGGCGACCGTCTCCGAGACCTGCGACTACGTCGCCCAAGAGCACGGCCTCGAGTCCGAACACACGGCCGTCGTCGGTCCCGCTGGAGAGAACGAGGTCCGGTTCGCGTCGATCATGACCTCGAGAGAACGGGCGTTCGGCCGTGGCGGCCTCGGCGCAGTCCTGGGCTCGAAGCACGTGAAGGCGATCACCTTCGACGGTGACTCGACGCGGGAGGTCGAGATTCCACCGCTCCAGACGGACGTCCACGGCGAGGCCGCCCAGACCGACCACATCATGAAACGCCAGGGGACGACCTCGGTCACCGAGTACGCGAACACGGTCGAGGCCCTGCCGACGCGGTACTTCTCGGAACTGTCCTACGAGCACATCGACGACATCAGCGGCGACCGCGTCGAAGAGAAGAAGTACCAGAAAGGGACCTGCTCGGCGTGTGCCTTTGCCTGCAAGCTCCCGACGAGAGACGAGGAAACCGGCCTCGAGACCGAAGGCCCCGAATACGAGACGCTGATGGCGTTCGGCCCGAACTCGGGTGTCGACGACATCGTCGACGTGATGCAGTCGAACGAACTCTGTGACGAGTTCGGCCTCGACACCATCTCGGCCGGCGACGTGGTCGCAGCCTACCTCGCAAGCGAGGACGAGTTCGGCAACGTCGAATTGATCCACGACCTCGTCGAGAAGATTGCCTACCGAGAGGGAATCGGCGACCAGCTCGCAGACGGCATCGACCGCATCCACGACGACCTCGGCGTCGAGAACTGGACGGTAAAAGGAATGGAGTTTGCCGCCCACGACGGCCGGACGCTCAACGGTCAGGGACTGGCATTCGCCACCGCAAACCGCGGTGCAGACCACATGTACGGCGAGTTCTATCCCTACGAGTACCCACTGGTCGACGCCGACGACGCCTTCGACAAGACGGGACTCGAGGGCAAGCCACCGAAACTCGTCGACCTCGAGAACGGCAACGCCGTCAAAGACAGCGCCGTCCTCTGTAAGTTCTCGCGGGACTTCGTGGGCCCGGACCGACTCGAGACGCTACTGGACGCCGACTACGAACGATTACTCGAGGTCGGCGGCGAAGTCGTCACGCTCGAGCGTCACTTCAACAACCAGCGCGGCTTCGATCGTGAAGACGATCGGGTCCCCTACGAGATTCCTGGTTTCGAAGACGGACTGGACGAGTACTACGTCGAACGCGGCTGGAACGAGGACGGCACGGTCCCGGACGAACAGGTCGGCGGTGAAGACACAACACTGGCCGACGACTAATACGGATTGCTGTAAGTAGTTACTGCCGATCGCCAGTAATTGGCGGCAGTAACTGTATGAGGGGTTTCCTGTCGATCAGTGCCGGCACACTAGCGATCCGAAGCAGTTGCACCGGTACATCGGGGCAGCAATCCGTCTACGTGCACGAAAACGCGCGACTCCGGTTGGGTCGTCGAAAGGAACCGGGTGAGACGGAACTGATTGCACGTCGATTGTCCATCTTCCTTCGGCTCTGGCTTACACGGACCGCATCCCTCGTGCGATGGGGTCGCCCACTGTTTCCCGCGTCGAATCCTTCGCGTCAAGGAATCGGACGGTACCGTCCGTCAGCCTATCGGAATCGGCGGGCAGTCTCAGACGGTTTGCTGTACCGATGTCCCGGCACGACCGCAGGAGGGCTCGCGGTCGCGCCGGACATGACCGACAGCAAACCGTATCAATACTTCGGCTCAGCACCGGTGATCTCGTAGACGCGCTCCATCACCGCGTCACGTTCTTTCTGCCAGCCGTCGTATCGAGCCGGGTCGTCGGGATAGCCATCGTAGACGTCTTTGAGCGTGGCCGCTTTCTTCTGGATCGTGTAGAGATCGTAGAGGGCACCCCAGTGACCGACAGTCTTCAGGAGCGTCTCGAGTGTGAGACCGAAACTCATCTCGATCGTTCCTTTCTTACCGATTGCGTCGACGATTTGCTCGCCGGGAAGGGACGTGATGACCGACACGAGGGAGTCGACACCACGTGCCGTCCCGAAGATGTTGTACAGATCCATCGCAGCGAACCGCTTCCCAAAGTCAGTCTGGACGCGGTGGTTGTACTCCCACAGGCTCGCTTCACTCACGTCACCGTCGGCAATGGCTTCGGCCGCGATTTCGGCGGCCCAGTGGCCAGCCATCGCCGCCCCAGGGATACCGCCACCAGTACAGGGGTTGACGTGCGCTGCCGCGTCGCCGACGGCCATGTAGCCGGGGTGAACGGCCGAATCGTACGGTCGTCGGGTCGGAAGCGTCGCGCCCAGTTTGTTCTCGACCGTCGCACCATCGAACTCTGGCCGGTTCGCGATATCATCTGCGAGCACGTCGACCAGTTTCATCGGCTCCTCGGTCATCTGGAACCCCAACCCGACGTTAATCTCGGTCCCCGATCGGGGGAAATACCAGAGATAGCCGAGTTCCTCGGTCGGCTTGAACACGAGCGCATCGTCCCACTCGACGGGTTCTGGTAGTTCGAGCACTTCGCGATAGGCCGAACAGAACTGTGAGTAGTCGACGTTGGTGTCGAACGCCGACCCGGAGAAATCGGCCTTGTCCTGCAGGATCGACAGTGCGCCGGCCCCATCGATTACGACCTCCGCCTCGTAATCGACGGGGTCACCCTCACGAATTGCGCGAACACCGTCGATTCGCCCGTTCGGCTGGATGACGTCGTTGACGACGGTATCGTAATGGATTTCGGCACCGGCCCGGTCAGTCTCGTCGAGCAGTACCTGTCCGTACCGGTAGCGGTCGACGACGGCACCCGTCTCGCCGAACTCGATCTCGAGCGTCTCGCCGGTTCGGGGGTTCTCGAAGATGCCACGACCGATGCTGTCGTTCGTGAACGCCTCCGCACGCAGCCGATCGCAGTCGACGACATCGGGGAACTTGCTCGTTCCCTTGATACCGTCTCCGCAGGCGATGTAACCTGCTTGCTCAGCGGACTTGCGCTCGAGGAGAACGACCTCGAGGCCCGCTCGTGCTGCCGTTGCAGCGGCGAAGCAACCGGCCGTTCCCCCGCCGACTACGACGACGTCAGCAGTTTCTATACCTGATGCCATCCGTGTGTAATCCATCTAGCACCAGAATAAAAAACACGATGATATGCGCTGGCGGTCGTCGGGTCGTGAGACAGAAAGCTTATGATAGTGCTGACTGAATGGTCAGTTGGCGGGAGCGCAACGAATTCACCTGCCGTAACCACCAACTCTCCACACTGACTTTGGCTCCCGTCGTCGCATCCACCACACCCTGCACCCTGACTCCTGTCGTGCGGTCGCCCCAGAATGTTCCCGGGGGCGACGTTTCTGGAGACGCTGTGTATGGGACCACGACGTATCAGTACGGTAGAACGAACTGACGAACGTCGGAAAGCGGGCGGATCGGTCCCTGGAATATTTACGACCGAGCATCGATGGTACGTCTATGGCAGACACGCCGGGGGCGGGCTGGGTATCGACGTCGACGGACGAGTTCGACGAGACGACCGAAGAAATCATGCGAGCGGTGTATCGAGCCCTGTCCAAGAACGGCTACCCGGAAACTACGATGGCGGAAATCGCCTCGGAGTTCGAAAAGAGCAAGGGGCTGCTCTACTACCACTACGACAGTAAAGAGGCGATTCTGAACGACTTCTTCACGTATCTCTGTCAACGACTCCAGTCGTCGCTCATCGAAGAATCCTACGAAGACCCCTACGAAAGACTCCTTGCGGTGGTCGATCGAATCCTGCCAGCAGCGATCGACGACGAACAACTCGAGTTTCGACAGGCGCTTTTCGAGGTTCGATCGCAAGCGCCGCACAACCGCTCGTACTACGAACAGATCCGTCGTTCGGATCGGATCATCCTCGAGACGTTGACGGAGACGATCCAGCAGGGCGTCGAAACCGGCCGATTCGCCGATGTCGATCCGGAACGACGGGCCGAACTGTTGTTCTCGACGCTGTACGGGATTATGGAACGCGGGGCTGCACTCGGCGACCGTGACCTCGTCGAACGCAACCGGGAGATGGTTCGAGTCCGCCTCGAGCGAACGTTACTCGCCTAACATTGCAGTTGGCGAGATCGCCACCGGGTGATCCCGGAGGCGAGATAGACGGAAGACTTACTACTGACTAACCGTTCAGTCAATGCATGAGCCGACAATCATCGCAGAAACGGCCGTGGCTCGCCGCCGGACTAACCCTGCTCGTGGTGGGTCTCGGACAGTTCTACCTCCGGCGGTGGCTACGCGCACTCGGGTGGGTCAGTCTCGCTGTGGTGACCACGCTCGTGTTTGTCCCCCAGTCGGTACTGACGGACCCGGCAGCAGCGTCTTTCTGGGACGGTGCGCCGCTGGCCTTCGTCGGGCTACTGAGCGTCTTCGACGCGTACGTTCTCGCCACACAGCACAACGTCCGTCTCGAGTCACAGAACCCGGAGACGCCCCGATGTCCAGCCTGCCACCGCGAACTCGAGGCAAACCTGACGTTCTGTCAGTGGTGTGCAAACGAACTCCCCGAGGGGGAGGCGGCGAATTTCGCGACCACGGACGAAACTGACGGCGATTCGTAACTACCGAAAGGCAGTGCCTGCGCGATCGCGGACAGACGAGCCGAATACTCGATGTGAGCCGGAACCCAGCCAGCGAGTGGGGGTGCGATGGCGCGTTCCGTTTCGAGTTACTGTTTCTGCGAGAAGGATGTCGTCCGGCCCGCTCCAGGTCCGGCGAGGCGATCGGCCGGCCGGCAACCCAGGCCGGAGATCGGTCAGGACACCCGATAGTTCGAGCAGACGGGAACGAAACACAAGATTGAGTAACAGCTACTCGCTCGGTTCGAGTATGCACTTCGGGGAGAGTCGACTGGCGAGCAGTTGGACAGTCGTCACGCTGTCGAACAAAACGATACACACGCCGAGCGCAAGTACGGAGAGAACAGCATGACGGCGCGACCGACTCGACCGTGGGCCGACTGGACTCACGTCTTAAAGGTCGATCCTGACCGCGAACTCGTCTCCGACGATACGTTCGACGATCTCTTTGGGTGTGGGACCGACGCAATCTTGCTCGGCGGCACGACCGGTGTGACCGAATCGAAAGTCGAGCGCATTCTCGAGGCGTGTGCTGCCGCCGAGGTTCCCGTCTATCAGGAGCCGAGCAATCTCGACAACGTCGTCGACGCTCCGCGTGTCGACGGCTATCTCGTGCCGACGGTCCTGAACGCAGGTGACCCGTTCTGGCTCGTCGGCGCACACAAAGAGAGTATGCGACGCTATCCGGATCATCCGTGGGAGCGAACGACGACGGAAGCGTACATCGTTCTCAACCCCGACGCGACAGTCGCGACGTACACGGACGCAGACTGCGATCAGACGCCAGCCGACGTGGCGGCATACGCACGCACCGCCGAGCACCTGTTCGGACAGGAAATCGTCTATCTCGAGTACTCGGGAACGCTCGGTGATTCCGCCGTCCTCGAAGCAGCGAGTGATGCACTCGAGGATGCGACGCTTTTCTACGGCGGTGGGATCGGAAGCTACGAATCTGCACGGCAGATGGCAACACTCGCAGACGTCGTCGTCGTCGGTGATCTCCTGCACGAAGAGGGCGTCGATGCGGTCGAGCGAACGGTCGAGGGGGCACGCGACGGTCAGCGTGAAAACGACTGAACGAGTTACTGTCAGGCAGTTTGCTGTGGTCACTTACCGCCGATCGTCAGAACGGGTCGGCGATCGGCGGTAACTAGTTACAGCAATCCGTTCGAGACGGTCCGCCGTCACCGTGGAGCAGTGATAGCCATCATACAGTTGTGGCGAAACCGTCGGAACGGCGCTCCGGATGGGTCGGCTCGGCGCGCTTCTCGAGGGTCACACTGTCGCCATGCAACCGGATTGACACTGGCCACTAGCGACTCTCAGGTAGGTCCGCGATCGAGTCAGGAGACTCGTAGTCGAGCGACAGTTCGAGAAACGCGGTGAGTTGCTCGTCGACGAGATCCCGCGAGCGGGACGGCCAACACTCGACGAGGCTGTCGAGTTGCTTCGAGGGAGCCGATGGACGAGTCGATATCTCGGTCGTATCCACCTGCTGACTCTGTCCGGTCGTCCGGTACCAGACGTGAAATCCGAACGTATTTGCTCGCCGTATCAGCTCCGAAGAGACGCTGTCGACAGCGGCGAGCGTCCCGGCGAGTTCGATGCCACATCCAGTCAGTGCACCGAGTCGTTGCACGACCTCGGATCGTGAGTGCTGCCCGTCTGCGTCCACACCGGACACGATTGCATACCCCTCCTGGACTCGTCTGGTTGCCCGGGTAAAACGCTCGAGACACTGCTCGAGACGGACTGGCGGTGCATCGTATCCGGCCAGCACTTCGAACGTGCTCGACTCGAGGAGATCTCCACGGAGAATGGTGTGGGTGAGATCGGTAACCGACGACGGGCCAGATTCGAGGGCTTGCCGATGAACAGTCGACTGGAGCGAGGCGAGCTCGAGGGCAACAGCGACTGGTAACACCTCGTCGACCAGCCGAGATGACGGCGTGAATCCATCGAACGCCGTCAGAAACACGTGTCCGGCCGTCCTGGGCCGACCGACCGACGGTATGCGATCGTGTTCGAACGTGACGACCGTTGAGAGGATTTCCTGAAGTAACTCCTCGAGTATCTGTCTCCGGTGTAGTATCGTATCCGACGTCATCTGTGACGGTCTCTCGTATCTAGTACCGTCCCAACCGTCGACTGATGGGTCGAATCGGGCCACACCGCCAGATTCGACCCATCAGTTCAGGCTTGGGCCACCACTAGTCGTCTGTCAGGGCGTTCTCCTAAATCGGGAGTGTCCGTCAGTATGAACACTTTGGCTTCGGCCAGCCACAGGGAGTCCCCACTCGACTCGAGAGACATCCGGTCGGACGAGAAACGAGAAGCAAACGAGGGACGCGGCCGGTGATCCGGGCTGTCGAAAGTCAGTTGTGAGACAGCGGCGGTCGACTGTGCAGTTGGCCCGGAACACAGTTGCAGTCCGCACGAACTGTGAACTGCCTCGGGAAAGTGGTCGAGACGCCGAAAGCGTCTCGTTACCGAGCGAGAACAGCGGTCTCACGGACATCGTGAAGTTTTGGTCCGCTCAGTCACGGAAATCGTGGCTTTCCGTACGACCTCGAGGCACTCGGCCTGCTCCACCTGTAGACGTCCCGTGTACATCGGCTCGGGCCGTATCGTGTCGGTGGCCAGTCACGTAGCGCCTTCCGTAGATAATTACAGCAGTACAGGTGTAATCAGCACGGCACGCTCTCTGACTGACTAGTTAGTCAGCACCGGTAAAAGTCTTACTGATCATTCAGTTAGCAGCGACGATCGAACGAGAGACGCACTTAACAGTAGTTACCCATGGACAGATTGGAGTAACGACTGAAATCATCCGTGTACCGATTCTCCCGCTCACGAATCGATTCTCTCCGTTCGACGACCGTGATTCCCGCGTCGACCAGTCGAACCGCGTCCTCCTCGTCGGCCCCAGTAACCGCTAGCTTACAGTGGAGACCGTTTCCGAAATCTGTTCTGGTCATCCACTTCCCCATATTCTCTTATTTCCACATATCAAAGCATATATCGGAATTCGTATCATTCTCGCTCATCGCGGCGAAATCCGAGTCCGTGCTCACGAATCTCGGCAACAGCCCACGAGAATACATCGGCAAAAAACACGGGATTGCGACGCTCGTTCTCGAAATACACCACTCGAGGCGTTTACTGTATCCTGAATCGAACGACGTGTAGCGCCAACCCACCGAGCACCGAGTTGAAGACGGTCTCGTTCCATCCAACGTGTTCGCGCTATTTCTCGCCTGGTGAGTGTGGATCGCCCCTCGGCACGTCGCTATCCTCGCTCGTTCGCCACTATTTTCTATTTTCGTACCAGTATTGGAAAGTGATATTTTGGAGGCGTCGATGCACGATCACACCAGCTCGCGCCGTGTCGTCCCACACGCCAGGCGCTACTTCTATCACGAGAAGCGGAAAAGTGACCGACGACTGCTAGTACCGTCCCAACCGTCGACTGACGGGTCGAATCGAGCCACACCGCCAGGTTCGACCCATCAGTTCAGACTTGGAACGCCACTAGTAGCGTCCCAACCGTCGACCGACTAGTTGAGAGTTGGCCCAAACCGATCACGATTCTCGATCAGAAGTGGAGTACACTAGTCAGAGTAGACTTGGGACGCTACTAGTGGCGGTCTGCACCTGCACTGCTGGTTCGAATCCGGTCGTGTCGACCGAGTCACCTCGCCAGTCGGCGATCGGAACGGTACCAGAGCGACTGGTCGAGACGACGAGCCAGTCGACGGCCGTGTTAAAACGTCGAGACGGAGTCGGTCTCGAGCCTGACCGGACTAGTTTTGTAGGCTGTCCCGATGTCCCAGTGCAACCGCTTCGGTCGCGGTTGCACCGGCAATGACGGACGGGAAACCGCCTTATACGGATTGCTGTAACTAGTCACCGCTGATCGCCAGAGGAACCGGCAATCTGCGGTAAGTAACTACAGTCTCAGTCGGAGCCACGATCCTCGTCGTCCGGCTCGAGTCGGTCGTCCTCCCGGGGTCGAAGCGGTGAATCGTCGGCTCGTGACGGATGGATGTTGAAGTTGTTTCCCCTGTACGGATCGGTTTCCGGATCGTAGGACAGTTCGCTGCGCTCGAACAGGTAAATGAAAAAGCCAAACAGCGGGATACAGAACGTGATCGCCGTCCACTTCAGCGGCGGCTCGAGGCCGACGCGGCCTGCGTCGTAGTAGGTCGCGACGGTGAGGCCGAGATGCCAGGCCAGCGGAATCCCGACGATCACTGCAAGCAAGAGATTGCTCATGAGAAGTGTAGAGGCCGAGGGTACTAAATGCCCAGCAAATCGAGGGTCGTAGCCGACCGTTCAGTCGTCGTATCGTACTCCGACGCCCGGGTTTCGGCTACGTGAACGACAAACGCACAATCGAGGCATCGAAATGTTCCGTTCGAAACGGAACGATTACGATCGTTTATGAAACGTCACACCGGACGAATTGCCACTTCCCGCAGGAGGAGAACGGACGGAAGTGGTCAACTTAGTTGACCTCGAACTCGATCGCTGCACCCTGACACGACCACCTTTTGTCTCGCTCGTCACTCCGTTCCTCCCTCGCAAAATCTGGACCAAAAAACCCAGACTAACCGTCTCAAGCGACCTCGAACTCGATCGCTGCACCCTGGCCGAAGCCGACACACAGCGTCGCCAGACCGAGCCCGCCGCCACGTTTCTGCAGTTCGTGAATCAGCGTCACCGGCAGGCGAGCGCCGGAGGCACCCAGTGGGTGGCCGATCGCGATCGCACCGCCGTTGACGTTGAAAATCTCCGGATCGACACCGAGCTGGTCGCGCGAGTAGATCGTCTGGCTGGCAAAGGCCTCGTTGAGTTCGACGAGGTCGTAGTCGTCGATGTCGCGGCCGTTTCGCTCGAGCAGTCCTTCGGTCGCCGGGACCGGACCGACGCCCATGACGGTGGGATCGACGCCGGCGACGTTGTTCGTGCCGATCTCTGCGAGGATCTCGAGGTCGTGTTCTTCGGCGAACGCCTCGCTGGTGACCAGCAGTGCGGAGGCACCGTCGGAGATCTGTGATGCGTTGCCCGGTGTGACGCTGCCGTCGGACTTGAAGACGGTCGGGAGGTCGCCCAGTTTCTCGGGAGTCGTTCCCGGACGGATGCCCTCGTCTTCGGAGATGGTGCCGTCTTCAGTCTCGATCGGGACGATCTCGTCGTCGAACCGGCCCTCTTCGGTCGCTTCGGCGGCGCGTTGCTGGCTCCGTGCGGCGTACTCGTCTTGCTGTTCGCGGCTGATGTCGAACTCCTCGGCGACCTTCTCGGCGGTCATCCCCATCTGGAGTTCGCCCATGTTGTACAACTGGGCCATCTTGGGGTGGACGTTGTGGGTGTTCTCGCCCATCGGGACGCGGCTCATGTTCTCGACGCCGCCGGCGACGATGGCGTCGCGGTTGCCAGCCGCGATCGCGTCCGCGGCGGAGATGACTGCCTGCATCGAGGAGGCACACCAGCGGTTGATCGTCGTTGCCGGAACCGACTCGCCCAGTTCGGAGAGCAAGGCGACGACGCGGGCCACGTTGTTGCCCTGTTCGCCGCGCTGCTGGGCACACCCCCACATCAGATCGTCGATTTCCTCGCCCGAAAGACCGGTCTCGGCGAGGATTTCGTCGATCAGCGGCACCGAGAGGTCCTCGCTGCGGAGGTCAGCGAACGCGCCGTCTTCTTTCCCCTGTGGAGTCCGTACGGCCTTGGCTACGACTGGCGTCTGTGTCATATCCTGACGAACAGGCCTCATAGACTTAAATCCCGGTAGAACGGCGGGTGACTGACTCGAAGTTTACGGGTGGCTGCCAGCCTTGCAAGCGGTTTCGAGTTCGGTACGGCGCGCTCGAGAACAATCCTTATCTCTCACCTGTCGAAATAAGCGGTCATGGACGAGGACGGACTGGACGTCGCCGATTCCGACGCCAGCGAGGGCCACAAAGCGGGAGCCGATGATCACGACGACGCCGAGAGCGTTGGCGAGTCGAGCCCGGTTGACGAAGAGGGAGGGGGAAAAGAGGACGAAAAGAAAGAACAAAGAGAGAACGAAGGCGACGGACCAATGCCAGGCGTCCCCGACGCCGAGCGCGAAGAGTCAGACGTCCCGGAAGACGTACAGAAGTACGCCCGGTTCAAGAAGATGGACGGGGCCCAGTACGAGCGAGTCAACGAGTTCCTGCGGGATCGCACCTACGTCACTGCACGCGAGTGGGCGATCGCTCGTCTCTGTTCGGACTTTCGAACCGAGACGGGTGTCGAGATGACGAAGATCGGTGAGAACCTCCCCGAACTCGTCCCGTTCATGACTGACACCTACACCCCACAAGCGGTCAATCAGGCCCGGTCGTCGTTCGAGGAGAAGGTCAGGAAAGCCGGCGCAACTTTCCTCTACGGCGCGATGTGTGACTTCTTCACCGCCGAGGAACTCGACGACGTGATGTACGAGTCGACGGAAGTCGCGAAGTTCCTGCTCGAGGTCGAGGGCGTCGATCTCTCCGTCGAGGAGGAACTCGAGGCCGAAGACCGGATCTCCTCGGTGATGCGGGAAGTGCGAGAGGCAAGCGAGGAGCTACGAGAACAGGAACAGTCGGAGTAACGAGCAGGAGTCGTTCTCAGACGGAAAGCTGTCCCGCTGTACTGGTGTGACCGCGAGCCTCCTGCGGTCGCGCCGGAACTGACTGACAGCAAACCGTCTCAGTCGTGCTTGCTCGAGTCCTCGAGTAAATTCCCGGCGGGTTCGACCGTCGGCTCCGCGTCGCCGACGAGTGTCTCTTCGACGGTCCGGCGAACGACGTCGGGGTCCGACGGCCCGCCGGCAACCGCGACGGTGCCCACTGAATCGGGATCGAACGGGATTGCAAGTGCGTCGTAAACCACCTCGAGCACCGTGAGGAGTTCCGTCCGCCCGTCGACAAGGAGGATACCAGCCGTGATCGCCGCGTCCTGGCGTACGCGCTGGGCGAGGCCGGCGACTTTCCGGAGGCGTCCGTCCTCGACGGCCGTCGACAGTGAGTGTGTGCCGGGACAGAACGCGTTCTCGGGTTCGTCGTGAGTGAGCCGGTTTCGGTCGACTCCCGAAAGTGAAACGAGGGCGTCTGCGATGTCGGCGGCGAGGTGTTCGTACCGTTCTCCCGTCTCGCGTCGGAAGTCGTCGATCGGTTCGGCACGGGCGAACGCGATCGCCGTCTCGCCGTCGTAGGCGACGGCGCGGCCACCGACGTCGCGCTCGATCGGTGGGAACCCTAGTTCGGCGGCGGCGTCACGAGCACGGTCGTACCCATCCTGCTGTCGGTCTCGCCTGCCGAAAGCCAGCTGTCGGTGTGGCGTCCAGACCCGTACCGCCCGCTCGCCGTCGGCGGCGACCTCGAGCAGGCCAGTACTCGCTTCCCGGTCGGCGGCGATAGTCGGCTCGCGCCCTCGGAACACGCGCATTGACAGACCGTTGGTCCGACGGGACTAATACTGTCGGTCGGAGCGACGAGGACGGACGACGGAACAGCGCCGGCGACAGTGTTCGAGAGTCGGGTCGTGTCCTGTTCGGTCACGGGTCCACGACCGATAGTATAACTACTCTCGCCCTCGACTCGAACACAGGAGATGGCTGTCACGCTTCCCGACGAGTCGGCGTCCGAGTACGCCCGGTTCTCACTATACAACTCGCCGTACGCCGCCCACGACGGTGGCTGTGCGATCGACTGCTATCCCGGGACGCTTCGCGACGGCCGGACGGAAGTCGCACCGAGTCCCGTCTCTGGAACCGTCCTCGAGACGAAGACAGTCCGGGCACCGCCGAAACCGTACGCCCCTGCAGACGACTACCTACTCCTGCTCGAGTGCGACGGCCCCGGCGACCTCGAGGGACTCGTGGCTCGCGTGCTCCACGTCGATCCGACGGTCTCGGCCGGCGGCCGGATCGAGCGTGGCGACTCGCTCGGACGGCTCGTCCGGGCGGGCTTTTTCGCTCCCTGGGTCGACAACCACCTCCACGTCGGCTTCCGTCGGCCCGACCAGAACCCCTACCGGGCGTCGGGGTCGCTACCGATCGAACTCGAGAGCGAACTGAGGTCGCTCGAGTGGGACGGCACGGGAACCGTCGTCGCGACGGGGAAGACCTACGTCGTCCTCGATTCGCCGATCCACCCCGCGCCCGGCGAGTACTTCGTCGGCGTCCGCGCAGACGAAGGAGAAATTCTCGACGGCGGACTCTCCCACTACGAGGGCGGTGGCGTACTCGGACGTTCCGGGGTCGGCGAGACGGTCGTCTCGCTGAACGGCGACCGCCTCGGCGTCGCGGACGGCCGAACGATCGCGTGGGACGATGTCGTCGTCACCGCGAACGGCGACCCGATCACGGGTCTCTCGCTGTTCTGTGCTCGAGACGGCGACTTCGGTGCGAAGCTGATCTGTCCGGACCGTGAGTTCGAGGTCGGCGAGCACGTGAAAGTACGGGTTCGCTCGAGCGACGCAGTCGGTCGCTGACCGATCAGTCGTCCTGTAAGGTCTCGCCGTCGACGACTCGACCGACGAACAGCGGCGTCTCGGTGGGTCGATCACGGATGTAAAAGAGGAACGGCCGGTCGACAGTCATCTCGACGTGATCCGGTGGTCCGGACTCCTCCATGACGACCGCCGTCGCCGCCGCGGCCTCGGTTCCCTCCTCGTCGACCTCGACGAAACTCTGGTGGATCACCTCGTCGATCGCCAGACGACCATCGTCCTCGACCATCCCGCTAAAATCCGCGCCGCCGCCGAAGGCTCGTTCCATGCCCAACTGCTCGAGCGTCTCGACGAGGCTGAACTTCGACTCGATCCCGAACTTCGGCATCGCCAGGTCGACCGCCGGCCGGGAGGTCTCCTCGAGCATCGTCGCGAGCCGATCGATCGTAAACGACTCCTCGAAGGACTCGAACTCGCCTTCCGTAGGCAAGACGACGATCATGCTCGTCTCGCCGTTGGCGTAGGGGAGTTCGACGAGCTGGTGGCCGTCGATCTCGGCGTACCGCAGTTCCGCGCTCTGGTGCATCAACTCGACGTCGGTCTCGGTGCCGTCGAGTCCCGTGAACGTCCCGGGTTCGGTCGCCGCGGGATCGAAGTCGTACTCCCAGGCTGCGAGGAAATAGACGGCGTTGGTGAGCACGAGCCGAGTCATGGAATCGATCGATTCCTCCGGGAGGAGGTCTTCGATTCGGTCGTTCGTCCGCTCTTCGACCCACGCGTTGATCTCCTGGCGGGCTGTCTCTGGATTTCCAGCGAAGTCGACGACGTGCTCGCTCGCCCCGTAGTAGGCCTCGAGTAGCTCGAAGTACGCCTCGTCGAAGGGGTAGTCCTCGGCTGCTCAGACGGCGTTGGCCCTCGAGAGCTGGAACCCGAGGTCGTCCTCGTCGCCCTCGTCTTCAGCCCACTCCGGCCGCTCGCCCTCCTCGCCGTCCTCGTTGCGTCGCTCGAACTCGTTCTCGAGCGCGCCGAAGGCGGCGTGGAGGGCGTCGTCCTCGAGTTCGTACCGAAGCGCGTCGGCCATCTCGGTGGCCGTCTCCCCGCGTGCGCCGGCGTCGGTCATCGCGAGTGCGACCGAGATGCTGTACGGCGAAAAGAACACGTTCTCGTCTGGTCGGGCGGCTCGAATCTGGGCCAGGGCGACGAGCGAGAACGCAACGTTTCCACGGACTTGCTCGGCGAGGCGGTCGAGTTCGAGGTCGGGGTCAGTCACCGGATCGACTCGCGGGAAGTCGGGCACACCGTAGTTGTCGAAGCCGTTGCCGTCGGAATCGCTCGGTTCCGATCCCGACCCGTCTCCGTCTCCCGAGTCACCGTTCCCGTCGTCGGTCGTACAGCCGGCAGCCCCCGCGAGGAGTGCGCCGGTCAGGGCGACGAGCGTCCGTCTGTCGGTTTCCATACGCGAAAACAATCGCGCACTGACAAATCCGTTCTCCTGGCTGAAACGGGTGTTTCAGCGTGGACAGGGGATCGAGCGACGATCCGCTCCCTTCACGCGACCGCTCTCTGCGCGTACTCCCGGAAACGCAGGGGTAAAGAGGGTCGATCGCAGACGGGTAGGCATGACCGACGACGACTACCCGGGACCCGAGACGTTCGCGGGTCTCGAGGACTTTCTCCAGCACTACATCGACGAACACCAGGAGTTTCTCTCGTGGATTGGCACGTCCGTCGAGGACATCGACCAGGGGACGATGACCCTCGCTGTTCCCTACGACGAAAAGCTAACTAACACCCGTCCGAACACCGACGACGATCGGCGGGCAGACATCCACGGCGGTATCGCGGCGACGCTGATCGACACCGTCGGCGGCCTCTCCTTGCGGACCGAACTCGCAGATCCGTTCGCTGCCAGCATCGCGACGATCAACCTGAACGTCAACTATCTGCGGCCGGCGACCGGCGATCTCGTGGCAACGGCGAACGTGATCAGGACGGGATCGACCGTCGGCGTGAGCGCGGTCACCGTCGAGAGCACGACGCCTGACGGCGAGACTCGAGAGGTCGCGACGGGCCAGGGCGCATACCGGATCTTCCGCGAGTGAACCGCCTCGGGGTCACGTGGTTCGAGACGCAAAGCGTCTCGTCATCACGGACGACAACGTCTTCCGTACGACCCCGAGACACTCGGCCTGCTCAGCCTGTAGACTCCCTCGAGTCGTCGGTTGCATCTCGAAGTCCGATGGACTCGGTTTCTCTTGTATAACGTCCAGAGATGGGGAGCGGTCGCCGACGCTGGCGGCGAGGTTCTGTCCTGGGACAAACTGCCTGCCCAGCCCTAGTTGTTGCTCTGTGTCGTCGCCACGGAGTCGCCGGTTTGCGTGTGACGGACGGAGAACCACAGCCTGCCGTAGAGAGAACAGCCGGCCATCGCGACGAGAGCGAAGTACCCGTAGATTGCCAGTTCGACGGCTGGCGGGACGACAGGAACCGACGCAGGGTCCATACGTCTCGCGTCGCTCTCCAAGGAAATATGTGCCTGCCTGCACGGGTTCGCGCTTTAGGGTCGCCCGGTGGCGACCATCCAGTACCGGGCCCCGAGATAGACGATGACGATCCCGAACGTCCCGGCAAACAGTATATCGCCGCTCATCGCCGCCGAGATAAACGCGATAGAACAGAGAGCCATGCCGACGACGTAGAACACGCGAAGACGACGCCCGTTCATCGACGCTCACCGTCTGCCCTAGGGGAAACACGCATATCGGAGTCTTCGAAGGAGAGGACAAAAATCCTCGCCCTCACCCTCACCCTCACCCTCACCCTCGCCCTCAAGCGCGAACCGGTCCCCTCGCCCTCGGACGGCTCCCTACGCGAACTCGAGGTCGTCGCTGGTCGCGACCTCGCCGAACAGCCAGTCGGCGTGTTCCAGGGCGTACTCTCGGTGGTCTTTCTCGATGTATCCGATGCAGTCCTCGACGAGGATCGGCCGGAAGTCACGCAGTCCCGCGCTGCCGGCGCTGTGGAGGACACAGACGTTCGCGAGCGTCCCGCAGAACACCAAGTCTTTGATCCCGCGGGCGTTTAGCCACCCCTCGAGTTCGGTCTTCTGGAAGGCGTCGTAGGTGTGTTTTTCGACGACGTGATCGGCGTCCTCGACCGGCAGTTTCTCGACGACTTCGGCCTCCCAGGAGCCCTCGAGGACGTGTTCGCCCCACCGATCGAACTCGTCGTAGTAGTGGGCGTCCTCGAACTGGTCTGGCGGGTGGACGTCCCGCGTGTAGACGACGGAGACGCCGGCGTCGGCCGCCCAGTCGACGAGGTCGGAGACCGGATCGATCGCGTCCTCGCTACCCGGTGCGTACAGCGCCCCATCGGGGTGGCAGAAGCCGTTTTGCATGTCGACTACGACGAGAGCCGTCCGCGTTGGGTCGAGTTCGATGGACATGTGTCGTCGTTCGCGCCGAAGCGTAAAAACGTTCGCTGGACGGTGTGGCGGTGGGAGAGGCGACCGCCGTGCTTTTTACGGTTCCTTTCGTACGACTTCGTAATTCGCCCCCATGAAACCGACCCGAACGCAGTTGCTCGTCGCCCTTCTCGCGGCCACCACGATCGGGCTGCTCGCCGTCGTGGCGGCTGGCGTGGTCCCGTTTTCGCTGACTGAGGCGTCCCCGCTCGAGATCGACGAACGCTCCGACGACCCCTCGACGACCGACACCGTCGGCTACGTCGAGGGGTACTGGTACGACGACGAGTTGCCAGTCGACGACCGTAACGACGCCGTCCTCGGTGACAACGAACTCGAGGCTGTCGCCTACCGGTCGATGGCTCGCGTCGAGACGATTCGCGGGCTGACTTTCGAGGAAGAGGTGTCGGTCGAGGTGATCGACCGCGAGGAGTTCAACGAACGAGAAGACGTCTTCGTCGACTTCTCCGCAGACGAGGAACTCCACACGAGCGTCACCTACGAGGCGCTTTTCATGGTCGATCGGGAGACCCCTGCCACCGAAGAGGTCGAATCCCTCTACGGTGGCACCGTCGACGGCTACTACGAACCCGGCAAAGACGAAATCGTACTCGTCTCGGACACGCCGACGAGGCCCGAACTCGACGAGGTCGTTCTCGGCCACGAGTTGCTCCACGCTCTGCAAGACCAGCACTTCGATCTCGCGAGCTACGACCGGGAGACGATCGACCAGGACAACGCCAAGAACGGCCTCATCGAGGGTGACGCCGTCTGGGTCGACCAGGCCTACGAGCAACAATGTGGCGAGGAATGGGACTGCGTTCTCCCGGCGGGCGGTCTCTCGTCGGGTGGCGAGCCAAACTGGGGGCTGTACCTTACGATCTTCCAGCCGTACAACGACGGGCCCGACTACGTCGACCACCTGCAGTCCCAGGGAGGCTGGGACGCCGTCGACGCAGCCTACGACGATCCGCCGGCGACGTCCTCGGAAGTGATCCGACCGGGAGACGACCGCGATCCCGACGCCACGATTCCAGACCGCTCGCGAAACGAGTGGGAGCAGTTCGAAATCGACGGCGACGTCGCAAGCGAGACGGTCGGCGAAGCCGGGATGGTCGCGATGTTCGTCAGCGGAAACTTCGACCACCAGCCGGCCGTCGTCGACCGCGACGAGTTCCTCACGGAAGACGCAGGCTACGACTACGATCAGCCCTACACCGACGGCTGGGACGGCGACGAACTCGTCACCTACGTCGACGGCACAGCGAGCGCGAACGCGACCGACGACGCATTAGAGCACAGTGCATACGTCTGGCAGACCGAGTGGACCTCGAGAGAGAACGCCGCGGAGTTCGTCGACGGCTACCTCCAGTTGCTCGAGGGACACGACGCCGAATCCGTCGAGGATCGCCAGGACACCTACGTGGTCGACGACGGCTATCCGGGTGCCTACTATCTCGACCGAAGCGACGACGGCGACGCAGTGACGATCGTTCGCGCGCCGTCGGTCGACGACCTCGGAGACGTTCATATCGGGGCAGCGCCCGAAGGCGAGGACGAACTCGAAATCGGGATGGCCGAGATGGCCGGTGGCGTGGTCGACGCGATACTGGGGGGTGGCGGCCCAGTTATCGGCTCGATGGGGCCAGAGTGGCAGCCGGTTCGGGAACCGATCTCTGGTTGACCGTTCGTCACTGACGGAGTCTCCCGACGGGTTCGAAGTCGAGCAACCCGTCGCTGAGTTGCACCACGATCCACCAGTCGAGCGGCGGAGCCGACGACTGCGATGCGTGCAGCCACAGACGAGTACCTTTTTGACCCACCACGGGTAGTCAGCGACATGACGACTCCGTTCGGAACCATCCCCGCAGAAGCGATTCTCGAGGGGGACGCTACCGATGCCTACTTCGAACGCACCCACACGACACTCGAGAGCGCGGGAAAGAACCCCGACGTCGTCGCCGAGATCACGGCCGACCAGTTCCCGACCGGCGAGTTCGAGGTCTGGACGGGAATCGAAGATGTCGCGACGCTGCTCGAGGGACGGAACGTAGACGTCGACGCGCTGCCCGACGGCCAACTGTTCGACGGCGGTCCAGTACTGCGAATCGAGGGACCGTACCTCGAGTTCGCCGAGCTCGAGACCTCTCTTCTGGGGTTTCTCTCACAGCCAAGCGGCTTCGCGACGGCCGCACTCGAGGCGCGGGTTGCAGGGCCGGACTCGCTCGTTCTCTCGTTCGGTGCACGACACGTCCATCCCTCGATCACGGCGACGGTCGAACGCGCCGCGTTGCTCGCGGGACTGGACGGGTTCTCCCACGTGGCGGCGGGCGACGTTTTGGACCGCGAACCCGGCGGGACGATGCCCCACGCGCTCATGTTCTGTTTCGGTGAGGGCAATCAGGCCGAAGCCTGGCAGGCCTTCGACGAGGCTGTCCCCGTGGACGTCCCGCGGATCGCCCTGATCGACACCTTCTGGGACGAGGTCAGCGAGGGGTTGCTGGCCGCCGAGACGCTGGGCGACCGGCTGGACGGCGTCCGCATCGACACCACCAGTTCTCGGCGAGGCGACTTCCGACACATCGTCCGCGAAGTTCGGTGGGAACTCGATGCCCGCGGCTACGAGGACGTCGACGTCTTCTGCAGCGGTGGCATCGGCCCCGATGCCATCCGGACCCTCCGGGACGTCGCGGACGGGTTCGGCGTCGGCAGCTACATCACTGACGCGCCAAGCGTCGACTTCAGCCTCGACATCGTCGAGGTCGAAGGAGAGCCGGTCTCGAAGCGAGGCAAACTCTCGGGGACCAAGCAGGTCTACCGGACCCCCGACGGCGGCCACCACGTCGCGCTCGCCGACCGCGACGGCCCCGAGGGCGGCGACCCGCTGCTCGAACCCCTCATCCGCAACGGCGAGGTCGTCCGAGAGTTCGACCTCGAGGCGGCGAGCGAGCGGTGTCTGGCAGACGCCGAGACGGTCGGGTTCGACGAGTAAGCCGGCTACGGCGGCGCGGCCGTCCGCGCTTTCTCGAGTTCTCGTAACTCCACGAGCCGACACTCGAGTTGCGGGTGCGTCGCGAAGAACAGGTCCCGAATCGGAGCGGGGCGATCGTCGGGCACCGGTTCCGCGTCCGCTGGAGAGCGATCGTCCCGCCGCTCGAGCGGCAGGATCGACAGCGACGAGACGCTCGCGGCCTCGCGGAGGTCTTCCACCGGCGTGTCGTCGATGCGCTTCTCTACCTGGAGACGAGCGAGCGGTGTCTGACCGAGGCCGAACCCGTCGGATTCTGTTTACCAATTTGAATAGTTTGCGGGCGGACCGGTCCGGATGGGGCCCTCCACTGCCACGATGTATTCTCGAAGCGTCATCGTGAATCGCCTCTCAAGCCCCGGGGAATTCTCCTAGACCGCTTGTAAACCGGCTCACGGCCAAACTGGCTGCTATCGGCCTCTTCGCCCTGACCGTCAACGGAATCGTCACACTGGCCTCGAGTCCGATCAGTCCCGTGGGGAGCCTCGTTCTGATCTTTGGAACCGTCGCCGCTCTCTGGTTGCTCGTCGACGCCATCTTCACTGCATTGGACAATCTGCTCGAGTCGGAACTCGAGCGACGACTCGAGGACGAAGGACGATCATCGTGACGAACCTATCGGAACCCTAATATTTTTCGGCGGCCGACCCCCGCTATGGCAGCGTTTACCCCCGAGCCGACGGCATCGACGTTCGACCTCGCGAACTGGCTGTTCGTCAGGCTCGTCGTCCTCGCCCTGGTGACGTTCTACGTCGCAATGGTCGTGACGATGTTGCTCTCGGAGGTCGTCAGCGTTGCCGTCTCCCTCGCCGGACTCTGGATCGCCCTCCAGCTGTGGTTCGAGGCGACGCGCGTCCTCGTCGAGACGGCAGGGGCGAACGGCGGGAACGACGACAGTCAGGCCACCGCCGACGGTTGATCGACTGGTAACGCTGCCTGACTTCCTCCACGACTAAGATCGTGGGCTTTCGCGCTGCTTCCGCTGTCCCGACCGCTCGAGGACGGACGAAAAGACGGCGGTTCGAGTACCAACAGCTACACCGCGCGAGTGCTGTGACGTCTGTGTTGGAGATTAGACCTCTTCGACGCTCCCGTCGGCCTCCCGCTCGCGGAAGACCTGGCCTTCGAACAGCGTGACGACGACGTCGTCGTCCTGCCAGGCTCCCGGCGCGAGTTTCGCCTTGCGGCAGGTTCGGTCGAGATACTCGCGCTCGCTCCAGCCGTTCTGGACCGGCACCGTGGGGTAGAGCCAGCCACCATCGCCACCGTCGATAGCGACGCCGTGAGTACCGAGTTCGAGGTCGGCTACCGGGTCGTCGGTCAGGACGACGTTGGTGACCGCACAGATGGAGACGGTGAGGTTCGGCAGTTCCGAGGGAGTGACTTCCGAACCACAAGAGTCCTCGCTTGCGGCTTCGATCGCCGCGTCGACGATCACGTGGCCGAGCTGGTCGTCCGATCGGTAGCCGCCAGCACAGCCTCGAAGGCTGCCTCGGCCGCGCGTCGACTCGAGGCGGACGAACGCGCCAGTGCGTTCGTAGAACGTTTCGCGCATACTCCCTGGTTGCTCTCGTTGGCCGTGTTCGACGTAGGATTCGACGGCTTCACGCGCGAGTTCGACTGCGCGTGCCCCGTCTTCGTAGGATAGGTCGACGCCCTGTCGCTGCTGGGACATACGAATACACATGGGAGTACCGCTTCTAAAACGCTTCCATTCCGAGATGGTGGCGGTGACGACCGAGTGACTTATTCGGCCGAGGCTCGTATAGAAAGTGGGAGAGAGAGCCCGGCTGCCGCGGGCGTCGTGCGACGCGCGCGAGGAAAGTCCCCCCACCTGTTCGGGCAGGTGACCAGACGCAAGTCCGGGGCGGGAGACCGCTGGCTCTGGAACAGAAACGACACGTCTCGGCCCGACCGATGATGCGTGCGAACCCGACCGCGAGGAAGGGGAGTTGACCCGCAGAGGGAGTGTGGTCGGTATCCCGTGGTTCGAATCCACGGATTGCGAGCGCGGTTCGACGCGTCTCTGACGCGGGACCCGCGACCGAGTGCGACGGCACGAGCCGTCGAACACGCACGGCGCGATTGACCACACTGAGACGGCCGAGGAGCGATGGAACGGCGAACCCTCACCGGTGCAAGTCCGTGCCGTGGTAGCCCGAACATCTCGCGGCTCCGCCGCGAACGGCGCGGACGCTTAGCCGAATGCTGGGACGAACAGAAGGGGGCTTACTCCTCTCACCCGTTTTTCGTGCGCGAGTGACGACGTTACCGGTAGCGACACACCGACCGCCAGCCGTCGTACAGTCAGGTGTGTATCGACTTGCAGTGGCCAGTGTCGTTCGTTCGGAGTCACCGATCAGTCGCGACGCGCAACCGACGTCGGGTTTCGGGCAGTTCGTGATCGTCGACCGCGTCATACGGATTACTGTACCGATTTACCGGCGCAACCGCCGCCCGGGTCGCGGTTGTGCCGGAAATGACTTACAGTAAACCGTACCAGTGACGGCAACATGATCGCCTTCGCGGCGGGAGTAGAGCGGATAGGTACAGCAAGCCGTATCAGCCAACTCGAGGTGCCACGGAGCCAACGGTCCCGGCACGGTCGACGGCACTCGATCTGTGTCCCCGTTCGGCTCGACTGCTGACCGGGATCGACCTCACGGGCCCCGGTGTGGATATATGTACCCGTCATTTGCGAGTACCACTTTGGTACTCGCAAAAGTATATAAACACAGTCACGCTAGTAGTGGACGTAATGGCATCCGAATGCGAGCGAGACGGTAGGGGAGAGAAACACCGATGTTGCAGACGGCGGAATCGAGAGCGCGACGAAGACGGACAGTTCGCCCGGCAGATCGAGGCAGGTGACGTCCTTGCCGTCTTCGAGGCCGTCGATGGACCGGTCGTGACGACGACCGATGTCTCGGACGTCCTCGGCATCACGACGGAAGCCGCACGCCAGAAACTCAATCGGCTCGTCACCGAGGGCGAGTTGCAGCGCCGGAAGACCGGACGGACGGTCGTCTACTGGCAGGTGACTCCCCGTGACGAGTAGGCTTCCGGACGACGCGACGGCGGCGGCGGACGTGGCCGACGGCGAACGAACGATCAGCCTCAGCGAAGGACGCTACCTCTGTGGGTTATTGCAGCTAACGCTGGCCGGCGAGCCACCGGTCGGCACCACCGAACTCGCCGCCCATCTCGGCGTTAGTGCAGCGAGCGTCACCGAAACGATCGACGGCTTCGAACGGCGAGGACTTGTAGCACACGAACCCTACTGCGGAGCCGAATTGACCGAGCGCGGCGAAAGCGCCGCCCGCGAATTCCGCTGGCGACAATGTACCGTCCAGCAGTTTTTCGAGCACACGTCTGGTGTCCAGTTGCGCGACGACCAGGCCTATCGGATCGGCCGTCTCCTCTCGGAAGCGGACGTTCGGGCGCTCTGTGAGTTCGACGACCAACCGTGCCTGGGTCGCTGTGAGGAGACGAGTGTGGACGGCTGTCACGTGTTAGCGACGTAACGACCGAATTACCACGCTATTCTCAGACGGCTTACAGTCCGTCGCTGACGGTGTACTTGCGATCAGAAGCGGTCACACGGGACTCGAGGCGGCAATCCATCTCACAGTGGCGGCAGTAGACCTGCCGAACCACGACTTCGTCGTTCGGATCGGCGGAGAAAATCACCGGTACGGACTGCTCACTCGGCGTTGTTGTGTCGATGAAAACGTCCTGGCGGAGATTTGAACTCCGGTCCCTGGCTCCGCAAGCCAAGAGGATAGTCCACTACCCTACCAGGACTCATCTTCGAGTAGGCGGGTGAGTATTAAAGCCCTTTCGAAAGGGATCGGAGACGGGGCGACGATCCCTGCTCGAGTGGGAGACTGTGCCGAGTCAGCCGACTTGCTGCAGTCAAGCACCGCCGAGCGGCGCTCTCGTCTCTATCGGCAGAACGGGCGTCGGCAAAGACACTGCACACGCGCCCCACGCTTGCTGTACGCACGGTATCGACGGTACCCGACACCAGCGACGTCGCGACCGCAGGAGCGCGCGGTCGCGCCGGGACATCGGTACAGCGTTCCGTATCAGCCCCACGAGTCGACCTCGAGTTCGGCGACAGGACAGGACGCAGCGAGTGAGACACGTTCACTGCCACGTATTTATATACGATCGCGGGACCAGACGGACCATGATTCGCCGATCGAGTTCGATCGAACTGCAGTCGTCCTTCGTGAGTCAGCGTCGGAAGACGAAGTCCCTTAGAGGCGTTTCAGCTGCTCTCCTCCGAGTATTCGGTCACTCGTTTCGACGCCGAATGGACAACGCTTATGCGCGGGCTACTCATGCACGAGTATAGAATGAGCGACATCGAGGGTGTCTACGAGGATCTCGAGGCCGACGTCTCTCTCGAGGAGTTTCGCGAGGCCGTCGAGGCGAAAGTCGAGCAGATGGGGGGACTCGCGGACGAGGAGACGGCGGCGATGCTCGTCGCTCACGAGGTCGGCGAGAGCGAGGTCGGCGGCGTGACGGACATCGAGCCTGGCATGGAAGAGGCGAAGTTCGTCGCGAAGGTGATCTCGATCGGCGAGATGCGAACGTTCGAACGCGACGGCGAAGACGAGGACGGCCGCGTCGTCAACGTCGAAGTCGCCGACGAAACCGGCTCCGTGCGAGCGGCGTTCTGGGACGAGCAAGCCGAGGCAGCGACCGAGGAACTCGAGGAAGGCAACGTCTTGCGCATCAAGGGACGGCCCAAGGACGGCTTCTCGGGGGTCGAGGTCAGCGTCGACCAGGCCGAACCGGACGAGGACACCGAGATCGACGTCCAACTGTCGGACACCTACTCCGTCGAGGACCTCTCGCTCGGTCTCTCGAATGTCAACCTGGTCGGGCTCGTGCTCGACACCGACAGCGTCCGAACCTTCGACCGGGACGACGGCTCCGAGGGGAAGGTATCGAACGTCACACTCGGCGACTCGACGGGGCGCGTCCGGGTGACGCTGTGGGACGAGCAGGCGGAACTGGCCGAGGAGCTCGAGCCCGACGCGACCGTCGAGGTCGTCGACGGCTACGTCCGCGAACGCGACGGTAACCTCGAACTCCACGTCGGCAACCGCGGCGCGATCGAGACGGTCGACGAAGAGGTCGAGTACGTCCCCGACAGCACGCCGATCGAGGGCGTCGAGATCGGTCAGACGGTCGATCTCGCGGGCGTCGTTCGCTCGGCGGACCCGAAACGGACCTTCGACCGGGACGACGGCTCCGAGGGCCAGGTTCGAAACGTCCGAATCCAGGACGCAACTGACGACATCCGCGTCGCGCTTTGGGGCGAGAAGGCAGACCTCGATATCGGGCCCGGCGACGAAGTCGCGCTAGGCGACGTCGAGATCCAGGACGGCTGGCAGGACGATCTGGAGGCCTCCGCGGGCTGGCAGTCGACGATCACGGTGCTTGAGTCGGATTCGAGTCCCGCTGCAGAAGCCGGCGAGGGAAGCGACGACAACGCGGGGCTTTCCGACTTCGCCGGGGGCGAAAGCGACGGCGAGACCACGGACAACGACGACGGAACCGACGTGGACGACGAAGAGGGACTCGACGACGGCGAGGAACTCGAGTTCACCGGCGTCGTCGTCCAGGCCGGCGACCCGGTCGTGTTAGACGACGGTGAGACGACGACGAGCGTCGTGACCGACGCGGACGTCGTCCTCGGCGAGGAGGTAACCGCACGAGGGGTCGTCCGCGACGGACAACTCGAGGCAAACGACGTGTTCTGAGAGGGCGAGCGATCGCTTCGGCCGGCTAGGAAAAGCGTTAAGGGCGTCAGTTCCGCCTATCATGATATGAACGTCGAACTCCCGTTTGCCCCGGTGGATACGATCATCCGGCGGAACGCGGGTGATCTTCGGGTAAGCGCCGATGCGTCGAAGGAACTCGCAACGCGGATTCAGGAACACGGGAGCGAACTCGCGATCGACGCTGCCGAGCGCGCGACCGAGGACGGCCGGAAGACGCTGATGGCCGCCGACTTCGGCGTCGAACAGGTCGTCGACAAGGACGACCTCGAGCTACCGGTCGCACCGGTCGACCGCATCGCACGACTCGAGATCGACGACCGGTACCGCGTCTCGATGGACGCCCGCGTCGCTCTCGCAGACATTCTCGAGGATTACGCCGACAACGTCGCGGCTGCAGCGGCGATCCTCGCTCGACACGCCGATAGACGCACCATCACGGACGACGACATCAAGACGTACTTCTCGCTGTTCGAGTGAGATGCAATTTGGTTACAGCGAGGTCTGTGTCGAGCACGACCCCGGTCCCCGGCACCCGGAGTCGCCGGATCGTCTACGGGCGATCAGGGAGCGACTGAAGCGCAAACACGGTGTCGAGTACGTCGAGGGCGATCCAGTCGGGATCGACGTGATCTCGACGGTCCACGACCGCTCGTACCTCGAGTCGATCGAGGAGTTCTGCGCCGAAGGAGGGGGCAACTGGGATCCGGATACGACCGCCGTCGAGGAGACCTGGGACGCGATCCGGTACAGCGCCGGACAGGCCTGCTGGGCGGTCGAGAAAGCACTCGAGGGTGCGACGGGGCGGAAGACGCCGTTCGCGATCGGTCGCCCACCGGGTCATCACGCGGTCGTCGACGACGCGATGGGATTTTGTTTTGCGAACAACGTTGCGGTGGCCGCCCAGCAAGCACTCGAGAGCGACGAGTACGACGTCGACCGGGTTGCGATCGTCGACTGGGACGTCCACCACGGCAACGGGACCCAGGATATCTTCTACGATCGTGACGATGTCTTTTTCGTCTCGGTCCACGAGCAGGGGCTCTATCCCGGAACCGGCGACCTCGGCGAGAGCGGCGAGGGAGACGGCGAAGGAGCGACGATGAACGTCCCGATGCCGGCCGGCACCGACGACACCGAGTACCTCGCGGTGATCGAAGGTCCGGTCGCTGCGGCGCTCGAGTCGTACGATCCGGATCTACTGATCGTCAGTGCAGGGTTCGACGCCCACCGACACGATCCGATCTCACGGATCCGTCTTTCGACCGAGGCTTACGCACTGCTGACCGACCGAATTCGAGGTCTCGCGGACCGAATCGACGCCGCGCTGGCGTTCGTCCTGGAGGGTGGGTACGGACTGGAGCTTCTGGCTGACAGCGTCGCGATCGTTCACGAGACGTTCGACGGGCGGGAACCGATCGAACCCGACGGCGAGGTCGGCGACAGGGCCGCGTCGGTGATAACGGACGTTCTCGTAGAACACGGCCTCGAAGACGAGGTCGACCTCTAGTGGCGGGCCAAGCCTGAACTGATGGGTCGAATCTGTCGGTGTCGGTCGATTCGACCCGTCAGTCGACGGTTGGGACGGTACTAGTACTCCGCCAAGCGTCGACTGGTGAGTGAACCCAGACGACTGCATTCGGTTTCACTCGTCCGTTCAGGCTTGCCAAAGCACTAGTAGCGCCCCAAGTCTACTCTGACTAGTGCGCTTTACTCCTGATCGAGAATCGTGATTGGTTTGGGCCAACTCTCAACTAGTCGGTTCACGCTTGGGATGGTACTAGCGGCGGTCCGAATCTGTACTGCTTGGTCGAGGTCGTATCGGCCGGTTCGTCGCGGCAGTCGACAGAAAACGGTAGTAGAGCTCGTGATCGATCCGACCGACAGGACTCGCTGCCAGTCGGGCACGCTCGACTGGACGGCAGAAAGTGGTTCGGGTAACCGTCCGGGTGGAGTCAGGACGGCGAACGGGGAGGCTCCCCCACGGGAGACGCGATCGGTGTGCAAGCAGTGTCAGCCATTACTGTAGCGCCGAGGCGACGGTTCGAAGTACTGACGCAGCTCTCGCCCGAACTCCTCGAGCAACACCGTCACTTCCTCGTTGACGAGTACCTGATACTCGGACTCGAGTGCCGTCTCGACGTGCGCGCCGAGTCCGACATCGAAGAGCCGGTCGCTCTCGAGAAACTCGCGTGCGGCGGTGAACTGGCGGTCGCGTTCGGTGACGTAGCGGCCGCCTTCGATGAACGGCCCGTACGCGTCCGGGTCGGCGGTGTAGGCGTCGTAGAAGCCTTCTGCGTGGCCGGGAACGTGTACCGGCGGTCCTTCGTGGCGTTCGACGATCGGCAGTTCGCTGACGGCGAGTTCGACGAAGATAGCTGCGGTGTCGTCGGCGAGCGTCGTTCCGCGGAAGACCTCGAACCCGCGGTCGTCGAGTCCGCTGGTGATTCCCTCGATCGACTTCTCGAGTTGGGGGTAGAGTTGGTCGTCGACAAGATCAGGTGCGTCGAACCGGACCGCGATCGGTGTCGTGCCACGGTGCTCGAGGTGCTCTCGGAGTTCGGTTTCGGTCAGCGGTTCGGGATCGAGAGGCTCGAAGTACTCGACAGAGGGGGTGGCGAGGAACTCGCGGGCGTAGTGTTGGAGTCGTGCGACGTTCTCTCCGGAGCAGACGGCGGCGACGTTGCGCTCCGGATCGGTCGGATCGACGACGACGAGGGGGTCGCCGAACGTCTCCTGGCCGTGGTCCTCGGGATCGAGTTCGACCTGGGGGTGCCAGTCGCGTACAGCCTCGAGCAGTGCCTGGAAGCCGCCGTACTCGCAGACGAGCAATTCTGTGAGGAAGCCGCTGAAGCCCCGTGTCCGGAGGTCGCTGCCGTAGGAGCCGATTCCCCGGAGGAACTGCTTCGTGAGTCGAACGTCGGCAGCGAGGTCGTCGTCGAGTCGCTTTCGGAGGTACTCGTTGTGAAACGGCGTCCGGTCGACGGCCGACCGGATTTCGGTCGCCGATTCGAGGCGAAAACAGGGGACGACGTCGATGTCGAACCCCTCGACGGTACCCTTGACGTAGGGATGTTCGGCGTACTCCTCGTGGCCCTCGGGGAGAGTGTCGTGGCCGACGGCGAGACCGTACTCCTCTAAGGTATCCCGATCGAGATTCGGCGGGAACCGGGCGAAGATGTCGATGTCGCGATTGCCGCTGGTCCAGGTTCCTCTGGCGGTCGAGCCGACCCGAATCACGTCGGCGTCGGCACAGCGGGCGGTCGCTGCGCGTTCGGCGCGGTCGGTGAGCCTGTCCGCTACCTCGCGGAGACGGGCCCGTTCGTCCGCGCCTGGGTCGACGCGTTCACGAACAGTGGCCACTACGGCCGCGAGGTCGTCCGGATCGTCGTCACGATCGCTCTCCTCGAGGTCGTCCGAGTCACTCATTGGTGGTCTCTACTCGAGCGGTGCGTGAAAGGGTGTCGAACCGCGGGAAGCAAAACGAAAGCCCTATCAAATGCACTCGACTACTCGATGTTGAGCCGAAGTAGCTCAGATGGTAGAGCACCTCGCTGTTAACGAGGTTGTCCCAGGTTCGAGTCCTGGCTTCGGCGCTCCTGTTCTACCGAACTCTGTTTCGACACTCGAGTCGCCGTTCCAGTTTGACCTCTATCCACTCTTCGAGATCACGTGCTGGCTCGACGCCGAGCGCCGAGCGAACGCGCTCGAGGTCGACATCGAACCGATCGACGACTGGCGAGTTCGGATTCGGTCGCTCTCGGAGTTCGATACCGCCCGGAGAGCCAGTGCTGGCGTTGTGTGCGTGGGCGACCAGTCCCGCGATTTCGAGGACGCTGTAGGAGACGCCGCGTCCGAGTACGTACGACCGGGCGATGGAGTCGGCCTCGGCGAGTCGGTCGACGGCTGTGGCGATCCCCGAGGCGACGTCGTGGACGTGGATCAGGTCCCGTTCTTGTGTTCCCGGCCGGTGGACTGGGAGGTCCTCGCCGGCGGCCGCTCGTTCGAGGAAGTAGTCGACGACCGACTCACCGTCGCCGTAGACGTTCGTCACGCAAAATGTGACCGAGGGGACGCGTCCGTCGGTCAGCGTCCGGACGGCGCGTTCGCCGGCCAGTTTAGTTCGCCCGTAGGTCGTGGTCGGGTTTCTCGAAGTTGTTGCGGTGATCGGAAACTCGTCGGGATCGCCGATGGTAGCGACACTCGAGAGGTGGACGAGTGGAACGTCGGCGCGGACACACGCCCAGGCAACGTTCGACGCCCCAGCAGCGTTGATTTCGAAGGCGGCGTCGGGTCGACTCCGGCAGGCGTCGATCCCGACCAGTCCGGCAGCGTTGACGAGAGAGTCGACGTGCTCGAGGAACGGCTGGATCGCGCCTCGATTCCGGATGTCGACCGCAGGGTACTCTTCGTGAGCGGAGCCAGCAGCGGGGTAGACGTCGTAGCCGCGGTCCTCGAGCGTCTGGACGACTGCCTGCCCGACGGAGCCGGTTGCACCGAGGACGCCGACCCGATCACTCATCGTTTGCAACGTCGTCCGTCGCGGACGGGCTGGCGTCGGTCGAAGTCGGTTCACTACTCGGGCCGCCGTCGGCAGCGACCGTTCCCACGTCTTCTCTCTCGGCGTCGCCGATCGTTTCCCGGACTATCTCGACGATCTCGTCGTGGTGCATCTGCCGAGTGTTGGCGGATGTGTACTCGTTCTCGAGGTCGTTCGAAACGTCTGGGTTTTCGGCTTGCGGATAGAGGACGTATCGGTCCGCTCGTTCGTCTGCGTAGCGGATCTCGTCGCTGGCGACCAGTTTTTCGTGGTATCGTTCGCCCGGTTTCGGGCCGATGAGGTCGATCTCGATCTCGTCGGGGTCGTCGCCGAACTGCGGCGCGAAGTGGTCGCACATTGCTTCCGCGAGGTCACCGACTGTCAGCGCGGGCATCTTCTTGACGAACACTTCGCCGCCGTCCATCTCGAGACAAGAGTCGATCGCAAAGCGGGCAGCTTCCTGGGGTCGCATGACGAACCGGGTCATCGAGGGGTCGGTGACGGTCAGCGGACCGCCGGAGCGAAGTTGGTCGTAGAACAGTGGGACGACCGATCCCGTCGTGCCGACGACGTTGCCGAAGCGGACGGAACCGAGCGTGAGGTCCTCGGGCGGCCGGTGTTTGTCGAACGAGGAGATGATTCGCTCGGCGATGAGTTTCGTCGACCCCATCGTCGAGGTCGGGTTCGCCGCCTTGTCCGTGCTGACACCGAGCAGTCGGTCGACGCCGGCCTCGGCTGCGGCCTCGACGACGTTTCTGGTTCCGGTGACGTTCGTCTGGACGGCCCCGTAGGGGTTGTCCTCGACCATCGGGACGTGTTTCATCGCCGCGACGTGGAAGACGACGTCGACATCGCTCATCGCGATCGCGAGCTGGTCTTTGTCGCGGATGTTTGCGAGGACGCAGTCGATCGTTGGCTCGACGCCGCCGAACGATCCGCTAAACGCCGCCAGCCGCTGTTCGCTGTTGTCCACGATGCGGATCAGGTCGGGGTCGTCGTCGACCAGTTCCGAGACGACTTCGGCACCGATCGAGCCACAGCCGCCGGTAACGAGTACGTTCCGCCCTGCAAGCGTTGTCGACATGTAGCGTAGCCATCCTCCGGGCAGCCTTTGTAATCCGAACGCTACACTGGAGCGGGCGACGTTGGCTTGCCGTACAGCGGTCTCGAGTTGCATCCGGACGATCGGCGTCCGGTGTGGATCGCGGTCTGGGTGGCCGAGGTCGGCTGGAATCGACGGCGAACCGACGAAGTCGGACCGAAAGCGCTGTTTGCTCTGCCTAACCGGTTGCGCGGCGTGACTGTCTCCGTGAGCGAACGAATTAACAATGTGTTCGACGACGGACCGCAGGCACGACGGACCGATGACCGTGAACGTCCTCGTGTTGACGACCTACGACGAGTCACCGTTTCTGAACCAGCAGATCGTCGCCCTCGAGTCTCGCGGGCTCTCGGTCGACACACTCACCGTCTCTGGCAGCGTCTCCGCGGGCGAATCACGGGGTATACTCGACTATCTCCGATTTTTCCCCGAGGTGAGACGCGAAGTGCGACAGGGCGACTACGACCTTGTGCACGCCCATTACGGGCTGACCGCTCCGATGGCCCTCGCACAGCGAGCGGTCCCCGTCGTGCTCACGCTGTGGGGAACCGACCTCGAGGGGCCCGGCGGCCCGGTCAGCCAGTTCTGTGCGCCCCGCTGTGCGGAGGTGATCGTCATGACCGAGAGCATGCGCGAGGAACTCGCCAGCGACTGTACGGTCCTGCCGTTCGGGATCGACCTCGAGCGTTTCCGTCCCGAATCGACGGCCACAGCGAAAGCGCGAGTTGGCTGGGAGCTGGACGAACACCACGTCCTCTTCCCGTACCCCCCCGAGCGGACGGTCAAGAACTATCCGCGGGCAAAGCGGATCGTCGACGCAGTCGACGACCGGATCGACTGCTCCGTTCGACTGCAGGTCGTCCACGGCGTCGATCACGAACAGGTGCCGACCTACATGAACGCCGCGGACGCGCTGTTGCTCACCTCCAAGCACGAGGGGTCACCGACCGCCGTCAAGGAGGCTCTTGGCTGTAATCTCCCGATCGTCGCAACCGACGTCGGCGACGTCAGCGAACGACTCGAGGGGGTCGATCCCTCCACGGTTGCGACGAGCGACGACGAACTCGTTCGTGGACTCGAGGCGGTGCTCGAGCGAGGCGAACGGTCGAACGGTCGACGGGCTGTAAGAGCGGTGAGTCAGCGGCAAGTCGTCGATCGGTTGCTTTCGGTCTATGGCCGGGCGATCGACGGGCGGCTGACGATCGAGCGGGACCCGGCGGCGGTGTGATACGGTTCGTTGGAAGTCAGTTTCGGCGCAACCGCGCGCTCTTGCGGTCGCGCCGGGACATCGGGACAGCAGTCCGTCTGAGCTGTGACTGTCCTCGAGCGGTTCGGGACGCCCAGCGATACGACGGCAGGTCGCCGGCCCGGCGAAGGAGAGCAACAGTTCGATCGTCACTCGAGCGTGAAAACGCCGACGGCGGGAACACACGAGGAATCTGGAGAGCTCGCCGCCCAGTATGAATCTACCACCTTATAATAGTCAGACTTAACAATATAGGAGTTTGTGTTCATAACAGTGCTATGGCTGACCAACGCATCCCAGTGACCGTCCTGAGCGGGAGTCTCGGCGCAGGAAAGACGACCGTCCTGAACCACGTCCTGACCGCGGATCACGGCCTCGAGGTCGCCGTCGTGGTCAACGACATGGGCGAGGTCAACGTCGACGCGGAACACGTCACCCAGCAGTCGGATCTGGGCGGCGAGGAAGAAGTCGTCGAGATGTCCAACGGCTGTATCTGCTGTCGGCTGCGAGGCGACATGCTCGAGGAGATCGGCCGACTCGCCGACAGGCGGGAGTTCGACTACCTGCTGGTCGAGTCCTCGGGCATCTCAGAACCGATCCCCGTCGCCCAGACGTTCGCGCTCGGGTTCGAGGACGCGGAGTTCGATCCGACCGACACCTATCGGCTGGACACGATGGTGACAGTCGTCAACGCCCACAGCTTCTGGGAGTCGTTCGACTCCGGATCGGCGCTGGCCGCGGATCGACTCGAGGAGCATTCGGGGCGCGTGCCCGAAGAAATCCTGCTCGATCAGATCGAGTTCTGTGACGTGCTCCTGTTGAACAAGCGCGACCTCGTTCCTGACGACGAGTTAGAAGAGATCGAGGCCGTCCTCGAACGACTCCAGCCGCGTGCGAAACTCGCTCGGACGGAGTTCGGGAACGTCGATCCCGGCGAGATACTCGGGACCGACCGGTTCGATTTCCAGCGCGCACAGAACGCTGCGGGCTGGAAACACGAACTCCAGCACGATCACCACCACGACCCACAGGAGGAACACGGCGTCACCTCCTTCGTCTACCATCGCCAGCGGCCGTTCCACCCCGAACGGATCGCCGCGCTGCTGTCGGACGTGCCCGACGAGGTCGTTCGAGCGAAGGGCTTTTTCTGGAGTGCAGGCCGGGAAGATGTCGCGATGGGCGTCGACAAGGCCGGCACCTCCGTGCGTGCAGGGCCGGCCGGAACGTGGCTGGCGGACCTGCCGAAAGCCGAACGCGAACAGGACTTCGCTGCCCGCCCGGACCTGAAAGACGACTGGGACGAGGAGTACGGCGACCGCATGACCCGCCTCGTCTTCATCGCCCGCGAGTTCGACGAACACAGGTTGGTCGACCGGCTCGACGACTGCCTGCTGACCGACGCCGAGATGGACGAAGACTGGAACGCCTACACAGATCCGTTCGAACCGCAAGACAGACGTGAACTCGCGCTCTCGAACCAGTAAATGTCCGTTCCGGTCACCGTCCTCTGTGGCGAACTCGGCGCAGGAAAGACGACGCTGCTGTCGGGGTTGCTCGAGTCACCCGACACCGATACCGAGCGCGAAATCGCCGTGCTCGTCAACGACGTCGGCGCTGTAAACGTCGACGCCGACCTGGTGGAAGCCCGAACCGATCTGGCGACCGGCGAGGAAGTCGTTGCCCTCGAGAACGGCTGTATCTGCTGTAGTCTCGGCGGCGAACTCTCGCGGGCGGTGATCCGGCTCTGGAAGGAACACGAGTTCGACCACCTCGTCGTCGAAGCCTCCGGCGTCGGCGAACCGGAGCCGATCGCCCGCCAATTCGTCCACGGCCCCGCCGGCGGCCCCTACGATCTCGAGGCTGTCGTGACGGTCGTCGACGCCCGGCGGTTCCACGATCGGTTCGCGGACGTCGACCTCGCGGCCGACGAAGTGCCCGCCGTTCGGGGCGGAAACGAAAGCGAGGACGGCGACGGTGACGGAACGCGACCGCTCACCGATCTCGTCCTCGAGCAAGTCGAGTTCTGCGACCTGCTGGTCGTCAACAAGTGCGACCTCGTCGACGACGCCGAACGGGAGCGGGTCGTCGCCCTGCTCGAGGCGCTCCAGCCCCGTGCCGACGTGCTGACGACCGAGTACGGCGCGATCGATCCGGCGGCGTTGCTCGGCGTCGACCGATTCGACCTCGAGGCAGCGAGCGAGGCCGCGGGATGGAAACGGGCGATCGAAGCCGACGTGGACGACGAGGCCGTACCTGAACACGACGACGATCACGAAGACGGACACGGCCACGACCACGATCACGACGAAGCGCACGACCACGCACATCCGCCCGAACGCTACGGTATCGCCGTCGACGCCTACCACCGCCGCCGCCCGTTCCACCCCGAACGCTTTGCCGCCGTCCTCGCGGACCTCCCGAACGGCCTCGTTCGCGTGAAAGGCCTGTGCTGGATCGCCGGCCGCGAAGACCAGGCTATCACGATGAGCTACGCCGGAACCGAAACGAGCCTCGAGGTCACCGGCCGCTGGATCGCCAGCTTCTCCGAAGAGCGCCAGGAGACCTACCGGCAGGGCCAGCCCGACCTCGAGTGGGACGAGGAGTGGGGCGACCGCGAAACGAGGCTGGCGGTGATCGGGCGCGATCTCGCATTCGACGCTCTCGAGGCGCGATTCGACGACTGTCTGTTGACCGACGCCGAGATGGACGAGGACTGGCACGAATACGACAACCGTGCGCCGACGGCAATGGGCGAGACGACCGTGGTCGACACGGACTCGCTCTGACCGGCAAAGCGAGGTGAGGTCCTCGCAACTACCCTGTGTCTGGGTACGCCTGCTGCCAGATTCCGTACAGCACGAAGGCGACAGCCGGCAGTCCGAAGACGACGAACTGGATTACACTGATCACGGGCAACAGTCCGACGACGAACGCGGCGACAGCGACGGGAACCCCGGCGATCGGAGCGATTGCGATCGCAGCGATCCGTCGGTCGACCGCCGGCAGGTCCAACTCTGGCGCTGGCACCAGCAGTTCGAACGCCTCGACGAACGCCGGGGCGTCCTCGACGGGGCCGAGTTCGCGCATCGTCTCCTCGTCGCCCCACCCCAGTTTTGCCTCGAACGTCCGAGTCCCGAACACCCGATCCGGGAGTCGGTCGGCGACGACCGTTACATCGCGGGTCGCATTGCACGGAACACTCCACTGGGGTTCCTCGACCCAGGCGTCGTACGCGACGAGACGGTCGTCGTACCGACGATACTCGAGCGCGGCGTACTCGAGGACTCGTTCGGCGATCTTTATCGCCAGAAACGCGACGAGCGCGACGAAGGCGGCGAGACTGATGCCGACCGACAGCAAAACACCGGACCCGCTGCTTTCGCCGAGTACTGCGAAGGTGACGAGCCACGCGAGAACGACCATGCCGGCGTAGAAGGGAGCAGACTTCACGAGTGTGCGGAAAACGCCGGTGAGAACCACCGTCCGAGTATGCGTCTCGAACCGGGCATCCGGGTCGGCGTCGGGAATCCGTGGCTGCTCGGGGGCGTCACGTTCCCCTTCGTTTTCCGGTCCGGCGAGCCACCCCGTGAGCCGGCCACCACCGCCGTGGGTCGCACGAAACGCCGACCAGTCGACGAGCAGTTTGACGGCGACGAACGCCGCGAGCACGGCCATTCCGCCGGCTTCCGCGACGACGAGCAAGACGAACATCAAGAAAAACCCCTGACGGGCCGGCGTCTCGATGACAGCGTACGGCGACGTCGTCTCGTACCGGCCACCACGGAGGTACTCGTGCCAGGTCTCGAGTCCCTGGCCGAGCAACAATCCTGCGACGCTCAGCCAGACCACCGGCTGTGCGAGTGCGTCCCCGACCACGACTTCGGACAATGCGCCCACGACGAAGAGGACGACCCAGACGGTCACAAAGAAGACAGCGCCGACGAACGGCAGGTTTCGCGGATACACCGGCGGGAGCCACGAAACGACCCTGACGCTCCCGTGCTTTCTGGCGAGGTCGGTGTTCCCGACGTCGATCACGCTCGAGTCGCCCTCGTCCTCGTCGGTCTCTAGCTCCTCGACCTGTGGCGGCTGTCCAGCAAACAGCGCCTTCACCGCCGCCAACGGGAACGCGAGGATCACTTCGAGAGCGTAAATGACAACCAGCGTCGACGGTTTCCAGCCGTACGCGAGAACGCCGACAAGCGGTACCAGGTTGGCCAGAACGATCGGCAAGAACCGCACAGCCGACGGAACGTCGTCGGAGACGCCACGAACGCGCATCTGCGATGGAGGTAGCCCGAAGCACAGTAAAGCGTTCCGAAGAGAACGCTGACGCGATAGCTTATGGGAGTCGGCTGTAGATACGGTACATATGGCACCCGACCGCAGCGATCGACGCAGCACGGACGACCACGGCCACGACATCATCGACCCCCTCTACGTCGGAATCGTGACGGTCTCGAGTTCGCGTGCGCAGGCCGACGAGGCGGACCCCGCCGACCCCGGCGGCGACACTATTCAGGAGTGTTTCGAGGCCGAGGGCCACGAGATACGGGAGCGACTGCTCGTCCGAGACGACTACTCCTCGATCCGGACGACCATCCGGGGGCTCGTCGCTCGCCGAGACGTCGACGTCGTCGTGACGACTGGCGGAACCGGCGTGACGGCTGACGATGTCTCGCCCGAAGCCACCTCGTCGCTGTTCGAACGCGAACTCCCCGGCTTCGGCGAACGCTTCCGCGCGCTCTCGTGGGAGGAGATCGGTACTCGAGCCATCGCATCGCGTGCGACGGCCGGCATCGCCGTCGACACGCCGGTGTTCTGTATTCCCGGGAGCACGGGTGCATGTCAGACCGCCTGCGAGGAACTGATCGTGCCCGAAACACCGCATCTCGCCGGGCTGGCGACGAGTCACCGCGCGGACGTGACCGACGGGACGTTGGCGGATTACGGCGAGGAGTGAACTCCACGGACTATCGTACCTGGGTCGGTCGGAGAGACCCAGTCATACGGATTACTGTACCGATTTACCGGCGCAACCGCCGCCAGGGTCGCGGTTGTGCCGGAAATGACTTACAGTAAACCGTATCAGCCCCTCCCCCTCTCTCCCCGAGTCTGTACCACGCGACGACTCGAGATCCCCCACGACGGAACTCACAGTCACGACTGCGGGATTCACTTTCGCTCCGGTCACCGTACTTTAAATAGGATCGGGCGCGAACAGCGGCATGCCTCCCAGTGAAACCAAAGAGGAGGCGTGACACAATGAGCGACGTACAACAGCATGCCGAGGACGTACACGAGCAGTTTTCAGACCACATAGATGTCAGCGTCGACGAGATCGAAGACCGCCTGACGACGCTCGTCGACGAGTACAAAGTACCGATCGACGAAGCCCGACGCAGCGTCACCAACCACTACCTCGAGGAAGCAGACCTCGAGCGAGACGAACTCGCTGGCGGTTCGAGCGACGACGCCAAGATCGAAGACGTCGACGAGCCAGAGGAGTGGATCGACCTCACCGCGAAGGTCATCGAACTCTGGGACCCGCGAAGCGACTCGGTCGCACAGGTCGGCCTACTGGGCGACCCCACCGGAACGATCAAGTTCACCAAGTGGGCCAAGTCCGAGCTCCCCGCACTCGAGGAGGGCAGCGTCTACGAACTTCGTAACGTCGTCACCGACGAGTACCAGGGACGATACTCGGTCAAACTCAACTCGACGACAGTGATCGAGGAACGCGAGGAAGACCTCGAAGTCGGCAACGACACGAGCGAGGTCGAAGGCGCGCTCGTCGACATGCAAAGCGGCAGCGGCCTGATCAAACGCTGCCCGAAAGCAGACTGTACCCGCGTCCTCCAGAACGGCCGCTGTAACGAACACGGCGAGGTCGAAGGAGAGTTCGATCTCCGGATCAAGGCCGTCGTCGACGACGGCATCGACGCCCACGAAGTCATCTTCGACAAGGAAGCCACGGAAGAGCTAACGGGACTCAATCTCGAGGAGGCAAAAGAGATGGCGATGGACGCGCTGGACACGACGATCGTTGCCGACGAAATTCGTGAGGACATCGTCGGCACCTACTACCGGATCGAGGGGCCGACGTTCGGCCGCTACGTGCTCGCCGACGACGTCGAGGAACTGGACGGACCAGCCGATGCAGAGGACCTGTTGATCAAAGCGAGGTCGATGTAACATGAGCCAGACAGAACTCACCCGCGAAGTCGCACGGCGCGTCTTCGCTTCGGAATTCAACGACTCGACGTACTCGTTCAAGGAAAGTGACGACGAGCGCGCGCCAAACTACGCGCTGCTCCCAACTGGCGACCGCGCGAACCGCGTGTTCGTCGTCGGCACGCTGACCGAGACCGAAGACGTCGGCGAAGACAGCGAGTACTGGCGCGGTCGAGTCATCGATCCGACCGGGACGTTCTTCATCTATGCCGGCCAGTACCAGCCAGAAGCCGCCTCGACGCTTCGAGAGACAGAACCGCCAGCCTACGTCTCCGTCGTCGGCAAGCCACGGACCTACGAGACCGAAGACGGGACGATCAACGTCTCCGTCCGTCCCGAATCCATCTCGGTCGTCGACGAAGCGACCCGCGATCGCTGGGTCGTCGAGACCGCCGAACGCACCCTAGATCGCATCGAAGCGTCCCAAGAGTGGGACGCCAATCAGGAAGCACCCGAGAGCGGATCGACCGCGCCGACCAACGAGTACGCCCAGATGGCCCGCGAGCGCTACGACTCACCAGTCGAAAACTACCGTCGCAACGTCATCCAGGCCCTCGAGCAACTCGAGAAAGTCGACGACGAAGCGACGGCCTGATCGGGCACCGTAACCACCGATTTTTGCGACGCGAGAACTCCTGCGTCTGACGAAACGTTAAGTACCGCGAACGAGAATCGAACTGACGAGACGAATGGGCAACAAGAACAAGACCATCTCGTTTCGCGTGAACGAGGACGCCTTCGAGTCACTCCAAGACATTGCCGAGGAGCGCAACATCTCGTTGTCCGCCGTCTTCCGTGACTACGTCGACCTGCTCGTCGAACACGACGGCCAAGTCGAGGTCGTCCCGGAGTCGAAACTCGAGTCCCGAACGGTCGCCAGTGCTGACGAGGACGCCTCGTTCCCGCCGACCGTCGAGGTTCCCAAGAGCTTCATTCGGGAACACGAACGGCTAGAACTCGAAGCCGAACACCTCCGGGAACAACTCGACGAATACAATGCCTACGTCAACGCCCTCCAGGACCGACTAGAAGACGAAGAGGAAGAAGTCCTCCTGCTCGACGATCTGGACGAGGACGACGAACCCTACCAGCTTCGATAACGAAGCAAACTATCGCTCGAGATCCTGTTTTGTTCGCCGAATCTCGTCTCGCTTCCCGCCTGCGCCTTCGACATCTGCGAGTGCCTCTGCAGCCTCGAGCGTACGGACGGCATCGTCGAGAAACGAGAGGACGTCGCCAGGATAGGCATAGACCATGTAGTCGTCGGTCATCACGTCCACGATCGCGTCGGGACCCAGCCCCTGCGCGCGCAAGTCTAGCAGGTACTGGGCGAACTTTCGTTCCGGACAGCCACAGTATGGATTGTTGTCACACGCACAGTCCAGAAAGTCACTCGAGAAGTCGAGCACTCGCTCCTGAGTCGCGTCGTCTAACTTCTCTAAGCCCTCGCCCTGGAAGAGCACGTCGAGAGTCGCCCCCTTGAACGCGCCCTTGGGAATGTTCGTCTCGAGCTGAGAACTGAGCTGGCGGTGATTCTTGACGTAGATCTTGTCGGTGATAGCCACGCGTTGAGAGGTCTAGCTGGCCTCGAACGAAAAACGTCTCGGTCGTCGGTCGTCCTCGAGCAACTGAAGAAAAATCACACGGTATGGACTCCCACACCCCCGTGCTCGAGTCGTAACGTATTTCAGTCACACCTCTCGTAAAATGAGTTGCAAGCGTGTCCGGGTTGGGGTAGTGGTTATCCTTCAGCCTTGTGGAGGCTGAGACGCGGGTTCGATTCTCGCACCCGGACTTTTTCACGACGAACGGACGTGAGAAGCGAAAAGTCCCGGGAGGGATCGAACCCTGCCAGTCGCAGCGGCCGAACGGAGTGAGGCTGACCGTCTGGCTACGGTTCGATTCTCGCACCCGGACTTTTTCACGACGAACGGAAGAGTCGACAGTCCACTCGAGAATCGAAGCCAGGAGTGTCGCCGAGCGTCGACCGGAGCCTCGAGAACCTGTAGTCAGGCCTCCGGCTCTTCGTCTTCCCAGTAGCTGACGGTCTCGCCCTCGCGGAAGTAGCCGTTGACGCTCCGCTCGCCGTCGCCACCGGGTGGCGAGCCCGCGAAGACGCCGACCTTCCCGGAGTCGGGGTAGACGGTGACGTCGGGGTCGTTCATCGTCGAGAGCAGCAGATAGCGCAACGCTCCCGGCGTGTCGTTGACGACCCGGTGTGCACCGTCTTCACCCGCCGGGAAGGCGACGTAGTCGCCGTCCTCGAGCGACAGCGTCTCGCCGTCGAGTCGCAGCGTGCCGGTCCCCTCGAGGACGAACAGCGCCTCCTCGTTGCCAGTGTGGTAGTGGTAGGGCCAGGAGCGCCGTCCTTCGGGCAGTTCGTAGAGGCTACAGCCGATGTCCTCGCCGCCGGCGGCCGCGGCCAGCTGTTTTCGCCGGAACTTCGTCTCGCCGCGCTCGAGAGTGGACCACTCGAGGGCGTCTGCGTTCGTCTTTCCCATACGAAGGATCTCTCGCCGAGGCATCTTGGTTGCTTGCCGACGTATCGGACCACTGTGTGTCGCTGGGCCAAGAACTATCGGTCCGGTCGTTCTACGAGCCTCGATGGCCCGGAAATCGTCTCTCGACCTGGCGCTGGCTGGTGGTCTCGTCGGCGTCGCTGGTATGGTCACCGTCAGCGGTCTCTGGAGTCTCTACCAGCGGCGAACGACCGAAACCGTCCCGTATACGGTCGTCGATCGCGCAGGCGGTTTCGAACTCCGCCGGTATCCACCGACGGTGCTCGCCGAAACTACCGCCGATTCCGATCGGAAGGCTTTCCGCCGGCTGTTTCGCTACATCGGCGGCGAGAACGAAAGCGCCGAGTCCGTCTCGATGACCACACCCGTCGAACTCGGGACCCGGAGCCAGAAGATATCGATGACCGCACCCGTCGAAACCGCCTCGAGCGACGACGGCACAGTCCGAATGGCGTTTTATCTTCCACAGGAGCACGACCTCGAGTCGGCACCCCAACCCACGAGCGAGGAGGTCGAACTCGTTGCCGCTCCCGAACGACTCCTCGCCGTTCGCAGATTCTCCGGCCGTCGGACCGACGACCGCGTAACTCGCGAGAGCGAGCGACTCCTGGCATCGCTCGAGCGGGCGGGACTCACCGCTGCCCGGGAGCCGTTCTACATGGGCTACGACGCTCCCTGGACGCTGCCGTTTCTCCGGCGCAACGAGGTTGCCACTCGGGTCGCATCCGGCAAGAGCGTCTGAGCGTCCAGCGGTCCAGACGCTCGTCGTCTCTCGATGCGCAGCCGATCCTAGACAAACAGGTGACAGATTCGGGCAGATATAACTCTTCACGAGGCACGCAACTGATTACCGGTCCGACACGCGTGAACGGGCGACCGTCTCGCAAAACGTCGGAGCGACTTGGCCAGCGGTGCCAGTATCGACCACTGTCGGAAAGACGGAAACGATGAATTGATAACTGAACAACACATATAGGTGAAGTGTGAATCCAGACCTGTGGCTCGCCCGCAAGATTAAAACCCTCTCGTATAGAGAGGCTAGCGCAGTCGTTGTCGTTGCACTCGTCGCTGCCGTCCTGTACGGCAGACTCGGGTTTGCCTTCTTCGGTCCGCTAGCGGCTCTTCTCTGGATTCCGTTCGTCGGGATAGCCACGATCTGGATTCTATTCGACTCTCGAGAGCGCGGTTTCGAGTACCCATCAGTAGTCGCATTGACCGTCGCTATTCTGCTGTTAACTACCCTTCCAGGAATCGCAGCACTGGCAACGTACTACTACTATACACGACTCCGATAAACACGGTCTCGAGTACGAGCTACCCGGTCGCTTCGGTAACCAGCATCGAGAACAGCGAGAGACAAACCTCGAGTGCGACGTGACAGGCAACGTGTGCCGGCCGCTACCGTTCGCTTCCAGAACGAAACGAAGTCAGCGAGGGCGTCCGAAACAGTCGATTACAGTGAGAACAGCAGAGAGTCGACGACTGCAGTCTGAGAGTAGTCAGCGAACGATCCTGATTGCCGCTTGCGGAGAGACACACAAAGGACTGTTTCTCCGATGGATACGTTTCACTCGAAGGAGCTCTTTCGCGGAAAAGTATGTCGACTCCCGGATCTGAGCCACGCAAACACCGTCGCTCGCTTCGTTCACGGCTTCGCCGTTCGCATCGCGGCTCTCACTTCGTTCCGAACCGCGCCCCGCTCGCACTGTGTGTTCTCTAGTACTCCGCCAAGCGTCGACTGATAAGTGAACCCAGACGACCGCATTCGGTTTCACTCATCCGTTCAGGCTTGCCAAAGCACTAGTGGCGGGACAAGCCTGCACTGCTGATACGGACTGCTGTCCCGATGTCCCGGTGCAACCGCGAACCCTCCTGCGGTCGCGCCGGAACTGACTGACAGCAAACCGTATGAGTCGAATCCGGCCGCGTGGGCCGGTTCGACCCGTCGGTCGACGGTTGGAACGGGACTCGTTCAAATCTGGCCGGAATAGCAGCGTCTCCGCTCACGGAGTTGTTCGCAGAAAATATGCCGCCTCCCGGATTTGAACCGGGGACAGCTCGATCTTCAGTCGAGTGCTCTCCCAGTCTGAGCTAAGGCGGCCTACTTCTGTCTCGGGCCATCGTATAAAAAAGGATTTCGAATTGCGACGGCGACCAGTCTGTCCCATCGTGTTCGGGCCGACCGAACCGAAACAGACGAAGTATGCAACGAATACGACCAAGTGTCTGCGTGTTAACGGCTGCCTGTTGGAAATTCGGATATTCAAGTCACGCTTTTCCGCTCTGGCGGGTAACCAAGTGTTATGGCGTCCCTTACCTCGAGCCAAACCGAAAAAAAACTCTCGGCCGACACAATCCTCGAGTTACTCGCCAACAGGCGTCGCCGTTACCTCCTCTATGCACTCCGAGGGCGGGAGGACCCGATCGAATTGTCGGCGCTCGCCGAGCAGATCGCAGGCTGGGAGCACGACGTCGATCCGGACGAGGTCGCGAAAAACGAGTACAAAAGCGTGTACGTCTCGTCAGTTCAATGCCATGTTCCGAAACTGGCTGATGCAGGCGTCGTCAACCACGACGAAGAGAACCACACCGTCGTGCTCTCGGACAATTTCGAACAGCTCGAGCCGTACCTCCGTATCGTAATCGAAGACGAACCCGAGAACTCGAAGCTCTACTCGGCCCTGCAGGCAGAGTCCCGAGACGGCTTTTTCAGCCAGATCCGGGAAAACGTCGCTCGACTCAAACACTGACGCCACACGGATTACAGGGACAGCGGCCTGGTGCTGGTTCGGTGTGGGGGCCCGAATCGGACGGGAACGGAGCTTCGCGCTGGTTGCTAGCTCCGCCGAGGATGGACGCCTCCCGTCTCGGTGTCACACATCGAGGAACGACCTGGCGAGTTCGAACCACTACTCGCAGACACGCCTCTGGCTCGCGGTGTTGATCGCTAGAGAAATGGGCTCGAGCGGGTTCGAACAACGCCCAGACGGTCAGCCTCACTTCGTTCGGCCGCTGCGACTGATCTGGTTCGAACCGTCCTCGCGTAACATTGCTGCCGCTCACGCGTTGTTCGCGGCAGCAATAGTGGGCTCGGGCGGGTTCGAACCACCGACCTCGGCCTTGTAAGGGCCGCGTCATGACCAGCTAGACCACGAGCCCGCACCCGGACCAAGTCGCCCCGTCCGAATAACCTTTACTTTCTCGCGGTGCAGCCAATCTATGGTCCTCGAGCGTGTCTGGAAACTGCTGCTTGTCGTTGCAACACTCTCGCTCGTCGGCGTTCTCCTGGTTCAGGCGGGCGTCGTCTCGGCACCCTGGGGTGAAGACCGCGCGAACGTCCACGTTCTCGAGAGCGACACGGGCGAGACGAGGGCTATCGTCGACGCCGAGGTTGCAGACACTGGCAGCGAACGCTACACGGGGTTGAGTGATCACGACGCTCTCGAGGCTGGCGAGGGGATGCTGTTCGTCCACGACGACGAGGGCGAGCGGACTTACGTCATGCGCGACATGGACTTCGACATCGACATCGTCTTCGTCGACGGCGACGGCGAGATCACAGCGATCGAACACGCACGCGCGCCCGAACCCGGCGAGGACGGCGAAGCGTTACAGTACACAGGCCAGGCACAGTACGTCCTCGAGGTTCCCCGTGGCTATGCAAACGAGACCGGGATGGCGGTCGGCGACGAAGTCGAGATCGAGTACCAGTGAGAACCGGCGTGTTTCGGTTCGTAGCAAACCCTTATGAGCCACGGTCCCGGACGGCAAGGTAATGGACGGCGTCGACTGGGACAAAGACGACCCGTTCGAAGAGCAACGTGAGGAAGTCGAGAGCCCGATGCGGCGGTTGCTCTTCGAGTACGGTCGTCCCTACTGGTTCTCCGTGACGGTTGGGTTGGTATCGAGCGTCTTCGCGCGTGCGCTGGATCTGTTGCCCGCGCTGTTGCTCGCGGTGGCGATCGACTCGATCTTCGGTAACCAGGTGTTTGCCGAGCAGGTGCCGCTGGTCGTGCTGCCAGAGGCCTGGCTGCCGGCGTCGCCTGACGACCAATTCTGGTTCGTCGTGATCGTGATCGCGGGTTCGTTCGCGTTCGGTGCGATCTTTCACTGGCTTCGCAACTGGGGGTTCAATTCCTTCTCCCAGAGCGTCCAGCACGACGTCCGGACCGCGACCTACGACAAGATGCAGCGACTGGACATGGAGTTTTTCGCGAACAAGCAGACCGGCGAGATGATGTCGGTGCTCAGCAACGACGTCAACCAGTTAGAGCGGTTTCTGAACGAGGGGATGAACTCCGCGACGCGGCTGATCGTGATGGTCGTCGGGATCACCGGCTTGTTGTTCTGGCTCAACCCGCAACTGGCGCTGGTCTCGCTTGCACCCGTGCCGCTGATCGCAGTTTTCACCTACGTCTTCGTCAAGAAGATCCAACCGAAGTACGCCGCCGTCCGCTCGTCGGTCGGCAAGGTAAACTCGCGCCTCGAGAACAACCTCGGCGGGATCAACGTCATCAAGTCTTCGAACACCGAGGAGTTCGAGTCCGACCGTGTCGAGGATGTCTCGCGGAAGTACTACGACAAGAACTGGGACGCGATTTGGCTTCGGATCAAGTTCTTCCCCGGCCTCCAGCTGATTTCGGGGATCGGGTTCGTCCTCACGTTCCTCGTTGGCGGTTACTGGGTGTTTACAGGTGCTGCTCCGGGCCCGTTCACCGGCACGCTCGAGACCGGCGTCTTCGTCGCCTTTATCATGTACACCCAGCAACTCGTCTGGCCGATGGCCCAGTTCGGCCAGGTCATCAACATGTACCAGCGCGCAGAGGCCTCGAGCGAGCGCATCTTCGGGTTGATGGACGAGGAAGGGCGGATCGAACGCGACGAAGAGGCGAACGAGCTCGAGGTCTACGAGGGTCGCGTCGAGTACCGACGCGTCAGTTTCGGGTACGACGAGAGCGAGCGGATCATCGACGATATTTCCTTCGAGGCCGACGGCGGCGACACGGTCGCGCTCGTCGGGCCGACCGGAGCCGGCAAGTCGACCGTGCTAAAGCTCCTGCTCCGGCTGTACGACGTCGACGAGGGCGAAATCCGGATCGATGGCCAGGACGTCCGGAACGTCTCGCTCTCGAGTCTGCGACGAAAGATGGGGTACGTCGGCCAGGATACGTTCCTGTTCTACGGTACCGTCGAAGAGAACATCACCTACGGTGCGTTCGACGCCGACCACGAGGAGGTGGTCGAGGCCGCGAAGATGGCAGAAGCCCATGACTTCATCCAGAACCTCCCCGACGGCTACGATACCGAGGTCGGCGAACGCGGCGTCAAGCTCTCGGGCGGGCAGCGCCAGCGGATATCGATCGCTCGTGCGATTCTGAAAGATCCCGATATTCTCGTCTTGGACGAGGCAACCAGCGACGTCGACACCGAAACCGAGATGCTCATCCAGCGATCGATCGACGAACTCGCCGAGGATCGGACGACGTTCGCTATCGCCCACCGGTTGTCGACGATCAAAGACGCCGACACGATTCTCGTCTTGGAGGGCGGAGCGGTCGTCGAACGAGGCACGCACGAGGAACTGCTCGAGAACGAGGGACTCTACTCACACCTCTGGGGCGTCCAGGCCGGGGAGATCGACGAGTTACCACAGGAGTTCATCGAACGGGCCCAGCGCCGGCAGGCACGGACGGGGATCGACGTTGACGCCGGCGACGACGACTGATCGGGCCGGAAACTAAAACGACTCCTGTTCGCGCTGTCCCTCTTGGTCCGGTGCACCCTCGTCCTGGCGATCTTCGCCAACCGCCGGTGGCGTCCGGTCGCTGTAGTTTTTCCGTCCGATCGCGTCGTCGCCGACCATGTTCATGATCGCCTGGTTGACTTCGTCGTAGGATCTGTACTCGTCTTCGTTCATCGGGCCAACGAGCTCTTCCAGAGTCATCGACTCCGCGCCGAACTCGATTTCGCGGTCGCCGTGTTCGTCGAACAGTTCGTCCTGGCTGATGGGGTACTCGAGCGCCTGGAGGTCGTCGTACAGGTCGCCGATCTCGACGCCGAGTTCGCGGCTCTCGTCTGTCATACCCGGGTACAGATGGACCAGCCCCAAACCCGTTGAGCCTGCGCTCGCCACGGTGCCCGGGTCGGTGGTTTCATGTCCGCACGGCCGGAGTCCTCCCGTATGCACCTCATGGACGCAACCTGGAGTGACGTCCGCGACTGCGAGACCGACCTCGCGGTCGTCCCCGTCGGCAGTACCGAACAGCACGGCCCACACGCACCGCTTGGAACGGATGTCCTGACCGCCGAAGCGGTTGCCGACGCCGGCTGTGAGCAGTTCGATCGCGAGGTCGTTCGCACGCCAGCGATTCCCGTCGGCGTCGCCGAAGAACATCGTCAGTTTCCCGGGACGATGTGGGTCTCGGCAGACACCTTCCGGAGCTACGTCGGTGAGTCGGTCCGGAGTCTCGCTTCTCACGGCTTCGGTCGCGTCGTCCTCGTCAACGGCCACGGGGGCAACGTCGACGCACTGCGCGAGGTCGGCGCACGACTCACCAGGGACGGCGACGCCTACGCCGTCCCGTTTACCTGGTTCGACGCCGTCGGCGACCACTCGAGCGACATGGGTCACGGCGGCCCGCTCGAGACGGCACTGGTCCGGTGTGTCGCACCCGATCTCGTTCGCGAGGACAGAATCGACGAGGCGAGCGAGGGAGCAGCCAACGGTTGGGGCGAGTGGGTCAGTTACACGAACCTGGCCTACGACTCAACGGAGTTTTCCGATAATGGCGTCGTCGGCGACCCGCGGGAGGGGGACGCCGATCGGGGAGAAGAGTTGCTCGAGCTAGCGAGTTCGGCGCTTGCAGAGCTTCTCGAGGCGGTCGCCGAGCGGGACGCCTCGAGATCGGGCGAAACGTAGTCGACGACGAGCGAGCGGGTGGTCAGTTATTCCCCGGCGTCGCTCTCGTCGGGGCCAGCCTCCTCGAGCGTGCCGCGAAGCGCGGGGATCGTCGAAGTGAGCACACCGACTTGCTCGCCGGCTGCAGCGATGTCCTCGATCGCGGTCTCGAGGTCGGCGATTTCCGCCTCGAGGTCGTCGGCGTCCTCGAAGGCGTCGGCCCGTTTGCCCATCGTGAACCACTTCTTGGCGTCCCGGAGGTGGGCCTCGGCGTCGCCGGCATCGAGCGCGGAGTTGAGGCCGTTGAGTACGCCCAGGACGTTGTCGGCGTCGGTCTCCCAGATGTCGTCGTCGTCGGGCAGGGCCGTCCAGGCTTTCTCGAGTGAGGCTTCGACGTCCTCACGCATTTCGTTGGCTGCTTCGCCGAACAGTTCGTCGTCGTCGCCGAGCGTCGCTTGACTCATGTTATCACGTTTACCATCGCTGCGGTTAAAAGATTGCCCGAAAGTGAAAGTAAAAATCGGTTCCGGAGGGAAGCCGACGTGGGAGAGGAAACCGCCGAAGCTGTATGCGTATCCGAGACTCGAAGTCGACCGGAATGTAACCGCTATCCGGCGAATTTAAGTGAATAAGCACTAACTATATCAACGATGGAAGACGTTAGCTCGATGGAGGTCGGGGACATCGTCCGAAACGTCGAGGGGAAAGACGTTGGGGGCGAGGGGAAAGCGTACAGGATCGTCGAGAAAGAAACGTCGTCCGTCGGAAAGATAAACGCGGTCGTGGTCGAACCGCTCGACGAGGAAGACGAACGAGAGCGGATTACGATCCCACAATCGGAGTGGGGAGATACCTGGACCGCCTGACGGTGGCGGATCGTAACTAGTACCGTCCCAAACGTGGACCGACTAGTTGAGAGTTGACCCAAACCGATCGCGATTCTCGATCAGGAGTAGAGCGCACTAGTCAGAGTCGACGGTTGGGACGGTACTAGTTGCGTGTCGGTAAAGCGACGGGCGAAACTAGTTTTTCGACCTCAGAACGCCAGTGCCTCGTACGGGAGCAGGTACAGGACTGCCGCGAGGAACGGGAACAGGGCGAGCAACAGCACGATGGCGTAGCCGAACATTTCGCGGGCCTTAATCCGTGTGATTGCCAGCAGCGGGATCGCCCAGAACGGGTTCAGTAGGTTCGTATGTGCGTCACCGACCGCGTAAGCCATCGTAGCGTGACCGAGGTCCACGCCGAGACCGTTTGCAGCCTCGAGTACTGGGGGTCCGAGAATGATCCACTCACCGCCGCCGGAGGGGACGAACGCGTTGACGATTGCAGCCGTCAGCCACGCGATCACGGGGAACGTCGACTCGGTCGCGAGTCCAATCATGACGTCGGCGATTTCGGCGGCAAGTCCGGAGCCAGCCATAATCCCCTGGATGCCAGCGAAGAAGGGGAACAACAGGATGACGCCTGCGGCGGCTGTAGCCGCTTCGCCGAACTTGTCGCGGTACGCCGAGGGGTTCGTCCAGATGAGCAGTCCGGCCATCAGGAAGCCGAAGTTGACCACGTTGAGGTTCAGTGCATCGACACCGTGCGTGACGAGCAGATAGATAACGTAACCGAATCCGGTCAGTCCGATGAGACTGCCGAGAAGGAGGCTGTTGTCGAGTCGTTCTGCCGGTGTGGGCGGCGCGGACGATTCGGACGCTACGTCGACGGCTTCGCCGCCGTCACTGGCGGTATCGAACAGTTCACTCTCGGGAATGTACTCCGTGATGTCGCGTGACCGTTCGCCGGACGGCGTGATGAAGTACAACACGAGAGCGGCGAACACGATAGAGAGGACAGTCAGCGTAATACCGTATCCGTGGACGATCGTCTGACTGAGCGGGATTCCCTCTTCGGGGACCATGTGGAAGGCCGTTCCCTCGCCGACCTGGCTGGCGTCCGTAAGCAAAAGCGGTGCAGAGCCGGACAGCCCCCAGTGCCAGGTGAGTCCAAGACCCATGTATCCCGACAGCGCGAGCAACGGATAGTGGACGTCGATCCCGTTCTGGTAAGCAACTTTCCCCATCTCGCGAGCGAAGATCGCCCCGAGAATGAGGCTAAAGCCCCAGTGAATCCAGGCGACCGCCATCGCGAACACGGCGACGAGCACGACTGCCTGCGGTCCCGTGTTGGGGACCTTGGCGAGTCGAACGAGCAAGTCGTTCGCTCGCGGATGGTACGCGAGCGCAAAGCCGGTCATCAAGATGAGCGTCATCTGCATCGCGAACTCGAGGAACTCCCAGAACCCGTCGTACCAGTGCTCGATCAGGTCGAACGGCCCGGCAGCCGCCCCCGTTGCAGGTTCTTCGATGAGTTCTAACTGTCCTAGAACGAGTGCTGCGGCGAAGACGAGATACGTCAGGACGATAGCAAACAGGAACGGACTCGGCATCCACCGTTCGACCGTGTTCGCGAGTCGATAGCCGACCCGTTCGACCGTCCCAGACTGACTGGCACCTGTAGACATACAAACGGGGAAACTTATTCGATTCCAATGAATCTACTGGTAGATCTCGAGAGATCGGTACCAAAAACACTTCCCAATCCCGATTTGTTCGGAAAGTGACCGACGAAAGAAGGGTCGGCGACGTGGCCTGAGATTCGCGTAGGAGAACGTCACCGCTCCCGGACCGACTCGAGTTGCATGAGCGGATACCCACCGTCCATCTCCATCCGGGCGACGACCTCGTAGTCGTCGTCATCGACGACGATTTCGACCTCGAGAAACCGCCCCGTCAGTTCGGTGTAGTCGGCGGTTGCCTCCGCGAGGGCGGCCTCGAGTTTTTCGCGCTGGATCTCGACGGCGACCGCCCGGCAGTAGGGCTGATTCTCGATTGCATCTTCCATCGCGGTCTCGAGACTGGCTGCACTCTCGAGTGACAGTGGCGTCCCGGCGAACTGGTGGTACAGCGTTCCGAACTTGATTCCGGCCTCGAAACAGGCGGCTTCGGCGTCGGTTGGATCTGTCATACGCGAGGACTCGCGGGCAGTCGGCAAGGGGATTGTGGTCTAGGTGTCGTTGACGATCACACCGGTTCGGAATCGCACGTTACTTATCGGCGCTTTCCCTCACACCGAACGAATGGCACAGTCCGTCCTGCTTACTGGGGCCGCGGGGCGCGTCGGGACGGCGATACTCGACGGCCTCGTGGACGAACGCGAGTACGAGTGGCGGTTGCTGGATCGAGATCCACCGACGGAAGATCAACCGGGTGAGTTCGTCGTGGCGGACATCACCGACGAAGAGGCCGTCCGCGAGGCGATGGACGGGGTCGATGCCGTCATCCACCTCGCAGGCGACCCCCGCAAGACGGCACCGTGGGAGAGTGTCTTGCCGAACAATATCGACGGAACCAGGGTCGTCTACGAAGCCGCAGTCGACGCCGGCGTCGAGAAAGTCGCGTTCGCCTCTTCGAACCACGCCGTCGGCGCGTACGAAACCGACGAGCGAACGCCGGAGATGTACCGCGAAGACGACCAGTTCCGCCTCGACGGAAACGAACTCCCTCGGCCGGGCAACCTCTACGGCGTCTCGAAGGCTGCCGGCGAGGTGCTGGGCCGATACTACCACGACGAGCACGGACTCTCCGTCGTCTGTGTCAGGATCGGTAACCTCACGGAAGGCCACCCGCCAGTCGACTACGAACGCGGACAGGCGATGTGGCTCTCCTACCGAGACTGTGCACACCTCTTCGATCGCTGTATCCAGGCCGACTACGACTACGAAATCGTTTACGGCATCTCCGACAACGACCGCAAGTACTACTCGATAGAACGCGCTCGAGAAGTGCTCGGCTACGAGCCACAGGACAACTCCGCCGGGCACGACTGATACGGATTACTGTAACGATTTACCGGCGCAACCGCCGCCCGGGTCGCGGTTGTGCCGAAAATGACTTACAGTAAACCGTATGAGACGGACTGCTGTCCCGATGTCCCGGCGCGACTGCGCACTCCTGCGGTCGCGCCGGAATGACGTACAGCAAACCGTCTGAACCGATCAGGTCACCCGAACAGCCCGTCGACGTCTTCCTCGCGAGTTCGTTGTCGACTGACGTGTTCCGACAGCCGCTGGTAGACGAGTCCACGGTGGTCGTCTTCACGAACGAAGTCGAACAGCAACGTGATGAAACGGCTGTCGTCTTCACCTTCCTTGAGGTCCCGCAAGGCATACGCCCGGGCCTTCGCGACCGGTTCCTCGGCGAACTCGAGTTCCTCGGCGAGAACCACTGCCGCAATCGCCGTCTCCCCAACCTCGAGCGTCTCGAGCGTCGGAACCGTCCCCTCGTGTGCGATGACGACGGGTGGCCGGCGCTCGATCAGTTCGGGGTCTGCTGTGAGCGAGGCGAGATAGGACTGGATCGGCTCGAGGGAGACGCTCGCATACGTCGACGGAAGCACCTCGAGGTAGCTGCGGGCACTCTCGGCGAGGCCGACGGCTCCCGGCCAGTTGCCGTCGCGGGCGTGATAGACGGCACCGGAAAGCTGGATCAGTCCGTGGAGCAGCCGTTCGTCGTCGCTGCCCGACTCGAGGTCGAGCCAGTGATCCTCCCAGGCGTCGTGAGCGGCGTGGTAGTAGCCGTCGTTGTAGATGGCGACGCCGGCCCGGAGCTGCTCGCGCATACCTCCGGTTGGACCTGGAGAACCGAGTGACTGTCGACAAAGACAGGGAGTGCCGGATATCTGCCGCCTCCGGCAGGGCGGGCAGACAACTGTCGAAAACGGGGGAGGAGGGACGCGGTGTCCCAACCGGTTACTGGCCGCCACCGGTCGAGGCGGTATCCGGGAGGACGATCGAGTGCTACATTAGTATAGAGCAGATTCGTGAGTTCGTCTGCCGCTAAAAGACCGTAGGCAGTCGTTACTCGTCGTCTTCCCAGCGGAACGTTCCGTTTCGCTGGACGACCTCGCCGTCGATCTCGAGCCGGGAGTCTTCGCTGACGTCGGTGATCATGTCGACGTGGACCGCCGAATCGTTGCCCGTCTCACCCTCGGGGAGACAGGCGTCGTAGGCACGACCGACTGCGAGATGGACGGTGTCGCCCATCTTCTCGTCGAACATGATGTTGTCCGTGTGGCGGTCGATCGCACGGTTCATCCCGATCCCGAGTTCGCCCAGTCGGTGGGCACCTTCGTCAGCGTCGAGAATCTCGCCGACGACGGACTCGCCCTGGTCTGCCTCGTGATCGACGACTTCACCGTCCTCGAACTCGAGGCGAACGCCCCGAACCGACTCGCCGCGCAGAGTCATCGGGACGTCGAAGGTGACCTCGCCCTCGGTGCCGTAGGGAGCGGTGAAGACCTCGCCACTCGGCAGATTGTGCGAATCGTAGGCGACCGACGCGGCGCTGTTGACCGCGGTCCGGTCGCCGATCTGCATCGTCAGATCAGTGCCTTCGGAGACGAGTCGAACCTCGGCTCCTTCGTCTAACAGTTCTTTCATCCGTGCCATCTCCTCGGCCAGCGACTCCCAGTCGCACAAGACTGCGTCGTAGACGAACTCCTGGTACTCCTCGTAGGCCATTTCGGCCTGCTGGGCGAGCGATCGGGTCGGATGATACGTCGACACCCAGCGCGTGTCGTAGCGCGCCTCGCGGATCGCCGTACGTGCGTCGCGGTACTCGCTTCTGACCTCGCCGGGGACATCCGCAGTCGCGCTCGTGTTGCATCCACCGCCGATCGAAAGGTAAACATCGGCCTCCTCGAGCAGTGCGTGTTCGTGATCTGGATTCTCGTCGAACTCACCGTCGTGAGCGCGGAGGTACGCGCGCGTGATCTCGCCGGAGCTGTAGGTCGCAAGCAGGTTCGCTCCGCGTTCACCGAGTTTTTCGGCGACGGCGACGGCCAGTTCGTGTGCGTCAGGCCCCACCGAGAGGACGACGTCGTCGCCGTCCTCGACGCGAGCGCTCCAGTCGACCAGTACCCCGGCGTGTTCGCGAACGCGTTCGTCCATACCCGACAGTGACGATCGGTATACAAAACTCCCATCGTTCGCGACGCGAGAAGACGAGATCTAGTACCGTCCCAACCGTCGACCGACGAGTCGAACCGGCCCACGTGGCCGGGTTCGACTCATCAGTGCAGGCTTGGCCCGCCACTAGTAGCGTCCCAAGTTTACTCTGACTAGTGCACTCGACTTCTGATCGAGAATCGTGATCGGTTTGGGCCAACTCTCAACTAGTCGGTCCACGCTTGGGACGGTACTAGTTACGACGGTGTCGTGGCAAGGTCGCCGTCTGCCCGCGATCGAACGAGTGCGACGACCGCGTAGACGATCGGTGTGTCGACGACCGCGATAGCGAGTTTCAGCAGGTACTGGCCGATCATCAGCGCCGCGAGTTCCTCGAGGGGCAACACGACGCCGACGCCCAGCAGCATCGGTGCGATCGAGAAGGCGACAGCGACGAAGATGACGGTATCGATCGCCTGACTGCTGGCAGTCGATCCGATGTTACGCAGCCAGAGGTTGCTCCGTCCGGTGTACTCTCGGATTCGGTGGAACACGATTACGTCCCAGTTCTGGCTGATGACGTACGCCAGCAGGCTCCCGAGGACGATGTTGGTCGATGCACCGAGGACGTCGGCGAACATCTCCGGATCGATGCTCGTCTCGGCGGCCGGAGCCGCGATCGTCGACCAGACCAATACGAGGACGACGAAGTTCAATGCAAACGCGACGTTGACAACGATCTGGGCCGCCCGCCGGCCGTAGAGTTCCGTGTAACAATCGCTCGCCAGGAACGTAACTGCGTAAGCAAGTGCTGCGCCAGGCAAGACGAGCTCAGAACCCGTAATCGGCAACGAGAACGGAATCGAGAACGCCAACACCTTCGTCGCAGTCAGTTGCGCCGTCGCCAGTGCCGTCACGAAGAGTCCGATCAGCGTCACCTGTGGTACCGTCGGCGTGCCGCGACGGGAACGAGAACGTGACTCGACCATAACCGTCGCATACCCATCGGCGACACCTAAACGGTTCGAGATCGACTCGGAGAGCCTCCCACAGATCTCCCAGTAGCTGTCGCGCGTTAGTACTCGACGGACGAACGAAACACGGCGATACGACACTGGAAGTGGCGAAACGAACAGGGGCCGTCCGTCGACCCGAAACCGGCTTTAGATCACTTCCGTCAAAAAGTCATTATGAACGGTGAAACGAATCACAATCGCGTGTAACGCACAGTAATTCGCCAAAACCGCTCTTCGTGGCCGTGATACGCGATCGATAACAAATAGTCAGTCGTGTGGTGTAAGTAAACGGATGAAACATGGACGATTTGACCGGATTCCAGCGTGACCTCCTGTACGTGATCGTCGGTGCCGACCAGCCGTCCGGACAGGACGTCAAAGACGAGATCGAGACGTACTACAGTGCAGAGATCAACCACGGCCGGCTCTACCCCAACCTCGATACCCTCGTCAACAGGGAACTCGTCGAGAAGGGGCAACTCGACCGGCGAACCAACTATTACGAAATCACCGATCACGGACGGGAACAGATCGAACAGCGCCGAAAGTGGGAGCGGCAGTACGTCGACGTCTGAGATGGATCGCAGAACGGCTGCCTTGCCCCACTCATACGGTTTGCTGTAACGATTTACCGGTGCAACCGCAAGACGGGCCACGATTGCACCGGCAATAACTTACAGCAATCCGTATCACGGCACCACGATCGGACCGGAGACGACATAACAGCGTCCGCACGAAACAGCCGCCGCGTGCCGCGAGGTCACGCCCGAGACGCTAGCGACGCCGACAGCCACCGGTTACAGTTCTTCCAACGCGGTCGGCTCACCGAGTACGTACAGGTCGTCGCCAGCGACGAGCGTCTCCTCGTCGCCGGGAAACGGACGTATCTCGTCGTCTCGCACGACCGCAAGAACCGTTCCGGGAATCCAGCCGACGAACTCGTCTTCGAGTGACGACCCCGAGACGACTGACTCCGAGACGATCGTACCGTGTCCACTTCGAAGCGCCGCAACGAACGCCGGGGCTGCAGTCGGCGACTCGGGACGGACGACCAGCCGGTACCGCGATTCAACCCCACAGTCGAAGGCAGCCGCGTCCGCGTTTCCGACCGACACGGTTACCACGTCGCTCGTCGTCGACTGCACCGTCCCGGTCGCGACCAGCCGACTCGAGTCGTCCCACACCCCGACCGGATCGCCAACACACGCGTCGACCGGTGGCTCGGCACGAACCGCGACGGCGACGGTCTCCGGAGGAAGCGTCCAGTCGAGTCCCGACCGCCGATCCCCGACCGTCAGTCGTTCGACCGTCCCGTCGGGCGAGACATCGACCGACGCATAACCGAGTCCGTAGTCGCGCTCGAGGCGATCGGCGAGTCGCGACTCGAGGTCGTCGACAGAGAGACGAGCAGGAAAGAGCAGGGTTCGGCCCGCGAGCGTTCGTTTGACCGACTCCCCGACGGACGGGTGGCAATCCGCCTCCGCAATCGTCGCCGGGAGCTCGAGTTCGATCGATCGCCTGCTGGCGCGGACGCTCGACGCGACCGCACCGGTCACGGACAGCCTGTCGATTGCGAAGATTTCGCTCGCGATGTGGTCGCCGACGTGACGGCCACCCGCCGCCGCGATCGCGCCGGCGAGAAACGATCCGAGAAAGTAGCTGGCGGTCGCGTGGTGGTCGAGTCGCGTCTCGTGACCGATCGTCGACCCCTGCAATCCGCCGACGTTCAGCCAGCCGCCGACGACGGCAAGGCCGACGAGGACCGCAACGCCGAACGGCACGGGCCGGGTGCTTGCTCCGCGGTAGGCAACGGCGACGACCGTCGATGCGACGCCTGCCAGGACGGCGAACCCGAAGACGTTGACGAGTGCGATTTTGCTCCACTCGGTCACGAGTGAGCCAGTGACGAGCATCATCCGCACCTCATTTCTACTGCCCGTTTTTCGACGGTTGACTGTGATCGAGTGGCGTTCGGTTCCGTTCGTTCGTCGCCGTCGACGATCCGCCACAACGTTGCTGTGTCACCGATCACGAACACGTCGTCGTCAGACTCGAGGGTCGAGAGGTCCGGTTCGATCACCAGGGTCGGGTCTGTCCTTGCAACTGTCTCGGTCGAGTGACCGCCGTTTTCGTTCGTCCATCCGCCGAGAACGCGAACATCTTCGAGCGTGGCGTCGACGGCGTCCGAGGCGAGAGCGGTCCGGAGTCGACCCGCGGGCAGCGAACGGACCGACTGGCCCGCACGTTCGAGGACGTCGAACGCGGAAACGTCGGCGGGTGACTCACCGGAGAGGGCCACGATCCGGACACAGTCACTCTCCAGAACGACGCTGGCGTCGGGTGTCGAAACGGCGACGGTCACACGTCCCCGGCCGCCAGGTGTTTCGACGGCTGCCGGTCGACTCGATCGGGCGGACCGATCCTCGGCGACAGTCTCTCGAGTCGGTTCGTCGGTGGCATCGACATCGACGACTCGTCCTACGACCGCAACCGTCTCCGACTCGGGGTAGACGGCGACTTCGTCACCCGGTGCGAGGCCGGTCGGCAGCAGTGCCCACACCGTGACAGTTCGACACCCGTCCGGAATCCGACTCGGGACGGCGTTCGACGGCGGTGCTGCAGCAATAGTTGCACGGCCGCGTTCGTCGACCGAGACCGAAACCGCCGCCAGATCGTGAGTCGTTCGCAGACGAGCCTCGAGTCGCGACTCGAGGGCGGAAAGCGGCAGATCGGCTGGAAGACGCCACGTTCCCTCCTCGAGAGTTGTCTGCAGATCGGGCCCGAGCGGCGGGTGGCCGTCGATATCCCGGACCGCTCCCGCCGTGCGGATCGCTACCCAACCCGTGCTGTCGACGGCGTCGGTCGCCTCGGCCGAGAGCCCTCGTTCTCGTCGGACGGGACGTGCGACGTCGAACGGGAGGTCGTCGACCGCGGCTTTTGCCAGACTGTGAGCGTACAGTGCAAGCACGACCACGACGAAACACGTGACGAGGATCGAAAGCGCCGAGATGGCGATCGTGTCGTCGCTCGAGAAGGCGGCGGCGTCGGTCACCCCGACGGCGTACCCGTTGAGTCCAGCGAGGACGAGCGCAGCGATTGCGACGGCCACACGCGGGACGGCGTAATCCAGGTGGGCGAGTCCCCCAGAGAGGCCCGCGAGGATGACGGCTGGGCCCACCCCAAGCAACAGTCCGAACGCGACGGCGACGACGATGGCGGTCGTGAGTTCGAACATACTATCCTTCGGTGACGATGATCTCGGGATTGGGCTGTTCGTCGATGTAGTTGCTGTCCGACGGCGGGACGACGTCGATCTCCAGTGTCCCCATGTCCTGGTCGGCACGGAGGCCGAAGTCGTCGTCGTCGAGGTCGACGATCGCCTCGTGCGCGTCAGCCTCGTCTTCGCCGGTCTGGGCCTCTGCAACGCCGTCTAGCTGTGCAGAGCCGGCGGAGACGAGTACCGTCGCGTCCTCGACGTCGTTGCCGTTCTCGTCGATGACGTCCATCGAGACGGAGACTGCGTTGCCTTGCTCGATGACCTGATCGTCGTCGTCGATCTCGACTGTCACCTCGGTGTCGCCGACATCGCCGATGCCGCCAAGCATGTTCAGCATGAGCGCAAGCGCAGCGACACCGACGGTCAGCGCAATCACGAGTCGGATCGGGAGTCCTTCGATCGCCCGGTCGTCGTCGACGAACGATTCGCCCGCTGTTCGCCGGGAGCCGGCAGCGCCGTCGACTGCTGTCGATCGCATACCACGCCTGGTTCCGCCTTCCGACTTAAACTCTGGTCCGTGGGTTGAAATGAAACGAGGAGGCAACGTTCGACGATGAGTTTCGTACTCGGACGCGACACCGATCTCGAGAGTGGGCCGGCCGGTCGTCTCGGCACCTATCGGGCGCTGGATGGAAGTGACGGTGTGGCGCTGTATCTCGACCTAGACGAGCCACACGCGGTGCTGGTCGTGGGCAAGCGAGGGTACGGGAAGTCATACACGCTCGGAGTGATCGCAGAGACGCTCGCCCGGACCGGCGGACTGGCCCCCGTGATCGTCGATCCGATGGGCGCGTTTCGCACGCTCGCCGAGGCTGCCGACGGCGAACCGGTTCCCGCAGAGATCGTCGGCGAGCCGACCGTCTCACCGGCGACGCTCGATCCCCGATCGTGGTGTGAGCTGGTCGGCCTCGAGCCCGAGAGCGCCACTGGCGGACTGCTCTGGCAGGCTGCGAGTTCCGAGACGACGATCGACGACATGTGCGAGGCCATCGAAGCGGCGAACGCATCGCAAGCGGAGCGACGGGCGGCGATCAACCATCTCGAGCTCGCGCGGTCGTGGGAGGTCTTCGATCCCGACGGACTCTCGGCGGCCGATATCGCCGGTCCCGAGGTGACCGTTTTCGACGTCGCCGGACTCGACGACGCCCCGATGAACGCCGTTTGTCGAGCTATCGCGGAGACGCTATATCGCGCCCGCGTCACCGGGCGAATAGAGCGGCTCCCGTGGCTGTTGCTCGACGAAGCCCACGCGTTCTTCGACGGGGTCGCCGAACCCGCACTCCGAACGATTCTCACGCGTGGCCGCGCGCCTGGCGTCACGCTCGTCGCGGCGACTCAGCGGCCAAGCGCCGTCCCGCCGGTCGGGATCTCCCAGTCCGACGTGCTCGTCGCCCACCGGCTGACCGCCGGCGACGACCTCGATGCACTCGAGTCTGCCCAGCCAACGTACGTCGACGAGTCGTTGGCGAATCGCTTGCCGGAACGGCCGGGCGAAGTCGTGATCGTCGACGACGCAACCGAAACTGTCCACGCTGCACGAATTCGGGAACGCGACACCCCACACGGAGGGGCGAGTCCGAGGGCGAGCGAGACCGCCGTCCGACCTGACACAGAGGTTTAAGTACGAACGGGCAGCGAAACCGGCCCATGACCGACGTCGAGCGACTCGAAGACAGACTCGCTGCCGTCGAACGAGCGGTCGTCGACGGCGACGCGACGGTCACCGATCTCGCTGATCTCGAGTCGACACGGACAGACCTCGCACGACTCGAGTCACGGCTCGAAGAGTTCGAACGCAGAATCGCCGACCTGGAGGGACGGACGGCCGCACTGGAGGGGTTCACTGGGGAGGTACGTGCCGTCAACGACGATGTCGAGCGACAGGCGGCGACGGCAGTCGCCACCGTCGATCGTCTCGAACAGCGCGTAGCGACGCTCGAGGAGGCGGTCGACGAGGGCACGCAGACGACATCTCTCGAGACGAAGCAGAGAGACGACGACACGGTAAACGTCGATGGCGATGCCGATAGCAATGAACGTGACGCCGAACGCGAGGAAACGAACAGAAGCGAGCAGTCGCCCGAGAGAGCAGCCGCGGACGTTCTCGAGAGAGTAAACGGCGAGGCTGCAGCGCCAGACGAGGACGGAAACAACCGAGAGGCCGACGGCGACGACCGGCTCGAACAGGCAGTAATGGCGGCAGAGCAGCGGTCGGTGAATCAGTCCCTCGAACAGTCGAGAGCGACCGACGACAGGGCCGATCGAGAGAAAGACCGGGACGAAAAGACGGAAAGAGGCGAGAAGTCCGGCGTGCTCGAGACGCTCCGATCGAGACTATGATCCGGTACGTCCTCGCCGTTCTCCTCACGGTCGCGCTCGCTGTCCTGTCGGTTCCTGCGATCGACCACGCCGCGACAGTGAGTACGGAACGTCAACTGCAGGGTGATCTCGCGTCGGTCGACGACACAGCAGTGTCGCTGTACGAGAACGAGGAGGTGACGCCGGACGGCGTTCCAGCACCGAAGCGGACGGTAGCAGTTACCTTCCCTGCCGATTCGCTGACATCGACCTCGGTAGAGTACGTCCGAATCGAGCGGCTCCACGAGACGGGAAGTCTCGCGACCTTCGCAGCGAGAGAACGTGGCGAACGGCACCGTCTCATCGATGCACCGATCGTCTACGCCGATCCGCACCGAAACGAGACGGTCGAACTCGGCGGCAGTGGCGAAACGAGACCGCTGACGCTCACGCTAGAACGAGACGATCGGGGCGAACCCGTCGTCGTCGCGAGCCAATGATCCGGACGCGACGTGACCGACTCGAGTCGATCCTCGAGCATATTGGGCTCGAAGATGTGTTCGAGTCGGCCGATGGCGACCGCCCGTGCCCGTGTACGGCTCGCTTCGAAGACCGGACGCTGATCGTCGACGCAGACGACTGTGATGGAGGCGGCGACCTGACCGACGCCGAGCCGTGTCGCCGAACCGTCGTCGAGACGCTCGTCGAGCGTGGAGCCAAGCAGTTGATGGTTCGATCGAACGGGCTCGAGTATCGGTACGACGACCGCGGCGTCGCACTGTTTGCTGCAGCCGGCCGATTCCTCGAGTTACTCGGCGACCGTCACGAACGACTGGCCGAAACGACCGCCACCGATCCGCTCGCAGTCGCCGACGAACTTCGCTCCCGCGTCGACCGGATCGCCGAACTCGGGGCCGAATCCGGACTGCTCGCCGCCGCAGACGGCATCGAGAGCTACGCCGACGTCGAACCCGCGGTCGGTCTCGAGATCGGTCACTACGTCGTCGACGGGAGTATCGACTGCGCCAGTCTACGGGACATCCGGTCGCTCGAGACTGGCAGCGAGGCGCGAATCTACACCAGACCCGACGGTGTCCCGCTTTATGCACTCGACGTGGTCGACCTTTCGCTGTCTGCCGACGATCGGTCGCGGCTACTCGAAGGGTATGAAGCGATCGCAGCGGGCACCATCGAGGGGGAACGGACCGCATCGCGAGCGATCGAACGCGTTACCGACGGGCCGGCCGATCCACGGTTGAGTCCGATCCTCGAGAAACACACGGCTGGATACGGCGTTCTCGAGGATCTCTTTGCCGATCCGGAGATCACCGATGTCTACGCGACCTCACCCGTCGCTGCCAACCCACTACGAGCCGTCGTCGACGGCGAGGCGATGGCGACGAACGTCCGCCTGACCGAGGATGGCGCTCGAGCGGTCGGCTCTCGCGTTCGGCGAACCAGCGGCCGAGCGTTCTCACGCGCGACACCGACGGTCGACGCGACGGCCGGCCTCGAGAACGGAACGGAACTTCGGATCGCTGGCGTCACCGATCCGGTTGCCGACGGAACCGCCTTCGCGTTCCGAGAGCAGGCCGACGACCGGTTCACGCTACCCGCGCTCGTCGCGAACGGGACGATGCCGGCCGACGCGGCAGCCGTGCTCTCGATCGCTATCGAGCAAAACGCGGCCGCGCTCATCGCAGGAACTCGCGGTGCCGGGAAGACGACGCTGCTCGGAACCCTCCTGTACGAGCTCCCGCCGAGCGTTCGAACCGTCGTGATCGAAGACACACCGGAGCTACCGGTCGATCCGCTGCAAGCGGTCGGCAGAGACGTCCAGGCACTTCGGACGGGAACCGGCGACGGACCCGAAATCACGCCCGCAAACGCACTCAGGACTGCCCTCCGACTCGGTGATGGCGCACTCGTCGTCGGCGAGATCCGCGGCGAGGAAGCGAGCGTCCTCTACGAGGCAATGCGCGTCGGCGCGAACGCAAACGCCGTTCTGGGAACGATCCACGGTGACGGTGCAGACGACGTCTACGAACGGGTCGTCTCGGACCTGGGCGTCGAACCCTCCTCGTTCGGCGCGACCGACATGGTGGTCACGGTTCAGGCCTATCGGACCGTCAACGGACGAAAGCGACGACTCGCACGGATCGAAGAAGTCGTCGGCAGCGGCGACGAAGTCCGGTTCGAACCGCTGTACGCCATCGAAGGCGACAGCGCCCGATCGACCGGTCGGATCGACCGTGGGGAAAGCCGACTCGTCGAACGGCTGACCGGCCCCGACACCTCGTACACCGACATCCGAGACGCGATCGACGACCGACGTGACCTACTCGCCTCGCTCGCCGCCGACGGCCGCACGACGCCGAACGCAGTCGCGTCGGCCTACGCGAAGGAGACTCGAGTGAGATGAGAACCGACACCGACTCGACGCTCGTCTCGCTTGCCCGCGGGCTGGCGAAGCTGTACCCCTGGCCGGTCGAACCAAGCGCGGAGCTCGTCGAGTCACTGTCCTTTCTCGAGTCAGCGCTCGACCCGGAGACGGTCGTTCGTGCAGGCTACGGGGCCGGTCTCATCTCGGTCGTCCCGACGAGCGGGCTCACCGCGACGTCGATGCCCGTCACCGTCCTCGCCTGTTTCCTGTTCGGCATTCCGCTTGCGACCGTCCACGTCGTCCACGCGCTCCCGAAGCTCCTTGCAGCGTTCGCACGAACCGAAGCGCTGGGGGATGCCCCCAGTCTCGTCGGTCGAGTCGTGCTGCGAATGCAAGTCCAACCCTCACTCGAGAGTGCGATCCGATTTGGGGCGGACACCGGTCACGGACCGCTGTCGGCGAGTCTCGCCGCCCACGTCGCCCGGTCGATGGGAACCGCCGAGACGGGATTGCTGTCGTTCGCCGACGAGTGGGCCGACCGGTTTCCGGCCCTCCGGCGGGCGAGTCACCTGCTCGCGACCGCCCAAGACGCGCCAGCGGCCGAACGAACGCGGACGCTGGATCGAGCACTGGGGGCGATGCTCGACGGCACTCGCGAGCAGATGGCGACGTTTACCGCCACGATCCGTGGGCCGACGAGTGCGCTGTTCGCGTTCGGCGTCATGCTACCGCTCGCGCTCGTGGCGCTCGTTCCTGCCGTGCCGATGGTCGGGATTTCGGTCAATATATGGATGGTGGTCCTGCTGTACAACGTCGTACTCCCCGTCGTTCTCGTCGCGGCGAGCCTCTGGTTGCTCGTCCGACGACCCGTCGCTTTCCCGCCACCGTCGATCGATCGTGACCACCCCGACCTCCCCGATCGACTCTGGCCACGGTTCGTGGTCGGAATCGCCGCCGCCGCCGTCGTCTACGTCGGTACGAGGCGAGTAGGCTACGAACATCTCGCACCAGTCGCCGCAATCGGACTCGGCGCTGGCGTGGGACTGCTGGCCGTCTACAGCCCGATTCTCTCGGTTCGACACCACGTCCGTGACGTCGAATCACACCTCACTGACGCGCTTTACCTCGTCGGACGGCAGGTCGCCGAGGGGGAGTCCGTCGAGTCAGCGATCGCACTCGCAGGCAAACGCATCCCCGCGGAAACCGGCGACGTCTTCGAGGCTGCAGCCTCCCTCCAGCAACGGCTCCACGTCGGCGTCGAAGAAGCGTTTCTCGGCGAGTACGGCGCACTCCAGAACGTACCGAGCCCTCGAGCGCGAGGGACGGCGTCGCTGCTTGCGATCGCCACCGACGAAGGTCAACCTGCGGGACGAGCGATCGTTGCGATGGCGGATCACCTGGAGGAACTCGAAGAACTCGAGCGCAAAACACAGCGCGACCTCGAGCAGGTGACCGGAACGCTCGACAACACGGCCGCCTACTTCGGGCCGCTCGTCGCCGGCACGACGGTCGGACTCGCAGACATGATGGGTGGAATCGACGTGGCGGCGACGACCGAGTCGGCGGCGTTCCCGACCGACTCGCTCGCGCTCTCGATTGGCGCGTTCGTTCTCGTGCTCTGTCTCGTATTGATCCCGCTCTCCTATGCCCTTCGATACGGCCTCGACCGGGCGCTGTTCGGGTACCACGTCGGTCGAGCACTGCTGTCGGCGACGACAGTATACGTACTCACGGTCGTTGCGATCGACCTCCTGCTCTCGCTCTGATCCGCGCCGAGGTTTAAATACGAACGTCGGGCCACTGGATGCATGGATCTCGAGACGCCCGCTGACGCGTGGTACGTCTGGCTGGCAGTGAGCCTCGTCAGCCTCGCGATGGCCGGTATCGCGATCGGACTGCCGAGCGGTCCGCCGCCGGACGCGGACAGAGCTGCAAACGCCATCGAACGAGTGAGTGGGATAGAAACCTATCAGGCGACGACGAGCTACGAACACGACGCCGACACAGTCAAGATCGACGGTAAAACCGTCGCGATGCGCAACGACCACGGAACAGCACACTCGAGTATCGCTTACGGGCAGGTCGTTCCCGTAATGGGCCACGACCGACTCGAGAACGTCACTCACGGGACGAAGATAGAAGACGAGTACGCTACCGAGATCGAAGCTCCCGGGGAGACCGGAATCGGCGCTTTCCTCGAGGACGTACGGACGGCAAACGAGGAAAACAGTGGGGCGTGGCAACGAACGGACGGTGAGATTCGGGCCACGACGGTTCGAACGATGCCCACACCGGCCGTCTCGGCGTCGGTGACGACCGAACAGTTGCCGGGCCTCCAGACCGACGAACTCGTCTTCGAGTACGAGACGAACCGGGCAGTCGACTTCTCCTTCCAGGCGACGGGAGCGGACGGAATGGAAGCTGACACCGCCACAGCGTCCGAGAGCGGGACCGACACAGTAACGGTCGAACACACCGAAATCGAGGGGAACACGCTCCGGTTCCCGCTCACCGTCGAAATCTGGACGACCGGAACGCGCGTCTGTCAGGAAACGATCGAGAGTGACGGTGCCGGCGAAACGGTCGAACTCTGTGACCGGGACAAGGGAGCTATCGAGATCGAGGCGGACGCCGACGAACGCGGCTACCTCGAACGATCACAATACGGGACGGAGGTGTACCATGTCACGCTCGTCGACGCATAGGGGCCAGACCGAACCACTCGCCGCTCTCGTTGCCGTCGCGGTGATCGGGGTCGCGGTCGGACTCTACGGCGGCTACCTCACCGGCACACTCTCGGAGACGACCGACCGCACGTCCGCTGATGTCGCACTCGAGCGCGTCTGGCAGGACATCTCGAGATCGGGTGTGTTCGCCTCGGCCGACGACAGCGAGCTCGACCCGATAGCGGATCGAATCGAGCTGGCGTCGCTTCCCGAAGGAGAGAACGTCCGAGTAGCGGTCACGACCGTACAGGAAGGCGAAGAGCAACTGGTCACCGAGGCGCGATTCGACGCGGACGGAACGGCCCTCGAACCTGACACACTCGAGGCTCCCCCGTCCCACGCCGGCGTCGCCAAACGGCCGATTCCAGTCGCACTCGAGCCAGGAGCCGTCCGCGGCGGAACCCTCAGTGTGGAGGTGTGGTCGCCGTGAACGAACGCGGCGTTAGCACCGTTCTCGACGTGTCACTTGCGCTCTTGCTGGTCAGCGCGAGCGTCCTGGTCCTTGGGCTCTATCTACAAGACGGCGACGACGGACTCGATGACCTGCAGGCCGACCGAACCGCGGAAACGCTCGCTGCGACGACGATGTCAGTCCAGTACGACCTAAGCGATGTCGAGAACAGCGACCGATTCGCCCCGCCCGAGTTGACATCGGCGAACACGTACGACCGGGCCGAGTACGGGCCGTCAACCGGCCTGCTCGCCGATGCAGCCGTGACGAACGTACGGATCGACGACGATCGACTGCTCGCCTACGGCGACGAGTACGAAGACGCCGTCGACGCCTCGATCGGCAGCGCACTCGTCGGTGCGAACCACCACACCTACACCGTCGCCGTCTGGGAACCCTACGAGAACGCGACCGTTCGAGGAGAAGCAACCGCCGGCGACCGATCCCCACCCGACGAAGACGTCGGCAGCGTCACGATGACCGTCTCGAGCGGGATGGCCGGTCTCGATGACGAGACGATCAGAAACGCTTACGAAGACGGCGGCGACCGCGAGGAGGGAATCGCGTTGGTGGCCGAACTGATCGCCGAGCAACTCGTCGAGAGCTACTTCGACCCCGAAGCCTCACAGCACGCCCTCGAGAGCCAGGGCATCGAACGGTCGCTGAAAGTCTACCATTACCAGGAAACGGCAGCCGCAGCCAACGTCGAGTTCGACGACCCCGGCGACGAGGAGACCCCACTCAGCAGGACGGGAGCCAACGCGACCACCGCGAACGAACGCCTCGTCTACGGCAACGAAGAGCAGGACGTACTCCTCGAGGACCTCTGGGAGTGGATCACCGACGACGGAGACGCACCGAGCGGACTCGCTGCAGTGATCGCCGACGATATCAGGAACGGGGCGCTCGTGGACGAGATCGATGCCATCGACGCCGAGTACGACAGCGAGGCTGCGGACGAACGCGTGGGTGAACTGCTCGTCGAATCGATCACACTCGACGAACTGACGATCACGGTCCAGACCTGGGAGCCATGAACGGGAGCCGCCCACGAACCGTCTCAGTCACTCTCGACGATCGGGCACGCGTCCCGTTCGCGATCATCGGCGTCTTGCTCCTCCTGAGCAGCGTCACCGTCGTCGGCGTCCTCGAGTCGCGAAATACACCCCAGGCCGACGTCGACCCGATGCTCGCGATCGATCGAACGGAGCCGCTCGTCCAGTCCGAACTCCGCGAGGCCGTCCTCCGTGCGACCGACGAGGCCGCGAGAGCACCGCTGTCGACGACTGCCGACACCCCCGTCGGACACGCGATCGACGACCCAAGCGAGAGCGAGTTCGAACGCTACCTGGAACTGCTAATATATATCGAAGCCGAAAAATCGCTGCCGACCGCTGGCGAAAAGATACGCGGCGACGTCGAGACGACCGTCGAACTCGAGCCCGTCGACTGGAACGACCGAGAGAGCATCGAGACAGCGATCGATCGCATCGACCTCGACGTCGGCGACGGCACACTCGAGGCGACGCTCGACTCCGTCTCGATCCACCTCGAGGGGCCGAACACGCAACTCCGACAGGAACGCGAGATCACCGTCACCGTAGGAACGACGCTGTTCGAGCTTCGAGAGCGGACGCAGGAGTTCGAGGAGCAACTCGAGACCGGATTCATGGAAGCGGACGGATACGAAGGATTCAGCCGAACACTGGCCACCCGGCTGTACGCACTCACCTGGGCGAAAACCTATTACGACCGACTCGACGGCGATCCCAGCGACCGAGCGTTCGAGAACATCACGCCAAACGACCACACGGAAGTGCTGGCAAACGACGCAGTCTTTGCGGTTCAGGAGGACGCGTTCGGCGAGGGAGCCGCCGATCCCTACGAAGACCGCGTGATGAGCGGCGCAGCAGCCTGTCTCGCCATTGATCTGGGCGACGACATCGTCGAAACCGATCTCGAGGATCTCGAAACCCTCTGTGAAAGCGAGTACCTGTTCGGCGACGCCGACGGCGACCTCGAAGATCCACCGACAGTTCAGGAACTGCTATTGTGGCTACTCGAGGACCACGTGGAAGGAAAGCAGGAACTCGAGGTGCACGCGCATCCATTCGCCGAGGCTGCCTTCGCCGAAACGACGGCGTTCGGGATGAGCGATATGGAAAGCGAATTCAACGAGACGCTTGCAGAGACGGAGCGGTTCGACGACGAATACCTAGACGTGCATTACCAGGATGAGTTAGGTAATACCGAAGAAGTTGATGTCTTTAATAACATTTTGAGCAATATAGAAAGAGTTAGTGATGGCGCAGAGCGGCGCGAAGAATTGACTGACAGCAGATCGAATATCGCTCATGCTAATATAGAGACAGACGAAAATACCATACAACACGGCTCCCTACCCCGTGCCGACTACACCGAAGGACCGACCGGAAGCGAGAATCATTCCTACAAAGGATCCAGACACCACGTTGTTTCGAGCGGCGGGGCAGACGTTACGATTTCCGAGCGTGGCGACAGCTCCAGCAGTCTTGAACGAGACCTCGCCGACATCGACATTGAGTTTCAGAACACGGTTCAGGAACGAGCAAAGTGGGTCGGACACGAGAACGCCTCCAACGAAACAGTGTGGTCCGACGAAACTCGGGTCGAATATACGGCTTCGTTCACCGTTTCAGGTTCTTTCGCGACCGACTCGAACGTCGATCGGTCGAAAGACATCGAGACGGCACTCGAAGAAGGAGGGGCAGCTGGTCCGAAGACGGCAAATAACTTCGTCGACGCGCCAGACAAAGCAATTGAACAACTGTTCGGAGCCAAATCCGAGAACAGAATCGAGAGCAGAATCGAGTCACAATCACGAAGCATTCTCAGTGAAAACGATTTCGAAGAAGCGATCGACTACGAGACAAGCGGTGAGATAGACCTCGAGAGCGACGACATCGACGACTGGCTGGAAGACGAACTGGCAGCGACGCATCTGACAGTCGTGACCCAAGTCGAACCGCTCGAAGTCGATCTGTTCGAGATGATCGAGGGTGAAAGTCCGATTTACGAGTTCGAGTCGCGGGTCGAGCAACTGGAAGACGAACTCGTCTACGAAGGAGTCGATGGGGAGTACGAGAACGCACCCGACATGACACGAGTCGAACTCCGGCAGCGATACTTCGACAACCTCTACGCCTGGATCGAAACGATGGGCGAAATCCACGACGACTCGAACGACGCAGCCGGAAGTATGGTCGACGATCTCTTCGAGGGTCCAAACGGCGTGCTCGAAGAAAGCGTCGGGTTCACCCAGGATGTAATAGCGGACTCAGAACACGTTCTCGACGGTGGATCGAATCGAAAACTGGCAAAAGCCGACGATTCCTCTCTGAAAGAGGATGTCTATATTACCGTCGACGGAGCACCGACGTACTTGCAACTCGAGCCCGTCGATCGTGAAGAAGTCCCTGCTGTCCGACCAGAAGGGGTGGGACCAGTGAATCCGGAGAACACGACCCACGCTCCATTAGCGTCGAAGTACGAAAACGAAGTCGGATTCCCGGGTGCTCCGGTCATCCCCTGGCCGAAGTTCTTTTTCCTGCAACTCGACGCCTGGCAAGTCGAAGTCGAAGGCGAGTACGCACGATTCAAGACAAGAACAACCAGTGGCGATGGCTCGAGTACAGACTCGACGACCTACGTTAGAGAAAATAAAGACGTGTATCTCGAGGCAGAAGCCAACATAGAAGTCGAAGCAGGGTCAGTCGAAGCCATCGAGTTTAAAAACTCGGTGCCAGTCGTTGCATTTGTTCCCAGTCCGAAGGTTCTGACTCGAGGGTCACCTGGGATCGGAGATATTGGCAAGAGTGAAAATAAGACAGAAACATGGAATGGAGTAGGCCCCAATCTTAAGGGTGAATAGTCGAAACAGTCTAAACCGATTTGAGTTTATGGAGCGTATTATTTGAGGTCGTGACATACAACGCTCCGTTTACGATTGCAGGGGGGGCCTGCATTGCGTGATTAGTGTCAGTATGTGGACTGCCGGTATCCGAACCAAACTCGTGTGAGCACAACTCTTCTCCTGTTTTGGCCTTGACTACGTAGAGAAACCGATGCACAGCTAAGTACAGTTTCTCATCAGTAACGATCGGCTTTACGTCTGGTGTTGGGCCAACATCTGCGTTCCACTCCTTACTCCCGTCAATTGAATCAAGCGCAATAGCTCGATCACCGTCACCAAAGTAAACGAACTCATCTGCGACCGAGGGACTCGAGGCGACCTCCGTCACATCAGTGTACTTCCACTCGAGGTCGCCCGATTCGGTATTGATAGCGTAGAAATTTCCGTCGACGTCACCGATATAGACCAACCCGTTCGCGACGGCCGGGCTGATGTGATGGAAAATCTCACCGGCTTCGTTTTCGAACTCCCACACCTGCTCACCGGCCTCGAGATCGATCGCACCGAGTCGATCCTCGTAGCCGACGTATGCTATCCCGTCGGCGATAGCAGGTGCCTCGGAGACGCCCATCTCGAACGGATCGGGAAGCAGGTCGATCACTTGCTCGAGAGAACCGGTTTCCAGGTCGAACCGCCAGATGTACTCGTCGTCCGTCACGATACCCGTTGCTTCGTCGACGACGAGTGGATAGTACGGGTTCGAATTCGTTCCGTCCTCGCGCCAGCGGACGGCACCGGTTTCGGCGTCGATCGACAGCAGTTCGCGGCTACCGGAGACGTAGATGTTGCCGTCGGCAAATGCGGGAGTTCGTCGGGCAGACGTGCCCAGATCAACCGACCACTCTTTATTTCCGCTTTCGGCATCGATTGCGTAGAAGTGTTCGTCCTGAGAGCCGACGTACAGGATGCCGTCGACGATGATCGGCGTTGCTGCAAGAGAGTCTTCAGTTTCGAACGTCCACTCGACATCGATGTCTTCCGTGGGTCCGCGTACGTTCGCTTGGTGACCAGTATTTGCGAGATCGACGCCGTACATTCGCCATCCAGCATCGAACGACTCGTCAGTACTCGGAACGGGGCCGTTTTCGCGGTCAGTTTCGTCACTCGAACAACCAGCAAGTGTGGAAACGCCAGCAGTCGCGGCAACGCAGGTGGTCAGCCACTGGCGGCGTGTGCATTGACTTCGTTGCATACAGTATTCGCCACGTGAATTTCACCCCACTCCGACTGTATTTATAAATTTTGGTTATTTGTAGTAGTTATGTGATGGGCTCGGAAACGAAGACAGAGCGGCGTGCACAACCCTACCGCAAACTGCACGTTCAAAAGGGAAGACGCAACCAAGGTCGGCATGCTCGCCATCGCTGGCTCGAAAGGCGGTTGTGGAAAGACGACGATGACGATCGGCCTTGCCGACGCATTCGCACGAATGGGGACACCGGCGATTGCAGTCGACGCGGACCGACAACTGCCGAACCTGCACGTCGTCGCAGCCGTCGATCGAAAGCCGACGATCGCCGACCTCGAGAAGGCGACCGACGTCGACGATGTCGTCCACAGTCGACCAGGAACGGACGACGTCGGCGTACTTCCTGCGACTGACGCCACCAAGGTCGATCTCGAAGCAGCAATCGATCGACTCCGACGCTGCCCAGAACGGGTTCTGCTAGATTGCCCTTCCGGGGCAGGACCCGACGTGATCGAATCACTCGAGTACGCAGACAGAGTCGTCGTCGTGGCGACGAACACCGATCGTGGACTGCGCGGCGCGGAAACGACGATCGATGTCGCTCGCCGGCTCGGAGTCCCCGTCGCAGGCGTTATCATCAACCGAAGCAACGGAGTGACAGAGACACTCGAGTCGAGACTCGAGGCCCCAGTCCTAGGAACGATTCCAGAACACGACGCGCCATTGACAGGCACCCTTCCTCGAGATGCCTTCGACGACGTTGCGGGTCGATTGACACTCGGCGAATCTAGCGTCGAGAAACGCCGCGACGACGAGAGTCGTCTTGCGGTCGGTAACCCCGACATCGATCATGCTCTCCGCGGTGGGGTCCCGCCAGGGACGACGATTGCACTGACTGCCGACGCTGCCAGTCAGTCGGAACAACTCCTCTACGAGACGACGGCAACCCGCGGAACGCTCTATCTCACGACTGATCGAACACCAAACTCCGTCAAAGACGCGATCGAATCAGCCGTGGTTCGAACCGGAAACCCGACCGTCCGGCGGCTCCCAGCGGACGATCCGTTCGGACATGCTACACAACTGATCGACGAACTCCCAGAAGGTGCGAATCTAATCGTCGACTCGACGAACACCCTCGAGCGAAGGAGCCACGGCGCGTATCTCGAATTTCTGAACTCGGTCATCAAGCGAATGCGTGAGACACACGGGATCGCGATGTTTCACTGTCTAAACGGCTCGTCCGGCAAGAACCGAATGGTAACCCGACACCTCGTCGACGCGATTTTCAATCTGCGGACGATCACGACACGTGGTTCAAACGGAATCACACACCGACTGACAGTGCCAAAGTTCCGCCCGGACGGACGACTGACGAAAACGATCGAGCTAAAGCACACGCCCAGTTCGACCGCGCTGGAAGCCAAAACGCAGCCAGCGGCCGAAACAGACGATGCACTAGAACGCTAACACCCGATTCCGCTAATCCGACGAGCAATTTTCGCGAACGAATCCGTTGCCGACGACGACGGAGCGACATCCCGAACTGGTTTTCCACGTTCGAGAGCAGCAGCGATCGTCGGTTGCGTCGAGAGCGTCGCAACCGGTGCACCGAAGCTCGCTTCGATCCGGTTTACAGCGGTCTCCGGAACACCATCTCTCGAGACCCGGTTGAGAACGACAGTTCCCACGGGCGTTTCGAGGTCCGAGGCAAGTTCCTCCGTTCGAATCGCGTCGACCACTGCCGCCTGATCGAGCGTCGTCACGAGCACGGCAACTGTTGCACTGGAGAGTTGGTGCCCAACGTCGCGTGCGAGCCCTGCCGGACAATCGATGACGACGCGACCATACTCCCGCTCCAGGACCCGCAAGACAGCCGGGAGCCTCGAGAGGTCGACGGCACGAGCGCCGGCGAGCGTTCGACCACTCGGGAGTACCCTAATCGAGTCTCGACCGTCGACCGCTGCCACTGGAGAAACCCGCCCTGCAAGAACATCGTGAATCGAAGGTCCGTCCCCAACCGGAACGTCGCCCGTCGCAAAATCACCGTCGACGAGCACTGCCTCGAGCTCGCGGGCGAGATTCACCGCTACGGTAGTCTTGCCAACCCCGCCTTTCCCTCCGCTAACTGCAACGATCATTCCACATCTCGTTCGAGAACGGTTCCAGGTGGTGCCCAATCCTCGAGTGCAGCAAGCCTTCGTTTTGGCTCTGCAAGTTCGCTACCCGAGGCTCGTGTCGCAGAGATGCATTCGAGTGGCTGCTCCGGCGGAGCAACGGAAGTCGCAAACCCAACACCTCGAGTACGCCCTGGATTAACCACCCCAGACCACATCTCGCCGACCCATTCGGTTGCCGTCGCGGTTCCGGGCCGTGGCACCCAGATCGGGCCGTCGATACGTGGCTCGAGGCAAATCAACTGCGATGTCGTTCGCTCGTTCGTTACCGTCGCAGTAACGAACGTCACCCCGTAACGGCGGTCCGTTTCCGTCTCGAGACCGATCATAGCACTCGTAGCCTCCCGATCCTGTATAAATTCGGGCCTATCGCTTAACCGGTTCCACAACTTCCTTTCACCGATGAACGTCCTCACAGACCGGCTGCGCCTCATAATCATCATCGCAACCGGTTTCGCCGCCGTCGACGGTTGGACAGGTTGACTCGTCTACGCGGACGACGCACTTCGAGGAACTGGCACTGCGAGGCACCACCGCTGGTCTCTTTTTCTCTCGTGCTTTTCGGTATCTGGTAATTGTTCGATCGAAAGGACGGCTGCTCGAGTAGAGAGCGATAGCGGAGAGAAAACAGCGGCTATTGTTTCGAGAGCCTTGCGTTTGCACGGACTTTCGGTACTTCCCGAACGTCGCTTCGTGAACTGTGCTGAGTCATGGACGAACAGAGCGAATACCGGTGTGGTAACTAAGTGAACAGGAAATAGAATCCACGGATGAGGAGAAGTGAAGTAAGAAGGCTGAGATACGCTGTTCTAGGCGAATGCTGTTGCTCACCAAGAGCTTGCCCAAGGCCGCGGGCTGGCGTCAGCCCGCGGCCGGCGCGTATGCTTCTGGCACACCTGTTCCGTTCATCTCGATCTCCCAACTCCGCTCTAGCTCTTCCTCTAATGCATGTCTGATCCAGTCAGAGAACGTCTTGAACGTGAATTCCTCGGGCAGGTCGCGCCCGCCCCGCTGGGGGCGGGCGACGACCGCCCATCGAAGCACGAGCCAGAGGTTCTCCAACAGGAATCCAACCAGGACGAACGCGAAGCGGATGATTGGGTCTTGTGTCGTCGTTACCACTCGTGCTTGGCGAAATACACGGTAGCTCGTTTCGATCGCTGACCGTTTCCGATAGAGCCGTTCGACTTGTTTCGGCGTGCGATCGGCCAGATCGCACGCCACATAGCCTCGAACGACTTCGCCGCTTTTCCCGCGATCTCCGGCGTGATATGATACAGCGACCGCGAGCGGGAATTCCAGTTCCCGCTCGCGGCCTTTGTACATCCGATAGGTCGCTCTTCGGAAGCAGATTGTTGGTCGAACAGAGCTGGCGCTGTGAAAGCGTAGCGGGCAAGGGTGATGCGTCAGCATCACCCGACTATGTTCCCAGTTGACGCTCTTCTGTAGGAGATTGTTGATACTGCTCAGCTGTCGCTGTAGAATCGAAGAGAGCAAGGACACCGCGTCAGCGGTGTCCGTTAGGCATGATCCCGCTAGATGTGTTTGGGTCGGAATCGGTCGCAGCGGACCTGTTAGAGCAGGTTCGCTGGCGTAACGGTGTTACTTGCCCTCGCTGCCGTTCTGACCTGACGGTCAAGAACGGCAGCTATGGGCACTTTCAGCGCTATCTCTGTAAGAATTGCGACCGCACGTTCAGCGACAAGACCGGCACAATCTTCGCCCATTCGAAAGTCGCACTCAGAAAGTGGCTGTTCTCGATTTACGCGTTTCTCCGGTTTAACACGAGTCTTCGTCAACTTCAGATAGAGATCGACGTCCAGTACAAAACGATATATCAGCGCGTCGAGCGCTTCACGAAGGCGCTTGATGCACCTTCGCTTGACCTTGTCGGACCGGTCGAAATCGATGAAGTCTACGTTTCTGCAGGGCTGAAAGGCCGCGAGCGCGACCAAGAGTCGCGCTCGCGTGGCCTGTCCACGCGTGGGCGAGGAACGTACGAGCAGGACAAACCGCCGGTGTTTACGATCGTCGATCGTGGCACCGGCGACCGATACGTGATCCCAGCGAAATCAGCCGACGAATCGACGATTCGGCTCCTTCTCGAAAACCGTCAGAAGGAGCCACTGACCGTCTACACTGACGGATTTCGTGCCTACGATCCACTGGCCGAGGACGACGCATTCGACCGCGAATACGTCGTCCACGGCGACGGCGAATACGCCAACGAAAACGTACACGTCAACACCTGCGAGAGCCACGGATCGCTGCTGCGACCGTGGCTCTCGCCTCATCGAGGCATCTCAAAAGACAAGCTCACACAGTATCTCCGAGCGTTCCAACTTCGACGAAAGCTACTGCGGAAACCAGGGAGAGAAGCGCTCAAACACGCTATCAAAGCGACGCTATGAGATCAACAAAGTGCTACACAAGAGCGTTGTAGTGTTACCACTCAGCAGAATGAAAAAAGCCACGGGCACCTCGACGGTACCCGTGGCTCTCGAACCGATATCTACAGTATGAGTGGGGCGGCGAATCGACGTTCCCAGAGGGTCTCCCACTCCAGTAGTTGCCGATACGCGGGCGGGCTTATCTTCCGTGTTCGGGATGGGTACGGGAGGAACCCCGCCGCTCTGGCCGCCTAACGCCGACTCGCGGAATCGAACCGCGACCATACCAAGGTCGGTCAGGCGAAACCGTCTGTACGTGTAGTCCAGTTTGCGTCTGGACCCGTTCCCGGGTCACAGATCCAATGCGATAAGTTATGAGTGGTGGCTCGGCCGATTAGTGCTCGCAGGCTCAACGTCTCGTCGCCTCGACGCGTACACCCCGAGTCTATCGATCTCGTCTTCTACGAGTGGCCTCCGTGGTTCCTCGTTTCCAGGTGGGTTTCGAGCTTAGATGCGTTCAGCTCTTACCCCGTGGCGCGTGGCTGCCCGGCACGTGCTCTCTCGAACAACCGGTACACCAGTGGCACCCATGCGTAGTTCCTCTCGTACTATACGCACGTTCCCGTCAGGAACCAATTAACACCCCCAATAGATAGCAGCCGACCTGTCTCACGACGGTCTAAACCCAGCTCACGACCTCCTTTAATAGGCGAACAACCTCACCCTTGCCCGCTTCTGCACGGGCAGGATGGAGGGAACCGACATCGAGGTAGCAAGCCACCCGGTCGATATGTGCTCTTGCGGGTGACGACTCTGTTATCCCTAAGGTAGCTTTTCTGTCAGCAATTGGCCGCATCAAGCAGCCTAATTGGTTCGCTAGACCACGCTTTCGCGTCAGCGTCCGTCGTTGTGCCGGACACTGTCAGACTTCCGTATGCTCTTGCGCTCTATCCCGAGTCTCCGACTCGGGTGAGGAAATCTTGGGGCGCGCTCGATATCTTTTCAAGCGCGTACCGCCCCAGTCAAACTGCCCGGCTACCAGTGTCCTCCGCCAGGAGTGAGAGTCGCAGTCACCATCGGGTAGTATTTCAATGCTGGCTCGGTGGCCCGCTAGCGCGGGTACCTGTGTACCGCCTCCTACCTATGCTGCACAATGGCGACCACGTCTCAGTGACAGCCTGCAGTAAAGCTCTATAGGGTCTTCGCTTCCCCTTGGGGGTCTCCAGACTCCGCACTGGAACGTACAGTTCACCGGGCCCAACGTTGGGACAGTGGCGCTCTCGTTTATCCATTCATGCAAGCCGCTACTGAAGCGGCAAGGTACTACGCTACCTTAAGAGGGTCATAGTTACCCCCGCCGTTAACGGGTCCTTCGTCCCATTGTACTGGGTGTTCAGATACCCGCACTGGGCAGGATTCAGTGACCGTACGAGTCCTTGCGGATTTGCGGTCACCTATGTTGTTACTAGACAGTCGGAGCGCCCGAGTCACTGCGACCTGCCCCGTCGAGGGCAGGCATCCCTTATTGCGAACGTACGGGACTAACTTGCCGAATTCCCTAACGTCGGTTATTCCCGACAGACCTTGGCTTTCGCCGCCACGAGTACCTGTGTCGGATCTCGGTACGGACAGTGTGCTTGCCTTTTCACGGGCTCTAGGTTGACCTGACTTACGCTATCCTGCCGTTCGCTCGCTTCCTGCCATTACGGCTTCCACGAACTTTGACAGTTCGACTGGGCGAAAGCCCAGCTCAGGCGGCCCCAAAGCGTCGGCTTTGAGTGCACACTGGCACAGGAATATTAACCTGTTTCCCTGTTGTCGCATTCGATCTACGGTACGACTTAGGACCGGCTAACCCTCAGCTGATCAGCATTGCTGAGGAACCCTTACTCGTTCGGTCGTCGAGGTTCTCACCCGACTAACGCTGCTACTATGACCAGGATTATCGTTACTGAACGGTCCACACGACTTCTCAGCCGTGCTTCCACCCGAACAGAACGCCGACCTACGCGATTGCCTTCTAACAGGCACGGCTAGGTCTCGGTGGTGGACTTGAGCCCCGATCATTTTGGGCGCCCCGAACCTCGGCCGGTAAGCTGTTACGCTTTTCTTAGAGGGTAGCTGCTTCTAAGCTCACCTCCCGGCTGTCTAGGGCTCGGGACCACCTTCGATCGCACTTAGTCCACACTTGGGGACCTTAACCCAGCTCTGGGTTGTCTCCCTCACGGTACACAGGCTTACCCCGCGCACCGGACTCCCTGCGTCGAACGGCGTTCGTAGGTTCGGAGTTGGACAGGGGGGCGCACTCCTCTCGGAGTGCGGTCCCCCAATCCGTCGCTCTACCCCACGAACTACCTCGGCAGAGGTCATGCTTCGACATGTTTCGGTCGGAACCAGCTGTTTCCGGATTCGATGGGCCTTTCACCCCTAGACGTAGGTCACGCGAGGGTATTGTAGGACACCAACGCTATCGGGCCTCCACGTGCCTTTCGGCACGCTTCACCCTGCCCACGCCTAGATCATCCGGTTTCGGGTCGTGTCCGATTGACTCCCCGCGCTTGAACACGGCGGCCCTCACCTAACGGCTGCGGCCATGTCGGTTTCCCTTCGCCTTCCCCGATAATCGGGTTAGACTCGCCAATCAGACACACTCCCTGGTTCGTTTTTCAAAACGTACGACGGAACACCGGCTTCCTGACGCTTCTACTGGTAGCTCGCGCTACGGTCGTTTCTGTCAGGACCTTTCGTGCCCCGTCGCTCTATCGCCAACTGATTTCACGCCCTATTGCACCTCCCTTCTTGGGGTGCTTTTCAGCGTTCGCTCACGCTACTTGTTCGCTATCGGTCTTGAGGAGTGTTTAGTCTTCCCAGTCGATGCCTGGGACATTCACGAGGAATTTCCAATCCCCGCTACTCTGGAGCTGACTCGTTCCTTACTAATCGACAGTACGGGACTGTCACCCTGTCTCGTGCTCTGTTCCAAGAGACTTCGTGTCGATGGCCGGGAAGTGATCGTCAGTCCGAACACCACATTGCCCGAAGGCTTCGGTTTGGACTGTATCGCGTTTATTCGCCATTACTAACGACATCACATTACGTCTTCTTTTCCTGCCGGTACTGAGATGTTTCAGTTCTCGGCGTTCCCCATTGCGCGAAGCAATTGCGGTGGGGATTCCCATTCGGAAATCCTGTGTTCTTTCCCTCCGTGCGGGTCCCACAGGCTTTTCGCAGCTTGGCACGTCCTTCTTCAGCTCTCAAGCCGAGCGATCCACCAGCTGGCACAGTAGCCACGTTCATCGGATCGGCGTGACATCCGAAGATGCCACGTAGAGTGACCCGGGAACGGATCCAGTGGACGCCTGGACTACACGTACACACGGTCTCATCTGCATCGCTGTCGACTGCAGCGTGCATTAACCCTTCCCACCCGCGTTTGCACGGGGTGGTGCATCGGTTGCGGTCGGATTGAATCGAGTGTCGTCTCCCACTTAAGGGACACGATTGGCGATTCACTCCGAGTCATGGACCCACTGGGATTCGAACCCAGGGCATCCTCCTTGCAAAGGAGGCACTCTCCCACTGAGCTATGGGCCCACCCCTCTCGCGGCTTCGACCGCGAGAGGGAACTAGGTGGTAGCCTCGACAGTTCAAAGGTGCCCGATCGGCCGACGATGGGTCGATCGAACGCGGACTGCGTGACCCAAAAGGTCACGACTTGTGGGCTGGGGCGACGCCCCAGTCCCGGTCTGTGGAGGTGATCCAGCCGCAGATTCCCCTACGGCTACCTTGTTACGACTTAAGCCCCCTTGCGGAGCCCAGATTCGACCGCCGGAAGGCGGCCTCATCCGGACCCCACTCGGGTGCTTTGACGGGCGGTGTGTGCAAGGAGCAGGGACGTATTCACCGCCGTCTTCTGAACGGCGATTACTACCGAATCCAGCTTCATGCAGGCGAGTTTCAGCCTGCAATCCGAACTACGACCGAGTTTCGGAGATTACCGTCCCCTCTCGGGGTAGGGTCCCACTGTCTCGGCCATTGTAGCCCGCGTGTCGCCCAGCACATTCGGGGCATACTGACCTACCGTTGCCCGTTCCTTCCTCCAGTTTGGCACTGGCAGTCCTCCTAATGTACCCAACCACCACAAGGGTGTTGCTGGCAATTAGGAGTGCGGGTCTCGCTCGTTGCCTGACTTAACAGGACGCCTCACGGTACGAGCTGACGGCGGCCATGCACCTCCTCTCAGTAGCTCCAGTAAGCTCATCACACTGACGTTCATTGCTACTGTCGATGCTGGTGAGATGTCCGGCGTTGAGTCCAATTAAACCGCAGGCTCCTCCGGTTGTAGTGCTCCCCCGCCAATTCCTTTAAGTTTCATCCTTGCGGACGTACTTCCCAGGCGGTCTGCTTCACGGCTTCCCTGCGGCACAACACAGGCTCGTAGCCTGTGTCACACCTAGCAGACATCGTTTACAGCTCGGACTACCCGGGTATCTAATCCGGTTCGTGACCCGAGCTTTCGTCCCTCACCGTCGGATCCGTCTTCCTGCGGCGCTTTCGCCACCGGTGGTCCGTCCAGGATTACAGGATTTCACTCCTACCCCGGACGTACCCCGCAGGTCTTCCGGTCCCAAGCCACACAGTTTCCACCGGACGCCTCCTCGTTGAGCGAGGAGATTTCCCGACGGACTTGCGTGGCCAGCTACGGACGCTTTAGGCCCAATAAGAGCGGCCATCACTTGGGCTGCCGGTATTACCGCGGCGGCTGGCACCGGTCTTGCCCAGCCCTTATTCTGCGACCTCCTTACGGTCGTGAAAAGCGAGGACTATATGCCCTCGCACTTGGAGTCCCCCTATCGCACTGTCGTGCAGTGTAAAGGTTTCGCGCCTGCTGCGCCCCGTAGGGCCCGGTATCTTGTCTCAGATACCGTCTCCGGGCTCTTGCTCTCACAACCCGTACCGATTACTGGCACGGTGGGCCGTTACCCCACCGTCTACCTAATCGGCCGCAGCCACATCCTACAGCGCCGGAGCGTTTCGAGCTCTCTGCACTTCCAGCATGAGAGCCGTATGCAGGATTAGCCTCAGTTTCCCGAGGTTATCCCGCTCTGTAGGGTAGTTTGGCCACGTGTTACTGAGCTATCTGCTACGGGTCTAACCCGTGCAACTAGCATGGCTAAATCGGACTCCAATAGCAATGGCCTCCGGCAGGATCAACCGGAATGCTCTTTTCCCCGACACGTGTCGGGGAGGTATTGGCGGTGACAAGGGTGTCACACTCTATTGTCCACGTTCGATGACACCAATCGAAGACCGATCGGGCGTCACCGAACTGTCGAGGCTAACATCAGATCCCATCTGTACGGAAGACCGCAGGGGTGGAATCCTCATCTCCTTCGGACGATATCCTAGGTCTCGAGGGGTACTTAACCCCTTCGAACCCTGACCGTCCGGGTCGACGAAGCCAGTCGGCCTCGCCGAAGCGTTCGTGTTCACATCCAACACCACGTATGTACTTAAGGGCGTCGGATCGTCATCGAGCCGGAATTCGCATCCGGCGCGACAGTTCACGATCTCAACTGAACGCCCTGGAACGTATAAAGGCATTGGTTCGGAACCAGACCGTGGTTCACGGCAACGCCCCCAGACGTGATCGAACGGGAGTTGGATGTCATGCCTACCTCCGTGCCATCAGGCCGGAGGGAACGTGGCGAATGTGCCACGTCGTTCGCGTTCATACGAAATAGCGAGTGCATATATAAGCCCGTCGAACGAGTTGCGGTTCGAAACTCGATACCACGTCACTGCTTTCCCGCATTTCCACGACGTATCCACTATCGAGTCGGTGACATCGCTCGAGAATCGAGATATCGCGCGGGCGGAGGCCGGCCAGTCATCCCGCCCTTGCAGACGCAGTCGGACCGGATGAGACCCGCGCGTTCGCACTCGAGTGCGGACGGTCAAGAAGCGTTCGGTCCGCTCGGTCAGCGGGGAAAGACGGCGTTCGATCGGCCGAACGGATTCGTATACATACCAGTTGTGGCCCAGGTAGCGAAACCGCATCGATGCCGATAAACCACGTGCGTCGCAAGGGACGTACGAATGGTCCGGGACCCGATCACTTCGGAGTCGGCACCGTCGGCGGAGGATATTTGCTCCGCGCTGGACGATCCCGACTGTCGAGAAATCATCCGGAATCTCGAAGAGCCCATGACGGCCTCGGAGCTTACGAAGGAGTGTGACATCCCGCAGTCGACCTTGTATCGGAAGCTCGAGTTGCTGACGGATTCGACGCTGCTCGAGGAGACGACGGAGATTCGCCGTGACGGCCATCATGCGAGCAAGTACGCGGTTGCGTTCGAAGATATCACGCTGTCGCTGGACGAGAACCGCGATCTAGCCGTCCAGATCGAGCGGCCGTCCCGGACGGCAGACGAGCGGCTCGCCGAGCTGTGGTCAGAGGTGCGAAAGGAAACATGAGTCCCTACGAGACGGCGACGTTGGAGGTTGCGCTGGCGCTGGCGCTGGCGCTGGTCAAGACGCTCGTGCTCGCGGTCGGTAGTCTCATTACCTATTTTGCTTTCAAAGCGTACCGACGGACGAGACAGCGGGCACTCGGTTTCCTCACTCTTGGGTTCGGCCTCGTGACACTTGGACTCGTCTTTGCGGGGCTGCTCTACGAGATACTGGGGGTGTCGCTCGTGATGGGAGTCTTGCTTGAGAGCGTGCTGGTTCTTGCGGGGTTCGTGATAATCGCGTATTCGCTGTACGTTCAGTGAGGGTGGATAGATCTGTTGTTGCGATTCGGGTTGCTTGACGGTCGGAACTAACGCATGCAGTAGCTAGTGGCGGTCCAAGCCTGAACTGATGGGTCGAATCTGGCGGTGTGGCCCGATTCGACCCGTCAGTCGACGGTTGGGACGGTACTAGTGCTTTGGCAAGCCTGAACGGATGAGTGAAACCGAATGCGGTCGTCTGGGTTCACTCAGCAGTCGACGCTTGGCGGAGTACTATTTGAGGGCACGCTTGATGTTATGGCACACAGCAGAACGATTTCACGGAATGCATGGTACCAGTTTCGCGCACGCACGGCGTCGCCGGGCGTACGATTGCTCACCGAGAAAACGGTCCCAGACAGACGCTCTCTGGCCGGGGAGCCTCATCGGTCAGGGCGTTGTGCAGGTGATCGGTGTGATAGACCTCACGAGGCTTGGTTGGCGCCCTTACGCCTTCTTCTCTCACCTGGTCGCGTAATTGCTGCCAATCGTAGTCTTTGTTAGTGGGCGAGTTGCTGGTCAAGCTGTGTGTCGCCACGAGGGTCTGGCGACCGGTCAAGGCTAGCTCTCACTCGCGACGTTTCGAGTGAAACCAGCAACGGTGGTGCGGTCACCGATTCAGCGTGTGGATCGCGTGGCCGAGCGCGTTCTCGGCGGCTTCCATGACCGACTCCGACAGCGTCGGGTGGGCGTGGACGGTCGAGGCGACGTCCTCGAGGGTCGCACCGAGTTCGATCGCGAGGCCGAGTTCGGCGACCAGTTCGGAGGCTTCGGGAGCGACAATGCCGGCGCCGAGGACGTATCCCCCCTCTTTTTCGGCGACGATTTTGACGAAGCCGTCGGGTTCATCCATCGTGAGTGCACGCCCGCTGGCTCGCAGCGGAAACTCGCCGGTTACCGTTTCGAATCCAGCGTCCTCGGCTTCGGATTTGGTCATGCCGACGGTCGCGATTTCGGGATCGGTAAAGACGACCGCGGGCATGGCTTGGTGGTCGCTCGCGGCCGGCTCGCCGGCGATGACCTCGGCAGCAACCTGTCCTTCGGCACTGCCCTTGTGAGCGAGCATCGGTTCGCCCGCGACATCGCCGACGGCGAAAATGTGGTCGACGCTCGTGCGCGCACGCGAGTCAGTTTCGATGAAGCCGTTGTCGTCGGTCTCGACGCCGGCCTCCTCGAGTCCGAGCGTGTCCGAGACTGGCTGTCGACCGACGGCGACCAGTACCTTCTCGGCGTCGAGTTCGAGGGCGTCGGCCTCGACGGCTTCGGCACCGCCGTCGGTGGCAGCCTGCTTTGCTGGTTCGGCGGTGACGCGGATGTCGTCGCCGTTTTCGTTCCATTCTGAGGCGGTGTAGCCGAACTCGAACTCGATACCGAGGTCGTCGGCGCGTTGCTTGACCGGCCGTTTGAGGTCGTCGTCGTAGCCCGGCAGGATCGAGTCGAGCATCTCGACGACGGTGACGTCGGTGCCGAGTTTGGCGAAGACGCTCGCCAGTTCCATGCCGATGTAGCCGGCCCCGACGACGACCAGCGACTCGGGGACGGACTCGAGGTCGAGTGCGTCTTTCGAACTCAACACGGGTTCGTCGTCGTACGAGAAGTTCGGAATCTCGATGGGGCGCGAGCCGGTGGCAACGATGGCGTGTTCGAACTCGAGGGTTTCGGAACCCTGGCCGTCGCCGCTGTGTGAAATACGGGCGGTGTTCTCGTCGGCGAAGGTGGCGGTGCCCTCGAGTAGGTTCACCTGGTTTGCCTTGCAGAGTTTTTCGACGCCGCCGGTGAGTTGGTCGACGACGTCGTCTTTCCAGCCGATCAGTCCCGCCATGTCGACTGCGGGGTCGGCGTGGATACCCATCTCTTCGGCGTGGCGGGCCTCGTGGGCGATGTCTGTTGCCGTAATCAGTGCCTTCGAGGGGATACAGCCGTAGTTCAGGCAGGTGCCGCCGTAGGCGTCTTTTTCGACGAGCGTTACGTCCAGGTCGAGCTGTCCGGCCCGGATCGCGGCGACGTAGCCGGCAGGTCCAGCACCGACGACCAGTACGTCCGTTCCGGTGGTGACATCTCCAACGACCATTTACGCTCCCTCCGTCGGGTTGGGTTGTCGTGTCATAGGGTATCTCGGTTACTCCAGCAGTAGTAGGTTCGGGTTCTCGAGGTACTCGAGTACCTTGTTCGTAAACTGTGCGCCGACGGCACCGTCGATCAGCCGGTGGTCGAAGGATAGCGACAGTGTCATCACGGAACGCGGTTCGATCCGTTCCTCGCCGTCTGTCTCGATGACGCGGGGCTTGCGCTTGATCTCGCCGACTGCGAGGATGCCCGACTCGGGGTAGTTCAGGATCGGCGTCGCGTACTCGCCACCGATGCCGCCGATGTTGGTGATCGTGAACGTCGATCCCTGCAGTTCGTCGGGTGCGATCGAGCGTTCGCGGGCCTTCTCGACGAGTTCGTTCATCTCCGAGGAGATCTGGAGCAGTCCCTTGCCGTCGGCGTTTTCGAGCACCGGCACCATCAGTCCGACATCGGTCGCGGTGGCGACGCCGACGTTGTAGTAGTCGCGGTAGACGATCTCCTCGTTTTCCTCGTCGATCACCGCGTTCATCTCGGGGAACTCCTTCAGTGCGGCGACGACGGCCTTCGTGATAAAGGGCATGTAGGTCAGGTGGATGCCCTTCTCCTCGGCCCGCGGTTTGAGTTCTTCGCGGGTTTCGACGAGTTCGGTCACGTCGACCTCGTCGTGGTGGGTGACGTGGGGTGCGCTGTACTTGGACTCGACCATCGCGTCGGCGATGGTCTTGCGCACGCCACGGAACGGCTCGCGACGCTCGCGCTCGCCGGGTTCGAAATCGGCGCTCTTCTGCCCGACCGGTTCGCCGGCCTCGACAGCCTGTCGGTCGGCTTCCTGGGCCTGCTGCTGTGCCTGGGCGTACTTGCGGACAGCCTCGGGCGTGACGAACGGTTCGCCGTCGCGCTGTTCGCTCGCCGGGACCGCGTCGATGTCGACGCCTTCCTCTTCGGCGATTCGCCGGGTCGCAGGTGCAGCGAGGGTGCGGTCGCGGTCGGCCGATTCGACGGACTGGGGTGCCTGAGAGGCCCCGGTCGTCGCAGCGCCACCAGTGCTCGAGGTCGCACTCGCGGCGGTTTCGGTCGCTCCAGCCCCGGCTTCAGTGCCACTCGAGGCCGTCGATTCGGCCTGTTCGGGCTCCGGTGCGGTACCGGCGGCTGCCCCGACGTCCGCTGCAGTGATCCGGCCGCCCGGACCCGACCCCTCGAGTGTGGTGAGGTCGACGCTCTCTTCGCGGGCCAGTCGGCGGACGCGTGGCGGCGCGAAGACGCGGTCGGTCGGCGTCGCGACTTCGTCGGTGTCGCCGCCGGTCGCGCCGGGGCTGCCGGCGGGGTCGGCCTCCGTCTCGGCCGTCGCTTCCTCGCCGGTGTCAGCCGCAGCCTCGGCGTCGTCCTCGCCCTCTACCTCGAAGGTGATGAAGACGTCGCCGACCGGGATCACGTCGCCTTCCTCGTAGTGACGGTCCTGAACGGTCCCGGTGACCGGTGCAGGTACCTCCACGAGGGCCTTGTCGGTCTCGACCTCCGCGACCGGTTGGTCCTCGCTGACGGTGTCGCCTTCTTCGACGAGCCACGAGACCAGTTCGCCCTCGGCGACTCCTTCGCCGACGTCGGGAAGCTTGAATTCTCGGACCATGTTAGAATCCCATCGCTTCTCGGATGCCCGTCTCGATGCGGGCGGCTTCCGGCAGGTAGTAGTCCTCGAGCGCGTACAGTGGGAACGGCGTGTCGAAGCCGGTGATGCGCTCGACCGGTGCCTCCTGGTAGAGCAGTGCCTGCTCTTGTAGCGTCGTCGTGATCTCGGCGGCCAGGCCGCCGGTTTTCGGTGCCTCGTGGACGACGGCCGCGCGGCCGGTCTTCTCGAACGACTCGACGATCGTCTCCTCGTCCAGCGGGGAAAGCGTCCGCAGGTCGACGACCTCGACGTCGATCTCGCCCTCGAGTTCGTCGGCGGCCTCGATCGTCGGCCGAGTCATCGCACCCCAGGTGAACACGGAGATGTCCGATCCTTCGCGCCGGACGGCCGCTTCGCCGAGTGGGACCTCGTAGGAGCCGGACGGAACGTCCTCGCGGAACGCCCGGTAGATGAGTTTCGGCTCGAGAAAGAGGACGGGATCGGGTGAGCGGATCGCACTCGTCAACAGCCCTTTCGTGTCGGAGGGCGTCGAGGGAACGACGACCTTGAGTCCGGGCTGGTGGACGAACATCGCTTCCGAGGACTCAGAGTGGTGTTCGGGTGCACGAATGCCGCCGCCATAGGGTGCCCGGACGACCAGCGGACAGGTGTAGCGGCCACGGGAGCGAGTCCGCAGGCGTGCGGCGTGAGAGACGATCTGATCGAACCCGGGGTAGATAAAGCCGAGGAACTGCATCTCCGCGACGGGACGCATCCCGTAGGCGGCCATGCCGACCGCCGTGCCGACGATTCCCGACTCCGCGAGCGGCGTGTCGATGACGCGGTCGCCGCCGAACTGCTCGTATAGCCCTTCGGTCGCGCGGAAGACGCCACCGTTCTCGCCGACGTCTTCGCCCATGACGACGACGTCGTCGTCGCGTTCCATCTCGGTCTCGAGCCCGTCGCGGACCGCCTGTACGAGCGTGAGACTCTCGGTCGATCCTTCGGTGTCGGCCTCCGTTCGTGCGTCAGTAGCCATGTTAATCCTCCAGGAGTGCGTCGTCGCCGTGCGTCTCGCGGATCGATTCGAAGTACTCGAGTTGGCGCTGGAGCCGTTTTGGCATCCCCTCGTAAACGTGTGCGAAGATCTCCTCGGGGTCGGGCCGTTCGACCGCCTCGGCTTCGTCGATCGCGTCGGCGACCTGCGACTCGATCCGGCTCTCGATTGCGTCGACTCGCTCGTCGTCTACTATACCGTGGTTCCGAAGGAACGTCTCCATCCGTGGGATCGGGTCTTTCTGCTTCCAGCGTTCGACTTCCTCGTCGTCGCGGTAGACCGAGGGGTCGTCTGCCGTCGTGTGTGCACCGAAGCGATACTGGACCGCCTCGATCAGCGTCGGGCGGAGTTCGTCGTCGTCGGGAGCTTTCGCTTTCTCGACGGCCTTGCGGGTGACGTCGTACACTGCAAGCGGGTCCATCCCGTCGACCTGGACGCCGTCGAACCCGTAGGCCGTCGCCTTCTGGGCCAACGTCTCGCTTGCCGTCTGACGTTCTCGAGGCACCGAGATCGCCCACTGGTTGTTGTTACAGAAGAACACGTTCGGCGTATCGAAGACGCCAGCGAAGTTCAGCCCCTCGTGGAAGTCGCCTTCCGAGGTAGCGCCGTCACCGAAGTAACAGACGAAGGCCTTCTTTTCGTCCTTGAGCTTCGAGGCCCAGGCGGCTCCCGTCGCGTGGGGAATCTGAGTCGCGATTGGCACCGCGACCGTGAAGATGTTGGCGTCGTCGGGGATCTTGTTCCCTCGTTCGTGACCCATCCAGTACAACAGGGTCCGCTCGAGCGAGAGTCCGCGAACCAGCCCGACGCCGTGTTCGCGATAGCTGGGGAACACCCAGTCTGCTTCGTCTAAAGCGTGAGCGCTGCCGACCTGAGCGCCTTCCTGACCGGACAGCGGCGGATACGTTCCCATCCGCCCCTGGCGCTGCAGGCTCACCGCGCGCTCGTCGAAGTGCCGTGCCAGGCGCATTTGCTCGTACATTTCGACCAGTTTCTCCTCGGAGAGATCCGGCACCTCGGCGTCGTCTAACACTCGACCGTCGTCGTCGAGGATCTGGACTCGCTGTCGCGGGTCACGCTGTAACGTACTCACGGATATACCCACCTGCGCATGACGGTACAAACTATCGCTCGCGTTAAAGAATTTTCGTAAAGATTTTACTATTGACAGAACTCTTGCCTGCGAGACTATGAAGCGTCCGAGGAAATCGATCTTCCGTCGACCAGTTGTCCACATCGGACGTGATCGAGGAGGGAATTCGACGATAGTGAAGAGACACCATCCCATGCCAGCCGAAAACAAACGAATGTGGGGCTCGAGAGCGGTCGACGACGACCCGAGGAGGGACACCGCCATCACCGCGCTGGACGGACCCGGTCCGAGTTGCCGGGACAACTGCAACCGACGGTGGGTGTGCCGAAACGACTGTAGTTTCGCACCTGCCCCACAGCTCCCGCCATCGACAGCCGTCGGACGAATTGCTGTCCCGGCACTCGGGGCAACCACTTCAGAGCACGTTGAACGGAACGGACCGACAGGAAACCATCTCGGAAGCCGTCCGCGTTAGACGCTGCTTCGAGCGCCGGAACGAACCGCTTTACGTGCTTCCTCGGCGCTTTTGTCTTCCCGGAGGACTGCCTCGACGAACAGTTCGCCTGCCTTGTACGACGAGCGGACCATCGGACCACTGGCACAGTAGAGGAATCCTAACTCCTCTTCGGCGACGCGTCGCCAGGTCTCGTACTTGTGGGGGTGGTCGTGGCGTTGCACCTCGAGGTGGTTCCGCGAGGGCTGGAGGTACTGTCCTAGCGTGACGACGTCGACGCCACGCTCGCGGCAGTCTGCAAGCGTCTGGTAGATTTCGTGGTCGTATTCGCCGTGGCCGAGCATGATCGACGTCTTCGTGTAGATGTCGCTTTCTTGGTCGACCTGCTCGAGGACGGACAGCGACTGTTCGTATCCTGCACGTCGGTCCCGAACCGGAAACTGTAGACGGTCGACAGTTTCGACGTTGTGGGCTATCACGTCGGGTTCGGCGTCGATTATCTTTCGGACGAGCCGTTTTTCACCCTGGAAATCAGGGATGAGCACTTCGACGAGGATGCCGGCGTGGCGATCTTTGATCTGCCGGATCGTCTCGGCGAAGTGGCCGGCACCCTGGTCGGACAGGTCGTCTCGGTCGACCGAGGTGAGGACGACGTAGTCGAGGCCGATCTCGGCAACGGCGTCTGCGACGTTTGCGGGTTCGTCGGGATCGAGCGGTTCCATGCCACCGGTCTGGACGTCACAGAAGTTACAGGCCCGCGAGCAACGGTCGCCCATCAGCATGAACGTCGCCGTGCCGCCGCCCTCACCGCCGTCACCGCCCGACCAGCACTCCCCGCGATTCGGACAGTTGGCTTCCTCACAGACAGTATGGAGGTTCCGGTCGCGGAGCGTCTCCCGGATGTCGGTGAACTCCCGGCCCGACGGCGGGCGCATTTTCAGCCAGTCGGGCTTTCGAGCGCTGCTCATATAGGAGTGCTCGGGCCCAGAGGGGAAAAGTGGTTGTGGTCGTCTCGCGGGACCGAGGTGTGCTTGCCGACCGATGCTGACTGAGTTCGAACGAGCGAAGCCGCGACGCCACACCTGAATCCGGCGTGCAGCCGTCTTTTGGCACTCGAAGACACTTCTTACCGCGATAGTTTTACGGCAACGAACGGTATACCGACCACCGTGTCTCGTTCGTCGTCATCCTCGAATCCCGACTGGCTGCATCTCTCGGGCGACGAAGGCGTCGTCTGGGAGAGTCGCCCTCACCCGATTACGATGGGTACCAGGGTGCCGATCGGGTTGGTGTCGATTCTCGCCGGGTTTGTGGTCGTCGGCTGGGGTGTCACCGACAGCGGCGTCGGAACCCTCGGCCTGATCGGAGTCGCACTCGTCGTCTTCGGGATCACGCTCGTACTCGTCCAGTACGTCGTCTGGACGAACACCCGGTACGTGATCACCACCGACGAACTGTACAAGAAACGTGGTATCGTCTCCCGGAACGTCACCCAGTTCCGGATCGATCGCGTCCAGAACACGACCCTCGAGCAGGACGTCCTCGGACGCCTCCTCGGCTACGGCGATCTGACCGTCTACACTGCCGGCTCGGGCGATCCCGAACTGACGTTCGAACGGACGCCCGATCCCGAACGGGCAAACGGTGCCCTAAACGAGCAGTTAGGCGAGATAGTCGATCGAAACCGACGGGCGTGAGACGGGCTGCTGTCGTCACGTCCCGGCGATTGCCAGTACTGGACCGACGAGTTGGAAGAGCTACAGCAAATCGACTGGAACGGTTTATACACCGACCACGCTGCCGTTCGGGCGGGAAAAGTGACGGACAGGTGGCCGTTCGAGAGAACCCAGCCGTTGCTGCAACGACAGAGACGTTTCGTCGAGTACAGACGCCACCCCGACTCGAGAACGAGGGCGACGGCACGTCTGGTACGGTTTGCTGTCAGACGGTTTACTGTAAGTCAGTTCCGGCACAACCGCGACCCGGGCGGCGGTTGCGCCGGTAAATCGGTACAGTAATCCGTATCAGTCTTCCAGCGCGACCGCGAACCCCCCGCAGTTGTGCTGGGAGATCGGTACAGCAGTCCGTCTGAACGACGACGCCGACGAGGGTCGTAGCGAATGCCAGTACGTTCTTGGTCGTGCGGCAGACAGTGACGATCGATGCAAGGCGACGCCTTCACCGTCACGTCGGCCAGCGAGCGGTGTGACGAGGTTATCTCCCGTATCGACGATGCGGTCGTCACGGACCGCGAGTTTCTGGAACAGCTCCTGACGGCGGCACTTGCGCGCGGACACGTTCTCCTGGAGGACGTCCCCGGAACTGGAAAGACATTGACGGCACTGACACTCGCCCAGGCGCTCGGACTCGAGTTCTCCCGTATCCAGTTTACCCCCGACCTGCTCCCCAGCGACATCACTGGTTCACACGTGTTCAACGAACGGACCGGCGAGTTCGAGTTCCAGAAGGGGCCGGTGTTTGCGAACGTGGTTCTTGCCGACGAGATCAACCGCGCGCCGCCGAAGACACAGGCGGCACTGCTCGAGGCGATGGACGAAGAGCAGGTCAGCGTCGGTGGGACGACCTACCAGCTTCCCGAGCCGTTCCTGGTGGTCGCGACACAGAACCCGGTCGAACAGGAGGGAACGTTCGAGTTGCCCGAAGCCCAGCGCGATCGCTTCACGATCAAGACCTCGATCGGCTACCCCGACAGGCACGGTGAACTCGAGTTACTCGAGCGCCGGAGCCAGCGCGAGACGAAGACGCCGTCCGTCGATCCCGTGCTCGACACTGCTGGCGTTCGGGGTCTTCAGGCCGTTCCAGAACGGGTCACGATGGCCGAACAGGTCAGGGAGTATCTCGTCGACGTCTCGCGGGCAACGCGCGAGGACGACCGCGTCGACATCGGTATCTCTCCGCGGGGGATTCAGCGGTACTACGAGGCAGCGCGCGCCAGAGCGGTGCTTTCCGGCCGTGAGTACGTCGCACCAGACGACGTCAAGCGGATCGCGAAGCCGATCGTACAACACCGGCTCGTGTTGACGACCGACGCGAAGATCGAAGGCGTCGACGGCACGTCGGTCGTCGAGGATGTCTTGCGACGGACGCAGGTCCCAACGGTCGACCCGCCAGCGTGAAAGAAAGTGTCGTAACTGTACGGCCGCTCGCACGACAGCGTGTTCTCTGGCCCGCTCGAGCGGGGGAACACGGCGGTTCAGTTTGTCTTCGCGCGCCGCTTGAGCGCGACGAGGATGGCAAGCAACGCGACGGTCAGGCTGACGGCGACGGTGATTCCGGTTCGAACCGCAATCGTCTCGAGGAGTCGCGGGAGCACAAGTGCGAGTGTGATTCCGACGATACCGACCAGCACTGCGCCGGTAGCATGCGCGAGCGTGGGCAGACGGGCGTTCGCGTCCCGTCCGAGTTCTTCGGTGATCGTGACGCCGTAGACTGCCGTGTCCCAGGAGACGATCGCCGCCGCGACCGCGGTACAGACGATAAACGCCGACGCACCGTCGGCTGCAGCGAAGATGCTGCCGGCGACGAGTGCGCCAGCGACGAGCGAGCCGGGAGCCCCCCGCGTCGGCAGGAGACGGACGAGTCCAGTCAGCCAGAGACCCACCAGCACGGCGACGACGGTCCCGACGAGGAAGACGACCGCGACGCCCGCGAACACGACGCCCGCAGGCGGAGAAACCACCTCGAGTCCGTCGGCGAGCGGTACTGTCCCGAGTCCGGGGACGACGAACGCGCCGTCGGATGCCATCGCACCGAGTGTGGGTCGTATCCACGTCTCGAAGGCGGTCGGGTAACCGACGACGACGAGCGCCGCTACGAGACATCCGATCGTAACCGTCGGGCCCCAGTTCACGAGAGCGCCGTACCGAAGCCGACGGACACCTGGCGCTTTCGATAGCACCCACAGCAGCCACAGCGTCGCGAGCGTACCGATGGCACTGATCCGGACCGCTGGTGCCGTCGCGATCGGGACGAGGGCCGACTCGAGGATCGGGATCACTGACTCGAGCGGTGGTATCCCCACGGCGTCTGGCACCAGCAGGACAGCGGTCGCGGCGGTTCCGACGAGCAGGGCGAGCAGTCCGAGGACTCTCGTCAGCGACGCGATCCGCCGAACGCGCTGTCGGGCGGGTTTCTGCCGCTGCCGTGACAACAGTTGCGGAATCGGCAGTCGCGGGAGGACGAACGCGACGGACCACAGCAACGCGACGAACAGGGCCACGAACGTCACGACGCCGACTCCCGTCGCGTCCGGCGAGAGGAGTGCTTCGACGGCGAGACGACCGTTGCTGGTCCACGCGACATCGGTCACTGTCGCTCTGCCAGAGCGGACCGGGCCGGCAGACGCTGCGGTAGCGGCCGCGATTGGAACGGCAGTGACGACGGCGACTGGAATCGCAGAGCGGACGGCCCCATCGCCGACCGCGCCGGTGAGCGTCGCCGTCGCCCCGAACGACGCGAGCACGACGGAAAGAACGACGCCGACACGAAAGATCGCGCTCGCACCGACCGGGCCGTGGACCGCAGCGAAGCCGATCGCTCCCGTCACGGCGACTGCGACGAACACCACGAGAACGCTGCCGGCGGCTCGGCCGCCGGGCGTTCGACGGCTCGTTGCGGTCACCGTCGCCGTCAGCAGACAGCCCGCGACGGCGGCGACGACAGCCGGCTCGAGCGCGCCGACACCGACCGCAAGCGCCAGTGTGCCGACGGCGGTCGCAAGCATCGTCACGATCGCGGTCACAGGTGCACTGACGGTTCCGGTCGGCTGGCCGTCGCTCGCCCGCCCTGCTGGCGTCGTCACCGGACCACCTCGCCAAGTCCCTGGCTCAGTGCAGTCACGAGCGGGTTCGACGTGTTCCAGTCGACCACGGACACCTCGAGTCGGCGCAGCCGTTCCAGTCGGGCCTGGCGCTCGATCCCTGCCAGTCGCGCGCCGACGTCGTCGCCGTCGGTCACGTCCGGCGAGATCGTCGTCGTGTGGAACCCCCGTCGGCGCAACGCGAGTGTGAGATCGACGATCGCGTCGTCGACTGCGGGCGTACAGACCACGAGTTGTGCATCGGCAGGGAGCAACGTCTCGAGATGTGCCGCGGCTTTCCCGCTGTCGGAACGGAGCGCCGACCGGTCGTGAGTGTGCTGGCTCGGCCGGACGGGGCGCTCGCTGCTGCTCGAGTCGTCGCTTCCACGAGCGGCGATGGCGTCACACACCCGCGCGATGCGGCCACCGACGTCGACGCCTGCGCCGGGCTCGACGTAAGCGGGCGGGCCGGTATAGACGCCGGGGATCTCCCCTTCGATCCCGAGGCCGACCATTCCGACGCTGTGACCGACCTCGACGAGTGCCGAACTCGTTACGATTCCCGTGTAGGCTGTGAGTGTGGTGCCGTCAGGGCGGCCGGGCTCCGGCGCGACCGTCGTAACGGCCCGTCCGTCGACGATCACGACGATCTTCGCCGCCTCCTGTTTGCGGTACTGGACAGTCCCGAGGTCGCCCGTCCGGGCGTACCGTCGCCAGTCGATCCGACTCAGCGGGTCGCCATGCCGATACTCGCGGGTCGAGTGGAACTCGAATCCCGGCCCGCCGCTGTCGCTCGCGACGGCACCGGCGAGTGCGATCGTCTGCCGGTCGATCGGGAACCCGTCGAGCGAGATCGTACACTCGAGGTCGGCGTCGCCCGCCACGGACGGTGACGCCGTCGCAACCGCAGTCGCGCTCAGGCTCCGGAGACGAATCCACGGCTCGTCGAAGGTGTACGTCCCACGTTGTGGCCTGACAGTGTAGGTCAGCTCCGTCCGGTCGCTTGCCCGTAAGGGAACCGCACGCTTTGCTGTCCCCTCGACGACCTCGAGACCGTCGGGAACGCGGTCGACGATCCGGACGTCCGGGAGCGTTCGACTCGAGTCGTTCTCGACGGTGAGCGTCACTTCGACGCGCTCGCCGGGCAACGGCTGCTGGGGCGTACAATCGCGTTCGACGGTCAGCACAGCCTCGGGGTCGGGCGTCGACGACAGGGCGGCGTAGCCGAGGTAGGTGATAGGGACGATCGATGCGACCAGCAGCGACTGGAGCCCCAGCAACGCGCCGGCGGCGACCAGCACGAGCGAGGCGACGACGCCAGAGTGCCACCGCGAGACACGTCCCCTACGCATCGTCTCCCTCCGAGTCGTCCGTATCCGTCCGTCCGTTCCTCGTCACGTCGGTGCTCGCGTACCGCTCGAGTTCTGCGAGCGTCCGCTCGAGTCGCCGCTCGAACGTCCATCCGGGGAACAGCCACAGCCGGAGGCGGTGCCAGATCGAGAGGCTGCCGGCGGTCTCGTCCCCGAGGAACGTGGCCGCGATACGGTCGTCGGTCCACGTCCCGCGACGAATGCGGTTCTCTCGCCGAACGCCGGAGTAGCCGCGTGCGGTCTCGATGGCTCGAAGCGACGCGCGGACGTCCTCGACGATCGGCTCCGTGTCGGCCGTCTCGTCGCGTTTCAGCGCTGCGATCGTCCGATCGACGCGCTCGCTCGTTCGTGCGCCGACCACGTCGGCGTCGGGCGGCCGGTCGGTCGTCGACCGCTGCCCAGCGACACCGGCATCGTGAACGTCGCTCGCACCGGAGAAGTACGTCCGCCACAACCCGAACAAGAAGACGACAGCCGAGATGCCGATCAAGACGGTACTGCCGTCGGCCGACTGCTCGAGTGCCGTTAGCCGGCCCGCGACCGCCGGCGGGAGTGTGGCAGGCACGATTACGGCCACGGCACCAAAGACGAGTGCGGTGATCGACACGAATGCGAGGAGTGCGTTCAGTCTGGACCAGTCACCCATCCGCCTCACCGTCGTTTGCCGCCTCGTTTCCGTCGCCGGTCTCGCTCTCGCTGACCGAAGAGTCTCGAGTCTCGTCCTCGTCGACGGGTGTCGTCTCGCCGATCAACCGCGTGGAGTCGTCGACTGCTCGTTCGATGGCGTCCCGTCCCGACTGCTCTGTCTCCGTTGCAACCGACCGAAGCGCCACGCCGACCTGCTCGAGTCGCTCTTCCGAGGGCGTCGATCTCCCGTACTCGGTGTCCCGAAAGGCGTCGACGACGGTCCGGACGGCCGACTCCGAAAACCCACGTTCGATGGCGTACCGGCCGATCTCTCCCGGCGTCTTCGTCCGAACGTTCGGTGGCTGGACGAGCTTGACGAACGCTCGCCAGCAGTCCCGAAGCGTGAGCACGACCTGGGATTCGCCGCCGTTCGCGTCGTTCGGAACCGACCTCCCCCTGCCGAACACCGACGCGAGCGCGTTCGCCCGCTTTCCCGAGGCGTCTCTCAGCGCAGCGATCGCGTCTACAGCGATAGCGGCCAGCCGAAGCGGGTGTGTCACGGCGAGCGCCGCCACCCCCTCGGCGACGAGTGACCGCACCACGGATCGACACCAGCGGCCGAACCCCTCGAGGCGTTCGGCGACGCGGACGACGGCGTCGACGACCGTCTGTCCAACCTTTCGGCCCAGTTCGATCGCACGTCGAGAGCGTCGCCTCGCGATCGCGGGGAGAGAACGGATCGTCTCGGCCGTGATGCCGTACCGACACACGAGAGTACGGCCGACGAGTCCCGTCCCGCCGACGAGTGCAACCGCGAGCAGTCCAGCGTTACGGTAGAGGCCACCGACAGTCGTCTCGACGGTCGTCCCGTCGAGTCGTCCCTCGATCGTCGCCTCGTTCGCGACCGGGAGCCCGACCGTCGCGGTGCCGTTTGCCGTCGTCACCGCGGCCTCGCCGTCGACGAGCACCGTCCCGTCGTCGACCGGACTGTCGCCGTGAGTGAACTCGAGATCGACCGTCCGACCCGGCAACGGCAGGACGCTGTCGAGTTCGAGCGCCGCGTCGACGACCGTGACCGTTCGCTCGGCCCCGATCTCGCCGCGCTCGACGCGGATCGTCGCGTTGCCGACCTTCTCCGGCATCGCGACCCGTGCCGTTCCGGCGGCGTCGGTCGTCGCCCGTCTCCCGCCGTCGACGAGCACCGCCCCGTCGGGGAGCGGACCGCCGCCGACCGTCGCCGTGACCGCGAGTTCCGCGCCGGGAACTGCAACCGCCTGCGCCTCGAGGGTAGTAGCTGCGTCCGTCTCGACGGTCGTCGCCGTCTCAGCCGTCTCGTTGCTCGATGCGCGGGTCGACGCACCGACGAGGGCAGCCCTGGTGACGCCTCGAGCGGCCGATTGCTGTGTCGTCGCCGATGGTTCGACCCGAACGGTAAACGAGTTCTTGTAGGGGACTGTCCCCGAGACGGTTCCGTCGGCGTCGGTGACCCCGATTCGGTCGTCGTCGAAGAAGACGACTGCACTCTCGACCGGGTCGCCGGTTGGTCGGGTCGTAACGGTGACCTCGACCTCGGAGCCTGGCGTCGGCGACGGATCGTCGAGAGCGACGACGGAGGCGGTTTCCGTCTCGTTCGCTTCGGGCTCGCCGGCGGATTCGCCCGCGTCGGTCCCTTCCTCTTCGGTCGCCCAGTCGTCTTCGCGTTCTCCCGTTCGATCCTCCTCGTGACCGTCGTCACCCTCGCCGTCGTGGGCGTCCCGTGGCTCGTCGACAACCCCGTCGTCTTCGGACCGCTCCTCGAAGTGGTCGTCGTCGAACTCGCCTTCGCCCAGCTCCTCGAGTCGCGCCGAGTGAGTGTCGTCGCGGTCGTCGCCGGGCGTCGGCTCGAAGGCCACCCAGCCGTGGTCAGGGACGTAGACCTCGACCCAGGCGTGGGCGTTCGACTCGCGGACGACGTACTCGTCGTCGACCCGTTCACCGGTCGTGTACCCGGTCACGTAGCGGGTCGGGACATCTTCCACCCGGAGCATCTGGGCCATCGTCGTCGCGAAGTAGACACAGTACCCCTCGTCCATCTCGAGCAGGAACGCCTCGGCGACGTCGCCATCGGGTCGGTCCACCTCGAGCGAGTACTCCTTCGACGACCGGAGATAGGCCTCGACGGCGGTCGCTTTCTCGTATGGCGTGTCTGCGTCTTCGGTGATCGCCTCCGTTCGCTCGGCGAACTCGCTCGAGACGCCGTCGGGAACCTGCCGGTACTCGAACTCGTCGAGCGAGTCGGGATAGTCTGTGCCTGCCGCCCGAAGCGCTTCCGGGGCCGGATCGGCGATTGCGCTCTCGATCGCGTACCCGTCGCCTTCGGCTATCTGCGCTGTCGGATGGGGCTGTCCGTGTGCAGAGACCACCGTGTCCCGAGCCTGTGTGTCGTCGACGGCGACCGGGTCGGCCGCCGCCGGCATGACCACGAGATCGGTATCGGCCGTGACGGTCTGTGTCAACCGCTCGCCACCGGAATCGGTAATCGGACCCGCGTACGGGCTTCGTTCGCCGGTTCGAACCCACTCCTCACCAGTGAACCGATCGTAAACGCCCGTTCGCCAGTACGACCCCCGTTCTGCCCGGACGGTAAACTGCACGTCCTGCGAGAGGTCGACGGAACCACCGATCGGAGACCGGTCGGACCCGTGATCGATCGTTTCCTCGAGCGTCTCCCCGTCGATCTCCTCGTCACTGCCGTCCACTCCGCCGTCTTCGGCTCGCTGCTCGCTCTCGTCGCCGAACTGGGGAACGTCGCGTTCGTCGTCTACCGCCGCCAGCCCGTCTACGCCGGCGACCGTGACTCCCCCCAGTGCCGGCAACACCACTGCCGACAGCGCAAGTATCACGATAGCGACCACGACGAGCCCGAACTGCCCCCAGTCCGGCCGGCCTGAACCTGTCGGCTCCCCCAATTCGTTCCACTCCATTGATACTACTCCGCAAGCACCGTTCGTTCGCCGACTCCTACTAACTCGGTTCCCATAAATACACCCATGCGAGACATCCCAACTCGAATACAGATAGTGAGCCGTACACTGAAGCCAGCTACCGCGATAACCCGTTGTGACATCTTCCCCGCCACAAATAGGAGGCTTTCCGATCGACCAACAGTGGGTTCACCGCGGCGACCGCCACAGCGACGCGAGTCGATCGGACGCTTCGATGCCGGCCAGCAAGAGTACAGTGTAAACCTCGTCACTGTCCGGCCGGGGCGCGTCGCCGCCGAGGAGTTGCGCCGACCCAGTCTCTGACTGCACCGTTTGTCGCCCGTCTGCGATCCCCTTCCGATTGAGCCAATCCGGCGGCCCACCGACGACCACCATCGTCCGATTGACGTCCTCGAGGTCACACTCGAGAGTAAGTTTCCCGTGGAGTGCCTTGTTGACAGTCGTCTCGACAGCGCTGACTGCCTCGGTGGTGTCGACCGACGACTCCGTCGGGATGAGGCCGAGACCGAACCGCGAGCCGCCGTCGTCGGTCTCGACGGTCTGTGCACCGTAGCCAAGCGTCGCGGTGGTCGTGCCGTCGGTGGCATCCAGAATGCGTGCGACGTCGCTGGCGTCGATAACAGTCTCTGCAACGTCGCCTTCGGCTGCCGCGCTAGCCCCGAAGAGGGCCTCGAGACGCGTCGCGAGGCCACGATTAAGTCGATCGCGTGCGTCGGCGAGTTTCTCGTCGGTGTGCAGCCACGCTTCGTTGTCGAAGCAAATAACTGCGTCTGCAAGACCGTCGATCCGTTTGAGCGTCCGGACTGTGTTTTCCTCCGCCATCGGCCTGGCCTCTCCGACACCGGCGGCAGAGTCCGCCGTCGCTTGCCGGTCGATACCGGCAGTCTCGTCGGTCCGCAGTTCCGACTTCGCCGGCAGCGCCGCGAGCACGTAGACGGGTTTGTCGTACACCGACTGTAGCCGAGAAATCAGGTGTGGCACCACCCCGCCTCCCGTCGCACCGCCGCTACCGACGACCAGAAAGAACGCATCGGCAAGCGACGGACGCCCCTCGTCGAGAATGCGACCGAGTTCGTCGACGTACTCCTCGCCGACCTCGAACCCACGGTCGAGGTTTCCGTTGAGACCCTCGTCGATCGTGTCACCGAACCAGTGGCAGTGCTGTTCTGGAATCGCCTCGAGTGCCGCTGTGCTCTCCGCGTCGGTGTCGAATGCGAACGCGTCCCCGACGAACCGACGCTGCTCTGACTCTCGTTCCAGAATCGCGTCGGCGATCCGACACCCAGCCCCACCGACGCCGATCACCTCGAGTTGCATACCCTGACCTATCACACGCGGACGTTTTTACAGTTCCGACCGCCCTACGCGACCGCGGAAATGTCACGGCGTCAATCTCTCGAGCGACCACCACTCGATCGTGCCATCCCCGGCGACCAGCGCAAACACCATCGTCTTGCGGACGCCGTGAGCGAGGCGGACGTCGAGCGCCAGATCCCGTGGTTCGAAGACGTAGTCGGCCGGATGCACCCGAACCAGCAGTTCCGAGTGGCCCAGATCGTCGACAGACTCGACGTCGGCGTAGGTCCGGAAGTCGGCACCGAACTTGTATCCCGTCTTGGGGACGACGCCGCGATCGCGCAGTTCCGTGTAGACCGTCAGCCGCCGGTCGAACCGCTCCCCCTCGACCTCGCGGCCCCGCTCGCGGACCGTCGACGGCTCGAGGGCGATCGCCCCTTCCGCGGCGAGAGAAGCCGCCTCGAGCAGCGAACACTGCAGCGTCGGCTCGTCGTACTCCCGGCCCTCCAGCGGCTGGCCGTAGAACGTCCGCTCGTAGAGCTCCACGGGCGGGTCCCAGACGACAACCCGATCCTCGAGCAGGTCGGCCTCACAGCGACCGGAAACGGTAACGTCCGCATCCGAACTGCCCGTCGGGTCCCTGCGGTCGACCTCGAAATACGTGATCTCGCTTTCCTCGTCGACGACAGCGAGAACGCCAGCCGACAACTCCGACGCGGGAACGTCGGTTCGCTCACCGAGCACCCGCAACGCGTAAGCGACTTCGCCGTCACCCGGCCCCTTCCCTCGCGGAAACACCGCGAAATCGACCTCACCCACGGGCGGCTCGTCGATCCACGGCTCCGCGGCCGGCGAAAGATAGAACCCCCGCTCGCGCAGGTCCGCGTAGACGAGAAACCGGACCCCAAACGCCTCGCCCGGTTCCTGTGCGACGAACGACTGGAAATCGAGCCGGTCGCCATCCTCGCCGACGACCGCCTCGAGATCACCTCTATACAGGAGGTGTGCCGCCTCGACCGGCGAGAGAGCGATTTCGTTACCCGAAGTCGGATACCCATACCCCCGCGAATCGTGATAGCGCTGGCGTGCGTCGCTGCCGACGGTGACGACGCCCGTCTCTTCGTCGAACCGGCCCTCGAGAGACATGTGCTGGCCTTGGCCGTGGGACACTAAGTGGCTGTGGATCACTTCCGCCTCGATATCGTCGCTGGCGTTCTTGCTAGGCCCTTCGAACAACTCGAAAGCCCCACCGGTTGCGGATGGCCGGCCGAGTGGTGGCGGTGAATAATAGCTCGGCGTCGGTCAGTCGTCGCTGGCCGCACCTGGTTCGGGGTCGACCCGGTGTTTCTGGACGCGTTCGCAGGTCGCATCGAGACACCGAGTCTCGCCACCGGTATCGAACGTCGGGAGGCCACAGCCACACTCGCCGTCGACGACACCGCCCGGAATCGCAAAGCCGGTGTCGCAGTCGGGGTAGTGCTCACAGCCGGCGATGAGCCCGCCGCGTCTGAGAACTCGCAGGTCGCCGTCACAGTCCGGTTCGGGACAGTCCCACTCGCGATCGAACGCCGCCGTGACCGCCTCGTCCAGCGACTCGCAACCGCGGTCGAGACAGACGTTGAACGCGAGACCCCGTTCGACGCGCATCCGGGGAAGCCCACAGTCGCAGTTCGCCGCGTCGTCGCGGATCGTGGCGTCTCCGGGCACGCCGTACCGATCGCCACAGTCGACACAGTGGACGCCCGTCGACCGGACGAGCGCGCCGCTACAATCCGGACAACTACCCACGAGCGGCCCCGCGGCAGAGGCCGGATAGTGAGCGAACCCATCCTGATCGTGAGCCGCGATGCGCAGCGTCTGGGTGTCTTTCTTCGCGACGAGAGTGAAACCGTCAGAGCGATCACTCGAGACACTGTCGGCCCGCGTCAGCCACGCAACCGGCTGGTAGCCGTCCGTGTCGTGGACGAGGACAGTGTTGTCGGGCTTGACGATCGTCGTCATTCGACCGCGGTACTCCTCCCGGCCGCCCGTCTCGGCGATCACCGTGCAGTCGCCCGCAAGAACGCGAATCGCGCCGTCGATCATGAGAGTGGTGGCCGCGGTATAATACTTAAACTCGAGGACGTCCGGCCGGAGACACAACCCCTTTGCCGTCGCTTTCGTTGACAGTCAGTATGACCGACCGACGCGACGCGAGTGGCGACGCTTCCCGGCCGCTCGAGGCGCTCGAGGCGCTCGAGGCGCTCGAGGACGAGGTCGCGACGCTGAAACGCGTCGTCCAAGAAGGCGACGAGCCGCGACGCATCCAGTTCGAGGCGGCCGCGAGTCGCCTCCAGGACGTGTTTGCCGAGACAAACGGCGGGCACGGGACGATCAACACGCACTCGGGCGAGCAGATCACGCCGCTCTCGCCGGACCCCGAGCAGATCGACCTCGCGGACGTCGCGCACGCACTCTCGAACCTGAGTCGGTTCACCGGGCAGGGAAAACACTTCTACAGCGTCGCTCGCCACGCGGTCCACGTCAGTCACGAGGTCGAGTCCCGCGGCGGGAGCCGTGAAGCCCAGCGGTGGGGACTGCTTCACGACGCGAGCGAAGCCTACTTCGCGGACGTTCCCGCACCGGTCAAACGATCGCTCCCAGGCTACACCCGCGCAGAGAAGGAGTTTCAGGCGGCCGTCCGTGAGGCGTTCGACCTCGAGTTAGCGGTCGAAGACGAACGACTGGTCGACGGCGTCGACGGCGATATCGCGCGATACGAACTGTCGATCCACTTCCCGGCGAACCACGAGAGTCCGGGACTCGAGTGTGAACACGACGACCTCGACGGGAGCGTCGACGACGCGGAACTGTATCGTCGGCGGGCACGGGAACTCGGGCTCTAGTAGCGTCCCAAGTCTACTCTGACTAGTGCACTCCACTTCTGATCGAGAATCGTGATCGGTTTGGGCCAACTCTCAACTAGTCGGTCGACGCTTGGGACAATACTAGTGGCGGGCCAAGCCTGAACTGATCGGTCGAATCTGGCGGTGTCGCTCGATTCGACCCGTCAGTCGACGGTTGGGACGGTACTAGTACTCCGCCAAGCGTCGACTGCTGCGTGAACCCAGACGACCGCATTCGGTTTCACTCATCCGTTCAGGCTTGCCAAAGCACTAGTGGCGGGCCAAGCCTGAACTGATGGGTCGAATCTGGCGGTGTCGCTCGATTCGACCCGTCAGTCGACGGTTGGGACGGTACTAGGAGTTAGACACCGGCGACAGGTGGCACTCTCGAACAGCAGTCACAATTCGGGTGTCAAGAGAACGGAGACGATCAGGAAAAGCGAAAGCAGAACTGTCGCCCGTTACTTCATTGCGGATTCGGCCATCCGCTGTGGGATACCGACGATCAGTGTGATCAGACCATCGGCCTCCTCGTCGTCGCGGAGGTACGATCGGAGACGCTGGCTGCCCATCTCGACGACGACGATCAGTACGAGGACGACGACGATACCGGCCATCATGTTGTCGTAGGCGCGCAGATCCTGCTGTACCTGGATGAAGACCCCGATACCGCCACCACCGAGCAGACCGAGCGTGACGGCCTGGCGGACGTTCACCTCGAAGATGTACAGCGTCCACGCGATGAACGATGTCTTGACCTGGCTGAGCATCCCGAAGACGACCGTTTGCGGTTTCGAAGCGCCGGTCGTCTCCATCGCCTCGATCTGGCCGTCCTCGACCTCCTCGAGTTCGTCGGTGAAGAGACGACCGAGGTTGCCGATCGTACTAACCGCGATTGCGATTGTCGAGGTTACGGCGGTCAGCCCGGCCAGCGGAACGAATATCAAGAACCAGACGAGCGCTGGGATCGCACGCGAGACGCCCATAACCGATCGGAAAATGAAGTTGAACGGATAGGGAGTTACGCGGCCGCTACCGAGGACTCCGAGCAACAGCGCGAGCGGAATGCCGATGACGGTCCCGGCAAAACCCATCGCGAGCGTGATGCCCGACTCGCGTAGCAGGTTCTCCGCGAAGATGGCTTCCCAGTTCGGGGAGTAATGAGGGAGTCGTTCGGCGAACCCGGACCACTGGTTGTAGAGGTCGAGCAGCGAGAACTCGATCAAAAGCAAAGAAGCGTAGAACGCAGCGGCGAAAGCGATCGACAGAAGCCCGTAGAGTACCCACCGAACGCGTCTCGTGAGTCGAATCTGCTCGAGTCGTTGTTCGACCGACGTTTCCGGGCTCATTGTACCACCGTCCTGGTGGGGTCGTCGCCATTGTCCCCGGAGAGAAACTCTTCCATGTCGATACCGCCATAGAGTTCGTCGATCACGTCGAAGGTAAGATCCTCGCGATAGCCGTCGAAGACGACCTCCCCGTCGGCGAGGCCGATGAACCGTTCGCCGAACTGACGTGCGAGGTTGACCTGATGGAGGCTGATCATCGTCGACAGTCCCTCCTGTTCGGCCGCGCCACGCAGGTACTGCATGACCGTCTGTGCGCTGCCCGGATCGAGGCTTGCGACCGGCTCGTCGGCTAGCAGAATTTCCGGTTTCTGAACGAGCGCACGGGCGATGCCGACGCGCTGTTGTTGACCGCCGCTCATGCGGCCGGCGCGTTGCTCGGCCTCGTCGAGCAGCCCAACCATTTCGAGCGCCTCGAGCGCCTGGAGCTTGTCCTCTCGGTCGTTGAACCGGAACAGGCTGGGGAGGAGATCAGTCCGGCCCAGCGAACCGCTGAGAGCGTTCGAATACGCGCTCATTCCCCCGATTATGTTGTGCTGCTGGAAAACCATCGCGACGTCGTTGCGGTGAGACGTTACCGGTTCTCCGTTGACGATAACCTGCCCCTCTGTCGGCGTTGTGAGTCCGTTGACACACCTGAGTAGGGTTGATTTCCCCGATCCAGAGATCCCAAGAACGACAGTGAACTCGCCTTCCTCGATTTCGAAAGAGACATCGTCGAGGGCGACGGTCTCACCGAATCGTTTTGTTAGGTTCTCTACTCGTATTGCGGACATTGTAAGAGTGGTAGCTTATTTTCCTGGCTGCCCGTTTATCTATCCGTCGTCCTGTGCTTATTCATCATCGTCGAAGTCCTGGAACTCGAGGCCGAGTTCGTCGAGAATCTCCTGGATGGGTTCGTAGTCGCTCTGGTCGGCGTCCTGGATTCCCGTAAACCAGAGTTCGTAGTCCTCATCGACATCGTCCGGGATCAGGTCGTCCTCACCGGCAGCGAGCAACGCTTCCTCGATGTCCTCTCGTTCCGGATCGTCCCACTCGCTGCGGGCCATGATCGGTGCTCGCGGCAGTGGGTCCGAAACGGCAAGCAACTGAAGTTCGGGCTCGCCGTCCTCGAGATCCGAACCTGCGTCGTCGTACTCGGCGGAGTGCTCGACGAACTCCGAATACTCGTCGAACTGCTCTTGCGGGATCTGGGGTGCAGACGCAAACGCACCCGTCGCGGCCGCGACGATATCGTCGTCGTTGACGAGCCGTTCCCGTGAGGTGTCGTGGTCCGTTGCCGTCCGAATTTCCAGGTCGTTCGCGTCACCTTCCGGGAAGTCACCGATATCGATACCGGCCTCGGACAGCATCACACTTGGCGCGAGCGTCCCGCTGGTCGACATACGCGCGCCCGTAGTTATCAAGCCGCCTTCGAGGTCCGCGAGCTCCTCGATGTCGCTGTCGGGCGTTGTCGCGATCGTCGAGAAGTACAGCGCGCCGCCGAAGGCCGTTCGCATCCCGAGGACATCAGCAAAGCCCTCGCCGGCAGGGACCGCCGTCGGCGACGTGTCGGCGATGTCGGCCTGGTCGGTCTCGAGCGCCTCGAGAGTCTCGACGTAGCTGCCGGCACGAGTGAGGTCGATAGTTGCCCCTGTCTCCTCCTCGAGGTATTCTTTCATTGGCGTGTACTCTTCGAGGATGTCGGTCTGTTCTTCGGCTGGATTGAGAACGAACCGAACGGCACCGTCGTCGGTTGCCCCGATGCAGCCAGCAACCCCCGTCGCGAGTGCCACCCCACTCGTCGCTTTCAGGAACGTTCTCCGGGTGCTACCGCCACAGTCTGGTTTCTGAACCATGTGTAGTACCTAAATCGGATCGGCTTAAAGACAATGATAATTGGTCTCCGAACGGCTATATATACACAGTAGCTAGAGTTATTTCAACCGAATGTATAGTTGGCGGGAGCGGCGAGCGTCCAGACGCGTCGAATTCGGTCGGGTTTAGTACTAGTACACTACACTCCCCGTCGTGGACTTGGACCGTTCAACACTGATCGCCTACTGTGGTCTGCCAGGCGTGGGCAAATCCGTCGCGTCCGCCTACACCGCAGAGCAGTTGTCCGCAGAGCGATACCGCAGCGACGAGGTCCGGAAACGGCTGTTTCCCGATCCGGAGTACTCCGACGAAGAGACCGCCGCGACCTACGATGAACTGCTCTCCTGTGCGCGATCCGAACTCGAGGCCGACCGGGATGTCGTTCTCGACGCAACCTTCCGCGCGAAACGGTTTCGAGCCCGGGTGGCCGCGGTCGCGAGCGAGGTCGACGCCGCCGTGGAGTACGTCCTCGTGACCTGCGATGTCGACGTCGTCCGGAACCGCCTCGAGAGCCGAACGGAAACCGTCAGCGACGCCGAGTTCGAACAACACCTGCAGTTCAAAGAGGCGTTCGAACCGATCGAGCGCGATCACGTCGTGATCGACAACTCCGGAACGCTCGAGGAGACCTACCGCCAGATCGACCGTGCGGTTCTGTAACCCACGGGAGGCACTACCGACGGCGTTCGAGACCATCGCGGCTAAGAGTCCGCTCGCGAGTGTACACGTATGACCACGATCAAGGACAGCGTCCACGACTACATCGAACTCGAGCCCACGGCGGAGGCGCTGCTGGACACCGAACCGATGCAGCGGCTCCGGTACGTCCGCCAGTTGAGTACGGTCCAGTTCGTCTATCCGTCCGCGAACCACACCCGGTTCGAGCACAGCCTGGGCGTCTACCACCTCGCCTCCGAGGCCGTCGACCGATTGTCGATCGACGACGACCTGGCCCACCGGCTCCGGGCGGCCGCGCTCGTCCACGACGTCGGTCACGGCCCCTTCGGCCACCAGACCGAGGCGGCGATCGAACGCCACCTCGGCCGACACCACGACGAGATCGGCTGGCTGCTCGAGGAGACCGAACTCGGCGACGTACTCGAGGAGTACGGACTCGACCCTGACGCGGTCGCGGCGACGGTCGACGGCCGCGGGCCGCTGGGTGAACTCGTCGCCGGCACCCTCGACGTCGACCGGATGGACTACCTCGTACGGGACGCCCACCACACCGGCGTCCCCTACGGGACGATCGACCACGCCCGACTGCTGTACGCTCTCGAGATCGTCGACGGCGAACTCGCGCTCGCGGACGGCAACGTCGCAACCGCAGAGAGCGCGCTGATCGCCCGGACGCTGATGAACGCGACGGTCTACCGCCACCACGTCTCCCGTATCGCGGGTTCGATGCTCGACCGGGCGAGCGAGCGACTCCTCTCGGACGGCGTCGTCGACCCCGAACGGTTCGCGCGGCTGACCGACTCCGAACTGCTCGCGACGCTCGAGGAGTACGAGCCGACGGCCGGGTTCGCCGATCGCATCCGGAACCGCGACCTCTACAAGCGGGCGGTCTGGGCGCGACGCGAGGAGGTTCCCGAGGAGTGCAGGGGGCTCGAGTACGATCGGACGCGGAATCTCGAGCGCGAGATCGCCGAGATCGCCGACGTCGACTCCGAACACGTCGTTCTCGACAGTCCGGGAGAACCCAGTTCGCCCGAATCCCGCGCCCGGATCGTCGTCGACGGCGAACCCCGTCGACTCGAGGATCGATCCTCGCTCGTTTCGGGCCTCGACGCCTGTGCACGCGAGATCTGGCGACTCGGCGTCTACGCGCCCGAAGATGCCCTCGAGCCGGTTCGCGAGGCGGCGGCGACGGTGCTCGAGATCGAAGACTGACTAACTACCTGCCCGAACCCGGGGCATCCGAACCGCCGTCCATCCGTTGCTCGTATTTCTCGAGTGCCTCCTCGAGCGCCGCGTCGGCGTCGATCTCGAGATCGTCCGCGAGGGCAAGCAACGCGAACAGTGCGTCGCCGACCTCGTCCGACGAGAGCTCGAGGGCGGCCGGGTCGTCGCCGTAGTCGGTCGAAACGTTCGCGTCTTTGGCGAGTTCGCCGACTTCGGAGACCAGATCGAGCAGCCTGAACGCGGGCGGCGTCTCGAGGCCGTACTCCTCGACGAACGCCGCGACCTGTCGTTGTGCGTCGTCCATACGCTCTCGATGGCGGCTCCGATCGGGGAAACTGTTTCGAAATCCACACTATCGCGCGCCGAGACGGATCGACGCGTGACTACTCCCTCGCTCGATGCACTCGAGACGACCGCTATCGAAGCCTGCAAAGCCGGCGGCGCGTACCTTCGTGACGCCTATCGATCCGGGACCACGACGGTCGATGCCGGCGAACACGACGTCAAATCGAGTGCCGACACGGCCGCCGAGGAGCGCATCCTCGCGGTGATCCACGATCGGTTCCCGGATCACCCGATCGAGGCCGAGGAGTCTGGCGTCCACGAGGGCAGCGGCCGGTGTCTGTGGCTCGTCGATCCGCTCGACGGGACGAACAACTTCGAGGCGGGACTGCCGTCGTTCGCGACGGGAATCACGGTACTCGAGGGTCCGGACGATGCTGCTCTCTCCGAGCCCGTCCTTGGCGTCGTCTACGCGCCCGTCAGCGACGACCTGTACGTCGGTCGTCGTGACCACGGCGTCCGCCACGACGGACAGCCGGTCGCGGCGGACAGCGAGCTCGAACCGGCCGCGGCGACGGTCGTCTCGGTCATCGGCCACGACGTGAAACGCGACCCCGAGCACGCGGCGGTTTCGGCGGCGATCGATCGGGCGATCGAGGATCGATGCAAGCGTCGCCTCGAGAGCTGGAGTCCGACGGTCCACTGGGGACTGCTCGCGCGCGGCCGGCTGGACGGAATCGTCTGCTACCGACCGGACCGGGAGGAACAGCTACTCGGGGAACTGTTCGCGGTGGAGAGCGGCCTCCGGACGGACACAGGAGACGACTGGTTCGTCGCCGCCGGAAACGACGCCGTCTTCGAAGCGATTCGGGAGGTCGCCCTCGAGCACGCCACCTAGTCGTCTTCGGCCACCGGCGCGGGCGCGACCGACGGTCGGCGATCGATCTCGAGGGTCTCCTCGAGTGAATCGAGGCCGTCGAGTTCGCGTTCGAAAAAATCGCGACGGTCGCGGATCGTCTCCTCGTCCCACTCCCACCACTCGAGTTCGAGCAGCCGTTCGCGGACGTCTGCGGGGAATCGCCACTTGACGCGTGTGGCGGGGACGCCGGCAACGACGGAGTAGGGCTCCACGTCGCCGGTGACGACCGATCCTGCGCCGACGATCGCGCCGTCGCCGATCGTCACGCCGGTGAGGACGGTCGTCCCAGCACCGATCCAGACGTCGTTGCCGACCGTGATCGGGCCGTCCTCGGTCGGCGGCAGTTCGCTGTCTAGCACCTCGCTGTACAGTTTCATCTGCTGGGAGGGTTGGTTCGTCTTGTGGTTGGTCTGCTGGAAGGTACTCTCCCTGGCGACCGCACAGTAGTTTCCGAACTCGACGTGGCCGACGACGTCGCAGTCGGGTTCCAGGTTGGTTCGGCGTCCGATGGTAACATCACCCCCGACGACGCAGCCACGACTCAGCCGCACGTACGGACCGAGGTCGACGTTCCCCCGGAGCAGGCAGCCGATCGAGATCCGGGCGGTCGAATCGACGTCCAGCCGGGTCGACTCCGAGTACCGATTGACGAGTTCGTGGGTCGCAGTCGGATACCCCAGTGCCGACAGCGACCGGTGGAGCAACGTCTCGAGAGTCACGCCTACCCCATGGACGATCCATCACATATAGTTCACTTTCCCGCTGTGACTATTCAGCGCGAGCGACTCTTCCAAGGCTGTCACTACCAGCGGTAAGGGGAGCTATCGCCGTCGGTACGCAGTCACAACTCGACGGCATCGTCGCTCGAGAAAGCCGTCGAGCCTCGGCAGGCGCAAGCGGTTTGTCTGCCGGGAGAAGACGATCGGGTATGAGCGAGACGACCGCCGAAATCGTACTGTTCGACGGCTTCGACGAACTCGACGCGATCGGTCCCTACGAGGTCTTCGAGAACGGGGCCGAACTTGGTGTCGCCCTCGAGACGCGACTCGTCACGCTCGAGGGCGACACCGACGAGGACGGCCTCGTCACCGCGAGTCACGGGCTGTGCGTCGAACCCGAGAGGACGCTGGGCGAACCCGACCTGCTCGTGGTCCCCGGCGGCGGCTGGACGACCGAAGGTGGCGTCAGGGCAGTCGTCGAGGATGGCTCGATCCCGGCGGCCGTCGACGAGTGTTACACTGCCGGCGCGACCGTCGCGTCGGTCTGTACCGGCGGGATGATCCTCTCGGAAGCGGGCCTGCTCGAGGGCCGACCGGCCGCGACCCACCACGTCGCGGTCGACGACCTCGCAGAGACGGACGCGAACGTGGTCGACGAACGCGTCGTCGACGACGGCGACGTGCTCACCGCTGGCGGCGTCACGTCGGGGATCGACCTGGCGCTGTGGCTCCTGGAACGGGAGTTCGGCGAAGACGTCGCGGACGCGGTCTCCGAGCGAATGGTCCACGAGCGTCGGGGCGAGGTGTTCGGCTGATCGATGTCTGCAGTACTGTTCGACATGGACGGCGTCCTCGTCGACAGCGAGGACTACTGGGTACAGTTCGAACGAGCGGAGATCCTCCCCGCCGCGGTCCCGGACGACGACGTCGACCTCGCCGAACTCAGCGGGATGAACTACCGCGATATCTACGACTACCTCGAAGAGGAGTACGGGACCGCAATCTCCCGCGAGGAGTTCGTCGAGCGGTTCAGGGAGGCCGCCGAAGAGATCTACACCGAGCAGGTGTCGCTGCTGGACGGAACCCACGACCTGCTCGAGCGACTGGACGACCGGGACGTCTCGACCGCGGTCGTCTCCTCGTCGCCCCACGACTGGATCGACATGGTGATAGCGCGATTCGGCCTCGAGGGCGCGTTCGACCACGTGATCAGCGCCGACGACGTCGAGGCGGCGAGCAAACCGGCGCCGGATGTTTTCGAACACGCGGCCGAGGAGATCGGCGTGCCGGCCGAGGAGTGTGTCGTCGTCGAGGATTCCGAGAACGGCATCGAGGCGGCCGCTCGAGCGGGAACGTACGTCGTCGCCTACCGGATCGACGCCCACGGCGACATCGATCGTTCGTCGGCCGACGTCGTCGTCGACTCGCCAGCGGCGTTGCGCGAGCGAGTTCTCGAGCGCGTGTCGTGAGCGACGATCACCGGATGTCGACGGTTCGACTCCGTTCGACAGGCAACAGCGACTCTTCCGGGAACGCGACGCTGACGGTGTACTCGAGTTCCTCGGCGTCGGCACCGAAGACGCCGACCGGGACGGTGTCGACGTCGCGCAGGTAGCTGTTCGTGCTCGTCATCTCGCGGCCGTTCACCGTCACCGTGATCCCCGCGCGTGCGGGTTCGCCGACGTTCCGGACGGTCACCTCGTGGACGGCGTTCTCGCCGGCAGCGATCGTCTCGGGGAACTGCCCCCATTCCATCTCGATCGAGGGAAGCGACTGGGCACCCTCGTAGACGCGTTCGGCGACGCCCTCCGAGAGGCCGGCGTCGGCGAGTCCGTCGATCCCGGCCTCGAGTACGTCGCCCGGCGTCGACAGCCCCTCTTTGGCGAGTTTGCTCGCCCGCCCCGACGCGACGCCGTCGATGGCCGTCAGTCCGACCGCGTCCTCGGCGACACCGTTCTCGGCGCGGGCCTCGGCCCTGCTCGAGAGGTTGGCGGCGTGCGGGCCGACGAACCGGTCGAGGAAGGCACCGAGCGCCGACAGCAGTCGGGTGGCGTTCCGGCGGATCACCCAGGCGTCGCTTTGCAGTTCGGCGGGCGTCGTCCCACTTGCGGCCGACCGGAGGATCGCCAGCACCTTCCGCTGGCCGGGTTCGAGGTCCTCTGCTTCCTGCCCGACGAGCACCGCGTCGACGGCATCACGTTCGTCCTGGCGGGCCGACACTGACTCGAACTCCGTCGCTCCCGCGACCGCCGCGAGGACGTCGCCGGTCTCGAGGGCGCGTCCCGACTCCGTCCGATCGCAGAGTCCAGCGAACGAGGCTGCGGTCTCGAGACGCAGGTAGTACTTCGAGGCGAGCACGCCGCGTGGCGTGGCCTCGATCGAGAGATCGCCAGCCTCGCCCGTCTCGACGAAGCCCCGAGCAACGAGGTCCTCGAGACAGTCGCGAACGCGTCCCTTGAGGTTCGGGAAGTCGTAGGCCTCGGGTTTCGACTGGCCGCGCTCGTAGTAAAACGTGGTCTCGAGCCAGTCCATCACGTCCTCGAGGTCGGTGATGGTGCCCATCGCGATTTCGGCGTTCAGGTGGGTCTCTAAGCTCTCGGCCAGTCGGGACTCGATCTCCTTGCCCTCGTTCAACAGTCGCCGGTACTTGTCTGCCTCCGCCGTATCGCAGACGACCCAACCGTAGCCGACGTCGTCGTACCCCGGCCGGCCCGCACGCCCGAGCATCTGGAGTACGTCGAGCGGGCTCATGTCGACCTCGCCCTCGAGCGGGTCGTGGAGCTTCGTATCCCGAATGACGACGCAACGGGCGGGGAGGTTCACGCCCCAGGCCAGCGTCGACGTCGAAAAGAGTAGTTCGACGTGGCCCTCCTTGAACCACTCCTCGACCAGGTCGCGGTCGTTCTTCGAGAGGCCGGCGTGGTGGAAGGCGACGCCGTCTAACACGGAGTTTCGGAGTGTGTCGTTCTCGAGTTCTTTCGACTCGGTGTGGAAGTCGTAGTCGCCGCGAGCACCCATCGGTATATCGCGCCCGGCGATCTCGTCTCGAGCAGCCTCCGCTGCCCGGACCGTGTCCTGGCGCGAGGAGACGAACACGAGCGCCTGGCCGTCCTCCCGGAGGTGTGGTTCCGCGAGGTCGAGCGCCCGATACAGCCGACGGTACTTGTCCGCAAAGGAGTTCTCGCCGTGAGTATAGGTCTTGACGCCGGCGTTGAGGTCGACCGGCCGGTACTGTTCGCCAAACTCGAAGGTCGTCTCCTCGGGGGCGTCGAGCCACGCCGCCACGTCGTCGACGTTCGGCATCGTCGCCGATAGCGCGACGACGCGGGGGTCACAGAGTCGTCGCAGACGGGAAATCGTGACCTCGAGTACCGAGCCCCGCCGGTCGGCGTCCAGCAAGTGGACCTCGTCGATGACGCAGACGTCGATGTCCGTGACGAAGTCGTACCGCCGGGAGTCGTGTTTGCGCGTCGCCGAGTCGAGTTTCTCCGGTGTCATCACGAGGATGTCCGCGTGGCGGGCGCGGCGTGAGTTCAGTTCTCGCTCGCCCGTGACGACGTACACCGAGTAGTCCAGTTCCTCGAAGCGATCCCAGTCGTCCTCTTTCTCGTTGGTCAGGGCCCGCAACGGTGCGATAAACAGCGCGGTGCCGCCGTCGTCGAGGGCCTTGCAGATCGCCAGTTCCGCGAGCGCGGTCTTGCCCGACGCGGTCGGCGCGCTCGCGACGACGTTCTCGTCGGACTCGAGCAAGGCAGGGAGTGTCTCGCGTTGCATCCGGTTGAACTCCTCGAACGCGAACGCGTCGGCGAACGCTGGCAGAACTTCGGCGACCTCCATCAGGCGAATACGGGAAGCGGGCGATCAAAGGCGTTTCCTTCCCGCTCGCCGCTGTCGTGACCGTGTCGTCTCGCAGGTGGCTGTGGGCCTGGTCGTCAAGGTGATGACGGATCGTACACGACCAGCGCCAGTGACTCGCCTCGGTTCCGTATACGCGTCGGTATCCGTGATCCGACGCGGCTCGATCGCGACGATCGAAGCCGAAGCCTTTTGCGCGCTGGCGCGCCAAAACCGTGGTAATGACCGGAGACGACCCGCTCGAGGAGTCCGAGTCGAGAGAACCGTTCGCGGATGGTGGGAGGCCGGATGCAGACGACGAGGGGGCGTCGACCCCGCGAGCAGACGGTGGCACCGTCGACGAAGTCGCACTGGACCCCTGGGGTTCCTCGGCCGTCTCCGACTATCGCAAGCTGTTCGAGGAGTTCGGGATCGAGGAGTTCGACGAGGTGCTCGAAGAAGTCCCGAATCCACACTACCTGATGCGACGCGGCGTCATCTTCGGACACCGGGACTACCGCTCCGTCGCCGAGGCGATGCACGAGGACGAACCCGCAGCCGTCCTCTCGGGGTTCATGCCGACCGGCGACCCACACATCGGGCACAAACTCGTCTTCGACGAGATCGTCTGGCACCAGGAGCAGGGCGCAGACGCCTACGCCCTGATCGCCGACCTCGAGGCCAATTCGGCCCGCGGGATGAGCTGGGCGGAGATCGACGAGCACGCCCGCAGCTACCTCCTCTCGTTGCTCGCGCTCGGGTTCGACCCCGAGGAAGGGGTGCTCTACCGTCAGTCCACGAATCGAGACGTCCAAGACCTCGCGTTCGACCTCGGTGCGGAAGCGAACTTCTCGGAGTTTCAGTCGATCTACGGCTTCGACGGCGAGACCGACGTCTCACACATGCAGTCGGTCGTTACCCAGATGGCCGACATCCTCTACCCGCAACTCGAGGAGCCAAAGCCGACCGTCATCCCCGTCGGTCCCGACCAGGACCCCCACGTCCGACTTGCACGGGACCTCGCCGAACGAATGCGCTTTTTCAAGGTCTCCAAGGCCTACGCCAGTTTCGAACTCGAACCCGACGAACGCGAGGTGGTCGCCGACTGCTACGAGCGACTCGAGCCCGCGGCGTTCGACGACGACCAGCTCCGATGTACGCACGTCGCCAAAGCCATCGCAGAGACGCCGCTCGAGGAGCTGGCGATCGACGCGAGCACGCTCGACGACCTCCTGACGAAACTCGAGGAAGGCGGCATGGAGCCGGTTCGACCCCGTACTCGCTTCTTCAGCCGGCGGGCGACCGACGACGCGTTCGACGCGCTGATCGACGCGATCGACGGCGAGAAACGCGTCTACGAGAGCCACGTCGACGCCTTCGAGATCGACCGCGAAAAAGCCAAAGAGCTCGCCCGCGAGGTCGAGGTCGCAAACGGTGGCTACGGTTTCCAGCCACCGTCCTCGATCTATCATCGGTTCATGACCGGGCTCACCGGCGGGAAGATGTCCTCGTCGATCCCGGCCAGCCACATCTCGCTGCTTGACGACCCCGAAGACGGCTACGACAAAGTACAGGCAGCGACGACCGGCGGCCGTGAGACGGCCGAAGAACAGCGTGAGAAAGGTGGGAAAGCAGACGAGTGTCCCGTCTACGAACTGTACGCCTACCTGCTCGCCGGCGACGACGACGAGTTCGCCAAGCGCGTCTACGACGAGTGCGTCGGCGGCGAACGCCTCTGTGGCGGCTGCAAGGAACAGGCCGCACAGTTGATGAAAGAGTTTCTCGAGGACCACCAGGAGAAACGCGAAGAAGTCGAGGAGTTACTCGAGGAAGCGGATATCGAACTCGAGTCGCCGCGTCGTCGGTAGATTCCGTCTAATCGTCGCCACTGACTCGCTTACAGCGGCCAACCTACAGTTTCTGATACGTTTCGGGACCGACGACCTGACCGTGTAAGTCGTCGATCACCTCGACGTCGACTTCCTCACACTACTCGAGACATCGCAGGTATACCTCGAAGTCGTACTCTGCACGTTCGATCCGGAACGTCTCCGCACCCGCGAGTTTCTCGCTCGAGAGGTACAGTTGCGTCGGGCGGACCCCGGAAAGTGGCAGAGAGCGGATCGTAGTCTTTGGACTGGCTGCAGATACAGAGGATATACGAGATACACTTAATACGATCAGTACCGTATGTCGGACAAATGTCGATCGACATCGACCGGTTCGACGAACGCTCTCCGGAAGAACTGACCGAGTTGAGCAATCCGGAGCAGGTCGTTCGATTCCTCTACGAGAACAGGGATCGGGCGTGGAAGGCTACCGAAATCGCCCGTCGAACCGAGGTCAACGAGAATTCGATCCACCCTGTCCTGTCGCGACTCGAGGAACGAGACCTCGTTCGACACAAGGGTCCGTACTGGGCGATTACGGACGATCTGGATCGCCTGGAACGAGCCTACGACCTGCACAGGATCACGCGCAAGTTCGACGACATGTACGGTGAAGAGGACCGCGACGAGTGGATTGCAGCGAGTGAGAACGCGACAGAAGAGAGATGACGAACGCTCGAGGCGACGTCGTGTACGCGGACGACCCGTTCAAAGACGGAGACGCGGGCCGTCCCTGGCTGGTCGTCAACACGTCCGAAATGCCGTTTCACGGCGAACAGTACATCGCATTGACGTTGTCCACGAAGACCTGGTACGACGAACGGATTCCGATCGACGACGAAGACGTGGTCGACGGTGGGCTGCCGAGAGACAGTTCGATCCTGCCGTGGGCGGTCGCTAGCCTCGATCCGGACGATATCGATCGCGAACTCGGTCGTATACGAACAGAGCTCGTCGATGAATCAGTTGCAACGCTCGTCGACTATCTCGGTTTTCGACCCGGAAACGACTGACCCACTACTGCAACTCGAGCAGTGTGACCGACACCTCATACGGATTGCTGTAACGATGTACCGGCGCAACCGCGACCCGTGCGGCGGTTGCGCCGGAAATGACTTACAGTAAACCGTATCAGATACGGCCGATCTCGTCGCCGAACTCCTCGTTCAGGTACGAGCCGAGCGCGCCACCGGCGGCTGCGAATGCGAGAGCGTAGACGATCACGAAGGCGATTCCAAAGAGGAGGATACTACCCATCATCACCGGCGCACCCACGAGTCCCATGAAGAGTCCGCCGAGCGCGAGAAACATGACGTAGCCGAGAATGCCGTAGACGAGACCGGCAACGACGCCGGCGGCGAATCCGTCGCTTACGTCCGGCCCCTCGAGATACCCTGCGAGGATGCCGCCGAGTAACGACGAGAAAGGGGTGAATCGCCTCGGAGTCAAGTGGTTCGAGAATCAAAGATTCTCGTCATCACGAGAGAGCTTAATGAGTGACAGAAGTTTTGGGCGTGGGCTAAGACGAACGGGGTAATGGGAGGAGACCGGCGGGGCGAGCTCGTTCGTCATCTGAGCGAGGAGGAGTTGGATCGTCTGCTGGACGAAGCAGACGATCCAAAGGTCGTCAAGCGGCTCACCTTTGTCAAACGTCTCTACAAGGGTGCAACGTACGAAGAAGCAGCCGACGACGTTGGGAAATCTGCGTCGACTGGAAGTCGCTGGGCACGTCGATGGAACGATGGCGGGCTGGGTCAGTTGACACCGAACTTCGGGGGCGGAAGGCCCCCGAAGCTCGGTGACGAGGAACAAGAGTGTCTTCTAGAACTTCTCCGGGAGGGACAGCCCTGGAAAGCACAGGAAGTTCACCAGCTCTTGGACGAAGAGTTCGATGTTGAGTACCATCCGGATTATCTCGGTCGATTCCTCCGGAATCTCGGACTGTCTTACGCTAAACCACGTCCAAAACGTCCCTCACGGCCAGAAAATGCAGATGAAATCCTCGAAGAACGCGTCGCAGACGCGTTCGACGAGGAAACAGAGACAGCACATAACAAGCGTCCCGAGGATGAGGACGAAGGCTGGGTTCTCGACGACGATATCTGTACAGATGGAGGAACTATCGTCGGTTTTTGTGACGCTTCTCATCCGCAACCATACGACAATTCGCATCGACTGTGGTACGTCGATGATCCGACACTCGAACGACCGCTGGTGAAGCTTGACGAACCAGCGGTCGGGTGCTATACGCTCAACGGCGAAAGTGTCCTGACCTTTCCTGAAGATCAATCGAAAGAGAACATCTGTGCCCTATTGGAGGAGGTCCGCGAGCAGAATCCGGGAACGCGGATTCTGCTCGTCTTGGACAACTTCTCGTCTCACATCTGTGAGCACACGCGCAAGCGCGCACATCAACTCGGTATCGATCTCGTCTTTCTTCCGGTCGGTTCACCGCATCTCAATCCAATCGAGCAGGTCTGGAAAGTGCTCAAACGAAATGCTTCACCAATCGTCGTGGCGAGCGAGAGCGCGTTCCGCACTCTCGCTCGCCGCCTCTTCAACACCCTCACCGATCGACTTGGATTCGCCAAGTCTTGGATCGACCAGTTCCTCAGTCCATATTTGCAAAAGTTATCTTGATCATTACGCTCTCTCGAACGACCCCGAGGCTTCCCGTTTCCACGACGCGACTTGCCGACACGGACTCGAAGTGAGTCGTGTCCGTAGCGGTCACAGTCTCCACGGGCGTGTCTTCGGGCCATCCCAGCCCTAGTTTAGAAAAGCCTCTCTGCAACACGTTCATCGCCGCATTCGCATCTCTATCTGTCTCGAACCCACACGCTGGACACGAGTGTTCCCGCACCCAGATAGGTTTCGCTGTTTCCACGCCACACGACGCACACTCTTTCGTGGTGCCTCGGGCTTTGACCTGCACGACGTGACAACCGTACAGGTCGGATTTGTATTCGAGAAGGGTGATGAACTGTCTCCACGCCGCATCCTGCTTGTTCCGTGCGTTGTGCGACTGCTCCAACATCCCCTTCGCGTCCAAGTCCTCAACGAACACGGCGTCGTACTTGCGGACGAGCCATGTCGTGAGTTTGTGCTGGTAGTCCAGCACCTTCCACTTGATGTGACGTTTGACCTTCGCCACTTCCCGGCGTTGCTTCTCGTAGTTGTTCGACCCCTTCTCCTTCCGCGAGAGTTTGCGTTGTTCGCGGCGAAGACGCTCGTACTCGTCTTCGAGGTCGAGCCAATCCACGGTTTTGCCGTCTGACGTGTGGATGTAGTTCTGGATGCCGAGGTCGATTCCAACGCTGTTGCTCGCGTCGAGCGAGTCCACGTCGGGTTTCTCGGGCAAGTCAGCCTCGTCTGTTTCGAGGCCGAAAGAGACGAACCATTCGCCGGTCGTCTCTTTCTTGAACGTGACTTCTTTAATAGTGGCGTGGTCAGGAATCGGGCGGTGGTAACGGATTTTGACCCAACCGATCTTGCTGAAGCGGACGTAGGCGAACCTGTCGCGTCCCCTCTTTTCATCGAGGTCGAAACCGGACTGGTTGTACGTCACGCTTCGGTACTCGCTGGGGCCTTGCCGTTTGAGACGACCGACGTTGTATCCCTTCTCTTTCTTCTTACGAAGGTTCGAGAGGTTACGGTGGAAGCGAGCAACAGTGGCTTGTGCGGCTTTTGAGTGCAGTTCGCTGAACACCGCCCACTTGTGTTTCCACTCTGGAAGTTTGTTGTTCTGGTCGTACTCGCTCGGCTTGTCGTCCTCGGGGCTGTTCTCGTAGTCCCAGCGGACGTGGTTGTAGAGTTGGCGATGAACGTTCAGATGGTGTTCCAGTCCCTCCGCTACCTCTTGTGTTGGGTAGGCGTGGTAGCGGTGACTGTGTTCCATCGCTGTCTCTTGATTAGGGATATATTCACTTAATGATTTGTGTCACGGGTGGTCGTCTTCATCCCCGAGGTCAAGCCTCGGGGTATTCGCCTTGGCCGCCGATAAAAAAGAGGACGAGTGCAGCGACCCCACCGATGAGGCCGTTGACGATCGTGGAGCGAGACGGGGACCGATCTTCCGAGCGGGCGTGTGCCATACCCCGCGTTTGGAGCCGGCCTACTAATCCGTTCGGTTATCTGTCACAATTCGGTTGATGATGGTCGTCTACGTCCCACTCCCGACGACAGTCATCGGCCGCTGTCACTATATGGCAACAGTTCGTTCGGCCGGGTAATGAGTGATACTGACGAAAACGACGACCTTCCGGACGAACTACCCGACGATCCGGACGAACTCTATTCTATTGCGACGACGGATTCCGAGTTTCCCTACCGGCGCGAGGCTGCGATAAAGCAACTCGCCACGTACGAGGACACGGATGATTTGCTGACCGAACTGGCGGACGGAGAAGCGCTTACGGTCATCGAGCAGACGCTGGCGACGTCGAAACTCGACGAACAGGGGTCGTAAGAAACACAACGTCGAACAGAGAGGGTCAACAGGGACTGGAGCGTGTGACACTGCTTCGTTTTCCGTGTTGACCCTAGTGGCGGGCCAAGCCTGAACTGATGGGTCGAATCTGGCGGTGTGGCTCGATTCGACCCGTCAGTCGACGGTTGGGACGGTACTAGTACTCCGCCAAGCGTCGACTGCTGCGTGAACCCAGACGACCGCATTCGGTTTCACTCATCCGTTCAGGCTTGCCAAAGCACTAGAGAGAAAGCCCTCTGTGGCGGATTATATTTTGTGGCCCGCCGGATCGGTCTCGAGCGGCTGAATTTGGCCGAGTGAGGCGAGACTGACGAGCGTCACCGATCCACAATGTTTTTGCGATCGCCTCCCGATCGGACGTGTATGGCCTCCGAATCCCGCGGCCGTGAAAGCGTCGTCAGCCAGCAACAGCAGACGCGTTCGGGGTTCGGCTTCTTTTTTCGGTAGCTCGGAACGGTGAACCCACGGTCTCCGTCGTCGGCGGCCGTGGCGAAACCGTCCGTCCCGCGCCGACGGGAGTCGGCGTCGGCCCGATGCGAGTCGGAACCGCTAACTGACCGCCACGCAGCCATACCAACAAGCGAATGCAACTTCCAGAACCACAGGTCGCGGTCCTAGAGGCCGCGAGTGCGGACGAGGCAACGTCCGTCGACGCCCTCGCCGAGGCGACCGACCTTCCACCCGAGACCGTCACCGGGGCGGCGTTCGAACTCGAGGAGGAGGGTCTGCTCGAGGTCAGAGAGCGCGTCGACGAAACGATCGAACTCACCGCCGAGGGCCACGACTACGCCGACGGCCGGTTGCCGGAGGTGCGACTCTACGAGACTGCGCTCGAGGCCGGTGCCGACGCTGACGCAGTCTCGATGGGCCAGGTCATCGGTGGGTCGGGTCTCGAGGGCGACGCGGTCGACATCGCGCTCTCGAACTACGCCCGGAAGGGGTACGGCTCGATCGACAGCGGCGAGATCACCGCCGATCCGGACGCCGACCCCACAGCAGACGCGGAAGCCAGTACGCTCGAGACGCTGGCCGACGACGCAGATGCCGACGGGGTCGACGACGACACGCTCGAGAGCCTCGAGCGGCGCGGACTCGTCGACATCGTCGAGACGACGACCCGCGAGGTGATGGTGACCGAGCAGGGCGTCACGGAACTGATGGCCGGCCTCGAGACTGCCGAGACGGTCGGACAGGTGACGCCGGAACTGCTGACGGGCGGCGACTGGCAGGACGTCGAGTTCGCCGACTACAACGTCGAGGCCGACGCCGAGCGGTTCGAGGGTGGAAACGTCCACATCCTGCGCCAGACGGCAGAGCGCGTGAAAGACGTTCTCGTCGGCATGGGCTTCCAGGAGATGGAAGGCCCGCACGTCGACGCGGACTTCTGGATCAACGACTGCCTGTTCATGCCCCAGGACCACCCCGCACGGACTCACTGGGACCGGTTCGCGCTCGAGGAGCCGACGCACATCGACGAACTCCCCGAACAACTCGTCGCGGACGTCGAACGCGCCCACCGCGAGGGCGTCGGCGCGGACGGCGAGGGGTATCACTCGCCGTGGGACGAGGACTTCGCGCGTGCACTCGCACTGCGCGGCCACACGACCTCGCTGTCGACGCGGTATCTCTCCGGCGAGGAGATCGGCGAGATCGAACCGCCAGCCCGGTACTTCAGCGTCGAGAAGGTGTACCGCAACGATACGCTCGACCCGACCCACCTGCTCGAGTTCTTCCAGATCGAGGGCTGGGTGATGGCCGAAGACCTCTCCGTGCGTGACCTGATGGGCACCTTCGAAGAGTTCTACGCCCAGTTCGGCATCGAGGACATCCAGTTCAAGCCCCACTACAACCCCTACACGGAGCCGAGCTTCGAACTGTTCGGGACGCATCCGACGACCGGCGAACTCGTCGAGATCGGCAACTCCGGCATCTTCCGCGAGGAGATGCTCGAGCCCCTCGGTGTGGAGTGTGACGTGATGGCCTGGGGGCTCGCCCTCGAGCGTCTGCTGATGCTGATGTACGGCTTCGAGGACATCCGGGACATCCACGGGACGCTGTGTGATCTTGAACTGCTGCGGAACACGGAGGTGACCTACTGATGCCCACGGTCGACATCGATCCCGACGAACTGCGCGAACTGACCGGCAAGGACGAGACAGGCGACGAAGAACTGAAAGAGGACCTGTTCGCCCTCGGCCTCGAGTTCGAGGGCCGCACCGAAGACGGCGAGTTCGAACTCGAGTTCGCGCCCGATCGCCTGGATCGGCTCTCGGTGGAAGGCATCGCACGATCGCTCACCTACCAGCACGGCGACTCTCGAGGTGTACACGTCCCGTCGACGAACAAGCCCGAGTGGACGATCGAGGTCGACGAATCGGTGCCCGAGGAGCGACCGTACGTCACGGGCGCGGTGATCCGCGACGTCGACCTGGACGAAGACGCGCTCGACTCCCTCATTCAGCTACAGGAGAAACTCCACGCGACGATGGGGCGCAAGCGCGCGAAGGGCGCGATCGGGATTCACGATCTGACGATGTTGAAGGGGCGCGATGCGCTACGCGCATCGGAAAGCGCGAGTAGCGCGGAACGTAGTTCCGCGAATAGTCGAGCGGCGGAGCCGCGAGACGACGGCGACGAGCCGCGAGCGAGTCCCGAGACGGAGGGCAGTTCCACCATCGAGTACGTCGGCGTCGAACCCGACGAGGATCGGTTCGTCCCGCTCGATTCCGACGCAGAGCTGACGCCCGCGGACGTACTCGAGGACCACCCCACCGGCGAGACCTACGCCGACCTCGTGAGCGAGTACGAGCGCTACCCCGCGATCTACGACGATCTCGGGCTGTTCTCGTTCCCGCCAGTCATCAACGGTCGGCGCACGGAGGTCACCACCGACTCACGGGACCTCTTCGTCGAGATGACCGGCACCGACCAGTGGACGATCGACAGGATGCTCAACATCGTCTGCTACGCGCTCGCTGCGCGCGGAGCGACCCTCGAGGAAGTTACCGTCGAGTATCCGGACCACGAAATCGTTCGTCCGGACCTCTCGACGACGGAAAAGACGGTCGCACACGACCGAATCGAGACGATTCTGGGCGTCGACTTCGACCCCGAGGAAGTGATCGACCTCGCAGAACGATCCGGCCTCGAGGCCGAAAAAGAAGCAAGCGACGACGGCGACCTCGTCTACGAGGTCACGATCCCACCCTACCGTGTCGACGTGCTCCACCCGCTAGATGTCATCGACGACCTCGGGCGCGCGTACGGCTTCAACGAACTCGAGCCGAACTATCCCGAGGTCGGGACCGTCGGCGGCCGCCACGAGCGCTCGCGCCTCGAACGCTCGGTCCGCGAGCAACTCGTTGGCCTGGGCTTCGAGGATCTGCTGAACTTCCACATGATCAGCGAGGAGGAGAACTACGAGCGCGTGGACGTGGAACCCGACGCTGGCGTCTACGGGGCCGGCGAGCCCGCGACCATCAAAGGGCCCTACAGCGAGGACTTCACGATGTTGCGGACGTGGGTCACACCCTCGCTGCTGATGGTCTTAGAGCGTAACACCCACCGCGCGTATCCACAGGACCTCGCGGAGATCGGATTCACCGCTGAGGTCGACGAGAGCGAAAATACGGGCATCGCCGAACGACGCCGCATCGGGGCCGTCCTCGCGAGCCACGAAGCCGGCTACGAGGACGCAAAGGCTCGACTGCAGGCACTCTGTCGCCGGTTCGACGTCGACCTCGAGACGCCGCCCACCGAACACCCGACCTTCATTTCGGGTCGAACGGCGAGCGTCGTCATCGACGGCGAGGCGGTCGGCGTGATCGGCGAGTTCCATCCGACGGTGCTCGTCGAACACGACCTCGAGGTGCCCGTGGCCGGGTTCGAGTTCGACCTCGCGGCGCTGCGGTAACAGTAGCACAGGTCAGACGCGGCGAGTGAGGTGGTCTCGAACCGCCCGCTGGCACGTTCGACACTGCTCGAGCAAGCGAAGCACCGTCGACAGGGCCGGATAGGACGTTGGGAGTTCGCGATAGAGGTAGGTCACGAGGGTTCGATGAGCGAGTCCAGCGGTCGCGTTGTACGTCGTCGTTCCGTGGAGAACCGATTGCCGCTTCTCGAGTAACCGTCGACACGCCGCTCGGTGGTCTGCAAGCGTTTCGTGACGCCGGCGTAACTCCTCGAAACCCAGGTCCAGAAGCGGTGTCTCGTCGACCTCGACGAGCCAGTTTACGAGTTCGGTGACCGTCTCTTTCGTCGTCCGGAGCGATTCGACTTCGATTTTCAGTGCTCGCTTCATCGCCTCGAGTTCGGCACGGCGTTGACGGGCAGCCGAGAGAACCGCCTGTTTCAGGTCGGGGGTGAACTGGTGGTCGGTCGACGGTGCGAGAGCGACGGCGACATCTTGACCGAATTCCTCGCCGATGAGTGTCAGTACCGGTTCGGATTGTTCGATGTCGTCGACAGCGTAGGGGTGGATCGTCTCGGCGAACAGGTTTCGGACGTCTCGACGGCAGGCGGCAGTGGCGCTCTCCGACGGTCCGTACTGAACTGTCGAAACCGTCCGTGATGCCGTGATTCGCCCGCCATCGGTGACGTGTGGCGAAGCGTTCGGTGTCGCGGGCGAGAGGTCGTCGACGCCTTTCACGAATCGGTCGACTGCCGCCAGTTTCCCGGTTACTTCTCCCAGTTCTTCTGTCACGTGTTCCAGGGCTTCGTGGAGGGGCGAATCGAGTTCTACGGTCATCGGCGAGTCACCTCGGTTGCCTGGACCAGACTCGGAGAACGTTCCACCGACTCGGTCGTAATCCGTACCCGACAGGTAGCAGGATCAGATTCGGGGCGTTCGACATCGGAGATAGTCAGCTGTCGGGTCGGATACTGTCGAAACAACTCGAGGGTGAGCGGAAGCGTCACGATGGGACGATTCTCTCCCTTTGTGGCCCCATCGAACGCGTATCCGTCGATCGAGACCGTCCATGCGCGTACGCCCGTCTCCAACTCGCCCGACCGAGAGCGGATAGCATATCCCTCGAGGAGCGACACGGTCTGCAACCGGGACAGCGTCGATGCGATCGGATCGGCGGCTGACGGGGCGGGAGGGAGTCGTTGCACGGTCGTCGAGAGAAGGCGTCGCTGTTCGTCAGGTGTAAGCGTCGTCGCTAGCTCCGCGGCCATACTCTCGAGCAGGCAGAGACAGAGTTCGTTCGTCTGCTCGATTCGCTCGGCGAGATCGACGTACGTGTCCATGATGGTTTTCTCGAGGTCGTCGTGAGACGATTCGGCGATCGTCTCGAACACTGCAGCGGCGACGGTGTGGCAGAAATCGATCAGCGAATCGTCGGGAGAGTGTTCCGCCGAACGCATCCGATTCCGGCCGGCACCGACTTCGACCGGGGTGGAAAGAGTCGACGACAATCGGGGCGAGCCGGTCGATTCGCCGTCGGCTGGTCTCTCTCGAGATCGTTCACAGACGACGACGTCGTAGGACGGAAGTCGTGGATCGTATCGCCGGAGCGTCGTCCTGTACTGTTCGGTCGCGCGTGCCGCCGCTCGAGCCGTCGAGCGGCTCTCGAAGGACAGTCCTCTGGTAGGAACCGGTCGATCGCCGGTTCGGGCACAGACGAGATAGTATCGTCCGGAATCACTCGAGAGCGACGTGATATACTTGCGAATGTCCACGAGTGTCGTTCCAACCATTTTAGGTGAGCCTAAAACACGCGGGGGTAAATAATTTAGGCAGGCCTAAAGAGTGGTGCCTGGAGCACGGCGTAATACGGCCGAAACGAACAACAACGGGTTGACGACGGAAGTCAGGAACCGCAGAGAGTATTCTATCGGGCTATCGACTCGGTGCTGGTCGTCGAAACGAGAACCGGACGGTCGAAACGAAATCGACAGTAATCGACCGATTTGCTCTCACACCGCCAGAAATGATCGGCGTTAAAACTCGTGTTGTACTTCTTCCTCGTCGGCTTTCTGGATGATGATCTTACCGTCCCGTACGCGGACGAAGACCTCGTCACCGATATCCATGCCCGCGACTGCGAGTTCATCCTCGTGGAGGTTGAGGTGGACGTTGTGGTAGTTGCCGTCTTCGTCTTTCGCACCGCTCGGACTCAGCTTCTTTTTCCGGACCATCGCGGGATTCTATGACGAACTTCGCCGTAGGATATACTTAAGTGTTTTCGACCGGCCAGCGGTCGGTCACTATCGATAGAATCCACGGTAGCATCGAACGCGCCAGAATCGACCCAGCCGTCGGATACTGCAGAGAAGTGATGTGCGAATTTACTTAAAGATACTGGCGCAGTCGGTCGATTTCCGGGGATATCTTTATGTCACGCCGTGTACTGGATTCACACGGAGGAGAATTATGGTACGCGAAGACGGGAAACGAAACTTTGCATTGCGCGAATCGGACGGAGAAGAGGACAGCGTCTTCTCTGGGAACACGCCCCGACAGGCAGCGCTGAAGGCCGCACGGCGACTCGAGCCGGGTCCAACCGAAGACGACGCCGACCGCGTCGAACTCCGACTTCGAGAGAAAGGCACCGACAAAGTCCACATCTACGACGGTTGGGCCTGGGAGGAGACGGCACCCGACGACAAGCCCGACTGGATGCCCGAGGAGATCACGGAGGCAAACGTCTCCAAGAAGGGTATCGAACACCTCGACGAGTGAAACAGGAACAACCTTTTTCACGCCACCATCCCGGTGGAGGGGCGTCTATCGGCCGCCGCGATCTCGAGACCGAACGAGAACGACCGCGTGAACGCGTCTCTTGTATGCGTCTGTCGGTGTCTACCGAGTGTGACTCATACGGATTACTGTAACGATTTACCGGCGCAACCGCCGCCCGGGTCGCGGTTGTGCCGGAAATGACTTACAGTAAACCGTATCACATCGGTCGTAGCAGGTGCGTGCGTTTGTGCGAGCGATGCCGAACCCGACGTGTTTTTGACCGGCTCTCTGTAATGTGGGTGCAATGAACGCAGCCACGCTCGGTCCTGCAGGGACCTACTCACACCGGGCGACGACCGCTATCGCCGACGACGACGAAATCGACTTCCGGCAGTCGGTGACTGCGATCGTCGACGCCGTCGCCGGCGGCGACTACGATCGCGGCGTCGTCCCCATCGAGAACAGCATCGAGGGCTCCGTGACAGAGAGTCTGGACGCCCTCGCCGAGTACGACATCGCCGTCGTCCGCGAGATTGTCACCCCGATCAGACACGCCCTACTCGCCCAGGGGCCGGAGTTCGACACGATCGCCAGCCACTCCCAGGCGCTCGCGCAGTGTCGCTCCCACCTCGAGCGAGAACACCCTGACGCCACCCTCGAGGCGGTCGCAAGCACCGCCCAGGGAGTCGAGTTCGCTCGTGACGATCCCTCGATGGCCGGAATCGGCCACCCCGCAAACGCCAGCAACGGCACCGACCTCGAGGTACTCGCGGAGGACATCCAGGATCAGGACTCGAACGCGACGCGGTTCTTCGCCGTCGCGCCGGCCGACGAGCGCTCGAAGGGCGGCGGCAAAACCTCGCTGGTCGTCTATCCGAACGCCAACTACCCAGGCCTGTTGCTCGAGTTACTCGAGCCGTTTGCCGGCCGATCGATCAACCTGACCCGCGTCGAATCCCGGCCGAGCGGGCAGCGACTCGGGGACTACGTCTTCCACGTCGACATCGAAGCCGGCCTCTACGAGGCCCGGACGACAGAAGCACTCGAGGCCGTCGAGAACCTGGCAGAGAACGGCTGGGTGCGACGGCTGGGATCGTACGATACGGAACACGTCGTCGAGTGAGACGCCCGCCGACAGGACCGGCGCGGCCGCGCTAGTGGCGGTTCGAGCCTCCATCGCTGGGCCGAACTCGGTCGTGTCGGCCGGGTCGGCACAGCAGTCTGCGGTTGGAACGAGACTACTAGCGTCCCAACCGTCGACTCTGACTAGTGCACTCCACTTCTGATCGAGAATCGTGATCGGTTTGGGCCAACTCTCAACTAGTCGGTCGACGCTTGGGATGGTACTAGTACCGTCCCAACCGTCGACTGCTGAGTGAACCCAGACGACTGCATTCGGTTTCACTCATCCGTTCAGGCTTGCCAAAGCACTAGACGAGTTCCCCGTCGTGGTCCACCGAAAACCGTTTCCGCGCGTTCGCAGTACGGTCACCCATGCCACTCGAGGAGGGGACGGACGCACCGACAGTCAGCGCACGGAACCAGGACGGCGAGACGGTCACGCTCGAGTTCGAGGAGCCGACAGTCCTTTATTTCTATCCGCGCGACGACACGCCGGGGTGTACGATCGAGGCGAACCAGTTCCAGCGCGAGCGCGAGACCTACCGCGACGCCGGCGTCGAAATCTACGGCGTCTCGACCGACGACGTCGACTCCCATCAGGACTTTTGTGAACAGGAGGGACTCGAGTTCGACCTGCTTGCCGACCCCGACGAAGAGATATCCGACGCGTTCGACGTGCCCCGCCGGGAAGGTAGGGGCGGCCTGCCGGCCGCCGAACGTACGACGTTCGTCCTCGACGAGGGGAAGGTAAAAGCCGTCTCCAAGAACGTCGATCCCGACGGCCACGCCCGCGACGTGTTGCTCGAAACCGTCGACGAGGGGATCGTGTCGCTGCCGGAATAACAGTTCTGTCCTTCTATCGCGGACAGATTTATCCCGTTCGAGACCGTACGTTCGTGTATGCGACGCAATCCGTTCGACGAAATCGAGGAAATGCTCGACCGCGTCAGCCGCCAGGTCGAGGAGGGGATGACCAGCGGCGGCCTGCAGGTCCCGGGATCGGTTCCGGCCGACGTCGCCGACACCGGCGAGGAGTACGTCGTCACCGCCGACCTGCCCGGCTACGAGACCAACGACATCGACCTGACGCTCTCGGAGGGCACCCTGCGTCTCGACGCGAGCCGCGAGGACGACCTCGAGTTCGCCGAGGGTGAGTACATTCGCCGCGAACGGACCCGCAAGACGGCGAGTCGCCGGATTCGACTCCCGGAGCCGGTCGAGGAAGAAGAGGTTTCTGCCGGCTACGAGAACGGCGTTCTCACGGTTCGACTGCCGAAGGTCGGCGGAGTCGACGAGTCGAAGGAGATCGACATCGAGTAGCGGCGGTCCCGAAATCGAACGCCGAGCAGTCTGTTTTCGTGTTGGGAACGGAGACAGCGGAACTACTACTGCCGGACGAAAATACACACACCGAGCGCACTCGAGACGCGATCGAGTGTGTGCTGACTTCTGTTCAGTGAGCGGCATCGCCGGTCCGAGAATCGCCAGAGTGAGGGTTTCGGTCGGCCAGCGGATGGAAAGCTATAGGGCGGCGTCCCGTCCACACGTATACAAATGAGCGACGCCGGTTACGATCACGCCGAAGTCGAACAGCGCTGGCAAGAGGCGTGGGACGACGCGGACGCCTACCGAACGCCCGACGACGTCGAGGACCCGACGTACGTCCTCGGGATGTACCCCTACCCGTCGGGCAAGCTCCATATGGGCCACGTCCGCAACTACACGATTACGGACGCCTACGCCCGCTACCGGCGAATGCAGGGCGACGACGTCCTCCACCCGATGGGCTGGGACGCATTCGGCCTCCCGGCCGAGAACGCGGCCAAGGACCGCGACACCAACCCACGGGACTGGACGGTCGACTGCATCGACACGATGCGCGACCAGATGAACGCGATGGGATTCGGGTACGACTGGGACCGCGAGGTCACCACCTGCACGCCCGAATACTACCAGTGGAACCAGTGGCTCTTCTCGCGGTTCCACGACGAAGACCTCGTCGAGCGCCGCGACGCCGAGGTCAACTGGTGCCCCGAGTGCGAGACCGTCCTCGCCGACGAGCAGGTCGAGGGCGAGGCCGAACTCTGCTGGCGCTGTGATACCCCCGTCGAACAGCGCGAACTCGAGCAGTGGTTCCTGCAGATCACCGAGTACGCAGACGAACTGCTCGAGGCCATCGACGGCCTCGAGGGGTGGCCCAATTCGGTGCGCCAGATGCAGCGAAACTGGATCGGCCGCCAGTACGGGAGCGAGGTCGACTTCGAAGTGGAAGGCTACGGACCGGTCACGGCCTTCACCACGCGCCTCGACACCATCTACGGCGCGACCTTCTTCGCGCTCGCACCCGACCACCCGATCAGCGAGGAACTCGCCGAGGAAGACGAGGACGTTCGCCACTTCGTCGAACACGAGGCCGACCCCGAAGGAGACGAACCCAACGGCGTCGCAACCGATCTGACCGCGACGAACCCCGCCACCGGCGAGGAGATTCCGGTCTACGTCGCCGACTTCGTCCTCTCGGACGTCGGGACGGGCGCGCTGATGGCCGTCCCCGGCCACGACGACCGCGACCACGCCTTCGCCGAGAAGATGGGCGAGGAGATCGTTCCGGTCGTCGCCCCCGAGCCCGAAGACGGCGACGAACTCGAAGCGCCGGACGTCAGCGAGGAGGCCGTTACCGACGATGGCGTGCTCGTCAACTCCGGTGACTACTCCGGGCTGGACAGCGAGACGGCCCGCGAACGGCTGACCGAGGACATCGAGAGCGCCGAGCACGCGACACAGTACCAGCTCCGGGACTGGGGAATCTCCCGCCAGCGTTACTGGGGGACGCCGATCCCGGTCGTCCACTGTCACGACGACTGCGGGGCCGTTCTCGTGCCCGAGGAAGACCTCCCCGTCGAGTTGCCGAAGTTCATCAACACCACCGGGAACCCGCTGGACGCAGCCGAGGAGTGGAAGCAGACGTCCTGTCCCGAGTGTGGTGGCGACGCCACGCGCGAAACGGACACGATGGACACCTTCGTCGACTCCTCGTGGTACTTCCTGCGGTACGCCTCGCCCGGACTCGAGGAGGCTCCTTTCGACGTAGAGCAAGCGAACGACTGGATGCCGGTCGACCAGTACGTCGGAGGCATCGAACACGCCGTGATGCACCTGCTGTACTCGCGGTTCTTCACGAAGGTCCTCGCGGACCACGAAAGCCTCGAGCACCGCGAGCCGTTCGTCAACTACCTCCCCCAGGGGATGGTCCTGCTGGAGGGCTCGAAGATGTCCAAGTCGAAGGGCAACGTCGTCTCGCCCCAGCGAATCGTCGAGGAGTATGGCGCGGACACCGCCCGACTCTTCATGATGCAGGCCGCCCAGCCCGAGCGTGACTTCGACTGGAGCGAGGAGGGTGTCCGTTCGACGAACGCCTTCCTCACGCGGCTGAAGGAGATGGTCGAAGAGTTCGTCGAGAACGAACCGGACGGCGAAGACGACGCCGTCGCCAGCTACGTCGACGCGGAGGTCGACGCGACGATCGCCATCGCCGACGCGGAGTACGACGACCTCACGTTCAACAGGGCGCTGCGTGAAACCCAGGATCTGACGCGGACGCTGCGACAGTACGCCGACTACACCGAACCCCACGCCGACACCTACGAGCGCGGCCTCTCCGCGGTCGTCCGGCTGCTGGCTCCCGTCTCACCGCACCTCGCCGAAGAGCTATGGAGCGAACTGGGCAACGACGACTTCGTCCTCGACGCGCCGTGGCCGACCGCCGAGGTCGACCGCGATCACGTCCGGAAACGACGCCAACTCGTCGAGAACACCCGCGAGGACGTCCGCGACATCGTCGAGGTCGCCGGCATCGAAGACCCCCAGCAGATCGACGTCGTCGTCTCCCCCGAGTGGAAGTACGACGCCTTAGAGATCGCGATCGAATCGGACGCCGACAACCTGATCGGCAAACTCATGCAGGAGTCACACATCCGCGAACAGGGCGACGCAGCGGCCGACTACGGCCAGGACCTGCAGGTCGAACGCGAGGCCCTCGAGTACACGCTCGATCCCGAGGAAGAGTACGCTGCCCTCGAGTCGGCTGCGTGGCTGTTAGAGCGGGAGTTCGGGGCCGACATTCGAGTCGTCGAGGCCGGCGAGGTCGACGAAAGCGTCCTGAAAAACGCCGAACCCGGCCGGCCGGCGATCGAGATCGAGGACTGATCGAGACCTCCGAGGTTACTCGCTCGCTCCGGTTTCTGTTTCCGTCTCGTCTGTCTTCGCTCCGTCTCTCGCCACTGCACTCTCGTTGTGCCGATTCCGTGCCCCGAGGAGCGCGAGCACGACCAGAAGCGCGCCGATTCCCCGGATCGCAGTGACGACACCGTCTCGCCACTCGAGTGCGTCCGCGTCCTCGTAGGCGAGTTCGGCACCGGTCTCGAGGTACTGCTTCGGGAACAGCGCCGCAAGTACGCCGGCGATACCAGCGACGTTCAACAGCCAGGCGTAGCTCTTCCCGCCGACAGTACTTGCCAGCGCGTAGACGATTCCTTCTGCCCGAATTCCGGATACCAGCCACGGTTTCGGCTCGCTCGCGTCGGGGTCTTCGAGAGCGGCAGTTTCGTAGGCCTCTCGGACGCCGTCCGGGAACAGTGCCATGAGCGCGCCCAGCAGTCCGAACAGGAGTCGTACCATAGGTGAACGTTCACGCTCAGCAACCTTAACCGTACGGACAGTTCTCGAGTGTGACAGCGGCTCACCCCCTGTGCCCGGTGGAGTCGAACGGTTTTGACGGCGACTCGCCACCAGTGACGGGACTTCGTAGTCCGCAGGGATGCGATCAGCCAAGCCAGCTGGCGACGACAGCGAGCGTAACGAATGGGTGGGCCACGAGCATCGCAACCGGTCGCCTCGAGAGTGGTTCTCCAACCCCCCGCCACGCAGCAACGGTGCGACCGACGAGATACGCGAGCGAGCCAAGCGGCGCGGCGGCGATGGCGACGGCGGCAGGCCCCAGTGCGACCAGGATCGGGTCGATTCCGCTGCGGACGAGTTCGCCAGCAACGAGGTAGCTCCAGAGACCGACGAACGGCGCGCTCGCGGCCGCCCACCCCAGGATCAGTCCGTCGTTCGCGTACGCGATTCCGGCCGCAGCGATCACGCCAAGCGGGATCGCCAGTTGCACGAACAGCCAGGCCGCAAGCGACAGTCTGTGTCCAGTACCGGCGGCGACGAGATCGAGTGCGAGGAAGGTCACGAGAGCACCGGCGAGAACCGAGACGGCGTACCGGCGCGTCGATTCGCTACTGCGACCGAGCAACAGCCGTGCAAGTCCAGTACGACGCCTGTCCTCGGCACGGCCGAACGCGCCGAGTCGGTCGGCCACGAGGACGACGAAGACGCCGACGAGGAAGGTCACGACGGCGGCAGCCGTTCCCGGCGTCGACGCTATCAGTTCCGTTCGCACAGCGTCGTCGGCGAGCATCCCGATCCGTTCCGGTCCGCGGTCGACGACGCCAGCCGCCATCGCGACCAGCCCCGCGAGCACGATCGGCGCGAACAGCCGGTCGACCGCCTCGGCCAGCCGACCGACCAGCCCGGGTTCGCCCGCCGCGACCACGACCGCGCGTTTCGACGGCTCGTAGACGGTCACTTCCCGACCGTTCTCGCCGTACCGCGTCTCGACGGGCTCGAGCAGGTCCGCGGACTCGAGTTTGTCGACGTGATAGCCGACGTTCTGGACGGTCGTCTCGAGTTCCGCGGCCAGTTCCGACCGCGTCCGGCCCTCCTCGTAGCAGGTCTGGAGAACGGCGCGAGAGGTCTCGGAGCCGAGCGCGTCGAACACCCGGTCGGCGTCTTCGCCCTCTAAGCCGACGACGGTCGGGTCGTCGGGTTTTTCGCGGAGACGCTGTACGAGTCGGCCGGCGAGATCCATACCGGAGCCACGTCCGCCAGCCTAAAAGAGTCTCAGGGAGGTAAAACAGTCGTTTGAGTCGATAGTCGGGGCTGAAATCGACTGACAGAAGTGAGTCCCCGGCCCTCACAGGGATTGAACGTTTTCCGGATCGAACGCAAAACGGACAGGTATGTCCCCCTCTATCGAGGTCACTGATGAAACGAAGTCCCGTCTCGAGGAGCTCCAGGCCGAGATACAGCGCGAAGCCGGTTGCGACGTAACTCAGCAGGAATTACTCGAGAAGATCGTCACGGACAGCTACGAGTCGAAAGACGAACTGATCGACTCGTTCCGTAACGAGTTCGAGCCACTGTCGGACGAGGAGATAGAACGGTGGCTGGCCGGATCGACTGACTTTGGCGTCGAAACAAGCGAAGAAGATATCGACGACGTACTCTACAGAAAACAGGAGTACGAGGTAGAACGGTCCGACAACGAGAAAACCGAGTGAGTTAGTCCGCCGCGACCTCGAGGTCGGCTTCCTCTTCCTTCCCGATCGCCTCGACGATCAGTTCGGCGACGTCGACGATCTCGATTTCGTCCTCGTAGCCGCCGGTCTTGCGGCCGTCCTCGTACATCGTCATGCACATCGGACAGGCGACGACGAACTTTTCGACGTCGGCGCCGGCGTCGGTGTCCTCGAGCGCCTCCCGAATCCGTTCCTCGCTCGGTTTGGGCTCTTCTTCGAGGTCCATCCAGAGGCCGCCACCGCCGCCACCGCAACAGAAGGAGTTGTCGCGGTTGCGGGGCATCTCGTCGAGTTCACAGCCCGTGGCGCGGATGAGTTCGCGCGGGGCCTCGTACTCGTCGTTGTACCGTCCGAGGTGACACGGGTCGTGGTAGGTGACGGTGTAGTCGAGTTCGTCGCCGTTCAGGTCGAGTTTGCCTTCGGTGACGAGTTCTTCGACGGCCTGGGTCCAGTGGAGCACGTCGATCTCGCCCTCTTCGTTCCACTGCTCGTCGTACTCGAACGGCATCATCGGGTCGTCCGCGAACTCGTCAAAGTTGAGCTCGGGATACTCGTTCTCGAACGTGTTGTAGGAGTGTGGGTCCGTACAGACGATCTTGTCGAACTCGCAGTCCTCCCAGGTCTCGACGTGGTGGCCGGCGAGTTCGACGTACAGCAGTTCTTCGCCGACCCGCCGGATGTCGTTGCCGTCGTACTTCTCGTCGTCGAAGAGGATGCCGAAGCTGACATCGGCCTCTTTCAGGATAGTCGCAAGCGAGCGGGCGACCTGCTTGTTGCGCTCGTCGTAGCTCGGGAAGTCGCCGACGTACCAGAGGTAGTCGACTTCCTCCTCGCGGGCGTCGGGGACGTCGAACTCGAGGTCGTCGGCCCAGTCGCCGCGATCGCGTGGGGAGTCGCCGAAGGTGTTGCCGTTTTGCATGACGTTCTGGAAGACGTCTTGCATGCTCGACGGGACGTCGCCCTGGTCGGTCATCTGGCGGTTGAGTCGGGTGAAAGATTGGAGATGTTCGATCTCGACGGGACAGGCGTCCATGCAGGCCATACAGGCCATGCAGGACTCCATCGTCTCGGCGTCGATCACCGAGGTGCCGCCGTCAGCGACGATCGGCTGTTCCTCGCCGCCGGCGTCGAGTTCCTCGCGGTATTTTTTCAGGTCGAGGATGACGTTGCGCGGATCGAGCGGACGGTCCGAGGCTTTTGCCGGACAGACCGACGAGCAGCGACCGCACTTGGTACAGGCGTCCTGGTCTAAGATTTCTTTCCAGGTGAAGTCGTCGATGGACTCGGCGTTAGTCGCGTCCAGATCAGAGGGGACGTTCGGCAGTCGCTTGCCGGCCTTCTCGTCGCGAACGACGACGTTCGCAAACGAAGAGAGCATGTGAAACGGCTTGGCGTAGGGGATCCACGCGATGAAGAAAAACGCGATCAGCGAGTGAGACCACCACGCCAGCCAGTGGAGATTCTCTGCGTTGAGGCCGCCGCCGTTGAGCCCGGCCTGTTCTGCTCCCAGGACGGTCAGTCCGACCGCGTCGAAGCCCATCGCGAGCCCGTAGCCGACGAAGCTGACGATCTCGTGGTCGGGCATGCCGGCGCTGTAGATTCGCAGCCCCTCGAGCAGGAAGCCGCCGACGCCGAGTAGGAACAGCGTCCAGATGAAGATGTCGTCCTCGCTGGACGTGTGTCGATCCCAGAGACGCTCGTTGCGAACCCAGTAGCGCCGGTACATCGCCATGCCGATCCCGACGACGAACAGCAGCCCCATCGCATCCACCATGAACTGGTAGGAAAGGTAGAACTCCCCCTCCCAGAACTGTAGTCCGAGTAACAGTTCGGTGCCGTACTGCTCGAAGCCGATGATAAGCGTCGCGATAAATAGCGTCAGGAATCCCCAAAGAATGAAGGCGTGCATTAAGCCGCCGTAAAGATCCCTGTCGAACTGCTTCTCGTTCGAGAGGACGATTTTGGCTGCGCTGCCGATGCGGCTGGGAAGGTCGTTCAGCCGGGCGAACGGGTCGTCGTCCCCTTCTGTGTACCGGCTAAAGCGCAGGTAGACCCCGTAGGCGAACACGGCGAGTGTGATCACCGTCAGGAGATAGAACACCGCGTATCCGGTGTCGCTGATCCCCCAGTAGGTCTCCCGCGTAACGTCCGTCTGGGCTACGACGTTCATGTTCAATCACGAGCGGGGATGTGACTTAATTCTTGCCCCACTGCTCAGACGAATACCCCGACGCTGTCTTGCGAAAACGTGTAAACTATTCTTTTGTTTATGTCGATTGTTTATCGTCTGGCCGCCCACGCTATCTGGCAACAGACTTATATAGCCACCCGTCGGGAGTGTCCACCCATGAACGAAAAAACCGAGGAACTCCGAGATATCTTCACGACCGTCACCGACGGAGAGGAGACAGTCACCCAGTCCCAGGAAGACACGCGAGGCTCCCTCGAGCGCGACGAGCAGACGGACGACGAGCGACTCGAGAGCGTCGTCACACAGATGCGCGAGCGATACGGGTTCGAGACGGACCTCTCGGACGAACGACTGATCGAGGTCGCAAAAGCGTTCTACGACGACTGCGGTGACGAGGAGATTGCAACTGACCTGGGCGTCGGCACCGACGAGGTTTTCGAAGCACGCATGTCGTTGCACCTGATCGGTGACGACGACGCCGAAGACGTCGATCTCGCGGCGATACGTGGCCGCGAGGAAGACGACGAGACGCTGGCCGAAGAGTACAGCGTCGATCCCGCCGATATCCGTCGGTACAGACGCGTCGCCAGGGCAGAAGACCAGTCCCGGACGGCGAACGACCGGTACCGCGACGAGTTCGATAGTCTCCTCGCCGACGCGGAACTCTCCTCGCAGATAACCTCGGATGTCCGCGAAGATGGTCTCGAGGACGCCACCGAAGGGATGGAGACCGACGTCGACTTCTGACGGATCAGGATCTTTGGCGGACCAGGGTTTTTGTCTCAGCACGCGGCCAGGAGGAGCGTGACCCAACAGCACGTTCCGTTCAGCGACCTTCGGACTGCGACCTACTGTACACGGAAGTATTATTACAGGCGAACTCGGGACGGCGATCCCGATCCGCCACCGGCAGTCGACAGGATCAGGGCGCTTGCGACGAGATACGAGGAACTGCTCGAGTCGCCGCCTGGTGATCTACAGGCGGAACCGATCGCCGTCTCGCCAGGCGCGTATCACGATCGACTCGAGGAGACTCGCGATCGGCTTTCGGCGGCGGGGGAGTGGGGGCGACTGCAGGAGCCGCTTCACCGGAACGTCGTCACGACCGGTCGAGACTGCCGCGGTGTCGTTCACAAGGTGCTTGCAGAGCCCGTCGAACCGGTTCTGCTCTCGGCAGGTGCACCTCCAGAACAGGGCGTCTGGGAGCCACAGTCAGTCCAGGCTGTGGCAGCGGCGAAAGCACTCGCCTGGGAGCGAGAGATGTCGATCGAACGGGCCTGGCTCGAGTATCCGGCCTACGGCGAGATTCGGTCGATCGAGTTGACGACCCGCCGGAAGGCCCGCTACCGCCGAGCTCTCAGGACCGTGTGGGAACTGGATGGCCCGCCGCCACGGACTGACAACCGCTCGAAGTGTGAGTCCTGTGAATTCGCCGGCGAGTGTGGGGTACGGACGCGAACGCTGCGGTCATTGCTCGGTGTTGACTGAGTTCCTGGTCTGAAAACGTGGAACTTGCTCCGCAGTGCCTGAAAGTCTCTCTTTCGGACGCTTCGAGCCGAAGCCGATCCGATACCGAGAGACTTTTACTCACTATCGAGTAATCGATTCCATCGATGATGTGGCAAGACTTCGTCTTCCTCGCTGGAAGCGTCCTCTCGATCGTGTTTCTCGCCCCGACGGTTCGAGACGCAAACGCCAGAGTGCCGCTGGGTTCGAGCATCCCGTCGATGACGATCGGCAGCATCTACTCGTTCACCTACGCGACGATGGGGATGACGTTCTCCGCGCTGGGATCGATCGGCGTCGCGACGATGTGGTCACTGATCGCGTTCTACCGGGCACCGGGAGAACAGACGGGGCCGAAGAACGTCCTGCGATTTCTCGAGTCACTGGCGGGTCAGGGGTACGCCCTCGTGACGAGTACTGGCGACCGAACAGAAACGACGACCGCGGATCACGATCCAGCGGCGGACTGACACGGGTTGTCGTACCGACGTTCCGATGCAAATCGTTTGTTGTGTGGGTGCGCCGTCCATGACAGACAGGAAACCGTACGAAGACCGTTCGAAGTCCCGTGCTCGTCGATTCGTGGACAGAGCACGCTCGCGCCGGTAATCAGTGGTCCGCGAGCCACGCTTCGATTTCGTCAGCCATCGCGCCCCGGCGATGAATCGTCGCCGTCGAGACGTCGACAACACTGCTCTCGGTGCCAGCAGTCCGACCGCCGTCCAGTTCGACCGCGGCCTCCTCGCGGATTTCGGAGTCGACTGCCTCGAGCGTCCGGGCACTCTCCCGGCCGCTGACGTTCGCACTGGTCGACGTGATCGGCGTATCGGCGCGCTCACAGAGTGCCAGCGCGAGGTCGTGGTCGGGGACGCGGACGCCGACGCGATCGTTTCTGGCAGTGAGAACGTCCGGAACGGCGTCTCGTCGCCGACAGAGCACCGTCACGGGGCCGGGAAGAAACGTCGCCATAAACCGCCGCTCTCGTTCGGTCGCGCGGACGTGCTGAAGTGCCGAGGGCACCGACGGCACCGCAAAGGAGATCGGGTTCGATCGCTCCCGTTCTTTCGCTGCGAACACCCGTTCGACCGCGTCGGCCTCGAGCGCGTCGGCTGCGAGCCCGTAGACGGTCTCGGTGGGGTAGACGACCAGCTCTCCCGATTCGATCGCCGCCGCCGCACGGTCTATCTCGCTCATTCGGATCGAACTCGGCCCAACTCGAGGAAAAAACTATCGTCCCGTCAGCTACGCGAGACCGAGATCGTTCTCCAGTTCGTCGTAGTCGGGGAACTCCGGCCACTCCTCGGCGACCCACGTCGTCTCGACGGCCAGGTCCTCGTCGACCGCGACGAAAGCGAGTCGGGGTTCACTGACGCCGGCCATCCCGTCCAGGTCGTGGGCGAATCCGTACTTCTCGGCGACCTCGTTGGCTGGATCGGCGAAGAACTCGAAGGGGACGGCCTCGGCATCGATGAAGCGTTTGACGCTGTAGGGGTTGGCGGCAGTGATACCGACGACGCGAGCGTCGGCCTCGTTCCAGCCGCGTTCGGTGAGTTCATCCCAGACGTACTTCGCGAGGAACGAACCCGCCATGGGGGTGAAAACGAGGATCGTGCGCTCACTTCCCTCGACGAGATCGGGCAGGGAGACGTCCTCCCAGTACTCGTCGGTGACGAGTGGGCGAGTGAACGCGGGGACCTCGTCGCCGGCGTCGAGGTGATCCGTAGCGTCGAGCGGGACGACCTCGAAGTCGATCATCAGGCGTCACCTCCGACGGTTTCGGCGGCTTCGGTCGCGGGAGCGTCCGAGCCATACGTCGACTCGAGGTAGTCGACGATATTGGCACTCTCGGCCATCGTCACCCCGGTGTTGTCGTCGACGATCACCGGCACCGTCCGGACGCCGGCGACGCGCTTGACGACGTCTCGCTTCGAGTGCATCGGTTCGACAAACCGCAACTGGTACTCGAGATCGTACTTCTGGAGAAGGCGGGTGACGCGTTCACAGAACGGACACCCCTGCAATCGATAGAACGTGATCGGTTCGTCGTGATCGCTCATACGCATCGATAGTGCAGACAGCCGGGTAAGCGTATGGGTCCCCGTTACACAGCCACGTAACGGAAAAATGGTAAACTGTTAACCGGTCGAGCGCCAAGGTCAGACACTGATGTCTCTCTCCCTCGAGTTCGTCCTTGCCGCATACGAGGTGTCGGCCGTCCTCGCGGCCGACCCCTACCAGGTGCCGGTTGTCGACTACGTGATCGACCAGTCGACGGTGACGATCCTCGGAACCCTCGCGGTAGTCGTACTCATCGCGCTCTCCGGTTTCTTCTCCTCTTCGGAGATCGCGATGTTCAACCTGCCGAAACACCGCCTCGAGGGGATGGTCGAGGACGACCTCGAAGGAGCGGATCTCGCAAAGGAGTTGAAAGACGACCCCCACAGATTGCTGGTGACGATCCTGGTCGGGAACAACATCGTCAACATCGCGATGTCCTCGATCGCGACCGCCTTGCTCGGGCTCTACTTCGGCGGGCTGACCGCTGTCTTGCTCGCGACCATCGGGATCACGGCGATCGTTCTCCTGTTCGGTGAGAGCGTTCCCAAATCCTACGCGGTCGAGAACACCGAATCCTGGGCACGCCGCATCGCAAAGCCGCTGAAAGCCACGGAGTACCTGCTGTTTCCACTGATCGTCCTTTTCGACTATCTGACCAGGCAGGTCAACAGGCTCACGGGCTCGACCGGAGCGATCGAGTCGCCCTACGTCACCCGCGACGAACTCCAGGAGATGATCGAGTCCGGCGAGCGCGAGGGCGTCCTCAAGGAGGAGGAACACGAGATGCTAAAGCGAATCCTCCGGTTCAACAACACGATCGTCAAGGAGGTGATGACCCCGCGACTCGACATGACGGCAGTGTCGAAAGACGACGGTATCGACGAGGCGATCGAAACCTGCATCCAGAGCGGCCACGCCCGTTTGCCCGTCTACGAAGGAAGTCTCGACAACGTCCTGGGCACCGTCCACATCCGCGACCTCGTCCGGGATCTCAACTACGGCGAAACCGAAGACGACGAACTCGAGCTCGCGGACCTCATCCAGCCGACCCTGCACGTTCCCGAGTCGAAAAACGTCGACGAACTCCTGACCGAAATGCGGGAAAACCGGATGCACATGGCGATCGTCATCGACGAGTTTGGCACCACCGAGGGGCTGGTGACCGTCGAGGACATGATCGAAGAGATCGTCGGTGAGATCCTCAAATCCGGCGAAGAGGAGCCGATCGAGGAACTCGATGACCGGACCGTGATCGTCCGTGGTGAAGTCAACATCGAAGAAGTCAACGAGGCCCTCGACATCGAACTTCCCGAGGGAGAGGAGTTCGAAACCATCGCTGGCTTCATCTTCAACCGCGCTGGCCGTCTCGTCGAGGAAGGCGAAGAGATTACCTACGACGGTGTCCGGATCACCGTCGAGAGCGTCGAAAACACGCGCATCATGAAAGCGCGACTGCGCAAGCTCGAGGTCGTAGAACCCGACGAAGACGGCGACGACACTGGCGAAGACGTCGGAAGCGAATCCAGTACCGGGGACGTAACCGATAGCCCGGTGGAGTGATACGGGCTGCTGTTCCGATTGACCGGCGCGACCCAGGAGCTCGCGGTCACGCCGGAACTGACCGACAGCAAACCGTATGAGCCACGCTTTCTCGAACGAACCGAGCCGGTCGTGAACGAGCCATTACCGCCGGACGACGCCGCGTAGCCGTCGCCCGACACGTCTCAGTTGCCGTGTCACTCGTTCGGAGAGTCGACGTCGCCGTGTGCCGACTATCGATCGAATCTCGGCGGCGACTGCCGGCGGCACTGCAATGCGGCGGGGACCTGCGACGTACTGATCGTCCGGCTGCTCGTACTCGAGTGTCACGACAGTCGCATCACCCACGTCGCGACTCGAGACCGCGCTGATCAGAGAGAGATCGATCCGATGGTCGGGATCGAAGAGATGGATCTGCTCTTCGTCTCGGTCGAGCGCGCCGACCGAGCGGAGAAAAGCGGAGAGCACGAGCGCGACGATCGCGAGTGGGAGACTCAACGCCGCTAACCCCGTAAAGAGACCAGCACCGATCCCTTCGAGTTGGCCGGACTGGGCGATAAGCCGGCCGAGGCCCATGAGAACGGCGATGACGACGCCCATCACGAGCGTCCCTACGGCGGCGTCGAGCGCCCGTGCCAGTCCTCGGTCTGACGGTGAGTCGATCGGGAGCGGGAGCGAACTAAGGAGTTGCTCGAGTCGTTTCCCGGCGTTGCTCGAGACGGCGAGTGCGAGGATGGTCACGACGACGGCCGCGAGTGCAGCGAGGAGAATCGATTGTCCGCCGACCTGGCCTGCGAGGTCGTACAGTCGCCAGAAGACGATGATACCGATCGCAGCGAAGAGGGTCCCGACGCCGAGTGACCAGAGGAGACGGACGGTCCGGGACGTCGAGGCGTCTCGTCGCCACTGGATCGTGTCAGGATCGTCGGGATCGACGGGTGGAGCCGCGTCCTCGTCCATACAAAAACTCCCCACCCGTCGAATAAAGGCAGTTCGGTCTCGTACGGTCTATGCAACGGTTCGTCGTGTAGTCTCGAGCAGTGCTGGGATCGCACCGAAAACGGTTACAGCGGTCGGTTCTGCCGAAATGCTCTACAACTGGCAGGAGACAGCTGCTGGATACAGGGGACAGGGTTAGCACGACCCATCGTTTGTGTCACGGTCAATTTGTCATAGTGTCGAGCGGTATCTGATCCTCGCACATTTGGAGTTCTCCCCGCTTTGCTGTTAGTCGGAGCATGCGTAAATATGCGCGTTGGTCCGTCACGTAGTATGACAAACACTGCCGTATTCACGCCTGACCGGTCAGATTCAACAGAGCCAGTAGTTCAACTCAAAACACGAACGAGAACGCGGTAAAGCCGACGTAGGAGATGATGACCGATCCGGCCAGCGAGCCGATCCACGCGAGCACGGTAAACAGCATCTTTCGGCCGCTGACGCCGCCGGAGCCGGAAGCCGCAGCGTAGCCACTCCCGATGATCGCACTGACGATAATTTCGTTGAACGAGACTGGAATCCCGTAGAGGACAGCTGCCTGTGCGATGATAAACGAGGGAATGAGCGCCGCGATCGATCGCCGTGGACCAAGCGAGGAGTAGTCCTGTGAAATCGCCTTTATCATCCGTGGTGCGCCGGTCCACGATCCCAGCAAGAGCCCGAAGCCACCGCCGACGAGCAAGGCAAGCAGCGGCAACCCGACATCACCCGACAGCGGAATCAGCGGACCGATCGCCAGCCCGACCTGGCTCCCGCCCGCCGAGAAGGCGACGAGTCCGCCGAGGACGAGCAAGAAGTGCCGTTCGCCGTTCTCGAGGCCGTTTCGCAGGTCGTATCCGATCACGAGTGCCCAGAGGGCCGCCATCACCAGCGTCGCGACGACGACACCGACGAGCTCGGGACCCGGAATCGGACCGCTCACGGCTTGGGCGATCGACGCACCGTCACCCCCTCCGCCACCGAGGACGGCGAACTCGATGTTGGCGACGAGGACGCCGACGAACGCGGCAAGCACGACGATCAGGGCCTCCTCGGCGATCGGTTCGGCACGCAGCAAGCGAGCGATCGCGTAGGCGAGGCCGCCGCCGACAAACGGCGTCAAGATCCACAGCGTCGCGATCTCGGCGTACTTCGCCCAGGCAGGATCGCCACCCATGGCGATGCCAACCCCGATGACTGCGCCCGTCACGGTAAACGCCGTCGCGATCGGGTAGCCCGCGAAGACACCGATCGCGACCAGCGCAGCAGCGATGATCAGCGCGATCGTCGCCGCCCCAGGCGACAACACGACACCGTCGATCAGTTCTGTGCCGACCGCCTCGGAGACGTTCGCTCCCTGCAGGACCGCCCCGGCGAACCCGAGAATACCGACGAGAAATCCGGCCCGCATCACCGAAATAGCGTTCGCACCGACCGCAGGAGCAAACGGCGTCGACCCGCTCGAGCCAGCCCCGATCGCCCAGGCCATAAAGAGACTCGCAAGGGCGGCGATCAGGAACGTGGCGATCGTCGCGATTTCGACCATCTGTTCGGGCTTTCCAGTGGGGACTACAAGTGTGTGCCGGCCTGCGGTTGCTGGAGAACGTTGGGCCCGGTAGGTTGAGTAGTGAACTCACCTGGGGTCGAGTAGCGGGCTCGGTTCGACACGGACCGAACGAGAACGGAGGGAGACTAGCAAGATGCGAACGGAGACAATTGCGCCCTCGTCGCGCGGGCGCGGCCCCCTCATACGGATTACTGTAACGATTTACCGGCGCAACCGCCGCCCGGGTCGCGGTTGTGCCGGAAATGACCTACAGTAAACCGTACCAGTCGAGATCCGCGCGCTGGAACTGCCAGTAGCCGACGAGAACCGGAACGGTCGCCCACGCGAGCAGGACGCCGAGACCGAACATATTCGGCGCGTGCAGAGCCGTTGTCGTCCCGCCGACGAAGGCGATATCGAGCAGATCGGGAACATAGTATCGCGCCCCGTCGAACGCGTGCAGCGGATTTAACCGGTTCGCGTACAGGAACCACGTCGGTTCCTCGAGTGTGGCGAACCGACCTGCGAGGGGATCTACGCCCGTCTCGGTCTGTCCAGTCACGACGAGCGAAACGAGCGAGATGACGAGGGTGTCCCAGAGGACTACACACAGCGCATAGAGCCCGATCAAAATCCCGATCACTCGCGTCTCGCTGGCGAAGGTACTCGAGACGCCGACTGTCACGCCGAGCCACGCGAACGTGTAGAGGACGAGCACGACGAGGCCGCCGACGATTTCTGTCGGACCGTCCGTCCCGAACTGCGCGACGACGAACGCCGAGAGCAGGAGTGCAACGGCGAGGACGACGGCGAGGAGCGTCGCGGCGCGGCCGACGTATTTTCCAGTCACGATATCCCGGCGACGCCCCGGTTGGCCGAGGAGAAGACGGATTCGACCAGAATCTCGCTCACCGACGATCGCTCGATAGCCGAGGATGATTACGAGCAGCGGGACGAACTCCGCGAACGTGTCGAACGTCGACAGAAAGGGGTACGTCGTTCCCGCGAGCAGGTCGCCGTAGAGCCACAGCCGCGTGATGACGAAGAGGCCGAGAACGGCGGTTACGATCCAAAGTGCCCGCGACCGGACCGCGCCGGTAACCTCCGCGCGGGCGATTTGCAGCGTCGCACTCACGCACTCTCACCGCCCGGTGTCTCGATTGGCTCGGCATCCTCAGTCGAGTCAGCCGAGGCAGTCGTGAGTTCGGCGAACAGGTCCTCGAGAGAGGCCTGTTCGACGTCGATGTCGACGACGGATGTGCCGGTGTCCTCGACGCGACTGATGGCCGCCGACTTCACGCCGGGATCGGCGCACTCGATCCGAAGCGTGGCGCCGGTTCGCTCGACGTCCGTCACGTCGGGGAGTTTCAACAGTCCGTGATCGTCGTGGGGGTTGGGTCCGGGGCCGGGGTCGGCGCCGAGCGTGAGCACGAGCACCGATCGCGAGTCCAGAGAGTCCCGCAGGTTCTCGACCGTACTGACCGCGAGCAACTCGCCGTCGTCGAGGACGCATACGCGATCGCAGATCGCCTCTACCTGCTCGAGTGCGTGACTCGAAAAGAAAATCGTCGCGCCGCGGTCGGCTTCCTCGCGAAGCAGAGTTCGAATCTCTTGCATCCCGTTCGGGTCGATTCCGGGCGACGGTTCGTCGAGGATCAGCACGTCGGGCTCGCCGACGAGTGTCATCCCGAGTGCGAGCCGTTGGGCCATTCCCTTCGAGTAGTCGCCAGCGCGCTGATCCGCGGTGTCGGCGAGTCCGACCCGCTCGAGGATCTCGTCCGGGTCGTCCGCGGCATCGTTCATCTCGATGGCAAACGCGACGTGTTCGCGTCCGGTCAGTCGATCGTAGAGGCTGTACTCGTCGGGAAGAATCCCGATTCGCTCGCGAACTGCACGCGGGTTCTTCTGGGGGTCGTCGTCGAGAATCGATGCACGCCCCGCTGTCGGCCGGATGAAGTCGAGCAGCACGTCGATCGTCGTCGACTTACCGGCCCCGTTCGGCCCGAGAAAGCCGACTATTTCGCCGCGTTCGACGGTCAGGTTCACGTCAGAGATCGCCTCGAGGCCACCGTATCGTTTCGTGAGACCCCTCGTCTCTATCGCATCCATTCGTTCTCAACTATCACCAACACATGTTGAATCAACGCTCTTCTGTAGGAGATTGTTGATACTGCTCAGCTGTCGCTGTAGAATCGAAGAGAGCAAGGACACCGCGTTAGCGGTGTCCGTTAGGCATGATCCCGCTAGATGTGTTTGGGTCGGAATCGGTCGCAGCGGACCTGTTAGAGCAGGTTCGCTGGCGTAACGGTGTTACTTGCCCTCGCTGCCGTTCTGACCTGACGGTCAAGAACGGCAGCTATGGGCACTTTCAGCGCTATCTCTGTAAGAATTGCGACCGCACGTTCAACGACAAGACCGGCACAATCTTCGCCCATTCGAAAGTCGCACTCAGAAAGTGGCTGTTCTCGATTTACGCGTTTCTCCGGTTTAACACGAGTCTTCGTCAACTTCAGATAGAGATCGATGTCCAGTACAAAACGATCTATCAGCGCGTCGAGCGCTTCACGAAGGCGCTTGATGCACCTTCGCTTGACCTTGTCGGACCGGTCGAAATCGATGAAGTCTACGTTTCTGCAGGGCTGAAAGGCCGCGAGCGCGACCAAGAGTCGCGCTCGCGTGGCCTGTCCACGCGTGGGCGAGGAACGTACGAGCAGGACAAACCGCCGGTGTTTACGATCGTCGATCGTGGCACCGGCGACCGATACGTGATCCCAGCGAAATCAGCCGACGAATCGACGATTCGGCTCCTTCTCGAAAACCGTCAGAAGGAGCCACTGACCGTCTATACTGACGGATTTCGTGCCTACGATCCACTGGCCGAGGACGACGCATTCGACCGCGAATACGTCGTCCACGGCGACGGCGAATACGCCAACGAAAACGTACACGTCAACACCTGCGAGAGCCACGGATCGCTGCTGCGACCGTGGCTCTCGCCTCATCGAGGCATCTCAAAAGACAAGCTCACACAGTATCTCCGAGCGTTCCAACTTCGACGAAAGCTACTGCGGAAACCAGGGAGAGAAGCGCTCAAACACGCTATCAAAGCGACGCTATGAGATCAACAAAGTGCTACACAAGAGCGTGAATCAAAATCATTTGGGTCACGAACGGTTGGACTCATTCGAGATCCACACGCTGGAACCACCAGGAACCGACGAGCAGCGGCAGCGCCAGCCACGCGAGCAACACGCCGACACCGAACAGATTCGGGCCGTGTGGCACAGCGACTGAGCTGCCGGAGACAGCCGCCTGAAGCACCTCGTAGCTGTAAAACACGGTTCCCGTAAACGCCTCCGCAGGTCCAAGTCGAAACGCGTACAGGAACCACGTCGCTCCCTCGGCGTACGTCACGACGGCCGGATCGGCAAACTCGAGAGCGACGCCTTGCTCGCAGAAGCCACCCTCGACGTCCTTCCGGATTTCGATGCGACGGACGACGCCGACGGACAAATTTACGACCTCGCCGAGGGAGGGTCACGAGAAGTGTCGTTCACCACGGCGACGCCTCGTGGCCGACTGCAAGTCACCTACAGCGAGAGTTCTGCACCGTTCGCCGCGCTGTTCCCCGAAGACGGCAGCAACGTACTCATGTACGTGCACTCGGACGGCGACAGCTACGAGCAGGTGGAGATGTCGATTGGGGCAACAGACCACGACGAACAACCGCCAACGGCGGACGACTGTGATAACTGCGGTGGCTGTGACTGCGTCGGAGACTGGTGTCTCGACGGAGCAGTACCACGGACGCACAAAAACACCTGTGCAACCTGTGACAACGCAGAGTGTATCATCACGACGACCTGCGCCTGCTAACGAGCGGACACGGTCATTTCACCACAAGACACTAACTAATATTTCTGCTCTCAAAATCCGCAGCGACGGAACTCGAGACGCTAGTTCGTCGTCGACTTCGGCTCGTCGTCTTCCGGCTCCGGCGGCGGCTCGACCCCCTCGATCGCTTCCGCCGCATCGGTGTCTTTCTCGACTTCGACGTGCCAGCGATCGATCTCGTCTTCGAGTTCCGACAGTCGGTCCGAGACCTCGTCTTTCAGGTCGTCGTCGTTGACGTTGACCTCGAAGACGAACCGCTCGGCGTCGTCGTTCCCCCGGGCCGACTGCTGGACGTTCGCGCTGATGAGCGCGTTGTCGAAGTAGTACGGCGCGAGCTGGGTCATCACGTTCTGATAGACCGTGTCCTCGACTCGACGGAGTGCCTTGCGACTGGCCGAGTCGGCTGCGCGTGCGACGTAATCGATCGATTCTCGCCAGTTGTCGACTGCAGCCTCGGCGTCGTCGTCCTCGAGTTGTTCGTACGACTCCGAGAGCTTCTCACCGGCAGTTTTGATGTCTTCGTCGGGCTCTTTCCCGACTTGCTCGCCTTTCCCTTCCTCGACGCTTGCCTGGTCGGCCGTCTTCTCGCTGACGTCGGCATCCAAGGTCTCGTGAGCCTTGGGCCGCCACTCCTCCCACTCTTCGAAAGCGTCGGTGAGGCCGTCGTCGGCGTCGGAGTCGTCGCTCGAGCCGACGCCAGCGTCCCGCAGCGCACGTGAGATGCGTTCGCCGTGTTCGACGACATCGCCCCAGTCACCGCGAATTTTGAACCCCGAGATACTCTCTTCCATTCGACTGGCCCGGTAGTATGGCGTGGACCGTCATAAACTTCTCCGCCGCGGCACGGTCGGCGTCGGACCACCATCGAAACTCGTGACCACACCACGCACGCTCGCGCCAGATCCGATACCGTCAACTATCCGGCGCGAGCCAGTACACGTATGACGATCGAAGATCGGGACGACGCGTATCTCGTCACGCACGCACTGGCGAAACACACACTTTCACAGCTCAGAGACGTCGAAACCGAGCAGGTCAGCTTCCGCAAAGGCCTGGTGAAACTCGGCCGCATCTGTGGCTACGAGATCATCGACGGCCGCATGGAAACCGAGTACGTCGAACTCGAGACGCCCCTCGAGACGACGATGGGCGAGCAGGTTCGTGGGCTCGACGATGTCGTCATCATCAACGTCTTGCGCGCGGCGACGCCGTTCGTCGAGGGACTGCTGAAGGCGTTCCCTCGCGCGCGACAGGGAGTTATCAGCGCGAGCCGCGACGAGGAAGCTGGCCGCGAGGACGACGGCTCGTTCCCGATCAGCGTCGACTACGTCAAACTGCCCGAGATCACCGAGGACGACACCGTCATCGTCGCCGATCCGATGCTCGCAACCGGTTCCACGATGTGTGCAGTTCTGGATCACATCACCGAGAACTCGGTCGAACCGGAGAACCTGATCGTCCTCTCGGCTGTTTCGGCACCGGACGGCCTGCTTCGCGTCGACGACGAGTTCCCCGAGGCCGACCTGCTGACGGTCTCGATCGACGACAAACTCGACGACGACGGCTTCATCGTGCCCGGCCTCGGCGACGCCGGCGACCGGGCGTTCCGGACGACATAACGTTCGGTCGCCGCCGAGTGTTTGCTGACATCCCACCTCGAGACGGTCGTCGAGATCGCAGTCTGGCAACTACTCGGCCCCGCAGGTATCGATTCCCAACAGAGCGTTGGCCGGACACCGCTGGATGACGGCCGTCGCGAAGAGGTCGCTCCCGACGACGAACGCGAGAGTTCCGAGGGGACGATCCCGGTTGCGGTAGCCGAACGACAACAGGGACAGTCCACTGATGATCCGGAGCAGGCGGTCGGTTCCGCCGACGTTTCGGTCCATGCTCGTGCTAGGGGTATGGAGCCCGTAGCTCTGTCCCTTGCAACCCCCTTGTTTCCGGTCGAGAACGGACTGTGACCACTGTGTCCCGACGGCCAGACGAAATACGGCGGGATGGAACGGACGCCTCTCATACGGATTGCTGTAACTATTTATCGCCGATCGCCAGAACAGGATCGACGATCGCCGGTAATTGAATACAGCAAACCGTATGAAGGCACGACGGTGATCCGTCGGAAATCTCCCACTGGATATCTGACCGGTCTGGGTGTACCAAATCAGAAAAGACTTATTGGTTTGTTTACTCGACTGAATCGATGTCGAGCACACGCCGCTTGTTCCTCGGAACCGCGACAACCTCCGGAGCGATCCTCACAGCCGGCTGTCTGGCCCTCCTGGACGTCGAAGGTGAAGAGCCAAAGTACATCAGTCTCAGCAATCGGCACGAAGATCCCGTCACGATCGACCTCACGATCACCGACGCCGTTACCGGAGACGTCGTCTACGACGAGACGTTGGACTTCGATGGCTTTGCTGGCGCAGACGAGGACGGATCACCGCCGAGAAAACAACCTGATCTCGGCATCGGGGAGGGGTTCGAGGCAACCGTAACCGCTGCCACCGATCAGGACAGCGACGAACTCACCGACGACATTGGCCCAAGTGCTGGCTCCTGGATCAACGTCTTACACGGGTCCGACGCCGAACTCAGCATCTCGAGGGACATCGTCTAGTTACCTGGCTGTACACTCTTCGCTATTTCGGGAACCACGAGCTTTCAGCTAGCTATCCGGGGTTGCATCGGGAAAAGAGCAGGAGGGAATGGACTCGAGGGCCCGACCTCACTTACTCTTCGTCCGAGTCCTCTGAACCGGCCGAGAGACCCTCGTTCCGGTCGCGCTCGAGTGCCGGCGGTGCCTCGGTGTAGTCGGAGTAGCCGTCGAACCAGCGGACGATGCGCTCTATGCGGTCGACGACGTGCCCGGGTTCGCCCGAGCGGGAGAGCTCGTGGCCCTCACGGGGGTAGCGGACGAGCCGGGTGTCGACGCCGTGTTTCTGTAGGCCGAGGTAGAACAGTTCGGCCGTGTTGGCCGGCGTCCGGTAGTCGCGATCGGAGTGGAGCACGAGCGTCGGGGTGTCGACCGCGTCGACGTGGGCGACGGGTGACTGCTCCCAGAGGAACTCGGGTTCCTCCCAGGGCGTGGTGTCGAAGTCGCCCTCGACGAGTTTGAACGCGTCCGTCGAGCCGTAGAAACTCGTGAGGTCGTAGACGCCGCGCTGGGAGACCGCGGCCTCGAATCGGTCGGTGTTGGCGACCGTCCAGGCGGTCATGAACCCGCCGAAGCTCCCGCCGGTGACGTACTGTTCGTCCTCGTCGACGTAGTCGCGTTCGCAGACGTCTTCGACGCCTGCGAGCACGTCCGAAAGCGTCACGTCGCCCCAGTCTCGCTCGATGGCCATCGCGTGCTCCTCACCGTAACCGGTCGAGCCACGCGGGTTACACCAGAAGACGACGTAGCCTTCCGCGGCGAGGGTCTGGAACTCGTGCCACATCGTTCCCGCAGTCGTCCACTGGGAGTGTGGGCCGCCGTGGATCTCGACGACCAGCGGATACGCCTCGTCGGTCGCGTCGGCGTCGAACTCCGGCGGCGTCAGCACCCACCCCTGGATCTCGGTGCCGTCGTTCTCGAACCAGATCTCTTCTGGCTGGCGGACGGGTCGATCCGCGAGCAGATCGGCGTTGACCCGCGTCAGCCGGTGAACCTCGTTGCCGCCACGAGTCGAGACGAAGATATCGCCGGGGTGGTCCCACTCGCTCTGGGCGAACGCGAGAGAGTCCTCGCCGACCGAGAACGCCTCGACGGTGGCACCGTCGCCGTGGACTTTCGTCGGTTCGTCACTCGCGTCGGCCGGCACCGACCAGAGGACGTTCGATCCCTCGTCCGGCGTTGCGAAGTAAAGCGACTCGCCTGCGGGATCGAACTGAAACCCGCTTCCGTATCCGACGGTTCGATCGAGCGTCTCCGTCGGCGTGACCTCCGTTCCATCCGTGCGGTCGTGGACCCGAATCTCGGTCTGGCGCATCGACGCCTTCTCCTCGGGCGTATACGTGAACGCGACGAGGCCGTCCGCCGTCGCCTCGAGCGCGGCCACCCAGCCCGTCGTCTCCGTGAACGCCGTCACGTGGTCGCGTTCGCGCGTCTCCTCGTCGGCCGGCGCGTCCGAGTCGTCGGCTGCGAGGTCGTGCTCGTACAGTTCGTAGGTCAGCGAGTCGTCGGGGTGTTCGTCCTCGTCGGCGACCTTGGCGCCGTAGTAGATCGTCTCCGCGTCGCCCCAGGTCGGTCCGACGTAGTCGATGTCACCGCTGGTCAGCCGCGTGATCGGGTGTGAGTCTGGCTCGAGTTCGTCCTCGTCGTCCCCGAAGAGCGTGCTCTCGTCGGCCTCGAGTGCTGTCTCGACGTCGACGACGTAGACGTGGCTCCGGCGGCCGTCGAAGTACTCCGTCGCGGCACGGTAGACCATCCGGTCGACGACCCGCGGGTCGGGTTTCTCGGGTTCGTAGTCGGGATCGACGACGTAATCGCGGTCGTGCTCGCGGTCTGGGGCGCTGACCTGCTGGGTAAAGAGGAGTTTCGAGCCGTCCGGACTCCACTCGAGGTCGCCGACGCCGCCGACGACGCCCGTGAGTCGGCGGGCTTCGCCGCCGTCCGTCGGGACGACCCACAACTGCTGGCGGTCGCTCTCGCCGCGGGTGCTGGCGAACGCGAGGTACTCGCCGTCGGGACGCCACCGTGGCTGGCTGTCGACGCCCTCGCTGACGGTGAACTGGGTCGGTTCGTCGCCACCGACGGGGACGGTGTGAACCGTCGCGGTGGAAGACTTCTCGTCGTCGGGTTCGCGTCGGACAAACGCGACGCGGTCGTCGGCCGGCGAGAGACGTGGCTCCTCTGCGTGGGTGAGATCGTGGTAATCGGTCGCGTCAATTCCGTTCACGTCCCTCGAGAGGGAGGGCCACTGCAAAGATTTTTTCGTCCGAATCGACGGTCGAACGGTCGGCACCCGGACGATTGCGACGCCATTGCCGGCGGACAGAACAGGTGACACCATCACTATACTTTTGACGAGCGATGACGTCTTCCGACGCGATGAGCGAGTTGACGACACCCTCGAGCGATTCGAAAACCGTCGAGTCGGCGTTCCGATACGTCCTCGTCGTCTACGTCGGGTTTCTCTTCGCCGCCGTCACCGCGATCGGCGCGGTAGTGGCAGACGTAACGACAACGGAGAGTCTCGTCACGACGACCGCCGCGTTCGCGGTCGGAGCAGTCGTCGGCGTCGCCCTCTCGAGAAAGGGGACGAGCCTCGCGAACTGGCTCGGTGAGAAACGACGACGCTGGCTCGTGTCGATTCTGTCCGTCGCTCCGTTCGTCGTCGTTGCGGTCGCTGCGATACCCGGGTTCGTGACCGAGTACGTCGGTCTCCTCGCTCTCCTCACGACAATCGGGCTCTTCCTTGCGGGGTATGTACTCTCGTGGCTGTCACACACCCAGTACACGGCCTCGAGGGTTGCAGACCGACCGATACTGACGTGTCGCTGGGAGCCGCCGAAACCCTCCTTACTGGATCGGGTCGTACTCGCCGGCTGGTTGGTTCTCGCGACAGCCAATGCTGCCGTCGGCGACTGGCTTTCGGCAGTCGTCTGGCTGGGAATCGGGCTCGGCTGGCTCGCCAGCGGCCTCACCGAGGGACGGTTTCGACTCGGAGAGACGAGAGATACCCCTGAGATACGAGTTTACGAGAACGGACTCGTCAAGCAACGACCCTACGTCAGGTCCTTCGTTCCCTGGAGCGACGTCGACCACGTTCGCCTGCGTGAGGGCGAACTCGTCCTCGATCGCGGCCTGTTCGACGTCCGCCTCGAGCGAGACGCCCTCGAGACCCCCGAACAACTCCTGACGGCGATCGAGCGCCAGCACTCGGGCGACGGGCCGCGTTCGACGCCGGCGTGACCGACTGTGGTCACTCGAGGTCGGCCCGTCCACTCGTCGCGCTCCGCAACCGATCGCGGAACGACTGTCTCTCCGATAGCGGCACCCGAACGACAAACGAGACATCGGCACCGTAGTCGGCTTCGAACTCGTAGCCTTCGCTCTCTACGATGCCACGGACGGTACCGGAGTCGTCGTACTCGACGGTGATCGAGACGGATTCGTGTGGCCGTTCCTCGACGACACCTGCCGCGTCGACCGCGTCCTTCACGGCCTTCGAGTAGGCCCGGACGAGCCCCCCGACGCCGAGGTTCGTCCCGCCGTAGTAGCGGGTGACGACGACCGCGACGTTCTCGAGGTCGCGCTTCTCGAGGACGTTCAATGCCGGTTTCCCTGCGGAACTGGAAGGTTCGCCGTCGTCGTTCGAGTACTCGCGCAGGAGTTCGCCTTCGGGATCGGCCCGCACCCGGTAGGCGGGGACGTTGTGGGTTGCGTCGGCGTACTCGGCCTCGGCGGTCTCGACGAACGATTCGGCGGCCTCGATAGAGTCGACCGGCCGAACGTGTCCGAGAAACTCCGAGCCCTGGACGACGAAGTCGGCGGTCGCAGGTTCGGCGACGGTCCGATAAGACTCGCTCACGAACGCTCACCCGCGGCGGCCAACGATTCGACCATGCGAGGAGTACATCGGCCGGCGAAAAGAGACCGTCGGTCCCGCCAGTCAGGTGTCGCCTCGTCCCTTTAGGTTATTACTCCGGAACGTGATACAGAGGAACATGGAAGACGTCGACATCGATCCCGAACTCGCCGACGAACTGATCTCGGTCTGTCGGACCACGATCGGAGACGAGTTGCGGAGTGTGACGTACTTTACCGAAGACACCGTCTCACAGCTTTACTTGCGATCGGACCTAGAGCGGACTGCGGACCTCGTCGGGTTCGCCGAGCACGAACGGATGGGTTTTCACTCGCAGTCGGCGTACCGGCACACGCAACTGGGTGAGTACGAGGCGACGATACGGACGTTCGAAAACGGTTATCTCACACGAATCATTCGGGGGAAACACGGCGTCTGGGTGACGGCAGACGGGATGTCGATAGAGCGGTTCGAAGAGCTGACGACTGCAGTAAAATCGGTCCTCGACGGCGACTGAGACGGATCGCTGTAACTAGCTACCGACGGTCACCGTCCTCGTCTCTGCCGATCGGCGGTGATTGAATACAGCGGTCCGGACGACACGGTCTGACGTACGTTATCGACAGTGAATCCGTGAGCCTCGTCGATTGCACCGGTAACTCGTTCGGAAGAGCGTACGAAACTACTGAATCTCGATTTTCCTGACGAACGCCAACTCTCGGAGTTCGGTGATCACCTCGCCGGGCAAGTCCTCGTCGGTGACCAGGTACAGGCGTGGTTCGTCGGTGAACTCGGGGTCTTCACTGATCGTCTGGCGGATCGAGACGCCGTTGTCAGCAAGTGTGCCGGTGATACCAGCGACGATCCCCTCCTGTTCGGGTTCGTCGACGGCGATCGACAGCACCGTCAGGTCGAGAACGGGTGCGAGATCCATCAGGCTCGGCACCTGGGAGATGTTCTGGAAGATGCGACGCAGCTCCGGGTCCTCGAGAATGACGTCGGTCGTCGAATCGACGACCCGTCGGTCGACGTCGATCTCGCGGGCGATCCCCGTGTTCGGAATCTCGATCCCGCCCGAGACGACCCGTCCGTCGTCGTTGACCGAGAAGCCACGCTCGAGCAGGAGGCGAATGACCGCTTGCTGGCTCGGGGACCCCTCGAACTTCTCCATGATCTCGTCGAACATTCGTTGACGGGTGTACGTCCGCAATCGTATAATTGTCGGTGGTTGCCCTCGAGTGCGTTCGTTCCTCGGGTTCGACCCGTTCGACGGTGGGACAGTCTAGTCGAGACGAGTATTCATCTGCCAGACGATTTTACCGACTCGACCGAGTACTCACTCGCATGCGTCAACTTCGGAACTGTGATTTCTGTGGGGACGACGCCGTCGGCACCTTCGAGGTGATTCCGCCCGAACTCGAGCCGACCGACGACGAACAGCGTCGGGTCGCACTCTGTGGGAACTGTCGGAAGCAACTCCAGTTGCTTCTCGAGCCACTGGTTGCGCGTCTCCGCGCCGAATCCGAAGACGGGAGCAACAGGCGGCGAGACGACTCCGGTACGAGTACGACAGCCGAACGAAACGCCGGCCGCGACGAGAAACGGAAACGGCAGACGGCGACCCGGCGACACGACCGGTCACAGTCGGGCACGGCGACCGACGGGACGGGAGCGAATGCCGATCGAACAGCCGCCTCCGACGACGAGGTATCCGTTGCACCGTCCGCGACGACGAAGGCGGCCAGCGACGAGACCAGGGCCGAATCCGGCCGGAAAAGTGCCGACGGTTGCGGATCGGACACGGGAACGAACGGCGAGGCTGCGGACTCGAGTCGGGAGCGCGCATCGCGGGCGTACGTGAAAGTCGTACAGTTCCTGAACAGCCGCGAGTTTCCGATGAAACGTCGTGAGGCTGAATCGTTCGTCGCCGAGGCATACGGCGTCGATCGGGACGCCGTCGCGACGATCGTCGATCACGCGATCGAGACGGGAGAGTTCGAGCAGAAGCGAGGAAAGCTCCGAAAGCCGTAGCTACAGCGTTCCTTTCGTACTCGGTGTCCCGTCACGCCGCTCGTCGATCCGCGTCGCATCGTCCAGCGTCCGGGCAAGTGTCTTGAACAGGGCCTCGACCTCGTGGTGGGCGTTCTCGCCGGTGACCTCGAGATGCAGCGTGAGGCCGGCGTTCATGGCGAGTGACTCGCCGAAGTGACGTGCCATGTCGCTGGTGAATCCGCCGATCGCGTCCTGAGAGAACTCCCCGTCGAAATAAAAGCGGGGCCGGCCGCTGACGTCGACGACGGCACTCGCGACGGCTTCGTCCAGTGGAACCTGCCGGTCAGCATATCGGACGATGCCCGACCGATCGCCGAGCGCGTCGTCGATCGCGTTCCCGAGGACGATCGCAACGTCCTCTGTGGTGTGGTGGTCGTCGATCTCGAGGTCGCCGTCGCAGTCGATCTCGAGGTCGAACAGGCCGTGTTTGGCGAACGACTCGAGCATGTGGTCGAAAAAGCCGACTCCAGTATCGACGTGGGCGTTGCCAGTGCCGTCGATCGTCACGGTACACTCGATCGACGTCTCGGCGGTGTCCCGTGTGATCGTCGCGGTTCGGTCGCTCATACCTCACCGATCGAACCGCCGATACAAGGTGGTTGCGCTCGGTCCGGCAAGCGGGGAGTGGCCACCTCACCTCGATCTGTCCGACGGAAGGCGACAGATGGGTGTTGTGGCCTTAGATAGTTTCATAAAACGTTAAACCGTCTCTCGACCATCGATAAAAAGTCAGTATACGGGCGATAATGCGGTGAAACGAGTGGAAACGAAGTCAATATTCACCCCGTTATATGATGTCGAGGGTGAAAGTCGGAGTCGAGACAAGGTAAGCGATGTCGAATCATTCCCCGCTCTCGAACGAATCGATTGGCCCGTCCGGCACCGAAACGGAGCAAGAGCACGACCGGTCTAGCCAGTATCTTCACTCGGTCAAAGGTCCGGCCCAGTTCCTCTCGTTTTGGGTCGCGATTGCCCTCCCGTTCCTCCACGTCCCGCTGCTCGCACAAGGACTCGGCGACTCGAGCGTGATACTGACGTTCCTCGTATTGCTTGCGATCAACGTCGTCGCGCTGTATCTCGGTCACGGATACAATCAAGACTGATACGGTTTGCTGTCCGTCAGTTCCGGCACGTCCGCGAGTCCTCCTGCGGTCGCGCCGGGACATCGGTACAGCAAACCGTATGAGCGTCGCCACGACTGACGGTCCGTCGTGGCGACTCGGCACTACTCCTCGAGTGGCACGTCGACGGCCGCCCGTTTATCACGCAGTGGGCGTGCCGGACCCGAAAGAGGAGTCGATCGCGCGGCCGAGTCATGCAATGGTTTGCTGTAGCGACGTGCCGACGGCGACAAGAGAAGTTGCGGTCGTGCTTAGGGATTATCGTAGGAGTTCATAGTTTTCCCGTGACGAACCACGACACAGCGTCGAAGGACGGACTTCGAAACCTCCGGTTGGCTACGATAATCCCTAGCTGTCGACGACCGACAGTGATCCACCTCGGTGTCGCTTCCGTCACGACTGCCATGTGGCCCCTTCCCACGAGCAGTAGTTTTTGCCGTTACTATGGCGCATATAGTCATAGGGGAGTATGCATATCAGACATGAGTGGCGATGCGAGCGACGGAGTCGATAACGAGCCGAACCCGTCCGGATTCGGAACGCAAAGCGTACACGGCGGCCAATCACCAGATCCGGCGACCGGTGCGGTAGCACCGGCGATCCACCAGACGACCTCCTACGCCTTCGAGGATACGGAGACCGCAGCCAAGCGGTACGCTCTCGAGGACGACGGATACATTTACTCGCGGATCGGCAACCCGACGGTGAGAACGCTCGAGAAGCGACTCGCTGGGCTCGAAGGCGGGACGGGCGCTGTCGCGACGGGCAGCGGGATGGCCGCGCTCGACTCCGCGGTCTTGCTTCTCGCCGAGGCGGGCGACAACGTCGTCGTCTCGACCGACACCTACGGTGGGACGACGACGTACTTCTCGAAGACTGCAACCCGCCGGAACATCGAACCGCGGTTCGTTCCGACATGCGAGTACGACGCCTACGAGGACGCGATCGACGACGAGACGGCGTTCGTTCACGTCGAGACGATCGGCAACCCGTCGCTGGTGACGCCCGACTTCGAGCGCGTCGCGGGGCTCGCCCACGAGCACGGCGTCCCGCTCGTCGTCGACAACACGTTCGCGACGCCCGCGCTCTGTCGGCCACTCGAGCACGGTGCAGACCTCGTCTGGGAGTCGACGACCAAGTGGCTCCACGGCTCCGGGACGACGGTCGGCGGCGTGCTCGTCGACGGCGGTTCGTTCCCGTGGGGAGAGTACGGATACGACGAGATCGGCGGCGAGAACCACGCCTACTACGACGTCGATTTCTCGCGTGACTTCCCCGAGGCACCGTTCGCAGCCGCTGTGCGCTATCGGTCACTGCGGACGCTTGGCAACCAGCAGTCGCCGTTCGACGCCTGGCAGACGCTGCAGGGACTCGAGTCGCTGCCGTTGCGGGTGGAGAAACACTGCGAGAACGCCCAGGTCGTCGCGGAGTACCTCGCGGACCACGAGGACGTGGCCTGGGTGACACATCCCGGACTCGCAGACCACCCGACCCACGACAACGCCCGGCGCTATCTCGAGGACTTCGGTGGGATGGTCGCGTTCGGGCTCGAGAACGGGTTCGACGGTGGGAAAGCGGTCTGTGAGAACGTCGAACTCGCCTCGTTCCTCGCGAACGTCGGTGACGCGAAGACGCTTGTCATCCATCCCGCGAGTACGACCCACGGGCAACTCTCGCCCGACGAACAGGAAGAAGCGGGCGTCACGCCCGACCTCGTCCGGCTGTCCGTCGGGATCGAAGAGCCCGAGGATATCCTGGCCGACCTCGAACAAGCGATTTCGGCGGCGACGACCGGTTCCGAAAAGACGACACGTCGGGCCGACGAAGGTGACAGCCAGTGACGACCAGAGACACGATCGACCTCGGCGAGTTCGCGTTTCTCTCGGGCGAGGCGATTCCGTCGCTCGAGGTCGCCTACGAGACGTACGGCGACTTCACCGGCGATAACGCGGTCCTCGTCTGTCACGCCCTGACCGGCAGCGCTCACGTCGCGCGCCGCCCCGACGCAGACGACGACACGGCCGGGCAGGCCCGCGCGTGGTGGGGCGACATCGTCGGCCCCGGAAAAGCGATCGACACCACGGAGTACTACGTCGTCTGTGCGAACGTCCCGGGATCGTGTTACGGGACGACCGGCCCCTCGAGTACGAACCCCGAGGCCGACGAGCCCTACGGAACCGACTTTCCGCCGGTGACGGTCGGCGACTGGACGCGCGCCCAGCGACGACTGCTCGACGAACTCGGCGTCGGCCGACTCCACGCCGTCGTCGGCGGTAGCGTCGGAGGAATGAACGTTCTGGACTGGTTGCGCCGGTATCCCGACGATGTCGGCCGTGCCGGGGCGGTTGCGACTGCCGCACGCCTCGACGCACAGTGTCTCGCGCTCGATGCCGTCGCTCGGCGGGCGATCACGTCGGACCCGAACTGGAACGGCGGCCACTACTACGCGGGTCCCGAGCCCGACGACGGACTCGCCCGCGCACGTCAGATCGGCCACGTCATGTACCTCTCGAAGTCGTCGATGGCTCGGAAGTTCGGCCGCCGCTCCGCGGGGCGAGAGACCGTCCGTGAAGAGCCGCTGGACCCCGCAGCGTCGTTTTTTCCCTACCGAGAGGTCGAATCGTACCTGGACTACCAGGCCGACAAGTTCGTCAGTCGGTTCGACGCCAACAGCTACCTCTACCTGACCCGTGCGATGGACGACTTCGACCTCTCGGCGGGCTACGAGAGCGACGCCAATGCGCTCGCGGCGTTCGACGGCGAGTTACTCCTGCAGTCGTTTACCGGCGACTGGCACTTCACGGTCGACCAATCGGAAGCGGTGGCAAAAGCGGCCCGCGAGGTCGACGTCGACGTCGCTCACCACGTCGTCGAGTCCGATCACGGCCACGACGCTTTCCTCGTCGAACCGGAAAAAGTCGGTCCGCCACTGTCGGGGTTGCTCGAGGACGGACTGTCGGCACGAACGATCAGCGATACCGGCGGCACGGAAACGTCGGAGTCGGACGACTTCGCACCTGTCCACTCGAGTCTCTTCTCGACGTAGTACCGTTCCAGCCGTCGACTACTTGGTCGGACCGGCTGACTGGGATCGACAGCAGTGCAGGCGTGGCCCGCCACTGGCACGCATGCGGATTGTTGTCCGTCATCGACGACGCAACCACGAGCTGGTTCGCGGCTGCGCCGGGAAATCGAGAGAACAGGTCGTATCATACGGTTTGCTGTCAGTCAGTGCCGGCGCGATCGCAGGAGGGCGCGGTCGCGCCGGCCAATCGGGACAGCAGTCCGTATCAGTCGTCCGCGTGCTCGTAAACGGGTCGGTCGATCTCGTACTGCGCGAGACGGGGGGAACCGCTCCTGCGTCGATCGAACCACCGAACGGCGTCCTCGGCGAACAGCGAGTACTCCCTCCGTCGCACGGTGAGCCAGTCGTTTCCGGTCGGTGAGCGGACCAAAGCGATCAACGACCACATGGTGCCCGCGGCGATCGAACCGGCTGCCGAGAACGTCATGCCGAGGCTCACGAACGTCAGGCCGTACACGAAGCCGATGGCCATCGACGGAAGGCTCGTTCCAAGGGGAACTCGTGCAGTCGCATCGCGAAGCGTCGGTGCGAGGAAGACGACCGAGAGACCACTACCAATCAGGAATACGAAGTCTTGCCACATCATCAAAACTACTTACTCGCTGTTGAGTTAATAACTCCATTGGTCGTGAAGTGCCCCCTCACGACCCATACTCGTCGAAAACGGACGTTCCCTCGAGTTTGAAAGTTACTCTGCGATCGGGAACGCCTCGTCCAGACCGAACGAGTCGGTGCCGGCAGCGCCCGGCGATCGCGTGGCGATACACTCACCCGACACGACGCCAGCAGCGCACACGCTCCGAAAAGAATCAACGAGAGCCGACCGGTTAGACCGTCTCGAGAATCGCCCGTTTGGCGAACACCTCGCGGGCCGCTGCCATCGAGGTGACGACGACGTCACACGCCGGTTCGACGGCCGGTTTCGGGTCGAACCCAATCGAGAGACCGGCGACCTCGAGCATCGGCAGATCGTTCGCACCGTCGCCGACCGCGACGGTATCGGACGTGGGAACGCCGACTTCGTCCGCGAGGTCGTCGAGCGCGTCGTCTTTGGTGCCTTCGACGAGTGGACCAGCCACGTCGCCCATCAACTGGCCACCCGCCACCGGGAGTCGATTCGAGACGACGTGGTCGACTGAGACGTCCTCGCCCTCGAGTGCCGCCACGACGCCGCGTTCGAATCCGCCGGTAAGAATAGCCGTCGTGACGCCGGCGTCGTTCAGGTCAGCGATCAGGTCCGCAGCGCCTGGCCGAAGCTCCACTTCCGCGAACGCAGTGTGAGCTTCGTCCTCGGGGAGCCCCTCGAGCAGGGCCGCCCGTTCCCGTAGACTCTCAGCATAGCCGATTTCGTCGTTCATCGCGCGTTCGGTGATCTCGGCCATGTCGTCGGCGACGCCACAGCGGTCACCGAGCAACACGGTCATCTCGGAGTCGGAGAGCGTCCCGTCGAAGTCGAAAGCGACGACTGTCATCGGTCGCCGATTGGACACGACCGGATAAACCAGTTCAGGTTTTGCGGACGCGGCCGAACGACCAGTATGCGCGACCTGTCCCAGCCGATCGAGTCCGGGATGCAGACGTACCCTGGCGACCCTGCAGTCGAGATTTCGGCAGTGACGACGGTTCCGGACGACGGCGCGGCCGTCAGCGAACTGCGCTGTTCCAGTCACGCGGGCACCCATATCGACGCGCCGAGCCACACCGAACCGGACGGCGACAGCCTCACGGACCGCGATGTCGGCGAGTACGTTTTCGACGCACGGTTCGTCGACCTCACACCCTGTGATCCACGGGAAGCGATCGAACCCACGGAGCTGCCAGACACGATCGAACTCGAGTCGACGGACTTACTGGTCGTCCGGACCGGCTACGACGACCACTGGAATACGGACGCCTACCTCGACCATCCGTATCTCACGCCGGCCGCTGCACGAACGCTTCGGGACGCAGACTGTGGCGTCGCGACCGACACCCTCAGCCCGGACCCGACCCCGACGGAGCGGGCGAGCGCGGACGAACCGGACGGGATTCCCGCCCACCGCGAACTGCTTGGCACCGGGCTGCCGATTCTCGAAAATCTGACCAACCTCGAGCGGCTTCCCGAGCGGTTCACGCTCTATGCGTTCCCGCTCCCGGTGAACGACGGCGACGCCTCACCGGTTCGGGCCGTCGCCGACCTCGAGTAGCTACCGACCGTCGCTACGAGACGGTTGCCGACTCCTCCTCGACCGGCGTCTTGACGATCGTCACCGGACGCGACGCCAACCGAGCGACGCGGTCGGTGACGCTGCCGATCAGTCGACGGTACTCACCCGACCGCTCTTTCGACCCCATGACCAGCAGATCGACATCTGCCTCCTCGGCGTAGTCGATGATCTCCTCGTGTGGCGTCCCGTGACGAACGACCGGTTCAGGCTCGATGCCCGCCTCGCGGGCCGACTCGGCAACCGCCTCGAGTGCGTGTTCGCCCGTCTGTTCGAGTGCCGCCTCGAGTCCCTCGAACTCGTGGACGTACTCGTCGCCGGTGTACGAACTGTAGACGTCGCTGTCGACGACGGACAGCAGATGCAGTTCGGCGTCGGTGTGAGCGGCGACGGCGATCGCGTGTTCGGTCGCCAGTTCAGTTCCCTTCTCCGCGTCGGTCGGTAGCAGGATTCGATCGTACATACGCGACGATACGCGTCGAACCGAAATAATGGTCGGTGCCGCGTTCCATGGGTCGAAGAGCGACTATCCCGGATTCCGGACAGTCTCGAGGCGGCAAAAGCCGACAGCATCTCGATCCGCAACGTTGACACGTTAGCCACCCCCAGTTCGGGCGATGACAGTCCGACCCGGACCGGAGGAACGACGATGACGAGCGCGACGCTTCAGGTCCTGGTGCTCGCCCTGATCCCGGCGGTCTTCTGGGGGTTCGCTCCGATCTTCGACAAGCGCGGGATGGCCGCGGGCGGCGGCTCGGTACAGGCGTCACTGGTCGTCGTGCTCGTCGACTCGACGATCTACTGGCTCGTCATCGCCGGACTCTACGGCCGATCGGCGTTCTCCGGACTCACACTCGAGGTACTCACCGTCTTCGCTTTCGCAGGCGTGGTCGGCACCGCACTCGGGCGAATCACGATCTTTGTCGGCGTCGACAAGGTCGGCGCGAGCCTCAACAGCGCGATACTCAGCACGCGACCGCTGTTCGCAACGCTGATCGCCTTGGTCTTCCTGGGCGAACCGCTCGGACCAGTGACGGGGCTCGGCATCGGCGTCCTCGTCGGCGGACTTTCGGTGTTGACCGCCTCCCAGGGCGGCGACCTCGAAGGCTGGCAACCCCGCGAGTTGCTGTGGCCGATCGCCGCCGCCCTCACCTTCGCCGTCGCAAACGTCGCCCGTCGGTACGGCATGCTCGAGACGCCAATTTCGGCGCTCGAGGCAGTCGCGATCAACGAGACGGCAGGGCTGGTCGCACTCGCAGCATACGTCCTCGCCGTCGGCGGACGGGACGTCCTCAAGAAACCACGAGCCTCATACCGGTATTTCGTCGGCAGCGGCCTGGTGACGACCGTCGCGATGCTGTCACTGATGGCCGCACTCGGCTTAGAGGAGGGCCGGATCGCCATCGTCGATCCACTCGTCGCGACCGCGCCGCTTTTTACGCTCGCGTTCGCAGCGCTGTTGCTACGTGATCTCGAGCGAGTGACTCGCGGCGTCGTCGCTGGGGCGGCGCTGGTGGTCCTGGGTGCGGTGTTGATCACGATCTGAGCCGTCTTCTCAAGACCGACTTACGCAGATCGATAGAACAGTTCCTGGATGCGTTCGCTCGTCTCCCGTGCGGTGTTTCCGGACCGTCCACCGACGAAAGGCGACGTGCTGATCGATTTGGCCGCCGTCTTTCTTCTCTTTGTCACCTTCTCTCTGTTGGGCAGCCTGGGAGTGGGAGTCGTCGAATTCGTCCTCGGCGTGATCGGGATGAGACCGATCGCACAGTCACCGATCGGAAAAGAGATTGAGGCGACGTGTCGAGCGATCGGTGTCGCCGGACGAGTCGTCGTCATGTCGACTCTCATCGTCCCGACGATCGCGCTCCGCTCGCTTTCCCGTCCCGAAAGTTCGTCGGCCCCACCATCGGCAGCCTCGCACTCAGCCCAATCTACGTCGTCGACCATCTCGTCGTTGACGGAGAAATCGGCGGGCTGCAGGCGGATTGAGTCCCTGGTACCGTCCCAACCGTCGACTGACGGGTCGAATCGAGCCACACCGCCAGATTCGACCGATCAGTTCAGGCGTGGCCCGCCACTAGAGGTCTGCGAACTCGAGGTCGCCGTCCCGAATTTCGGCGAGTGTCTCGGCGAGGTCTTCGACAGGGAGTCGCTTCTGGTCGGTCGTGTCGCGTTCGCGGACGGTAACTGTCGTCTCCTCGTTTTCGATCGTTTCGTAGTCGACGGTGACACAGAACGGCGTTCCGACCTCGTCCTGACGACGGTAGCGGCGGCCGATGTTGCCCGAGTCGTCGTAGGTGGCCGAAAGGCCGAGCTTTCGCAGATCGCTCACGATTTCGTCGGCGACCGACTCGAGATCGTCGTCGCTTTGCAGCGGGAAGACGCCGACGAACGTCGGCGCGACTTCGGGCTCGAGTGCCAGGTACGTCCGCTCCTCACCGTCGACCTCGTCCTCGCGGTAGGCGTGGTGGAGGACAGTGTAGATCACTCGATCGACGCCGAAAGAAGGTTCGATGACGTGGGGCGTGATGTGCTCGCCGGCGATCGTCTCCTCGTCGACCGAGAAGCCGGCCTTCTCGACAGGAATCTCGTGAGTCTCCGCCTCGTTCTCGCCCCCACCTTCACCCTCAAGTTCGATCTCGACGACGTCGCTCTCGAAGGCCGACCGATCCCGTTCGGCGAGCGTCTCGAGTGCGTCGACGACGTCCTGGGCCGCACCGCCGAACTCCGGACCCAGATAGCTCATGTCCGGATCGACCGTCGCGCGTTCGACGGTCTTGGGTTCGTCGTACTGTTTGAAGATCGTAAAGCGGTCGTCGGAGTACTCGTCGTGTTTCGAGAGGTCGTAGTCGGTTCGGTTGGCAAAGCCGGCGAGTTCGATCCAGTTCCCATCTATTTCGCTCTCGGCGTCCCAGCAGTCCGCGGCGTAGTGGGACCGCTCGCCCGAGAGGTGCTGGCGGAACCGGAACCGATCCATGTCGACGCCGATCGACTCGTACCACGGTTTGGCGATACCGAGGAAGTACGCGACCCACTCGTCGCCGACGATACCGTCTTCGACGGCCTCGCCGATCGTCGTCTCGAGTTCGTCGCCGCCTTCGCTGTGCTGTTCGCTGGCGGGATACAACGTCACCTCGACGTCTTCGACAGACTCGAGGTCCGGTTCGTCTTCCTCGGGGTCGACGAAGTATTCGAGTTCGGCCTGCGTAAATTCGCGGGTCCGAATGATCGAGCGCCGCGGGCTGATCTCGTTGCGGTAGGCCCGCCCGATCTGGGTGACGCCGAACGGCAACTGGTTGCGCGCGTACTCCTTCAGGCGTGGGAACTCGACGAAGATGCCCTGGGCCGTTTCGGGACGCAGGTAGCCCGGATCGGAGTCGCCGGGGCCGATGTTCGTCGCGAACATGAGGTTGAACGTCTCGACGGCCTGACCCGCAAGTCCTGTGCCACAGGAGGGACAGACGAGTTCGTACTCGGCGATGACCTCCTCGACTTCCGGAATGGGGAGGCTCTCGGCGTCCTCGTACTCGGTGTTGTCCTCGACGACGTGGTCCGCGCGATGGCTCTCGCCACACTCCGGACACTCCACGAGCATGTCGTCGAACGTCTCGAGGTGGCCCGACGCCTCGAAGACGGGTTCGGGCATGATCGTCGGCGCGTCGATCTCCATGTTGCCTTCGGCGACGGCGAACCGGTCGCGCCAGGCGTCCTCGACGTTGCCTTTCAGGGACGCACCCTGCGGGCCGAACGTGTAGAAACCGCCGACACCGCCGTACGCTCCGGAAGACTGGAAGAAGTAGCCTCGGCGCTTGGCGAGTTCGACCAGTTTTTCGCTCGTTTGTTCGTCGGGATCGGCTTTTTCTTGTTTACTCATAGAGTGCTTCGAGGAGATCGACGTCGCGAACGATACCTGCGAGCTGTTCTGCCGTCACCAGCGGAATCTGTTCGACATCGTTGCTGATCATCTGCTGTGCCGTCTCCTGAATCGACGTGTTGCCAGAGACAGTCACCACGTCCTCGGTCATAAACTCGCTGACCGAGCCGGCCGGAAGCTCGATGTCTCGAGTAGGGAGGTATCGGCTTCCGACGGCCTTGATCCCCTCCCAGGACCACTCTGAGTCTTGATCCGGGAAGTTGTCACCGGTCGCTTCCTCGCCCTCGACGATCCGGGCGACGTCGATGATGTCGACTTCCGTGAGGACGCCACTCATCTTCCCGTCGTCGTCCAGCGCGACGGTGTAGGGAACGTTCGCGTAGTACAGTTCTCGTTCGGCGACGGGCAGCGGTGCTCCCTCGTAGGTCGTGTTGACGTTCCCGGTCGCGTGCGCCTCGACGGAACCGTCGGTCGCCTGATCGCCCGTCGCGATCGCGTGGATCACGTCGGTGATCGTGACGATCCCCTCGAACTCGCCGTCGACAACGGGGACACGACGTGCACCCTCCGCGACCATCGTCTCCGCGAGTTTCTCGAGCGACGTCTCGGCCGTCGTCGTGGGAACGTCTTCCATCAGCATGACGAGCTGGTCTTCGTCGGGCTGTTCGATCAGCGCGTCTCGTGAGATCAGTCCCCGGTATTCCGGACCGCCGTCGGACGGTTTGACGACCGGAACGGACGAAAACGACTGTTCTTGCAGGTACTCGAGGACATCCGAACGGGTGCCAGGCAGTTCCGCGGTCACCACGTCCTCGCGGGGCGTCATCGCGTCAGCTACGTTCATGTCCCCACCGTAGGGCAAAAATGAGTATAAACCCAGTGCTTCCCAGTTCGGAAGGCACCGAATTTGTTCGGCTCCACGGTGACGGCTCGATTCGACGATTTTATACGTACCTGATTGTCACTCACAGACATGGAGTCGAACCCCCACTCCACGACGTCCGGCGAGACGGTCGTCGGCTCGATCGATACGGTCGACTCGAGCGACGAATACGTTATCGCGGATATCTCGGCCGACGACGCCTGGATTTCGATGCAGGCCGACGACGCATCGACGCTTCGAGCCTGGCGATAACGTCGCGGGAAGTGTGTCTCTTTTCGACCGTGGGCCTTCCGTCATGCAGAATGCTGTACCGGCGCGACCGCGAGCCCTCCTGTGGTCGCGCCGGAACTGACTGACAGCAATCCGTATCAGGGACCGTATCGTTTAGTGCCGGGCGATCTTTCGCCATCGTATGACTGATCCGCGATCCCGCGACGGATCGCCGTCGGAGTCGACCTCGTCTCCGTCGTCTCCCGTCGCCGACGCGTTCGGCATCGACACCGGTGACTCGGAGTCCGCGACAGGCTCTTTTCTCTCGGCACTGGTCCCGACCGTACTGGCCCGACGTGCGATCGCCGTCTCCGTCACGACTGACCGGGACACCTACGAACCGGACGAGCCGGTCGAGATAACGGTCGAGTTCGAGAACCGACTCCCCGTTCCGGTCGAGGTGCCGACCCCCCGACAACGGCCCTGGGGCTGGACGATCGACGACGAACTCGAGGCCAGCGACGAACGCCGCTACACGCGTGCCCGTCCGTCGTCGTTCGACTTCGCGGGCGGCGAGCGAAAACGCGCGTCGTTCACCTGGAACGGCCGATTCGAACGCGCCCGGGAGGATCGCCGCGAGTCCGTCCTGCCCGACCCCGATGAGTACGAGGTCCGTGCGTTCGTCGCGACGCACGAAGACGCGTTCGAACCCAGTGATTCGACAACGATTACGATTCGCTGAAAAGGAACCCTTGCCCAGTCAGGAACCCACCTGGAGAGACCTGCCGGTCGGGTCGCCCGTTATCGCCCGTCTGGACGCCCGAGAACTGTGGGGAGTGGCCGATCCGTCGCTTTACTCTCGCACCGGTTCGACTGTCGGACGCCAGGACGGATAGAACCTTACTCATATACGAGTCAATAGTGTGGCACCATTTCAACTATCTTTCTGCGAGGAGAGCATTCCACCGGTTACGGCGAGGCGGATGTCACCGTGAACACGTTACTGGTCGCGACTACAGAACCGTGACTCATACTGCCGGGCAGAACGACGTGACGATCGATCCTCTGTTGCGGCCGTCATCGGTGGAGACGGCCGCAAATCCGCGACCGACTTCGTATTGACTTCTGTCCGACAGTATCACCGGTGGAGGTGACACGCGGTGTAGTGCGTCCCGGAACCGTACGCCGGTTCGACCTCGTAGGCCGGCCGCTCGCGTGCACAGATGCTCTGTCGAGCGAACGACTCGAGCAACAGGTCCGTCGCCGACTCCCAGTCGGTGGGACTCCTCTCGTCGTCGCCCCTCTCGTCGTGATCCGTCGCCACGTGCTCGATCGCTTCGTCGACGATCTCGCCGGCTGCACCCGTCGGCAATCGTTCGCCGAAAAACTCGCGTCGAAGCTCGGCTGCCGTCGCCGGTTCGAACGTTCGTCGCTTGACCGCCCGCATGAACGCCCGCGTCCGCTCCCACTCCTCGTCGGTCAACTCGTACCCCTCGGGAGCGATCAGTCGCGGACACCGCGTCCGAAACCGACAGCCAGAGGGGGGATCGACCGGGCTCGGAACCTCTCCCTCGAGGACGCCACGGGCGTCGCTGTCGCGAGGGTCCGGCACCGGGATCGACTCGAGGAGCGCCTCGGTGTAGGGGTGCTGTGGATTCTCGAACAGTTCCTCTTTTTCGGCGAGTTCGACGACGTTCCCGAGATACATCACCGCCACACGATCGGAGATGTGCCGGATGACCGAGAGGTCGTGGGCGATAAAGAGATACGTGAGCCCGAACTCCGCCTGGAGCTGTTCCATCGTGTTCAGCACCTGTGCCTGGATCGAGACGTCGAGTGCCGACACTGGCTCGTCACAGACGATGAAGTCCGGGTTGACCGACAGTGCACGCGCGAGGTTGACACGCTGGCGCTGCCCGCCCGAGAACGCGTGTGGGTGACGGTTGTAGTGGTGGGGATCGAGCCCGACTTTCTCGAGGAGTTCTTTGGCACGGGCCTCCCGTCTCTCCTCGTCTACCATGTCGTGGGCCCGCATCGGCTCCTCGATGATCTGGCCGACCGTCATCCGTGGGTCCAGCGACGACTGTGGGTCCTGGAAGATTATCTGTATCTCCGACCGTTTCTGCCGGAGTTGCTCGCCGCTCAGTTCCGCGAGGTCGTCACCCTTGAAGTAGATATTTCCGTCGGTCGGCTCGAGCAAGCGGAGGATCGTCCGGCCAAGCGTACTCTTCCCACAGCCGGACTCGCCGACCAGTCCCAGCGTCTCGCCGCGCTTGATCTCGAAGCTGACGTCGTCGACGGCTTTCACACGAGTCCGGCTAACACTGATCGGCGGAAACTGGTCCGACTCGAGGGAGACGCCGCCGAGCAGGCCCGACTCCTGGCTGAAGTATTTCTTCAGCCCGTCGACTTCGATCAGCGTCTCGCCGTAGCCGACATCCTCGCCGGTCATCTCGGAGCCGAGCAGGCGTTCCTGTGTGTCACTCACTCTCTCCACCTCCGTTCGTCTCGGCCGGCTCCGGTGAAACCGCCGCATCCGTCTCGCTCTCGGAGGATGTCTGTGGCTCTTTCTCGAGGGGGACGCTCTCGTCGTAGCCAACGTCGAACGCGTCGTGTTTGACGCAGGCAGCCCGATGTGGCTCGCCGTCGGCAACAGCGACCGGTTTCGTCTCCGGGTGGACGCGCTGACAGACTTCCCTCGCGTCGGGACATCGCGGATGGAACCGACAACCAGACGGCGGGCTGATCGCTTCGGGCATTACGCCCTCGATCGGGTCGAGTTCGCCGACGGTTCGGTCGGGGCGAGGGATCGAGTCGAGCAACGCCTCGGTGTAGGGGTGTTTCGTGTCGTAGAACAATTCGTCCACCGGTGCCTGTTCGACGATCTCACCCAGGTACATCACGTTCACGCGGTCACAAATCTCGGCGACGACACCCATGTCGTGAGTCACCCAGACGAAACTCGTCCCATACTTCTCTTGAAGATCGTCGACGAGGTCGATGATCTGTCCCTCGACGGTGACATCGAGCGCCGTCGTTGGCTCGTCAGCGATAATAAGGTTCGGCTCGCAAGCGAGTGCCATCGCGATCAACACGCGCTGGCGCATCCCACCGGAGAACTGGTGTGGATACTCGTCGTACCGCTCTTCGGGATCGGGAATACCGACCTCCCGGAGCATGTCGACGGCCTCCTCGCGTGCCTCCCCACTCGAGAGGTCGCGGTTGAGTTCGATGAACTCCCGTAACTGGCCGCCGACAGTGAAGACGGGATTGAGCGATTCCATCGGGTCCTGGAAGATGACCGCGATCTCGTTGCCCCGAATCCGGGTCCTGACTTCCTCGTTCGAAAGCATGTCCTCCCGTTCCCGAAGTTCGCCGTCCGGCCCCTCCTCGAGGCCGAATATCGTCTCGCCCCGATAGGTGATCTCGCCGCCGACGATCTCGCCGGGATTCTCGACGAGTCGCAGGAGGCTCATCGAGGCGACGCTTTTGCCAGCCCCTGACTCGCCGACCAGCCCCACGATCTCGCCCTCGTGGACCTCGAAGGAGATGCCGTCGACTGCGCGTACTGTACCGGCGTCCGTGAAGAACTGCGTCTTGAGATTCTCGACGCGAAGGAGTGGTTCGGAACTCATAGTCAGTCGTTGATCCGTGGATCGAGCGCGTCCTGTAGCCCGTCACCGAAGAGGTTGAACCCCATGATGGTGATCATGATCGCGACCCCAGGCCAGATCGACAGCCAGACGTTCGAGTGCATGTAGCCGTGAGAGGTCTGGAGCATCTCGCCCCAGTCGGGCGTCGGCGGCTGTGCGCCAAAGCCCAGGAACGAGAGTCCGGCGACGATCAGGATCGTCACGCCGATCTGCAGCGTCGCGTAGACCAACACGGGTGCGAAACTGTTCGGAATGACGTGGTACAGGATGATATTGCGGTCTTTGACCCCTGCCGCTCGAGCGGCCTCGATGTAGTCCATCTCGCGGACCGATAGCACTTCGCTGCGTATGATCCGGGCGAACACCGGGATGAACGCGATACCGACGCCGACGATCGCGAACTGGACATCGGGGCTGCCTCCGCTGACAAACACCGTAAAGACGATGATGAGGATCAGCGGCGGGATGGCGTAAACGGTCTCGATCGCTCGCATCAGGACGTCGTCTACCCAGCCGCCGTAGTAGCCGGCGACGGAGCCGATGATCGTCCCACCGACCAGTCCAAGGAAGGTTGCTGCAAGCCCGACGCTTACGGACACCTGGGCACCGTAGACGATCCGCGTGAAGTAGTCTCGCCCGTTCGGATCGGTGCCGAGCGGATGCTCGAGGGTCCCGTCGGGATGGAACGCTGGCGGTACGTTCGTTTCCGCCTCGCCCGGCGGCGGGAGCCGTTCGGGGTGTTCGAATATCGGCAGGGTTTCGGCCATGGCGAAGTCCGAGACGTTCCCGAACGTGAGCCGCGAGAGGTTCCCGTCTACGAGGGTGTACGCCGTGATCGCCAGCACGAACGTGATGACGTACAGCCCCCACCGTGCGGTCGTGTCCTGCATGACTTTCCGCAAGGTGTTTCGCCAGCCGGCCTGGAGTTCCTTGGTTTCCGGTTCGGAGCCGCTTCCGACCTGAGATTCTCCGACTGCCATGGTTACTCGGCCTCCCCGTAGGTGACGCGCGGATCGATGTACGCGTACGCGATGTCGGTGATGATGACGCCGATCACGAACATCGTCGCGATGATCATCGTGATACCCATAATCAGCTGGTAGTCGAGCTGGACGATCGCATCGTAGAACAGCCGTCCGAGCCCGTTGATGTTGAACACGAACTCGATGAGGACGGCACCACCGAGCGCCGTCGATAAGTTGAGGCCGACGATCGTGATAATCGGTAGCTGTGCGACCTGAAACGCGTGCTTTCGCATGATCGTCCGCTCGGGCACGCCGTAGGCTCGAGCGAGTTTGACGTACTCACCTTGCAGGGACTCGATCATCTGGGTTCGCTCGACGCGCATCAGCGTCGCCATCTGCAAGGTGCCGAGTGCGATCATCGGCAACAGCAGGTGACGGATCGTCTCGACGAGGTGTTCGACGTAGCCGTCGTGTCCGTAGGCTTCGGGCGACCACCAAGGGTAGACCAGGTCGGCGGACGGGAGCCATCCAAGCTGGACCGCGAAAATCAGGATCAACATGATCCCGATCCAGAACGAGGGCGTGCTCACGCCGAGCAAGGCGACGATCCGCGAGACGTGATCGAACGGCTCGTTTCGACGTTTGGCCGCGAGAATGCCCAGCGGAATCGACGTCACGAGTGCAAACGCGTACGCCGAGAGGACGAGCAACAGCGTCGGACCGATCCGACTGGCGATCAGCTCCGAGACGGGACGGTTCCGGTGGAAGCTATGTCCCATGTCTCCCTGAACCAGTCCGGCCATGTAATCGAGGTACCGCTCGTGCATTGGCCGGTCGAGGCCGTACCGGGCCTCGACCTGTTCGATCATCTCCTGGTCGGCCTCTACCCCCTGGAGCATGAGTCTGACCGGGTCCCCCGGCGTCAGGTTCGCGAGGACGAACGTCAGAATGGAGATCCCGATCAGGACGGGGATCGCCTGGATGAACCGGTAGACCGTATAGCGGAGAAGTCCCATGACGGAAAGCTACGTGCGGTGGTCGCGATCGTCGGTCGATTCGCCGAGAGGGAACGAACCCGTCACCGGCTCACTCCTCGATCCAGGTATTCTGGTAGTCGGAGACGATACGCGGATTGTAGCTGACAGCCGGATGCGCGTGAAGGTCCCTGACGTTTTCACGGGCAGCCATCGTATTGTGTTCCGAGTACGCCGGCAACGCCGGGAGATACTCGAGAACCTCCTCGGTAAGCTCGATGTACAGGTCGCGTCGCTCGTCGTGGTCTGCACTCTCCCTGGCGGCGACGATGTTGTCGTGGAACTCACCCTGGCCCTCGTAGAAGTGACCCTGTCCGACCTCTTCCTGGCTCTCGTGGAAGAGGTTGTAGAAGTACGCGTCGGGATCGGGTCCGCCGGTCCAGCCGAGCAGGTACATCTCGTAGTCATCGGCATTCCCAGTCGTGTAGGTGTCGACCAGCGTCGCAAACGACATTCCCTGAACGTCGGCACCGTACCCGATCTCCGTCAGCCGCGAGCCGATCCGTTCGGCCAGCGCCTCGCGGGGGCCTCCTTCGGGAGCGATGATGCGTGGCTCCCAGCCGTCGGGAACCCCCGCGTCCTCGAGGAGTTGTTCTGCCTGGTCGGGATCGTACTCCGGCATCTGTTCTTCCCACTCGTCGACGGGAAAGTCCCAGTCCCCTTCGTCGTTGGTGATCTCGGGGATGGGACTCGACAGTGGGGCTGCTGCGGGGCCGAGGTGTTCGTCGACGAACGCCTGCATAGAAAACGAGTGAGAGACGGCACGTCGCACGTCGGGATCGGTCGTCTCCCCCTCGTTGCAATTGAATCCAAGGTACATGTAGGACGGGCTGCGGCTCCCGTGGATGCGGACGTCGTCTGCACCTTCAACCTCGTCCCACTCCGTCGCCGGGACAGTATCGATAACGTCCGCGTCACCGGCGAGAACCTGTGCGACACGGTTGGCGTCGTCCGGCGCGTCCTCGAAACGAATCTCCTCAACGTACGGCTGGGGCTCGTCCCAGTAGTCGTCCCACCGCTCGAGTTCGACGTACTCGCCGGACTGGAAATCGACGAACTCGAAGGGACCGGAACCGATCGGATCCGTGTTGAACTCGTCTCGGTCCTCGGTTCGGACGTCTTCTGGCACCACGGGAACCGCCATTGTCACCAGCGTGAACGGCCCGTAGGGATGCTCGAGGGCGACCTCGAGCGTGTGATCGTCGACGACCTCTGTCGACTCGATCATCGCGTACGTCGCCGCGTTCTCGGTCTCTTCCTCGACCGGCGCGGTAAAGGAGTGAGCGACGTCTCCTGCGGTCACCTCGTCGCCGTTGTGGAACTCGATCCCGTCCTGGATCTCGAAGACGTAGGTCTCGCCGTCGTCTTCTTCCTCGGGCATCCCGTCGGCGATCTTCGGCTCGAGTCCCATTTCGTCGTCCCACTCGTAGAGGCCGTCGAACACGAGGTTCGCGACCTGCATACTGTAGGAGTCGAAGGAAACGACCGGGTCGAAGTCCTCGTCGCGTTCTGCGGGCTGGAGGAACTCGAGTGAACTCTCGCGTGCAGCGTCTTCGTCGTCCGGCTCTTCTCTGTCGTACTGGTATTCGCTGATGTCGGCGACGTCTCCACCATCGTCGCCCTCGGCGTCCTCACCAATGCACCCTGCGATGGTCGCCGCGGAGACCGCCGCCCCAGAAGCGAGAACCCGTCGACGAGTCTGTAACTTGTCTACCATCGTCCTCGGGATAGGCATCCGTCCGTTCTTTGTTATCCCCTTCCAAACGAGGGTGGAGATCATTACGCGCCAACGCTCGCTCAAGTAATAGCGGTTTACGCGAACCGATCAGGGGCTTACCAGCCAATAGTGGAAAACAGTGCACAGATATGGTCGAACGAGGCCCGACGGTGGCCGTCAGCCACTCTGGAGCGCGACCAGTCCAGTCGTCGACCTACCGTCCGTCGACGCTGTCGTGCCAGTTGGCGACCCGTTCGACGTCGGGGACGAACTTCTCGTACTCGTCGTGCTGGAACGAACCACATACCGTCCCGTCGAGCGTCCGAACGCGAGTATAGATCGCGTCTTCGTCTATCGCCGCAGTCGCCATTCCGGCCGCGTCACGAAGCCTGTACTGACCGGCCACCATAATCACCGTCTCTGCATCCGGATCACGATACTCGACGACGAGGAAAACGCGGTCGTCGACAGTCTCCCGGTAGACCTCGTAGAGCGGGAACCCACCGCGCTCGAACGCCTCCTCGAACTGCTCGGCCTCGTCGTCCGGGACAATGAACGACGGCCCGAACCGATCGTCCGAACTGTTTGACGGCGCAGTCGGCGTGGTGGTTCCGGCCCTGATAGTGACGACATCCCAACCCTGCTCCTCGCGCTGCTCGGCGAGTGCGTCCATATCCTCGAGCGTTCGCTCCCAGGCGTTCGTTACTGCTTCTTGGCCCGGGGTCGGCCGTCCGCGCGTTTCGTGGTCGCTCCCAGTGTCGGTCATATCAGCCCCCAGTGGCGGCACACTGGTTTACTTTTCTCTTCGAACCGGAGAAGACTCGAGACGCACGACGATCCACTCTGTCGCGCCGTCTCGTCTGGGCTACTGTCTTCGATTCCCGCCGATCGTCGGCCCCGTCTCTGGCGATCGGCGGGACATGGTTACAGCGGTCCGACCTTGTTGCAACCCTCGTACGGTTTGCTGTCATACGGTTTACTGTAGGTCATTTTCGGCACAACCGCGACCCGGGCGGCGGTTGCGCCGGTAAATCGGTACAGTAATCCGTATCAGTTGTTTCCGGCGCGACCGCGCGCTCCTGCGGTCGCGCCGGGACATCGGCACAGCAGTCCGTATCAGTCGGTGATAGGGTACAGCAGCGGTTCCATCGAGTCAGCACACATCATCTATCATCGGCTAAGGATTTCAACGGAGCCAGCGGTCCGTCTCAGACGCCAAACCTCGTCTCCATGACGAACGAGACGGCGAGGACGATCAGGCTCCCGACGAACAGCTTGGTTCCTGGTGAAATTCGAACTGCTGGTGGGATGGAGTCGGTCGGATAGATGGAGCGGTCGTCGAGTGCCGTCTGGAGTCGCGATTCCTGTTCTCGAGAGACGGTCGAGCGCGAGTCCCGTTTCTCGTCGTACTTTTGTTGGGACGACTGGAGCCACAGCCAGATGCTACTGTAGCCGAAAAACGCCATCCCAACGAGGAACAGTCCGACTTTGACACCCGTCCAGCCGTCGCCGGCGACGTAGCCGACTGGCGTCACCGCTACGACGACGAGCGTCGCGAAGACGACTGCGTACGCGACGACGTCGACGAGCAGCAAGCCGACAGTAGACGGGCTCGGTCGAGACATGCTCGGCTACAGTTCCTCTTCTGGTGGGGCGTACTCGGGCTGATGACGATGGCAGGCACTTGCTCGCCCACCGTCACCGACCTCACAGGGAGACGGCTCGTCGCGGTCGCAGACGCTGTCGAACTCGTCGGCGAGGTGCTCGAGCGCGCGGTCGAACTCGTTGTCCGCCACGTACTCTTGGACCTGGTCGACGTGCCGTTCGACCTCGGCCGGGAGCTCGAGATCGCCGAATAGTTCGGCACGAACGTCTGTAATGTTTTCGAACCGCACGTTCTGCCCGCGGAATTCGCGGACTCGGTCCCGAATCGACAGTCCTGCGCGGGTGCGTTCTTCCAGCAGGACACGGAAGAGGTTGATCGCTTCCCAGACGTCGTCGTCGAGGTCTTCGTAGGCGTCGGGACGGATCTTCGCCGGACAGCGAGTGCTGAACGGACAGCCCGACGGCGGATCGCGCGGACTCGGCGGCGTCCCGTTGAGGATGATTCGATCCCGTTCGACGGTCGGGTCGGGTTCGGGAATCGCCGACAGGAGAGCGTGCGTGTACGGGTTCGCCGGATTCTGGAACAGTTCTTCGGTTGGGCCGATTTCCAGGACGTTCCCCAGGTACATCACGGCCACACGATCACAGATGTGCCGGACGACGCTCAGGTCGTGGGCGATAAAGAGATACGTGAGGCCGAACTCCTCCTGGAGTTCGTCTAGCAGGTTCAGGACCTTCGCCTGCACGGAGACGTCGAGAGCCGACACCGGTTCGTCGAGGACGACGAAATCCGGTTCCAGTGCGAGTGCTCGGGCGATCCCGATCCGCTGGCGCTGCCCACCGGAGAACTGGTGGGGATACCGGTAGTAGTGTTCCTTCTGGAGGCCGACAGTCTCGAGCAGGTCGCGGACGTGTTCGCGCCGTTCTCGCGGCGTCTTCCAGTCGTGGACGTCGAGTGGCTCCCTGACGATCTCGCCGACCGTCATCCGGTCGTTCAGGCTCGACTGTGGGTCCTGAAACACCATCTGGGCGTTCCGCCGCCACTCTTTCAGTTCGGCACCGCCGAGTCTCGTCACGTCGGTGCCGTCGAAGCGGATCTCGCCGTCGGTGGCTTCCTCTAGGTGGATGAGGGTGCGACCGAGCGTCGTCTTCCCACAGCCGGACTCGCCGACGAGCCCGAGAGTCTCTCCTCGAGAAATCTCGAAGTTGACCCCGTCGACGGCCTTCACCGGCTTGCCGCCGAGGAGTCCGTCCCCCTCGTAGTAGGTCTTGAGGTCCTCGACTTCGATCAGCGTCTCACCGTGCCGGTCGCTCGATTCGGATCGTTCGGATACCTGTTGGCTCATCGGTTCTCACCTCCCGTGTTCGCGTCGTCGGCTCCGTTCTTCCGGTCGTGAACTGCGATGCGTTCAGACTCCGGTTCGTGCTCCGGATAGAGGAGACACGAGACACGGTGGTCTTCCTCCTCGTCGACGACGACCGACTCGGGATGTAACTGGTCACACGCCTGGAACGCCTTCGGACACCGCGGCGCGAACCGGCAGTAACTCGCCGGTTCGTTCGGCGTCGGAACGTCGCCCTCGATCGTCGAGAGTCGGTCCTCACCGACCTGGCGTCCCGGGATCGACTCGAGCAGTCCCTGCGTGTACGGATGGGCAGGTTCGGCAAACAGCGTCTCGACGTCGGCCGACTCGATGAGTTCGCCGGCGTACATGACGTTGACCCGGTCGGCGACCTCCGCGATGACGCCCATGTCGTGGGTGATGAACATGATCGCGAGGTCCCGTTCTTCCTGGAGATCCTCGAGCAGTTCGAGGATCTGGGCCTGGATCGTCACGTCGAGTGCGGTCGTCGGCTCGTCACAGATCAACATCTCCGGATCGCAGGCAAGCGCCATCGCGATCACCGCACGCTGGCGCATCCCACCGGAGAACTGGTGGGGATACTCCGAGACGCGCTTCGGGGCGTCGGGGATGCCGACGGCCTCGAGCAGTTCGATCGCCTCTTCGGTCGCTTCCTTGCCGGTGATGCCCTGGTGGAGTCGTAGCGACTCCTCGATCTGGTTTCCGACGGTGTAGACCGGGTTGAGGCTGGTCAGTGGGTCCTGGAACACCATCGCGATGTTCCCGCCACGGAGCTTGCGCAGCGACTCCCCGCTGGTCCGAGTGACGTCGACGTAGCTGTCCGTTCGATCGTCGCTCGAGCTGTCGACGAAGACGAAGTCGTCCTCGTCGATCAGACCGAGTTCCTCGCCGTAGCCGGTGTCGATGACGTCGGTCACGTCGAGGTCGTCGACCGACGGCACCGGTTCGCCCGGCCCGGCGAACTCCGCTATAGAGGCGTCGACCGTCGGGTTCTCGAGGACGTCTGCCGGATCGAACCGGTCGCGGACGGCGGCGAGGTCGACCGTATTGTCCGCGAACTCCTCGGCGAACTGTTCGACCGTCTCGGGGTGATGGTAGCGAATGCTACTGCCCTCGAGAACGCGGCCAGGGGAGTCGATCAGACCCATGATCGAGCGGGCCGTGACGCTCTTTCCGGACCCGCTCTCTCCGACGATACCGACGGTTTCGCCGACGTCGATGTCGAAGCTCACGCCGTCGACGGCTCGGATGACCTCCTTGTCCGTGAAGAAGGCGGTCTGGAGGTTCCGGATCGTCAGGATCGGCTCGGTCGCTGTGCTCGCGTCGTCGCTTGCGTCTTCGATCGGATCTTCCATAGACATTAGCCACCACCTCCGGCAGCCCCGGAACTAGCGTCGGCTTCGGCGTCGCTCTCGGGGTCGATCGCGTCGCGGATGCCGTCACCAAGTGCGTTGAACGCGGTGACGACGAGGACGACCATGATCCCGGGAATCGTGGCGGTGTGCCAGGACGCCGTCGAGACGTACGGCCGTCCCTCGTAGACCGCACGCCCCCACTCGGGGGTCGGCGGCTGAACGCCGAATCCGAGGAACGAGAGCGCGGCGACGCCGATGATGATTCCACCGAGATACATCGACGCGTAGACCAGCATGTACCCCGCGATGTAGGGAGCCATGTGTTTCTTCATCGTCGTCACCGGGCTCTGGCCGAAGCTCTTTGCGGCGTCGATCCACTCCTGTTCGGCGACCTGTAGTGCCGGCCCACGCACCGCACGCCAGAGGTGTGGCCAGCCTGTCGCCGCGAAGATCAACGCCAGTAGCAACCCGCCATCGTATATCGTCGCTATCGGGTGCTGGGCTTCCATGAACAGCACCGACAGCAGCAACACGACCAGGAACCGCGGCAGCGACATGATCGAGTCGCTGGTGACGACCGTGATCAGGTCGATCAGTCCCTTGTAGTAGGCTGTTATCAGCGCGAGCGCAGACGCAAACACCGCCATCAGTCCCGTTGCGAGCAGACCGATAACAAGCGACACTTGCGCTCCGTGTGCCAGGAAAGTAAACAGGTCTTTCCCGTCGTTGTTCGTCCCGAACGGATGGAACCTGTCGTACTGATCGTAGCTCATCAGTCCGACGTTGCTGTCACCGCCGACGGAGCGTGTATCGAGGTTCGCCTCGCCGTAGGTGATCGCCGCAACCTCCTCGAGTCCCTCGTCGTAGTACTCGAGTTCGTGTTCGTACGGCTGGTAGATGTCAGCTTCGGCGGGCGTGGGACCGAGTGCGGGTGCCCATAGCGCCATCACGATGAACGCGACGACGACGACCAGTCCGAACAGCCCCCAGTAGTGGTTCCGGAATCGATTGATGCTGTCGTCACGCGGCGTCCAGTCGGCCTCGCGGTAGTGTTCGCGGAAGATCGTGTACCCCTTCCATAACCAGCCGAGGAGGACGAACGCGTAGGCGTAGACGACGACGACTCGAACCGCCCACGCCACGGCAGGCGAGAGGCCGAGCCAGGTGCCTTCCCAGCTACCGTCCGGCAGCTGGTAGCCTTCGTTCGGGATCGTCTCGCGGCTGGTCAGCGTCTGGAGGGAGCTGACGGACTCGATGGCCTGACTGAGAACGCTGACGACGGCGTCGACTGCGGCCCCGAGTGGCGTCGCAACCAGTGTTGCGACGACGACAGCGACGAGTCCGGTCACGATCGTCGCCTCGAGGACGTCTTCTTTGCCGGTCCCGAGTTCGATGTCGAGTCGGTCGACGATCGAGAACGGGACGAACAGCCACTTGACGAGTACGCCGGCCATCGAGAGCAACACTACGGCCGTCACTGCGAAGGCGAGCGTGGCGCTGATCGGTCCGAGCGAGTCGGCGACGACGCCGGCCATCCAGGACGGTCCACTCGCAATACCACCGATCGTCAACCGGGTCACTTCGCCGACTCGGAGGACGGCAGCCGCGATCGACCCGAGCTCTAATACGAGCAGAACCGCCAGTCCGGCGAGCCAGAGAGCTGCCGGTTTCGGGTTCTCTGCGATGCGATCGCGAAGCGTCTTGTCGTCGAGTTCGGTTTCTACACTCATCCTTGATACCCCACGCGCGGATCCAGAATCGTGTAGAGCACGTCCTGGAGAATGTTGATCGAGACGATGATGATGATGAAGACGAACATCAGCGATCCGACAAGCGGGAGGTCACCCTGGGTGGCAGCCTGGAAGAACAGGTAGCCGATACCGTTGATACCGAAGATGTATTCGACGATGACCGACCCGCCGAGCAGGATAAACGCCTCGTTGGTGATGATCGGCACGAGCGGGATCAACGCGTTCCGGAAGACGTGTTTCCAGACGATCACTCGATCCCGCAGTCCCTTCGCTTTCGCCGTCTCGACGTAGTTGGAGTTGATCGTCTCGAGCACTGCCGTACGGCCGATACGCAACTCGTTACCCATCGACGCCGATCCCAGCACGATCGCCGCTGGCAACACTTGCTTGACCGACGCCAGGAACGTCTCGAACGAGAAGTAGATCCCGATCGGGATGCTCACGACGCCGACGGTGGCCCAGTCGGTCACCGCGAAGAAATCAAGCGGTGGCGGCCCGACGAGGCTGTCGATCTCGACGATAAACGTGTGCCAGTCGAGTCCGAACAGGAACTGCTCGGTTTGGCGAAGGAACGCCAGGAACATGATCGCCAGCCAGAAGTTCGGCATCGCTCGCCAGATGATGCCGCCGAACGAGGCGACGTAGTCGCCCCACGTGTTCGAGTTGAGGCCGGCATAGAAGCCGAGCGGAATCCCGATGAAAAGTGGGATCAGCACGGACCAGAAGCCGAGCCACAGCGTTCGCGGCGCGTAACTGCGAAGCAGCGTCGTGACGTCGGTGTTCGGTTGGACGACCCAGGACTGACCGAGGTCGAACGACCACGGCAGCAGCATGTTCGACATGAACTCGAAGTACTGCTCCCATAGCGGCCGATCCAGCCCGAGTCGTTGCTCGATCTGTACTCGTTGTCCCGGTCCTGCGTCTTGGCCCAGTATAGCCGAAACTGGGTCGATCGGTCCCATCCGGATGATGATAAACGTGATCGTCAGGCCGAAAACGATGACCGGGATCGACAACAGAATCCGGCGCAGGAGATATCGCCAGCGGCTCACTGGATCTCACCTCCGTTTCGTCTCGGTTCGAGTAAATCCAATCTAGGTTTCATATGGCTCTATTTGTAGCGAGATGACTGGAACCGACCGCCAGCGACGAGCTGACGGCCGAGTGGTTTGTTGCTGCCGACGAGTCTCGTCATTCGTCGTCCCGTCTTACTGGTCCAGCGTGACTTCGTTGAAGACCTGGAGGTAGTCGCCCATCGCACCGAAGGGCTCGGCGTCGACGTGGTCGTAGTAGAACTGCTCGGCGAGTTCGTGGTGCAGTGGCATACAGACCATGTCCTCCCAGATCGCTTCCTCCATTTCGACGTAGCCCTCGTTGCGGACGTCCGCGTCGTCGGGGTCGGGATGCGCCTGGATGCGTTCCCAGGCGTCCTGAGCAGTCTGGGCCGCGTCGGTGTCGGACTCGTGCCAGTCGAGGTAGAACCCGGTGGTCTCCTCGGGCATACGGGACGTGTCGGTGTTCTCCGGCTCGAACCCGAACATCCCGTAACCGGGGTCCGGCCAGTTCCAGGTCCACCCCATCGAGAAGAACTCGAGATCACCGTTCTCGCCACGTTCCTGTAGCGTCGCAAACGGTGCTTCCTCGAGGTTGAGGTCGACGCCGAGACCGGCAAGTTGGTCGCGAAGCTGCCGACCCGCTTCCTGGAAGACGTCCGACTCGTAGGTAGTCAACGTCAGCTCGTAGGGCTCGTCGTCGGTGTATCCGGCGTCTTCGAGGACATCGCGGGCCGCATCGCGGTTTGCCTCGTCACGGCTGTAGGGGTACTCTTCGAGGAACGCTTCGTAGGCGTCGGCACCGCCGGGCCACATGCCGGGCGGCGTGAACGTGTATGCTTCGTCACCACGACCCTCGAAGAGCGTCTGGATCAGCACCTCACGGTCGAGAACGTAGGCGACCGCCTGTCGAACCTCGAGTGGCACCGACGATACGTTGAATCCGAAGTAGAACGTACTGAGTTGTGGGACGCCGACGTAATCGACGGTGTCACCGTTCTCGAGTGGGCCGTAGGTGCCGACCTCACGGCCGCGTTCGTCAGTCTCGGCATCGATCAGGCTCGCATCGTACTGCGCGGTCGGAAGGTTGAACATGTCGGCGTTGCCCTCGACCGCGTAGGTGTACTCGGCCTCGTCGTCCTCGAAGACCGCCCAGTGGACGCCGTCGACGTTGGCGACGCTGCCGTGATAGTCGTCGAAACGAGTGACCTCTACCTCGGCGTCTGGCTCCCACTTTTCGAACTCGAACGGTCCAGTTCCGACCGGGCGCTCCGAGGAGAACTCGCTCTGATCGATCTCGCCGTCGTAGCCCTCGATGTCGCCGACGAGACCCTCCGGTACGACGGTAAACGAGTCGTAGGCGAGGATCTCGAGTGCGTCCGGCGCTGGCGTCACGAGAGTGATTTCGAGTGTGTAGTCGTCGACGGCTTCGACCGCGAGGCTCTCGGGCTCGACGTCGCCGCTTTCGTCGAACTCGGCGTCGACGTTGAGAAACGAGGAGTCTCCTACGATGAAGTTGCCACGTTCGCTGTTGGGCGACTCGGCGAGTCGCCGAAACGAGTACACGAAGTCGTGGGCGGTCAGTTCGTCACCGTTGTGGAACTGGACGCCTTCCTTGATGTCGAACGTGTAGGTTAGTCCGTCGTCGGAGAGTTCGTAGCCGTCCGCGAGGCGGGTCTCGAGGTCCGTCGTCCCGTTCGGGAAGTGCGTCAGCGACTCGAAAATCTGGCGAACGACACGACCGGAGGCGGTGTCAGTCGATTGAATCGGGTCGAGCGACGTTATCGTCGCGTTAACGAGGTTGAGAACCCCGTCCTGACCGCCCTCTACCCCGTCGTCGTCATCGTCGCCCGGTTCTTCCCCAACACAGCCGGCAAGCGCTAGCGCACCAGCAGCCCCACCAGTCGCTTTGAGGAACGAACGTCGTTCCAGTTCGTCTCCATCCATCATGATACAGTTTCCCTTTACCGAAGCCGCAGGTAAATCCATCGTTACTTCTTTATCCAGCCGTTACTCTCGGAATCATGCCTGTTGGAACCTGTAGCGGCGATGAATTGGACTTCTACCATCACTTAGCTTATCTGCTCATTTTCATCATGTGATTAATGCCCAGCCGAGTTCAATGAATTTCTAAAATTCACTCTAATTGAAACGATTGGCGTGGTTCCTGGCAGACACTCGCAAGCTTCGGAGTCGATTCTCGACCGTCCGGCGTTCCTCAAGCTTTTTGCGTCTCTCAGTCAGACGTGAGCGTATGCATTATCGTGAGGTCGAGACGGCACGTGAATACGTCGCCCGCCTCGAGACCGGTGCGGACTGGCGCGCGGAGATCGAAGCGCTCGCGGAGGCGGTCGAGGCCGACGCCGCGTGGTTCACCGCGCTGGGTGCAGTCCAGGACGCAGAACTTTGGTTTTACGAGCAGGACGACTGCGAGTACTACCCCATCGAACTCGAAGAGCCACTCGAGGTTGCAAGTTGTGTCGGTAACGTCTCGCTGCTCGACGGCGAAGAGCAAAGTTCCTCGAGCAGTCGAACGCAGTCCGACGACGACCGGTTCGCCCATACCCACGCCGTGCTCTCGGACGCCGAGGGAACCACGTACGCCGGCCACCTGAACGAGGCCACGGTGTGGGCCGGCGAACTCCACATGCGCGTCTTCGAGGAATCGCTCGAGCGCGAGTACGACGAGACCACCGATCTCGACCTCTGGCTCTGAGATGCGCGAGGAGAACGAACGGTACTTCAGGCGAATCGAGTCCCAGCTCGAGGACGCCTTCGACGTCGCCGAGGAGGCCAAGGAACGCGGCGCAGACCCCGAGCCAGAAGTCGAGATTCCGACCGCACGAGACATGGCGGATCGCGTCGAGAACATCCTCGGGATCGACGGCGTCGCCGAACGAGTGCGAGAACTCGAGGGCGAAATGAGCAGGGAGGAAGCCGCTCTCGAACTCGCAAAAGACTTCGCCGAGGGACGGGTCGGCGACTACGAGACGAAAGCAGGCAAGGTCGAAGGTGCCGTCCGAACCGCGGTCGCCCTGCTAACCGAGGGTGTCGTCGCTGCACCGATCGAAGGGATCGACAAGGTCGAACTCCTCGAGAACGACGACGGGACGGAGTTCGTCAACGTCTACTACGCCGGGCCGATCCGCTCTGCAGGGGGGACTGCACAGGCGCTGTCCGTGCTCGTCGCCGACTACACGCGTGCGCTCGTCGGGATCGACCAGTACAAGGCCCGCGGCGAAGAGATCGAGCGCTACGCCGAAGAGATCGCCCTCTACGACAAGGAGACCGGCCTCCAGTACTGTCCGAAAGACACGGAGGCCAAATTCATCGCCACACACCTCCCGATCATGCTCGATGGGGAAGCCACCGGCGACGAGGAGGTCTCTGGCTTCCGGGACTTAGAACGGGTCGACACCAACAGCGCCCGCGGCGGGATGTGTCTCGTGCTGGGTGAGGGGATCGCTCTGAAAGCTCCCAAAATCCAGCGGTATACCCGCAACCTCGAGGAAGTCGACTGGCCGTGGCTGCAGGACCTGATCGACGGCAACTACGGCGACGAGGACGACGGCGGCGAGGAAGATGCCGAGCCAGACGAGGACGACGAAAAAGCCGACGACGCCGAAACCGACGAAGACGCGCCGGCCACAGACGAACCCGAGGGGCCGCCACGCGTCGGCGAATCGAAGAAGTTCCTCCGAGACCTGATCGCCGGTCGTCCCGTCTTCTCACACCCCTGTGCAGACGGCGGCTTCCGACTGCGGTACGGTCGCGCCCGCAACCACGGCTTCGCGACCGCCGGCGTCCATCCCGCCGCGATGCACCTGGTCGACGACTTCCTCGCGACCGGCACCCAGATCAAGACCGAACGCCCCGGAAAAGCCGCAGGTGTCGTTCCCGTCGACTCCATCGAGGGGCCGACGGTCAAACTGGCAAACGGCGACGTCCGCCGGATCGACGACCCCGAGAACGCCCTCGAGATCAGAAACGGCGTCGAGAAAATCCTCGATCTGGGCGAATACCTGGTCAACTACGGTGAGTTCGTCGAGAACAACCACCCACTTGCGCCGGCCTCTTACACCTACGAGTGGTGGATTCAGGACGTAGAGGCCGCCGGTGTGGACATCCAAGCCCTCGAGGACGACCCACGGATCGACCTCGAGTTTCCGAATCCCGAGGAAGCACTCGAGTGGGCGCTCGAATACGACGCACCCCTCCATCCCGAGTACACCTACCTCTGGCACGACATTTCGGTCGAGACGTTCTGTACGCTCGCCGAGGCAGCCGCAGACGGCCGGATCGAGCGCGACGGTGACGGCAGCGTAAACGGGAACGGAGACGACAGCATCCTCGTCCTCGAGTACGCCGAGAACGTCGCCGCCGCCCTCGAGACGATCGTTCTCGAGCATCGGCAGCGACCGGACGAGGATCGCATCGAGATCGACGACTGGCGGCCGTTCGTTCACTCGGTCGGCTGCAATCCCCGGCGGACGGCCGCTGACGGTGCCACAGTAGAGGCCGAAGCGAACGCCCCCGAGGTCGAACTCGAACGGGCCTGGAGCGACGACGATCTCTCCGAGCGCGCTCGAACGTGGGGCCAGGAGGCGGGCGACAACGCCGTCGAGGCAGTCAACGAGGTCGCACCCTTCGAGATTCGCGAACGGGCACCGACCCGGGTTGGCAACCGGATGGGCCGCCCGGAGAAATCCGAAAGCCGCGATCTGAGTCCCGCCGTCCACACCCTGTTTCCGATCGGCGAAGCCGGCGGCACGCAGCGAAACGTCGCGGACGCGGCCAAACACGCCGAGACGATGTCCGACACGCCTGGCGTCGTCGAGGTCGAGATCGGCCGCCAGCGCTGTCCGGACTGCGACACTGAGACGTTCAAGAACCGCTGTCCGGACTGTAACGCGCGAACCGAACCAGACTACCGATGTCCCGACTGCGAGCAAGAACTCGAGCCCGACGACGCCGGCCGCGTCGAGTGTGACCGCTGTGAGATCGAGGGGACCTGCGTCGAGAACCGCGAAATCGACATCAACGACGAGTTCCGCAGCGCTCTCGAGTCGGTCGGCGAACGCGAGAACGCCTTCGACATCCTGAAAGGCGTCAAAGGGCTGTCTTCCACGAACAAGATCCCCGAACCGATCGAGAAAGGGATTCTGCGGGCGAAACACGACGTTTCGTCGTTCAAAGACGGGACCGTCCGATACGATATGACCGACCTCCCGGTGACGTCGGTCAGGGCCAGCGAACTCGACGTCGACGTCGGCCAGCTACAGGCACTTGGCTACGAGGAAGACATCCACGGCGAACCGTTGAGCCACGAAGACCAACTGGTCGAGCTGAAAGTACAGGACATCGTCCTCTCCGACGGCGCGGCCGAGCACATGATGCAGACGGCCGACTTCATCGACGACCTGCTCGAGCAGTACTACGGGCTCGAGCCGTTCTACGAACTCGAGAATCGCCAGGACCTCGTGGGGGAGCTGGTGTTCGGGATGGCGCCGCACACGAGCGCCGCAACTGTCGGGAGAGTAATTGGTTTTACGAGTGCTGCAGTTGGATATGCTCATCCGTACTTTCACGCCGCGAAACGCCGCAATTGCGACGGTGACGAGGACTGTGTGATGCTCCTCATGGACGGTTTACTGAACTTTAGTATCAGTTTCTTGCCGGATAAGAGAGGAGGGCGTATGGACGCACCTCTGGTCATGTCCTCCCGCATCGATCCCTCCGAGATCGACGACGAGGCCCACAACATGGACATCGTCTCGCAGTACCCCCGCGAATTCTACGAGGCGACCCTCGAGCAGGCCGACCCCGAGGCGGTCGACATCCAGATCGGCGAGGACACGCTCGGCACGGACGGCGAGTACACCGGCTTCGAGCACACCCACGACACCACCGACATCGCGATGGGGCCGGACCTCTCTGCCTACAAGACCCTGGGATCGATGATGGACAAGATGGACGCGCAACTCGAACTCTCGCGGAAACTCGAAGCAGTCGACGAGACCGACGTCGCCGAGCGGGTCATCGAGTACCACTTCCTGCCAGACCTGATCGGGAATCTGCGGGCGTTCTCCCGCCAGGAGACGCGGTGTCTCAACTGCGGGGAGAAGTTCCGCCGGATGCCCCTGACCGGCGACTGTCGGGAGTGTGGCGGCCAGGTCAACCTCACCGTCCACCAGGGCTCAGTCAACAAGTACATGCAGACCGCGATCCAGGTCGCCGAGGAGTACGACTGCCGACCCTACACGAAACAGCGACTAGAGGTGCTCGAGAAGTCACTCGAAAGTATCTTCGAAAATGATAAGAACAAACAGTCGGGCATCGAGGACTTCATGTAATGGCTGGCGGCCGTAGGACAGTCGACTCGAGTCAGGCTTCGAAGTCGACGTTCCGCGCGTCCAGAACGGACAGAACGATCAGCAGCTACGCGTCCAGAACCGTCGTCCTGTAATTTCGTTCTGTCGTGGCCGTTCCGGAATCGTCGACGCCTCGTCCCCCGACGATCCGTCTCGATGGCCCGACGGACCACTTGATACGGATTGCTGTAACTAGTTGCCGCTGATCGACAGAACGAGGAGCGATCGGCGGCAAGTGACTACTAAACCGTATGAGACGGTTTGCTGTCGGTCAGTGCCGGCGGGCCCGCGAGCCCGCCTGCGGTCGCGTCGGGACATCGGTACAACATTCAGTCTGATACGGTTTACTGTAAGTCATTTCCGGCACAACCGCGACCCGGGCGGCGGTTGCGCCGGTAAATCGTTACAGTAATCCGTATGAGTCGTCCGGCACCGCACCCGGAGCGATCGATCGGTGCTGTCGCGGTGTCCGAGACGGTCGCGGTTCGGTCCTCCGTCGTTTCTCACTCGAGCGATAGTTTTCGACTCTGAGCAGCCTCGTTCCTGGTCTGTCGCTTTTCACCTCACGTGGCGACCACCCACATTTAGTATATCGGTTATTGGTTTACCCGCTGTGCGAGACGGCACACCGACGACCCGAGATTCGAAACGCCTCTTCCGACAGGAGGCCGAGACGCGAGACTGCTCGTCGAGTCGGCGGAGAAGACGGCCAATCCCAAGACCCACCCCGGTCGCCGGCGAAGAAAACCGTTTTGAGGGTCGTCCACGGGACCGACACCATGGAAATCGTCGTCTTCGGTGCCGGTAGTCTCGGCAGCCTCGTCGGCGGAATACTCGCCGGCGACCACGACGTGACGCTGGTCGCTCGCCGGGAACACGCCCAGACAGTCCACGAGTCGGGTCTTCGCATCGACGGCGAACTCGAGACCCAGGTAACCCCGGCAGCCACGACCGATGGCCGCGATCTCGAGGGGGATCTCGCCGTCGTCACGGTCAAGTCGTTCGACACGCCGTCGATCGCAGAGACGATCGCGACGGGGTCGTTCGAGGTCGTCCTCTCCCTGCAAAACGGGATGGGTAACGAGGAGAGCCTCGCATCCGCCCTCGAGTCGCCGGTACTCGCCGGAACTGCCACCTACGGCGCGATCCTCCGGGAGCCCGGACTCGTCGAGTGTACTGGAATCGGCGACGTCGTCGTCGGCGACCGACGGGGTGGGACTTCGAACGTCGCCGAGACTGTCGGCGAGGCGTTTTCCAGTGGCGGTCTCGAGACGACCGTCGCGGCGGACATGCCTTACCGGCTTTGGGAGAAACTCGCGGTCAACGCCGGCATCAACGCCGTGACGGCACTGACCGAAACGGAGAACCGCGCCGTCCTCGAGTCGCCCACAGACCATATCGCCCGTGCAGCCACGAAAGAGACGGCTCGAGTCGCTCGCGCCGACGGCGTAGACCTCTCGAACCGCGAGGCGCTGGTGGCGATGGAGTCGGTCGCCGAAGCCACGGCGACGAACACGTCTTCGATGGCCCAGGACCTGCAGGCGGGTCGTCGAACCGAGATCGACGCGATCAACGGCTACGTGGTCGACCGAGGTGACGAGTTGGGACTCGAGACGCCGACGAACCGGCTGCTCGCGGCACTCGTCCGGACGTGGGAGCGGGGTCAGGAACTACGAAACGCGTCGCTGTCGGCGTCGCGGTAGAACGGGAAACGACGATCAACTCGAAGCGTGACTTAGAATGGGGCTTCCGGTCCTTCGTCGGGCTCGCCGTCATCGACGGTTTCGCCGGGGAACGATGGGCTCGTGCCACCGCCTGCATCGCCACCACCATCCATACCAGTATGGGCGTTGACCTGCTCGATCTCGGGAATCTCCTTGACCATCCGGCTCTTGATCGCCTGGATCGTCATCGGCGAGATACCACAGCCGCTGCAGGCTCCGCCGAGTGCGATCGTGACTTCGCCGCTATCCCGGTCGAGGTCCTGGATCGCTGCGCTGCCGCCGTGCATCTGGATCTGTGGGAAGTTGCGTCGCAGGAAGTTCGAAACACGCTCTTCGAGGTCGTCTCCGTCGCTCTGAGTCTCGGTGCTCATAGAGGCCTCTTGGGTACCAGCCCCCCTAAACCTTCCGTCGCTCACGGTGGCCGACACTGGCGGAATCGACCGACGCCGGTTCCTTCAGGCGAAACCGAAGACACGCTCGAGTTCGGTCTCGATTTCGTCGACGTGCGCCTCGAGTACGTCTTCGAATCGCTCTTTGTCGACGAGGACGCCCGAGACGCGGTCGTAAGGGTCTTCGGGCAACTCCACGTGGAACTCTCCGTCACCTTCGTAGAACGGTTCGCTCTCGTTCAAGACCTGCTGGTCGATCGCGTGGACCAGTTCGGAGTCGTACTGGTCGTTCATGCGGTTGAATGCGTTCTTGTACGCCTGCTGGAGTTCGGTAAAGTAGTTGGCGTACTTGTCTTCGAACTTCTCTGGATCGAAATCGACCATACCCGTATACGAACGCCGGCGAAGACAAAAGTCGGACGGTCGGTGTCGGCGTTTCCCTCGCCACGTCGCCGAGTACCGTTGCCGTCTTCCCCACACGACAGACAACCGGGACGGGCAGCGAGATTGCATCTGCAAGCCGAACTGTCACTCCCACAGGTATCGACGCGACCCACATGAACTCGAACTCGCGCGCGCTCCCGCCGGACGCCCTCCCCCCTGGATGGAGCGAATCGACTGTCTCGGACGACGAACTCGCGTATCGCCACTGCCAGTTGCCACTCGAGTTCGTGGCAGCCCGGACGACTGCAGATAACTGCCACCCTGGGCTAGGACTGGGTTGTTGCTGGGAATTGCAGTACGGCTATCCCGTCGGCAACCAGTCGGTATCCGACGTGATCGGGCGAGTTTCGACGCGACGCGCGGCGGTCGACGGACTACTCGAGTGCATGCACGGCGTCCACGAAACTATCGAGTCGGTAGATAGTCCGGTCACGGTCGGAGAGGTACTCGAGTGCGTCTCCCTTTCCAGTCTCGTTCCGGCCGGTTCACTCGGGCCAGACGAGAGATGACGGCGCGCGAATCGCGGCCGACGGCGGTCCACACCGTCCGTTGTGGCGGCAGGTCGGGATCGGTCGTCGTCGTTCTCGACCAGTAGGTCGCAAGCGACTCGATGTCGTTCAACGCTCTGTGACTCGCTAGTGGCGGGTCAAGCCTGAACTGATGGGTCGAATCTGGCGGTGTGGCTCGATTCGACCCGTCAGTCGACGGTTTGGACGGTACTAGTACTGTCCCAAGTGTGGACCGACTAGTTGAGAGTTGGCCCAAACCGATCACGATTCTCGATCAGAAGTGGGTGGACTAGTCAGAGTAGACGTGGGACGATACTAGTCCCACCTCAACCGTCGACGACTGCGTCGAGCCGAGCCACGCGACCGGGTTCGACCCAGCAGTGCGGCGTGATTCACTGCTGGTATCATCAATCGGGATAAAAGACCTAATACCGAAGCCTGACTCTCTAAAACCGTGCGTCTAGCCGCAAGAAGGCGAGGGGTGAATGATTTGATAATGACTGATGGACCCACGGACTCCCACACAAATATACTATACTGCCCACGTGACTCTCTCGACAGTTGACTCGGCGGCGAAAGCAGTCGTCGGGGAGTGCAGGTAGAGACAAACCGAACGCAGATTCTGTGGGCACGAAACTGGAGTCGCATAGCGACGGTCCCCTCGCCGACGGCGACCTTCCCCGAGGTTATCGCTGGGAACGGACACTGACCGCCAGACGCGCCCGTCGAGTGCATTCTGGTGGCAGAGACCGGGCCTGGCGGGGACGGACTCAATGTCTTCTCTGGGGTGGGAAACGACGTTGCCCGTCGCCGAACAGTTGAATCGCGTCCCCCACCCTGAGTACGAACGAAAACGGGGCGTCCGCTCGAGAATCAGGGCGTCGAGTCCGACCGCATCCGTCGGGGTGACGTCTCGCTCTCTCGCGGTCTCCGACCGACGACTGTCGTTCCACGACGGCGTCGAGACGACGGTCGCCGACTCGAGTTGGGTTGGCTCTCGAGAGTAGGTCGTCGCAGTCGACGGCGACGTCGTCGTCATGCGGGACGGTCGTCCTGGCGAACGAAGCGGACGGTTTGGCTCCAGCTTCGACCAGGACGGCTGTTTCGTGTTTGCAAACGCGACGGTCCGATGTGTCCGTATCGCTGGTCCAACTGATCTATCGAGAGACGGCCCACACTCCTGCGTTCGAGACGACGTACTGGTTGGACTTTCACTCCGACTTCCGTTCCCGGACCGGTTCGTCTCGAGATCACTGACCGTGAGCGAACGTCCACTGTCACGCTTCGTCCGGCTAGAGTCGTGGCGTGAAGGTGGCCTCTCGGGCCGTCACTCTCCTCTCGACACCTGCGTGTCCACCTCCCGGTGTACGTACACGATCGGGTAGCGGAACGAGAACGACCTAATAAACCAATTATTGCTATATCAAACTGGCTGACGTTGGCGGGGCGTTCGACTTCGACAGACGTACCGTGGTCGGTTCCCGCGTCTCTCCTTCGAACGCCGGTGTCAGTCATGTCTGGCGCAACTGCGACCCAAAGCGGGCACACCGAGAGATCGAGACAACACTCCGTGGGAACACCGAGCCAGAAATACGCCCGGCTCTCACCGACGAGAGGGCGATACACCTCGCTTCGATGGCATCGTCGAGACGATTCACGAACCACGTACCGGACAGCACAGCTATTCGGCGTCGACAGTGGCGTCATCGAAGAAGCCACCACGTCCGTCGGCGTTCGTCGCTCGAGCGGTCAGGTGAGTTGTTCGCCGGCGATTTCGTCGGCGTGCTCGAGGAACTCGGACTCGCGGCCTTTCGGGACGGTCGCGCCGGCAGCGACGTCGTGACCGCCGCCGTCACCGCCGACGGCTCGCGAGGCCTCACCCATCACGACCGAAAGATCGAGTCCGTTTCGAACGAGGGCGTGCGTTCCGCGAGCCGAGACCTTGAGTTCGACGTCTTCGCCGCCGTCCTCACTCTCGTCCGACTTCTCCGCGAACGCGACGATCGGTTTCGACCGGCTGACGCCGTCGTTGCCCATCGCCATCCCCGCGACGATGCCGACGATCGTCTCACGGATGCGATCGCCCGCGTGGAACCACTGGATGTGCTCCTCGTGGGTGACGCCCTCTCGAGTGACGAGATCGATCCCCGCCGAGAGGTTCCGGCGGTGGTTCCGCAGAAGCGTCCGGGCACGCTCGAGTGCACCCTCGCGGTTGCCGAGACAGACGCCGAGTCCGACGTCGGCGCGTTCGTAGCGGGCGGTCGCGTTCAACAGCGTCGAGAACTCGCTTGCATCCCGGAGTTCCGTCCCGACCGGCTCCTCGCTCAGGACGTACGCCGTACCGACGAGATTGTCGATCTTCTTCGCAGGAACGCCCCGCGAGACGGCTCGCTTGACGAGTGCGCTGGCGACGGTCCGTTTCTCCTCGTTGGTCAGCCCGGACCACCGTCGCCACTCGCCGTCCCGTTTCAACTCGAGATCGAGGTCCTCGAGGAACTGCAAGGCACCGGCCTGGTCGTTCGAGATGCCGGGGATGTGGACGTCGGTGGCGTACTCGAGCAGTTTCGGCAGCGGCCGGGTCTGTTTCCCGTAGAGCGTGAGGTCTTTCCCGGTCTCGAGAACGCCGGCCTCGACGCCTTCCTCGACGATCTCTTCGTTTGCACCCTCGAGTTTCCCGCCGGAGGCCTGCATGTCGCCGACAGCGCCGACGACGGCCAGCGCGGCGAGGTCGCGGTTGTCGGCGCGGGCGGTCGCGCTCGCGGTGCCGCCGTCGGTCGCGACCTCGGGTTCCGAGATGTCGGCGAGTGCTCGTGCGAGGACGTAGCTCGCGCCGGCCCCCGAGAGTTCCGAAGCGCCGTCGATCCCGAACAGGAGTGGGTTGAGATGGTACTCCGTCTCCCGATCCGCGGGCTGGTGGTGGTCCGCGACGACGGGCGTGAAATCACCCGCATCCTCGTGTTCTCCGATGATATCGAGCTGGCCGCTCCCGAAGTCGGTAAAGCAGACGGTGTCGTAGTCGGTCGTCGCAATCGCGGCGATTGCCTCTTCGTCGAGTTGTTTCTCGAAGACCGTCTCGAACGGAATCCCCGCACGCTCGAGTGCCTGGGCGGCGATCGCGGCGCTCGTCAGTCCGTCCGCGTCGATGTGGGAGGCGAGCAACACGCGATCGGCCTCGCACAGTCGGCGCGCACAGCGAGTCGCCCGGCCTTCGAGTTCGGGAATCGGCCCTGCCATCGCTCGAGTGTGGGGCGGCTTCCGGGATAAACGTGCGGACCTCGTCCGGCGAGTGCGAGAAGACGGATCATCCAGCCAAGCTGTCGGCTACGGCTTTATTTCGGCGGTCGTCCTACGGCCGCCCATGAGGGTGGTACGATCACTCACACTCGAGGCAGCGACCACCGAGGCGACGGTCGGTGATCCGGTCACAGTGCGCGTGACGGACGACTTCGGGCGGCCGATTGAGGGGGCGGTCGTGACGAGCGAGTCGATCACCGCTTGGACGGACGAGCGCGGTCGCTGTCAGATCACGTTTCACACGCCGGGGTTTCGAACGCTAAAAGCAGCGCGCTCGCCCGGTGAACGCGTCGCGTACAGGTCCGCTCGGGCGACGCTGCGGGTCGTTCCCGAGGGACGGGTGCCGCTGGCTCGTCGCATCGGTTGACGGCTGGCTCAGTGCTCGTCGTCCGTCTCCTCGAGTGTCTCGTGAGCCAGCGCTTCGAACGTCGCCTCGCTCGCGACGAGGTCGGCTTCGATCCCTTGCTCGCGTGCCGTCTCCGCCGTCGGTTCGCCGATGACGCCGACCGTCGCGTCCTCGAGTCCGGCAAGCACGTCTTCGCGGACGCCGCAAGCGTCGGCTGCCTCGAGGAAGTGTTCGACCGTCAGCGAGGAAGTGAAACAGAGCCCGTCGAGGTCGCCGTCGGCGGCTAGTTCGGCCGATCGGCCGCTCTCCTCTGGTCGAACGAGCCGGTAAAGGACGGTCTCGTGGACGTACGCGCCGGCATCCTCGAGTCCCTCGAGGAGGACGTCGCTGCCGTGATCGCTGCGGGCGACCTCGACGCGTGCGCCGGCGACCTCGTCTTCCAGTGTGGCGACGAGCCCGCTTGAGGTGTACTCCTCGGGGACGACGTCGACCTCGTAGCCGGCCTCGCGGAGCACGTCGGCGGTCGCGGGGCCGATCGCACAGACGGTCGCGTCGCCGGGCTCCCAGCGGGCGTCGGCGACGAGCTCGACGCCCGTCTTGCTCGTCAGGACGACGTAGTCGGCGTCGGTCCGTGGCTCCGCTGCCGTGGGGTCGACCGCCAGCATCGGATCGGGGACGGGTTCGGCACCGAGCGACTCGAGGAGGTCGGTCGCGTCTTCGATCCGTTCGTCGCCGGGGCGGAAGACGGCGATCGTGGGTCGATCGGTCGCACTCACGGTTACTCCCCCTCCGACGGCTCGGCAGTACTCTCGTCGTCTCTCTCCGTTTCCTTCCGGGCGCTTTCGATCAACTCCGCCGCGCCGCGATCTGCCAGGTCGCTCGCGAACTCGCGGGCGGCCTCGGCGTGGCGTTGGACGGACAGATCACGACTCGCGATTACCGACTCCTCGCCATCGCGGTCGAAGACAGTGACGTTCGCGTGGACGTACTCGCCTTGTAGGATCGCGTAGATACCGATCGGGGCGATACAACCGCCGCCGAGTTCCGAGAGCAGCGTGCGCTCGACGGTCGTCTCGACGCGGCTGCGCGGGTGATCGATTGCCTCGCGGATCTCGCGGGCTGTCTCGCCGTCGGCCGCGGTCACCGCCAGTGCACCCTGGCCCGGCGCGGGGACGAACGTTCCCGTCGGCAGCTGCTGGTAGTCGACGTAGTGGGCGAGCCCGCTGCGCTCGAGGCCGACCGCCGCGAGTACGATAGCGTCGTACTCCGTCTCGACTTCGCGACCGAGCGCCTGGCGCTCGAGTTCCGAGAGGTCGTCGAACCACTCGTCGACGGTACGTTCGTACTCGGGTTCGAAATCCTCGTTTCCGGTGTTTCCTTTCCGCTCTTTGTCCGCTTCTGATCGTTTCTGGTGTTCCGCCTGGAGCGTGGGTGCGAGCAACTTCTCGAGACGGGTGTCGACGTTCCCCCGCAGTGGTGCGACCTCGAGGTCGGGTCGTTCCGAGAGCAGTTGTGCTCGGCGGCGCAAACTCGAGGTGCCGACGGTCGCTCCCCGTGGTAGTTGCTCGAGACTCGAGTCGTCGGGCGTCACGAGGGCGTCGCCCGGTCGCCCTCGCTCGGGAACGGCGGCGGTGACGAGGTCGTCGGGCTGTTCGGTCGGCATGTCTTTCATCGAGTGGATCGCGCCGTCGAGGTCGCCCTCGAGGACGCGCTCGTCGAGTTCGCGGACGAACGCCCCGGTCTTCCCCAGTCGGTGGATGAGTTCGTCTCTGATCTGGTCGCCAGTCGTCTCGACGGTCACGAGTTCGACCTCGTACCGGCGGTCCTCCAGGGCCTCCTCGACCAGGCCGGCCTGTCGCCGAGCCAGCGTCGATCCCCGCGTCGCCAGTCGCAACGTCCCACGCGTTCTCATAGTCGGTAGTCGTCGCTTCGGGTATGAAAAGCGCACGCTTGTTCGACGGGCTGTCGGTTAGCCGAGAACGAAGTACGGCAGCGTCCACATCGTCGCGTGGATCACTGCGGGATCACGGAGGTTTCGGGTCTGTTCGTACGCCGTACCGAACGCCAGTCCGGCAACGAGCGTCTCGATCCTTCAGCTAGCGATCCCGACGATCGACTCGCCCCCATCACGAAGAGGACGTGCGTCAACCGCCTCGGGGTCGAGTGGTTCGCGAGAGCGTCGCTCTCTCGTCATCACGAGACGGTGAAGCCGTCTCGGACGACCCCGAGGCTTGTCAGTGGGCGCACCCTCTAACCGAGTAACTCGGTAGGTCTGATACGGTTTGCTGTCAGTCAGTTCCGGCGCGACAGCGAGCCCGCCTGCGGTCGCGCCGGGAAATCGGTACAGCATTCCGTTTGAATCGACCGTTCGCGTTCAACGTCTTTAACTTCAGAGCCAGTTGACTTGTGGCTCGTTCAGAACCAGACTTGAGCCAGTGCTGAACGAGACGCTGCCCGATGTTCCAAGCGGCGTTAGTCCGGTACAGCCACGTCCCAAAGCGGTTGTCCGGTGAATCGGCACAGCCATCCGTATCACGGCGTTCCGATGGCCTGTCGTCGCCGATAGAGGTAGTAGACCGCGAGCAGCGGCTGCAGTGGCGGGACGAAAAGCGAAACGAAAGCGAACGCGAGGTAGACGCCGGGGTTGGGTCGCCAGGAACTGCGTTGTGTACAGACGTAGGCTGCGTCCTGGTGGATCGCGATGGGAAACGCACCGAAGGCGACCGCGCCGGCGAGTCCAACCCCCGTCGTCAACAGGGTCGGTATCGCAAAGAGGACAGCGACCGTCGCTGCCGCGAACCCGACGACCGTCGCCGACAGCGAGGCCGCGACGACGAGCCACCAGCCAGACCGGCCCGCTGGCGTTCCGAACCGGCGATGTCGTCGTGCCAGATAGACGACTGCCGCCGCCGGTGCCCAAACCAGTGCGAACACGGCGTTGAGCCACGGTCGCGGCCGCCAGTTGCCGCCCGCACCCGGCTGGCGTCGAACGCGCCGCGCGTCGAAAAACAGCACCGTCGCAACCCCGAGCGTCAGAACGGTATAGCCGAGAGCAGCCACGATGAGCAGGGCCGGTCGGAGCCCCGGAACGGCGTACTCGAGGTCCTGTAACACGCCAACGACGCCGACACCGACGGCCGGCGGAAAGAGATAACACAGACGCTCGAGGAGACGCGCCCAGCCGATTTCGTCGACGTGCGTTCGCATCGGTGCCTGTGAGGTCCATCGTCGATTCGTCGCCGTCGACCGCACGCCTCGAGGCGGAGGTTGAGACGGGGCAGACGGCTACTCACCGACGTTACAGCGCGTCCTTGTACGCCTCGAGAGTTCGTTCGACGTCGTCTTCGGTGTGGTTGTAGCTGACGAACTGACACTCGAACTGGTTCTGCGAGAGGAACACGTTCTGGTCTTTCATCTGCCCCCAGAAGACGCGCCGCCAGCGGTCGGTTTCGGCGTTTTGCACGTCGGCGGCGTTCGTCGGCGCTTCGCCGTCCCGAGTGAAGATCACCTTGAACATACTGTCGGTGCCGGCGACGGTGTATTCGGGTGCCTGGTCGGCGACGATCTCCTCGAGTCCGCCGCGTAACTGGTCGCCGAGGTCGTTGACGTGATCGTAGACGTCGTTTGCGGCGGCGAACTTGAGCGTCTCGAGGCCGGCGGCCATCGTGACGGGGTGGCCGGAGAAGGTGCCGGCCTGGAAGACCGGGCCGGAGGGGGCGAACTGTTCGATGATTTCGGCGCGACCACCGATCGCGCCGACGGGGAAGCCGCCGCCGACGATCTTGCCGAATGTGGTGATGTCGGGCGTGATGCCGAACTCGCTTTGGGCACAGCCGAGGCCGCCGACGCGGAAGCCGGTGATGACCTCGTCGAAAATGAGGAGCGAGCCGTGTTCCTCGGTGATCTCTCGGAGGAACTCGTGGTAGCCTTCGGCAGGTTCGACGATGCCGTAGTTCCCCAGGATGGGTTCGGTCATCACGGCCGCGATGTCGTCGCCGTGTTCCTCGAAAACCTCGCGGACGGCCTCCTCGTCGTTGAACGGCACCGGGAGGGTGTGTTCGGCGAACGACTGCGGGACGCCGGCCGAAGAGGGTGCGGGATTCTCGTGGTCGCCCTCGACGAGCGTCGACTCCTGTGCGCCGTGGTAGCCGCCCTGGTTGACGACGATCTTGTTCCGGCCCGTGTAACCTCGAGCGAGTCGAACTGCGGAGGTCGTTGCCTCTGTCCCCGAATTGACGAACCGAACCTTCTCGACGCTTGGCACGTGGCGGACGACGAACTCCGCGAGGTCGACCTCGATCTCGGTCGGCGTGCCGTATATCGGCCCCTCGCTGGCTTTCTGCTGGATCGAAGCTTGGACCTGCTCGGGGAGGTCGTGACCCAGCAGCAGCGGTCCGAGCCCCATCACCCAGTCGATATAGCGGTTGCCGTCGGCGTCGACGACGTGGCCGCCGTCACCCTTCTGCACGAAGAAGGGGTACGGCTCGATCGCCGCACGAACGGCCGAGTTGACGCCACCGGGCATGACTGACAGCGCTCTCTCGTACAGGTCACGTGAGTTGTCGTCGTTCATACCCGCCGGTTGGGTCGCGGACGGGAAAGTTGTACCGAGGTTCGATCGAGTCGATCGCTCTCTGCAGGGCCGGTCGACCGAGTCCAGTTCGTCCGGGTCGAGAGTCCGAGGCCGGAATCGGCGTCGAGGACCAGTGATGCAACGTGCCAGCGGCCTCGGCGAGCAGGTGTATCGGTCGATCGGCGTCCGACTCGTCACGGAGGAACCGCTCACAGAGAGTCGTCCGTGCAGTCCTACGGCCTCGAGACAGCCGACAGGAATCCCGATCGAGCCGGCTGTGAGAGAAGAGAAAAATATCCGGCGAAAACGGGACACGGCGTCTAAACCGGTTTTCCGCGGTTCGTTCCGTCTCGTCGGTACCGAACCAAGTCACACGGCATCGGAACCGCGCTTGCCGGTCCGGATCTGGCAGGCGTCCTCGATCGACTGGACGAAGATCTTGCCGTCGCCCGGTTCGCCGGTGTTGGCGGCCTCTCGGATGGCATCGACGACCTCGGCGGCAGAGACGTCCGCGACGACGCACTCGACCTTGACTTTCTGGTGAAGATCGACCGTGTACTCCTCGCCACGCCACTGGCCTTTCTTGGCGGGCTGGGAGCCACGTCCCGAGACATTCGTGACCGTCAGCGAGGGGGCACCGATCGCCGCGAGTTCCGTCTTGACCGCTCCGAGGCGGTCGGGACGGACGATCGCGCTAATTAGCTTGATCCCGCCGTCGTTCGGTTCGCCACCATCCGCGCGGGCGACGGTCGTTCCGCCGTCGGTCGCCACGTCGGGCTTGCCGAATTCGGGGTAGGTGTCGACGCCGTGTTCGGCGACGTCCAGGCCGTCGCGTTCGTGGTCGGGCGTGACTCGAGCCTGTCCGACTGCTTTGAACGCACCCCAGACGGCGGCGGTCGCGGCGACCGTCCAGATCGTGATGACGGCGACGCCGACGATCTGGGGGACAAACGCGCTCGCTTCGACCGAGAGGATGCCGCCAGCGACGAGGCCGCTCCCGACGGCCGTCCCCTCGATCGACCAGAGCGGGTAGAGGATCAGGCCGAGCATCCCCGCGCTGCCGTGGACGGGGAAGACCGCACAGACGTCGTCGATCTCGAGTCGTTGTTCGACGAACCGGAAGACGACTGGAAGCTGTGCGCCGGCGAGGAAGCCGATGGCGATCGCTCCCATCGGCGTGATGAGATCGGTCGGTCCGGTGACGCCGACGAGGCCCGCGAGCATGCCGTTTGCGACGTACAGCGTATCGACCTTGCCGGTGGTGTAAAGCGAGACGGTCGAGGCACCGATCGCACCCAGACCCATCCCAAGGGCGGTGACCATCGCGACGCTTCCGACGTAGTCGAAGTCGGCCAACTCGAGGGTTCCGGGGTCGATCACGGTGGCGGCAGTACCGACGTTGAAGCCGAACCAGCCGAAACAGAGGATAAGGGTCCCGAGGACGGCGAAGGTCAGCGAGTGACCTGGGATGACGTTGACGCTCCCGTCTGCGCCGTACTTGTCCATGCGAGCGCCGAGGATCCACGCGGCCGTGAGACCGGCGACGCCGCCGACGCCGTGGACGACCATCCCGCCAGCGAAGTCGGAAAAGCCGAACGCGGCCAGAATCGGCGTCCCGCCGGGCGCGTACCAGACCAGCGCCGCGACGACCGGGTAGATCACCGCCGCCAGCAGGAAGGTGTAGGTGACGTACGCGCGCAGTTTCGCACGCCCTGCCACGGCACCAGAGACGATGGTGGCAGCGGTCATCGCAAACACCGCGCTGAAGAGCCACATCGCCCAGTCGAACGATCCCTCGCCGAACATCGTCAGCGAGCTACTCTCGCCGCCGCCCAGCACCGAACCGACGTTGTTCGAGATCCCCATTCCGATCACGAAGAAGACGCCGATGCCGACCGCCCAGGTCAGCATGTTCTTCGTCAGCTGGTTCGCGACGTTCTTCGAGCGGACCTGCCCCGCCTCGAGCATCGCGAAGCCGGCGTGCATGAAGAAAATGAGGAAGGTGACGGTCAACGCCCACAGCAGGTTCATCCCCGTCGCGAGCGACTCGAGGTCGCCGGTCGTGACCTCGAGGGCGACTGGTTCGATCATTCACTTGCCTCCGTCGATCCCGGGCTCTCCACCCATTCCGAGTATTTCGGACGTTCGTATAGCGACGCGACCTCGAACAACACGTGCGTATTCCGGATCACGGTTTACCGGGACGGAAGGACCAGATATAAGGTTTAGCGTTGGTGTTCGTCTAAAATTACCCTATAATAGGCCAGTTCGTGAAAATCTAGAGTCAATATAAGTAGTATAAGGTGGACGATGTCCGGGAACAACTGCCGTTCGTGGCCCACAACTGGACGGACGGCAACTCCTCACTCGCACTGGAATTGCCGTGGACGTCGTTTCGACCCCCGTTTTCGGGTGGTATCGCTTGCACGCGCCACTCGTTACCACGCAATCAGTTCGCTCACGCCGTCGCTGGACGGTCGTCAGAATCGCGTCGGTTCCCTACTCGAGTGCGTCGGCGACGTCCTCGGCGAAGTAGGTCAGAATCAGATCTGCGCCCGCACGCTTGATCGACAGTAGCGACTCGAGGGCCACCCCCTCGAGCTCGAGCCAGCCCTTCTCGGCGGCGGCGTGAAGCATGGCATACTCGCCGGAGACGTTGTAGGCGGCGACGGGGTGGTCGAACTCTCGGCGGACGTCGGCGACGATATCGAGGTACGGCAGGGCGGGTTTGACCATCAGCACGTCGGCACCCTGTTCGACGTCGAGTGCGACCTCGCGGACGGCCTCCCGTCGGTTTGCGGGGTCCATCTGATAGTGTCGCCGGTCGCCGAACGAGGGCGCACCGTCGGCAGCGTCCCGGAACGGGCCGTAGAACGCGCTCTCGTACTTGGCCGCGTAGCTCATGATCGGGACGTGGTCGTACCCCTCCCGGTCGAGTGCCGAGCGGATCGCTCCGACCATCCCGTCCATCATCCCGCTGGGGGCGACCATGTCCGCGCCGGCCGCGGCGTGGGAGACGGCGATCCGCTCGAGGCTCTCGAGGGTGGCGTCGTTGTCGACGGTCGTCGTCGCCTCGTCGTGGGCGTCGAGTCCGTCCTCGAGCGTGCCACAGTGGCCGTGGTCGGTATACTCGCAGAGACAGACGTCGGTGACGACGTAGGCGTCGGTCTCGGCAGTGATCTGTCGGGTCGCCTTCTGGATCACGCCGTCCTCGGCCCAGGCGCGGGTGCCCTCGGGGTCTTTCGACTCCGGAATCCCGAACAGCATGACGGCCTCGACGCCGGTCTCGAGGACGTCCTCGACGCGGGAGACGGCGTCCTCGAGCGGGACACGCTCGTGACCGGGCATCGACTCGATCGGCTGTCGCTCGTCCGTCGTCGCGTCGACGAACACCGGGGCGATGAGATCCGTCGACTCGAGGCCCGTCTCGCTGACGAGCCCGCGAACGCCGTCCTGTCGGAGCCGTCGCGGACGATGTGTGAGATCCATACCGGGTCCTACTAACGACAGGGCCAAAAGGGGTGCGTTCGCGGGAGCGGGCGTCGACGACGACCATCATATCACTCCGCCAGCGACGTATCGTAGCCTCTCGAAGGCGGTCACCGCGGCTGGTCACGAAGCGTTTCCTCGATCGCCTCGAGTTCGGCTTTCCGAAACGGGCGGTCGGCGCTGTCCGGATCGTCGTCCAGACCGTCAATCGTCGAGCGAATGCCCGCACGCATCTCTGCCTTCGGTGGGAAGGGATTCGTTTCGACGTCGTGGTCCAGAGCCTCACAGATCGCAGCGAGGGACTCTTTCGTGAAACCGGTCGATTCGATACGCTCGTATCGACCGACAGCGACGCGAATCTCGTTTCGGAGGTCGTCGACGGTTCGTGTCACGCACTCACGAACGGAGAGAGCCGCCCTGTAGCTTCCGGTCGGCCGAAAGCCCTACCACCGTCCGAAGGGGGAGACGTCTTCGAACGCGGCCGCGACGCGCTCGAGGGCAGTTCCCGACTCTCCCTCGTCTGTGAGTGAGAGGGCGAGCGCGGTTTGCAGCCGCGCCTTCCAGGGCGGAAAGTCGCCGCCGGAGACCGCACCGGCCGCTTCCAGCGTCGCTCCACCGCCGGGGCCACCGTAGAGCCCGGCGGTCGTCCCGTCGTGACACCGCGAGGTCTGGACCACTGGAACGCCAGCGTCGATCGCACCCTCGAGTGCCTCGCCCAGGCCGGCGGTCGCGTTCCCGAGCCCGGTGCCAGCGAGAACGAAGCCGTCGACGCCGTCCTCGAGTGCGCGGTCGACCTACCGCCCGTCGACACCCATCGCGTTCGTGACGATTTCGACGCGGACGGCGGGATCGATTCGGGCGCCGGGAACCGGCTCCGCGTAGCGACGGGGCTCGTGCAGCAGTCGCAGGCCATTCGGTGACAGTTCGGCGACTGGTCCCGCCGTCGGCGACGTGAACGTCTCGAGTTTGCTCGTGTTGCGCTTGCCGACCCAGCGGGCGGCATAGACGCGATCGTTGAACGCGAGGTAGGTGCCGCCGGACTCGCGGAACTGCTCGTGTGTTACGGCCCGGACCGCGGTGACGAGGTTCGAAGGGCCGTCGGCACCGAACCGGTCGAACAGTCGCTGTGCACCGGTGTAGGCTACCGGCAGGTCGCGTTCGTCTCGCCCATCTGGAATCCCGGGAGCTGACAGACTTCCGCGACCTCGAGGCTCGCGTAGTCGGCGAGTTCTGGAACGATCGCGACGAGGTCGTCGCCCGAATCGCCCGTGCTCGCGATCGTACCACCGGTGCTCAGAATGCGAACCGTCGGCATACGCTCCCGATCGGTTCGCGGCCTCAAAGTCTTCGTGGACTCGTTGCCGCCGCTGTCGAGATCAATATCCTCATTTGCCGGGACTGTCGAGGGGCAAGTGAACCGTCGTATTACGAGAGAACAGATGACTGGAATCCGACTCGAGGGCGACGGCCCGAACGAGATCGAGCGTGGTGACGAGTGACGATGATGCGCTGGCGATACAGCGAGACCGTACTCGCACTGTGTACGCTCGCGTTCTTCGCGACGATGGTCGGCAGGCTGGCGATCAGCCCGGTCGTCCCTCTCGTCATCGAAGACTTCGAGGTCTCGAACTCACTGGTCGGGATCGCCCTGACGGGGATGTGGATGGCCTACTTCCTCTCGCAGTTTCCCAGCGGCCTGCTTGCCGACCGTCACGGCGAGCGGCCGATCATCCTCGTGGCCGTCGGCGGAACCGCCGTTGCAAGTCTCTTCCTTGCAGTCGCACCGCTTTTCACGGTCTTTCTGATCGGTACCATCCTCCTCGGTGCCGTTGCTGGCCTCCACTACAGCGTCGCGACCACTCTGCTCACCCGGACCTACGACGAGATCGGCACGGCGATCGGCATTCACAACAGCGGCGGCCCGCTCGCAGGACTGATCGCGCCCCCAATCGCCGCCTGGATCGGCGTTCAGTACGGCTGGCGGCCTGCGGTCGCCGTCGGGACGGCTATCGCCGTTCCCGTCTTCGTCCTGTTTGCCTGGCGCGTGCGTGAAACCGAACCGCGCCGACCCGACGAACGCGTACGCGAACGACTCGAACTCGAGCCGGTCGTCGAGTTGCTTTCGCGGCCGAAGATCGCGTTTCCGATCGTGCTGGCGATCCTCGCCGCGTTCGTCTGGCAGGCAACGTCTTCGTTCCTGCCGACGTTTCTCGTCGAGCACCGCGAGCAGTCGCCCGAACTCGCCGGTCTCGTCTTCGCCGGCTACTTCGTCGTCCAGGCGGTCACGCAAGTCGGCGTCGGTGCGATCTCGGATCGGTACGGCCGGGATCTGGCGACGGCGGGCTGTATGGTCCTGGCATCGGCTGGGTTCGCCATGCTGGTCCTCGTCCCGGGGACGCTCGCACTCGCCGTCGCTGTCGTACTCGTCGGCACCGGACTCGGCTGGGGGGCCGCGCTCTTGCCACGCTTTATGGACGTACTGGGAGACGAGGAACGCGGTGCCGGGTTCGGGCTCGTCCGAACTGTCTACGGGTTCGTCGGAGCCCTGGGATCGGTCTGTACGGGACTGTTGGCCGATCTCTTCGGCTGGGGCGTCTCCTTTGCCGTCCTGAGCGCGTTGCTCGCGATCGTCTTGCTCGCGTTGCTCCTCAACTGGGCGCTATCGCTGGGCTACTGATCGTCTCGCAGCCGCGGTATACGGGGGTCCAGCATTCGAGCGCTCACGTCGACCCGACGACCGCCGCGAGCGCCACTCGCGGATCACTGGCGTTTTCTCGAGTCTGCCGACCGCAACGAAAACTGCCCGCTCGAGCGCCAAGCGGCCCATCGTCGATGCCACAGACTGGTTCGAGTCCGTACATTTAAGTCCTCGTCGACCGTTTACATCTGTTAGCAATGGCCATAGATCCGCAGTTTCACGAAAACCGCGAGAACGTCGACGAACACGAGGGACACACCGTTTGGGGCCCAGTCGACGAGCCCGAGCAGCTGGGTATCCACGGGACCCACGTCGCGGTGGACTTCGACCTTTGTATCGCGGACGGTGCCTGTCTCGAAGACTGTCCGGTAGACGTCTTCGAGTGGGTCGAGACGCCAGGCCACCCCGAAAGCGAGGAGAAGGCCGATCCGGTCAACGAAGCCCAATGTATCGACTGCATGCTCTGTGTCGACGTCTGCCCAGTCGACGCAATCGACGTCGACGCGGGTCGAACAGCCTGAGACGGGGTACCGTCAGTCAGTGCCGGTGTCATCGCGCCCCCGAAGCGGCCACACCGGCAAGTCGGTACAGCGATCCGCACGAACCGGTCGAAGAAAGCCGTGCTTACTCGGCTCGATCGACATCGACTTCTTCTTTGAGCGTTTCGAGACCGTCTGCCTCGGCGAGTTCCTGCAACCGCTCCCGGAAGTGCTCTTCGCAGAGTCCGACCTTCAGACCGCCGGACTCCGCTGCGAAGGCGGCTTCGCGGTCGCAGTAGTGGCAGTTCATGACCGCGAATACGAACCCGAAGACATTGAACCCTGCGCTATCAGTTGATAGTGTCACCGTCTTATGACGGGTGAAGTTCGAGGCACTGATACGCTTCACGCGAGAGACCAGAAACACCAACTTCGCCTCCGTGAGCGTCGCTACCACCGGTGGCGAGGAGATCGTAGCGGTCGATCGTCCGTTCGATCGGCTCGAGATCGACTTCGCGACCATATGGATACTGGAGTTCGACGGCGTCGAGTTCGCCTGCTCGCTCGAGTGCGAACTCGGGATCGGGGTATCGAAGTGGATGTGCGAGCGCGACAAGCTGTGAGGCGTCCGCGAGTATCTCCCGGCCGCGTTCGAAGGAGGGGACGTTCCGGGGGACAAAGCACGGGCCGTCACTCCCGATGAGGTCGTCGAACGCGTCCTCGTAGTCGTACTCGACGTCCGGGTGGTCGTCGATCGCTCGAGCGACGTGTGGGCGGCCGAACCCGTCGGTGACAGTGACGCCAAGGTCGACAGCCAGCCGATTCTCGACGCGGTCGACGATAGCGTGCCCGCGTTCGATGCGATCCTGCTGGATTCGGTCGACGAGTGCCTCGAGGTCGACCGTCGGCTCGACACCGTAGCCGAGCAGATCGACGCGCGGTCCCGGTTCCGGTCGTTCTCCCGGCGGTGCGGGCTCGTCGTTGGCGTCGATCTCGACGCGGAGTTCGATCCCGTTGACGATCGTCACGTCGTCGTCCTCGACGATCGGCTCCGCGACCGGTTGTAGTCGATCGTGGTCGGTGAGTGCAACGACGTCCACGCCAGCACGACGCGCCGCGGCCGGCACCTCAGACCGCTCGAGGCTGCCGTCGGAGCGCGTCGTGTGAACGTGGAGATCGGCGTATGGCATGGTTTACTCGAGCGGATCTGCCCCTAAATGTGTTTCCAGTGTCGCCTTTCGGATCGACCTCTCGAAGGAACCTCTAGCAGTATTAGGTATGGAGTCAGCCTAGAGATCGTTTATGCACAATGTTTATAATCATTGTTCACGGAAGACTTCTCGTAATGCTGCTCAACGGCACTGGCGAAGTCATCGACGACTACGAGTATCCCGCAACCACCGACGAACTGATCGCGGAACACGGTGACCGCGTCCTCGAGCTCCCAAACGGCTCCGAAGCGGTGGGTGACGTACTCGCCCGTCTCGAGTCCGAGACGTTTGAAACTCCCGAGGACGCCCGATTCGCGATCTACGCTGCCGTAAGCGACAAGGCGGTCGGCCGGGTTGGGTACAGCGACCGCGATCCGACGCCGGTCGGGAGCCCCTACAGACCCGACGCACTGTCGTTTTGATTCGCCAGCCGTCTTTTCAACTCGCGTTGTGCGGACCATCGCGTTCGACCGTCCACTGCTTCGGTTTACTGTAGTCAATTACCACCGATCGCCGCCCCGTTCTGACGACCGGCGGCAACGAGTGGCGGGCCACGCCTGCACTGCGGGGCCGAATCTGGCGGTGTGGCTCGATTCGACCCGTCAGTCGACGGTTGGGACGGTACTAGTGCTTTGGCAAGCCTGAACGGATGAGTGAAACCGAATGCGGTCGTCTGGGTTCACGCATCAGTCGACGCTTGGCGGAGTACTAGTGACGGCCATCCGCATCACGCACTGATCGTGGTGCGGCCGGACGACGCAGCATGCACTGGTCGACAGTGACGACGGGAGTCGTCGATACAGTGGCCGCTTACTGGAAAGTACTTTCTAGTGACACTAATTCTCCGCCCGGTATGGCGTCTCGGAAGCCACGAGTCGAGCGCCGACGACGGCCTCGGGCATTGTACCGTTGGCCACCACTGGTAATTATCTTTCACATGACACTGGGAGCGGCCAGAAGTACTACTATCAAGAAGCGACGACCTGCGGTTGCATCGGCGGATCGACGACCCACTAATGGCCGAACCCACGCCCATCCAAGTCGGTATTTCGGAGTACGATTTCTCGACGGACGGCCGTCCGTTAGTGACGAATGGGGTTGGGTCGTGCGTCGTCGTCGTGCTCGTCGACGACAAAGCGTCAGTCAGTGGTATGCTACACTTCATGTTGCCAGAGTCCCGCCAGACTGGCAACAGAGACCACGACGCGAAGTTTGCGGATACGGGAATCGAGGAGATGATCGCTGCCTTCGAAGCTCACGGCGGTCGGCTGACTCGAGCCTGGGCCAAACTCGCCGGCGGAGCCAGCATGTTCGATTTCGACGGCTTCGACGTCCCAATCGGCGAGCAAAACGTCGAGGCAGCCCGCGACATCCTCGCGGCGCAGGACGTTCCGCTCCGGGCTACTGACGTCGGCGGCAACGAGGGACGACAGGTGACGTTCGAACCGTCCTCCGGTGACCTGCTCGTCAAGACTGCCGATGGCGGCGTCCGTCGGCTGTAGTAGCGTTCCCGACCCAAACTGCTGACCGAGATCAAAAGACAGCGTCGGGGTCTACGTCGGTTTCTCCAGCGCGTTTGACGAGTAGTTCGTCGAGTGCCGTCTCGAGTTCGCCACTCTGGGGCAACGCAAACAGTCGGCACTGCAACGTTTTGCTATCGCCAGTACAGATCGTCGAGTCGAGCATGAACGCGTACTCCTCGGACCGTGCGATATCCGCGATGATCGGGCTCACGATCGACGAACTCATGTCCGCGACGAACTCGGGCGGCGAGTGTCTGATCGACGTCTCGAGGACGTTCGCCCAGCCGTCGATGAAGCCACTGGCGATCACGTTACAGAGTTCCTCGAGCGCACTCCGTTCCTGATCGGTCCACTCGCCCTCGCTCTCGATCGACAGCAATGCGTCGACGGCGGTGCGGGCAGCAGCCGGATCGAACAAGATCGCGAGATAGCCACTCGGCGTTCCGCTGTACTCGACAGCGGTCCCCACCCGCCGCTCGTCGCTCACGTGAGCAGGGATGTCCGCGATCGGGACGAAACTCAGCCGGTTGACCTCGACGCCCGTCGTGAGACCCGTCATCGTCGTAATGTTGTCGGCAGCCTTCGTCGCGCCTCGCTCAGTCATCTCGGTGAAGACCTCGAGTTTCTCCCGAGAAATGCCGCCGTCCCCCCGGTTCTCGAGGATTCGCTCGAGCGAGTCGATATCCGGGAATAAGAGCATGTGAAAGTCGACACTGTCGTCGACAGCTTCGACGCAATTTCGAAAGACGAAGGCATATTCGTTCGAGCCAGCGGCGAGTTCCGGAAGGACGCCGGTCCCGGTCCCTTCGACGTACTCCGGCGGCGAGACGTCGACGCTCGTATCGAGGTGGTCTGCCCAGCCGCCGATGAAGCCGTTGACCATGATGTTCCCGACCTCGAGGATCGCACTTTCGGTGAGTTGCTCGTCCGCACTGGGGACGAGGTTGCTCGTGATCATCTCCCGACCCTCGTCGTCGAAGACGAGTACTGTCTCACCGGAGAGTGGTTCGCCAGAAGCGACCTCGACGCCAGCGAACTCCCGACCAGCGAACTCATACTGGAGGTCCGCCGCCGACAGCAACGACACGTCAGTCACTTCGACGCGGGTTTCGATGCCCGCCAGTTCCGAGAGTGCATCCGCGGCTGACTCGGCACCTTCTTTCGCGAGTTCGTTGTAAGTCTTCAGCGAGTGGATATCGATTTCCATGACCTCTCCTCCGAACGCGCCGGTTGCCCGGAGCACGTTTCATATCTAGATAAATCGATTCATCTATCTTTCGGGCGATCGAGATCACGTCGCCCGAACTGCCGTAGTACTACTATAAGCCGCTATTAGGACTGTAAACGTCGGTTCACGCGTGTACCGAGGAGCAGTCTCAGTCACAGCAGTCGATCGCACCCTCGAGTTCGAGTGGCACCGATCCCTTCCTGTACCCCTCGACGTACCCGTTCGGCCGCGCGCGATAGACGACGGCCGGCCGGTGGCGGACGTCAGGCTGTTCACCTCGAACCGCCGCCCAGTTATCCTCACGGAAACTCGAGCAGTCGACGAACAGAGTCGCGCCGCCGCCGTGTTTGGCGAGTTGGCCGTTGGTCTTCGTTTCGGCGGTGTCCCGGACGGCAGCGACCGGGCCTGGAGCACTGCGGTTCGTCGGCGGCTGTGGCCGAGTGACTTCGACCAACCTGTTCGTCTCCCCGTTTTTCGCCCGGAAGTCGAGCGAGTGGCCGGTCGTCACCTCGATTTCCGGGACGACGTCGTAGCCGGCGTCGGTCAAGATCTTTGCCGCGATAAACTCGCCCATCGCGGCGCTCATCCGCACCCGATCGACGTGATCGCTGGTCCCGAGCTTGCCGGCCATGACGTGTCTATACTCGTCTAAAACACCCGTCTCGAGAAAGGTCTCGAAAAATCGTGTCGTCTCGCGCCGACCAGCATCGGGGAAGCCAGCCGCGTGTTCCCGGAAGAACGCTCGAGTCGACTCGCGACCGTCCTTGGACATGAAGACAGGCAGGAAAAACCACGAGATGTACGGGTAGTCAGCGAGCCACTGATCCGCTTCGTGAAGCGTCTCGAGCAGTTCCCGCTGGGCCCACCGCGAGACGTGATACGGAACCTCTTGCCAGCCGAACTTGTCGGTTCGCCACAGCGAAGAGGGCGTTTCGGTGTTGCCCATCCAGTAGGCAGCATCGCCGCTGTGGGCAAACAGGGCGACGTCACCGTTTTTCATTTCGAAGCGGTGAGTCATCCAGTCGGCACCGATTTCGTGCTCCGGCGTGACCGCACGGGCACCGATGTTCGACCGAAGCGGCTGGAGAATCTCTCGTCGGACTCGCTGCTCGCTCCAGTGTTCGGGCGAGTAGCGAAAGCGCAGCGGCTGAGCCACACCGTGGTTTCGACTCGAGTCGGCATACGTGTTACGAGACGAGAGACGTGAACGACCGTTACATTGATAATCGGTAGGCGCATATGTGTGTATACCCACCATGTCAATGGGTGCCTATGATGAAGACGAACACGAGCGGCGTGAACAACAGTCTTCGCGCGTCGACGCGGATTTCGACGACGAGCGGACGCTCTATCACGGCGACGTAGAGTACGATTCCGGCGACTCTACCGAAGCACTCCTCGACCAGTTCGAGCAGATCAAATCGAACTAACCAGGTGACAGACGCCTCTCTCCGTTTCCTGCACTCGGCCGGGAACTCTAGAATTGAGACGGACTGCTGTACCGCTCTACCGGCGCGACCGTAGACGGGCTCGCGGTCGCGCCGGGACTGATACGGATTACTGTACCGATTTACCGGCGCAACCGCCGCCCGGGTCGCGGTTGTGCCGAAAATGACCTACAGTAAACCGTATGACTGACACCAAACCGTATGAGACAGTCTCCCAGCCGTCGCTTCCGGCACAACGACAGATCGGACCGCAACCGTTTCGAGACGCCGGCACAGCAATCCGTTCGGCTTCGGGAGAACACTGACTCGAGTTCGACCCTGTCCCCGACCGCGCGTAAAGGGTGGCTTTTTATGTCGACCGTCCGTACCACGGCGTATATGTTCAAGGCCATCGTGAGCGCGGAAACGCTCACCAGCGCGCTCGACTCGGTGAGCGTGCTGGTCGACGAGTGCAAAATCCACCTCGAGGAAGACGGACTCGAAATCCGGGCCGTCGACCCCGCGAACGTCGGGATGGTCGACCTCTCGCTCGACGCGGCCGCGTTCGAATCCTACGAGGCCGACGGCGGGCTGATCGGCGTCGATCTCTCCCGGCTTGAGGACATCGCAGGCATGGCGGACTCGGGCCAGCTCATCCACCTCGAACTCGACGAAAAAACTCGCAAGCTCCAGATCCAGATCGACGGGCTCGAGTACACGCTGGCACTGATCGATCCCGACTCGATCCGCCAGGAACCAGACATTCCCGACCTCGACCTCCCAGCCGAGGTAATTCTCGAAGGGAAAGACGTCGATCGCTCGGTGACCGCCGCCGACATGGTCTCCGATCACATCGCGCTGGGCGTCGAGGAAGGCGAAGAGTTCTTCTACGTCGACGCAGAGGGCGACACCGACGACGTCCACCTCGAACTCACCGAAGACGATCTAATCGATCTGCAGGTTGGTCCGGCCCACTCGCTGTTCTCGCTGGACTATCTTAAGGACATGAACAAGGCGATTCCATCCGACACCGAGGTCACGCTACACCTCGGCGAGGAGTTCCCCGTCAAGATCTACTTCGGCTTCGCAGAAGGACAGGGACAGGTCACCTACATGCTTGCGCCGCGGATCCAAAGCGAGTAACTCGACACTCGAGATCCGTTCGGTCGTATCGCCGGCTGGTAGTGATGTCTCGTTTTCTCGCTATATTTAAAGGTAGGATATAGAAAGGATCGGATCTACCTACAGGACGGCGATAGGAGGGGGTATGCCTTCGGACCACGATGCCAGACGAGCGGCGGACTCCGACCCCAAGTACGTGGCGGCGTTCGACCCCGTCGACGGCGACAAGCCGAGCGAGGCAATCGTCGACGCCGTCGCTTCCGTCACCGGCAAAGACCCGCTCGAGATGACGCCGCTGTACGAGGCCATCGATCCCGACGCACTCGACGCGCTGTTCGACCAGCGCCAGGCGGGAGACGAGACCCACGAACTGTGGTTCACCTACGACGGGTTCGACGTCGGCGTCCACAGCGACGGCGAGATCCGACTTCGGACGGCGACCGACACGACTTCGAGCACCTGATCATCCTCGTTCCTCGAGAAAGGACAGCAACACCTCGTTTACTCGAGTCGCGTTCTCGACGAACGTGAAGTGTGAGCCGCCGTCGACGAGTTCGAGTCGACTATCGGTGAGCGTCTCGGCCAGCAGCCGCCCGTTCTCGACTGGAATCACTCGATCGTCGGTCCCGTGAACGACCAGCGTCGGCACGCGAATCTCGTCCAGTCGATCGCCCGCATCGAACTCGAGGAGGGCTGTGGCCTGTGCCTCGCGGGCTGGATCGCTCGCGTCCTGTTCGCGTCGCCACTCGACGATTCGGTCTAACAGGTGTGGGTTGCGATTCGTGAACCGCTCGGTGAAGACGGGTCGCATGCGCTTGCGAATCCGTTTGCGGTCGGTCCCGGCGCTGGCGACGAGGTGATCCCTGGCCTCGTCGGGGATCGGGACCGCATCACCACCACCGTGGGTCGTCCCACACAGCGTCAGCGTCGCCGCCCGCGAGTAGTCGACCGCGTACTGCTGGGCGACCGCGCCGCCGAGTCCTGCACCAACCAGATGCGCCCCGGAAACGCTGGCGTCCTCGAGGACGGCCTCGAGGTCGGCAGCCAGTTCCTCGACCGAGTAGCCGGCGGCTTTCAAGACGAGCGGCGTGCGCAGTGGTCCCGGAAGCCGAGAGACGAGCGGCGGCAGATCGGCGTCTGACCGGCCGGTGCCACGGCTGTCGGGAGCGACTGCCTCGTACTCGTCGGCAACGGCCTCGCGTTGCCAGCGCCACGTCCAGCGGCCGGCACCGACGTCCTGGAGGAAAACCACCGGATCGCCGTCGTCGTTTCCGTCGCGTTCGTAGTAGATCGACACGCCCTCTCGCATCGCCCGTGGCATACTTGGAGTGACGTGTCGAATCCTCTTGAAATCGATCCTCTCGTTCGAGTGACGACGGGCAGCGACCACGACTCGGTAACACTTTCTTACCCTCGAGTCACGGATCAAGGCGTTTATGCTGCCACAGTAATATCCTCTTACCGATGCAGACGCTCCACGCCCGGTACCCGTTTCTCGAGGCTGCTCGCGAGACGGTCGCGACGGAAGCGGTCGATCTCGCCACCGTCGTCCAGAACGACCGGGCGGTCGTCGAGCGCGCGACCCAGCGTGTGATTACCGCGCTCGAGGAGGGAGAGGTCGGCGACTCTCACCGCGACACTCGTACCGAGTTGCTCTCCTATCCGGTCGCGCGCGTCCTCGTGTCGATGGTCGAAGAGCGCGTCCTCGTGCGCAAGTACGCTCGTGCCGAGGCCGCGACTGCCTACGAACGGTTCACCGACGATATAGCTGACACGACCGAACTGAAAAGCGTCGAATCGACCGGCCTCGACCTCGGGCAACTGCTGGCAGAGTTCGACCTCGACGACGCCGTCCGGGAGACGCCCGAGGGGTACCGAATGGGCGTCGGACGGTACCTTCCCCTCGCAGAGGACCTCTGGACCGACGAGTGGCGGCTGGTCAACCAGCCCCTCTCTGACGGCGACGTTCCACTCTCAGACGGAGAACTACTCACGCTCGTCCGCGAGGCGATTCGCACTCGCATCGACGAGGGACTCCCCTTCGACGTGCCGGACACCATCGGGGACGAACTCGAGGCCGAAGCCGCCGAGATTCGGGACGTGCTCGCGGATCTCGATCTTACGCGCGAGATCGATACCGTCGTTCCAGAACTGTTCCCGCCGTGTATGAAGGCGCTGCTGGACGACATCCAGAAGGGCGAACACCTTCCACATCACTCCCGGTTCGCAATCACCTCGTTCCTGACGAGTATCGGGATGACGACCGACGAAGTCGTCGACCTCTACCGCGTGAACTCTTCGTTCGGCGAGGAGATGACCCGCTACCAGACCGACCACATCCGCGGAGACAGCTCGCCGACGGAGTACTCGCCGCCCTCGTGTGCGACGATGCAGTCCTACGGCGACTGCGTGAACAAAGACGACCTCTGTGAGCGGATTCCCCATCCGATGGCCTACTACGAGGAGCGGATCGACGACGCCGACGACGACGAACTCGAGGACTGGCGGGAAGCACAGGCAGGGGAAGAAGCGGCGAGTGCCGAGTGAGACGTGTAGCGACCGACGTGTAAGTTTTATAATATAGCCGTCGGAAATAGGGTCGTGACCGTCGCTGACAGGTTTAGACGGTACGCGGACTGGGTGGACGAGAAGTGTCCGCTGTACGCCGAACTGACGGAAGCGGTGGCCGACGACAGCCAACTTCTCGAGATCGCAGCGGAGGCGTCGCCGAACCAGCCCGAACCGGAACTGCTGCTCGCGGCGGTGCAGTCGCTGCTACTGGACGGGAGGGAGCATCCGCTGGCGCAGTTCTACCCCACGTGTGACCGAACTGGAAGCGCCGACGATCCAGCAGCGCAGTTCCGGGACTTCTGTCTGGAACACGAGTCGGAGCTCCGATCGATAGTCGCCACTCGTCGCTGCCAGACGAACGACGTCGGACGATCGGCGGTCCTCCTCCCGGCGTTCGAGTACGTCTCCCGGCTCGCGGACGGTGACAGGCTCTCCCAGATCGAGATCGGGACGAGTGCGGGCCTCAATCTCAACTGGGACCGGTATCGGTACGACTTCTCCGGGGTCGAGACCGTCGGGGACGACGATTCACCCGTTACGATCACGGCGGAGCTGCGTGGCGATCGACGGCCGCCGCTCCCTCGAGCGTTTCCGACGGTCGTCCATCGGCGTGGAATCGACCTGAACACGCCCGACGTGACCGACGAAGCGGACGCGCGGTGGCTTCGCGCACTGGTCCACCCGAACCAGGCCGGCCGCCGCCAACGACTCGAGGCGGCTATCGACGTCGCCCGGGAGAACCGGCCGCCACTCGTCGAGGGAGACGTCCTCGAGGAACTCCCCGCGCAGTTGTCGGACGCGCCGACCGATACCGACCTCGTCGTGTTCAGTACGCACGTCCTCTACCAACTCGAGGCAGAGACGATCGCGAAGCTCCGCGCGTTGCTCTCGAGTCGTAGCTCGGACCAGTCCGTCCACTGGCTCTCCATCGATCCCGCCGAAGACCTCGGCGACCCCACATACCGGATAGTCACGTTCAGGGACGGAGACAGCGTCGAATCACAGGTCGCGCAGTTCGAGTCGTACGGGAACTGGGTGGAGTGGGACGGCGGTCACGGGCGTCGCTATACAGGACGGCAGTAATCGAAGCAGTCAGCGGACCGAAACCGGTTCAGGCCGGGCTTTGAGTCTCCGCGTCCTCATCTTCGAGTCCGTCACCAGGTTCGTTCATGACGTAGGCCAGTCCGACGCCGACGGCAGTAAGTAAGACGATAAAGCCGACGATAGCCCAGACGAGCAGTTCTGCACCCTCCGACGAGAGGACGCTATCGTGGCCGCCGTGTATACTGCCGATACCGATCATGACGCCGATCATCAGGGCAACGGCGAAGACGGCGACGACGATTTCGATAATTCGCTCACGCTCGAGCATTGTACGACGAATTTCGTCGGGCGGATCAAAAGCGCTTCGAAGCCATCTTAGACAGTCATCTCGTGTTCGAGTTCCCGGAGCTGTTCGATCCGCCGTTCGGTCGGCGGATGCGTACTAAAGAGGCGACCGACGACACCGGACTTGATCGGGATGATGAAGAAGGCGTTCATTTCGGCTTCTTCGCGCATGTCGTCTTTGGGGACGTCGTCCATCCGGCCGGAGATTTTCATCAGTGCGGACGCGAGCGCCGACGGGTTGCCGGTAATGGCTGCTGCGCCGCGGTCGGCAGCGTACTCGCGGTACCGCGAGAGCGCCCGTATCAACAGGTAGCTGACGATCCAGACGATCAGCGAGACGAGGATGGCGACGACGACGCCACCACCGCCGCGACCGCCACCACGACCGCGACCGCCGCCGAAGAACGCTCCCCACCGAACCATCATGAACGCAATCGTCGAGAGAAACGAGGCGATGGTCATCACCATCATGTCGCGGTTCTTGACGTGGGCGAGTTCGTGAGCGAGGACGCCGTCGAGTTCCTCGCGGTCGAGCGTGTTCAACAGCCCCGTCGTCACCGCGACTGCTGCGTTCTTCTGGTTGCGGCCGGTCGCGAAGGCGTTGGGTACCTGCGAGTCGATCACGGCGACTTTCGGTTTGGGGAGGTCGGCCTGCTGGGAGAGCCGTTCGATAGAGCTGTGTAGCTGTGGATACTCGTCTGCTGAGACCGTCGTCGCACCCATACTCCGGAGGGTGAGCGTGTCGCTGTAGTAGTACTGAACGAGGGACAGACCACCGAACAGGAGTGCAAAGAGCAAAGGCCCGCCACCGACGTACGCGGTGATGACTCCTGCGAAGACGATGTACAGTGCAAACAGCAGGAACATCGTCAGGAACATCCGAAACCGAAGACCCCAGTCCGCCTGCCAGTTCATACTCGAACGTAGTGCTCGGCACGAATAAGTTTGATAGGTAATTTTGTACGTCCGATCGAAGTATCGAACCCCTCCGTTTCCCATGGAGACAGCCTGCCGTGACGATGTCTGACGCGTCACTCGACACCACTGTTTGATGGAAGGAAGACGGTAGTTGCACGAATTTTATGCCCGAATTATCGGTAACGGAAGTGGTGTGTTCCGCCTCCCAACGATTCCCCACCCCCTCGTTTCGGGTGGAATCACGACCCGCAACATCGAACCCAAGCGACTCGAGACCACGACCGGAGCGCGTCGCTTAACATCGTCAGTCTGCAAGGACGGGTAATGAGTAAGTCACGTGCGTTCTGTCCCCGGTGTGGGGACCCGGTTCCCGATCGATCCGATCGAGAGGGGGAGGCCCCCGATCCCCTTCGACCGGGCACGGAGGTCGACCTCTGTGATTCGTGTTACTTCGACGACTTCGACTTCGTCGACGCCCCCGACCGGATCGACGTCATGGTCTGTTCGCAGTGTGGTGCGGTCCACCGTGGAAACCGGTGGGTCGACGTCGGTGCGAAAGATTACACCGACATCGCTATCGAGGAGGTCAGCGAGGCGCTTGCCGTCCACGTCGACGTCGAAGACGTCGCCTGGCAGGTCGAACCTGAGCAGGTCGACCAGAACACGATCCGGATGCACGCCTATTTTACCGGCGTCGTTCGGGGGACACCAGTCGACGAGGAGGTGACGGTGCCGGTCAAGATCGCCCGCCAGACCTGCGAACGCTGTGGCCGGATCGCCGGCGACTACTACGCAAGCATCGTCCAAATCCGTGCCGAGGACCGAACGCCAACGAGCGAAGAGACCGACCGTGCGGCGGAGATTGCCCACGAAATCGTCGCCGAGATGGAGGCGACCGGGGACCGCAACGCCTTCGTCACCGAGATGGGAAAGGTAGACGACGGCCTGGATATGAAGGTCTCGACCAACAAGATCGGCAAGAAGATCGCGAACAAGATGGTCGAGGAGTTCGGCGGCACGGTCAACGACGCGGAGACGCTCGTCACGGAAGACGAGGACGGCAACGAGGTCTACCGGGTCACCTTCGCCGTCCGCCTGCCGCCGTACACCCCCGGCGACATTATCGACCTGAAAGACGACGACGAAGGACCAGTACTCGTCCGCAGCGCCCACGGCAACCTCAAGGGCACACGCGTGACGACCGGCGAACGCTACGAGGCCAGCCACGAGGAAGGTGCCTCGCCCGACGCACGCAAACTCGGCGAAGCGGCGGACGCCGAACGGACGACGGTCGTCACTGTCGAAGACGAGAACGCCGTCCAGGTCCTCGATCCGGAGACCTACCAGGCCAAGACCGTCGCACGACCGGACTACTTCGATACCGACACCGAGACGGTGCCGGTCCTGAAGAGTCGTGCCGGCCTCCACGTCCTCCCCGATCCCGACCCGGACGCCGACGAGAACGACGAGAGGTACTACGACCCCTACGAGGACGATGGGTGAGGAATCCGACGCCGGGAGAGCACGGAGCGTCGACGACACCATTGCCCGCGCGGACGCGCCGCTGGCCGCGATCGTCGAGAAACCGCAAGCCGAAACTGCGATCGAGTCGCTACGCACCGAAGGCGTCTACGACGACTGCCGACAGATCCTCGAGGACGGTCCCGACGAGGTCGCACTCCCAGTCACCGAGACACCGACCGAGACGCAAGTCCTCGAGGTCGTCCGGCAGCTCGAGCCCAAGTTCCGGACGACGGATCTGGCAGATCTACTTGCCGAACGCGGCTGGAGCGATGCCGACCTCGAGTCGGCTCCGAAGTCGTGGGCCGTGATCGGCTCAGTCGTCCTCGTCTCCATCCCCGACAACTGTCCGGACGAGAGAGCGGTTGCGGAGGCGTTGCTCGAGTTACACGGCGAGACCGACAGCGTGCTGGCAAACGAGGGGATCGCAAACGACGGCGAGGCCGGCACCTACAGGGAGCCGAAGACGCGACTGTTGGCTGGTGAGTCGGAGACGGAGACGATCCACACCGAACATGGCACCCGCTACGGACTCGATCCGGCGACCGTGATGTTCTCGCCTGGCAACCAGGCAGAACGGGCACGCATGGGCGAGGTCTGTGCCGAAGACGAACGCGTCTTCGACATGTTCGCTGGCATCGGCTACTTCACCCTCCCGATGGCTCGCAGCGGCGCACGGGTGACCGCAACCGAGATCAACCCGACCGCGTTCCGGTACCTGCTCGAGAACGCCGTTCTCAACGACGTCTCGGACCGCGTCGACGCCTACATGACCGACTGCCGGAAGCTCGCTGACGACCTCGAAGCCGATCGCGTGGTGATGGGCTACTACGGCACTAGCGAGGACGACTCGAGCCAGCGCCGCGACGAGGCACACGACTTCCTTCCCGAAGCCCTCGAGGCGCTCGTTCCTGGTGGGATCGTCCACTATCACGAGGCGACGCCGGAGGCACTGCTCTGGGAACGGCCGACAGAGAGACTCGAGGAGGCGGTCGACGGGGCTGGCAGAACGCTCGAGTATCTCGATCGGCGACGTATAAAGAGTCACAGTGCAGGCGTCGAACACGTCGTTCTCGACGTCCGTATCGACTGATTCGGTTTGCTGTCGGTCAGTGCCGGTGCGACCGCGAGCCAGCCTGCGGTCGCGCCGGGACATCGATACAGTATTCCGTATGAGTGACACCCCTGCCCTGCACTGACGGGTCGAACCTGGTTGCGTCGGTCGGTTCGGCTCGGCAGTCGACGGTTGGAACGGTACTGGGTCAGCCGTCGCTGGGCGATTCACACGGTCTGTTGTCGTCGAGTACAGCGATGGTCGACCGTCGACTGGCGATCGGCGGTAAACGGAGACAGCGAACCGCGACAGTCCACCCCGAAACCATCATCGGCAACGCCAGGTCGATTCACGTACCGAACGGACGATCAGACGAGCCCACTGATAAAGGCGAGTCCCATCCCAACCAGAACGATCGCCGTGATCGTCGGCAGGTACGGCGTGATCCGCTCGACTCGCTCCCGGTGGCGTTCGTACCCTGCGATCAAAAGCAGTGTCGGAACGACGATTGCGACGATCACTGCCAGCGAGTAGAGCAACATCAACTCGAGACAGGCCTCCGTCCCGACGCAGATTGCCAGGATCTGGATCGGCTCCTCGTGGGCAAAGCCAAGCAGTAATGCCGTCAATCCGAGCGCCGCCAGTCCGCGCTCGGCGTGTTCTTCGTCCAGATGCTCGTGGCCGCCACCGCCAGGAAGAACGCTCCGGGTTCGCTCGAGGATGCCGCCGTCTGTGTGTGCGTGGTGGTCGCCGTCTGTGTGTGCGTGGTGGTCGCCGTCTGTGTGTGCGTGGTGGTCGTCGTCTGTGTGTGCGTGGTGGTCGTCGTCTGTGTGTGCGTGGTGGTCGTCGTCTGTGTGTGCGTGGTGATCGTCGTCTGTGTGTGCGTGGTGGTCGTCGTCTGTGTGTGCGTGGTGGTCGTCGTCTTCCCGTTTGTCGTGTCCGTTCTCGTGAAGGTGGGTGTGACTGCCGTTTCGGTACTCGTGGATACCGAGCAGGATCAACAGCGTCCCGGCGAGATACCGCATCCACGGCCCTTCCGCGAACTCGGCGAACGTGCTAAACCAGTAGTATGCGAGCACGAGAACGACGCTGCTTATCAGGTGGCCAACCCCGAGGATCAGCGCCGCGAGTAGGCCGTACAGCAGGTGGCGACTCCGGTTTAGTGCGTACATCGCCGCAATCGGCCAGCCGTGATCGGGCAACACGCCGTGGACGAATCCGATAACGATCACACCAGCGACGATGCCGAGTTCCATACGTGCTCGAGGGTGCTGTCAGAGTAAACCAGTTGTTATGATCGGTTTCAGGGAGTCGTAATACCGATATTAGAGACTAACAACGAGAATGAGTGCGCTGCTAGTACCGTTTCGGACGGATTGCTGGACCCGACCCCAGTGAAACCGCTTCGGACGCGGCTACACCGGCCTGACGGGCAGGAACCCATCTCGATCGTCGGCTGTGAAGTCGGGCTGGCCCACACGACCAGGTTCGACCCATCAGCGCGGGCGTAGCCCGCCACTAGTACCGTCCCAACCGTCGACTGACGGGTCGAATCGAGCCACACCGCCAGATTCGACCCATCAGTTCAGGCTTGGTCTGCCACTAGTTCCCGTCACTGTACTCGTACTCCGCCTCCGGATCGTCGACGCCCTCCGTCCGCGAGCCGACCCAGGCTCCCAGCGCGATGCCGTAGACGAGGTGGCCGGCGTGAAACAACGCGAGCTCGTCGCTCTCGAGTCGGATATCGAGCAGTTCCCGGAGCAAGAGCTGTGAGCCGAGCGCCGACAGCGCCAGTCCGTACACTGACCCCCAGACGAGGCCACGCTGTTCGGGTTCGATCGATCGTTCGGCGTCCTGTAACGCAAAAAGTCCTCCGAAGATTGCGCCAGCCTGCGTTCCATACGCGAGATGTAAGCCGAGGCCGGCGACCGGATGATCGCCTGGGTCACCACCCGAAACGTACTGCGCCCAGAAGTTCGCTGACGGTGGCAGCGACCGCAAGACCGGAAGCCGAAACGCCGTCATAATCAGCGTCGCGACGAATCCGGCCTGGAGACCGCGGACCGCGGCGTAGGCCGCGTGCTCGAGTCGAGATCGTTCGTCAGTCTCCTCGGTTCGATCGTCGGGGTCACCGGCAGGCCGAAGCCGTCGCAGCCGGTCGGGAACGGAAAGCGATGTGGACATGGAATCCTCGAGACCAGTGATACCACGCCGTCGAACTTAACGAGCGGGCACGCTGGTGACTGCAAGCCAGTTCGGTGAGTTCTCACGGCGACTCTCCACTCGAGAAACTGCACGGTCCCACGAATTCGTCGGTCGTATACGCGTCCGGCCCGCAAATTGACAGCCACGTGGGCGACAACAGCGCGCGTACGGGAATATTGCGTGAGACAGTACTCCCGTAGTCGCGTTCGTCCTATCGGTGAGTGATGGACGCCAATCTGCCGGACGACTGGACCGAGAGCACGCGCCGGAGCTACACGCCGGCAGATAGCACCCGGAAGCGGGAGTATCGAACGTACCGCCACGATTCCGGGGACGTACGGCTAAAGGTCGCTCCCGCATCGCTCGGTGACGGCGGCGATCGGCCGGGGTACACGCTGACCGCGACGAGCTACCCGGGCCTCGAGTTCGCGCAGACGACGCGGGTCAGAACCGTCCTGACGTTCGACCGCTGCGAGCAGGTCGCTCGCCGGTTTATGACTCTCTTTACCGGCCGGTACGATGGACCAGGATCGTTCGACGCTGCACTCGAGTACGCCTGCAAACGGACGCGGGAGCCACCCCGCTAACGCCGGTTGACTACTCTCTTCCGACCCACTTCAGGATCGCAAGCGTTCCCTCGAACAGCAGGATCATCGTGATGGCCACGAGAACGGGTGCCATCATCGTCGGGTCCACGGTAAACATGAAGGCGAGTCCAGCGAAAGCGGCCCAGAAGTACAGTCGCTTCTGGGCGAGCCAGCGTCTGGTCGTCACACCCATCATGATCGCCAACATCATGAACAGCGGAATCTGGAAGACGATCGCGAGAAATCCAGTCAGCGTGATGATCAGGTCGAACGTATCACCCAGGGCGTAGGCGATGTCTGCACTGCCCTCAGCGTAGAACGTGAAGTACTCGAAGAGGATCGGCAAGACGAGCACGTAGGAAAACAGCATTCCGACGGCCGCAAGCACGACGCTCGTCGGGACGGCCGCCAGGTAGTACTTGCGCTCGTTGGGGTACAGCCCCGGTCGCATGAACAGGTAACACTCGTAGACGAACGCGGGCAGGGCGATCAGAATCCCGAGCAGCGCCGAGAGCTTGATCCGCGTCAGCCACAACTCGAGCGGATTATAGACGTGTGGCGGCGGCACCTGCTCGATCGCGTAGGGGAAGATGTTGAACCAGATGTGTTCGATAGCTTGCGAGGCCCAGAGGAGACCGATCGCGGTACCGGCAGCGCCGAACAGGAACACGACCGCGAGACGGAGAACCATCTCCTCGATGTGGTCGGCCAGTGGCATCTCCTCGTCGTCAGGCGGCGTCGAGATACCGCCGATGTCGTCGTCGGGATCGGGATAGGACGAGTCACCCGGATCGGTTCCGGGTTCGGGTCGGTCACCGACGGCACCTTCGCCGTCGGTCTCGACGGGGTGATCGCCGGCTGCGTCCGAAGCGGTTTCGTCCTCCGACTCGAGGTCGGCGGCGGCGATACCGTCGGACTCGTCCGTGGACTTGAGTGGCGACTCGTCGGACTCTCGACTTGCGCCGTCATCTCCCGGCTCGTCCGCCATCTATCGAGATATAGATAGGGCGCCAGTTATAGGCCTTTTTCTTACGTCCATCGAGCGAAAGCGTCGTCCCAGCGAACGCGGCCGCAAAACGGCAACCCACTCGAAAGGTTGATAACTGGATATGGGCTATCCAAACCCAGCAAATGAGTTCTGCCGTCGACGAGGATACCGTCCGGGCGATCAACTCCGGGCGGGAAACCCTCGGTGCGATGTTCTCGAGCGCTCAGGCGCATCTCCAGAAGGTGTTTATCGTCTTCGTCGCCGGCTTCATGGGTGCGTTCTGGGCCCTGCGGATCTACATCTGGGACTTCCTGGAAGAGACCGCCAAAGCCGAGATGAGCCAGTACGTCGCCGAATCGACGGACCTCATCACCCGAACGCCGTTCGAAGTGATCCTCTTACAGGCGAAAATCGGGTTGCTGTTCGGGATCATCGTCTCGATTCCTGCCTTGCTCTACTTCGCCCGGGGGAAGCTCAAGGAACGCGGGCACGACAGTGTCGTTCCAATATCGCGGCTCTACCTGGTCAGCTTCGCCGTGAGTTCGTTCGTCCTCTTCTGGGGCGGTATCATCTATGCGTACGCCATCTTCTTTCCCTACGCGTTCGACTTCCTCGCGAGTAACGCCGTCCACACCGGCGTCAAACCCAGCTTCGGGATCACCGAGTTCACCGAGTTCATAGCGCTGCTGACGCTCTCGTTCGGCCTCGCAGCGCAACTCCCGCTTTTCATGGGTGTGCTCTCCTACACCGAGATCGTCCCCTACGAGACGTTCCGTGACAAGTGGCGACACGCGATCGTCGGCGTCACCGTCTTCGGTGCCCTGTTCTCCCCCCCGGACCCGTTCACCCTGATCATGTGGGCGATGCCGATGGTCGTCCTCTACGTCTTCAGCCTCGGTCTCGCAAAAGTCGTCGCGAACGTCCGCCGCCGCGGGGCTGCCGAGACCCCCGGCTCCGGTACCACACACATCAAGCGTCTCGTCCTACAGTTCGTGGCTGCGCTCGTGATCGTCGCGCTCGCAACCGCCGCCGCCGTCAGCCAGGGCGCGTTCGACTACCTCCAGACGAACGTCTACCCAACACTCCCCGACTACCTCGAGCCGTCTGGTGGCGATCCCGCCGGCCTCGAGTCGATCGCCCTCGAGTATGGCCTACTGGGTGAGGCCGCAGTCGGTCTGATAGTCGCCGCCTCCGTCGGCTTCCTCGTTCTCCTGGTGTACACGCTGAAAGTACTACAGGGGCCGGTCTATCCACGCGAGGGCGACATCCGGAACGCCGACGACCCGGAAGATGTCGATTTCGAGATGCTCGAGGCCGACGACATCGAGGACGTCCCGGCACAGGTCTTCCGCTCGATGTCCGAAGACGACGCCCTCGAGTACTCCCGGAAGGCAATGTACGACGACAACCGGGAGAAAGCCGAGGCGATCCTGAACCGGTTCGACTCACTCGAGAAAGCCGAGCAAGACCCGACCAGCGGAGAAGCGTCCGCAACGGGAAGCGACGGCGATAGCGCGGCCGGTGGCGACGAAGAAGCGGGCGGCGTCATCTCGAGTACTGCTGCTGGCATGCTCGATCCGTTCACCGAGGAAGAGACGACCGAAGACGACATCGGCGGGTACGCCTACGATATCGCGTTCGTCTTCAACAGTCTCACTTCGAAGATGTTCCGGATCGTCGGCCTCCTGATGATCGTCATGGGTGGCAGTTTCTTCTGGCTGTACCAGGGCGGTCTCCGACAGGTCCTCACGGCTTTCCTCGATCGGGTGCCGGAGCCAGTCCTCCAGGAGGTCGCCGTCCGCAACGGCATCGATCCCAGCGGGATGGCGCTCGAAGAACTCATCATGCAGATGGACATCGTCATCGCCCTCCATCCGGTCGAAGTGCTGATCTTCAACGTGAAAGTGAGCGTGCTCGCTTCGATTATCGCCGTCTTGCCGCTGGTCTTGTACTACGCCTGGCCCGCACTCAAAGAGCGCGGTCTCGTGTACGGTGACCGACGCATCTTCATCGTCTGGGGTGGCTCGCTGCTTGGCGGGTTCGCCGTCGGGACCTACCTCGGGTTCTTCTGGGTCGCACCCGCGGTCGTCTCCTATCTGGTCTCGGACGCGGTCACCAACGGGATGGTCGTCTCTTTCCGGATCAGCAGTTTCTTTTGGCTGGTGATCTTCACGACCGCCGGCATCGGCTTCCTGTTCAACGTCGTCGTCACGATGGCGCTTTTCCACGTCGGCGGCATCGTCCGGTACCGGACGATGCTGCGGGGATGGCGTCCCGTCGTGGTCGGCATCTTCGCCGTCGCCGCAGTCGCCAGCCCGAAAGGAATCCTGACGATGTTGCTCTTTGCGATCCCGATCGCGCTGACGTACATGCTCGGGCTCGCCGTACTCTATGCACTGACCGGTGGCGGCCGCCTATTCGGCGGTAAGGGTGGTGGCCCGGACCTCGAGACGGGGCTTCTCGGCCGGTAACGATTGTACGTAGCGCCGTCGGCGGCCAGTAGCATTTTCCGGTGACATCGACAGCTTCGAACATGCAGAGACGCAACTGCATCGTCACTGGTGTCGCGATGATGACGACAGCAATAGCCGGCTGCGCGACGACATCCGACGAGGACGTCCTCGACCCCGACACGGACGCGAGTGATTTCCTGCCGAACAGCGACGACTGGCCGCTCGACGAAGCGATCGCACAGGACGAGGCAAGCGTCGGGGCGAGCGACGGGATCATGGGCCTGTGGGACGGGCCCGAAGGAGAGCATCGGTACACGATGGTCATAATGCGGTTCGACGACGAGGAAACCGCCGAACGAATCGTCGAAGACGAGTACGGCGACTGGGATCTCAACCTCCAACACGGCGTGTTCACGTTCGCCGTCAACGGCGAGAACACGACTCACGCACGAGACCTGCTCGCGGACTCGCCGGCGCTCGACGAAGACATCGTCGACGAGAAGACCTGAACGGCGTCCCGACGAACCGGCCGGCGGCCAGTGCCAGAGTTAAGAGGGAACCCGACGAAACAGCAACCCGGATGCCAAAGATCAGCGTCGAAATCCCGGAGGAACTGCTCGAGGATCTGGACGAACACGTCGGCGACGACGGAAAGTTCGTCAACCGCAGCGACGCGATCCGCGCGTCGATCCGCAAGACACTCGACATCTTAGACGAGATCGACGAACGACACGACCGCCTCGAGACTGAAGAGTAGGCGATGGGCTGTCGACGGTCGTCCGTTTCGTGCAGACTGCTTCGACAATCCGTCTCAGTCGCGCTCGAGTGGCTGTGCGAACCCGAAGTTCGGTTTCACGTCGTCGACCCGGACCGTGACGACATCGCCCTCCTCGGCCGCCGGGACGAACAGGCGGTAGCCGTCGACAGACGCGATTCCGTCACCCTCGCTACCGACGTCTTCGATCTCGACCTCGAGTTCGTCGCCCGGCTGTACCGGTGCGGTGATCCGCCCCTTCGCGATGAAGTATACCTCGGAAGACTCCTTGCGAGAGGCTTCGGGGTTCGTGACGCGAACGTACTGGAACTCTTCTTCGATTTCGTCTTTGAAGTCGTCGACGTCAGGCCCTTCGAAAATCTTCACGACGAAGTCGCCACCGGTGTCGAGCAACTCCGTCGCCGTCTCGTAGGCCTGCCGGGCGAGGTGTAGCGACCGGGCCTGATCGAGCGAGTACTCGCCGGACATGTTGGGTGCCATGTCGGAGACGACCACGTCGACGGTTCCGCCGGCGGCGTCAACGACCCGCTCGCGCGTGCGCTCTTCGGTCATGTCGCCACGAAGCGTCTCGATGCGGTCGTCGATCTCGTCGTCGAACCCCTTGATCCGCTGAAGATCGACGCCGATGACCTGCCCCTCGGAACCGACTGCTTCGGCAGCGACCTGCAGCCAGCCACCCGGAGCCGCACCGAGGTCGACGACCGTGTCGCCACGAGAGATGACATCCTCGAGCTCGTCGAGCTGTTTGAGTTTGTACGCCGCTCGAGAGCGGTAGCCTTCCTGCTTTGCCTTGTTGTAGTAGTGGTCTTTTCGAGCCATCGAATTCGTCAGTTGTCCGTCGTAGGAGGTCGAGACGGTTAGGTGTCGCGACTCGAGAAAACCAACCTCGAGTTCGTGACACCCAGTCGGCTCGTTCTCGGCCGCGTCTCGGCTCGCGTCGATCCGCCGGCCCGCGATCCGCGCTGGCTGATCGACCGGCGACGACAGCGGATGGTCGAAACACTCGTGGCCGGCTGCTATCGGTGCCGATCGATCACGACCGCCCGTGCCGGCGTCGGTCTCGTCGGGACAGACGTCGGTGTCTCTCCGTCACTCGAGGCATCATTCGGTTCGTCGATCGTCTTCGACTGCCGGGAGAGTGTCCCACCCCGGCGTCTCCGATGCACCACGGGCACGCTCGATCTGTCCGCCTAGCTCCGGCGTCAGCTCCGCAGTCGAGCGTGCGAGAGCCTGCCACTCCCGAATCGCCGGGCCGACCCACGACTCCGTCTCGTCACCGACCGCTCGCTCTTTCCCCCACTCGTAGTGAGAGTCCGAAATCGCGAGCGTGCCGGGACTCGAGGCGGCGGCGACGGCCAGACACTCCGCTCGATCGGCCGCCGTGAGGTTCCCGTCGACGAGTCGATCGATCGTTCCCTCGAGATCCCTGGGCCGTGGGTGACAGAAGAGTTTCTCGCCGATCGCCTGCGAGCCAAGCAGGAGATCTTCGGGCGTCGTCTCGACACTCTCCGCGAGCAGTCGGTTGCCGCCGACGGCCGCTTCGACGCGTTCGCACTCAGTCTCGTACTCGAGCGCGAGGTTGTGAGCAGGATAGGCACTACATTCCGCGGGAAACAAGTCTTCGTCGTGGACCCGGCACTGCAGGGTCTCGGGGTCGAGAAAGACACAGGCTGGCAGCCACGACGATTCCGCGCGGTCGAAAGGGGCAACCGGCTTCGGCGGTTTGCACAGACCGACGAAAAAGACCGGCCGTCCAGCGACGGCGGCGACCTCGTAACCGTCGATCGTGACGCCTTCCTCGTCGTCGCGAGCGCCCCAGAACCGCAGCGTCAGCGCGGCAGCCATCCCCGCCTCGAGAAAGTCTCTGACCTCGTCACGAGCGAGTGCGACGAAGTTCGGATCGTCGTCCAGCGGCGGCCGACTGTTCTCGCCACTGTGGAGAGGGCCACGGCTCGAGTCGCTCACGTCCCCGTCTTCGTCGGTCAACTCCGCGAGCAGCGGCTGCCAGTCGAGACAACAGCCCGCACAGCCCTCGCAGTTCACCTTCATACAGCCGAATACGGACTCGACGCGCATAATCGTGTCTGCCCTCGAGGGGAACGACTTTCACCGTTCGGCGACCACCTCCGGGTATGGCAAAGGACTCCTGTGACGGCTGTGGCCGAACCGTAACCGTCGCCGGCGGCATCGCCAACATCTGGACGTTCGGCCAGGACGACGGCAGCGAGGGGACGGCGATGACGCTGGAGTTCGAGGACGGCACGGACCATCTGCTCTGTTATCCCTGTATGGAGGTGTTGCCGGACAACCCGACCGCCGAGGACGTCGAGCGACTCGAGGAAGTCGACGCGGAGACGTCGCGGCTCACCGAGTACTGATACGGACCGCTAGTCGTCGTTTTTCGTCCGAAAATGGCGGTAGGGGGCGAGCGTGGAGACGACCGCTGGAGCCGGCCTGATACGGACTACTGTAAGGCGGTTCCGACGCAACCGCGACCTGACGTCGGTTGCGTCGACAAACTGTTACAGCATTCCGTCTGACACCGGGGACACGATTGCGTCACTGCACCGCACTGCACCGCAAGCGGAAGGGGTGGGATTTGAACGCCACGAGGCTGACGCCGCCGCGGGCCAGAAGGCACCGCGGTGCTCTACCGCTGAGCGACCCTTCCGCACGTCGATTCGAAGGCGGATTTCGTATTTGTAATCGGGCAGCTACCCGCGGGTAGCTCCCACCTACGAACCGTTTTCCGATCGGTGCCGGTTGTGGCTCCCGGTGCGAGGTCCCGACGGATGACGACGACTCGAGAGCTCTCTCCCGTGGAGGCACCGGAACTGACTGCCCTCTACGAGGACGACGAGTGGTGGGAGGACCGCGAGGTCGACGACGTTCGTTCGGCGCTCGAGGACACCGAAGTCGCGATTATCGCGACCCGACCGATTGCGGTGCATAACAGGTACGACCGTCGCCGTCCTCGTCGGGAAGTACGCGGCCGGTGCGACGCTCGGGACGCTCCTCGTCGCGTACGGCCTCCAGGAGTTCCTGTCCGCGACTGGACACTCGTGGTTCCGGTACACCGCGTACTAGGGCAGCGGTGTACTCGTCACGTTCGTCGGCTGGGTGATCCTGATTCTCACCTTCGTCAACCTGTACGGCGAACTGAACGGTTCGTAGGGCGTCGATCGACGCCACTCGAGTCGATATAGTTGCCGTGAATTTACAGCACGAGCGACGGTCCGTAGCCTTTAGGATCGGTCCGGTCCGTGAGTCGAACGGTGAACCCCGACCGGAGCTTCGAGGAGTTTCCCGCGCCCAGCTACCGCGGGAACCAGGAATCCGCCCTCCAAGACATTCGTGACGCGTTCGCGGCCGACAACGACATCGTCCTCGTGCGTGCGCCGACCGGCAGCGGCAAGTCTCTGCTTGCACGCGCCGTCGCTGGCTGTGCCCGGCCCGCCGGCGAGGCCGACCCCAGCGAGGCAACGGGTGCCTACTACACGACCCCACAGGTTTCGCAACTCGACGACGTCGCGGCCGACGACCTGCTCGCCGATCTCAACGTGATCCGCGGGAAGTCGAACTACACCTGCATCCTGCCGGACGAACGAAACACGCCGGTCAACCAGGCACCCTGCGTCCGCGAACGAGGGTACGACTGCTCGGTGAAACACCGCTGTCCGTACTTCTCCGACCGAGCGATCGCCTCGAACCGCGAGATTGCGGCGATGACGCTCGCCTACTTCATGCAGACCGCCGGCAGCGAGGTCTTTCGCAAACGCGACGTCGTCGTCGTCGACGAAGCCCACGGCCTCGCCGAGTGGGCCGAGATGTACGCGACCATCCAAATCGGCCCCCGAACCGTCCCGTTCTGGGACGACCTCCGACTGCCCGACATCGACGACCTCGAGCGTGCCGTCCGCTACGCAGAGAACCTCCAGCAGACCTGCACCCGGCGCAAAGACGAACTGCTGACACAGGAGTCGCTGACGCCCGGCGAGGTCCGTGAACGGGACCGACTCCAGGAACTAATCGGCGAACTCGACTGGTTCGTCTCCGACTATCGGGACCCACAGAGCCCGACGACGTGGCTCGTCGACCAGTCCGAGCCCTCGAGCGACGACGAGAAAAAAGAGGGCGGGCCGCTGACCGTCAAGCCGATGAATCCCGAGAAGTACCTCCAGCACACCGTCTGGGACCGAGGTAACAAGTTCGCCCTGCTATCGGCGACCATCCTCAACAAAGACGCCTTCTGTCGCCAGGTCGGCCTCCCCCCCGACAACGTCGCACTGGTCGACGTCGGCCACACCTTCCCCGTCGAAAACCGGCCGCTGTACGACATCACCCAGGGGAAGATGACCTACGAACACCGATCGGAAACGACGCCGAAGATCGCCCGTACTATCGTCCGGATCATGCAAAACCATCCCGACGAGAAAGGACTGGTTCACGCCCACTCCTACGACATCCAGGAGCGACTCGCCGACCGACTCGCCGACTTCGGCGTCGGCGACCGGGTCCGGACCCACGACCGAGACAGTCGTGATGCCGACCTAGAAGCATGGAAAGCCACCGACGACCCTGACGTCTTCCTCTCGGTGAAGATGGAGGAAGCACTGGATTTGAAAGGCGACCTCTGTCGATTCCAGGTCCTTTGCAAGGCTCCCTTCCTCAACACCGGCGATTCGAGAGTGGCACACCGACTCGAGGAAGGACAGTGGGCGTGGTACTACCGAACCGCACTGCAAACGGTCATCCAGGCCTGTGGCCGGGTCGTTCGCGCCCCCGACGACCACGGTGCGACGTATCTGGCCGACTCGAGCCTGCTCGACCTGTTCGAGCGAGCGAAGTCCGACATGCCCGGCTGGTTCAAAGAGCAAGTCGACCGGATGTCACGACCGGAGCTGCCAGCGTTCGAGCCACGGGCTGCAGTCGGCGAAACGGACTCGAGTAGCCCGTCACGAACCGACACCGGGAGTTCGACCGGAGCGAAAACGAACGCGGACCGTTCTCGCCAGTCACGTCGCTCGTCGTCTCGAGCCTCGCGGTCGCGCTCGCAGTCGAGCCCTGTCGCCGACGTCTGGGAGACGGACGGCTAAAACGCAGCGAGGGCACCCCAGGCGATCATCGAGGTCGCCATGAGGACCGCAAAGAGCAGTGCCATGATCTGACTTCTATTCATACGCTCCGATACTCGCGCCGCTATCATGAATGTCACGACCGATCTCGCTCGAGCGACCGCGAGAACAGCCCCATGGTGTAGTCACGGGACGGACATGCCATGGTCACGTGACGTTGAACACTGCCACCGAGAGGACGAGCGTAAGTAGAAGCGTTAGCAGAACCGCCCACAACAACACGATCAACGTGAGGGAAAACGGAGAGGACGAAAACCGCTGTTTTTGATCGGTCTCAGGATCACTGGCAGCTTCCGAGAACGTGAATGCACGTGAGTCTGTCTCTGATCGACTGGCACCGGATTCGAAAGTGATCGGTACCTCAGTTCGGTCGTTTGGCTCGGAGTATGCCGACCGATACGAGATATAGTCGAGAATGTCGACAGCCAAGCTATAGTTCGAGGCCGTAGCGATCGTGTCCGACTCTTCGTCGTACTGGATAATGTCGTGGTCCACCAGTTTCGGAATGTGATTCTGTTTGAGTGAAACACGGACGCTGTTGTGTCGGCCGTCACCGTAACCATCTTCACTCGTGACGATCTCGTTCACGACCGCATTTAGTGGAGTTCGACAGTCATGTCCCTTTAAAGCCCGAATTGTGATCCGCCTTCGTTCGTTAGAAATGAGTTCGATAAGCCACTCACGGTCGCTCGAAGCAGATTGCTCATCGACTGTCTTATTGTGAGAGCCCATCACAAACAGTGGGACAATTACCTCATATATAGTACCTCCGGACAATTCAGACTCGGCGTAAGTGATACTGCCGGACAGAACGACGTGACGATCGGTCGCTCTGCTGGGGCCGTCACCGGTGGAGACGGCCGCAAATCCGCGACCGACTTCGTATTGACTTCTGTCCGACACACAGTCTGACCAGCAGAAAGCGATAGAATCGGTCGCTGGTCACTCGAGAAGTAGTGGGGTGGCGACCCGTAACAGTTCACTGCTGTCCAAGTCGTTTTCCGTACAGAACAGCACCGACGATCACAGCCATCAGCAACACACCTGCACCGAAGGCAGCGCCCACAATCGTAAGCGGCGACAGATCGAGGACGCTTTCACTGATAGCCGTTTCAGTACCGACCACTTCGAGCGAGGCTGACTCGGTCGTGATTTCTTCGCTGCTGGCTTCGTACACATCGAGGTCTGCCGTATTAACCAGTGTATCCGCCTCTATAAACTGGATGTCAGTCTCGTCACCCCCAGTGCCGACGACGTCGAACTCTAGGACTGCTACTGTCGGATGTTCGTGTCCATCCTGGTGAGAACTCGTCAGGTACACCCAGCCGTCGTCGTTGTCAAAGTTCGTGACTGGATCAGGAAAATCCGCGCCGGTAGCATTGTCAAACTGGAGAACGGACGGATCGAAAGAGACGTTCGCCTCGTATCCGGCGAGATCATCACCACGTGCGCCGAGTGTGACTACTGCGGCTTCTTCCGGACTTTCGGTTTCGGCTTCGAGCACTACGCCGAATTCGTCTTCCACCGTGGCAACCTGGGAGGTTTGGGTCGAAGGCAATCCGGCCGCAGTTACAGGTGCGGCAAAGAAGCCAGTAACGACCACCAGAGCCAGTAGGACACCGGCGACCGTAGACGCCGTTGTTATGTGTTTCATGCACAATGTACCAATAGCAGTGCTGTTAAAATTTTCGCAAATATACGTAATCTAACAGGCAGACGAGTCGGCAACAATCGATGGACAGATGCTGAATCGCCAGAAGTGGCGTGGAGCAGGGAGAACCTACTCGTGTGGATGGCTAGTGCCAGTTATCCTGCCAGAGCAGGAGCCACCTCTTGTTCTTCAGGTTCGAAACCGGGATGATCAGGTTCGGTGATGTGTTGCAGGATAGCGGTCACGTCGGCAGATGTCACGTCGCCGTCCTGGGTCACGTCACCGTAGGTTTCGACCGCTTCGGGGTCGACCGGGATGTCCTGGCCAGCCAGGTACGCCTGGACTACGACAGCGTCACCAGCGTGGATCTCGCCGTCGCCGAGCACGTCACCGAGCTCGCGGTCGAGCGACTTGATTTCGCCCCAGTCTAGGTCAGTCTTCAGTTTCTCACCCATCTCGTCGGTCACGACGCTGTCGTCCTCGAGGTGGAGTTCGGTCGTCTCTCCCTCCTCGAGACCTGACGCGTTGAACTCGATCTTTGCCAGGTCAGGGTCGTCGTACCCTTCGGCTTCGGCACCGGCCACGTACAGCCAGCCGTCGTCGTTGTCGATCTGGTACTCTACGTTGATGTCCTGTTCGATGACGCTCTCGATGGAGACGTTCTCAGGATCGAAGTCGATGAACGACTGGAAGCCAGCGATGTCATCGTCGGAGTCCGAGTAGACCGTCGTCCAATCTTCCGGGTAGTCCTCCGAGACGTTCGCGTCCTCGATCGACATGCTAGCTACCGCTTCGGGCTCTTCGGCATCCATGAAGTACTCGATCGAGTTAGTCAGGACGTCGACACCGTCGTCGGTGTGATCGCCAGGGGAAATCCAGCCGAATCCAACCGACGTCAAGAGCACGTCGTTACGATCGTAATCGACGGCAACACCGTCGTCACCGTCTGCCTGTTCGGCGACGACGTCAGCATCCGTGCCGCTGAACGAAGCGCCGTCACCGAACGTGTCGGTGTGTACCGTTATCTCGTCGCCTGGCTCTGCAACGTCTTCGAAGATCGGGTGTGCTTCCTCGACGTGCCAGGTCGCAAGGTCCGTGCTCCGGACGACGTCAGCCGGGTCGTCGATCACATCAGATCGAGTGTCTAACGAGTCAGGACCGATGTTCTGAGACGTGTAAACGGTCGAAACGTCGTCAGTCACATCGAACCACTCCTCGGCGTTGCCGTCGTCGAGGGAGTGGACGAAGTACGAATCGTACGCGTCGACATCGTCCAGCGCGTCACTAGAGTCGACCGAGTCGACCTCGTACACAGCAGGATAGTAGTCCTCGAGTTTGTCTGCCCAATCGTCTCCGTAGGTTGCCATATCGTCGATAACAGCAACCTGGAAGAACTCGTCGAACGCTTCCGTCGGACCGGTCGTCGCGACGAGTTCGTCACCAGCGCCTTCGAAGGTGTGTTCGAGTTCGATTTCGCCGGCAACGTCGTCTTCGGTGTCGACCGTGATCTCGACTTCGTCGGACCAACCGTCGAGGTCGAGTTCGACAGCTTCGCCGAATGCAACTTCCTCACCGTCGACGGACAGCGTCACGTTGCCCTCGTAGTCGGCAACCTCCTCGACGGTCACGTACTCCGCGTGTGCGGGATAGACAGTGACGGAGACGTCATCGCCAGCTTCGATCGTCTCTGGCTGGTCCTCGAGCAGTTCGAGGTCGAGTTCGGCGTCAAGTTCGAAGTCCTGTTCGGCGGTTTCGTTCTCTTCGAGGTCGACGGTCTCGGTCTGGGCAGCGTGGCCGAAGGCGTCAGCGGTCACGTCCCAGGTTCCGTCTTCGTGGATCAGCGTGTACGAGCCGTCCGCCTCGGTCGTGGCAGCGAAGCCGGTCTCTTCGACTTCGACTTCGGCACCCTCGAGGCCGTTATCTGTCGCATCGTACACCGTCCCTTCGATCTCCTGGTCGTGTGCGACTTGCTGGACGGCGGCGTGGCTATCGATGATACCGGCACCGTAGATCTGGTCGTCGCTCGGCTCCCAGGCCGTGTCTTCGATGATCTCCTGGAACTGTTCGTTGTCGGTGTCACCCATTGCAGACGCCATCAGCGCGAACGTTCCCGCTTTGTGGGGTTGCGACATCGACGTTCCAGACAGGTCGTCGTATCCGCCGTCGAGGTAGGAGCTCAAGACGCCAACTCCTGCCGCGGACGCGTCGGGTGACACGTACTCGTCTGGCCACCACTCGGGCGCTTCATCGCCCCAGGTCTCTTCGGGGTCAATCTCGTCGTAGACTGCGAACGACGCGGGCTCGGCGGCTTCGTCGACTGCCTGACTACCGAACGAGGAGTAGTAGTAACCCGGCGTACTCGGCGTGTTGTTTCCGTTCGACGCCGACACGATCGTGCCAGCGTCGTGGGCGTTCTCGGTCGGCTCGATCAGCGCTTCCTGACCGAGCCCACCACCGAGGCTCAGCCCCATCACGTCGGCTTCAACCTCGTCGACTGCCCACTCCATTCCGGCAGCAATCTGTTCGAAGGAACCGCTACCGCCGGGGATCACGTTCCCGTGATAGATGTCTGCGTCGGGGGCAACCCCGTACTGTGGGACGTCACCAGCGGGATCGGCTGGACCGGCGATGGTGCCGGCTACGTGCGTCCCGTGACCGCTCGTGTCTGTTGGCTCGGTGTCTATCGGCTCGCCGTTCTCGTCCCACTCCTGGAACTTCTCGTCAGGCACGCGGTCTTCCCAGTCGGGGTGGTCGGCGTCGATCCCCGTGTCCAGGCTCGCGACCGTCGCGCCAGCACCGGTGATGCCCATCTCGTGGACGTCCGTCACGTTATGCATGTCGAGCCCGTACGTGACATCGTCTTCGTCGGGCGCTTCACCGCTCGCTTGTGGCTGCTCGAGTTCGTACTCGTAGCTCTCGTGGATCCATACGACGTTGTCGTGTGCGGCCAGTCGGTCGAGACTTACTTCGTCTGTGCGGACGTCGACCGAGACGGCGTTAGCGAGCCAGAAGGTCTGTTGGACCTGCACCGCGTCTTCGCTCTCTGCAAAGGACAGGAAGTCGTCCTGAGTCGCCTCAGCATGCTGCTGAAGCGAATCGACGGCTGCATCACGATCGGCAGCTACGTCTAATCGATCGTCGTCGATCTCATCGAATCGTACGACCGCGCGTACGACGTCTTCCTCCTCGGCGTCGGCGACGAGAGAGGAATCGATCTCGACGTCATTGACAGTCTGTACATCTGCAGTCGTTGAACCGGGGACAGCCGCCCCCATACCGACCATCGATACCGCCATGACGACGGCAAAGACGATGGCAAATGTTTTCGACGTGAGTTCTCTCATGCTGGTTTTGCACACCCGTAATAGGGCAGACGGTACGACCAGACAATTTATCATAAGTACACTCCAATTGAAAAGTAAGAAAGTATAACTTGGCTAGGAAAGGAAAGAGACAGTGAGTCAAACCCTACCCGTGTCCAGTAGAACGAGGAGGCAATGCAGTATGTGAAGGCAGCCTCGTCACGACTCGCATCGACTGCACTTCTTTCGCTACACAGCCCAACGACAGTCGGTGTAACGTGTGCCACGGTGACGTCAAAGGGAGAAATTGATCGCATCCGGCGGGCCAAATATCGTATTAGATTCGTCGCGATCTCCACGATCACCGACCGCCAGGAATCTAACAGCGCTTACGCGATTCACTCCCGCCTTGTTCGCTCCTCGGTACCGACTGAGCGTCGGAACACTCGTCACTCACGGGAAGGCGGGATTCTCTCGCTGAATCAAGAGAGTCGGCCTCGGATCTGGCGATCACCGATACATGGTTCCAGTGATCCGTCTCACACGCAACTCGTAGTGAAGTAGACCGAACCGGTTTCGGTACCCGTGTCCCGCCGGCCACAGATGCCGATCGGCTAGTCGACGACAGCCGCTTGGCGCTCACTCGAGTCGCTCTAACACTGCATCTCTGTCGTAAGACAGCGACAGCGACCGCGAGCGGCCACGACCGTCGACGTCGGTGTATTCGGCGTCGATCAGTCCGAGTTGGTCGAGTTTGTTGACGATTTCGGAGTAGCGAGTGTAGCCGAGATCGGTTCGCTCGTGGAACGCGTCGTAGACGTCGCCAGCCTGGTCGCCGTCGTTGTGGGCGATCACCTCGAGCAGCGCTCGTTCGTTGTCGGTCAATCCCGAGAGATGCCGCGAGAGGTTGACGTACTTCGAAGTCTCGTAGGCGTCTTCGACGTCCTCGCGTTCGACGGTGCGGCTAGCGCGCATCTCGGCGTTTAGTCCTGCTCGTCGCAGGAGGTCGATCCCGACCCGTAGGTCACCGCTCTCGCCGGTCAGTTCTGCGACGTACTCGAGGGTGTCACGGGCGATGACACCGTCGTTGAAGCCGCGTCTGATGCGTTCGTCGAGGATGTCGACGATTTCGGGAGCGTCGTAGACTGGGAAGTAGACGTCTTCGGGTCGGAACACACTCTGGACGCGAGAGTCGAGTTCGTCGATGACGTCCAAGGCAGGATCGGAGGAGACGACGATGACGCCGATTTTCGCGCCGGGGTGTTCCTCGTGGGCACGCAACAGCGAGTACAGGGCGTCGCTTGCCTCGTTTTCGTAGAACAAGTAGTTGACGTCGTCCAGCGCGACGACGAGAGTTCGATCCTCTTCGACGAGTTTCTCCGCGATCTGGCGGAACAGCTTCTTGAACGAGATGCCCGAAGACGGCGGTTCGTAGTCGAACGTGCCTTCGAACAGCCGGGAAAATACGGAGTACCGGGTCGAGTTGACTTGGCAGTTGACCTGAATCGTCCAGACGTCGCTCGTCTGTGCGCCGACCTCGTCGAACAGTTTCTGGATGGCTGTCGTCTTCCCCGTTCCAGGTGGGCCACGGACCACCACGTTCAGCGGTCGCGACCCTCGAACCGCCGGGCGCAGCGCGTACGTGAGCGTCTCCATCTGCCCCTCGCGGTGTTTGAACGTCTCGGGAACGTAGTCGATTTCGAAGACGTGCTCGTCTCTAAAGACGGATTCGTCCCACGACAACATCCCCTCGTCGGGGTCGTCTGCCATTACTTTCACCACGCTTGCGGAACCACTTAGTAGTTCGCAGACGACAGGTTACGCGGGCTCGATCTGTCTCACCCCGTGTTCGAGATTCGCCGTCTCTATTCTCCCCTGTTGACCATGCGGGCGTGTGCTCGAGCGAGTCGGTTTAGCTCCTTGGCGCTACTCGAGCGAACGAGAAACTCACAGTTGGCCCGCAAACGTTCGAACAGGTATGCCATACTGTAACGGACTCTGCGCGGGTAGAAGGCGTACGCCTTGCAGACGACGGGCACTCGTGCTCGAAGACATCGCCAGCGATCAGAGCCAGCCGTTTGCGACGCGGTCGACGAGCACCGAATCGGCACTCTGCCAGTTGTCGCTCGCCCGCTCGAAGACGGCCGTCGCTCGCTCGGTGGCGGTCTCGAGGATCTCGTGCTCGTCGGCTGTCTGCAACGTCGCGTCCTCGAGGACGACTTCGCCGTCGACGACGACCGTCTCGACGAGTTCTCCCGACGCACCGTAGACGAGGTTCGGGACCGCGGTGTGTAGCGGTTGGGAGACGATCGGTGCGACCGAGGGATGTTCGAGGTCACAGACTACGAGATCAGCGCGTTTGCCCTGCTCGAGCGAACCGACGCGGTCGCCGATCCCGAGCGTGCGAGCGCCCTCGATCGTGCCGACGCGAAGCGCGGCCCACGCGGGGAAGGCGGTCGGATCGGTGCGTTTCGTCTTCGCGAGCAGCGCCGTCGTCCGGAGTTCCCGCAGGAAGTCGTGTCCGCCCGGTCCCGGTGCCTGGTCGGTCCCGACACCGGCGACGCCGCCGTGCTCGCGATATTCGACGGTCGGTGGCGTGATTCCGTCGATAGCGGCGATCGAGCTCGGGTTCGCGGCCATCCGGACTCCTGCCTCCGCCAGTCGACGGCGTTCCTCCTGGGTCGCCCCGTGGAGGTGAGCCGCAAGCAGTCGATCGGAGACGATATCGAGGTCCTCGAGGACGCTCACGGTCGTCTCGTCGCTCCCGTAGCGGGCTTCGATCTGGCGCTGCTCGCGTTCGCCCTGTGCGACGTGCATGTGGATTCCGCGGTCGCGGTCCGCGGCGCGGTCGCGAATCTCCGCGAGCAGTGCCGGCGGCACCATGTCCAGCGCCTGTGGCCCGTAGAGACAGGAGATGCGGTCGTGGTCGGCGTAGGCGTCGAACAGGTCCTCGTTGCGCTCGAGTCCTGCTCGTCCCCGTTTGTCGTCCAGCGGATACGGCTGGTCGGGTCCGAGGTCGGCCGCCGCGTCGTCGACGGCGTTGATCGTCTCCGCGGCGACGACGCGGGCACCCAGGGGTTCGTGGGCCGTACCGACGATCCGGCGTGCATCCTGCGTGTACTCGCCGACCGTCGTCACGCCCGATTGGAGCGCCTCGAGGACGCCCAGCCGTGCGCCGGCGACGCGGTCCTCGTGGTCCATCGCCGCCGAGAGCGGGCCGAGCGTGCGATTCATCCACTCGATCTCGGGGACGTCCTGTGCGCCACCCCGGAGCAGCGTCAGGTCGGTGTGGGTGTGGACGTTCACCAGCCCGGGCAGCGTCACCCGACCGGTGCCGTCGATCGTCCGGTCGGCGTCGCCCTCGAACTCGCTCGTCGGGCCGACGAACGCGATTTCGCCGTCGTCGGCGGCGATCGTCGCGTCCTCGAGGATACCGAGTCGGTCGTCGGCCATCGTAAGCGCGAGCGTGTCGGTGATCGCGAGATCCATACCGACTGGTCGGGATAGAGAGACGTAAAGTCACCTCGAGCGCGCTGGCGGCGTTGTTAACCCCACCAGTAGAGTTACTAACGTCCGGCCGTTCCACTCGAGTATGGGGACGATCGACGCCGACGACCTGCTTCCCGCCGAACGGCTCCGGAAGAGTGCTCTCGAGGGCGAAATCACACAGATTCACCGTGGCGATCCACACGCATCCGAAGGCGACACCTTCGAAATCGACGAGACGACGTTCGAGGTCGTAACGGTGATCGAGCGCCGCCTGGGTGACCTCACCGACGAGGACGCTCGTGCCGAGGGGTCGCCGGATCTCGCGGCGTACAAACGGCGAATCGAACGAACCCACGACACCGAGTGGGACGACGAGCACACCGCGTTTCTCCACCGGTTCGAACCGCTCGAGTAGGGAAACGAGCGACGCGAGCGAAACTGGCCAACCGACCGATCAGATAGTATTGATAGTCTCGATAGTATCTACAGTTACGTTATTATAACCAAAGTGTTGACACTACGGTGGCGAGAATGTGAGAGTATGTCACGATACACGTCTCCGCGAGTGGATGACTCTACCGACAACGGGACGATTCTCGGCCTCCTCAGCGACGACTACGCTCGCGAAATTCTGCAGGCACTTTCCGAGGACCCAGCCACGGCAGAGGAGTTGACCGATCGGTGCAGCGGATCGAAAGTGACGGTCTACCGGCGACTCAACGACCTCGAGGAGAACAGTCTCGTGAGCGCGACGACCGACATCAGTCGCGACGGCCACCACTGCAAGGTCTATCGAAACGCCCTCAGCGAAGTGACGGTGTCGATCACCGGGGACGGGCCAGAAGTAGAAGTCGTTCGAACGGGCGGCAGACAGTAACTGGCGGTTTTTCGGTTGAGGCGGTCGGTCACATCCCGTGCGGGCGACTACTCCTCGACGTACTCCCCGATGTCGGTGAACTCCTGGATCACGACGACCGATATCGGATCAGGTGCTCCGTCCGCACCGAGCAAAACTGCGACGTGGTCCTCCTCGACGTCGGTAATCTCGACGGTCTCGTCGGCCGTCCGTTCGCCGTCAATCTCGCTGCCGTCGTCGAGTTCGATCGAGACGACGTACTCACCGTCGTCAGTGAACACGTCTCCATACACTTCGCCCGAGTCCTCGTTTACGTCGTCATCGTCGTCGTCATCGTCGGGAACGACCTCGAATCGCTCCTCGAGGACGACCGTCTCGTCGGGATCGGTGACCTCGATCGAGCCGGAGAGTTCCCGTTCAGTACCGTTGAACACGTTCACGTCGTCGAGAATCATGTCCGCGAGGAAGTTGGCGACCGACGCACAACCGGCGAGAGCCACCGTCCCGGCACTCGCACCGAGCACCAGGAACCCTCGACGGTTACGTGATTGATCGCCAACAGCTCCGGTGAAATCGAAAGCGTTCGTCATCGAACCGAGATTAGACGAGAACACCTATAGCACCCACGCCGCGGTTTCTCGGCTGGAAAATCCGAGCCACCGGCTCACTCGAACTTCTCGAGCAGTCGATCGTAGAATGCGGGCGAAGCGGCCGTCTCTTCGCCGCCGTTGGTCGCCGCTTCGTCCGCGTCCGTCGCCAACTTCTCGACGATCAGTTCCGGCGTCGACCGCGCGAGGTGGTCTTTGACCGGCGATCGGTTCACCTCGAGTTCGCCGTCGATCAGTCCGACGGCCTCGATCCCGTCGACGGTCACGTCGAAGGCGGCCATCTCCCGGATCTCGCCCGCGAGGTGGGAAACGAACACTGCGGTCGCGTCGTTCTCGGAGAGTGCCTCCAAGATGCCGGCGATGATCTTCGCGCTGGCACCGGGTTCGGTGATGCTCTCGAGTTCGTCGACGAGGACGAGCGATCCCTCGCCGCTCTGGGCGAGATCCGCAAACTCCCGGACGGTCGACTCGAACGCACCGGCGTCCAGCGTTCCCTGTGTCTTGGCGTGGTAGTGGAGGTCGTCGAACCGCCGCAGGCGGGCGTCGTCGGCCGGCACGGGTAGTCCCATGTGGGCCAGTACGACGGCGCTTGCGATCAGATCCAGCAGCGAGGTCTTCCCACCGCTGTTGACCCCCGACAGGAGGGTGACGCCGGAGACCTCGTAGTCGACAGGATCGATCTCCTCGAGTGGTTCCTCAAGCACCGGCGACTGGCCGCCGTCGATCGCAAATCCGGTGTCGGCCTCCCAGTCGAACTTGGGCATCGTACACGCGAAGTCCTCGGCAAAGCGGGCGACGGCGAGTTCGACGTCGAGTTCGAGTGCCTCCCGGACGAGCGTGCGTGCGGTCTCGCGCTGGTCGGCGAGGTCGGCGGCGAGTTCGCGTTTGAGTCGACCGGCGCGTCGTTCTTTCGCCGCGGTGAGTTCCTCTCGCAGTCGATTCACGACGTTCTCGTCCCGTTCGACCGGGAACGTCGGCTCGTCGCCGAACGCACGGCGAGCGATCTCGGCCTCACCCGTGTCGAGATCGAGCGCGTCGGCCAGGTGGTCGCGGGCGTCCTCGACGGCGACAGCGTACTCGTCGGCGAGTTCCCGCGAGAGCAGCGAGTCGATGCCTGCACCCCGTTCGACCAGCGAGAGCAGGTCAGCGCCCTCGATGGTAACGTCTTCCTCGCCGATCGCTTCCCGGAGACGGTCGTTGGCGATGCTCTCTGCCGTACTCGCGGCCGCCTCGAGGTCATCGAGTGCAGTCGTCAGCCGGTCGAGTTCCGCGTCACCGGCGACAGTGCCGTCCTCGCCGAGTTGTGCGAGCCCCGCCTCGAGCGCATCGAGGTCGGCGTCGGTGTCGGCGTCGGCCTCGAGGCCGGCGACACGGTGAACCTCGATCGCCGCCTGGATGCGATCCCGATTACGTGCAAAGAAGGCAAGCGGGCGCTCGGGGACGATCTCGGCGGGAGTCTCGAGGGCGTCGGGTCTGACCTGGACGTCGCCCTCGATCGTGACGCCCGAGAACGACTCGTCGATCGCGATCACCGTCGAGTAGCCCCGGGCAAGTTCAGCGAGTCCCTGTGCGTCCTCGACGATTTCGACGGAAAGTTCCGGGATCGCCTCGCGAGCCTCGCTGTAGCGTTCGGCGTCGGCCGTTGCCAGGCAGCGCTCGCGGACGCGGACGTCGCCGGGCTGGGCCAGTGGTTCGACGTCTGCCAGTGCCGTGAGAACCTCGGCACTGGCGTCGCGATCGACGGCGTCGCTGGTAAACTCTCGGACCTCCTCGATCCGTGGTCGGCGCGGGCTCGGATAGAACGTCTCGACGCGCTGGGCGGCGTAGTCGGTAACCGTCCGCTCTTTGAGCAGGCCGAGGACCTCCCGGTAGATTTCTCGCGCGCGATCGGTCGCGAGGAAGCCGCCAGGATCGTCGTGTTTCGCCCGGATCGCTCCGCGGGCGATGCGGACGGCTCGACCCTGGTTGATACCGGGGGCAGTCGCGATCGTCGCGACGTCTCCCTCCCGGAGCGCGCGCTCGGGGTCGTCGAGTTCCGACAGTGCCCTGGCGGTCTTCTCGCCGACGCCCGGGATCGACTCGAGGTCCATAGCTCTCGAGGGTCGTATCAAACCGAAGCGAGAAAAAGTTCCCGCCCTACAGCCAGCGTCGTGGTACCGAATACCACTCTCGAGCACGTGCGTGCTCCGGCCACGCCGGTATCCCGTCGGTACAGCAAGGTCAGATATGGCACTCAAACGACTCCGCGGCTCGAGCACAACCCGGTCGCTGACGGTCTTTTCGGTGCTCAAGGAAGCCAAACGAGCGTTCGAACGGAACAACCGGACTCGTGGCCTCCTGTTGCTCGGCGTCGCCGTCCTCGCCTGGAAGTGGGCGGTCGTCGGCCTCGTCGCACAGGGCGTCGTCATACTGCTTCGCGGCGGGCGGTCGTCGACCTCGGGGCCACAGCCCGCGTAGCGATTCGGTTCGACCACCACCCCTCGTGTCAGCAAAATATTTACTTCACGAGTCTGACGGTCGAGTATGCTCGATGCCGCCCGCCAGTTCCTCCCCGACTTGCTGGTCCGTCCCTCGCAGTTCTTCGAGGAGCACCGCCCCGCCGAGACGCTTCCGATAGCGATCGGAATCGTGGTCGTCCTGGCTATCGTCTGCGTCGCGGCCGTCTTTCTGATCGGATCGATGCTCGCCGGTGCTGTCGCAGGGACCGTAACGGTCGACAACCCCGACCGACCGCCAGAACCGTTCTGTAACGGAGCCGGAGCGGCAATTGGGGGCGACCGCGGCTGTGACGAACCCGAGACGATCGAACGCGACGCCGGCGAACTCATTCAGGACGAAGTGACCGAATACGTCGGATACGCGCTCCTCGCGCCGTTTCTCATGTGGGTGCTCGGCGGCGTCGTCCTCTTTGGCGCGGTCCGACTGGCGAACGGAGCCCCATCACTCTCTGGAGCGTACGCACTCGCCGGCTGGGCAGCACTGCCGGAACTCGTCAGGGTCCTCGCCGGGCTGGCTGTCATCCAGTACGTACTGTCCGACCTGACGATCACCACCCTCGAGAGCGCGCCCGCGATTCTCGAGTCGGCGCTCGCGCCGTTTGGACCGGTTCTCGCAATCGCGACGCTGCTCGTTACTCTCTGGCAGTGGTTCCTGCTCACCGGCGGTCTCGAAGCCGACGCCGACCTGTCGCGAACCGCGGCGGCGGTCGCGGCCGGCGTTCCGCTGGCGATACTGCTCGTTGCCTCGTTGTAGATCGCGGCCTGATCTCAACTCGACACGGCCGACTCGAGCGCGAACGCCGCGTCCAGCACCGTCGCGTCGTCGAACTGCGAGCCCACCAGCATCAGGCCGACCGGGGGGCCGTCGACCGCTTCGGTCGGAACGATCTACACCGGCTACGCGATCGGGTACTTCGAGCCGCGCCTCCAGGTTGTACGACCGCATCGTCTCGTAGGCATTTACCCGTCGCTGAGCCATCTCCCGGAAGAACTCGAGTGCCTCGCCGGTCAACTCGAGGGACAACTGCTTTCCGAGTTCACGACGATTGCCCGCCGTTGGCTCGGATCGGCATGTCGAGACAGTCACGGCAGCACCGAAAAGCCCTATTCGATGGCAACGTGACTGTCGCCGCCGGACGACAGTTCCCCGCGAAACGCAGCGGTCGACGGCTCGACGAACACTGGCCCCATCCCTCACCGCGGGACTGGTGATCGACGACCATCCCACCGACAGGCTGCTCCACGGACGAGAGAGTCATCCAGTTTGCTGCCAGTCAGTTCCGGTGCGACCGCAGGAGCTCGCGGTCGCGCCGGCACATCGGTGCCACAGACCGTATTAATCGTTGGCCGAGCACAAGCCACGTCTTGCCTGCGGATCTCACCGGGGCCAGAGAAACGCCACCTTACAGCAGTGTACGCTGTCTTTACCAGTCGCTGACGGCCGGCGGGCGTTCGATCGGTCCGATCTCCGGACTCCGTCCCTTGTATCAGGGGATCGATACAGAATTTCATTCTGGTATTGTCGACGCGAGGTCGCCGTAAACGCCGGAAAAACCACGGATACTGACTACTGGGTTTTTCAGAACACGGCCCTCCTACCCTCACGTATCATGCCAGTATCACGACGAACGGCGCTCAAGACGATCGGTTTCGCAGGCGGCTTCACGGTCGCCAGCGGAACCGCATTCGCCAAGGAACACGACGACCATCCGAAAGAAAAGCCAGAAGAGCCAGTCAAAGACGACCGGCCGGTCGACGCGGCGTTCGTTCGCGTCGCCCACTTCTCGCCCGATGCACCGAACGTTGACATCTTCGTCGACGGCGCACCAGTACTCCGAGACGTCGCGTACAGCGATATTTCGCCGTACCTCGAGCTCGAGCCCGGGACGTACACGGTCGCGATCACGGCTGCTGGAGACCCCGACACCGTCGTCTTCGAGGACGAGGTCGCAGCCGAGGCGGCGTTCTACACGATCGCGGCGATCGGCGAACTCGAGGCCGAGACGTTCCGACCGGAGATTCTCGTCGACGCGGACCCGCTCCCAGAAGACGGCGAGGACGCGGCGTTCGTCCGGGTCGCACACTTCTCGCCTGATGCGCCAGCCGTCGATGTCTGGGCCGACGACGCGCCGCTAGTCGAGAACGTCTCCTTCGGCGACGTCTCCGGGTATCTCGCGGTTCCCGCCGGCTCGTACACCCTCTCGATCCGGCCCGCGGGTGATCCCGACACGATCGTGGCGTCGTTCGATGTCGACCTCGCGGCCGGAACGGTCTACACCGGCTACGCGATCGGCTACCTCGAGTCACCCACGGACGTCACCGATCGGGACTTCACCGTCGAATTGGCGGTCGACGGGGAGCCGTCCGTCGACGAGAAAGAGCCAGCCGACGAACCGAAAAAAGACCCCGAGCCGGACGAGAAGGCGGCTGTCGACGACAAAGAGAAGGCGACGACCGAGAAGCAGTGTTAGTACCGCCCACCCGACGACTGCTGGGTCGACCTGATCACGGGGATCGGCTCGACCCAACGGCTCGGGGTAGGGCCGTCACTACTCACGATAGCTGTCGACCCGCTCCCGGGTGAACGCTACTCGAAGATTCCTTTTTCCAGGGAGACGCCAGTCGGCAAGAGACGATGCGGTCGATCGCTGATAGGTGCGGTCGTCGATGCGAGCGCGTCAAGTGCCTCGAGTCCCTGAACCCGATAATGAGTGACTCTCGAGGGCCGCTACAGCCGGACCGTCCCGACATCGACCGTCCGTTCGAGGTCGATGCGCCGTTCGAGCCGGCGGGCGACCAGCCCGAGGCGATCGAACAGCTGGCCGAGGGCTTCCGGCAGGGGATAGACAAGCAAACCCTGCTAGGCGTGACCGGCTCGGGCAAGACCAACACCGTCTCGTGGACGGTCGAGGAGATCCAGCAGCCGACGCTGGTGATCGCTCACAACAAGACACTCGCCGCCCAGTTGTACGAGGAGTTCCGGAACCTCTTCCCCGAGAACGCCGTCGAGTACTTCGTCTCCTACTACGACTACTACCAGCCCGAGGCCTACGTCGAACAGACCGACACCTACATCGACAAGGACGCCTCGATCAACGACGAGATCGACCGCCTTCGCCACTCGGCGACCCGTTCGCTTCTCACCCGGGAAGACGTCATCGTCGTCGCCTCGGTGTCAGCCATCTACGGGCTCGGTGACCCACGCAACTACGTCGACATGTCCCTGCGCCTCGAGGTCGGCCAGCAGGTCGGCCGTGACGAACTGCTAGCGCGGTTGGTAGACCTCAACTACGAGCGCAACGACGTCGACTTCACGCAGGGCACGTTTCGCGTGCGAGGCGACACGATCGAGATTTATCCGATGTACGGCCGCTATGCGGTGCGTGTCGAACTGTGGGGCGACGAGATCGACCGCATGGTGAAAGTCGATCCGCTCGAGGGGACCACCCAGGGCGACCAGCAGGCCGTCCTCATTCACCCGGCGGAGCACTACTCGATTCCGGAGACGAAACTCGAGCGGGCGATGGAGGAGATTCGCGACGATCTGGACGAGCGCATCTCCTATTTCGAGCGCCAGGGCGACATGATCGCCGCCCAGCGCATCGAGGAGCGGACGACGTTCGACCTCGAGATGATGCAGGAGACGGGCTACTGTTCGGGGATCGAGAACTACTCCGTCTACCTCTCGGATCGTGAGTCCGGAGCAGCTCCGTACACCCTGCTCGATTACTTCCCCGACGACTTCCTCACCGTCGTCGACGAGTCTCACCAGACGATCCCCCAGATCCGCGGCCAGTACGAGGGCGACAAGTCACGCAAAGACTCGCTGGTCGAGAACGGGTTCCGGCTGCCGACGGCGTACGACAACCGCCCGCTGACTTTCGACGAGTTCGAGAAAAAAACCGACCAGACGCTGTACGTCTCCGCGACGCCGGGCGACTACGAGCACGAGCACAGCGATCAGATCGTCGAACAGATTGTTCGACCGACACACCTCGTCGACCCCGAAATCGAGGTCTCGCCGGCCAGCGGCCAGATCGACGACCTGATGGACCGCATCGACGAGCGCATCGAACGCGACGAACGCACGCTGGTGACGACGCTCACGAAACGAATGGCCGAAGACCTCACGGAGTATCTCGAGGAGGCCGGCGTCGACGTCGAGTACATGCACGACGAGACCGACACGCTCGAGCGCCACGAGATCATCCGGTCGCTCCGATTGGGAGAGATCGACGTTCTGGTGGGGATCAACCTTCTGCGGGAGGGTCTGGACATCCCCGAGGTCTCGCTGGTGGCGATTCTCGACGCCGACCAGGAAGGCTTTCTCCGCAGCGAGACGACCCTCGTCCAGACGATGGGCCGAGCAGCGCGAAACGTCAACGGCGAGGTGATCCTCTACGCCGACGACCCCTCGAACGCGATGGAGTCGGCTATCGAGGAGACCCAGCGACGCCGGAAAATCCAGCAGGAGTACAACGAGGAACACGGCTTCGAACCGACCACGATCGAGAAGGAGGTCGGCGAGACGAATCTCCCCGGCAGCAAGACCGAAACAACGCAGGTCTCCGGACGTTCGATCGACGACGAAGACGAAGCCGCCCGCTACGTCGCCGAACTCGAAGACCGGATGGAAGAGGCCGCGAGCAACCTCGAGTTCGAACTCGCGGCCGACATTCGGGATCGGATTCGGGAAGTGCGTGAGGAGTTCGACCTCGAGAGCGAGGCAGACGACGGGATCGCACCGCCGACCGAAGAGTTCTAACGGCAGGTTCGGAAAGTCGATGGTCACCCCGCACCGTGACCGAAGACGGTTCGAGTCTTGCTGACGGGGACACGAGACGACTCGAGGTGTGTCTCGAGCAGGTTGGCTCTCGGAGTCCCGATACTCTCCGGTTCGGGACGCCAGAGTATCGCCTCGGTTCCGCCGTGAGAGAGAGAGAGCGCACCCGTCAGACGGTCCAGCAATCCGTCTCACTCGAGGACGGTCACCGGTTCCGACGTCCGTTCGACGACTGACGCCGCGACCCCCCGACCAAGGAATCGGCGCCATCCGTTCTAGTTTAGCAGATCACGGTATCCAGAGACCGCAAGCTAGAATCGTCAGTAACTAGGAATGTGAGAATCCGGTGGAGAGTGTGTACAACCCACCGGACTCAGTAGTTGTGAACCGAATTCAAAGAGCGTTTCCATCCGATGAGTTGCGCGAGCGTGCTCGCGCAACGAATCTCATCCAGCGAGAGCGGAAACTCGACGTCGTCGCCCTATTTTACACGCTTTCCCTCGGCTTCGCTGCCGGATCTGATCGATCCATTCAGGCGTTTCTCGAACGCTACGTCGAGATGGCTGACTGTGACGAACTCTCGTATGCAACGTTTCACGGCTGGTTCAAACCGGGATTCGTTGCACTCCTTCGAGAGATTCTCGATGACGCCATCGAGAATCTCGACACGGGCCAAACCGAGCTGACCGGACGTCTCGAACGATTTCGAGACGTCCTCATCGTTGATGCGACGATCATCTCGCTTTATCAAGACGCCAAAGATGTCTACGCACTCGATGACGACCGAGCCGGGGCGAAACTCCATCTCACCGAATCGCTCTCGACGGGGCTTCCGACGCGATTCCAAACAACCGACGCGAGCACTCACGAACGGAGCCAGCTACCCACCGGCGAGTGGGTAGCTGGCGCCCTCATCCTGTTCGATCTCGGCTACTACGATTTCTGGCTGTTCGACCGCATTGACGCCAATGGCGGCTGGTTCGTCTCTCGCGTCAAGGAAAATGCAGACTTCGAGATTGTCGAGGAACTCCGTACGTGGCGCGGCAACAGCATTCCGCTAGAAGGCAAGTCGCTGCAGGCCGTCCTCGACGACCTGCAGCGACAGGAAATCGACGTACAGATCACGCTCTCGTTCGACCGCAAACGAGGGTCGGGCGCCAGCACGACCCGAACCTTCCGATTGGTCGGCGTTCGCAACGACGACAGCGACGAGTACCATCTGTACCTGACGAACCTGGACAGAGAGGACTACCGCGCGCCCGATATCGCACAGCTCTATCGGGCGCGCTGGGAGATCGAACTGCTGTTCAAAGAACTTAAATCACGGTTCGATTTGGACGAGATCAACACGACCGACGCTTACATCATCGAGGCGCTGATCATCATGGCAGCACTCTCGCTGTTGATGAGCCGGGTTATCGTCGACGAACTCCAAAAACTGGACGCAACCCAGCGAGACCGCGCCGACGACGCCGCGGCGTCGTCGACGCGGCTCCCTCGACGACGCTGTTCACACGCCGTCGAACGGCACGCGCACCTGATCCAGTTGTACCTGATGCTTGATCTGGGGTACGAACTACCGGATCTTGATTCGTTGTTGCTGTGGTCGTCACGAGATCCAAATCCACATCGTCCGAGGTTACGTGAACAGGTAGAGTCAGGCGAGTTCTGGTAGAGAACTCGCCTGACGAGACGGCCTGGATCGCTCGGCCTGATCAGCGACGGCTCTGGACCGGCGGCGCACTCACGACCGCGAGTGCGCCGCCTTCGACGGGAGACTTGGTCGAACAGTAGCTGGTCAACCGGAGCAGCAGCGATCTCAGTATGATTATGATCAGACTCGATCCAATTTCGGCGTGATCTTCGTCTCAGGAGGCCACTAAGCTAGAACGGATGGAATCGGCGCATAAAGCTGCTCGTCTCCACTCCGTGGCCGTACATGACGACGTGGTCGACGTTCTCGGCGCTTGCGTATTTCGGGACGACGGTGCCGGGCCGTCCCTCGACGGTCTCGAGGTGGACCCGCTCCCGGGCAGGGGTGTCGATCGACTCGAGCAGGTCGTTCGAGTGGCGTCGCGCCCGCCTCGTCCGTTTCTCGTCGCGCTCGAGAACACCGCCTTCGCTGAGGGGAGCGTCCAGCGGTGTCACGACGGTAAGCAGCGTGACGGCAGCGTCTGGGAACGTCTCGAGGGCGTAGGCGAGCGCTTTGTCTTCGTTAGGCCGGCCGAGCGTCGGCACGAGGACGTGGTCCGGATCGATCACGTGACTGGATTCGGTCGCGACGCCTATCGGTCTATTGCCACGCAAGCGCCAGTTGAACCAGACGCAACGACCACGCTGTCTCAAGCGCGAATCGATCGGCCGTTCGTTGCTACCGTCTAGTGACGGGCCAAGCCTGATACGGTTTACTGTAAGTCATTTTCGGCACAACCGCGACCCGGGCGGCGGTTGCGCCGGTAAATCGTTACAGTAATCCGTATGAACTGATGGGTCGAATCTGGCGGTGTCGCTCGATTCGACCCGTCAGTCGACGGTTGGGACGCTACTAGCTGTCGTTTCCGACCGGTCGGTCGAGCGACCGGGAGACGACAGTTTAAACCACGGGACGCGCCAAACCCGGGTAATGAACGTCGAGGAGCTGTCGGGGCTCCCGCCTGGGGCAATCGAGCACTTCCGACAGGAGGGCATCGAGGAGCTTTACCCGCCACAGACAGCCGCCGTCGAGTCCGGTGCGACGGCGGGTGAGAACCTCGTCGCTGCGGTCCCGACCGCAAGCGGGAAGACGATGATCGCTGCCCTCTCGATGCTGTCGGCGATCGAGCGCGGCGGGAAGGCGCTCTACATCGTCCCCCTGCGGGCCCTGGCCAGCGAGAAAAAGGCCGAGTTCGAAGCCTACGAGGGGTTCGGGATCACGGTCGGCGTAACGACCGGCAACTACGAGTCGACCAGCGACTGGCTCGCCACGAAAGACATCGTCGTCGCGACCAGCGAGAAAGTCGACTCGCTCGTCCGAAACGGCGCAGACTGGCTCTCCGATCTCACCTGCGTCGTCAGCGACGAGGTCCACCTCATCGACGACCGAAATCGTGGGCCGACACTCGAGGTAACGCTGGCCAAACTCCGACAACTCAACCCGAATCTCCAGACCGTCGCGCTGTCGGCGACCGTCGGCAACGCAGACGAGATTGCAGCGTGGTTAGACGCCGAACTCGTCGATCGAGACTGGCGACCGATCGACCTCAAGATGGGCGTCCACTACGGCAACGCCCTGAACTTCGACGACGGCTCGACCCGCGAAGTCCCAGTCGAAGGCTCCGAAAGACAAGAAGCCGCGCTCGTCCGGGACATCCTCCAGGAGGGTGGCTCGTCGCTCGTGTTCGTCAACTCCCGGCGAAACGCCGAGGCCGCGGCGGATCGACTCGGTGGCGTCGCAAAGACCGGACTGACCGCCGACGAGCGGACGGCTCTCGACGAGATCGCCGAGCAGATCCGCGACGACAGCGACACCGAAACCAGCACAGACCTCGCGAACTGCGTCGAACGCGGTGCCGCGTTCCACCACGCCGGCCTCTCGAGCACCCAGCGCTCGCTCGTCGAAGACGCGTTCCGCGATCGACTGCTGAAAGTGATCTCGGCGACGCCGACGCTCGCGGCCGGCGTCAACACGCCCGCTCGCCGAGTCATCGTCCGCGACTGGCGACGGTTCGACCCGACGGCCGGCGGAATGACACCACTGGACGTCCTCGAGATCCACCAGATGATGGGGCGTGCCGGCCGGCCGGGACTCGACCCCTACGGCGAGGCCGTCCTCGTCGCGAAGAACCACGACGAGAGCGAGGAACTGTTCGATCGCTACGTCTGGGGAGATCCCGAACCAGTCCAGTCGAAACTGGCGGCCGAGCCTGCCCTGCGAACCCACGTGCTTGCCACCATCGCCTCCGGGTTCGCCCACACGCGAGAGGGACTGCTCGAGTTTCTCGAGGCGACCCTCTACGCGAGCCAATCGAGCGAGTCGGGCCGACTCGAGGCCGTCACGGACGACGTGCTGGCGTATCTCGAGCGCAACGATTTCATCGAACGCTCCGGCGGGTCGACCGGCGACGACGGTGGCGCGTTCACTTCAGCAGCAGCCCTCGCGGAGCAACGCGGCGAAGACGAAACGCTCGAAGCAACCAACCTCGGCCACACCGTCTCGCGGCTCTACCTCGATCCGATGAGCGCGGCAGAGATCGTCTACGGCCTCGAGGACGCCGACGAGCGCCCGACAGCGCTGGGGCTCTACCAGTTGATCTCGCGGACGCCGGACATGTACGAACTCTACTTGCGTTCCGGCGAGGACGAGACGTTCGGTGAACTCTACTACGAACGCGAGGCCGAATTGCTGGGCGATGCGCCCAGCGAGTTCGAGGAAGAGCGGTTCGAGGACTGGCTGGCCGCGCTGAAGACGGGCAAACTGCTCGAGGACTGGGCAACAGAGGACGACGAAGAGCGGATCACCGACCGGTACGCGGTCGGTCCCGGCGACTTGCGGGGGAAAGTCGACACCGCAGAGTGGCTGCTCGGTGCCGCCGAGTCGCTGGCTCGAGAGATCGACAGCGAGTGGACCGTCGCCGTCCGGGAGGCTCGTGCCCGCGTCGAACACGGCGTCGGCGAGGAGTTGCTCGAACTCGTCAGCGTCGGCGGCGTCGGTCGCAAGCGCGCCCGGCGGCTCTACGACGCCGGTATCGAAGAGCCGGCCGACCTCCGAACTGCGGACAAAGGCGTCGTCGTGAGTGTCCTCAAGGGGAAGAAAACAGCCGAGAGCATCCTCGAGAACGCCGGCCGGGAGGACCCCTCGATGGACGGCGTCGAGCCGGCAAGCGAGGAGGCGGCGGTCGATTCGACCGGCGAAAGCGACGAAGACGAAAACACGGCTGAGGCAGCACGAACCGACGCCGCCGACGCCGACGGCAGCCAGTCGAGTCTGGGTGATTTCTGATGGAGCTACTCGAGTGTACCCTCGCGGTCGACGACCTCGATTCGTTCGTGACCGACCTCGGCGAACTCGGCGACCGCTACGGGACGACGATCCAGGCGTTCGACGCCCGCTACGTCGCTGATCGGCGTCATCTCGAGCGTGCAGTCGCCTTTGCCGACCGCGCGATCGAGCGCGGCGAGAACGTCGCTCGCGACCGAGCGGTCGAAATCCTGTTGTACGCTGCCGGTCGCCGGCAGATCGACCGAGCGCTCGAGATGGGCGTCGACGACGGCAAACAGGACGCTGTCGTCCTCGTCGACGCCGAAAACGGCGACAGAGATGCCGAACAGGACGCCCTCGAGGCCGTCAAAGAACTCGAGGCCGCCAGGGAACGAACGCCCACGCTCGAAGGCGTAGACGAGGACCGGCTATGTGCGTTCTTCGAGATCACCGACGCCGAGCGAGAGGCGACCGACGCGACACTCGGCGACCTGGTCGGCGAACGAGTTGCCTTGCTCGAGGTCGAGAAGTAACCCGATCGAGACGGGGGAGATCGAGGGATGGGCGGTCATCACGCCACCGTGAGTTCGCTTCTCACCCCGGCAAGAAGATATTGAGCACCGTCACGACGATTCCCGCGAGCCCCATCCGGACGGCGGCGACGTACCACCGCTGTCTGGACAGCGTCGAGAGGTAGATGCCGAACGTCGAGAGGATCGCGACCCCGACGGCGATCGACGCGGCGACCGCCTGGAGCATCGTGAAGACGACACCCTCGAGCGCGAGCGGCGAGAGGGTAAGCAGGATGGCGAGGATCGGACCCGACGCGCTCGCGGTCGCGTGGACGATCTGTGCGGCGCGGTTCTCCCGCTGGATTCGCGTGTCCTCGAGTTCGGTGAGCATCGCCTGCTCGATTCGGTCCTGTTTGGCCATCGCTTCGGCGCGTTCGATCTCCCAGACGCTCCAGACGCCGGAGGTCCCGAGACCGACGGCTGCGCCGAGACCGATGGCGATCGCAGTGAGGCCGTCGCCGATCCCCGAGAGATAGGCACCGACGACGACGCCGATGCTGGTGAGCGTCCCGTCGAAGCCGTTCGCGATGAAGTACCGCCGAGAGATCGACCGGACGTCGTCTTTCCCGAGGACGCGCCACAATCGCTCGAGTCGGGCGACGATCGACATTAGCGTCCGAGCCAGGGATCTTCGACCGTCCGCTCGCCACAGGCGACCTGGTCGATCGAGTGAACCGATGCACTCAGGTCCTGGATCTCCTCGCGGACGGCCTCGAGGCTGAGATCGTCGCCCTCGAGTGTCACCCGTAGCGTCTTGACGGTCTCGTCGACTTCGACGACCGTCGCGGTAGCCGCGTCGGCGCACTCGAGATCGCCCAGTTGCGTCGTGAACGTGACGACGCTCGGGTCGTGCGGTTTCAACACGTCGAGCACGAGTCGCGTAATCGGAGCCATACTCGTTCGGACGGCAGACGAAGTAAAATGTCTACGGCTGACGGACATCCTCTTGTACGATCCCGTGATACTCCGCGTATGGCTCCCCTCGAGGACCCACTCGAGATCGGCGGCGTTGAGGTCCCGAATCGGCTCTATCGTGCACCGCTGCTCGAGTGTGCGGGCACCGGCCCCGACGCGGTCGAGACGCTGATCGACGATCTGGAGCCGGCCGCGGAGTCCGGCGTCGGCCTCATCTGCCAGGGTGCGACGATCGTCCGCGGTGAGGGCGGCTGTGCCGCGCCAGGGATGACCCGCGTCCACGACCCGGAGTTCGTCTCGCAACTGTCCGGGCTGACCGAGCGCGTCCACAACCACGGCGGCCGGATCTTCCTGCAACTGGAACACGGTGGACTGCGGAGCATGGAGACCTGGCATGCCGAACGTCGGCGGCAGCACCCGGACCTCGAGCAACTTGCCGTCTCAGAGCCACCCTGGCAGTTGCGGGTATTGGATCGACTCGGCTTCCTCTCGTACGACCCGCACGTCCTCTCGGCCGAAGAGGTGTACGCCCTCGCGGAAGACTTCGGCCGTTCTGCGGCGTATGCCGTCGACGCCGGCTACGACGGCATCCACATCTCCGGGGCGAACATGGGTATCGTCCAGCAGTTCCTCTCGCCGTTTTACAACCGCCGCGAAGACGAGTTCGGCGGGAGTCCCGAAGCACGCCTGGAGTTCCTCGCGGTCGTCCACGACGAGATCCGTGACCGGGCCGGCGACGTCCCCGTGATCACGAAGGTCCCCGCCGAGACCCCCGCGCCGCCCGCTCCCGTCGTCCGGCGAAAGCTCTCGCTCGAGGACGGCGTCGAGATCGCCCGACGACTCGAGAAGATCGGCTACGATGCCGTCGTCCCGGTCCGGGCGTCGGTCGTCTGGGACATGAGCATCGTCCGCGGAGAGTACCCGGAACGGGCGTGGAACAGCGAGACGCTTCACGAGGAGTACGACGCGGCCTTCGGCGGATCGGGCCGGCGGCGACTCGTCGCCCTCGGGAACTGGCTCGAGTCGCTGCAGTACGACTTCGAACCCGCCTGGAACGAGGACTTCTGTCGACGAGTCCGCGAAGAAACCTCGATCCCCGTCCTCGCCGAGGGCGGAATCCGCGACCGAGAGCGGATTGATCGGCTGCTGGGTGATTCCGGCGAAGCGCCGGCCTGTGATATGGTCGGGATGGCCAGACCGTTCTACGCCGAACCGCGACTGGGCGCACGCCTGCTCGAGAACGACGACGCTACGCGGGTCCTCTGTGAGAGCTGTAACAACTGTACCATCCCGCAGGCGACCGGCGCACCTGGGATCTGCCGGACACCCGACGTATTGCGGAAACGAGGGGAACTCGAGCAGCAGGGTGCGTACGACCGGGCGTGAGATGGGCGTTCAGATAGACCCCTTCGTTTCAGGTGGAGATCGAGAGCCGACGCTGGGGGATCTTTCCAGGCGAAGTTATAAGAGAAGTAGTCCATCCTGGATTCGAACCAGGGTCGAAGCCCCCAGAAGGCTTCAGGATTGGCCACTACCCCAATGGACTACGACAGCATCAGGTCGTAATCGACGTTCGTATTAGAGTGTTACGAACTCGGTTGCTGTGAGCGGTCGAGACGCGCTATCTATTCTCTAGGTGCGCCAGCGCCGTCCGTCGTTTCTCGACGACCGACTCGATCCGGTCTTTCTTGTCCTCGGAGTCCTCGAGTCCCTCGAGCCAGTACAGCGAGCTATAGAACGCCACGACGTCGCCGATCTCGTCTTCCGAGAGCAGTCCGAGGTCGTCGGCCGCGGACTCGTAGATCACGGGCGGTTCGACGCGTTCGGTCACCTGCTCGTAGCCGCCGTCATCGACCAGTTCGTCGACGTACTCGTAGGCTCGAAGCTCCTCGGCGAACGCACGCCGGAGTCGGCGGGTCGCGTCGCGTTCCCGCTTCCAGTAGAGCAGGGACGAGCCGGCTGCCGTGGCGATCGCGCCGATGATCGCTCCGAGGACGAACCCGACGGCGGTCTCGACCATACGGGTTCCAGACGAAACGGGCGGGTAAAGCTGCGGCCGGCAGTGGAGAAGCGAGTTCGTACGAACTACTATAAGTCGTTTCCGGCGCAGCCGCGACCCGACCTGCGGTTGCATCAAGAAACCGTTACAGCACTCCGTCTCAGTCTTCGGTCGTCGTCTTGTCGACCTCGAGTTCGCCGCGATAAATCTCTGCGCCGTCCTGGGCGACTTTCTCCGCGAGGACGGCACACTTGACCCGCATCGGCGAGATGTCGACGCCGAGCATGTCGGTCACGTCGTCGCGATCCATCTCGAGCAGTTCGTCGACGGTCTTGCCCTGCAGTTCCTTCGAGAGCATGCTCGCGCTGGCCTGGCTGATCGCACAGCCGTCGCCGGAGAAGGCGACGCGTTCGATCCGTTCCTCGTCGCCCTCGTCGTCGAGGACGACATCCATCCGAATTTCGTCACCACACATCGGGTTCTCGCCGACGTGGGTAAAGGTTGGATCCTCGAGTTGCCCGTAGTTGCGGGGGTTCTTGTAGTGGTCGAGGATCTGCTGTCGGTACATGTCCGAGCCCAGTCCCATCGTTACACTCGAATAGATTAGTGAGTTGTAAAAGGGTTCCGGGGGTCCGAGTGGGACGGTATCGAAATCGGTTACGTCGGCTGGTGGACGAGAGCAGTCGAGTCGCGGTTGCACACTGCGGCGTGGAAACGGTTGGTGGTCGATGCCGCTACGTCGACCCCTGGTCGATGGGCGGGTTGAGATAGCAGGCGTCGACGACGAACACGCCGATGGTCGCTGCGACGAACATCGCTTGTCCCATCGACACGTTCGCCACGGTTGCGATGACCAGTGCAACCGCAAAAACGACCGGGACGGTTCCGAGCAAAACAGCGTACCGGTCGACGCGGTGGGAACGTCGGCCAGGGCGTCGAACAGGTCCCGTCGGGGACGGCCGATGGGCTTCTCGTGCACAGTCTCACCTCGGCGGTACCAACTAGGGACAGACGGTTCAAAAATTCTCCATCAGTTTGTCGTTGGTTTCCAGTCACCGATCGCCCGCAACTTCCGCGTCGAACTGTCTCACGTACTCCTGGACGAACTGCGTCCGGTCGTCGGCGAGTTCCCCGCCGACGTCGGTGTACATGCGGTCTGCGAGCTGGAGGATCTTCTCGTGAACGTGTGCGTACTGACTCACGTCGTCGGCGTCTGTCGGATCAGTTTCGCCAGGCAGAACCGACGGCCCGTGGATCGGCGAGCCACTCTCGCCGCCGTAGGCGAAGACGCGTGCGATCCCGACTGCCCCGAGCGCATCCAGGTTGTCGGCATCCGAGAGCAGTTTCGCCTCGAGCGTCTCGGGCTCCGGACCCGTCGAGAACCGGTGGGAGCGAACGCAGTGAGAGACGCGTTCGACCGTCGCCGCCGACGCACCGACGTCCTCGAGGAGTCGTTCGGCTTCCGTCGCACCCCAAGCCGAGTGATCGTCGATCCCGCCGCGATCCTCCTTCTCCCGTCCGATGTCGTGCAACAGAACCGCGAGCCGTAGTACCTCGCCGTCGGCCGATCCCGGATGGCGTTCGAGTAACGTCTCCGCGAGCGCCTCGACGCGCTGGACGTGCTGCCAGTCGTGTGCCGGCGACGCATCCTCGAAGTACGAGCGAGCACCGCGGCGAACCTCGTCGATCATAGGCCCGACTTTCCCGGAAACGTGAATAAGCGACGCGGTTCGACGCGACGGTGCGCTCGGACGACCCACTCGGTAAACGGCCGGACGAAAAGCCGCTTTCGGTCGTGACGGATTATGCGAACAGCTCTCGAGCGTCCTCGAGGGCCGCCACCAGCTGCTCCACCTCTTCTCGCGTATTGTACACGTAGAACGACGCTCGAGTCGACGCCGGAACGCCGAGTTTGTCGTGTAGCGGCTGGGTACAGTGGTCGCCCGCACGAACGGCGACCGCGTAGTCGTTCAAGATCGAGGTCAGATCGTGGGCGTGGACATCCGCGAGGTTGAAACTGACCAGGCCGCCGCGGTCGGGACCCGGTTCGGGGCCGTAAATCTCGACGTCGTCTTCGGCCTCGAGTTGGTCGTAGGCGTACCGGGCCATCTCTTCCTCGTGCGCCTGAATGCGATCCATGCCGATCTCCTCGAGCCAGTCGATCGCCGTGTGAAGACCGACTGCTTCGGCGATCGGCGGCGTCCCGGGTTCGAACTTCCAGGGGAGGTCGCCCCACGTCGACTCCTCGAACGTGACCTTGCGGATCATTCCGCCGCCGTAGAGGTAGGGTTCCATTGCCTCGAGCAATTCTTGTTTCCCGTAGAGAACGCCGATCCCGGTGGGGCCAGCCATCTTGTGTCCCGAGAAAGCATAGAAGTCCGCACCGATTTCCGTCACGTCGACGGGCCGGTTCGGGACGGCTTGTGCACCGTCGATAAAGGAAAACGCGTCGCATTCGTGGGCGAGATCGGTGAGTTCACCGACGGGATTGACCGTCCCGAGCGTGTTCGAGACGTGAACCGCCGAGACGATGGCGGTGTCGTCGTCGATCAGTTCGCGAGCGTGATCCATGTCGAGACGGCCCGTCTCGTCGACCCGGATGTACTCGACGTCGGCCCCTGTCCGCTCCCCGATCTGTTGCCACGTCACCAGCGAGGCGTGGTGTTCCATCTCCGTGAGGACGATCGTGTCGCCGGGACCGAGTTCGTTCAGCCCCCACGAGTAGGCGACGAGATTCTCGCTTTCGGTCGTGTTCTTCGTGAAGACGACTTCCTCGCGACCGTCAGCGCCGATAAAGTCAGCGACGCGGTCGTGAGCCTGCTCGTAGGCGAGCGAGGCCTCCTGGCTGAGATGGTGGATGCCGCGGTGGACGTTCGCGTTATACTCGCGGTAGTAGTCACTCATCGCGTCGACGACCGAGTCCGGCGTCTGGGTCGTCGCCGCGTTGTCGAGGTAGACGACCTGCTGGCCGTCGAACTCCCGCTGCAGGATGGGGAACTCCTCGCGGATCGCCTCGACGTCGAGCGACTCGAGTTCCTGTTGGCTCATTACGTGACTACAGGGACCGCACACAAAACACTCCTTCGGTTCCGCCAGTTCAGCAGGCAAGGGGGTCGAACGACGGTGTTTCCTGTCAGGTCGAAACCTCGAGAAGTCGCGCCTCACACGCCTCGCAGGTGATCGCATACACCTGATGGGAGCGACAGCAGGATTCGACCGTCTCCTCGTCGAGCGAGATCGATCCCCCACAGCCGGGACAGGACTCGACGAACGTCCGAAGACCGCTGGCGAGCTGGCTCCGATTCTCCAGGGAGAGTCGATCCCAGTTCGGCAGCCGGTTGGCGAGCACCTCGGCTGCAGCGAGATCCGCAAGGAGGGCCGCCTCGGACTCCCAGAACGCAGCCTGCCGGCCGTCGACGCGGGCGATTGCCTGCTCGCCAGAACACTCGAAGTCGAGAGCCGCCGGATCGATCTCGAGAAACGTGGCGACCTGCCGCCGGCGGTCGCCGTCGCGGATCGCCTCGAGTTCGGCTTGCCAGTCCTGCCGGACGGCGGCGGTGAGACAGAGGTCGTCGTCGGGACCGTCGGCACCCGCGACCTCCTCGCAGGGGGCGACGACTCCGTGCTCGAGGAACTGCCGTTCGGGATCGACGCGGTCGGGGATCAGGTCGTCGTCGGAACCAGGTTCGTCGGGTACGGCCGCGTCGGCGTCGTTCTCGAGTGCCGTTCCCCTGGTGGCGGGCGCCTTGTCGAACTTCGCGAGCAGCCAGTCGGGGAAATAGCGTTTCGTCAGCGTCGGTGTTCCCGGAACCAGATAGCCACGGACGTAAATCGCGGCGAGCGAGAGTCCAAAGACGATCGGTGCGGCCGGCAGCGAAACGACAGCGACCGCAATCGCGAGAACGACCGCGATGACGACGTTGACTGCGGTACAGGGAATGCAGCGATTTTCACCCGTGTACTCGGGCTGTCGGAGTCGCTCGAGGACGCTCGACTCGTTCGGTCGTTCGGATTCCATACCCGGTGGAACCAGGGCAGTCGGCAAAAAGGTACGGTCCGTGACGTGTTTCCGGGCGATTCGGACCAGTGGCTCGCAGCGAGTCTATCGGCCGGAATATTCGGATTCGCGCTCGTCGTCTCGCTCACGAATCTCGTCGACGATGTCGGCTCGAGCGGCGACACGTTCGTCCGTCTCCGAAAGCACCGCCTCGAGTTCGCGTTCGAACTCCGCTTCCGACAGTTCACCACGCTGGTACTGGGATTTGAGTCCGTCTGTCGGGGACGGCGTAGACTCGGTCTCGGACTCGCTCGAGTAGGCGTCGGGCGAGTAGGCGTCGGACGCATCGATGTGGCCGATCAGCGAGAGATAGATCGGCCACAACGTCACGAGGGTGAGGAGAGTCAGGAAGACACCGGCGACTGCTGCCCCTGGAACGAGCAACAGGGAACCGATCCAGGGGTTGACGAGGAATCCGAACGCGATCATAAGCGAGTAGATTCCGACCAGGCCAGCGACCGCTGCCAGTCCGAGCCGTCCGCGCGTTCCATCGGGCGTGTACGTTTCGACGAGGCGATGGAGGCCGGCGCGGATCGACTCCCACCGAGGGGAACTGGGCATGCGACGACGTACGTATCACTACTCCATCAGTATACTGCTCGTACGGGTCGCCGATCGAAGACGAACCGACCTAGTACAGCCGTAACAGCTGCGCGTGTCGCGTCGACCCCACCTCGAGGACGTTCGCCTCGTCGATAAAGCCCTCCTCGATGGCGAGGTCGACCGCTCGCGTGCCGACGATGTTGGCGATGTCTGCACGGGCGAGACTGTCGACGACGGCGTCCTCGTCAACCTCGTCGCCGCCGTAGAACTCCTCGGTAACGGTCAGCGAGATTTCATCGGACTCGAAACGCTCACCGAGGACGTCCGTATCACAGACGGCGACGAGTAACCCCTCCTGGGTCTCGCGTTCGTTGACGATCATCGCTACTCGAGTTCGAACTCGCGGTCGTGCTCGGGGGTCTCCTCACCGGTTCGGCGGCCGGGGTCCATGATCCCACCTTCCTCGCCCTCGAACGGGCGACCGGGCTCCTCGAGACCACCGGCACCCCCCGCGCCGCCAGCCTGTCCGCGCCCGTCCATCCGATCCTCCATGACCTGCTGTTCGGCCTGCTCGAGCATCTCGTTTGCCTCCTCTGCGATCTGCTCGGCCTCGTCGTACTCGCCGAGTTCCTCGAGAATCTCGGCTTTCTCCTCGAGCACTTTCGCGTTGCGCAGGCCGAGTCGAATCGCGTTGTCGATACAGTGCAGGGCCTCCTCGGCCAGCCCGCGCTCGGAGAGGAAGAAGGCGCGGTTGAACCAGCCCTCGGCGAACCGCTCGTCGATCTCGACGGCGCGTTCGGCGTGCTCTAGGGCCTGGGCAGTCTCGCCGAACTCCCAGAGGGCGTAGGCGAGGTTCGTCTCGGCGGTCGCGGCGTGTTCGCTCTCGTCGTCGATCCGCAGCGCCTCGCGGTGGGCACCGATCGCCTCGTCGTACTCCTCGAGTTCGGCGTGAGCGACACCTTTGTCGACCCACGCCTCCTGTTCGACGCGGTCGTCCTCGGCGAAGTTGGCTGCCCGCTCGAAGGCCTCGGTGGCCTGCTCGTAGCGGTTGATCTGCATGTAGTTCAGCCCGACATCGACCAGCTCGCTCGCGTCGACGACGTCCGTGTCGACGTTGTGCTGGTCTAGCGTGTCGGTGACGACACGGGAGTCGACAGGATCGACCTTCGCCGGATCGACACCGAGTTCCGGCGGGTCCAGGTCGAACTCGTCGTACGAATCGTCGAACCCCTCCCCTTCGGAGAAGCTGTGGTCACGATCGTCCGCTGGGTCGGTCATTGGCGGAATGTGGCGGCGAGGACTGTTAAGGTCTGCGACCTGTGGAGTGGGATTCGCGAGACGCTCGAGGCGTACCATTCGCTATCGATCGGAAGCCGCTCGAGGAGGCTGTGGACTGCTCGAGTGATCGACTCTCTGCGCCGATACCCTCGAGCAGAATATAAAGCTCGAGTCTCTCGTCGTCGTGAAAGTCATACTACGCTCTTGTGAAGGACATTGTTGGTGAGTCAGAGAACAGTTCGAACGATGTCTTTCAGGGCTTTTCGACCGGGTTTGCGTAGGATTTTCCGACGAAATTCGAAGAGTCTGAGATACGTGGTGAGTTTGTCCTTCGAGATACCTCGATGCGGCGAGAGCCACCGTCGCGCCAGCGACGCGTGGCTCTCGCACGTATTCACGTGTACATCTCCATCAACGTACTCTCCCTCGCCGTGAATAACCGCTTCTCGCTGGTACGTTTCGTCCGTCTCTAACGGGTCGTAGGCACGAAAGCCGTCGGTATAGACTGTCAGCGACTCCTCCTCGTGGGAATCGAGGAGGAGTCGCACAGCCGATTCGTCGGCGGATTTCGACGGGATGACGTATCGCTGATCGCTACCGCGATCAACGAGGACAAACACAGGTGGCTTGTCTTCGTCGTAGTTTCCTCTGCCACGTTTCGAGAGACCACGCGAGCGCGACTCCTGGTCGCGCTCGCGGCCTTTCTTTCCGGCAGAAACGTAGAACTCATCGATCTCGACGGGGCCAACGAGATCGAGCTGAGGCGCGTCGAGCGTTCTGGCGAAACGCTCGACGCGCCGGTGAAGCGATCGGTAGGAGACGTCAATTTCAGCGTCTAACTGGCGGATACTCGTGTTGAATCGGAGCAACGAGTAGAACGCGAACAACAGCTTGTCAAGGCCGATCTTCGCGTGCGCGAAGATCGTGCCGGTCTTGTCGTTGAACGTGCGTCCACAATTTTTACAGCGATACCGCTGATACTCTCGATAGCTGCCGTACTTGATCACCGATTCAGACTGGCAGCGCGGGCACTGGAGGCCCTCGCGCCAGCGAACCTGCTCCAGCAGGTTCGCGGCGCTCGCCTCTGAGCGAAACACTTCAACTGGGAACATAGTCGGGTGATGCTGACGCATCACCCTTGCCCGCTACGCTTTCACAGCGCCAGCTCTGTTCGACCAACAATCTGCTTCCGAAGAGCGGTCATACTAAAACAGAAATTGCATACCATCACCATTCGACGGTGTTGACAAGCGAGCCGCCGCCGAGCAGCGGGAAGTCAGAACGGAATAAGTCACTCCCGCTGTGATCCGTCTCGCCCGACGCTTAATCGTTCGCTCTTCTGTAGGAGATTGTTGATACCGCTCAGCTGTCGCTGTAGAATCGAAGAGAGCAAGGACACCGCGTTAGCGGTGTCCGTTAGGCATGATCCCGCTAGATGTGTTTGGGTCGGAATCGGTCGCAGCGGACCTGTTAGAGCAGGTTCGCTGGCGTAACGGTGTTACTTGCCCTCGCTGCCGTTCTGACCTGACGGTCAAGAACGGCAGCTATGGGCACTTTCAGCGCTATCTCTGTAAGAATTGCGACCGCACGTTCAACGACAAGACCGGCACAATCTTCGCCCATTCGAAAGTCGCACTCAGAAAGTGGCTGTTCTCGATTTACGCGTTTCTCCGGTTTAACACGAGTCTTCGTCAACTTCAGATAGAGATCGACGTCCAGTACAAAACGATCTACCAGCGCGTCGAGCGCTTCACGAAGGCGCTTGATGCACCTTCGCTTGACCTTGTCGGACCGGTCGAAATCGATGAAGTCTACGTTTCTGCAGGGCTGAAAGGCCGCGAGCGCGACCAAGAGTCGCGCTCGCGTGGCCTGTCCACGCGTGGGCGAGGAACGTACGAGCAGGACAAACCGCCGGTGTTTACGATCGTCGATCGTGGCACCGGCGACCGATACGTGATCCCAGCGAAATCAGCCGACGAATCGACGATTCGGCTCCTTCTCGAAAACCGTCAGAAGGAGCCACTGACCGTCTATACTGACGGATTTCGTGCCTACGATCCACTGGCCGAGGACGACGCATTCGACCGCGAATACGTCGTCCACGGCGACGGCGAATACGCCAACGAAAACGTACACGTCAACACCTGCGAGAGCCACGGATCGCTGCTGCGACCGTGGCTCTCGCCTCATCGAGGCATCTCAAAAGACAAGCTCACACAGTATCTCCGAGCGTTCCAACTTCGACGAAAGATACTGCGGAAACCAGGGAGAGAAGCGCTCAAACACGCTATCAAAGCGACGCTATGAGATCAACAAAGTGCTACACAAGAGCGTAATCGTTAATATTCCTCAAGTCCCGCTTGTTCGTCCCCATCGGTAGTCCCTATGGCCGCATTTTTATCCACTTTCCGGTCAGACATTCCGTCTGTTAGCTTTCCAATTGGGGGAACGGAATCGGAGACACCGTCATGCTCCACGACTACGACCTCAATAATCCCGTTCTCTACCTCGTGAGCAAGTGATTCCCAAATTACAAAGTATGGCACAAGTTCACGGTAGTTCCCGATACGGTCGGTCAGGTAGTAGTACAAATCTCTGTTCGGTAAAACGATTAAACCACCATGTATTATTCCAGACATCAATCCGAGTGTGATTCGGTTCAATGATCGGTGACTCGAGGAAATATTTCCAGTCTCCCATTCCGCTACGATCAAGCCCTGCTCTCTCTCCATCTCGACCTCCTTCATGGCGTCAAACCATGGACTGGATAGGAAATCCAGCGGGTCGTCGTAGTACTCCCCCATTTTTTCCAGCGTCTCGTCAAGTATCCCGCGTTCTTCAAGCAGGCCGCTCAACCACTTCCGGCCCGTAGACTCCCAATTCGACTTCTTGTCCAAATTCGCCTCGAACTGTTCGGTTATTGGGTTGACTCCGTTCTCATTTTCCTCTGGATATACGAGAAATTCATCGTTCCTCGGTGGCCAGTACACGTCTCTAACGGAGTCTAATACGTCCTCACGACCCTCACTCCAAATGGCCGTGTTGGGAAATTCTCCTTCGTCGAGAATTGTGTACGTATGGCTAATTTCCATTGTTGAAGAACCAACGATAATTCCCAGCCACTTTCTCCGAGTCGATCCGGCCCTCTGCGGCAAGTTCCGTCAGACGCCGGTATGCAAGGTCAGACGAGCAACCTACGTCGTCGGAGACGTCCGAAGTCGAGCAAGATCCCAGCTTTTTAACTGCACGGATGAAATCCTCATCAGAGTATTCCTGGCTGAACCGACCACTGTACTCGTCCCGGTCGCGGTCCATTGATTAACGAATGTCTTCAACCAGCAAATATTTGTACCGAAGAAGCCCACCTTTCTCTGGATAGTGAAAGGTTTATAAGTGACTGTGCTACAATACAGAATTACAATGGGCAACACTTCTATATTCACAAACAGACGGCCCAACCAAGAAAGAGAGGCTCACGTATGACAGGATTATTATTCCGCTCGGCGGGCGACGTCGTGAGTCAATTACGTCGTCAGCGAGAACTCACAGATAACGAACTAGCAAAAGAGGCGGGACTCCGCGTCGGTACACTCCGAGAGATAGAAACAGGCGTTCCGCCTACTGACGATCAAATCGAGAAACTCGGCGAAGCTCTCAACGTATCTCCAGACGCCATTCGACTCGTCGCCGGCGAGTTTCCGGAGGAACTTCATTCGGAACTCTTGGAAAATCCCAACCGGGCATTGAATGTTCTCCAAAATGCGTTTGATACTGAACCCACCACTTCGGAGGAAGAAGTTAGTTTACCCGATCCCGTTTTCACCACCGGCCAGGGTAAACTCTACAATGCCGATTGCCGCGAGATCCTTTCCGAACTTGAAGACGAATCGTTTGATCTGATCTTTGCCGATCCTCCTTTCAATCTGGATAAGGACTACGGCGAAAAAAACGGGGACGACCTAGCCGAGGACGAGTATCTCCGTTGGTCTACCGAGTGGATCGACCAAGCGGTTGATCTACTCAAACCTGGTGGTGCGTTTTTCCTCTACAACCTCCCGACCTGGAACACCCATTTCGCCCACTATATCTCTCGCCGACTCAACCTACGACATTGGATTGCCGTCGACATCAAGTTTGGTCTTCCCATCCCAAATCGACTATATCCTTCGCACTATTCACTTCTCTACTTCGTTAAGGGGGATTCGCCGAAAACCTTTGATCCCGACCGTCTACCCATAGATACCTGCCCCCATTGTGGAGGTGAACAAAACGACTACGGTGGTTATAAATCGAAAATGAATCCTAAGGGCGTGAACCTGACCGATGTGTGGGACGACGTACCACCTGTTCGGCACAACAAGTATCTCAATCGGGATGCCAATCAGCTTAGCCTAAAGCTCCTGCACCGAGTAATCGGAATGGCCTCTGAGGAAGGGGATCGTGTGCTAGATCCCTTTGGTGGAGCAGGCACAACCTACGCCGCCGCCGAGATCATGGGCCGCGAATGGGTAGGAACAGAACTTCACGATTGCTCTCCGATTATCGAACGATTTGAGAATCTCGACCAAGATAGAGAATACATAGCGGAAATCGAGGAAGATTTGAACCTACTGTTCACTGAAGACGCTCTGAAAAATCGAATGAAGTACAAGGACGAGTTCAATTTCAATTTCGACGACTACGACCTCAGCGAAAGCATGAACGGATCTGTTCAACAGAGACTTGGCTCCTACGAGGAGTGACGGAAGAGCGGTATCGCAGGATAATACGGCCGACGCGCGGCCACACAACACCGTCGATATGAATGATCAACCACTGGAATTGTGACCTCTGGAACGGTCAGGCTCGTCCGCCGAGGCGTCTGGTGAGCGATCGCACAGACTGCGTGACTTCAGCGGGATGGGGGAGTCCGAGCCGGTACCGGATTCGATCCTGTCGTTTGAACGGCTCGAACGCCGTCGGCTCGCTCAACTCCCAGACCTCGGCCGGGGCGTAAGAGGAGCTGGCGTGACACTCGAGCACGGCGTTTGCTGCACGCCGCCCTGCTTCGTTCGCCGACTCCATCGAGGCCAGATCCGAGTTCGTCCGCACGTAGTCGGCCGCCAGCGTCAGGTTCGCAACGTCGACATCCGCCGGCGGCCGGTTGCGCAGGGAGCCGACGGTGTTGATCAACAGCGGGGACTGGTTCCCGACGCCCTCCTCTGTCTCGACGATCGCCGGATCGAGGAACCAGTCGACGAGCAGGTCGTCCGAGAGCGTCGTTCCGGTCACGTTCAGGTGCGCCTTTAGCTGTGTCCAGATCTCCGTTGTGATCTCCTCTCGAGTACACTCCCGTGCGGGTTTCCGGTAGACGATCCCGGGGGTCTCCCAGTCGGAGGCGATCACCGAGAGCACGCCCTCGACCGCGTCGGGGCCACGCTCCCCGACGTCGTACTCGTCGTCGGGCCAGAACTGGCGCTGGGAGATCGACGTCAGCGCCCACGGCGAGTCGGTGTAGACCTGGTGCCCTCGCGTCAGTTCGACATCCTCGGTCAGGTAGAACTGGATACCGTTCATCCAGGCCGTCTCGAGGCGTTCGATCCGCCCGAGTTCCGGTGCGGCACGGGCGAGTTCGGGCGTGACGAGCGTCGGGGCGACCTCGACGGGGACTGCGAGGACGTACTCCTCGGCAGAGACCGTCTCTCCGTCGGCCAGCACGACGCCGGTGATTCGCCGGCCGTCGAACTCGAGTCGTCGCACCGGTGCGTTCGACCGGAGGTCGGTGCCGAGACGCTCGAGGTAGTCGAGCCAGGGAGCGATCCAGGCGACGCTGGTCGGCGCGTTCAGGACGTGTTCGGTCGGCCGCGTCGGGTCGAGTTGGCCAAACAGCAACTGCAGGTAGATGGTTCCGATTGTCCGGGCGCTGCCAGCCTGCGGGCGGAGCGCGACCAGCGCCTGCGTGGCGTAGGCGAGCCGGTCGCGAAACTCCGGCGAGCGGTTGTCGGCGTCGATAAAGGACCACCAGGAGATGTCGTCGAGTTCCTCCTCGCGGCGGGCCTCGCAGGCGGTTAGCAGATACAGCAGGCGCTCGAGCAGGAAGCGAACGTCGTCTGCGGGCAAGTCCTCGGCGAACGCCGGTCGGATCGCCTCGAGCCAGCCGCGCAGCGAGTCGGGGGTTCGGGTGTCGGCGATCTGTCCGGGTCCGTCGACGGACGCGATGAGTGTCGCGTCGGTCTCGACCAGGTTGTCCGCGACGGTGTCGTCACCGTCGGGAATTCGCTCCATCGTGTCGATTACGTGGCGGTAGAACGCTGGGAAGAACCGAAAGCCGTGTTCGCCGTGCAGCGGCGGGGTTTCCGTCTCCGGTGTGGCGGGCATCGACCGGGCTTTGCCGCCGAAGCGGTCGTTGGCCTCGAGGACGGTCACGTCGAAGCCACGTTCGGCGAGTTCGTGCGCTGCGGTGAGCCCGCCGATTCCACCGCCGACCACGGCAACGTCGGTGTCGACCATTAGCATAGCCAGGCGCTTGCTCGACATAATAGGTGCCCCTAACGACGTACGAGACCGGTATCGTTGAGTGGCCCGCTCACGAACCGTCGTTTATGCGACTGTTCGTCAGCGTTGACCTTCCCGACGACCTCGCTGAGCAGGTCGCCGACCTCCAGGAAGTGTTCTCGGAGGCAAGCGGTCTCGACTTCACCAACCCCGAACAGGCCCACGTCACGCTGAAGTTCCTCGGCGAGGTGGACGAGGAGCGACTCCCCACCCTCGAGTCGACACTCGAGGCCGCCGTCGAAGACGCCGATGTCTCGCCGTTTACCGTACGCTTTGGCGGCCTGGGAGTGTTTCCGGACCTCGAGTACATCAGCGTCCTCTGGCTCGGGACCGAGACCGGCGGCGACGAGTTGACGACACTCCACGAAGCGATCGAGGAGCAAACGACCGCGATGGAATTCGACGCCGAAGCTCACGACTTTACACCACACGTCACTCTCGCGCGGATGAACCACGCCGGCGGGAAAGAACTCGTCCAGGACCGCGTTCGAGAGCGAGACCCGACCGTCGGAGAGACGACTGTCGACGAGGTGCGACTGACCGAGAGCACGTTGACGGACGAGGGACCGGTGTACTCGACGGTCGAACGGTTCCCGCTCGAGTAGTCGGGCCTCAGATGGACAAGATTTTAAGCCACCGTGGGCTACGTCCGGCTACTATGGGTAAGAAATCGAAGGGCAAGAAGAAGCGTCTTGCCAAACTCGAGAACCAGAACAGCCGCGTTCCGGCCTGGGTCATGATGAAGACGGATATGGAAGTCACCCGGAACCCGAAGCGACGCAACTGGCGACGCAGCGACACTGACGAGTAACTATGAGTGCAAGCGACTTCGAGGAACGCGTCGTCACCGTTCCGCTGCGCGATGTCAAGAAAGGGGCCAACCACGAGGCCGCGGACCTCGCGATGCGACTCGTCCGCGAACACCTCGCGAAACACTTCGCGGTCGACGAGGACGCCATTCGCCTCGATCCGTCGATCAACGAGACGATCTGGTCGAACGGCCGATCCAATCCACCACGGAAACTCCGCGTCCGCGCGGCCCGCTTCGAGGAAGAAGGTGAGGCCGTCGTCGAGGCCGAGGTCGCCGATTAAACTTGCAACGTCTCGCCTTCGCCGGGTCGGCCTACGTCGGCGTCTTCGCCCGCGCGACCGACTCGTGCGTGCTCGTTCGCCGTGACGTCGACGAAGACATCGTCGCCGACCTGACCGACGAACTGGAGGTGCCGGCCGTCGAGACGACGGTCGGTGGCTCCTCGACGGTCGGTGCGTTAGCGACGGGTAACGAGAACGGCCTTCTCGTCAGTTCTCGCGTCCTCGAGTACGAACGCGAGCGACTCGAGGAGGCAGTCGACCTCCCCGTCGCGGAACTGCCAGGTAGCATCAACGCCGCCGGCAACGTCGTCCTCGCGAACGACTACGGGGCCTACGTCCATCCGGACCTCTCCCGGAAGGCGATCCAGATCGTCAAGGACACACTCGACGTGCCGGTCGAACGCGGCGACCTCGCAGGCGTCCGCACTGTCGGCACCGCCGCGGTCGCGACCAACGCCGGGGTGCTCTGTCACCCCAAGGCGACCGACGAAGAGTTAGACGTTCTAGAGGACGTCCTTGACGTCCGGGCCGACGTCGGCACCGTCAACTACGGCGCGCCACTCGTCGGGTCGGGGCTGGTCGCCAACGAGGCCGGTTACGTCGTCGGCGAAGACACGACTGGACCGGAACTAGGCCGGATCGAGGACGCGCTGGGTTACCTCGAGTGACGCGGCTGTTTGGCCGCATCCGTCTTTCTACCGGCTCTTTCACCCCTTCTGTGTCAGCAGCAGTTGCCTCCTGCAGATCGACGTCTCGAGGAGGGACCGGCGGGGAGAGTCGATCGCAATCGAGGGCGGACGGTTGGACGAACTGTTCCGAAATCGGAACGCTTGAGATTGCCTGCTGGGAAGAGCGGCTGTGAGCCGCGCTCGTCTCTTCGCCTCGCTGTGTGGTCTGGTCTTTCTCCTCAATCTCGCCAGAATCATCTTCGCGCCGCTGCTGGACGTGATTATCGTAGAGTTTTCGATCGGTGAGGCGGCCGCGGGGCTGCTCGTGACGCTGGCGTGGGTCGGCAGTGCCTCGCCCCGATTGCCGACGGGCTGGCTCCTGACGAAGGTGCCGCGTCACTACGTCGTCATCGGCTCTGGCGCGATTTTGGCCGTCGCAGCCGCATTCGCCGCGACGGCGGCGACCGTCGAACACCTCATGGTCGGAGCCTTCCTGATGGGGATCGCTTCCGGCGTTTACTTCGTCTCGGCGAACCCGTTTCTCAGCGAACTCTACCCCGAACGGATCGGACACGTCATGGGCGTTCACGGGGCCGCAAACCAGGTCGCCGCCGTGCTCGCAGCGCCGCTTGTCGCCGTGACGGTCGTCGTCGACTGGCGACTGTCACTGTGGCTGATCGCCATCGGTGCCGCGCTCGTGACGGTCTACACGGGACTCGCTGCGAAACGGACCAAGTTGCCTCGAGCGGGCGCAGAAGACAAGAACTTCCTCGCTGGCGCACTCTCGGAGTGGCGCATCATCGTCACTGCGCTGGCGCTCGTTGGCCTCGCCTCGTTCGTCTGGCAGGGCGTGTTCAACTTCTACGAACTGTACATGCTCGAGTCGAAGCGGCTCTCGTCGGAAGAGGCGAGTATGATGCTCACCATCGTCTTCGCTGCGGGCATTCCCGCCTTCTACTTCGGGGGCGACCTCGCCGACAGGCTCCCGCACGTCCGCTACCTGCTTGGTATCGTCGGCTCGTTCTCGGTGAGCCTGCTCGTGTTGACCGCGGTCGACGGGGTCCTCGGGCTGATCGTCCTCTCGGCCGTCGTCGGTTTCGTCATCCACGCGCTGTTTCCCGCAACCGACACGTTCTTGCTGGATACACTCCCCGACGCGACGCGTGGCAGTGCCTACGCCGTGTTCAGTTCCGTGTGGATGCTCACGCAGTCGCTTGGCTCGTTCGTACTCGGACTCTTCGTCGAAGCCGGCTACAGTTACGACCTGGTGTTTCGCACCGGTGCCATCGTCCTCGCCGCAGTGGTCGTCGTCCTCTTGCTTCTCGAGCGAACGGACCGACTCCCGATCTGACACTATCGAATGCTGAACTGATCGGACTCTCCCTCGGCAAGTGTCGCTTTCTCTCGCAGTTTTACGATCCGCCCCGTCGAGGTCGACTCGATGTCGGCCGCGGCGTCGACGTGCTCGAGAGTACCGAGCAACTGCGCTCGTGGAGGGTTCTGGGCCGCGCCGCAGTCGTAGATGGTGAGGAGGCCACGGTCGCTGTCCTCGCGGTCGTAGACGACGACGTGGGCGTGGTTCGGAAGCCGCCACTCGTCGTCGCCGGTGGGTGGAAGGTGGTTCATACCCGAAGTCCGCTCACTGCGGTTCGAACCGATGGAGTACGACTTCGCTGTCGTCGTTCCACTCGAACTCGTCGTGAGAGCGCTCGAGCAGTCGGCGGTACCCCTCGAGGTCGTCCATCCCCTCGGCCTGAGCGTCTTCGTCGGTGAGATCGCCGAGGGTTCGCTCGGCCACCTCTCGCACTTCGAAGGTGGTGTCCTCGATGGTGAACGTGTCGCCCTCGTCGGCGTACTGGTGCCCACGGTGGATCTGGGTGACCTCGCCCTCGAGGGCCTGCTGTTTCGTGCGGTCGTTCGGCAGGAGTTCGCCGGGTTCGATGTCGGCCATAGTCTGTGGTCGGACGCCGGGAGCAAAACCGTTTGGTCCGGACCCAAACGACGAACCGGTCGGCAAGACTTATGACACGTGGCAAATAGGTCTCGGGTATGGTCTTTCAATCCGCGATCGCTCGACTCCGGACCGGATTCGCGATCGCGAAAGCATCGTTCGGCGTTCTCCGCCGCGAGAAGTGGTTGCTCGCGTTCCCGATCCTGTACGGTTTCGCTGTGATCGTCGGCCTCGTCGGCTTGCTTGCCGGACTCGTGGTCGTCGTCTTCGGCTCCGCGATCGGCGTCGCTGCTCTCGAGAGCGTCGCCGTCGACGTCGGCGGCAGCGAAACCGTCACAGCGGTGCTCGGACTCGTCGGCTCCTTTCTCTTTCTGTTCGCTGCGACCGCGGTTGCGACGTTTTTCAGTGCCGCACTCGTTCACTCGGTGGGGAAGTTGTTCGCCGGCGAGCCGACCGGCGTGCGTGACGGGCTGGCCGGTGCCTGGGAGTCGAAGCGGACGATCTTCGCGTGGGGCTTCGTCGGGGCCGCCGTCGGAATGGTGTTTCGTGCCCTCGAGAGCCAGGAGGGGAAACTCGCCGCGACCGTCAGAGCGATCGCCGGCTTCGCCTGGTTCGCGATGACGTTTTTCATCGTCCCAGTGATCGTCTTCCGGGATAGCGGCGTCCGCGAGTCGATGCACGACAGCGTCACCCTGTTCCGTGAGACGTGGGGCGAGGTCGGCGGGATCAGCCTCGGAATCGGCCTCGTCACGATAGCAGCCGCGATCCCGGTTCTCGGTCTCGGGATCGGCGCGCCCGTGTTCTTGCTCGAAACGCCCGGCACAGTGCTCCCGTACACGATCGGCCCGACCGTCGCGTTGCTGGTCGGCATCGCGCTCGTCCACAACGCTGCGACTGCGATCGCAAAGACCGCGCTGTATCGATACGCCGATGCCGGCGAGCTACCACCGGCGTTTGACGGCATCGATCCCGACGACCTCGTGCGGTCCAGACGCCGCTCTCGAGCGACGATGGGCGGAGGGCAGGGCAGCCAGCCGGGGAAGATATAGCCCGACCCGCAAGCGCGGTCCCGGTCTCCCGACGGAAGGGAAGATTCTTCCGACTGCCCGCCGGATGGATAGCCATGAGCCAATTTACGGTGACCGGTCAGTTCAAGACCCGCGACGGCCACGCGGAGTTCGAGAAGACGATCGACGCCGAAAACGAGAACGTCGCCCGCGAGCACATCCTCTCGCAACTCGGGAGCCAGCACGGACTCAAACGCACCGAGATCGATCTCGAGGAGGTCGGCCAATGAGCCAGCAGCAACTCCAGCAGCTCTCGCAAGAACTCCAGGAGATCCAACAGCAGATCGAGGCCCTCGAAACCAGCGTCGAGGAGATTCAACAGGAGAAAGTCGAAGTCGACGAGGCAATCGAAGCTCTGGGCACCCTCGAGTCGGGTTCGACGGTGCAGATGCCGATCGGCGGTGGCGCGTACCTCCGGGCCACGATCGAGGATATCGACGAAGCGATCGTCGAACTCGGTGCCGACTACGCCGCCGAGTTCGAAGAAGACGACGCCGTTTCCGCCCTCGAGAACAAGAAAGAACACCTCGACGACCAGATCTCAGAAGTCAACGAGGAAATCGCCGAACTCGAAAGCGAAAGCGAGAAACTCGAACAGCAGGCCCAGCAGCTCCAACAGCAGACGATGCAACAGCAGATGCAGCAGATGGGGCAGGGCCAAGGCCAGGAACCGGACGAATAAGCCCCACTCGCAGCGACGACGTCGACCACTTTCGTCACGCTAGTAACCGCGATCCACACCACGAGTCATGTTCGACAACCTGAAAGACAAGCTCGGGAGCTTCCGCAAGGACGCCGAAGAAGCCGCCGAAGAGAACGTCGAAGAAGTCGACGAAGAGTCAGCCGAAACGGACGAGCCGTCCGAGACAGCAGACGGGGCTGGTGTGGAAGAGACGGGAGTCAACACCGCAACCGGCGTCGAGGCCGCCGGTACGGGTGCCGAACTCGAGTCGGAGTCGGCAAAGACACCGGAGCCGGACGAAAAACCGGAAGCGGTCGACGCGACGACCGATATCGGCGACGACGATCCCGGCTTCGGCCACAAGGCCAAATCCCTCGTGACGGGTAAGTTCGTCATCGAGGAGGAGGAACTGGAGGACTCTCTGCACGAACTCGAGATGGCGTTGCTCTCGAGTGACGTCGAAATGAGCGTTGCCGACGAGATTCTCGAGAACATCCGGGAAGAACTGGTCGGCGAAACGCGGACGTTCACGACCTCGACAGGAGAGGTCGTCGAAGAGGCTCTGCAAGAGGCGATCCGGGACGTGATTAGCGTCGGCCAGTTCGACTTCGACGAGCGGGTTGCCGTCGAGGACAAGCCCGTCACCATCGTCTTCACCGGCGTCAATGGCGTCGGCAAGACCACCTCGATCGCGAAGATGAGCCGGTACTTCGAACAACGGGGCTTCTCGGCAGTGATGGCAAACGGCGACACCTACCGCGCCGGGGCCAACGAACAGATCCAGGAACACGCCGACGCCCTGGACACGAAGTGCATCAGTCACGAGCAGGGCGGCGACCCTGCCGCTGTGCTCTACGACGCCGTCGAGTACGCCGAGGCCAACGACGTCGACGTCGTCCTCGGCGACACCGCCGGTCGCCTGCACACCGACGAAGGGCTGATGGATCAACTCGAGAAGATCGACCGGGTCGTCGGTCCCGACCTGACGCTGTTCGTCGACGAGGCGGTGGCGGGCCAGGACGCCGTGAACCGCGCCCGCGAGTTCAACGACGCCGCCGAGATCGACGGCGCGATCCTGACGAAAGCCGACGCCGACTCTAACGGCGGTGCAGCGATCTCGGTCGCTCACGTCACCGGCAAACCGATCCTGTTTCTCGGCGTCGGCCAGGGCTACGACCACCTAGAGCGGTTCGACCCCGACGAGATGGTCGAACGACTGCTTGAGTCCGACGAAGAGTAGTACGGGTTGTTGTAACTGGTTCCGGTGTAACCGCTTCGGGTTGCGGTTGGGTCGAAAATGGCGTGCCGGAAACCGTATCGAGCAGTGTCGAGGTGTTCCGGCCAGTCGAGTCGCGCCAGACATCTCGCTTTTTGCGTCGATCGATCCCCAAACTCGAGCGACAGCCGTCGGGACGGTCGAGTGCCACGGCCGTTAGGGCGTGCTGTCGGCGTCGGACATCGCCTGACTGAGAGGGATTATCGTAGGAGTTCATAGTTTTTCCGTGACGAACCACGACACAGCGTCGAAGGACGGGCTTCGAAACCTCCGATTGGCTACGATAATCCCTATGAGACGGACTGCGGTACCGATGTCCCGGCGCAACCGAAAGGGGGCTCGCGGTCGCGCCGGAACTGACTGACAGCAAACCGTCTGAGTCGATCGCGGTCGGTGGCAGGTAACGTCCACTTCGGCGAAAGCGGGTAAAGCCTCCGTCTGGGGCCGAAACGACCGAAGTCGCTTAGTGGCCGGCGGTACCAGCCCGAGTATGAACCCGTCGAACTGGGAAACCTATCTCGTCACGCAGGAATCGGTCTCGAGCGGACGCCCGACGCTCGAAATCGTCGCGGACGCGATCGCTGGCGGGGTCGATGTCGTCCAGCTCCGCGAGAAAGAGACCGACGCGCGGCGGCGGTACGAACTCGGGCTCGAATTGCGCGAGCTGACCGCGGAGGCGGGTGTCGACCTGATCGTCAACGATCGCGTCGATGTCGCACGGGCGATCGACGCCGATGGAGTCCACGTCGGCCAGTCGGATCTGCCGGTCTCGGTCGCACGCGACCTGCTCGGTCCAGACACGATCGTCGGCTGTTCGACTTCGACGGTCGAGCAAGCCCGGGAGGCGGCAGCCGACAGCGCGGACTACCTCGGCGTCGGCACGATCTACGGGACGACCTCGAAAGATGTCGCCGAGGAGAAAGACGGCGTTGGTCCCGAGCGAGTCGCGGAGATTACCGACGCGGTCTCGATCCCGGTCGTCGGAATCGGCGGCGTCACCGCAGAAAACGCGGCCTCGGTCGTCGAAGCGGGCGCGTCGGGTGTCGCCGTCATCTCCGAGATCACGACCGCAGAGGACCCACAGACTGCAACCGAGACACTCGTGGAGGCCGTCGAAACGACGAAGGCAGTCGATGACGAAGGGAGTGAAGAATGACCCACATCGACGTCACGAGTGACGCGCTCGCGGACTCGCTCCAGGCCGTCGCCAACGGCCAGCCGCTAATCCAGGCGCTGACAAACGAGGTGACGATGAACGACGTGGCGAACCTCATTCTCCACTGGGACGCACTGCCGGTGATGGCCGACTCGCCCGGTGACGCCGGTGAGATGGCCGATCTCGCCAGTGCCCTCTTGCTCAACACCGGACAGGTGCCACGTGAGAAAGTCGACGCGATGCACGAAGCTGGCGCGCAAGCGAACGAAACCGAACTCCCAGTCGTCCTCGATCCAGTCGGCGTCGGCTCGACGCCCACCCGGAAGTCGGTCGTGAAAGACCTACTCTCTGCGATCGACTTCTCGATTATCAAGGGGAACTACGGCGAGATAAGCGCACTCGCCGGTGTCGACGCCGAGGTCAGGGGCGTCGAATCCGTCGGCGACTACGACGAGATCGAACACGCTGCCAGGTCACTGGCCGACTCGAGCGACGCGGTCGTCGTCGCCTCGGGAGTCGAAGATATCGTCGCCGGCAGCGACGGCGTGTACCGACTGACCGCTGGCCACGAGATGCTCGGCGAGGTCGTCGGCACCGGCTGCATGCTCGGAGCGACCGTCGCGTCGTTTGCCGGCGCGGTCGAGGACGACCACGTGGCCGCCCTCCACGGAACGCTCGCGTTCGGCCTCGCCGGCGAGCGTGCGGCCGAGATGACCTACAGCGGACCAGGTAGCTACCGAACGAACTTCGAAGACGCCGTCTACGGGTTCACGGCCGAGAACCCGACGGACACAGACCTCGAGTCGCGGGTCGAACGACTAAACTGACTGCTCGAGCGTTCGGTGTCGACGGTGAAAAACGTCTTTTGGTCGACGGTGGAAAAGCGGCTTTCTCACTCCGTCTCGTCGGACGTCACGCCCTGAACGATCAGGTCGAGAAGCATCGCCTTCGGACTCTCCGGTGGCTGTCGCGTATCGATCAGTTCGTACGCCGTCTCGACGTCGCCTCGGAGCGCACACTGGCGGACGCGACTCGCCGTCCGGAGAAACTCCGATGGTTCGGCAGTCTGGATGAGTTCGGTCGGTTCGGGGTCGTCATCCTCGAGTGCGTTCTCGCGGATCTCGTCGAACTGCGTCAGTGTCGGTTCGTAGTCGTCTTCGAGTTCGGTGAGTAAGTACTCCACGGCAAAGCGCTGGAACTCCGACTTGTTGGTAAACTCGCCCTCGTCAGTGTGTGCTTGGACGCGCTCTATCACCTCCGCGGGGAACCGAACCGTCGACTTGACCATAGTATCGCCATCTCGTGAGAGAATATTATAAGCTTTGGACGAGGGGACAGGATGACGGAATTGGTAAAAGTAACCATCATACTGCTCGAATTAAATTCCCAACTGAATGCGCAGACGGACGTACATCACGAGTTCGGCAGTGGGTCTCTCCGGTATCCTGGCAGGGTGTCTCGACGAGCAGACCGAGGACGACGAAGAAGACGAGATCGAATCGTACAGCGAGGAACGACTGACAGAAGACGAGATCGAATCGTACAGCGAGGAACGACTGACAGAAGACGAGTACCCCGAAATAGAATGGGTCGAAGAATGGGTCTCTGGCTCGGACTATCGGCTTTCTGTCTCGGTCGATTTCAACGGTGCTGACGAAATTACCTTTCGAGCAGTTGGTGGAGTTGTTCTCAAAGAACTCGAGCGGTCCACACACCAAGACGAGAAAGTGCCGATCGCAGGTGAAGACACGAGCTATGGCTTGGTTGAGTCTCCAACGTCGATCAACGCGGAAGTCGATACGGGCGGCATCTCGCCCATGGAGATACCCGTCGACACGCATATGGTTGGTCTCGATGACCAGCCCTCCCAGCCGTTTCACCTTACAGGACTTTCCGGGAATACGTCCCCCGATCTCGACGATGACGAACAGTACGACCGATCGTTCTCGTTCGAGTACGAAGGGACAGAATACCAGCTGTCGGTCACAATTCCAGAATCTCTCTACAACTACTATACTGAGCGAGTCAGAGTGAACGACCGAGGCGCATACGTGGCCGACCCCTACCAACAACCGTATCTCGGTACCCTCGCAGACGAGTTCGGAGACGCTGGCTCACAGGAGACGATCAACAAGATGCTGGCGTTCGTTCAGCAACTCCCGTACACTGAGGACGAAGTGTCCGCTGGAATTCAACAGTACACCACCTATCCCCTGGAAACGCTGTTCGACGGGGGCGGCGACTGTGAGGACACCGCGATTCTGCTCTTGGCGCTCATGGCGCAGGCGAACTACGATACAGTCCTCCTCGCTTTCCGGGACGAACAGCACATGGCCCTCGGTGTGGCCGGGGAGGAAGGGATACCGGGAGCCTATTATGAATACGAGGGAACTCGCTACTACTATCTGGAGACCACTGCACCGGGCTGGCAGGTCGGTGAGGTCCCACCTGATCTCGAGGGTGCGAAAGCAGAAATTCAAGAAATCGATACTCACCCCACGCTCGTCTTTGCGTGGACGACAATGCCCGCGCTCGAGGGTGAAGGAGTCGAGGTGGACATCGTAGTGCAAAACGAAGGTGACGTTGCTGCTCGAAACACGCAGGTATACGCCTATTTCGAAGAGAAAAGTGGACAAGTAGTTGCATCGGAAGACACGTCTCAGTTCACTATCGACCCCAGCCAGGACCACGAGGAAACAATTAGTCTCGTACCCCCGGACGACGAGACTCTCCGATGCGTCATGGAGGCGAAAATAGATGCTGAGGTTCACGACCGAGCGAAGAGCGAATGGCGTGAACCTGACGAATTTATGTCTGAATAGCTATCACTCTCTTCTTCCAACTCCCGACCGACACTGGCGTGTGAACTACCCCACCCTACTCGCTCACGGCTGACGCCGTTCGCTCCTTGAGGGTAGCGTGAGACCGAAGGTCTCACGGACCATGCGAACGGGCGCTTCGCGCCCGTGAGCAGATGGGGCTTCCTGCTTCCACGACGCGCTTTGCAGGAACCGAGGTGGTTCCCGTAGGGAGCGCAGTCTCCACAGGCGTTCGAAAATCGCTGCGCGATTTTCGCAGCCCATCAGAATCGCACGGCGATTCTGAGGACGTTGATTCGGAGCGTCCCGCTCCTACCTGCTTGATCCCGCGAGAAAGAATGTTCCAGGCCGCGTTCCAGTCCCGATCGGCGGTGAACCCGCACGACGGACAGGCGTGTTCGCGGACCCACAGCGGTTTCTCGCTCGACACACCGCAAGCCGCACACTCTTTGGTCGTTCCAGCCGGATCGACGGCCACGAAGCGCGTTCCCTCGCGTTCGCACTTGTACTCGAGCATCTGAAGGAACGTCCCCCACGCTGCTCCAGCACGGTTCCGAGAGTTGCCGTCAAGTTCGACCAAGCCTTTTGCGTCAAGGTCTTCGATCGCGACTAGATCGTACTCTCGAGCGTAGTAGTTCGAGAGTTTGTGCAAGAAGTCTCGGCGCTTGTTCTTCAGGTCGGCGTGACACTCGGCCACGCGACGGCGTTGTTTCTCGTAGTTGTTCGAGCCGTGATCTTTGCGCGAGAGTTTTCGTTGCTCTCGCTCGAGCCGTTCGCGTTCGTCCGAGAGGTCAACCGATTCGACCGCGTGACCATCGGTGTCGTGGGCGTACTTCAGGATGCCTACGTCGATCCCGACGACGTCCGTCGGCTGGTCGGGCTTTTGCGGTGGCTCTCGGTCGACTTCGACACCGAAGGTGGCGAACCACTCTCCCGTTGGCTCCTTCTTGAGCGTGACCTGTTTGAGTGCGGCGTCGTCGGGGATTTCTCGGTGGAGTCGGATCGGAATATCTGCGAGTTTCGAGAGTGACAGGACAGTCTGACCGCCCTTCTTGTCGAGCTTGAAGCCAGACTGGTTGTACGTGAAACTGCGGAACTCGCGTGGTGGCTTCCACTTGAGTTGGCCGACGTCGTAGCCGTTCTCTTTGAGTGCGGAGAGGCTACTGAGGTTGTTGAACAGTCGTTCGACGACGGTCTGAAGAACTTTCGAGTACACGTCATTGAGGTCGTCCCACCACTTTTTGAGGCCAGGTAGCTCCGACCGAAGCGTGGTCATGGACGGTAGTTCGCCGTGGTTCTCTCGGTACTCGTTGAGGCGGTAGCGAGTGTGATTGTATAGTTGCCTACAGATATCGCGCTGGCGGTCCAACTCCTTGCGTTGGCCGTCAGACGGCTCGAGGCGATACTTGTAGGCGTAGTACATCAGCTCTCGCGTTCCTCGATTAGTTCGTCGAGTTTCTCTTGAACGAACGACGAGAGATTCAGGTGGTTGTCCTGAACCCACTCGTGTTGGTCCTCTCGGAGAGTAATTGTGGTCCGTTTCATCGTATCCAAAATATATACTCTATGCAAAAACATTTGCGACTCCGTGGGCCTGTGGGCCTGCCATCGAATCGTGTATGAAAACCGTGCGGCGCTGTATCCCCTCCCTGCTCGCGCCTTCGGCGCTCGCTGAGGAAGGGGCATTAGCGCCTCGATTCAGCTAATCAAAAACCCAGCGTCACCTCGAGCGTGACCCTGCCTCCGTTGTCGGGACCGGTCGAGTCGATACCGCTGTCAGTTCGAATCCTTCGCTTCTCGAGGGCACGACGAATATCCTCGTCGATCGCCCGATAGGCTGCTGGGCGATAGACGGCCGGCGTTCGACGTGATAGAGCTGACTCGCGGAGACAACCTCTTCGCGCATCGGCCTCAGTTCCGTGCCGGGCGAAGTCTCGGAATCAGGAACGGCGACGGTTTTCTCAGTTTCGGGCCCGCGAGTCGACCGCCGGCAGCAATCACACTCCGGGCAGCGGTGGGCACGGTCGCGACCGTCACCGAACACCGTGCGAGCAGAGTGGTGACGTGACTGCCGCAGTGCTGACAGGTCGAATTCGAGTGCGTCGGTGGCCCAAGGGATAAGTCACGGCGACCACCACCCAGATCGTCCGACAACAGCAACCGCGATCAAACGAAGGGGTACGGTCGACAGGCGAACGGGCACCGAATTCTCGGGATTCGACTTGAAAACGCTCCTGCGATTTTCGGCAGTGGCAAGACTCGGGCGTAATCCGAATAGAGACCCTACGACGGTAGTTTCGAGTAGAATCGATGGGAGTTGAACGACACCCGAGAACCTGCGCTTCGCGCAGAACCTCGGTCTAGTTCAAATCCATCTCATTGTCTGCCGTCGCTCACGAATTGGGCGCGATAGCAAGCGGGCACGATGGGATTTGAACCCACGACCGTCGGATGTCTTCCCCCACCGCAATCCCGGCGGGGATAGAAGTCCGACGCTCTTTCCGGACTGAGCTACGTGCCCAAGGCCGTATCGAGTACCTCACTAAGCTTGTAATCGTCAGCCCAATTTATACCCTTTGACTGGTTGTTACTGGGCAACTCGACGCGAAGGACCATCTATAGATCGCCCGGACCACAAGCGAGTGTTGGCCGTCCGAACGATCGGGGCTCCTGGAGCGTCAATACCGTCGGCACGAGGTTGACGGCTTTGACCCCGATCGGTGCGAGGATCACGGTCACGTTCAGCGCCCACGCAACGTTGACCACGATGGGTGTCAGCCACCAGCCGACAAGCAGGAACCAGAGCGCACGGACCAGCAGGGATCGCTGTGCCATACTCGAGTCGGGGCAGCCACCAGGGATAGGGATATCGGAACCGAACCGGCGGCTCACAACCCGAGAAACCGAAGGAAGAGCCCGACGACCAGGACGGCCGCGCCGATTGCAGCTCCGACGAACGGCGGCAAGACCGGAATCGGGATCACGATCAGGAGTGCACCGACGACGATCAGTTTCGTGGAGGTTCGCATAGTGGTGGCACCATCTCGAGGGACAAATCTGTGGGGCTCGAGACGAGTAGAACTCGAATGATCCTCGAAATCAGCCAAGACCACCACGAAAAGGGCTGTCGGCATCCGGGAAGACGGGGGACGTAGGCACGCGGGCGGAGCGAGCGCGCGCAGTGAGCGCCTCGACTGGATGCCGGCTGGTTACTCCGAATGCAACTCTCGAGTCGAGACACAGCCCTTATGCGGGTGTCGGTGCTATCTCGTCTCGATGCACGTCATCGGAACGGTGGGGCTGCCCGGCAGCGGCAAAGGCGAGGCGGCCACCGTCGCACGCGAGGACGGACTCCCGGTGGTGACGATGGGTGACGTCGTCCGCCAGGAGACGGCCGACCGCGGGCTCGAGCCCGCGAAAGACCACGGGAAGGTCGCCCAGGCGTTGCGTGACGAGAACGGGCCGGCCGCGATCGCAGAGCGGTCGTTCCCGATGATCGAGGATCGCCTCGAGAACGCCGACGCGGTGCTGGTCGACGGCATCCGCTCCGGGACGGAGGTCGATGTCTTCGAGGAGCGGTTCGGCGACGATTTCACCCTGGTCAGTATCGAGGCCCCGTTCGATCTCAGGGCCGAGCGCCTCGAGAGCCGTGGCCGAGACGCGGACGAGGGCGACGGTGGCGAATCGCTGCAGGCACGTGACGAACGCGAACGCGGGTTCGGGATGGACGACGCGATGGAGCGAGCCGACGTCGTCGTCGAGAACACGGGCACGCTCGAGGCGTTTCGCGATCGGATTCGAACGATCGTCCGCGAAGGTGCCGAAGCGGAACTCGAAAGCACGGAGGCAAATCCATGACCGAGGTCTACCGCGTCGACGTCGAGATCACTGCGCCGGTGTACGACACCGAGGTTACGGATCGGGTGATCGACGCTGTCGCCAACATGTTTCCGAACGCCGATCTCGAGGAGGAGTTCGGCGAGGTCAGGGGTGAGACACACTCGCTGGAGCACTTCTCGGAGCTGTTGCACCGTCAGGAAATCTTAGATACCGCTCGCGGCGAGTTCTTCTCGAGCCGGGAGGGCGACACCTTCAGCTTCGCACTGAAGAAACAGGCTGCTTTCCAGGGTCGCGTGAACTTCTCGGTCGGCGAACCGGACGAACTCGGCGAGATCGGCGTCCGCGTCCGGGTCGAGGAGCCGAGCCTCGAGGAGTACGTCGACCACATTGCGCCGTCGACGGAAAACGGGCGGCCGGTCGACGAGTAGCGGAATCACTCCCTCTGAACGCGGATTTCGGTCCAGTAGATCTCGTTCTCGTACCGGACCACGTACCTGCCGTTCGGCGACGACGGGTTACGTGGAGAGTCGTTGGGCCGTCGTACCTGTTCTTCGCCCTCGAACTCGGTCGCGACGCGCGCTTCTGTCGCCGATAGTTCCTCGCCGTCGGGGACGCTGTACGTTCCTCCCTCGATCGCCTGCTCGACGACTGCCGCTGTGTCGTCGTCGAGCGGGCCGAGTTCGAACGCGACGAGGTCCCGAATCTCCCGTCCGTACGCCTCGAGCGAGTCGGCGACGACCTCGGCGGTGTACTCGTAGGTCTTCAGCGGCCGATCGGTTCCGTCGTCGATCTCGAGACGACCGCGCGTCTCCGGCCAGGCGATGACCTCGTACTCCTGGTCGGGAACCAGCACCGAGTCGTCGACGTCGTCCTCGAGGTAGTAGACGGACGCGCCGTAGCCGAGGAACGGCTCGGGGGAGTCCCAGCGATCCCCGAACGCGTCTCGGTCGACCTCGGGGAGGTCCTCGTAGTGAATCGCGTTCTCGGGGTCGAGGGTCTCGTCCTCGTCGACCGGGTTGATCTTGTAGCCGAACGACGTTCCCGGGGTCCGGTCGGTGACCGTCGTCTCGGCGACGTAGACGGCCCCGTCGTGGACGTACGGCGACTCAGACGGGAACGGTTCCGAGAGCCCCTCTGCAGTCACGGTCTCGCCCTCGGCGGCCTCGAGAGCGATCCGGTCGTCTTCGTCGTCCGACTCGAGGGATCTGGTCAATCGATCAGCGATATCGGCGTTCGACGTCGCTTCCATGGAGAGCGAGAGCGACGGCGCGGTCGCACAGCCCACGCAGCCACCGGCGGCTATCGAGGCCAGCGTCGCACCAGTCGCGAGGAACTGGCGTCGGTTCATGACAGCACTTGTGGGTGCAGTGACAAATATGCCCGTGTTCGATCGAGTCCTCAAGAGCCGAGGCCGAAACCGACGACGGAACCGGTGGCAAAGCGCACAGTCGAACGCTATCGACAGAACAAGGCCGAAAAGTGATACAGTGGCGCGGTGTACGGCGTCGACATGCACGATACGATCCCGGTCGCCGAGGTCATGGTTACCGACGTCGTCACCGCACCACCGGACGCAAACGTCACGCGAGCAGCGACGCTGATGCGCGACGAGAGCGTCAGTTCGGTGGTCGTCGCTCGAGACGAGATCCCCGTCGGAATCCTCACGGAAGGAGACTTTGCGACGCACCTCTGTGAGCGGGCCGACCTCCGCGACCACGAACTGGCCGACGTGATGTCCGAACCGCTCGAGACGATCGCACCCGAGACGACCATCGTCGAGGCGGTCGACGTACTTCGGACGGACGACCTCGAACATTTACCGGTCGTCGACGACGGCGAGCTCGTGGGTATCCTCACAACGACGGAACTGTCCTACTATGTGCCACATCTCGCCAATCAGGCTCGTCACGCGAAGGAAAGCGACGAAAAAGCGGGGTCGCTACGTCGGCAGGTCCGAACCGACACCCAGTACGAACGCGACGAGTGGGAGTTCGAGTACCGCGGCGACGACGAGGAGACCGTCTCGGTCGGCGACGTCGCTCGGTTTTCGAAGGTCCTCTCGAGCGAGGATGTCGAGGCGTTTGCGGAGAGCAGCGGAGACACGAATCGGCTCCACCTCGACGGAGGATACGCCGCCGAGACGCAGTTTGGTGAGCGGATCGTCCACGGTGTGCTCGCGACCGGGTTGATCAGTGCGGCGCTCGCTCGGCTTCCGGGGCTGACGATCTATCTCTCCCAGGAGAGTAGTTTCCGTGCGCCGCTGTCGACCGGTGACCGGGCCACCGCGACCTGCGAGATCGTCGAGCGTCTCGGCGACGACCGGTACCGGATCGAGACCACGGTCACGGACGGAGACGACGCCGTCGTCCTGGAGGGGGACGCTGTCGTGTTGATCGACGAGTTGCCGCCCGAGCCGTCGGCCGGGACGGAGTCGGCGACGACCGACTGAAGAGAGTAAAGAAGAGCGAAACGCCGGCTCAGAACGGACCCATTCCGCCCATACCACCGCCGCCACCGCCGCCTTGCTGTTGCATTTGTTGCATCATGCGTTGCATCTCCTGTTCGGAGCCCATCCCCTGGAACTGCTTGATCGTCTTCTCCATCATCTTGTACTGCTGGAGCAGTTCTCGGACCTCGTCTTCGCTGGTGCCGGAGCCACGCGCGATGCGTTCGATCTGGCTCGCGCCGATCGCTTTCGGATACTCTTTCTCGGTATCGGTCATCGAGTCCATGATGACGCTGAAAGTGCGCATCCGCTCCTGGGTGACGTCCATCGCGTCGTCGGGAAGCTGATCTTTGACGCCGCTGCCGAAGCCGGGGATCATGTCCATCACCTGGTCGAGCGCCCCCATGTTGTTGACTGCCTCCATCTGCTTTTGCATGTCGTTCAGGGTGAAATTGCCCTGCAGCATGTCCTCGGGGTCCCAGTCGTCCTCCTCGAGGTCCGTCTGCTCCATCGCCCGTTCGACGCGTTCGGCGAGTTGGCCGAGGTCGCCCATCCCGAGTAGCCGGGAGATGAAGCCGTCGGGCTCGAAGCGTTCGACGTCTTGGACCTCCTCGCCGGTCCCGAGGAAGGCGATCGAGGAGTCAGTCTGGTCGACTGCGGTGAGCGCGCCACCACCCTTCGCCGTCCCGTCGAGTTTCGTGATGGCGACGCCGTCAATGCCGATCGACTCGTCGAACTGCTGGGCCTGGTCTTTCGCACCCTGACCGATCGCGGCGTCCAGTACGAGCAAGGAGGTGTCGGGCTCGACGACGCCCTCGATCTGCTCGATTTCGTCGATCAGGTCGTCCTCGAGGGCGTGGCGGCCAGCCGTGTCCACGATGTGGACGTCGGCCTCTTCGGTTTCCTCGAGACCCTGGCGTGCGATTTCGACGGGGTCGTCGGCGTCGGGGTCGCCGTAGAAGTCGACTTCGGCGCGTTCGGCCATCTCCTGGGCCTGGTCGTAGGCACCGGGCCGGAAGGTGTCGGTCTGGATGACTGCCGGACGCAGCCCCTTCGTCGAGAACCACCAGGCCATCTTCGCGGCGGAGGTGGTCTTCCCGGACCCCTGCAGGCCCGCAAGCAGGATCGTCTGTTCCTCGAGCGGTAGCTCCGTGGAGTCGCCGATGAGATCGACCAGTTCCTCGTAGACGATGCTGAGGACGAAGTCTCTCGCGGGCGTGCCGGCGGGTGGCTCTTCTTCCAGTGCACGCGCTTCGATGTTGTCCGAGAGCTCCTGTACCAGTGCGATGTCGACGTCGGCGGAGATCAGCGAGCGCTGGATCTCCTTGACGATCTCCTCGACGTCTTCCTCGCTGACTCGTGACTTCCCGCGGAGTGTGTCGAGCGTTCCCCGCAGGGAGCTTCCGAGATCGTCGAGTACCATTTACGAGGGATACGGGACGACGGCGTTAAAGGCTTTTTCTACGGCCGACAGGAGAAGTCGTCGCTCGTTCGGACGCGTCGGAGCGTATTTCACCCGACGGCGACAACGCACGTCTATGAGCGAAGGAGACGTCGAACCCGTCGACTTCGAGGACATCGATACCGACCCGACCGAGTACGACGCACTCGCAGATGCAGCGGTGGTGATGCGAGTCAACGAGCACGGCCTCTACATCGTCGACGACGAGGAGACTGCCGTCTCGAGTCAGGGACAGACGCCCGAGCAGGCCCTCGCGAACCTGGCAGAAGCAGTCGACTCGTACCGGGAGGCAAGCGTCGACGAGACGGGCGACGACTGGCTGTAGTGTGGGCCGGCCACAGCACGCGCTCGTTTTACGGCCTCGTCCGTGGTCGCCTCTCGCATGACCGAGTACGACGTCGTCGTCATCGGCGGCGGATCGGGTAGCCAGGTCGCGACCGCCGCGGCCGACCGCGGCCTCGGCGCAGCCGTCGTCGAACGCGGGCCGCTCGGCGGTGCCTGTATCACGCGTGGCTGTATCCCCTCGAAGGCACTCATCCACCGCGCGGACGTGGTAGAGGAGATTCAGCGTGCAAAGCGAGCAGGAATCGACGCGACGCTCGAGGGCGTCGCCTACGACGAGATCACCGACGCGATCTACGACGCCGTCTACGAGAAGGCAGACCGGCAGGCAGAGAGCCTCGAGGAGGCGGAGAACGTCACGCTCTACCGGGGTGAGGGACGATTCGTCGACGATCGGACGCTCGCGGTCGACGGGAACGACGAGACGCACGAAATCAGCGGCGAACAGCTCGTCGTCGCCGTCGGGAGTCGGCCGGTGGAGCCGCCGATCGACGGCCTCGAGGATGTCGACTACCTCACCAGCGACGACGCGCTCTACCTCGACGACCGGCCCGACGAACTCGCCATCGTCGGTGGCGGCTACATCGGGGCGGAACTGGGCTACTTCTTCGGCGCGCTCGGCACCGACGTCTCCATCGTCGGCCGCAGCGACCACCTGATCCCCAGGGAGGACGACGAGATACGCAGCCTCGTCACGGGCGCGCTCGCGGAGTACTGCGAGCTGTACACGGGTCACGGGGCGTCGTCAGTGGCAGAGACAGACGGCGATGTACTCGTCACCGCGGAGCCGAGCGACGACGGCGACGCCGTCGAGATCACCGCCGACGACCTCCTGCTCGCGACCGGGCGCGTCCCGAACACCGACACCCTCGATCTCGAGACGACGGCCATCGAAACCGACGATTCGGGGTTCGTCGAAACCGACGAACGGCTCGAGACGGCCGTCGACGGCGTCTGGGCGCTGGGCGATGCCGTCGGTGACGAGCCGTACAAACACGCCGCGGACTACGAGTCGCGGGTGGTGGCGGCGAACGCGCTCGACGCGGACGGGCAGAAAGTGGACTACGACGCCATGCCACACGCCATTTTCACCTCGCCACAGGTCGCAAGCGTCGGGAAGACGGAGGATGAACTCGAGGCCGGAAATCGCTCTTACGAGTCGGCGACGGTTCCGTTCGACGTCTCGCCGCTGGGGTCGATCCGAGAGGCCGACGGGCTGGTGAAGGTACTCGCCGCGCCGGACGGGGATATCTTGGGCTGTCACGTCGCCGGGCCGGAAGCCGCCTCGCTGATCCAAGAGGTCGTCGTCGCGATGGATCGCAGTGGAGGGACCGTCGCGGACGTCGTCGAACCCGTTCACGTCCATCCTGCGCTCTCGGAGTCGATCTACGCCGCGTTCGACGAACTGGCCGACCGCGAGTTCTCGACGGCTCCGGACTGGCGAGACGGCGGAGATTGATCGAACGCTCTCCGCAGCGGGCCGGTAACGGTAGTGTTACGTGATTGGTTTCGCGTCCCTGCTACGTTAATACGGCTGCAGTAACATAATGTAACCGTGAGCGACGATACTGACGACACGACTTCGGACGCATCGGTACTCGTAGTCGGCGGCGGCCCCGCCGGTCTGAGCGCGGCGCTGTTTACCGCGAAAAACGGCCTCGAGACGACTGTCTTCGACACCGACGAGACGTGGATGCACAAGGCCCACCTGTTCAACTACCTGGGGATCGGCTCGGTCGGTGGCAGCGAGTTCATGGCGACCGCACGCCAGCAGGTCGACGACTTCGGTGCCGATCGCCGCCAGGGCGAAGAGGTGACGGGTGTCAGCGAGACGGACGACGGGTTTGCCGTCGAGACCGCCGACGGCGGGTACGACGCCGACTACGTCATCCTCGCAACGGGTGCGAACCGCGACCTCGCGGCGGAACTGGGCTGTGAGTTCACCGACGAGGACGTCGTCGACGTCGGGGTCGAGATGGAGACGAGCGTCGACGACCTCTACGCGACGGGCGCGATGGTTCGCGTCGAAGAGTGGCAGGCTGCGATCGCGGTCGGTGACGGAGCCGCTGCCGCGCTGAATATCCTCTCGAAAGAGAAGGGCGAACGCTACCACGACTTCGACGTGCCCGCAGACGCCGAACGGGTCTTCGGCGAGCAACTCGCGGAGTAACGATGTCCGAACCCGACGCAGACGGTGACGAGGTCCCGGTCACGTCCGACCCCCCCGACAGTCCCGTCTACACCACCGGAACCGACCACATCACCATCTGGGGGAGTAACGCGGCGGACACCATCGCGTTCTACCGCGATCTGCTCGGAATGCCCCTCGTCTTGCGCCAGCCAAATCTGGACGATCCCTCCCAGACGCATCTGTTCTTCGACACCGGCGACGGCCGCATCCTCACCGTCTTCGTCAGCGACGATCGACCGTCGGCACGCGGCCAGCGCGGCGGCGTCGGCGCGGTCCACCACCTCTGTTTCAGCGTCGATCCCGAGGAGTACGAGGACGTGATGGCGGCACTCGAGGAGGCGGGACACCAGTACAACGTCTTCGATCGAGGGATCTTCCACTCGATCTACACCCAGGACAACAACGGACTGGTGATCGAACTCTCGGCGGACAAGTACGAGATCCCCGACGACCGCCGTGGTGAGGTGCTGGCGAAAGCCCAGCAACTCCGTGAGGCGGACGGTGCGGAGTACGCCAAGGACGAACACCTCCGGAACGCCATCGACGAACTCGGCCTCGAAGTCGTCGAACACGACCTGCCCGATGCGAGTGCGGGTGTCGGGGGCGTCGAATGAGCCGGCGGGGTCGGAGGGAGGGTCCCGGTTCGGGACACCAGGGCGAGGACCCCCACGGCGACCAGCCGCTGGTTTCGGCCGGGACGGAACTCGAGGACGCCGAGGCCGCAGTCGTGCTCGTCCACGGTCGCGGTGCGACGGCTCGGAGCATCATCGGGATGGCCGACGAGATTCATCAGGCTGGCGTCGCCTTCCTCGCACCCCAGGCAGCCGCAAACACCTGGTATCCGAACTCGTTTCTCGAGCCAGTCGAGCACAACGAGCCTGGTCGAACGTCGGGCCTGAAAGCAGTCGAGAACGCTATCGGCGAGGCCGACGATGCCGGCATTCCAGCCGAACGCGTACTCGTGCTTGGCTTCTCTCAGGGGGCCTGTCTCGCAAGCGAGTTCGTCGCGCGTAACCCACGACGGTACGGCGGCCTCGCCGCGCTGAGCGGTGGGCTCATCGGCGACGAACTCGAAGACACCGAGGCATACGCGAGGGAAGGCAGTCTCGAGGGAACCCCTGCTTTCCTCGGCTGTAGCGACAGCGACCCTCACATCCCCGTTGAACGGGTTCACGAGACTGCCGACGTGATCGAGAAGTTGGACGCCGACGTGACGACGCGCATCTACGAGGGGATGGGACACGGCGTGAACCGGGACGAGCTGGCCGCCGTCTCGGAGCTGGTCGCCAGTCTGCTCGAGGACGAGTAACCGGCCAATCCGGTTCGACAGCCGTGACAGCTACGACAGCAACCGCTCGTGGAAGGAGGGGACGAGGTCGAACGCCGCGGCGGCGAGCACCAGACCGAGACCGAGAACGGTTCCGGCCGAGACGTACCCGAGGGTCGACGAGGCGGTAGCAAGCGCCTGGGTACCGGCCCAGACGAATACGAGTCCCAGACCGAGAAGAACGATCGTGGCGAACACGTCGAGCAGTGCGTCTTTGATCCCTTCTCGAACCGCCAGGTAAATATCGTCCTGGCCGAGTTCGGTTGTCCCGTCGCCTGTATTCGACTCCATACGATCGACCAACACGCATCAATTTAAAAACACGTCGTTCGGCAACAGTCGACGTTGCTCGAACCCACCTACACCAGCGGCTCGACCAGTTGCTCGCCCGCCTCGAGCAGCTCTTCGACTCGCTTTTCGTCCGTCGCCTCTGCATAGACCCGCAAGACGGGTTCGGTGCCGCTCGGGCGGACGAGCAGCCACGAGCCGTCGGAAAGCAGGAGTTTGAACCCGTCGTCGGTGTTGACGGTTTCGACCTCCGTTCCGGCGACGGCGTCGGGAATCCCGTCGTCCAGATCGTCGATCACGCGCGCCTTCTCGTGATCGGGGCAGGCGACGCTTACCTTGTCCTGGACGACCGTGCCGTGGTCCTCGAGCAGGCGATCGACGCGCTCGTCGAGGGGTTCTTCGGCGTGCATCGCGGCCGCAAGCAGGGCCATCAGGACGCCGTCTTTCTCGCGGACGTGGCCGCGGATCGTGAACCCGCCCGACTCTTCGCCGCCGACCAGGGCGTCGCCGTCGGCCATCGCCTCGGCGACCCACTTGAAGCCGACCGGCACCTCCCGGACCGACTCGCCGTGGGCCTCGGCGATCCGGTCGATCAGGTACGTCGTCGAGACGGTCCGGATCGCGGGTCCGTCGGCGTCCTCGAGCAGGTAGTCGTACAGCGCGGCGAAAAAGCGGTTTTCGTCGAGGTAGCCTCGCTCTGGCGTGACGACGGCGATGCGATCGGCGTCGCCGTCGTTGGCGATCCCCAGGTCCGCGTCGCCGTCTGTCACGCGGTCGATCAGCTCCTCGAGGTTCGCCGGCGCTGGCTCGGGCGCGCCGCCGCCGAACTCGGGGTCGCGATCACAGCGCAGACGCTCGACCGCGAGACCGGCCCGCTCGAGGACGGCGTCGGTCGTCCCGCGGCCGCTGCCGTGCATGGCGTCGTAGGCGACGGTGAGTTCGTCGTCGGCGATCTCGTCGCTGCCTGTAACGGATGCGACACGCTCGAGGACAGCGTCGGCGTGTGGCGTCGCGAGGTCGACCTCGCGGACAGTGCCGTGTTCGTCTTCCGGGAGCGGGTCGGGTTCGGCGAGCCGATCGGCGATGGCGTCGGTCACCTCGGGCAGCGCCGGCGCGCCGTCCCCGGGAATGAACTTCACGCCGTTGTACTCCGGCGGGTTGTGCGAGGCCGTGATCGCGAGCCCGCCCGCGAGGTCGCGTTCGACGATCGCGTGCGCGATAAGCGGCGTCGGCCGGTCGCGGTCGGGAACCAGGACGTCGAACCCGTTCGCACACAGCACGCGGGCGAGTTCCTCTGCGAAGCCGCGAGAGGTCTCTCTGGCGTCGTAGCCGATGACGACGTCCTCCTCGAGTCCCTCGTCGGCGAGGTACGTCGCCACCGCCTGCCCCACCATCCGAACCCGTGGGGTTGTAAACTCCTCCAAGGTCGCCCGCCAGCCGTCGGTACCGAAACTAATCGTCTCCATACGCATTCGCTTCACGTCAGTGGGCAAAAATGCGACGCCGTACGTTCTTATACGGAAGGCTGTACCGATGTACCGGTGCGACCACAGGAGGGCTCGCGGGCGCGCCGGAACTGGCTGACAGCAAACCGTATTAGTCGTCGGCCTTGCGAAGCGACCAGACCTGAATCGAGTAACCGTCCGAGAGCGGTTCATCGGTGAAACCGACAGTTACCGAAGCAGGCTCAACGGGGGAGTGGCGTGCTCGAGAACGGCGTCGGCGTGTGGGTGTGGGATCGCGAGGTGGTCCTCTTCGGCGGACACGAGCGATCCGTCTCGTCTAGACCGTCCTCGGCCATCGGGACGGGGACTCGAGTTAGCGGGAACGTCCCGGTGAGACGGTGGCGACGGCGGTATCCGGGCCAGTTCGACGCTCCCGGCTGACTCGAGCCCAGACGACGGAGCTTTCAGAATCGAAGTGGTACGTTCGACCATGACGAAGACGCCGACGGTGGTTGCCGTCTCCGGGAGCCTCCGTGCCGAGAGCTACACTCGAACCGCCCTCCAGTACGTCCTCGGGGCCGCAGCCGAGGCAGGTGCAGAAACGACGCTGCTCGACCTGCGCGAGTACGACCTCCCCGTCTACGATCCCGACGTCGACGAGCAGGGCGATGGCCGCGAGGTAAAGCGGCTGGTCCGCGAGGCCGACGCCCTCGCGCTCGGCACGCCGGTCTACCACAGCTCTTACTCGGGCGCACTGAAGAACGTCCACGACTACTGTGGGTGGGACGAGTACGAGGACACCACCGTCGGACTGCTCGCAACCGCCGGCGGCGACAGCTACGGCTCGACGCTCGAACACCTCCGTATGACGGTTCGGGGCGTCCACGGCTGGGTGCTCCCCCACCAAGTCGGAATCCGCAACGCCTCAAGTCGCTTCGTCGACGAGTCGGACGCGATCGACGGCCGGGCGTTCGAGGAGGACGATCTGCAGGAACGCGTCGAGAAGCTTGGTCAGATGCTCGTGGAGTATGCGTTCATCGAACCCGACGTGAGCACGCCTCGAGCGGAAGCCGACGACTGAGTCGACGAGCGATACGAAGTATGGCAATGTTTTGTCAGAAAGGCTGGGTTTTCTCCCATGGAGATTCGACCGCTCGAGTCGGACGACGTCGAAACGCTGGTCGACGACCGCTGGTTCCCGCTCGCTCGCGAGATGGGCGACTTCGACGAGTTCAATCGGGTTGCAGACGACGTTCGCGAGGACGCCATCGGCTACCACGAACGGGCGCTGACTGATACGGATTACTGTAACGATTTACCGGCGCAACCGCCGCCCGGGTCGCGGTTGTGCCGAAAATGACTGACAGTAAACCGTATGACGAGGAGCGAATTATTCTCGTGGCCGTCGAGGACGGGGAGTTCGCCGGGTTCGTCTACGCGAAACGGGAGCAGACGGTGCCCACGTTCCAGCGGAGCTACGACCTCCACGTCATCGAAGTCTACGTGCGCGAGGCGTCGCGCCAGCAGGGGGTCGCGTCCGAACTGCTAGCTGCGGTCGAATCCCGGGAGAAAGCACGGGAGTGTGAGTGGGCGTCGGTCGTGGTCCACGTCGACAACCACACAGCACAGTCGCTGTACGAGGACCACGGGTTCGACGTGAAACGAAAATTCTTCGCAAAACGGCTCGAGTAGTCGTTCTGGCTAGTCACTTGTCTCGAGTCCGACCAGCCGTTCTTTCTCCCGGCGACTCAGCTGTTTGATCTCGTACTCGCGGGACATCGCCGCCGAGCGACTCTCGTAGCGTTCGTGGTAGACGAGTTCGACCGGCGTTCGGCCGCGAGTGTACTTCGCGCCGTCGCCGTCGTCGTGTTCGGCGACGCGTCGCTCGAGGTCGGTCGTGTAGCCGGTGTAGAGGGAACCGTCGGCACACTCGAGGACGTAGACAGCGTGGTCATCGGCCATCGAGGGGTCGTTACAGGAGGGTGGGCAAAAGCGTCTCGGTGAGAGGGACACGTGGTCGTCCGAGGTCGATTCGTTTGCGGGTTATATGCCGCGAGCACGCTCTCTCGCGACTTCCGCGATCCCCGCATTGGCCGAGCAACTGATACACGCGTGGATCTCGCCGTGTTCGTCGGCGAACACGCGCGCGAAGCGCTCGGAAACGTGCGCGTCGCAGTGGTCACACTTGGGCATTGGGCACACCGGCCGGAGCCGGTACTCTCTGGTATTCGCCGTGTGCTTAAAAACGCTTTCCCAAACAGAGTTTTGATTTTGGGTGTAGGACTAAATCTTTGTTTTCCATTAATCTATTCTCGTCGGCCGCGTCGACTGGACGGATTACCACGTTGCAGTCGTGAAACCGCGCGAGCATCCACTGTTGGCGCGCGCGAGCCGGAATCGGGGCCAAAACGGTGTGAGGTATCCGCTCCTTGACTCATCCGACATATACTTTCCGGTAGGTTCGGCAGCCGAAACCGACGGGTCAACCGCTCCAACCCCAGTATCGGAGTCAATAACCACAATTTTTATATAATGGTGGAAGGAATCGGTGAATCGTATGGCAGATCTTATCGTCAAAGCCGCCGTTAAGGAAGCGCTCGATGACAAGAACGTCGCTTCGGACTTCTACGAAGCACTCGACGAAGAGGTTGACGAACTGCTCGAGGACGCCGCTCGACGCGCCGAGGCCAACGACCGGAAGACGGTCCAGCCTCGCGACCTGTAAGGACCGGTTCGAGAGATTTTTTATTGCGCCTACGGTCGGTAGCCGCGGCTATCGACTGATGGCAAAACAGAGCACTCGCTAGTGACTGCGCTGTTCTATGTACTGCTTTGTCCGACCGAGCACGACGTACTCCGTCTCACGGAGTTCGTCGATCGAGGCCGATCCGGTGACGAACATCGCGGTCCGCAACTCGAGTTCGAGTGTCTCGATCAAATCGACGACTGCATCAGTGCCCTGGCCGGCCGGTCCGAGGAACGGCTTGGCGAGTCCACCCGCCTGTGCTCCGAGGGCGATCGCCTTTGCGACGTCGAGTCCAGATCGGACGCCGCCGCTGGCGACGACGGTGTCGTGGACCTGCGCGGCCTCGTAGGCGCTGACCGCCGTCGGAACGCCCCAGGCACGGAACAGTCGTCCGACCTCCTCCTGTCGATCGGCACCAACCGCGGCGGCGCGATGGGACTCGATGCCCGACCAAGTCGTTCCACCCTGCCCGGCGACGTCGATGGCGTCGACGCCAGCGTCTGCGAGCCGCTGGGCTGTCTCCCCGGCGATACCGTTGCCGGTCTCCTTGACGATCACCGGGACAGAAAGCCCGTCCGCAACGCGTTCGATCGCCTCGAGGCAACCGCGAGCGTCGACGTCACCCTCGGGCTGAATCGCCTCCTGGAGGAAGTTGAGATGGACGGCGATGGCGTCGGCCTCGATCATCTCGACGGCTTCCTCGACATCTGCGACGTCGTACTCGAGCAGTTGGGCTGCACCGACGTTACCATAGAGGAAGGCATCGGGTGCCACGTCGCGGACGACGGCGTAGGACTCGATTAGCTCCTCGTCGTCTAACTCGAGGCCGGCCCGCTGGCTCCCGACGCCCATCGCGACGTTGGTTTTCTGGGCCGCCTCGGCGAGTGCCCGGTTGATCTTCGTCGTGTTCGGGTGGCCGCCCGTCATGCTCTCGATGACGATCGGGGCCGCGAGTTCGTGCCCGAACAGCGTCGTCGTCGTGTCGATCTCGTCTCGATGGACCTCCGGGAGCGCCTCGTGAACGAGGTCGATGTCGGCGAAGCCGGCCCCTGAGGTCTCGACGTCTTCTTCCTCGATGATACGGATATGGTCGTCTTTCCTGTCGGATGTCTCGGGCATCGAATCGTCTCCAATGGAGAATGGGACGAGAGCATTGAAAAGGTGTCCATCGATTCCAGTCAAAGCTATTCGGCTGTTGACAGCAGCACTGATACGGATTGCTGTAACTATTTCCCACCGATCGCCAGAACGGGGCCGGCGATCGGCGGTAATTGAATACAGCAAACCGTATGACGAGGACGCCACGAGAGTCTCGGCGTCCAATCGAGACACTCACTACAGATTCACTCGGCGCTCGAGACGATCCAATCCTCGACGGTCGAGTGCCAACTCGCGGTCGTAGACGAGAGCAGCGAGGACCGCGAAATCGCGAGAGCAGCGTCCAGCCGCCGACGATCGGGTCAGTACTCCCGAACCGCGAGACCTTCCCCGTCCGCGTCGCCGGTACCCTCCTCGAGGCCGACGTAGGTCGCGTCCGCCAGGTCGACGAAGAGTCCGTGCTCGACGACGCCCGGAACGCTCGAGAGCGTCGCGGCCAGTTCCTCGGGATCGGCGATCGCTCCGAACTCACAGTCCAGTACCAGGTTGCCGTTGTCCGTCACGACCGGACCGTCCTTTCGCTTGGCCTCTCTGAGCGTCGGTTCGCCGCCCAGTTCGTGAACCCGAGCCGTGACGACGGTGTAGGCGTCCGGCAACACCTCGAGTGGTACCGACCGCTCGAGTCGGTCCGTGAGCTTCGAGGGGTCAGCGACGACGACGAACCGGTCGGCCGCCGCGTCGACGAGTTTCTCGCGAGCGTGCGCTGCGCCGCCGCCCTTGATCAGTGTGCCGTGGGCCGACGATCCGGGATCGTCGACGATCTGGTCAGCGCCGTCGATCGCGAGATCGACCGTCTCGACGGCCTCGAGCGTCGTCAGTTGGATGCCGACTTCGAGTGCGAGCTGTCGGGACTGGAAGGAAGTGGGAATGCCCTGCACCTCGAGGCCGTCGGCGACTGCCTCGCCGATCGCTTCGATGGCGGAGGCGGTCGTCGAGCCGGTTCCGAGACCGACGACGAAGCCGTCCTCGACTTCTTCGGCGGCGCGTTCGCCGGCACGCCGTTTCGCTGCCGGGGTGCCACCCTCAGTCTTCATGATTCGTGAGGAGTGTGCCGAACGGAAAATGGTTGCCGGTTATCGTCAGAATCCGTCGGCGTCGCCGAACGAGTAACGCTGACACCCCCCGTAATATAACAGGTGAGTGCGAACGAACCGGTATGTCGCCCTCCACTCGCCGAACCGTTCTCGTCTCGTGTGCCACCGGTTCGCTCGTAACGGGCGGATGTATGGCGTCGAGAAGCGAACGCCAGGACACGATAACGCTGTGTGACGTGAGCGTCCACAACCGGCAGGAGGAACCGATCGAAGCCGAAATTCGCGTTCTCGAGGGCGAGACGATCGTGGCCGAAACGGCCGGTGAGATCGAGCCTGCCACCGAAGACGTCGTCGACGGAACCGAAACCGCAGTGTTCGACGGGTTGACTGTCCCAGACGAAGACGTACCGAGCGAGCCGGGAGCGTACCACGTCCAGATGCGAATCGCTGGGAAAGAGTGGCGAGAGCTTCGTGCCAGAGACATCGCCCCGAAAACCGAGGCGGACCACGTTACGATCGACGGGAAGATAGAACGACAGCAGCGAGAGGAAACCAAACGAGAGCGTCGCCTGACACTCGGGACGGTGCTGCACTCGGACGGGTGTCAAAGCGTGTGAACAGTCACCGACGGATCGACGGGCCAACGCCGAACGCAGCCAGCGCACTCACTCCCGCGACCAACGATCCAAACAGGAGTCGGACGTGGCCGAGCCACGGGAGTCGGACGGAGGCTTTACCGACGATCCAGTCGGATGCAACGACGTTCGTATCGGCATACTGGTACTCGACTGCCTGATCGTAGGCACCGTTGGCGTCGCCTTTCGTCACGAACCCGTCGTGGGGCGCGGGACAGGACGGTAGGTCCTCGCAGTCGTGTCCGGCAAGGTATTCCTCGTTCGCCGACGTCTCGACCCAGTTCTCGCCGTCCTCGACCCAGTAGTGAGCGCGGTGGATGACCGGCGTCTTCGCCGGATCGCCGTCGGGCGCGAAGACGATCACGTCGCCGGGTTCGCCGAACGTCTCGTGGCCGTCGTTTGCGCCTGTCGAGGCCGGGACGACGCCGGTGTCTGCGACCGCGAGGTCTGGCGCGAATCGCTCTTCGTCGACGACGAAGACGAGATCGCCGACCTCGGCGTTTGGCTCCATGCTTCCACTCTCGATCGCAACGAACGGCGGCCAGATGCCACTGATCCCGAACAGCAGGGCAGCGACGACCGCGACAACCGCGACAACGGTGACGACATCTCGAGCGAGGACAGAAAGCGAATCCGTCCCCGTCGAACTGGGAGGGTCGTCGGTGCGGGGATCAGTCATCGACGTCACGTACGACGGGGCCACCAGTCAACGTTCCGGCTCGACGTTCGGCCGTACCTTTTTTGCTGGCTCCGTGGTCCGACGACTATGGAGACGGGGACGGCAGTGCGCCTCGAGGATGTCCGCAAGACCTACGAACTCGGCGAGCCGGTGCACGCGCTCGACGGCGTCTCGCTGTCGGTGCCACGGAGTTCGTACACGGCGATCATGGGGCCGAGCGGTTCCGGGAAGTCGACGTTGATGAATCTCGTCGGCTGTCTGGACACGCCAACTGACGGAACGGTCGTCGTCGACGGTACCGACGTGACGACCCTCTCCGATCGCGAGCGGACCAGTCTCCGGGGAACCGAGGTAGGATTCGTCTTCCAGACGTTCAACCTGATGCCGCGGCTGACGGCCCTCGAGAACGTCGCACTCCCGCAGTTGTTCCAGGGGATCGATAGGTCGGCGCGTCGCGAACGAGCGCGCGACCTGCTTGCCCGCGTCGGGCTCGCAGACCGCGAGGACCACCTCCCCAGCGAGCTCTCGGGCGGCCAGCGCCAGCGAGTCGCGCTGGCTCGAGCACTGGTGAACGACCCGGCGCTCGTGCTGGCGGACGAACCCTCGGGAAACCTCGATACCGAGACCGAAGCCGACGTCCTCGACCTCTTCGCGGAGTTTCACGAGGCCGGAACGACGATGCTCGTCGTCACCCACGAACGTCACGTCGCCGAACGCGCCGAGCGGATCGTCCACCTCCTCGACGGAACGATCGAACGAATCGAGGACCTCGAGGGGGCTGGCGCGGACGCGACGCCAGGACCGTTGGGCGAGTCCGATCGAAAAGTGGAGGACGACAGCTAATGGACCCACTCGAGCACCTTCGGCTGGCGTGGCGCTCCATTCGGGGGCACAAACTCCGGTCGACGCTGACGACGCTGGGTGTCGTGATCGGAATCGCCGCCGTCATCGTCTTCGTCACCCTGGGTGCGAGTCTGCAGGCCGGCATCGTCGGCGACATCAGTCCGGACGACCAGCGCAACCTCTACGGCTGGGCTGCCGACCCCGACACCGAGGGCGGCCCGCTCGCGGGCGCACAACCCGTCGTCAGCGACGCCGACCTCGAGACAGTCGAGGACCTCGAGGCAGTCGAGGCCGCCTACGGCTACGCGACGATCCAGAGCCAGGGACTCTCCGACAGCGAAGAGGAAGTCGCCCAGGGCGACGGGGTGATCGCGTCCGGCCCCTCCTACGTTCGCGAGGGGAGTCTCGCGGAGGGCAGACAGTTCGAGATGGGCGAACGCGAGGCCGTGATCAATCCGGCCGCAGCAGGACAGTTCGAAGAGAACGTCACCGTCGGCGACGAACTCGAGATCACGTTCCTCGGCGGTCTGAGAGCGACCGTCGAGGTGGTGGGGATCACGGACACCTCCGAGGGGTTGAGTCCGTTCGAGGGATTCGAGTCTTCACCGCGTGTCTACGTTCCGACCGATCCCTATTACGCCGAGCAAGCCGGTGGACTCGACCTGGGAATCGGTGCTGGTGATGGAGACGACGTGGGCATCGGCAGTGACGACGGCGACGGCGAGACGCGCTTTCTCGCCGTCGTCGTCGAGGCCCAGTCTGCCGCCCAGGCGGACGTCGACGCCGCTCGTGACGCCACGGCCGCCTACCTCGAGAGCGACGAGTCGGACGCGAGCGAGTTTCTGGACGACGATCTCGCCGTCACCTTCCAGACGAGCACGGAGTTGCTCCAACAGCTACAGGACGTGCTCGACCTGCTCCAGAACTTCATCGTCGGTATCGCGGCCATCTCGCTGGTCGTCGGCTCGATCGGCATCGCGAACATCATGCTGGTCTCGGTCACCGAGCGGACTCGCGAGATCGGGATTATGAAAGCCGTCGGCGCGCAGAATCGTGACGTTCTTGGGCTCTTTCTCACGGAGGCGATCGTTCTCGGTGTGGTTGGCGCGATTCTCGGGACGGCACTAGGACTCGCCGCGGGCTATCTCGGCGCGTGGTACATCGACCTCCCGCTGGTCTACCCCTACGAGTACGTCGCGCTTGCGATCGCCGTGGGCATCCTCGTGGGCGTCGCCTCAGGACTGTACCCCGCCTGGCGCGCGGCGCGAACGGACCCGATCGACGCGCTCAGACACGAATGAGCGACACACCACTTCGATTCGGTGTCATCGGTACTCGTCGCTATCGACCTCCTCGTGCCACGGGTCACCGTCTCCGTGTCCTCGGTCGGTCCCGTCTCGAGTCTCGGCTCGACCGGTCGCGACCGGTGCGGTCGGAGACCGAGTCGCCTGCGTACGCCCAGTCCGTCCCGTCCCGATCGCGGACCAGTTCTGGTCGCCGATGCCGCGGAGCCGACGGGTCGTGGTCGGACGACAGCCGATCACCGGTACCGATCCTGCGGCGCGTGTGCCGTTGCTTCTGTGGATATTCGCGTGCGAGAGACACCCCGAGGTAACCGCCCAGCATCGAGAGTCCGATGGTGTAGAACGCGACGCCTGATCCGATCACGAACAGGACGACGGCGACGAACGTGACCCCCTCGAGAAAGCCGGCGACTGCGCCGACGACGATGGTCGAGAACGGCACAAACGAGAGGACGATGCCGACGACGGAACCGACGATCGCGTAGCCGATGGGACGGCTGGTCGGCATACTGGATCGACGCCTGCAGAGAAAAAAGCGCCCGTGATCGTCGGCGGGCAAAACCGGAACCGCGACGCGCTAGTCGACAGTCCGTGACTCGGATTCTGCTGTAGTCGATTCGGGTCCGGAATCGCCGTCCGGACCGGCGGTGCTATCTGCGTCTGAGTCACCCTCTACCGTGAGCGTGTCGTCGGGGTCTACGTCGGCGAGTTCTGCGAATCCGGCGTCTCCGTTGACTTCGTCGGCGAGGAGGTCGACGGCCTCGACGAAGACAGCCACGATCAGCGGTCCGACGACGATCCCGATTGCCCCCAGCGTGAAGAGACCGCCCGTAAACCCGACGAAGTAGAGGCTCCCAGGCAGCCCCGCGGAGTGGCGAGCGAGACGGGGTCGGACGCCGACGTCGGGGAACCAGGCGACGAGCGTGATTCCGAGAACGCCGATCAGGATCGCGGCGATCATCTCACCCGCCACAACGTGATAGAGCGCGATAGGAGCGATCAGCAAGCTTGGACCGATAATCGGGACGAACTGCAGAATGGCGGCAAAGAGCGCGAGCGTGAACGCCATCTCGTACCCCAGCGTCCAGAACAGCGGGTAGCCAATGATGAACGTTGCGCCGGAGGTCGCAAGTTGCAGGACGTATATCGCGTACAGCGTCTCACGGGCGCGACGAGCCAGGGCGTAAACGTCGTCCCTGTACTCGAGTGGAACTGGTGCGATCGCAGCCCTCCCTGCAGCGTCGCCTCTCAGCAGGATCGCGAACAACAGAATAACGAACAACGCAAACTTGATCGCGAGCACCGGCAACGACGAGGCAATCGCAACTGCAAACTCCCGGAGATACGAGACCGCAAGCGCCTGGATCTCGACTGCATCGACGACGTAGGTCTCCTCGAGCACTGTCACCGGAACCTCCTGTGGGAGGCTCTCGATGACCGTGATCACGTCTTCGACCCGGAAATAGAGTGTGACGAAAATCGGCGAGAAGACCGCGATCACGCCACCGAACCCGACGAGAGTCGCAGTCACGGCCGCCACCCACTCAGAGAGGCCGCGCCTGGTCAGCCAGTCTTTGACCGGTAACAGGACGTACGCGACCGTCAGGGCAAACAGAATCGTTCCGAGAACCTCGAGCAGGATCGCACCGGTGAGGACACCGAGTGCGGTGACGACACCTGCCAGAACGTACCGGCGAGTACCCGTCTCAGTCACGCCGGATTCCTCGGAGCCCGGCCTCGAATCCCGGGGCCCGCCGTTCGTGCTCGTTACCACACAGACGAATCTCAGCGGAAGAATAAAGTCCTTCGGTCGCACGGGTACTGGAGGTGATCGCCGACCGAAGGAAACTGGTGCTGACAGCACGCAACTCATAGAAATAGTATTATTTCGTATTAGTGCTTTAGTCTGATGTTTTCTGAAAGCGACTCCGGTGAATCCAGATTCGGCCGCGTACAGCTACCGAGTCCCGCCTGGACACTCGAACTATTTACTATCGTCTTAACGCACGTTAAGTCACCTATAGCACCATTTAGAGAGTTCTTTCGATCGATGCGGTACAGTTCGAGCAGGGCTTTTGCTAGCGTTTGAACCTCCGAACTGGTCGTAGCGGAGGCGGGTCGAGAACTCCCTTCAGTATATAGATTATCTTTAATAATTGCCGAAGTGTAGTTTTATGTAAGAGTCGAGAGCTGCAAGACAGGCGAGTCGACCCAGTGGCTCTTTCCGAGTACAGCTCGGACGGACGACGCCGACAGGCTCTCGCCCGGATAGTCGAATCGGGTTGCCGTTTCCGACAGAGACGGAACAGAGAGACGGGATGTCGGCGGCATCCCGCAGACATTACACGTGTACTCGTGTAATCACTCTCGGAAAGCCAGGGCAAGAGAGCACGTGTCAGAAGTAGCTTTTCGGTTCTACCGGAAGTTATTCCATGGTCGGACACGCCCAGAAAACCGCCCTGGTTACGGGCGAGAGGGTACCGGAAGAGACGAGCGAAACGTACGAACGAGAGCAGAGGTCGGCATTCGGACGACTTCTTTCACTGCAGACGTCCGCTCTTCGGGTGTAAGCAGTCGTCTCGAGAACAGCTATGGTCCGGATAGTCGTCCGGCTGTACCGGAAAATCGAACCGGCAACGTATGCGAGTAGCGGAACCACTGCAAGCGATCGCCTGTGTCGTGATCGACGTGTCGCCCGACTCAGTCGGATTACTGGAGTGAAGTACCGCTGCAAGCGCCTCGGGGCACGGCTGCACCGGCAGGACGGCAGTAAACCGTATCAGACGGATGCTGTGCCGATTGACCGGCGCGACCGCAGGAGGGCTCGTGGTCCCGCCGGAACTGACTGACACAAACCGTATCAGTGGCGACTGGAGTTCGAACTTAACGGTGCGAACGCCTCGATCGTCGATACGGCAATCTCGTCGGCGGCCTGTTCGGGGATCGTGAGCAACGGTCGATCGACGACAGACTCCGAAACGAGCGCTCGGAGTTTCTCGCGTGCGCACCCCGGAGTGCCTGCGACGCCGAGTTCGTCGACCATTTCGTCAGTGACGAGCCCCGTGGCCCCGTCCCGATCGCCGGCCTGCCAGGCCTCGGCAACCGCTTCGACTCGATCGGAAAACACCGTCGCGATCGCGTTCCGGTACCCCGCGGCGCTACCGGCGTAGTAAGCGACGTGGCCCCGAACTGCATCGTACGCCTCCTCGGGGTCCTCGCTCACCGCGACTGGAACGTAGGGAGCGACCGTGATCTCCGCAGGGTCGCGATTGCGCTCTCGAGCGGCGTCGGCAACGACCTCGAACGCGTCGTCGAGCGTGGTAAACGGAATATTGTGCGGAATCCAGCCGTCGCAGAGTCGGCCCACGACGCGGCGGTTTGCTGGCCCCAGCGCCGCCTGATAGATCGGGACTGTCTCATCCAGCGGCGGGACGTCGGTAACCGAGATCAGTTCGCCCTCGTAGGAGACGGGATCGTCGTCGCCGAGGATACGGCTGACGACCGCGATCGTCTCGTGAGAACGCCGGATCGGACGCTCGAAGCCCATTCCGTGGACGTTCTCGATGGCCGTCGGCGTACTCGTCCCCAGACCGAGGGAGACGCGGCCGTCGGCGACGCGATCGAGCGTTGCAGCCGTCATCGCGAGGACGCCGGGGCTGCGCGAGAAGACGTTGACGATCGCAGTGCCGAGTTCGATCGACTCGGTCCGCGTCGCGATCTCGGTGAGTTTCACCACCGAACTCGTTCCCCAGAGTTCACCCATCCAGACGGAGTCGTAGCCGAGTTCCTCCGCGTCGACCGCGAGGTCCGTCGGATCGTGCGAGGCGATGCGTGGAACGACCAGGCCGAGGTGCATACGAACCGGTGTGACGTGCGACGACAAACCAGTATCGCTGCCGGCAGCGTCCGTCCGCTAGCGCCCGACGAACTCGGGTTCGTCGTCGCCGAAGAACGCCTCGAGTCCCCGTTCGTAATCTTCCGTCCGGGCGGCGTCCGCGAGGGCATCGGCTTCGGCTGCGAGGTGGCTCTCGAGTCCGTGTGCGTAGCTGTCGGTCAACAGCCGCGTCAGTGCGCCGAGCGCCTGCGTCGGGCCGTCGGCCAGTTCCGTCGCGACCTCCTCGAGGCGCTCGTCGAACTCGCCAGCGGGCGCGACCTCGGTGGCCAGTCCGAGCGCGACGGCCTCCTCGGGGCCGATCGGCTCGTCCCGGAGGACGATCTCTTTCGCGGTCCGGAGCCCGACCAGTCGCGGGAGGAAGAACGTCGAGCCACCGTCGCCGGTGAGCCCGATACTCGGGTAAGCGAACTGGAGCGTCGCGTCCTCGCCGAGGACGAGCAGGTCCGGGATCAGCGCGAAGCTGAAGCCGATCCCGGCCGCGGTTCCGTTCACGCCGCCGACGACCGGCGTCTCGGTCCGGTGGAAGTGAACGATCGCCTCGTGGGCGCGGCTTGCCAGTTCGCGGAGCCGCGGCGCGTCGGCGGCGTCGCCCTCGAGTTGCGAGAGGTCGGCACCGGAGCCGAAAAAGGGTCCCTCGTGGGTGAGGACGATACACCGTACCTCGGGGTCGTCGCCGAGCGTCGAGGCGACCGAGGCGAGTTCGTTCGCCATCTCGAGGGTGAGCGCGTTCCGGCCCGCACTGCTCTCGAGCGTTACCGTCGCGACGCCGTCGTCACGGTCGACGGACAGGTTTTCGTAGGTCGACATACAGGTCGTCGGTTCGTCACGACGAACGTAACCCTTGTCCATCGACGCCACGAGTAGTGGAGAGACGTTCCCCGAATTCGGGTTCGACAACTCCTTCGTTGCGACATCGTACGCTTTAGTAGCCGACTCACGAATGTCGTGGCATGGAACTCACAGACGAGCAGGAACTCGTCCGCGACACCGTCCGGGAGTTCGTTGCGAACGAGGTCGGCGAGGACGTCCGGGAACTCGACGACCGCCAGGAGTTTCCCGAAGACATCTGGGACGGCCTCGCGGAACTGGACTTCACCGGGATGACCGTCCCCGAGGAGTACGGCGGCTTAGACGTCGACGAGGTCACCTACAGCATCGTCAACGAGGAACTGGCCTACGGCCACCTCGCGGTCGCGACCGCGCTGTCGGTCCACTGCCTTGCGACCTCCTGTATCCGGCAGTTCGGCTCCGAGGAACACAAAGCGAAGTGGCTCCCGGAGATGGTCGACGGCCGGCCCGTCGGCGCGTTCGCCCTCTCGGAACCCCACGCGGGTTCGAACCCCGCCGAGATGAACACCGAGGCACGACTCGACGAGGACGCCGGGGAGTACGTCGTCAACGGCAAGAAACAGTGGATCACGAACGGCGAGCGCGCCGGCGTCGTGATCCTGTTCGCCAAGACCGACCGCGACGACCCCGACACCGTCACCCAGTTCCTCGTCCCGAAAGACGTGGAGGGACTCGAGGTCGGCAAGAAAGAGGACAAACTCGGCCTGCGAGCCAGCGACACGACGACGCTTCTCTTCGACGACGTCCGCATTCCGGCCGAAAACCGGCTGACCGAGGTCGGCAAGGGACTCAAGGCCGCGTTCTCGATCCTCACGGGCGGCCGGATCGCCATCGCGAGCCAGGCTGTCGGCGTCGCACAGGCGGCCCTCGACGCCGCGGTCGCATACGCCAACGAGCGCGAGCAGTTCGACCAGCCGATCATCGAACACCAGTCGATCGGCCAAAAACTCGCGGATATGCAGACGAACGTCCAGGCATCCCGGCTGCTGACTCGAGACGCCGCCCGGAAGAACGAGGACGGCGTCGACCCGATGTCCGCGGCGATGGCGAAGTACTTCGCCAGCGAGACGGCCGTCGACGTGGCAAACGAGGCCGTCCAGGTCCACGGCGGCTACGGCTACACGAAGGACTTCCCGGTCGAACGCTACTACCGCGACGCCAAGATCACGACGATCTACGAGGGGACGAGCGAGATCCAGAAGAAGATCATCGCTCGCCATCTCACGGAGTAGCGCCGTCCTTGACTCGGGATGGCACACGCTGACAGACAGCCGAACAATAGCGAGGCTGGCTGTCGAAATCGTGCGAGTGGTGAGCGAGTGAGCACCGCGAACGAGCGAATCGGCTGGAGGGTGCGAGGCGCGATCGAAGTGAGCGCCTCGAGATAGCGAACGGGGAACGCAGTGACCCGTGAGTGGTGTGGCAACCCCCTGTTGGCTGATAGCAGGACGCTTTGTTCTCGTAGTCACCTCGAAGACGCTGCTATACGAGCATCACAGACATCTGTAGCAGTTGGTAGCGCCACGAAAACAGGTATCCAAAACCGCAACAGAGCCGACTAGTCGTACTCGTAGAAGCCTTTCCCCGTCTTCTTGCCGAGTTCGTCCGCCTCGACCTTGCGCTTGAGGAGATAGGCCGGCTTGTATCGGTCGCCCAGTTCCTCGTGAAGCGTCTCGGAGGCGTGCAGACAGACGTCCAGTCCGATGTGGTCGGCGAGCGTCAGCGGCCCCATCGGGACGTTCGTTCCGAGTTCCATCCCGGCGTCGATGTCCTCTTTGCTCGCGACGCCCTCGTCGAAGGCGCGGATGCCCTCGTTGATCCAGGGCATGAGGATGCGGTTGGTGACGAAGCCAGGCTTGTCGTCGGACTCCCAGGTGGTCTTCTCGAGCGATTCCGACAAGTCGTGGGCGAAGTCGACGACCTCCGAATCCGTCTTCTCGCCGACGACGACCTCCACGCCCTCCATGATCGGGACGGGGTTCATGAAGTGGAGGCCGACGACCCGCTCGGGTCGGTCGGTCGCACTCGCGATCGAGGTGATCGAGAGCGTGCTCGTGTTCGTCGCCAGCACGGTCTCGCCGTCCGTGACCTCGGCGAGATCCTCGAAGATGTCCTTTTTCACCTCGAGGTCCTCGACGGCGGCCTCGACGACGACGTCACAGTCCGCCAGATCCTCGAGGTCGGTCGTCCCCTCGATCCGGCCGCGGATCGTCTCGGGGTCGTCCTCCAGGGCATCTTTCCCGTCGAGGCGCTCGAGACTCGAGTCGATCGAGTCGAAGCCGCTCTCGACGAACCCCTGCTGGATATCCCGCATCACAACGTCGTAGCCGTGCGTGGCGGCGACCTGTGCGATACCGCTGCCCATAGTTCCCGCGCCGACGACGCCGACGCGGTCTACCGTCTCGAGATTCATCAGGAAATCCTGTTCTCACGACGATAATAAGTGTAGCGCTCCATCGAGCGATCACCCGTGTTTTTCTCGTTCTTCCTGGCGTAGTTCGACCCGTCGGATCTTGCCGCTTGCGGTCTTTGGCAGTTCGTCGACGAACTCGATGCGCCGAGGGTACTTGTAGGGAGCCGTCTCCGCTTTCGTGTACTCCTGGAGTTTCGTCTCGAGGTCGTCGTTTCCGTCGTAGCCCTCGGCGAGGACGACGTAGGCCGTGACGACGCTGCCGCGTTTTTCGTGTGGGCTGTCGACCGCAGCGGCTTCGGCGACCGCCTCGTGGCTGACGAGGGCGTCCTCGACCTCGAACGGGCCGATTCGGTAGCCCGCGGAGATGATGACATCGTCGGCGCGACCCTCGAAGAAGAAGTAGCCGTCCTCGTCGCGGGTCGCGAGGTCGCCGGTGCGGTAGTAGTCACCGGAGAGGGTCCGTTCGTCGAGGTCGGGCTTCTCGTAGTAGCCGTCGAAGATCGCCGGCGAGTCCACCGGGACGGCTATCTCGCCGATTTCGCCGGGATCGACCGGTTCGTCCTCGTCGAGACCGAGGATCGTCGCGCCGACGCCCGGCGTCGGCTGCCCCATGCTGCCGGGTTTGACGTCGATCCCGGGGTAGTTCGTCACGAGCGCGACCGTCTCGGTCTGCCCGTAGCCGTCACGCGGCGTGACGCCCCAGACGTCCTCGATGCGCTCGATCGGCTCCTGATTCAGCGGTTCACCCGCCGACAACGCGTCGGTGAGGTCGACGTCGTAGGCCTCGAGGTCGGCGTTGGCGAGCATTCGGTACTGCGTCGGGACGGCACAGAGTCTAGTGACGCCTTCCGACTCGAGGAGTTCGAGGAAGGTCTCGGGATCGAACTCGCCGTCGTAGACGAACTGGGTCGCGCCAGTGGTGAGGCCAACGCCGACCGGACTCCAGAACCACTTCGCCCAGCCGGTGCCGGTCGTCGCCCACAGCAGTTCGTCCTCTAGGTCGGTGTCTTCGTCGATTCCCCACCAGTAGGGGGCGTTGATCCGATTGAAACAGTACTGCCAGCGGTGTTTGTGCAAGACGGGTTTCGGTTTCCCTGTCGTTCCGCTGGTGTAGTTGATCGACATCGGGTCCTCGGCCTCGAGATCGGGGCCGTCGTACTCGGTCGGTTGGCCGTCGACGATCGACTCGTAGGTCCGAAAGCGGTCGTCGTCGCCGTCATCGCCGCTCTCGCCCTCCTCACCGCCCTCACCGCTTTCGCCGTCGAGGACGATCACACGCTCGAGTGGCGTTTCTTCGAGGACAGGTTCGACCATGTCCGTGAGACTCTCGTGGACGACGATCGTCGTCGCCGAGCAGTCGTTTGCCCGGAATGCGACGTCCGCTGGGCGTAGCATCGACGAACACGGGACGACGAGCGCACCCGTCGAGAGCACGCCGAGCTGGATCGTGAACGCCTCCGGGTGGCGAGGAAACAGGTGCAACACCCGGTCGCCGGTCCCGACGCCGTGGTCTGTGAGGGCGTTTGCGAACCGGTTTGTGTCGTCACGGACGTCGGCGTACGTTCGTTCGGTTCGGGTGCCATCCTCGTCGCGGAATCGAACTGCGACTCTATCGCCGAACGTCTCGGCGTGGGACTCGACAGCCGACACGACTGTGTACGACGTTGGAACGTCCCACTCGAACTCCGCTATCGTGGTATCGGAAGACACACCCATACGTGACGACTCACATCGTCGTCTGGTTAATAGTTTGTCAGTGTTTTCGACAGCAGATATCGACGCTGACTCGAGGTGTGACGGTCTGCTGTAGCGATCAGACGACGGGTTGGGCACCGTCGTCTCGGTTACAGCCACGATGCCGTCGTACTCGTCTCGGATGGTGTCTCACGACGCGATCTCGCAAGGACCGATCGTTCAGTGTCCGACAACAAGACTTTAGAATCTTGGTACTGATGGTCATACTAATGTTCGATCAGCAAGAGCTCGAGGGAATCCGCGAGCAGCGAGAGCGCTGGGAGAACGAGCGACTCGACCCCACACTCGAGGCCCACGGGGAGCGCCAGGACCGCTTCGCGACGGTCTCGAACCACGAGGTCGATCGGCTCTACACGCCAACGGACGTCGACGATCTGGACTACCTCGAGGATCTCGGCTTTCCCGGCGAGCCGCCGTACACGCGGGGAGCCTACCCGACGATGTATCGCGGTCGGACGTGGACGATGCGGCAGTTCGCCGGCTTCGGGACGGCCGAGGAGACGAACGAGCGGTTCCACTACCTGATCGACCAGGGTCAGACCGGGCTCTCGACGGCGTTCGATATGCCGTCACTGATGGGGATCGACTCCGACCACCCGATGAGCGAGGGTGAGGTCGGCAAAGAGGGCGTCGCAGTCGACACGCTGCGTGACATGGAGATCCTGTTCGACGGGATCGACATCGGCGAGGTCTCGACTTCTTTCACGATCAACCCGTCGGCGGCAGTCATCTACGCGATGTACATCGCGCTGGCCGACCAGCAAGGCGTCCCCCGCGACGAGGTCCGGGGAACCCTCCAGAACGACATGCTCAAGGAGTTCATTGCCCAGAAGGAGTGGGTCGTGCCGCCCCGGCCCTCACTGGACATCGTCACTGACACCGTCGAGTTCGCCGTCGACGAGACGCCGAAGTTCCACCCGATCTCTATCTCCGGCTACCACATCCGCGAGGCCGGCGCAACCGCCGCACAGGAGGCTGCTTTCACTCTCGCAGACGGGTTCGCCTACGTCGAGGACTGTCTCGATCGCGGCCTCGAGGTCGACGAGTTCGCGCCGCTGCTTTCTTTTTTCTTCAACTCTCACAACTCCATCTTCGAGGAGGTTGCCAAGTTCCGCGCCTCCCGTCGGATCTACGCCCGCGTGATGGAAGATTGGTACGGTGCCGAGAGAGACGAGTCCAAACGGCTGAAGTTCCACACCCAGACCGCCGGCCAGTCGCTGACGGCCCAGCAGCCACTGAACAACATCGTTCGCGTGACGATCCAGGCGCTTGCCGGCGTGTTCGGCGGCACCCAGTCGCTGCATACCAACAGCTTCGACGAGGCACTTGCCCTGCCCAGCGAGAAGGCCGTCCGAGTGGCACTGCGCACCCAGCAGATCATCGCCGAAGAGTCAGGTGCAGCCGACATCGTCGACCCGATGGGTGGCAGTTTCGCCATCGAGACGCTCACCGACGAGATAGAAGCAGAGATCATGGCCTACCTCGAGGAGATCAAAGAGAACGGCGACGGCTCCGTCCGCGACGGCGTCCTCGACGGCATCGACCAGGGCTACTTCCAGCGTGAGATCCAGGAGTCAAGCTACGAGTACCAGCAACGCGTCGAACGCGGCGAAGAAGTCGTCGTCGGCGTCAACGAGTACACCATCGAAGAGGACACCTCCCCCGAGATCCTTCAGGTCGACGAGACTACCCGCGACCGACAGTTAGAGCGCCTCGAGGCGGTCAAGGAAGAACGCGACGACGAGGAGGTCGAGGCGGCCCTCGCCGCCCTCTCCGATGCGATCGAGAGCGACGAGAACGTCATGCCCTCCATCGTCGACGCCGTGAAAGCCTACGCGACGATGGGCGAGATCATGGCGATATTCGAGAACCATCACGGCGCATATCAAGAAGAGCTCAGTCCGGTCTAATACGGGCTACTGTCTCGGTTCCCGCGATCGGCGAGGGCCGTCCGAAAGGCAGTGGAAAACGGTCCCACGGAAAGAGCGTCGACGGAGCCGTTCAGTCGAGCAGATCCTGTGCGATCGTGTTCCGGAGCACTTCGCTCGTCCCCTCGTAGATCTCGTTGAGTTTGGCGTCGCGGTAGTAGCGTTCGACCGGGAAGTCTTTCGTGTAGCCGTAACCGCCGTGGATCTGGATGCCTTCGTTTGCGACTTCGCGGGAGATCTCGCTGGCGTAGAGTTTCGCCTGGGCGGCCTCCTTGATGAACGATTCGCCGCGGATCTTCTTGTCTGCTGCGTCGTGCATCAACAGCCGTGCAGCACGGATCTTCGTGTCCATGTCGGCGATCTTGTGCTGGATCGACTGGAACTCCGAGATCGACTGGCCGAACTGCTCGCGGTCCTGGCTGTACTCGAGGGCCGCATCGAGTGCCGCCTGGGCGATGCCGATCGAACGGGCGGCGATCGTGATCCGGCCGCCGTTTAACGTCTTCAGCGCCTGGACGAAGCCGTCGCCTTCCTCGCCAAGCAGGCGGTCTTCGGGAACCCAGAGGTCGTCGAACCGGAGTTCGGCAGTCGGACAGCCCTTGTCACCGAGTTTGTCCTCCGTTCCTTCGACGATGAAGCCGTCGTCCTCCCCGGGTCGGACGATAAAAGAGCTGATACCCCTGTTGCCGGCCTCGGGGTCGGTCTTTGCAAACACTGTCACCGTGTCCGCGACCGAGCCGTTCGAGATCCAGAGTTTCTCGCCGTTGATCAGGTAGCCGTCACCATCTTTCTCCGCGGTTACACCGCTGCGCTCCGGGGCTTCGTCTGCCTCGCACTTTTCTGCCGTCGTCACCATGGAGGGAACGTCACTGCCTGCACCGGCCTCTGAGAGGGCGAACGCACCGATATCCGTTCCCTCCGCCAGCGGCGTCAGGTACTTTTCTTTCTGGGACTCGTCTCCGAACGCGTAGACCATGTTGCCCGCAAGCGAGATGTGGGCGGCGACGATCGTTCCCAGGCCGCCGGAGCCACGCGAAATCTCCTCGAGTGCCGCGGGGTAGGCGTGGTAGTCGAGTCCGGCACCGCCGTACTCTTCGGGGAACGGCATGCCCATCAGTCCGAGTTCGGCGAGTTCGTCCACGAGATCACGAGGGAACTCGTCGGTCTTGTCGACCTCGTCGGCGACGGGGACGACTTCCTCGTCAACGAACTCGGTGACCATCTCTTTGATCTGACGTTGTTCGTCCGTGAGACTGAACTCCATACGTACGACTTCGCCGATTGTCCCTATAGAAGTTCCCCTTCGATGTCACAACGTCGCAACTAACGGGGCAAGGGTCGGTACGACGTGTCGTGACGGAACGAGTACAGCCGACGCTTGGGTTGGCGTGTGCAGTCACCGTGGACTCCGAACGCGGCGTATTTGTACGGTTCGATAGACGCGATCATAATTATGATATAAAGTGTTATAAATACAGACAGATAGTCTGTCTAGAGCCGACCTTTCGGACGAGTTGCAGACACTACCAGAAAGGACCATAGACGCCAAATAACGTAATATACTTCTTTCGTGCCAGAATAATAACCCATGTTGTCGGCTTCGACCTATCGAATAAATAGTGATACGTATATCTATAGTTCTTGCAACTGGTATTAGTTCATATGTTTCTTCGGCCGCGGACGATAGGCTTTTCTACCGGGCTGACTAACCGGTCAGTCGAACACGGTGACAGGCGTGACAGACGGACGAACTGCTCTCGGCGACGCGGACGCCCGAGTACTACGGCAACGAAGCACAAAACGATGCGGGTACGGAGCCATCCCTTCGATCACAGGTTTCCGGCTGCCGAGGTCCCAGTATCGGATACTGAGTAGCGACAGTACTCATCCGTGAGTCGCGTCCCGAACCCGTTGCGGCTGGTGATTCTCTACATCGGTCTCGCGCTGGCGCGTCTCGGTCTGATCGACCGAGAACGCGCTATCAAGACGACCGTCCTCGCGTGGCCCCGCATCGTCACCGGAATCGCGCGCATGTCGAAAAGCGCAGTCGACGTCGCGATGGTCGGCGTCGCCGTCGGCACCTCGGCAGTCGCCGGCGTCGGCTTCGCCGGTCCGTTCTGGGGGCTCGCGTTCGCGATCGGTGGCGGCGTCGCCGGTGGCACCATCGCACTCGTCTCACAGCGATACGGAGCCAAAGCGTACGACCAACTCGGACTTGCCGTCCGCTCGAGTACACTCCTCGTCGTCGTGATCAGTGCTCCAGTGACCGCCGTCTTCTGGGCTTATCCGTACGAGTTCATTTCGTTGCTCAGCAGCAACGAGTCGGCGATCGAGTACGGCGCACGCTATCTTCAGTACGTCGCGTTCGGCATTCCGTTTGCAGGGCTGAACCTCGTCGGCAGCCGGGTGCTCGTCGGTGCAGACGACTCCTACACCGCGATGCAGGTCCGTGCCGGCGGCGCGATCGTAAACATCGGACTGAACGCGGTGTTCATCTTCGTCCTCGACCTGGAGGTCGTCGGGGCAGCTCTCGGCACGGTGCTCTCGAACGCCGCGGTGACGGCGACGTTTGCCATCGGGCTCTCTGCGGGTTGGTTCCCGGGGATCGGTGCGTTCCCGGTCCGGATCGATCCGGTCGCGTCGTACCTCGACGGAGAGACGATCCGCGATCTGGTCACGATCGGACTGCCGGTCGGGGCGCGAAACCTCGTCTTCGTCGTCGCCGAGTTCCCGATGCTCGGCATTCTCGACATATTCGGAGAGAACACCGTCGCAGCGTTCGTCATCGCTCGCCGAATCTGGGGGCTGATGAACACGCCCGGCTGGGGGTTCGGCCTCGCGTCCTCGAGTCTCGTCGGGCAGTCACTCGGCCAGAACGACGAGCAGACGGCGGAAGCCTACGGCCGAGACATCATCCGATTCGCCGTCGCGACCTACCTCGTCTCTGCCGTTCTCATTGCAGTGTTTGCAGAACAGATCGTCGTTCTGTTCGCGGATAGCCCGACGAGCCCGGAGATCCCGATCGCGATCGACCTCGTCTACGCGGCCTGCGTGGCGGTCGTTTTCCAGGGCATCTCCGGTGCAGCAGCGGGTCCGCTCGACGCGAGCGGTGACACACAAGTGCCGTTCGTGAGCCAGTTTATCGGAATGTTCCTGGTCGCGATCCCGCTTGCATATCTCGGTGCGACGACCGCACTGGGATACTGGGGGCTGTACCTGGCGTTTCTCGCGGAAACGACCGTTCCGGCCGCAATCAACTACTGGCGATTCAGAACCGACGAGTGGAAAGCGATCAGCCAGTCCTACCGACCCGAGCCGGCAGTCGCGGACGACTGACGCTCCCGACAACCGATCGAACGATACGCCACAACTGGGGCAAGAACTTAACCCACTCCGACGTGAGACCAAACGATGAAGCGACGGACGTTCGTCCGTGCCGTCGGTGCCGGTCCGGCCGTCGGAGTCGCCAGTCTCGCCGGCTGTCTCGAGCGCGAGACCGGCGAGGAAGAAGCGCCCGCACCGTCCGACGAAGACGAAGACACGCTCCGCGTCGCGACCTACTCCTCGATGGTCACCGGAGAGTCGCCGGCAGGAGCGTGGCTCGCCGAGGCCTTCGAGACAGAACACGAGGACGCCGAGATCGTCTGGACGGTTCCCAAAGCAGGTATCGAAAACTACGTCCGTCGTGCAAAACTCGAGGCATCGATCGACGCCGACGTCTACCTCGGACTCACGCTCGGCGAACTCGTCTCCGTCGACGAAATCCTCGAGGAGGACCGTCTGTTCGAACGCCTGCAGCGAGATCGACTCGGCCGCGACGACCGCGTTCGTGACGAGCTCCGCTTCGACGATCCCCACGATCGGGTCCTCCCGATCGATACGGGCTACATCACGCTCGTCGGCGACGAAACCGAACTCGAGGGCGGCATGCCCGACTCCTTCGACGCGTTGCTCGAGCCCGACTACGCCCACAGCCTGCTCGTGCAGGACCCCCGTCGATCCGATCCAGGTCTCGCTTTTCTGTTGTGGACGGTCGCCGAGTACGGCGACGACTCTCTCGAGTACTGGACCGAACTCCTGGACAACGGTGTACAGGTACACGAGCGCTGGACGGCGTCTTACCGCGAGTCCTACCTCGAGGGCGAACGGCCACTCGTCGTCTCCTACTCGACGGATCGTGTCGCTGCGAGTGCGGCCGGACGGGAACTTCGCCAGCACGTGGTCGGTCCGCTCGATAGAGAGGGATACGAGAACACGGAAGGGATTGCGGTCTTCGCGGACGCGCCACGGGAGGAACTCGCCTACGAGTTCGTCGACTTCGTCCTCTCGCGGCCGGCCCAGCGCGAACTCGCCGCTCGAAACGTCCAGTTCCCTGCCGTCGGCGAGGAGTACGTGGACCTCGACGAGCGGTTCGGAGAGCACGCCCACGAGCCCGACGAATCGGTAACGGTTAGTTACGACGAGTTGTACGGCAACGTTTCCACCCTGCTCGAGAAGTGGGAGACAGAAATAGCCTCGTACACCGAACAACGGTTTACGAGTCCGCTCTAGTTTTATCACTGGGAACGTGGTACGTCGGCCCGCATGGCACTGCAACAGTTCCTCAGTGGCGACCCCTCGAAGCAGTCGACGCTCTATCTCGCGATCGGCATCATCTCGCTCGTGAAAGCGATCGCGGTCCGGAACGACCCCAACCGGTTCCGTCGAGAGCTACTCGATGCTGGTCTCTTTCTCGGCGTCGGCATCGTACTGCGACGATACAGCACGCTCAAAGAGGAGAAGCGAGCCGAGATCAAGTCCGGCCTTCCCGACTGGGCTACCACTCGAACGGCGTCGACGGATAGCGAGACCGGCCTTGCGACGCTCGCGAATCGGCTGACGGGCGGACCAGGCAGCGAGCAGGAACCCGAACCAACGCTGCGGGATCGTGCTCGTGGCGTCGTCTCCTAGGACAGCGGCTCGAGCTCCGCAGTGAAGTGGCGAATCTCCGGCATCTCGGGTTCGGTCGCGAGTTCGAGTCCTGGAACGGACTCGCCTTTCTCGAGGACGGCTTCGACGGTGTCGGCGACGTGTTCGAAGTGCTCGCGGTGGTAGGTCCGACGCGGGACGGCGAGTCGAACCAGTTCCGGCCGGTCCGTGTCGGGAAACGCGAAGCTCCCGAGTTCGACGCCGCGAACGCCGCCCTCCCGGTAGAGCTCACAGACGAGCGCCTGCCCAGGAAACGCCTCGTCCGGGAGGTGTGAGAGCGCAGCACCGGCGTCGAGGTAGACCGCGTGGCCCCCGACCGGCCGGTAGATCGGGACGCCGGCCGCCTCGAGCAGCGAACCGAACTCCTCGATCTGTTCGATGCGATCCGCGAGGTACTCGGAGTCGACGGCCTCCCGGAGCCCGACGGCGAGTGCCGCGACGTCGCGTCCGGCCATCCCGCCGTAGGTCGGAAAGCCCTCGTAGAGGATCGCCCGCTGTCTGGACCGTTCGTACAGTCGTGCGTCGTCGGTTGCGACGAAGCCACCGGCGTTGACGAGTCCGTCTTTCTTGCCGCTCATCACGACGGCGTCGGCGTAACCGAGCTGTTCGTGAGCGATTTCGGCGATCGAAGCCGCCGCGAACTCCTCTTCACGTTGCTTGACGAAGTAGGCGTTTTCGGCGAACCGACAGGCGTCGATCACGAACCGGGCGTCGATTTCGTCGGCAAACGCCCGGACCCGTCGAGTGTTCTCGACGCTGACCGGCTGGCCAGCCGCCGAGTTGTTCGTGATCGTCTGAACGACCACGGGAACGCTATCGGCTCCGACCTCGTCGACGAGTTCGCGACCGCGCTCGAGCGAGAAGTTTCCCTTGAATGGTGCCGTCACGTCGGGATCGTGGGCCGACGGAACCGGACAGTCGACTGGGTCTGCACCCTGGTTCGCAACGTGGGCACGAGTCGTATCGAAGTGCGTGTTGTTCGGGACGACGTCGCCTTCTTCCAGTAGTGCTCCGTAGAGGACGTTCTCCGCACCACGACCCTGATGGGCTGGAACGACGTGGTCGAACCCCATCACGTCGCCGACGGCCGACTCGAGTTCGTCGAAACTGCGCGATCCAGCGTAGGCTTCGTCGCCACGGACGAGTGCCGCCCACTGGGCGTCGCTCATCGCTCCCGTCCCGCTGTCGGTCAGGAGATCGACGAAAACGTCGTCTGCATCGAGATTGAACGCGTTGTATCCTGCCGACTCGAGGTTCTGTTCGCGCTGTTCTCTGGCGGGGAGGGAGATCCGTTCGACCATCTTCGTCTTGTATGCGACCATACCTACCCTGTGACGGCCGGACAGTTCAAATCGAGTGACGGAACGTGGATAGCTGCGGATCGACTCGCCGTACAGACGACGGGTTCGAACAGCTATGGACAGGTTCGGTGTGTGCGACGACGCCTGGGCTGTCCAGACACGACACGAGTAGAGCGTACTGGTCGAAACCGGCCGAGTGGAAACGGCCGGCCGAACGAGCCTCCAAACGGGTAATCGGGAAGACGCGGCGGTGGGACCGCCGCGGCAGACTGGCGGGATACGATCGCTCACAAATAGAGTGAGCGTGGCAACGACTGAAACCCCCCATCCCGCCAGATGATCCATTCTGCCCCTCGACAGTAAAAACTATCGGCTGTCTGAATTATAGCGCTCGGTTACAGATCTGCCGTTCCAAGCCCCGATTTCTCCGTACCGAGGGCAGTCGAGCGAAGACAGCCCACCGAAAAACGAACGCGTCGCAGTCAGACGATGTGTTGAGTCAACTCGAGGGTTTTTTCTCGGTCCGCCCAGTCGACAAACAGTGCAACGCTGGTCGCGCTCGTGACGACGTCTTGGAGGTTGATCCGTTCCTCGGCCAGCGGATTGACGATGTCGTTGACGATCCCCGGACGGTTGGGGAGTTCACCACCAGTGACTCGGACGACAGCGATCGGTGAATCGACGGTAACGCTCGAGAGTTCGTCGCGTGCGATGACCTCGCGGTGGAGGATGTTTTCGGCGCGTTCGGCTTCGGTCTCGTCGATGTAGAACGTAACCGTGTCCACTCCGCTCGCGACTGCGTCGACGTTGATGTCGCTCTCCGAGAGTGCTTCCGAGAGGTGATGGAAGACGCCGGATTGGTTGCGGATCGCCCGACCGGCGATGGTCAGGCAGGCAAGCGGTTGCTCGCGAAGGTCGACGAGGTTCTCGAACTCACCCTCGATACTGGTGCCGCCCGACAGCAAGTCGCCGTGTTGGTAGTGAACGACGCGAACGTCGAGGTTGCCGTCTTTGTACGAAAGCGCCGACGGCGCGACGACTTCGGCTCCGCGAAATGAAAGGTTCCGCAACTCGTCGACCGAGATTTTGCCGACGTTGCGTGCGCCCTCGACGACGTTCGGATCACCGGTCATAACGCCTTCAACGTCGGTGACAATGACGACCTCGTCGGCCTCCATGTACCTGCCCAACATGACCGCGGTCGTGTCGCTCCCACCGCGGCCAAGCGTCGTAATCGAACCGTCAGGCCCCTCCGCGAGGAATCCCGTAACGACCGGCACCACCTCGTCGAGTTCATCGGCGATTTCGAGAGCTCGCTTTTGGGTCTTCTCGACGTCGACTTCACCGTACTCGTCGGTGACGACCGGCCAGTCGTCTTTGCCCGGCTCCAGAAACACGGCATCGAGCCCTCGAGCCGACAGCGCAGCCTTGAGCATCCGAACCGACGTTCGTTCGCCCATGCTGACGATCTGGGCACGGTCCGACTCGTCGATTTCGAAGGTGATCTCCTCGAGGAGATCGTCGGTAGTCGACCCCATCGCACTCGCGACGACGGCAATTTCGTGGCCGTCTTCGACGGTGGCGGCAATCGAGTCTGCAGCGCGGTTGATTCGGTCACCGCTGCCGAGACTCGTTCCGCCGAACTTCGCTACAACCCGCATACTGACACCTCGGTATCGATTCGCGTGCCGGTGGCGTGGTTCATGCTCCCTCGTTACCGGAGCGCGCAAATAACTGTGTTCCATTTCCCGTGTTTTTGCCGATCCTGACGATTACAACCGGATGGTACCGGCGTTTCGAGAGCAGAAGCCAGCTTTCCGAACCGCTCGCGGGATTTATGGTTGTGGGAGGCGTTGGCATACGATAATGAACGTACGGGACGCACTCGAGGCCGATGCGGACGCGCTGGCGTCGATCGCCGATGCGCCGACGGACGTGATGCGAAACCTCGTCCACGATCGAACGGTACGCGTCGCCGAGGACGGCAGCTACGACCCGAACGAAGACATCTCGAGTTCGCAGTACGATGGCTCCGACCCCGAAGATCTGCTGGGATTTATTAGCTTCGACGCACGGGAAGAGACGGTCCACGTGACGCAGCTAGACGGAACCGGCGACGCCTGCCAGCGACTCCTGGCCGAGCCTGTCCGGTTCGCAGACCAGGAGTCGATGGCCGTGGAACTGCTCGTTGCACCCGAAATGGATGGCGTCTCGGCTGCTGCCGAGGAACTCGGCTTCGAACGATACGGCACCGGCCCGCGGTTCGACGGCTCGCCGACAGTTCGGTTTCGACTCGAGCCGTAACGAGTGGCGGGCCAAGCCTGAACTGATGGGTCGAATCTGGCGGTGTGGCCCGATTCGACCCGTCAGTCGACGGTTGGGACGGTACTAGCTGAACTTCTGGACGGTGACGTCGAGGGTGTCGAGATCGACGATCGGTGCGTATCCCGAGTCGGGATCGATGTTGACGCTCTTCTGGAAGTCGGTCTGGGCCTGCCAACAGCCCGAGTTGATCGCAAGCACGTTGTGGTACTTCCCGAAGCCGAGTTTGTGGACGTGGCCGGTGTGGAAGACGTCGGGCACCTCGTCGATGACGAGGTAGTCCTCTTCTTCTGGTGCGAGACGGGTGTGTCCCCCGAACTGGGGGGCGATGTGACGTTTCTTCAGGAGCTGATACATCGCCTTGTGGGGGTCGTCGTAGCTGGCTTTCGCTTCGGGAAGTTCTGCGATGACTTCGTCGAGGGAGACGCCGTGATACATCAACACAGAAACGCCCTCGATGGTGACCGTCGAGGGATTGCTGACGATGCGGGGATCGTGGGCCGACATGATACGTCGAAGCTCTTCGTCGAACCCGGGTTGCGGTTCGGCGAGTCGCACGGCATCGTGGTTGCCCGGAATCATGACGATCTCGAGATCATCCGGGACCTGCTTCAGGCGCTCGTTGAAGGCCTCGTACTGCTCGTAGATGTCGACGATCTCGAGTTCTTCGTCCTGATCGGGGTAGACGCCGACGCCCTCGACCATGTCGCCCGCGATCAGCAGATACTCGACGTGCCGGGCCGCCTCGGTGTGAAGCCAGTCAGCAAAGCGATTCCAGGCGTCTGCCATGAACTCGTCGCTGCCGACGTGGACGTCGCTTATCAGTGCCGCCTGGACGTGTCGGTCGGCCGTCGATGGCTCGTAGGTGCGGGGCACGTCGGGGAAGTACATCGAGTCGACGAAACCGATTCCGGCGTCGTCCGAGAGCGTCCCCGCCATCGCCAGCGCCTCGTCACAGAGCAGTTCGTCGACGAGGTCGACGTACTCCCGATCTTTCATCACCAGCCACGGGAAAGTGCCGGTCGCGTCCTCGAGTTCGATCAGCCAGTGACCGCTGGCGGTCGACCGAACGTCGTTGACCAGTCCAACCATCGCGGCCTCGTTCCCGCCGGACATGTCCTGAATAGCCGTCGCCGGACGATGGTTGACTCGGCCGCGGAGCTTCGATCCCAGTCGGTCGAGACGGTCACGAAACACCGCAACGAAGTCCTCGTACTCCCCTGTTCCGGTACTTTCGCCGGTCATATCGCCGGTAATCTCGAGGGATCGCTTCTGGGGGTCGACCGACCTGTCCGCCGACTCAGTATACCCCTCCGTTTCAACTGGAGGATTGGTACCCTGTCCGCCGGAAGACGGCGTCTCAGTTCCAGTTGAAACAGAGGAGTCGGTCGAGAGATCGGGCGGCTGAGCGACCGTGGGTGAAGAACTCCCGATGGCTGCCAGCGCAGCGTCGACGTGTTCTGCCCGCACGACGAGCGCGTCGTCCGGGACCTCTTCTAGCACTCGCTCGAGGAGTTCGTCTCGGTCGTCGGCAGCCGCGAGACGGGTCACTGCCTCCCGTTCCGCGTTGTAACCGCGACTCGTGAGTTCGCTGACGATCCGAACTGGACCCTCGAGTGGCACACAACTCGTATTTGTGACCGGGGAAAAAAGGATAGCGAATCGATAGCGAACCGCCGACCAGTAGCAGCCTCGTCACGAGCAAAACGAGCAGAAGGTTGATTGCCACCCCCAGCAAAAAGCCGGACAATGAGCGGTCCCGACGCTGGTGATTCCGACGGGTACGACGACCAGGACCGCGACAGTACCGCGTCGTCGTCGGATACCAGTGAGCCGGACGAGAGACGAATCGCCGAACGCGAGTCGACGGACAACAGCCAGGACGTGACGATCGAAAACGACGGACTCGTTCGCTGGTTTCTCGAGACTGACGACGAACCGATCGTCCTCGTCAGAGATATCGTCACGAGTGTCGCGATCGTCGCCGCCATCGCCTTGTTGCTGTTCGCGATCAGTGGGGTATGGCCTCCACTCGTCGCCGTCGAGAGTGGCAGCATGGAACCGAGCATGGAGCGTGGTGACATGATCGTGGTCGTCGACGAAGAGCGGTTCGCCGGTGACGACCCCGTCGAGGGAACCGGCGTCGTCACCGTCGAGAACGGACAGGACGGCGGTCACGAGACGTTCGGCGAACCAGGTGACGTCGTTGTCTTCAGACCCGACGGGAGCGAGTTACAGACGCCCGTGATACACCGGGCACACTTCTGGGTCGAAGAAGACGAAAACTGGGTCGATACCAAAGCAAAAGAAGAGTACGTCGGCGGTGCGAGCTGTGACGACCTCCGAACCTGTCCCGCGAACCACGACGGGTTCGTGACGAAAGGCGACGCGAACAGTGGCTACGATCAGTACCAGGGTGGCGCCACGACGGACGTGGTCAAACCCGAGTGGGTCACTGGAAAAGCGACGCTCCGAATCCCGTGGCTCGGACACATCCGGCTACTCGTCGACGAGTTGCTTGCGAGCATCCTCGTTCCGTCCGCGACCATCGGTGCCACCGGAGCGACGGGAGCCGCGATTGCAGGCGCGGATATCGTGCGGACCTCGAGGATATCGGACTCATCTCCGAACGAACACTCGTGACTACTCCGCCTACGAACGACGGGTCGGACGCAGTCAGCAGTCAGCGACGTTGCGTTTCCGGGCGTGACCTCGAAGGGGAGAGCAAACGTTCGTCGAAACGACTTCACTCGCCCGAGCGGCGCAGATGTCGATCTCTTCTTCGAAGAGACACCAGGAGAGACCGATAAAGCCGATATCTGTAGTCAAAGCGGTGCCATGCGTTGGTGTACGGACAGGTCGTCATCCTCGTACGTCGTCGGTGGAGTCGGCGCCGTGGCAGTGATCAGCGTTCCCGTAGATGTCGGACTGCTCCTACTCGCTCGCGAGATTCGAACGAATCGAACCGATAGAACGAGCCGCGAATGGAGGCCATCAGTTCTCGAACCGCGCCTGGACGAACGGCTGAACGTCGTCGATGTCGGAGAGACGTGAATCCGAGAGGAGCACGGCCTCCGTCTCCTCGAGCGGGACCGAAAGGCTGATTTCTTTTGTCCGTCCGTATCGGCCCTTGGAGACGACGACGGCGTTGACGATTCCCAGCATGTCGAGTTCGCTGATGAGATCCGTCACACGGCGCTGGGTGAGCACGTCGGCGTCGATCTCTTCACAGAGACGCTTGTAGATGTTGAACACTTCGCCGGTGTTGATGCTGTGAACACCGTTTTTCTCGAGCAGGATGATCGCAAACAGGACGAGTTTACTCTGGGTGGGGAGGGTTCGGACGACTTCGACGACCCGATCGAGTTCGATCTTGTCCTGAGCCTGCCGGACGTGGTCTTCGACGATTGTCTCTGCCTGGGAGCGCTCGGCGAGTTCGCCCGCTGTCCGGAGCAAATCGAGCGCGCGGCGTGCGTCGCCGTGTTCCTGTGCCGCGAAGGCAGCACAGAGCGGAATCACGTCGTCAGAGAGCGCACTACCCTTGAAAGCGACGTCCGAGCGATGCTCGAGGATGTCCCGGAGCTGATTCGCGTCGTAGGGTGGGAAGACGATCTCTTCCTCCCCGAGCGAGGACTTGACGCGGGGATCGAGGAAGTCGGTGAACTTCAGGTCGTTCGAGATGCCGATGATCGACACCCGCGAGTTCTCGAGTTCAGAGTTCATCCGCGAGAGGTTATACAGCGTGTCGTCGCCACTTTTCTCGACGAGTTTGTCAATCTCGTCTAACATGATGACGACGACCCGCTCGTCGTAGTCGACTGCATCGAAGAAGACGCTGTAGACCCGATCGGTCGGCCAGCCAGTCATCGGAACCTCGTCGAACGACTCCTTGTCTTTCTCGAGCGTCTCGATTCGCTCTTGGACCGCTTGCCGGGAGTCGAACGGAGTCGACTCGAGCGGGTGGTCAGGTGGGAGCCGTGCGTCGGCCCGACTCTCGAGGTCGTGGTCGGACGCGGACGCGGGCTCGTCGTCATCCGAAAACGCACCGAGCGACCCCTTCGTTTCACCTGTATAATCGCCTGCCGTAGCTGTGGTATCGTCTTCAGTAGAAACAGAGGGGGAATCGTCCGTCGACGTGGATTCGACGTCCGCTGGTTCGAAGAGATCTCCCCCCGTTCCAGCCCCAGGCGCGTCGGGAGACGAATCGTCGTACTCCGCGAGGTCGTCGAGCAGGTCTTCCAGGGAGTCGATCCGTTCGTCGATCCGGGCCTGGTTTTTCTCGATAAATTTGTTCGCTAGCTGTGCGAGGACACGGTACTGCGTATCGGTTACCTCACAGTTGATGTACTCGACGTCACAGGGGACGCTGTACTTCTGGGAAGTGCTCTCGAGTTCCTTGCTGACGAACTTCGCGCTGGCGGTCTTTCCAGTTCCGGTCTTCCCGTAGATAAGAATGTTCGAGGGGGTTTCACCGCGGAGTGCGGCGACGAGAATCGTCGCCATCTTGTTTATCTGGTCGTTTCGGTGCGGTAGCTCGTGTGGCGTATAGGACGGGCGCAGGACTTCCTTGTTCTCGAAGATGGGCTCACCGCTGAGCAGGTCGTCGAACAGTCCTTGTTTTGGCTCGTCGTCGCCGAGGTCGGTCCCCTCGAGGTCAGTCGAGAACCCGTCGATTCCGTCGACGCCGACCTCGTTCGAGTCGGCCGCTTCCATATCTTCGTCTGACATTCGTCGTTCTAGCACCCCCTCGTTTCGGGTGGAATCTGGCCCGGAATTAGGAATACTGCGGTGTAGACGTTCTATTACAGCATATTTACGCAGTCGACAGTCTAACCCGGGTCCAGTTGATGCAAACGAAACAGAGGAACACGACGGTATTAAATTCTTCCCTTCGTTCATCACTGTTTTACCAGGTGCTGTATCACAGCATCGTGACGGCGTCCGGTGGTCGTCTCGAAAAACGGCAGTGCACAGCCAGGGACGGGTCCGTTTTGGATCGATTCGAGCAGGGAAGACGGTGTCGATCGGGCCATGATTTCGCGTCGACAGAGCGCGGAGTCACTTCGCGGGTGAATCCAAAGAGGGACTGGCGAGAACGAAGGGGGTAGGAGCGGTCGGCTTGTTGGCGGGCCCCAGAGGGAGTGAGTGGTGTTGGCACGACTTTAGTGTGAGTGTATTACCGTGAGAGCATATTACCGTGACTGCCGGGAAGCCCCCCACCCCTTCGTTTCAAGTGGAACTGTCCAACGGAGGGGTGGGGGGTGAGTCCCTCTTTCTAGAGGCGAATTTTTATTATACTGGGGGGAAAACAGTAACCGTAGCACTAGCAAATCCAATTATTTACTAGAGAAGTATTCTTTAGTTGCTAGATCGAACTAGATTAGCGTCTTTTAGCGTATCGAATTACTAGACTCTCGCTTTCTTCGAATTCAGCCGTCTCGCACTCGTCTCTCTCCACTCGAGTGGAAACTGAGGGGGAGATCCCTCACTCGGACCGTTCTCCATGGGTGGGGGATCGTTCGTCTCCAGTTGAAACAGAGGGGTGGGGGGTCTTGTCGATGCGAGGTAATTGCTACCCTGTCGAATGGGAGTTTGTATCACAATATCGCAACACGCTATCGGGGCTGGTCGGCAACATACGATCGGGGACCGGTCGGGGTGACGGACTCTCCGTCACCCTAATTAATACGGTATCTGGTAACTCCTCTCTTCAGGTTAGTTAACACGTCTGACGTAGGCTTAAGTGAGTTCAGTAAGTAGTTGGTTCAGATGCACCCCGCGGTGCTGGAGGGCCCCTAAGGATGGGACTGTTCACAGAACTCAAAGATAGTATCTCTCGCGCTAGGGACCGCCTGTTCTCCGAACAGGAGCCAAAACGTATCGGTATCTACGGTCCGCCCAACGCCGGGAAGACGACGCTTGCGAATCGTATCGCACGGGACTGGACCGGTGACGCAGTTGGCACGGAGAGTCACATTCCACACGAAACGCGCCGTGCCCGCAGGAAAGAGAACGTCGAGATCGAACGCGACGGGAAGTCGGTGACGATCGATATCGTCGACACGCCGGGCGTGACGACGAAAGTCGATTACGAGGAGTTCACCGATGAGATGGACGAGGAAGACGCTATCCGCCGCTCTCGTGAGGCGACCGAAGGCGTCGCCGAAGCGATGCACTGGCTGCGTGAAGACGTCGACGGCGTCGTCTACGTCCTAGACAGTGCTGAAGATCCGATCACGCAAGCCAACACGATGCTGATCGGCATCATCGAATCCCGCGACCTTCCCGTGCTCATCTTTGCGAACAAGATCGACCTCGAGGAAGCGAGCGTCAAACGGATCGAGGACGCCTTCCCACAGCACAAGACGGTGCCGCTGTCGGCCAAGGAAGGCGACAACATGGACGAAGTCTACGACAACATCGCGGACTACTTCGGGTGATACCGATGCCAAAAGCAACAAACGCAGACGACCAGGATGGACCGGACGGCGTCCAGATCGACCTCATCAGCAGCGAACGAATGGACGGCATGGCATCTATGGAGAAGATCCGGATGATCCTGGACGGCGTCCACGAGGGCAACATCGTCATCTTAGAAGAGGGATTGACTCCCGACGAGGAGAGTCAACTCATCGAGGTGACGATGGCCGAGATCAGCCCCGACGAGTTCAACGGGATCGAAATCGAGACCTATCCGAAACCGGGTGGCGGTGACTCGTCACTGCTCGGCCGAATCATGGGCTCGGAGCAAGCAGACGCGAAATTGACGGTTATCGGTCCGGCAAACAGGATCGAAACGTTACACAAAGACGAAACGCTGATCAGCGCGCTCGTGTCCCACAACTAATGCCACACGAATGTACGAACTGCGGCCGTGCGTTCCCGGATGGCTCCAAAGAGATGCTCTCGGGCTGTCCCGACTGTGGCGGGAACAAGTTCCAGTTCGTGCCATCCGGAACGCTTGCGGGGTCCGGTTCCGGTTCCGGTTCCGGTGTCGGGTCGGAGCCCGATCAGACGACGGGAGCGACCTCACCCACCGGTCCCGGTTCGACGCCAGAGCCAGAGTTGAGTCCTGGCTCGGAGCCGGCCGCAGCCAACTCGCAGTCGCCCGACTCCGACCGAGCGGGGACGGGTGCTGACTGTACGCCGCCCGAATCGAAGGCCTCGTCCGGAGCCGAATCGGATTCGAACTCCGACAGCATCCGGACGAAAGCTACCGACACCGTTCGCGAGTGGGTGTCGTCGAACGACGACCAGGACGCGACGACCGACGAGTTCGGTGAGTGGCCTGACTCCGCCCGACCACCTGCGGATCGCACTCCACCGGAACCGGACTGGGATACGTCTCCGTCCGAAGGCAGTCCCGCGGACTCGAGTTCGTCACCACAGTCGAGCCCGACGCCGTCTCGGTCTGATCCTCGAGATGGAACGAGGCGGGTTGCAGACAGCGAAAATTCCGCACAGGCAGACGCCCGAAGCGAGGTGGTCCGGCGCGACGACCTTCCGTCAGATGCCGCTACGGACACCCCTACGCGAGACGATCCGGATGTCACAGATCCGGCGGGTGAGCCGCCGTCTCACGGCCGGGTCGTTAGCGAGCCTTCGGAAACGGAGCTGTCGATGGAGCAACTTCGCGCGGAACTCAACGAGCAGTTCGAGAGTATCAAAATCCTGCAACCGGGCCAGTACGAACTCAATCTCATGGAGCTGTATGATCGTGAGGAGTACATAATTTCCTTGCAGGACGACGGCCGCTACGTCATTGACGTTCCGGATTCCTGGCGTGAGTCCGGGGAGTGATCGAGCGGCGTCGAACTCTTTTGATCGTCCCAACGACATAGACAGGTGGCGATGCAGCCGGAGACAGATGGATTTAAGCGACGCGCGTGATATCCTCTGCCTATGAGCACTGCAACCAAGATCGTCCTCGGCACGGTCGCTGCATCGGCGCTGTTGTCAGTCTTGCTAATCGCCCAGACCGCACTCGCCTGATGTTCGAGACCCGCGAGCTCTCGAGCGCTGTCGGGCGAGTTCGGGATGTCAACGCTCCCGAAGCGCTGGTTTTCGACTGTGAAACGGACTTCGAGACGCTACCGCCAGCACAGGCTGAAGAGTTCGGGCTCGTTGTCGATTCGCTCGAACCGGCGACCTATCCGTCGTCGTGGCTTCCGGCGGACGCGCCGACGTTGCTCGCCCGGTACGCTGGCTCGGATCTGACGGTCGGGATGCCGGGCGACGGCAGCATCGCCTGGACTTGCCAGACCGATCCGCCGATCGTCCTCGTCAAACCCAGAGTCGAGGGAACGCCCGAGCCGTTCCTCGATTTCCTGCTTGCTGAGGCGTTCGTCGAAATCGGACTCGAGGTGCCCGAACACTTCCTCGGCTTCTTCGAGGACGCCTATTCCGACCTCGACCGGGCGGTCGCCCTGGATGCTGGCAGCACGTATCAGGTCGCGGCGGCGCTGTACGACGGCTGGGTCGGACTCCAGAGCCGCGAGGTTTTCGCGGAGTGGCACGACGAAGAGCTGGCTTTGGCCGACGCCTGGCAGGATGCAGGGGGTCGCCTCGAGGACCGCGTCTCAGGACTCCCTCGAGCGGTCGCCCGTGGTGAGACGGAGTTTGCGGACGCGACGGAACTTGCCTGTGCAGCGATCAAACACGCGATCGAACTCCCTGCCCCGTTCGCCGCGCTCGACACGGACGCCTATCGCGACCACGGTGCGGAGTACGCCGTCAGGTGGGCCGAAAAGACCTTCGACTCGCTGGCCGACGACTAATACGGATTGCTGTACCGGTCTACCGGTGCAACTGCCTCCGGGTCGCGGTTGCGCCGGAATCGACGGACAGGAAACCGTATCCGTACGACTCAGAATTCGGCGTCGACGCTGCCGTCCTCGTCGAGGTCGATGACGCCGTCGAACTGTGTGCTGAACTCGTCGACGACTGCCGCGTCGTGGGGTTCCTCCGAGAGGTGGAAGAGCCCGACGGCGTCGTACTCTTCGAGCAGTTTGCAGATTCGCTCGACGGCCTCGAGTGCCCGGTCGTCGCCGGCGTAGTAGGCGAGTTCGGTGACGGAGTCGAAGCTGAGCCGGAGTTTACCGTCGTGTTCGTCGAGGAAGCCGTCGATGTGGTCGACGATGCCGTCGACGTCGTCGGGTGCGGCGACGTAGTGGATGGTGTCGGTTTTCCGTCGAGAGTAGCCGCGTTCGATCGACAGCGTGTCGAGAATTTCGGCGCGTTCCTCGTCGACGTCGTAGTGCTCGAGTTTTTGTTTGACTTCGCGTGCGGTCGTTCGGGTAGAGACGACGAGGAAGTGGTCGGTGTCGGTCTTGAGGAAATCGGTGTCGATACGGTCTGTTTCGCCGGTACTTGGATGCAGCAAGAGAATACCGGTCCCACCCGGCACCGTCTCCGGCGTCCCATCTATCTCGAGCGTGTAGTCCATACTGTGTGACCAACTTTCGGGATCGACTTAATAGTGCGGATTAGCGGGATATACGTGCCGAGAGATCAGCTAAGGGTACTGTCTTCCTGTAACAACAGGACGAGCATCGAGAGTCCGGAGATGAGAATGAGCAGGAGTGCCGGGACGGCGGCATACCGGTAAGCCAGTGCGTCTTGGGCGTTCCAGATGAGCGTGACGAGCGTCTCCATGCCGATGGGACGCAACATCAGCGTGACTGGCAGTTCCTTCATCGTCGTCAGGAAGACCAGTACGCCACCGGCGATCACGCCCGGCATGATCAACGGCAGCGTGATTCGGCGAAACGCCTCGAGGCGGCTGGCGTTGAGCGTGCGTGCGGCTTCGATGGTCTTGCCGTCGACCTGCAGGACCGAAGAACGGATGGTACCGACTGCCTGCGGGAGAAATCGGACGACGTAGGCGAACACGAGCAGCAGGATTCCTTGTCGATACAGCGATGGCAGGGCCCGGTTCCCCAGGAACACGAGTGCGAGCCCGATGACGACGCCTGGAACGGCGAAACCGACGTAGGTCGCTCGCTCGAGCACTCTCGAGAGCAGGGACTTGTGCCGTGCGGAGTAGTAGGCGACTGGTAGCGCAAAGAGACACGCGACAAGTGCAGCGAGTACGGCAAGATGGACGGAGTTGTAGATAATTTCCCAGCCGCTACCGACGGATAATCCGCCGCTGTCGTAGGTGATCCGCCACTGGAACTCGTAGGACGGGATCGGATCGCCTTCGCTGCGGAACAGCCAGCTCGTGAAGATCGAGACGGGGACGACGAGGGTGAGCAGGCCAAGCAGTGAGACGAATCCCATCGCGGGCCACTTCCAGTAGCCGAGTTGGATCGTGGTGCCACTTCCGCCGCCACCGGTGGCGTCTTCGTCGCGTCCGATGCCGGCTTCGATGACGAGGACGACGGCGACGATCGCGATCAACTGCAGGGCGAGCAAGGCTGCGTACTCGCGGCCGAACTCAGTTGCTTCCCAGTAGATCCGGCTCGTGAAGACATCCGCTCCCATGAACGCGGGCGTTCCGAAGTCAGAGATCGCGTAGAGGCCGGCGAGCAAAGCGCCGGCGGCGATCCCTGGCCTGATCTGGGGAAACGTAACTCGGCGAAATGCCTCGAGGCGGCTGGCGTTGAGCGTGCGTGCGGCGTCGACGATCGAACTGTCCATCGACAGCAACGCGGCACGGGTCGTCAGGAAGACGTAGGGGTACGTATAGAGCGTGATGATGAATATCGCGCCCGAAAGGCCGTCTACTGACGGGATCGTCGTTCCAAGCAGTGAATCGACCTCGCCACCGGAGCCGAACATGTCGACGAACGCGATTGCGCCGATGTAACTCGGGATGACCAGCGGGAGTGCGGCAACGACAGTCCAGAATCGTGGATACGGGAGGTCAGTCCGGGTCGTCAACACGGCCAGGGGGACGCCGAGACCGATCGAAAACAGCGTAACGAGTGCCATCAGGACGATACTGTTGATCGTAATCAAGGCGGTCCGGCCGGAGACGATCAGATCGTACGCACGTGCCGGTTCGACCTCGGCTACTCGCAGGACCAGCCAGAGCATCGGCGAGATAACGAGCAAGGCGACGAGAGCGCTCGCAGCCGCCAGTGCAACCGACGACCGGTCGGTCTCTGTGATCCGGTCGCGAACCGACCGTGAAGAATCGAGATAGGTAGTGAGTGATTTCATCGTCCGATCAGTTCCTCGAGAGCACGAACCTGATTGAGCGCTTGGAGTTAGGTCAACCTAAATCCACCGGACCATCCCACCGTGCAGGAAGTCACGAAAACGGCAGTCTGAGTGTGTCTACGGTCTATACACCCAGTCCATGCTCGTCGATCAGGTCCCCTGCTTCCTGGAGTTCCATGTCGAAGTCGCTCAGGTCGAACTCCGGCGGGTTGATCTCCTCGAGGTCGGGTAGCGGCCCGACGTAGTCGACGCCTTCGACGACGGGATACTCGCCGTTCGCGTCCATCATGAACTCCTGGCCCTCCTCTGCCAGGAGGTGGCGGACGAACTCGGCGACGAGTTCCGCGTCGTTGACGTCGTTCAGTACGCCGACGCCGGCGACGCTGAACAGACAGCCCGCGTCGTTTTCCGTGTACGTCGTTCGGATCGGTGCGTCGGGATCTTCGTTGAGGATACGGGCAGCGTAGTAGCTGTTCCCGAGCGCGACGATCGGATCGTCGTTGCCGCCCCTGTTGACGGCTTCGGCCTGGTTGCCGCCGCTCTCGAACGTCTGTGCGTTCTGATCGTCGGCGATCGCCTCGACCCACTCGCGGGTCTCCGGTTCTCCCTCGAGTTCGACCATCGCCTGGATGAACCCCCGGAAGGTGCCGGAGTTGGGTCGCGTCGAGATGATGTCTTCGAATCGATCGTCGTGGGCGTACTCGCTGATGTCGGTCGGCAGTTCGTCCCAGCTGTCGAACGGCGTCTCGTCGAGGCGGTCGCTGTTGTACTGGATCGAACGCGTTCGTCCGGTGACGCCGGTCCAGTAGCCGTCGTTGTGCTGGTAACTGCTGGGGACTGCGTCGACGACGTCATCCGGGAGCGGCTGGAGGACGTCGTTGTTGTACAGTTCGTTCAGCGCACCCGGGTCCTGAGAGTACATCAGGTCGGCCGGATGGGTCTGTTCCTCGAGAATCTGGTTGACGTGAACGTCAGTATCGTCGTCGTCGGTGTTGATCGTGAGGCCGTCGTACTCCGTTTCCAGCGCGTCGAACACGGGATCGATCTGGTCCGGTGTTCGACCGTTGTAGATGTTGATCTCGCCCTCGAGGTCGCCGAGGTCGTCCCACGACACGGCAGTCGAACTGACTGCCTGTGACAGTGGGTCGACATCGGCGATCGGTGCGCTGTCGCCGGTCTCGCCGAGACAGCCCGCGAGTCCCGAGATGCCGGCGACGGAAACGCCTGTGGCGGCGAGGAATCGTCGTCGGTCGATCGTCGACTGCTGTGTCGAACTGCTGTCGCGTCGTCGCATGTCTAGCTTTAGGCTCGCCTAAAACACATATAACTTCCGGTCGATCCCGGAGTATGGGCGCTAAAACGAGCGTGCTGCGATCTGTCCGACGGCGGCGGTCGCTATTTCGGCCGGCCTAAACTCCGCTATCTGGTTCTTTTTAGGCTCTCCTAAAGAGGTTATCGGTACTTCCAGCGCCGTCGGAACCCGAACCCGTTTTGCGGTCGGAGGACGACCCTGTGGGTATGAGCGTTCGTGAGGAGTTCGACGAGTGGGCCACAGCGGGCAAGGACAAGGGTATGGAAGAGCGCCACTGGCACACGGCGAAACACGCGCTCGCACGAATGCCGGTCGAGGAAGGCGATACGATCCTCGATCTGGGGACGGGTTCGGGATACGCGCTGCGAGCACTCAGGGAAACCGCGAACACGGGCCCGTCCTACGGGTTCGACGGCTCGCCCGAGATGGTCCGTAACGCCCGCGACTACACCGACGAGGACGACATCGAGTACGTCTGTGGCGACTTCGACAACCTCCCGTTCGAAGACGACTCGATCGACCACGTCTGGAGCATGGAAGCCTTCTACTACGCCGCCAACCCGCACAACACCCTCGAGGAGATCGCCCGCGTGCTCCGTCCGGGAGGCACTTTCTACTGTGCAGTCAACTACTACGAAGAGAACGTCCACTCCCACGAGTGGCAGGAGTACATCGAGGTCGAGATGACTCGCTGGGATCGCGAGCAGTACCGCGAGGCGTTCCGGGATGCCGGTCTCTCCGTCGCCGAACAGGACAACATTCCTGACCGAGAGATCACGATACCCAGCGGGGCCGAATTCCCGACGGAAGACTGGGATAGCCGCGAAGCGATGGTCGAACGCTACCGCGAGTACGGCACGCTGCTGACGGTCGGCGTCACCCCTTGATAGAGATACGAGCGCATACTCCGTCGCCCTGATGTGGTTCGCTGTCAGTCATGTCCGGCGCGACCGCGCTCCTGCGGTCGAACCAGTACATCGTTACAGCATTCCGTACGAGTGACGAGTGTTCCGACGCTCTGTCGGAATCGAGGAGCGAACAGGCAGGGGTCGAGCGGACAGCATCGTGTGACAGTTCACCGCCCTATTGTTCGGTCACGTCGCCGATCCGTGCAACCTTTCGTTTCTGTTGAAAGACGGTGAAACGAGACGAACGCTTTTATCGACGCAGGGACGTATCACCCATCGTGTCCGAAACGAGCGGCTATATGCGCTTTTTTCCGTACGAGCAGCCGTACGAGAATCAGCGCGAGGCGATGGGCCGGATTCACAACGCCCTGAGCCGTGGTCAGGACGTTCTCTTCGAGGGGGCCTGTGGGACCGGCAAGACGCTGTCTTCGCTCGTCCCCGCTCTCGAGGTCGCCCGCGAGGAAGACAAGACGGTCGTCATCACGACGGATGTCCACCAGCAGATGCGACAGTTCGTCGCCGAAGCCCGCGCGATCACACGCGAAGAGCAGATTCGTACCGTCGTCTTCAAGGGGAAGGGGTCGATGTGTCACATCGACGTCGGGTACGAGGAGTGCCAGACACTGCGGGACAACACTCGCGAACTCGTCGATGCCGAGCAGGAGAAAACCCAACTCGAGCGTCGTCAGCGCGAACTGCTCGCGGAGAGTCAGGACGGCGACGGGTCGGCAGCAGACGCTCGTTCGGCCGTGATGGACGAACTCGAGTCGACCGAGGAGCGCCTCGAGGACCTCGAAGAACAGAACGTCTGTGACTACTATCGGAACAACCTGACCGAGAACACGGACGACTTTTTCGCCTGGCTGTTCGAGGACGTTCGCACGCCGGACGAGATCTACGAGTACGCCGAACGTCAGGAGTTTTGCGGCTACGAACTCCTGAAAGAGGGGATCGAGGGTGTCGATCTGGTCGTCTGTAACTACCACCACCTGCTCGACTCGACGATTCGAGAACAGTTTTTCCGGTGGCTCGGCCGTGATCCCGAAGACGTCATCGCCGTCTTCGACGAGGCACACAACGTCGAGGACGCCGCCCGCGAGCACGCGACCCGAACCTGCTCGGAACGAACGTTCGAGTCCGCACTGGACGAACTCGAGGAGAGCGACGATCCCCGTAGCGAGGACGCTGCGAACGTCCTCTCGGCGTTTCACCGGGCGCTCGCCGAGACCTACGAGGACTCTTTCGGGTTCGGGCAGCGAGAGCGAATCGGCGAGAACTGGTCGGACATCGCCATCGTCAACGAGGACAGACGCGACGACCTCACGCTCGAGTTCCTGCAGCGGTACTCGGGTCAGGGGATCGACGACGACCTCGAGGCTGCGATGCAACTCGGCCAGCGACTCGACGAGGAGTACGAAGAGGCTTACCGTGAGGGTGAGACTGCGACGCGAACCGAGTGTCAGACGCTTCAGGCTGCGGGGTTCGTCTCTGCCTGGATGAACGAAGGCGCGAAGGAAGGGTTGTATCCGGTCGTCTCGGTCACCCGCGACGCCGGGACCGACGAGATCTACGGCCGCGCGGAACTGTACACCTGCCTCCCGCGGCAGGTTACGGGTCGGCTCTTCGAGGAGGTGTCCGCCACCGTCTTGATGAGCGCGACGCTTCAGCCGTTCGAGGTCACCGAGAACGTTCTCGGTCTCGAAGACCCGATCGCACTGGCCTACGGGCTACAGTTTCCCGAGAAGAACCGTCGAACCTACGCGGTCGAGACGCCGCCGCTTTTCTCCTCGGACCGGGAAGATCCCGCCGTCCAGGAGGAAGTCACCGACGCTATCTACGACGCCGTCCGGATGACGCCTGGAAACACGCTTGCCTTTTTCCCCAACTACGGCGAGGCGACCCGGTACGCGGATCGACTCGAGTCGCGGACGGATCGGGCGGTCTACGTGGACGAACCGGGTGTGGCCGTCGAGGAACGTCGCCAGGAGTTCGTCGGGGACGACGACGCCGTACTCTGTACCTCGCTGTGGGGAACGCTCGCTGAGGGTGTGAGTTTCGACGGCGAGGACGCACGCACAGTGTTGGTAGTGGGGGTGCCCTATCCGCACCTCGACGATCGTTCCGAAGCGGTCCAGGACGCCTACGACGTCGCGTTCGACGGCACGGAGACGGGATGGCGCTACGCTGTCGAGATTCCGACGGTTCGAAAGACGAGACAGGCACTGGGTCGCGTGATCCGGTCGCCCGACGATGTCGGTGTTCGGGCGTTGCTCGACCGTCGGTACTCGAGTCGGGCGAAGTCGGACCTCGGCAAGTACAGTGTCAACGGCACCTTCCCTCACGAAGAACGAGAGGAGCTGATCGACATCGAGCCGACGAAGCTCAAGTTCGCGATGCTCAACTTCTACGGTGACCGCGACGCTTACGACGACGGGCCGCCGGCACCGTGACCGTCCCCGTCGTTATTCGATCGATACGGAAGCAGTGCCACCGTATACCGTGACGCTGTGCTCACCGTCGTTCTCGACGGTTATCTCGTACGTATCCGAACCTTCGATGTCTTCTGTGCGAGCCCAGCTCCCTTCCTCGTGGGCGATCTGGACGCCGACGGAGTCGCGTTCGGCGTCGGCCTCACCCGTGGTTTCCTCGATCTCTTGGATGTCGACCGAGACCGTCAGGTCGGCCCCTTCCTCGGCCTCGAAGTAGACGGACTCGCCGGTACTCAACGTGGTATCGACACCTCCTCCAAAGAAACTGGAGCAACCTGCAAGTGGCGTTACTGCTGCAAGCGCAACGAACGATCGTCGATGCATGGCTCGAGGTAGCGACAGCAACCTGTAATAATTTCTGGCCGAATCGGAATCAGGCGGGCAAGGAGACGCGACTCACGGGCAGTTTGTAGGAACCGTCCCAGAATTCGAGTTCGCTGACCGTCCACGATACGGGATCGATCTCGCGCTCGGCGAGTCGTGCTGCGGCGGCGGCGTCGCCACCGCGGGCGAGCGTGACGTGTGGGACGTAATCGGCACCCTCGAGACCCTCGATGATGTCGAACGCGTCGGTGAGGTCGGCGTGGATCGCCTCGAGGCCGGGGCTCTCGACCGCCAGGTAGACGACGGGGGCAGAGCCCAGTGGTGGCTCTTCGAAGTAGTCGATACCGGTGATCGTCGCTTCGACTGCTGGAGCACCCTCGAGAGCGCGATGTGTGCGGTGCTGGAGCTGGGCGACGTGGTCGGCCTCGCCGAGCCGTTTGAGCAGACAGGAGTGGGTCTCTCGGACGGAGTCGAATCCCACGAGTTCGGGGTAGAGCTCGTTTGCGAGCGTTCGAACCCGGCCCGGGACGGGAACGTTGACGCTGTACACGGACTGGCAGTAACGAGGAGAGAGGGAGGTATCAGTCTGACGCCTCGTCGGTCGGCCAGATCAGAGGCGGTCGACGAGCCAGAGGCCGATGAGGGCGAGGATCGCCAACATCAGCAGCGGCTGTAGGATGCCGAGGAGGCCGCTGACGAGGGCGTTCAGGACCTCGATCGCAAGCAGGATCGCGACCAGTGCGAGGACGATCTTCAGCAGCGTCTCTACCTCGAGTTTACCGCGGGAGCCGAGCATACGTTCTCTTTTGGAGGACAGTTTGAAAAACGCTCCGTCGAGTGGGGGTCAAGCAGGCTAGTGATTCGGAGCTGTCGTCGGAAAGACCTATTTAGCCAGCACCGGCATTGTAAAATGATGGACGCGAGGGGGTTGTGGACCCTGGTCTGTATACTTGCAGTGGTGGGGTGCTCGGTGGCACTCCTGCCAGTCGCGTCGGCCACGCCCGGTGGAGTCGGGGTGGGTGATGTGGGATCGGAGCAGCCAGTGCTGCAGGAAACGACCAACGAGACCGAGCAGACGGCCAGTGAGAGTGAGCAACTCGACGACGCGGACGAAGTCCACATCGACGTGTTCGTTCACGAGAACGGTTCTGCGACGTTCGTCGTCGATTACCGGTTCGAGAACGACTCAGATGCGAACTGGACCGATCTTCAGGCGGACGTCGAAGCGAACGCCGAGGCGTACACCACCGAGGAGCGGGCGGACTGGAGCGAGATTCTCGAGGATGGGCAAAACGAGACCGAGCGCGACATGGAGATCAGGAACGTGTCGGTGGTGACTGACGTGAGTTCAGCGCCGCGGGAGCTCGGTCACGTCGAGTTTCGCTTCGAGTGGACGTCGTTTGCCTACGTCGAGTTGAATCGGATCGAGGCGGGCGATGCCCTCTCGGGCTTTACGCTCCCGTCGGATACCACGTTACAGGTCTTCCCGCCGGATGGGTACGTCGTCGACGCCGCCGAGCCGTCGCCGGACGATCCGCCCGAAGAAGCGGTCTTCTGGGACGGTGACGGAACGGAGTTTACGGAAGACCAGCCTTGGGTCGATCTCATGGAGGGCGGGAACGTCAGTGATCCGGTCGACGAGAGCGACGCCGATCCCGGGATGCCGTGGGTCACTGTCTTCGGCGCGCTCGCGTTGCTCGTTGCCGTCGGTGCTGTAGGCTGGTGGATCAGACACGAAGAGATACTCGCGCCGAGCGGTGACGCGAACGAGTCGGAGTCAACAGGAGCGACAGCTCCGAGCGGAACCGACGATTCTCACGGTGATAGTCCGCCACCAGAACTGTTGAGCAACGAGGAGCGCATTCTCCAGTTACTCGAGCAGCGGGGCGGTCGGATCAAACAACAGGAAGTCGTCTCGAAACTGGACTGGACCGAAGCTAAAACCAGTCAGGTCGTTAGCGGGCTTCGAGAGGACGACGAAATCGAAGTGTTCCGGATTGGGCGCGAGAACGTACTGTCACTCCCCGACGAGCGCGCCGGCGACGAGGAGTGACGAAGGCGTTTGCGGTCGTAACATTTGCGCCACGGGTAGGTTTTAATAGGGTGGGCGAGTACGACGATACCGATGAGCCAGTCCACCGGTAGCGCGCTCGCTCTTTTCGCTACCGGTGGGTCTGCCGTTTCCCGGCGGCGACGGCGACGGGCCCGTTGAGCCCGTCATACATACTCACCCTCGATCCCGTCCGTTTCGACGCCCCGAAAACTATATTTCTCCGGTTAGAGTACACTCTAACATTAAATTTCTAAATAAGCACCGATGAATTTAAGTCCGTCCCTTCGTTCTATTCGGATACGACATGACACGTGTGGCACTCGCGTTCTCGGGCGGACTGGACACGACAGTGTGTGTGCCGTTGCTCGAGGAAGAGTACGGATACGACGAAGTGATCGGCGTCACGGTAGACGTCGGGCAACCAGAATCGGAGTTCGAAGAAGCCGAAGAGACCGCCGAGGCGCTGGACCTCGAGCACTACGTGGTCGATGCGAAAGCAGAGTTCGCTGACTGCTGTCTCGAGGGGGTGCGTGCGAACGCGACGTACCAGGGCTATCCGCTCGGAACCGCACTCGCGCGTCCGGTGATCGCGAAAGCGATTCTCGAGGTTGCGACGGAGCAAGACTGTGAGGGCGTCGCTCACGGCTGTACTGGCAAAGGAAACGACCAGCTGCGGTTCGAAGCCGTCTGGCGCGACTCGGACCTCGAGGTCATCGCTCCCGTGCGTGAACTCGGACTCACCCGCGAGTGGGAAAAAGAGTACGCCGCGGAGAAGGGTCTGCCTGTCGAGGGTGGCAGCGGTGGCGACTGGTCGGTCGACACGAACCTCTGGAGCCGCTCGGTCGAAGGTGACGAACTCGAGGACCCGAACTACGTTCCGCCGACGGAAATCTACGACTGGACGGACGAGCCGACGGGCGAAACCGAAGAGATCGAAATTTCCTTCGAAGCGGGGTATCCCGTCGCCGTCGACGGCGAGGAGTACGAGCCCGTCGAACTCATCGAGTCTCTGAACGACCTGGCGGGCTCCTACGGTGTCGGCCGCACCGACGTGATGGAAGACCGTATGCTCGGCCTGAAGGTTCGCGAGAACTACGAGCATCCGGCGGCGACGACGCTTCTGAACGCCCACGAGTCCCTCGAAGGGCTCGTGCTCACCCAGGAGGAGCGCCAGTTCAAACAGCAGATCGACCAGCAGTGGGCCCAGAAAGGGTACGAAGGGCTCGTCGACGCGCCGCTCGTGAGCGCGCTCGAGGGCTTTATAGCCGAGACCCAGAAACGCGTGACGGGGACGGTGACGATCCGCTTCGAGGGTGGCAAGGCTCGCCCCGTCGCTCGTGACAGCGAGTACGCGGCTTACTCGGCGGCACACGCCTCTTTCGACACCGAGACGGTCGGCAAGATCGATCAGGCGGACGCGACGGGCGTCGCGAAGTACCACGGCTTCCAGCGTCGCCTGGCCAACGGCGTCCTCGAGAGCAAAGCTAGCGACGGCGACGGGAACGAAAGCGAGAGCGAAGACGGGAGCGAAACGGTCGAGCTCGCGACCGACGGCGGGAACGCCTCCACGGACGGCAATTAACGATGTTCGAGGAGAGCGGTCACGACGAGAGCGTCAGCGGCGACGACGAGAGTGTCGTCCGGCGAGACCGATTCAGCGGGGGTCCTGCCCGGAGTTTTCTCTCCTCGCTCGAGGCCGACCGGCGGATTTTTGCGGCCGATCTCGCGGTCGACCGTGCACACGTCGTGATGCTCGCCGAACAGGGAGCCATCGACGACGAGACGGCAGGTGCAATCCTCACTGCCTTGGACGCGATCGAGGTCGACGGCCACGATAGCCTCCCTGACGGCGAGGACGTCCACGAGGCGATCGAGACGGCCGTTATCGATCGCGTCGGCGAGGATGGTGGAAAGATGCATACCGCTCGCTCGCGCAACGACGAGGTCGCGACCTGTCTCCGCTATCGCCTGCGAGAAGACGTTCTCTCCGCGATCGAGACGACGCTCGCACTTCGCGAGTCGCTGCTTGCAGTCGCCGAGGAACACGACGAGACGATCATGCCCGGCTACACGCACCTCCAGCCGGCCCAGCCGACGACCGTCGCACACTGGGCGCTCTCCTACGAGGGTGCGGTGCGTCGCGACACGGCGCGCCTGCTGGAGGCGTACGATAGGGTCAACGAGTCGCCACTCGGCGGCGCGGCGTTCGCGGGCACGACGTTCGAGATCGACCGCGAGCGCACGGCCGAACTACTGGGGTTCGACGGGGTCGTCGAGAACTCGATGGACGCCGCCTCGAGTCGTGACTTCCTGCTCGAGACGGTGCAGGCGCTGTCGACCCACGCGACGACGCTGTCGGGGCTGGCAGAGGACGTGATCGTCTTCGCGAACCGCGGCTTCGTTTCCCTCTCCGACGACTACTCCTCGACGTCGTCGATCATGCCCCAGAAGAAGAACCCGGACACGCTCGAGCTCGTCCGCGCGGTCGCGGGCGACGCCGCGGGGACGGTCCAGGGGTTGACGACGACGCTGAAAGGACTGCCCCGCGCGTACAACCGTGACCTCCAGCGTGCGACGACTCACGCCTGGGAGACCGTCGACGCCGTCACCGAAGCCAGCGGGGTCACAGCGGGCGCGGTCGCCACCGCCGAGTGGAACGAGGAGACCCTCGCGGCGGAAGCGGGGGAGGGGTTCTCGACGGCGACCGGCGTCGCCGACCTGCTGGCGGCGAACGGGTTGCCGTTTCGGACGGCACACGAGATGGTCGCAGTGGCGGCGGAGAATGGAGGAGACTACGACGCCCTCGAGGCCGCTGCCGAAACGGTCCTGGGCGAACCGCTCGAGTCGTACGTCGACCCTGTGGCCGTCACTGATGCGCTCGATCCCGCCGAAAGCGTCGCGAGCCGCGACTCGCAGGGCGGACCCGCACCCGAGGCGGTCGCCGACCAGCTCGAGGCGGTCCGCGAGGCCGTCGAGAACGACGAGACCGAACTCACGGAGAGAGACGATACACTCGAGAAGGCACACGTACAGCTCCGCGCGGAGGTAACCGAGTATGTGTGAGGCTACACGACGACCGCTGTCGCCGGGAACACCACTACGGGGGTGGACGCGACTGCGGCGAGAGCGGCGGTCCCCTCGCGGGGACCGATAATACAAAATTTGACATGCTAAATTAGATCTTGCCGTAAACAGTTTCGCTGACTCTTTAGAACCATTTATAATAATATAATTTTACTGCTAATTTCGATAGTTTTAAGAATAGGCGTGTCGCAATAGCGAGTACGATGACCAACTGTGTCGAGTGTGGGGCCGAAACGTCCCTGCACGACGATCTGGAAGCTGGAGAGATCATCGACTGTACAACCTGCGGTGCCGAACTGGAAGTCGTCGACACTGCGCCGCCAGTCCTCGAGCGAGCGCCAGAGCTCGAAGAGGACTGGGGTGAGTGACATTGCAGATAGGAATCCTCTACTCACGGATTCGCAAGGACGAGAAGCTCCTGTTGAGCGAGTTGCGCGAGCGCGGCCACGAGGTCGAAAAGATCGACATCCGTAACCAGGAGTTCGCCGTCGGGAAGGTTCCCGAGGCGTTTGCCGACCTCGATCTCGTCGTCGACCGCTGTCTCGCCACGAGCCGCAGCCTGTACGCCACGACGTTCTTCGAGACCTACGGGATTCCCGTGGTCAACAGCAACGAGACGGCCGAAGTCTGTGCGGACAAGGTCAAGAACAGTCTCGCGCTCGAGGGAGCGGGCGTTCCCACGCCCGCGACGAAAGTCGCCTTTACGAAAGAGACGGCGATGGACGCCATCGAAGCCTTCGGCTACCCCTGTGTCCTCAAACCCGTCGTCGGCTCGTGGGGTCGGCTGATGGCGAAGATCGACTCACCCGACGCGGCCGAGGCGATTTTAGAGCACAAGGCGACGCTTGGCCACTACGAGCACAAGGTGTTTTACGTCCAGGAGTACGTCGAGAAGCCGGGACGTGACATTCGCGTGCTCGCGACCGACGGCGACCCCGTCGCGGCGATGGTCCGCTCGTCGGACCACTGGATCACCAACGCCGCGAAAGGTGCCGAAACCGACGTCTTCGAACTCGACGACGAGGCACAGGAGTTAGTCCAGAAGGCGAGCGACGCCGTCGGCGGCGGGCTGCTCGGCGTCGATCTGATGGAGACCGAAGACGTCTCCGAGTCACACTCGGAGGGCAGCCAGACGGAGTCTGGCCAGCGGTATACGGTCCACGAGGTCAACCACACCGTCGAGTTCAAAGCACTGGACGAGGCCGTCGAGACCGACGTCGCCAGCGCCGTCGTCGACTGGCTCGAGAAGAAGGCAGGAGCCGACGACGATCAACTCGAGGTGACCGTTTGATGGCCGCGGGCACGGAAACCGATCTGTCGGCTGACGACGCCGGCGAGACCGTCACCGCGTCGGTGATCGGCGGCACCGGCTTCACGGGCGGCGAACTGCTTCGGCTGCTGGCGGGCCACCCCAACGTCGAGATCAGCGAGGTGACGAGTCGCTCGAAGGCCGGCAAGAGCGTCGGCTCCGTTCACCCACCGCTGCGTGGGGCAGACCTCCGGTTTACCGAGCCTGACGACCTCGAGTCGATCGACGTGCTGTTTGCGGCGACGCCACACGGCGTCTCGATGGGCCAAATCGACGAGTTCTTCGACGTGGCCGATACGGTCGTCGACCTCTCGGCGGACTTCCGTCTCGAGAGCGAAGCGCAGTACGACGAGTGGTACGACGGCCACGACGCGCCGGCGTACTTAGAACAGGCCGAGTACGCCTTGCCCGAGATCAACCGCGAGAACCTCGAGGACGCCGAGCTTATCGCCAGCGGCGGCTGTAACGCCACCGCGACTATCCTGGGGCTGTATCCACTCTTCGAGCACGGCGTGCTCGAGGGTGGAGAGCAGGTCGTCGTCGACGTGAAAGTCGGCTCGAGCGAGGGCGGCGCGGGCGGCGGCGAGGCCTCGAGCCATCCCGAGCGATCGGGCGTCGTCCGTCCGTACGCGCCGACGGGCCACCGCCACGAAGCCGAGATCGAGCAGTTTCTCGGGACCTCGGTCGCCTTTACCTGCCACGCCGTGGACATGGTCCGTGGTGCGAGCGCGACGAGCCACGTCTTCCCGTCGGGCCCGGTCTCGAAGGGCGACTGCTGGAAGGCGTATCGTGGCTGCTACGAGGACGAACCGTTCGTCCGCATGGCCGCCGGCGGCTCCGGCGTCTACCGCTACCCCGAGCCGAAGGCGGTCGCCGGAACGAACTACGCCGAGGTCGGGTTCGAACTCGATCGCTCGAACGAACGCGTCGTCGTCTTCTCGGCGATCGACAACATGATGAAAGGATCGGCCGGGCAGGCGGTCCACGCCACCAACGTCGCGCTCGGCTTCGAGGAGACGGCTGGACTCGAGTGTACGGGGTTTCACCCCGTGGGGGCACCCTGAGATGACGGTCGTCGTGAAAGTCGGCGGCGCACGCGCCGTCGATCCCGCAGGTGCACTCGCGGATGTCGCCTCGCTGGTCGGCGAGGGGGAAGACGTGGTCCTCACCCACGGCGGTTCGACCGCCGTCGACGAGACCCTCGAGGATCTCGGCACGAAGCCCACGTACGTCGAGACGCCCGGAGGAGTAGTGGGACGGTTCACCGACGCGGAGACGATGGACATCTTCAAGATGGTGATGCCGGGGAAACTTAACACCGACCTCGTGGAGAGCCTGCAGAACGAGGGCGTCGACGCCGTGGGCCTCTCGGGTACCGACGGGAAGTTGCTCGAGGGGAAACGCAAGTCCGCCGTCCGCGTGAAAGAAGACGGCAAGAAGAAGATCAAACGCGGCGACCACTCGGGCACGATCGAGTCCGTGAACGCGGAGTTGCTCGAAACGCTCCTCTCGAGTGGGTACACGCCCGTCGTCTCCGTTCCGGTTCTCGGCGCGGAGAAAGACGGCGGCTACACCGCAGTCAACGCCGACGCCGACCGTGCCGCGGCGGCGATCGCGGGCGCACTCGAGGCCGAGCTCGTCGTCCTCACCGACGTGTCGGGGATTTACGAGGACCCCGCAGACGAGTCGACGAAGATCGACGTGGCCGCGACGCCCGCAGCGTTCGAGGCGGTCGAATCGGCCGCGGAGGGGTTCATGACGAAGAAGGTCATGGCGGCCGAGGAGGCACTCGAGAGCGGCGCTTCGAGCGTAACGGTCGCGACGGCAAACGCCGACGCACCGATCTCGCAGGCGCTCGCAGGAGAGGGGACGACTCTCGATCCCGGCGCAGTCGCCGACGGCGAGGAGGTGAGACAGTGAGCGACCACGACTTCGTCTCCGGCAGCAAGCCGATCGCCTTCGAACGGGGCGAGGGATCGTCCCTCTACACGCCCGACGGGACCGAGTATCTGGATGCCGGCGCGAGCTACGCCTGCACGCCGCTGGGACACAGCCATCCCGCGGTCGTCGAGGCGGTTCAGGAGCAAGTCGGCGACCTGACGTTCGTCGACTCCTCGTTTCCCGTCCAGTCGCGCGAGGACGCCTACGCCGCGTTCGTCGCGTCGACGCCCGACGGTCTCGAGTCGGCCTGGTTCTGTAACTCCGGCACCGAGGCCAACGAAGCCGCGCTGAAGTTCGCGCGGTCGGCAACCGGCGAGTCGAAGATCGTCGCCGCAACTCGCTCGTTCCACGGGCGGACGATGGGGTCGCTCGCGGCGACCTGGAAAGACGCGTACAAGGACCCGTACGAGCCGCTGGCTGGTGACGTCGAGTTCGTTCCGTACGGCGACGACGCGGAGCTCGCCGCAGCCGTCGACGACGAGACCGCGGCCGTCATCCTCGAGCCGATCCAGGGCGAAGGTGGAATCAACGTTCCGCCGGTAGGCTATCTCGAGCACGCCCGCGAACTCACCGAAGAAGTTGGCGCGGCGCTCGTCTTGGACGAGGTCCAGACCGGTATGGGCAGGACTGGCGAGATGTGGGCCTGCCAGAACGCCGAGGTGACGCCCGACGTGCTCACGACGGCGAAAGGGCTCGGTAACGGCCTGCCGGTCGGCGGTATTGCAGTACAGGACTGGATCGCCAACGGCGCGGCCTCGCACAACGCCACCTTCAGCGGCGGCCCCGTCGTCGCCGCGGCGGTCCACGCGACGATCTCGACGCTTTTCGAAGCGGAGTGGCCCGCTCACGCCGCCGAAATGGGCGACTCCCTCACGAGCGAACTCGAGGCAGCCGTCGGTGACGAGGTCCGCGACATCCGTGGCGAGGGACTGCTCGTCGGCCTCGAGTTGAAACGGGGGGCGAACCGCGTCGCCCGCGACCTGGCGATGAACCACCAGGTGCTCGCGCTGCCGGCGGGCCGGACCGTCTTGCGCCTGTTGCCGCCGCTGGTGATCGACGAGACGGAGACCGACGAGATCGTCAGTGCGCTATCGACCGTCCTCGCACCCGCGGCAGCAGCCGACTCATGAACGCGAAGATGGACGACATGGACGACGTCTCACTCGAGGACGCCCGAAGCCTGCTGATCGACCTCGTCTCGATCCCCTCGCCGACGGGTGAAGAAACCGAAGCAGCCAAACGGCTCGTCGAGTTCTTCGCGGCGCACGGCCGCGAGGCCTGGATCGACGAGATCGGTAACGTTCGCGCGCCGGCCGACGACGCCGTGCTGTTGACCTCGCACGTCGACACCGTCCCCGGCGAGATTCCAGTCGACGTGCAGCCAGCGGACACCGAGGACGTAGAGGCCGAGGTCGCCGACGAGGAGGGTGAAGACGTCCTCTGGGGCCGTGGCAGCGTCGACGCGACGGGACCGCTCGCTGCGATGGCGGCCGCTGCCGTTCGTACGGGCGTCTCGTTCGTCGGCGTCGTCGGCGAAGAGATCGACTCGAAAGGCGCACGCTACCTAGTCGACGATCGAGACGAGCCTCCGGAGGCCGTCGTCAACGGCGAGCCCTCCAGCACCGACGGAATCACGTTGGGGTATCGTGGCCTGCTCGCCGGTACCTACGTTGCGACCAGCGAGTCCGGTCACACCTCGTGGCCGGACCCGAACGCGATCCAGCGTGCCATCCGCTGGTGGGCGACCGTCGAAGAGCAGTTCGAGAGCGAGGAAGACGGCGTCGGTCCGCCGGACCGACGAAACGGAGGCGGTGAAGCCGCCGAAGTGCCCGTCTTCGAGCAGGTAACGACCAAACCGGTCGACGTCGACGGCGGCGTCAGCGACGACGGCCTCTCGGTCGAAGCGACGATGGACGTCCAGTTCCGGGTCCCGCCCGAACTCGAGGTCGAGACCGTCCGCGAGGCTGCGGAAGCCGAACTCGAGGTCGGGACCGTCACCTGGAACGACGAGGTCCCGCCCGTGATGACGAGCCCACGGACGGCGGTCGCACGAGCCTTCCGCGTCGCCATCCGCGACGCGGGCGAAGAACCACGCCTGGTTCGGAAGACCGGCACCAGTGACATGAACATCTACGCCGATGCGTGGGACTGCCCGATGGCCACCTACGGCCCGGGTAATTCGGACCTGGATCACGCGCCCGACGAACGCCTCTCGCTTGCGGCGTTCGACCAGTCCGTCGAGATCCTCGAGCGAGTGGCAACGACGCTCTCCGACGGCGACGATCGCTGACGCAGTAATCACATGACGCGGTTCGTTTACCGCTCGAGGAGGACGGACACCACCTCGAGCCCGACGCCGTAGACGGCGTGTCTCATCAGGTTCGTTGCGTCGCCGTTCGGGAAGGCCGGTGCCATCTCGACGCCGACCGTCGAGAGCCAGACCGGCATGACGAGAACCGCGAGGGCCACCCAGACGGCCAGTCCGTAGGCGAGTCCGGCGGCGACCGTACTGCGGGGAGTCAGGTCTCGATTCGTGGTCGAAACGATCGCGGCGAAGACGACGCCGAGTACCGCACCGTGGGCGACGTGGGTCGTCCAGCCGACGAGTCCACCCTCGAGGCCGTACATCGCCGGAATGCCCATCTCGAGGATGGCTGGCGTCTGGACGGACAGCAGGATGCCGAATGCGATCGCGGCGACGATGCCGCCGACGGTTCCGGCCTGTCAAGGCTCGAGTGCGGTTCCGCGCCCGACGCCGAATCGAGTGCTGTTTTCGATGCCATGGGGAGACACACTACGAGGTGACATACCCATGTCTCGGTTGGGAGCTGCCGCCGCACACTCGCCGGTTCCGAACCGTCCCGGGTGAATGAGACGCCGTCGGAATCGACTCGGCGCGCTGCCCTGTTCTCTCGCATCCTCGAGGCGTCGGTCATGCACTTCCTGTTGGCCCACTGCGGTGGAACCTCCGACCAGGTCGTCGAGAGCGATCGCTCGATCGTCTTCGATCGGGACGAGGCCCGACTACACCCCCAGAAGCCGCTGCGCAACTGGTTGCTCGAGTACCGGTGTTTTCGTTTACGAGGCCGAGAGCGGACGGTCTCGCTCGCCAACGCCGTATGCCGCTCCGAAGTCGAGGGCGAGTCGTGTGGTCGGCTTTATAAGTCCATAGTGTTGTATCTACGACACGGTTCGATGAAAGCCCTCCAGAAGATAGCGTCCGACGACACGTGGCGGTACGCGATTCTCGTCGGTCTCGCCTCGACTCCGTTTTCGGTGCTTATCTACTGGCAGTCGTCGAACGGGTACTCGTACGGGTTCGAACCCGTGTTTGTCGCCGGACTGCTCGTCGGGTTTCTCGCCAGCGGGCGCGAACTCGACGAGCGGCGGGTCGGTTCGCGGACCGGACTCGTCGCTCTCTTTCCGGCACTCTGGCCGTTCGTCGATACGCTCGTGTTCATCAGTGACCTGACGCAGTCGCTCTGGTTTAGCGGCGTGCAAGTCACGTTCCTCGTCGTGTTTTACGTATTTGCCGCTGGTCTTTCCATGCTGGTCGGAATGGTCGGCGCACTGATCGGCAACTGGCTGCTTACGACAGTTCGAAACGATACTGTGGCGCTGGCCAAAGCCGGCACGCTCTTCGTCTTCATCGTGGTCGTTCTCGCATCCTTCCGGTTGCTCGTCGGCGATCCACCGGGACGCAAGACCAGCCTGGAACACACGCTGTCGGTGGCAGTTTGGTGGGGCGGCGTCTGTGCAGTGCTGTACTACGTATTCCGCAAGTAGGATCGCCGATTCGAACACGATGTGTGACAAATCCTACAGTTACTGGTGCACTCTGATGATGTATGGCCTCCCGTGACTCGAGCACAGAACACAGTCGGATAGAAGGCGTTCTCCTTCTCTGTCTCGGACTCGCTCTCGTCGGATACGGAGTCGGTCAGCGGACGGACACCATCGAATACAGTGTTCCCGGTGTCGTCTCTCTCGTCGGGGGGACCACGCTGCTGGTGTGGGGGGCTGTCACTGCACTCCCGCTCGTGAATGCAGTCGAACCGAGGGCGTCCACGATAGTACTGGCGCGTGCTGTCCGGCTTCCCGAACAAATCCGAGGGCAGCATCGACGACGTCGCGTGATAACCGGACCCGTTTCGGTCTTCGTCCACGTCGTCGGTATCGAGTTCCGTCGTCGCTGTCTCCGACGTAAGAATCGTCCCGAGACAGCCAGCGAGGGCACCCATCGTACCAGCGGTACAGGTTCCAAGCAGGGGTCGGCACTCCATACGCTTGACTGAACTGTTACTCGGCAAATATTGTCTGTCCGTCTCGAGTTCGAGTCTCCGAATTCGTGGACAGCGGAAAATCGGCCACAACCCACGCTCTTTTCCCCCTCGCTTGCCTCTCGGTCGACAATGAGCCTCAGTCTCTCGGCCGACCAACCGGCCGCGCCCGCCGTCGCCGACGACGGCGTCTGGCTCGAGTGTATCGAGTGTGACGAACCGTTCGCCCCTTTCGAGGATGTCCGCTACACCTGCGACGAGTGTGACGGCCTGCTCGAGGTTCGCTACGCCGACCACCCCACCTTCGACGACTTCGAAGGCGAGGGCGTCTGGCGCTACGCCGAGGCCCTGCCGCTCGAGGACGGTGTCACCACCCAGGAGGGTGCGACGCCGCTGTACGAGGTGCCGCGACTCGAGGAGGATATCGGCGTCGAGGCCCTCCGAATCAAACACGAGGGGATGAACCCGACGGGATCGTTCAAGGACCGCGGGATGACCGTCGGCGTCGCCGTCGCGACGGAACTCGGCGTCGACCGACTCGCCTGCGCGTCGACTGGAAACACCAGCGCCGCGCTCGCAGCCTACGGCTCCCGCGGCGGGATGGAGACGCTCGTTCTCCTGCCCGCGGGGAAAGTCGCCGCCGGCAAGGTCGCCCAGGCGAGTCTCCACGGCGCACGCATTCTCGAGGTCGACGGCAACTTCGACGCCTGCCTCGACATCGTACAGGAACTCGCCGCGAAAGGGGAGGCCTACCTGCTGAACTCGCTGAACCCCTTCCGGCTCGAGGGACAGAAGACGATCGGCCTCGAGATCCTCGAGGCGTTCCGCGAGGAGTACGACGCCTTCCCGGACCGAATCGTCCTGCCGGTCGGCAACGCTGGCAACACCGCCGCGCTGTACAAGGCGTTTCGCGAACTCGTCCAGGCGGGCGCGCTCGCTGAAGACGAGGTCCCGAAACTGACGGGCGTCCAGGCGGAAGGAGCCGCGCCGATGGTCGAAGCGATCGAGAACCGTGCCGACGAAGTTCGTCGCTGGGACGACGTCGAGACCCGTGCGACGGCGATCCGGATCGGCAACCCGGTCAACGCACCGAAGGCGCTGCCGGGCATTCGAGAGACCGGCGGCACTGCGGTCTCGGTGAGCGACGAGGAGATCACCGAGGCCCAGCGCGACCTCGCGGGCGAGGGGATCGGCGTCGAGCCAGCCTCCGCTGCCTCGATTGCGGGACTGCGGAAACTGCGAGCAGAGGGAGTCGTCGACGACGACGAACGCGTCGCCTGCCTGACGACCGGCCACCTGCTCAAAGACCCCGACGCGGCGGCGGCCGCCGGCGCGGACCCGGAGCCAGTGCCGGCGGATACGGAAGGAGTTCTCGCGAGCCTTGCGGGTGAGAGCTCGCCGGATCGATAGATCCGACGGCGTGCTAGTACTCCGCCAAGCGTCGACTGACGGGTCGAATCGAGCCCCACCGCCAGATTCGACCCCGCAGTGCAGGCTTGGGCCGCCACTATAGCACCTGCAAAGTTGAGCGCGTGACGGACGTCCGACGCGTCTGACGGCCGACTGACTGAACCTTTTCCCCGAACGAAACGTACTCGAGGAGTGGCCCATGTCCGCCGAGAACCGACCCCACTCCCCCCACGAGAACCGACCCCCCGAGTCAGGCGTCGGACCCGCGACGAGTCCCGACGTCGAACTCGAGTTCCAGTCCCCCTCGCGAACCGAACCCGAATCCGAACTCCACTTCCAGATCGAACGAACGAAACTGCAGACCCGTGTGACCGCCCTCGAGCGGGCCCTCGAGACGAGCGAACGACAGCGAACGGAGATCGTCACCCAGTACGAACGCCTGCTCGAGGAACGAACCGACGAGGACGACGCCACCGGGGACGAGACCGCCGGGTTGGTGGCCCGGTTGCTCGGGTGCTGGCGCTGAGTCGTCTCGACTCGCCGGACGCCGTCTTAATTCGGTTTTCCGTTTTGGCTGTCTTTGACGGCCGACTACGATCGGATTCGGTTGATCTGGTCGACAATCTATTGTTCGACCGGACGCTCACCGGCACTGCCATTACATCGGTATGTGAAAAAATCATTAAGTTTGTGTTCGGGATAGCGCTCGGTATGGGCGAGCGTAACAGGCTGGTCGATCGGCGTACAGTGCTTCGAGGAGTCGGTGCTGGAGCGGTCGGACTCGCAGGCATCGGCACAGCGACGGCACAGGAGGCGGTGACGATAACTGCCGTCTGGACCGACGACGAGGAGGAAGACTTCCTCGCAGTGGTCGACTCCGCCGAGGGGGAAACCGGGCTCGACATCTCGTACGAACCCCGGGACACCGAAACCCTCCTGACGGAGACGCTAATGGACTACGAGGTAGATGTCGCAACGGCGGACATCGTCGTACTGCCGACGGAAGGACGGGTGCAACGCGACGGGGCTGCAGGCCACCTGGAGCCGCTCGGTGAGCTGTGGGACGAAGACGACTACACGACCGAACACGAGCGGGTCGCGGTCGACGGCGAACCGTACGCCGCGCCGTTCGGCGGCGACATCAAGCCCGGGTTCTGGTATCGGCCGTCGTTCTTCGACGAGCACGACCTCGAGGAGCCCGACGACTACGACGCGTTCCTCGACCTGCTCGGGGAGATCGACGGCATCGAGGGTGTGGAAGCGCCGCTGGCCTCGGGGAACGGCGATGGCTGGCCGTTGAGTGACGTGACCGAGGCGTTCATCCTCCGGCAGGAAGACGGTGCTCAGTTGCAGAGCGATCTCATCGACGGCGAGGCCTCGTTCACCGACGAGCGCGTCGTCACCGCCTTCGAGGAGTTACAGGAACTCCTCCAGGCGGGCTACTTCAGCGAGGTTCGGGACTTCGGCATCCAGTACGAGTTCTTCTGGGAGAACGAGACGCCGCTTTACTTCATGGGGTCGTGGACGCCAGCGTTCGGCGCGATCGAAGATCCAGACGACTTAGATTACTTCATGCTCCCCGGCGCGGAGGCGATGGTGACGAGCATCAACTGGTTCACTGTCCCGACGTATGGAGCGAACGTGGACGCGGCACGAGAAGCCGTCGAGGCGATCATCTCGCCCGAGGGACAGCAGGTCTGGACCGAACGGGGCGGCTTCATTCCGACGGCCGTCGACGTGCCGGACGAGGCCTTCGAGGTCGACATCATGCGCGAGATTTCGGAGGACGCGGACGAGGTCGAACTCGTCCCCGACCTGGACGACGCGTTAGGTGATCCGTTCCAGGCGGAGTTCTGGTCTCAACTGCTGGGCCTCTGGGCAGAACCGGATCAGGAGATCGAACCGATCGTCGAGGCCCTCGACGACGTGTTACAGGAGACCGTCGAGGACGAGATGTAAGGACTGAACCGTGGCAACGCTCAGCGAGGACGACGCCGACATCGGCGACGAGGAACAGGGTGGCGACAGTATCGAGGGTGGGGACGAGGGTAGCCTCCTCGAGTCGCTGGTCGTCGTCGGCCAGGAGATCCGACGGAGTAGCGCCAACGCCATCGCCGTCGACTTCCTGTACCTATTCACGACAGCGTTTTTCGCTACGCTGGCGGTTCGCGGGTTCTGGCCGGCGGTCATCGCGGCGTTGCCGATCGCGGTCCTGCTCTCGTTTGCGTGGCTGTCCTCGCGGCTGTTCTTCATCACGAACGTCCTCGTCATCGTCGTGACCGTAGCTGTGACTCGAGCGGGGCACGTGCCGTTGTAACAGTTCGGTTTATCTGGAATCTACCCTAATCTATTGTTTTTGCAGGAATCTTCTCACCCAACCACCAGTACCTGGTTAAAATTCATCCAGATCACACCGCAACCAACCATCACCAATTGCCCCAAAGTCGCCGCAGTCTATTGATCCTACAGAGCGGCGGCGGTGCAGAAGTCTTCACAAGGAAGTGGCAGGACGAGTTTGATGCGTCCAGCAACAAAGCCGTCCTACCGGGTAACGATACGGTCGCACAGGTTTTCATACTGACGGACAGAAGTCGATGAAGAGAATTCGCTGGACGGGAGCGACGAATTCTCACAATAGTTCTGTCCGACAGTATCAAAGCTCTGGAGACGGAGACAACGGCACTTCTTGAGCCGCTTGATCTCTCGTTTATCGGCGTCTGCAAGGACCTCGGCCTCGGATCCCCACGGGTCCGAGGCCGAGTCAGAGTCAAATCGCACCTCTTCCTCACTCTATGCCTCCGGGTTGCCGTTGCGCTCGCTAACCACCATCGAGGAAACGATGTCGCTAGTGCTTTGGCAAGCCTGAACGGATGAGTGAAACCGAATGCGGTCGTCTGGTTTCACTCATCAGTCGACGCTTGGCGGAGTACTAGCTCACCGATCACGCTATGAGAACTGTTCTGCACCACCGCTCATACGATCTCCTGTAGTCACTTACCGCCGATCGCCGACCCCGTCCTGGCGATCGGCGGTAAATAGTTACAGCAGTCCGTATCAGTGAATGTCTAAGCTGGCTCATCACGGAACCGTTCTACATCGTCTTCTAACTCGTCAAAATCGTTGTCTGCTCCAACAAGCAATGTTCCGTCGACGGATTCGGCTGTCGCAAGGGCGTATGCATCTCCAAGTGCCATGGTGTACGCTTCTTTGAGCGCAGCGGCAATCTCCCAGCACTCTCGAGGGTCATACACTGCAACGCCCAGTTCCTCGAGCCGGTTCAGGCTTGCTCGGACATCGTCGGGGCGAAACCCGACTCGAGAGCCAACATACAGTATCTCTGTTTTTGTGACTGGGCTAATGTACCCATCCACCTCTCCAGATGCTACTCTATCGATCCACGCTTCGACGACGTCACTCCCAGGTTCGTCGTCCAAATAGGCAACGATTGGTTCAGTGTCGAAAACGACCGTGTCCGTCATTCTTCCTCTCGTTTGCCGGAGAAACGCTCGACTAGCTCATCGGCCCGCTGCTTGTCGCGTTCTCGTTCCTCACGAAGGATAGCTGTCGCGGGACGCTCCTCATCGCCGTCCCGCTCGAGGCCGCGAAATTCTCGCATCGAACCAACTGGACGGACGACGATTTCCCCTTCATCGTTCTCGACGAATTTGACTCGGCCTGGAGCAGGGATGCCGTGTTTTTCTCGGAGGCGCTTTGGGATCGTTGCCTGCCCCTTTTCAGTAACCGAGACGATGCGTTCCTCACCGTTCGATTTTGTATTACTCGACACAGGTATTACTTTTCTCTAAGGATACTTAACGCTGTTCCCAGATCAACCCGCACAAGCCAGAACTCTTCTCACAGCAAGTTCGTGAATGGGAATTATACGGTACACGGAATTCAGTTTCGAGGACTCATTCTACAGATCGTATTCCCAGCTACCGGTAAGCAGAGGATTGTAGTTCGAAGGGAAGAGGGGCGAAGTCAATCCGCGACGGCCGCGACCATCCCGCGTTTGTAGTACCGTTCCAGCATCAGGAACAAGATCACGGGGACGGCCATCGTCATAATCGAGCCGGCCGCGATCATCCCCCACTCGACCTGGACACGCCCGCGCATCAGCGGCAGCACCTGCGGCGCGAGGTACAGTTCCGGCGACCGCATGAACACCAGCGGGAAGAAAAAGGCGTTCCAGACCCAGGTAAACTGGATCACCGCCACCGAGACGAGTGCCGGCGTCGACAGCGGAAGGATGATCGTCCGGAAGATCTGGTACCGCGAGGCCCCGTCGATGCGCGCGGCCTCCTCGAGTTCCTTCGGAATCCCCAGCAGGTAGTTCCGGAGGAACAGGACGACCCAGCCCAGTCCCCAGCCGATGTGGATCAGGATCAGCCCCATGTAGGTGTCGAACAGGCCGATCTCGCGCAGGGCGTTGTAGTTGCCCATCGCAACCAGTTCTGGCGGCGCGGCCATCACCAGCAGGATGAGGAAGAACAACGTCGTCTTCAGCGGGAACTCGAAGCGGGCGAACGGATACGCCGCCATCACGCCGAGCAACATCACGACCAGCACCGCCGGAATCGTGACGATAAAGGTGTTGAGCAGCGCCCGACTCATCGGTGCGGTACTGTAGTTCCACGCCTGGACGTAGTTCTCGAACGTGACCGTCATGCCCTCGAGGTGCCACCAGCCGCCGATAATCTCCGAGAGCGGGCGGAACGACGCCATAAACAACCCGATGAAGGGAACGATCCAGAGGACGGCAATGGTGATCGCTGCGACGTACTTGAGCGTCCGCCGCTTTGCGGGCACGGCGTCGGCAAGCCGCTGTTGCCAGTTGCGGTCCGCGTCCGGGGCGGTGTCGGGGACGTCCGCGACGCGCAGATACCGCTCCTCGGCGGGGCCGTCCTCGATTCCCGCGTCGGCACCGGTCGGCTCGAGGGGGTCGTCTTCACTCACGTCGAATCACCGCATGCGCGCGATGTATAGCGCGAGTGGGGCGACGATGAACAGCTGTACCAGCGCCACCACCATCGCCATGCCGTAGTCGACTGTCGGCCGGAACGCGGCCCGATACACCTCGATGCCCAGCACCGAGTAGGCGTGGTCCGGGCCGCCAGCCGCGCCGCCGGCGGCGTAGACGATGTCGAACACGCGCATCACCCAGATGATCCCCATGATGACGACGACGGCAGTTACCGGTTTGACCAGCGGCCAGATGACGTCCCAGAACCGTCGCCACGGCCCGGCACCGTCGACTTTCGCCGACTCGATCAGCGAGGGATCGATCGCGGAGAGGGCCGAACTGTACAGGAGCATGCTGAACCCGGTATGGACCCAGATTCCGCCCGCGATGAGCGCGTAGATGGCTACCTGCGGTGACTGCGTCCAGTTGCGAACCCACTGGCCCTGCCCGATCACCCGGAGGAACTCGTTGAAGATGCCGGCCTGGGGATCGTAGACGAACATGAGGACCAGCCCGATGACGATCGGCGGGACGGTAAAGCCAGCAAAGACCATCGAGCGGAGGATGCGCCGGCCCTTCAGATCGGCGAACAGCAGCGCCAACGCGAGGCCGAGGAACGTGCTCGCGGGGACGTGTACGACGACCCACAGGAGGTTGTGAGTGAGCGCGCCCATCGGATACTGGAGGACCTGTATGTTCGACCAGTGGACGACGAGCGGATCGGTGAGCGATCGAATCCAGTTGTCCAGGCCGACGAACTCCTGCATCGTGAACGTCTCCCAGGAGTAGAAGCTCCCGATCACCGAGTACGCGATCGGCCCGACGGAGAAGATTCCGAACAGCGTCAGCCCGGGAATCAGGAACACGGCGATGGCGATTGCCTTCTCGCGATCGACGTCCGGGCCGACATCCAGCTCGCGATCGCCCTCGAGTGCATCGAATCGATCTCGTAAGCTCATGGCGTGGTTCCTCCGTCCGCATCTTATCCGACCAGCTCGCCGTTGTCGTCGTACAGGTACGCGTCCTCGTCGGCGAACGTCAGGTAGACGGTGTCGCCGCGGTCGACGGTCGCGGTCGGTTCTTTGGCGTTGACGAGTTGGTCGTTGACCGAGACGTTGATGAGGTCGTACTCCCCGAGCGGTTCGATGGTGTCGACGGTCCCCTCGATCGCGTTTCCGGAGGACGGCTGCGTGGTCGTGATGGTCAGATCCTCCGGTCGAACCCCGAGTGCGACGTCGGCCCGCTCGGTCGTCGTCACGACGCCGGCCGCGTTCGGGTCGCCCTGGATGGCCGTCCCGGATTCCCTTTTCGGTTCGGTTTCCACGACGGCTTCGTCGCCGCTGGGTTCGATCCGGCCCCGATCGCCCGTCATCTCGTCTACTGCGACGGTTCCTGCGTCGCCGAGGTCGATCGTGCCGTTACGACGCGTCCCCTGGAACAGGTTCATCGGCGGCGATCCGATGAACCGGGCGACCCACGCCGTCCGGGGGCGCTCGTACAGCTCCTTCGGCGGTGCGAGCTGCTGGATCGTCCCCTGGTTCATGACCGCGACCCTGTCGGCCATGCTCATCGCCTCCTCCTGGTTGTGCGTGACGTAGATCGTCGTGATGTCGAGCTCGTTCTGGAGGCGTTTCAGCTCGATGCGCATCTCCTGGCGGAGCTTCGCATCCAGGTTCGACAGCGGCTCGTCGAGGAGGAACACCGTCGGCTCACGGACGATCGCGCGGGCCAGCGCGACTCGCTGGCGCTGGCCGCCGGAGAGTGCCGCCGGTTTCTTGTCGACCTGGCCCTCGATGTGGAGCAACTCCGTGACCTCCTCGACTTTCCGGTCGCGCTCGTCGGGGGGAATCCCGCGAACTTTCAACGGGTAGCCGATGTTCTGTGCGACCGTCATGTGGGGATACAGCGCGTAGTTCTGGAAGACCATCGCCACGTTCCTGTCGCTGGACGACCGCCCGTCGACTCGCTCGTCGTCGAAGAAAATCGCACCCTCCGATGGCTGTTCTAGTCCCGCGACGAGTCGCAACGATGTCGTCTTCCCACACCCCGACGGACCGAGAAAGACGAGAAACTCGCCGTCGTCGACCTCGAGGTCGATCTGGTAGTTCGCGACAGTGTTCCCCGCATCGAAATATTTGCTTACGCCTTCCATGCGGACCAATGCCATACGATGATTGTACGCCGGATTCTATCATTAAACCCGGTTGTACGGCCTGGTTTGCTGATATGACCGTTCCGGAGAAAGGCACGGAAGGCCGACGTTCGAGCCGGTTGAAGAGTCGGATCGGTCGAGATGAAACCGTCAGAACCGAGACACTCGCCGACATTGCGGCCGTCGGCGTACGATACGGCCCGGAGACTCGAGAAGAAAAGAGCGGGACCGAGTCGAGCGCTCAATCTGTCTGTCCGATCGTGGTGGTTTCCGACTCCGTAGCGGAGTCGGCTGCCGACTGGGGTTCTCGAACGTCGCGAACGTACTCGAGGAAGTTGTCGAAGACGAGTTTCGCGGGGCAGGCGGCGCGATAGTTCTCGGGGGTGATCTCGGCGAGGATCGACTCGAGGCGCTCCTCGGAGAGGTCTTTCCGCTCGACGAGTTCACGTGCAGTCTTCGTGTCGAACTCGGGATGGAACTGGACGCCGAAGACGTGGTCGTGGCGGAACCCGTGGTTCGAGTAGTCGTTCTCGGCGATCGGTGTGGCGGCTGACGGGAGTTCGGATACCTCGTCGAAGTGGCTGGTGAAGGCGACGAACTCTGCGGGGAGACTGTCGAACAGCCGCGACTCCGTGACCTGTTCGATTTCGCTGTACCCGACTTCGTAGACGCCCATGTCTTCGACTGTTCCACCGAGGACGTCCGCGAGTAGCTGGTGGCCCCAGCAGACGCCGAGGAAAGGGAGGCCGCGGTCGATTGCGTCGCTGACCCAGTCTTTCGTCGTCTCGATCCACTCCTCGTCCCAGTAGACCGACGACCGCGACCCCGTGACCACGACGCCGTCGAAGTCGAAGTGGTCCGGAACCGTGCCGTCGGTGACGTCGAACTCGGCGAGCGAGGCGTCGAGTTCGCGCCGAAAGTTCCGCGTCGTGTTCGCGTCCCGGTGGGCTGCGTTCAGGACGGCGATACGGAGTTGCCTCATCGAAACCTAGTGGTTACTCGACGACAATATGCCTTCCGTCCCTTTGGTCGTTACTGCGATCGGAAACCGCGAGTCGGCCGGGGCGTGTGGCGGCCGTCGTTGCCACGGATCGAACACGCCAGTTCGTGACTCGAGACGGCGTTGCTCGGAGAGCTGGCACTCTCCGTCGTCTCACCAGCGCCACTGGCAACTCCCAGCAGCCACGGCGTCATCGGACGCACGAATCGGCGACCACCGGTTCCAGCGCCCCCGTCTACTCCGCCGAGTGTTCTTCGAGAAACCCACGTAGCCGATCGTTGACCGTCCGCGACCGTTCGATCGTCACGAGGTGGCCCGCTCCCTCAAGTTCGACGCACTCGCCTCGCGGCAGCCTACGCGCGAGGTCCTGACCGGCTGAAACAGGAACCAGTGTGTCGTCTGCTCCGTGGAAGAGCCGCGTGGGCTGGGTCACCTCGACGAGCCAGTCGGTCGCGTCGAACCCCTCGAGTGCGCCGACCTGTGCCTCCCAGCCCGCACGATTCGCGTCGCCGTCGGCCCGCCAATCGACGATCCCGTCGACGACGTCTGGCTGTGTCTCGCGGAACGCGGCAGAGAGAACCGTCTCGAGTGACTCCCGGAGTGCGCTCCGGGAGTCGGGCGGCGCGAACAGCCCCTCGAGGTCGAACGCCGATTCACGGGCCGCAGTCCCGATCAACGTCAGCGTCTCGACGCAACTCGAGGTCCGTGCTGCTTCGAGTGCGATCGCACCGCCGAGTCCGAGGCCGACGACGTGGGCGTTGCGAGCGTTGCAGTTCGACAGGACAGCCTCGAGATCGTCTGCGAGCGTCTCCAGATCGTAGGGTCCTGGTGGTGCGTCCGACCGGCCCGTCCCCCGGAGGTCCCAGGCGACGGCTTCGAAGGGGCCGGCGAGGGCGGCGTGTTGCCACCCCCACGACCAGCCACCGAGGCCGGCTTCGGGGACGAACACGACCGTTTCGCCCTCGCCGTCCCGTTCGTAGAATAGTGAGACATCGCCGTTCGTCGCAGTTGGCATACGCCCGCTACGCTGGCAGCGGGGAGAAAAGCGACGGTTTCGGTCAGCCGTTCAGGCGCGCTCGAATCGCTCGCGTGCCAGCCTCGAGGTCGATCCGGACTGGTCGGTGCAGAACGGGGACAGTCAGACGAATCGCTGGAACGCTTGACTGGCACAATCGCACCCTCGTTCCGGCCGTGGCGTACAACTGGCCCATATCAGGCGTCGAGAACCTGACGAAGTACGTCCGGCGCGTCCTCGAGTGCGTCGTCTAAGGCCTCGACGTTGGGGCCACCGCCTTGAGCGAAGTCCGGCGGACCGCCGCCACCACCGCCGACCTTGGCGGCGAGTTCGCCGACGATCTCGCCGGCGTTGACGCCGATACCGTCGGGAACCGCAACGACGAACTGGGCGCTATCGGTGCCGCTACCGAGGACGGCGATCTTGCCGTCGTCGGCGATGGCGGTTGCCGTCGGCCGGAGTTCGTCCATGTTGGCGTCGATACGGTCGACGACCGCGGTGGTGTCGCCGATATCGACTTCGTCGGCGTCGCCACCGCCGCCGGCACGGGCCGCCGCGAGCTGTTCTTGCAAGTCCTCGATCTGCTTGCCTCGATCTTTCCACTCCTCGAAGAAGCGTTCGGCGGTCTCGGGGACCTCTTCGGGGGTGACGTCGAGCACGTCAGCAGCCGCGTAGAGAGCATCTTCTTTCCGCTGGGTTGCCTCGAGAGCGGCCTCGCCGGCGGCGAAGGTGATGCGTTCGACGCCGTCCTGGACGCGTTCGGTCGAGAGGACTTTGATCGAGCCGACATCGCCGGTGCGGGCGACGTGGGTGCCACCACAGGCCTGGACGTCCTCGTCGACGTGGATGAGCCGGATCTGTTCGCCCGGCGGGATGCCACCCTGGTAGAGGTCGAAGCCGTGTTCGGCCTCGGCGTCGTGGCGGTCGGGCCACTCCTGGCTGACCGCAGTGTTTTCCATTACGATCTCGTTCGCACGCCGTTCGATCGCCGTGACGTCTTCACGGGAGATCCGGTCGTAGTGACGCAGGTCGATCCGCGAGGAGTCGACGCCCTTCTGGGCACCGGCCTGGCGGACGTGATCGCCGAGCACCTGGCGGGCCGAGTGGATGACGATATGAGTGGCCGTGTGGTGTCTCATTAGCTGGCGGCGTCGGGTGGCATCGAGCCGTCCGTTGACGAACTCGCCTTTGCCTGGGTTCTCGTCGGTCCGGTGAAGGACGACATCGTCTTCGATCTGGACGTCTTCGACGTCGACGGTGGTTTCGTCGGTCGAGAGCGTCCCCGTGTCGGCGGGCTGGCCACCGCCCTCGGGGTAGAACATCGTCTGGTCGAGCACGACGTCGTATCCCTCCTCGCGCTCGAAGACGTCGAGCACGACCGCCTCGAAGTGGGTTCGCTGCTGGTCGTCGTAGTAGAGCTTCTCGGTCTCGGGGAGGTCGGCGAATCGCTCGTCTTCCTCCTCGGTCGCCTCCTCGACCGCCTCGCCGGTGTCGTGACGATCCGCGACGAGGCTGTAGAAGTCGTCCGGAACCGCGACCTCCGCACCGGCCTCGGCGGCGATCTCTTCGACCATGTCCGGCTGGATGCCGTGGGAGTCGTAGAGCTCTATCAGTTCGGCCGTCGGAATCGGCTCGCCGTTCTCGGCGTACTCTTCGGCGATCGACTCGACGCGACGGCCGCCGCGCTCGAGCGTCTCGCGGTACTTCTCGACTTCGGTGCGGACGATGTCACGGATTGTGTCGCGGTTCTCGTATTCGAGTCGGTCGGCCTGCATGTCGACGAGTTCGTCCAGCGGTGCGTCGACGCCGACGTTGTCACAGAGCCGTTTCGTGCGGCGAAGGACCATCCGTGCGAGATAGCCCGTCCCGACGTTCGACGGGACGATCCCGTCGCCGAACATGTACGCGAGCGTTCGACAGTGGTCGGCGATGGCATAGACGTCCTCGAGCGGTTCGACCAGTTCGCGGAGCTCGTTGGTCGAGACGCCGAGTTGGGCGGCGATGTCGTCGCGGGCAGCCTCGACATCGTCGACGTCGTCGATGTCCAGGTTCCCAGAGAGGCGGGCGGCACGAGCGACGAGGTCAGCCTCCTCCTCGGTGTGGCCGATCCCCGCGTTGTCTTTGAGGAACGCGATCATCTCGGGGTAGATCGCCTCGTAGACCGTCGGCGTCCCCTGGCTCATCCAGGTCCAGCGCTCGAGACCGTAGCCAGTGTCGACGACGTAGGTGTCCATGTACGAGTAGCGGTTGCCGTCCTTGAGCTCGTACTCGCCGTCGGGGTCTTGCTCCATACACATGAAGACCAGCGTCGCGAGCTCGAGTCCCTTGTAGATGACTTCGATCGCGGGCCCGGCGTTGCCGCCGCCGACCCAGGGGTCTTCGATGTACGTGACCTCGGTGACGTCGGCACCCATCTCCTCGAGCAGCGTATCACAGAGTTCGACGGTGCGGTCCTTCCAGTAGACCTCGCCCTCGTAGGCGTAGTCGGCGTCGGCGTCCGCCCGGCTGTTGAACGCGTGGTGGGCCATCATCTCGAAAGCCATCGTGTGCCGACCCGTCTTGCCGACGTTGTCGATGTCCTGCATCCGGATGCAGGGCTGGCTCACGGTAAGCGGATTGGCCGGCGGCGGCGTCTCGCCGCTGGTCACCAGCGGCTGGAAGTCGTAGATCGACGCCTGGGTCAGCAAGACGTCGTCGCGCCAGCGGTTGGCGGCGACGGGATAGGGATCGATCCGCTCGTGGTCGTGGTCCTCGAAAAAGGAGAGAAACGCCTCCCGCATCTCCTCGAGGCTGTACTCCTCGTCGAACCCGGGGTCGCCGATGAAGTCGTACTCCGCACACGGCGGCTCCCCGCAGGTCTCCCGGTCCTGGTCGCGCGTCCAGAAGTGATTCCCGCACTCGGGACACTCCGTTCGCACGAACCCTTCCTCCTCGAAGTACTCGAGGCGGTACTCGTCCACCAGGTCACTCATTATAGATGTGTTGGCCAGCCAGCGCCTAAAACAGTTCCGCAACGTCCATCGCTGGAGAATAACCGCCCAACGGGACGATCGGTCGCACTCGAGGGTAGCCGTCGAGGAGACGGGAGGGATCGCTGTCTCGATGTCTCGGTACGACCGCGCACACAGGCGGTTACACCGGAACTGACCGCAAGGAAACTGTCGAGACGGACGGCTGTCACGAGGGGCCGACACCGCGATACCGGTCGCGTTCGCCGCCGCACCGACCGCCAGTCGGCCGTCGGAACCGACTCGAGAGGCCGGTCATCGATCGAAAGTAGCGGGGGGAACGAACCGGCGTGGCCTCGTTGCCTTCGCGGTACATAGTTCTCTTGGCTTCGCGGCAGAAATCAGCGTCAGACGTGGCCGAAGAATCTTTACCCCGTTCCTCCGGACTGTGTATGTAGACGACCGATTCGGTCGACGTCATCGATGGCATACTCGTCAACGCGCCCCCAGCCCCGGACGATTCTCTACGCGGCCCACTCCGAAGCGATGGCCCGCGACGGAGCGGCAGCACTGAAGCGCGTCCTGTCGGAGGTCGCTCGTGGAACCGACGTGGAACCGACGGTTCATCCGGTCGGTTCCGTCGAGGATCTCGACGAACTCTCCTCGCAGGCGGACTGTGTCGTCTTCTCGGAGTCGAGCGCCGGGGGCGACACAGCCGATACAGCGGCACACGCCGATCTGCTCGAGGTGGTCAACTGGTGTGAATCGACGCCGCTCGTCGTTTACACCGACGAGTCGTACGCGTCCGCCACCGCCCGCTCGGCAGACGAAATCGACGGCTACGTCCGTCGGAACACGGCCGACTCGCTGGTCCACCTCGCCGACGAAATCGTAAAGGAGTACCACGCGGACGTGCTCGAGGCGTCGACGGACGAATCGAACTCGCTCGAGGAACTCAGCGGTGGCTCCCGGTCTGGTTCCGAACGCGGTCGACAGTCCCGACCCAGTGGCCCACCGTCGGCGTCCGAGCAGCCGGCGACCTCGAGAACGACGACGCTTCTCCAGGCCGCAGCGCGCATCGCGGACTGTCGCGACCGCGACATCCTCTTCGAGCAACTGATCGACGAAGTCGTCGACGTACTCGGCTTCGAACACTGCTGGCTCGCAACCGTCAACTTTGGCGATCTCGTCCCACGGACGTCCTCGCCGGCGGTCCCGGTGGAGGCACTCGGCGAGACGCCCGTCCGAAGTCCCTTCGGCGAGGCGTTTCGCTCCGGCGAACCAACCCACATCGACCTCGCGGGCCACGACGTACTCGGCGGTGGCACCGACCGCTCGCTGTACAGCATCCCCGTCGGTGACGTTGGCGTGTTGCAGGTCGTCGTCGACGCCGACGCGGCGACCGAAGACTCCTCGGCCGAATCCGACCTCGAGATGCTCGAGTCACTGTGTGGATACACTGCGACGATCCTCGAGCGAAACTGGACCGAACTCGGCTTGATCAACGACCGCGACCGGATCAAACGACAGCGCGATCGGCTCTCGGCCAAACAGAATCTGTTTGCCGACGCCTGCAAACGGCTCGAAAACGAACGTGACCGGCTCCAGACCGTCTTCGACCGGTTCCCGGACCCTACTGTCCGGTACGAGGTCGAAGACGGGACGGCCCGCATTCGAGGCGTCAACGACTCTTTCACCGAAGCGTTCGGCGACGAGGAATCGGTCGTCGGCGAGGGGCTCGCGGAGTACACGGTCCCCGACGGCCTCGCGGAACGGACAGCCGCACTCGACGAGGCACTTCGCTCCGGAAAGCAGCAGTTGCTCGTCCACCGCCGCGAGACGGTCGAGGGGACCCGCGACTTCGTGTTGACCGTCGTTCCCCTCCAGACGACCGACGCCGAAGCCGAAGATGAAGACGAAAACGACGGCGAGCGGACGAAAGCCGGGCTGCTCGTCTACGACGACGTCACCGAGCGAAAACGCCGCGAACTCGAGCACGCAGCCGCGACGAAGCGTCTCGATGCCGTCACCGAACTCGCCGACGACGAACTCGAGCCCCAGCTAACCGTCGCCCGAAGCTATCTCGAACTCGCCGAGAAGACCGGCAAGGAAGAACACTTCCGGACGATGGAAGAGGCCCACGAGGAAGCCAAGGTGGCGCTGGACGAACTGCTCGACACCGTCGGCAAAGCAGGCGACGAACTCGAACCGGTCGCGGTCAGCGACGTCGCCCGCCACGCCTGGACGACCGTCGACACCGACGGCGCACGGCTAGTCACCGAAAGCGACCTCATCCTCGAAGGCGATCGAAAGCGGTTGCGAGAACTGTTCGAGAGCGTGCTCGAGACCGCGATCGACGTCGACAGCGCCGAAAGTGAGACCGGAACTGATCCGGTTACGATCACCGTCGGCGCGACCGACGACGGCTTCTACGTGGTCGGTGACAGACCGACGACAGACAGCCCCGATGGGCCACAGGGTGCGCCGACGCCCGGCCGGCTGAACGGCACCGACGGGAGCGGACTCCAACTCGATCGGGTCGAGGAGATCGCCACCGACCACGGCTGGGACATCGGCGTCGCGGAGGACGACGATGGCACGGCCTTTGCCTTCCGCGGGGTCGACGCGGTCGATCTGTCCTGAGCGGTCGGATCAGCCGACGTACCTGGCCGGCACCGAGAGACCGAACTCCGGGGCCGACTCCGCGACGATCCCTTTACTCGTGTAAATGTCGGGCTTGTAGTAGAGTTCGTGCGTGATCCCGTACTCGTCCCGCAGGTGCTCCCTGACGCGGTCGACGTCGTCTTTTGCGAAGTAGTTCGGCGTGTAGACGGTCAGCAGGTAGTCGTCGTACATCTCGAGGTTGTCGTAGCCGAACGTCGTCATCGCCTTTGTCGCCCAGATGACGCCATCCCCCGCGTCGGCGACGAACTCGGGCCACAGCTCCGCGATGCGCTCACCGGTGCCCGTCACCTGCCACTTGCCGAAGCTGATGTACTACGCCTACAAGTATCGCCTCGAGCCGTCTGACGGCCAACGCGAGGAGTTGGACCGCCAGCGCGATATCTGTAGGCAACTATACAATCACACTCGCTACCGCCTCAACGAGTACCGAGAGAACCACGGCGAACTACCGTCCATGACCACGCTTCGGTCGGAGCTACCTGGCCTCAAAAAGTGGTGGGACGAGCTCAATGACGTGTACTCGAAGGTACTCCAAACTGTCGTCGAACGATTCTTCAACAACCTCCGTAGCCTCTCCGCACTCAAAGAGAACGGCTACGACGTCGGCCAACTCAAGTGGAAGCCACCACGCGAGTTCCGCAGTTTCACGTACAACCAGTCTGGCTTCGAGCTCGACAAGAAGGACGGTCAGACTGTCCTGTCACTCTCGAAACTTGCGGACATACCGATCCGGCTCCACCGAGAGATTCCCGACAACGCCGCACTCAAACAGGTCACGCTCAAGAAGGAGCCAACGGGAGAGTGGTTCGCCACCTTCGGTGTCGAAGTCGACCGAGAGCCACCGCAAAAGCCCGACCAGCCGACGGACGTCGTCGGGATCGACGTAGGCATCCTGAAGTACGCCCACGACACCGATGGTCACGCGGTCGAATCGGTTGACCTCTCGGACGAACGCGAACGGCTCGAGCGAGAGCAACGAAAACTCTCGCGCAAAGATCACGGCTCGAACAACTACGAGAAGCAACGCCGTCGCGTGGCCGAGTGTCACGCCGACCTGAAGAACAAGCGCCGAGACTTCTTGCACAAACTCTCGAACTACTACGCTCGAGAGTACGATCTAGTCGCGATCGAAGACCTTGACGCAAAAGGCTTGGTCGAACTTGACGGCAACTCTCGGAACCGTGCTGGAGCAGCGTGGGGGACGTTCCTTCAGATGCTCGAGTACAAGTGCGAACGCGAGGGAACGCGCTTCGTGGCCGTCGATCCGGCTGGAACGACCAAAGAGTGTGCGGCTTGCGGTGTGTCGAGCGAGAAACCGCTGTGGGTCCGCGAACACGCCTGTCCGTCGTGCGGGTTCACCGCCGATCGGGACTGGAACGCGGCCTGGAACATTCTTTCTCGCGGGATCAAGCAGGTAGGAGCGGGACGCTCCGAATCAACGTCCTCAGAATCGCCGTGCGATTCTGATGGGCTGCGAAAATCGCGCAGCGATTTTCGAACGCCTGTGGAGACTGCGCTCCCTACGGGAACCACCTCGGTTCCTGCAAAGCGCGTCGTGGAAGCAGGAAGCCCCATCTGCTCACGGGCGCGAAGCGCCCGTTCGCATGGTCCGTGAGACCTTAATGATCAAGATAACTTTTGCAAATATGGACTGAGGAACTGGTCGATCCAAGACTTGGCGAATCCAAGTCGATCGGTGAGGGTGTTGAAGAGGCGGCGAGCGAGAGTGCGGAACGCGCTCTCGCTCGCCACGACGATTGGTGAAGCATTCCGTTTGAGCACTTTCCAGACCTGCTCGATTGGATTGAGATGCGGTGAACCGACCGGAAGAAAGACGAGATCGATACCGAGTTGATGTGCGCGCTTGCGCGTGTGCTCACAGATGTGAGACGAGAAGTTGTCCAAGACGAGCAGAATCCGCGTTCCCGGATTCTGCTCGCGGACCTCCTCCAATAGGGCACAGATGTTCTCTTTCGATTGATCTTCAGGAAAGGTCAGGACACTTTCGCCGTTGAGCGTATAGCACCCGACCGCTGGTTCGTCAAGCTTCACCAGCGGTCGTTCGAGTGTCGGATCATCGACGTACCACAGTCGATGCGAATTGTCGTATGGTTGCGGATGAGAAGCGTCACAAAAACCGACGATAGTTCCTCCATCTGTACAGATATCGTCGTCGAGAACCCAGCCTTCGTCCTCATCCTCGGGACGCTTGTTATGTGCTGTCTCTGTTTCCTCGTCGAACGCGTCTGCGACGCGTTCTTCGAGGATTTCATCTGCATTTTCTGGCCGTGAGGGACGTTTTGGACGTGGTTTAGCGTAAGACAGTCCGAGATTCCGGAGGAATCGACCGAGATAATCCGGATGGTACTCAACATCGAACTCTTCGTCCAAGAGCTGGTGAACTTCCTGTGCTTTCCAGGGCTGTCCCTCCCGGAGAAGTTCTAGAAGACACTCTTGTTCCTCGTCACCGAGCTTCGGGGGCCTTCCGCTCCCGAAGTTCGGTGTCAACTGACCCAGCCCGCCATCGTTCCATCGACGTGCCCAGCGACTTCCAGTCGACGCAGATTTCCCAACGTCGTCGGCTGCTTCTTCGTACGTTGCACCCTTGTAGAGACGTTTGACAAAGGTGAGCCGCTTGACGACCTTTGGATCGTCTGCTTCGTCCAGCAGACGATCCAACTCCTCCTCGCTCAGATGACGAACGAGCTCGCCCCGCCGGTCTCCTCCCATTACCCCGTTCGTCTTAGCCCACGCCCAAAACTTCTGTCACTCATTACGGTCTCACGCTACCCTCAAGGAGCGAACGGCGTCAGCCGTGAGCGAGTAGGGTGGGGTAGTTCACATGCTATCGGGTTTTGCCACCGTGTTCTCGGAGAAACGTGGCGTACGCATTTGTGCCGGAAGACGGTACGTGTCGGTATGTTCAGACGTGCTCGAGAGCTCGGCCCGCCGGTGCTGGTCCCGCTGGCCTGGGGATTCGTGACTGCTGCCTATCTCGGCGTCGTCGCCGAACGAACGCTGTTCGTCGCCCACGTCGTGATGGCCGTCTTTCTGGTCGGCTTCGCGGCGACCGGCTACGCCGACATGCGCGAGGGCCTGCTCCAAACGTGGTGGTGGATCGTCGCCGTCGGCTCGCTCGTCACGCTCTGTGGCGTCGTCGGCCTCTGGCTCGAGCCGACGAATCGGCTGCTCGAGGCCGTCGCCCTCTTTGGCTGGATCGGCCTGCCGGCGATCGGGTTCGTCGAAACCGGGCGTCGGGTCGGCCGAGGAACTCGGATCTACGTGGCCGGAGCCGCTGGCTGTCTGTTCGGTGCGATCCTCTTTGCCGGCGGCCAGTTCTGGTCCCTCGAACTGACCGCGGCCGTGGGCCTCGCTCTCGTCGGCGTCGGACAGACGGCGGGGATTGTCGATGCGGCAGTCCGCTACTGAACCGATAGCGACACGCATCACGCCCCGCTGTGAGCCGATCGATCCGTCGATGTCCCTCCCTTCTCCTGCCCCCATCCTGGGAGACCCTGGAGAGAAATCGACGCTACGCGTCGTCGTCCAAGGCCAGCGACGCCAGCATCGCCTCGAGTTGCAGGCGCTCGTTTGCACCTTCCGTGATGCGGTAGTCGACTTCGCCGAGACGTTCGAGCAGCCGCACGGTCGCCCGCTCGGGGATGTCAAACTCCCAGGCGGAGCGGTGGAGTTGATCGATGACGTCGCCGCCGGCGAGCCCGCGATCCATGAGCAAGTCTTCGAGGGCTGCGCGGGCGGCAGTGAAGTCGCCGTCGATAGCGTGTTCGACCATCTCCTCGACCTCCTCGGGGCGGGCGGTCGAGGTGATCGCGAAGACGGTCTCCTCGTCGACGACTTCGCCCATGACGGCTGCAGCCTGGAGGCCGTTGATCGCCTTGCGCATGTCGCCGTCGGCCGCGTAGACCAGCGCGTCGACACCGTTGTCGGTGAGTTCGATCGTTTCGGTAGCGGCAATCTCGCGTATCTGTGTCTCGACCGCGTCGTCACCGAGTTCGGTAAAGCGAAAGACCGCACAGCGAGACTGGATCGGGTCGATGATCTGACTCGAGTAGTTACACGAGAGGATGAATCGCGTGTTGTTCGAGAACTGTTCCATCGTGCGACGCAGTGCGGATTGGGCGTCGCTGGTCAGCGCGTCGGCTTCGTCCAGGAAGATGATGCGGTGGTCGTAGCCGCCAAACGACGATCGCGCGAAGTCTTTGATCCGGTCGCGGACGACGTCGATCCCGCGCTGGTCGGAGGCGTTCAACTCGAGGAAGTTCTCCTTCCAGTCGTCGCCGTAGACTTCGCGGGCGATAGCTTGTGCACTGGCCGTTTTGCCAACGCCCGCCGGCCCCGCGAACATGAGGTGGGGGAGGTCGTCCTGCTCGACGTACCGTTTCAGTCGCGGGACGATGTTCTCGTGGCCCTTGATCTCGTCGAGCCGCTCCGGCCGGTACTTCTCGATCCAGACTTCTGTCTTGCCGGGTGTCGGCTCCGCCGCCTCGGCGTCGGCCTCGCTCATACCGGCCCAACGCGTGGGGCGAAAATAAATCGTCCGAAGGTCGACTTCGAACCGCTACCGGCTCCGCCCACCCACACGGTAGCTTGCCGCTGGCCGAGAAACCGTCGCACGCGTCACTGTGAGCACGGCCCACTCGTGGGGCCGTCGTCTGTGTCGTCCTCGTCACGTTCGTCCGGGCGATGACAGCGACGGGTCCGACAGTTCCAAAACCGAAAGACGGGGCAGCCGTATGGTCGTCGCGGACGGCAAGACGATCGAGACCCCTCGAGACGGCCCGATCGTACTGAACACGACGGCTGCACTCGTTGGCTCTGCCCCAGCGAACTGGTCAGACCGTCGATGTGAACGGCAGACGCGAAGCGATGCCAGCACGGAAGGGTCGATGCCGGCTCGAATCGTCCCGAGAGCCCCACTCGCGGTCACGCCGCTCGAGTCTTTTTCTGTTTCCCACTTTCGACGGACGGACTACAGCACTTACGTATCTCGAGAGCGAAGTCGTAGCTGCCGTTCACGTATTCACCCACCTGAGCGATACGAAGACCGTCCATCGGGCCATTTCAGCCCACTTTTCCAGGTGCTAGATTCGATACAGTCCAGTCATCGAGCGACGCGCTCAAGTCCGCGCCATCGTAACTGCGAGTATGCACGTCACCGTCGACGTCAAAGGCGAGGGAAGCCACGAGATCGATCTCGCGGAACTCGAGGAGGAGACCTACGCTGGTCTGCTCCGGAAAGTCGACCTCAGTCCCCACGAGGTGAGTGTCCTCGTCGACGGCCAACCGGTACCGGAGGATCAGCCGGTCGAGAGCGACGAGGTGACAGTGTTGCGGCTGATCAAGGGCGGATAGCTACGCGTTGGCGTGTTTGACCTCGTGGCCGTGGTCGCGGATCGATCGAATGATCGCTCGCGCCTGTCCTGCACCGCTCGTCTCGATTTCGAAGACGAGATGGGCCTCGCCGACGTCGAGTTCCGGAGCCGACCGGTCGTGTCGGATCGTCTGAATGTTGGCGTTGTGTTTCGCGATCAACCCTGAAATCTCTTCCATCTTGCCCGGTTGGTCGTCGATCCGGACCCGGAGTCGGAGTAGCTGATCGCGGTCGGAAAGTGCATGGACCAGCACAGTCTGTAACATCGTCATGTCGAGATTGCCACCACACAGCAGCGGCATCACGGTCTCACCCGAGACGTCGAGTTCCTCGCTGATGATGGCTGCAACCGACGCTGCGCCCGCGCCCTCGACGACCTGTTTCGCCCGCTCCAACAGGAGCAAGATAGCACGCGCGATTTCGCCGTCTGTCACCGTTACCACCTCGTCGACGTGGTCCTCGATCAACGAGAGCGTGAGATCCGAAATGCCACCCGTGGCGATCCCGTCGGCGATCGTATCGACCGACTCGAGCGAGACGGGGACTCCTTTCTGGAGGCTGTCCGGAACTGTCGTGGCACCAGAGGCCTGCACCCCGACGACCCGGGTTTCCGGCGAGAGTTCGTCGAACGCGGTCGCGATTCCCGAGATGAGTCCGCCACCACCGATCGGAACGACGATGGTGTCGACCTCGGGCAGGTCCTCGTACATCTCGACGCCGAGCGTGCCCTGGCCGGCGACGATCGCGGGGTCGTCGTAGGCGTGGACGAACTCGACGTCGTCGTCCGCGGAGCTGAGTTCCTGTGCGTGGGCCATCGCCTCGCGGAAGTCGGTGCCGACGAGTTCCACTTCGGCTCCGTACTCCCGCGTCGCGTCGACCTTGGCCTGGGGAGCGGTCCGGGGCATCACGATGGTCGACTCGACGCCGAGTTTCGTCGCCGCGAGTGCGACGCCCTGGGCGTGGTTGCCGGCACTCGCAGCGACGACCCCCCCGATATCACCTTCCGCCGCAGTCTTGGCAATCTTGTTGTACGCACCACGAGTCTTGAACGAGCCCGTCCACTGCAGGTGCTCCATCTTGAGGTGGACCTCGCCACCGGTGAGTTCGTCCAGTGACGTACTCCGTTCGACGGGCGTCCGTTTGACGACCGACTCGTCGTCGAGACGCTCGCGGGCCGTCTCGATGTCGGCGAACGTAACGAGATCGGAACTATCAGTCATTCGTTGGTGCAATATTTACACAGGGGCAAATAATGGTTCCCTCACCGACTTGCTCGAGTGAGACGGATTGCTGTACCTCTCTCTTGTCGATCGCCAGAACGGTGTCGGCGACCGGTAGTAATTGACGACAGGAAACCGTCTGAAGGCGAGCGACGAGCCGACCGTCAGAAGACGAGTTTCGGTCGGTGAGAAAGCCGGACAGTTTTGCTCCCGGAACGCAGAGATGCCGTCGTAATGGCGAACGCGTACAATGGGCGACGTCTGGAGGGAGCGACGAGCGGACGACTCGTGCCGAGAGCACTCCCGCGACGCGGACGATGACGATATCGACGTTCGTCCGGTCCGCACGACCCGAGGACGCCCTCGAGGTCAGGCGTATCCTCGACGCGGCGATGCTCGAGCCCGGCGACGTCGACGCACGAATCGACGATAGCGACGTTTTCGTGGCGGGTGATCGGACCGGAGCGACAGAACGCATCCTCGGCACTGCCGTCCTCGAACCACTCGAAACTCAGCACGGGGCACACCTCTCCGCGATCGGCGTCCGTCGCCGTCACCGGGGAAACGGTCTCGGTCGGCGGTTGGTCGAGCGCTCACTCGAGCGAGAAGGCAGGCTCACCGCACGGTTCGACGACGGCGTCCGTCCGTTCTACGATTCGCTCGGTTTTACCATCGAGTCGGTAGACGAGCAGCGATATCGGGGGGTACTCGTCGAGAGGTGACGGGCTCCGAACGCGTTCTGGCCAGTCCCAGTAGTACCAGTGGGCTGGAACCGACTGCGTCCCCTCCAAGAGCCACTTCGGTTCCTGCAAAGCGCGTCGTTAAAATGGGAAGCCCCACTCGAGCGCGAGCGCAAGCGAGCGAGTAGAGTGGGTAGCTAACCGACTGTTGACCGCCCTGACGACTCCGCCGACGGAACCCAGGACCAAAGACACGTTACGACTCCGACTCGAGTTTCGTCCGGAACCGGTCGAGTCCGAGTCCGAGCATGTCGGGGCTTACAGACTGGAACTCGCCGTTGTCCGGCAGGTAGCCGCGAACGGAATCCCAACTGTCGCGAGCGTAGCGTTCGTCTAGCAGCACCCGGACGCCGACGTCGTCAGGGCTCCGGATGACACGGCCGATCGCTTGGCGTGCCTTCCGGACCGCAGGGATCGTCAGCGCATACTCGAAACCGTCGCCGAACGCGTCGTCGTACGCTCGCCTCACGGCCTTCGTCCGCGGACTCGAGGTGTTGACGATCGGTACGCCACAGACCACGGCAGCCGAAAGGCGATCGCCGCTGTAGTCGACGCCTTCCGTGAGCGTTCCCCGGAGACTCGTCACGAGCACCTTCCCGTCGCCCGCGAAGAACTCGGATTTCAGCGACTGGGTCGTCTCGTCGTCGCTCGAGGCGTCCAGCAGGACGGGTTTGTCGACGCGCGACTCGAGTTCGCCCGCGATCCACTCGGCCTCGGCGTAACTCGGCATGCCGACGAGGACGTTACCGGGGAGGCTGGCGACCGTCGAGACGGCGTCAGCGTAGTGGGTTCTGGTCTGGTTCTCCGCTCCCGGGTGACCACGGTTGTCGTACGTGTACTTCGGCGCGGCGACCGCGAAACTCTCGCGGTTCTCCTCGGGGAAGTGGAGTCCGTAGCGGCGCTCGACGACCGGCCTGTCTTCCTCGCGCTCGAGGTAGTCGAGTCCTATCACTTCAGCGAACGCCTCGACCGGCTCGAGAGTCGCGCTCATCAGGACGCCACCGCCGAAAGCGGCGAGTCGATCTCCGATGGCGTCGCTTGGCACGCAGTTGTGCAAGGCGAGGCGGGCGTTGTAGGCCCGACGCCAGGAATCGACAGGCTCGGTGTCGTCCCAGGTGCGCTCGAGTTCGATCTCCCGGAAGTAGTCGGTGTGATCGCAGCGATACCACTCGCCGAGCACGCGGCCGACCGCCGGCGCGGCTCGAGCCCGCTCTTCGTCCTCGGCCTCGTTCAGAATCCGGGCGACGACGGCCCCGACGGCTTCGGCGCGAACCCACTCGACGTCGCCGTAGCCAGCCTCGCGAGCCCACTCGCTGATCTCGTCTTCTGCCGGTTCGGCAGGATCGCGGAGGGGGATCTCCTCGTCCTCGAGATCAGTCAGGTTCGACTCCCAGCCCCGGTGGTTCCGGTCGAGAGAGGCCGTCACCCGTCGGTCGAGTTCGGCGCGGAGGTCCTGGATGAACTCGAGCGTGCGGTGCAGTTCCTCGTAGGAGACGTCGCTGTCGTTCAGTTCCGAGCGCACGAGGTCGGCGTCGGCGGTCTTCGACCCGCCCTGGGCCTGCCGTCCCTCGCGTTCGAACTTGACCGGCTGGATGACCCGCGAGAGTTCGGTTTCGGCGTCCCGCAGCGTTCGATCGGCGACCCCGTCGCTGACCAGATCGCGGACGCGAGGCTCGAGCATGTGTGCCTCGTCGCAGACGACGAACGTCGAATCGTCGAGCAACGCGCCCGTAAAAGAGCCGGTCGTCTGAGGGTCGAAGGCGTGGTAGTAGTTGCCGACGACGACCTCGACCTGGCCCAGCACTGCGCCCATCACCGAGTGCGGACAGGTGCCGTTGCGAACCGCGCGAGCTACGAGTTCCGACGGCGTGACCAGCCCAGCCTCCGTGAAGTCGTAGGGGACGGCCTCGGCAGGATCGCCAGTACCGTCTTCGCTCTCCGGCAGGTCCTCGAGATACTGGGCGTAGAACGGACAGTACTCTGTTTCGGCTCCTGCTGGCCCGCCGTCGCTGTACTCGGGGAGGTCGAGCGGATAGGGCGTCGGCTCGCCGGCGGTCTCGAGGTAGTTCGCACTGCCGGCACTGCCGCTGTCGGCGAGCCCGATCTGCTGGCTGCGGGCGCGTGCGGCGAGGTTCTGTGCCGTCGTCTCGCCACCCTCTCCGGTGAGGTCTCGCGTACGATCCCGCAACGTCTCACAGCGGTCGTAGACGTTGCCGTCGTCGATCCCCGCAGCACCCTCGCGGTTGTACGGACAGACGTCGGCCTTACCGACGAGCGTGAGTCCCGAGACCGGTCGCCAGTCGTCGGGCAGGGTCTCGTTTATCGTCTCTAAGTCCTCCTCGAACTGGCGTAACTGTTGTTTGACGCTCGTGAGGACGAACACCCGCTCGTAGTCGCTGTCGGGGTCGCGCACGAGGTCGATCCCGGCCGTGAGCGCGAGCATCGTCTTCCCGGTGCCACAGGCCCCCTCGACGACGGTGTAGCCGCCCTCGCGGGCGGTCTCGACGGCCGTCTCGATCCCGTCGACCTGCTCGTCGTAGGGCTCGTCGTGGCCGAAGATCGCGCGCCAGTCCGTCATACTGTCAGTACTCCTCGCCGGTCGTCCATAGCGTTGACGGACCGAACTCGTCCCGGCATCGGTGATAAACCTGCGCAGTTCTCACTCCTCGGGTGGTGACGCCTCGAGCGGTCCGGGGTCGGGGCCTCCACTCCAGTCGTCCCTCGAAGCGTCGGGAAGCGACCACTCCCGCTCGAGATCGGGCGCACCGCGAACGGCAATCACGACTGCAGCGAGGCCGAAGGCCAAAACCCCCACCCCACCGACGGGATTGACGAGGAGCTCGTGGCCGCCCTGTGTGAAGACCAGCATCGTTGTCGCGAAGCCGTTGAACGTCCCGTGCAGGATCGTCGGCGCGAGCACCGACTTCGCCTGCACCGTGACGTAGGTGTAGACCGGCGACATCGCGAGACAGGCGGCGGTCATCATCCCGACGCCGACGACGGGGTAGTTCGGATAGTTGTACCCTTCGAGGATCACCGGCGCGTGCCAGAGACCCCAGAGTACGCCGATGATCGCCGAAGCACCCAGAAACCGACGGGCGAGAGTTCGGTTCGGAGGACGCCGCGCCAGCCGAACTCCTCGCCGGACGCGAGGACGGCGTTGATCGTCGCGCCGAAGACGAGCGCGGCGACGACCGTGAGCAGCAGGTTCCAGGGCCAACCGGGGAGCTCCGGGCCAGCAGCGGCCTCGCTGTCTTGCGGTTGCGTCTCGGTGACGTCTATTCTCTCGCCGGTCAGCGGGTTCGCGTCGGGAACGAACTCGACGCCGGGAACGGCAAGCGCGATTCCGGCTCCAACCAGCACGAGGACGATCGGAACGGCGGCAGCGATCGCAAGCCAGCGGAACCGTCCCCGCGGCAAGCGGAGCCCCGCTGTCTCGAACGACGGACCACCGACGAGACACGTGACGACCCCGGCGAGCAACGGCGTGAACATGTACGCAGGTGCGAGGAGAATCATATCGACGCCGGTGAGCTACGAGGCAGCGACGAAGCCGCCGGAGAGCACGACAAGCGAGCCGAGAAAGGTAAGCGGCAATCGACGAACGGTCACGGGCTCGCCGTCACCTCCAGCGTCGTCGAACAGTCGTAGTGTAACATATGTGATCCGATTTCGGAGAGCAGTATAACTGTTGTGCCACCGGCGAGACCGACTCCCCAGCAGGCCGTTGCTGGCCCACCGCTTACCCCACGTCCGTCCCTGGAACCGGACGTGAACGTCCCAGAGCCGCTCCAAGACGTCGACGGACAGGACGCACTCGTTCGAAACGTCGAGGACGACGATCGCGGAAATCCCATCGTGGTCGATTTCGGTCAGGATGCGAGGATCGACGCCACCGACTCGAGGGTTATCGTCGTCGGAGACGGGCGACAACTCGAGTTCGAACTACCTGCATCGGCGAGTGACGTGACCGTTCGAAACGGCGTCGTGACGATCGAAGGCGACGGTTAGATCGTTATCGACGCTGTCGCTTCGCCAGGTCGTAGATCGACGACCCGGTCGACGAGAGTAACCGTTTCGTTCCCACCAGGACCTCGCGGGCGACGGGTGCACCGTCGAAGAGCCACAGCAGGGCTGCCAGCGCTGCGGCCGCGAACTGCACCCAGAGATACGTCGAAAGTTCGCCCGCGAGCAGTTGTTGCTGATAGCTGGCAAAGAGCTGGGCGAATTCGGCGAGAAACCCCTCGTGGGAGTGCGTCGGAGGCATCTCGACCGGTGCAACCGGCCAGAGGACGATCCCGAACTCGAGGTAGCCGCCCCGGACGTAGCCGTCGACGACGTCGGCCGGCAGGTGCAACAGGTAGCCGACGCCGAACGCGAGCCCTGCTCGTGGTCGTCCCCACGAACGCGCGAGCACGCCGACGGCAATCGCCAGCGGCACCGCGAAGAAGATCGAGTGCCCGAGCGCGTAGCCAGTCTCGAAGATGCCGAACTCCCAGGCCAGTGGCTTGTCGACGATATCGGGGAGGACCGAGGCAAAGACGACGGCAAACGCCTCGAGGCCGCCGGGCGGCTCGCGGTAGGAGAGGTGACAGAACAGCGAGTACGCGAGGTAGCCGACGATCGCGTGTTCCCAGGGCCACATGGGAGGCCGTAGCCGACCGGGAGGGAAGTGCGTTCGCCCCGCTTTCAGATCGTGAGTTGAGTCGCACGCTCGAGCGCAACGCACTCGAGTGTGGACGCACAACCGCTCGTATGAGCGAGACAACGGCTGATTTCGACGTCGACGCGTGGCGAGAGGAACTCCAGGCGAAACGCGCCGAGAAAGACGAGTTCTTCGACGAACATCCACAGTCGCCGATCCCGCCCGAGGAGCGCGACGAGTTCGAGGGACTCGACTACTTCGATCCCGCTCCCGACTACCGCGTGACCGCGACGGCGACGGCCCACGACGACCCCGAGGTTGTCCTGCTCGACACCACCACGGGTCGGGAGATGCGCTATCTCCGAACGACGACGCTTGCTTTCGACCTCGAGCGCGAGGACGCCGATCTCGAGGACGGCACGTACGAACTCGCGGCCTACCAGCAGGAGCGGCCCGGGAGCGACCAAGAAGAGCCGCTTTTCGTTCCCTTCCGGGACAAGACGACGGGCCAGCAGAGCTACGAAGGCGGTCGATACATGGAGCTTGCGCCCGAGCGAGAACTCGAGGACGGAGACGAACTCGTCGTCGACTTCAACCTCGCGTACACGCCGTTCTGTGCCTACAGCGAGACGTTTGACTGTCCACTCCCGCCGGAAGAGAACTGGCTCGAGGTGGCGATTCCGGCCGGGGAACGGTTCGAGTAGGCTCCTGTCGCTTTTTGTTCCTCGGTACCGTGAAGTAGTGTCTGGACGGTAGAGGACAACGGTGAACGAATCGAGTGCGACCCGGCGCGATCCTCCGTGATGTCCTGCTGGACACGGGTCTGTCGCCGCACAACGAAATGGTAACGACTGGCTCGCGAACTGTTCCCGATCTCCTCCTCAAGATACTGGAGCAATCGTACAACACAGGGACTGTCCTCGCAGTTTCGATGCGGGCCACCCATCGTGAGCAGCGATTTCGCTTTCTCGTGAGACACATACCTCTCCTGACGCAGTCACGATAACGAGGAGATCAACAGCCAATAGCGGGGAAGCCACTGATCGAATGTCGGTCTTGGACCCAAAGAAACGTAGAAAGCCTAGGCCGGGATTTGAACCCGGGCTCTCGTCCTTACCAAGGACGCGCTTTACCGCTAAGCTACCCAGGCACGCATTGTATCGTTGCTCGGAGTCGACTTTATGGGTTTCGATTCGCTCCGGTCGTGAGGGCGTGTGCCGCGGTGCACCGAGACGGTAGATCAGGGATCTGTCGCCGGTTTCGCCCGATCGGTCGTGTAATCCTCGAGTTCCGACAGTGATCGTTCGACGGCGACGAGACACTCATCGACGGGTGGAAACGACGTTCCAGTGGTATCGACAATTTCGTCGGCGACCGCAAGTAGCCGTGGCGTCGCCGGTTGGTCGGCCGCGGCGGCTCCAGTCTGAACTGCCAGTTCGAGGATGTCTCGTTCCAGATTGGCGTCGAGTTCCCTGGCTCGAGCGGCCTGGTCGTCGCCGAGAGCGTGCCGTTTCGTCTGGTCACGGCCGAAAGACTGGACAGTCTGGACGGCCGTTTCGGCAGCGTCGGTTCGTGCGAGCAGGTAGAAGCCGCGTGCAACGAGGATGTCGGCGGCCAGGATTTCGAGGTCTTCCTCGATGTCGACTTGGACGGACTCTCCGTCTCCCGTCCAGGGTTCCTCGTGGGCTAGGGTACGCGTAAGCCCCAGCCCCTCGTAGATGAGTTGGACACCGGCTGCGTGCGAGACGATTCCCCCGTGTGTGCAACTTTTACACGCCCACGTTGTGTCCCCGTTGACAGTCGGCTCTTCGAACGCTGTCCCGGCTCTGTTAGCGCTCGCGTTTCGTTCGCAAGCGATCGCCGCGGCGCTTTCGAGAGTGAGGACCGCAGGAACCATCGATGCCCGCTCGAGGACGGAGTCGACTACCTCGTACAACCGCGGTGGTTCAACGTCTGCGACGGCCTCGGAAGCCGCACGCCGACAGATGTCGGCTTTCGCCATTGGCTGACCCTTACGACGGAGGAGGCAAAGACCTTTGGAAACGCCCGGTCGACTCCTGACATGATCGATGTCGACTCCGACGCCGAGCGACCGATACGTACCGTCACGCTCGACCGCCCGGAGGTTCGAAACGCCCTGACGGTCGACGGCCTCGAGGCTATCGAAGCGGCGATCGACGACGCCGAGGAGGCGGTCGTCTATCTCCGTGGGGCGGGACCCGCCTTCTGTGCCGGCGCTGACTTCGAGGCCGTAAGCGGCCTAAACGGTGACTCGGAGCGGGCCGAATCGTTTGCCCGACTCGGTCAGCGGGTTGCCCGGACGATCGAAGAGACACCGTCGATCGTCGTCGCGGGAATCGATGGGCCTGCCAGGGGTGGCGGACTCGAGTTGGCGCTCGCCTGTGACGTGCGGGTCGGAACGCCGGAGTCGACGTACGGCGAGCCAGGCGTCAGCTTCGGCCTGTTCGGTGCCTGGGGTGGCACCGTCCGGCTGCCACGGATCGTCGGCGAGGGCAACGCACTCGAGTTGGCACTCACCGGCCGGAGTATCGACGCCGAGGCAGCACTCCGGCTGGGGCTGATCTCGCGGATCGAGCCGGAGCCGCGGACGGTCGCGACGGAGATCGCGGCTAACGCCGACGACGCACTGGCCGTCCTGAAGCGTCGACTTCGGGACGGCGACGACCGAACAGCCCAGGAGGCCCGCGAGGCACAGGCGTTTGCCGACCTCGTCGCCGCCCACGCCGACGACGTCGACGCCATCCTCGAGTAACCGTTACGTGTGACATCTCCATCATCTTTTTCTCGGTTCGGTGAGACGGACGAACGATGCCCGATTCGACGTTTCTCCCCGGTGACGCCGTCGACCTCCGCCCGATAGAGGAAGACGACCTCGAGTTCTTTCGGGACGCGATCAACGACCCACAGGTCTGGCGACCGATCGGCGGTTCGCGCCCGCTGAACCTCGAGCAGGAACGAGAGTACTTCGAAGATGTCGTCTGTAGCGACGACGGCGTGCAGTTGCTGATCGTCGCCGACGGTTCACCTGTGGGGACGATTGGCCTCCACGACATCGACTGGGAAGCCGACTCGGCCGAAATCGGCTACTGGCTCGAGCCCGACGCCCACGACCAGGGATATGGCACCGAAGCCGCGGCGTTGCTCGTCGGCTACGGCTTCGACCAGCTCGGACTCCACCGCATCCGGGCTCACGTCTTCGAGTTCAACGACGCCTCGCAGCGACTGCTCGAGTCGATCGGCTTTATCAGGGAAGGAACCAAGCGGGAGTCGCAGTTCATCGACGGCGAGTATCAGGACACGTACTGGTACGGGCTACTCGAGGAGGAGTGGCGCGAGGGCACGTAATCCAACCGTCTCGGCTGTTCCGCCACCGATCCCATCGTTTTTTAGTAGCACCGGCCTATCGGGAGTCGATGCCGGGATCGATCTTTCTGGAAGGCGATTCGATAGAGTTACGAACGATAGAGGAGTCTGATCTCGAGTTTTTACAGGATGGCATCAACGATCCACGAATCCGCGTGCCGCTCGGACGGGCGAAGCCTATCAACAGGGCACAGGAACGGGAGTTCTTCGAGGAGGAGGTTTGTGGCGACGACGCGATCCACCTCCTGATCGCGGCCGACGGGGAGCCGGTCGGAGCTATCGGTCTCGATCCGATCGAACGGTACCGCCAGTGGGGTGAGATCGGCTACTGGATCGCGCCCGACTTCCACGGCCACGGTTACGGAAGTGATGCCCTGTCGACGACGATCGAGTACGCATTCACGCAGCTCGGCCTGCACAAACTCGCCGCACGCGTCTACGAGTTCAACGAGCCGTCGATGGAGCTCTTGGAGTCGGTCGGCTTTCGCCGCGAGGGCGTCCACCGCAAGGACGCATTCGTCGACGGAGAGTACAAAGACACGTACTGGTATGGGCTGCTCGAGGACGAGTGGCGCGAAAACGACCCCTAATTCAACGGCTCCGGCGCTGGCGGCACCATCCGCTTGTGCTCGCTGCGTTCGTACATGCCACGGACCTTCTCGACAGTCTCTTTCTCGACATCGAGTTCTCGAGCCGTCGCAGCGACCGAGAGCGGGCCGTCGATGTGGGTTACGAGAATCGCGTCGAGGGTGTCGTACTCGACTCCCATCTCCTCCTCGTCCGTCTGGTCGGCCCACAACTCCGCAGTCGCGGTCTTCGCCGCGAGATCCGCAGGGACGCCGACGTGACGTGCAAGCTGGCGGACCTGGGCCTTGTAGAGGTTTCCGATCGGGTGGCAGTCGACTGCGCCGTCGCCGTATTTCGTGAAGTAGCCAACCGCGGCCTCGCTGCGATTACCGGTTCCGAGGACGAGCCGGTTCTCGTGGTTCGCGACGAGGTAGTTCAGCACGGCCCGGACGCGTGCGCGAGCGTTCCCGACCGCGACGTGGTCGCCCTCGGCGTCGGGATAGGCAGACAGCAGTGAGTCGACGATCGGCTCGATCTCGATGACGTCGTAGCTGATCTCGAGGTCCTGTGCGACCCGCTCGGCGTCGCTCATGTTGTCGTCGCCGCTGACGCGGGCCGGGAGAACGAGCCCGTGGACGTTCTTGGCACCCAGTGCCTCGCGTCCCAGATAGGCGGTGAGCGTACTGTCGATTCCACCTGAGAGGCCGAGGACGGCACCGTCGGCTGCTGCCGCTTCGACTCGGTCCTGGATGAACGCGGTGATGTGCTCGCGTCGCCGTTCCAACTCCGTCTCAGAGAGCCGAGGGTCGATCATTTAGAGCGCTATACGACAGGGGCCATCTAATAAACTTCCCTCGAACACAGAAGGTAGACGAATGGGCAGTTCTGGCGGCCACGTGTGTCGCGAGCGCTACGTTGAAGTGGAATCGGCGGATACGTCAGTGTACACTCGAGTGCACCGCAGTGGGGCGGACGTCGTCCGTCGAAGTACGGCGCGAGTGAACAAGCGCCGGTGGTCTAGTGGTAGGACATGAGCTTCCCAAGCTCATAGCCCGGGTTCAATTCCCGGCCGGCGCATGTTGTGACGAACACCTCGTGAGTGACAACTGGAGAGCAGAGAATCGAGCGCCACGAGCGAGAGTTCGCCAGACCAGCGGTCTCGAGTCGTTCGATCACGGGATGGGGTCGTCGGATGGGACTAACTCACGTAATACAGCGGGGGACGACCGACTGCGACCGGTAGTGACATTCTCGAGACGGGGTTACGGGTTGGTGCTACTGGCTCTCCAGACAGCGACCACGACGATCAGGTACCGATGGTGTCGTGTTCCGATTCCCCGTACCACACGGCGTTCGATTGAAAAGTCTTAATACTATCACCCGGGTATGTAGAGTTGCAAGCCCGGGTGGTGTAGTGGCCCATCATACAACCCTGTCACGGTTGTGACGCGGGTTCAAATCCCGCCTCGGGCGTTTTCTCGAAGCGTAATCCGTGAGCGACCAGCGTGTTGTGTTGTGACGATCAGATGTCGGAACGCGGGTAGACGGAATTCGAACGACGGGGAGCGGTCCGATCGACGTTCAGGGCGACCAGTTTGCCGCGTTGTGCGCCCTCGAGATCGAGCGCAGAGCGTGGCGGGTCCCGTCACTTGTCACCGATAGCTGCTCACTGCGAGTGGACGAGGCAGGCGTCGTCGTTGCAGACGCCGGGTAGCTGCTGGGACTGTCGTCGGTGACTGTGAGATAGTTGGCCGATAACGTTAATGTGGAAGTATGTCACATGCTGGTATGGGTCAACGAAAGAAGTCTGACAATTTTTGCCGTCGGCGCGTGTACGACACGCTTCGCAGCCGATATGTCTTCAAGATTGCTACAGTCGTACTACTCGTGGCGATATTGCTTCTCGGAGCCGGCTACGTGACGTTCGCTCAGGTAGAAGCGAGCGTGCAAGACGACGCAGAAGAGACGCTGGTCAACGCCGCGGACCGGGAGGTGCAGGGGCTCGACCAATTCGTTCGTGAACGAAACAACGACGTCGCCCGGCTATCGGGGAACACGGCCCTTCGAAGCGACGACGACGAGGAGATCCGGGAGATACTACTGGGGAACCTCGAGCAACTCCCGAGGGAGGTCGAGGCGGTCCACTACTACAATCTCGAGACGAGTAGGGTGGAGGTAAGCACCGATAATAGTCTCGAGGGAACGACAATCGACGAGACCGAGCGGACGTGGGGTGTCGGGCCAGACGATTTCGGTAACGCGCTGGCAGTTCGGTCGTTCGAACCCTACGAGACCGCCGATGGACCACGGGTCGGGTTCGCGAGCCCAATCTCGGGGCAATCGAGCCACACGGTCGTCGTGACCGTGAATCTCGCCGACAGGAGCGATCTGTTGATCTCGCCCGTCGACGACGGTGTCATCGAAGTCGTCTCGACCGACGGACAGGTAGTCCTGGCCGAAGAACCGGACGACATTCTCACCGAGTTCCAGTTGCTCGACGAACTCCCACATCTCGAGCAGAAGGGGGCGCTCGCTCATCTCGAGGAGGACGACGAAGCGACGGGAGAGGTCGAGATCGTCGCAGGAGGACACGATCGTATCGGCGACGATCGGGCAGTCGTCGCGACGATTCCGCTCGAGGAGACGTCGTGGACGGTCGCCACAGTCGCACCGTACGGAACGGTATTCGATACTGTCGGCGACGTCACACAGAACATCGGGGTCCTGATCGGTATTTCGCTGTTGGGGTTCGTCACTGTCGGGGCGGTGATCTCGCGGGACATCAGTAACTCCCTCGACGAGATGACCGGGTACGCCGAAGAGATCGAGAGTGGGAACTTCGACGTGACGATCGAGCAGTCTCGAGTCGACGAGTTCGGCCAGCTAGCGGGACTGTTTGCCCGCATTCGGGAGACGATGAGTGAACAGTTAGTCGCGGTCGAAGAGCAGGCCGAGAAAGCCGACCAGGAACGCAAGCGTGCCAAGCAGGCCAAAGCCGACGCCGAAGAGGCACGGGAAACGGCCCAGCAGGCCAAAGCCGACGCCGAAGAGCTCAGCCACCACATCGAGCAGAAGGCCGAAGCGTACCGGGTTGCCATCGAAGCTGCCGCGGACGGTGATCTGACCTGTCGGGTCGATACGACCAGCCGGAGTCAGGCGATGATCGACATCGGGACCGCCCTGAACGGAATGTTGGCCGACGTCGAACAGTTGGTCATTCGAATCCAGCGCGTCGCCCGTCAACTCGACGAGGAAAGCAACGAGGTGACGACTTCGACCGAGGAGGTGCAGGCGTCGAGTACCGACGTTGCTGAAAGTATCGAGGAAATTTCGGTCGGTGCCGAACAGCAAAACGAGCAGCTCACAGCGGCGGCGACGGAGATGAGTGATCTCTCGGCGACGGTCGAAGAGATCGCTTCGTCTTCGGATTCGGTTGCAGATCAGGTTGCCCAGGCCGCGGAGTGGGGGCAGGACGGCCAGCGAGCGGCGGCCGATGCGATCGAGACGATGGAAGAGATCGAATCGCAGGCGGTCGACACTGTCGAAGAGATGGAGACTCTCCAGGACGAGGTCGAGCGAATCGGCGAGGTCGCCAATCTGATCGACGACATCGCGAGCGAGACGAACCTGCTCGCGATGAACGCGTCGATCGAAGCCGCCAACGCGGCCGATTCCGGCGACGGGTTCGCCGTCGTAGCGGACGAGGTCAAGTCGCTGGCGGAAGAGACATCCGAGGCGACCCAGGAGGTCGAGCGACTCGTCGAAACGGTCGAAGAGTCGACCGAGTCAGTTGCCGGCGACGTCTTCGCGATGCAGTCTGGGATCGAAAACGGCAGAGAGACCATCGACGAAACGGTCGACACTCTCGAGCGGATCGTCGCCGCCGTCGAGGATGCAAACGCGAGCGTCCAATCGATCAACGAGGCGACGGACGATCAGGCTGCCTCTACCCAGAAGGTGGCTGCGAGGGTCGACGACGTGACGGCAGTCAGCGAGCGGACGGCAGCGGAGGCCCAGAACGTGTCGGCCGCAGCAGATCAGCAGTCGAGTGCTGTTCGACAGATAGCCGAGAACGCCGACTCGCTCTCCGGGCGGGCCGAGGAGTTACAGACGCTCGTGGATCGGTTCGATACGTCAGCTACCGACGATGGCGAGGGGAATACCGAACTCGTGACAGTCGACGACTGATCTCGAGGGCGTCGGCCGACGACGAATCGGTCCGGTAAGGAATGACGATGACAGCAGTTTGACTGGGCGAACCGAGAACAAAACCCTTAATACTCTCACCGGGAAACGATGAGTTGCAAGCCCGGGTGGTGTAGTGGCCCATCATACAACCCTGTCACGGTTGTGACGCGGGTTCAAATCCCGCCTCGGGCGTTTTCTTGGAGTGTAATTCGTGAGCAACCAGCGTGCTGTGTTGCGAACATCGAACGGCGAGAGACGACGATAAGTTGGTTTCGACTCGGCAGGTGTCCTGCAGAGCCGATCCCCAATCTTGACCAATCGGTCTGTCAGGCGTTCGTCGCCAAACTCAGCAGACTGAAACTCCTTTCGAATTTTGCCAGAGCCATCAGTCTGACACAGCTCCGCCTCGCCTCCATCTGTCCTCCGGCTTTGTGACCCACTCTGCATCTTGGCCACACTCTCTGCGAACTACGGCGATAGGATTTGTGGGTAAGAGACAGCGCTTTAGCGGTGGGTGGCTCAAGGAAGTCGTCTCGACGGATACAGGACAGGTGGCACTCGGCGAGGGGGCGGGAGAGCTTCTCGAGGAGTTGACGGGCTACGCGGAGGCGATCGAGGCCGGGAATCTCGACGTGACGGTCGGGGCGAAACGACAGCGCGGGCAACTCGAGACCGAACGTGTCGGCGGCAGCCGAAGAACAGACGAGCGCGGTACGGGGAATCGTCGAAAACGCCGAGTCGCTGTCGGGTCGTGCTGACGAACTCCAGTCGCTCGTCGACCGATTCGACACGTCGGAAAACGATGGAGCCGACGGCGGGGGGAACGGCGAGACAACCGACGTCGTGGTGGTCGGCGATGGCTAATACCGTCCCAACCGTCGACTGACGGGTCGAAACCGGTTGTGTGGGCCGGCTCGACGCCTTCATCGACGTTTGACCAAGAGCTGACCGATCTGTGGCTCCGGTCGCTCTGATAAGAATATATTTCCGGGCGAGAGCTAATTAGTTAATAACCGATTGGGGTCCGTCGTACGACGAGTGGGGATCGTCGGGGTCGGCGACGAGGACCGAGATCGCGACAGCAGACTACGCAGATTCATGACGAACATTACTGCCCTTGTCGTCGACAACGAACCCGGTTTCGCCGAACTGGCCTGCGAGATGCTCGAGCGCGAACGCGACGCGATCGATGCCGAGCCAGCGACGAGCACCGTGGACGCACTCGAACGTCTCGAAGCGACCGGAGCACCGCCGGTCGACTGTATCGTCAGTGACTACGCGATGCCGCGGATGACCGGCCTCGAACTGCTTGAGCAGGTTCGAGCGGTAGATCCCGATCTGCCGTTTATTCTCTTTACGGGCAGAGGGTCCGAGGCTGTCGCGAGCGAAGCGATCGATGCTGGTGTGACACAGTATCTGCAGAAGCGGGCCGAGAGCGAGCAGTACGCCGTGTTGGCAGCTGAGATCGTCAACGCTGTCGAACAGTACCGCACCGAAAACGAACTTCAGGAAAACGAGCGACGATACCAGCGGACGGTCACGGCACTACACGAGACGGCGCGTGACTTGATGCGGGCCGAGAGCAAAGACGAGATTTACCGGACGGCGGTTGAGACGGGCCGAGAGGATCTCGACGTTCCGGTCGTCGTGGCCTACGCGTTCGACTCGAGTGAGGGTGCACTCGAGTTGAGTGCGTCGTCCGAAAGGACGGTAGGGACCGAGCCGAAAAGCGGTGAGGCTCCGGCTGTAACTCCGGAGACGCCGACAGGAACGACAGGCCTTGATCCCGCGCCGCGGTTCGAACGCGGTGACGGAGTCGTCTGGGAGGTCTTCTCGGAGGGTGAAACGACCACCTGCGACGGAACGGACGCTGTCAGGGCCACTGCCGTCGAGGACGACGATCCGGCCGTTCGGAACTGGAGCGAACTTGTCGTTCCCCTCGGTACCCACGGGGTGTTGGTCGCCGGCACCGACGATACCGACGGTTTCGATGGGGCGAAGACGGAACTGCTGCACGTGCTATCGGCAAACGTCGAGGCCGCGCTGGATCGTGCCGAACGCGAGGACCTGCTCCGGGAGCGCGACCGGACGTTGACCCAGCAAAACGAGGAACTGAGTAGACTCAACCACACGAACAGCGTTGTTCGAGAGATCAATCACGGGATCGCACAGGCCTCGACGCGGCCGGAAATCGAGACGACCGTCTGTGAGCGCCTCGCCAACACCGACCGCTACCAGTTCGCCTGGATTGCGACCGCGGACGAACCACCGGAACCGACCACCTGGGCCGGCGTCGACGCAACGTACGTCGACAAGCTTCACGAGGAAGGCGACCGTGCGCCCGAAGTCGCCCTAGTCCGTGACGCTCTCGAGTCTAACTGCGTCTGCGTCGTAGACGACGTCCTCGAGGCCGAAGGCTGGGACCATCGCCGTAAAGAAGCACTCACCCACGGCTACCAGACGGTTCTTGCGGTGCCACTTTCCGACGAAGAACGACGCCGCGGCGTCCTGGTCGTTCACGTCGACGGCGTCGGCTCGATTGGCGACCGTGAACGAGAGGTCTTCGCCGAACTCGGAGAGACGATCGGGTACGCGCTCCGGTCGGTCGAGCGAGCGCGGGCGATGTTGATCGATAGCCGGATCGAACTCGAACTCGAGTGTCGGGACGACCGGCTATTGCTCAATCGGCTCTCGAATTGGTCGGGTGGACGAGTAACGCTCGAGGGCGTGATCGATCGTGGCGACGGAGACGTCGTCAGTTTCGTCAGCGCTCCCGACACCGTTTCGCCGGCCACGCTCGAAGAAGAGTCGGCGGTCGTCGAGCGAGCCACGGTCGTCTCCGAGGGCGACGAACTGTTGCTCGAGGCGACGACCGGTCCAACGCCGTTTCTCGAGGTGTTACACAGCTACGACGTCAGGCTCCAGTCGGTCGCCTCCGAGGGCGGCGTCGCGACGCTCACCCTGGCGGTTCCCAAACAGATCGATACTCGCGAACTCGTCGAGTCGATCAGGGTCGAGTACCCTGAAACGGAGTTGCAGGCACGTCGGGAGACGACCGCGACTCCCTCGACCCGTCAGCTCGATACGTACCTCGAACAGCGACTGACAGACAGACAGTTCGAGGCGTTGCAGGCGGCTCACTACGGTGGATTCTTTTCCTGGCCGCGGGAGACGACGGCCGAAGAACTCGCCGAGGTGCTGTCGGTGTCGCCGCCGACCTACCACTATCACCTCCGGGCAGCGGAGCGAAAGCTCGTCTCGCTCGCGTTCGATGGAATCTAATTAATTAGTACTTGCCACTGTCCATTACTAATAGGTTATAGAGTATGCTTAATGAGTAGTAGCACGTAGGACTGAGTGGCGATCTTCGGTAGTTGTCGCCACCCCCACCCCACCCCCCACCCCCAATCCCCAATTTCCCCACATTTCCGGCGATCCAGAGAGCCATCTCCGACACGACGTGCGAGCGCGGTCGTCAGTTCGGCCCCGATTCGACGCGACGGTCCCATTCGATCCACTCTCGTTCCCAGCCAGCACGGGACTCGAGTCGCTTTCGGGCACGTTCCCGGTCTTCCCGTTCTGTGCGGTTTCGCTCGACGGCACCGGCCTGTTCGCCGTCGACGAGCAGCGGATCGAATGAAACGATGCCGAACTCACGCCGTTTGTCCCCGGGAGAGACCGAAACGAGTCGCTGTCGCTGAGTGCCACAGGGAAAGACGAGTCGGCCGTCCTCGGCGAGTTGATCGAGCAACGCTCGTGGCGGTTCGACGGCCGCCGCCTCGAGTAGGATGCGATCGAACGGAGCGTACTCCGGCAGACCGCTCGCACCGTCGCGTCGGTCGACGAGCACGCCATTGTACCCCGCTCGAGCCAGGTTCTCGCGAGCTAGCCCGACCAGTGGGCGGGCGATGTCGATGGCGTGGACGTTCGTCTCGTCGGTCAGTTCCGCGGCGACTGCTGCCGTGTAGCCGACGCCAGCGCCGACGATCAACACGCTGTCGCCGTCCTCGATCGAGAGGGTATCGAAGAGACGAGCGACCGTACTCGGCGCGAGGACGCGCGTTCCGAGTGTTTCGTGTTCGCGATCGGCGTAGGCCACCCGCTCCTCTTCGAGAAACTCGTGGCGCGAGACATCCCGCATGGCGAGGGCGACAGCCTCGTTCGAGAGGACCTCTTTGGGTGGTGACGTAAGCCCGTCGACCATGTCGTCCCGTAGTACCGCGGGTTCCATAGTCGGAGTATCGCTCGAGACGTAATCAATGGCGCGCTTGCCTACCCGCGCATTCGAACGAACCGGACGCCGCAGTGTTCGGTCCGCTCGAGGCTCCCGTCTGCCCGCTTCGTTGCTTTCACGAGCGTCTGAAAGGCGGTCCCGACGGGAGCGAGTAGTCGGCCACCCGTCTGGAGCTGTTCGACGACCGGGCCTGGCAGTTCCGGCGTCGCACAGGTGAAGTAGGCGGCGTCGTAGGGGGCGTGGTCGGCCCACCCCTCGCGGCCGTCACCGACCCGCACCGAGACGTCGCCGTAGCCCGTCTTTTTCAGCCGTTCGCGTGCCTTCTCTGCCAGCTCCTCGCCGTACTCGACGCTGTAGACGTTCTCCGCGCCGACGAACTCGGCCGTGACTGCCGCGTGGTAGCCACAGCCAGTCCCGATCTCGAGAACAGACTCGCCTTCCTCGAGTTCCAGTTCGTCGGCCATGATCGCGACCATGTGCGGTGCGCTGATCGTCTGGCCCTCGCCGATCGGCAGCGGCCGGTCGGCGTAGGCGTCGCCGCGGCGATCCGGCGGGACGAACTCGTGACGGGGCACCGACTCGAGCGCCTCGAGGACGCGGTCGTCGTCGACGCGGGAGGCGACGGTCCGGATCATCCGCTCGCGGACGGTTTCGTAGTCGTCGGCGTCGCCAGGGCCGTCGAACCCGAAGCGGTCGAACATGGTCGACGATACGCGCTCGCGGGCAATAGGTAGTGGGCCGAAATTGCGGGGGTATCCCGACAGGAGACTGACGAATACAGCCAGAATTCGTGGTGCACGCAGTCGGCTGGGGAGGGTGAGGTTTCGGGCGGGACTGATACGGTTTACTGTAAGTCATTTGCGGCACAACTGCGACCCGGGCGGCGGTTGCGCCGGTAAATCGGTACAGTAATCCGTATAAAAGGGCCGGGGGCTTTCTGGGTGGTGTCGGCTTCATCTCGCTGCGAAAGCGGTTGCTTTCGCCTCGAGTCGCTGTAAGTCCCTGCGTTGTAGTTTTCAGCTCTCGAAAGAACGAACGAGTTTACCAGGCCGACCAGGCGCTTGTCTGCTCGTCGTAGGCGTAGATCCGTTTTGTGTCTTTCGCCAGCACGGTGTCGCCTTCCATCTCGTAGCGGTCCCGCTCGTAGCTCGAGGCGTCGTCGCGGACGACGAAGGCGTCGATTTCGAACTCGTCGTCGCCGAACTCCTCGATCGCGCCGACCTCGAACTCGTAGTCACCGGGGACGTAAACCGTCGTCGAGCGGCTGTCGTCTCGAGAGCCGTCCTGCGGGTGGATCGTCACGTTGACCGCGACGTTGTCGACCTCGCGGGTCCAGACGGTCTCGGCCTCCTCGGCGGGGGCTTCGTCGACTCGCTTGTGACCCTCGAGTTCGACGCTGGTCACGCGAACGGTCGAGAGCACTTCCTCGGTCTCTAAGATGAACTCGTCGCCGACCTCGACGGTCTCGTCTTCGGGCGTCGTGACGTTTGCCGTGAAGGACTCGCCGTCCTGGGAGACGACGACGTCTAGCGTTACTTCGGCCGTTCGTTCGGGCTGTACCTTGTGGACGTGGCCACACTCACTGCAGCGGACGGTGACGGTCCCACCGCCTTCGCTCGCGGTGAGGACCTCGTGGACGGTCTCGAGCTCCGGCGAGCACGACGGGCAGGGTGTCGGAACCCGATCCGGCAGCTCCGATGAATCGCTCATAACACTCCGTAGCGGCCACGCACCTAAAAGGCGATTGGACCTGTCGTCGGGTGTGATACCGTTTCGGACTACGCTTCGGGAAGTTCGATCTCCTCACCGTCGGCGTACACCGTCGGGTCTCGGACGATGCCGTCGAGGTGGATCGGGGCTTCCGTCTCGCCGCCGATGCTGGCGTTGTCACCGATGGCGATGTGAATCGTCCCCGCCGCCTTCTCGTCGAGCAGAACCGAGCCGACGAGTTCCGTGACACCGACGTTCGTCCCGATGCCGAGTTCGGCGAGGTTGTACGCCGCGTCACCGACCTCGTCGGCCGCTTCGTCGACCTGTGCGCGAATCTCGTCGTCCGAGATTTCCGTGACGAGGCCGTCCTCGACCACGAACTCGAGTTCACGGCCCTCGAGCAGCCCGTGGGGTCGCATCGTTCCGTCGACGACGTAGGTGCCGTCGGCCGATTCGGGGCTGACGAACACCTCGCCCGCGGGGAGGTTCGAGAACGACCCCGGATCGCTCACGTCGCCGGTGTCGTCGTGCCACTCCCGATCGCCGACCGCGAACGTGATGTCGGTCCCCAGGTCGGTCGTCACGCGGACCTCGTCGGCGTCGGCGACGCGCTCGAGGGTGCGTTTGCACTCGTCGGCGATGCGATCGTAGTCGGCGTCGAGCCCGGTGACGAACACCTCCTCGGTGATTCCGGGCAGCGTCGAACCCCGGGCTCCCTCGTCGGTCGCGTCGGATCGAGCGCGGGTGTGGCTCAGGCTCTTCGTCGTCGGTGCGAGGAAGGCGTCTGCTCCTTCCATGGCGGCCGCGACCGGTGCCGGTGGTTCGGCTCCGTGTTGTTCGCCCGGCGGGTAGCGGACGATCGTCGCGTCGTCGGTTACCTCGCGGACGACCTCGTAGAGGGCCACACCGATTGGTTCCCGGTCGTCGTCCGTGACGACCACGCAGGACTCCTCGCCCTCGAGTTCGAGGCACTGCTGGACGGCAGTTTCAGCAGCAGTTCGAAGTTCGGACATAGTACTACGTCCGCCCGTTGTGCCGATAGGCTTTGCCTTCTGCTCCGGCACGGTCACGAGCGGCTGGTTTCGGACGGCTACTCGGACTCTGCGACGGCCTCGAGGACCTCGACACCGACGAGCCCCTCGCCCGTGAGCGCGCGGACGTAGGCACCGCCGGCGACCGAGACGTGCGAGAAGTCCTCTTCCTCGAGATCGTACATCGGGATCGCACGGGAGGTGTCGCCGCCGCCGACGACCGAGAAGCAGTCGGCCTCGGCGATCGCAGAGAGCACCGCGACGGTGCCGTCGGCGAAGCGCTCGTCCTCGAAGACGCCGAGTGCGCCCTTGACGAAGACGGCCTCGGATTCGGCGACGAGGTCGGCGTACTCGTCGGCGGTGTCGCTCCCGACGTCGAGATACGACGTCTCCTTCTCGATCTCGGCGACGGCTCGTTCGACGCGCTCGCCGTCGTCGGTCTCGGAGGCAAGGTCACTCGCGAGGTGTAGTCGGTCGCCGTACTCCTCGCGGACGCCTTCGATGGTGTCGGCGTGGTCCTCCCACTGGTGGTCGAAGAACTCGGTTCCCTCGACGTCGTAGCCGACGTCGTGGCCGTCGGCACGCAAGAAGAGTTCGCCGACGATCCCACCCAGACAGAAGCGATCGACGGTATCGTCGACCTCCTCGATGACCGGGATGAGGTCCTCGGCTTTCGTCCCGCCAAGCACCATCGTCACCAGCCCGTCGAACTCCCGCTGTTGGATCGCCGAGTTCGCAGTGTACTCCGACTCCATCACCCGGCCCGCGTAGGCGTCCAGCACTCGAGGGAACCCAACGAGCGAGGCGTGTGAGCGGTGGGCCGCCGAGTAGGCGTCGTTGACGTAGGCGTCGAACTCGGGGGCGAGCGTTTGGACGAACTCGGTGTCGGCTTTCTCGTCCGGGGCTTCTTCGGGGAGTTCTTCCTCGCACATTCGGGCGTTCTCGAGGAGGAGAACGTCGCCGGCCTCGAGTCCGCCGATCGCCTCGAGGGCGTCCTCGCCGACGGTGTCGTCGACGAACGCGACCTCCTGTCCGAGGTGGTCGGCGAGGATGTCGGCGTGTCCCTCGAGCGAGATGAACGTGTCACGACCCGGCCGTCCCTGGTGGGCGAGCAGGGCTACGGCGTGGTCGTCCGCGAGCAGTTCGGCGATGGTTTCGGCGTGGCGGGCGAACCGCCGGTTGTCCTGGACGACGCCGTCTTCGACGGGGGCGTTGATGTCGATACGGACGAGCAGTTGCTGTCCCGATTCGAGGTCGTCGATGGTCTGGAACGTGGACGTAGTCGTGCTCATGACTGTGTTCGTGTTCGTGGTTCCTAGGTCGACTGACACGGTCAAATAACAGGGGGAAACGAAATCGAACGGGTCGAACGCGGTCGAACGCGGTCGAGCCCGGCCGAACGCGTTCGGAACCGAGGCTACCGTACGACCGCTTCGTCGGCGTCGGACTCGACGTCTTCGGACTCGGAGACCACGTAGGTCGCGAGATCGAGCATTCGCTCCGAGAAGCCGTACTCGTTGTCGTACCAGGCAAGTACCTTCACGAGGCCGTCCTCGAGGACCATCGATCCCTCGAGATCGACGTACGAGGAGAACGGCAGGCCGACGACGTCCCGCGAGACGATTTCGTCGTCGGTGTATCCGAGGACGCCGGCGAGGTCGCCGTCCGCAGCCTCGCGGATCGCCGCCTCGAGGTCGGCTTTCGTAACGTCGGACTCGAGGTCGACGGTGAGGTCGGTAATCGATCCGTTCGGGACCGGCACACGAATCGCCATGCCGTCGAGTTTCCCCTCGAGTTCGGGGAGGACCTCGGTGGTGGCGACTGCAGCACCGGTCGTCGTCGGGACGATGTTTTCGGCGGCAGCCCGACCGCGACGGCGTTTGCTGCTCGGGCCGTCGATGAGGTCTTGCGAACCGGTGTAGGCGTGAACCGTCGTCAGCAGCCCCGACTCGATACCGAACTCCTCCTCGAGCACCTTCACAACCGGTGCGATAGAGTTGGTCGTACAGGAAGCGTTCGAGACGACGTCAGCCCCGTCGTACTCCTCGTGGTTGACGCCGTAGACGAACATCGGGACCGTCTTCTCGCCTTTCGGCGGGGCGGAGATGACGACCTTCTCGGCTCCGGCCTCGAGGTGCTTTGCGGCCTCGTCGTGGGTCCGGAACAGGCCGGTCGCCTCGAACGCGACGTCGACATCGAGTTCGTCCCAGGGCAGTGCCGTGGGATCGCGCTCGGAGAGGAGGTCGATCTCGCGGTCGCCGACGGAGAGTGTGTCGCCGTCCTGGGAGACGTCCTCGAGTCGGCCGTAGACGGAATCGTACTCGAGCAGGTACGCCATGTCGTCGTCGTCCATCACGTCGTTGATGGCGACGATCTCGACATCATCGTCCGACAGTGCCGCGCGCAAAACGCTTCGACCGATTCTGCCGAAGCCGTTGAGACCGACGCGGACCGTCTCTTCGACCACACTGTACGAAAGTTCACTCATATCCGAGTAGTAAGATGGCCAGCGTTAAATTTGTTCCCCAGTTTAGAACCGTTATGTATTCGCCGACGGAGTGTCGTCGGCACCAGAACGTTCCGGGGCTGCGGATCAACAACCACTTTACGGACATGTCTAGTCGACCACACAGGTGTGAGATACCACATCACTGCACGGCACTCTCCCCAGGTTACTCAATTTCGAGTTAACATATATCAACTTCCTGCAAAAAGGTTATGAGCGTCGGCGGTGGACGTAGACCCATATGCTACGGGTCGGAATCAACGGGTACGGAACCATCGGCAAACGCGTCGCGGATGCTGTCCGCAAACAGCCCGACATGGCGGTCCAGGGCGTCGGGAAACGCAGCCCTGACTACGTCGCAGTTGGGGCCGACGAAGAGGACTACCCCGTCTACGCCGTAGACGAAGACCGTGCCGACGAGTTCCGCGAAATCGGCATCGACCTCGCCGGTACTGTCGACGACCTGGTCGCCGAAAGCGACATTGTCGTCGACGCAACACCGTCAGGCATCGGTGCCGAGAACCGTCCGCTGTACGAACGCCACGAAACACCCGCACTCTTCCAAGGCGGCGAAGACGCGACCGTCGCCGAAGTGAGCTTCAACGCTCGTGTAAACTACGACGAAGCCGAAGACGCCGACTACGCACGGGTCGTCTCCTGTAACACGACCGGTCTTTCCCGATTCCTCGCTCCACTCCACGAGCACTACGGCGTCGACAAGACTCGAGTGACACTCGTTCGCCGCGGCGGCGACCCGGACCAGACCGGTCGCGGCCCGATCAACGACACGGTCCCGGACCCGGTGTCGATTCCGTCCCACCACGGGCCGGACGTCCAGACGATCTTCCCCGAACTCGACATCGACACGATCGGGCTGAAGGTTCCGACGACGATGATGCACGTCCACTCGGTCAACGTCACCCTCGAGAACCGACCCGACGACATCGACGAAGTGATCGACCTGTTCAAAAGCGAAGACCGCATCCTCACGGTTCCCGACTACGCCGGCATCGACGGCGCAGGCACCCTCAAAGATCTCGCACAGGACGCCGGCCGACCGCGGGGAGACATCTGGGAGAACTGCCTCTGGGAAGAGTCACTGACCCTCCAGGGCCAGGATCTGTACTGCATGCAAGCGATCCACCAGGAGGCCGATGTCGTCCCCGAAAACGTCGACGCGATCCGTGCGCTAGAGGGAGATCACTCCGGCCCGGAGAGTCGAGCGCTTACGAACGAAACGCTCGGCATCGATCTGGGATACCTCACCGACCGAACCGATCTCACGGCCAACCGAGGAACGCCCGACGAATCGCTGGCGGACGACTGATACGGATTACTGTCCCGATTTACCGGCGCAACCGCCGCCCGGGTCGCGGTTGTGCCGATAATCGGGACACCAGTCCGTACGGGACGAATCGCTGTCCCGTGCTCGTAGTGACCCGTTCCGCAGCGTAGCCCGACCACCGAAACGTGGAAGAAGGCCACCGGCAGAGCGGTCCCGACCCGACCACACAGAAGACCTGATCGGCCGTTGACTTCTTCGATCCGGGGAAAGTTTTTGCACCTCCCATCCTTACGAACATCCATGCGTCGTGACGACCGTGACGAACCCTTCGACGACCTCTTTCGTGAGATCGAACGAATGATGAACGAAATGATGAACAGCGCCGACACTGACGTCGACTTTAGCTCCCCAGGCAACGCCGGAAACGGCTTCGGGACCGACACCCACGTCGACATTCACGACACCGACGACGAGATCCGCGTCATCGCCGATCTCCCAGGCGTCGCAAAAGACAACATCGAACTCGAGTGTGACGGCAAGTCCCTGACGATCTCGGCAAGCAGCGACCGCCGCCAATACGACGAGCGCGTCGATCTCCCGCGTCGCGTCAACGAACACACTGCCTCTGCAACCTACAACAACGGCGTCCTCGAGGTCGTCTTCGAGTCAGCCGAACAGTCCTCGGGTATCAGTCTCGAGTAACGCGGGCGTCGCGGTCGATTCCCGATCGGTTCGGGGTTCCTACTCGTTGCGTTCCGTGTCTGCCCTCGTTCGTATCCCAGACGCCAACCGGTCGTAGAACCCCGACTCGTACTTCGTCGCCTCGTCGATCGTCGGGCGAGCGTTCGTCTCGTTGACCACCAGTCGATCTGCGGTCTCGAGCAAGTCGACGCCGACAAACGGGATCTCGAGAGCTTCGGCGACCGATTCTGCCAGCCGTCGGTGTTCCGCCGGGAGGTCGACACCGGTCGCTTCGGCCCCACGATGGACGTTGTGTTTCCACTGGCCCTCCGCGATGGCCTCGTCGGGAAGTCGGCGTTCGACCGCACCGACACACTCTCGTTCGAGGACCATCACGCGGTAGTCCGTCGCATTCGGTACGTACTCCTGGACGAGAAACGACCGGTCGCCGGTCGCCCGGTAGTCGTGGACCAGCGAGAGATAGTCACAGATTCCCAGAAAGGAATCGAGGTCGTGAGCCTTCGCAACACCGACACCTCGCGTCGTCGAGTTCGGTTTGACGACGACCGGCGGCTCGAACCGCTCGAAGACCTCGGCCAGTTCGCCCTCCGAGACATCGTTCGAGACGTAGACCGACTTCGGTACAGGAAGACCGTCCCGCTCGAGACGCGCGAGTACTTCGGCCTTGTTCCGCGAGGTCGAGACCGTCTCGTGGTCGTTGAGCCACGGTATCTCCAGCAGTGCATCGGCAACCCCACCCTCCATTAGCCGACCGGGATAGACGAAGCCGACGTCGTACTCGTCGGGTCCCCACGGTGGCTCTGTCAGATCCACCACGCGCTCGCTCGCAGGCACGTGATGGACGCGGATACCACGCTCCTCGAGTGGATCGCGCATCCGCTCGAACGTCTCCTGATCGTTGGCGACCGCGAGATCGATCATACCAGGAGTGAGGTGTAGATCGATAAAAAAGTCCAGTTACTGGCCGGGAGTGATACGGCTGACTGACAGTAATCCGTATCAAGTGTCTGCAAAGCGCGTCGTAGAAACGGGAAGCCTCGGGGTCGTTCGAGAGAGCGAAGCTCCCTCGTGATGACGAGAATTTTCGATTCTCGAACCACTTGGCCCCGAGGCGATTCACGCGATCAATTTCTCTTCGCCTTTCTCGACCACGATCCGACACGGCGGCGTGATCTTGTTGTAGGCGCGACGGAACGCTTCCTTGGCGAAGTCGGCGTCGTCGACGTCACACCAGATCGTGAAGATGCGGTCGCCAGCGTCGATTCGCGCGGCGGTGCCGACGATTTTCCCGAACGACTGGCGCATCCCGTCGGAAACACGGTCTGCACCCGCACCGGTCGCCTGCTTGTTCTCCCGAATGACGTTGTGGGGGAACTTACGCAGGATCATCTTGTAGTTACCCTCGCCGGCGTTTTTCAGCATGTAGCGGTTGGCCGAGAGACGTGAGGACTCGAGTGAGCCGTGACGGATCTGGACTTCTTCTTCCGTGACGAGGCTGATCTGGACGGGGTAGTCCTCGGCCTCGGCACCGATGTCGCCCATCTTGTGCTGTGCAATCTTCGAACCCGGGATGCCAGTAATGTATTCACGGCGCGTGTAGGCCGGCTTACTGATGTCCCGGTACATCGAGGCGGGTTTCTCGGACATTGTGGTTACTTACGAAAACGGAAGCCTACCGTGCGGATAAAGGCTTCGAAGCGAACTCTCGCGTTACCGGTCGACCGTTGCGTACTTCGCGTCGACTTTCTCGACGAGGCCCTGACTCGAGAGCGCGTTGAGAACGCTCAAAATTGCGATTTTCTTCATCGACAACGCGCGAGCGAGGTCGGTCGCCGTTGCGCCCCCGGTCGCCTCGAGGTAGAGGTACACCAGTTTCGCCTGCGGCGAATCGATTGCAGGGGGGAGTGGTTCGGTCGGTTCGATCGAACGCTGTGGATCTAGCATACCGGCATCGGCTACGTACCAGGATATAACTCTATGGTGCAGTCGATGAGTACTCTTTAGAGAGCATAGATGGATATATATGTCATATTACTACTTGCTTGAAGACGCTATGAACGGGTGCTCGAGCGACATCGCTCGATCGGCATTCGACGAGAGTGGGGTGTCCCGCTGTAGACGAACCGGTCGACAGGTGGGTTGGCGAACTCGAGTGAGTTGCCACAGCGGTTCGACTGTGAGCCTGTGAACGACGCGGATTTCGTCTGTCGGCGTTTTTAAGGGTCTCCACCGCTAGCATAGAGCATGATGAAGAGTTTCCGGATCGGTTCCCTGTTCGGGATTCCGATCAAACTCGATCTCACGTTCTTGCTGATCCTCCCGGTGTTCGCGTATCTCATCGGGTTTCAGATCGAGCCAGTCATCGAGTTGCTCAACGTAACGATGAATGCCGGTATCGATGTCGGCGCGCTCACGGCCGAATGGTGGCTCCCGTATCTCGTCGGGTTGGCCGCAGCGATCGGGTTGTTCGTCGGCGTCCTGTTTCACGAACTGGGTCACTCGGTGACGGCCCAGCGGTACGGGTTCCCGATCGACTCGATCACACTGTGGCTGCTCGGGGGGATCGCTGCACTGTCGGAGATGCCCGAAGACTGGAAGCAAGAGTTCAACATCGCTATCGCCGGTCCGATCGTCTCGGTTCTCGTCGGAGTGGTGTCGTACGCGCTCTTTCTGGTGACACCCGAGGCGTTCGACGGCGCGCGGTTCGTCCTCGGCTATCTCGCAGTATTGAACGTTGCGCTTGCGATTTTCAACATGGTGCCGGCGTTCCCGATGGACGGCGGGCGGATTCTTCGAGCACTACTGGCCCGAAGTCAGCCGTACGCTCAGGCGACTCAACAGGCCGCCAGCATCGGAAAGATGTTCGCGTTCATCATGGGGCTGTTCGGCCTGTTCGCGTTCAACATCATCCTCATCGCCGTCGCCTTCTTCGTCTACATCGCTGCCTCGAGCGAGGCCCAGCAGGTGACGATGAAGGCTGCGTTCCAAGATGTCACAGTCTCGGATATCATGACGCCAGCCCGGGACCTCCACACCGTCGAGCCCGGAACCTCGGTCACGGAACTCGTCCAGCGGATGTTTACCGAACGCCACACCGGCTACCCGGTCGTCGATCGCGACGCCTGGAGTGACGGCGAACTAATTGGACTCGTGACGCTCGAGGACGCCCGCGAGATCGATCCCGTCGAACGCGACGCCTACGTCGTCGAGGACGTGATGACGACCGACCTCGAGACGATTTCGCCCGACTCCGACGCGATGACCGCGATCGAACGCATGCAGCAAAGCGGCATTGGTCGTCTTCTCGTCGTCGAGGACGACGATCTCGTCGGGTTGATCTCTCGGACGGACCTGATGACCGCCTTCGACATCGTCCAACAAAGCGGCGGGGCGGTCGGACGACGTGACCAGGTCCAACCGGTCGGCAGCATGGATTAACCCCGTCCCAGAGTCGGGCAGCGACGAGGACCAGTGTCGTCACTCTCGCAACCGTCTCGAGCCCCAAGACCAACATTCTTAACCCCGGCCGGAGCCGACGGTTCGCCGATGCCACCGGCCATCGAGACCGTCGATCTCGTGAAGGAGTACGGCGACCTGCGGGCCTTACAGGAACTCTCACTGACTGTCGAAGAAGGCGAATTTTTCGGGCTGCTCGGTCCCAACGGTGCGGGCAAGACGACGTTTATCAACACGCTCGTCGGGCTCGTCCGCAAGACGGGCGGCGAAGCGCGCGTCTTCGGCTACGACGTCGAGGACGACTATCGGGCGGCCCGCGACGCGATCGGGCTCGCTCCCCAGGAGTTCAACGTCGATCGGTTCTTTCCGATCCGGGAGGTCCTGATGCACAAGGCCGGCTACCACGGCGTTCCCGAAGACGAGGCCGCCGAACGGGCGGACGAAGCCCTCAAGCGAGTCGGTATCTACGACAAGCGAAACGAACGGTTCGACTGGCTCTCCGGCGGGATGAAACGGCGCTTGCTGCTCGCTCGAGCGCTCGTCACCGATCCCGACCTGTTGATCCTCGACGAGCCGACCGCGGGGGTCGACGTCCAGTTGCGCCACGACCTCTGGGAACTCGTGACCGAACTCAATGCGGAGGGGACGACGGTCCTGTTGACGACTCACTACATCGAAGAGGCCGAGCGACTCTGTGACCGAGTTGCGATCGTCAACGAAGGGCGGAAAGTAACTGTCGCAACGCCGGACGAACTCAAGAAGCGGGGCACCGACACGGTCTCGGTCCGCCTCGAGTCCCCGATTTCGACCGCAGCGTCAACTCTCGAGGAGAGTCTCGGCGCGTACGCCCACGACGTCTCGACGGGCGCGGCCGGCAACCAACTCGAGGTCCGCGTCGACGACGGTGGATCGACCGCGCCGCGACTGCTCAACGACCTCGAAACCGCGGGCTACGAAATCGCCGATCTCGAGATTTCGCGGACCTCGCTCGAGGAGATCTTCGTGGATCTCACCCGCAGTGAGGACCGGACGGTGACGCGGTCGTCGGCTGCGAGCGAAGACGGTGACGACGGTCCGAAACGCGAACAGGAGGGGGTCGCCCGATGATCTCGGTCGGCTTCCGGGCGCTGTTTCGTCGCGAAGTCTTGCGGTTCGTCCGCCGGCCCAAGAACACGTTCATGCCGCCGGCGATCACGAACGTCCTCTATTTCGCCGTCTTCGGGGTCATTCTCGGTGGCCGGATCGACAGCCCGGTCGAAGGGGTTCCAGGAGCCGATTTCGGCTACATACTCTTCTTGATTCCCGGCCTCGTCGTGCTGGGAACGATCTCGAATGCCTTCGAGAACGCCTCGTTCTCGATCTTCCACGGGCGGTGGAACGAGTACATCCACGAGACGCTGACTTCCCCACTGTCGTACGCCGAGATGGTCGTCGCGTACGTTGGAGCGAGCGCGGTCCGCGGGCTGATCGTCGGCCTGATCGTCGCCATCATCGGCGCGCTGTTCGTCCCGCTGTCGATAGCGAACGGACTCTTCCTGGTCACAACGATGGTCGTCATCTCCGCGCTGTTTGCCGGATTCGGGATCATCGGCGGACTGATCGCTCGAGATTTCGACGACCTGACCGTGATGAACCAGTTCATCCTGCGGCCGCTGGTGTTTTTCGGCGCGGTCTTCTACTCGCTGACGATGCTCGAGCCGATCTGGCAGTACGTCTCGCTGTTGAATCCGATGGTCTACATGGTCGACAGCGTTCGGTACGGGCTGTTGGGCTACTCGGACATGCATTACGTCGCACCGGCAGCGTACGCCGAGTTCGCACCCTATCTCTCGCTTGTCATACTGAGTCTCCTGACGGCTGTCGTCGTCGCTATCGACATCTACCTCTTCAAGACTGGCTACGGGTTGACCGACTGAGATGGTTTGCTGTCAGTCAGTTCCGGCGCGACCGCAAGCTCTCCTGCGGTCGCACCGGGACATCGGGATAGCAGTCCGTATGAGACGGATTGATGGAACTAGTTGCTGCCGATCGCCGACCCCGTTCTGACGACCGGCAGTAAATCGTTACAGCAACCCGTATGAGGCGGGTGATAGCGTCTCCCTGGGCGGAGACCACGTCTGTATGCTCGCCCCAACGCGTAACCACTTTGTAGTCGGTCCTGTCGCTTACCAGTATGAGCGACGATCCCAACCAGGCGGTTCTCCACGAGTTGCTCGCCGGCAACGACGACCACGTCGAGGGACTGGCCGACGACTACTTCGACACCGTCCAGGATGGACAACAGCCCGATGTCGTCGCCGTCTGCTGTTCGGACTCGAGAGTGCCACAGGAACGGATGTGGGGCGTCGACGATCCGGGCACGGTCTTCACGCCGAGTAACATCGGCAACCAGGTCTGGGACGAGGACGAAGGCGAGCGACTCGTCGACGGCGGCGTGTTGTATCCGCTCTATCACGCCGGAACCGACGTCGCGGTCGTCGTCGGCCACACCGGCTGTGGAGCCGTCACCGCGGCTTACGAGGTCGCAACGGGTGGCGCTCTCCCGGGGCCAGAAGGCGTCGACACGTGGGTCGAACAGCTCGTCCCTGTCGTCGAGGAGGGCCTCGAGAGCGATCTCGTCGACACAGAGGCCGAGCGAGAGACGGTCATCAATCAACTCGTCGAGTACAACGTCGATCGGCAGACGAGATACCTCCGAGAGGCTAACGAGGTGCCGGACGAGGTCGATATCTACGGCTTCGTGTACGACTTCCAGGGTGTCTACGGCGACGAATACGGCCGTGCGTATCTCGTCCACGACAATGGTGTGACGGAGCCAGACCGGATAGCTGACCGTCTGCCAGACCGCTACGAGACCGCGACGCGGAGTCTCCTGTACTGACCGCAGCAACGACCAGCGAGACCGATCCTCGTCGCGCCGACACACCGTCGCGCTCGAGCGACGGCGTCTCAGACGGTTTCCTGTCGGTCGTTGCCGGTGCGACCGCTTCGAGGCGTGGTTGGACCGATAGATCGTCACAGCACGCCGCCTCAGGCGGTTTGCTGTCAGTCAGTTCCGGCGCGACCGCAGGGAGGCTCGCGGTCGCGCCGGGACAGCGCGACAGCAGTCCGTATCAGTCACTCTCGTCGCCCACGAACACGGTTTTCAATCGATTCCCACAGTTGGGACAACACAACGTCTGCCACTTCATCGGGTCGAGACCTCCCATCGTCTCCGTACGGCGCGTCTCGGTTTTGCTCACTGTCGTGTCGCAGGTCTTGCAGTGAAACGACTCCGTCTGGCTCATGCTAGAGACGTACGGATCGAGTCATCTTCGCTGTTTGGGACGCCGCCGGGCCGTCGTTTCACCGTCCGCTCAACGAATCGAGTTCAAGAAGTCGAGCCAACGCTTGTGATCCTCGATCTCTTCCGCAGGCGCTTCGGACGTGTACCCGCCTCCCCGGAGGCTCTTGAGGGCGTTCAGCGTGCGGTCGATTCCGACGATCGTATCCGCAATCTCCTCGGCCTCTTCGTACTCAAGCGGTGCTGACTCGAGTCGCTCGACGAGGCGCTCCCGTTCTTCTTGGAGCGAGATCTGCGCCTCCCTGACGACCGGTTTGAGGTCGTCGGGAATACCCTCAACTTTCCTCGTTTCGATGACGAACTCGTCGACAGGGATCTCTTCGTCTCCGATCGTGATCGTGTCCGGAATGGAGATCCCGATAGTTGCACTCGGGCGGTTGACACGCTCGAGTAGTTCTTTCCGCTCGTCCTCGTTCATACTCGGCGATTGGAATTACGTACGTAAGTACTGCAGGAGAACGTCGCGTGGCAGGAACTCATACTGTCGGACAGAAGTCAGTCCGAAGTCGGTCGTGGATTCGCGGCCGTCTCCACCGGTGACGGGCCCAACAGAGCGACCGATCGTCACGTCGTTCTGTCCGGCAGTAGTCCCTTCCCCCTACCCTGGCCTGCCCTGCCTTGCTCTCCCTCCAGCGCAATCGAGTGCAGAACCCGCACGCGCCAGAGAACGCGCCACAGTACCGGAGCGTTTATATGCGTCGGTGCGTTTTTCTCAGAGGCAATGGCGCAAGGAACCGTTGATTTCTTCAACGACACTGGCGGTTACGGATTTATCGAAACTGAGGACGCGGACGAGGACGTCTTCTTCCACATGGAAGACATCGGCGGCCCGGACCTCGAAGAAGGTCAGGAACTCGAGTTCGAGATCGAGCAGGCCCCCAAGGGCCCGCGCGCGACGAACGTCGAGCGCCTGTAGATTCGATTCGGAGCGGTATCGGCACTTGACTGCAGTATTTTACGCTCTCGAGCGACGGCTCTGTCGCTCGTCGGCGTCGATCAACGTTTAGTAGCTGCGTTGCCGACCTGTTGCTATGCCCGATCCGGAACCACTGCTCCGCTCGAGCGAGGAGATCGAGTACGAGTCCGTCGACGCCGCCGACGGCCTCCAGAAAGGTGTTCTGCTAGATGACTCCCACGGCGCGCCGAACTTCGCGCTCCGTCGGTTCGTCCTCGAGCCCGGTACCGACGTGCCAGCACACACCAACGAAGTCGAACACGAACAGTACGTGCTCGAGGGCGAGTACACCGTGGGAATCGGCGACGAAGAGTACGAGCTGTCGGCCGGAGACTCGCTACTCGTTCCGGCTGGCACGGTCCACTGGTACCGCAACGAAAGCGACAATCCCGGGGCCTTCCTCTGTGCGGTGCCAAACGGCGACGACGAAATCGTACTACAAGACTCGCAGTGAACGGTCGGTCGCCGCCGGTCGGCACACAGGTCGCGCGGCCCGACCCGTATCGCGGCTTCTCTGTCGGTTCCGACTGGTCGGAGGGTCGGCAAGCCGCTGTGTTGACACTGGGTCCCGCCAGTCGTCGAAACCGAGTCCGAATCGCTCAAGTGCGCTACCCGCATATCACGTTCCGTGTCGAAGCAGGTCCAGCAGGTCGATACGATCTTCTGTCACGAGACGGGAGACGACTACCTCACCATCGTCGAGCGGGACGGCGAACGGCTGTTCCGGGCGAAACTCGGTCTCTCGGAGACCTCGGCCGGTCCCCGGCCCGCCAAGTTCCGGCTGAAGCAAGGTTCGACCGAAGAGCCACGCCAGCCCGACGAGTTCGTCGAACTCGCACGCCGTGCGAAGCGAATTCGAATTTCGGAACAGACCTCGCAAAGCGCACGCGAAGAACTGATGGAGATGTTCTCGGGCTATCAGCTCGAAAATAAAGCGAAAGCCGTCAGAACCTGCCGGTACTGTGCCTCTGCGGGCCGGTACTCTCCAATTACGACCGAAACCGCGGTCAAAGACGACCAAGACTGGATCTGCCAGGACTGTGCACGTCAGGAACTCGAGCGTCAACTCACCTACAGCAGCGGCGGCGAGGTGACGGGAACGGCGAAAGAACGACTCGAAGAACTAATGCTCGAGGTACAGGACCTCCAGCGGATCGTCAACCTGCTGCAGGGACAACTCGATCCCGACCTCACGAAGTTCGATACGATTTCGGCGACGACCGACGAAGTCGACCCCGTCCGTGTGGACTCGCTGAACCTGCATCCGGGCCTGCAGAACCTACTCGAGGACCGGTTCGAGACGCTACTTCCGGTACAGAGTCTCTCGGTCGAAAACGGGCTGTTCGACGGTGACGACCAGCTCGTGGTGTCGGCGACGGCGACCGGGAAGACCCTAGTCGGTGAGATGGCCGGAATCAATCGCGTGCTCAACGGCAAGGGGACGATGCTCTTTCTCGTCCCGCTGGTCGCGCTCGCGAACCAGAAGTACGAGGACTTCACCGAGGAGTACGGTCATCTCGTCGACGTCTCTATTCGCGTCGGTGCGAGCCGGATCGCCGATGAAGGCGAACGGTTCGACCCGAACGCCGACGTCATCGTCGGCACCTACGAGGGGATCGACCACGCCCTCCGAACGGGCAAGGAGATGGGCGACATTGGGACCGTCGTCATCGACGAGGTGCACACACTCAAAGAGGAGGGTCGCGGTCACCGCCTCGACGGCCTGATTTCGCGGCTCAAGTACGCCTGCGAACAGCGAGCGAAACGACGCGACGACTACGGAGGAGCACAGTGGGTCTACCTCTCGGCGACCGTCGGCAACCCCGAACAACTGACGAGTGCACTCGAGTCGACACTCATCGAGTTCGAGGAACGTCCCGTCCCGATCGAGCGTCACGTCACCTTCGCCAGCGGTCAGGAGAAGGTCCGCATCGAGAACAAACTCGTCAGACGCGAGTTCGACACCGAGTCCTCCAAGGGCTACCGCGGGCAGACGATCATCTTCACCAACTCCCGCCGGCGGTGTCACGAGATTTCACGGAAACTCGAGTACTCCGCTGCACCGTATCACGCCGGTCTCGACTACAAGCGCCGCAAGAAGGTCGAACGACAGTTCGGCGACCAGGAACTGTCCGCTGTCGTCACCACCGCCGCGCTCGCCGCTGGCGTCGACTTTCCGGCGTCACAGGTGATCTTCGATTCGTTGGCGATGGGGATCGAGTGGCTCTCCGTCCAGGAGTTCCACCAGATGCTCGGCCGCGCGGGTCGCCCCGATTATCACGACAAAGGAACAGTGTACGTGCTGGTCGAGCCCGATTGCACCTACCACAACTCGATGGAGGGGACGGAAGACGAGATTGCGTTCAAGCTCCTCAAAGGCGAGATGGAGCCGGTAATGACCGAGTACGACGAGACAGCAGCCATCGAGGAGACACTTGCAAACGTCACGGTCGGCGGGAAAGCCGCGAAGTCGCTCAACGATCGGATGCTCGGCGAGATTCCGACCAAACACGCCGTCGGCAAACTCCTGCAGTACGACTTTATCGACGGCTTCGAGCCGACGCCGCTCGGCCGCGTCGTGACCGAACACTTCCTCGATCCCGACGAAGCGTTCGTGCTACTCGACGGAATCAGGAAGGACGCCCACCCCTACGAGCTCGTTACCGACATCGAACTCCGAGATACAGACCTCTAGTACTCTGCCAAGCGTCGACTGCTGCGTGAACCCAGACGACCGCATTCGGTTTCACTCATCCGTTCAGGCTTGCCAAAGCACTAGTACCGTCCCAACCGTCGACTGACGGGTCGAATCGGGCCACACCGCCAGATTCGACCCATCAGTTTAGGCTTGGCCCGCCACTAGTACAGGTATCGTTCGTACAGCGGCACGAGCGCCGTCCAGAACAGGACGAAGACTGCACCGACGACGACGATGACGAGCCAGGGCGTCTCCGCCCCAGACGTCGGTTGTGCCGTCGCCGTCAGCGGCGACCCGCCGAGTAACACGAACGTCGCTGCAAACAGCAACAGGCAGACGACGACGCTGCCAACCTCGAGCGTCGTCGCGATAGGGTGTCGCCGGAACCGTGCGGCGAGATTCGAGAGTGACATCGTAGTTCGTCACTCACACCGGTGCGACAAAACAGTCACGGGCGACGACTCGAGCGCTCAGACGGAGTGCTGTGAGTTATGGGCGGTGCAACCGCGCCCTGTCTTGGGTTGCAACGGTAAATCGTTACAGCAAACCGTATCACTCGTCGACGACGGCGGCCTCGATTCGGGCCAGCGATCGCGCGATGATGACGAGGACGTAACAGCCCACCAGCACCGTCAGCGCGATGATCGCGAGCAGCAGTTCGCCAGTGACCACGCCGTAGCCCGCAATGAAAAACGCCAGGAAGATGCCGGCTGCCAGTTCCAGATCTGCGTTCGAGTCGCCCATAGCCGTGACTGTCACCCTCGCAAAATAGTGCTATCGATTCCTGCGGGGTCGCGGACCGAGAAACGTCTTCTCAGGCTCGAGACTCGATATCTTCGGCGATCTCGTCGAGTTCGTCGTCCTCGAGGTCGGGCGTCTCGCCTGCGACGGCGTGGATGGGGCCGCCGCCGTCGCCCTCGAACCGGGGGACGATGTGGCAGTGGACGTGCGGGACCTCCTGGCCGGCCGCCTCGCCGTTGTTGAACGCGACGGTCGAGGCGTCGGCGTCGACGGCGTCCTCGACGGCGGGGACCAGCCGGTGAATCGTGTCGTAGAGGTCGTCGGCGACATCCTCGGGGATGTCGTTCAGCCGTTCGTACTCGTCTTTGGGGACGACCAGCGTGTGCCCGGGCGCGAGTGGATTCGCGTCCAGGAACGCCAGCGTAGTCTCGTCTTCGTACACGACGCGTGCGGGAATCTCGCCCTCGACGATCTGGCTGAAGATCGTACTCATACGCGAACATCTGTCGGCTCGTGGTAAGAAGGTTACCCGCCGAGGTCGTCCATCTGGGGGGTTTCCGCGGATTCCCTGGTTTCGGGCAGCTTCATTGGAGTCGAGGGCGTTTAGTCCGGGCGGTTCGCTGGCGTGTGGTGTTCAGGAGAGCGCAAAGGGGATAAGTTTACCTTGTCTCGGTGGCTTCGATTTGATAATGTCGTCAGAACTGCTCGCCGAATCGCTATCGATGCTGCTCTACACTGTCGCTGCGGCCGTTCTCACGGTTGGTGGAGTTCTCGCCGAAGGAGCGAGTCTCCAGCATCTCGGTTCCGGTGAACTGGCTGTCGGACTGTGGCTCGCTGCAATCGGGGCCGTCATGCTCTACGCTGGCATCTACGGCATTGCCTACAAGAAACTGCTCGCGTCGATCCTGGCGCGCTCGTAATTTTTCGGCCCAGGTCGGGAGTCAGCCGTCGGTCGGAACTGCCTCTCTCTGGACCTGCTTTCGTTGCGTCTAACGTGGTCGGACCGTCTTCGTCGCGAGTACCGGCGTCTCCGCAGTTGCACTGGCGCTCGTCGTCACGGCGGGCTCTACCGGCAGCCTGTGCGGTGCGACGGTCCTGTTTGGCTTCACGACTGCGCTCTACGGCGTCACGCGGTTTAGGCCTCTCTCGCGTATTCACTCGGCGCGTGGCGGGACGACGATCGGGGACGATGGGTGCGGGTGACTTCGGTAACGCGGTGGTCTCGCCGATCACCGTCGCGACGCTTGCGCTTCCGTTTGTCGAGAGGGTCGCCGGCCTCGTCGCCGTTACCGCCGTCACGAGCAGCGTCCTCTGTTACTCGCCGATCACTCTAACCTCCCTCACTGCGTCTTTTCCGGACGACGTTCGAGGGACCGGCCTCAGTTCCGTCCGGACGGGGTACATGTTGATCGGGGCCGGGGAGTCCGACGGTCGTGGGCACGCTCGCCAACGCCGACTACTTCGACGAAGCGTTTTCTTGCTGTCTGCGGTTGCAGCCGTCGCGGTCGTCTCTCGTTGTTCCTTCCCGAGGAGTAGTAAACTGGGAGTCGGCTCGATCCGGTGTGGTACCACCGGATTGGCAGTTCGTCCGACGTATCGGGGAGCACACGGACCGATTCTCCTTTAGTCTCGGAGCGAATCACGTGACCTATGAGCAGGTTCGACGATGTCGACGACCAGTACGACCCACACGACCTAGAGCAGCGGGTCTTCGATTACTGGGACGACGTCGACGCCTACGAGCAGACGGTCGAGCACCGATCCGACGGTGAATCGTTCTTCTTCGTGGACGGGCCGCCGTACACCTCCGGCTCGGCACACATGGGGACCACCTGGAACAAGACCCTGAAAGACGTCTACCTCCGCTTTTTCCGAATGCAGGGGTACGACGTCACCGACCGACCGGGATACGACATGCACGGACTCCCCATCGAGACCCGCGTCGAGGAGCGTCTCGGGTTCGAGAACAAGAAAGACATCGAAGAGTTCGGCGAGGAGAACTTCATCCAGGAGTGCAAAGAGTACGCCGAGGAGCAACTCGAGGGGCTGCAGGCGGACTTCCAGGACTTCGGCGTCTGGATGGACTGGGACGACCCGTACAAGACGGTCCGTCCGGAGTACATGGAAGCGGCCTGGTGGGGCTTCGCGAAGGCCGCCGAGCGCGGCCTCGTCGAGAAAGGGAACCGCTCGATCTCGCAGTGTCCGCGGTGTGAGACGGCGATCGCGAACAACGAGGTCGAGTACGACGACGTCGAGGACCCCTCGGTCTACGTCAAATTCGACCTGAAGGACCGAGACGGGAAGATCGTCATCTGGACGACCACGCCCTGGACGATCCCGGCGAACACCTTCGTCGCCGTCGACGAGGAGGGTGACTACGTCGGCGTTCGCGCCGAAAAGGACGGCGAGGAAGAGCTACTCTACGTCGCCGAAGCCAAACACGAGGCGGTCCTGAAGGAGGGCCGCTACGAGGACTACGAAACCGTCGAGGAGCTTTCGGGCGAGGAGCTGATCGGCTGGTCCTACGAGCATCCGCTGGCCGACCAGGTCCCCGAACACCCAGATCACGAGGGCGCAGGCGAGGTCTACGCCGCCGACTACGTCGACACGAGTGGCGACGGCACGGGGCTCGTCCACTCCGCGCCGGGCCACGGTGAGGAGGACTTCGAGCGCGGCCACGAACTCGGGTTCCCGATCTTCTGTCCCGTCGACGGCGACGGCGTCTACACCGACGAGGCCGGCACGTACGAGGGGCAGTTCGTCAAAGACGCCGACGACGAGATCATCGCCGATCTCGAGGACGAAGGAGCATTGCTCGCCTCCGGCACCGTCCACCACAGCTACGGACACTGCTGGCGCTGTGATACGGGAATCGTCCAGATCGTCACCGACCAGTGGTTCATCACGATCACCGACGTCAAGGACGAACTCCTCGCAAACATCGAGGACAGTCAGTGGCACCCCGACTGGGCCCGGGACAACCGCTTCCGCGATTTCGTCGAGGAGGCACCCGACTGGAACGCCTCACGACAGCGCTACTGGGGGATTCCACTCCCCGTGTGGACACCGGAAGATAGGGACGACGACGAGGATCGCATCGTCATCACCGACCGCGAGGAACTCGCCGAGCGAGTCGACCAGGAGATCGATCCCGAGACCGTCGACCTCCACAAGGACACCGTCGACGAGCTGACGATCACCGAAGACGAGACCACCTACACTCGTGTCCCCGACGTGTTCGACGTCTGGCTCGACTCTTCGGTGGCGTCGTGGGGGACGCTGGACTACCCCGAGGACGACAGCCGGTTCGACGAGCTCTGGCCAGCCGACTTCATCGTCGAAGCCCACGACCAGACCCGTGGCTGGTTCTGGTCGCAACTCTCGATGGGGTCCGCCGCACTCGGCGACATCCCCTACGAGGAGGTCCTGATGCACGGCCACGCGTTGATGCCAGATGGCCGCGCGATGAGCAAGTCCAAGGACATCCTGATCGACCCCCACGAAGCCATCGACCGTCACGGCCGGGACGTCATGCGGCTGTTCCTGCTGTCGAACAATCCGCAAGGCGACGACATGCGTTTCGACTGGGACGGGATGCAGACGATGGAGGACCACCTCCGGACGCTGTGGAACGTCTTCCGGTTCCCGCTGCCGTACATGCGACTGGACGACTTCGATCCGCAAACGACCAGCTTAGCGGACGTCGACGACGATCTCGAGCTCGTCGACGAGTGGGTGCTCGCCCGCCTCCAGTCCACCAAAGCCGAGATGACCGACCACTTCGAGGACCGTCGCCAGGACAAAGCCGTCGACGCCCTCCTCGAGTTCGTCGTCGAGGATGTCTCGCGGTTCTACGTCCAGGCCGTCCGCGAACGGATGTGGGAGGAAGAAGACAGCGCCTCCAAGGAGGCCGCCTACGCGACGCTCTACCGCGTGCTGCGGGAGACGGTCGCCTTGCTCGCCCCCTACGCGCCGTTCATCTCCGAGGAGATCTACGGCACGCTCACCGGCGACGCCGAACACGACACGGTCCACATGTGTGACTGGCCCGAACTCGACGAGTACTGGGTCGACGAACAGCTCGAGGAAGACGTCGCCTATCTCCGCGCGATCGAGGAAGCCGGCGCGAACGCCCGCCAGCAGGCCGGTCGTAAGCTTCGCTGGCCCGTGCCGCGAGTCGTCGTGGCGGCCGACGACGACCGCGTCGCCGAGGCCGTAGAGCGTCACACCGGCTTGCTCGAGGATCGACTCAACGCCCGCGAGATCGAACTCGTCTCCGCCGAGGAACGCTGGGAGGAACTCCAGTACAGCGCCGAGGCCGACATGAGCGAACTCGGCCCCGCCTTCGGCGACCGCGCCGGACAGGTGATGAACGCGCTCAACGAGGCTCGCATCGACGACCCAGACCTCGAGTCCCTCGAGGAGGCCGTCGAGGACGTGCTCGAGGCCGACGAGTCGATCGAGAAGTCGATGGTCTCGTTCGTCACGGAGACGCCGGACGACATCGCTGGCACTGCATTCGGGCTGAACGGCGACGATCGGGGCGTCGTCTACGTCGACGCCTCACTGACCGAGAACATCGAGAGCGAGGGTTACGCCCGCGAGGTCATCCGACGCGTCCAGGAGATGCGCAAGGATCTCGAACTCGACGTCGAGGAACGGATCGCGCTGGACCTCGCAATCGACGACGACCGCGTCGCCGAGCTGGTCGACGACCGCGAGGACCTGATCCGCGAGGAGGTTCGCGCCGACGAACTCCGAGCAGTCGAGGACGGTGACGGCCACCGCAAGGAGTGGGACGTCGAGGGCGTGACGATGGAGATTGCAGTCGAACCGCTGGCGGCTGCGGAAGCGTCGGACTAGTCGCTGCGGGGCGTCGCTCGACTTCTGCTGTTTGGCTATAGTTTAGTGATTCTAGCGAGAGGAGGCGCGTATGGACGACGGACTCGGATCGTTCTTCGAGATGCTGATGGCGATTACCGCCACCGCAACACTTCCGCTGGGCATCCTTGCGGCGGTCTTCTCGGGGTTTCCTGCAGCGACGGCCGTCTTCGTGATCGGCTGGCTGCTGCTGGTGCCGATCTTCGCGATCACCTCGGAGTACCTCGGATCGTCTTGTCGGGAGGGAGACGGCGTACCGTGGGTTCGCGAAAGAGTGACGAGCCACTCGAGCGAGTCGTCCACTGCCGACGAGCGGACGGCGGACGAGGACCCGCTCGAGACGCTCCGCGACCGGTACGCTCGCGGGGAGATCGACGACCGCGAGTTCGAACGGCGACTCGAGCGACTGATTGCGACGGAGGAGGTTCCGGAGGCAGCGGTCGGTGACCGTGACGAGCGGTCGGGCTCGGGTGACCGGGAGCGACTGCGGGAGTGACTCGAGGAGCGTTGGTGGCTGTCGAAGGAGAAATCGCCGTGTCGATTCTCTCTCGGGTACGATCACCACAAGAATATTGATTGTCAACTTCGAGTATACGCTCGTGTGCTATCGGGTCGTCGTCGTCGCTCTTTTACTCGTTGCGTCGCTTCCCGTCGGTATCGCTGGTGCCGTCGGTAGCGGTTCGGTCGCCGCCAGCGAAAGACCGGAACAGATCGACAGCGGTGTCTCAGTCGAGAGGTCCGTCTCTGGGATCGATCGTTCGGACCGGTTCGCGATTCCTTCGAGCGACGTCCTCCAGCGGACGACGACTCTCCGACACCTCCCCGACGACCCCGGGGAGTTCGAGGCCGAGATGACTTTCGAGGTGCCCGACGCCGTCACCGAACTCGAGGTCGACCTCGAGTCCGAGGCCACCGTCCGGTCGACCGACGGACTCGAGGCGACCGGCGATGGGGTCTACGAGTGGACGGAATCGACCGACGAGCCGTCGATGGTGCTGACGGTGCCTGCGAACCGAACTGGGGACGAGCGACACCAGCAGGCCGCAGTGAGAAACGCCAGCGGCGGGGACGCCGGCTACACCTTCGTCGATACTGGCGAGTGGGGGGTCGTCCAGGTTCCCCAGGCGAGTCTCTCTTGGCGGGAGACCGAGTCCGTCGGCTTCGAGTCGACGGCGGCCGTCGACGGCCCCGGCGCGACCGGCGGCGATATCGCCGTCTTCGGCGAGGTGACCGAACACGAACGAGCAGTCGACAGCGAGCGCCACCGGTTGGTCGTCCCCGAGGCGGCCGACCTGGACGAAGAGCCCGACGACGTGCTCGAGACGCTCGCAGCCGGCAGTGACGCCCTCTCGGTCGGCGAACGTCCCGACGAACTGTTCGTCGTCGCGGCTCCGACAGACGCCGAGTGGGGGCCACGCGGACTCCAGTACGGCGACGGTGATGTCTGGGTCCGCGCCGACGCCAGCCTCGCCGAACCCGACAACGTCTGGCTCCACGAGTACGTCCACGCTCGCCAGGCGTTTGCGGGCCCACAGGACGGCACTGCGACCGAAACCGAGTGGCTGATCGAGGCCCAGGCCGAGTACTACGCCGCCCTGATCGCCCTCGAGAAGGGCTTGATCGAGTTCGACGGGTTCCAGCGATTCCTCGAGCGTGGCGAGCAATCGCCTTACGCCGCCGGCGTTCTCGCCGAACCGGAGAGCTGGGACGCCGAGACCGACTACGTGAAAGGGCCGCTGGTCTACGGCGAACTCGACCGCCAGCTCCGGCTCGAGACCGACGGCGATCGGATGCTCGAGGACGTCTTTCGTGAACTCAACGCCCGGTCTGACAAGGGGACGGTGACAGCGGTGGACTTCCTCGAGGCGGTCGAGAACGCGGGCGGCACGGCGGTCAAGGAACGCGCCGAACGCTACACGCGAACGAAGGCCGTGCCGTCGGTGTGGGAGCGATCCGAACACGAAGTGGCGTTCGACCAGCCGGTCGCGACCGTGGAGTACGGATTCGGTGCGGAGCCGATCGAAGTCGAGGACGACTCCTGGGAGCGGTGGGAACGCGACGACGAGACGGTTACCGCCGTTCCAGTCGGTGAACCGGTCACTGTCCCCGTCGACGTCGAGAATGCCGGTGACTGGAACGGTACCTACGACGCCACGCTACACGTCGACGGGTCGGTCGTCGACCACGTCGAGGGCTTTCTCGCAGCCGGCGACCGGACGACGGAGCGACTCGAGTGGACGCCGACCGAGCAGGGCGTCTCCGAACTCCGCGTCGGCGACGAGACGGCGACTGCGTTCGCCCGCGGCCCCTCGAGCGTCACCGTCACCGACCTCGACGTCGAACCCGAAGACGCCGACCCCGGCGAGTCGGTGACGGCGACGGCGACGGTCGAAGCCGCAACCGATCGTCCCGGCGCGGCGGTGCTCGAGGTCCGTACGCCCGAGGGCGTCGCCGCCGAAGAACCCGTCCTGGTCCGGCCCGGGGAGACTGCGACGCTCGAGTCCGACGTCGCGTTCGACGACGATGGATACTACGAGGTGGCCGTCGCCGATCGAACGACGACGGTCTCGGTTGGCGGGCTGCCGGCGGCCGAACTCGAGGACGTCCCCGGTTTTGGCGCAGTCGCTACAGTCATCGTACTGCTGGTCGTGACGGCGTTCGCAGCGCGTCGCCGCGAAGACTAACTCACTCGAGCGAGATCCGGAACCGGCACGCGTCCGCACCGTCGTGGACACACGCCGTCTCCTCGACGGTGGCAGTGATATCGAACTCGGCAGAGTCCGTCCAGAACCCCCTGTGCGAGCGAGCAGTCGCCCCGCTCGGAGCGGTACGTGACGACGACTGTCTCCCCTGCTTCGGCGAGTCGTCCCGAGATGTCGGGTGGCGAGACGCCGTCGGAGTCCCGCCTCGATATCGGCGGTTATCGTCCCGAGTTCGAGAAGGAGGGTGAGAAATCCCACGTCGTCGACGTAAGCGTCGAACGTGGGCAGCAATTCCGGGGCGAGTCGCCGACCGAAAGCGCGTTCGATCTGTCTTCTAGACTGGGTGGCGAGGCTCGAGAGAGTGGCGAGAAGCGCCTCGAGTTTCTCGTCGTCGTACCGTGAGACCGACAGGTAAAGCGTCGTCTCGACGTCGGCTCGACCGAGAACTGCATCCCAGGCGTCACGGCCAGCGTTCTCGGCGACGGACCTCGAGCGTCTTGGAGACGATTCCGTGCATCGGTTCGGCGATTCGACCGCTCGAGCGTCGACTGTGCCGACCCGGACCCTCGTCGGTCGGTATCGCCTACGTGTCGCCGACGGCTACTTACTCGTTGTAGCCCCCTGTCCGCCGAGTTATAGGTGTGTCGTGATCGTCGGCGCGACGGAGACTGCACTGGCCTCGCGTTCGATTGTATCGGTGCCGTAGATCGCCTCGACACCGGCTCGCGAGAGTTTCGCGTAGGCGTTTCGGGCCAGTAGCGGGTGGACGCAGGTGACGAAGACGCGAGCGACGTCTCGCTCCTGTAAGACGGCGACGGCCTCGCTCATCGTCGACCCCGTCGCGATGATGTCGTCGGTGACGACGACGTCCCGGCCGGTGACCGCGACGTCACTCGGCGAGATCTCGACCTCGGTGCCGGAGTGGCGTGTCTTTTCGAAGTAGTCGGTCTCGCCCTCGCCGTAGGCGTCCCGGACCGTCTCGGCGAGGTCGACCGCACCAGCGTCCGGTGAAAGGAAGACGGGATCGGTCAGGTCGCCGGGAAGGGGTTCGGCCAGCCGTCCCGCGGCGTCGATCGCGGTCGCCGTCGGTTCGAAGAACTCACAGACTGCGTCCTCGTGAGGAGTGACGGTCAGCACGCGGTCCGTGCCTGTCGAAATGGCTCGAGCAACTGCCCGCGCGGAGATCGGGTGTCCTGGTTCGAAGGGTTTGTCCTGTCGCGCATAGCCCATGTACGGCAGGACGGTGACGACCTCGCCGACGCCGGCCTCACGGACGGCGTCCTGTAGCTGGAGTAGTTCGACGTGTGCGTCGCTCGAGACCGTCGAGGCGACGACGACTGCCCGGTCGGGAACGTGGCCGTCCAGTTCTGGGACCGATGCGAGTAGTTCGCCGTCGGGAAACCGATCGTAGTCGACGGCGGCGAGCGGTTCCTCGAGTTCGGCTGCGAGCGCCGCGGCGAGCGATTGTGACGTAGCGCCAGTAACGATCATACGCTGTGCCACAGCGTGTGGCGTAAACCAGTTTTCGTTCTCGTGATCGGTTCGTTGCGTTCCGGGTCCAGTTGGCGATCAAACGTCTCACACGGACCGCTGTCAGTTAGTTCGGCGCGACGACCCATCTGCGACCGCGCCGGTACGTCGGTACATCGGTACAGCAATCCGTCTCAGTCGAAGTCGGCGTCGCCGCCGCCACAGGGGCCGCCGTCGGTGTCACCGAGCAGCGACAGGTCGCCGTTGCGATCGATCAATGCCAGGAGATTGAGACAGTCCGGGTCGTTCCAGGTCCCTGCGTCGACCTGGATGGGTGGCTCCTCGTCGAGACGTGCCATCACACGGAACGAGTCCTCTCCGGTCCGCCACTCGCGCTCGAGGGTCAGCCCGTTGCCAGCCGCGAGTTCGTGGGTCGTCCAGTGTTCGATCTCGCCGTCGAACTCGACGATGACATCTACCGTGTGGGGTTCGTCGTGGACGTTTTCGACGGTGATCTCACCGAGTACCGTCTCGTCGGGACCCGCATCGATGTCGCTTCCCGTCTCGGGATCGGCGGTTTCGTCGCCGCCATTGCTCGTTTCGTTGGCGTCGCCTCCACCGGCCCCGTCTTCGTCGTCGTTTGCTCCGTCACCGTCTTCGTTTGCCGAACAACCGGCGGTCACGCCCACGAACGCAGTGCCGGTGCCTGCGAGGAGTTGGCGTCGCGATAGACTCATATCGGTTACACAGTAACTCGAGGGAGTTAATTCTGCGTCAGACGAGGTTGCAACGACGCGACACTATCGGGGCACTGCCAGTCCAGTGACGTTTCGAACGCCGATCGACCGACCACGCCACTCGCCGTCACCCGCGACTTCGACGGTTCCCGTCTCCGTCACGGCATAGACCTGCTCGCCGTAGCCGACGGCGACGATCCGGTCGGCCCCGGCCGATCGCGTCTCGTCTTCGTGCCACTCGCCGTCGGCGTACTCGTACACGCTGCCGTCGCTCGAGACGGCGTGGGCACGAGAGAGCGAGCCAGGGTTCGACCGCGGGTCGGCCGCGACGACGTCGAACCTGCCCTCGGAGAGTTCCATCCAGCCGTTCCCGAGTTTGTAGAGGCCGTCGTCAGTTGCTGCCAGCGGGACGCCGACCGCGGCGACGTCGCGAACATCGGAGAGTCCGGCATGCTCGAGGTCGTCGTCGCCGTGGACGCGGTAGACGCCATCGTCGGTGCCGACGAAGTCGCCGTCGATCGCTCGCACCTCCTCGATCGTCCCCGTTCGGTCCTCGTCCTTGCCTTTCGACTCGAGGACGGTCCAGTTTCCGCTGGCTTCGAGCCGAGCGATTCGTCCGTCGGGGCCGGCCGCGACGAGTCGGTCTTCGTCGTCGTAGCCGACGGCGACCGCAGAGCCGAACCCGGTCTCGACGAACGCGAGGCCGTCGCTTTTCTCCGCGGACGCGAGTACGCCGACGTCTTCGTCGGTCGCGACCGCCACGCGGCCGTCGGCGGCGGCCACGTCACGGGCATCACACCGGTTACAGAGCGAGAACTCGCCGACGGTGTCGCCGGCGATCCGGACCCGGACGACCCCCATCGGACTCGAGACGTAGGCTTCTGTCACCTCGTCGCGGTCGCCGTAGACGCGTTTCTCCTCGATCGAGAGCATATCTAACGCGTTGTGGGCGCGGGCCGAAAGGGTTGCCGTCTGCTGGCTCTGTGCCAGCGCAGTCGACGCCACGGCAGACGCTCCGGAATTCCTATGAGGAGCCCCATCGGACTAGTACCCGATGGAAGTGTTCGGATCCAGTGGGACACGCGGCGTCGCCAACGACGAACTGACGCCCGCGTTCGTCCTGCGCGTCGCGAAAGCGGCGGGGACGGCCTGGGGGGTCGATCGGGTTGCCATCGCGCGTGACACGCGCTACACCGGCCGAATGCTCGCCGACGCGGCCGCGAGCGGGCTGGCGAGTACGGGAACCGATGTCGACCGCCTCGGAGTCGTCCCCACCCCGGGGGCACAGTTCTACGCCGAACGCGAAGCGATTCCAGTAATCGTCGTCACGGCCTCGCACAATCCGCCACAGTACAACGGGATCAAACTCGTCGGCAGCGACGGCGTCGAACTCGCCGTCTCCGACTTAGAGCGAATCGAAGAGGCGCTGCTCGCGGAGGCCTACACCGTCGCACCGTGGGACGGGACGGGACGCGTCCGTGAGGTCGAGGGCGTCACCGACGACTACGTCGACGCCCTGCTCGAGGCAGTCGACCGGGAGACGATCGCCGACGCCGAGTTGACGGTCGCACTCGATCCCGGCCACGGCGCGGGCTCGCTTACCAGTCCCGGCTTCTTCCGGGAACTGGGCTGTCGCGTCGTCACGGTCAACAGCCAGCCCGACGGTCACTTCCCCGGCCGAGACCCCGAGCCAGTTCCCGAGAACCTCGCGGAACTGGGACGACTCGTCCGAGCGACCGACGCCGACGTCGGCATCGCCCACGACGGCGACGCCGACCGCGCGATCTTCTTCGACGAGAACGGCGAGTACGTCGAGGGCGACGCCACACTCGCCGCCCTTGCGGCCGCAGAACTCGAGGCCGGCGACACAACCGTCTCGGCGGTCAACGTCTCCCAGCGGCTCGTCGACGTCGTCGACGACGTTGGCGCGGAACTCGAGTTGACGCCGATCGGCTCGACGAACATCATCACCCGAATCGAGGAACTCGAGGCGAAAGACAGCCGCGTTCCAATCGCAGGTGAGGGCAACGGCGGGATCTTCTTCCCCGGCTATCGGCTCTCGCGGGACGGTGCGTTTACGGCTGCACGGTTTCTCGAACTCGTCGCCGAGCGACCGGTCAGCGAGATCGTCGCGCCCTACGGCGGCTACGCCAACGTTCGGCGCAACATCGAGTACGAGTCGACCGCCGAACGCGACGCGATGCTCGATGCGGCGGCCAACCACGCGCACGCTGCCGACGCCGACCTAAACACGCGAGACGGCTACCGACTCGACTACGGCGACGCGTGGGTGCTCGCCCGCCCCTCGGGGACGGAGCCGCTCGTCCGAATCTACGCCGAGGCCCGCGACGCCGGCCGTGCGAACGACCTTGCCGAAGGGATGTACAAAACCCTGCTCGAGGCGAAAGCCGACGCTTAATTCGTCCACACACTCAACTGCGGGGAACGATCGTCACCGGAACGGACGACCGCCGAGTCACTGCCTCGGCGACACTTCCCAACAACATCCGCGAGACGCCGGACCGGCCTTCGCTGCCCATGACGATGGCGTCGACGTTCTCCTCGCGGGCGTACTCGAGAATCGCTTCGGGTGCCGTCCCCTCGACGGTTACGATCTCGACGTTCCGGTCGTGCCGGGACGCAATCTCCCGTACGTCGTCGAAGAATGCTGGCTCGGTATCGCCGCTTTCGGGCACCACCGGACCGCCGCCGTAAGCGGCTTCCAGATCTCCGACCACGTGAACGACCGTGATCTCGTCGTCGGCAAAGATCGCGAGTGCGTGCTCGAGCGCGCGGCGGGCCGTCTCGGAGTCGTCCATCGGGACGAGCAGTTGTCGATTCATGCCATTGGATTCGAACGCGAGTGCTGAAAGCTCTTGGCTCACCAGTCCGGTCGCCGTGTCGGTGCTATCGACCGCCTTCACCACCGTCAGCCGTAGAGCCGACCTCGCTGCACTCGAGTCGGCCGTCTCGTCGCTCCTACACCGGGTCGTCGACCTCGAGTGCTTCCTCGAGTCGATCCCGCTCTTCCCGGAGGGCCTCGAGTTCGTCCGCAACCCGACCGTCGGTCAGTCGCTCGCGTTCTTCGGGGGTGAGCTGTGCGACAGCCTGTGCTGCGGTCTGGAGCCGGTCGTACGCGTCGTCGTAGGTCAGCATCCGGACGTCCCGCAGCCGTTCGACCGTCTCGTCGCTGCCGACCCGTTCGACGAACGGTCGGTACTCGCGGATTCGCTGGCGGAGTTCGCCCGCGGGACCGGGCGGCCACTCGAGCGTCAGCGGCTCGGCATCCACGTTGTCTAGAAACGTCCGCTGGGTCGCGACCCGCCGCTTGAGCACGTCGGCGTCCTCGACGTAGTGATCGAGTTTCGACCTGGAGTAGTCGGCGTACTCGAGTAGTTCGGGGATCGTGTACTCCCCGTCGGAACTGGTCTCGACGTACTCCCGGAGGTCCGCCGGTGGCCGTTCGTACCCGACGAACGGATACCACTGGCTGCGCTCGAGCAGCGCAAAGACCTCGCGGGCCGAGACCTCGCGTCGGTACTCGATGACGGCCTCGCGAATCGCCTCGTTGTAGGCTTCGATCGGCTTCCGCAGCCGTTCGACCGGCGCGTCCAGGTCCGCGTTCGCGAGTTCGAGCAGTCGTTCGCGTTCCGCGAGTTCGTCGTCGATCTTCCGGAGACGGCGTGCCGCTGCTTTTCTCGCCTCGGCTAACTGTGCGCGGGCGTCCTCGCGCTCCTCGAGCAGTTCGTCGTACTGTGCGGCCGGCTCGAGAGCAGCGTGGGCCTTCTCGAAATCGGACTCACTGAGACGGCGCTTGTCGATCGCATCGAGTGCGTCCTCGAACGCCTCGCGCCCCTCGAGGTCGTCGGACAGGTTCTCGACGAGAGTGGCGAACTTCCCCTCGAGTTCGACGTAGGCCCTGAAGTTCTCGCGTCCAGTGCCGGTCGCCCGGTCGACGTACGACTCGAGTAGGTCGGTCGCCGATCGGTAGGCGTCGGCGGCGTCTTCGACCGCCTCACCGCCTTCCTCCTCGATTCGGCGTTGTGCCTGCTCGTAGCGATTGCGTGCAGCCTCGAGGGTCTCGAGCGGGGAGGGCCCGTCGTCGGGAACGGGTGTGTCGCTGCTGTGGGCTCGTTCGCTCATTCGTACACTGCGTCCGGGTCGAACACCTGTTCGCCGACGTCCTCGCCCTCGATCGTCCGGTAGAAACACGACTCGTGGCCGGTGTGACACGCGCCGCCTTCCTGGTCGACGAGATAGAGGAGGGTGTCGGCGTCGCAGTCGATACGGATCTCTTCGACCGACTGCACGTGGCCGCTCGTTGCGCCTTTCTCCCAGAGTTCGTCCCGGCTTCGGGAGTAGTAGTGGGCACGACCGGTCTCGCGGGTTCGCTCTAAGGCCTCGGGGGAGACGTAGGCGAGCATGAGCACCTCGCCCGTCTCGGCGTCCTGTGCGACGGCGGGGACGAGTCCGTCCTCGCCGAAGTCGACCGCAATGCCGTCGTCCATACGGGATGGGTCGGTCGTCGAGGCGATAGGTCTTTTGCCGCGTTTCCCAGTCGGCAACTAATGGTCGGAAGCGTATTCGATCGGTTCGACTCGCGAATACAGTCATTCCGGCCACGCTCGCCGGTTTGCAGTACGCGGGTATGTTCTTCGACAACCCCGGCGAACTCGATCTGGCCTCTCGGCTCCGTCGCACTCGTTCTCCCGATTTGCTGCTGGTTCTCGGCGGAAATACGAAGCGAGTTCCGGACTGGAGGTCGACGAACGAGAGGGGATCGACGAACGAGAGATATTAGACGTTACAGAGTCCGAGACTGTACTCGAGTGCAGTATCGACTTCTGCAGGCGCTCGTCCGGTATCGATCCGACCACTTCCGCGATTCGGTGTTCGATCGAAATCGTTCGAAGTTGGCTACAGAGTGCGACAGAATCCTCGCGAAATGCACACTCGTCGGCCGGCACCGGCACCTCGTACGGATACAGTTCGGCGACGAGACACGGGCGAGTTCCACGCTGTGTTGACCCCTGTGTCGGGTCTAGCTCGACGATGACGATCTTATCGCCTTCTTCCCGGTCAGAACGCCGTCTCCACCCCGAATACCGAACGGCTCGCGGAGTTCTTTGGTAGCGTTATTTTTACCGAACGCACTCGAACACTACTGCATGGAAATCCGACACATCGAGGACCGAGACGACGTCCGCGGAGTCGTCAGAGCTCACGGACTGGCGTGGCGCGAAGCCTACGACGAGATTCTCCCCGACGAGGTCCTCGAGTCCCAGCCCATCGATCCGACCGGCACGGACGTCGAGCGGTGGGTCGACGCCCTCGCGGAAACCGAGGCGGGCGTCCTGATCGCGGTCGAAGGCGGGGCGGTTCGCGGGTTCGTCGACCTCCGGTGGGGAGACGCGGAGACGAAGGCGTTCGTCGGCGACGACGACGCCGAACTGAAGGCGATCTACGTCCACCCCGACTGCTGGGGCGAGGGCATCGGCACCGCCTTGCTCGAGCGCGGACTCGAGGTGGTTCCCGACTTGATCGAGGTCGTCCGGCTCGAGGTGTTCGTGGCGAACGACGACGCCCGGAAGTTCTACGAGAAACGGGGGTTCGAGCACACGGATACCGGCGAGATCGAGATCGGTGACGGCTCCTACGGGACGGCGATCTACACGCTGGTTCTGTAACCCCCCGCCACGAGTTGCGGACGTTCTCACTCAGCGGACAGTCACGAGACGTTATTATTCCGTTCGTGGTGGCGATTCGTATGGACCACACCGTTACGCGTCGCAGCGTCGTCGCGCTCGCGGCGGCTGGACTCGCCGGCTGTCTCGGTAGCGACAGTAACGGCCACGAGGAAGAGAAAGACGAGGACGACGACACCGACCACGACGGTGGCGGCGACTCGAGGCCACCCGAACCCCCGGAACGCGACCTCGACCCCGACTGGGAGACGGCGTCGACGTTCCGAAGTTGGTTGCTCGAGGACACTGCCATGGACGGGAATCGTCGATTCGACTACACCGAAGTGTTCCCCGAGGAGACCGACCTGGGCGAGGGGTTCCCGGACGGCCTCGGAATTTCGACCGAAACCGTCGACGGCCACCTCGTTCAGTCGTTCACGCAGGTCTTCTTCGGTCGCTTCGACGCGGCGGCGATCCTCGAGAACGTCGCAGACGCAGACGACGTCGAAGAGGTCGACGAGTACGCCGGCTACGCCGTCCTCGAAGACGAGGTTCGCGGCGAGACGCGACGGATCGCCGTCGGCGAGAGCGCGATCGTCGTCGGCGACGACTACGAACGCCGGATCGACGCCCACCGCGGCGAGTACGAACGTCTCGAGGAGGCCGACCCCGAGTTCACGCACCTGTTCAGACAGCTTCCACACGACGAGACCGTCACCGCCCACTACGGCCCGCCGATGGCCGACAACGTCGACATCGACGGGATCTACCTCTGGGGCGTCTCGAGCGAGTCGCCGACAGCCGACGAACTGACCTGGGTGTTCGTCTTCGCCCGTGAGGAGGACCTGACCGAGGAGACGGTGTCGGGACTCGAGACTATCTCGGGCGACGTCGTGGAGTCGTCGATGGAGGGCCGAACGGCGATCGTCGTGGGCGCACCGCCGGACGCGTAGTCAGGCGACGCCCGCGAATCCAAACAGCACGGCGTTGTAGCAGCCGCGGATCGGTCCGACGAGAGGATACGGTGGGTGGACCCACTTGCCGCTGGTGCGAGCGGTTACTACTGTCCGTTCAGCGTAATGTAGTCGACGTCGATGATCCGCTCGTCGGCGTTGAGTTCTGCTTTGGCTTCGTCGGGGACCTGGCTGTCGACGTTGTAGACGGTCAGTGCCTCCCCACCGTGGGCCTCGCGAGCGTTGAACATCCCCGCGATGTTGACGTCGTGTTCACCCATCACACTGCCGATAAGACCGATGACGCCGGGTGCGTCCGCGTTCCGGGTGACGACCATCTTCCCGTGGGGGATCGCGTCGACCCGGTAGTCGTCGATCCGGACGATTCGTGGATCGTCACCCGCAAAGAGAGTGCCGTCGACTGCGATCTGTTCGTCGCCGTTGCTGACCTCGACCGAGATGAGACTCTGGAAGTCTTCGGCCTGGCGAGTCTTGGACTCGGTGACGTCGACACCACGATCGTCGGCGATCTGTGGTGCGTTGACGGCGTTTACCTGCCACTCGAGCGGTTCGAAGACGCCTTTCAGTGCCGAGGCGGTGACGAACTCGACGTCCTCCTCGGCAATCTCGCCTTCGTACGTGATTTCGACCGCTTCGATGCGGCCGTCGAGTAACTGGGCGGCGACCTTGCCTGCGGTCTCGGCGATTTCGATGTACGGTTCGACCCGGGGGAACGCGCTCTCGTCGATCGAGGGTGCGTTCAGGGCGTTCGTAACGGGTTCGCTCTCGAGTGCGGCATTTACCTGTTCGGCGGTCGAGGTCGCGACGTTCTCCTGAGCGGCCTCCGTCGAGGCCCCGAGGTGTGGCGTGACGACGACGCCGTCGTACTCGAGCAACGGCGAGTTCTCGGGCAGGGGCTCTTCGGCGAACACGTCGAGCGCCGCGCCAGCGAGGGTTCCGTCCTCGACTTTCGCCGCGAGCGCGCCCTCCTGGACGATGCCGCCACGGCCGACGTTGACGAGGTGACCTCCCTCGAGCAGGTCGAGTTCCTCCTCGCCGATCATCCCCTCAGTCTCGGGGGTCAGCGGCGTGTGGATCGTCAGGAAGTCGGCACGCTCGAGGCAGGCCTCGAACTCGACGAGTTCGGCACCGAGACGCGCCGCACGGTCCTCGGAGATGTAGGGGTCGAAAGCGACGACGTCCATCCCGAGCGAGTCGAGTTTCTTGGCGACTTCCTGACCGACACGGCCGAGGCCGACGATGCCGAGTGTCTTCCCGTTCAGTTCCGCACCCAGATAGTCGCTTTTTGCCCACTCGCCGTCTTTCAAGCGGACGTGGGCCTGCGGAATCGACCGTGCGGTCGCGAACGTCATCGCGACGGTGTGTTCGGCTGCGGCGCGGACGTTTCCCTCCGGCGCGTTGGCGACGATGACGCCTTCGTCGGTCGCAGCGTCGATGTCGATGTTGTCGACGCCGATCCCCGCGCGGCCGACGATAGCCAACTCGTCGGCTGCCTCGAGGACGGTTGCAGTGACGTCCGTTCCGGAACGGACGATCAGCCCGTGGGCGTCGGAGACTGCTTCGAGGAGGTCCTCGCCCTCGAGTTCGTAGCCCGTTTCGACCTCGTGGCCGGCGTCTCGTAGTACGTCCAGACCCGCGTCGGCGATGGGGTCCGTGACAAGCACTTTCATGCGCGAGACAATCGGCTGGAACGAGTAAATCTTTCCGTTGTCGCGGTGAGCGGCAAATACTACCGGCCGGCCGACGACCGGCTGCGGTCACTCCGGAAAATGACACTTCGATCGAACCGGCCCGAGTCGCTGCTGGTCGGGGTCGCGGTTCGCACACTCGGGTGCTGCTCGCGGACACCGCGTCCGGAAGACACAGCCATCCGGTGGATCGATCGGGCTCGGAACCGTTCCGGGGAGCGGCCGACCGGATGGCTCGCCGTCGGCGTCGGTCGATGGAATCGCCTCGAGCAGCGCCTTCGTGTAGGGGTGGCTCGGCTGGTCGAACACGTGATCGACGGGACCGACTTCCATCAGTTCACCGAGGTACATGACTGCGACGCGGTCCGCGACGTGTTCGACGACGCCGAGGTCGTGGGAGATACAGAGATACGTCAGATCGAGTTCCGCCTGGAGGTCGGCCAGGAGGTTGAGAATGCGCGCCTGTACCGACACGTCGAGTGCGGAGACGGGTTCGTCGAGGACGACGAGCCGTGGTTCGAGTGCGATCGCTCGAGCGACGGCGACGCGTTGTACTTGCCCACCCGAAAGTTCGTGTGGATAGCTCGTCGCGTGCCGGTCCGGAACGCCGACCTGCTCGAGTAGCTCCTGGACGCGTGCTTCTCTGCGCTCCCGGTTCCACCCGTGGCTGTGCAGCGGTTCGGCGACCGCTTTCTCGACTGTCAGCCGTGGATTGAGACTCGAGCGTGGGTCCTGGAAGACGACGCCGACGGCGGCGAGGTCGTCGTGGGTGCGTTCGGCCGCCGGTCCGACTGTTCGCCCGTCGAACCGAATCGTTCCCTCCGTCGGCGTCTCGAGCCCAGTCACGAGATTCGCAAGTGTCGACTTGCCACAGCCGCTTTCGCCGACGAGCGCGACCGTCTCACCCGACTGGACCGTGAGATCGACATCGGTGACCGCTCGGAGCGACTCCTCGGTTCCGAGCAGTCGCTCGAGTGTCCCTTCCGAAAGCGAGTAGCGTTTCGAAACGGCCTCGAGTTCGACGAGCGGCGGGTCGGAACCACACCTCTCGGCCTGTCGCCCCGATCGATCCGCACTCGAGCCGGCGACACCTTCGTTCGGACCGTCCCTTCCGGCCGCCGTCGCGGCCGAGGGGTCCGATGGGTGGCCCGTCCGTGCGGTGCTCTCGAGTGCGCTCGGTTCCCCACAGGTCGCACGACCCAGATCGCCTCCGAACTCGACCGTCGGAATCTTGCCGGCTCGACAGGCGTCGGTCGCGTGATCGCATCTCGGAGCGAACGAACAGCCGGTCCGCTCCTCGGTGGACTCGGGGACCGCTCCCTCGATCGTCGGCAAGCGAGCGCCGCGGGGAACGCGCTGGGGCAGACACTCGAGCAGCGATCTGGTGTAGGGATGACGCGGGGACTCGAGAATCCGCTCGGTCGGGCCGGTTTCGACCACGTCGCCGTCGTACATCACGACGACGCGATCGCAGAGTTCGACGACGACGCCGAGGTCGTGCGTGATCAGGAGGATTGCCGTGTCACGTTCTTCGTTGAGTTGCCGGAACCGGTCCAGCAACTGTGCCTGGGTCGTCGCGTCGAGTGCGGTCGTGGGTTCGTCGGCGATCAGTAACGATGGGTCGGTCGCGAGTGCGCTGGCGATACTGGCTCGCTGGCACATTCCGCCGGAGAGTTCGTGCGGATAGGCGTCGACGCGGTCTTCGGGGCTCGCGATTCCGACCTGTTCCATGAGGTCGACGGCCCGGTCACGGTAATCACGCCACTCCGACCGGCGACTGAACGGCGGTACGTGGAGGTAGTCGAGGAGCCGCTGTGAGTCGGGCTGGTCGTGAATCTTGACCGATTCGGCAATCTGATCGCCGACGTCGAAGACGGGATTGAGCGTCTCGGTGGGGTTCTGGAACACCATCGAAACGGTCGTTCCGCGGAGCCTGCGAAGCTCTCTGTCGGTTGCGGCAGTCACGTCGATCCCGTCGAGCTGGATCGTTCCGTCGGTGATCTCGCCCGGGTCCTGTAAGCCGGCGATCGACTGGGCCGTTACCGACTTCCCGCAGCCACTTTCACCGACGAGACCGACGATTTCGCCGTCACCGACCGTCAGCGATGCACCGTCGACCGCGCGGACGACACCGTCCGGCGTTCGAAACGTTGTCTGTAGGTCGTCGACTGCGAGCAACGGCTGATCGGCGTCTCTCTCCCCGTTACTGGACGAGTCAGCGTCGAAAGGCGAATCTGTGTGAACTGAACGCATCGTTGTACTTAGGTCGGTTTCTCGAGGGTCGCGTCGTGTTTCGGATCGAGTACGTCTCGGAGCCCGTCCCCGAGCAGGTTGAACCCGAGGACGGTGAGCATGATCGCTGCGCCCGGCGCGTTCGCGATCCACCAGGCGTCACGGAGGTGGTGGCGGCCGGCCGACAGCATCGTCCCCCACTCCGGGGTCGGCGGCTGTGCGCCGAGGCCGATAAACGAGAGGCCGGCGGTTCCCAGGATGACCGTGCCCAGATTCATCGTAGCGAGGACGACGACCGGGCTGACGACGTTGGGCAGGAGATGTCGAACTGCGATTCGAGGCCGGGAGACGCCCATGAGCTGTGCTGCGTCGATGAACTCGCGTTCTCGCATCGAGAGCACGCTCCCGCGGACGATCCGGGCGTAAGACCCCCAGCCGACGACCGCGAGTGCGATCATCACGTTTCGCAGGCTGGGGCCGAGTATCCCCGCGATCACGAGCGCGAGCACGAGCCCCGGGAACGCGAGCTGGACGTCGACCAGCCGCATCAGGAACTCGTCGACCCAGCCGCCGACGTAGCCGGCGACGAGACCGATTGCCGAGCCCAGGACGAGCCTGATCGCAGTGACGGCGACGGCGATCCCGAGCGACAGGCGAGCACCGTAGAGCAGCCGGGAAAACACGTCCCGCCCGAGTTGATCCGTTCCCAGTGGATGGGCCAGCGACGGTCCCTGCAACCGGTTTGCCAGCCCCTGACTCGTCGGGTCGTGTGGCGCGACGACGGGGCCGACGATAGCGACGACCACCACCGTCGCGACGACCACGAGACCCGCAGCGTTGAGCGGATTTGCGAAAAACACGGCCAGTTTCCGCGAACGGCACAGCGCACGGTACCGCCGCTGAAGGCTTCGTCCGACCGAGACGATTCCGTCGATCATCTCGTCTCACCCCCGAGCGCAACCCGCGGATCGAGATAGTGGTACGCCAGGTCGACGAACAGGTTCGTGACGACGAACACGACCGCCGTAAAGAGGGCAATACCTTGAACGACCGGGTAGTTACGGTCGAACACCGCATCGACCAGCAGCGTTCCGAGTCCCGGCCGCTGGAAGACGATTTCGACGACGACCGCCCCGTTCAACAACGATCCCAACTGCAGTCCGAGAACCGTCACGACGGGAACGAGCGCGTTCCGGAGCGCGTGTTTGTAGACGACGATCCGCTCCCGTAATCCCCTTGACCGGGCGGCGTCGACGTACCCCGCCTCGAGCACTTCGAGCATCGAGGCTCTGACGAGGCGGGTCAGGATGGCCGCCATCCCGGTTCCGAGCGTGATCGCCGGCAGGATCAGCCGGTCGTAACTTCCTGCCCCGGCGACCGGTGTGATGCCGAGCGTGAGCGCAAACACCAGAATAAGCAGGTAGCCGAGCCAGAAATTCGGCATCGAAACGCCGAGCAACGCGCCGAGTTGACTCGCGTAATCGATCGACGTTCCCCGATAGACGGCACTGAGGACGCCGGTCGGAACCGCGATTGCGAGTGCGACGACCATCCCAGCAACGGCCAACTCGAGGGTGAACGGTACCGCCTCGAGAATGAGCGTCGAAACGGGCGTGTCGCTGTAGTAGGACGTGCCGAAATCGCCGCGGACGATGTCGGTGAGCCAGTTTGCGTACTGGATTGGAACCGGATCTTCGAGGCCGTGTTCCGTCCGAAACGCTTCGATTTCGGCTGCGGACGGCTGTCGATCGAGTTGCTGTCTGAGGATCACGTTCGCCGGATCGCCGGGCGTGAGAAAGACCAGCCCGTAGGTGACGACCGAGACGCCAAACGCCACGCAAAGCGCCGTCAACAGCCGGTACGTGAGGTAGTTGATGTGTCTCATCCGTCACGTCAGGTCGTTCTCGCAAGATCGTGCCACTCGACGAGGGCGGCGATCGGATGGAGGTCGATTCCCTCGAGAGTAGCGTCGAACGCGACGGCGTCTTCCTGGTAGTACAGTGGGACGACGACGGCGGCGTCTACGATCTGTCGCTGTGCCGCGACGTACGCCTCGTATTTCTCGTCCGGATCGTGCGTCTGATATCCCGTCTCGATCAGGTCGTCGACGTCGCCGCCGAGGTTGTACAGCCCAGTCCCGTCGGCCTCGTAGAGGTCGTTGTTCTCGATCCCCCTCGTGTGGAAATTCTCCCACATGATATAGTCCGCAGCGGGGCTGTTCGAACCGGTACTGCCGAGCTCGAGGTGGAACTCGCCGCTGTCCGTTCGGTCCTGGAGCGACGCCCGCTCGAGGATTTTGATATCGACGGTGACGCCGATGTCGTCGAACTCGGCCTGGAGGATCTGGGCGAGGTCCCGTCCGTTGTCCATGTCGTTGTCCACGAGACAGGTCAGCTCCTCCCCGTCGTAGGACGATTGGTCGACGAGGTCACGGGCGGTCGCTCGGTCGCGTTCGTAGGTCGGCAGTTCCGAGTCGACGGCCCAGTCGACGACGGTCGATATCGGGCCGCGTGCGGGCTCGCCGATCTCCTCAAGTACCGTTTCGACGATTTCTTCCTGCGAAATAGCGTAGTTGAGTGCTCGGCGGAAGTGGACGTCGTCCGTCGGCGTTCGATGGATATTGATCCAGACGGACGTCGCACCCGACGACTGCTGGGTTGTCAGTCGGATGTCGTCGCGCTCCCGGAGCGACGAGACGCGACTCTTCGCCGGATCGTAGATCACGTCGACGTCGCCGCTGACGAGCAGGTCCGTGCGGGTCGTTTCGTCCTCGGCTGCCCGAAACGTGAGTTCGCTGGGATTCGGTTTGCCACCCCAGTAGTCGTCGAACCGTTCGACGCGAACGTACTGGCCGTTTTCGATCTCTTCGAGCGTGAACGGCCCGGTGCCGATGATCTCGCCTGCTTGCCGGTCGGCTTCCGGCGGTTGGATGTCGATCATGTTGTGCGCGATCGTTCCCGGAAAGCCGGGGAACGGATCTCGGTTTTCGAATTCGACCGTGTAGTCGTCGATTTTCGTGACGCTGCCGGGTTCCAGGTGGAGCCAGCCGTGGACGAAATCACCGCGGTCGGTGAGGATGTCCTCCTCGAAGGAGTGGACGACATCGTCGGCGGTGAGTTCGTCGCCGTTGTGGAACCGAACGCCTTCCCGGAGTTCGAACACCCACGTCGTGTCGTCGGTCGCGTTCCAGTCGGCTGCCAGCCACGGTTTCGGCTGCATGTCGTCGGTTCCCCAGACCAGTGGTTCGACGACGCGCGTCCAGTAGGGTGCCATTCCTCCCCACGTATCGTACGAGTCCGTCGAGGTGGGGTCGGACGACAGAGCGATCGTGAACCCCGTGTCGTTCTCTCGGGAGGCAGACTCCGCACAGCCTGCGAACCCGGCGATTCCGCCACCGACGATGCCGGCGAGAACGCGTCGGCGAGAGGCCTCGAGCGTCATTCTTGGACCACTCGAGAGCCGAGGGCAGTGGTTACGAGGACCGAAACGGCAGTTGTCCTCGCCGAGTTCGGCTGTTTGCGGTCGCAACGTGGTGTTCGTCGGCGGTGACTCCCGTTAGGGCGACGTGTTGCAATCATTGAACAACTGTATTTGCTGTATTGAAAATGTACTTGTTAACGATTTCGATGTCTCGGAGTCGTTTCGATCACGGTCGAGGACTGCACATCGGATTCCGACCGGTAGAAGCGATTCGGCGACAGCAGATAGCCGCGAGTGTGTTCGGCCGCCGACTCACGCAGGCGTTGCTCGAGAGGTGTCACGGAATCACACCAGATGGCTTCCGACGACGGCACCGACCGTTCGATCGAAAGCGGTCGATGCACCGCCCCGAGAACAGGCGTCTCGAGCGGGGAGTCGAACGGTCGACGGCTCGTTCCGGTCGACCGAACCGGCTGGCTGCCGTCGACATCGTATCGTTGTCCGCCGAGAACGATCACCCATCGGGAACCGCCCGATGCCAGAGATGTGACGCAAGAAACAACAGAAGAAACGCCCCGGCCAGGACGCCGTCTTCGAACTCCTCCAGCGTATCGGGGGCGAGAAACGCGACGGTGCCGGCGAGGACGCCCGCAACCACCATCACGACCGAACCAACTGCGAACCGGCGATCGATCGGCTCGAGTGCGATCGTCTCGAGAGGTAACTCGAACGCTTCGGCGACACGGTCAGGTTCGGCGACCGGGCCGAGCAGTCGGTCAGTCTTACCCGAGCCCCAGCCCGCTGTCACCCGGATCGTTCGCGTTCCGAGGAGCCGGTCGAAGAGGCGATCCTGTTCGATCGTTGCGATCCGTATCTCGTCGATCCGAACCGCCCACTGTGGCTCCGCGAGAAAGCGGTCGTACGCGACGAGGTGGTCGTCGCGACGCTGGTACTCGAGCGTGCCGTACTCGAGGTAGTACATGATATACTGGACTGCGATCACCGCGATCACTAGCAGAACGGTCGCGACGACGCCGATCCAGAAGACCGTCACGGACCCGGTCCAGACCACGACGACGAGGACGACGAACAACCAGACGCCGGCGAAGAAGATGGTGTAAACTGCCGTCGCCAGGAGCGCGACGAACAGCCCCTCGAGAACGACAGTCCGTGCCGGTCGAACTCTTGTCTCCGGCGGCGTCGTCGGTGCCCGGACGGGGTCGAGAGCGTCACTCGGTTCCGGGTCGGCGAACCAGGCGACGAATCGATCGACGAACCGGTTCGTGTCCTCGTCCGTGCGGTTCGCACGGTACGCCGACCACTCGACAGCCAGTTTCACACACACGACGATCACGAGAACGGCCGTCGATCCGATAGCGAGCCCGACGGTGACGCCGACGAACGCGAGCGCGAACAGCAACGCGAACACCTGTCTTGCGGGCGTCTCGATGACGGCATAGGGAGAAACTCGTTCGTACCGTCGCCCGTGGAAATACTGGCGTCTCGTCTCCAGAAACTGCCCGACAAGCAGGACACTGACGCTCAGCAAGACCGCAGTCGACTCCAGCGTCCACTCTCCCTGGAAACCGATGTATGCGATGACGCCGAAGACGACTGCATACAGTGTGACGGAGACGACCACACCGAGCGCGAACGGGACGTTTCGGACGTGGATCGGCGGCAGCGACTCGAACGGGCGCAGTGTCCCCCGTTTTCCCGTCAGCAGGGCGTCCGATGCCGACACGACGCCGTCCCGGTCCGGTGGCGGTCGCTGGGCGAACAGCGCCGTTCCACCCGCCAGCAGCAGCGACAGCAGGAGTTCGACGCCGTAGATCACGACGAGCGTCTCCGGGTCCCACTCGAGGGCGACGACGCCGACGAGTGGAACGAGGTTCGCCAGGAGAATCGGCACAAAGCCGGCCGTCTCGTCGTTCCGCTCGAGGAGTCGCGGGGACCGCATTCTTCCCACACTTGACCGGGATTTTACATAAACTATCTGCTTCACGCGATCGACCGGCGTTTTCGTACTGCCGGACAGCAGTCGATGAAGAGAGTTCGCCGGACGGAAGCGCCGAATTCCCCCCGTAGTTCTGTTCGACAGTATCAGAACCCGGCCGAACCGAAGTAGCCACACCGTCGAACCGTTTGTCGTCGACGCTACTGCTATCAAATTGCCAGTTCGGTTTGGAAAGCCAGTGAACCGCCTCGGGGGCACGCGGTTCGAGACGCAAAGTGTCTCGTCATCAAGCGAGACCAGCGGTCTTGCAGACATCGCGGAGCTTTGCTCCGCTCATACGGTTTGCTGTACCGATTTCCCGGCGCGACCGCGAGCCATCCTGTGGTCGCGCCGGAACTGACTGACAGCAAACCGTCTCAGTCACGGAAATCTCTGATTTCCGTCCGACCCCGAGGCACTCGGCCTGCTCCGCCTGTAGACGGTGCCAGACCGAGAATCGTAACCGACGGACTGAAGGTCTCGTTGTTCGACGGGAGACGTGATGGCCGACGAACTGAAGCGACGACTCGTCCATGCGAGCGGATCGGGACTGGTCGCACTCTATCTGCTCGCGAACTATCTCTCGGTCGGACTCGCCTGGTCGCGGTTCCAGGTTTTGATGGTGGTCCTCGCGGTCGGTGCGCTCGCACTCGAGTTCGTCCGTCTCCGAATCGGACTGGACTGGTGGATCTACGAGAAGCTCACCCGCGAGTACGAACAGGAGAAGATCGCCGGCTACGGGCTCTACATGATCAGCATGACGGTCGTCGTCTTGCTCTTCGAGCCCCAGATCGCGCTGCCGGCGATGTTGATGCTCGCGCTGGGCGATCCGATCAGCGGCGCGGTCTCGGACAACACGCTGAAACGCGTGAAGGGACCGAAAGTGCTCGGTACGATGTTCGTCGTGAGCGCGATCCTGGCTTCCCCGTTCCTCTACGAGCACCCGCTCGCAGTTGTCGGGGCAGCACTGGGGGCGACCCTCGCCGACGGGATCAAACTCTCCATTCGTGGCTACATCGTCGACGACAACCTGACGATCCCCATCTACGCGAGCGTACTGGCCTGGGTCGTCCTGTGGCTACTGTAGACGATCGAGCGCGCCGTCGATCGCTCGAGCCCCACGCCAAAATAACGCTGAAGCCGTCGAGACCGTACAGCCGAGTTCGTCGGCGACCCGCGGTGGCTCGATCGTCTCACACGCCGCCCGCTCGACCTCGGCGTAGTCGAACTCGCTTTCGTCTGCCTCGAGCGAGGCGGCGGTCGTGTTCATCCGCTGGGCCAGCGGCTCGGTGACGACGTTGACGGCGAACTCCTCGGTCTCGAGGACGTTTCGCGGAGTGTCTTTCTGCTCGTCGCCCTCGGCGTCGGGCGTGTTGAAGATCACGACCGGCTCCGCCGAGGAGACGTAGTTGTAGCTGGTGAACGGGGCGAAGTTGTCGACGCCGTCAGTACTCGTCGTCGAGATCCAGGCGATCGGTCGCGGTGTGACCGCGGACTTGATGATTCGGCCGCGCTCGTCGGGCTCGAGTGACTCCGTCGGTGCCTGCATGCTCTGGCGTTTCGCATGGGTCGTGATATATCTTCACAAAGGGGAGCGGAGTGACGCCAGCGCTTCACTTGCACCTCGATACGCGAATCCTTAACCGATCCCGCGTCGAATCGCTGGCAATGGCAGGGACGGACGAGGATATCCCCTCGATCGAGCATCCGCTTCTCGAGCCCGACTTTCTCGAGCGGCGGCTCTACCAGTTGAAACTCGCGGGTACGGCCGCGGACCACCACACGCTCGTCTGTCTCCCCACGGGACTGGGGAAGACGACAGTGAGCCTGCTCGTGACCGCCCGCAGACTCGAGGAGGTCGGCGGGAAGTCGCTGATGCTCGCGCCGACGAAGCCGCTCGTCCAGCAACACGCGGACTTCTACCGGGAGGCTCTCCAGATCCCCGACGAACAGATCGTCGTCTTCACGGGCGATGTCAGCCCCGAGGACCGCGCCGCGACCTGGGAGGAAGCGACGGTCGTGATGGCGACGCCGCAGGTGATCGAGAACGACCTCGTCGGCTCGCGGGTCTCGCTTGCCGACGTCACTCACTGCACCTTCGACGAGTGTCACCGCGCGACCGGCGACTACGCCTACAACTACATTGCCGAACGCTACCACGCCGACGCGAAACAGCCACTCGTGACGGGGATGTCCGCCTCGCCTGGCGGCGACGAGGAAACCATTCTCGAGGTCTGTGAGAACCTGGGTATCGAGGAAGTCGAGGTGATGACCGAGGAGGACGCCGACGTCTCGGAGTTCACCCACGACACCGACGTCGAGTGGGAGCGAATCGACCTCCCCGAGGAGGTACTCGAGATCCGCGACGCCTTGAACGACGTGATCAAGGATCGCCTCGAGAAATTAAAGGAGATGGGTATCGCGGACTCGACTCAGCCCGATCAGTCCCAGAAGGAACTGAACGCGATGCGGGCCGAACTCCAGAAACTGATCAACAACGACCAGTCGGAGGGGTTCGAGGGGATGTCCATTCACGCGGAGGTGATGAAGCTCCGCCAGGCGGTGACGCTCGTCGAGACACAAAGCGTCGAGGCAGTCCGGCGGTACTTCGACCGCCAGCGCAACCAGGCCCGTTCGTCGGGGGCTTCGAAGGCTAGCCAGCGACTCGTCTCGGACCCCCGCGTCCGCGAGGCGATGCGCAAGGGCGAGGAGTTCGACCAGTTGCACCCGAAGTACCGCAAGACCCGAATGATACTCGCGGAGACACTCGGCCTCGAGGACGGCGAGCGCGTGATCGTCTTCACGGAGTCTCGCGACACGGCAGAGGCACTGACGGACTTCCTGAGCGAGAGTTTCGAAGCCAAACGGTTTGTCGGCCAGGGTGACCGTGAAGGGAGCGATGGAATGACCCAAAACGAGCAACAGGAGGTTCTCGACGACTTCCGCGCCGGCGAGTTCGAAGTGCTCATCTCCACGTCGGTCGCCGAAGAGGGACTGGACGTGCCGGAAGTCGACCTCGTCCTCTTCTACGAACCCGTCCCCACCGCGATCCGGTCGATCCAGCGCAAAGGACGGACGGGACGCCAGTCGGAAGGACGGGTCGTCGTCCTCATGGCCGAAGATACCCGTGACGAGGCCTACTTCTGGATCTCCCGCCGGCGCGAACAGGAGATGGAAGACGAACTCCGCGAGCTCAAGGGAATGGCCGACGAACTCGAGGAGGAACTGGACGACTCCCAGCAGTCACTGGCCGACTTCGAGAGCGGAGCGGAAGTGAACGACGACGGCGACGATCCCGGCGCTGTCCCCGACTCTTCCAGCGGAAGCGAAGGGGTAGCCGATCCCGGCCTGCAGGAGTTCGACGAAGGCGTCGATGCCGACGACCCTGCCGTCGAAACCCACGAGCCCTCCACGGCGGACGACGGAATCGAGGTCGTCGCCGACCAGCGCGAGATGGACGCGAACATTGCGCGCGACCTCTCGAAACGCGACGGGATCGAGGTGCGACTCGAGACACTCGAGGTCGGCGACTACGTCCTCTCCGATCGAGTGATCGTTGAGCGCAAGTCCGTCGCGGACTTCGTCGACTCGCTGGTCGGCGGCGACCGATCGATGTTCGAACAGGTCGGTGCGATGGCGCGTCACTACTCCCGGCCGATCGTGATCGTCGAGGGCGAGGGGCTGTACGAACAGCGGGACATCCACCCGAACGCCGTCCGGGGCGCGCTCTCGAGTCTCGCGGTCGATTTCGACGCGAGCGTCCTGCGAACGGAAAGCGAAGAGCGGACGACAGAACTGCTTGCCGTGATCGCGGGCCGCGAACAAGAGACCAGCGACCGCGAAGTGTCGGTCCACGGCGAGAAACAGTCGAAAACGCTGGCCGAACAGCAGGAGTACGTCGTCTCCTCGATTGCCGAAATCGGGCCCGTCACCGCGCGATCGCTGCTCGAGGAGTTTGGCACCGTCGAAGCCGTGATGATCGCCAGCGAGGACGAACTACAGGGGGCAAACGGCGTCGGCCAGGTGACTGCCGAACGGATGCGAGAAGTGATCGGGAGTGAGTACACCGGCTCGACGTAGTCGCATCAACGAAGCACCTGCAGCGTCTCGGCCGCCTCGTGGGCAGCCTCGAGGCACTCTGTTGCGTACCGCGGATCGTCGGCCGCTGCGGCTTCGGCGGCGAATCGCTCGAGAGTCTCCTGAAGCGAGGCGCGGGCGGACTCGAAGTCGTCGCCGCGATCTGTCGTCTCTCGTGACTGGGGGTGATCTCGTCGGCCGGTCTGTGCGGGCGGGGTACGGACGGCAGGAGAAACCTCGTCTCTGGTCGTCGGCAAGTCGCTCGTTGCACGCGTCTCGTTTTCGTCGGTTCGGCGGGAGCGGTCCCGATCGTGAGCCGAGTCTTGCGATCGGTCGTCGGGCCGACTCTGGTGCTCGTCGACTCGTTCGGTCTCGTGGCGTTCCCGTTCGGCGGCACCGTCTTCGCTCTCCTCTTGGGCTGGCTGGGCCTCGAGGTCGGTCCCCTGGACGGCGTCTGGGTTGCCGTGACAGCTCGGACAGAACGTGACGCCGTCGTCTTTGAAAAGCGGGTCGCCACAGGTCCCACAGTGGGCGTTGGTCATCGTCGCGCCCTTCAACAGGAGGTCGCTCATCCGCTGGGTCGCCTTCCGTTCGGCTTCGTCGCGTTCGTACTTCTCGCGAAGCTTCTCGCGTTCGGCTTCCTTGTCGAAGTCGCTCATGATCGTCTAGATGCACTCGTCCGTCGAAAAACCTGCGAAGGGTCAGACGACGAAAGCGAACTCACTCTGTCCGGCGGTACATCCCCTTCGAGGCGGGACGGGTCTCCTCGTAACCGAACTGCTCGTAGAAGCCGTCGACGTCCGCCAGCAGGTTCACGTAGGCGTTCGGCGGTGCCGTCTCCTCGACGTACGCCTCGAGGTGCTCCATGATCCGCGTTCCAAGCCCCTGACGCTGGTGGTCCGGGTGGACGGCCATGTCTGAGATGTGGTAGACAGTGCCGTCGTCACCGACGATCCGTCCCATCCCGACGACCTCGTCGGTCGGCTCGTGGACCGCGACGACGCCGTACAGCGAGTGCGGAAGGCCGCGTTCGATCCCCTCGAACGACCGGGGTGTCATCCCGGCGGCCTCGCGCAGGCGAGCGAACGTCTCCGGCTCGGGAAGGCGTTTGCGAATCGCGTACGGGTCCGTTCGCGTCTCCTCACTGTCGCTCATATCGAGTCGCCCGTCCGAAGCGAAAAGGTGGTGTCGGTTCTCGCTGGCCGCTCACTCGAGCGCTCGCTCGACTGCGTCGACTGCGGCTTCGGGCGTCTCGACGGGTTCGACGGAAACGCCGAACGCTCGCTCGGAAACGTCGTGGGTCTCGAGGCCGACGATAGGCCGATCGTAGATCCCTGCGAAGCCGACCTCGGTGAGCGTGCCGACGCCGCCGGCGAGCGCGATGACCGCGTCGCCGTTGAGAGGAACGAGCGCGTTCCTCGCGTGGCCGAGTCCGGTCACGATGGCGGTATCGACGTAGTCGTTGGCGGCCTCGCGGCGGTCGCCCGGCAGAATACCGATCGTCTCGCCACCTTCGTCGGTGGCACCGCGACAGACGGCTTCCATCGTCCCGCCGCGGCCGCCACAGACGACCGTGTGTCCACGCGCGCCGAGCTCACGGCCGACCGCAACTGCGCGCTCACGCTGTTCGTCGGTAATCGTACCGCCGCCGATGACGCTAATCCGCTCGTTCATACTCGAGGAACCGCCCCGGAACCCTGTAGTAACCACTGGGACAGACTGCTGTACCGATGTATCGGTGTGATCGGTTCTGGGCGCGGGTGGGCCAAACCCGGTCGTGTGGACTGGTTCGACTCGTCAGTCGGCGGATGGCACAGTACTGGCCGCTACTGCTCGAGCATGGCCCAGTAGTAGCCACTTGCATCGTCTTCGCGGAGAACGAGAGTTACTTGCCACGACGTTTCAGCTGCTGCTTCGCGGAGCCGATCGGGCGAACACAGTAGGAAGTGCAACGTCGACCCGACGATTCGTTCGTGGCGCTTGCCTCCGTCGCGGACGAACTCGAAGTGAAAGCACCGGTGGGCGAGGCCCTCACGGAGATCGGGCCGATAGCCGAATACCTCCCGCTCGGCTCGAGTCGGATCGTAGCTATCGACGACCGCAACCGAACGATCGTCGGTGATGTGGGCGAACGACTCGAGTACCGTCTCGACCCCCGCGAGCGAACCGCCGAGTCCGAGTTGTGTCCCAACGCAGTGAACGGCACCGAATCGGTCGTCGACTCCGAGCTCGAACATGTCCATCACGGCGGCGTCCTCGAGGCCACGCTCGCGTGCTGTCCGAACGGCTCTTGGACTCGTGTCGATCCCTACGGCGTCGACCTCGCGTTCCTGCCACCACAGCGCGTGCTGGCCCGCACCACAGCCGACGTCGAGGATCGGCTCGCGGTCGGTCAGGCGCTCGAGGAGGTCGATCGTCTGGTCGCGCCACTCTTCGGGTGGCTGGAAGTAGAATTCGCGGATACGGCCGTCCTGGGTCCGCGAGCCGTCGCGATACAGCAGTCGCCCGGGTTCGTCGCGCTGGAAGGCGAGCATCGCCCGTCCGAGTGGATCGGCGCGTTCACGTCCCTGCAGTTCGGATCGGTGATCCGTTTCCATAGGCCGACGAACGCGACGCCCGATAATAAAATTATGATGACATATGGTTCCGACTAACACATCGCATAGATGCTGCTGGTTCGGACTGCTTCCGAACCGGTCCCGTCAGGGCTTTACCCGACTCGGACGAACGGTCGAGCATGCAAGTCGAATTCGACGAGGACACCTGCATCGGGATGTTCCAGTGTGTCGCCGAATGGGACGCTTTCACGGAGGACAAATCGAAGGGGAAGGCAATCCTCGAGGACAGCGAGGAGGTCGAGGATGGCGTGTTCGCCCGCGAGGTGCCCGAGGACGCGGAACTCGACGCGAAGTTCGCCGCCCGCACCTGTCCCGTCGACGCGATCACGATCTACGACGACGACGGTGAGCAGTTGGTCCCCTGACGGTTCTGCCGCATCACTGCGTCGCACAGCTCCTGTGCGGTCGGCTGAGCGTCGGCTCCTTCCCTCGTGAACACTCGAACGCGTCGACTGTCACTTCCGGATCGCCGCTCGGTTTCTCGGTACTGACCCCAGCCGCGAGCGGCTCGGTCGGGTGACGAAAAAGAAACGCAGCAGCCGCGATTACGCGATTTCGTCGTACTGCTCGGAGAGCTTTTCGGCGGCCTCCCCGAGCTGGTTGCGCTCGAACTCGGTTAAGTCCCACTCGACGATCTCTTCGACGCCGTCGGCACCGAGCTTACACGGGACCCCGAAGGCGGTGTCCTCGTGGCCGTACTCGCCTTCGAGTGTGACGCTGCAGGGCAGCACCTCGCCGGTGTCGCGGAGGACGGCTTCGACCGTGTGGCCGACGCCCGTGGCGGGGCCCCACTGCGTTGCGCCTTTCTTCTCGATGACGTTCATCGCGGAGGTCTGGAGTTCGGAGAGTAGTTCCTCTTTCTCGTCGTCGAACGTGAGATCCTGGCCGTCGACGCGGACCTTCGAGAAGACGGGTACCTGGGCGTCGCCGTGTTCGCCCAGGATGGTGGCCTCGACGTTCTGGACGGGTGCGTCGAAACGCTCGCTGATAACGTAGCGGAACCGGGCGGAGTCGAGTCGGCCCCCGAAACCGATCACCTTCTCGCGGGCGCGGTCGCCGGTCTCGTAGAGGTGCCGGTTCAGGAGGTCGACCGGGTTCGACGTGGTGACGGTGACGAAGTCGTCGTTGTGCTCGGCCAGCGAGGAGCCGATGTCCTCCATAATCGGTGCGTTGTCACCTGCGAGGTCGATTCGGGTCTGGCCTGGCTGGCGCGGGATGCCGGCGGTGACGACGACCACGTCCGAGCCCGCCGTCTCGGCGTAGCCGCCTTGCCGGATCGTCGTGTTCGAATCGTAGGCAGCGCCGTGGTTTACGTCGGCGGCTTGCCCGACCGTGTCGTCTTCCTTGTCCGGAATGTCGACGAGTACGAGTTCGTCTGCAACGTCCCGAAGCGCGATGTTGTAGGCAGCGGCGGCCCCGACCGTTCCGGCCGCGCCAACCACGCTAACTTTCGTCATACCACGTAAAACTGCGCCCGCCCCCGCGTTAAATCCGTCGGATTCTCTACGTAAACCTGACATTGACGACAGCAAATACGTCGACTGTCGAACCTCTTCGGGCCACAACCCGGCCCGTGGAGTTGCGCCTCGAGGTTCGAACGTTGATACTGCCGGACAGAACGACGTGACGACCGATCGCTCTGCTGGGGCCGTCACCGATGGAGACGGCCGCGAATCCGCGACCGACTTCGTATCGACTTCTGTCCGACAGTATGAGCCAGTACCGGTCCACCGGACGACTGCGGGCCGGCCCCGGGTCGTGTGAGCCGGATCGATCCAGCACGGGTGGATCGCTGCTCGTACCGCTTCTAGCCACTCGGGTACCGTCTCGAAGAAGGAAGAACGCTTATGCGGCCAGTCATCGAAAGACGGGAAACGGAATGGTGGCACTGTCGTTCGTCGCTCTCGTCGGAACTGCGATCCTCACCTGTCTGTTCATGGCGTGGGTGCTCGGAGCCAACAGCAACTCGCCACCGTTTGCCCCCGCAATCGGTGCGAACGCTATTTCGACGATGCAGGCTGCGTTCGTCATCGGTCTTCTCGCGGCCGCCGGCGCGCTGTTGCAGGGTGGAAGCATCTCGGAGACAGTCGGCGCGGACCTGATCGACGGTGTAGCGATCACGCCGCTTGCAGCGACGGCCGGCCTGCTCACCGCAGCGGGGTACATGGCCGTCGGTATCTACACGCGGTACCCGATTCCGGCAGCGTTCGCGACGACGGGCGCGATGATCGGGGTCGGCCTCTCTCTGGGCGGTGATCCCGCAACGGCAACCTACCAGCGACTCGGCACGTTCTGGATACTCGTCCCGTTCATGTCGGGTGGACTCGCCTACGCGACGGCAACGATCCTCCGGCGGGACGACGTGCCCGAGACGGTGGGTGTTCCACTACTGGCCGGAATCGTCGGGGCAATCGTCGCGAACATCAGACTCGGCGTCATTCCCGATCCCGTCGCCGATCAGGGTACTCTCGCCCGCTTCGTCTCCCGACAGTTCGGTGGCGGTCCGATGCTCGCCGGTGGCGTCGACCTCGGAACCGTCCTCGTGACGACCGCTGCCGGCGTGCTCGCGTTCTACTGGGTTCGAAAGCGAGTCCGCGCTTCCGTCCAGGAGGGTATCCGCTCGTTCCTGCTCGTCCTCGGTGGGATCGTCGCCTTCTCTTCCGGCGGTTCGCAGGTCGGACTCGCGACCGGCCCGCTCGAGAATCTGTTCCGCGTCGAACTCGAACTCCCGGGAATTACGCTGCTCGCATTAGGGGCGACGGGCATTCTTGCCGGTGCCTGGATGGCCGCGCCGCGGCTGTTGCAGGCGACCTCGAGGGAGTACGCCCAGCTCGGCGTCCGACGGTCGATTGCGGCGCTCGTTCCCGGGTTCGTCATCGCACAACTGGCGATCGCACTCGGCATCCCGATCTCGCTCAACAACATCATCCTCTCGGGGGTCATCGGGGGCGGGCTGGCAGCGGGCTCTGCCGGCGTCTCCAAAGAGAAGATCGGCTTTACCGTCACCTTCTGGCTGCTGACACTCGGGAGTTCGGTCGTCGTCGGCTACGGACTCTACCAGCTGCTGGCGGCCGTGATCGGTGGATGATGTCTACGCCGCCGACGTCGTAGCTCCCGCCGACCGCGAGGGCCCCGACGAAGACGCCGAGCAGTCCAAGCAGCGGCGAGACGAACGCGAGTCCAGCACCGAAGACGACGGCACCGACGCCGATCCGGACTCTTCGAACGTGTACTCGTCGACTGGACTCGAGGTGCTCGGCAAGTGTTTGCCGTCAGTCTCGTGGATGGCGGGAGCCTTCGCTCCTTGAACGACTCGGCCCGAAACGAGTCACAGAAAAATCGAGGTGGATGCCACGGGGCTTGACCCCGAGGCGATTTACAGTTCCACCGTGTACACCGCTTCCGTCCGCTCTTTGCCGCCGATCTCGACCGTGTCCTCGTCGGTCCGCTCGAAGCCGTGGTGTTCGTAGAACTGCTTTGCCTCCTCGTTCGAGGCCAGGTCGATCGCCCGCATGCGCCCCATGTTGAAGTCTTGCAGATCCTCGCGCAGACGCTCGTAAAGGGCAGTCCCGAGACCCTCACCCTGGTAGTCTGGGTGGACGGACAGCCGCAGAATGTCGCCTTCCTCTTCGGTGACGACACCGTGGGTGAAGCCGACGACCTCGCCGTCTTTCTCGGCGACCAGAAACGTGGTCCCGGGCTTGGTCATCGCCGTCTCGAGTGCGTCGTCGCCGTACCACTCCTCGATCGTGGCGTCGATGGTCTCGTCCTCGAGTTCGTCGTAGGTATCGTGCCAGGTCCTGCGGGCCACTTTACGAATCCGCTCGCGGTCGTCGGTGGTGGCTGGTCGGATCTCCATGTCGACGGCTACGACATCGATTGACAAAGTACTGTTACCGGCGCTGTTAGGCTGGACGCCACCGAACGTCCGACACTGCTGGCAGTAGCGACTGTACGAAAAGGGGAGGGACCCCCCACGACCACGGGGATGCCCCCGTATCCCCCGTGGTTCGCCGACCGGCCGGCAGTTGAATGTTACCACTGAACAGACATCGTTCTTTCTCGTGATTCGGACGACACTCACGACAGAGTGCATTCGTCTGTAACCGGCCGAACCAGAGACGATCAGTCGCCGTGGACTGCGCGAATACTCTCTCGAGAATAGTAGCTACTCGAGGTTTCCCCGCGAACCTGAATCCAGTTCGGATAGACTTTCACGGCGACGTTGTCCACTTCCTTTCCGTCTTCGAAGACGACCGTTGCGGCTGGAAACGCGGCGAGAGGCTCCGCTGGCATGGCGTGGACGATTCGCGCAAGAGATATAATCTTGCTGACTACGTCTCTTCCCGTTTCGATCGTCCGCGAACGTGACTGCTACTCCCGCACCTCGTAGCCACGTTCCTGAAGCAACTCCGGAACACGACTTCGGTGGTCGCCCTGCAGTTCGATCCGGCCGTCATCGACGGTTCCGCCCGTCCCGAGCGACTGCTTGAGTTCCGAAGCGAGGGTCTCGATCTCGCTCGCCTCGAGGTCGAACCCCTCGATGATCGTCACTGGCTTGTCGTACCGTCGACTCTCGGTTCGGATCGAGAGCATCTGCTGGGACGCGTCGAGGTCGCCCTGGCTGTCGAGTTCGTCGAGCAAGTCCTCGAGCTCGTCGTCGTCGTTGGACACGTGTCTGGACAGGGGCTCCAGCGCAATAGCCCTAGTACTCCGCCAAGCGTCGACTGCTGCGTGAACCCAGACGACCGCATTCGGTTTCACTCATCCGTTCAGGCTTGCCAAAGCACTAGTGGCGGTCCAAGCCTAAACTGCTGAGCAGAACCAGATGCAGTCGTTCGGTTCTGCTCAGCAGTCGACGGTTGGGACGGTACTAGTTATCAGTCGGATTTCCGGATCGTTTTCGGGTGAGTTCGGCGGTGCCGACCGAGAGGACGGAGAGCCAGAGCGCGCAGGCGGCGAGACCGACGATCGTCGCGATCGTCGAGTGGATGGCGAGCGGGGCGAGAACGAGCAGCGGCAACCCGGGCAGAATCATGGCGAACGTCAGTACGTGGCCGAGAACGGCTGGGCCGATGCCGGCGAACGCGACCAGTGCCCAGCCCGCACAGAGCGCGACGAGAGCAGCGAAGACGAGGAGGGCGTCGGTATCCGGCTGGAAGATGCGCTGTCGGTACGGTAGCTCTTCCGAAGGGACGGATCGATCCCGTCCGACGAACGCGAGGAGGGCTGCGACGGCGGCCGAACCGACGACGGAACCGGCGAGTCCGAGCAGGATCAGTCCGGCGCTCGGCTCAACCGTCGGCGGGAGTTGTGCCGTCGTCAGATTGCGATTCACGAACCAGACTGCCGGAAAGAGGGCCATGAAGAAGGGGACGACCATCGCACGGACGAACTCGTTCATGTTGACGACGCCACACTACGAGAACACATATGTGTTGTTGATCAGACTTTTTCGCGTGGCAGTTCGAGGAGACGCTACAGTCGCTCTTTGACCGTCCGTGCCGTCTTCTCGCCGACACCCGAGACGCTCTGGAGGTCCTCGAGACTCGCCTCCCGAACGCTCTCGACGCTGCCGAACCGCCCGAGCAGTCGCTTTCGCGTCTCTGGGCCGATTCCGGGCACGTCGTCGAGTACCGTCTTCACGTCGTCACGAATCGTCTGGTGGTACTGCACCGCAAAGCGGTGGGCCTCGTCGCGAACGCGCTGGAGCAGGTGCAGATGGGGGGCGTCGCTGGGCCACGAGTACTCCCGGTCCGGCGTCACGACGCGCTCTTCGGCTTTCGCCAGCGCGACAGCGGGCACGTCCCAGCCCACTTCGGCCAGCGCCTCCCGGGCCGCCTCGAGTTGTCCCTCGCCGCCGTCGATCAACAGCAGATCGGGGTCCGGCCGGTCGTCCCGTCCCTCGACGGCACGGCGGGCCCGCCACTCGAGCAGTGCCCGCATGTTCGCGTAGTCGTCGTTCTCGTCGGTGAGTTTCTTCCGCCGATAGTCGGCTTTCTCGGCGCTGCCATCGACGAACGTGACGTCGCTGCCGACCGCTGCCTTCCCCTGAGCGTGGCTCACGTCGAACCCCTCGATGCGTTCGACGCGGCCAGTCTCGAGGTCGAGCGCGTCCGCGAGCATGGCACACTCGTCGCGGCCGGAGACGTTGTGCCGGGCGTTCTTCAGCGCGAGTTCGACCAGTTTGGCCTCCCGTCCTGCGCCGGGGACTCGAACCGAGACACCTTCGGCCTCGAGCCAGGCCGTGACCTCCTCGTCGCCGTGACGTTCGGGCAATAGGAGTGCGTCCGGTAACTCCCGTTCGGCGTAGTACTGGACGACGAAGGCCGCGAGGACGGCCGGGACACCGCCCGACTCGTCGCCAGCGCCGTCGGCCGTCGGTGCCTCGAGCGTGTGTCGCTCCCGCTCTACGAGTTTGCCGTCCTCGGCCCGCAGGCGGGCAACGGTCGCGTCCGTCCCCTCGATAGCGACGCCGAGGACGTCGACGGCGCGTTCGTCGCCGACCGACTGGACGGCTTCGCCGCCCTCGCCGTGGAACACCTCGACGGTCTCGAGTCGATCCCGGCGGTTCGCCGCACGCTCGAAGTGCTTGTCCTGTGCAGCGGACTCCATCTCCCGGCACAACGGGTCCGCGAGGACACCGGTCTCACCCTCGAGGAAGCGCTCGACCGCAGTCACGTCCTCGGCGTAGCTCTCGAGGTCGATCTCGCGGGTACAGGGCGCGGTACACAGCCCCATCTCGTAGTCGAGACAGGGACGGTCGCGGTTTTCGTACTTGTGGTCCGAACAGCCGCGGACGCCGTAGGTCTCGCGCAGGGCCTTCACGACGGTCTCGACCTGGCTCTTGTTGGTGTAGGGACCGAAGACGGTCGCGGACTCGTCGGGGTCGCGAGTGATCTCTATCCTCGGGGCCTCGTGGTCCGTCACCTGGACCATCGGGTACGACTTGTCGTCTTTCAGCCGGACGTTGTACCGCGGCTGGTGGCGCTTGATCAGGTTCGCCTCGAGCAGGAGGGCCTGGGTCTCGGTGTCCGTAACGGCAATCTCGAGGTCGTCGGCGCGGTCGACCATCCGGTCGATCCGTGCCGAGCGCGGATCTGCGTACGACCGGACTCGGTTCCGGAGGTCGACCGCCTTCCCAACGTACAGCGTCGCGTCGTCTGCCTGGAACTGGTAGACTCCGGGGTCGCGCGGTAACTCGTTTGCCCGCTCGCGAACCACCTCGGCGTTCATCGACGGCCCTAGGGAAGGAAGGGGTTTCAGCCTGACTCCTCGACCCGACGCGGTACTTTCTCGGTGCTCGCCCTCGCAAGCCCGTGTATGAGCGAGGAGAGCCGCTGCTGGCTGGTCGAACGCGACTACGACGACAAGGGACTCGTGACGCTGACCTACGCCACCGCCGACGGCGAACACGTCTACCGCCGGGAACTCGCCGCCTCCGCCGCGACCAACTCGAAAGTGACTGCGGCGAAGTCGATCGAGAAAGACCAACTCGAGTCGGTCGCCGACGAGGAAACCAGAGACCGGTACGCTACGGAAGTCGAACGGACGTCAGAGCGGTACGAACCGGACGAACCGATCTAACCCGTCCGTTTCACCTGCTTCCAGAGCAGGAAGTGACAATCCTTATCGGGAAACGCCGCGACAACTTGGCTATACCTATGCCCGCTATCACAGTCCACGGGCTGACCAAGTCCTACGGTCAGACCCTCGCTCTGCAGGACCTCTCGTTCGAGGTCGAGGACGGCGAGGTGTTTGGCTTTCTCGGCCCCAACGGCGCTGGAAAGTCGACGACCATCAACGTCTTGCTCGACTTCGTCCGCCCGACGGACGGGCGGGTCGAGGTCCTCGGACTCGACGCCCAGACACACAGCCGCGAGATCCGCTCGCGGACTGGCGTTCTCCCCGAGGGCTACCAGGTCTACGACCGCCTCACCGGCCGCCAGCACCTCGAGTTCGCCATCGACTCGAAAGGCGTCGACGCCGATCCCGACCGGCTACTCGAGCGGGTCGGCATCGCCGACGCGGCCGACAAGAAAGCCGGTGGCTACTCGAAAGGGATGGCCCAGCGACTGATGCTTGCGATGGCGCTGGTCGGCGACCCCGACTTGCTTATCCTCGACGAACCCGCCACCGGGCTCGACCCCAACGGTGCCCGCGAGATGCGCGAGATCGTCCGCGCCGAGAACGACCGCGGCGCAACCGTCTTCTTCTCGAGCCACAGAATGGAACAGGTCGAAGCCGTCTGTGACCGCGTCGGCATCCTCCGGAACGGCGAGATGGTTGCCGTCGACTCCGTCGAGGGACTTCGAGACTCCCTCGAGGATGGCACGACGCTTCGCGTCACCGTCGACCGGATCGACGACGACACACTCCAGGCCGTCCGATCACTCTCGGAAGTCTCGAGCGCGACCGTCGAAGACGGAGGCCAGCCCACGCTCGTCGTCGGCGTCGACGGCTCGAAGACCGCAGTCCTGGGCGAACTCGAGGATCACGGCATCGAGGTCCGTGACTTCTCGACCCAGGAGGCGTCGCTCGAGGACGTCTTCCAGTCGTACACGACCGAAGCCGAGACGGGGGTGCAAGCGCGATGAGTTCGGAAGCCGAGTCGGCGACTGACGTGCCTGTCGCCGAACGCTCGACGCGGTCGATCGATCTCGAGAGCGTGCGGGCTATCGCCCGGAAGGACTTCCGGGATGCCGTCCGGTCGTGGCTGTTCTGGGGTCTGAGCGTTTTCTTTTTCGCACTGCTTGTCACCCTGACCGGCGTCATCTCGTACTTCGGCGGCGACGTGATTCTGGCCGAAGGGGCGACGACCGAAGTTCTCGTCGGTCAGGTCTACGGGGTTGGGTCGTTGATCATTCCCGTGATCGCTCTCGTCCTCGGATGGAAGGCGATTGCCGGCGAACGCGAGTCGGGGAGTATCAAGATCATGCTTTCGCTGCCCCACTCGCGACGAGACGTCGTCCTCGGCAAACTCGTCGGACGGGCCGGCGTCCTGTCGCTGTCGCTACTCGTTGGCTTCGTCCTCGCCGCGGTCCCGGTCGCCGTGTTGCTCGGCACGTTCGATCCGACCGACTACGTCGGCTTGCTCGCTGTGTCGATCCTCTACGGCATCGTCTACACGAGCGTTGCGATCGCCGTCTCTTCGGTGACGCGCTCGACGACCTTCGCGGCCGCCGGAGCTTTCGGCGTGTTCGTCTTGTTCTACGTCGTCTGGGGCACCATCGCCACGGCCGTTGGTTTCCTGATGGCGTTCGACTACCTCCCCGAGAGCGAGACGATCGCCGAACTCACCATGCTGTTCCAAAACCTCAACCCGAACGCGGCCTACGGGAACGTCCTCTCGCTCGTCACCTCTGCCGCCGAACTCGGCGAGCAAGAGGTCGCTGCCCTCGAGACGATGTTCGACGGCTCGATCCCGTTCTACCTGCAAGACTGGTTCGCCCTGCTCATCCTGCTCGCCTGGATCGTGATCCCGGTCGCGCTGGCGATCTATCGGTTCGACCGGACCGACCTGTAGCGGCTCCGTCCTCCACACCCGGGGAGGAGCCGAGTTCCCACACTCGAGGGGGTTTCCGACCACGAAAACGCGGGCGACCATTTACCGTCCGCCTTTCCGATCTTCGATCATGACCGCACTGTTGTTCAACTCGCTCGCAGCGTCGACGCCCGATCTCGCGGCTATCGTCGCACAGACCGATCCGCAACCAGTGTCGCCCGAAGCGGACCTCGCTGTCCTCGCCGTTTTCGCGGTACTTGTCTACCTGGTCAACGTCGCGTTCTCCGTCGGGTTCGGCGTGCTCGCTTTGATCGTCTCGGAAGTGATCCGGTCCAGCTCGTACGTCCGGGCTATCGAGACCTGGAGCTACGATCGACCGATTCGATCGGTGGCGCTCGGGTTCGGATCAATCGTCGGCGGATTCGTCGGTATCGTCTTCCTGATGTTCGTGGTCCTCGTACTCGTCGAACTGGGTGTACCGGAGCCGATCGTGTTGCTCCTCATGATCGCCTTCTTCGCCGGAATGTTGTTCCTCTACGTTTCGGCGACGGTCGGGACGATCGTGTTCGGGTCGTACCTGCTCCGGAAGGTCGGGAGCGGCGAGCCGAACCTCTGGCTCGCGCTCGTCGTCGGCGCACTCGTCGTCCATATCCCGCTGCTCAACTTCCTGTTTGGCTTTCTCGTCCTCTTTCTCGGCACCGGGGCGATGGTCGACCACTGGTGGCACGGCCGTCGAGGCGGATCGTCCGGACCCGAGTCTCGTCAGCCGGTCGACGGGTAGTCGACTCGCGACGACCTTCACTGCAACCGAACCGGACGTTTAGGACGCTCTCGATCGTACTCGAGTTCGAATGACCACCTGTCTCTTCTACGGCGGAAAGGGCGGCGTCGGCAAGACGACCTGTGCGGCCGCGACCGCCCTCTCGCTTGCCGACGCTGGCTACGAGACACTGGTCGTCTCGACCGACCCCGCACACTCGCTCGCCGACTCCCTCGAGATCGACCTCGGCCCGGAACCGGCAGCGATCGGCAACGAATCGTTCGAAGCCATCGACCCGGAACCGGACGCCACGACCTGGGCGGGCGAGCTCTGGGCAGCCGAGATCGACCCCGACACACGGGCAAAACGCTACGAGAAACTCGCGATGGCGCTTGCCGCCGACCTGCGAAGAGCCGGCATTCGCCTCACCGACGAGGAAGTCGAACGGATCTTCGCCGCGGGGACGCCCGCCGGTGGCGACGAACTGGCGGCGCTGGACCTGCTCGTCGAGTACGTCGAGGCCGACCGGTGGGACGTCGTCGTCTTCGACACCGCGCCGACGGGCCACACCCTGCGACTGTTCGACACGCCCGAGGTGATGGGGCTGGCCCTCGAGACGACGCGTTCGCTGCGCGGCCAGGTACGCCGGATCGGGACCGCCGCGCGAACCGCCGTCCTCGGCCCGATGTCCGCGATGGCCAACGACGGCGACGACGAGGACGACCTCGCCGCCTTCCAGGCCCGCCTCGAGCGCGCCCGCGACTTGATCGTCGACCCCGACCGAACCGAGTTCCGCGTCGTCACCGTCCCCGAGGGGATGGCCATCGCCGAGACGCAGCGACTCGTCGCCCAGCTCCGCGAGGACGAGGTCCCCGTCGAACGACTCGTCGTCAACCGGGTGCTCGAGGACGCGACCGACGGCTGCAGCCGGTGCGAATCGCGTCGACAGCGCCACGAGGAGCGGGTCGCCGAAATTCGGGAACGGTTTCCGGACCTCGCAGTCGTGACGTTGCCCGAACTCGAGGAGGAAGTGCAGGGACTCGAGGCAGTGTGGTCGATTGCAGAGCAGTTGCCCGCCGAACGCCGGTTAGAACAACCGCGTTAGCAGTCGCCCGACCAGTCCCGACGGCGGTGGCTCCTGTCCGTCGCCGTACTCCTCGTAGAGGTACGCGACGATGTCGTCGCTCTCCGGCAGTCCCTCCACGTCGTTCGTCCGGTCGACGAGTACCGGTACACCGTACTGTCCGCTCGCCTCGTGGACGGCGGTCCGAGAACTCCGGGACCGAGGGACGGATCGGGAGTCGTACTCGAGTTCGAGGTCCTCGAGTGCCCGCCGGGCCTTCATGCAGTACGGACAGCCCGCGAGTTCGTAGAGGACGAGGTCGGGATCGGTCATACGGGAGACACGGGTCGCGCAGGAAAAATCTTCCCGGCCGACGGCTCAGTCCCGTTTCACGCGGTCGACGTACGTTATCCGCCCGGAGAGGTGATAGAAGAGCCATAATCCGACGACTGGTCCGCCAAACCATACGAGACTCCGTACTGCCTCGTCTCGCTGTGATGGCTGGGTCGTCCCTGATTGATACACGCGATAGTAGCCGTCGTCGGTTTCGATCGGTGTCTCCGGTACGTCGACCTCACCGCGGGTCTGGGTCTCGCCGTTTTCGAGAGTCTCGCGGACGACCTCGGAGAGCGTACTACGCTCGGCATCGATCGAGACCGACTCGAGAACGTCGTCGGGATCGGCTGGCTCGAGGGCGGCGTGCACCTGATTCATGTCGTCCTGGGGATCTTCGGCGACTGTATACGTCGTCTCGTAGACCGCGTCGTCGACCCGAGCGTATCGATACTCCTCGTATGGGAATCCATGAGTGGCTGTTCCTGACGTTCTGATTCCGGTCGGTACGGTTTCGTCGTCGGTGAGCTGTGCCTCGAAGGCACAGGTTCGCGTCTCGTACAGTATGCTACCCGAGCAGGCGACGTCCTCACTGATCGGAACGGAGCCGTGCACGGGGCCGCCCTGGAACTCGATGGTGTCGTTGTCGGTGACAACCTCTGCCCGCTCGTAGCTCACGACCGGTTCACTGAGTCCGAAGACACCGACCCAGAGCGGAGCGGTTACGAGTACGACCGCCAGGGCGGCGATGAGCAGATCGCGTTGGAGTGGAGAGAGCGAATCCGGCGGGGAGGGCATCGTACCGAATTCGAATCGGCTCGGATAAAAGTTTGATATTTCATATGTCGGCGTCACTCGAGGTCGATCCCACGCTCCGCCAGTAACTCCCGGAACTCGTCTTCGTCGACGATCGGCACGTCGTTGTCCCCGGCGTCGTCGCGTTTCGTCTGCCCGGGGTTCTCGCCGACGACGAGGTAGTCCGTGTTGCCGGAGACGCTTCCCGTGGCGTTCGCGCCGTGAGCCTCGACGGTCTCCTGGGCTTCGCTGCGCGTGACGCCCTCGAGCGAGCCCGTGAAGACGAAGGTCAGCCCCTCGAGTTCGTCGCCGCCGGACTCGAGTTCCGATTCCGTGGGCGAGACGTGTGCGAGCACGTCGTCGACCGCCGCGGCGTTTGCCTCGCTCGTGAAGAAGTCGTGGATCTGGCCGGCGACGGTCTCGCCGACGTCGTCGACGCCCTCGAGTCGCTCGGGTTCGGTTTCGGCAGTCTCCCGGACGGTCTCGAACCTGGCGAACTCGCGGGCGAGTTCGCGGGCCGTCGTCGGGCCGACGTGGGGGATGCCAAGCGCCGAGAGAAAGTCGGCGAGCGGTGGGTTCCGGGTGTCCTCGATTTCGGAGAGGAGGTTCTCGGCGCTCTTCTCGCCCCAGCCCTCGAGTGCGGTCAGGTTCTCGCCGTCGAGTTCGTAGAGGTCCGCGACGGACTCGAGCAGGCCGGCGTCGACTAACTGGCGGACGCTCTTCTCGCCCAGCCCCTCGAGGTCGAGGCCGTCGTCGCTCGCGTAGTACTCGATCGACCGCCGGAGCTGTGCGTCGCAAGCGAGCCCGCCGGTACAGAACGCCATCGGGCCGTCGCGTTCGATCGCACTGTCACAGACCGGGCAGTGGTCGGGAAGTTCGTAGTGGCTCTCGGGATCGTTCTCCGCTCCTTTCTCGACGACCTCCGCGACGTAGGGGATCACGTCGCCCGCCCGCTGGACGCGAACGGTGTCGCCGACGTCGACGTTCTTCTCGGCGATCTCCTCGGGGTTGTGCAGACTCGCCCGCGAGACCGTGACCCCGCCGACGTCGACCGGCTCGAGCAGGGCGACCGGAGTCACCCGCCCCGTGCGGCCGATCTGGACCGCGACGTCGACGATGGGGGTGACCTCCGCACGTGCGGGGAACTTGTAGGCGAACGCGTAGCGGTCGTGTCTGGCGGTGCGGCCGAGTTCCTCGCGGGCGTCGCGGTCGTCGACCTTGATCACGGTACCGTCGATTTCGTAGTTCAGGTCGTCTCGGGCCTCGAGCATGCGGTCGCGGTAGTCGATCGCGTCGTCGATCGACGCTGCTGTCTCGACCTGGTCCGTCACCCGCAGCCCCCACTCGGGGAACCGCTCGAGTTCCTCGCGGTGGCTGTCCTCTAAGTCGCTGGCCTCGAGCACGTCGAAGAAAAAGACCTCGAGCGGCCGCTCGGCCACGATCGAGGGGTCGAGTTGCCGGATCGTCCCCGCGGTCGCGTTTCGTGGGTTGGCAAAGGGTTCCTCGCCGCGTTCGATCCGCTCGCGGTTGTGTTCCTGGAACGCGTCTTTGGGCATGTAGACCTCGCCACGCACCGCGAGGAAGTCGGGGGAGTCGCCGTGCAGTTTTTGCGGGACGGAGCCGATGGTGCGAGCATTCTGGGTGACATCGTCGCCCTCGCGGCCGTCGCCGCGGGTGACGGCACGCTCGAGCGAGCCGTCCTCGTAGACGAACGCCATCGAGACGCCGTCGAACTTGGGTTCACAGACGTACCGAACGTCTCCCACTTCTCGACGAACTCGATCCGCGAACTCCCGGACGTCCGCCTCCTCGCCGCTCTGGTCGATCGAGAGCATCGGCGCGACGTGTTCGACCGTCTCGAACTCCTCTATTGGTTCGCCGCCGACGCTCCTGGTTGGACTGTCGGGGTGGGTGAGGTCGAACGCGTCCTCGAGTTCCTGCAGGCGTGCAAAGAGCGCGTCGTACGTGCGGTCGGCGATTATCGGATCGGTCTCGACGTAGTATCGTCGGTCGTGCTCCCGGATCGCCTCGCGGAGCAACGCGACCTGCTCGCGGGCCTCGTCCGCCGATAGCTCTTCGACGGGGTCGAAGTCGGTCGGCGGATCGCGGAGATAGGGGTTGTCTTCGTCGACGCTATCGGCGCGAGACATTCGTTGCTCGACGGTTGCGGAGCCTGCCCGATAACGTTACTGTAGTCGGCCGATCGTCGGTTAGCTCCACGGGCTGTCGCCCACCTCGGATCGAACCATCGGCCCGACCGCAACGCGGCAATCGGCCCGCGGCACGGCGATACACAGCAGGACGTAGCCGTTCGCTCGCTCGTCCTCGGTGAGCGCCTTCGGTTGGCGTCGATAGTCGAACGCGTCGGCGGCGTCGACTGCCTCCTCAGCGCCGGGCGTCTCGTCCCCACCAGCCGCGAGAACCCGGCCGACGCAGGTGATACAGGTCCCCTCCCGGCAGTCGTAGGGCAGCCGGATTCCCTCGCGCAGGGCGACCTCGAGTACCGTCTCTGTGGGACTTACGGCGACGGTATCGGTTCCGTCGTCCGGCCACTCGAGTGTCACGTCGTACTGCGTCACCGGTGCTCCGTCAGTCGCGCTCGTCGTGTATGCGGTTCGGTCATACAGTGTCGATACGGCGAGTAGGAGCAAAAGCCCTCGTGGGGATGCGATGGGAGAAGATCGGATAGGCGAGAACGAAAGAGAAGAAGAGAGGAGAGAGCGGGATTGGATATGATGGGATTGGATGGAACGGAACAGAACCGGGGAGAGCAACACAGGACAGACGATGGCAACTCGCCCGACAGCCCCCTCACGCCACGAGCGGTAACGGCTGTTGTAGTACAGTCCTCTCGCCGATCACAGGCTGGCGATCGGCAGACACTGGTGAACTGTCTTGGGGTCAAGCCCGATGACATACACCTCGACAGCGTGTAAACCAACGGGTCTTAGTCCGTGGTCGGCTTCGCCGTCTCCCGCTTCGTCGCAGTCTCCTGCTCGCCGCCGTCCTTGTAGGTGATTCGCCAGCCAGTCACACCCATCAGGAGCAACACGAGCGGCGAAATCATCCCGAAGAAGTAGTACGGAGCGTACTCGATCACGGGCACGCCAAGCGCCGACGCCATGAAGACGCCACCCGATCCCCAGGGGACGAACGCCGACGTCGTCGTTCCTGCGGCTTCGATCGCTCGAGAGAGGTTGCGACTCTCGAGATTGTACTCGTCGTAGATGTTCTGTAGCGTCATTCCCGGGACGACGATCGCCATGTACTGTTCTGCAGCCAGGAAGTTCATGGTGATCGTTCCTGCAGCTGTTCCGGCAGTCAATCCTGCAACGCTGCTGACTGTCTGTCCGATGTGGTACGCAAGCGCCGCCAGCACCCCTGTCTTCTGAAGAATTCCACCAAGTGCCAGCGCGGAGACGACGATCGAGATAACCCAGATCGAGCCAGCGAGTCCGCCGCTTGCGAGCAGTTCGTTCGTAAGGTCGACGCCCGTTTCGGGGCCGGTACCGAAGTGGACGTTTTTCCAGGCGGCGGCAAAGCCGACGCCCTGCAGGGAGATGCTGATCCCGACGCCGGCGAAGATACCGGCTCCCAACGATGGGAGTGCAGGAAATCCGTAGAACGCGAGAGCAAACGTGAGGACGAGTGGCAAAAGCGAAGTCGGTGAGATGGCGTAACTGCCCGCGAGTGCGTGCTGGATCTCGGTGACCTGTCCGGACGGAATCGTTCCGCTCGCGTCCAGTCCCAGAACGACGAACAACGCGAGCGAGATCGCAAACGCGATCAGTGTCCCGGGACGCATCGCCCGAATGTGGTCCATCAGTTCCGTGTTCGTCACTGCGGCGGCGAGGTTCGTCGTCTCAGAGAGTGGTGAGTTCTTGTCTCCAGTGTAAGCGCCCGATAGAACGGCACCGGCCGTCATGGGCTCTGGGATGCCCAGACCGGAGCCGATACCGATCATCGCGACGCCGAGCGTTCCGGCCGTCGTCCAGGACGAGCCAACCGAAAAAGCGACGACTGCCGAGAGGACAGCCGCGAACGGCAGGAAGATCTGAGGTGAGAGAAATTCCAGCCCGTAGTACATCAGCGTCGGTATCGTTCCGGAATCGATCCACGACGCGATGAGCATGTAGATAACGAACAGAATGAAAATCGCCTGCATTCCGGTCACCATGCTTCGAACGATCCCTTCGTAGAGATCCGACCAGGTGTACTCGAAGTAATATCGCCCCCAGATCCCCGCGAAAGCGATACCCCACAACAGCGGCATCTGCGGGTCCATCCCGAGCCAAATCATGCCGGCCGAGAGAAACAGGACCATCCCTGCAAGCGGGACGAGCGCCTCGCCAAGTGACGGGCGCTTGTCCCGGGATATCTCGTGGTACGTCCTTGGTCGAGCGTCCAGGTCCATGCGGTGAATTAGTGATTGTTTTCACATCGGACGTAAATATCCAATGCTCGTTCTATATTGGGTGGAACTCTTCCAATGCTCGACCACGACGTGACAACAGCTGCTATCCACGCTTGCGTTCACGATTGGACCCGGTCTTTTACCCGTCCTGACCCTCTATGATCCGATAGATGGGACAGGGAACGGAGTACGGTCTGGTCGATTTAGAGGAAGCTGACACGCCCGGCGACGAGTGGGCAGAGATCGACGTCGCCGACACTGAAGCCGACAGAATCGCCCGCAAGCGCGACCGCGAGTTCGAGCAGTTCGAGGAACGAATCAAAGACGCCGACCAGTTCAAAGTCGAACAATCGGTGTTCGACGACGCGACCTTCGCTGCGCTCTATAAACTCGTCCAGGACGGCCACGTCGAGGCGTTCGGCGGCCCACTCTCGACGGGCAAAGAGGCAAACGTCTACCACGCGCTGGGCGACGACCGCGAGGTCGCGGTCAAGATCTATCGAATCAACGCCTCGAACTTCCGGCAGATGCGTGACTACCTGGAGGGTGACCCCCGATTCGAGGGCCTGGGCGGCAAGAAGAAAGACGTTGTCCTCGCCTGGACGAAAAAGGAATTCGCGAACCTGCGGCGGGCGAAGAAAGCGGGCGTCCGCGTCCCGGAACCGATCGCCGCCGAGCGAAACGTCCTGGTCATGGAGTACATCGGGAACGAAGCGGGCCGCGCCAGGCGACTCGGCGAGGTCCACATCGAGAATCCCGAGACGGCCTACGATGTCATGCGCGAGTACATGCGCCGACTCTACGCCGCCGGGATCGTCCACGGCGACCTGAGTGAGTACAACGTCGTCTTCGACGAGGGCCAACTAGTGATCATCGACGTCGGCCAGGCCGTCACCGTCCACCATCCCAACAGTCGAGACTTTCTGGAGCGTGACTGCGAGAACGTCGCGAGTTTCTTTGCCCGGCAGGGCCTCGAGACAGATCCCGACAAGTTACTCGAGTTCGTCACTGATCCGGACCCCGACCCCTCTCGAGACTGACGATGGAGGAATACCCAGCCATCCCGTCGGTCGACGCTGCACCAAACAGTTTCTTCGAGGAGGGCCACCTGTGGCTCCTCGAGAAGATCGACGGCGCGCACCTCCGTTTTCAGCTTCAGCAGTCGGGGCTCGTGTGTTTCGGCGATCGAAACCAGGTCTACGACGATCCCGACGACGTACCCGATCCCTATCAGCACGTGGTCCGCCACGTTCGAGCGAACCTCGACCGCGAGGCGCTCCGAAACGCCGTCGACGATGTCGAGGACGTCGTCTTCTTCGGTGAAGCGACTCACCGCCAAACGATCGACTACGACTGGGATCGTATCCCGTCGTTTCTCGGCTTCGACGTCTGGTCGGCTGACGCTGGAACGTTCCGCCCGCCCGACGCAGTGCAGGCGATCTTCGACGGAATCGGGCTCGAGTCGGTGAACGTCTTCGAACGGGAACGCCGCGCTCGAGATTTCGATCCCGATTCGTACGCTATCCCACAGTCGGCGTGGGACGACGGACCGGCCGCAGGCGTCGTGATTCGGGACAAACGGGGGCGACGTGCGAAGCTCGTCCATCCCGACGCCGGTCGTGCCGACGGACCGGCCCCGGTCGACGTGCCGGCGGAAGAACTGGCAGCGAGATACGCGACCCGGGACCGACTCGAAAAAATTGCATCGAGACTCGAGGACGACCGTCGACCCGTGACGTTCGAAACGCTCTACGAGCGCGTGCTCGAGGATATCCTTCGGGAGGCTCACCGCCGACTCGGTCACGGCGAGAGCAGCGTCGAGATGGACGAGTTTCGGTCCGAGGTCGGTGCGCTCACGCGGGCGTTCCTCGAGGATCGGTCGAACGGGACGTAACAGTACTCGAGGGGCAAAACACTCTTTATCGATCCGAACTGACAGCTACTCGATGACGTCCGCTCTCGAGTGGTCGTGGCGCTGGCAGACTCCCTCGAGAGCGGACAGTGTCGTCGTGGCGGGCGACGTGGCCTAACCCGCGGCCGTGGCGGCGGGCGCTCCCTCCGTTCGTTTTCTGACTGTACCGCCGTCCAGCCACTGCAGTCGACTCCAACACGAATGCCAAACCCTACCGACGCGACCGACAGCACCGATACCGAAACGAACCCCGAAGCGAGCACGACCGACGCGGACGAGTTCACCGTCACCCCCTACGCCGTCTCCGGCGAGGTCGACTACGAGAAACTGCTCGAACGCTTCGGCGCGACCTCTCTCACGGACGACCAGCTCGACCGGTTTCCCGACCACCCGATGATCCGTCGCCGGACGTTCTACGCCGGCCGGGACGTGAACGAGTATCTCGAGGCCGCCGAATCGGACGACCCCCACGCTATTGTGACGGGCCGCGGACCGTCGGGGCCGATGCACCTCGGCCACGTCCTGTCGCTGTACCTCGCGAGGCGCTTTCAACGAGAGACGGGCACGACGGTCTACGTTCCGCTGTCCGACGACGAGAAGTACCTCGCGAAAGATCAGTCGTTCGCGTCGATCGGTGGGCACACGCGCGACAACCTCCGCGACGTTCTCGCCGTCGGCTTCGATCCCGAAAACACGCGAATCGTGATCGACACCGCCGACGCCGACGTGATCTACCCGATCGCGGTTCGACTCGCCAACTACCTCACGCCGGCCACCGTCGAAGCCGTCTACGGCCAGCAGGACACGGTCGGGTTACAGTTCTATCCGGCCGTGCAGGCGACCCACCTGCTGTTGCCGCAACTCGTCGCGGGACGACAGCCGACGCTCGTCCCCATCGCCGTCGACCAGGACCCACACGTGCGGGTCTGTCGCGACGTCGCCGCGAAGGAGTCGCTTCCGGTCGAGAAACCGGGTGCCCTGCTCGGGCGCTTCCTGCCGAGCCTCGAGGGGCCGGGCAAGATGAGTTCCTCCGGGGACGCGCCGTCGATCGAACTCACCGACGATCCAGAGACCGTCGCGGCGACGGTCAACGAACACGCCTACACCGGCGGTCGGGCGACCCTCGAGGAACACCGCGAGAAGGGCGGCGATCCGTCCGTCGACATCCCGTTCCAGTACCTCCGCTTTTTCTTCGAGGAGGACGACGCCGCACTCGAGCGGATCGCCCAGCGGTATCGAGCGGGCGAGTTGCTCAGCGGCGACCTGAAGGAACTCGCGATCGACCGGATCACCGACTTCCTGGCGGCCCACCAGCGCCGGCGCGACGCGCTGGGTGAGCTCGAGGACGAACTCGAGCCGTTCCGACTCGCCAATGCCGAGCGTTGCCGGGCACTCGAGCGGGCTGGCGTGCCGTCCGTTTCTGGGAGGGTGAGGTGATCGCCCGGGGATCGGGCACGCCCTCGAACGCGTTCACTCGAGGAGCAACGCGGCGGTGGCACCGAGGACGAAGCCGCCGACTGCGAACGGGACGCTCTGTCCTCCCAGCATCAGGGCGAAGACGAACGCCGGAAGGTCGCCGTCGGGCTGGACGAGCAACTGGAGTGCGTAGAGGACGAGTATCGGCGTGATGCCGCTTCCGAGCGCCGCGAGGAAGCCGAGTCGGTGCCAGCCACAGACGATTCCGGCGAGCGCCGGTATCACCCAGAACCCCACGAGGAGGACGGTCGTCCCCGGAGGGTGCGTGCTGGGGAGTCCGAAGAGGTCGATGGCGACGTAACAGGCAACTATTCCGATCCCGACCGCGGCGACGACGAGGCCGGCACGCGCCGGAGCCGTCCCCACGAGGACCGACCGAAGCCGGGCGGCGGAAGACCGTTTCGGTCCGCTCATATTGTGACGTCGCCGTAGCTGCGCTTAATCGTGAGGGCCACGGTGTTCGCCCCGAACGTCTTAGTGACTCGCCGGCACCCTGTGACGTATGAACATCGGGATCGTTTCAGACACCCACGACAACGTCGATGCAACCGAGCGGGCGGCTGCAATCTTCGCCGAGGAAGGCGTCGAGATTGTCGTCCACTGTGGCGACTTCGTCGCACCGTTGCTCCCGCCGTACTTCGGCGAGTTCGAACTCCACGGCGTCCTCGGGAACAACGACGGCGACACCCGTAACCTGCAGGCGGCGTTCGACGCACTGGGTGGCGAGAGCGAACTCCACGGCCGGTTCGCCGCCCTCGAGTTCGACGGCCTCTCGATGGCCGTCCTCCACGGCGAGTCGAAAGCCGAGGTCGAGGCCATCGCCGCCGCCGAGGAATACGACCTCGTCTGTTACGGCCACCACCACGTCAACGAACGCTCCGAGAACGGTCGAACGACGGTCGTCAACCCAGGTGCTCACTTCCCGACGACGGCCGACGACGACCGTACCGTCGCGATCCTCGATACGCTCTCGGAGTCGGTTCGGTTCCGGTCGGTCCTCGAGTAATCCGACGGCTCGAACGCACTGCTCTCGAGAGAACCGTCGGGACCAAGCCCTTAAACTGGCCGAGCCACTACGTAGGATATATGCAGCACGTGAAGATTCCGCAGGATCGTATTGGCGTTCTTATCGGCGAAGGCGGTGAGACGATGCGAGAGATCGAAGCCGAGGCCGAAGTCCGACTCGACATCGATTCGGAGAACGGCTCCGTCGCCATCGAGACGGTCGGCGACCCCGTTCGCGGTCTCAAAGGCCCCGAAATCGTCCGTGCGATCGGTCGCGGGTTCGCGCCCGAGGACGCACTCACGCTACTCGACGACGAGATGATGATGTTCGACGTCGTCGACATCGACGCCGCCGCCCGCAACAAAAACGACCTGCAACGACAGAAGGGCCGTCTCATCGGCGAAAACGGCCGCACTCGAGAGCTGATGGAGGAACTCTCCGGCGCATCCGTCGTCATCTACGGCTCGACGCTCGGGATCATCGGCACGCCCGAGGAGGTCGACGCCGTCCGTACCGCCGCGGAGATGATTCTCGACGGTGCGCCCCACGGTACCGTCTACTCGTTCCTCGAGGAGAAACACAACGAGATGAAACATCAGGGACTCGAGTATCACCGGTTCCCCGGTGGCACGTCCGATACCTGAACGCGAACGTTTCGCCGCCGCCTCTTCGACGAACGCCGTTCTGATCCGCTCGTAGCGGTTTCGGTTTCGATCGCAGTTCTCCCGAGCGTTGAACCATTAAATACCCCTCTCCTGGATCGTCGGATACCCCCTGGATGAACCGACTTCGACGCGCCGTATCCGCGAAATTGGGAAAGACTTATATAGAATAGCAATCAATCCATCGACTGACTATGGCACAACAGCAGATGGGCAACCAGCCTCTTATCGTTCTCTCGGAGGAGAGCCAGCGCACCTCCGGCAAAGACGCACAATCGATGAACGTACAGGCCGGCAAGGCCGTTGCCGAGTCCGTCCGGACCACACTCGGTCCGAAGGGAATGGACAAGATGCTCGTCGACTCCACGGGTAACGTCATCGTCACCAACGACGGCGTCACCCTGCTCTCGGAGATGGAGATCGACCACCCGGCGGCCGACATGATCGTCGAAGTCGCCGAAACCCAGGAAGACGAGGTCGGTGACGGGACCACCAGTGCCGTCGTCGTTGCTGGCGAACTCCTGAGCCAGGCCGAGGACCTCCTCGACCAGGACATCCACGCGACCACCCTCGCCCAGGGGTACCGCCAGGCCGCCGAAGAAGCCACCGAAGCCCTCGAAGAGATCGCGCTCGACGTCGACGAAGACGACGACGAAATCCTCCACCAGATCGCCGCTACGGCGATGACCGGCAAGGGAGCCGAAAGCTCCCGCGACCTGCTCGCGGATCTGGTCGTCGAGGCCGTCCAGTCCGTCGCCGACGACGGTGAGATCGACACCGACAACATCAGCGTCGAGAAAGTCGTCGGCGGCTCCATCGACGAGTCCGAACTCGTCGAGGGCGTCATCGTCGACAAGGAGCGCGTCTCCGAGAACATGCCGTACTTCGCCGAGGACGCGTCGATCGCGGTCATCGATGGCGACCTCGAGGTCAAAGAAACCGAAATCGACGCCGAAGTCAACGTCACCGACCCCGACCAGCTCGAGCAGTTCCTCGAACAGGAGGAACAGCAACTCCAGGAGATGGTCGAAGAGATCGCCGACGCCGGTGCCGACGTCGTCTTCGTCGACGGCGGTATCGACGACATGGCCCAGCACTACCTCGCCCAGGAGGGCATCATCGCCGTCCGCCGCGTCAAGTCCAGCGATCAGGGTCAGCTCGCCCGCTCGACCGGTGCCACGCCTGTCTCGAGCACCGCAGACCTCACCGAAGACGACCTCGGCTTCGCCGGCAGCGTCGCCCAGAAAGAAATCGCCGGTGACCAGCGCATCTTCGTCGAGGACGTCGACGACGCGAAGTCTGTCACCCTGATCCTCCGCGGTGGCACCGAACACGTCATCGACGAGGTCGACCGCGCAGTCGAAGACTCGCTGGGCGTCGTCCGTACGACCCTCGAGGATGGCAAGGTGCTTGCCGGTGGCGGCGCACCCGAAGTCGACCTCTCGCTTGCCCTGCGTGACTACGCCGACTCCGTCGGCGGCCGCGAACAGCTCGCCGTCGAAGCCTTCGCGGACGCACTCGAGGTCATCCCACGCACCCTCGCCGAGAACGCCGGGCTGGACCCCATCGACTCTCTCGTGGAGCTGCGTGCCGACCACGACAGCGGTAACGAAGCTGCTGGCCTCGACGCCTACACCGGCGACACGATCGACATGGGCGAAGAAGGCGTCTACGAGCCGCTGCGAGTGAAGACCCAGGCAATCGAGTCTGCCACCGAAGCCGCAGTTATGCTGCTGCGCATCGACGACGTCATCGCCGCAGGCGACCTCGCCGTCGAAGACGACGACGACGAGGACATGCCCGCTGGCGGCCCAGGTGGTATGGGCGGTGGCATGGGCGGCATGGGCGGTGGCATGGGCGGCATGATGTAGACGAGGTTCGAAACGAACAAGTGAGAACCTCGTAAGGCGAGCAGGAGACGGAGTGACCCGCGAGCCAGAAACTAAAAGCCCCTTCGCTCCGCTCCGCGACGCAAAGCGTTGCTCCACATCGCTCGTCAGCCCGCTCGGGCCTCCGGCCCTCGCGGTAAGAGTATAACACCACCTTCGAATCATCAATCGCCGACTCGAGTCGGCCGACACTCTTCTTTCGTCGTCGCTCCCGATAGCTCCTCGGACCGCGATGGCAACGACGCGATTCTGGGTATTATCGATTTCTCACATTTTCCACGACTCCTCCGACAATTCACTACGAATAAGTAGGCTCCCGCAATATCTGCCATACATGAACACGCTTCTGTTGGACAGTGACGATGTCGACGACAACGCCCGAATGTCTGCAGTCGTCGACGCGGTCGAGGAAGCTTTCGGCTCCTTCGAGCGCGGCGACTGCCAGATGCCGGCTAAATCCTACATCGACCTGCCACAGTACAACGGCGACTTCCGGTCGATGCCCGCCTATCTCGACACCGGCGAGTGGGACGCCGCCGGTCTCAAGTGGGTCAACGTCCACCCCGACAATCCCGAAAAACACGATCTACCGACTGTCCTCGGGACGATGATCTACTCTGATCCCGTGACCGCCGCTCCGCTCGCGATCATGGACGGCACTGCGCTGACGATGAAACGCACCGGTGCCGCCGCAGCCGTCGCAACCGACTACCTCGCCGTCGAGGACGCCACTTCGATGGGTATCGTCGGTGCGGGCGTCCAGTCGTACACGCAACTCGAGGCGATCAGTGAGATTCGATCGATCGAGGAAGTCGTCGTCGCGGACAAAGACGACGAGCGAACCCAACAGTTCATCGATGCCTTCGACGACCAGTTCGACGTCCGCGCCGGGTCGATTTCCGAAGCCGGCCACTGCGACGTCGTCTCGACGGTGACGCCGGTCGAAGAACCGATCGTCGGCCCCGAGGACGTCACAGAGCACACGCATATCAACGCGATGGGTGCGGACGCGGAAGGAAAACAAGAACTCGACGACGACCTCCTGCTCGATGCGACGGTCGTCATCGACGACCACGAACAGTGTACTCACTCCGGCGAGATCAACGTCCCGTATCACGAGGGAATTCTCTCGGACGCCGACATCCACGCCGAAATCGGCGAACTCGTCGTCGGCGACGAACCCGCACGTACCGACGACACCGGCGTCACAGTCTTCGACTCGACCGGGCTGGCCATCCAGGATGTCGCGGCCGCACACGTCGTCTACGAACACGCCCTCGAGAACGACAACGGGTCGCCGTTCGGCCTAATCGGCGCTGACGGCGTCTAGTACGCCCCAACCGTCGACTGACGGGTCGAATCGAGCCACACCGCCAGATTCGACCCATCAGTTCAGGCTTGGTCCGCCACTAGTGCTTTGGCAAGCCTGAACGGATGAGTGAAACCGAATGCGGTCGTCTGGGTTCACTCAGCAGTCGACGCTTGGCGGAGTATTAGCGCAGCCCGTCATTCGTGTAAACTACCCCACCCTACTCCTTCGGCGCATACGCGCCTCAGTCCTTGAGGGTGGGGGTTTGATGTGGACACCTGGCAATCAGTCACCAGCAATAGGCTGGTAACTCTCGCCGTTCAACAGCCCACCATTCACACGCACGTCTACTGGTGCGTCTCCGCTCCCCGACGTGGGCGAGGAACGGAATCTGTGTTTCCGCTTCCGGGCGTAGCGTAGCCCGATATTCTTCGCTGCATTGTAGTCTGCGTTCACCTCGTAGCCGCACTTCTGGCACTCGAAGTGTTCTCCGTGGCGGTTGTCCTCATGCGTGAACCCACAGTCCGTCCGAGAACAGCGTTGGGACGTGTGGTTCGGCGCGACTTGCTCCACGGAGACGCCCTGTTCGGGAGCTTTGTACCCGACGTACTCGGCAAGGCGTCGAAGCGCCCAGATGTGGTGCCACTTCGCCTGCGGAAGCCGCTTGCGGATGTCCGGTAGGTCCTCGAACACGATCACGTCGCATCTGTTCTCGACGGCTTCCGAAACGATCTCGTTGGCGATCGTGTGGATGTACTGTTTCCGCCATGCTTCTTCGCGCTTGCCAAGGCGAAGCACGGCGTTGTGCGCGGCTTGCGTGCCGCGCTGTTGCATCTCACCACGCCGCTTCTCGAACTCGCGGCACCAATGGTCGTAGTCGTTTCCCTGCCAGAACGTGCCGGTTGAAGCTACTGCGAGGCTGTTGACGCCGAGGTCGATACCGAGGACTGTGTGGTGCTCAGTATCTTCCGAAACCTCGTCATCGTCCGAATCGTACCTCCGCGTCGTGATGTGGAAGTAGAACTCGTCGGTCGCCTTGTCGTATTGGAGTGTGCTTGCTCGGAACTCGTAGTCCTCCGAGAGAACGTACTGCTCGTATGGCGTCGGGCTGTCCGCGGGGAGTTCAAACTCGCACTCAATGCGTCCGTTGACGGTCGAGAGGGATACGCGGTCGCGGTAGAACGTTGCGCTTCGCTTATCGTAGACCATGCTCTAGGAAGTGAACTCCGGTTGGCTCACGCGCTTGCCCTGTTTCCACCGTTCGGCGCACCCTTTCGTCGCTTGGACGGCACGTCGGATGGCCTCTTGAACGAGGTTCGCGGTGAGGTCAGTTTTCTCCCACAGCTCCGCGTAGAGTGCGTCCCGTGCGGTCGTGTTCGCCGTAACGCAGTCCGTGTAGGAGCGGTCGTCTCAACAGAACTCGGCAGCACGGTTCGCGCAATGAAGGAACTGTCGCGCGGATTCGTGGAGGTCGTCGCGTCGCTCATCGGGAACGACGAGTTTGACCGGCGCAGTTCGACGCACCTCCATATTTCAGATTACTACTTGGCGGTTGTTATACTCTCGGGAGCCGGGTAGCTACCGTCGTGCGGTTGCGTCGCCCTTAGTCGGTTTCCTCTCCGACCTACTCGCTCGCTACACTCGCTCCTCGAGGTCGGAGGCTCCACCTCGAATTATGCTGAGTATCGACCACGTCATCGACAATTCTCGGCGACGACCGCCTCGTTTTCCCGTTCGACCGCCGGTTCGGGGTCGTCGGTCACTGTCGCCGTTCGCTTGCTGTCTGGCAACCGCCCGTAACTGCCGCGACCGACCGCACAAAACGCCGGATCGCGTTGATGTGATCGCTCTCGAGACGACCACGTCGTCGACCACTAATAGTTTACTCGCCAACAATTCCATTAGTTTAAATAGGTTGACGAGATCAAATCTTCTCACGAAGACATAGTTACCGATGGCAGGGACCGATAGAAACTCACATTGTCCTGAATGCAACGGTACGCTGCGGAAAGTCGACACTGAAACGCTCTGTGAAGAGTGTGGGCTCGTCTTCAGCGAAGACGCGATGGACCGTGGCCCCGAATGGCGGTCGTTCGAAGACGAAGAGACCGACCGCCGACGAACCGGCGCTCCGCTGACCCGATCTCGGCACGACCGCGGACTGTCAACCGAAATCGGCTACGGAAGCGGCTCCAACTCGAGTTACGAGTCCCGGCTTACCGGCCGCAAACGTCGCCAGATCGCACGCCTCCGGCGAGAGCACAACCGTGCCCGAATCGCCTCGAAGGCAGAACGAAATCAAGTCTACGGGTTCGCGGAAATCAGGCGCGTCAACGCCCACCTCTCACTTCCCGACTCCACCCGCGAACAAGCGTGTGCGCTGTTCGAGTCCGCACAGTCTGCCGACCTGTTTCAGGGACGGTCACTCGAAGGGTTCGCCGCTGCGGCCGTCTACGCTACCTGTCGGACGCGATCGATCGCTCGGACAGTTGACGAAATCGCAGCCGTCGCACGCGCAGACAGCGACGAACTCACAGTTGCGTACAAGGCACTGAACCGCGAACTCGGGTTGCCGACCGGTCCGATCGATCCCACGGAGTATCTCCCGCGCTACGCCTCGAAACTCGACCTCGGAACCGAAGTCGAACGCCGCGCTCACGAACACGTGACGACGCTACTCCAGGAGGGACGGATCGGTGGACGGAATCCAAGCGGCGTCGCCGCGGCCTGTCTCTATCAGGCGGCTGGCGAACGCCAAGAGTGGCCGACGATCACGCAGGCGACGGCAGGCGAGGTCGCCGACGTCGCCCCGGTGACGATTCGGTCGACGGTGAAAGACATCCGTGACCTTCGTAAGTAACTACTGCCAGGTTCGTCCCGTCATCGCGATTGCCGCCACGCCCGCGCCCATTCTGTAGCCGGCTCGGAGTCGTTCGGTGGACCGGCCGATCGCCTCGCCCTACGTCGTCCGCAGGTTGTCAGTGCTCGGCTCGTAGACCTCGCCTTTCTGTTTGAGTTTGTCGATCTCGTGTTCGGCTTTAGACTGGTCCATCCCGATCTCCTCGGCTCGGTCCAGGACGATGTCGACCGGTGCTCCCTCGTCGTACTCCTCTTCGATGTCGCCGATGAGCTGTTTGAGGTTCTTGATCCGGTCTCGCTGGGACTTCGAGGTGCCGGCCTCGACGATATCCGCGTCGAACTCGCCGGTCTCAGGATCGACGCCGATGTCCTGTAGGCAGGACCGAACGATCTCGACCGACTGCTCGGCGTCGTGTTGCTCTACCGTATCCGAGAGCCGAACGCGGGCGCTGGCTTCTGCCAACCGGACCAGTGCCTCGAGTTTCCGGGCGGTGACGGGAACGGCTGCGTCCTCGTCGGTGCCACGCGCCCGCAAGTCGACGTAGAAATCCCGGATCGTCTCCTGGGCTTCGTCGGTCATCCGCGGGTGGCAGTTTTGCTTCGCGAAGGCGATATACTTCCGCAGGAGTTCGGCGTCGATCTCGGGGTCGACCTGCTCTGTCATCTGCTCGATTTCGTCCTGATCGACCTCGAGGGAGGTCATCTGTTCCTGTTGAGTCGTCAACTCGCCTGCGTAGTTGGTCGTGAGGATGTGTTCGGCGAGGTTCTTGTCTTTCTCCTCGTCGGGCTGGTCGGTGACGGTGAAGATGAGGTCGAATCGGGAGATCAGGGCGGGCTCTAAGTCGATCTGCTCGCCGATGGGTTCGTACTGGTCGAAGCGCCCGTACTTGGGATTGGCCGCGCCCAGCAGCGAACAGCGGGACTTGAGCGTGGCGTTGATACCTGCCTTGGAGACGGAGATTTTCTGCTGCTCAAGGGCCTCGTGCATAGCACTCCTGTCTTCGCTGCGCATTTTATCGAGTTCGTCAACCGCTGCGATCCCCTGGTCGGCGAGGACGAGTGCGCCGGCCTCGAGGGTCCACTGCTGGCCGTCGCCGAAGTCGTCTCTCACAGCTGCTGCCGTCAGACCAGCCGACGACGAACCTTTTCCCGAGGTATACACGGACCGAGGTGCAATATTTTGGATATATCCGATCATCTGGGAATTATGCGAGACGATCCCGTTTGAAACGTAGCTGTGCGTTCCGTCGATCTCGAGGTCGTATACCCAATTGTAATCGGGCTCGACCGTCTCGATTGATTCAATACGTTCCCAGTAGACGTCCCCTTCGACGAATTGCTCGAGAGCGGCGATGCTCGCTCTTACAGATCCACCGTCTGCTAATGCACCCGCCTCGGCCTGACTTTTCTCCCTTGGTAGTGCGTCTTTGAAGGCTCCAATGACCTCTCGAAGGCTCTCGCGGCTCGGATTCCTCGACCTTTGCTCGTAGTGTTGATATGTCGACCGAGGGAGCCCACATTCAGCTTGTGTGAGCGATAGCGACTCTCGGATCTGCCGAAGCTCCGATCCGACACCGGGAACGATATCAAGATTGGTATTCCCTTTTGTATCGGCGTACCGTTCAGCAGATTTCTGTTTTCGTGGCGTTACAAACCCAATCTTCGCGACGTACTTCTCGAATTCGCTGGCGCTTATTCTGAGCCGATAACTACCATTACGTCGCTCGTGGAGTTGTGACCGAATTTCGACAGAGAGCAGGAGTGTTCTGATGTCTTCGAGCAGCCCACGGCTCATCGAAGCGACGGTTATCTCTCGCTGCGATGCCGAAACGTGGCCTTCTCCTTCGATGAACGCTTTGAGGAACTCCGATCGTATCGGGTCACTGGCTTTGAAAAGGTCATCCGGAACACATTGTTCGTCGGACGACTGAAGGATATACGGTTCGAGCGCTTCGAGAAAGCTTACGAGCTCACCTGCTGAACAGCGTAGTTCACGGGCTTCCTTGCCCTCGTGGGCATCCCGTTCCGTCGTATTGAGACCAAGTTCCTCAAGAGCGTTCGTTGCATCGTTCAGGACCGCTCTATCGTTGGTTGTAATCGAAACGAAGCCGGTGTTGTCGTCTCGCTGCTCTACATAACCTTCTACAATGACGTACCCGATTAGCCGGGCTAACGAGGGTGTCCACTCTGTCGGTAGGTCGAGTTGAACCGCATTCCGGGATTTGGATCGCCGGAAGTCGATATCGAGAACATCATCTCCATCTGTTGGATAGTTTTTGGGTGCAGCAACAAACTGCCCCTCAGTGAGATCGTCTGCGACAATTGGTGTGAACTGTCCGTCTTGTTGAACAAACAGCGGATGCGACGGCGTTACCTCCAGTTCCCGCCCGCTCGAAGTCCGAACTCGGCACATCTGCTCCGGTGCTTCCCGTTTCCAAACTTTCGTCGCTCGTTGCGGAGCGATCGAGCCGTCGTCTTGTAAAGAAGGAACCTCGAGATCGATCTCGTCCCACCAGCCGTCATCTATTGGTTTCGGATCCTCGAGATTCGACTCGACGAGTTGGTGGATCGGTGCCGTTCGTCCGTCCGCGAGCGTGATCTTCGTATCGCCTTTCACACACTTCCCTGTACCCGGATCCCCGATAAGAAGCATATGCAGGTCGCCCCGAATTCGCGACCCGTCCGGCAACTGTTTCGTCACGCCCGAGAACAACTGGAGGACCATCGCGAGTTTCTCCTGTTCGTAGCCGTAGATCGACGGCGCGATCGAACCGACCATCCGCTCGTAGACGTCGTCCCCGTTGGAGATCTCGTAGATCTGTTTCTTGTCCTCGTCGGTGATGTCCATGTCTTCGAACTGTTCTTCCTCGATGTCGACGGACATCCCCTCCATGTAGAAGTCGAAGACGGGGGACTTGTCCTGGCCGTCGCCCTGTTGCTCGAGGCGAAGGACGCCGGCCGCAGAGACGTGGTCACCGGGAGTCACCTCGCCAGTAATGTCGTCCTCGACGTGGATGTCTAGCGACTGGGGCGTCTCGCCACCGCGCAGGCCTTCGGGGCTCTCCTGAATGCGGAGCTTCTGGGAGTCGACGAACTCCGACTGATCGAAGTTGACCTGGAACGGTCCCTGGCGTTCACAGCCCTGGCACTCGTGGGGTTCCTGGAAGTCCCCGCTGGACTGTGGCACGCGGGTGAGGGTGCCACAGAGCTGGCACTCGAAGGCTGCCTCCTCGATCTTGGGGCGGACGTCGGTCGCCTTCCGGACGATACCCCGAACTTCGACCAGCGAGTTCATGTCCCGCGAGCGAATCTCGCGGATCTCGGGCGACTCGGTCTTGGGGAGGTTCCGGATCCGGACGTGTGCCTGGCCGAGACTCACGTCGATCGGAAGGTCGTACAGCCGCAACGCCTCCTCGGCGTACCGCTGGAGCTGTTCAGGCTGGCTCAGGAAGTCGTCCGCGAGATCGGGATCGAATCGGTAGAGATCCTGCCAGTCAACGTATAGCGATCGCTTTTCGTTGGGGTATTGCTGCGCAAGCTGCTTGATCTCGTTGTCGTAGTAGTTACGGAAGAACTGCTCGAAAGAGTCGACGAGTTCTGAAGTTCCCGCTTGCGCCATTGCACTGTGATAGGGTCGCCACGAGGTATAAATGTGGGTACACCAGGGCGAAACCGTCCCGGTCCACGCAGTTCCGTCTCGAGTCTGTCACGCCCGAAAAGCACGCCACCATCCTGTGAACGTTCGGACCACGCCGGAGACGCACACGCCGGGGCCCTGTCGTCCCTGTCGTCCCCGTGTGGCCACGGCCGTACTTTATCAGCCAGGTGTATGTATATACTCCCTACACCGTTTGGCCGAACTGCCCGGCGGCGTCGAGTTCCCGGCTGACGAACCGGGCCTGCGTGGACGATCGGGTACCGGCGCGACAGAGAGCCGGCAGCGACCTCGCCTTCACTCGAGCAACAGCCCCTGTCGGATCGCCACTCCGACCGCGACGAGGCCGATACCCACCACCAGTAAAACCACGGACTGGACGGTCAGCGCTGCCAGCGTCCCCGAGGCGATTCCGAGCACGAAGTCAGCCATCGCCGGTGGTGTCTCCCCACCTGCGAACAGCAGCTCGATCTGCTCGCCAGCGACGTGCGAACCGACGATCCCCGTCGTGCCGACGAGCGTCGAGACGACGCCTGCCGACAGGGCTGTAGTCGACGGCGGCGCTACCCATGCCATCAGGCCGACGATCCCAAGACACACCAGCGGCAAAACGATCGCGAGCAAGCTCGCCGTCGAGACGACCGCCTGCCCCATTTCGAGGGACTCCGTCGCGTCGTCGTCCATCCCTTCGGTTAGATCGATCTGCGCTCCGTCGGCGAGTTCGGATTCGACGCCGGCGACGAGTTCGGTTTCGAACTCCTCTTTTGCCGACTCGACCTCGGTGACGTACTCGTCGTATCCCATCTCACCAGTGAGGGCGTCGACCCGTGCTGTCAACAGCGCGTGTGCAGGCTCCTCGAGATCTGCGTCGAGACCGTCCCCGTAGCGTTCTTGCTCGAGTAGTTCGTCGCGTTCGGTGTAGAGATCGAGACGGATCGCATCCATCCGTTGATCGAGTTCTTCCGCGGGTACTTCACGGTCTCCACCTCCTTGCAACTCTTCTTTCTGCTCTTCTCTGAACTCGTCGCGGTACTGAGCGAACTGTTCTTCACTCTCCGCCATCGCTTCGATCTCGTCACCCTGCGGGAAGTCAGCCTCGCCGAGATCGAGGCCGGTCATCTCCTCTTCGAGTTCGGTGAGCACGTTCTGGTTGGCTCTTTCGAGGTCGATCTCGAGGTGGAGTTCGTCGGTCTCCCCGTGGAGAAACGCGTACAATCGATCGACGTTTTTCTCACCTTGCTCTCGAATCTCCGCTTCGATCACTGCTTCCCGAACGCCATCTTCCAGTTCATCGGCCGGTAGCGCGTTGCCACTGGTAGAGAGCGTCTGCATGGCGTCTTCCTGAACCTCTTGGGCCAACGCAGCATAGAGTCCCTCCTCGTCGGCGGTATCCTTGACGAAGTCGCTATCGAGGACGGTTCGGTCAGCTGCGACGACCAGGTTCGTCGAAAGCAACGCAACGACGAGTACGATTCCGAGAACGGCAAACAAAAGCTTGGTCCCTGTCCCCATACACCTCTGACTCGAGACTGCCTACTTAAATCTCATTGCCGCCGATCGCTCGAAATCTCACCGCTTCGACCCTCAACAGGAACGTTCGACGACCGTGTAGTGTTGCGGTGCTTCCTCGTACTCGCCCTCGAGCGGTTTGGACTGGATGAACCGATAGAGAGTCACCGTCTCGAGTTCGTCCTCGCCGTACTCGTCGACGGCCTGCTCGCAGGCCCAGTCGGCGTAACTCGTCGCGATGATCCCTTCCGAGTCGTCCGTACCCGAGTCGCGGACGCTCTCTAAGTACTTTCGTTCCCGAAAATTCTCGTACTCCTGTGCGGCGTCCGGCGGTCTGTCGGCCGTGATGTTTTCGTCACCGAACGCACCGACTGCGGACCCGTTTTCCAGTCGAGCCTCGGTCCCGAACCAGCCGTACGACTCGGACGGGTCCGGTGCGTACAGCCCCCACCGCTGTTCGTCGAGGTGTGGCGAATAGATCTCGTCGGGAACGTCGTAGCTCGAGGCGTGGGTCGCACCGAACAGAAGCATCCAAACGAGCACCAGAAAGCCAGCAACCGTCAGCACCGACCGGGCGTAGCCGGTGACAAACGACGCGATCTGTCCGTGGCCACGTCGACGGAGTCCCCCGAGAGCGCGCCACTCGAGTGGTGGCCGCTCGAGCGGGCCGAGCCACGACACTCGGGGCCGGAAACGAGCGAGCCGAGACGGCACCAGGTGCTCGAGTGCGTCCCAGAACTGCGTCGGCAAAAACGGGAGCACTGCAGCCGCGAGGACGAGCGGGAACAGTCCGACCGAAACCGACAGCAGTAGTCCGCCGAAGGCTCCGAGATAGACGAAGACGACCGGCACGCGCTGCCATCCTCGCGTCAGCAACAGAAACGCCCCAGAGCCCGCAAGCAGGGTGATCCACACCCAGTTGAACAGCTCGAGGAGGGCCGGATACGAGCCGAGGTGGTTCCCGAGGAAAATCGTCATCTCGTCGCTGGCGAACGCGATCGTGATTCCCTCTCCAGCGTACCAACTGTCGCCTTCGTGTTTGAGGATCGCGTTCTGTGTGAAGACGACGACCGGTTGAGCAAGCAACGCAACGGTCCCGAACGTCACGACGGTCGTACGGGCGGAGCCGCGGCGAAGCGCGTCGACCGACCACCGTTCGCCAAGCGGCGTCAACAACGCGACGATGAGCAGGACCCGTAACAACTGGTCCGCCCCGTTGAGGACGGCCGGGTTGCGGGCGTGCAACGAGAGCAACAAGACGAGAGAGACGAACCCGACCAGTCGCGTCCGGTAGCCGAGAATCAACGCGACCGCGAACGCGCCAGCGATCACGAACAGGAGCTGCTGGAACCACACCTCGCCGGAGGCCGCATGCAGAGAGAAACCGGTGTATCGACTGTAGGTACTCTGGTAGACCTCCAGTGGATAAACGCCAGCGTTCGTGTAGAACGTCTCGAGTGAGCCTGCACGGTGGAACAGGTCGAACAAGACGATCGATCCCAGCGCGATTCGAAGGGCAGCGAGTGCGCGGGTGTCGACTTCGAGACGCGCTCGAGCGTGGCGTCGAACGGGCTGGAGAGCCGTCCACAACCGGTTGTGAACGGCGACGCTTCGGTCCGGATCTCGTCGGTGGCTGGGAGTCATGCGGAGACCTCTACGCGGCGTGTCCCGTCGTCTGGAGGGTGATACTACCGGCTGGTAGCGCGTCGGATATAAGTTTTGTGAACTGACACGTCAGTCGTGGCGTTTGCGAGCGAAAAGACAGTCGCTCGAATTTGCCCTGGTGAAAGATGCATCCGCTCACTTCGTCCACAGACCGTCACATCAGGAGAGAACGACTGTTCGATAGCGACAGCTCACGGGTTTCGGAATCGCATGGGATCGCCCGGATTTGAACTACGCCCGAGAACCTGCGCCTGCGGCGCAGAACCTCGGTCTAGTTCAAATCGGCCGATCGTCAGGAATTCGTCGCTCACGAGTTCGTTCGCGACAGAATGAATGGGATCGCCCGGATTTGAACCGGGGTCACGGGCACCCAAGGCCCGAAGTATACCAGGCTAACCCACGATCCCGTACTCCCACTTCCGTGCGGACAACATAAAGGGTTTCGTTCCGGACCGAACGGTTTTGATCGTCGGCAGCATACGGTCGAGTATGGTAACAGGACTCGAGATCCTCCTGTTGGTCCTCGTTCTCGTCGCCGTTCTCGGTGCGTCGACGATCGTCGAGACGGTTCGTCCGTTCATCGCCAACGCAGTCGTCGGCCTGCTCGCGTTGTTTCTCGCACAGGCCGTCTTCGGTCTCCCGGTCACTATCACGCCTATCGTGCTCGCTATCGTCGCACTCGGAGGCTTTCCGGGGGCAGTGCTTGTTGCCCTGCTGTCGCTGTTTGGCGTCGCATTCGTCCCCTGACCCTCTCGAGTTCGGGTAGCATCCGAATCGGACAAAACCTGGCGTCGTGTTTACTCTTTTCTGGTACGGATTGCTGTCCCGATGTCTCGGTGCAGTCGCTTCAACGCGCGGTTGCGCCGGCGATGCCGTACAGTGACCGACGATACCGATCAGGTAACTCGCCCCTCGAGACCGCTCGCTCGGACGTGCCTACTGGCGGACCGGTGCCACGGGACGAACCGCTGACACTCGAGGACTGGCCGACGCCGACCGGTCACTCGAAGCGGTTTTGGACGCCCTCGAGGAGGACGGTTCCGTCCTGGTCCTCGAGTCGGACGACGAGACGGAGGCGATCGTCAGGGGCGCGTCTGGTATCGTCCCAATCGTCGGCTGCTGTGTCGACTCGGCCACACGACCGGGTTTGACTCACTAGTACCGTCCCAACCGTCGACCGACTAGTTGAGAGTTGGTCCAAACCGATCACGATTCTCGATCAGGAGTAGAGTGCACTAGCCAGAGTAGACTTGGGACGGTACTAGTGCTTTGGCAAGCCTGAACGGATGAGTGAAACCGAATGCGGTCGTCTGGGTTCACTCAGCAGTCGACGGTTGGGACAGTACTAGCTACAGTAGCGTGCCGATCAGCAGATCCCCGTAGAGTACGGCGATCACGAGACCGACGAAGATCGGGGCGAGAAACGGCGTGCCGGGTGAGACCCAAACCGTCTCGGTGTCTGCATCCGCGAGGACCTCGAGCCCCTCCCGCAGTTCTGCTGGCGTCGTCCCGTAGGCCGACCCGTCGATGTCCGTGAGGAAGATGCGCGCTCCCCAGGGATCGTCGTGATCGCTGTCGGCCGCGAGTCCGGCCTCCGGATCGACCTCGAGCGAGCCGTTGGTTCGGACCTCGGCGTCGACCGCCCCGTCGCTCGGCGGGTTCGGATCGTTCGGTAGCGTCACCGGGTCCCGGAAGGTCGCGGGGTCTTCCTGTATCTCCTCGAGCGTGAGGCCGCGCCACCGGAGGTACATCCGGAGGGCGTCCAGGTCGAGGCCGCTCCGGGAGACGCCGGCCGTCGTCTCGAGCAACTGGCCGTGGTGGTCGGGAACGTCGTCCCAGCGGACGGGCCAGCCGATGAACATGACGGGCGTGAGACGGCCTGAGACGGCATTTCGCACGGCGAGTGCGATCGGGATCAGGATCGCGACAAGAACGGCGTTGGTCAGGATCGTAAACGAGAACGAGCCGATCGGCGTCGTCGTGACCGGCAGAGTGACGGAACCGACTGCGTACTGCGGGAAGGTTGGGAACAGCAGGGCGAGCACGAGCAACGCCTTCGCGTCGGCACCGCCGAAGCCGCCGAACCACCAGAACGTGTACGCGATCGGGACGACGACCCCGAAACTGATCGCGGCCGGGACGAGAAACTCGTCGATCCAGACCTGGCCGCCGGCCGCCCGAGCGAGTTGGGCCTCCCAGAGGAGCAAGACGCCCCCGAGCAAGGCAAGCGGAATCCAGACGCCGCTCGAGACGCGTCTGGTCTCGATATCTCGGATGGCGACCCAGGCGAAGACCGGAAGGGCGACGAGCCGCAGCAAGTCCGGGGCCGTCGCCGAGACGAACGCGAGTGTCACGTCACCCACTCTCGAGTGAAGTGGTGTTATCCTTTCGGCCTCGATCGTGGCGACTCGGTTTCACCGGCAGGTATCGGAGAAAGAGACAGAGCGGTAGTGCTACCGCTGCCGGACGGCAGAGCGATAAAAAGTGGCGGTGAGTGTCAGTTTAAATGACGCGGTTTTGCAGGTAGTCGAGGTGCTTTGCGTTGTAGACGATCTTGACCTCGTCGGTTTCGGCGGAACCGATGCAGGTCAGGCGGACGTCTTTGTCCTCGACTTCCTCGTCGCTGAGAATCTGTTGCATGTCCATGTCGATCTCCCCCTCTTTGACGATGGCCGCACAGTTCGCACAAGCGCCTGCACGGCAGGAGAAGGGCCAGTCGTAGCCTTGGGCCTCGGCGGCCTCGAGGATGTACTCGCCCTCGTTGACCTCGAGACTGCCGTAGTCCTCGTCACCGAGGTCGGCGTCGGCGGCCTGCTCGAAGAGGTCGTCGTCGTCCATGTCCCAGCCCTGGTCGTCCAGCACTTCGTAGTTGAGGTATTCTACCGTGGGCATCGTTCGCTGATTCGAGGGCCGGACTGGTATAGCTTGCTGTTCGATTGTAAATCGTTTTTTACCATAAAATCGACATCTAAACCCGTTCAGACGAGAAGGGACGCCGAATGAAGGGCTCGAGAACGGCCGACGTGATAGCAAGGGCCGTCGAATGACGTACTGCTAGTGCGTGTCATGGGGGTGGCACTGGGCGAATCTCGTTGGGTGACGTTCCGTCGTCGGTGGCGGCGCAACCGTGATCCGTTCTTGTATCGTGCCGACACGTCGTAACAGCAGACCGTGTCAGAACCCGAATATTGGAACGAACCGGAACGTAAGGAACGCACCGGCAGTCGAGATGATCGGGACGACGTTTTGCATGACGATGACTCGAGCCGTCGTCGACGGATCGAACAGGTCGGAGGCTCGCGGGATGTCCGCCGGTTCTTCCTCGCCGATGTCGGGTGACTCTTCGCCCTCTTCTTCGGCTGTCAGCGCACCGACGGAGACGCGAGTCTCCTCTTCGCCGCGGGCAGCGTCGGACAGCGTCGTCGTTCGGGTCGCCCGCCCCCAGCCGAGGCCGACGATGCTCATCGTCGCGATGACGACGAAACTCGCCGGAATACCGATCCACGAGAGGCCGATGACGATGGTCGAACTGATGACGGCGACGACGATCGCGGCCGTCAGCGGCAGGTTCGTGATGTCGTTACCCAGCGTCTCCATCGTCCGGCGAGCGATGGTGAAACAGCCGACCGCGACTGCGGCGGAACCGATCAGGATCAGCGTGAGCATGTCGACGTCGCCGGTACCGTAGATCGGTGCGATGGCGTTTGCGATGTTGCTCGTCCCCGAGGAAAACCCCATCAGACAGCCGATCCCGACGACGACGAACGCTCCAGTAACCTCCCGTCGATCGGCGTTCGGGCCGAACTGGAATCGTGGGACGAGTCCCGACCACTCGAGGCGGATCATCCGTTCACCGTCGCGGCTCCCCTCGAGGGCGACCCACTCGTTGAGTTGGGTGTAGAAGTATCGACCGACGAGACCGCCGACCCAAAAGCCGATGATCGGGGCGACGATCCACCAGACGACGATTTCGCCGAGGATGTCCCAGGCGAGTTCGCCGGTCGCCAGCCCGAGTGCGGCGATCGCACCGACGGCAGTCATCGACGTCGAGGCGGGAACGCCCGCGTAGTTGCCGACGAAGAGAGCACCGCCGATAAAAAAGAGGACAGCAACGTTCGACCGCATGGTGAAGATTCCTGTGTCGTGAACGAGGTCGTTGCCGAGCGTGTCGACGACCTGTGGACCGATCGTGACGGCACCCAGGAAGAAGAAAATCGACATCAACGCGGCTGCCATCACCTTCGTGATGACGTTCGCACCGACGGCTGGACCGAACGCTGGCCCGGTCGTTGCGCCACCGATGTTGTAGCCGACGAAGACAGCGACGAGAATCCCCACGATAAGGAGTACTTCAGTCACAGTACGAACTCAAGCGGGCTGATCCTAAAAATGACTCTGTTCGCTCACGCCAGTAGAACCGCAACCGACCCTGCGACAGGGGGCCCGTCCGTTCCTTCGGCGACCGTGTTCGAGAAGCGTGCCGTACGTAGCGGCCGAAGAATGCCGGCGACGGTCGGCCTGTAGCCTGCCTCTTAACAAAGCATTTCAACCGACCACTCCATACGGTATAGTATCATGAGTGTCGTTCTGGATTCCTGTAGACGACGAGTGGGACGTGACGGACAGACAGCAGTGACGGGGAGAACTGCAGTACAGCAGGTAGCAGACCGGTCGGACACGACGGGTGACGGGCGACGATGCTGAACCCGGTCCACGTCGACGCAGCCGTCGATCTCGCTTACGGCGCACTGATCGCACTCTCGATCGTACTGATCGCCGTCTTCGAGACGACCGTCGGACTCGCGTTCGGTATCGGCGTGTTCGCGGCCTACATCGTCCACGTCGTCTGGAAGATGGCGCGGTTCGATCCGGACTGGATGACTCGAGCGGTCGAGGAGACGGTCGAGCAGAAAGTCGAAGGCGTGCAGGCACAGGTCGAGGAGACGGTCGAACAGACGGTCGGCGAAACTGTCGAAGAAACCGTCGACGAAACTGTCGAACAGACGGTCGAAGAAACAGTCGAGGAGACGGTCGGTGAAACTGTCGAAGAAACAGTCGAGGAGACGGTCGGTGAAACTGTCGAAGAAACAGTCGAGGAGACGGTCGGTGAAACTGTCGAAGAAACAGTCGAGGAGACAGTCGGTGAAACCGTCGAAGAAACAGTCGAGGAGACGGTCGGCGAAACCGTCGACGAAACAGTCGAGGAGACGTTCGGTGAAACCGTCGACGAAACAGTCGAGGAGGTAGCGGCACAGGTCGAAGAGACAGTCGAACAGACGGTCGAAAAGCAGGTCGAAGAAGTACAGACGCAGGTCGAGAAAACCGTCGAGGAGACGGTCGGCGAGACAGTCGAAAAACAGGTCGACGAGGTCCAGACGAAGGTCGACGCCGTCGACGAACGCGTCGACCGTCGGCCTCGAGAGGACGAAGTCGAAGAGATGGTCGAGGAGTCGGCCGAAGGGGAAGAAGAGGCCGACTCGTAGCGATCGCTCCTGCCGGACGACTGTCGGTCACTCACGGCGCAACCGAAAGATGGGTTACGGCTGTGCCGGCACGTTGGCACAGGGGCCGTCTCAACGAACGATCGTCACCGGTACCGGCGCGCGTTTCGTCACGGTTTCGGCGACGTTCCCCACGAGAAAGCGGTGTGTCGCGCGATTCCAATCTGCGCCGTGGCTCCCGAGAACGATCGTGTCGTAGTCGTCGGCGCGGTCGACGACGTTCCGTGCCGGGTGACCGATACCGACGACCGTCTCGAGTTCTCGGTCCCGTTCCGCGGCGACCTCGTGGGCGCGTTCGAAGACCGTTTCGGCCCGGTCGGCGGCCGCCTCCTCGAGGTCGTCCTTGAGCGAGAGTCCTACCGCGTCGCCCATCATCATCGACGGGACGCCGACGACGTGGAGGACGGTGACCTCGGCGTCGGGGTGGTTCTCGAGGGCGTACTCGAGTGCGTGCTCGGCGTGGTCGGAGTCGTCCATGGGGACGAGGATGCGAGAGAGCATAGCTCGTGATTCGTCGGCGAGCGACGTAAGTCCTGGTCGCGGTTCAGTAGCCGGAGCGGTCAGGCGACGCCGGGAAGAGCGAGGAAGAACCCGTACGCCAGGAGCGTCGACATCGAGGGACCGATGATCCACATCGAGACGTACTTGACGATCGCTCGAGGGTTGAACAGGTCGTCACCGCGGAGTACGTCCGCAGACTCCGGTTGGCCGATCCGAGGCGCGGTCTCGTCGACTTTCTCCTGGGCGACGATGGCACCGAGGTCGATCTCGGTGTCGTCTACGTCCTGGCTGACTGCCTCGCGGACCGTGACCGGACGGGTCGCTCGGCCCCAGCCGATGCCGACGATCGTCATCACTGTCGCCATCACGAGGCTGATCGGGATACCGGCCCACGAGAGAATCGTCGTGATCGTCGAGGCGGTCACCATGACGAAAAGCGCCGCGAGCAGCGGGATGTCGCTCAGTTCGCCGCCGACGGACGCCATCGTTCGTCGGGCGATGGTGAACCCGCCGAGACCGATTGCAAAGGTGGCAATGATGATCGCGGTGTTCGGTTCCAGCCCGTCGACAGTGCCGACCAGCGGCGCGGCGGCGTTCGGGACGTTGCTCGCACCGGCACTGAAGGCCATGTAGCAGCCGATGACGAAGACCGCGAGCGTGGTACCGAACTCCTGTCGGGTCGTGTTCGGTCCGAGCGCCGGCGTCGGTACCGATCCTCGGCGCTCGAGTCGAAGCAGCGGCCCTTCCGACTTTTCGATGTCGACCCGGTGATTGACCCACGGGTAGATGTACCGACCGATCAGTACGCCGATCCAGAGCCCGATGATCGGCGTGACGATCCACCAGGAGATGATTTCGGCGATCGTCGCGTAGTCCAGGGTCCCCGTGGCCAGTCCCAGTCCGGCGATCGCGCCGACCGTCGTCATCGACGTCGGCACGGGAACGCCGAAGATGTTGGCGACGAGCATCCCCAGTCCGATGAAAAAGAGGACGGCGACGCCAGCGGTCAGCGTGAGGTCGATCGTGATAATCCCCTCGCTGAGCGTCTCCATCACGTTCCGTCCGACGGTCCAGCCGCCGAAGAAGACGAAGAACGTCATGACCGCCGCTGCAGTCGTCTTCGACACGATTCCGGCACCGACGGAGGGTCCCCACGTGATTCCAGTCGACGAACCGCCAATGTTGAAACCGACGAAAACCGAGGCGACAACTCCGACCAACAGCACCGTTTCGACCATCAGCAGATAGTATATCGCTGTTCGTGAAATAACTGCTGGAACCACTGATCTGTGGGTTATCTACACTACTCTGCGTTCGTCCTGACTATCGGCTCCGTGAAACGTTGGCTAGTCGAGTCACCGAACGACGACGACCGGGACTGGAGACCGCCGAAATACCTTCTCCGCGACGTTGCCGACGAAGATACGGTCCGCGACGCTCCCGCCGTGGCTGCCGATCACGACCGTCTCGTAGTCGGCAGCGCGGCGAACGATGGCACGAACCGGATGTCCGAGTTCGACGTCGGTGTCCAAAACGACGTCACCGTCGGCTTCGGCGGCGATTTCTCGGGCGCGTTCGAACACCTCTTTTGCGTGTTCGTCGGCCGCCTCTTCGAGGTCGTCAGCGAGCGCGAGGCCCGTCGCCCGCCCCCACATGGGGGACGGTTCACCGACCACGTGGAGAACAGTGACGTCGGCGTCGGGGAAGACCTCGAGTGCGTACTCGAGTGTGCGTTCGCTCATCTCCGAATCGTCCATCGGGACGAGGACGTCGTCGACCATACGCGATGTCCCACGCCGATCGGAATAAACGCGGGGGTGGGGCCTTCAGATCCCGAATATCGGGACGAACCGGAACGTTGCGTACGCGCCAAGCGTCGCGATCGCCGGGACGACGTTCTGCATGAGGACGACGCGGGCCGTCGTCGCCGGGTCGAACAGATCCGACGCCTTCGGAATCCGCTCGGGTTCTTTTTCTTCGCCGATCGGCGGGAGTTCCTCGCCCTCTCGATCCTCGGACAGTGCGCCGACCGACACTGGGGCCGACTCCTCGCCGCGGACTGCTTCGGAGACGGTGATCGGACGCGTCGCTCGGCCCCAGCCGAGCCCGATGATACACATCGTCGCGATGATGACGAAACTCGCGGGGATGCCGATCGCCGAGAGGAAGATGACAAGCGTGGCGCTTACCGTCGCGGTCACGATCGCCGCCGTCAGCGGGAGTTCCGTGAGTTCGTTCCCCATCGTCTCGAGGGTCCGGCGTGCAATCGTGAACGTGCCGATCCCGACGGCGAGACAGCCGATAATGATTGCGGGGTTCATCTCGAGTTCGCCGCTGCCGACCAGTGGTGCGACCGCGTTCGCGATGTTCGACGTACCGGAGCTGTAGGCCATCAGACAGCCGATGACGATCACCATCACCACGCCACCGGCTTCACGAACAGTCGCGGTATCGCTCAGTCCTGGCGTCGGAACGATCCCGGAGCGGTCGATCTCGAACAGCGGCCCTTCGCTTCGTTCCATCGCGATCCGTCGATTGAGTTCGGCGTAGAAGTACCGGCCGATGATCAGTGAGACCCAGAAACCGATGAATGGGGAGACGATCCACCAGATCGCGATTTCTCCCATGACTCCCCAGTCGAGTTCGCCCGCCGCGAGACCGAGCCCCGCGATCGAGCCGACGGCCGTCATCGACGTCGACGCGGGGACGCCGAAGACGTTCCCGACGAACAATGCGACGCCGATGAAAAAGAGGACGGCGACGCTCGCCTCGAGCGTGAAGACGCCGGGGTCGTGCACGAGGTCCCGGCCGAGCGTGTCGACGACTCGCCGGCCGATCGTCCACGCCCCGACGAAGAAGAAGATCGTCATCAGCGCGCCGGCCATGGTCTTCGAGATGGCGTCGGCCCCGACGGCCGGCCCGAACGCGGGGCCGGTCGTCGCGCCGCCGATGTTGTATCCGACGAAGATCGCGACGAGAATGCCGATGAGAAGCAGCGTCGAAATCATGCCTGGATGAGAGACGTCCCTCGGTGTTTGCGAGGGTCGTTTCGTGCCGTCTGACGTACTCGAGCCGGTGCCCGTCGGGGCTCCGTGGAACGCCGACCGAGAGTCGGGTAGCTGCGGCCGGCGGGTCGTGGGCCGGCCGTCGACCGTCGAACGTCGGCGGGTTCAATCGTCGGATGTCTCTTCCATCTCATCTATCACTGTTTCCTCGAGTAGTGCGTCGATCTCTTTGAGCGCGGCCGGCGGTCGATCCGCTGATCGACCGTCTCGAGTTGTTCCTGGCCCGCATCGAGCTGTTCGCTGACTGTCTCGTCTACTCGCTTCTCGACCTGCTCGCCGACCGTCTCCTTGACCGCCTGGCTCATCCAGTCCGGATCGAACCGCGCCATCTTCCAGACGACGTGTAACGCGTACGAGATCAGCACGCCCAGCCCGAACGCTACCCCGACGAGCGTTCCGACCGAGACGATCAGGGCGACCGAGACGAAGATCAGGACACCGTAGCCGAGATCGATGATCGCGTCGACGCGACGCGGGTTCATCGCTCGGGACGTCCCTCCGATACGATCGCAGAGCCACTTCGGACTCGGTCGAGACCCGCACTCATGGCGTAGTCCGTTCACTGTACCGCGTGAAATCAGTTTGGTGCGTGATAGTTACTGTTTCTCGTAGGTGACTCTACGGCTCGAGGGTAGTTCGGGCGAGAACCGCCGCCTTTACTCGAGTGCGCGCCACCGACACGAGTATGGACGAGGACGCAAGCGAAGTGGGCAACGACGGGTTCGAGGTCGTTCCGGCGGTCGACGTGAAAGACGGCGAGGTCGTCCAGTTGGTTCAGGGCGAGCGCGGCACCGAGAAGACCTACGGCGACCCGGTCGAGGCAGCCCGCAAGTGGGTCGAGGCCGGCGCGGAGTCGCTGCACCTGATCGATCTCGACGGCGCGTTCGAGGGCGAACGAGAGAACGGAGACGCGATCGACGCGGTCGTCGACGCCGTCGACGTCCCGACGCAACTGGGCGGCGGCATCCGGACTGCCGAGGACGCGGTCGAACTCCTCGAGCGCGGCGTCGATCGAGTCATTCTCGGCACTGCGGCGGTCGAGAATCCCGAGATTGTCGCCGAGATCAGCGAAGAATACCCGGACAGCGTCGTCGTCAGTCTCGATGCGAAAGACGGTGAGGTCGTCGTCGAGGGCTGGACCGAGGGTGTCGGCATCTCGCCGGTCGAGGCCGCCGAGCGATACGAGGGACTTGGTGCCGCGGCGATCCTCTTTACGAACGTCGACGTCGAGGGGAAACTCGAGGGCGTCGCGGCCGAACCGGTCCGTGAACTGGTCGAAGCGACCGAGATTCCGGTGGTCGCCAGCGGCGGCGTCGCGACTCTCGAAGACGTTCGGGCGCTCGAAGACGCTGGCGCGGCCGCCGTGGTCGTCGGAAGCGCGCTGTACGAAGGGCAGTTCTCGCTCGCGGAAGCGACCGACGTCGTCGGAAGCTGAGTTCGCTCGACGGAGACGAACGCCTTCTTGACCCCCTGTCCCCTAGCCGCGTGCGTGGACTCGAGAGATCGGGATCGAGTCGTCCTCGCGGCGGTCGTCTTCGCCGTTCTCTTCTCGCAGCTATTGCTCTATCCGGGAATCGCGACGCTCGTCTCGGCGCTGGGAGCCGAGGCGACGACTTCACCGTTTGCCGAGACAGCGCTGGACGCGAGCATGTGGTTTCTCGTCGCCGAGTTCGCAGCCTACGTCGCCTTCGTCGGCGTCTGGGGTGCTGTAAGCGATGTGACGGGGAAGCGGACGCCGTTGATCGTCGCCGGAGCCGTCGCTGGCGCGACAGGGTACGGTCTGCTCGCGCTCGTTCCCACGATCGGATCGATTCCCTTCGAGGGGGTGCTCTTGTTGCGAGTCTTTCAGGGCGCGATGACCATCGGCGCGCTCTCGCTGACGATGACCATGTTGATGGACCTCGGCGGCGGCAACGGCCGGAACATGGGTGCAGCCGGGATCGCAATCGGGCTCGGGGCCGCACTGGGTGCGCCGGTCGGCGGGCAGTTGACGGAAATACACCCGCTCGCGCCGCTGGTTGCCGCCACGACGCTGTTGCTCTGTGTCGGCGCGCTGGTCACGGCCGTCACGGATCGAGCACCGACTCGTCGTCGCAGCGCCGGAGCACTGCTCGAGGGCGTGCGTCGGCAGCCGACACTGTCGATTCCCTACGCGTTCGGGTTCGTCGATCGGATGACAGCCGGCTTCTTCGCGCTGGTCGGAACGCTGTACTTTCAGGAGACGTTTGGTCTCGACGCTGGAACGACGGGTCTCTTGCTCGCGTGTTTTTTCGCTCCGTTTGCCCTGTTGCAGTATCCCATGGGTGCGCTGTCGGATCGGATCGGTCGAACGATCCCGATCGTCGTCGGCTCGATCTGTTATGGATTCGGCATCCTCGCGGTCGGTTCCGCGCCGACGGTAGTGCTCGCGGCCGTCGCGATGATCGCCATCGGCGTGCTCGGAGCCCTGGTTTCGCCGACGACGATGGCGCTCGTGACCGACATCGCCGACGAAAGCGAGCGCGGACTCGCAATGGCCGGGTTCAACCTCGCCGGCAGCCTTGGGTTCCTCGGTGGCTTTCTGATCGGCGGGACCGTCGCCGGAAGCTACGGCTACGACCTCGCGTTCCTCGTCGTCGGCGGCCTCGAGGTTGCCATCGCGGTCGTAGCGACCCCGGCCTTCCTGCGGCTGTCGCTTGGCTCTTCGAGCGAGGGACGAAAACGAGACGTTCGGCCGTGAGATAGAGTGGTGGGTTGGGTCAGTGAGCCGCGGGACGAGTCGCTGCTGTGTGGAATCGCGTACAGCGGTCGATCCACGTTCGTTTCGCGCACCCACCGAGAGCTCCTGCATCCAGTCATCACTCCGACAGTATCGGTCGAGTTCGCTCGACAGGTTCCACTGATGAGATTCTCGAGAGGAGGTTCAGCCCTGTCATGCGAGTACATACCGATGCACCAATGGAGGAGACCAATTTTTATGTGATCAACACTAACAACAGGTTGATGACACGAGATAGCCCGATTTCGCGCCGAACTGCGCTGAAGATTACTGGTGGGGCAGCCGCGACGGCACTCGTCGCTGGTTGTAACGGCAACGGCGAGAACGGCGAAGAAAACGGTGACGACGAAGAAGACGGATATGAGATCGAGCCCGGTACGACGATCGAACTCGACGCACAGACCGCCGGCTGGGAAGGCCTCGAGCCCGCAGAGATCGAAGACGACGTCAACCCGACGCTCATCCTCCAGGAAGGCGAGGAGTACGAGATCGGCTGGCCCGTCGGCGACGGTGGCAACCACAACATCGAGATCTGGAACGAAGACGACGAAGTCGTCGACGGCCTCCAGACCGAGGAAACGACCGACGACGAACCCGACGACCAGTTCCTCGAGTTCACGGCAAGCGAGGAGATGGACGCCTACGTCTGTGCTCCACACGACGTCGCGATGAACGGCGACCTCATCATCGAATAATCGGTTTCCGCCGCTGTGTTCTTTTTACTGCTGTAGCTGACCTCCAGCACGGCTGGCGATTTCCGCGGGCATCAAAAGTACCATACCGTCTCGTGTCCCAGTAGGCTGTACTCAGGTGGTTCCGTGACCGAGAAACGCGAATACAAAGACGAGTATCCCGACAAGACGCTGTACATTCCCGGCCCGACCGAGGTGCGTGAGGATGTCGTCGAGGCAATGTGTGAACGGCCCTTCGGTCACCGGATGGGCCGGATGACCGATCTCTACACGACCATCGTCGAGGACACGAAAGAGTTCCTCGGAACCGACAACGAGGTCGTGATCCTCACTGGCTCCGGCACCGCGTTCATGGAGAGCGCAATCCTCAATCTCGTCGACGAGAACGTCCTCTGTACGACCTGCGGGAGCTTCAGTGAGCGCCAAGCCAACGTCGCCAGACGCCTCGGCAAGAACGTCGACACGCTCGAGTACGAGTGGGGGAAGGCAGTCAAGCCCGAGGACGTCCGCGAGTACTTGAAGGAAAGCGACACCGACTACGACGTCGTCACCTGCGTGATGAACGAGAGTTCGACCGGCGTCCGAAACCCCGTAGCGGAAATCGGCGACGTCGTCGCCGAATACGAAGACACGTACTTCGTCGTCGACGCCGTCTCGGCACTGGGTGGGGATTACGTCGACGTCGACGACCACAACATCGACGTCGTTTTCACCTCGGTCCAGAAGGCCTTCGCGATGCCACCCGGCCTCGCCGTCTGTGTCGTCAGCGACGAGGCCTACGAGCGCGAACTCGAGTCCGAGTCGGCGTCGTGGTACGGCGGCTTCCAGCGGACTATCGACTACTACGAGCGGAAGGGCCAGACACACTCCACGCCGGCGATTCCGGTCATGCTCGCCTACCGCAAACAGATGAAACACATGCTCGAGGAAGGCCACGACGCCCGCGACCAGCGTCACCGGGAGATGGCCGAATATACCCGCGAGTGGGCTCGCAAGCACTTCGAGCTGTTCCCCGAAGAGGGATACGAGTCCCAGACGGTAAGCTGTATCGAGAACACGTACGGGATCGACGTCGCGGAAACCATCGACACCGTCTCCGAAGAGTACGACATGGTCTTCTCGAACGGGTACGGTTCCACACTCGGTGAAAAGACGTTCCGAATCGGACACATGGGCGAGCACGATCGCGAGTCGATCGAAGCACTGACCGACGCCATCGAAGACGTCGCGGAACTGTAGTCGGCGAGCGGTGGGCCGTCGACTCTTCGTCTTCAACTCGGTTTTGTGGACTGATGAAATCCAGCCACGAAGACGTGTCGTCGCGTCTCCGTTGCCGTCCAGTCGCGACCGTCGCCAACGACCGTACCCAATCTCGGTCGAGAATCGATCTATAACGAATTATATAACCAATCCGTTACGTTGATAGACTACACCATGGTAATCATTACGGGGCTATCTAGCCCTATTATCGTACAAATAGATGCTTGTTGCTTGGTACCAATTATCTATTCATACCACTTTGGTGAAATGTTTTTATAGCTGGACACCGTATCTCGAACTGAGACAAGTCGTTTCCAGCCGGGAAGCGCCAGTCGACAACCATGAGACAAAGTACCCAAATTCCACAGAACGGCATCGGCACAGAATCATCACCCGGGACAGGGACCCTCGGAAGCGGCGTCGCGTTCGTCGCCCTCGCCCTGGCAGTACTCTGGGCGCTCAGCAACCCCACCCTCGCAGCGTCGGTCACCGCAGCCGTCGTCGGGGCAGTCACGCTGGCCCTGGCAGGCGGTCGCGCGCTCGCACGCCGACTCCGTGGACGGATCGCCAAACTCTCGATTCCAGGCGTCGCGACCGTCCGGATCAGCGTTTCTCCGAACTAATCGGGACCGTCTGCTCGTTTCGCTTTCTCTCTTCCAAGCGGTAACCGCTGTCAGTTAGTGTGATCAAATCGAACGACGGAAGCGCGTTCGCGTGACCGGTGTGGACGATACGATGGTGTGCAAACAGAGTCAGTGAGTACAGAACGGAGTCGATCCAATCGAACTCGAGCGCGTCGACAGAATCGACGAAGAAAACGCGACCGTCGCCGCCGTCGCTCTCGGGAACGAGACACGGCCGAGAACGAACGGTCGACCGGCAGCTACTGAATGTGGCCTTCTTGCCGGAGTTGGTCGGCTTCGCTTTTCTCGTAGCGCCAGGTGATGTCTGCCTTTTCGTCCTGCCAGTCCCAGGGTTCGACGAGAACGACATCGTCTTCACGGATCCAGATGCGCTTTTGCATCTTGCCAGGAATGCGGGCGGTACGTTCCGTCCCGTCCGCACACCGTACTTTGACCCGATTCGCCCCGAGCATGTCGGTGACGGTCGCGAAGACCTCGTCGTCCTCGGGCATCCGGAGGTTCTTCCGACCGCCATCTCCGTCTTCGCTCATGGGGCGGGATTCGAGTTCGAACGGTTTAACCCTTTATTGATTTCGTCGGCCGGAGCGGTGGCCGGCACGGCCGAAATCACGATGGTCCCGAGAACGAAGTCACACCGTCACACGCGGTCGGGGACCCTCGAGTGATCTGCCGTCGCCATCGAGGCAGAAACCACGTCGTTTATTTTCTTCCCCTGGCCACTCGAGCGTATGTTGGACAAACTCGGCCCGCTCGGGATCGTCGGTATCCTGGCGTTGCTTGCCGGTATCGGACTCGTCGCGTACGAAAACCTCGTGATCGCGGGCGGCATCGCGCTCGTGCTCGCCGGACTCGGACTGGTCGTCAAGTCACTGGTCTCGAGTGTGCTCCAGAGCTTCGGGATGCTGTAGCTGCGGCCGGCAGTGATCAAAGAGCGGACTCGGACTCGAGTCACTCGAGTGGTTTGGAACGGAACGGTTGTCGGTGCGGACAACGCGTACGCCACGTCGCCGGACGCGAGACTACACTTCGTCGTCGCCCGCTCGATGCTCGCTGATGAGTTGGTCGACCATCGCTGCCTTCCGATCGCGCCGCCGTTCTTCGGCTCGGTCGTGCCAGTCGTCGATCACCGCCTCGACGTCGTCCTCGCGGGCGACGGCGAGTTCGTCGACCTCTTGCATCGCTACGTCGCCGGCCGGTCCGATCGGGATCTCGGCCTCGAAGAGGATCTCGTCGGCAACGTCGGAGAGGCCACCTTCTTTCAGGATTACGCGAGGTTCGAACCCCGCGAGCAACTCCGCGGTCGAGCGACCGGCACCGCTGGCGTCGCGTAGGTAGATCACGTCTCCAGGTGCGAGACCGTACTGGTCGTCGGCTTCCCGGATCGCACCCTTGGTGAACTTCTCGACGACTTTGACCGGCACCAGTCCCTCTTTCTCCGCGGAGACGTCGCTGAAGTTCGAGTGATCCAGCTTCCAGAGTGCCTTCATCCGGTCGACTTTCTGCTCGAGTTCGTCGACCTTCTCCCGGGCTTCGTCGCGTTCGTACTCGAGTCGTTCCGCCTTGCGACGGTAGCGGGTCACCTCCCGGTTCCGTCGGACTTCTCTGCGCTCTTTCCGGCGCGTCTCGTCCAGTTCGACCTCGAGTTCGTCGATACGGTCGTCTTTCTCTGCGAGTCGGTCTTCCAGGGTAGTGACGTGTGACTGGAGGCGCTCGACCTGCTTCTCGAGTTCCTTGATCCGCTGTTCCTCGGCGGTGAGTTCACGGGGTTCGTGGGTCGTCGTCTCCTCGTCACCGTCGCCCTCGTCTTCCAACTCTGCGAGGACGGCCTCGACGCTCTCCTCGCCGGCGACGACGCGGGCGGTGACCTCGCCGCGATCGATCCCCGGCGGAAGTTTCTTCGCGATGCGATCGAACTGGTCCTCGTGAGCGTCGACGGCGTAGAGAGCCGCCGCCATGGCGTCGCGCTGGTGGTCGTTCTCGTACTGGTGGTTGCGGGTTCGGTGTTGTTTCTCGTCGACGGGCAGATCCGTCTCCGGCGTCCAACCGGCTGCGTCGAAGCTCCGCCGAAACTTCTCGACCGTTTCGGGCATCGGCGTCACGTCGGCAGCGACGACGATCGGTCGCCCCCGCTCGACGATCCACTCGATCACTTCGGCGGTGTCGCTGGTGCGAGAGCTCCAGACGTCTAACACCTCCCCCTCGAGATCGACGATGGCGACGGCGGTCGTCGTTCCCGGATCGATACCGACGAGGACGTGATCGCGGCGCTTCGCGAGCGGACGGAACTCGATGCCGTCGCGGCGTTCGCGTTCGATCTCGACGCGAATGTCGCCCGACCGATTGCGCGAGACGGGAATGTCCTGGGGCCGCGCCTCGACGGTAAAGATCGCGTTGGCGAACCCGCCGTAGGCCTCACGAACGTCTTTCTCGTACTCGAGGGTGGCGTCCTCGAGTTCGGACTCGACCTCCCGGGCCCGCTTTTTCACGGAGCCGTGGATGCGCCGGGTGAAGCGGTCCTCGCTCCAGCCGCCGCTACCGGTCGAGCGCCCCCGAGAGACCTTGACCGTCGTGGTGTCGGTGAAAGCCGAGACCTCGTAGCCGACGTTGTGGGCCGCAAGGCGAGCGGCGGCCTCGGCCTCTTCCATCGGCTCTTTCCCGTAGGGGATGCCGTGGCGTTTCGCGACGCGAGAGAGCGGCTCGGGTTGTTGGTCGCCCGTCACCTGAACGAGTTTCGTGCCCGCGGGCAGCGTCCCCAGGAAGTGGATCAGTTCGTCCTTGTCGGCCGCCAGCTCGTACATATTGTCCGTCGCGACGATCGCCGGCCCCTCGTCGTCGATCAGCCGTCTGAGTTTCCGGTGGGAGACGACGTCCCGGGCGACATCGTCGCCGTCGTACCTGACCAGTGCGTACGACGGTGCGTCACCGCGTACGTCACCGCTCTGGATGTCGACACCGTAGACGACTGCGTCGAGCGCACTCGTTCGCGTACTCACAGAGAGGTATAGGGACGAAGCAGGCATAAATCCCGCGCGGCTCGAGAGTAGTTTAGCCTCTTTCAGAGCCGCCTCGTCAGAAACCGACTCGTCGAATCGTTTCTCTTGGGCTCTGAAGACTGTTCTGGGGGTTTATGATCTCCCACCCACTTACTATACGTATGACCGTTCTCGTAGCCTACGACGGGTCGATGCCCGCCCAGAAGGCAGTCGATCGTGCATTCGAGGAGTACGCCGACGAGGAGATCGTTCTGCTGCGCGTCGTCGAGGCCGCGGGTGGGTCGACCAGTGCCGGCATCAATCTCGCACAGGAGGCGATCAAAAGCGAGCGCGAGGAGGCCTCGAGCGACCTCGAGGAACACCTCGACGACCTCGAGGGAACCGAAGACGTGGAGTACCGAGCTGAGATCGTCGTCGGTGATCCGGCCCGCGAGGTCGTTGAGTTCGCCGAAGACGAGGACAACGATGTCGAGCACATTCTGGTCGGCAGCCACGGCCGGTCGGGTGTCTCCCGGATCTTACTCGGGAGCGTCGCCGAAACGGTGGTCCGTCGGGCACCGGCCCCGGTCACCGTCGTTCGCTGACCGTATCGATCGTTACTGCGTGTTCGTCATTCCGCCGTCGACGATCAGCGACTCGCCGGTGACGTATTCCGAGCGGTCGCTCGCGAGGTATACCGCTGCGTCGGCGACATCTTCCGGTTGCCCGGCACGACCGGCCGGGATCGCCTCGAGGAACCCTTCTTCGACGTCGGTCCCAATGATCGCGTAGTCGTCGGTCGTCATCTTCGTCTCGATCAGTCCGGGATGGATCGCGTTCACGCGGATTCCCTCGGTGCCGAGTCTCCCGGCCATCGCGTACGTGAGGAGGCGAACTGCGCCTTTCGTTCCACAGTAGGTGACGAAATCGCCCGATCCCTCGAGTCCGGCGACCGACGAGAGGTTGACGATGGTGCCGCCCTCTCTTTCGCCCTCGACCATCCGCTTTGCCGCCGCCTGCGCGCCGAAGTAGACGCCCTTGACGTTGACGTCCATCATCCGGTCGAACGCCGCCTCGTCGACCTCGAGAAACTCCTCGCCGTGGAAGATGCCGGCGTTGTTCACCATCACGGTAATACCGCCGAACGCCTCGGCCGCCTCGACGGCGTTCTCGAGGTCTGTCACGCTCGAGACATCACACTCGACGAACGTCGTGTCGGCGTCGGTCTCTGCTTCGATCAGTTCGTGTGTCGGTGTCCCGCCCTCACGGGGGTCTTCCTGCAGGTCCGCGATCACCACGTCGGCTCCCTCGGCCGCGAACCGGCGGGCGATCGCCCGTCCGTTGCCGCTCGAGCCACCGGTCACTACTGCGACATCGTCAGTGAGCATTGGGGGCATTGCACACATATACGCTGTCGGTCGATTAAAGACTGTTTCCACGTCTCACGCACTGTACTCGGATCTGTAATCGGTCGTGTCCGCTAGCGGTCTTCCAGCACTACGACGTCGCCCCGCTGACCTTCGGGCTGGTACTCACAGCGGTAGGTCGCCATCTCGTCGGTCGCCTCGAGCGTGAGCGTCTCGACTTCGCCGACGACCTCGTTTCCAGGACTCGAGTAGTCTGCGACGACCTCGCGGTTCGCGTCCCAGAACGCGATGTTGTGGTGGACGCCGTCCATGTTCTTCCAGCTCACCTCGTACTCGCGGCCGTCGACGAGAACGAGCGTCGGGTTCTCGACTCGGTCGATGGCTGATGGTTCGACGCCGACCCAGCCGCCGACCCAGCCGTCGAACCGGATCGTCTCGACGTCGTGCCACGCGTCGGGATCGGTGTTCCCCTCAGTCATCTCGGCTTCGTCGACGACAGGCTCGTCCGCTTCGCTCTCGCTGCCGTTGTCGTCTCCGAGACAGCCGGCGATTGCGGCCACGACTGTTGTGCCAACCCCCGTCAGGAGCGTCCGCCGTCGGGTGGGGCTCGAGACCATCGATGAGCGTAGCCCGTACAGCGGCATAAGAGCTAGTCTACCGAAGATGAACTGTCACGGCGACCGATACGCGAGTGTGGCTCGAGCCGCTGGTTGCGTGCTCCGGGCCGGCACTTACTGACCCTGCCGTCCACGAACGGGTATGGGTGACCGAAACGTCGACGCGGCCTACACCGAACTGACGCCGGACTCCTGGCACCAGGACGAGGCAGGCAATTACTACATCGACTGTCCCGAATGTGGCTCTGCGGCGTCGCTGCTGAACGTCGCCAAACACGGCCGCTGTAACGGCTACCTCGACCAGCAAGAAAGCGGGACGGACCTCGACGGGACGGCGATGGACTGTACAGCCAAACTCTGGTTCGAGCTCGGTTACACCGCCGACGCCGACGCGAAGATGACCGACGACGCCGTCGCCGAATCCACGAGCGACGTCGAGACCGAGGACGGCGTTCCGGCGGAGGGATCGCCGCCGGGAACCAACGGCACCGTCGACGACGGATAAACTCGGCCACACGGTGTGTTGGGCTGCACTCCGTCGCTGTCGTGTGTCAGTGACGGGACAACCGCGAGACGGTTCGCGGGCACTACAGGAGATCGGGACAACAGCCCGTATCATCCGGATTGCTGTAACTAGTTCCCGCCGATCGCCAGAACGGGGCCGGCGGTCGGCGGTAATTGACTTACAGCAAACTGTCTCAGTCGTCGATCCGTCGGGCTGGCGAACCCGCAACGGTCGCTTCCGGTTCGACGTCGTCCGTGACGACCGACCCAGCGCCAACGGCAGCACCCTCGCCGATGGTGATGTCTCCCAGAAGCGTCGCGTTCGCGCCGATTTTCGCACCGTCCTCGACTGTCGGGTGCCGTTTGACCGGCTCGCTCGTGTCGCCACCGAGCGTGACGCCGTGATACATGTGGACGTCGTCGCCGATATCGGCCGTCTCGCCGATGACGACTCCCATCCCGTGGTCGATCGTTACCCGGCGTCCGATCGTCGCGCCGGGATGAATCTCGACGCCAGTCAGCCACCGTACCAACTGAGAGAACAGTCTCGCAAACAGGTAAAGCCCGGCGTTCCAGAGCCGATGGGCGATTCTGTGCCCCCAGACGGCATGAACGCCCGGGTAACAGAGAACGACCTCGAGACAACCTCTCGCGGCCGGGTCCCGATCACACATCGTCCGCACGTCTTCACAGAACCGTCCGAGCATCTATCCTGAATCGGAATCGGGAGTAACCAATCTAAAAAGAATCGTTTTCCGATTACGTTCCACGCTCGAGTCGCCGGCCGATTCGCTCGGGAAGGCCGACCTCCTGGACCGTCTCTTGGACTGTCTCGATATCGTATTCGACGCGGTGGGTTTCGACCGTCATTGCGTCGAGGTCGATCACTGCATAGCCCGCCCGCGGGTCGCCGTCGCGTGGCTGGCCGACGCTACCAGGATTGAGGACGATCCCCTCAGCGAACTTCTCGACGCCCTGGACGTGTGTGTGACCGAGGACGAGCACGTCCTCGTCGTCGAGCATGCGCGGCGAGAACTCCTCTGGGTAGGTGTACCGGCTGTACCGGTCCGGATCATCGGGGTGACCGTGAACGATCTTCAGCCGACCGTCGCACTCGAGGCGCTCTTTCGGGAGGTCTGCGAGCCACTCGAGTTGCTCCGTGGAGAGTTCTCCCTCGGCGTGTTCGACGCCCGCCTGTGCGATCCCGTTGAACCGGAACGGTGTCTCCGTGGCGACTGCTGCGTCGTGGTTGCCCATCACCGTCGCTACCCCGCGCTCGCGTAGTTCGTCGACGCAATCTGCCGGCCAGGGGTTGTAGCCGACGACGTCGCCCGCGCAGGCGAGTTCGTCGACCGGCGGCATGTCCTCGAGGACGGCCTCGAGGGCGATCCGGTTGCTGTGGACGTCCGAGATGAGTCCGACCTTCACGTCCGATGGTATCCATCGGATCGGTATGTATCTTGGGCGAGTTACCGACGCGTCGTTTCCGTTCGAACTGCTATCTTTCTTTCTCGTCGGCGCACTCGCCCTGGCCGTCGCTCGCTGCCTGACTCTGGGCGTCGTCACCCAGGCCAACGCGGCTCTCGACGCGACGCCGCTTACCGAACCGCGGGCGAACTCGGACACGGTCACGGATGTCGGTGCAGACGGCGACGCCGATTCCGAGACGCCCGTCGAACCCTTCGTCGGCGGTACGCCGAAGGCGAACTCGAGGACGACGAATTTCAACGTCGCCTCGAGGGCCTCCTCGAGAGCGAGTGCGACGGCGAGCAGGGTACGATTGAGACGGAATGCTGTACCGATGTACTGGCGCGACCGCAGGAGCCGCGGTCGCGCCGGAACTGACGGACAGCAAACCGTATAGCTCCGAACTCGAATAGCGCTGTTCGGTCGGTACCGGGAGACTCGAAGACTCTCTTGCGGTTGTACCAGGGATTCGTTACAGTAACCCGTCTCAGTTGCCGTTCTCGATCGCCGTCTCGAACCCGTTGTCGGTCAGCGCCACGCCTGCGGCACAGACCTCGTGTTCGAGTTCGAGGCCGTACGCCTCCCGTGCTGCCTCCTCCGCACGTTCGGCGTCGAACTCGAACGCCTCGGGGGAGTCTTTCTCGTAGGTCGCGACCAGCGTCGGCTCCGCGACGGTCTCGACCAGCAGTGCGTCCTTGCGGACCGTTCCGACCAGCGCCGCGCCGCTGTCGTCGATCGTCGCGGCGATGCGTGGCGTGTCGTAGTCGTCTTTCTCGTAATCCAGCGCGAGGAGACTCTCCGCGAGCGCGTCTCGAGCCGGGTAGCCCAACTCGAGTTTCTCCGCGATCGGATCGACGTGTGATCCGTTGCCGAACGCGGCGGTCTCGCCGGTCGGCGTCTCGACGACCCGCAGGCAGTTGTAGGAGACGTAGGGGTTGTCAGTCTCCGGCGCATCGTCGGTAGGACCGACGGTGAGCGCTTCGTCTCGAGCGGTAATCTCGCGGTTCGGGAACGATCTCGAGGAGACGCGGTAGGCACCGACCTCGGGGCCGACGACGACGAATCGTCCGACGTACATGGGTGTGGATGCGCGGGGAGTGGGAAAAGGAATGTCGGTTCTCGTTCGTGTCTGGGTACTACTTCGTGGTGTCAAAATCGGCGTTCGTGGTGCTCTTACCGGGATGGATCACCGCTCTCGAACCGGTACGCCGGAGACGTATTGAGGGAGTGTTCGCTACTCGGGTGTCAGGCCGGCGTCCTCGACGCGCATGACGGCCTCGCCGTCGGCGAGGTTCGGTGCGTCGACCAGTCGGACGATCCGCTTGTCTCCCTTGGACTTGCGCAGATAGATACGGAACGTGGACTTGTGGCCGAGGATGTTGCCACCGATCGGCTGTGTCGGATCGCCGAAGTAGGAGTCGGGGTTCGAGGCGACCTGGTTGGTGACGATCACTGCGGCGTTGTAGAGGTTGCCGACCTTGTCGAGGTCGTGGAGGTGCTTGTTGAGCTTCTGCTGGCGGTCTGCGAGTTCGCCACGGCCGACGTACTCGGCGCGGAAGTGGGCCGTCAGCGAGTCGACACAGAGCAGTCGGATGGGGTAGTCCGAGTCCTCGTGTTCACCCGCCAGCTCCTGGGCTTTCTCGGCCAGCAGCATCTGGTGGTTGGAGTTGAACGCCTTCGCGACGTGGATCTTCTCGAGGATGGCGTCGACGAGTTCGTCGAGGGCCTCCTCGTCGTCGGCCGACCCCTCGATCTCGCGGTCCTCCATGGTTGCTTCGATTGCCTCCTCGGGCAGTCCACGGACCATGTCGTCGATTCGCTCGGGGCGGAACGTGTCCTCGCTGTCGATAAACATCGCGCTGCCGTGGAGACCGCCGACCTCCTCGGGAAGTTGGACGTTGACGGCCATCTGGTGAGTGACCTGGGACTTGCCGGAGCCGAACTCGCCGTACACCTCGGTGATCGACTGGGTCTCGATGCCGCCACCGAGCAGGTCGTCGACCTCGTCGATGTGCCAGCTCAGTTTTCCGATCTTGTTCCGTCGTTCGAGTACCGTCGACCCGGTCTCGAAGCCGCCGATGTCGGCGGCGTCGCGAGCGGCACTGACGATGTCTGCGGCAGTGGACTCGCCGACGTCGGCCGTATTCGACAGCTCCGAGGGCGAGGCGACGGCGAGACTCTGGAACGATTCGAAGCCTGCATCCTGGAGTTTCTCTGCGGTTGCCGGTCCAACGCCGGGGAGCGTCTCGAGATCTGCGTCGGGCATATACTCTCGTTGTGCCGGCCCCCTCATAAACCTCCGTTAACAGGAGAGTGAAAGTGAAAGTGCACGACTGCGTCGACCCAGTCGAAAATCGGTCGATGGCTTTAGGCAAGAAGAGCTACGGTCGTGCCTCGTCGGGGTTCCAGGTCAAACAGTACAACTGCCCGCCGTCGCTGCCGACGAACAGTTGCTCGTCACCAACCGCTGGCGTACTCGAGATGGCGTCGTCGACACCGAAGTGCCAGAGGTGTGTGCAGTCGTCGGCAATGTCGAGTCCGTACAGCGAGCCCGTCGAGTCGGCGACACAGACGACATCGCCGACGACGACGGGGCTGCCGTGGACTGGACCGTCGAGCTGGACGCCTTTCTTCGCGAACAGCCAACCACGGAGTTTGCGCCGGCCGAACGTCGTGTCGGTGACGTGGAGATAGCCGTCGGTCGCGCCGAGAAACGTTGCATCGAGTTCCGGAAGCACGGTTGCCGAGGTGCTGAACGCGTCGCGGATCTCGTAAGTGAACCACGACTGTCCGGAGTCGGCGTCCATCGCGATCATGGTGCCGTCGTCGTCGCTCACGTAGACCAGTCCGTCCGCGACCGTCGGTCCACCAGCGATACCGCCGTCCGCCGGTGCCGTCCAGGCTTCCTCGCCCGTCTCGCACTCGAGGCCGTAGACGGTTCCGCCCTCTGTGCCGACGTAGACGCCTGCATCGGCCGAAACAGTCTCAGTTTCGGCCTCGATCTCGGTCGGTACGTCGACCGACAGCCCGTCGGCCTCCGGAGCCTGGGGCTGGCTCTCCTCGAGCGGGGCCGACTCCGTTTCGTCGCCGACGGCTGGACAGCCGACGACTGCCGACTCGGTCTCGTGGGTCCAGATCACGTCACCGGTTTCACCCTCGAGCGCCGAGAGACCGGCCGTGTGGCCGACGTACAGCTGGCCGTCGTCGAACGTGGGCGACGAGGAGAGAGAGGCCGGGAGGTCCGTACTCCACAGTTCGTCTCCCGTCCCGGGATCGATCGCGTAGACGGTGCCGTCGTCGGTGGCGAGAAACAGTCGGTCGCGGGTGACGATCGGCGTCGCGTTCGTCGCGCTCAGGGTCTCGAACGTCCACCGCCGACGGCCGGTCTCCCGCTCGAGTGCGTAGAGGTTTCCTCGTTCGGTTCCGACGAAGACTGTATCGTGGTCGAGCACCGGCGATCCGACCGGGCCGGTGAGGTCGACTATCCAGTCGGTCTCGACCCGAAGCGGACCGTCACGGTCGCGTCGGGTTCCCGCGTTCCGTGAATCACCCTCGTGCTGGTTCCAGTTGGTCACTGACGGGAGTTACTCAACGGACCAGTATAATGGGTCCGTCTCGATGCGAACGGGACGGGAACGGGACGGGAACGGGACGGGAACGAAAAAATCGGCAGGACCCGAGTCGGTGCGTGTCTGGTACAGCGACGATGTGGCGTCGGTCACCTGCCGTACTCGCTGTCCCGGTCGAAGCGGCATACACCTGCCGCCACAGTGGTTGGGGCGGTCGAGCAGACGACACTCATTCCCAGGGATGAGTACCGCTTGCACTCGGCCACAGCGGGTACCAGTACTCTTTTTCCCGTTCGATCTCGAGTTCGCCGTCTAACGCGGCCTCGAGTTTGAACTCCGCGCCCGAGTCGCGTTCCCTGCCGGGTTGGGGCGCGAAGGGGTAGTACGCGCCCCGGCGGAACGAGTAGATCCAGTAGGCGGGTCCGTTCGCTCCGGCGGCTTCGCCGCCTCCGTCTCGATGCCGTGAGACGGTATCGGCTCTCTCGTAGGCGAAGACGGCGGCGAGCAGCCGCGAGCCGTAGCCGTGCTCGATGAACGTGTCGGCGGCGAAGTGGAGGCTGGTGATCAGGTCCTCGGGGTCGTCATCCTCGAGAACGACCCAGTGGTAGCCGTGGTCGTCCTCGGAGACCGAGAAGTCGGTGCCGGTCTCCTCCTGGCCGGCTTCCAGAATGGCCTCGACCTCGTCGACGGCCTCCCGGAAGCTACGTGAGTCGACGCCGGAGAAACAGAGTGCGCCGACGTCTGCTGACTCGTAGCCGAGTTCGGCCTCCATCGTCACGTAGGCGGTGCTCATCCCGAAGAGGTCGTCGGGGTCGGCGTCGCGGCTCGCGTCGGCTTCGGCACGCAATCCGAGTACGGATCGAAGCCCGTCCAGCAGTCCCATATCCGATGAGACGGGTGCGTCCCTTTAGAGTTCACGTGTTTCGGTACGGTTGCCCAAGCAGTGATGGGCCAGTCGCTCGTATCTGCCTGTCGTGTCTCGCGTCTCGAGCAACGTCGTGACGGTCGGCCGCGAGTTCGAAACCCGCGTCGTGAATCCGATCGTTCGGTGGCTCCTTCGATCGCCGCTGCACCCGCTCGCCAGTTTCGCGCTCGTGCTCGTTACCTACAGGGGCCGTCGGAGCGGTCGGGAGTACACGATGCCGGTCGCGTACGCCCGCGACGACGGGACGCTCGTCGCCGTCACGCCGAAATCGGAGACGATCTGGTGGACCAACTTCCGGGAGCCAGCCGCGTGTACGGTCCGGTTCCGGGGTACTCGAGAGCCAGCGATCGGCGAGGTCGTCACCGACGACGGCAAACGGACTCGACTGCTCGAGGTCTACGCCGGTCAACGACGTTTGCTGGCGCGAGTCCTCGGAATCACGGATCGGGATGGCGACTCGAGTGGCGACGAACTCGCGGTCGTACGGTTCTCGCTCGACGCCTGACTGAAGTCAGAATCCTGGACTTACAGTCGATCTAACCTCCGGCGAGGGCGTTATACGCGTCGAACCCGTAATAGAGTCGAATAGCCAGCCGACCAGTTCGCCCCTCGATGCACCTATGAAAACAAACGCATCACCGAAAGCGCCGCTGCCAGTACCGTCCACCGATCACCTCGAGAAGCGGTCGCTCCGGGCACGCACCGAGCCGATGTCGGTGCTCCCGCTGGGCGACGGCCTCTACGAGATCGAGTCCGCAAGCGACAGCACCTACCTCGTCGATCTCGAGGCGGGCCGCTGTACCTGTCCCGACCACGTCTTCCGTGGCGTGCGGTGTAAGCACGTCCGCCGGATCGCCATCGAGATCACCGAGGGTCGGACGCCGCCGCCGGGAGAAATTTCGCTCGAGTGTCACGACTGCGATGCGCCGGTGTTCGTCGAGGAAGACGAGGCCGTCGAACCCGCCTACTGTGACGAGCATGCGATCTGGCCGGGAGATGTGGTTCGCGACCGCGAGACGGGCGACCGCCTGACGGTCGTCGACGTCTCGCCGTACCGTGCGGACGCGGTCTCGATTTCCGAGGCCGTCACCACCGTGGCCGACTATCCGACCAACGAGGGTTACGACCCCGACGTGCCGGTCGTCGGGGCGGTCTACCCGCACGCCACCGTGAAGCGAAACGGCGTCGTCCCCTCGTCGCTGACCGTGTACGTCTTCCCGCGAACGCGGCTCACGACGGCGAGCGACCGGTCGTAACTCGAATTCGAAACGAGACGGTTAGCCAGTCGCCTGGAAACCGTCGACCACCGACGATCCGTTTGTTTACACCGGTTTTACGGGGTATGTCACCAAGTATCTCGGTATGGGTTCGGCTCTCGACTACAGCAAGTTCGAGGAAGGACGAGGCGTCAACTACTGGAAACTCGACCGGGCCATTCGGCGGGAACTCCGGCGGATATACACCGACGAGGAGTTCGAGTGGGCCGAACCGCGACTCACAGCGTTCGGCGAAGTCGTCGGCCACACGATCGCCGACAACGCCGACTACGTCGACGACCACGGTCCCGAACTCGAGTCCTACGACAAACACGGCGAGGTCCAGAACCGCGTGCGATATCCTGCGGAACTGCTCGAGACCGAGCGCCTGGCCTACGAGCACGGGATCGTCGCCGATGCGTTCGAAACACCGCCGGATCGGGACGAGCCGATGCCGCTTTCCCACAACCTCGCGATGCAGTACCTGCTGTCCTATGCCGACCCCGGCTTCGACTGCCCGGTCGCGATGACCGCCGGTGCGGCGCTCGTCCTCGAGAAGTTCGACGACGGTTCTCTCGCAGCGTATTACGAGGCGCTGACCAGCCGCGACTACGAGGGGCTGATCGAGGGTGCGATGTTTCTCACCGAGAAGCAAGGCGGCAGCGACGTCGGTGCTGCCGAGACACTCGCCGAGTACGACGATGAAGCCGACTGCTGGCGACTCACCGGCGAAAAGTGGTTCTGTTCGAACATCGACGCCGAGGGAACGCTCGCGCTGGCACGCACTCCCGACGCACCCGAAGGGACCGACGGTCTCTCGATGTTTCTCGTCCCCCACGCCGACCCCGACCGCTCGGACGGCCCCTGGACCAAGGGCGACCGACTCGAGGATGGCCCGCTCTCCCCCGGCGAGGTCAACGACCAGCGCTACCGTCGGCTCAAGGACAAACTCGGGACGATATCGGTACCGACGGGAGCGGTCGAGTTCGGCGGCGCGAAGGCCTCCCTCGTCGGCGAGGAGGAACGCGGTTTCGAGCAGATGACCGAGATGCTCAATCTCGAGCGGCTGTCGAACGCCGCGGCCTCCTGTGGGATCATCGCGCGGGCGCTGCTCGAGAGCAAGATCCACGCCGCCAACCGCGAGGCCTTCGGCGAGACGATCGACCAGTACCCGCTGATGCGCGAGGACCTGGTCGACATGACGGTCGACCACGAGGCAGCGACGGCGTACGTCTTCGAGGTCGCGCGGCTCTTCTCGGAACGCGAACGCGCTGAAAGAGCGGGTGACACTGCCGACGATACCTACCGCCTCATGCGCCTGCTTATTCCCATCGCCAAACTCCGGACCGCACGGATGGCCGTCGACACGGCCTCCTACGCGATGGAGGTCCAGGGCGGCAACGGCTACGTAAACGACTTCGTCACGAACCGACTGCTGCGGGACGCCCAGGTGTTACCGATCTGGGAGGGCACCGAGAACATTCTTTCGCTGGATGTCCTGCGGGCACTCGAGCGCGAGGACGCCCACGAACCGTTCCGGGCGGCCGTCGAGGAACGACTCGAGTCCGTCTCCCATCCTGCTCTCGAGGACGCCGCCGAGACGGTCGAAGCGGAGTTTCGCGACCTCGAGACGGCGCTGGTGACGCTCGCTGGCGAGGACGCCGAGTACGCACAGCTGTCGGCAAAGCGTCTGTCTCACTACGTCTTCGACGTGTTCACTGCGGCGCTGTTGCTCGAGGAAGCACAGATCGAAATCGAGGACGGCGACGGACGGCTGGCGCTGGTCGCAAACCGATTCGTGACGAACGAACTCGAGAAGCGGGAGGCTCGTGGCATGACGGGCGGTGATCGGTTCGTGCTCGAGGCGTTCGACGCGGTCGTCCACCACGAACCGACCGACTACGAATCCCTGCTCGATCGCCAGGAGGAGGTCTGAACGAGCGTCGTCTCGTCCCGCCTCGAAGCACTGGGAGTGATCGGAGAGAGAGGGAGAGAGCGGTGGCCCGACCGTCGCTTCGCTGCGCCGTTTGTTATCAGATATCGAAACAACACACTTATTCCTCCGCATAGAAGTCCCGACTATGGCGATACTTGCTGCGATCGATGAGACGGAACGGTCGGAACGGGTGGTCGAAGTCGCCAACGATCTCGCGACGACGTACGACGATCCGCTCGTCGCGTTACACGTCGTCCCAGACGACGAATACAGGGCTCACAAAGAGAGTCTCGAGGACATTCCGGGGATGGAAGACTTTTCGCTCAGTCAGCAAGCCGACAGCGCAAAGCGATTTGCACAACAGTTCGTCATCGAAACAGTCGACGTCGATACGGAGCGGCTCAGGCCCCGTGGTCGCGTCGGCGCAGTGACCGACGAGATTCTGGCCGAGGTCGACGACCTCGAGCCGCGGTATCTCGTCATCGGCGGTCGTCACCGGTCTCCGGCCGGAAAAGTCGTCTTCGGGAGTACTGCCCAGCGACTCCTGCTAGACGCAGGCTGTCCCGTCGTCTCGCAGATCGTCGACGGTAACTGACGACAGCAACTCGGCTGTGGCCTGCTGGCCGAGACAGTTACTCGAGCAACTCGGCTGCTTCTTCTACCGCCATCGTCTCTTGTTTGACCGCGTTCAGCACGCGGAGGACGTCTTCGTCGGGGCCGTCGTCGTCGCTGCTGAGTTCGTTCAGGGTGACCTTCTCGCTCTCGCCGACGAACTCGGGGAAGTCGGTGCCTTCGGCGATGGCTGTCTCTTTCTTGACACGGTAGTTGCCACCGTCGGTGACGTGGAGGTCTGCGGGATGGAAGAAGTACCAGTTTTCGCGGTCGAATCGGACGCCGATGCGCGGTTTCGCGCCGAAGTTTTGGGCGAAGTAGGTCAGTGCTTCGACTTCCTCGCCGGTGAGGTAGATCGGATCGCCCGAACTCGATTTCGCCTCGATCGCGTAGAACGTTTCGCCGTCACCGGCGAGTACGTCGGGGAGTTCACGTTCTGTCGCGGAGCCGCTCGCGGGCGCTCGCATCACTGCGAACCCGGCCTCGTCGAGTGCGTTGACGAGTTCTCGTTCGCGGCGGTCGCCCTTCGCCTGAGACATATCCCACTCTCGTGTGCGGCCGCTAATAAAGAACCGGACGGCGCGACGAGAGTCACAGTGGGGCGAACGCGACGACGTCGACGAGCATCGAGGTTGCGATCTCTTCGTCGAGGCCGTACACCATCGACGCATAAAGGAGGACGAACTGGAACGCGTTGAGCGCGGCATGAGCGAGCGTCGGGACCAGGAGGTTGTCGGCCTTGACGTACACGTAGCCGAAGATCACGGACCCACCGAACATGATGACGAGCGACGCCAGAGTCGCGACCGTCGATCCGGCGAGTGCGTACATCGGGAAGTGAACGAGAGCGAAGATCACACTCGCGACCAGCACCGCCTGCATCGGGGAAAACGCCTCGTACAGCCGCTTCTGGATGACGTTTCGGAAGAGAAACTCTTCTGCGGGTGCATTGAACAGAAAGACGATAGCGATCATGATCAGCACCATCGTCGGATCGCCGCCGACGATGTCGACGACCTGGCTATCCGCAGCGGGAACGCCGAGTAACCCGTAGAGGAAACTGACGACGTACAGGAAGGCGATGCTCCCGACGCTGCCGACGAGGACGTAGATCCAGTCCCGTTTCGTCGGCACACGTAGGTCGATCCACGACAGTCCGCGATCGGTCCACAGCAGATAAATGAGGCCTGCAAGCGCCATCCCAACGAAGTTCAACGCCATGAAGACCGTTCGTCCCAGAAGCGAGGTTTCACCGTACTCTCCGGTCTGGACCGCCTCGAGCAGCGCGGGGTCGGCTACGAACGCTGGGATCGTCGTCACCTGGGGAACGACGGCGAGGCCGAAGACCGTCAGTCCAATCGCGACGAGCATGGACCGGACCGGTGCACCGTCGCGCTCGACGTCGACAGGGCGGGTGGATGTCTCCATGCACAGCGGTAGGTGATCGTGCTCCTTGGGCGTTCCTCTCTTCGCTGGCTGAAATTTGTAGCTCGTTTGGTTGGGTTGTGTCGTCTCGACGTACCTGTCTCGGCGAACGGGCAGACGGCTTCCGTACTGTTGTGTCGACACAGCCACGGCACCTCTCGTGGCCGCGCCGGAGAAGGCGTTCAGGGGCTGCTCATTCGCTCTCGAGTGAGGTCGGTTCCTCCTCGAACAACTGTGCGAACAGTCGCCCCTGGCCGACCCGGAGATGTCGATTGACCGTCGGCTGGCTCACCTCGAGCATCTCGGCGACTTCTTGGCCGGTGCTCTCGCGGGGCCACTCGAAAAAGCCCGCGAAGTAGGCAGTCCGGAGCACCTCGAGTTGACGGTCGGTGAGTGATTCGAAGAGTGCGTCGACGAGTTCGCGCCGGCTGTACATCGGTCGCTCGACGTGGCGCCGTCGCAGGAGGTCAGCCTCGCCGTACTGCTCGGTAAGCATTTCGGCGAACTCGCGAACGTCGGCCCCGGTCGGGACGTCGACGGTGACGACCGTCTCGTCGCCGTTCGCGCGGATGGAGCGGGGACTCCCGCCGTAGCGGACCAGTTGTGAGGCGACGGAACTGCCGGTGACGAGTGTCTCGAACCGACAGGTATCGCCCTCATCGTCGCCGTCACGTTCGCCGACGCTGAGCAACCGGTACTGTGAGACCGAGACGAGACCCTCGAGCACTGCCGTCACTGCCTCGGGTTCGACGCCGCGGGTCTCGAAGAACAGCAACGTCTCCTCTCCCGAGTGAGTGCCCAGTCCTTCGTACTCGACGCGTGCATCGGTCACCGACGCGATCCGAGAGAGGACGTCGCTCGAGTCGTTCACCTCGAGGGTGAGTTCGACGGCCGTCTCGGCGTGTAACGCCTCCCGTGTCTCCGTCGCGGTGATCGCGTTCGCGATTGCCTCGCCGAGTTCGGAGAAGACGGTGCGCTCGAGCGACGTGAACGCGTCTGGCGCGGTCGCGTAGACGGTTAGGACGCCATAGGAGTACTCTTCGACCGCGAGCGGGACGCTGATAGCCGACTGGAAGCCGGCGTCGAGGGCCTGCTTGCGCCACGGCTCCTGTTGCAGTTGGTCGACGACGTTCTCGACGACGGTCGTCTCTCCCGTCCGCACCGTCCGGGCGGCCGGCTCGCTCGAGGTTGCACTCCCGAGCGAGATTGCGTCCAGGTAGTCTTCGTGACTGCCGGCATAGCTTCGGGGATCGAGCGGCCCACCCTCGGCTTTCGCAGTGGCGATCCAGGCGAAGGCGATGTCGTCGTTCTCGACCAGTCGCTCGGGAACGGTCCGCTCGATCTCGTCGCGACTCGCCGCCCCGATCAGCGACTGGTTGATGCGTCGTATCGTCTCGGTGACCGTGATCTGTCGTCTGAGATGTCGGTTGCGCGCCTCGAGTTCGGCGTCTCGCTCTCGGAGACTGGCCTCGCTCTCGAGGCGGTCGAACGCCGCCTCGGCCGTCGCGACCAGCGTCTCGATCAGTCGGCGCGCCTCGGCGTCGGCCAGCCCCGATCTGGACGCGACCGTGAACACCCCGTGGTCACCGATCGGGACGACGACGGCACTCTCGATGCCGTTCTCGAAGACGTCGGAGCGGTCGAACGCTTCGGGGTCGTCGACGACCGTCTGTGCGCCGGTGGCGAACACGTTCCAGAGCACGGAGTCGCTGTTCCCGGCGTCCGTCGACGGGTCGTCGCTCGAGAGCTGATCGAACGCATCGGTGTGACTGATCGGAACGAGCCGGTTCACGTCGGAGTCGAGCCCGTAGAGTGCGATGGCAGCGGCCTCGAGAACGTCCTCGGCGGCAGCAACGACCTGGTCGGCAACCTCGTCGACGGTCTCTGCGCCGAGGAGTCGCCGGGTCGCCTCGTGGAGCGACTCGAGTGCCAACTCCCGGCGTTTCAGGCCGGTGATCTCCTGGAGCGCGCCCTGGTACTTGACGAGTTCGCCGTCGTCGAAGACGGGCGCACCGAAACCACGAACCCATCGCAGGTCGTCCGCCGTCGGCTGCATTCGCGCCTCGAGGTCGTAGACGGTCTCGTTCTCGATCGCCGTCTCGAGGGTCTTCCAGACGTCGTCTCTATCGTCGGGGTGATACTGGTCTATCGCGGCCGCGAGGTCGGGCTCTGCGTCCTTCTGCATGCCGTGGATTCGGTACAACTCTTCCGTCCAGGTCGCTTCCCGTGGCTCGGTCCGGAGATCGAGTTCCCAGCCGCCGATGCTTGCCATCTGCTGAATTCGTTCGAGGAAAGCCTGCGTCCGCTCGAGGTCTTTCTCGCGTTCCTTCTGGTCGGTCACGTCCTGTATCGACCCTCGAACCGCGACGACCCCGCCGTCTTCGACGACGGGTTCACCGATCGCTCGCACCCAGCGCCGTTCGCCGTCGTCCCTGACGAGTTGCAGTTCGAGGTCGTACGACTTGCCCTCTTCGATCGCCCGTTCGAGCGCTTGCTCGACGTGCGACCGGTCGTCGGGAGAGTAATACCCGAGTGCGGCCTCGAGGTCGGGATCGAAGTCGGCGTCGAGACCGTATATGCGGGCCGTCTCGTCGGTCCATTCGAGTTCGGACGGCTCTTCGCTGACGTCGAGTTCCCAGCCACCCACGTCTGCGACCCGCTGGGACTGCTCGAGTAGCGCCCGCGTCCGCTCGAGTTCCCGTTCGCGCTCTTTCTGATCGGTGATATCCTGGACTGAACCGCGAAGCAGCACGCGATGGTCGTCGTGATCGGTGTGACGGCCAGCGACGATCGGTTCACCGATCGCGCGAACCCACCGCCTGTCACCGTCTGGCCGGTCTATGCGAAGCTCGAGATCGTACGACTCTCCGTCCTCGAGAGCGCGTTCGATCGCTCGCTCGAGTTTCGGACGGTCGTCGGGGTGATAGTACTCGACAAGCCTTTCGTAGTCGATGTCTGCTCCCGGGTCGACCCCGTGGATGCGTGCCGTCTGAGCGGACCACTGGGCGTCGTACTGGCCGTCGGTGACGCCGAGTTCCCAGCCGCCCACGTCTGCGACCCGCTGGGACTGCTCGAGCAGTGCACGCGTCCGCCGGAGTTCTCGTTTGCTTTCGACCTGTGGCGTGATGTCGATGACGACCCCCTCGAGGTGGTCGAGGTTTTCCTCGTCGAAGACGCCGTGGCCCTGTTCGCTCAGCCAGCGACGGTCACCGTCGGCAGTTTCGATCTGATAGGTCACCTGGTAGGGGTCGCGTCCCGACACCGCTTCCTGGATGGTGTGCCAGAGCTCGTCGTTGTCACCGACGAGAACGTCTTCCGCCCAGTGTACGTCGCCTTCGACCAGCGCTTCTGGTTCGTAGCCGGTGAGTTCGGTTGCGCCTTCGCTGACGAATTCGAACGGCCACGCCGGTTCGTTCCGACAGCGGTAGACGATCCCGGGAACGTTGCTCATCAGGCTCGACAGCTTTCGTTTCTGTTTGCGGAGTTCCTGCGCTCGTTCTTTCCGTTCTGTGACGTCTTCCTGGAACTCGACGAAGTTGACCACCGCTCCCTGGTCGTCTTCGATCGGGGCGACGCTCACCCGGTTCCAAAACTCCGACCCGTCTTTCCGGTAGTTGCGGAGTTCGACGGTCGTCGGTTCCGCAGCGGCGATCGCCTCTCGTAGCTCTCGAACCGCTTCGGAGTCTGTTTCCCTCCCTTGCAGGAACCGACAGTTCCGGCCGCGACACTCCGACTCCGCGTATCCGGTCATCTCCTCGAAAGCGTCGTTCGCGTAGACGATCGGATCGTCTGGATGGCGGGGGTCCGTGATAGTGATGCCGATCGGCGCAGCCTCGAGGACGCGCTCTTTGAACCGTCGTTTCCGCTCGTACTCCTCGCGTTCGAACACGCGACCCAGCCGTCGACAGACGAACTCGAGGAAGCTCCGCTCGCTCGGCGTGATCGCGTCACGGGGCTCGTGACCGACGAAACAGACCCCTCCCTGCAACTCGCCGTCGACTTCTATCCGGCCACCGACGTACCATTCGACCTCCTCGTCCGGACTGCCCGAATGATAGCCATCGTCGACGCTCGTGAACACGACCGACTCGTCGGTCGATTCGAACAGGCGCTCTCGGAGTATCCACCGGAACTGTGCCTCCGGGACGGCCGCCGACGCCGCGGATTCGGACTCAGACTCGCGTATCCGAACCCCGTCTCCGTCCTCAGCGACGCGTGCGGCGACGCCGGCCTCGAGCGCCAGTCGCTCACGGGCAACCTCGAGTACCGCTTCGATGATGTCGCCGCTTGGCGCGTCGCCGTCTGCTACGAGCCGGTCGATCGTTCTCCTGTCTCGTTCGGTGGCGACCAGTCGCTGCCTTCGCTCGTAGAGGAGCGCCGTCAGGTCGTCGACCGCCCCGGAGAGCTCGGCGAGTTGCTCGTCTCCGTCGACCTCGAGGTCGATTTCGACGTCGCGTCGCTCCAGTGCACCGGCCTCGTCGGTTTCGTCGATCGTTTCGACGACGCTCCGAATCTCCTCGGTAAGTCGATCGAGCACGGCCGATCGACTCGGTCCGCTTCCGGCCGTGAGTGCGAGCGTCTCCGGACCGACCGGATCGAGGGGCAGCGCCGTCTCCCACGTGACAGCGAGGGCGAAGCTCACGACGGCAATCGCCGCTACGAGCCACGAACCGACCTCCACGATCCGTCTCTCTCGGGGCGAAGCGACGGAACCGTCTCCACGGGACGAAACGAGGCCGCGAAACATACCCCCAGTAACGGTTGCGGTGGATTATACGTTTGGCCGACTTCGGTAGTGGCTTCGGTCGTTTACCGGTCCGGACTTTCCAGTACGGAACTGGCGGTCCGGACCCGACTTCGGCCAGGGGAGAGGAGAGAAAGGCAGGGGCAGGGGAGAGGGGGCAGGGGAGATGGGGAAGGGGGGGGGGGGTATACATGTAGCGTCCAGACCGAGTCGGTGCAACGCATATAACGGACAGAGGGATGCCTCGGTCGCGCCTTGATCTGGTATGGCAGAAACAACTCTCGATCACCACCGCGATTCCCCCAGCCTTCGAGTCGTCGACGCACTCGCCACCGTCACCGACACCGATCCACTCGAGCTCGAGCCGCTGTATCACGCTGTCGATCCCGAGGCACTCGACCGACTGTTCCAGGAGGAAGCGAACGGACACGCAACCGTCCGTTTCGACTACCAGGAACACACGGTCGAAGTCCGCGGCGACGGCACTGTCGCCGTCGACGGCACCGTCCATGGAAGCCGATAATCGGGCGCGGACGCCGCGCTTCGACCGCCCTCGCGTCGCTTTCAGTATCGGGCCGACGATCGTGCTTCGAAACGCTACCAAACGATGCTAGGTGCCCTATCGATAGCCGAGACACGAAACGTCTTCCCGACCGACGACGAATCGCTCACCGCCCTCGTTATCGGGGACGGTTTCGCCGCCGAGCGCCTCGAGACGGACCAGGAGACCTCACCTATCGTCGAAATCTCGACGGCGGTGTCTCTCTCCGCTGCACTCGAACAACTCGCTGACGTCGACTGTCTCGTCTGTCGACAGCCGCCGGAGGACGCCACTCTCGAGGAGACGATCGACCGCGTTCGACGCCGGCGCGCGGAGCTTCCGGTCCTCGTCGTGGCCGACGAGAGCTGGCTGACGATGGCGCGTGACGAGACGGCCGACCACCAGTGGACCGACGTCGTCGCCGACGGACCAACCGTCGACCAACGGCTTCGCTACAGACTCCCACGGCTCGTCGAACGAAAACGGCTGTCGACGCTGTCACAACGCTCGCTCGCCGGTATCGAACTCGCTGGCGATGCCATCGCGACTGTCGACCCCGACGGTGCCATCGAGTTCCCGAACCACTCGTTCGCCGTCGAGTTCGGGGCCGACCGCGACGGCCTGATCGGGCAACCGTGGCAGGACCTGTTCGAACCGGCCACCGCCGAGCGACTCGCGTCGACTGCGATACCGACGGTCGAGGACGGCTGGCGCTGGACCGGCACCTGTACCGGTCGCCGAACCGACGGCACGGAGTTTTCCGCGCGCGTCAGCATCGGCGGACTCGAGGACGGCAGTCTGGTGTTCGTCGTCGAGACGCCAGCAGACGACGAGACGACCACCGGCTGACCGTCGCGTTTCTCCGACCTGTGTTCGACGTCGACTGACGTCTCGATACCCGTTGTCCTCGCGACACGTTCGATTCCCGACACAGATTCGCCCCGCGGAGACGACGGCGACGCTCGAGATGGAGTAGAAATTACGTCCCGTGATCCCAGGAATCCATGTACTCGCGCTGGATGTCCGTCAGCGAGTCGAACTCGACGCCCTCGGCCTCGAGTTTGATCTCGGCGATCTCTTTGTCGAGTTCGTCCGGCACGTCGTGGACGCCCGCGTCGTACGCCTCGGGGTTCTCGAGCATCTCTCGCACACAGACGGCCTGGATACCGAAGCTCTGGTCCATCACCTCGACGGGGTGGCCCAGCGAGATCGGTGCGGCGAGGTTCACGAGTCGGCCCTCGGCGATGACGTTCAGCCGGCGGCCGTCCTCGAGTTCGTAGGCCTCGACGCCCTCGCGGGCTTCGTAGCGGTCGACCGCGAGGTCGTCGAGTGCGTCGAGGTCGATCTCGATGTCGAAGTGGCCCGCGTTCGCGAGCAAAACCCCGTCTTTCATCTGCTCGAAGTGTTCCTCGACGATGACGTCGCGGTTGCCCGTCGTCGTCAGGAAGACATCGCCGACCTCGGCGGCCTCGGCCATCGGCATGACCTCGTAGCCTTCCATGTGGGCCTCGAGGGCGCGCCGTGGCTCGACCTCGGTGACGATGACGTTTGCGTTCTGGCCGGCGGCCTTCTTCGCGACGCCTTTCCCACAGTAGCCGAAGCCGGAGACGACGACGTTCTTCCCGGCCCACGAGAGGTTCGTGGTCATGGCGATCGAGGCCAGCGAGGACTCGCCGGTGCCGTGGACATTGTCGAAGAGTCGCTTCATCGGCGTGTCGTTGACAGCGAAGACGGGATACTCGAGTGCGCCGTCGTCGTCCATCGCGCGCAGTCGGTGGACGCCGGTCGTCGTCTCTTCTGCGCCGCCGACGATGCCGTCGATCAGTTCGGGGTAGTCCTCGTGGATCGCGGCGACGAGGTCCATCCCATCGTCGACCGTGATCGTCGGCTCGTGGGCAATGACGGCCTCGATGGCCGCGTAGTACTCGTCGTCGTCGACGCCGCGTTTCGCGTAGCTGGTGATGTTGTCGTGGGCGTCCAGCGCGGCGGAGACGTCGTCGTGGGTCGAGAGGGGGTTACAGCCCGTGACGGCGACCTCGGCACCGCCCTCTGCGAGCGTCTCGACGAGAATCGCGGTCTTGGCCTCGACGTGCATCGCCATCGCGATGCGTTCGCCCTCGAATGGCTGGTCGGCGACGAACTCCTCGCGCACGGACTCGAGGATGGGCATGTGCTGGGCGGCCCAGTCCATCTTTCGCCGGCCCTCCTCGCGGGCGCTCTCGGCGTCGTCTACCTGTTCGCTGATCGGGGCATACGAACTCCCGGTCTCAGTCATGTCTCTATAGAGAGCGACCGGAGCCAAAACGGTACCGAAGCGGAGTCGCCGAGACGGTCGCTGTAATGCCGGCCCGGAACCGCCGTCGGTGACAGACCGTGCCCCTGACAGCGTGTCGCGTTCCGTTTCGTCGTCCGACGGCGGAGCGTGACGCGAGACCGGGTTAGTTACCGGGTGGACCGCCACCAGCGTGGTCCGGCGGACCGCCGCCACCGCTGGACGAGCTGCCACCGCTGGACGAGCTGCCACCGCTGGACGAGCTGCCACCGCTGGACGAACTACTGTCGTCGTTATCCGACGGGCCAGCGTGTCCGGGTGGACCCTGCCCACTTTCGTCGTCATCGTCGCCCGGCGGGCCAGCGTGTCCGGGTGGTCCCTGGGTGCTCTCGTTGTCACTGCCCGGCGGGCCAGCGTGTCCGGGTGGTCCCTGGGTGCTCTCGTTGTCACCGCCAGGCTGTCCAGCGTGAGCCGGTGGACCAGCGTGAGCCGGTGGACCAGCGTGAGCCGGTGGACCAGCGTGAGCCGGCGCGTTACCCGGGTTGTTCTCGACCACGAAAGACGCGATCTGTAGTCCTCGAGGCTCGTCGTCGCTCGCGTTCAGTTCGTTCTCCTTGAACTCCTGCAGCAACTGACCGAAGTTTTCGGGCTCTTCCGTCTCTTGCTCGTCGACGCTCTCGAGGCCCACCGTCTCCTCGACGGAGTCGTCGCCGACCGTCGCTGTGATCGTCACGTCGACGGGTTCTTCGGGGCCAGCGAGAGAGACCGTGCCGTTCTCGTCGGTCGTGTACTCGCCCGTCTCCGCGTAGGAGACGTTCTCCGCGTCCTCGCCGTCGGCCAGTGTCACGCCGACGGCTGCATTCTCGAGCGACTCGTTTCCATCGGTGACTTCGACGAGCACGTCACCGTTTTGCGTGACATCGAGCGAGAGATCCTCGACGCCGTCGGCGGCTTCGAGCGTTGTCGTCGTTTCGACGCTCTCCTCGTCGGTCGAAGCGGTGACCGAGACGTCGACGTCGTCCTCGGGTTCGGGGAGTTCGACCTCGCCGTCGGCGTCGGTCGTGTGATTACCGTCCCCCGCGTACGACGCGTTCTCGTCGACGATCGTCACTTCGACGGTCGCGTTCTCTACGGGCGTTTCGTTGGCCGTCACGGAGACGACGCCGTCGTCCGATACTATCAACTCGAGGTCGTCGCTGGCCGACTCTGCCGCGACCGTACCGATCGGCGCGAGCGCAGCCAGCACTACGACGAGCGCGAGTGCAGTTACGAGTAGTCTACAGCGTTTCATCTGGTCTGACATTCAACCTGCATAGCATAAACCCAGCCGGCAGTTGCTGCCGGTTTTCGGCTACTGAAACCGAATAGAATGCGGCTAAAGAGTTTACGAAGGTCTACGAGCGTTCGAATTCCGTTCACGGGAACGGCCGATCAGTTGCCTACTGGCCGGCGCGAGCGAGCAGTTTCTCGGTCTCTTCGGTCGCGCGTTCACGGACTGCCAACTCGTCCAGCGTTCGGACCTCGCGGTCGCGCATGAGCACCTGTCCGTCACAAACCGTGTGGCGAACGTCGGCGGCGGCCGCGGCGTACGCGAGGTGGCTCACGAGGTCGTTTCGCGGCGTCAAGTGTGGCTTCTCGAGGTCGATCACCGCCAGATCCGCGGGCGCGCCAGCCTTGAGTCGGCCGGACTCGAAGCCGACGGCCTCCGCGCTCCCGTCGGTCATCATCTCGACGACCGCCCCTGCAGGGACGGCGCTTGCGTCGTCGGCTGCGAGTTTGCCGATCATCGCCGCGTCGCGGGCCTCGTCGAGCATCGAGAGATCGTTGTTCGAGGCCGCACCGTCGGTGCCGATGCCGACGGTGATGCCAGCCTCGCGCATCCGTTCGACGGGAGCCATTCCACTGGCGAGTTTCATGTTCGAAGCCGGGCAGTGGATCACGCCCGTGCCCGCCTCTGCGAGCAGACCGATCTCGCTTTCCTCGACGTGGACGCCGTGGGCGACGAAGTCTTCGGACTCGAGCATCCCTTTCTCGGCGGCGTAGGCAAGCGGTCGGACGCCGTGTTCCTCGACGATCGGCGTCACCTCGTCTTCGGTCTCGTTGGCGTGGTAGTGGATCGGGACGCCGATCTCGCGGGCCTGCGGGACGAACTCTTCTAAGTACTCGCCGTCGACGGTCGTCAGCGAGTGTGGCATAAAGGCCGACGAGATGCGGCCGTCTCCCATGCCGTCTATCTCTTCGGCGACCGAGAGTCCCTCGCGGGCGTCTTCCCGTGCTGCCTCGTCGTCTTTGGCGACCGAGATGACCCCGTGGCCGAGTCGGGCGCGCAGTCCTGCCTCCGCCACCACGTCGGCGATCGTCGGCACGAAGAAGTACATGTCCGCAAACGCCGTCGTTCCGGACTTGATCATCTCGAGGACGCCGAGTTCTGTCCCGGCGCGTACCGTCTCGGCCGTCAGTTCCGCCTCGACCGGCCAGATGTCCTCCTGCAGCCAGGCGTCCAGGGGCTTGTCGTCGGCGTGTCCCCGCAACAGCGTCATTGCGACGTGGCAGTGGCCGTTGACGAACCCCGGAGTGACGAGCGACTCCGCGGCGTCGAGCGTCTCGTCGGCGTCGCCTGCGAGATCCGGCCCGATCTCGAGGATTTCGCCGCGGTCTTGGTCGATCAGCACGTCGGCTCGTTCGACGGTGAACTCGGGTGTCAACACCTGTCCGTCGGTGATCGCAAGCGTAACCATGCCCCGGTGTTTCCACCGGGTGGCCTTATTCTTCTCTCTCTTGGCTGGGCTCACACCGCCAGAACCCGTCGCGCTCGTCGATGGCGTAATCGTGTGCTTCGAGTGTTGCCCGACTCTCCCCTGTGATGTCTCGCTTGAAGCCGTCCTCGTGGATCTCGATCAACAGCGTCGGTCGATAGCGCTCGATGACATCTCGAGCGCCCGTCAGTACCGCTGGCGCTGCACCCTCGGCGTCGATCTTGATCGCGTCCGGCGACGGCAGGTTGTTCTCGAGGACGAGCGAGTCCAGTCGTCGAACCGGACTCGATCGGATCTCGGCGACCGACGCCCCCCATCTGCGAGCGCTCGCCCCGTCGAACGCCGACAGTTCGGGGTTGCTCGACCGAAAGAACGGCCGTTCTGCGTTCTCGTCGCCGACGCCACAGACCTGAACGTCGATCCGGGCTCCGAGGCCGTTCAGTCGAACGTTCGCCCGGAGCCGTTTTGCGCTCCTCGATGCGGGTTCGAACGCGACGACGCGCCGGTCCGGTTCGTCGCTCGTGAGCGCGAGCGCGTACACTCCGACGTTCGCGCCGACGTCGAAGACGACCGCGGACGGACCACACGCGTCGTCCAGTTCTGCGAGCATCTCGTCGCTTCCGTGGCGGTTGACGGGTTCGTAACACCGAAACGCTCCCGCTGGCGTCCGGTTTCGCCTCGAGCGTCGCAGGTAGTCGTAGTTCAGTTCACGCAAACGATGGTAGACGATGTGAACGAAGCCGCGGGCGTCCTCGAGTGTGGCAGGGACCATTCGTACGGCCTCACATGCTCTCCTGGCTGTTGTACGTTCGGCCGCCGACCGGTCGTCCAGGCCAGAGGTCCGTCTCGTGACAGTCTTCACCCGATGTGCTCGCCGACATCTCGATCCTGCTCGAGCGGACCGTCGACAGTGCTCGTCGACGCCGGAAACCGCCCGCAACCAGCCCAGGATGGCGTTTCGTACTGTCGACGCCCGAACGGTCGCTCTCTACAGGCGGAGCAGGCCGAGTGCCTCGGGGTCGATCGGAAGATCTCTGATCGTCCGTGATGACGGGAGACGAGGTTTCTCGAACCACTTGACTCCGATCGATTTACCTGGATCGAGGCGCTAATGCCCCTTCCTCAGCGAGCGCCGAAGGCGCGAGCAGGGAGGGGATACAGCGTCCCCAGAAATCTTTGATTTCTGGTGTGCGAACGAGACGCTTCGCGTCTCGTCAACGCCGCACGAGTTTCTTGCACTTTTCTACAGCAGGCCCGCAGGCCCACGCTATCGGCAGATTGATGAGTATCTACTTCGTAGATACACTCAATGGATCGATACGAGGTCGAAGGGCACGAAGTCCTCAAAGCCGAAGTCAAACCGACCGGAAACGGTGCGCACATCTACGTCCCGAAAGCGTGGACTGGCGCAACTGTCAAAGTCGTCCGTGTCACCGATCCAACCGACGAAGACGAGTAGACTATGCGCTACAACTACAGGTATCGGCTCAACCCAACTGATACTCAAGGACATAAGTACGTAAAGACATTCGGCGGTTCGATGTCGTCAAGCGCGGTCAGTGCAGCCTCTTGAAGTTCATCCAGTGTGTTGAACAAGCGGTTGCCGAGTGCTTGATTGAGTCGTCGCCAGCACTCTTCCACGGGGTTCAGCTCTGGTGAACCCCGTGGAAGGTAACACAGTTCGATCGGAGTTCCTTCGGCGAATGCCTGCACCTTGTTCGCCGTAAAATAGGAGGCATTATCTAAGACAACGCAGATTTTCTCGCCGAACTCGGTTTGGAGAGCGTCGAGCAACCGGATTGTGGTGTCGCTGTTGAAATTCTCCTCACACGGGAGAAAGAACGTCTCGCCGCTATTGCTGACTGCCCCGAGGAGTTTGATGCTGTCCCACGCGCCCGTCACCGGGAGTGACGGGCGCTCCCCTTCTGGAAACCACGCGTAGATCAGCGTCGAGAGAACCTGTCGCGTCTGATCGATGGTCAGGATCGTGTATTCATCGTCCAAGTTGTCGCGCTTTTTTTGAACCCTTCTTCCCAGGCCTCTTGGGCTCGTTCGTCGGACTTGTGGAACTCCGGCCGGGCTGTCTTCCAGGACAGCCCGGCCTCGGACATCAGTCGTCGGACGTGACGTTCGCAGTACTCAACACCGAATTCTTCGGAGAGATAGTGACGCGCTAGTGAAACAGACCACGCGGGCGCGTTGTATCCAACGTCTTCGGGAGACTCGTGAAGTACCTCAACAAACTGCTCGTGCTCGTCGTCAGAGAGTTCGGATGGTCTGCCCTCTCGTGGTTTGTCGTAGACGACCTCCTCGAACGGCTCGTCGGCGAGCCGTTCGAGTCGATTGAACCATTTCGAGGCCCAACTGCTGGAAAATCCATAGAGTGCGGCGGCTTCTGCTTGCGTTAGATCTTCTATCTCTTTGTAGGTGATCGCGGCCATGAGCCGCTTTGTTGCATCGGCATCATCGACCTCCGCCAAGATCTGGCGGAGGTCTTCGACAGAGACGTTCTCCAACGTCGCCATACTATTCCCCCGCATCTAGAGATACATGAAGTTTTATCCATCAGTATCAGAATCGAAAGATTCTGATGGGCTGCGAAAATCGGCAGACGATTTTCGAACGCCTGCGGAGACTGCGCTCCCTACGGGAACCGATTCGGTTCCTGCAAAGCGCGTCGTGGAAACAGGAAGCCCCATCTGCTCACGGGCGCGAAGCGCCCGTTCGCATGGTCCGTGAGACCTTAATGATCAAGATAACTTTTGCAAATATGGACTGAGGAACTGGTCGATCCAAGACTTGGCGAATCCAAGTCGATCGGTGAGGGTGTTGAAGAGGCGGCGAGCGAGAGTGCGGAACGCGCTCTCGCTCGCCACGACGATTGGTGAAGCATTTCGTTTGAGCACTTTCCAGACCTGCTCGATTGTATTGAGATGCGGTGAACCGACCGGAAGAAAGACGAGATCGATACCGAGTTGATGTGCGCGCTTGCGCGTGTGCTCACAGATGTGAGACGAGAAGTTGTCCAAGACGAGCAGAATCCGCGTTCCCGGATTCTGCTCGCGGACCTCCTCCAATAGGGCACAGATGTTCTCTTTCGATTGATCTTCAGGAAAGGTCAGGACACTTTCGCCGTTGAGCGTATAGCACCCGACCGCTGGTTCGTCAAGCTTCACCAGCGGTCGTTCGAGTGTCGGATCATCGACGTACCACAGTCGATGCGAATTGTCGTATGGTTGCGGATGAGAAGCGTCACAAAAACCGACGATAGTTCCTCCATCTGTACAGATATCGTCGTCGAGAACCCAGCCTTCGTCCTCATCCTCGGGACGCTTGTTATGTGCTGTCTCTGTTTCCTCGTCGAACGCGTCTGCGACGCGTTCTTCGAGGATTTCATCTGCATTTTCTGGCCGTGAGGGACGTTTTGGACGTGGTTTAGCGTAAGACAGTCCGAGATTCCGGAGGAATCGACCGAGATAATCCGGATGGTACTCAACATCGAACTCTGCGTCCAAGAGCTGGTGAACTTCCTGTGCTTTCCAGGGCTGTCCCTCCCGGAGAAGTTCTAGAAGACACTCTTGTTCCTCGTCACCGAGCTTCGGGGGCCTTCCGCCCCCGAAGTTCGGTGTCAACTGACCCAGCCCGCCATCGTTCCATCGACGTGCCCAGCGACTTCCAGTCGACGCAGATTTCCCAACGTCGTCGGCTGCTTCTTCGTACGTTGCACCCTTGTAGAGACGTTTGACAAAGGTGAGCCGCTTGACGACCTTTGGATCGTCTGCTTCGTCCAGCAGACGATCCAACTCCTCCTCGCTCAGATGACGAACGAGCTCGCCCCGCCGGTCTCCTCCCATTACCCCGTTCGTCTTAGCCCACGCCCAAAACTTCTGTCACTCATTACGGTCTCACGCTACCCTCAAGGAGCGAGCGGCGCAAGCCGCGAGCGAGTAGGGTGGGGAGGAAGTCACGAATTCAGTGGAGATCCACGAATTTCGGCCCCGTAACTCAGTCGGAGACGCAAGCAGTGACGACTCCTACGTGCTGACGATAGCCGGCGGATTTATCCCACGCATTTGCGTAGAGTTGGCACATGAACGGTGGCGGCAACGGAACGGGAGACGATCACGACGAGGATTCCGACGGCTCGGGGGAGGACTCCGAAGGGGGGTTCGTGTTCGGACCCGAGCGCCATCCGGTCGCGGACGACGAGCCGGACGAGCGCAGCGAACGGGAGTCCGAGCCGACGTCGACTCTCGATGGAGAGGCCGATCCGGAGTCGAAACGACGAGCGGACGACGATACCGAACGGGAACCCCAGATCAGTATCAATCTGCCGGACGAAGACGAAAGCGAAGGTGAGGACAGGGAGTCGGCGACGGATTCGCCGTCTGCCGACCCAGAACCGGCCGACGACGATCCCAGTGAGGGGCCGGGGCCGAGTCCGAACGCCGTCCGGAACTGGTCGCTTCTCGCGTTCGTGCTCGCGCTCTCGTCGTTTGTCACCGCGGGAATCACGTACGCTACCCACGACGACCTCGCCCCGGTCGTCGGCGCTGCCACACTCGGCGTCGTCTTTGCGGCGCTCGCCGTCACCGCCCCGATCGACAACATCACCATCCTCGAGACGCTGTCGGCGGGCTGGCTCGAGCACCGTCGCCCGGTCTGGTTCTCGATCGGGTTGTTCGCGTTCGGGATGGGCATCGGCGTCGTCCTCGTTGCCGCCGGCGTCGACCTGTCGGTACTGTTTCTCGAACTGCTCGAGCAACAGTACCCGGATCTCGCGGAAGACGGTGAAATCGGGACGACGGCCTCGTTCTACCTCGAGAACAACTCACAGGCGTTTTTCGTCACGATCGCCGGAGCGCTTTCCGTCGGCCTGGTAACCGCGTTCGCGATGCTGTTCAACGGAGTCGTCGTCGGGAACGTCGGTGCCATCATGGGAAGTACTATCGGGGTCGACTACGTCGTCGCGGGACTGACGCCACACGGTATCTTCGAACTTCCGGCACTGTTTATCGCCGCTGGCGTCGGCTTCCGACTGCTCTACCGGTTTGGCGAACGCGTCTTCGGCAAACGAGCGGTGTTCCTCACGAAACCGTACGTCTACCGGACCGTCGCGTTCGTCGTCTTCGGCTGGCTCCTGCTCGCTCTCGCCGCGTTCGTCGAGGCCTACGTCACGCCGGAACTGCTCGGGTTACTGTTCCCCGAAATCGTCGAGGCGGCGGGAGCATAACCGCCATCTCCCTAACCGAGATGTCCTCGGTTTTGGTTACTGGCTGTGCACTCGAGACTGCTTTTGATCCATAACTGCGATCGTGGACAAATACCGATGTGTTAGTAGCAAACCGCTTGAAACAGGGGGGCGTAGTAAGGGACGAGTGATCAGTACGTGAAATCCACCATCAGCATTACCGGGATGTCGTGCGCGACGTGTTCCGGGACGGTCGAGGAGGCCGTCGACGATCTCGAGGGGGTCGAGGCTGTCGACGTGAACTTCGCGACCGACGAGGGGACCGTCGAGTACGACCCCGACGAGAGTTCGCTGACCGAAATCTATGCGACGATCGAGGACGCCGGCTACGACCCCGACCGGACGCAGACGACGGTCGAAATCGCCGGCATGTCGTGTTCGACCTGCGCCCAGACAAACGAGGACGCCATCGAGGAGATTCCTGGCGTGCTCTCGGCGACGGTCAACTACGCGACCGAAGAGGGAACCGTCGAGTTCAACCCACAGGACACCTCGCTTTCGGCGATCTACGATGCCATCGAAGATGCCGGGTTCGAACCCGAACGCGCCGGCGACGACGGCGACGCACTGACCGAACAGCGCGAGAGTGCCATCCAGCGTGAACTCCGGACCAAACGCAAGTGGACGATCGTCGGCAGCCTCCTCACCGCGCCGTTCGTGCTGGTGATGATCGACATGTTCGTCCCCGGCGTCCTGCCGGAGACGATCCTCGGTGTCGATCCCGACTGGATCGAGTTCGTCCTCGCAACGGCGCTGATGGCGACGCTTGGCAAGCACTTCATCGCAGGCGCGTACACGTCGCTGGTCAACAATCACCAGGCGAACATGGATACGCTCGTGTCGGTCGGCACCACCACGGGCTACGTCTACAGTACAGCGGTCGTCCTCGGTGCGATCGAAGGTGGACTCTACTTCGAGGCCGTCGCTTTCATTCTGTGGTTCATCTACCTCGGCGTCTGGCTCGAGGCCCGTTCGAAGGCTCGCGCGAGTTCCGCACTCCGCGAACTGCTCGAGATGCAGGCCGAAGAAGCCACTGTCGTCGAGTGGGAGACGTCCCCGGCGTCTCGAGCGGACGGCGACGCCGTCCCCGGTGACGAGATGGTCGTCCCGCTCGAGACGGTCGAACCCGGCGACGTGATGAAGGTCCGGCCGGGCGAGAAGGTGCCCACGGACGGCGTCGTCGTCGACGGCCAGAGCGCGGTCGACGAGTCGATGGTCACCGGGGAGTCGGTCCCCGTCGAGAAGGGCGAGGGCGACGAGGTTGTCGGCTCGACGATCAACGAGAATGGCGTCCTCTACGTCGAGGCGACCAACGTCGGCGAGGAGACGGCGATCCAGCAGATCGTCGAACGCGTGAAAGAGGCCCAGGCCCGCCAGCCGGACGTTCAGCGACTGGTCGACCGCGTCAGCGCCTACTTCGTCCCTGCGGTGATCGTCAACGCCGTCTTCTGGTCGGTCATGTGGGCGCTCGAGCCGGGCGTGCTCTTTGCGGTATCGGACGCGCTCGGGTCGATCATTCCGCTGCTCGAGCCGGTCGGGGGCGGTCCCGCAGCCGCAGCCGGTCCCGAGGGGGTGTCGCTGCTCGAGTTCTCCGTGATCGTCCTCGCTTCCGCCATCCTGATCGCCTGTCCCTGTGCGCTGGGGCTGGCGACGCCGATGGCGACGATGGTCGGCTCCACGCTGTCGGCGAAAAACGGCGTCCTCTACAAGGGTGCCGACGTTCTCGAGAAGGCTCGGGGCATCGACACGGTCGTCTTCGACAAGACGGGGACGCTGACTCACGGCGATATGCGCCTGACGGACGTCGTCCCGGTCGACGAGGTGGCCGAGACGGACGGTGGGACGCCGGCGGCTGATGGGGGCGTCCTCGAGACGACCGGCGAGCCCACCGCCGACGAGGGTCTCCTCCTGTCGGTCGCGGCAAGCGCCGAGTCCGGCTCCGAACACCCGCTCGCGCAGGCGATCGTCGACGGTGCCGAAGAGCGTGGCGTCGACCTCGCTGACCCGACCGAGTTCGAGAACGTCCCCGGCCACGGCATCCGCGCGACGGTCCCCGAGGGCGAGGTGCTCGTCGGGAACCGCAAGCTGATGGAAGACAACGACGTCGACCCCACGCCCGTCGAGGCGGCGATGGAGCGACTCGAACGCGAGGGCAAGACGGCGATGCTGGTCGCCTTGGACGGTGCACTTCTGGGGATCGTCGCCACCGCGGACACGGTCCGCGACAGCGCCAAAGAGACCGTCGCCGAACTCCAGAAGCGGGGCTACGACGTGATGATGCTGACCGGCGACAACGAACGCACCGGCCGCGCGATCGGTGACCAGCTCGGGATGGACCCCGACGATGTCCACGCCGAAGTCCTGCCGGAGGACAAGGCAGACGAGATCGACGTGATCCAAGAAGACGGAAACCGCACGATCATGGTCGGCGACGGCGTCAACGACGCGCCGGCGCTGACGACTGCCCACGTCGGCGTCGCGATCGGTTCCGGTACCGACGTCGCCATCGAGAGCGCCGACATCACGCTGATGCGGGACGACCCCGCCGACGTGCTCAAAGCGATGCGAGTCGCCGACGCCACCATCTCGAAGGTGCGCCAGAACCTGTTCTGGGCCTTCATCTACAACACGACGCTGATCCCGATCGCCTCGATCGGGCTGTTGAACCCCGCGCTCGCGGGACTGGCGATGGCCGCCTCGAGCGTCTCGGTCGTCTCCAACAGCCTGGCGTTCATGCAGTGGGACCCGCACGAGGACTACGTCTTCCTGCCGTTCCGGCCGTTCGTGTGGCTCTCCAAGAAGGTGACGGGCTAATGACCGGCGACGATCGGACTCGCTCTCGCTGGCTGTCTCGGCGACAACACCGACGAGTGGGCGACCGACGAGACGCTCGCCGTCGCCTCGGCGACCCAGTACCAGGGGCCGAACTGCGACTGCTGTGACGTCTACGCCGACTACCTCGCGGACCACCTCGAGGGCGACCTCGAGACCGTCACCACCGACGATCTCGCGGCTGTCAAGGCCGAGTACGGGATCGCAGAACCCCTCCAGAGCTGTCACACTATCGACCTCAACGGGACGATCGTCGAGGGACACATGCCGGTCGCAGTCGTCGCGTCGGCGCTCGAAGACGAGGTGACGGGAGTCGCGCTTCCCGGAATGCCCGCCGGATCGCCGGGGATGGGCGGCGAGAAAGACGGGGAGTGGACGGTGTACGAATTCGGGGACGGCGGGGAACCGGCGGTGTACGCGGAGATATAGCGATGGTCGAACTATACCGATCGCGCCTGTTCGCGGATACGCGAACCTGTTACCGGTTCCTGCAGGCCGGATTCGGCGTGATCCTCGTGACGTTTTTCGCGGGGATGGCCGTACTCGCGGTGCCCGAGTACGGAGCGGTCTACGACGTGCTCGTGATGCCGTCGCTGTTCGTCGGCCTGGGGTTGTTGCTGTTCGGGATCGGGACGCACCTGCACGCGATGCATCTGAACGTCGTTCGGATGCACGCTGACGACACTGACGACAAGTAGAGTCCAGAGACTGCTACTCGACTATCGACGGAGCCACGAATCATCGGTCGGCCGTCTCACTCAGATCAAAACGAGTGCCATCTGGTAGAAGATAAAGAGCATGAACGCCAGAATCACACCACGCACGAGGTAGCCTGCGACGTTGTCCGGTTGCTGGCTGTAGATCTCGATAAGCCCGGGACCAGAGGGGCCGCTTGCGTCCGGTATACTGCTGAAGATATCGTCGCCGAACATCTCCTCGAGTTCCTTGTCCTGGCGGTCCAGCATCGCCTCCATGTGATCGTAATTGTCGAACCTGTTGGTTACGTTGCTCACGTACGACGCCGAACAATCGCACGCCTCGGCGATCTCTTTCTTCGTCGCGTCCGGGTTCTCGTACCACGTGAGCAAGATATCGCGCTGCAGTTCAGTTTTGTCGCCTTGTTTTTGGGCCATACTCTCCACATAGTTCCAATGAACAATAATTTCCTGACGAGAAATTACTGATTGCGTTAGTTCCTGACTAACCTGTCAGCGCCGATCAGGTGTTGTTGATATCTGCAAGTACGGGATCGTCGCGATCAACGCGCAACTACTGCGACGCGCGGAACTGTCGATCTGATCGTCAGTCCGACCGATTCCACACCGTCGCCAGTTCGCCGACGATCGCGGGGTTGCGAAGCGGCGTACTCTCCTCGAGCGGTTCGTCGTCGACGATCCCCTTGAGCACCCGGTACATGGTCTTCCCGGTGTGGGTTTCGGGGAGTTCGGGCGTGAACACGACGGCTGCTGGCCTGGCGAACTGTCCGATGCGGTCGAGGATCGCGTCCTCGATCGCTTCGCGTAGTTCGGCCTCGCTTCTCGAGTCCTGTTCGGCGGTCGCGAAGACGTAGAGTTCGGTTTCGTCGGTGCCGCCGGCGACCGCAGCGGCCTCGGTGACGCCGTCGACGGCGGTGATCGCGGCCTCGATTTCGGCCGTTCCGAGACGCCGATTGCCGAGCGTAACGACGTCGTCGGCGCGACCGATGACGGTGACGTAGCCGTCCTCGTCGACGACGGCGCGGTCCCCGGTGAAGTATTGCCAGGTGTCGGCTCGCCGGTCGGAGAACTCCTCCCAGTACTCCGCGAGCAGCCAGTAGCGGTCGTCGTCGTGGGGGACGAGCATCGAGGGCCAGGGGCGCGTGATCGCGAGACAGCCCGGCTCTCCCGGGGGGAGTTCCCGGCCGTGCTCGTCGACGACTGCGGCCTCGATTCCGGGTAGCGCCGGCCCGACGGCACCCGGTTTCATCTCGTCGACGCCGGGCACGGTCGACAGCAGGACGCTCCCGGTCTCGGTCTGCCACCAGGTGTCGACGATCGGACACTCCCCGTCGCCGACGTGTTCGTAGTACCACTCCCAGGTGTCGGATTCGATCGGTTCGCCGACGGTGCCGAGCAGGCGCAGCGACGTGAGGTCGTGCTGGTCGGGGGACTTCTGACCCCACTTCTGGAAGTCCGGATCGTCCCGGTAGTGGTGTCGAACACTTCCACGCCGTCCAGGTCGTCCCCGCGAGGTAGCCGGCCGTCGCGTGGGTTATCCGTTCGGGCTCGCCGGTCGTTACCGACGTGTGGATGTGAAAGAGCGGATCGATCGACGCCCTCGAGACTGCCGGCACCGCCGTCCCGGCGAACCGCTCGACCAGCGTCCCGTAGTCGTACTGGTTCTCGCCCAGTTGCGTCTCGTGGCTCGCCCCCAGTCGGTCGACGACGACGGTGGGTATCGACTCCGAGAGCGAGGCGCGTGCCGCGTCCGCTTTCCGTTTCTGGCCGATCGCGGTTTCCTCGCGGAAGTAGCCGTCGCAGGTGACGAGCGCGTCCGGCGAGAAGCCGGCGAAGACGACGGTGTGTAACGCACCGATCCGGGCACAGACGAGCATCGTGATCGGCAACTCGGGGATCGACGGCAGGTAGAGCGTGACGACGCCATCTTCTTCGACGCCCAGATCGCCCAGGGCGGCCGCGACGGCCTGTGCCTCGCGGTGGAGGTCGAGGTAGGTGTAACTCCGTCGCTCGCCGCGTTTCCTCCTACCTGAGCACGACCTGGTTCTTCCTGCCGGCGTCGACGTGACGGTCGACGCAGTTCTCGACCGCGTTCAGTCGCCCGCCGACGAACCACCGATGAAGTACCTCGAGGTCAAGCCCCGAGGCACTCTCGCTGTATCGCTGCAAAACGGCGCGTCGTCGTCCTCGAGGAGGGTGTCGTCGGGCTCGTCCCACTCGAGCAGGTCGGCTGTCTCGGCCCAGCAATCGGCCCACTCGCGGTCGAACCGCTCGTGGAGATCCGGATCGGTGACGGTCGTGTCCCGGCCAAACGCCGACGGGGGACGACGCGTCTCCGACGGGCTGGTGAAGCCGTTCTCGACCATAGACCGACGCCGTCGTACCTGAGCGTTGTGGACGATTCGGTATCGACGTCGTCGCGACATGGAAAGACAGTTGTCTGCCCGCCACGAACGATCGAGAAATGCGAATCGCCGTTCCCAACAAGGGCCGCCTGCACGAGCCGACGATCGACCTTCTCGAGCGGGCGGGGCTTCATCTCGAGAACGGTGCCGACCGGAAGTTGTACGCCGACACCGTCGACTCCGACGTCTCCGTCCTCTTTGCCCGTGCGGCGGACATCCCGGAGTACGTCGCCGACGGCGCGGCGGATATGGGGATCACCGGGTACGACCAGATTCGAGAGGCTCGCGTCGAAAGCGTCGCCGAACTGTTGGATCTCGAGTTCGGGTCCTGCAGGCTCGTCCTCGCTGCCCCCGAAGACGGCGACATCGAGACAGTCGCGGACCTCGAAGGTGGGACCGTCGCGACCGAGTTTCCGAACATCACACGGAACTTCTTCGCCGAGAGCGGCGTCGATCCCGACGTCGTCGAGGTAACCGGTGCGACCGAACTCACGCCACACGTCGAGATGGCAGACGCCATCGTCGACATCACTAGCACGGGGACGACGCTGAAGATGAACCGGCTGGCGGTCGTCGAGGAGGTGCTCTCGAGTTCCGTCCGACTCTTTGCCCGGGAGGACGTTCTGGAGGAGCCGAAAGTCGAAGAGGTACGGACCGCGCTGGCCTCGGTCAAACAGGCCGAGGGCAAGCGTTACCTGATGATGAACGTTCCCGGTGGTCGACTCGACGACGTTCGAGACGTCATCCCGGGAATGGGTGGGCCGACGGTGATGGACATCGCGGACGAAGACGACGACGGCAAAGTCGCTGTCCACGCGGTCGTCGACGAGCACGACGTCTTCGAGACGATCACGGAGGTCAAGAACGCGGGCGCAAGCGACGTGCTGGTGACCGAAATCGAGCGGCTGGTCGAGTAGGACACGCTCGCTCGATGGAGCCAAGTGTCCTGGCTGCTTGTATCCGTCCTGACGGTGGCGCTTCTCTCGCCTTCCTGTTCCGGACCGACTCGTCGTCGCTACCGGGTCGTGCTCTCTTTGGCGCTTTCGAGTGGCGTCTCCTCACCTGCCAACAGCGACTCGAGCGTCGACAGCTCTCGGCCGGGCGAGACGACGCCGCGTTCCCGGTCGTAGACGACGAGGCTACAGGACTCGAGCAACGGGAGGTGAGTCCGTCGCAGAGTGACGTAGACGCGCTGGCGTCGCTCGAGCAGCGTCGTGACGAGCGTTGGGTCGCTCTCGTCGTCGGCGAGTTGCCCGGCGAGGGCCCCGACTGTGATCGGTTCGTTGGCCTCGAGAATCGAGCGCAGCACCATCCGACGCCGGTCGTTCTCGAGCGCGTGACGGAGTTGGTCTCGAGCGGGCGGAAGAACGTCGGTGACACTGGTTTCGGGAGGGACTGGTCGGTCCAGATGGAGCGTCATGGGCGTCGAAGGGTCACGGCGACGAACGGATAAAGTCGCCACCCCGTTTCGACGCTCACTGACAGTTTCGTTCGATCTCGCCGAGTTCAGGAGCGACGAACGATACTACTCGCGTCGACGGTTTGGTAAAACCGGATTACCAGTCTTTTCTTCGGCTGCAAGACCGGCCCCATCGAAACCACTATGATAGCCTGTGTCGTCTGCCATCGGTGACAACGCATGGTGAGCTGTCCCGACCGAGCGCTGCTCGCGGCGCTCGACGAACACGGACCCGTGCGAGTGACGGTGCTTGCAGCCGAACTCGACGCCCACCCGATCACGATCACCCAGTCCTGTGACGACCTTTGCTCGGACGGCTACGTCCGCCGAACGACGGCAGACACCTACGTTCTCACCGAGGACGGCCGGGAGCACCTGCGGACGCTCACCGGGTGACGCCGTCCTCGTCGTCGCCGGGCGGCCACTCCCAGGCGTCGGCTCGAACGATTCCCAGCAGTTTCCGCCGGCGGTCGGAGAGATCCTCGAGCGAGGTAGCAAACGCCTCGTCGGAGACAGTCGGCACTCCCTCTTTGCGGAGGCGGTCGAGGTCGGGTTCGGGCGGGGGCTCTTCGGACGGTTCGATAAACGCCGCGTCTAGCGTCTCGAGGTAGCTTTCGGTGCTCGAGCGGGCGTTCTCGACGAGCGCTGGGTCGAGACCCTCGTCGTCGGGTAGTCCGTAGCGGTACAGCGTCAGGGCTTCGTCTAAGATCGGGACGGCCATCGCCGAGGCCTCGTCGCCGCTCTCGCTGTGGTAGTAGTGGAGGATCGGGTAGGACTTGTGTTGCTCCGCGAGCAGCGACAGTTGCGAGGCCATCGACTCGAGTGGCAGGTCGAGGCCATCGAGCGGGTCGTCCCCGTTCGTCCGGGTGTTCTCGTTCCAGCTGGTGCGGACGAACGCTTCGCTTCGTTTGCCGAGGCCGGTGACGTCGCTGGCGAACGACCGTTTCTCCGAGACCGCACCCAGGACGGCGAGGACGTAGGAGACGCCGAGCGTGACGAATGCCATGCCGGTCGCGGTCGTGAACGAACTGGCGAGCTCCCAGGTCGCGCTCGTGGGCGTGTAGTCGCCGTTCCCGTTGGTGAACATGGTGTAGGCGACGTAGTAGAGATAGCCCGACCAGTCCGCTGGCTCGCCGGTGTGGGCGCTGACAAGGGCCACTCTCCCGCCGGCGAAAAGCAGCGTCCAGCCGATCCACAGCAGCGCGATCCACAGCGCAAGCGTGAGCGCGAGAATGAGCGGCCCAGCGAGGCTGAGTGCACGGGAGTCGTCCCGACTTCCCAGGCGAAGGCCCTGCCAGACCGTCGTCGTCAGCCGGCCGGATAGCGGTCCGGAGCCGCCGTCGACCCACAGCGTCGTCCAGAGGATGTCCACGATCACCGCGAGGAGTACGACAGCCCCCGCGAACAGAGACAGTGGTTGCATGTCTCCCATCTTACGGGATCGAGGTCCGTCAACGACGGCCCGGCGAAGTCAGCGATCGGTCGGACTCGCGGACGGTTACGTGGACCGACGCCAACGGCGAAATCTGGGTGGTGCCGACGCTGGAGGATCGGCAGCCGAACGGAAAACGAGACGGTTACTCGAGCAGACCGAGATCTTCGAGTCGAGTGACGATCTTGTCGACGGCGTGTTCGGCGTCCTCGGGTTTCTTGCCGCCGGTGATGACCAGTTTACCGGAGCCAAACAGCAGCGCGACGACTTCGGGGTCGTCCAGGCGGTAGACGAGGCCGGGGAACTGCTCGGGTTCGTACTCGATGTTCTCGAGGCCGAGACCGATCGCGATGGCGTTCAGGTTGAGGTTCCGTCCGAGATCGGCCGAGGTGACGATGTTCTGGACGACGATCTCGGGGTCCTCGTTGACCTGGATCTGGAGTTCACGGAGCTTGTCGAAGACGATGCGAAGGCTCTCGTGGACATCGTCGGTACTTTTCGCTCCGGTACAGACGATCTTCCCGGATCGGAAGATCAGTGCAGCGGACTTGGGATTCTGGGTGCGGTAGACGAGACCGGGGAACTGCTCGGGGTCGTAGTCGGCCCCCTCGAGGTCCATCGCGACGCTCTGGAGGTCGAGTTCCTGGCCGATACCGGTCGACGCCACCACGTTTTCGATGTTGATGGTGTCCTTGGGATCCGTCATTAGTCGTTTAAAAAGACGTATTTAAGGTTTATAAAGGTTGGTGACGCGGCCTGATATATCCGGTTCGTGGAACAGACGTACCTCGAGAGAAGCGGTGTCTCGGGCCGTCTCTGTACTCTCTGGCAGAGATTTTATGGCGTGGGTCGAGCGTCGAGCACCCGAAAACGGCAGGCTCATACGCGGCCCACGACGAGGATCGATCGTGTATCTGCTCGAGCTCGGCGGCGAGAACGAGGCGTTCGCGCTCCAGGAGGCTGCAAGCGCCGCGGCCGACGTTCGTCCGATAGCGCCCGGTCTGGCCCTTGCGAACGCCGTTTCTCCCGAGCGCGTCCGCGGACTTGCCTACACCCACCGCGCGAGCGACCTCGTCGGCCGGACGGACGCCGACCCCGAGAGCGCACAGGCCTTGCTCGAGGCCGCGTCACTCGATTCAGACCGCGAGGGCACTATCGCCGTGCGTGCGACCGACGTCCACGGGTCGACGGGCGTCAGTACGGAACGCGTCGAGCGCGCGCTGGGCCGGGTGCTCGTCGACCGTGGGTTTTCGGTCGACCTCGACGAGCCCGATCACGTCCTGCGCGCGACGTTCTCGGAGGGACGCGTCCCCACGGTCGACGACGGCCGCGGTGATCGCGTCTCGGTCTGTGCGCTGGGCTGGCTCGCGGCCGAAAGCGTTCGGGACTTCGGCACCCGCGCGCCGACGGACAAACCCTTCTTCCAGCCCGGTAGCATGGACCCATTACTCGCACGCGCGATCGCGAACGTCGCCGGAGCCCGACCGAAAGCGACGATTCTCGATCCGATGTGCGGAACGGGCGGCGTCCTCGTCGAGGCCGGACTCGTCGGCGCGGACGTGATCGGCACCGACGCCCAATGGAAGATGACCAATGGCGCTTGCGAGAACCTCGAGCACTTCCTCGAGGTCGACGCGCCTTCGCCGGCCGGCGTCGAACGCGGCTCGTGGGCGGTCGGTCGCGGCGACGCAACCCGACTTCCGCTGGCCGACGACGCCGTCGACGGCGTCGTCTTCGACGCCCCCTACGGTCGACAGTCGAAGATCGACTCCCACCGACTCGAGGACCTCGTCGCCGGCGCGCTCTCGGAGGCGCGACGCGTCGCCTCGCGTGCGGTCGTCGTGGCAGATCGATCGTGGGCCAGCGAAGCGCGGGAGGCGGGGTGGGAACTCGAGGCATCATTCGAACGCCGCGTCCATCGGTCGCTGACGCGGTACGTGCTGGTACTTTCTGGTGACGAAGCGTAACACGATCCGCTTCGAGTGGTTTCACTTGCCCGTCTTGTCCTTCTAGCTCTCACTGTCTGCCGCGTCTCGTGGCGGTTCGAGCCCGAACTGCTGGGGTGAACCCAGCCGTGTCGGCCGGGTCGACACAGCAGCCGACGATTGAAACGGTACTAGTGGCGGGCCAAGCCTGAACGGATGAGTGAAACCGAATGCGGTCGTCTGGTTTCACTCATCAGTCGACGCTTGGCGGAGTACTAGTAGCGTCCCAAGTCTACTCTGACTAGTGTACTCCACTTCTGATCGAGAATCGTGATCGGTTTGGGCCAACTCTCAACTAGTCGGTCAACGCTTGGGACAGTACTAGTACCGTCCCAACCGTCGACTGACGGGTCGAATCGGGTCACACCGCCAGATTCGACCCATCAGTTCAGGCTTGGCCCGCCACTAGGCAGATTTGTGAGTCGTATAGGACGGTCTCACCGCTCCCTGTTCGTTTCTCGAGTTTGCAACTGGGGGCCACTAATGTCTATATAACATACTTTCTATTATGCTTGAAAACACGCCTCTGGGGTTTTCTATAGGGGTGCCACAAATTACTTTATCTAATGGAGACATTTTCCGGAAATGCCTTCAGCTATCGAGCAGTTCGTTCCCGATCGGGTGCGTGAGAGCTACGTCGCAAAGTTCGGAGTGGTGATTCTCGTTATTCTTCTGTTGACGGGAGCTGTTGGACTGTTCTTCTACGTCGACATTACGGGCCAGATTACGGCCGACACACAGGACGAACTCATCCTGACTGCCGAAGACGAGGCAGACGAGCTTGCGACCTGGATCGACACTCACGAGCAGATGACCCAGATGCTGGCGTCGTACCAGGTCGTCGCAGGCGGTTCCGACGCGGCACTCGAGGCCACGCTCACCGAGGAACAGGAGAATATGGACGTCCACGGCGTTCACTATCTCGACTTTGAAACCGACACGCTTACACACAGCTCGAATCAGGAGGCCGTCGGGACCGACGTGCGGGACCTCGGTCTCGAGTTTCACTTCCGATCGAATGGGGAGATCACTGACACCGACTACGACGGCTCGTTCGACGCCGAGACGACGTACACGGACACGTACGATCGTGATGGGGTGTCCCTCGTGGCGTTTCTCAGTTCGATCGACGGCGACGAAAGCGGTGCTGTGATGGTCGAGGTGGCAGTTGCGGACATCGCCAGTGCCGTTCACAACCCGGTCGAGGGTGGCTATACGCAGGTCGTCGACCCCGAAGCCACTGTCCTGATGGCCGAAGACGGGGACGCTATCCTCACGACCTACCGGGGCGGACTCGAGCATCCCGTCTTCAACGACGCGCTCGAGACTGGAATCGGTACGTCTGGTGTTGGCGACGACCCTGCCACCGACGAGGTGATTGCCTACGCGTGGGTGGACGGCACCGACTGGGTACTCATGTCCCACGCACCGCAGGACGAAGCCTACGCGCTCACTGAGGACGTGGCGACGTCGCTTGGCCTCTTGATCATGGTCTCACTGACGGGACTGATCGCCGTCGGTGCGACTATCGGCCGATCGACTGCCCAGGCGATGGACGACCTCGCCGATAATGCAGCAGCGCTTTCGAACGGCGACACGGTGATCGAGATCGAAGACGACAGCCGGATCGACGAGGTCGGCCAGGTCCGTCACTCTTTCGACGGCATCCGTCAGTACCTCGAAACCGCCGCGGACCAGGCCGATGCCATCGCTCGACAGGAGTTCGACGATCCCGCACTCCGGACCGAGGTCCCCGGCAGGCTCGGCGATTCGTTGGAGACGATGCGGGCCGACCTCGAACAGTATATCGACGATCTCGAGCAATCGAAAGTCGAAGCCGAGACCGCCCAGAAAGAGGCGGCCGAGGCGCGAGAGGAGGCCGAGCAACTCGCCGAGGGCCTCGAGCGGACGGCCAGCGAGTTCGCTAGCGTGATGAGCGAGGCCGCCGCCGGTGATTTCACGCAGCGACTCGACGAGAACGTCAGCAACGAGGCGCTTGCCGAGATCGCGACTGCGTTCAACGGGATGCTCGCGGATCTCGAGCAGACGCTCGTCGACGTCCAACAGTTGGCCGAAGCGGTCGACCGCACGAGCGCGGACGTGACCGAACGGGTCGGCGAGATCGAGCGGGCCAGCGATGACGTGAGTCGCTCGACCGAAGAGATCGCCTCGGCGGTAGCCGACCAGAGCGACCGATTCCAGGAGGTCAACGGCGAGATGAACGACCTCTCGGCGACCATCGAGGAGATCGCCTCTACTGCCGACGACGTCGCTACCGTCTCCGGTCATGCCGCCGAGCAAGCCGACGTTGCCGGCGACGCTTCGGGGAAGATTCGCGACGAGATGGACGAACTCGAAAAGCGCACCGCGGCGATTACCGAACGAGTGGCCGAACTCGAGTCGGGAATGGACGAAATCAGCGAGATTGTCGAACTGATCGACGACATCGCCGAGCAGACGAACCTGTTGGCGTTGAACGCCTCTATCGAGGCGGCGGGTGCGGGTGAGAGTGGGGACGGCTTCTCGGTGGTCGCCAACGAGGTGAAGTCGCTGGCCGAAGAGACCGGCGACGCGACCCAGCAGGTCGACGAATTGATCAGTGAGGTACAGTCGTCGGTCGACGAAACGGTCGACGAAATCGACCGGATGCGCGAGCAAGTCGACGCCGGCGCGGCGGCCGTCGACGAGGGAATCGAGGCAATCGACACCATCACCGACCAGGTCGAGACCGCAAACGAGAGCATTCAGTCGATCAACGACGCGACCGACGAGCAGGCCCGAGCGAGTGAGCGGGTGGTGACGATGGTCGACGAAGCCACAGGGATCAGCCAGGAGACCAGAGACGAGACCGAAACAGTCGCTGCGGCAGTCGAAGAACAGACTGCGTCGATTTCGGAAGTGTCGTCTGGCGCTCACTCGCTGGCCGAGATGGCCGACGAACTACGCACCTCACTGGATGCATTCGAGGTCGACGCGGCTTCCACCGATCCCGACGACAGCGGCGACGACCTCGACGCCGATCTCGTCACACCCGAGTCCGGCCCGCGAACGGAGTAGACCGTCGACCGCTCGCCCGCCAGTCGGCGTGCAGATCGACTGTGTTTCGTCGCTTGCTCGAGATCCACAGCTTTCGCTACGCTCTCGCCTGACGATGGCGTGCGAAACCGAATCCAGTACCGGCCCAGCAGTGACTGCTGTGTTAAATACCGTAACCCGTCTGCGAAGGCGTTCCGTGGCGCTGGCGATGCGAGTTCGGCGACCGTCAGTACTCCGCCTCGAGTGCTCGCTCGCGCAACCGCTTGCCTTCCTCGCTCTCGACGGTCAGGTCGGGGACTGGTACGGGCGCTCCGTCCTCGTCGATCGCGACGAAGGTGAACGACGATTCGGTGGTCTTTTCGGCCTCGCCGCTGCGCGGTTCCTCGCGCCACGCTCGCAAGGCGACGTGAACGCTGGTCCGGCCGGAATCGTAGACGTATGCCTCTATCAGCGCGGTGTCACCGATCCCAATCGGTTGCTCGAAGTCGAGTTCGTTCACCTGCGCGGTGACACAGGTCTCGCCGGCAAAGCGCATCGCCGACATCGCGGCGACCTCGTCGAGCCACTTCATGAGGTTGCCGCCGTGGAGCGTGTCGTTGTTGTTCGCGTGGTTTGGCTGGACGCGAAACCGGTTCTCGATGTACGTCTCGAGGACAGTCGGCATAGCTACCACTGGGCGCGGAGCGGCGAAAAAAACGTGGGACGGTCAGGACGGCTGTTCGGTGCCTCCTTCGAGTCTCGTCGTCTCGTACTCTGTCTCGATGACGGCGCTTGCGTTGATCGCGATCAGGCCGAAGCCGACCTTCGTGAGCAGATCGAGGTAGGCGATCAGCATGATGTCGACGGTCGGCGTCAGCAGAGCGTAGCCGGCTGGCCCGAGCAGCCAGACGACGGGATAGATCGTCCAGAGGACGAGCGTGAGATTGCGCAGACTCGTAAACAGCGACTGGGTTCCCGAATCCCGTTCGCGTGCTCGTTCAGTCATCGTCCCCAGAACCATGTACACCAGGACGACGTACGCGATTCCACCGAGACCGAACAGTCCGAACCGCCAGCTCGGTGAGATTGCGGCCGCGACGAATCCAGAGACCATGACGACCGTGTTGACGGCGACGACTTTATACAGGAAGTCGCGGTCGACGTCCGCCAACATGCCGAGAAACGCGAGCAACAGCGGCGTCGTCAGAATCCAGTCGACGTACCGCGGAATGAAGACGACGCGGTCGTCGACCTCGAGCCACCCCTCTCCCATCGCCATCACGGCGTATGCGATCGTCGCGATCAGGCTGATCGCCGCGAGGATCGCGTAATACTGCAGGTAGTCGCTATCGGCCGAGAGTCCACGCCAGACGAACGCGATCGTTCCGGCGAGCATGCCAAGCGTTCCGAGTGCGAACCAGGTTGTCACGCCGATCATACCGCATCACCCGTCACCGTTCCCACAGCACCGTCGCTCGATCGCGACACGTCGGTATCTTGTAACACCTCGAGCAGCGAATCCGCCTCGTCGGCGAGGTCGTCGACCCGCTGGAAGACGTCTCGGACGGAGTCGGCCTGGGTCTCGGCGGCGTTCGCGACGTTTTCGGCCTCGGCCGCGGTTTCTTCGGAGACTGCCGCCACGTCGTCGGTCATGTTGACTACCTGCTGGGCCGAGCGGGCCTGGACGTCGGTCGACTCGTTTATCTCCTGAATGCCCGTGTTCGCCTCCTCGACGGCCTCGACGATTCGTTCGAGCGAGTTAACCGTCTCCTCGACCGTCTCGACGCCCCGCGAGATCCGGTCGCTGGTCGCCCGGATGTCTTCGACGGTCTCCTGTGACTGCTCCTGGATGCGCCCGATCAGGTCGTCGATCTCGTCGGTCGCCTGCTTGGTCTCTTCGGCCAGCGACTTCACCTCGCTTGCGACGACTGCGAACCCGTCGCCCGACTGGTCGGCGTGTGCGGCCTCGATCGAAGCGTTCAGCGCCAGCAAGTTCGTCTGTTCGGCGACGTCGGCGATCAGTTCGGTTACCTCGCCGATCTGTTGGGTTTCCTCGTACAGCGCCTCGATCGCGTCGACGGCTTCCTCCGTCTGGGACTCGACCTCGTTCATCTCCTCGATCGCTTCTTCGGCTGTTGCACGTCCTGTCTCGCCGGCACTCGCTGCCTTCTGGGAGGTCTTTGCAACCTCGGTCGCACTCGCGGCCATCTCTTCGGTCGTCGCCGAGATGTCGTCCATCTCGTGGGCGATCTCCTGGATGTTCTCGGTCTGGTTACTCGCGCCGCTTGAAATCTCCTGGATCGTCTCGTTGACGTCCTCGGTCGCATCGAGTACGTGTTCGGCGTTTTCCCGAACCTGCTGGCTGCTCTCTGAAACCTCGACCGCGAACCGGTCGATCCGGCCGACCAGTTCCTCGATTCCCCCCATCATCTCGTTGAACGACGCCGCGATCGACTCCATGGCGTCGTTGTCGCTGCGAGCCTCGAGTCGCCGCGTAAAGTCACCTTCGGCGCAGGCCGCCATCACGTCGCTGAACCGCTCTGCTTCTCGTTCCAGTTCCTCGTTGATCTCCTCGAGTCGCTCGCGTTCGCGCTCGACTTCTTCGCGGGCTGCTTCGGCACGCTCCCGTTCGGTCTCGGCTTCGTCGAGAGCCTCTTCGGCTCGCGTCCGTTCCCGTTCTGCGGTTTCGATCGACTCCCGCAGCGAGTCACGCATCTCGTCGAAAGAGTCGTAGAGGTCGCCGATCTCGTCTTCGCGGCGCGTCTCGAGGTCGACGCCCAGTTCCCCCTCGCCCATGCGACTCGCTTTGGTCGACAGCGAGGACAGCGACGCGACGGTGTTGCCGCCGACCGTCGCCGCGACCAGGCCGAGATTGATCACCGTCAGTACGATCAGTCCGAGAATCCCCGAGACTGCAACTTCGCCGACAACAGCCGGATCGTCGGCGAGTGCGGCCGTGATCTCGAGATAGACCGCTCCTCCAAACCCGATCGTTACCGCGATCACGAGCGCAAAGATCGCTCCTAGTTTCGCGGTGTAACTCCGCCGGGCTCGCCCGGGGAGTAGAAGTCGTGCGACGTTCATGTGCTTTTATACGCACAGTAGCCACGTATAGTGGTACTGGCCGCATTGTTAGGCCCGAACGAACGTTCACACTGAAATACAGTTCACCCGTCTAGCTTGTCGTTGTCTCTACTTGCGTCGACACTCGGAGCTAGTACTCCACCAAGCGTCGACTGCTGAGTGAACCCAGACGACCGCATTCGGTTTCACTCATCAGTTCAGGCTTGGCCCGCCACTAGTAGCGTCCCAAGTCTACTTTGGCTAGTGCGCTGTACTTCTGATCGAGAATCGTGATCGGTTTGGGCCAACTCTCAACTAGTCGGTCCACACTTGGGACCGTACTAGCTCTTCCGGCCCAGTTCTGACAGCAACCGCGAGACGTGAATTCGATCGCTCGTCCCCTCGTGCATCTCGAACTCGATGTCGCCCGCGAGTCGATGCAGTCGTGCGAGACGATCGCCCTGGTAGCGCTTGCGAGCGATGCGGAGTATCGCGTCGACGACCTCCTCTCCGTCTAGCCCTTCGTCGATCAACAGATCGTCGAGCGTGCTACGGGCGTCCGTGAACTCGCCGTTCTCGGCGTCTGCGAGCATCGACTCGATCTCGTCGTCGATGCCGACGTCGCCGATGGTCTCGTAGGCCGCCGTCATCGTCAACTCGCCTTCGTCCTCTACGGTCGTCTGGGCCGCGAGGATCGCCCGCCGGAGGTTCCCGTTCGCGTAGCCCGCGACGAACTCGAGGCCGTCGTCGTCGTACTCGGCGTTTTCGGCCTCGAGGATGCGCTCCAGGACAGTCTCGATCTCGTCGCTGGTCGGCGAGCGAACGGAGACGGGGAAACACCGCGAGCGGATCGGTGGGATGAGCTTCGTCGGCTGACGGGTGGCGATCATAAACTGCGTCGTCCGGTGGTGTTTCTCCATGATTCGACGCAGCGCCTGCTGGAAGTCTTCGCGGACGTCCTCGGCGTTGTCCAGCAGGATCGTCTTGTACTCACCCGAGACCGACGAATAGCTGGCTGACTCTTTGAGGACGCGGTTGATCATGTCGCGTTTGGACAGCCGTGAGCGGCCGACGAGAAACTGCTCGAACCGCGGATCGTTCTTGATCTCGGTTTTCGTGCGGCCGAAGAAGTCGGCGACGTTGATCTCGACGAGGTCGTTGTCCGGGTCGTCGTGCGCTTTGCGGGTGAGGGCACGCGCCGCCGCAGTCTTGCCGCTTCCCGGCGGTCCCTGCAGGAGGATGTTCATCGGCTCGTCGACAGCTTGCTCGAGGTAGTCGCGAGCGTCGTCCTGTGGCAACTCGGACAGTTCCGGAGCGTACGTGTCGGTCCACAGCGGCGCTTCCATCGGGGTACCGTACGGACGGAGCGGGTAAGAATCGGTCGATTACTCGTCGTCTTCGTCGGCCGTGTCGTCACCGCTTGCGTCGTCGAGGTCGTCGGCCTCGAGGTCGTCTTCGCCGACGAGGGTAAACGTCGTCGCGACCGGCTCGTCGTCGTGTTCGACCGCCGACGCAGTCTCGAGGTCGTCCGGATTGCCCTCGAAGAGGACGGCCGCGAGTTCGTCACCCTCATCGACGGTTTCGTCGAACTCGATCGTCACGTTCTCGTGTTCGCCGGACTCGAGTTCGTCGCTCGTCCCGACGACGTCCGCTTCGTCGATGCCGTCCGCGTTGGTCGCGTTCTCGTCGGCGACGACCGCGACGAAACTCTCGGTCGGCGTCGCGACGGCGGCCGTCACCTCGTCCTCGCTGATGTCGGTGATCGCAACGCTCGGTTCTGCGTGGAACTCGAACTCGACCGCCTCGAGTGCGCCGTCACCGTCAGTGTACACTCCCACGGTCCGCTCGCCCGGCGAGGTATCGCTCGTGTCGAACTCGAAGACCACTTCGGTGGACTCGCCCGCAGCCAGATCGAGGACCTGCTGTTCGAGAACCTGGCCATCGAGGCGGAACCCGACGCGTTGCTGACTGTCGAGTTCGGTCGGGTTCTCGATCTCGGCGACGACCTGTAACGTCTCGTTGGTCGTCACGGTCGGCCGCACCGCGAGCGATTCGACGGTGAACGACTCCTCGAGCGGATCGTCGATCTCGGTCGTCGTCACCGTCGCAATGTCGCTGACCGGGAAGCCGTCGGAGAGGTAGGGGCGGTCCTCTTCGCCGTCGGTCTCCTCGTAGGCGTACTCCTCGTCGCCGGTAGTGTCCTGGTGGACGGTCGCAGTGAGCTTTCCGATGAGTTCCTCTTCGTCGCTCTTTATCGTGACGTTCTGGTGGGTATCAGCCTCGAGGTAGTCTGAGACTGCGAGGCTCTCGCCGTCCTCGCTGACGACGACGAAGCCGCCGTCGGAGAGTGTTACTTCGTCGATCTCGACGACGGTGCCGTTTGTCTGCTGGTCCTCGACGGTGATCGACGCCGTCGGGTCCTCTTCGACGCCGAAGATGGCGGGAGCCTGCCCGACGATGATGCCGGCGGAGAGGACGATCCCGATCGCGATCAGGATAGCGACGATTCGTTTTATCGTGCCGAAAGTCGATCTCGTGCTCATTGGGGGGTCGCGGTCCGCTGTCGATGCCGAACGTACGAACTGGAGGGCTGTAAATGCACACTCCTTTTGCAGTCCGGGGTCGGTTCTAGTCACCGTGAGGAGCCCGATCATCAATATACTGACGGCTCCGTCGTCCGCGGCGCACGGGACTGGATGGCGTGGCGACTGTCCCGTCGTGAAACGGTGCAGCGGCGATCGAAGCCGGTTTAGCCGCGGACCGTCGAATACGAACCGATGCCACTACGCGTGACGTTCCTCGGGACGAGCGGGGCAGTCCCCACGACGGAGCGAAACCCGAGCGGAATCTTCCTCGCCCGCGACGGTGAGGAGTTACTGTTCGACGCCGGCGAGGGGACTCAGCGCCAGATGATGCGGTTCGGGACGGGATTCTCCGTCTCGCACCTGTTTGTCACGCATCTCCACGGCGATCACGTCTTCGGGATTCCCGGCCTCCTCCAGACGATGGACTTCAACGACCGCGAGGAGCCGCTGTCGATTCACGCCCCACACGGGACACGGCGCAAGCTCCAGGGACTGGTCAACGCCCTCGGGAACCACCCCTCGTTTCCAGTACACGTCACAGAGGTCGGCGACGGCGATGTCGCCTACCGCGCCGACGAGTACGAGGTCCGAGCGTTCGAGACCGACCACGACGCCCGCTCGGTCGGCTACGCGCTCGTCGAGGACGACCGCAAGGGCCGCTTCGACCGTGAACGCGCCGAGGAACTCGGCGTTCCCGTCGGCCCGAAGTTCTCGAAACTCCACGAGGGCCAGCCTGTCGAACTCGAGGACGGCACCGTCGTCGAACCCGACCAGGTCGTCGGCGACCCGCGACCGGGACGGACGATCGTCTACACCGGCGACACCCGCCCCACCGTCGCGACGATCGAGGTCGCCGACGAGCCGGATCTGCTGATCCACGACGCGACCTTCGCGGACGACCGCGCCGAACGAGCGACCGAGACCGCTCACTCGACGGCCCGCGGAGCCGCCGAGATCGCCGCTCGTGCCGGCGCGAAGCGACTCGCCCTGATGCACATCTCCTCCCGGTACGCCGGCCACACCGCGGAGCACGAACGGCAGGCTCGGGAGGCCTTCGACGGCGAAGTCATCCTCCCCGAGGACGGCGACGAACTCGAGATTCCCTACTCCGACGACTGATACGGATCGCTGTGTCGATGTCTCGGTGCAACCACGTCAGATCCCGCGGTTGTGCCGGAACTGACTTCCAGTGGCTTCAAGCCTGAAGTTGCGAGTCTTGAAACCCTAACTACCTGATAGAGCTGGCCTGCTGCATATAGAGGACGCTCTTCGGAAGCAGATTGTTGGTCGAACAGAGCTGGCGCTGTGAAAGCGTAGCGGGCAAGGGTGATGCGTCAGCATCACCCGACTATGTTCCCAGTTGAAGTGTTTCGCTCAGAGGCGAGCGCCGCGAACCTGCTGGAGCAGGTTCGCTGGCGCGAGGGCCTCCAGTGCCCGCGCTGCCAGTCTGAATCGGTGATCAAGTACGGCAGCTATCGAGAGTATCAGCGGTATCGCTGTAAAAATTGTGGACGCACGTTCAACGACAAGACCGGCACGATCTTCGCGCACGCGAAGATCGGCCTTGACAAGCTGTTGTTCGCGTTCTACTCGTTGCTCCGATTCAACACGAGTATCCGCCAGTTAGACGCTGAAATTGACGTCTCCTACCGATCGCTTCACCGGCGCGTCGAGCGTTTCGCCAGAACGCTCGACGCGCCTCAGCTCGATCTCGTTGGCCCCGTCGAGATCGATGAGTTCTACGTTTCTGCCGGAAAGAAAGGCCGCGAGCGCGACCAGGAGTCGCGCTCGCGTGGTCTCTCGAAACGTGGCAGAGGAAACTACGACGAAGACAAGCCACCTGTGTTTGTCCTCGTTGATCGCGGTAGCGATCAGCGATACGTCATCCCGTCGAAATCCGCCGACGAATCGGCTGTGCGACTCCTCCTCGATTCCCACGAGGAGGAGTCGCTGACAGTCTATACCGACGGCTTTCGTGCCTACGACCCGTTAGAGACGGACGAAACGTACCAGCGAGAAGCGGTTATTCACGTCGAGGGAGAGTACGTTGATGGAGATGTACACGTGAATACGTGCGAGAGCCACGCGTCGCTGGCGCGACGGTGGCTCTCGCCGCATCGAGGTATCTCGAAGGACAAACTCACCACGTATCTCAGACTCTTCGAATTTCGTCGGAAAATCCTACGCAAACCCGGTCGAAAAGCCCTGAAAGACATCGTTCGAACTGTTCTCTGACTCACCAACAATGTCCTTCACAAGAGCGTATAGTAAAGTCTGCTTAGGAGTTCTTCATACTCCTGTATATTAAAATGACAATCTATTGAATGGCATACTTTAACCCACTCTTTCGTTCCGGGTGACCATGTTGATCACAACTCTACAGGTGATGCACCACGTAAACCGTATGATACGGTCCTCGCTTCTCCACCTGGTACAACACCGGCCAAATCGGGGCCACGATACGTGCACGCAGTGTCCGCCCGAGATATTTTCGCTGGGGGAAGCGAGATACTACCAGTGCGTCACATCCAGGTCACGATTCCGACCGGGAAACGGGAGACGATACTCGAGTTGCTGGACGAGGAGGGTATCGACTACGTCGTGACCGACGAGAGCAGTAGCCGCGAGTACGACGCCGTCGTCTCGTTTCCGCTGCCGAAAAACGCCGTCGAACCGATCCGCGACTCGTTGCAGAAGGTCGGCCTCGACGAGGAGAGCTACACGGTCGTCGCCGACGCCGAGACGGTCGCCTCGAGGCAGTTCGACGAACTGCAGGAGGAGTACGCCACTGAGAGCGTCGAGGAAGAACAGATATCCCACCAGGAACTGGTCACCCAGGCCGAGGAACTGACGCCGACGTTCAGCGTCTTCTTCACGATGACGCTGATCAGCGCCGTCGTCGCGACCGTCGGACTCTTGCTCGACTCGCCGGCAGTCGTCGTCGGCTCGATGGTGATCGCGCCGCTGATCGGACCGGCCCTGAGCGCCTCGATCGGGACTGTCGTCAACGATCGCGACGTCTTCTTGACGGGGATGCGCTACCAGTTCACCGGCGTCGCCGGCGGTATAATCGCTGCAGCCATCGTCGCCTAGCTGGTCCAGTCGCTGCTGCTCGTTCCGCCAGGCCTCGAGATCACCGAGATCGACGAAGTCTCCGAACGGATCGCCCCTGATCACCAGCTATTTCGTAGCTACATCCAACGTTCCACGTAGCATGTCCAATTTGAAACACCCTCCGACGATAGAGAATATCGTCGCTTCAACTGGAGTCGATCAAGAGCTCGACCTCGAATCGGTCGCCGAAGACCTCGATAGAACGGAATACGACCAAGAGAAGTTCCCTGGGGCGGTTTATCGGACACAAAACCCGAAATCCGCCTCGTTGATCTTCCGAACAGGTAAGATCGTTTGTACGGGCACGAAAAGTCCTGACGAAGTCTACGAGAGTCTCGATATCGTATTTGATGCGCTCCGTGGTCTGGGTATCGACGTTCCGTCCAATCCTGAAATTATCATCCAGAATATTGTTTCGACTGGTGATTTGGACTGTCGAGTCAATCTGCACGCCACCGCCATCGGCTTCGGTCTCGAAAACATCGAATACGAGCCCGAGCAATTCCCTGGCCTGGTCTATCGGCTGGACGACCCCGATGTGGTTACCCTCATCTTCGGTAGCGGTAAAGTCGTCGTCACTGGAGCAAAAGAACCAGCGGATGCAGACCGTGCACTCGATGTTATTTCGTCACGCCTCGCGGACCTCAGTTTACTAAACTGACCGACCGTAACCTACCTGTGTTCGTCGCCTGTCACGGCTGTGGAGCTTATTTCGCTCGAGAACCGAGAGTCGGTATGCAGTGGTGCGACCAGTCGACAAGAGCGATCGGAAACGAGGGCGAGAGAGCCGGCAGCCGAAACTCGAGGGGGCAAGTAGCGTGACCGACGACCGCCTCCCGAGCGAACACTGCTCGCCGCTCGCTGCGCTCGTCGACGAGGTACTCGCGGGCGTCGGCTACGAGGTGGCGGCCGCTACCGACGCTATCGACGACGCCGTCCCCGGGGACGGCGGTCTCTTCGATCCCGGAACCAATCCGGACGAGTTGCGTCGCGCGCTCGAGAGCCTGCTCGAGTCAGGACTCGGCCGGCCGCCCGTTCCCGGGTCGACGAGCGACGCGTTCGTCCTCTACGTCTACGGCAGTTCGCGTGGCAACCCTGGCCCTGCAGGGGCAGGTGCTGTCATCGTGGACGCTTCGGCGAGGGAGGAACTCGCCCGTCTCGGCCGGCCCGTCGGCTCCCGGACGGGGAACAACACCGCCGAGTACGTCGCCCTCGAACTCGGACTCTCTGAGCTACTGGCTCGGTACGAGCCACGCAGGCTAGAAGTACGAATCGATTCGATGACGGTTATCCGAGACGTCTGGGGCGGCGAGGACCCGACCGAACCGGGCGTGGAGACGTACAGCGAGGCCGTCGCGGCAGCGCTCTCGAGTGTCCCGGACCACCGGTACACGCATCTGGCCGACAGCGATCCAAACCCCGCCGATGCACTGGCGACGGTGGGTGCCGATATCGCGGCTTTCGGGCCTGGATGACATCTGTGCCCGATTGAACGGCGGAGTTTCCACCGCGGGTGGAACGTCCAGACTGGTCGAGATGAAAAGGCCGCGACTCACTCCGTTCGTCGCGGTCTACGCTTCGAAACCGTCCTCGAACACGAACGTCCCGTCCCGCTGGACGACCTCGCCGTCGGCCTCGATGAACGAATCACTCCGAACTTTTTCCGCGTCGGGTTCGCGTCGCTCACCCTCGCGCAAAAACTTCGATGAAAAAGGCCGCGACTCACTCCGTTCGTCGCGGTCTACGCTTCGAAACCGTCCTCGAACACGAACGTCCCGTCCCGCTGGACGACCTCGCCGTCGACCTCGATGAACGACTCCTCGCTCATGTCGACGATCATGTCGACGTGGGCAGCACTGTCGTTCTGCTCGTTGCCCTCGCCAACGGTGCCGTCGTAGGCCCGTCCGACCGCCATGTGGACCGTATCGCCCATCTTCTCGTCGAAGAGCATGTTGTACGTGAACTGGTCGATGTCACGGTTCATCCCGATGCCGAGTTCGCCGAGTCGGCGCGCACCCTCGTCCGTGTTCAGGACCTCGGTCAGGGTCTCCTCGTTTTTCGCCGCCGAGTGGGAAACGACCTCGCCGCCCTCGAACTCGAGGTAGACGTCCGTGATCTCTCGGCCCTGGTGATAGAGTGGCATGTCGAACAGCACTTCGCCTTCGACGCTGTCGGGCTGGGGTGCAGTGAAGACCTCGCCGCCAGGGAGGTTGTTCTCGCCGTGGTCGTTGATCGTCGGGTTGCCGGCGATCGACATCGTCACGTCGGTCGTGTCGCCGCTGACGATGCGAATCTCGTCGGCCGGGTCCATGATCTCGACCATGTTCGCCTGGTGGTCGCGCTGTTCGTCCCAGTCTTTGTTGACGGCGTCCCAGACGAAGTTCTCGTAGCCCTCAGTGCTCATCTCGGCGAGCTGGGCGTTCGCCGGCGCGGGGAACTGCGTGAGACACCAGCGCGTCCCGAGGCGTTCCTCTAAGATCGGCTGGTGGGCCTGCTGGTAGGCCGCGCTCGTCTCGGGGTCGACGTCGCTAGTCTGGGTGACGTTGTCCGACGCACGAATAGCGATGTAAACGTCCGTGTTCTCGATGAGCGCGAGTTCGTGTTCGGGCGTCTCGAAGTCGTCGTCTGTGGCACGGAGATACGCCCGCTGCTGGCGCTTTCCCGTTCGCTGGCTCGTCGTGATCGGGTTTGCACCCTTCTCACCGATAACCTCGTGAAGGGCAACGACCAGGTCCTCGGCGACGGGGTGGGCGTCGACGACGACGTTGTCTCCCTCCCCGAGATCGACGGAGTGGTTCGCGATTATTTCGGCATGTTCGCGGATTCGCGGGTCCATGTGACACGCGTTCACCGCCGCCGGCATACGAGTTTCGAATCGAAATTCTCACTCTTCGCCGCCCTCGGCGAGAAAGATGCCGAGGTAGATCGACGCGAACGCACACGCGACGCCGACACCGAAGGCGATCGTGTACGGTGACTCGAGGTCGAAGGGGGCGGCGTCGCCGGACGCCCAGCCGACGAAGCCGACGATCACGAGCGCGACGGCGACGAGCCGTAACGCCGAGATTATGCGGCGTGCGGAATCGTTTCTCGAAGTATTTGCGCTCGAGGAATCCGTCGATCCGGTCATCGGTTGCTCCGTTCTCCTGTACTGGTGGTGCTGTCGAAAGCGTTCGGGTTCCGGTCGACCAGTTCGTCGAAGAAAGACACCGTCGCGGCCGTCAGGAGCAGCGAGAGCGGCACGACGACGACCGAGCCAAAGAGGAAGCCGGCAGCGCCACCGCTCGTAACCGCGAACGAGACCACGGGTGAAATCACCAGGACGGCGGCGAAGTGCCAGAGCCCGAATCGCAGATAGCGACCAGCACCACGGGAACAGCGAGCAACGCGAGCAGTGGCGACGGAAACTAGAACGTGAATTCGATCGAGAAGCCACGACCGACGCCGGCCACCGCTCGGCGAACGGCGTCGACCTCGAGTAGCGTCGTGAGAAGCGGCACGGCGAGAAACGGCAAGGGATCGCCGAACCGACCGGTGATCCGTTCGACGTGACGAAAGAACGGGCTTCGATCGGTGTGGGGACTGTCGGTCGAATCGGAGAGAGGGCGGGCAGCGCTCACGAGCGACATGTCGTATAGGTAGAGAGGGCTCTGGTGAATCGCATGACTGCATAGACTTCGACCGTCAGAACTAGGGAGTTGAAGCGGGAAACGGCGGATGCTCTATGTCCAAAATTTCCCGCTTCACTGGGAAGGTCGTGACGTTGGCTAAAAGTGCTGTTGGTGGCCGAGGCGAATCCGCCGCCCCGCAGGGTGGCGGCGGATTCGCCGACTACGCCGTCGTTTCGCTGCACTGTCTGCGGATTTACTTGGAGAAATCCTACCGGGAAGCACTTGACCTGTTGAGCGAGATGCCACAAATACTGGCGGAGATCGGCCTTGAGGAGGCCGATCTCCCTGATCACTCTACGCTAGTGAAAGCATTTGATAGGATCAAGATGGCAGTCTGGCGAGTGCTGCTGCGCCTGTCGGCGCAGCTGCACGAGCCATCTGGCCATGCGGCGATGGATGCGACGTTTTTCGACCGCGAAAACGCGAGCAAACACTACTGCCGACGGACGAATTACCGCGTTCAGACGCTCAAAACAACGGCTCTGGTCGATACTGAGTCACAAGCTATCCTCGACGTTCACTGCACAACCAAGAAACGTCACGACACGCAGATCGGCTGGCAACTCGCCCGCCGCAACGCTGGCGAGTTGCACAGCCTCGCCGCCGACAAAGGCTACGACTGGCAACGGTTCCGTGATAAACTCCGGGAAGAGGACGTAAGACCGCTGATCAAGCATCGAGAGTTCCGTCCCATCGATCACGCGCATAACGCGCGGATCGATGGGACTCTCTACGGCCAGAGAGCGTTGTCTGAGACCGTCTTCTCGGTGATCAAGCGCACGCTCGGCGACGCCGTGCGTGCGCGAAGCTGGTATCGTGAGTTCCGTGAAATCGTCCTAATGTGTGCCGTATACAACATCAAGCGTACCGTCAACTAGCGAAATCAAGCGCCGTATGGCGATTCACCACGGCCGTAGAGAGTAACCCTTCTGAGCAACTCGATACTGTCGCCCGTCACCGGTCGTCAGGCACGGCTGGATTCGATAACGTTACCACGACGCCGCCTCGAGAATCCGGCAATGATCGACCTCCGTTCGGATACCGTCACGAAACCGGACGACCGAATGCGCGACGCTGCATACGCTGCAGACGTCGGTGACGCCGTCTACGGGGAGGACCCGACCGTCAACGAACTCGAGGAGCGAGCAGCCGACGTCGTTGGAACCGAAGCTGCTCTTTACGTCCCAAGCGGGACGATGGGCAACCAGATCGCAGCCCGGGTTCACACCGAACGTGGACAGGAGTTGCTGACCGACGAGAAAAGCCACATCGTGAAGTACGAACTCGGCGGTGCCGCCGATCTTTCCGGGCTTCAGGTGCGGATGGTCGATGCCGACCGTGGGATTCCGACACCCGAGCAGATCGCAAACGGCATCGTCCAGGAGAGCCTTCACCGACCGGGGACCGGGCTCGCGTGGCTCGAGAACACGCACAACGCCCGCGGCGGGCTCGCAATCGAGCCCGAGAAAATCGACGCAGCAGCCAAAGCCGCCCACGAACGCGACGTTCCAGTCCATCTCGACGGGGCACGTATGTTCAACGCTGCGACGGCGCTGGACGTTCCGGTCACCGAACTCACGGAGCCGGTCGACTCGGTCATGTTCTGTCTCTCGAAGGGACTTGGTGCACCGATTGGCTCGATGCTGGCCGGCAGCGAGGACTTCGTCGAGAAAGCCTGCCGCGTCCGCAAACTTTTCGGCGGTGGACTCCGGCAAGCAGGTATCATCGCCGCGCCCGGACTCGAGGCCCTCGGGAACGTCGACAACCTCGAGCGTGATCACGAGCACGCACAGCGACTCGCCGACGGACTCGAGGCCGTCGACGGTTTCGACGTCCAGCCACCAGAGACGAATATCGTGCTCGCGGATATTTCTGGGACTGGGTTAGAGACCGACGCCGTCCTGGATCGACTTCGCGAGAAAGACGTACTGGCGACCCAGTTCGGGCCGTCGACGGTCCGATTCTGCACGCACTGGAACGTCTCGAGCGACGACGTCGAGACGGTACTCGAGCGGATCGAAACAGCTGTTTAACGGCCCCGCATCCCATCGCGGAACTCGAGGACAGTACGGCGGAGTAACAGATACGAAAAGAATACTAGCGACAATAGGATCAAGACGACCGCGATGATGACGGGGTCGTCGGGAATGAGGTCCAGCATACGCGGGAGGTACAATGTCCCCGTGCAAAATCGTTTCGACGCGTCGTGGCGTCTCGAGTCGCGTACTGGCTCGTTCGGCATCGGTCGAGGTCGAACGGAGCGGTAACTAAAGCCGGTTTTTCACCTTACGGTGCGTATATTTCCCTACGGGCGCTACGTGAAGTTGCGTCCCGAGTTTCGGACGGCTGTCGCCGGACTCGGGACCACGTGTACTGCCCGCCGATCGATTGGGGCAGTCGACCCCTGTCCGCCGATCATCCGATCACCGGTTCGCCGAACCGGTCTCTCCCACACCACCCGCACCCGCGTTTCCGCCGCTCCGCTGACGCAGTCCTCCACCGCCCTGCGTGCGGTCACTGCTCCGTAATCGTACACGACTCGACGAGTGTGCCGTCCGGCTTCCGTATCTCTCCTTCGAGTCCGTCCTCGCTCTCCTCGAGCACCGCGAACCCCGGTCTGTGGCCCCGTGGCTGAGCGTGGCTCCCCGGATTGAGGAGGAGACAGGCTTCGGTCTCGACGGCTGTCGGTCGATGCGTGTGTCCCGAGACGACGACGTCGGCGTCTCGTGATCGGCCGAACATGGCGAGTCCTGTCTCCCCGCCGCCGCGCCGGTGGGTCACCGCGAGCCGCACACCACCGGCGTCGACCACGCGGGCCGTCGGCAATCGGTCCCGCACGGCTGCGCTGTCCGCGTTGCCGTGGACCGCAAACAACGTCGTACACTCCGCCTGGAACGCCTCGAGCGCCGCTTCGCTCGTGAAATCGCCCGCGTGGACGACGGTGTCGGCCTCTCGAGCAGCTGTCAGCGCTTCACCCTCGAGTTCGTGGCCGTGGCTGCTGTGTGTGTCGGAGAAAATCGCGATCATGTCGGACAGTTGGCCGCGGGCGGGACGTGTCTTTCGACCCGTCGCTATCGCCCGAGTTCGTCGGCGGCGTGGTCGTCGTACCCCGCCGCGATCGTCGATCCTGGCGGTCGGTCGTTCAGCACGGCCGTCACCGTCGTCTTCTCGAGGTCGGTCGTCGACTCCAGTGACTCCCAGCCGTCGTCCGTTCGGGCGGTGACTGCAACGTCCGTTGGACTCGCACCCGGTGGCAGTTCCGAAGGGTCGTACGAGAGCGTCAGCCGGACGGCTTCGACCGCCTGCAGCCCCTCGAAGCAGGTGATCGAGACCGGGTCCGAGAGCGCGTCGGCCGGCGGTTCGATCCCGCTTCGCTCGAGGTCGAACTCGTCGGGGACGACATCCGCGACGACGGCGACCCGCGCACCGACGCGCTCGAGCACTGCTTCGGCGATGCTGTCGGCATCGTATCCGGGGATGGGCATACACGAGGAATCGAACTCGAATAGTATGTCGATGTAGCAGGCGTACGCTGGCAGTTGGATCGACGGCAGTAATACTGATACGGATTGCTGCAAGACATTGCCGGTGCAATCGCGGCCCTTCTTGCGGTTGCACCGGTAAATCGTTACAGCAAACCGTATGAAGCGAGAAACGAGCGGGACTGCGTCGAAAGAGAGCGACTGTACCGAAGTCGAGCCACTTCGATTTGGCGACGATTGCGACCCACTGTTCGGAGGTGGTGACGATTTTGGGACCGAACCCCACGTCCAAAACACTCGAGTGGATCGCGCCTGGCTGATAGTATTCGAAGTGCCTCTCGTGGGACTCTCCCCGAGTCGTCGGCCTACGTTTGGCGGAGAGAAAGACGACGCCGTCTGACCGAAGCACCCGATGGAACTCGCACATGTCGCCACGGACGAGCGGCGTGGACGCCATTACCTGACTGTTTCGGTGTCAGAGCGACCACAGTAGAGGGCAACCGCTGCGTTAGTTGACGTACAGCGAGTACGCGATCACGAGAAAGCCCGCAAGCATCAGGAGACTCTCGAGGAGGACCCCGGTTATCAACGCCACGTCGAGCAGTTCGAACAGTAGACCAGCAAGCACCAACCCGAGAGTGATGAGTCCAAAGCCGACCGCGAGCAAGCCCAGAGAGCGTTGTTTGGTGCGGCGATATGCCTTGAAGGTAAAGAACGTGATGACACTCCCGACTAGCAATATGAGTGTCTTGACGATGGCGAGTGCGATCGTGGCCGACGCTTCGGCGACTGCAGGACTCATTGTCTTCACTCCTCTTTTCCGGACGGCGAACAAGTAAGTTACCGTTATCGCCCGTCGAACGGGAGCGTTTTGCCGCTGGCGCTCGAATATCGAGCCGATGACGAGACTCGTCGAACTCGAAGGCACCGGTCCGTGTAAACTCGATACGTCCGATATCGACGACGAGAAAGGAGATGTCGCAGTTTGTCGGTGCGGTCTCTCGGAGTCGTTCCCGTTCTGTGACGGCAGTCACCGTCGCACCGATGGTGAAAGCGACGACGAGACGTACGTCTACGAGGAAGGCCGTCGGGAAGTCCTCGAGCGGGTCGTCACCAGCGACGAACTGGACGAGGAATAGCGGTCATCAGATCGACCGCGAGGAGTTTATCACGACCAGTAGACTGCTCGTGGCCATCGCCAGTGCCGCGAAAAGCGGGTTCAACAGGCCGGTGATCGCAAGCGGGATCGCGACCGCGTTGTAGAAAAAGGCCCACCCGAGGTTCTGTTTGATCCGGCTGTTAGTGCCGGCCGCGAGATCGAACGTCTCCGCAATTGCTGCCAGGTCATCGCCGACGATCACGGCGTCGGCCGCGTCTGTCGCGAGTTTCGTTCCGCTTCCCATCGCGATGCCGACGTCGGCGGCTGCCAGCGCGGGGGCGTCGTTGCTCCCGTCGCCGACCATCGCGACGGAGCCGCGAGCGCGGAGCCGCTCGACCGTCTCGGCTTTCGCTTCCGGAGGGACGCCCGCGAAGACCTCGCTCACCCCATCGACGGACCGGAATCGGTCGGCTGCGGCCCCTTCGTCGCCCGTCAGCACGACGACGTCACGCCCTGTCGCGAGCGTCTGGACGGCGTCTTTCCACTCCCCACGTGGGGAGTCACCGACGACGATCACGCCACGCGACCGACCACCCCAACCGACGACGACCGGAACGTCACCGGCCGCACGCGCGTCCGCGATCCGAGCCTCTAGCGAGGTGGAAATAGCCAGTTCGTGTTCTCGAAGGTAGTCGGGATGGCCGACGACGACCCGGTGTCCGTCGACGACGCCACTGACGCCGCGCCTGTCGCGTTCGAACGCCTCGACGTCGACCTCGAGTTGGTCGTCGTCTTCGAACGCCGCGTCGGTGATCGCTTCGGCGATCGGATGCTCCGAGAACTGTTCGACTGCTCCGGCCCGCTGGAGCAGTCGCTCTTCGTTTTCTCCGTGGACTCTCGCAACGGTCATCGAACCCGTCGTCAGCGTCCCTGTCTTGTCCAGTACGACGACATCGACGTCTGGTGCGTCCTCGAAGATCGTCTCCGCAGCAACGACGATTCCTCGCTTCGCGGCTGCCTGGACCCCCGAGGCGATCGCCAGCGGCGTCGCCAGCCCCAGCGCACAGGGACAGGAGACGATTACGACCGTCAACCCGACTAGTAGCGCTCTCGAAAGACTCGATCCCGTCGCGAGAAAGAGTATCGTCGTAGCCGTCGCCAGCACGAGCACGAGCGGCACGAAGATCGTCGCCAGTTTGTCCGCGAGTCGCTGGACTCCCGGCCGCGAACTCTGGATCGACCACAGCAAGGAGACGAGTCGATCGAGCGTGCTCTCGGCGTCGTCTCCAACTTCGACGATGACCGGCGCGTCGGTGACGACTGTACCGCCACGGACGGAGTCGCCAGGCCCTTTCTCGACGGGAATAGACTCGCCAGTCACCAGCGACTCGTCGACGGCAGCCGTCCCCTCGCGAAGGTCGCCATCCAGCGGAATCCGCTCGCCCGGACGTACGAGGAGTCGGTCTCCAGGATCGACATCCTCGAGCGGGACGGTTTCGCCGCTCTCGAGTCGTGCGTCGTCGACTTGCTGTTCAGTCAAGTCCGAGAGAAGACTCGTCGCGCGGCGCTTGATCCGCTCTTCGTAGTAGGTACCAGCAGTGACGACGAGGATGACGGCGACGCTGACGTCGAAGTACAGGTCGGTTCGCCCGAGCACCATCGCGAGCGTACTGTAGGCGTACGCACCGACGGCTGCAGTCGTCACCAGCAAATCCATGTTCGGCATCCCCGCCCGCAGACTCACGTACGCACCTCGAAGAATCGGATACCCCGTATAAAAGAGGACGAACGAGGTCATCAGCCAGATGTTCGCTGCGACGTAGTAGCCGTCGAAGTCACCGAACTGGACGACGGGCTCGTAGCCGAAGTAGCTCGGATAGAGAAAGACGACGTACCACACCATCACCATCATTCCAAACAGACCACCGCCAGCCAGAAACTTCACCAGCGCTTGCCCCTCCTCGTCGTCCGCGCCAGCGGCGTCCGTCCGGTCCCGAGCTCTGTACCCGTACCCAGAGACGACCTCGGGCAACGCTTCGGTCGTGACCTCGTCCGGATCGTACACTACCCGGACCGTTTCGGTCGCGTAACTCGCTTCCGCACCACGGACGCCGTCGTGCGATTCGGCACTCGTCTCGAGGAAGGCCTCGCAGGTCGAACAGTGCATCCCATCGACCGCGAGGTAGGCGTCTTCACCCTCGAGTTCGTCGAGGTCGGCCGTCTCGTCGACGTCGAGTCTGGACTGGACGCATGCCGCGTCCGTTTCTGCGTCCTCGAGTGCCCGACTCACCTCGAGACAGCCACGACAACAGTACTCGCCTTCGACATCGGCAGCCGTGAACGGATCGGCAGGTGTCGGAAGATCACAGAGCTGGCAGCCAGATGGTGTCTCTTCTGACGTGCCCTGATCGCTCTTGGCCGGCGTCGCGTTCGGTCGTGCGTGTGGGTTCTCGGCCATACTCGAGACGGCTAGGTGAGGGGTCGGATCGATTCTTCGAGAGCGAGGGGGACAGCGGCCGGTATCAGCGTGACGGCGTTTTATACAGCTTACTGTCCGTCGGTTTCGGTTCGATCGCGTCCCGCAGCGGTCGTCCCGGCACGTCGGTACCGCAAACGGTAGTACAGCATTCCGTCCCAGCCGCGGCTTCCCGGTCGCGTTACATCGACTTACTGCATGGACGTGTGTAACCGTTGTGGCGAAGAACGATGCCGTCGTTCGCATCGAAACGGCGACCGCACCGTCTCACTGGAGCAGCGATTACGTCGCTGTGCCGCTGTTTTTCCCGTGGTCCGCGTCTTCTATCGGTGCCATCGCGACGTACAGCGCAGCGAAGATGAGGACAACGTTGACCGCGGCAACGTATCCTGCGATGCCGGGATAGGAGACGCCGAAGACCAGCGTCGGAACGAGTGCCAGCAAGCCGACTGCAGCAGCGGCCCGCGGAGAGATCTCTTCAACACCCATATACCCACCTGTGTATGCTGGATACTTAAATCATGGACCCGTTCCCGTGGGTCGGGAATCAAACGTGATGAGTAAGTAAAACTTGTTCCTTACCACTCTCGTATGAGTTCAGCGACAGAGCAGACGGAGGCCGATACGTCACACGAGATCGGCCACGACGAGTACGACCCGATCGGGACACTGACTCTTATCGGGCTCTATTTCGTCGTCCTGGTCCTAATGTGGTTTTACACCTACTTCATCGAGTTCCTCGGGAACGACCCGACGGTGATCGGCTCGGTCGTGACTGCAGGAGGGATAGTATGAACATTCACACGTACGAGAAATTCTGGCTGATCGGTGCGATGGTCCTTATCGTCGCGTTCATCGCGACAGTCACCTACGGTGCCGCCGGACTCGGCATCGCGATGGTCGACGACGAAGGTGGAACGATCGCCCCGGACGAAATCGGTGATCACGACAAGTTCGGCGACCCCGGAGTCCACCAAGTCGGTGAAAACGAGTACGACGTGTACGTCCACGCGTACACGTTCGGGTACAGCCCCGATACAATCGAGATTCCGGAGAACAGTGAGGTAACCTTCTACGTCACCAGTTCCGACGTTACACACAGTTTCACTGTCGTCGGAACGAACGTCAACACGATGGTCATTCCCGGTGAGATCGCCGAGATAACCGCCCAATTCGACGAACCAGAGGAGTACGGCATCCTCTGTAACGAGTACTGTGGCTTCGGCCACCACGACATGGAGGCCGAACTCCACGTCGTCCCCGAAACCGAGTTCGACCTCACCGAACTCGCCGTCGATGCCCCCGACGAAGTCGACACCGACGACCAAGCCCAGGTCACCGCATCCGTGACCAACGGGATGCTCGAAGACCTCGACACCACCGTCACCCTCGAGATCGGTAACGAGACCGTCGAGGAAGACGTCACGGTCGCTGGCGACTCGAGCGAGGACGTGACGTTCGCCGTCGACGCGTCGACCCTCGGCGACGGTGACCACGACTGGACGGTGACCGTCGACGACTACACGGAAAGCGACCAGTTGACCGTCGGAACTGACGACGACGGCGACAGCGACGACGGCGATACGACGGAGGAGGAGTAACATGAGTACGTACGTAGACAACTTCCCTGAAGAAGCAGCGATCGTTCGGAAGGCATTCTACACGTCGTTCGTGTTCCTGGCCCTCGGTGGCGTCTTCGGGCTCATTCAGACGCTTCACCGGACGGACTTCCTCAGGTTCATGGATTCGGCGGACTACTACACCGTTCTCACCGCTCACGGGGTTTTCCTCGTGATCGCGTTCACGATCTTCTTCCTCGTGGGCGTGTTCACCTGGGCGGTCACGACGAGCCTCGACCGTGGGCTCGAGGATCTCCGGCTGACGAAGCTGTGGTTCGGTCTGATGTCGGCTGGTGGACTCGCCGCAGCGATCACCATTCTGTCCGGCTTCGTCGGCGACGCACCGATCCTCGGCGCACTCGATGCCGACGTTCTCTTTACCTTCTACACGCCACTCGAGGCTCACCCACTGTTTTACATCGGGCTCGTGGTGTTCGTGATCGGCACCTGGGTCGCCGGTGCTGACTGGATTCGCACGTGGTGGAGCTGGCGCAAGGACAACCCGAACGAACGCATCCCGCTCCCGACGTTCATGGTCATCACGACCATGATCATGTGGTACATCGCGACGCTTGGCGTCGCAATCGCGATTATCGTGTTCATCCTGCCGTGGTCGCTCGGTCTCGTCGAGAGCGTCAATCCGCTGTTGACCCGGACGCTGTTCTGGTACTTCGGCCATCCAGTCGTCTACTTCTGGCTGATGCCGGCGTACATGATGTGGTACCTTCTGCTACCGAAACTCGCCGGTGGTCGCCTCTTCAGTGACCCGCTCGCACGCGTCGTGTTCGTGCTTTTCCTGTTGCTCTCGACGCCGGTCGGCATTCACCACCAGTATCTCGATCCTGGTATCTCAGAAGGGTTCAAATTTATCGCGATGACAAATACGATGTTCCTGCTGTTACCGAGCTTTCTGACTGCCTTTACCGTCGTCGCCAGTATGGAACACGGTGCTCGCCAGAACGGCGGTACGGGCTATCTCTCCTGGCTCGGTGCGCTCCCGTGGCGTGACCCGGCCTTTACCGGCATGGCACTCGCCGGCCTAATGTTCGCTGCGGGTGGCTTCTCCGGCATGGTCAACGCGGGGATGAACATCAACTATCTCGTCCACAACTCCCTGTGGGTCCCCGGCCACTTCCACCTTACCGTCGGCACTGCGGTCGCCCTGACGTTCATGGCCGGAGCCTACTGGTTCCTCCCGCAACTGACCGGGAACAAGCTATGGAGTCGCCCGCTCGCTGTCGGCCAGACCGTAATCTGGTTCATCGGTATGTCGTTCATGTCGAACGCGATGCACCGGGCTGGTCTGATTGGCATGCCCCGCCGAACCGCCGAACCCCAGTACGAGAACTTCGGGTTCGACGCCGGCGTCGGCTCTGTCGCCGAACTCGACGCACAGATCGCACTCGGCGGTGCCTTGCTTACCGTGTCGCTGTTGCTCTTCTTCGTGGTCATCGCCATGACCGCCTTCAATGGCGACAGCGATTACACCGAATCGAACTCGATTCCGACGCCACTGTCGGGCCCCGAAGACGCTCCACAAGTCCTCGACAACCTGAAACTCTGGACGATCCTCGCAATCGTCCTCGTTATCATCGCCTACTCGCTGCCACTCGCAAGCATCATCGACGGCCGTGGCCTGTTCGGTCCCGGCATCGAACCGTTCGACCCGATCCCGTTTAGCGTCGTCTCCACGACGCTCGAACTCACGGCCGAACACGTGACCGGGGTGATCCGCTAATGCGCGTCTCGAAAGCTGGACTCATGGTCCTCCTCGCGTTCGTCGTCCCACTCACCGTCGAACTCCGGACCGTCCTCGCCTGGTTCAACGTCGAACTGACGGTCCTCGAGAGCGTCCTCGTCGGTCTGGCCGTAATCGCTGCTATCGTCGTCTGGGCGACGCGACCACCGAAAGACGAACCCAGCGCCGCGAGCCAGTAATCAGTCACCGTCCCCACTCCACTCGAGACGGACTCCCACACAGTCACTGTCGGGATTTCGCCACAACCGCAAACAGAACCCCAGGTGCACCAGTAATCCGCCCGCCGTCACATCATTCGTCCATCTCCCAGGTCTCGACCCGACCACTGTGGATGTCCTCGACACAACCGTCACAGTCCGGCTGTCCATCCTCGTAACAGGCCGGCCGGAACTGATCGTCGAGTTTTGCTGCCCGCCGCTCAGCGTACCGCCGACAGACGATTTGTGCCCGGCCAGCCTCGTCCAACGGCAAGCACCGAGCGTTTTTCGCCACCTCGTAGACCTCACGTGTCTCCTCGAGTTGCCCGTCGGTCGACTTGCGGAGCTGCTCGTACTGCTTGCCTGCTTCCTGAAGCTTCGACCGAAAGAACCGCTCGACTCGACGGCGATCCGGCATTCGAGCAATCGTTCGACCGCCTGCCACATAACCTCGTCGCCAACCGCCTCGAGACACACGAGCCACGATGGAGAGTAAGGGTTAACTTCCGGCCACGTTTTCCTCTGGGTGTGGGCCCTTAGCTCAGTCTGGTTAGAGCGCTCGGCTCATAACGCGGCCGCACCTCGTGCGGTTGTGTGAGACACCGAGTGGTCGATGGTTCGAATCCGTCAGGGCCCACTCGAACGTCGTGAGAACACACACTGGCGATTCGAATTTCGCTTCATGTACAATGGCCGCGTGCGTGTGGACGTATGCGAGTAATCGCCTCGAGATTCGGAATTACGACCAGCGTTTTTAGACAACGTGATAGTATTCGGCTGCATGATCGCTGATCCCAGAGCGTTCGACGACAGCTATGACGGCGTCGAACTCCTCCACCGCGAAGGCGAGATGCGGGACCTCTTCGAGCGCCTCACGGGATCGCCCGAGAACGGCGACGTACTCGTCTCGGGACCCAGCGGGGTCGGCAAGACGCTGTTCGCCCACAAGGCGCTCGACCGACTCGAGCAGCGCCGCCCGATCTACCGCGTACACGTCAACTGTCTCGGAAAGACCACCGCTGGCATCCATCGCGCCGTCCTCGAGGCCCACCCGAACGGTCCCGACGCAGTCCCTCGAACGACCGGCACCGACTCGGTCCGACGGACGCTCCGTGAGTCGATCGACCGCGAGACCGTCGTCGTCCTCGACGAAGGAGACGACCTTCCCGAAACGGACGCCGTCGGCGGCCTACTGCGGTTTCGAGACGTGACTCTCATCGTGATCACCCACGATAAAAAGCGGTGGCTCTCGCGACTCGACGTCGACGACGGTCACTCGTTCGACCGCGGCCACGTCAACCTCGAGCGGTACGGCATCCCCGAGTTGACTAAGATCCTCCGTCGACGTGCTCGACAAGGGTTCCACCAGCCCGATGTCGTCTCCCGCCAACACCTCCAGTACATCGCCGACGGCGTCGCCGGTGTCGCACGGAACGCCATCCAATGGCTCTGGGGCGCTGCCACCGTCGCCCACGAACGCGACCACGTCACGATACAGGACGAGGACGTCAAGGACGGCAAGGAACGCGCCTGGCGTCGCGTCCGCGAACTGAATCTCGAGTCGCTCCCCACTCACCATCGGGTGCTGTACGCGATCGTCCACGACGCCGGCGAAATCTCCGGTGAGGAACTCCACAACCAGTACAACGCGGTCAAAGACGACCTTTATCGAGACATCCCGGCGTGTCCGATCGGCAAACGGGCGCGCCGCGAGAAGTTCTCGAAGCTCCGGGAGTACGACCTCGTCGACTACGACGGCTCAACTCGAGCCCGGACTTACTGGGTGATCGACGAGAGCGTTACACCGCAACTCGAGTTGCCGACGTCTGTCGGAACTTCCCCCACCGACCACCGTCCGCACTAGTGGCGGGCCAAGCCTGAACTGATGGGTCGAATCTGGCGGTGTGGCTCGATTCGACCCGTCAGTCGACGGTTGGGACGGTACTAGTGCTTTGGCAAGCCTGAACGGATGAGTGAAACCGAATGCGGTCGTCTGGGTTCACGCAGCAGTCGACGCTTGGCGGAGTCTAGCGACTTCTCGAGTCTTGGCCAGTGGCTCCGTCGATAGACGTCCGCTCACCAGACGACAGTTCTCGCACTTCCGGCCTTCGACCGAAAGCGATCATTCGGAACTCCAAGTCGATTTAACGGTGGTCTCTCCGTTCATATCGGATCACCATGCTTGCCGCACCTGCTCTCGAACGATCCACTGCCGCTCGGTTGCCTCCCCCTCGAACCCTTCGTCGAGACTGCCGGCCAGTCACCCGCCCCGGGACAGTCTCTCAACCCGTATTCCTCACCGTATCGCCCAACCGTCGAACCTGCTCACTCGGGACGACTACCCATGCATGACACACACTCGTTCGAACGAACCGTCGCAACACTCGTCCTGTTCGGCGTGTGGGCGACGATCGTCCTGGGACCGATGTTCCTCGAGGTCGACCCACCAGCGTCGCGAATTCGGCTCACCACGACCGCAGTCGTGTTTCTGGTACTCGGTCGAATGTGGGGTATCGACTTCGAGCAGGTGCTCGATTGCGTCACGATCTCGATCGGTGATCGTCTTCGAGACGACGAGTAAAACGTGGCTGAACGGCGCTGATTTCCGGCCTGCGAACGGACTCTCCCTCTCGTTTCGTACGGTTTACCGGGATTTATCTCGGATGCAACCGCGCCCCGAGGCGGTTGCATCGGCACATCGTCACCGCAGTCCGTGTCAGCCGATTTCGAACAGGTACCCCCACAGTCGTTTCGATCGTTGCGCTGTTCTGGCAATCGACCCCTGCCTAGAGCCGTTACTTGCACTCGAGTACTACGAAATTGTGTGTTACTCACTATCTTTCGGATTCTAATTCAACGGCCTTAAGTAGTGGTCGGGGATTATAGAGTAGTAGGAAGGAGATGAGGATTCCACCCCTGCGGTCTTCCGTACAGATGGGATCTGATGTTAGCCTCGACAGTTCGGTGACGCCTGATCGGTCTTCGATTGGTGTCATCGAACGTGGACAATAGAGTGTGACACCCTTGTCACCGCCAATACCTCCCCGACACGTGTCGGGGAAAAGAGCATTCCGGTTGATCCTGCCGGAGGCCATTGCTATTGGAGTCCGATTTAGCCATGCTAGTTGCACGGGTTAGACCCGTAGCAGATAGCTCAGTAACACGTGGCCAAACTACCCTACAGAGCGGGATAACCTCGGGAAACTGAGGCTAATCCTGCATACGGCTCTCATGCTGGAAGTGCAGAGAGCTCGAAACGCTCCGGTGCTGTAGGATGTGGCTGCGGCCGATTAGGTAGACGGTGGGGTAACGGCCCACCGTGCCAGTAATCGGTACGGGTTGTGAGAGCAAGAGCCCGGAGACGGTATCTGAGACAAGATACCGGGCCCTACGGGGCGCAGCAGGCGCGAAACCTTTACACTGCACGACAGTGCGATAGGGGGACTCCAAGTGCGAGGGCATATAGTCCTCGCTTTTCACGACCGTAAGGAGGTCGCAGAATAAGGGCTGGGCAAGACCGGTGCCAGCCGCCGCGGTAATACCGGCAGCCCAAGTGATGGCCGCTCTTATTGGGCCTAAAGCGTCCGTAGCTGGCCACGCAAGTCCGTCGGGAAATCTCCTCGCTCAACGAGGAGGCGTCCGGTGGAAACTGTGTGGCTTGGGACCGGAAGACCTGCGGGGTACGTCCGGGGTAGGAGTGAAATCCTGTAATCCTGGACGGACCACCGGTGGCGAAAGCGCCGCAGGAAGACGGATCCGACGGTGAGGGACGAAAGCTCGGGTCACGAACCGGATTAGATACCCGGGTAGTCCGAGCTGTAAACGATGTCTGCTAGGTGTGACACAGGCTACGAGCCTGTGTTGTGCCGCAGGGAAGCCGTGAAGCAGACCGCCTGGGAAGTACGTCCGCAAGGATGAAACTTAAAGGAATTGGCGGGGGAGCACTACAACCGGAGGAGCCTGCGGTTTAATTGGACTCAACGCCGGACATCTCACCAGCATCGACAGTAGCAATGAACGTCAGTGTGATGAGCTTACTGGAGCTACTGAGAGGAGGTGCATGGCCGCCGTCAGCTCGTACCGTGAGGCGTCCTGTTAAGTCAGGCAACGAGCGAGACCCGCACTCCTAATTGCCAGCAACACCCTTGTGGTGGTTGGGTACATTAGGAGGACTGCCAGTGCCAAACTGGAGGAAGGAACGGGCAACGGTAGGTCAGTATGCCCCGAATGTGCTGGGCGACACGCGGGCTACAATGGCCGAGACAGTGGGACCCTACCCCGAGAGGGGACGGTAATCTCCGAAACTCGGTCGTAGTTCGGATTGCAGGCTGAAACTCGCCTGCATGAAGCTGGATTCGGTAGTAATCGCCGTTCAGAAGACGGCGGTGAATACGTCCCTGCTCCTTGCACACACCGCCCGTCAAAGCACCCGAGTGGGGTCCGGATGAGGCCGCCTTCCGGCGGTCGAATCTGGGCTCCGCAAGGGGGCTTAAGTCGTAACAAGGTAGCCGTAGGGGAATCTGCGGCTGGATCACCTCCACAGACCGGGACTGGGGCGTCGCCCCAGCCCACAAGTCGTGACCTTTTGGGTCACGCAGTCCGCGTTCGATCGACCCATCGTCGGCCGATCGGGCACCTTTGAACTGTCGAGGCTACCACCTAGTTCCCTCTCGCGGTCGAAGCCGCGAGAGGGGTGGGCCCATAGCTCAGTGGGAGAGTGCCTCCTTTGCAAGGAGGATGCCCTGGGTTCGAATCCCAGTGGGTCCATGACTCGGAGTGAATCGCCAATCGTGTCCCTTAAGTGGGAGACGACACTCGATTCAATCCGACCGCAACCGATGCACCACCCCGTGCAAACGCGGGTGGGAAGGGTTAATGCACGCTGCAGTCGACAGCGATGCAGATGAGACCGTGTGTACGTGTAGTCCAGGCGTCCACTGGATCCGTTCCCGGGTCACTCTACGTGGCATCTTCGGATGTCACGCCGATCCGATGAACGTGGCTACTGTGCCAGCTGGTGGATCGCTCGGCTTGAGAGCTGAAGAAGGACGTGCCAAGCTGCGAAAAGCCTGTGGGACCCGCACGGAGGGAAAGAACACAGGATTTCCGAATGGGAATCCCCACCGCAATTGCTTCGCGCAATGGGGAACGCCGAGAACTGAAACATCTCAGTACCGGCAGGAAAAGAAGACGTAATGTGATGTCGTTAGTAATGGCGAATAAACGCGATACAGTCCAAACCGAAGCCTTCGGGCAATGTGGTGTTCGGACTGACGATCACTTCCCGGCCATCGACACGAAGTCTCTTGGAACAGAGCACGAGACAGGGTGACAGTCCCGTACTGTCGATTAGTAAGGAACGAGTCAGCTCCAGAGTAGCGGGGATTGGAAATTCCTCGTGAATGTCCCAGGCATCGACTGGGAAGACTAAACACTCCTCAAGACCGATAGCGAACAAGTAGCGTGAGCGAACGCTGAAAAGCACCCCAAGAAGGGAGGTGCAATAGGGCGTGAAATCAGTTGGCGATAGAGCGACGGGGCACGAAAGGTCCTGACAGAAACGACCGTAGCGCGAGCTACCAGTAGAAGCGTCAGGAAGCCGGTGTTCCGTCGTACGTTTTGAAAAACGAACCAGGGAGTGTGTCTGATTGGCGAGTCTAACCTGATTATCGGGGAAGGCGAAGGGAAACCGACATGGCCGCAGCCGTTAGGTGAGGGCCGCCGTGTTCAAGCGCGGGGAGTCAATCGGACACGACCCGAAACCGGATGATCTAGGCGTGGGCAGGGTGAAGCGTGCCGAAAGGCACGTGGAGGCCCGATAGCGTTGGTGTCCTACAATACCCTCGCGTGACCTACGTCTAGGGGTGAAAGGCCCATCGAATCCGGAAACAGCTGGTTCCGACCGAAACATGTCGAAGCATGACCTCTGCCGAGGTAGTTCGTGGGGTAGAGCGACGGATTGGGGGACCGCACTCCGAGAGGAGTGCGCCCCCCTGTCCAACTCCGAACCTACGAACGCCGTTCGACGCAGGGAGTCCGGTGCGCGGGGTAAGCCTGTGTACCGTGAGGGAGACAACCCAGAGCTGGGTTAAGGTCCCCAAGTGTGGACTAAGTGCGATCGAAGGTGGTCCCGAGCCCTAGACAGCCGGGAGGTGAGCTTAGAAGCAGCTACCCTCTAAGAAAAGCGTAACAGCTTACCGGCCGAGGTTCGGGGCGCCCAAAATGATCGGGGCTCAAGTCCACCACCGAGACCTAGCCGTGCCTGTTAGAAGGCAATCGCGTAGGTCGGCGTTCTGTTCGGGTGGAAGCACGGCTGAGAAGTCGTGTGGACCGTTCAGTAACGATAATCCTGGTCATAGTAGCAGCGTTAGTCGGGTGAGAACCTCGACGACCGAACGAGTAAGGGTTCCTCAGCAATGCTGATCAGCTGAGGGTTAGCCGGTCCTAAGTCGTACCGTAGATCGAATGCGACAACAGGGAAACAGGTTAATATTCCTGTGCCAGTGTGCACTCAAAGCCGACGCTTTGGGGCCGCCTGAGCTGGGCTTTCGCCCAGTCGAACTGTCAAAGTTCGTGGAAGCCGTAATGGCAGGAAGCGAGCGAACGGCAGGATAGCGTAAGTCAGGTCAACCTAGAGCCCGTGAAAAGGCAAGCACACTGTCCGTACCGAGATCCGACACAGGTACTCGTGGCGGCGAAAGCCAAGGTCTGTCGGGAATAACCGACGTTAGGGAATTCGGCAAGTTAGTCCCGTACGTTCGCAATAAGGGATGCCTGCCCTCGACGGGGCAGGTCGCAGTGACTCGGGCGCTCCGACTGTCTAGTAACAACATAGGTGACCGCAAATCCGCAAGGACTCGTACGGTCACTGAATCCTGCCCAGTGCGGGTATCTGAACACCCAGTACAATGGGACGAAGGACCCGTTAACGGCGGGGGTAACTATGACCCTCTTAAGGTAGCGTAGTACCTTGCCGCTTCAGTAGCGGCTTGCATGAATGGATAAACGAGAGCGCCACTGTCCCAACGTTGGGCCCGGTGAACTGTACGTTCCAGTGCGGAGTCTGGAGACCCCCAAGGGGAAGCGAAGACCCTATAGAGCTTTACTGCAGGCTGTCACTGAGACGTGGTCGCCATTGTGCAGCATAGGTAGGAGGCGGTACACAGGTACCCGCGCTAGCGGGCCACCGAGCCAGCATTGAAATACTACCCGATGGTGACTGCGACTCTCACTCCTGGCGGAGGACACTGGTAGCCGGGCAGTTTGACTGGGGCGGTACGCGCTTGAAAAGATATCGAGCGCGCCCCAAGATTTCCTCACCCGAGTCGGAGACTCGGGATAGAGCGCAAGAGCATACGGAAGTCTGACAGTGTCCGGCACAACGACGGACGCTGACGCGAAAGCGTGGTCTAGCGAACCAATTAGGCTGCTTGATGCGGCCAATTGCTGACAGAAAAGCTACCTTAGGGATAACAGAGTCGTCACCCGCAAGAGCACATATCGACCGGGTGGCTTGCTACCTCGATGTCGGTTCCCTCCATCCTGCCCGTGCAGAAGCGGGCAAGGGTGAGGTTGTTCGCCTATTAAAGGAGGTCGTGAGCTGGGTTTAGACCGTCGTGAGACAGGTCGGCTGCTATCTATTGGGGGTGTTAATTGGTTCCTGACGGGAACGTGCGTATAGTACGAGAGGAACTACGCATGGGTGCCACTGGTGTACCGGTTGTTCGAGAGAGCATGTGCCGGGCAGCCACGCGCCACGGGGTAAGAGCTGAACGCATCTAAGCTCGAAACCCACCTGGAAACGAGGAACCACGGAGGCCACTCGTAGAAGACGAGATCGATAGACTCGGGGTGTACGCGTCGAGGCGACGAGACGTTGAGCCCGCGAGCACTAATCGGCCGAGCCACCACTCATAACTTATCGCATTGGATCTGTGACCCGGGAACGGGTCCAGACGCAAACTGGACTACACGTACAGACGGTTTCGCCTGACCGACCTTGGTATGGTCGCGGTTCGATTCCGCGAGTCGGCGTTAGGCGGCCAGAGCGGCGGGGTTCCTCCCGTACCCATCCCGAACACGGAAGATAAGCCCGCCCGCGTATCGGCAACTACTGGAGTGGGAGACCCTCTGGGAACGTCGATTCGCCGCCCCACTCATACTGTAGATATCGGTTCGAGAGCCACGGGTACCGTCGAGGTGCCCGTGGCTTTTTGTATTTAGTTCCAGCACTGCGGACGGTGTCGTCACGCCGTACCGCTATGCTTAAACGAACGCAGTGACAACGGTTATATGCGCCAAGGTGGCAGAGTCCGGCCTAACGCAGCGGCCTGCAGAGCCGCCCACCGCCGGTTCAAATCCGGCCCTTGGCTTATACCAAATTCCTTACAATCCAATCGGGTTGTAGGGATCAGACGCCTTCACTCGCGTCTGCTCGCACTTCTTCGAATACTTCCCAAGAGTGTCATGAATCACATTCCGCGATAGCGACGACTAACGGAGGTGTCGCGGCATGATCGGCCGTCGCGAGTACTCCGGCGGTTCGATCGACGCGACCTACCAGTCGATCACCGAGCGTCCCGAGCTCGACGAACAGGCCGACCGCGTCGAGTACGCGACCGAACCAGAACCCACCGGCGAAGAACGCACCGAGGGCGTCCCCGACCTCAACGCTGACCAGGACGTCGAGCGCCCCGATGCCGCCGGTCAGACAACGTTTGAAGACTGGGGGTGGTCGGCGTGACCGACGAGGTCCTCGACCGCCTCGAACGCGCCCACGAGAACCACCCGAACGCCAGTGCCAAGCGGCTACTCTGGCTTGCCGACGCCGACCCCACCTACCTCGAGGCCGCCGAAGCGATCGTCGCCGGCGACGACCCCGCCGCCTCCTCCGAATCGAAGCAAGATACAAGTACGAAAACCGGGGACCGTGTGAGAAGGTCGCGATCACGGTCGCGTACATACCTCGAACCACGGTTCTCGAGGTGGAGTGACGCCGACTTCGCAAGTCCCGATTCCGGGATCTGGCCGGACGAGCTGCTCGAGGAGCGGAACTGGATGGGCCGCGGCGGGAAGACCGGGAAGCAACCGTTCGCACCGTGGGGAGACGAGGATGCTCCTGCCGAGTGTTCGAAAGAGGGCCACACGACTGCTGACAAGTGTGGCTGCGACGCTCGCTGGAAGTGGGGCTACCGCGACCACTATGTCACTGGCCAGGAACTCGAGATGTTCCTCGAGGATCCGAAGTTCCGACGCCAGATCGACGGCCGGGTGTTCATCCAACACGAGGACGACCCATACGCCTTCGTTGACGGCGACGACGTCGTCTGCCCCGAGACAGGAGACGTTCATCCAGCGTTCGTCGCAATCCTCGAACACCTCGGTCTCACATACGCCGACGTCTCGACGTCCGGGAGTGGTGTGCACGCCTACTACCGCGGTGAACTACCGATCGACAAGGGCCAGGTGGCCTTTGATATCGATACCGAACCCTGGGGCGCGAACGACGACGTGCCGGCAATCGAGATTTACGCGAACAAGCACGTCAACGTCACCACCGGTAAGCACGTTCCTGGGACGCCGGTCGAAGTCAACGAGTGGGACGAAGACACCCTCGAGATAATCCTCGAGGCGAACGGCTACCTAGACGAGCCCGAGGAGATCGAACACGATACGGATCGCGAACGCCCTGATCTCGAGGACTATGAACCCACGGCGTCGACGTGCGACGAGACGACCGATGACATCCGGGACGTACTCGTGGCCGTTGATCAGCTGCAGCCACGCGATCTCCCGCTGTCATCTCGGCAGAGTGGTACTGACTCAACAGGATGGGAAACATGGGACCCATCCTACCGAAGGTCCGAAAGTGGAGAGAGCGTCCACCGTCCACCGAGTGAGTCGGTGTTCTATGACCATCGCGAAGGCGAGAGCTTCGGCGTTCTCGGTCTATTCGCTGCCGAACAAGGAATCATTTCGAACCCATGGGACCGTCTCGCCGGCGCTGACTGGTGGGCCGCAGTCGAGGCTGCTCGCGATGCTGGCGCACCGATCCCTGAGTATGAGTCCTCGGACGAGGACGCTTATAGGGGAGACAACGACGGACGCGCAGTCTCAGCACTTCCGATCGGCCAGTTAGACGCCCTTGAACCCGCTGAACGACGCCGGTTCGCAAAGAAACGCGGCCTCGAGTGGCCGTCGACGGACGACGCTCGCGATGACCTCTTCGAGACGATCGCCGAGGTCATCCGGAACGAAGACGACCGGATCGTCGACGCCCCGACGTCCCTCGGCAAGTCCTACACGATCGCGTCGACGCGCTGGGCTGCCCGCGAAGACATCACCGGCGACCGGCCAGTCGTCCACCTCCTCGAGACCCGCGAGGCTCGCGACGAGGCCGTCGACGTCGCCGAAGCACACGGCGGCCAGTACCACGTCCTCCTCGGACGCCACGAAGCCTGCCCCGTCTGCGCCGGCGACCACGACGACGACATCACGCTCGACGGTGAGCCAGCCAGCGAGTGGCTCGACCGCCAGTGCGAGGGCAAAGGGATGCCCTTCTCCGCGGCTCACCGCTACCTCGAGGACAACAACGACCAGGGCGTCGAACTCCCCTGCGGCGGCGACCGCTGCACCGCGATCACCCAGTGGGAGACGTTCCGCGAGGGGCCCGACGGCGAGCTTGAATACTGGCCGCTCGTCATCGCAACCCACAACTTCGCCTACGCCCCCGGCCTCCGCTCGCACAACAATATCGTCGTCGACGAAGAACCCAGCTACCAGCAAGATGATCTCACCACCGACCGAATCCGCGCCGCTGTCGGCGCGTACCTCCGCGAGATCGACGCACCCGTTCAGACCTGGGAGGCGTTCGTTCAGCTCTCCTTGCACGACGACTACCAGGGTGACGCCGCTCGCGAGCGCGACGCTCTCGAGGACGTCCTCTACGAAGACCCCGATCGCGACTGGTACTTCGAGAACCCCGACGCCCACACTCTTGCACCGGCGCTCGCGAGGGCCATCTTCCGTGCCGAAGAACGAGCGAACGGCCGCCGATTCGGGAAGACCGGCCACGAACCCCCGCGCCTCGAGGCCAGCGTTCGCGATGAAGATGACTGGAACCGCGAATGGGTCTCCGTCGTCCTCGATGAGAGCAACGACATCCGATCCGTCCGGGTCGTCCCCGACTTCGGATCCGCCCGGTCACTCGTCGGCCTCGACGCACACCCTGCGGTGCCGCTGTGGCAGGCCAACACCGTCCCGTGGATCAAGACCACCGACGTCCTCGAGCCCGAAGAGCGTCAGCTCTGGCGTCGCTACGAGCGGGGGCTCCGCGTCGTCCAGGTCGGCGACGCAACCCGCCCCCTCTCCGGGGACAAAGCCCTCGAGTGGCTCAACGAGGACAAACTCCAGGCACTCCTCGAGCACCTCGTCGACGAGTACGGCACCCAGTTCCGCACCGCGATCACGACCGGCCAAGTCGAGGACCGCCTCGAGGAGCTCATGGAAAAGGCCGGCGTTCACCGACCCGAGTTGATGCACTTCGGCGAAGAAAAGAGTCGGAACGACTTCGAACACGAACGCGTCGGGCTCGTCAACGGCTGCATGGACCCCGGCGACGACTACGTCCTCGACCTGCTCGCCGAACTCGACCTCGAGGCCGAGGTAGAGACCGCCGTCGACGACGAGGGCGAGGAGTACCGAGCCCGCGGTCGTGGCTTCGAAGGCACCGATGCCGACACCGCTCAGGAGATCCTCGCGAGCGTTCGCGAGAACCACATCGCCCAGGCCGCCGGCCGCTACGCCCGCGATCCGACCGATCCCGACGTCACCGCGACGGTGTTCGTCCGGACTGACGCGATGCCGCCAGGGTTCGCCGACGTCCAGACACCGGGGGTCGAGTGGGTCTTCACCGACCTCCAGGAGGCGATCGTCGAGGAACTCCGATCGGACACCGGTGCGAAAACGGCACGGGAGATCGCCGACGTCGTCGACTGCTCGAAAGAGCACGTCCGACAAACGCTCGACCGACTCGGCGATACCGATCACGGTGAGCCCACGGTGCAAGTCGTCCCCGATCAGGGCCCGAACGGAGCGACGCTGTATAGCGACTCAGGCGTACCAAATTCAGGCGTTGTGGACATTCACGAATCACCAACTGACTCCTACGAGGACTCTAGTAGGTGGACGTTGGCGGTTCGTAACCCGACCACCCGGGATGACGGTGATCTAGGACCGCAAGCTGGCTCGAGTGATCAGCCGGCTGAAGAATGGGACTGGAAAGCCGGTCCTGGTCCCGGTGACTGACGACGTCAACCGACGTCTCGCGGCCGTGCTCGCCCGGTCTCGATCACCCGCAGGACTCTCCACGAAACGAAGCCCATGAGCCTACCCGATACCTCACCGGACGTCGACAATCTCCCACCGAGCGCGAAGTACGTCGTGTTCGCCCTCGAGGCCGCCGGCGGCTCGCTCAGTCGGTGCGAGCTCCAGGAGCGAACGGATCTTGCTGAGCGCACACTCGACGATGCACTCGATCGACTCGAGGCCGCCGACGTCGTCCGCCGCGATCGTGCCGCTGATGACCTCCGTTATGTTCACGTCGAAATTGATGAAAGTACGTGAGCGGCCTGAAATCAGTACTGTCAGAGTAACGACCGCGAATACCGCGGTCGCGCGGACTCTTATCAACTCTCCCGACCTTCATAGAAGCAATACGATCGCTACAGGGGCGTCGAGTCGGCGACCGCCGACGTCGTCGACGATGACCACGTCCGCCCTGCAGCGACGCTTTTCTCCAGACCATGAGCACGACCAGCACCCCATCCACGGACGGACACGTCTCGCCGCAGCGGGCGTTCGACCGCATCATCTGGGCCAATCCCCGCGTCTGTAACGGCTGCTTCGAACGCATCAAAGAGATCGAGGAGGCGACGTTCAGCGGCGGCGTCAACGATCACGACGTCCAGGAACACCATCGAACACCCCAGGCGACCCTGGAACCAGACGAGCAGATCCAGCGCTCCGTCGACGCCGCGACCGGGTCGCTGCGCCGAGATGATCCCGGCGAAGCCACGTCCCGCCCTGGTCAACAGCGGACGTCGATCGCCCGAACGACCTGCCGCAGCTGTGCGCGAATCGGCTGCTGGGCCGACGATGACACGCTCTCGAAAGTCCAGGCCGTCCGGCTGACGAGCCCGATTGCAGAGCGCCTCGAGGACGCCGGCGTCGAGTTCGACAGCCACGCCCTCCGGCGAGCGGTCCGTCTGTTCAAGGAGCGCGACGACGTCCAGGGTTACGACACCGAGATCTTCCGCCGGAGTGTGAAGCTCGCGGTCCAACGGGCGTGATTTTTGCATGCTCGAGATACTACAGCAGATCCCGTTTCAGTACTGGAAACTGGCGAAAGCAGAGTTCCGCCGGCGGTACGCCACCGTCGGCTGGCCCGAACACCGCGACCACCTGCGGCTCGCGATCGACGTCGACGTCCTCGAGGAGCAGCTGCGCCGACACCACTTCGAGGACGCCAGCGGCTGGTCGCTCAAATACGAGGGTGAGGTCCTCAACATGCGCCGGCCCGCCGGCGTTGCCACCGACGACCTGGAGACGTGACCGATGCCATGTCTGTCAAACCGAACACCGACGATCCGCTGTACCGCGCGAAAATCGAACTCATCTGTCTCGGGAGGACGCTAATGCCAGACGACGAATCCTTCGAACGAACCGTCGCGACGCTCGTCCTGTTCGGCGTCTGGGCGACGATCGTCATCGGCCCAATGTTCTTCCCCGAAGCAGAACCGCCACGCGGCGAGCTACAGATCTCAATCACCGCCGTCGCGTTTCTCGTCCTCGGTCGGATGTGGGACCTCGAGATCGAGCGCGTCCTCGACGGCGTGACAATCTCCACGGACGGCGGCCAGCCTCGAGACCGCGATCGTGAGGACTGACCGATGACCGACGACATCTGCGGTGAACCGACCGGTCCAGACGGCGACGGTGAGCCATGTCAGCGCGCTGCTGGCTGGGGCCGAGATGTCGATCATGGTCCGTGCGTCGATCACGCCGACGACGTCGGTGGCACGGGCCGTCGCTCCGAACTCGAACAGAATGACTCGATCGTTGACCTCGTCGCCGGCGAACTCCAGAACGGTGCGACGGTCCCGGAAGCCTGCGCCGAAGCCGGCATCAGCACGTCATCGTACCACGAGTGGCGTCGGAAGGGCGAGGCCAGTGACGCCGACGCCGACGAGGACGTGTTCGTGGAGTTTCTGGAGGAGACAACACGCGCGCGACGCATCGGCGCGAAACGGGATCGCGAACGACTCAAAGAACTGATAGCAGAAACGGGCGACACGCGGACCTGGTACAAACTCCACCACGACCAGTACGGCGATAGCTACCGGGAAGAAGGCGGCGACGGCGACGCCGCGGAAGGCATTCCGCTGGTCGTCCCCGAGAACGCCCGACCTGATTCATGAGTACGACTGTCCCCCAAGGCTACCAGCCCTACGAGAGCGGCCCGATCACGGAGCCGACAGCGGAGCGGTTCGAAGAGGAACAGCAGGACAAGGTCCTCGAGCCGCTGCCCTACCAGCAGCAGTTCCTCAACTACGGCGAGACCTACCACGGAATTATCACCGGGATCGGAGCCGGCAAGACGACGGCGCTCATCCAGCGGATCGGCCTGAACATCCAGGAGTGGAACCCGGGCCGGACGGGCGTCGTGATCACGCCGACGGTCCCGTCGCTGCGGAACGTCCTCATCCCGGAGCTGCGCAAGTGGGGCTGGCTCGAGATTGGCGAGTGGCAACCCAGCAAGAAGCGCTGGATTCTGCCGAACGGTTCGACAGTGATCTTCGAGTCGGCCGACAACTCCCGGAAGATCCAGCGACTGCGGGGGCCGAACATCGCCTGGTTCGGGATGGACGAACCCTCGTCGATCGCTGCCGACGCGTGGGACATCATGGTCGGCCGGCTTCGCGAGGGCGACTACATCAACGCGTTCGTCTCCGGGACGCCGAAAGGTTACAACTGGGTCTACGACACGTTCGTTGACCCCGACGAGCGCCTTGAGTCGGTCAACCTCGTCCACGACGTCACGACCCAGGACAACCCACACCTGCCGGACGTCTACACCGACCAGATCGTCGAGCAGTACGAGGGGCGCTTCTATGAGCAGGAGGTCAAGGGACAGTTCACCGACTTCGAGGGACTGGTCTACCCGTGGTTCGGCGAGGACCACCTCGTCGACGGGCCACCGGAGCAGTACGACGAGGTCGTCTACGGCGTCGACTGGGGGCACAACAACCCCGCGGTCGTGCTCGCGATCGTCCGCGAAGGCGATCGCTGGACCATCGCCGACGAGTGGTACGAACGACGGTGTACGACCGGCGACCAGGCGAAGGCCGCCGAGGAGTTCATCGACAAGTACGGTCAGGGGACGATCTACTGCGATCCTTCAGAGCCGTCGAACATCCACGAGTTCGAACGCGACTACGGCCTGCCGGCGGAGGGGGCCGAAAACGCCGTCTCGCCCGGCATCAGGAAGATCGCCGAGAAACAGGACGATCTCCGCGTCGCACGTCACTGCCAGAACGTCCGCAACGAGTTTTCGCAGTACCAGTACAAGGACGACGGCGACTCGGACGACCCGCTGAAGCAAAACGACCACGCGATGGACGCACTCCGCTACGCGATATACTCGCACGAGCGAGCCGGAAGCGACATCACTGACCTCGGCTGGGGGAGCTAATCCATGACTGACGAGAACACCACTACGACCGAGACCGCCGGCACGTTCGGCGGCATGTCCACAGAACAGGCTGTGATGATGGCGGCGACCGCGTCGAACATGGTCGGCCGCCAGCAGTTCGCGAACCGCGCCGGTCTCCAGTTCGATGGCGATCGCGACCTCTGGGAGGCGTTCGGGTACAAGCGGCGGTTCACCTATCAGGACTACCTCTCCTGGTACAAGCGCGGAGATATCGCGAAGCCGATCATCGACAAGCCGCCGGAGACGTCCTGGAGCGAGCGCCCGGAGATCACTGACGACGCCGACGTCGGCGACGAGAACCAGACCGACTTCGAGAGTGACGTCGAGGCGCTGTTCGACGCCGACAACAACGACACGAACCTCGACCGTGGTCTCTCACATTACCTCGAGCGGGCGGACAAGCTGGGTCGCATCGGCCACTACTCCGTGCTCTTCCTCGGCCTGACCGACGTCGACGACGCAAGCGAACTCAGCGAACCAGTCGACGAAGGCGAACTCGACGGGCTCGACGACCTGCTGTTCGTGACGCCACTCGGCGAAGGCGACGCCGACGTCCACGAGTGGGTCACGGACGTCACGAATCCCCGGAACGGGCTGCCGGAAACGTACAAGCTCGACCTCGCGAACGGCGACCAGACGAACACGCAGATCGTCCACCACTCGCGCGTCATCCACATCGCCGAGGGCGTGCTCGAGGACTCGGTCAACGGCGAGCCGGCGCTGCGCGCGGTGATGAACCGGCTGTTCGACCTGCAGAAGATCGCCGGCGCCAGCGCCGAGGCCTACTGGATGGTGTCGAACCCTGGCCTCGCGCTGTCGGTCGATCCCGAGTTCTCGGACGTCCCGACGGAGAAGATGGACAAGCAGGTCGAGGAGTTCGAGAACAACTTCAGTCGTGTCCTCAAGCTGTTCGGCACCGACGTCGAGCAACTCGAGTCCCAGGACGTCGACCCATCGAATGCCGTCGACGCAATCATGAAGCTCATCGCCGGCACCATCGAGATCCCACGCCGCAAACTCGAGGGCAGCGAACGCGGCGAACTCGCCTCGAGCCAGGACGAGGCGAACTACCTCGAGAAGATCTCGGCTCGCCAGGAGTCGTTCTGTGAGCCCGTGATCCTCCGAGCGTTCCTCGACCGACTCCTCAAGTTCGGCGTTCTCACCGATCCGCGTGGTGGCAGCTACACGATCGACTGGCCGAACCTGTTCCAGCTGACCGAACTCGAGGAAGCCGAACTCAAGAACCAGCTGTCGCAGGCGATTCAGAACCTCGCGCCGATGGGCGACGTCGAACTACTGCATTCGATCGAGGCGCTGCGGGAGTTCAGCCCGATCGACGAGCCAGATGACGCTACGCCACCGGAGGACCTCGAGGACGTCGATGAGGAGATCGACGAAGGCGACGAGCAGGTTCAGAAGCAGTTCGACCAGCAGATGGGACGGTCGCCGGCGGAGGCCGACGACTGATGGCTGCGATCACCGATCCGCGACTCGCCGATCTCCACGGCCAGGACTGCAGCTGTGGCTGCGCCGGACGGTACGCCGGACAGCAGGATCGCCGCGAGGACCCAACCCGCACGAAGACTGCTCGCCGGCGTTTCGCGCAGCATCTCCGTGGCCGGTTCGACGCGATCAAGTTCCACATCAACAGGGGCATCGTCGACAACGACGCGTTCGGTCTTCGCGGACCTGACGTCGGCGGCACCCTCGAGGCGCAGTCTGAGGCTCTCGATCGAGAGTTCGAGGTGCACGTCGAGACTGACGACTCGATCACGCCCGGTGCCGGCCAGTTCGACTTCCCGTCGAGTTCCGAGGCCGCGGAAGAGTTCGAGGGCTGGCTCGACGAGGCGATCGAGCGCGAGATCCTCGAAGAGTACGATGGCGACCGCTACATTCGGAAGGGATACGGTCGCGGCGTCAAGCACGGCGATGCCCGGATGCGTGAGGCGGGGGTCGACGTTCCTGACGAGAGCCTCGAGAGAGCACTCCGTCATCCGGTCCACGAGGACAAACTCGAGTTGATGTATACGAGGGCGTTCGAGGAACTCGAGGGCATCACGGCGGCGACGGCTCAGTCAATCCGGCGTGAATTGACGGACGGGCTCTCGCAAGGGATGAACCCACGAGAGATCGCCCGGAACATCAACGACCGCGTCGAGGCCATCGGGAAGACCCGGGCGACGGTTATGGCGCGAACCGAGGTGATCAGGAGCCACTCGGAAGGGACGCTCGACCGGTACGAGCGGATGCTGGGTGAAACGGACGTCACGATCCAGGCAGAACTCTCGACGTCGGCTGACTCTCGAGTCTGTCAGGAGTGTGCGGAAGCTGCAGGTCGCGGCCCGTGGCCGATCGACGAGTTCCGCGGGAGCGAGTACCAACCGCCAATTCACCCGCAGTGTAGGTGCGCAGTGATCCCCGTCACCAACTGAGAGGTCCTGCTGGACTCGGGCGTGGTGGTCCCCTGGGACGGTTCGATTCCGTCTACGTCCTTCCGCCGGCGTTGCGCCGGCACGCATCGATCGCCTCGGCTGGCGAACTATCTGTTTTCGAACCGATATGCAAGCAAACTACGCGACGCAGAGCGCCACGCTCGGTGCCAACGCCGACGACGTCCGCGTCGAGGAGCTCCGCGGCCAGGAGCATGTCGTCGCACCAGTCAACATGGTGCGCGAGATGGTCCTCAAGGGCGAGTTTCTCCCCCTCGAGGAGATCGAGGCGACCCAGCTGGCCTGGAACGCGAAGCCGGCGACGATCACGCACCCGACGAACCAGTCGGGCGACTTCGTCCCGGCATCGCACCCGGACCGCTACGAGTCGCACGTCACCGCTCAGGTCTTCGGCGTGGAGACGTCGTCCCAGAGCCGAACCCTCCAGGGAGAGGTCTGGATCAACCGCGAGCGCTCGAGCGAGGTCGCCGACGATCTCGACCGGGACGATCCGGCCGAGATGCTGCTCGACGGGGAGACCGTCGAGGTCTCGGTTGGCTACTGGTACGAGCGCTTCGAGGCCGACGGCGAACACGACGGCAACGAGTTCGACGCGGTCCAGGTCGGAATCCAGCCCGATCACCTCGCACTCCTGCCGAACGGGACGGGCGAGTGCTCGATCGAGGATGGCTGCGGCGCCGGTCGCGACGATGCGGCCGGCGCGGCGATGACCCAGGCCCAGACAGCGGCACCATCGATCATCCAGCGTGGGGCCCAACGACTCCAGAGCCTGGGAATCGACTTCGGAGCAAACTGCGACTGTGGCGGCACCTGCGGCGCACACGACGGCAGCGGCGGATCGACTTCAAACAACGACCCAGAGAACACCATGAACGAACGCATCCAGACGCTGGCAGAGCACAGCGCGTTCGATGCCGAGACGCTCGAGGAGTGGGACGAGTCCCAGCTCGACGCCCTCGAGGAGAGTCTCGACATCGCGGACGACGGCAGCGGCGGACAGGCACAGAACAACAACGGCACGGACGACGCGGTCCTCGAGGAGATCCAGAGTCTCCGCGAGGACATGGTCACGGAAGACGACGTCGACGAGCTCGTCTCCCAGCGCGTCAAGGAGGACGAGCGCGAGGAACTGGTCTCGCAGATCACGGCGCAGTCCAGCTTCGACGAAGACGACCTCGACGGCCACAGTCTCGAGAGCCTCGAGAAGCTCGCCGACGAGGTCACCCCGCAGGGCGGCGTCTACGCCGGCCGCGCCGGTGGCGGAAGCTCGACGCAGAACAACGACGGCGGATCGGACATCCCGGTCGGTGTCGGTGACCGCTACCTCGAGGAGGCTAACTGATCATGTCGAAGCAAATCATCATCGGCCCCGGACACTACGAGACGGACGAACGCGAAGCAGGCGCGGACGTCGACCCCGGCGAACTCGTCGAGTTCAACGACGACGGTCGCGTCCAGCCCCACTCGACGGACGGCGGCGTCGCGGCTGCTCGCTTCGCGAAAGAAGCACGAGACGTCGGCAAGACCGTCGACTCAACCTACGAGTACGACAGCGAGGAGGACGAAGGCGAGAACGTCCACTACGGCTACCCCGCACCGGGGACGCCAGTCCAGGCGTTCATCGCGACCGACGAAACATTCGACGACGACACCCCGCTCGTCAGCAACGGCGACGGGTCGCTCCGCGAAGCTGCCGATGACGGCAGCGAGGACGAGGCGATCGTCGCGTACGCGAACGAGGCGGTGGACACGAGCGGCGATGACGACCCCACTCGACACGAGGTGATCAGTGCATGAACGGACCAGGAGCGGCGGCACAGGTATCGCGCGGACAGGACTTCGGCGCACAGGGCGCAGCGGAGCCGGTTCTTGCCGGCCAGAAGGCTCGCTCGAACTACAAGGCGAACGCCTCGGCACTCCCCGAGGACACCTGGTACGAGCTGGACGACCTGATGGTCACGGTCGCCCAAGAGCGGCTGAACATCGTCGCCGACTGGCAGGCCCAGGGCCTGATCGAGATGGTGCCGATCGGGACGACCATCACCAGCTGGCAGGAGACGAACGCGTTCGACGACGCCGACGTCGACATGGCACCGGAGTCGACCGGTGACGAAGACGCCTCGATCTACCAGACCAAGTACGCGCCCGTCCCGATCATCCACAAGGACTTCAAGTTCAACCGGCGCGAGGGCGACCAGCACGACGTCCGCGGAACAGACGCCCCCAAGGCGACCCGATCCGTCCTCGAGAAGATGGAAGAGTTCGCGGTCGAGGGCTGGAATCAGAAGATCACGGACGCCGACGGCCGCGAAGCCCGCATCTACGGGCTGGCGAACCACCCCGACCGAAACCCCTACCCGGGAGATGACTGGACGGCGTCGGGCGGTGAGAACGTCGACCAGAACATCCGGGAGATGATCTCCGAAGCGAAGGAGGACAACTACTACGGCCCCTACCGGCTGTACCTGTCCGGCGAGGTCGACGACGCGCTGCTCGCACCGTCGCCCGACTTCGACAACATGCGACTGCGCCAGCAGGTCGCGCAGATGAACGCCATCGAGGAGATCATCGTCTCCGACAAGATCCCCGAAGGCGAGGCGTTCCTCGTCGACCTCTCGCCCGAGGTCATCGACGCGAAGATGATCGAGGGCGGCCCGGTCGACGCTGCCGAGTGGGAGAACACGCCGTTCGTCACGAAGGTCAAGACCTTCGGTGGCTTCAGCCCCCGCATCAAGTCCGACATGGGCGACGACGGCGAACGACAGTGCGGTGTCGTCCACGCGACCGGTCTGCTCGGGTGATAACCCGTGACTGACAAGTACCGGTGGGCCTCGCACAAACCGCTCCCGCGGGATCCTCCCGTCGAGCACGGCGAGGTCTTAGAACCCTCGGACGCCGAACTCCGGGCGTTCGACGATCTCCTCGACCCCGTCGACGAAGACGACGGCGGCGAAGGGATGGACACGGAGCGGCGGATCGCTGCTGCTGAAGCGCTGGCAGAAGCGAACTACCAAACAGCCGTCTCCGAGGTCGAAGCCGGCGAGGCGGACGCCTACCTCGATGAACTCGAGGAGATCGACGACCGGGACAGCGTCCAGGAAGCGATCGAATCGCGGCGGGAGGAGATCGCATGATGGGAGACGAAGACGACCAGCGGCCACGGATCGAGGCGCATCTCGGCGATGTCATGCTCGATGTCCGTGGTGGGTCTGGCGACTCACTCGAGGACGTCGAGGAAGTGTTCGACCGGAAGCTCCCGGACGTCGTGGACACGTACACCGAGAACCGAGAGAGCGGGGACATGTACTGACCATGTCCGAGTTCGGTGTCGCCTACAGCGAAGACGAAGACGACGAGGAAGACGACGATCTCGACAGCGAGGACTAATCCATGGCAGAAACCCACGCTGAGCCTGTCGACGTCCGCCTCGAGTACGACACGAATCGGACTGACAAGGAGATCGAGAAGCTGATCGAGAAGAAGACACGCGCCATCGAGCAGTCGGACGGCGATGATCTCCCGGCGCCGGGTACGGACAACCGAACTGACCTCGAGGCGGTACTGACGGCGATCCACATCGCTACGAAACTCGATCGGGCCGCCAGCAACGAGCAGCTCGGGAACGCCCAGCGGACCTATGAGGAAGACCTCGTCGAGGAACTTCGGGCGGATGCCCGCCGGCTCGGAGCGACGGACGAACTGCTCGGCATCAACGCCACGAAGCCCCAGGCTGACTTCGAGGCCTTCTAACCGACCATGCTCCCGGAACTGATTGTCAGCGCCGTTGTGAGTGTGCTGGTTTCTGGACCCATCGCGTACGTTTACGCTGGCTGGCGACTGCGCCGGATCAAGGAATCAGATCCAGAGGCGTACCGGAGGCTGATGGAATGATCTCCGGATTCGAGAATGACGAGGCGGTGTTCTACGTCGAACGGGAGGTCGCTACCGAGGAAGACCCGTACGGAGAGACCGAACCGGTCACCGAGTGGGTGCCGCTGTCGCTCGACGACGACCAGTGGGAGTACGCTGACGGCGAACTCGTCTACGACGATTCCGACGTCGAACCGGCGCAGGTCCGTGTCGAACGGCAGAGCGCCGAGTACGTGCGCGAGGTCTACGGTGAATGGCCTGCCAAGGTCTACCGTGTGTTCGCGTACCCGCGAGATGTCGGCTCCGTCGACGGTCGCGACTACGACCTCGAGATCGAGGCCGACGATCGCGTCGAACTCGCCAGTACCGATGGTCGGTTCGCAACCCAGCCGCCAACCGTCCAGCGTTTGGACGCGTCGATCCCGGAGTACATCCAACTCGAGGTGACTCGGATTGGACTTTGATCTCGAGTGGGAGTCTGGGTTTGACCCGGACAATGTCCAGGGGACGTTCGAGCGGATGCTGGAGACAGCAGATGATCGTCTCATGGGTGCGATGACGGAGTCGACACTCAACATCGAGAAAGGCGCGAGTCAGCGCAGCCGGCGGCGGTCGGGGACGATGGCGAACGCCTGGGGATCCAAAGTCGAGTCGCGTGGCAACACGATCGTCGCTGAAGTCGGCAACGAGACTCACTACGCCGTCCATCACGAGTACGGTACCAAAGACATCACACCGGCACCGATGCTACGACCGGCGATCGACGAGGAGATCCGTAACCTCGAACGCGAGGTACGGATGGCTGTCATCGAAGCATCTGAACAGGAGGGGACTGCATGACCTACGGAAGCCACGAGGCACTGGCCGACGTCATCGACGACCTCCGCAACCACGACGATCTCGTCGACCTCCTCGAGGACGGCTCGGCAATCGACGAGGGCTGGCCGCGGAAGCCCCAAGACCACGACATCGTCGTCCGAGTCCAGCCGATCACGGAATCCTCGAGCCACATGGGTGGTGGCACCGAGCGCGTGTTCCGGTTCCAGGTCTCGGTCGTCGCGACGGCTGACTGGCGTTCTGACCAGCAGGCACCCACCTATCAGATGGCGAAGATCATGCACCAGATTGCCGAGCGGCTTGACGTCGGTGCGCAGTCGCCTTACGCTGAACCCGGTGAAATCGTGTCCGGGAGTTGGGAAGAGGTAACGGGTAATCGAATAGCGCTCATCGAGGACTGGCGCGTAACAGTCCGACAACGACGATAACACATGTCTCAAGAACCAGAACTACCAGATAACGTAATCAGCGGAGCGTACCATCGGCTCGGTGTCGTCGACGCCGACGAACTCGGCGACGACGTTCTCGACGGCATCAAAGCCGGAGAACAGGAGGTAACGTATATCGGAAACACGCACGACGGATTCGAAGCAGACGTCGACTGGAGCGAGTTCGATGTCAACCCGTCCGCCGGCCAGGTCACCCAGCAATTCCGCACGCACGTCGGCTACACGCTGACGACGAACACCTTCGCGACGCCTGGCCTGGAACAACTCGAGAACGCCGGCCTCGTCGATACGTCGACCGGCCAGCTGCAGCCGAAGCAGCTCGAGGGTGCGATGGTGTCGGAGGTCTACGAGAACGACCCTCGGCATGAAGACTCGCCGATCGAGACGATCGTGTGGCCGAACGTCGACATCACGATCGACGGCCTCGAGTACGCGGAAGACGACGCGGGAGAACTCCCCCTCGAGGTCACCGTCAACGACCACCCGTACTTCATGTCCTTCCGGGATGAGGTCGACGCGATCGAGATCGGCGTCGAGACGCTGGATGCTGAGTCCGTCACCGACGACGGCGCAACGCTCAACGGCGAACTGACCACGCTCGAGAACGCCGACGATGCGGACGTCTCCTTCGCCTGGGGGCAGGGCAGTCTCGACAACGAGACCACTGTCGAGACGCTCAACAGTACTGGCACGTTCGACGCGACGCTGACCGATCTGGAGCCCGACACGCAGTACATCTTCCAGGCAGTCGCGGAGTCCAGTTACGCTACGGACAAAGGCGACATCCTGGCGTTCACCACCGACCCCGAGAGCTAATCCATGAGCAGTAGTGCTGAATCCGTGAACTGGTCAAATCCGGAAACGGTTGACCAGCACGAAGAGAAGACGCGGCAACGAGAAGAAGAGAGGAAAGAACAGCGGCGTGAAAACGCGTCGATCAAGCAGCAACTGCAGCGCGATCGCGAGCAGCACACGTTCTACGTCGAGTGGTACAACGATCGCGAACTCCCGTTCAATCCGCTGCCGAAAGAGGCGGCCGACGCGCTTGACGGGAAGCGTGAGCGGATGGCTCACTGCGCCCAGAGCGGGAACTGGGAGGAGTTCGCGGAACAGGCGGACTTCCTGGCACAGAACGCAGCCGAGTGGCTGGCTGAAGCGTGGGATGGCGACGAAATGCTGTTCGCCGAGGACTGGCGGGACATCTACGACGACGATGAGCTCCTGGAGCTCCTGAACAAGGTCGACCAACGAGGTGAGGGGGCCGAGACCGAGGCAGTCCTCGAGTTTCTCGGCCAGTAACTACGGTCTGTTCTGGTTCGAACTCCTGGCGCTGTTCGGCCTCACGCCTGGAGAGTGGGGTGAACTTCGAGAAGACCGGCGGCTATTCCTCGAGCACGCGTACTTCAACTACTACGAAGAACACGGAAGTGCGCTACAGAGTTTATGACGGTGCCGCGTCGTCTTCGTCGACGTCTGTGTCGCCGAATCGCATTACTGCCCAGACTACTGGGCTCGATAGGATCGCCAAGCCGCCGATACCTATCATGAGGAGTCCCGCTGGCCAGAAGATGAGGCTGACGAGGAAACCGATCACCAGTAGACCTGCTCCTAAGAAGGCGAATATGAACGCGCTGAGTCCGGGGCTCATGTCGTCTTGGTCGATTTCAGCCATGGCTGGCAGTTGAGTAGACAATCATATAACATTACCGACGGTTCACCGGTTTTCGTGAGGACATAAACATGGCTTTCGAGCGACTACGCGCACAGTTAGAGCTGGATACGTCCGGTTTCAAATCCAGTGTCCAAGACGCACAATCAGACCTGGACGGACTGAGCAGCCGGGCGCAATCAGCCGGGAAGACGATGCAGCGCGCCGGCGGTATCATGACGGCCGGTATCACAGCTCCGCTCACTGCACTCGGCGCAGCCTCGATCTCGACGGCGAGCGACGTCGAGGAGATGGGAGCAAGATTCGAGGAGGTGTTCGAGTCCTCGGCTGAAAGCGTCGAAGAGTGGGCAGATACGCACGCAGACGAGATCGGGAGAAGCCAGAACCAACTGCAGGAGTACGCTGCGAACTTCGGGTCCCTGCTGTCGGCGATGGATGCAACCGAAGAGCAGACAGCCGAGATGAGCAAGGAGCTCACAACGCTCACTGCGGACCTGGCGTCGTTCAACAACATGACTGAAGACCAAGTCCAGCAGAACCTCGAGGCCGCGCTCGCTGGCCAGTCGAGGGCGGTGCGGAAGTTCGGGGTCGACCTCTCCGCCGCTCGAGTCGAGCAGCAGTTGATGAACGATGGGTTGGCAGAAAGTCGGGAAGAAGCGAGCGAAGCCGAACTCGCCCAAGCACGTCTCAACGCGATCCTCGAGCAGACGGAGGATGCTCAGGGCGACGCCGCGCGGACATCGGATTCATTCGCGAATCAGATGCGATCACTCCGAGCGGACACCGAGGAGTTGCGCGCGGAGATCGGACAGCACTTACTGCCGGCGGCGACATCACTGGTTGGCTGGGCCTCAAGGGCAGTCGGCTGGTTCAGTGAACTGTCTGACACGCAGCAGAAGGCAATCGTCATTACGGGCGGCCTCGCTGCTGCGCTTGGCCCGCTACTGTTGGCAGGCGGGACGCTTTTGGCGATGCTGCCGTCGATGGCCGCCGGATGGGGAATGGCTACGGCGGCGGCCACAGGATTTGCGGGCTCGCTCGCTGGTGGAGTTGTACCAGCAGCTCTTGCTGCGAACGTCGCTCTCGGCCCAATCACTGTTCCCCTCTGGGCGATCGTTGCAGCCATCGGAGCGGTGATTGCTGCCGTTGGCGGCCTCTACTACGCTTTCTCGAACAACCTCTGGGGGATCAGGGACACAACGATGAACGTCTTCAGTACGGTCCAGGGGTGGCTGGATCGAGTTCCGAACGGGCTGCTGGCCCTCCTCGGCCCGGTTGGGATGCTCTACGAGGTATGGCGTAACAACCTGTTCGGCGTTCAGGATGTTGTCGGAAACGTCTTCGACTGGATCGGCGACAAGATCGACTGGCTCCGCGACCAGATCGAGCGCATCCCTGGTCTCGGCGACGATGACGAGTTCGATCAGACCGACGCGATCGACGATCCAGAGGACCCCGAACCGCCAGAACCCACCGAAGAGTTCGAAGAAGCCGGCGAGAACACCGCTCAAAGCTTCGGATCTGGGTTCCAAGATGGGCTGGTCGAGCAACTCGAGACGGGTGACGTCGAGGACCATCTTTCCGAGGGGATCGAGGCTCAGACGGACGACGTTGCCGAGATGGAAGCTCGGATGAGCGAGCTCGAGACGATCGAAGAGCGCGGTATCATCTCCGACGAGGCGCAGCAGGAACTCGACACGCTCAGAAGCGAACTGCCTGATGCTCGTGACGAACTCGCGAACTTAGAGGACCAGCTGGCCGACGTCCAGGAGGCCGACGATATAACGGAGATCGAGTCGGAGGTCGTGGCCGACGTCGCGGAGGCTGAACTGCAGAGCGAGCGCGAAGAGGCGGAAGCGCTGAAAGACGTCTACGACGAACTCGAGAACCGGGATATCGATGTCGAGTCTGATATCGACCCTGAACGGTTCGACGAGGTCGATGTCGGCTCTCAAGTGGACGATGTGATGGCTGATGGAGACGACAGCGAGCCGGAGGAGAAAGTCGAAGAGAAGCTCACCGAAGAGATGCGGCGTCTGCGCGAGTTGTTCGACGAACTCCGGATCCCGGTCATGGTCTCAGTCGACGAGCGCGAGTTCGAACGCGTGTTCGAGACGTATGCCGACGACATCGTTTTCGAGGGGGCCTAACTGATGCAAATCGGACATCTCGATTTTAACGCGAAGAACGACCTCGGACAGCTGTCGAACAGTACTGGCGTCTCGACATCCGAGCAGAACTATGACCGTGGCGGGTCTGTCGTTGTGGCGACGACCGATACCGTCCCGTCGCTGGGGCCAGTACAAGTCACCTTCAACGGTGAAGAGGCATCACGAGCCTCTCTCGAACTCGAAGAGTTGTTGAACTCCCTCAAGATCGGGCCACTCGCGATCGCCGATGCACCGCACGCTGGCCTCGAGGGATACTACTGGAGTCCATCGATATCCCGCGATATGCGGACCTCCGGCGAGCAGGGGATCGTCACTCTTGACCCGTCGTTTGCCCTCGCCGGCCGCCGTGGATCGCACCGCCGAGCGATCGAGACAGCACCGTCTGATGACGTCGACCACGAGTACGGGAACGACCTCGAGGCCCTGATCGCTCTGCCGGCGACTGCGCGGCTGGCCGAGTGGCTGGATCCGGAGTCGAAGACCACCGATCCTGCGACGCCACTCGAGACCGTTGAAACAGCCCGCGGCGAACTCGAACTCTACGACGCCAAAGACGGCCCCGACCTCGACACCACCCAGCCAGTCCTCACGGCCGACATCCCCTACAGCGACGACTCGATCGGTGACGTCTACGTCTGGGACCTGTACGACTCCGATGAAGTAGCGGAGGGCCGGCGGGTCTCGCTGCCGGCGCACGACCCCGCGGGTCCGATCGCGCTCGACACCGGCCGGCTCCGGCTCGTGCTCGACCAATACTCGGGAACGATCCAGGCCGACGAGTACGACCCAGACAACGGGTGGAGCGATGTCGGCCTCGAGGACGACCAGCCAGCGAGCGTCGAGCTCGTCGTCGTCGACGTCGCGACGATCGAAGCACCCCGGGCACGGGGTCAGCTGCGGTTCGACGTCGACGGCGACCCGTACTATCTCGACGTCATCGCTTCGGGCGGCCACGACAGCGTGCTCGTGACGATCCCCGACGGCGAGAGTGGGCCGATCCCGACCAGCCTGGAGGAGTGGCTCGAGCCGATCGCCTCGGAGCGCATCGTCGATCCGCAGTCGAGTAAGACGCTCGTCGACCGACAGGAGGTGCGTCGATAATGTCGGATTTCTCCTATACTGAGCCCGGGTACTATTCGCTCGACCTTTCCGAGTACGATGACGAGCAGACGATCGAAATAGAGGTCCGCGGCGGAGCGGGTGAAGACGCCGAGTACGAGCATCGCCTCTCAAATTTCGGTGCCGCGTCGGACGGAGGAGGCGGCGGAGTAATCACGGGTACGACGACCATCGGGGAACTCCCGGACGAAATTGACATTCTCGTCGGAGAGGAGGGCAACAATGACCCTCAATACGGCGATGGGGGAGCCGGTTGGGAAGGGGATGTAGACTATCACGACGGGACAGATGGATACGTTAACTCCGGCGGAGGAGGCGGAGCGTCCGAGGTTTTCGTCGATGACCGCGACGAGGACGAGAATAGATTGCTTGTCGCAGGCGGCGGAGGAGGCGGTACTTGTCACGTCGAGGAGGGGAGTTCAGACGCTCTAAGTGACGGCGCTCCCGGCGGGTATCCCGAAGGGGAAAACGCCGAGTCTCGAGAGGAGCTCGGCGAGCCCGAGGGTGGCGACCAATCCTCGGGTGGAGAAGTCCCCAATACCGGCGTTTCGAGCGCCGAAGCTTCGGACGGGCGTTGGCAAGACGGCGGTGACGGCGATACATACCGGAATTGTGGTATCGGAGCCGGAGGCGGCGGGTATTACGGCGGTGCCGGCGGGTACTGTCATCAAGACACGCGGGACATCGACGAATACGACCCGGCCGGTGCCGGCGGAGCCGGAGGGTCGTCACACATCAAAGAGGAGTACTTCGACGACTTCACACACTCGACGGGAGCGAACTCCGGCGACGGATCGGTATATATCACGATCGGCAATCCGTCGGTATCCGACCTCGAGGTGACGTTCGAGGGTTACGAGGAGGTTGATATCGCGTGGGAGGACGAGGACGTCGAGGAAATTGATATCGAACGCGACGGATCGCTTATCGCGACGGTCGACGGCTCGAACAACTCATATACTGATACTGGGCTCGACGGTGATACGGAGTACGAGTATCAGGTTTTCGCGGTTCAGGGTGACGTGCGTCACGAATCGTCGGATACGATCATGGCGACGACCGGTTACCTTCCGGACGAGACCACGATCGACGTCACGGACCGACAGATAACGATAACGTCGGTCGAGCCGACGCAGGATTACGAGGAGCTCCGCCTCTATCGAAACGGCGATGAAATCGACTCGGTCGAGGACGCGTCCGACTATGAGTACGTCGATAACGGCCTCCTCGATGGAAAACACTACAAGTATGATATCGTCGCCGTGTACAGGGCGAGCGAGGACGAGCGATCCGAGGAGGGACTGACGCCGCTCCCGGCGGTCGAGGGCGTCGAGGTCGTCGACGTCGACGGGAGGGTCGCGACGGTCGAGGCGGTCGACCCGTCGAATAACGCGTCCGGGTACCGACTCCTCCTCCGCGAGGACGATGACGGCGAGTACGAGGAGGACGTCGACCGCGACCCGGTCGACGAGGGAGAGACGGCGACTTTCGAGACGTCGGAGCTCCTCGACGGACAGCTGTACGGCGCCGTGATAGAGACTTATACCGAGGATACGGAGGTGCGATCCGACGATGACTGACGGACACGTCACGTTTACGACCGACTTGCCGGACGTCGAGGAGATGACTCTTGACGCGACCGAGCCCGAGACGCTCGGCGCCGAGTGGGGTGACGTCCTCAATAACGGCGAGTACGTGCTTGAGCTTCGCGACGACGATCCTGACGGCGACCACCCCGATTACGAACACGAGGCGACCGTTGGTTACGACGAGGGCACAGAACACACGATCGAGGGTATCCTCGGCGGCGAACAGTACTCCGTCCGGATCCGAACCGAAACCGAGTACAAGATCGGTGAGTGGCTCGAAGTAGAGGAGAAAACGAAGCTGGTCCCGTCCGACTACGTCACGGTTGAAGAGACCGATGAGACGTCGGTCGAACTCTCTTGGACGATCGAGAACGAGTTCCGTGGGTCGCATCTAATCTATCGGCAACGCGAGGACTACGACTACGAGGGCGATCCAGCCGATACTGGCCGACTGACCGGCACTGTCGCAGATGACGACGACGAGTTCGTCGACGAAAGCGTGTCACCGGACCGCGAGTACCAGTACCAGGTTCGGACACAGACGCAGTGGCAGTACGCCGATAGCGAGACCACTGATCCGGTCACGACCGAGGAGACCGCTCTCGAGGACCGGTCGGTGCCGCGAGGGGGCTGGTATGTCGAACTCGAGCACCCCGAGGGTGTGACGATCACGCCCGACGTCCTGGACGGCGCAACGTTCAGCGCGGAGATCCGCGATCAGCCCACCGCCTCGATCGACATCGAACGCAATCCAGCGATCTACGCGGACAGCTACGAAGGCATCCCCATCCGGGTCTGGAAGGACGGTGATCGGCTCCCGGTCGAGGAGGTCGAGGAATCCGACCTCGAGGACGACCACGTTTCGCTGACCGCGGTCGGCGGTACCGCTCTTGAGAACGATGTCGAGCGTGACGTCGTCGACGAACGAGTTTCCGAGATCGTCGAGACTCTGCTCGAGGACACCGACCTCGAGGCGAACGTCGACGTGCCAGAAGCCAGTATCGAGGAGGACGTTGGCGTTGTGTTCGCGGATGACGAGCTGACGTTCGAGGAGTTGCTCGAAGCGCTCCCGATCGACGAGGAGACGATCCCGCTCGAGGTCGACGGGAACACGGTCAAGCCACTCCAGACGTGTGCCGTCATCGACCTCGACGGGGACATCACCGGCGACATGTACTCCGGAGGGGCGGCGCAAGAGATTAACTTCTCTGTCAGCCACGAATTCGGTTACAAGGTCCCGGAAGAGAATCTGAACCTACGGTATCGCCGGGGTGGGTATGAGAATCCGGACGACGGCCCGACGTACGATCTCCTCTGGAACGGCGAATGGTTTTGGCAGGACGCGGACATCGGCTCGCAAGACGACCCATCGTGGCGGCGGGAAAGCTGGGACCTGTGGGGCAGCGGGGACGTCGCCGACAATTCCATGACGATCCAGTACAGCGACTCTCCCGATGAGGGAGATGGGATGTTCGTCGACGTCGTCGCGTTCTACGACGACCGCTTCCACAGTTCGATAGATTTCTCTGATGAACTCCACGAACCCGGCGGCTACCTTCCCGGACCGTCGTTGTATCCGGACGACCCGCTCGAGATCGAGACGGAGACCCTATCCCAATTCAGGGAGGCGATCGCTGGCTATCTCGATGTCGAGACCGGTCACGGCGGCGGTGTCGATGAGCTCGCACTGTCCGCCGACGCCGGCGGCTCGTGGATCGAAGCCGAGGACGCGACGTCGCTCGAGGGAGAGTTCTACGAGTCCGGGCCTCACATCAAGGCGCGTTTCGGGCTCGGTGCCGATCGCGACCTCGAGCCCCAGGGTGCAACCCCCCGTTTCGGGTATGAGCCGCAATCGCTCGAGTCGATCGACATTCGTGCGGACTTCGACGATCGGCCGCTCGTCCTGAACCGGATCCTCGAAGGCGACCTCGGTGACGTCCTGGACGAACTCGCCGACGTCTCCGACGCGGTCTGGGAGGTCGGCGTCAATGCGGATGGTGAGCTGACGCTCGAGTGGACGTGGCCCGGTGACCGCAAAGCCGAGACTCCAGCCACTGGCGCGATGGATCCCTCTGTGTCGAAGGAGTCGGCGCCGATCCTGATGGCCAGGGTTCGCGGTGGTCGGACGTCGACCCGGCAGCGTGTCGAGGCCGATCCCGGATCGTGGGTTGATCTTCGTGCGGAGAACATCATCCCCGGCACGGAAACCGTCGAGGACAGCGATGGCGAAGAGTACTCGCGGGGGCTGGACTACGAGATGGAGAACGGCAACGGTCGGATTCGGATGACCGAGTCCGGCGCGATCGACGACGGTGAAGAACTCCATCTCGAGTACGACTACAAGGTCAGCGGTGAGTTCGAGCACGAGGACTACGATGGCGATCGCCGGACGCGGTTGACGGAGACGATCTCGGATCTGTCGACCGAGCGCGCATGCGAGCAGGCCGCGATGTACCTCGTTCGAGAGCTCTCGACGCCGCGGTACGAGGTGAGCGCGGACTTCCCCTCGGGGGAGATCAGGTCGCTCGTCGAGGCCGTCGAACTTGAGGACCTCGACGTCGACGTTCCCGCGGAGTACTTGCTTCCCTACGATATGTCCATTGAGTCCGACCGAGACCGAGTGACGTTCGGCACGAGGCGGAGCTCGTCAGAGGTCTTTGGTGGGTTCGAGAGTCGGCTGGATTCTGCCAACGACCGCGTTTAACACTCTCCTCTCTCTTTTCGCTTTCTGTCCTTCTGAGAACTACTGTTGATGAGCGAGTAGAGGCATCGCTATGCTGTGGTCTGCCTACCTTGCCATATTTCGACCAGAGAGAAGACGACGACAGCTGTAAAGAGAGCGACCAGAACAAACCCGATCAGATCATTCGCCATAGGCAGATGCACTACATGTGGGGCAAGTTCAACGGCTGCAGTAACGATTTCTACATCGAATATGTATTCTGCGGCGGTACCGGTCGCTTGCCCGGCTCCTGGTGCTGCTCCCTCAATTGCTGTTACTCCACCTGTCGCGAGTGCATCCCTTACTGGTACCCCCGACACGACCGCGATCAGCGCTGCGATCACAAGGAGGTATCCTTTCCTCTCAGCTTTCTTGTCACTCATAAAGACACCCATTATTGTCCGAATTATAAACCTTGTGTGCGGTCTTACAGTACTTCACTCGCCGATCTCGAGTTCACCGACGATATCCGCCGGCTCGAGGCGTACTCGACGAGTCGGTCAGCGGCGAACTGCCACGCCCGCTCGGCGAGTTCGGGATCGACGTCCTCGTAGTGGACAGAGAACTCGGTCAGCGTCAGTGCGATCAGGAGATCATCGCGACGATCGTCGCTTCGAGACATCGCCGGCGTTGGCTGCGGCTTCCTACTTGAGGTCTATCTCGAGAAATGGTGAAAAGATAACTAACACAATCACCAGCATAACGGCTAAGAATGCATAGAGAACCATCGCAGATTCTATTAGTCCAATCATGCTCGGCCAATATCACAACCACATATATAAAATCTTGTACCTGCTCTGCCACAGCCAGCCTGAATACACGGTGACCATCCTATCAGTTGGGAGTGGACGACTAAGCAATCTTCTTGGGACCCACTTTCCTATCTCGAGTGACTGACCACCCATCTAACAGTAGTTTCCATTGAATTAGTTACAATACATCTTCCAAAACGAAATCTTCAGCTGATTCGGGGGTATCTATCACCCTCAGTGGCTCTTCATGAGGTGTCCCATCAACACTCTCATAATATAATATGATTTTAATTATCCAGAGACTCATGTCATTTTCATTAGCATAGCTAATCGCTTCTTTGATTGTTACCTCTCCTTCGTTATTTGGCAGTCGGACCTTCAATTCCTCAATAAAGAACTCTGCACAATCTCCTGGCTGGAGTATTGCTTCTAATGCTGTCTTATCACCCTTTCGTTTTAATGGTGTCTCGTATCTTGTTTCATTATCAAAATCCCCACCAGTATTAAAATGAGAATGTAGCACTAACCGTGAATCAACCATTAAGCCAGCACCCTCGTTCGTCACCGAAACTATGACTTCATCACCGTTGACTCTAATTTCAGCATCATTGGCTTCAGGGTCATAGCCCTGGCTGAGCATCTTCTTCTGCTGTTTCATAATCTCGGTCTGCTGGTCTTGCGCACCCCATTGGAAATAATATAAAACAGCAAGCACCATTGTTCCTATCCCACCGAGAATTGGAGTCAGTACCTCAAGTGCGAGAATTGTATCCCTGATAACCTGTGAGATGCTTATAGCAATCATCATATTTTCTTGAACTGTTGGGTTCTACATTAATCGCGCATCCTAAATCTACTGGCTATTTGCCCCTAATTTGAGCGACGACGCGACCTCTTGGCGCTTGACGTCGTGCTCGAGGAGGCGATCGGCGGCGAGGTGCTACGCGCGTTCGGCGAGTGCTGGGTCGGTATTCTCGTAGTGGACGGAGAACTCGGTCAGTGTCAGTGCGATCAGGAGATCGTCGGTTCGAGACATCGCCGGCGTTGGCCGCGGCATCGTACTTGAATTATAGCTACTACAGCCCTGTGATTGGGAGAGTACTATTGCCGAGCGTGTCGAGAAGTGGATCGTAATAGGCCATGAACCCTGCCATGAATCCTGTAACGCTCTTGTGACGTAGATTGTTGGTGAGTCATAGCGCAGTTTCGAGGATGGCTTTCAGTGCTTCTTTCCCCGGTTTTCGATAGACACGACGACGGAGTTGGAACGCTCTGAGATACGGCGTGAGCTTGTCCTTGGAGACGCCGCGATGGGGCGAGAGCCAGGATCGCGCCAGCGATCCGTGGCTCTCGCAGGTGTTGACGTGAACGTCTCCATCGACGTACTCACCGTCGCCGTGGACGACGTATTCGCGGTCGAATTCGTCGTCCTCATCCAGTGGGTCGTATGCTCGAAAGCCATCAGTATAGACAGTGAGCGACTCCTTTTTGCGGTCAGCAAGGAGGAGTCGAATCGTCGATTCATCGGCGGCTTTCGCTGGCAGCACGTAACGGTCGCCAGAGCCGCGATCAGCCAGAAGAAACACGGGTGGCTTGTCCTGGTCGTAGGATCCTCTCCCACGTGTGGATAGGCCACGCGAGCGCGACGGACGGTCGCGCTCGCGGCCCTTGAGGCCAGCTTTCACGTAGAGTTCGTCGATTTCGACCGGTCCTTCGAGTTGGGGGCGAGGCGCGTCCAGTGCTCGGAGAAAGCGCTGGACGCGCCGGTAGATCGTTTTGTACGAGACATCAATCTCAACGTCTAGCTGCCTGAGACTCGTGTTGAATCGGATATAGGCGTAGACGGCGAAGAACCATTTTCTGAGTGCGACTTTCGAATGTTCGAAGACGGTACCAGTCTGATCATTGAATGTGCGGTCGCAATTCTTACAGAGATACCGCTGGAACACTCGATAGCTGCCGTACCGAATCACGGATTCGGCACGGCAGCGCGGGCAATAGACACCGTTACGCCAGCGAACCTGTGCCAGCAGGTTCGCGGCACGACGCTCCGAGACGAACGTCTTGATTGGAATCATCGTTTGTCGGGTGGCGCGAACGCGCCACCCTTGCCCGCTACGACTTCTAGCTACGGCAGAAAACTGACCAACAATCCTCTACCCAAGAGCGTCCTGTAAACACAATAGCCAAAACGATGGGTATAGCAATACGTACGGTCATCATATCGCCCCTACTAATTCAATAATTGGCCCGATAAACAGTAGCCCAAGACCAATAGTCACTCCTACGAGAAACCATAGTACAATTGCTGACTCCATCATTCCAATCATGTTCTTCGAGTATCACGACCGATAATATAAAAGTTCGTGAAGGTTGTCTATGATCCGAGATCCGGGCATAACTCCGAACACGGGGGTCAGGTTCGGAATTAAAGCCCTCTCACCGGGACTGGGTGGTCTGATGTCGACTTCGGTCGCCGGCGTCGGTGAGCAAAACGAAAATCCGTGGGAAGTTGCCGCGTGGTGACCGCGGCAGGTGTCGGGTTCGTTGGGTGATCGACAACGGGTGCGCGGCAGAGGGAGTCTCTCGCGATCAACGAGAGAACATCTGCGGTCCCCCAATCCCTCTGCCAATTTGGCCGATACACCAGACCAGTCTAAACGTACTGGCTTACACGTCAGCGTCAACCAACCGATCAGTCACCAACTCCGAACTCGAGAAAGACCTTGCAGGGATCAGGGATGCACAGAAAGGCCGCCTGGTGAAAGACGGCCATGATAGGGGCTTCCCGTTGGGGGGTGAGTGTCAACGGGGGCGTGGCAGGTGGTGGTTCTCGCGGAGTGGCGAGATGTGGTTTCGTTTCTTCCAGTTTCCTGCCAGTTGAAGCTGGATACCACTCACACCTAAACCTACTGGCTGTCCGTCTCCCCAATCTCGAGTTCCGCCAGCACTTCGTGAGGCTCGACGTCGTGCTCGACGAGGCGACCGGCGGCCAGCTGCCAAGCTCGTTCAGCGAGTCGGGGATCGATCTGCTCGTAGTGAACCGAGAACTCGGTCAGTGCGAGCGCGACCAGGAGATCGTCACGGCGTTTGTCATGATCGGAAGGCATCGCCGTCGTTGGCCGCGGGTCCGGATAAAAAGGTGCGGATTCTTCATTAGATTGACTTTCAATTCAAAGTGATATCACCTACATGAGGGCATGAATTGTACCAATTCCGCACTTTATATATTTCAGACTGGTCCACTTTCAATCAGGCCATCATATTTATGAGCGTGTACATAGTAACTACAACTACCGATAAAGCCGTGAGAGGTCAATGACCTCGCAGAGGTGCTAAAAGCACCTCGTCTGTTAGGTCCTCGGTTCCGGATTCAGGTTCCGGCGATCTAGCAGGCCAGCGGGTGGGAGGCCGATCACGGTCCGGCACTAATTCCTCAGAGAGGCATCACCGGTCGTGGCTGGTAAGATTGTTCTCGAGTTGGATAAGCGATGTTTCAGTGCAAGAAATAATACGGTCGGAGTCTATCGAATCAATCCAGTCAGTATCCTTTTTGTGATCTTCTGCAACCGCACCAGCGAAACAGTCTGCAGTCTGGATTCCCGGACTGCTATGGGAGCTCTTGTACTTTGGGCTGGTGTTTGGAACAAACTCCTCGATGTGAGAAGCGATATCTGCTGAGTCCGATTGTGAAGCAACGTGATCGAATTCGAAAGTGACTCGCCGTTCATCACGTGCACCTTTTTCAAACAGCAGTTCCCCATACGCGTATCCAGTGAGTGCCAGATCCCAATCCGGTGGAAAACTGACGTCTTGGTACAATAAATACTGGTCAGTTAGTGTTTGAAGTTGCTCGCGAGTGAATTTGGCATACCCAAATTCTGTATCGTCATTCTCAACGAGACAGTCGATAAATCGGCGTTTCTGTGTATTGGTGAGGTCTGACCATTTTGCCTCTTCTACGTCCTGGACATCCCGGACAGTCTTTTTAGAACACCGTCCGGCCTGGATCATATCACCAAAAACAACAGCGACAACAACAACGTCACAGTGACCGTTGATAAGGCTCCGAAAATGGCCAGAAACGTCACCGAATCCCTGCATTTAGCCGATCGAATAATCGAATCGAACTGATATAAGTCTGGCGAGAACTCAACAAATTATTGTCCAACCCTTCTTGAGCGAGGCATGTCGCGATTTCCTGCAGAAGGCTTGTTATCCTCGAGTCAGCTGTTCTGTGCATCCTCGATCGCCGTCTCGAGATCGAGGCCGTGATCTAACTCGCCACGATCGTCATCGACGTCGTTCGCGATGATGCCGCCTTCTTCCTCGAGGCTACCACCGTCGTCGGAGTCGTCCTGGTCACCGACGTCGCGAACGCCCAGCTGCTCGCAGTGCTCAACGAACTCCGCGGCACCCATCGCCTCGAGTTGCTCGACGGCGATTGCCCAGGCGACTGCTTGGAAGTGGCGGTACTGCTCGGGCTCGAAGTCCTGCTGAATCCGGCACTCGTACTGTAGCCGTGCCCAGACGTCGTCGACGCGTTCGGCGAGCGCTGGATAGAGATACGTCGGATACTCGTTCCAGTGCTCTTTGATCGGCGTCGCGAGCCGCGGATCGGACGGCCCGGACGGTTCGGACGGGTCGACTGGGTCAGACGGCTCGGACAGTTCGGATGGTGCCGACGACCCGTCTGCCGTTGGTTCGGACGGGTCGGACGTCTCGGACGTCCGAGACATCCGAGGTGTCCGTGACGTCCGAGACGGATCAGATGGGTCCGACGAACCGTCAACGAGGTCCTCAAGGTCGTCAGTCATCACAATCCACCGTCCTGATCAGCGCTTGCGTTTATTTGCTGAATTCCATACTCGACAAGCTCGCCAGACGTCACATTGTAGCGGCTTAGAATCTCATTCTTTTCCAGGTCACCGTGGTACTCTGAGTGAAGTTCGACTAGATTTGCCACTGCTTCGATCAACCAGTCGTTGCTATCCGACGGTTGTGCTCCATTTTCATGCACCGCATCATGGCAATCTCGACAAAGGTAGCAGCCCTGTTTATTATCGCCATAGCGCCAATGGTGGAAATCCAATTCAGTATCGGTTTCCCCGCAGAGTGGACAAGATTCAGGTTCATCTAAAAAGTCTGAGTCGATTGGGTCTCGAGGCTCAAATCCGGCAGCAGAAACAGCCTCATTCCAGCTACCAAATCTCAGTCTATATGACCGGCTATAGTACTCCCCACACTCGTCCATTTGAGCTTTTGTTGGTGGAGTATTACGCGTTTTCTTGTTCAGCTCACGAATGGCTTCTAAGAGATCTTCGTCGGGTATCCGGTTCAAAGACTCGTCACCTCCACTCTGCTCGGTGTAGTTGAGTTCTGGTACCCACTCGGAATCTGGGAACCAGCGATAGCCTTAGCGCTACTCATCGGGATCTCCTTGCATCTGTTCGACTTCGTTCTGGAGCGCCCGCTCGAGCGACCGGCAGTTGTCGACCATCTCGGTGACAGTCTCGTGCTTCGCTTCGTCGAGCCCCGCAGCGGGGATCTGCTGCAGTACAGCCAGTGCGTCACGAGCTTTCGCGAGGGACTGTTCGCGAACTTCGAGGTCGGTGAGTGGCTCGTTAGTCATCGGGATCACGCTCCTCGCAGACGACGTCGCGGAGTTCCTCGAGGAGATCGGGATGGTGTTCTTCGAGGACGTCGATGTCTTCAGTCAGCTCTTCCTCAATCCGCCTTCGGACACGTGACGTCGCTTGATATCGGCGGTCGTCGCCGTGCTCACCAGCGATCTGGTCACGTTCGGTTTCCGTAAGGAGCGCCCGGGTCTTCGCCATGCGGCGTCCTTCGGTCGTTCTGGTTGTAATATTTGCTCACCTCTACTCGCATACTACTTAGCGTATCTCCTAATAGTTATCGAATGCTCTAATGTTAGCGAAAATGCTAACCTTTATAGTGTTAGCAAATACACTAACTACTGAGCACGGGGCGCTTCGGAAAATCTGAGGCCGGTGTTGCAGCACCGACCCCCGTGCCTTCGGAGAAAGGCAATGTCGACTACGACTACCACGCAAAAGACGGTTGTGGAAGCACAGAACTACGAACTCGAGACAGTCGCAGGCGGAACACTCGTCTTCGAACCAGTCACGGAGTACCGCGAGACGCTCGGTCGTGCGACGCAGATCGGCCGCCGACTCGTCGGCGTCGTCGGTGTCAACGACTGGGATGCGATCCGCTCCGAACTCGCCCGCCGCGGCCACGGTGCCGGACTCGTTCACCAGCTCGAGGAGTTCGACGGCATGGAGGTCCGCCGATGACGGTCATCACCGCGAGCGACCTCGCCGACGATCCAAGCGAAGAGGACCACATCCAGGCCGACGCCCTCGAGCAAGAGCGCGCGAAGGCGACGGTCGACCCGCGTTCGCGGTCGGTCGTCGCGACGGACGGCGGCCAGGAGTACGAGTTCCCGCAGCTACACATCGGCGATCACGTCACCGATCTCGAGGACTCGGATGCGACGATGCTCGTCGTCGGACTCCCCAGCGAGACCGCCGGCGAGTACGAATTCCGCGAGGGCACCACCGTCGCGGATGCGAACCCCGACTACCCCGTGGACGACGACGTCGTCCTGGTCGTGTTCCCGCAGCGGACCGACGTCGCGATCGACCCGTTGACGAAGTACTCCTACCCACGGTCCCGGCTGAAACTCGAGACGGAGATCCATGATCGCGACGATGGTGAGGGAGGTGAGGCGTGATGGGACGCGTCGAGAAACGCGTCAAGAAGTTGGCTCGAGAGCGCAGCGATCAGTTCGAGTCCGTGCTTTGCGGTAACCGCGTTCACGAATCGATCGACATGCAGCACCAGCACGGCCGAGACCTACGCGAGCTGATCGAGATCGTCGAAGACGCCTACGTGCTGGCCGAACGGCGGCGGGCAAACCCGGGGTTCGATGATCCTGTTCGCGGGTCGGCGTTCGACGCTGCCGAGTCGCTCACCGAGCACGTCGACGAACTCGTCGACGAAGTGGTCGCCGCAGCGCTGGCCGACGTCCTCGAGCACGGCGACAACTGGACCGACGTCTGGGACGAGGAAGACGTCGAGGCCGCGAAAGAAGAGGCGCGTGAGTGGCTCCAGAACCACGAAGCTGCAGTCGACCGGGCCGGCGTCGGCGAGGTGTTCGAGTGATGGCGGTCGCGACCACCGATCAGGACACCGTCGACGCCGACGTCGACGAGCTCGACGAGCGAGCGCTCACCGAATACCTGACCGTCCTCGAGGACCAAGGCCGCGTCCGCGGCTGTCCTGACCTCTACTTGGTCGTTTCCGAGAGCGGCCGGGAGTACCTCGTCAACTCGCAGCCATGGGCGTGCGAGTGCGCCGACCACCAGTACAGAGACCGACTCTGTAAGCACATCCGGCGTGTCGCGTTCGCGATCGGCGAGCGACCAGTCCCCCGTTCGTTCGACCAGGACGATGTCGCCGGTGAACTCGGTGAGCACGTCGACGTGAGCCCGAGGTGGTCGCGGTGAGTATCACGACGAGCCGTCTCGCCGAGGCTGCGACCGCCGTCCGCCGGCATCCGACCGTCCAGAGCGTTCGCGTGACCGAAGATCGGAACGGCACTCGCACGCTCGAGGCTGTCCTGGTGGCTGGCATGGACCGCGTTCCACCGGGCGTGCTGTCGCGGCTCGGCGAGTACGACTGCGGGATCGCCAGCGTCCAGCCGCAGGGATCGCAGCTGGTCGTGGAGTTGGCGTGATGCCGGGCGAACGACCGTCACGGGATGCGCTCGCTCCTGATACGGAGTACCGAGTCGTTCGCAGCGAGACGTCAATCGACGTCGACGGGTTCCGGAAGGGCGAGCCGACCGGCGAGATCGAGTGCCTCGAGTGCGGCAGGTCGCACATGAACATCGACGAGATTCCACATCGCGAAGACTGCTCGCAGCGCTGGGCCAAGACGGATTACTGGCGCGAACGCTTCCTCGAGTAACCCCTTCTCAGGTTCCTGTTCTGTTGACTATTCGGAACTGCAAGTAGTCTTTTTACCCGACGTAACCGTCGATGAGAATATGATTGCTGATCCGCAGGTCTTCGACGACGGGTACGACGGCGTGGAACTCCTCCATCGCGGCGGCGAGATGGATGAGGTCCTCCGGCGGATCGCGGCCACCGACGGCGTCCTCATCTCCGGGCCGAGCGGTGTCGGGAAGACGCTTTTTGCTCGGAAGGTGATCGACGAACTCGGCCGGGTCGAACCGGTTGCGCATGCGCACGTCAACTGTCTCGGGAAGACTACCGCGGCCGTCCTTCGAGCCGTTCTCGAGGACCACCCCTACGGACCCGACGATGTCCGGCAGACGATGGCAACCGACACTGTTCGCGACGAACTCCAGGCGGCCACCGAGGAGCGGGAGACGGTCATCGTCCTGGACGAAGGGGACGACCTCCCCGAGACCGATGCCGTCGGCGAGCTCCTCGAGTTGGATGCGAAGCTGATTGCGATCACGCACGATAAACGGCGGTGGCTCTCGCGGTTGGACGTCGACGATGGCCACCCGTTCGATCGCGGCACGATCTCGCTCGGCCGCTACGGCGTCGATGAACTCACCGAGATCCTTGAGCGACGAGCCCGCCAGGGCTTCCATCACCCGGACGTCATCACACGAGGGCAACTCGAGTATATCGCTGACGAGGTCGCCGGCGTCGCCCGGAACGGCATCCAGCGACTGTGGGGAGCGGCCGTCGAGGCCCGCGACCGCGGGCACGTCCGTATTCACGACGAGGACATCGAACGTGGTGAGGAACGCGCGTGGCGGCGCATCCGTGAGTTGAACCTCGAGTCGCTACCGACCCACCATCAGGTGTTGTATGCGATCGTTCACGAGGCTGGCGCGATCTCCGGTGACCGGCTGCACGAACGCTACGAGGAAGTCGCCGCCGACGTCTATCACGGGACGGCCGCGCAGCCGATCGGGAGGCGAGCGCGCCGTGAGAAGTTCCCGAAACTTCGGGAGTACGACCTCGTCGAGTACGAGGGGCCGACCAGGAGTCGGGTGTACGAAGTCGCGGATCCGGACGTCGAGCCGAAGGTAGACCTCCCGTAATCTGGTGGTATTCTCTGCGTATTATTCGGAACTGCAAGTCGATTTAAAGGGTCTATCCCATGAAGCTGTGACTGTCATGTCGACTGATACCAGACGGATCGACGTGGATCTGCGGGACGATCTCGACCAGGAGGTCCCACCAGACATCCCGACCGAAGCAAGCCTCGAGGTCGCCTACGGCGAGGGCAGTCGACGGACAGTCACCATTGAACACGGCCAGGATGAGTGGACGCTCGAGTTCGAAGACGGACAGTGTGTCGACCGCGACCCAGCGACACGGCCGCTTCCGCAGTGGATCAACGACGCGCTGGACCTGGTGAGTGGGGAGCTGAGGTAAATTATGCTACGCCTGATCGTTACCCTCATCGATGATCTCGATGGTGCGAACGTCGATAAGCTCAGCGCGTTCCTCGACGCGTTTCTCAAACTCGGGCCCCTCATCGTATTCGTCGATGAGGCGAAGGGTGGCCACTCCCTTTGGCGTGATCTCATAGAGGCCAGTGCCCTCGATCGGTCCAACTTTGCGGACAAGTCTGTAGTCGTGGAGCTGGGCCATTCGCTGATTGATGTAGTTGCGGCTCCGGTCAACATCCGATGCGATATTCGCGGCCAAATTACGACCCTCGGTCAACTTCTCGAGGACGAGCTTATCGGACGGGAGTTGGAGCCGCATTTGCTCGGGTTTGGTCATGGTCATATATGTTACCAACGGTATGGTAGCATAAAGAACCACTGTCACGGCAACAGCGCCACCTAAACAGCGGTAATGTTAAGTCGATCGAGTAAGAACTAATTAAGTGGAAGCCAGGTCCCTCTCGGGCGCTAAAAGTGCCCGGCGTGTCTCCAGCACGCCGGACGTGGCTTCCGAACCCGTGCGAGGGTTTCCGAAGCCATGCAAAACGAACATTCCGGGGTAAATGAATATTACCCCACAGACCGCGGAACAGCCGGCCGTCCGAGCGGCCGTGATAACTCTCCTGAGACCAGTAGCGCACAGAAAACGCCGCCGCACGAGCATGCGACGGCACGGACGGGAGGTTGTACAGGGCCGGCGACCCGTCCAGTCGAACAGTCCGACCGCGGCGCGGATAACGATACCGCTGTCCACCCCGACGACGTCGGCGTCGAACTCCTCAACTCGAATGACGACGACGTGATCATCGCCGGCGACGACGCCGAAATCCTCGACGGAGGTGACGCGTGATGTTGGAAGCAGCCCGACAATACTTCCGCGAGCAGCAGTACGTGGCCGAACTCCCGATCGTCGACATCGGCGAGTTCCTCCGGCACGATCGTCGGCGGGTCCTCGTTGACGTCCTGGCGGCAGCCGACGGCCAGCTGTCGGCTGACGAACTGGCGGAAACGATCACCACGACCGAACTCGAGACGCCACCCGCCGAACTCGACCAGGACGACCACGTCCGCGACGTCTACGTCTCACTGGTTCACGTCCACCTCCCGAAACTGGCCGAGATGGGTGTTGTCGAGTTCGATAGCGACGACGAAGTCGTCGAGCAGGGCCCGGCGTTCGATCACACCCAGCGAGTCCTCGAGGTTGTGCGAGGAGAAACCGACGGCACTGGAGGTGACGACTAACATGGCGTCCTACAACAGTCTGTACCCCGAGCCCGTCGAACTGGACGGGTCGAGCGGCCTCGAGTGGGAGTCCGTCGAGTGGGCTGACGAAGGCGCGTACGCCGACGCCAACCACGACGATCCCGACGAAGGCGAGCGTCGGTTCTACACGGTTGCAATCCGTCGCGGCCGTGGGAGTACGTCCGACGCTGCGTCGGTAGCCGTCTTGGGCGTCACTCGCGATCTCGAGTTCGGCCACGAATCGCGCTATCGAGCGACCTACGACGACAAGACCGGCGAGTGGACACTCACCGACCGCGACAGCATCCCGGCGTCAGTGTGCCGACGGCCATCCGCCGACTCGAGGATCCCTTCGGAGCGTCGCGAGCGTTACCGGACCGTCCTCGAGCGCGCCCACGATGTCGACAAGCCTGTCGCGGCCGACGGCGCTGGCTTCGAACGCGCCTCAGAACTTCGAGCCGACGGCGGCGAACCCGAATGCGGGAAACGCAGCTGCGACTCGACGGACACCGTCTCCTACGGGAGTCCCCGGGTCAAGGTCCGGTGCGAGCGCCACGCGCTCGAGGCCGTCGACGGGATCGGACCCAAGACTGCCGACCGCCTCTTCGAGGAGTTCGGCTCACTCGAGTCGATCTGTTACGCAGCCCGGTACCGACAGACGCAGATCGCCGGCCTCCAGGGGTTCAGTCCCGACTCGGCAGGCGACCTCGAGGACCGGCTCAAGTCGGCGGGGATCTGGCAGGACCCAGACACCGGAACCGCTACGGACGGCGGCGAGCGAGAAGCCGAGCTCGTCGACCGCGCTGTTCGCGAGGCCGTCCAACTCGTCGAGGCTGGCGACTCCCGATACGTCGCGGTCAACTATGTCGTCGACGAATACGACATCCACCATCGTCGCGACGACGTCCACGATCGCGTTCGCGAGCAAACTGGCCGCACGGTCGCGACCGATGGTGGACAGACCACCGACGATACTGAACGATCTGACGGCGAGAAGCTAATCGACGGTCTGAACGAGATGATCGAGGACTCGGCGCCAGACGACAAACACTGGTGCCCGAAGTGCGAGAAATACGGCGAGTTCGTGGTTCTACAGGCCGTTGAGCGCACACAATTCGGTGTGGAGAACGACGTGATCGGTTGTCCCGACTGTCGATACACGACCATCGACGCGACCGCGTGGCGTTCCATTGACGCGGATACTGATCGTGAGCTCGCGACAGATGGTGGTCGCGACATCGACTACGACGAGGTTCGCCAGGAGGTTCCGTTCTTCGTTCGGCGAGCGAACGCTCGCGGGGCGAAAGCCGCTCTCCATCTCCCGACCGAGGACGCCACTCGCGAGGACCTCGCAGTCCGGTGCCGGTACAACAACCGCGACGGCGTCTCGTGGCGCGTCCAGGAGACCGAATCGACGCCCGACTGGCAACTCGACAAACGCGCGTGTTCGGAGTGCTTCGGCCGATCCGACACGACGACGTCAAAGTACGGCCGCAGTCCCTCGGACGTCCTCGAAGAAGCCGGCTTCGACGTCGTCACCGACGGCGGCCGTCGCCTTGAGGGACGTCAGGCGTTCCTTTCCGGGGACGCACACTGGTGTGACATCTGCGAGGAACCGTTCGACACCCTCGCCGACCTGGTCCGGCACGATTGCGACGAAGAACCCGGCCAGGTCGCGATCGCCGACGGCTGTGGATCGGGATCACGCTCCTGGACGGGCCCCGGTGAGGTTCACGAACCGGAGGGTGGTCGCCGATGAGCTACATTGCCGAATGCGAGGCCTGCGGCGTGATCGAACGCGGCGACCTCGAGCAGGTCGGAGACGCCATCGACGATCACGAGCAGTTCCACGACGTCCAGGTCAAACGCGCCGCGACCGACGGCGGTCAGTGCGTGGGCGGTACTGAACGGTGCGAGGTTTGCGGAGAACCCCTCAACGGCGAGGGGAACTGTCCCGGAGTGCAAAAGATGCTCGGCGGGATCGAAGAACTCGAACGCCAGTCACTACACACGGCGACCGACGGCGGCGTTGACTTCCGTGCGTTCGACCGTGACGCCCTCGTCGATCTGGCAGCAGAGCGAATAGAGGACCAGCGGCGGGAACACCCCGAAAACGGCCGCGTCCGCGTTACGGAACTCGTGCGTACTATGCGGGAAATCGAGGAAGCGGCGGTCCTGAGCTGCGAACGCGACCTACTATCCCGTGACTTCGCTCTCGGGATGTGGACCGCACTAGCCGGTATTCGATACGACTTCGGGATCGAAGACTCCCGCTACGTCGACACGAAAAACGACTACCCGGGAGGTGAGCGGTGATGTTCTACCGCCTCCGCTTTCATCTCGCACGGGCGGTCGCCGTCGCGATCTGCGAACCCCAGATGCGACTCGGACGGCGCCGTCACGACAACTACTGCGACGAGTGCGGCGAGCACTGTGGTCGGTACTTCGCCGACAAGCTCGACTTCCCGCTCGACAACCTTGAGCCCGAAGCGACGTCGAAGTGGGAGAAGCTCCGGGCGATGTTCAACGCCGACTACATGCGGGTCTGTCTCGAGTGCAGCGTTGAACTCGAAGCTGCAGAGTCTGAGAACTCGACCGGAAACGAGGGGGGTGAGCAGGCGTGACCGACCGATACGTTGTCAACGTCGGGAACACGAAGGAACGCCTCCGAACTGTTCGGTGCCCGATCCCAGGATGCGGGGCACAATACGGAGTGGACTACCGCCAGTTCGCGAGCCATCTCCGGACCCATGACGCCGATGAACTCGGTGACGACCCCACGCCGATCTCGGCACCGACCGACCGGCGAGTCGCAACCGATGGCGGTGTGATCGAGCCGTCGACGGACACCGACCTCGAGGTTTTCGTCCCGAAACATGCGAAGAAACGCGTCTACCACACCGACCGTGGCTGTCGCTACCTCCCCGACGACAACGAGGACGTCCAACACTGGCCACTCGAGACCGCCGAATCATGGGGACTCCGCGAATGTAAATGCTGCCAGGACGATGAAAAACGGCATCCGCGGGACGAACCGACGCTCGCCCAACGCGTAAACTGCAACCACGGGGGTGGTGACGGTGACTAGCGGAACCGATCTCCGCCGGGTCGCCGACGTCGTCGACGCTCTGCAGGACGACACAGCAATCGACATTGACGGCGCCCAGGTTGTCGAGACGACCGACGACCAGATCCATGCCCAGCTGACCGTTGCGATCCCGCGGGGAACCGACCTCGAGGTCTTCGTCGGCGACCAAGAGGCAGGTGACGAGAACCTCGACGATCGTCTCGACGAAGACCCTGTCGAGGACGTCGGTGAAGGGGCGGATGACGACCAGCCAGACCCAGAGGACGAAGATGTCGACGCCGGCGACGACGGCGACGAGGAGTACTGGTGTGAGCGTTGTGGGTACGGGCCCTCGAGCGAGGCTGGCGTCGCACGCCACCACGGTCAGCAGCACGACGGAAGCGTCTCGATCGTCACCTCACCCCCCGATGATCCTCTAAGTGGCGAGGCCGAGGTCGCTGACGACCAGGACGAAGCCGACGACCTGACCCCAGAACACGTCCACGCGGAACTGCTCGCGATGGTCGAAGACGACGGCTACGACTGGGTTGCGGCCGGCCATCTTGCCGACCGGCTCGGATCGACCGGTCAGAAAGTCGGTCACCGGCTTCGGAAACTTCGCGAACGCGGCGATGTCGAGAAGCGTGAGAAGAACGCGGCCGCTGCTGTCTGGCAACCGACAGACGCCGACGTTCCTGAACCACCGGTCGCGAACGAAGACGAGGACGAAGACACCGAGGATGCGTTCATCTCGGCAGCAAACCGCACCAAAGGACCCGACGAAAGCGACGAAACCGGCGCCTCCACCGAGGACACCACCACCGAACCGGAGTCAACGTCAGAGGCAGAGGCACGTACCGGTGACCTCGAGGAGGACGCCGAGGCCGACGCGCCGGACCAGGACGCCGGCGCCGAGGATCAAAACGACGATGACGCTGAAACGTTCCCTCGCGAGTGTCACTGCGGAGCGACACTCGAGGACTCACTCGAGTTAGCGATTCATCGGACTGAAGCCCACGGTGTCCCGCAGTCCCAGTTCAACAACCTCGAGCCGGGCGAGTTCGAAGCGATCGTCAGAGACGCCGACAGCCTGCAGGATATCATCGACGAGACCGGCTGGAGCTCGACGAGGACGCTCCGGGTGATGGGGATCTACGGCCTCGGTGACGTCGTCGGTCCTGACGGGATCGAGTTCTCCGATCTGGGCGACTACGAGTTCGACGGCGTCGCGACCGTGTCCGAGACCGCGAGTGATCCGGCCGGCGACGACATCGATGACCCGTCGATGGCTGATCGTTCGGAACAGCGTGTCGCGAACGACGGCGGCGCGGTTGCGTTCACCGACTACAGCGCGTCGACGGGGACCACTGATACGCAGTGTCAGAACTGCGGGTCGCACGTTGACAAGCAGTTCGCGAAGGTGTTCGAACCCGAGAAGGAGGGTGCTCCCCGCTGCTGCCCGAACTGCGAGAATCTCGTTCGCGAGGGCGACGGGACGATTCGACCAGCCCGCAACGGAGGGGGTGCCTGATGTCCTGCGACGGTCGCGGACTCGAGCAGCAGTCCCAGCCCGAGGGCGTCTACTGCCCCCGCTGCAGCGGACAGGGCGAGTTCATCGACTGTCACGAGGAAATCTGTCACTGGAAGGGACAGTGCTTCCACGACGGAACCACCGAGTGCGAATTCTGCGACGGCTCCGGCCGCGTGTCGGCCCAGACGCGGAATCGGTACTACGCGAATCGTCTTGCTGACCGCGCCCAGCTGACGCCGTTGAAGACGATCGCACTTGGGGTTATCCTCGCACTTACGCTCTGGGTGACGCTCACGATCATCTACGGGGTGATCTACGCGTGAGCGTCCGGTTACCCGACGCCGACGTCGCCGAACGCGAACGCCGGCGTGCTGCGGATCTCTCGATCGGCGAAATCTCCGGCCATGTCGAGGACCGCTGGCCCAATCGCGCGCTCCTGGACGACGTCGACGTCGAGGAGGCTTGGACTGAGGCTAGCCCCGTCCACTATCCCAGCGCCCACCGTGGCGCTGTCGCCCGCTACCACCGTCGAACCGACACCGTACTGCTCGCCCGTCAGGGCGGGCTCGTGACGTGCATCGAGCTGATGGACCGCCCGTGGTCCGAGCGCATCTACATCCGAAACCAGGTGATCGACCAATGAGCCAAGCCAACTACGTCGAGAGCAACGACGATCTCGAACCCGACGACGGTATCGAAGCCCTCGAAGACCATCGTGAACTATTCGAACGAATCGCCGACTCCAATCTCCCCGCAGCCGAGCACTTCCAGCGGGCACTCGAGCGCGCCGAGTCCAAGGAAGGTGATGGCGATGTGTAGTTCAGTCCGGCAGGAGCAACTGTTTGAGCTCGGGATTCTCCTCGAGCGCCTTCCGAGCCTCGAGCATCTCCTCGGGTGTGACGTCGACGCCCTCGTCTTGGGCGCTTTCGGCGATACTCTCGGCGACATCGTCGTCGACCGCGTCGACCTTCTCGGTCGCCTCGAAGGAGAGCGCGTTGTGACACCACATGCAGAAGTCCTTATCACGGGGCGTGTCCCGGTGGCACCGCGGACATTCGATCGGCCCCGTCTGTTCGGGCTCCTCGCTTTCGACCTCGATTCCATGCAGTCGCGCGTACGCGTTCTCGTTGCTCTCTTCGCCGAAGCGAGCCATGTACCGGGAGGTGTGGTCGGATCCACGCTTCCGACCCTGCCGGTCTTCGATTCGAGCGGTGGAGAATCCCTGGGTTACGAGCCATCGAGTGTTCGCCTTCCGGAAGGCCGTCGGCGTGACATCCTTCGAGATGTCGACGCGCTCCGCAGCGTACTTGAAATAGTTCAGGAACGTGGGGTAGCTGGGCCGGTCGCTCGAGGAGAGTTTACTCCAGAGCCACGCTTGGTCGTCATCGCTGGCGGGATGCTCGTCGAGCCAGCGCTGGAGGTAGGGAACCGAGGAGATCAGGTGGACGGATCGTTCGCCTTCCTTGCCGTTGACGTGGATGCCGACCGAGTGATCGCTGTCGAAGACGTCGCCGACCTGGAGGTCGTAGAGCTCGCCACCGCGGAGGCCCGCCTCGAACTGGACGGCGAGCAGTGCCTCATCACGCGGATTTCGGGCGGCGTTGATCAGATCCTGGAGGTCGTTCCACGTGAGGAGATCTCGCTCCGAGGGGACGGGATCGAAGTCGTTGCTGGTTCCCGTCGGGATCCAGGCGAGCGTCTCGGGCGGCTCGTCTCGCTTCTGTCGGTACCGACCGAACGAGCGCAGTGCCGTCCGGTAGTCCTGGTTGGTGTGTTCGTTGTCGTACTCGGAGTTGATCCAGCGGACGATCGTCTCGGCGACAGCACGGTACTCGAGTGCCGCTCCGAGGAGGCCGTGGTCCTCGAGGAGCTCGTCGACGTCGTCCTGATCGTCGACGCCGGCGTCGTCGGCTTCGTCGTTGTCTTCGAAGTCTTCGACGGAGGGCGGTGTGGCGAGGGTGGCCATCCGCGTGCAGTGTCGGAGCAGTTTGAGGTGGCGGTGGTCGCCGATCTCGGAGGGGACGAGCCGGATGTTGTCGCTGAACTTCAGCAGATGCCGGCGGTCGGTATCGTACTGGACGTATCGAGCGTCTTCGCCGTTCGATCGGAGGCGTTGGCGAAGTGTGTCGACCTCCTCACGTGGGTCGCTGTCAGTCATATCACTCTACACGACTGTATGGATTGTAAGGGTTTGGCTAGAATCCGGCCCTTGGCTCTCATACGTTACCCGAAAGTCCGAGACGACTACGTCTTGGCAAGACTTCCTATTTCGAGATGCTGTGTATGGTTCCTGAAATAAAGAGCTGTCTTCCCTCGAGTTCTTGGCTTCTCTGTTCTCTCACCTCGATAGCAGGAGTGGGTACCTTCGCGTCGACGGAAGAAGACCTAATCCAGCCGGTATCGTTTCGAATTTGTCACTCGATACCGGGTTCAAACTACTGTCACAAAAATACGAGCCGAGCGTGATTTGGACACACGGTCGATCGCTTCCTCGCTCAGTTCGTTCGCGAGATTGCGCTTTTCCTGCATTGAAATCTCGCTGATTCCTCGCTGATTCCTCGCTGATTCCGCTATCTGTTGCTCACGAAGTTGTTCACGACGAGAAAGCGGGCCGGGCGCGATTTGAACACGCGACCGTCTGGTTAAAAGCCAGACGCTCTGCCAGACTGAGCTACCGGCCCTGCAACTACACCTATTGGTGAGTGCTGGTTAAACGTTTTCTTTCGTCTCGAGGATGGCGGCGCGAGTTCTCTCTTCGTTGTGTTGTCTCGTTTACTCGAGGTGGTTCTCGAGTGCTTCGGTGACGATTTTGCTAGGGTCGATGTCGTCGATAGCGGCGCGGCGTCGGAGGTCGCGGTAGGTGGGCGGTGAGAGTGTGAGTTCGAGTTGGCCGAGGGTGACGTCGTGTTCGGCGAGGGCTTGTTCGATCGGTGTGCCGTCGTTCGTGGCGCTTGCGGCGCGGCGAACGTCGCGGACGGTGAGGTTGCTGTCGAGGATGGCCCAGGCGAGGAGGAGTCGGGCTTCGCCGCCGACGCGGGCGATGTGTTTGGCGGCGGTGGGAGCGATGTCGCCGCTCGCGACCTGTTTGCGGATGGATCGAGGCAGGTCGTGGACTCGAGCCCACTTGCGGATGAACGAGACGGTGACGTCGGTGCCGGCGCGTTCGGCGGCGGCTTTGTAGGACCCTTCGCCACGGACGAGTGCGGCACAGGCCGCAGCGCCACGGAGCACGAGGAGGTGGTCGTTGCCGTGGCTGTCGGTGGCGAATCTGCGGACGGTGTCGGCGGCGTCCTCGAGACTGTCGGGGTCGGCTGGATCGAACTGGACGGCCTCGTGGGCGTGGCTGCCGGTGACTGATTCGTCGCCACGGATGACTGGTTCGCCGACGGGTGATTCGCGATCGGTCGGGGTGGATCTGGATTGATTCTGGTTCTCTCTGTGGGCCTCGTCGCGGCCGTTGGGAGAGTTCCGAGGCCGTTCGTCGGTCATGAAATACGGTATGGTTTTTGGAAGTAAAAAGGCCGCTACTGTGGCGATTCTCGCTGTCGTTTCACTCGCTGGTTGTGTGTCGCTGTCTCTGTGATCTCGTCGAAGACAGTCCACAGGGCAGTTCGTCGCTTGCTTTGCTTTTGTTGACGCTGGTACGTGTCGCGGTTCGCCGTGGCATTTGTCTCGATCGAATGTGTGTGGTGTCTCGTCAGTCGCCCGGACTCCCGCATGCTGCATGCTGCGTGGCGCGGCCCAGAAAAATTGACACTGTTTGCTACACACCGCGAGGAGAGCCGAAAGCACGCCACCCGTCTCGAGGACGATGAGGGTGGGCGAGAGGAGTTGCTGGTTGGACTCGTCGGCAGCGGACAGTTCTTTTACGGTTCGTGCGCTATCTGCAGACGTGACAGTCCAGTTCCCGGCGGATCGGAACGGCGATCTCTCGATTCGGCCGGCAGAGCGTGCAGACTTGCTCGCGGTCGTCCGGATCGAGAACGCGTCGTTTCCCCAGCCCTGGCCTCACGAGGCGTTCGAGCGGTTTCTGGGGGAAGCGGGGTTTCTGGTCGCCATCAGCGACGGCGCGGTCGTCGGCTACGTCGTCAGTGACCTGGTTTCGAACGCCGGTCGGCCGTTTGGCCACGTCAAAGATGTCGCCGTCCATCCGGATCGGCGCGGGAGCGGAATCGGTTCGGCATTGCTTTCTCGGTCGCTGGCTGTCCTCGCAGCACACGGCGCGAGTAGTGTCAAACTCGAGGTTCGGGCGTCCAACGATCCGGCGAAGCGACTTTACCGCGAGTTCGGGTTCGAGTCGCTGCGACGCGTTCCGGACTACTACGATGGTGAGGACGCGATCGTGATGATCCGCAAACTCGAGTGACGGCGAGGGCGTTTTACCGATGGGGACGTACTCTCGAGTATGGGATACGCCTGCCCCGTCTGTGCGGCCGAACAGGCCGATGCGGTACACCTCGCGAACCACCTCGCGATCACTGCGTCGCTGGGGCGTGAAGACCACCTCGAGTGGCTCGAGGAACGCGCACCCGACTGGAGCGAGCGGACGCCCGAGGAGTTGGGCGAGATTGTCGCTGAGGACGCACCCGAGGTCGAGACGCCGGAGTTCGCTTCGGCACCCGACAACGCTCACACTCCTGCTCGTGGCCGTCCCGACTCGCTCGAGGGTGGATTGGCCCGGCAGGGACGCCAGCCTGGACGTGGTTCGCTGACGGCAGAGGCTGAGGGCGTCCTCGAGGAGGCACGCGAGCTGACTCGGCAGATGCAAGACGACGGTGACGCGTAACTGGTAACTCTCTGCCGCTGGCACGGTCTATTATGCATACAGTCGGTACGTTCGCGCCGTCGTCGGTCGAGGAGGCACGGGAGCAGTTCGAGTCGGTCGGCCCCGCGGCTCAGACTGTCGTTCGCGAAGTCACGAAGGTCATGGAGTTCGATCCCGATGAGTACGACGATCGCGTCACGGGCGAGGTCGTCGAGACTGCCCGGGACGCCCTGTTTGCGAGTCTGCTCGAGGTGCAGGTCGGCACTCGAGAGGAGTACGAGTCGTGGCGTGACGCTTACGATGGTGGGGTCACGAAGGTCGGCCACGAGCGCGTCGATCACGTCGTCTGGCACGCCGGCCCCGAAGGTGAGGCGGTCGCGGCCACGTTCCAGGACGAGGAGGCGGCTGCGGTTGCGACGCTTCGCCGGCAGGCGTTCGGGCGGCTCTACCGGGAGCAGTTGTAGACGGCATCGCCATCTATTCGACGGTCGAGTCCGCAGAGTTCTTCGATGACCGAACCGGATTCCGAGGCGTGGACTCACCGCGAGTCGGCCACCGAGTACAAGACTGGGTGGTACGACGGGGGGTACGATTTGGTCGAACAGCCCGACGGCACGGAGAAACGCTACTACTGGGCGGAGCTGCCGCCTGCGGTCGTCGTGGTCGCTCGCGTCGACGGTGATCGTCTCGCAGACGAGAGCGAGATGGGTAGTGAGGATCGACTCCTGTTCGTCGAACAGTACCGACCACCGATTCGCGAGACGCATCTGGAACTCCCTGCCGGTATCGTCGAGGACGGCGAGTCCTACACGCAGGCTGCCACGCGAGAACTCGAGGAGGAGACTGGTTTTCGCCCTTCGAGTACGGCTTTGCTGCAGGAGTATGCCGTTGCGACGGGCGTGCTCCGGCACGACCGTGGTGTCGTCTACGCGGCGGGACTCGAACTCGGCCAGCGAGAACTCGACAACAACGAGTTTCTCGAGGTGACGACGGTGCCGGTCGGGTCGGCGCTCGAGTGTGCTCGCGAACAGCCGGCCAACGACTCGACGCTGACGGCGCTGTTGCTTGCGAAAGAAGAGGGGTTGCTCTGATCAGTAGAGACACCGCATGTCGTCGGTGTCGCGGCGAGTGATGAACCCCTCGACGGCGACTGCTGCTCCGGTCTCGTCGAAGACGCCTCGTCCTCGTTCGCGGACCGGGACGGCCGCGCCACGAGCGGTTTCGATTCGGTACGCGACGTCGAACGCGCGGTGGTCGGCGAGTGCTTCCTGGACGGCGTCCCAGACTGCGTCGGCGTCTTCGTCGTGGATGATGTCTTCGCCGAGTGTTACTGTTCCCGAGACCAACTGGTCGCTGTCGTAACCGGTGAGTCGTTTCGTTCCCTCGGAGGCGAAGACGACGGGCCATCCTTCTTCGTTCTCGACGCGGTAGGCCATCCCTGCCAGTCCGTCGACGTACGACGTGAGGTGATCGACGATTTCGGCCTGTTGCTCGACCAGCGCGCCGGCCTCGTCCATCTCGCCGTTGATCTGCGCTGATCGCTCGTCGACTTGTTCGACGCTGTCGGCGATCGTCTCGACGGTCTGGGCCTGATCGTCGTTGACTTCGGCGACTTCGGCGATGCCGGTCGCCGCTTCGTCGACGGTTTCGGTGATTCCCTCGAACCGGTCGATGACGTCCTCGAGTTCGTCGCTGGTTTCGCGGAGCAACCTGTCGGTCTGTTCGACCTCTTCGCGAGTCGTGTTGGTCTGTTGCTGGAGTTCCGTGAGCTGCTCGGAGATGTCGTCGGCGTGTTCGCTGGTCTCGGTCGCGAGTGATTTGACTTCGTTCGCGATGACCGCGAACCCGTCGCCGCCGTCCCCGGTACGTGCGGCTTCGATCGAGGCGTTCAGCGCAAGCAGGTTCGTTTCGTCGGCGACGTCGCTGATTATCTCGATGACTGCGTCGACTTCCTCCATCTTCGACTCGAGTTCCTCCGTCGCTTCGTCGAGTCGTCGTGCGGAGTCGACGACTTCGGCCATCGTCTGCCAGACGTTCGCGCTCGTCCGGTGTCCGGTTTCTGCGCTTTCTCGGGCCCGTTCAGCGGCGTTCGACACTTCTTCGGAGCTTGCAGCGACTTCTTCGAGGGACGCGCTCAGGGCTTCGATTTCGCGATAGATGTCGGAGAGCTCCTCGCTCTGGACGGTCGTCAGTTCTACCGTCTCCTCGACGTGGTCTCGCAACTGCGAGACGTGACTGCGGGCCCTCGAAAGTTCTCCCTGTCCGGCGTTCGTCATATCCTAAAGAGCAACTATACTGCAATAAGGGTTGTCGCCAACCGCCGCTCTCTCCCAGTGTCAGGCTACCACACGCTATTTCGGGTGGCGAGCGTGTCTCGCTGCTCGGCGTGATCGAGCGCTCAGTGATCGGGGTCGTGATCGTGGGTGTGGTCGTGGTCGTGGGAGTGGCCGCTCCCATCGCTTGCTTTTCCGATGTCACCGCCCGCGACGAGCGCGTCGTGGTCGCCTTCGATCATGTCCATGTTTTTCAGGTTGTCTCGTTCTTCGAACTCCTCGATAGCCTCCCGCAGGTCGTTCTGGGTCAGCGTCGTCCGGTCCTCTGTCAGCGCCTCGAGGACGGCCTCTCGAAGCACCATTCGGAGGTCGCTGCCGGTTAGTCCTGCCGTCGCTTCGGCGATCAGTTGTGGGTCGAACTCCTCGATGTCCATCTGTCGGGTGATGACGCCGAGGATGTCCGCCCGCATCCCTTCGTCTGGTTTCGGGAAGTTGATGATCTCGTCGAAGCGCCGCCAGGCAGCGTCGTCTAGCTGGTCGGGGTGGTTTGTCGCGCCGATGAGCAAGACGTCGTCTTCGATGAGCGAGATGTTGTCGATGCTCTTCAGTAAGGTGTTGACGGCACGTTTGAGAGCGGCGTGTTCGTCGCTGCGTCGCGTTTTGGCGACGAAGTCGAACTCGTCGATGAAGAGGATACACGGCGAGAGCCGTTTTGCGACTTCGAACGTCTTGTCGACGTTTTTGGCCGTTTCGCCCAGATACTGGCTCGTGATCATCGAGAGTTTGACCTCGACGAACGGCAGATCCATCTCCTGGGCCAGTGCCTGTGCCGTCGAGGTCTTGCCTGTCCCAGGAGGACCGACGAACAGCAACTTGCCGATCTCGCGCAGTCCGATCTGGGAGAGGTAGTCCCGGTGTTCGATCGCCTTGGCGATCTTGTCGAGTTCGTTCTCCTGATCGTCGGTCAACACGAGGTCGTCTAGCGTCGTCTCGACTTCCTCGGGAGCCCGGACATCGACGAGGTCGAGCATCTCCTCGTCTTCCTCGTCGTCGAAGTACTCCTCTAACAGGCCGTCGATCCAGACCCGGTCGGCCTGGATCGGTCGGTTTCGCTCGCGTGCCGCCTCGTGGCCGACGTCGACGTCGTACTCGTCGTGTTCCTCGAAGTATTTCGCGAGCGTCGGGTTCTCGAGCAGTCGTTTTTCGTCGACTCGCTCGAAGAACCACTCTTCGGCCATGTCCTGCTGTGTGAGCGAGAGTGTGCCAGAGAACTCGTCGCGTTCGGTAAACAGCAGGTCGGAGACGGCGCTCCAGGGTTGATCGATGTCCGTCGCCTCGCGGGCGGCGGTGGTCGTCACCGAGAGCGGTCGGCTGATCCCGGCGTGGCGGTCGGTCGTTTCGCTCCCGTCTTCGTCGCTTGCGTTACCGCCGGCTCCGGTCCAGAATACCCGGCGAAACGACGGTGGGAGGTCGTTCTCGTCTAACGTCCGGTCGTCGGAATATACGCTCGTCGTGAGCAGGAACTCGACGACATCGAGCGCCCCAGTACTCATTCGTTCGACGTACCATCCACACGGTCTTAACAGCGTCGTCATCCAGAGCGCGTGTAGGCGAGTTCCCCACGGCCGAGCGCCCGTTCAACATAACGGTTTTCGTCCGTCGGCACGCACGCATTCGTATGAACGTGCTGATGGGCCTCGGAGGTAGTGATCAATCGATCAAAACGCTCCGACGGACGATCAGTCGAACGGAGGAGGTCGGGGACGACCTCACGATAGCAATTCTCGAGAAACCGGAATCGAAGCGGTCCCAGGAGGAGATGCGGGACCGAACCGTGGCGGTTCTCGCGGAATCCGATGTCGACGCCGAAATCGTCACGCTCGAGGGTGACCCCGGCAGCGCACTGGTCGACTACGCCGAACAGGGAGAGTTCGACCAACTCGTAATCGGTGGCGGCACCCTGAGTCCGATGGGGAAGATCCAGCTCGGCCCGATCACCGAGTTCGTCCTGCTGAACGCTCCGACGACGGTCAAACTGGTGCGATAACGATGTCAGGAACGCGCGTCTACCCGGACGAACCGGTCGGCTCGTTCCCCTCGCCACCGACGACTTTCGAGGATACGGAGGGGCGCTCGATCGAGATTCGGGTGCCGGACGCGTTCGACGACGTCATCGACGACGTCGTCGACATGTACGAGGCGTTCGATCCGACCGACCGTGCCCAGGGTATTCCGCCGACCGGCGAGAAACGCATCCGGGGCTGGCTCGAGACGATCGCCGACGAGAGTATCAACGTCGTTGCACGCCATGGCGAGGACGTGGTCGGTCACGCGATGCTCGTCCCCGACGCCGAAGAGCCGCCGTCGGTCGAGGACGGCACCGTCACCGACGCCGACGTCGAGTGGGAACTGGCGATTTTCGTCCTCCAGGAGTTCCAGCGAGCCGGGAACGGGACGGCACTGCTCGAGACCCTGCTGGGCCACGCCAGCGATGTCGGCATCACTCACGTCTGGCTCACCGTCGAGCGCTGGAACAGTTCGGCTATCGCACTCTACGAGCGTGTCGGGTTCGAGGCGATCGGTTCGGAGAGTTTCGAGCAGGAGATGACGATTCTGCTACACTGAAAGCACTGGCTGGCTGGCATAAGAGAGGACGTATTCGGCTGCTTTCTCGAGGACTTCCGCGGAGGGTTCGGTGACGGGCTCTCTCGGAAGGACGATGAAGTCGGCGTCGACCTCGTCGGCGGTGTTGAGGACGACGTTGCCTGGATGGCGGGCTTTGCGGGTCTGGGAGAAGCCGTCGTCGACGGAGGTCGTAAGTGTCACGCCTTGGTCGTCGGCAATGCTGCCCACGTCGTCGAAAAATCCTTGCGTTTTCTGTGCGACGTCGTCTTCGTCGACGGTTCCTGCGTCCAGTCCACGAACGACGCCGCGCCCGAGCACGAACAGGGCGTGGACGTCTGCGTCGTGCCGATCTGCGATGGAGACAGCGTACTCGACGGCGGTAGCGGACTCGTCACTTCCGTCGACCGGTGCCAGGACTGTGTCGACGGAAAACTGCGCGATATCGTCCATACGCGCCAGTGTGTCCCCACGACGCAAAAAAGCTCCCCCACCGAGTCTGATCGAAACCGATCGAGTCCCATCGACGTTCGATCGACGCCGACGAGCGGGGACGTTTAAGCCATCGGAGGGTAAATCCACGTCTATGTTCGATACGGTCGTGGTCGCCACTGATGGCTCCGAGAGCGTCAAGCGGGCCGTCGACGTCGCGGTCGATCTCGCCGCGCGGTTCGACGCCGACGTTCACGCGCTGTCGGTCGTCGACGCCAGCGAGGTCGATGCCTCTCCCGAACAGCTCCAAGACGAACTCCGAACGGCACTCGAGACGACGGCAGACGCCGCGCTCGCGACCGTCGAGGACCGCACCGACAGGGCGGTGACGACGGCCGTCCGTGAGGGCCGACCTGCCGCCGAGATCGGTGAGTACGTCCGCGAGGTCGACGCCGATGTCGTCGCCACCGGCACTCGTGGTCGCCACGGCGAGAACCGACTGCTGTTGGGAAGCGTCGCCGAACGCGTCGTCCGCACGTCGCCCGTGCCCGTCCTCACGGTCCGACAGATCGAACGGGGAGACGGCGACGAGGAGGCAAGCGCCTGAGACGGATTACTGTACCGATTTACCGGCGCAACCGCCGCCCGGGTCGCAGTTGTGCCGGAACTGACTTACAGTAAACCGTATGAGACGGATTGCTGTCCCGATGTGTTGGTGTGGTGTCACCGCTTCGGACCGCGGTCGCACCGCAAGTGACACACAGGACCCGTCTGTTCCGGCCTCTCCGGACCGGCGCTTACTTCCCCCGTCGCCCCCGAGCAGGTGATATGTACGACCAACTCATCGAAAGCGGTGATCTCCCGATCGCCCGCAAGTCCGTGCTGCCGGGAACCGGCTTCTTCCTTCCCGACAGCCTCGAGGCAGATCTCGAGGACGAGCAGACTGCGGCTGCACTCGAGGGGGCAGAGGTCGCCGTCGTCGCGGACCCGGACGCGGACGGCCTCGCCTGCGTCGCCCTGCTTCGGGAGGCCTACGACGATGTCCGTGACGTACCGGAACCGGAGTCCGACGACGAAGACGAAGACGAAGACCCGTCGCTCGAGGAGATCGAGCCGACGCCACACGAGGTCGCCTTACTCCCCGCGAGCCCACACGACATCGAGGACGCACTCGAGCGCGTCGCCGACCACGCTGCCGAGGGGATCGACCTCTACGTCTGTGACCTCGCACCGGACAAATACGAGTACGTCGAGGACGAACTCGAGGCAGCTACAGAGACTGCGGAGTCGATCGCGTGGTACGACCACCACCAGTGGGACGACGATGTTGCCGCGGCCGTCCGAGCGGCCGGCGTCGATCTCGTCGTCGGCGACTCCGATGAGGAGTGTAGCGCCGATGTCGTCTCCCGGTCGCTCGAGTACGACTTTTCCCCGATGTACGAGGAACTGGCCGCGGTCACTCGAGACCACGACCTCTGGCTGCGCGAGGATCAACGAAGCGACGACCTCGCGGATTATGCCTACTGGACCGACCCTGCCGAGTACGTCGAAGTCGTCCGCGAGTACGGTGTCGACCTCCCTGACTGGGTCCAGGAGTTCATCGAGGAGCGCCGCGTCGAGAAGGAGGCGCTAATCGAGCAGGCGACCATGCGGGCGGAGTTCCGGGAGATCGGCGACTACACGGTCGGCGTCACCTACGGTCGCTGTTCGCAAAACGAGGTCGCCGAGGCGATGCGCGAACGGGGTGCCGACGCGTCGGTGATCGTCAAGCCTGCCGGCTCGGCCTCCATCCGCGGCACCGACGAGTTCGACCGCTGCCACGAGGTCGCGGGGAAGGTAAACGGCGGCGGCCACCCGAAAGCCGCAGGCTGCAAGCCCGACATCTACGACGACATGCTCGACTACGCTACCCACTGGACCTCCCGCGGTGCGGTGGCCAAACAGGTCATCCTCGATGCGTTCCGGGACGTAGTCGAGGCCGAAACCGAGTCGGAATCCCCGGACGATTCCGAAGCGTAGAGTCTTTACTCGCGATCTCCAGCTAATTCGATTGCTGGAAGCTCGTCCGCCGGCTCGAACCCGAACACCTCGCCGTAAAACGCAAGTTCGAGTTCGGACGCCCGCTTTCTCGACCCTGCGTTGCGGAACCCGTGCTGTTCGTCCTCGAAGACGACAAGGTCGTGGGGAACGTCGTTCTCCTCGAGCGCGTCGGCCATCGATTCGGCCTGCGAGAGCGGGACGACGGGGTCGTCCTCGCCCTGGAGCAATAGGACGGGCGCGTCGACCTCGTCGGCGTGGTGGCGAGTTGACCGTTCGCGGTAGGTCTCTTCGAGTTCGGGGTAGGGACCGACCAGCTGGTCGAGGTACTGCGACTCGAACTTGTGGGTGAGTTCGGCGAGTCGCTCGAGGTCGGCCACGCCGTAGTAGCTCGTCCCGGCGGTGAAGGCGTCGTGGAACGCAAGCGCCGAGAGAACCACGAACCCGCCGGCGCTCCCGCCACTTACCGCCAGTCGGTCCGGATCGACCCGTTGCTCGTCGGCGAGGTGGTCGGCGGCGTCGATGCAGTCGGTGACGTCGACGTGACCCCAGTTGCCATACAGTTCCTGGCGGTACGCTCGGCCGTAGCCCGTCGACCCCCGGTAGTTGACGTCCGCGACGGCGAACCCGCGGCTGGTGACGTACTGGATGCCGAGGTCGAACGCCGGTTGAGTCGAACTCGTCGGACCGCCGTGGACGGTCACGAGCAGCGGTGGCGCTTCGTCCGCTGGCGGTTCGGCGTCAGGATTCGTCGGCGGGTAGACGAACGCGTGGGACTCGGCACCGTCGCGGGTCTCGTAGGTGACGTGTTCGGGTCGGGAGAGATAGGCGTCGTCGACGTCGGCCTCGGGTCCCTGGCGCAGCACCTCGTGGCCCGTTCCGTCGCCCGGCGACCACCGCACGATACTGGTCGGTGTCGTCGGCCCGCTGGCAGGAACGACGATCGATTCACCGTCGGTCTCGAGTCGCGGCGCGGACGTGGCGTAGGGGAACGCGACGGCCTCGCGGCCACCGTCCTCGTCTACGAGTTCGAGCGACCGTTCGCCCTCGCGGGTGACGATCGCGGCGACGCGACCGTCCGTGAGGAAGCCGTACGTCGAGAGGCCGAGCAACCACTGCGGGACGCCGTACTCGGCGGTCTCTTCTCGGTAGGGGAGCCACTCGCCGTCCTCGCGGCGATAGAGGTTCCACCAGCCGGTCCGGCCCGAGACGGCGTGGAGCGTCCCGTCGGCACGCCACTCGGGTTGGAACACCGATTCGTCGGGACTGCCCATGACGACGCGTTCGTTCTCGAGTTTGCCGTCGGCGACGATGTCGGCGACGTGGAGTTCGGTCCCGTCCCATGGCAGTCCCGGGTGGTCCCAGGTGAGCCAGGCGAGTCGGTCGCCGTCGGGAGAGCGTCTCGGCGCGGCGTAGAAGTCGTGGCTCGAGGCCACGACCTGTGGCTTCTCGCTCCCGTCGGCGAGGAGTCGAACCAGCGTCGTCACGGGTTCGTCGTCGTCACCCGTCTCGCTGGCCGCGTCGTGGTTCTCCCGGACACAGTACAGGTACCTGTCGCTGCCCTCGAAGTCCGCGTACCGGAGGCCGCGCTCGGTCTCGGGTTCCGGGGTGATCGGTTCGGGTTCGTCGTCGATCGGCTGCCGGTAGACGCGCTGGTCGTCGTCGCCGGCGAAGAAGACGACGCCGTCTTGCACCGTGAAGTCGCCACCACCGTACTCGTGGACGAGCGTCCGGACGTTCGCGTCGTCGGGCGTTACGTCCTCGCGTTCGTCGCCGTCGTGACGAACGACGATGCCGCGACTGTCCTCGTCGGGACGCTGCTCTCGCCAGTAGACGGTTCCGTCGTCGACGGTCAGGTGGCCGAAGTCGATGCTCCCTTCCGCGACCATCTCTGCTGAGATGGGGGATTGCCACGCCCCGTACGGGGTAGCCTCGGTGTTTGGGTGCACGGAACATGGGTTCTCGCGGGGTTAGTATCAAGACTCGGGTCGCGGTGAGCGTTCGATACTCGATCTCGATGGGGTCAGCGGTTCGGACCGAACCGAGGGGCTGGATCAGTCCGCTTGCGAGAGGAAGTACTGTCGCACGAGCTGGAGCACGTGGACGAAGACGCCGGCGACGGCGATGTAGACGCCGATCGTCTGAAGTGCAGTCGAGACGTTCCGGCGATCGCGGACCTGCCAGATCTCGTAGCCGAGCCGGAGCACGAATCCGAGAAAGAGCAGGACGAAGCCGACCAACAGAAGGATCTGCACGACGAACGAGCCGATCGCGATGGCGACGACGCCGCCGATGAACGCAAACGTCGAGAACGTTCCCCAGTGTTCGAACGTCGCCGAGCGAGCGTAGACGTACCCGGTGACGACGGCAGTCATGAGCGCCGTGACGATCGCCGTGAGCCCGAGAATCGCGAGCTGTGACTCGGGCGGTGCAAACCGGAGGACGCCCGCACCGAAAATTCCGAAGGCCAGTTGCAAGACTACCATCCCGCCGAACGCGGTCCCGACGTCGCCGCTTTTGACGCCACGTTCGGCGATCCGCTGGCCGACGTAGAGTGCAACACCGTAGACGAGCACGCCGAGGATCGGGGCAGCCCCGAACAGAACGTCGTTGACGCCGGCGAGCGGCGTCGCCAGGAAGACGTACATCAACAGGACGTTGATCGCCATCAGGGCGCTTGCACCGCCCATCACTTTCCCTTCACGACCAGTCAGCGTGAATCGCCCCGTCTCGTGGGACGTCTCTAACGAACGCATTGGACAGGAGTATCTCTCCCGTTCTGAAAAGGATGCCGGCAGATCGGCCGTGGCAGGCGTCCGTCTGGAGCACGAACCGCTTTCTCGGCCCGTATTCGCTGTGGATCACATCGTGACCGTCCGACTCGAGTATCTCGCCGATCCGTTCGGCGACGGTCTCTGTCTGCCCTTCACTCGCGCTGTGGGCGACGGGAGCCTGTGGTATCATACGGTTTACTGTAAGTCATTTCCGCCACAACCGCGACCAGGGCGGCGGTTGCGCCGGTAAATCGGTACAGTAATCCGTATCAGGCGTCACCTCTCGCGGAAGCCGCTTCGGACGACGGGCGAGTCGTTCGCGGTCGAGCCCTATCGAAGCGACAGGAGTCGGGTCCGTCGGCGAGCCAGGTCGATGCCGGCGAAGGCGACGACGGCGAACTGGACGCCCGTGCCGACGGCCGCCCCGATTTCCGCCGCCGGGACGAGGATCGGAGCCGTGTCGTCGGCAACGAGCCACCAGTCGAGGAGACCGACGCTGACGACCGAGACGACGGCGACGACGCCACCGGTCAGCCCTGCGAGTCTCACGTCGTCGACGTTCGCGTGCAAACGAGTGCAACGAGAGAGGCGAAACCGACCAGCAGATCGTAGACGGCGACGAACGTCACGAATCGATCCGCGACCGTGATCTGTGTGGCCGTCTCGCCGGTCGACGCTATCGAACCGAGTTCAAAGAGCACGTTGGTCGATCGACGTCGAACGCTCGCGAGCACCGCTGCAACGGCACCGACGACCGGGAACAGACGGGTACCTCGCACCGATCCAACAACCACTAGACAGTCATTTCCTATTTGATTTCTGGGGTGATCGCTACACCTCGAGTCGCTCCCCGAGTTCGGGCGCAGTCGCCGCGAACCCCTCGGCCCGCAGTTCCTCGGCGAACGCCTCGCAGCGGTCGCCGTGGTTGACGAGCACCTCGCTGTCGGCGTAGGACTCGAGAAACTCGAGCACTCCCTCCCGGTCGGCGTGTGCAGAGAAGTCGTACTGTTCGACCTGGGCGCTTACTCGCATCGATCGGCCGTCGATGACCGCGCTGCCGGTCTCGAGGAGTTCGCGGCCCGGCGTCCCTTCGACCTGGTAGCCCGTCATGGCGATTTTGTTTGCTGGGTGGGAGCGGATCGCCGGTACGTAGGTCATCGCGGGGCCGCCATGGAGCATCCCACTGGTCGTGACGATCACCGTGTTCTGTTCGGCGATGCGTTCGCGCTGGCCGTCGCGGCCGCCGACGAACCGGGCGTTGCCCTTCGCTCGCCGCAGCAAGTCGGGATCGCGGAGAAAGTCACGGTTGCCCGCCTGCAGGAAGATCTCGGTGACGCGTTTGCCCATGCCGTCGACGTAACACTCGAGGTCGTGTTCCTCGCAGAGACAGAGCACCTCCTGGGTGCGTCCGATCGCGAACGCTGGGACGACGACCGTGCCACCGCCCCAGATCGTTTCTTCGACGCTCTCGACGAACTCGGACTCGATCTCCTCGCGTGGTGGCCTGTCGACGTCGGAGTAGGTACTCTCACAGATCACGATGTCGGCGTCGGGCCGAGCGGTCGTTCCAGAGAGCAGTCGCTGCTGTTCGGTATGGAAGTCGCCAGTGTAGAGCACTCTGGTCCCCCCATCGGAGACGAGAACGTGTGCACTGCCGGGAACGTGGCCCGCGTCGAAGAACGTGATCTCGTATCCCGCTGCCTCGAACGGTTCGCGGTAGTCGTGTGTTTCAGAGACCTGGGCGAGGCGGGCGACCTCAGTCTCGGTGAACGGGCAGTCGTAGGTGCCGCCGTGGAGGCGAAGCGTATCGCGGGCGAGCACCCGCGTGAGTTCGTCCGTCGGCGGCGTCCAGTGGATCGACGGGCGAGCATCGCCCGAGAGCAGAGACGGGACCGAGCCGACGTGGTCGAGATGGCCGTGGCTGACGACGACAGCGTCGGGATCGACGTCGTCGATCGGGAACGTTGGTGGGTTCCCCGAGTCCATCCCGAAGTCGAGCAACAGGCTGTCGTCGACGAGAATCGCGCTCCGACCGATCTCGCGTGCACCGCCGAGAAACTCGACGTCCATGGTCCCCGGTTGTGACTCGAGGGGTTTGCGTCCGTCGGTCTTGTCGAGCGGTCTTCGGCGTCTCGCTCGAGGTCGTGCTCGTCGGTCTCGCGAGATCTCCAGTTGTCAGCGTCTGCACTGGCCGAACCGATGCTCGGGACGATCGGGTGGTCTACGAAAAAGCAGGCCGAGTGCCCCAGGATCGTACGAAAAGCGACGACGTTCGTGATCCCGAGGCGGTTTACGCCCCTCCATTGCTGAGCAGCGCTAGCAAGCTAAGCAGTGCTAGCACGAACAGCGCCAGGACCGCGAGTGAGATCGCGACCGAAAACACAGTCACGACCATCGGGTACGCGATCCCGGCGAGCGTCGCGATCACGCTGAGGATCACGAGGCCGAAGACGAGGACGCCGATTCCCACGAGTATGAACGTGCTGAGTCGGCCCATACTTGATCTTCGAATAATGACTATAAAAATCACCCGATAGGTAAGAATTTTGTCTCTTACAGGGCGCCACGAGCGGAGCCGCGCCGGGACGGTTCATACGGACCCGCCGACTGGACCGCTGGGATCAGGAACCGTCCGAACGCGGCTCTGCCACCGGTGAAGACTCCGTTTGCTGGGCCAGTCCGATGAGATAGACATCGAGTAGACAGACGATCAGGACGGCAAGCGGAAGCGCGACGTCGGCGAAGGCCACTTGCTCGAACTGTATCGCAGTGACGACGAACGGGTCGCCCAGTTCGAGCGCGTCCGACACCGTCCGAGCACTCAAGAACGCGAGCGCGAGCACGTACAAGAGAAACCAGATCACGCCGCGTTTCCAGTGGCCCAGATAGCAGTGTCCGAGCCCGGCGACGAACACCGACAGCAGATACGCAGGCCAGACCGGTCGCGTAAACGAAATCATCGCTCTGTAAACGGGACCCGCGTCGCTCGCTCGAGTCGCTCCAGCGACGGCCGAGACCGCTCACCTGCGGGAGTAAGCTCGGGATTCGTGACGGCCTCGAGGCGTTCGAGTGCGTTTCGGGCGCGCTCGAGATGTTGCTCGACTGACTCCGAGACGATCGCGGCCGAACTGGAAGCGCTCGTCCCGTCTCCCAGCTTGTAAGCAGTGCGACCGCGTCTGTCGGACGGCTGATCGTCGCCGCTGAGGATCTGTACCGTCAGTTCACACGCGTCGTCGATCGGTCGCCGCGACGAACTCGGTGATCGAGCAGAGAGTGCACCACCGAGCGAGCGACCGTAGGTTTCCATCGCCGCTCGCGTGTCGGTCGTCGCACCGAGTGCCGTCGCCCCCAGTTTGGCGGCGATGCCGGCGAGCGTCGCCGCCGAATCGGCACTCCGATCGTCGCTTTCTGCATCCTCACAGAAGTCGTGAGACAGCGTCGTCGACCCCGTCGTCAGAATTCGGTACAGTTCGAGCGCTCGCCGATCCGGGATCGGTGCCTCGTCAACTGCAGCGTACGCCGCAGCGTGGAGGTAGTCGCCCGCTAGCAGGGCTGCGTCTCGTTTTTCTGCTGTCGCGTCGTACCGTTCCGTGTTCACCAACTCGCGTCTGATGTCGACGTATCCCTCGAGAGGGACGACGACACGCACGACGGACGCTACGATGTCGTCCGTCGATTCGTCTGTCACTCGATTGGCCTCGGCTGCGACTGCTCCCGCGGCGGTACAGAGTGCTGCCGGAACGGACCGGGAACGCGGCGGGAGCGCCTCCGAGGCGACCCGTCGAGCGGGCGGTTCCAGCCCTGTAAGGGCCGTGTCGTAGCAATCGGCGTCGGAAACGAACGTGTATTCTGTCATCGTCGGGATCACTCGTGGTCGTCGTCGGCCGTCTCGTCGCCACCTCCGGGTTTATCGAGCGACGGCCACGCACGCTCCCACTCCTCGGCAGGGAGCGACTCGGTCGGAAACGAAACGTCTTCCGCGAGCAGATCTGCGAAAATCCGTGCGACGATCGCCGACCGGACCTGCTCGAGGTAGACGTCGTGCTCGAGTGTCAACTGCCGAATTCGAGCGCCATCGAGCGTGGCGATCAACAGCGCCGCCGTCTCTTCGGCGTCGTGGTCGACGAACTCGCCGGCCTCGACACCGTCCCGGAGGATTTCCTCGACGATCTCCCGGAGTCGATCGTCGGTCCGTCGCAACTGTTCGCGGTACTGGGCGTTATAGGGTGCCTGAGTCCGAATCTCGAGCATCGCCGTGTGGAACGACTGACGTTTGTCGTCGTCGTCAGTCGAGCCATAGAGAAACCAGTCGACGAACGTCGCCAGACGCTCGACCGGTGGCAACTCCTCTGTCATCTCGACTCGCTCGCCGAGCCAGTCGACGAGATAATCGACGAAGTCGGCGACGAGATCTTCTTTCGAGTCGTAGTGATAGAACAGCAGTGACTTGCTCTTGTTCGTCCGATCGGCGATGTCCTGTGCCGTTAAATCGGTGTAGCCGTGCTCACACAGCGCCTCGTAGGTCGCTCTCATGATCTCGTCGCGGACGTCCGGATCGGTCACTAGCTGACTAGTTGGTCAGCCGATCATAAAATGCGTTTCGCTCTCCACTACGCCCGATACCGGTCGATCCGGAACGTACCGTAGTCCCCGAAGGCAATCTCGAGCGAGCCGATCCACCAGTTCCACCGATCCGCGGGCGTCCCGTCGGGTGCGTCTGCAAGTTCCGCGACGACGACGTCGTTTGTCAGCGGTCCACCGGTGTCCTCGCGGTACTGCCCGGAATCCGCGAGGTCGACGGCCTGGCGCACGACGACACGTCGCTCCCCGCTCGTGCCGTCGAACTCCTCGCGCAGGCGCGTCTCGAGACGATCGGGATCGATGAACACGGCTACCCGTAGGACGGCAGCGTACTTGACTGTTCGAGTCGGGCCAACGATGGAATCGTCCCAACGGCCGGGAGCGACCTCGCTGAATTCGGCGAGATGGCGACCCAACGGAAGAGCAAGCTTCCGCTCAACGGGGAAGGGCAGGCTACTACCCGATACTGACCGCGAGCGACCGCAAGGAGCGAGCGGGCCGACGACCGATGTGACGGCCCGCCGCGGGCCGGAACGGAGGGAGGAGGCTTTTGATCGACCTTTTACCGAGGGACGTCGCGCTGACGGCAGCATAGCTGCCACACAGCGTAGCTGCCACACAGCGCGACAGACCGGAGAGCAAAAGGTCGGTGTGAAACGATGTTCTTTTGAGCGACGACCGTCTTCCGTCGAGCATGGCAAGTTTCACTGTCGTCGTCGGTGATCCCGACTCCGGGATGACCTACCAGCTCGAGGCCGAAGAACAGGACGCAAACCGGTTTATCGGGAAGTCGCTCGGTGAAGAAGTCGAGGGCAACGCCGTCGGACTCGACGGCTACACTCTCGAGATCACCGGTGGCTCCGACGAAGCCGGCCGTCCGCTCAGCGAAAGCGTCCCCGGAGCAAACCCGAACGAAGTGCTCATGAACGAGCGCCAGACGGGCTATCATCCGGACCGTGACGGCGAACGCCGCCGCATCACGGTTCGTGGCCGCGAAATCTCCGACGCAGTCGCACAGGTCAACGCCTCGATCGTCGACCGCGGAAGCACCGACGTCGACGAACTGCTCGGCGAAGACGACGAGTAACCCGCTGGACGATTTCTCGAGAACGCACATGGCAGAGAGAGTCTCGAGTGACCATCCATCGGTTCGGACGGTCCGCACGACGTGTACCGAAACGGCAACTGGCGTCGAGCTATCGATCCCCGCAGACGATCGCGGTGCGTTCCCGACCGACGAAGTCGTCCGGATCGTCCTCGACGGCGACGAACGATTCGCTCGAGTGAAGCGGGCGTTGACCGGCGACGAACTGTCGATTCCGGCCGTCTACGAGACGCCGGACCTGGCCCGCGACCCTTCCGGCGGCGTCGATCGACTCGCCGAGTGGGTCGACGACCACGGCATCGTGACGGGTGGGTCCGTACTCGTCGACGTCGTCGAGCCCGACTTTCTCTACGGGCTCCGCGAGCCCGGTGATATGGCTTACTACGACGCCTACGAGCCGCCAGAAGAGAGTCTCAGCGACATCGCGGAGAATCTCGAGGACGGGACGTAGGTCGGCTGTTGTACCTGCGTCGAGAACCCGAAGTCGGGTCGACGGTCACGCAGGGCGAACCCGTCGGCTACAGCCGGGAGAGAAACGCATAGAGCAACAGTCCAAACGAGAGATGTTGGATCATCGTCTGTTCGACGGTCTGCTGGACGTAGGCCTCGTCGTCGATCGAGTATTCTTTCGTCTGGACTTTCGCTTGCATCGACAGGACGTCTTTCTCGTCGAGTTCGTGCAGTCGGGGGTAGACGGTGCCCGGGCTGACCGTCGCATCGAAGAGGTACGACAGATCCGAGAGCAGTTCCTTGCCGTGAGTTTCCTCGTGGAGAGCGATGAGCAACAGGAGCACCTCGTCGAGGTTTTCCTTGACGAGGTCCTCGTCGAACGTGATCTCCTCGATCGGGAGCGCACTGTCGACGTATGTCATCATCTCGTCGAGTTCGCGTTCGATACCATCATCCGCTTCCGTCTCTCGGCCGATCTCTCTCGTCGCTGACTGCTCGGCCGTCGCTGCTATCCGGGCCAACTCGGCGAAGACGGACTCAGTACTGGTTGTGTCCTTACGCATTGACGATCACCGGTTTGGGTCCCGTGACTGCCGCTGCTCGTTCGCCGTCGGCCACACCGGTCCGACGATCCACCGAAGCACGGTACCACACACGACTATTCAATCACTGGGACACGTATTAAACGACAGGGAACCGAACGAACCAGATTACGATATTTTAACTCGTGGTGATGAATATAATAATCGTCAGGTAGCAGTCTCGCCGGAGGATTCTCATTCCAGCATCAGAAAATCCACAAAACAGTAGATAATCTCTCGAGAACATCTCGAGCGTCTACATCCAGCGCAGAAACTAGGGCCGGTAATACTGTTTTGGCCACTCATCTACACAGTATCCAGATGAACACTGTTCGTTCGGTTGGTATGTGGGGGAGCAGGCGGGCCGTTGCAGTTATTTTTCGAGACGGGAAGACGGTCCGTATGGAACGTATCGATGTCACAGACGGATTCAGTATTCACGACCATCGACGGAAACTCAAACTGCTGAAAGACAGCGGTGACACGCGCATCCTCGAGCACCGCGGAGGGATCAGCTGTCCAGCGTGTGGCGAGACGTTCGATCGACTGTTCGTCACTGAACAGTCTACGACATCGTTCGAGACACCCCCTGATCGCCCCTTCTGTCTCGCGCGTACCGACGAAAAGCTCCTTTTGATCACTCACTAGCGAATCGACACACGGAACGTCGATAACCGAGAACCCCTCGCGGTGTCGTGGTCGCCTCGAGAACGCCGTGTTCTTTCGGACGGTTTCGGCTCGACCTGTGGCGGCCGTCCCAACGACGACCGCTACACTTCTCGGATCGTGATCCCTTCGGGCCGGAGAACCACACCGACCTGCTCGGTCTCTTCGCCGAACGTCTCTTCGTGTGAGGTGATGTCGTCGACGCCAGCACCGACCTCGAACCGGTCCGCATCCGGCAGCGTGTGGAACGTCCGACGCTCGCTCTCGCCGAGTTCGAAGTCCTCGAGGAACACGACGTCGTTGCCGGCACTGACGCGAATGCGAACGAGCGTCTCGCGTGGCAGATCGTTCTGGACGATGATGGCGCCCGACCCGATGCCGGGAATTGCGTCCATGGCGGCGTTTTGTAACTGACGGACGCGAGCGCGGACGGCCGCCGGATCGTTCCGGTACTTGACCACGCCTGCGCCGACGAGAGCCAGGCCGAGTAACGACGCGAAGAGCAAGAGTGCGTTCGCACTGCCTGGCATGCTCGGAAGCGTTATCGGGTCCGACGTTTCGCCGTCCGGCGTCTCCCCCGTCGTCGCGGTCGCGGCGGTCGAGTCGTCTTCGGTCGAGGCACCGTACGAATGGGTCACTCCGTCTTCCTCCGCAGCCGGCACGTCCGAAGAGACGGTCGCTTCTTCGTCCGGTTCGAGGGTCATCTCTTCGGAGTGAACCGTCTCGCCGTCGAACTCGAGCGAGACCGTCTGCGTGTCCGTGACGCCACCGGCGTTGCGAACTGTGGTCGCTATCTCCATGCCGGATTCGGGGTCTTCGATCCCGACGAGTGACGTCTCGTCGATTTCGAACTGAGCCACGTTGTCCCGGACTTCGACAGTCGTCGTAGCCGTCGCGTCGCCCACGGACGCGCGCAACTCGAGTTCCGGCGGTGCGTTACTGGTCAGGTCGAACGTGACGGCTTCGTCGATCGATTCGCCGGGTTCGAGCTGGATCGATCGCATCGTGGTCCCGTTCGATTCGACGGCGAAGGAGTTCTCGATCTCGAACGTGAGCGTGTCCTGTCCGGGCGTTTCGCCGTTCTCCGTCACGATAGCAGTAGCGTCTAGCGGTTCGTGACGGGCTGCGGGATCGGTGACGTTCGCGAACGCGACGTCTGTGTCCCGGTCGAACGTGACTGTCGCGTCTTCACCTGGCGTCTCGATTGCGACGTCGGTTATCGGCGGCTCGTTGGCGTCCCGATCGTAAGTGAACGTCTCTGCGACGTCTGCACCGTCTTCGAGCGTGATGTAGCGGTAGTCTTCGAGCGTTCCATCGATAGTGAAGTTTGCGGGGAACGTCGTCTTTCCAGCGGGAAGGTCGCCATCGTACCCGAAGGAGCCGTCGACCTCGAGCGTGCCACTGGAGCCGAGTTCGTCGATGTTGGTGCCCGTGACCGACGCTTCGATGTTGTCTTCGTACTCCTCTCTGGAGATGACGTCGACTTGGTCGGTACTCGAGTCGGTGTCGCTTGCGACCCGAACGTCGACCTCCGGCACGTCGTCGTCTTCCGTTTCGTACGCGTACGTAATCTCTCTGGTCGAACCTGCCGACAGCCCGATGATTTCGGTTCCGACCTCCGAGCCGTCGACGTAGAAACTGATCGGATACGACACTGCTCCTTCTGGAACGTCTCCATACCGGTGTACCCGCGCCGTTACCTCGAGTTCGTCACCCTGTATCGTCGGTGACGTCGTCTCGGTGATCGACACTGCCGCTCCGGCTGCTTCGATGGTGACGTCTTGCGATTCGACGGCTTCCCCATCGGCGATGTCGATCTCGAACTCGTTTGCGATGTAGTGTGTCGCTCGCGTTTCCAGATCGAACGTATGCGTGATCGACTCGCCGCCGTCGATGTCGATCGTCTCGTTCGACGCTGCGAGCTCGCCGCTGCGCTCGAGCAGTCGAATTACGCCGTCGACTTCGTGAGCGTTCCCCCAATCGTGGTTCTCGATCTCTGTCTCGACGGTGAGCGTCTCGCCCTCGTCGGGATCGTTCGCCTCGAGAATCTCGACCGTCAGGTCGTATACGTCGTAGTCCTCGTACTCGACGGGAGCGCCGTCGACGAAGAGTTGTTCGTCGCTTTCGGTCTGTACGGTTCCGTCCTCGCGGTTCACCTCGAGCGAATCGGTGTCGGTGATCGATCCGTGAGAGTCCCGTTCGAACACGACGAGGTCGGGATCGTCACCGCTAGAGATGTGAGCTGGTTTCCCATCCTCAGTCTGTGCAACGTCGCCGCCGTCCATCGTCTGGACGACCCGCCGATCGTGCTCTTCGTGATCGTCGATCACGAGGTACTCGCCCCCAGCGGTTACTTTCGGATCGGGAGGCAGATCGTCGTCGGTAACGATCTCCCCACTCACGACGTGATCGTCCTCGAACCGAACGACGATACGCTTCTCGTCGTCCGGCTTATTCACGTTGGGTGAATCGGACAACACGGGGGCGTGACTCGAGTCGTCGACACTCGACGTTTCGATGTCTGTGGCGTCGTTTTCCAGCACGCCGTCTACGGCACCGGCGTTTCCAACGACGTAGACGAGACTGCCGGCGACCGCGAGAACGAGAACGACAGAGAGGATGACAGCGAGGAGAACCTTCGCCTTCTGGGCGGACGAACGGGAGGCGATACGGGTCACAAACGTTCGCAAAGAGGACAGCGGCTTGGTAAGCAGGGTCACGTTCATCCAGACGACACCGGTCGTGTGTCTGCAACTGTTTGCATGGGTCCGTAATATACTCTCTGGGCGAACGCATTCATGAACAGGTCCCAAACGTCGAATCGGCCGACGCGCTTTTCACTCATTGGTGAGACGATACCGTAACGATGAGCACGGGTCACGGGTGTGATAACGACGATATCGACGACGACCCCAGTCGTGAAGCAAGTGGTCGGTCGGTTACGGGAGTAACCGACCGATCGACGTTCGACCGTCGGCAGGCTCTCTCGGCTCTCGGCACTCTCTCGCTTGCGACGACTGCGGGCTGTCTGGGATCGCTCGATCTCGGTGGTGGTCGAGAAGAAATCTCACCGGTCGAGCCCGGTGACGACCCCGACGCAACCCCCGGCGAGTTCTACTACCTGCTCGAGGCACACGAGATCGACGTCGACAGGCTTCAGCTCGATCCGGAGTACCGAATCGAAGACGAAGTCGCCAAAGCGATGTTCCTGTTTTACAACTCGAACGCCGAGGACTTCGAGGCGTCCGACAGCGAGATCTGGACGATCTACGAAGCGTTCAAAGAGCTCGTCGACCACGGCACGGACGTCGAGTATCTAATCACCGACGTCCAGGGTGGCTTCGACGAACAGGTCGATGGCTGGAGCGTCAACGCAGTGTGGGCCGAACAGCACCTCAACGAGGACGGCATCACCGACGACGACATCTGGCATTCGATCGTCACTCACGGGAAAGTCTACGAGGGCGAACATCGATACGAGGACGGCAGCGGAGGCATCGAGATCGGAGGCGACGGAGATCAAGCAGGTGAAGACGGTGAAATCGACGAGGGATAGCGATAGCAGCCGCTCTCCCGCCCGCCGTCTACAGGTAGGACGATTGCTGGGCCCGATGCACACACCGACGCTCAAAACCAACGTTGAATATCTAGCGGTCCAACACGTACACACGAACGCGAGACGATGGCTGCGCCCCGCACCGTGCAGGTGATCTAGAAATATGTCGCTATTCGAACTCGAGCGAAACGCGGAATTCGAAGAGCTCGTGACCTATCTCGAGGAGAGTTCCAACACGGACATCCGTCGTCGAGCGGCGGAAATCCTCGGCGGACTGGCTTCGGAGGTCACCAAGAGTCGATTTCCGCGGGAAGACATCGTCAATCCGTTGATCGCGACCGCACAGAACGACGACGACGACGAAGTCAGGGCGGCAGCGATCGACGCGCTCGATCAGTACGGACAGGACGCACTCGAGCAGTTCATCGGCGAAGTGTCGGGCCAGGATGTCGAGAACGTCGCCAAGTGGAAAAAAGCACAGATACTGGCGAAAGGGCTAAACGCCGATCGCCCGGAGTTGCGGATGGCTGCTGCAACGGGCCTGGGCCGGATCGGCGAGGACAACGTCGTAGAACACCTCGTGAAGCGGCTGAGCGATCCAGACCCACGGGTTCGAAAACGAGTCGCGCGCGCACTAGGACGCATCGGGTCACCCGAGCCTGTCCCAGCGCTTTCACAGCGACTCCACGAGGACCGATACGGCATCCGGGTCGAGGCCGCATACGCCCTGGCGGATATCGGAACGAACAACGCCTTGCGCGAACTCGTCGACGTGGCAGAAGCCGACGACGAGCGACTCCGCCGGATCGCCGTCGACGCCCTCGGCCGTCTCGGAAGCGTCGAAGCAGTGGAAGTCCTCGCGGAAAGCCTCCAAGACGAGGCCGAAGTCGTCCGTCGGACCGCGATGTTCTCGCTGGTGGAGTTGCTGTCGGAAGCGCCGTCAGACGCGAGTCACAAGATCCGAGAGAAGATCGTCGGTGAACTCGAGCAGGTAAACGAAGCACAGGTCGAACAGCCCCTGATCGACCTGCTCGAGAAGAGTACCGAGACTGCACAGCGCCGAAACGCGGCGTGGCTGCTCGGTCGGGTGACAAGCGAGCAGTACCGCGAAGAGGCCCAGGAGACACTAATCGACACCCTCGCCGACGACGACGAGATGACCTCGAAGTTCGCCGCGACGAGCCTGTCGATGCTCGACGGCGGGAGTCTCGAGGAGCGACTGCTCGAGCTCGTCGAAGACAGGCACCGCGACGAAGGGGCCCGCGTGAAGGCGCTGTTCGTCCTCGGCAAGATCGGCGGCGAGGAGTCTCGAAAGCGAATCTCCGGGTTCGTCGACCGGACAGAAAGCGATCGACTGCGCAAACGCGGGTTCTCGGCACTCTCGAAACTCGGCGGAGCCGGCGCACCGAGTGGTGACTTCGCATGAGCACATCCGAGCAAAAACTCGCGGACGTTACCGGACAGTTCACGCAGGTGGTCCGGGACGGTCGAAAACTCTCGGATACCGACTGGTCTAACGGACGTATCATTCTGTCGAACAAACGGATCGTGATCGCGACCAACAGCGGGAAACAGACGATCCAGCTCCCACAGATCCAGTCGATCCGGGGGCGATACGACGTCAATCAGACGGTCGCGAAGGTCTCGGACTACATCAGTATCAACGCCGGGAGTGACGTCTACCTCGTCTCGATGGGCAACGTCGAGGAGTTCGAACTCCAGTTACAGAAGGCTATCCTCGACGGCGAGATCGTGTTGATCAAACACCCGGCGGTAAAAGGTGGCGTCGTCCAGGAGTCTTCCTGGGAGAAAGCCCGCGTGAAGATCAACGAGGGCGTCGCGAACTTCGCCGTCGAATCCGGCTCGCTGGTCCAGATCGAAGTCGACGACGTTGGCACCGTCGAGAGCGACGAACGACACATCCGCGGACAGGAGCGGCCGGTGATCGAAGCCGAACACACCAAGGAAGGCTCGAGCGTCCAGACGTACCTCTCCGGTGGTGCACAAAACTGTGCGATCCTGAAGTCGGTACTCGACCGCGGTGCCGAGAAAAACGCCTCACAGATCGACCTCTCCGGAAAAGAAGAAGAAGTACTGATGGCGATCTACTCTGGGGTGTCGCCGTTCGAAGTGCCCGAGTTCCTGGACATCGACACCGACGAGGTCGAAGAGATTTACGAACGACTCGTCGAACTCGACGTGTTAGAAGAGGTCCGAGTCCGCCGAGAGGTTGCTCTGAAGCCTCGCGGACGGAACATCGCCAGCGAAGCGATGAGCAGCAAGTGAGACGGACCGCTGTCCTCCACCCCGACACGACCGCCCACCCAGTCGCCACTGTGCCAGCACTGACGCACAGTCCACCGTCTGCAGGCCGTTCGTGACGAGACACGACACAACTGTCCAGTCGGACGCGCTTCGTTACTCGTGTTTGAGATAACTGACGTCGCGCTCGAGTTCGTACCCCCGTGGAACGCCGACGTACTCGAGACAGTCGTCACAGATCGGCTTGGCGTAGGTCCGGTTGTTTCGCTTCCCGAGGACGTTCGCGTCCTCGAGCATGACGACGTCCTCACAGCGACTGCATTCGATCTTCTCGCCGTCGATGATGTCCATTCTACTATGGGTTCGGTGGACTGATGGAATAAGTCTCTCGGCCGGCGACGCGAACGACGTACGAACCGATGGCAAACGGTGCGTCGAGAGACCGGCGGCCGGCGCTCGAGTACGCTTTTATTTTCTGACACACCGTACGCACTGGCTCGCAGGGTGCTCGAGTGACCAGTTCTCGAGGAACCGCTCGTCGACAGCCACAACGCTTGCTCCGGTTTGTCGTGTCGTCTGGAGTGACTCCGAAGAAGACATTTAGGGAAAATTGGTCTGGCAATTATAGTTAAGTATGAACGTCGAATATCGGCAATAAGGTTTAAATTAGGCCTCTGAACGGCAAGTAGGCTTAAGTAATGTAAGGGGGGCGAGTAGATTTATGTCGAGCCAGTCAAGTGTGTCTGACACGTTCCGCAGCCACTGGTCCCTCCATGGCCAGCACTGGGGAACAATCACCAACTATGTTCGAACGAGTAACAGACGAGGAAGAGCGCGGCCAGGTGGGTATCGGGACGCTCATCGTGTTCATCGCGATGGTGCTTGTCGCAGCGATTGCGGCAGGGGTCCTGATCAACACCGCCGGCCTTCTGCAGTCACAGGCAGTTGCGACCGGTGAGGAGAGTACAGCACAGGTGTCGAACGTCGTCCAAGTCAATACGGCGACGGGTCAGGTGACCGAAGATCCTGGCCAGACATATAACTTCGAGAACGGACTCCAGTTCGTTCTCCCCGGTGACACCGGAGTGGGTGAAAACGAGATTGATTCCGATTTCGACGGGGCTGTCTGGGGTCCAGATGACGTGGAGCTCGATGATGGGGATATCCACGTAACCGTCGAGGATAACAACGGCGACACCATCGAGAACGAAGAAGAAGACGACCTCGAAGGTGACCTCGATTCCACTGACGTTGACTTCCATGATGAGGTTGAGCTCACCGGTGAAACCACCGTTATAGTCGAGTTCGACGAGAGCATCGACGGCGATGCAGAAGACGCAGTCGATGAAGACGACGAAGACACCATCGAACTTCGCCTGAACAGCGACCTCGCTGAAGAGAACGACGAGCTCGCGTTCCACATCGAACCAAACGGCGATGAAAATGACGAGCTCGACGTCCGTCTCGACGACAGCGACAGTGACGCCCTCGACGACGGCGTCTACGACGAAGTCCGCGAAGCCTCGGTCATGGTTTCGCTCGGACCCGGCGCTAACGCCGTCGACCTCGGTGCAGCGACGTTCGAATTCGTCGGCGACACCACCGTCCGTGGCCAGGCCGAAGAACTCGACGACCTCGAGATCCAGTCTCTCGATGGCGATTCGACGGACAATCAGGTCCTCGAGGGTGACCGGAATCTGCAAGTTCACATCGAACTCTCCGAGGACAACGACGGTTTCAACACGATCGACGCCGGTGACTCCGCGGAGTTCCGCATCACCACGGCTGACGGCTCCCAGACCGTCGAAGTGCTGATGGCTCCGTCCGCGATCACCGACAGCGCAGTGAGCCTGTAGGATCGCTGCCGTCGTGTGACGAGACCGACCGCACACGTTTGCGGTCGGGTCGCCTTTGTGACGTTCGGAATTTCGTGACCGTGGCCGTCGTGCTACGGGAAGACACGCCCCGTTTTGGGCGGTCCTTCACGTCGCGCGGTTGGTCGACAGAAATATACTCTAGCTGTCCTTTCTACAGTAAGTAGATAAATATATTTGCCGCCAGGGGTTGTATTTATTCACTCGTGGGATCTGGTCTCGAGGGTGTTTAATCGCTTGTACGGCCAAAGTAGGTAAATACTATAATCGGCTGGGGGAAGTACTGAGACGTATCGGCAAATAGATTCAAGTCATGTCGGGTTGGCGAGTAGCTTTATTACGAGATAGTCGAAACTGACGGCCACGTTCCGACGCGCGACAGGTAGTTGTGGCGCTGTCGGGGCAATGTAATCCAACAATGTTCGAACGAGTTACAGACGAGGAAGAACGCGGTCAGGTGGGTATCGGGACGCTCATCGTGTTCATCGCGATGGTACTTGTCGCAGCGATTGCGGCAGGTGTCCTGATCAACACTGCCGGTCTTCTGCAGTCGCAGGCAGTTGCAACGGGTGAAGAAAGTACGGCACAGGTCTCTAACGTCGTCCAGGTCGACTCTGCGACGGGGCAGGTGACCGAGGACGCTAACGACGAGTACGACTTCGATAACGGTATCAGCTTTAGCGTCGACGATGATTCGGAGTGGCTCAATGATGACGAACCCGATGTGGAGAACTTCGAGGTGACTGTCAAGAACTACGATGGAGATCCTATTGACGAAGATAACCATGAGGTCGATACCGGCGACTTCGGCCTCGAAGACGTCGCTGCAGATGAGTTTAATAACGACGAACTAATCACCCTCACTGGTGAAACTACCGTTGAAATCGAATTCGAGGACGGCACTGCAGCTGGCGACCTCGATGAAGACGCCGAAGACACCACCGAACTCCGTCTGAACAGCGATCACGTGGACGAGTACGATGAGATCGCCTTCGTAATCGAGTCGAACGGTGAGGACAACGACCAGATCGACCTCACTCTCGACGATGATGCCCCTGACGCCCTCGCGGATGGCGTCCACGACGACGTCCGTCAGGCATCCATCATGGTCTCGCTCGGCCCAGGCGCTGACGCCGTCGACCTCGGCGCAGCAACCTTCGAGTTCGTCGGCGACCAGACCGTCCGCGGTCAGGCCGACGAGCTAGAGGACCTCACGATCGAAGACCTCGAGGGTGACGACGTCGACAACGAAGTTCTCGATGGAGACCGTAACCTGCAGGTTCACATCGACCTCGCAGAGGACAACGACGGCTTCAACACGATCGACGCCGGTGACTCCGCGGAGTTCCGCATCACCACGGCTGACGGCTCCCAGACCGTCGAAGTGCTGATGGCTCCGTCTACGCTCACTGACGACGCAATCAGCCTGTAGACAAGCTGATGTTGGTGACGGCCGCTGAGAGCGACCGCGACCGCCGCGGTCAGGTCGGCGTTGGGACGCTCATCATTTTCGTCGCGATGGTGCTCGTCGCTGCACTAGCAGCGGGCGTCCTCTTCCAGGCTGCCGACGAGTTGCGCTCGCAAGCCGAGGTAACCGGCGAAGAGAGCACGGCACAGGTTGCAAACGACCTCACCGTCTACTCGACTGTCGGCACAGTCGACGGCACCGGTGAAAACATCGACCGGATCGAGATGACAGTCGGAATGGTCTCCGGTTCGAACCCGATCGACGTCGGCGGCTCGCTCGTCGACTACCGCACGTCGAACGGGCAGACGTACCTCGAGGTCGAAGACGTGAAAAACGGAGACGCCGTGCTCGAGTCGGACGACGACCGGCGGACGGTCGTGATCGAGGTCGACGACCTCGAGGCAGGTGCGGAGGCGACGGTGACGCTGATCACGAGTGATAATACACGGATGACTACTGATCTGGAAGTCCCCTACGAACTCGAGGCCGGCGAGTCCGTCCCGTTGTAAACGCCTCGAGACGCTTCAGGGCCGGGCCGAATCCTGTCGTGGCGATTCGATCTTTTAGCCGACGCTTGGGATGGCATCAGACGAACGCAGATTCGTCCGTTCGCTATCGTTTATATTCGGCGCTTGTTTGGGTTCTCCTAATTATAACGGAATTGAGGGGAATAGTAGTGGAAATTAGAAATGAATAGAACTCTTGCGAACGTTCGTAGATGGCGGTCACAGCCAATTTGCCACTTAAGACGGACAGTGATGGCAATTAGAGTTAAGTGTGGTGCAGCCTTTCGGCAAACAGATTTAAATACAAGACTCTTCGGCAAAGAGAGTTAAGTCATGTCGGTTTGGCGAGTAGATTTAATACGGGGCAGTCAGGAGTGTCTACTCACGTTCCGGCACCGGCTGACCTCGAGTACTCGAGTGGTGAAGGCGGTTGCTGGAGCAAGCTAATCCAACAATGTTCGAACGAGTTACAGACGAAGAAGAACGCGGTCAGGTAGGTATCGGGACGCTCATCGTGTTCATCGCGATGGTGCTCGTCGCGGCAATCGCGGCCGGTGTGCTGATCAACACCGCCGGTCTCCTGCAGTCCCAGGCAGTCGCAACGGGTGAAGAAAGTACGGCACAGGTCTCTAACGTCGTCGAGATCAACTCCGCCACTGGTCAGGTGACCGAAGACGCCGACGAGGTGTACGAAGACATTTACCTCGAGTTTTCGGAAGGTGATGGAGTGTCTGGCGATCTCGCAGATATTGACATAAACATCGAGGATGCTGCCGAGGAGAACGACGGCATAGATGACGATACTGCTGACACCTTCGACGATGGTGGCCCAGCCGATTCGCTCGCTGGTGAAACTACCATTACAGCCACGGCAACTGATGGTGCCGACGTAGACGGACTCGACGACGATGCATCCAACGTCGATGCAGACCTCGACCTCCGTCTGAACAGCGACCTCGAGGAGGACCTCGACAGTATCGACGTTACCATCAGCGCAGATGAAGAGGACGGACTCAGTCTCGACATCGAGGAAGAGGAAGATGGAGCTGACGCCATCGATGACGGCGTCTACGACGCAGTCCGTCAGGCCTCTGTCATGGTCTCGCTCGGTCCTGGCGCTGACGCTGTCGACCTGAGCTCGGCGACGTTCGAGTTCATTGGCGACGAAACCGTTCGTGGCCAGCCAGACGAACTCACGGATCTCGAAATTCAGGACCTCGACGGAGAGCCAGTCGACAATCAGGTTCTCGAGAGTGACCGCAACTTGCAGATCCACATTGAACTTGCAGAGGATACCGACGGCTTCAACGTGATCGAAGCTGGCGACTCGGCCGAATTCCAGATCACGACGGCTGACGGTGCCCAGACCATCGAGGTCCTGATGGCTCCGTCCACGCTCACTGACGACGCAGTGAGCCTGTAAGACGACAGCTGTCGGTGACGGTCGCTGAGAACGACCGCTGCAGTTGCGGTCTACGTTGGTTTTTGGACGCACGTCGTTTCGTGTGTCTTCGACGTGTCGCTCTAATCGGTCGGCGTTCCGACCGTTTTCTCGCTGGAGCATCTGTCGATAATTATATCTGAGCTGTGAATGTTTTAATAAAATGTTGAATAGGATTCCCCTTGCAGGATCTGTTCACCGACGTACTGCTGCGAACTTTTCTATTTAAACACGTACACAGCGGCAATCAGAACTAAATAGGTCTGGTGGGAGCGGCAACAAGTCTTAAGTGGAGAAAATATCGGCAAGGAGAGTTAAGTCATGTCGGATTGGCGAGTAGATTTAATACAGGACAGTCAGGAGTGTCTACTCACGTTCCGGCACCGCTGAGCACGTGACGTTGTGTGCAGACGGTTGCTGGAGCAAGCTAATCCAACCATGTTCGAACGAGTAACAGACGAAGAAGAGCGCGGTCAGGTGGGTATCGGGACACTCATCGTGTTCATCGCGATGGTGCTCGTCGCAGCAATCGCGGCCGGTGTGCTGATTAACACCGCCGGTCTCCTGCAGTCGCAGGCAGTCGCAACGGGTGAAGAGAGTACGGCACAGGTCTCCAACGTCGTCGAGATCAACTCCGCCACTGGACAGACGACTGAACCAGCGGACACTGAATACGAGGATATTCAGCTGGATCTTGAGTCAGATGCAGCTGAGGGTCAAGACTGGAACCTCAACGACGTCACGATAACAGTGAATGACTACGACGACGAAGAAATCGTCAGTTACGCAGAGACTGAGTTGGACGATTCTGAGTCACAGGATGAAATCCTCGACCACACTGAGGCAGAAGAGGAGTTCCTCACGGGTGTTACGACTATCGATGTCACTGTTGACGACGAAGATATTGAGGGGGGCTCCGACACAGTCGAGCTTCGCCTAAACAATGACCTCGAGGAACAGATCGCTAACGACGAAGACGACAACCTCGTGCTCACGATCGAGACGGAAGGCGAAGATGACGACCAGATCAACGTCGATGTCGAGCCCTCTGATGCTGTTGATGACGGCGTCTACGACGCTGTCCGCCAGGCCTCCCTGATGGTTTCGCTCGGTCCCGGTGCTGACGCCGTCGACCTCAGCTCGGCCACCTTCGAGTTCATTGGCGACGAGACCGTCCGCGGTCAGCCATCCGAACTCGAGGACCTCGAGATCCAGGACCTCGATGGTGACGATGTCGACAACCAGGTTCTCGAGAGTGACCGCAACCTGCAGGTCCACATCGACCTCGCCAGTGACACCGACGGCTTCAACGTGATCGAGTCGGGTGACTCCGCCGAGTTCCAGATCACGACGGCTGACGGTGCCCAGACCATCGAAGTGCTGATGGCTCCGTCCACGCTGACCGACGACGCAGTCAGCCTGTAAATCAGTCGCAGCGATTGACGACCGAAGACGGTCGTGACCACCACTGCGATATTGGGTGTTCGTTACGACTGTCCTCTTTCTGCCCGTGGAGTCGTTTCGGACAGTATATTCTCGCCGCAATACGTATAAAATATCATATGGTAGGGAAGAGAAGACAGCATATCTATGGATTAGGAGGCGGGAAGGTATACTTAAACAGAAACGGAACGGCAAGCAGAGATAAATGGGTTCGTCGCTTTTGGCAAGTAGATTTAAGTTTAGGAGGGGTTGGCAAGGAGAGTTAAGTCATGTCTGTTTGGCGAGTAGATTTAATATAGGACAGTTAGGAGTGTTTACCCACGTTCCGGCACCGACTGACCACGAGTACTCGAGTGGTGAGGACGGTTGCTGGAGCAAGCTAATCCAACTATGTTCGAACGAGTAACAGACGAAGAAGAGCGCGGTCAGGTGGGTATCGGGACGCTCATCGTGTTCATCGCGATGGTGCTCGTCGCGGCAATCGCGGCCGGTGTGCTGATCAACACCGCCGGTCTCCTGCAGTCGCAGGCAGTTGCAACGGGTGAAGAAAGTACGGCGCAGGTCTCCAACGTCGTCGAGGTTAATTCCGCTACCGGTCAGGTAGTCGATCCTGACTGGGAGGAATCCGAGGATTTCGACGATGTGACCTTTGAATTCAACACCGACATCGACGTAGCCGGAGACGATACTGTCGGGGTTACTCTAGAAGACGTCGACGAAGAGATAATCGACGGTGAAGACGGTACTGAGATTGCCCTTGATAGTGATGGTACGGATACAATCGAGGATGTGGATGGAGTCACTGGCGTGACCGAAGTTACTGTTGACTTCGATGCAACTGATGACTCTATAGTGGATGAGGAAAGCATCGAACTCCGAGTGACTGAGAGCCTCATCGACGAGCATGAGGATGGTCTCCCAATCACCATCGAAGACGACGGCGATGGCGAGATTTCACTCAGCGCACCTGATAATCTCGTCAACGACGGCGTCTACGACGAAGTCCGCTCGGCTTCCATCATGGTCTCGCTCGGCCCTGGCGCTGACGCAGTCGACCTCAGCTCGGCGACCTTCGAGTTCATCGGTGACGAGACCGTCCGCGGTCAGCCATCCGAACTCGAGGACCTCGAGATCCAGGACCTCGACGGCGAGAACGTCGACAACCAGGTCCTCGAGTCCGACGAGAACCTGCAGGTGCACATCGACCTCGCCAGTGATGTCGACGGCTTCAACACGATCGAAGCTGGCGACTCTGCCGAATTCCAGATCACGACGGCTGACGGTGCCCAGACCATCGAGGTCCTGATGGCTCCGTCCACGCTGACCGACGACGCAGTCAGCCTGTAACCGGGCGACTCGCCGTCTTCGGTAATTCGTAATTCGAATCGTTTCGATCGGGACGCAATCGTCGTCGGCCACCGCTCGTTTGCCGACGGCGACTCCCGGTTTGTACCGTTTCCGACACCACTACTTCCTGCGCCTGGCGTCTCCCGCACGGCCAGGCATTGGTGTCGCTCGAGACCGAAAGCGACGCCGATCTCTCCGCTCTCGAGCGGACGATTCAATGACGGCGACAGTCCGCTGGCCAGAGCGCTTTTGCCAGTGGCATCCGTTTCCCAGAGACGAATGGGGTTCAGTACTAGCGCTGCTGCTGCGATCATGCTGATCGCGTTTCTCGTAGCGGCTGGTGTGATGTTCCCCGCGATATTCACCGTGAGTTCCGATACGGGCGATGCATTCGCCGCCCAGGCGGACCAGACTCGCGACCAGGTGAACACTGCGATTGCCGTCGAACCGATCGACGACAGCGGGGGCGACATCGTCGTGGCCGTCGACAACGAGGGCACGACCTCGCTGACGATCACCGACACTGACTTGCTGGTAAACGGCGAGTTCGTCCAGCCCGACGGGACGGTCGTCGACGACGGCGAGACAGAGCGCGACGAGACCGACATCTGGCTTCCGGGAACGACCCTCGAGCTGACGGTCTCCGAGACGACGCTCTCCGAGAGCGGCATCGACGACGTCGAACGCGTGAAAGTAGTCACCGAGACGGGAATCGCGGACGCGACGGAGGAGGGATCGTAGATGGCGAGCGTTTCTGCCACTCACATCATCCTCTTTATCGCGAGCGTCGTGGTCGCGGCGGGCGTCGCGGGGACGATCGTCGTGGAGGTAAACCAGTTGAGCGACGCGGTCGAGACCCGCGGTTCGGGTGTCTCCGACGAGATTGCGACGGATATCCAGATCACGAGCGACGCGGGGTACGCCGAGTCGATCTACGACGGGGCCGACGACGAGGTGACTGTCCTCGTAAAGAACGTCGGTTCACAGAGCGTCCAAGCACAGCCGTCGGCGGTCGACGTGTTAGTGGACGGGCGGTTCGTCCAGAGTGACGACATGACGGTCGAGCGGGTCGACGTCGACGACGACACGTGGCGGCCCGGCGGCGTCGTCGAGGTGACGATCGACGTCGGCGGCGACGACCTCGAGGTCAGCGGCGACACTCGCGTGACGGTTATCGTGAACGATAACGAGGACAGCATCGACTTCCCCGCCGACTAACCTGACAAACCATGAGTAGCCTACTCGACGACGCCGACGACGAACCGGACGAAACCGACGACGACCTGCTGGGCGGTGCTGACGAGGGGTTGATGGGAGACGACTCCCTGTTCGAGGAGGAAGACGACGACGGCCGAGCCGACGAACAGGAGATGAACTACCGGCTCGACGAGATCGAGAAGGAAGTCGATAGTCTCGAGGGCCAGATCGAGACCGTCCGCAGCGAAAACGAGAAGATCAGTAACTCGATCGATACCGTCGAGCGAAACGTCGAGAAGCTCGTCGAGATGTACGAGATCGTCACGCAGGGTGTCAACCCGTTCGTCGGCGATCAGGAGATCGGCAGCGCTTTCGATTCGGCGACCGACGGGATGTTCGATCCCGACGAGGGTGGCGAAGGGTTAGACGACGACCTCGCCGAGAGCGAAGCCGATGAGTTCCTCGACGACGACCTCGCCGAGGACGAAGACGAGGGGTTCGATGACGAGTTCGAGGATGGACTCGAGGACGAACTGGAGGAGGACATCGAGATGGAAGCGGACGACGAGGAGTTCGACGATCTCGACGATTTCGACGACGAGGACGAAGAGTTCGACGATCTCGACGACCTCGACGACGAACCGGACGAGTTCGCGGAGGAACTCGAGGCCGACAGCGAGCCCGTCGACGAGCTCGGTGGGCTCGAGGACGAGCCGCCGGTCGACGAGAGTGAGGAGCTCCCGGAGAACGGCGAACTGGACGAGCCGCCGTATCTGGTCCGGCATCCGTCGCGTAACGACGCCGAGCTCGTCACTCTGGAGTGGCTTCAGTATCTCATCGAGACTGGCGGGACCGAGGGGGCGGCACAGACGATCGCGTACTACGAGTCGATCGGCTGGATCTCCGAGCCGATCGAGACCTACCTCTTGTCGATGCTCCAGGGGTTCGACGACAGGGCTATCGACGACGATCTCGAGCCTCGGTCGGTGTTGAGTGCGGACGAGCACAAACGCAGCCTGCAGTACATCGCGTGGATCGCACGGCCGGAGCGTGCGCCTGAACTGGATCTGATGAGTGGTCTACCCGGAGATTCCGCCGCTGACCCACCGTAACCGGTGGAACAGCCAGAAGTTTTGTATGCTGTGCATAACTACGTAGTCCGTACGATCGGACGAGTCGTCGGGCCGAACGTGCCGGGCGATGCCAGGGTCATCGAATATGAGCATTGCTGAAAACGCGTCGTCGGCAGCCAATCTGAGCAGGTCCATCATTCGGTCGTACGACCAGATGGAGCTGCCGACGCGGATCTACGTGCCTTTCGTTCTCGCTCCCGCATTTCTGATATTCCTCGGGACGATCGTCGCCGCGATCGTCATCGACGCGTTCCTCCTGGTCAAGCTCCTGATCCCGGTCTTCGGGCTATTGATGTTCGCGTCGGCAGTCGGTTATCCACGACTGGCCGTCGACAGCCGTCGGATCGAGATGGAAAACCGGTTTCACCTGTTCGTGATCCACATGACGGTCCTGTCGACGACGAACATCGACCGGATGGAAGTCCTGCGGAAGCTGGCGGCCGAAGACGAGTATGGCGAACTCGCCAGGGAGTTTCAGCGGGTCGTCGACCTCGTCGACGTCTGGCACATGAGTCTCGGCGACGCCTGTCGGCGGCGAGCGGCCGAGGTGCCGAGCGATTCTGTCGCCGACCTGCTCGAGCGGATGGCGTACACGCTTGGGGCGGGCCAGGGGCTCGACGATTTCCTGCTGAAAGAACAGGAAGTGCTGATCGACAAGTACTCCTCGGCGTACAGACAGTCACTCAGTAATCTGGACGTCCTGAAGGATCTCTATCTCGCGATGATCATCTCGATGACGTTTGCGCTCGTGTTCGCGGTCGTGCTCCCGCTGTTGACGGGGAACGATCCGACGCTGACGGTGACGCTGGTCATCGTCTTGTTCCTGTTCGTTCAGATCGGGTTCATGTTCGTGATCAAGGCGGTTGTTCCCGACGACCCGATCTGGTATCTCGAGGACGGGTATCGGACGTTCAGAAAGAAGTTGTTGCTCGCGTCGACGGTCGTCGGCGTCGTCCTGAGTATGATCTTCATCGTCGTCATGACGCTGATTTTCTTCGAGCTCATTCCGGGGTCGGAACACGTTCCGATCAAGGCCATTCCGTTGTTGATGTACATGCCGATCGCGACGTCGCCGCTTTTGATCCCGGGATTCGTGTTCTGGTATCACGAACGACAGGTGTTCAACCGGGATCGGGAGTTCCCGAACTTCATTCGTGCGCTTGGGGCAAGCGAGAGTGCGAAGCAGTCGACGACGACCGAAGTGCTGTCGACGCTCCGGAAGAAAGACTTCGGACCGTTGACTGATGCGGTCGACGACCTCTATCGGCGACTGAATATGCGCTTGAGTACGGGGCAGTCCTGGCGGTACTTCACCGGCGACGTGGGCTCGTATCTGATCCAGAAGTTCAGTGAGATGTACCTGGTCGGCCGAGACATGGGTGGCAGCCCGAAGAAACTCGGCGAACTCATCAGCAAGAACATGAGCGAGATCGTCAACCTGCGCGAGGAGCGCAAACAGCAGACGACGACGCTCGTCGGAGTTATCTACGGTATCACCGCTGCGTCGTCGTTCGCGTTCTTCATCGGACTCGAGTTAGCGATCATGATGTCTGGGTTCGACATCGGCCTCGATCGGACGGTTGCCGGCACGAGCCCGAATCTCGGTGCACAGCTCATTCACACCGAACAGTACGACATCCTCATGCTTCGGTATCTGATTATCCTCGTGTTGATCTTCAATGCTTTCCTCTCGTCGATCGTGATCCGCGTGGCCGACGGTGGTCACTTCGGGAACTCTTATATCCATTTCACTGCGCTGCTGTGGCTGGGGGCGATCACTGGCGCGATCACCCAGCGGCTGATCGACGCGCTCATCGTGGTCGACCTGTGACCTGCCTCGGGGTCGAGTGGTTCGAGACGCCAAGCGTCTCGTCATCAAGCGAGACCAGTGGTATCGCGGACATCGCAGAGTTTTGCTCCGCTCGGTCACGAAACTCTCGGGTTTTCGGACGACCTCGAGCACTCGGCCTGTCTTTTCTGTCGGCGGCCGAAAGATCATTTACGCGCGACTGTCGAGGATACAGTATGCGAGTCGACGAACTCCGGGGCCGATCGAATCGCGGCATCGAATCGGTTCACGCCGCAACGTTGCTGTTCGGGTTCACGATCGTGTTGTCACTGTTTATGGCTGGCGTCATCTTCCTGAACGGAACCGGACACTGAGACGGAATGCTGTCCCGGTTTCCCGGCGCGACCGCAGGAGGGCTCGCGGTCGGCGGTCGGCGGTAACTAGTTACGGCATTCCGTATGAGGCGGTTCGCTGTCGGCCGTTGCCGGTGTTTTCGCGATCCGCGGTGGTTGTACCGGGACGTCGGGACGACACCCCGTCCGAGGGCCGAGCTGTGAGCGTGGGTTCTCGCTGATCACCAGTCGCTGGTGGTGGTCCGAGGCTGCACTGCTGGGTCGAACTCGGCCGTGTGGGCTGGTTCGACAGTCAGATACGGCAGAAAGCGTGACAGACGCGTTACTCGAGTTCCGCGAGTAGTTCGCCGACGGTGCTTGTCGTGTCGAGGTCGTGTTCTTTGAGGGCTGCTCGAATCTGGGGCGCGGTTAGTGCCGCGTCGAAGTCGGACTTAGCAAAGAGCAGCGACGCTGCGCGGTCGGTCCGGGTGTTGCGTGCGACGTTTCGGGCGTACCAGAACACGAGGCTGTTGAACGTGTCTAGTACGTCGTTCGACGTCATCCGGTGGCGGGCCGTGTCGTCGCCGAACCGGGCGACGATGTCGAGTCCGTAGCGGGTGTCGGTCCGCTCGAGTTCGTCGGCCAGGAGGGATCTGGCGGCTTCGGGGCTCTGGACTGACCGGTCTGTGGGTGGTCGAGCGTCGCGACTGTCCCGCCGTTCCGGGCGAGTCTCCGACTGCCGTGCAGGAAGCGATTCGTTCCCTCTTCCAGGGACGTTCGGTGGGGTGCGGTCTGCCGACACCACGTATCGCCCCTCGGAGATTTCGTCGACGTACGGGCTCTCGGAGATGTCGAGGTCCTCGGGAGAGAGGACGCCGCCAGTATCGGACGCTGTCTGCTGTTCGTTCGGCAAGACCGGCGGCACGTCCGCGTTGTCTTTCGGGGAGCCCCCTTCGTTAGTGTCTGTCATGTCCACTCCGATATGCCGTCGTTCGGGCCCAACGAAAAAGAAACCTTTGCTCGAGCTAACTTACTGGGAGGGCGACACGATTCGTGTGCTGGACTGGTTTCGAGGGGTCCAAACAGCCATAATTACTTAATACGTCGACACTCAAGAGATTCACAGATGGCTACTCGTCGCAGCCCCAGTCGAAAGAACGGAAATCCCCAGATCGGGGGGCTGTGACGTGGTTCGAGCTACTATGGGTGATACGGCATGTTACTATCAATAATCGGGAACATACTCGGAGGCGGCGACGGTGGGAGTTCCGGGAGCAGCGACGACCTGCTGGGAGGTGATTCCTCCGCAACCGGAAGTACGAGTGACCAGGGCCTGATGCCCGACGCCGGTTCGGGTTCCGGGTCTAGCATGGAGGTAGACGATGGTATGGGTGGTGGTGACGACTTTCTCGACGACGACGGTGGCGACGGCTTTCTCGATGACGACGGTGGGTTCGACGGCGATAGCGAAGACGAGATGTCGTTTGGCGGGATGGACGACGGCGGCGCGTCGAGCGAACTCGAGAACCGCATCGACGAGATGGAAAACGACGTCGGCTCGCTGTCGTCGACGGTCAACACCGTCCAGAGTGAAAACGAGAAGATCAGTGACTCCCTCGAGGAGATCGAGGAGGACATTCGAAAGCTGCTCGAGGTCTACGAGATGGTGACTCAGGGCGTCAATCCGTTTGTCGAGGGCGACTCGATGAACGAGTTGATGGGCGGTGGCGGTCCTGGCGGCGGCGGCGGTGGTTTCGGTGGTGAGAGTCTCTTCGACAGTGGTGAAGGCGAGGAAGAGGGCGACGGAATGGACGACGACGTCGCAAACGCCGAAGCCGAGGAGTTCCTCGACGAGAGCGTCATCGACGACGAAGACGAGTTCGACGACTTAGACGACGAGTTCGGTGACGATCTAGATGCCGAAGCCGAGTCCGACGGGGCGGACGACGACGTGTCGTTCGACGACCTGAAATCCGAGTACGAGGACGGTGACGGGTTCGAGGACGACGAGTTCGAGGACGACGCCCTCGGAGACGACGGTCTCGGGGACGACGCTCTCGAGGATGGCGAAGACGAGTTCGGTGACGATCCAGTCGTGGACGGAGTCGACGACGGGTTCGAGGACGACGAGTTCGAGGACGAACTCGGCGTTGCGGACGACACATCGGACGAGTTGGACGACGAATTGGGGACAGAGATCGACGACGCAGGCTCCGACAGTGATGACGACGAAGACGTTCCGTGGGACGACGGCGGGCGACCGTACCTCGAAGAGATTCCCGCCGAGTACGACACGGAGTACGTCGTGATGGATTGGCTCGAGTATCTCGTCGAGAAGGCGGGTCTGAGGGGGCAGCACGGACGATCCGGTTTTACGAGACGATCGGTTGGATCGGAAAACCGGTCGACGACTGTCTCCAGACGATGCTAAACGGGTTCGACGGCGGCCCAGATGTCGAGGACCCGGAGCCGCGATCCTCGCTCGGAGTCGACCACAAGCGGAGTCTCTGGCGGATCAGCCAGATCTCGACGCCAGCGAAGAAGCGCCGTTCGTTCGATGAGTGGCTCGAAGAAGAGGGTATCTCGACCCGGAAGACAATCGAGATACAGGGAACGGGTGACTCGGACGAGTCCGACACGGAAGAGGTCGACGCGACTGCTGGACCGGCCGACCCAGAGCCGGCCGACCCAGAGCCGGCCGACGAGACGTCCGGCTCGGGCGACCTCGAGTCGGAAACGGAGCTGTCTTTCACCGAAACGATTGCGGACGGGCCGAAGAAAGCAGACACTGACGAGTCGACCGACGATTCTGCCACTGCTGTTGGGTCCGACGACGATTCTACCACTGCTGTTGGGTCCGACGACGATTCTGACAATGCTGTCAACGTCGCTGTCACGGACGCCGAGAGCGAAAGCGGGGGCGACGATGACTACGGACAGATCGCCCACGACGAGTGGATCGTCGACGATGATGTCGAAGCCGACCGGGAGATGGTCTGGGTAGACTCGGACGTCATGGAGACCGAGTCCGGGACCAAGCTCCACGAGGGGTACTACGGGTACGATAGTCACGACGACTACGCGAAGCCGATCCTCGTTCCGGAAGAACAGACTGACCTGGAGCCGTGGCAGGTCGAGTTTATCAATTCGGTCCTTATCTCTGACGAAACTGACTATGAGTAGTAGAGCCGACATCCTTTCGCTAGGACTTGACGATCGGGATCGCCTGAACAAGGAACTCGGTGGTGGCATCCCGACGGGGAGTATCGTGTTGATGGAAGGCGACTACGGTGCCGGCAAGAGCGCCCTTTCCCAGCGGTTCGCGTACGGACTGTGCGAGACCGGGAAAACCGTTACCTTCCTCTCGACGGAGCTAGATGTCCAGGGGTTCGTCGAGCAGATGGACTCGCTGGATTACAACGTCGAGGAACACTTGCTATTCGAGAACATGCTGTTCTTGCACGGCGACCTCGACACCGGTGGTGTCTTCTCCTCCGACGACAACGAAGAACAGCAACGCCAGGATCTGCTGACTGACCTGATGGAAGCCGACACGATCTGGTCGGGCGATGTCATCATCATCGACACGTTCGACGCCATCCTTCGGAACGATCCGAAGTTCGAGGCACTCGTCAGGGACAACGAGGAGCGACAGGCTGCCCTCGAGATAATCTCGTTTTTCCGTGATATCATTTCACAGGGGAAAGTGATCATCTTGACGGTCGACCCCTCGACTGTCGGCGACGAGGCGATCGGGCCGTTCCGTTCGATCGCCGACGTCTTCATGAAGTTGGAGATGATCGAGGTCGGTAACGACATTCGACGCCAGCTGTTCATCAAGCGGTTTGCAGGTATGGGAGAACAAGTCGGCGACCGGATCGGGTTCTCCGTCCGGTCGGGTACAGGAACAGTCATCGAGAACCGGAGTGTTGCGTAACGCAGTGACCGCTATATGACGGAAATGGGGACGCCCAAGCCGTCGGACGAGCTTCAGGAGCACGCGGCACGGCGGCCACACCTCCGCGAACATCTAAAGAAGTTCAGACAGATCACCGGTGAGTTTCCGGTTTTGATCGACGAACCGACGGCGGAACACGAAGTCGACCACCCGAACGTTCTCTACCCCGTCGGTGGACCGATCTACAGCCACGTCTACGGCGACGTGGGGACGAAGATGCAGTACTTTGCGATCGAGCCGACGCTGTCTGAAGAAGAACAGGACGTCTTCGAGAAGATCAAAGACTCGCTGTTGCGCCGCAGTACGACGAAGAAGGCTCCCGAGAAAGACGTCGAGTACGACGACCGCATCGAGGAACTGCTCAACGAGACGACCCACATCAAAGACGAGGAACTCGATAGCCTGATCGAGGAACTGAAGATCAAATTCCACCCCGGGATTCAGGAGGTCCCACAGGAGACGTACGAAAACATTCGATACAGGCTGAACCGGGACATCGTTGGTCTCGGTCCCCTCGAGCCAGTCATGCGTGACCCGGAGAACGAGGACATTCACGTGATCGGTCCCAACGAGTGTTACGTCGATCACGGCGTGTTCGGGATGGTCGAGACGTCGGTTGACTTCGGGACGCTCGAGGAGTTCGACCGCTGGCTGAACAACATGGGTGAGCGGATCGGCAACCCGATGACCGACGCCGATCCGATCATCGACTCGACGTTGCCGGATGGGTCGCGTCTGAACGTCATCTACAGCGACGACGTGAGTGTGAAAGGCCCCAGTCTCACCATCCGTCAGGGCGACGAGGTGCCGCTGACGGTGACCCAGATTACCAACTGGGGGACGTTGTCGCCCGAACTCGCGGCCTACCTCTGGCTGTGTCTCGAGAACGAACGGACGGTGTTCGTGGTCGGGGAGACGGCGTCCGGGAAGACGACGACGTTGAACTCCATCATGTCGTTTATTCCCCGTGACTCGAAGATCTACACTGCGGAAGACACTGCGGAGGTGTTGCCGCCACACGACACCTGGCAGCAGTTGTTGACCCGTGAGAGCCGTGACGAGGACAGTTCGGACGTGAGTATGTTCAACCTCGTCGAGGCAGCGCTGCGATCGCGTCCGGAGTACATCATCGTGGGTGAGGTTCGTGGTGAGGAAGGCCGAATGGCGTTCCAGGCGGCCCAGACCGGCCACCCGGTCATGCTGACCTTCCACGCGAGCGACATCGTCTCGATGATCCAGCGGTTTACCGGCGATCCGATCAACGTTCCCGAGACGTTCATGGACAACGCAGACGTGGCGCTGTTCCAGAACCGCGTCAAGCAGGGTGACGATGTCCTCCGTCGTGTCACCTCGGTCCAGGAGATCGAGGGCTACTCCGAGGAGATGGACGGGGTCGTCACCCGGCAGGTGTTCTACTGGGACCCAGTCGAGGACGAAGTCGTCTTCCAGGGGATGAACAACTCCTACGTCCTCGAGGAACAGATCGCGACCCTGCTGGGGTACGCGGACACCCGGAAGATCTACGACGACTTGCAGTTCCGGGCCGACATCATCGAACGGATGATACAGGAGAACATCCTCGAGTACCACGAGGTGAATTCGACGATCGACGCGTTCCAGCGCGACGGTGTCGAGGGGCTTCCGTTCCACGTCTCTCGGCCGGATTGACCCGTCTCCACGATCGCCGACACGTCGTCGGCCGATCGCTGGCGGGGAAACGGCTGCAAAAGGTAGTGGAAACGAATATTACAGAGAAACGACTACGATAGATTGTTCAGGCCACAATGAGCGAGGATATCGTCGCCGACATCACTTGCCGGTTTTTCCTCAGCAAGAAGCGAGGGGACGGAAAACCGGTCAAGGGTCGGATCATCCTGACGGAGCGACGGATGGTCCTCGCGTCTGCGGCCGAGAAGAAGACGATCCCACTCTCGAGGGTCGTCGACGTCAACGTCGGGAGCGTCCCGTACCAGGTGAAGAGTTTCTTCGACGATACTGTAACGGTCGCCTACAAGGGAAGTGAGCGAACCCAGACGGCGATCATCGAGAGCGAGGACGAAAACGTCGAGAAACTGACTTCGATCCTGTTTCGTCTCCTGTTGAACGACAGGAAGGTCGCGATCCAGCATCCGACGCGGATCGACGGCCGTCGGAGAGACGCTCCGGTCGTTCTCGGGGAACTGTCCGTCGTGAGCCAGCAAATCGTCGTCCAGACGCAAAATCGCTCCGTTTGCATCGACGTTGCCAACATCACACAGCTCGATCAAGCGAACCGGATCGGCGACGACGACCGCACGACACTCGTCGTGACACACATCAACGACGAGACTGGGCAGGCGATCACGTCGCTCATCGCCCCAGCACGGAGCCAACACGTGAACCTGCTTGCCAGGTACATCCATCTCGGACTCGACGAACTGCGCGAAGAGATCGAAAACATTCAGCTCTCTAAACCCGAGAAACGTCTGCTCGTCAACCTCCACTCGACCGGCGGCGAACTGGACTTCAGGAACGTCCTCGACGGCGATCCGGCCTACGTGACGAACGTGTTACACTCCGTCAGGCGAAAGAACCTGATCGTCGAGACCGGTAACGATATCTCGCTGACAGCGAGAGGTCGCATCGTCGTAAGCGAACAGATCGGAGCTTAATCGAACAGGTCGTCCGGATTGACCTGTGCGTTGTCTGTGTTCTCGACCAGCAAGTCCTCGAGCGCTGCTTCGAGTTCGTTCCGGTGTGGTAACGCGAGCATCTGACAGGTAAACACCTGATCACTGTTGGTCTCGATGCTCGAGTCCAGCAGGAACGCGTGATCGTCGGTTTTCCCGATCTGTTCTGTCACCGGCGTCATCACGGCCGTTCCAGTGTCTGCGACGAAGTTGGGCGGTTGATGTTTGATCTCGGCGCTCAGGACGTTCGCCCAGCCGTCGACGAAGCCACTGGTCATGATGTTCGACAGCTCTTTGAGTGCCTCTTGCTCCATCTCGTCCCACTGTCCGTCGGTCTCCATCGGGACGAGTGCGTCGACGACGGCGCGGCCGGACGGCTGATCGAACAGAATAACGAGGTAGCCACTTATCTTCCCGTCGTACTCCATGACGGTGCCGACGTACCGCTTCGTTCCGACTTCTTTGGGGATGTCCTCGATGGGGACCAGCGTCAGCCGGCTGATGTTGACGGTCGTGTCGATACCGGTCATCGAGGTGATGTTCGTCGCCGCCTTCTGGGCACCCTCCTTGGTCATGTCGGTAAAGACCTCGAGCTTTTCGAAGGAGACGCCGTCTTCGGCCTTGGGCTTGAGCGTTCGCTCGAGCGAGTTCGAGTCGGGGATCAGGAGGATACGGAAGTCGACGGTCTCGTTAGCGTCGCTGCCTTCTTCGACTTCGACGCGGCTCCGGAACACGAACAGGTGACTCTCGATGTCGTTGATCGATACCGGGAGGATGTCGGTTCCCTGCCCCTGGATGTACGTCGGCGGCGAACTCTTGATGGTCGCGTTCAGGTAGTTCGCCCAGCCGTCGACGAAGCCGCTGGTCATGATGTTGCCGACCTCTTTGATGCTACTTTTTTTCTTCTCGGGGTCGTCGGCCGGCACGAGTTTGTCGGTGATCGCTTCTCGACCCTGTTCGTCGAACGCGAGAGCGACCTGACCCGAAATCTCCCCGGAGAGATCGATGCAAACGCCGGCGAACTCCTTGGCGAAGAACTCGTTCTCGAGGTCCTCGGGAGACATCAGCGAGACGTTCGTCACCCGAACGTTGGTGCCGATACCAGTCAACTGTGAGAGGGAGTCGGCAGCCGCTTGTGCACCGTCGTGGGCGAGTTCTTGGTACGTCTCGAGCTCTCGAATGTCGATTTCCATGGCAAGTTACCCGGAAGTGATGCTGTTGAGTTCTTCGAGCACGCTTTCTTTCTGGAACGGTTTCGTGATGTAGCCGTCGGCACCGGCTTCGATGGAATCTTTCATCTGTTCGGCCTGTTCGACGCTTGTACACATGACGACCGTCGCGTCGGAGTCCAGATCCGTGATCTCGTCGGTTGCCTCGATACCGTCTTTGATCGGCATCACGATGTCCATAAAGACGACATCTGGGTCTTCCTGCTGATAGAGTTCGACTGCTTCGACGCCGTTCTCGGCCTCACCGACGACGTTGTGGTCCTCCTCAAGGATTTCGCGAAGAAGATCCCGCATGAATCCGGAATCGTCTGTGATCAACACGTCCATGGGCGAGTCAATACACCCATATGACTTAATTATGTTGACCGAACTGCCAGCGATTCGAACGAAACGAAAGGAAGGAACGGCTGTCCTCTCGCTCGAGGAAACGAACCTGTTCTGATACGGATTGCTGTCCCGATTCCCGGTACAACCGCTTTGGATCGCGGGCGCGCCGGCACTGACGGACGGAAAACCGTCCGACCGTTCGGGTGAGCGTGGACAGAACCGAACGTCCGGCGGTACGCCCACTCGAGGGAGCGATATCCGGTCTGCTGTGGTGATGGCCCGACTCGACCGCGGAGGTCGTACGTTGATCGCGATCGCATCGGAACGTGCGTCCGACGATCCGTCTCAGAGCGTCTCGACGTCGAGAATCATGACGACTTCGCCCTCGCCGAGGACCGACGCACCGCTGATTCCTGGCGTCCCGCTGAGTACACCTTCGAAGGGCTTGATGACGACTTCTTCCTGGCCGGCGACGTCGGAACAGCGGAGACAGACCTGTCTGACCGAGTCTTTGATCCGGATGACCATGTCGTCGTCTGCGGGTTCGGTGTTGGGAACGTTCAGTCGCTCACCAAGCGACAACAGCGGGTAGACACGGTCGTCGTGAGTGACGGTGGGTCGCCCTTCGACCGTCTCGACGGTGACGTCGCCGAACTCGGAAATCTCGTCGATGTTCTTGATGGGAACGCCGTACTGCTCGTCGCCGATGGTGACAAAGAGCACGCGAACGATGGCGACGCTGACGGGAAGCATCAGCGTGATCGACGTCCCTTCGTCGGGTTCGCTCTCGACGTTGATCGAGCCGTCGACTCCGCGAACGACCTGCTCGACGACGTCCATCCCGACGCCACGGCCGCTGACCTCGGTGACTTCCTCGGTCGTCGAGAACCCGGGATGGAAGATGAGGTCGTACACCTCGGAGTCGTCTAGCACACGGACTTCCTCTTCCGTCTTGATCCCCTGATCGACCGCTTTCTGGCGGAGTCCTTCGACGTCGAGACCACGGCCGTCGTCCTCGACAGTGACCGAGACCCGGTCGCGTTCGCGTTCACCGATCAGCTTGATCGTTCCTTCGCGAGATTTCCCTTTCTTCTCGCGTTCTTCGGGCGGCTCGATCCCGTGATCGACGGCGTTGCGGATAAGATGCATCAGCGGATCGCCCAACTCGTTTAGAATCGACCGATCCATCTCGATGTCGATCCCCTCCATCTGGAAGTCGATCTCTTTGTCCTGCTTGCGCGAGATGTCACGAACGACTCGCGGGAAGTTACCGACGATCTTCTTCAGGGGAACGAGCCGGATCTCGAGGACGGTATCCTGGAGCCGCGAGGTGATCTTGCCGTGTTCCTCGAGTTCGTCTTCGGCCTCGACGAGTTCGTGGTCCTCGATGATCTTGTGGAGTTTGATCCGGCTGGTGACCATCTCCTCGACCTGGTTGTACAGTTGGTCGATCTGTTCGACGTCGACCCGGATCGACTCGACTTCCTGGGTACTGTGGGTGGTGTCGGAATCGTCGGTCGATTCGTCGTCGGCAGTGAGTTCGTCGGCCACGTCCTCGACGCTGACGTCGTCGACGTATCGGTCGTCCTCGTAGAAGTCCACGACATCGTCACTGCTGACGCTCGCATCGGTCAACAGGTACACGTCGATTTGACCGTCGAACTCCTCCGACTCGATCGTCTCGTCGTCGGGAACGGTCCGGACCAGTTCGTACTCGTTTCTGGTCGAGTCGAGCACGAACATCGCATCGACGTGTGGAGCCTCCTCGTTGGCGATCGCAAGCGACACTCGCAAGAGTTCCTCGTCGTCGCCCAGATCGACCTCGTCGGCCAGTTCGTCGACCGGCATCTCGCGGGAACCGACCGTCACACCGTCACGTTCCGCCTCCGTCTCGGTGGCTGCATCTCCGGTCTCGATCGACGATCGGATCTTCGTGATCGTCGCCTCCGGATTGGTCTCGGTCTCTCCGTCGTCGGAAATCTCGTTGACCATCTCCTCGAGGAGATCGACCCCGCTGAAGATGAGGTCCATCCGTTCACCGGTGACGGCGAGTTCCCCGTCGCGGATCTCGTCGAGCAAGTCCTCGATCGCGTGGGCCAAGTTACTCGCCTTGGAGTAACCCATCACCCCGAAGTTCCCCTTGAGGTTGTGTGCGACCCGGAAGACTGTCTCGATGGCCTCGGATTCCTCCGGATCGGGGTCGTCCTCGAGTTCTAGCAGTGCGTCGTTGAGTTTTCGGATGTCTTCCTTGCTCTCTTGGACGAACGTCGAGGTGGCGTCGCTCATGACGACCACCCCCGGAAGGCGTTGACGACTCCTTCGGCGATCCGGTCTTCCGGCAGGACCATGTCGACGTCGACCTGCTCGGCAGCGACCTTCGGCATGCCGTAGACCCTGGACGTCTTTTCGTCCTGCACGATAGCCTTGCCGCCGGCTGCTTTGATCTCGGCCAGCCCGTCGGCACCGTCTGCTCCCATCCCAGTCATGATGACACCAGCGAGATTGCCGGTGACCGTCTCCGCCGCGGTCTCCATCGTTACGTCGATTGCCGGCTTGACGTTGTGTCGCTTGGGACCGTCGTCGTGGGTGACGGTGAGTTTCCCGTTCGAAAAGCTCGAGACGGCGAGATGGTAGCCACCCTTTGCCAGGACACCCTCGCCGGCACCGATCGTGTCGCGACCGGCTGCCTCTCGAATGTCGTAGTCGGTTCGTTTGTCGAGCCGTTCCGCGAAACGTTCCGTGTAATGGTCAGCCATGTGTTGGACTATGAGGATTCGTAACCCTGCGCGCTCGGGTAGTTCGGACAGGACCCGCTCGACGACGCGCGGGCCGCCGGTCGATGCACCGATCACGAGCGTTGGCTCGCGTGGAAACGCCTCGGTCGCGTCGACGTCGACCGTCGCCAGTTCGTCGGCCGTCGATCTCTCGTTGCCGGAATCGGTACTGCCGGAGATGTCCGCCTTGGCGACCGCACGAACCTGTTCGACGATCTCGTCCTGTTTCGACCAGATCGGGACGGAGTTGTCGCCGCTTGGCTTCGCGATGAAGTCGACCGCACCGGCCTCGAGCGCCTCGAACGTGGCTTCTGCGTTCTTGGTCGTCTGTGAACTGATGACCAGCATCGGCGTCGGCCGTTCGTCCATCACCTGCTCGATTACTTCGTGGCCCGTGAGACCTGGCATCTGGATGTCGACCGTTGCGATGTCGGGCTCGACGTCGGTGATCAGCTCGACGGCTTCGGTGCCGTTTTTCGCACGACCGATCACGTCGATCCCACCGTCTTCGAGAATCTTCCCGAGGGTTTCACGCATTACTGCAGAATCGTCTGCGATGACGGCTCGGACCATCAGTGACGATCGGGGTGTTTGCGGGTCGGTTGCTGCACCGTCTCGGTCTCGAAACCGGGATTGGAGCCGGATGCGAGTATGGAAACGGGTGTGACGCCGAATACTGGCCGGCCCTGCTGTGTCGGACGTGGAGAGAAGATGGTACTCATAACTGAGCTAGCTCCCGTATGCTGGCAGTGGAAAAACGCTATCGACGCACCCTCCGGACGTGATCGCGGAGACGGCGGCGTCGCCGGCCCACGCTGTCTTCTCGTCCAGGTAACTGTCACTGTCGGCGTCGAAGAATTCGACCGCGGACGGAACCGTCGCGTCGGCGTCGTCAACGAACGATACGGTCACTGCCATGGGACTGAATTGCCAGGTTCGCTTGATAAAGAATTCGGCCGATCCAACCCGCTGGGAGGCCTACGAGATACAGTTGGCCGTGTGAGTTATGTGGTCAGAGTTGAAACGGTCCAGGAGAATGGCGGAACCCGCTCGGCTGTGTGTAACAAACCAGAAAGGAGGTGTCGGAAAGACGACTGTCGCGATCAACCTGGCCGGGGCCCTGAACGATCGCGGACAGGACGTTCTCTTCGTCGATATCGACCCGCAGGGAAACGCGACTGAAGGACTCGGGCTCCTCGAGGCCTACGACGCCGAGCCGCCGACGTTGCTCGACGCTCTCGTCGATCCCGACGACGTCTCCGCCGAGGAGATCGTCTACGACCATCCGGAGATGGACGTCGTCGCGAGTAACGTCGATATGAACGCCGCTTCGTCGGCGCTATCGTCGGCGGAAAACGCCGAGATGCGTCTCGATCGGCTGTTGTCGCAGCTCGAAGACGGATACGACTACGTCGTCGTCGACTGCCCGCCACACCTCGGAGTTATCACCGACAACGGACTGTACGCGGCCAGAAATCTCGTTATCCCGGCACTCGCCGAGCCGACGAGCAAGCGGTCGATCGAGTTGCTGTTCGACTACGTCGGCGCACTCGAGATGGATCACGACGTGACGATCGAACCGTGTGCACTGGTCGCAAATCGGATCGAGAACACGAACGCAGCCGCGGAGATGCTCGCGTGGTTCGACGATGCGCTGCCGGAGACGCCGATCTACCGGATTCGCAAGCGGGTCGCCTTCCAGCGTGCGTTCACGGACGGACACTCAGTCTTCGAGGCCGACGAGGAAATCGACATGAGCGAGGTGTTTGCATCGATGGCAACAAAACTGGACGAACGGCTTGCGAAAGAGGAGGTATCGGCATGACCGACGACAGGGCGCGTCGCATCCGCGAGATGCGAAACCGGGCGAATCCCGCACGATCCGCCTCGAACGACACCGAAGACACTGACGACGGTTCCCCCGACCAATCCACCGACGAATCAGAAGACGTCACCAACGAGAAGCGTTCGGTCGACGGATCGACGGGAACCGACGAGACCACAGCTAACTCGAAAGCAGCGAACGAAGACGACTCGAAAGCGGAGCCAGCGGCTACCGACGGGACGTCAGACGAGTCGCCCGCGACGAACGAAGCCGCGTCCACGGACTGTGACGAAGCCGACACTGACTCCACCGACGAGACTGCTCCCGAGTCCTCGATAGACGATACTGACGCGTCCGCGTCTCCGGCAGACGATACTGACGCGTCCGCGACCGAAGACGCGGACACGGACAGCGCTACGGGAGACGTCTCCGAGTCGGAGACCGACTCCGGCGCTGTCGACACCGAACTCGAGCAGAACATCGACCCGGCGTTGCGGGGTGCCATCGCGGGCACTGGTGGCGTAGACTCTGCTACGGGTGACGAGGCAACCGTCGACGCCACGGTCGTCGGCGCGGCCAGTGAGAGCTACGATGACGCAGCGATCGGTCGTGGGAAAGAAGTTTTCGAGCGTGGCGACTCGTTGATCGCGTCGGCACACGACGACGAGAATACGATCCAGATGCTCGAGTTCTATCTCGAAGAGAGTCGGCACGCGATCGAGATAGATCTCGTCAGTGCGATCGTCGAGATGAAAGACATCACGCGGTTCCCGCGTGGGCCGGACGCGATCGACGGCGTCACTGACCTCCGGGGCGAGATCACGGGCGTGCTCGATCCGACGGTCCTGTTGGACGTCGAGCGAAACGAACTCTCGGACGACCACTACATCGTTGTCATCGAACGCGACGACGAGCAGAAAGTCGGTATTCGCGTCTCCGACGTCTCCCAGGCCGTGACCTATCGCGAATCCCAAATCGACGAGACGGCGGATGCAATGGAGGAAGACGCCGCCGCACAACACAAGTTCGTCGAGGGAATCATCAAGAAAACCGAAGAAGACGAGACGACGCTTGTCACGTGGCTCGACATCGACAGCATTATCGAGAAGGTTGCGACTCAACGCACCGTCGCCGGGACAGAAGCGTAATCCTGTCTTTCTTTTGTCAGTCCGTCCCGCCGACTCGACGCACCGTTTCTGAAAACGCCGTTTCCTGTGGCGCACCTCGAGCGAGTTTCCGCGGTGGTAGACACTTTCTACCGGGCTTCGACACGACCGAGCACACTCCACTCGGAAGAAGCGGGTTCTCGTGGACGCTGTTCGCCGGACTCTGCAGTACAGGACGTATCGTCGAGACGGGACGCCGAGAGAAGAGGGAGCGTCGATTTTAGTGCCGACGAGAATCGAGGAGCTTCGACCACCGACTCCCGTGGCGATTTACACGCGAACGTCCGTTGGATTGATCCAGAGCACGAAATCGTCGTCACGGCGGATGACACCTGCGATTCCGTCGCCCTCGACGGAGGTGTCGACCTCCTGGAGCTGGATCTCTCGGACCTGGTTGACTTCGTCGGCGAGCCAGCCGATCCGTTCTTTGGAGTCTTGCTTTCGCTTGAAGACGATAATCCTGCTGCCGAGCGTCTCTCCGTCGTCCTCGCCGAAGATCTTCCGCAGGTTGACGATCTTCGTCGTCTCCCCGCGGAGATCCATCACCCCCTCGACGTGGTCGGCCGTATTCGGAACCGCGGTCAGATCCGCGGTATCGACGATCTCTGCGATGTAGCCGATGTCGACGCAGTAGCGGTTCTCCCCGAGTGCGAACTCGAGGACGTTCGTACGTAGGTCGTCCGTGGTCTGTTTGGTCGTAGACATGGTCAGTTACGATGGTTCGTCGGCGCGAGTGGAGCTGACTGTGACGCCAGGAGCGGCGTCGAGGCCGACCCGAACTCGGCCGCGAGTGCGCTCGATTGGGTCGTTCGGAGCCGACCGGCTTCGTCCGGCATACACACGGAGATTGCCACGTCATCCCCGGAACGCGGTAATCTCCTGTCGGCTCCGGACATAGTCATGAAAGGGTGAGTAACACAGATAAGTGTTTTTGCAGATGGTCGCCGGCGACCACAGCGCTGATCTAGCGCGACTCGAGTCGGTCTGTGTCGCGGCTTTTATCCTGCTCGAGGGCCGACAGCGGGTAATGAGTGACCTGCGCGCCCGCGAGGAGTTTCTCTCCGGCGACCGGCCGGACGACGTCGTCCTCTTTCTGTCTGACTCGTTCGTCTCCGATGACCGCCTCGATGAGTTTGGTGAGCGCGTCGACGATGGCGTCCTGCTCGTCGTCGACGGCGAGCGAGGACGAAACGCGTTCCAAGCGGCGATCGGCACCGATGCGATGGATTTTGCCCGGTCGGCGATGGAGCACGAGGGGGTCGTCGACGTCGACCTCGCCGGTGGGACCTGCCCCGAAACGCCCGGCGACGACGCCGCGGACCACGAGGTCAGGTTCGTCTTTGCCTTCACGGAGAAACAAAACGAGGACGCTGGCGGTCTCTACGCGGAGGGCGACGTCGTCCACGCCTACGCCCAGTGTTCGTGTGGCGTGGCGTACTCGGACCGATGGAATCCGAGCGATGCCGACACGAATACCGACTGATTCGGTTCCTGTCGGACGTTCGCCCACACCCCAATCCGAGCGACTGTCCCGATGTACCGGGTGACCGCAGGAATGCTCGCGGTCGCGCCGGAAAGGCGATTTACACGAGGTGACTGATCGCGCGAACAACAGGCCGCCCGGTACCGGCAGCCGTTGCCGCGCTGCCAACGACTTTTCACCCGTTCGTAGTCCGACGGCTATGACGACCGATTCCGACGACCCCGAGTTGAGCGACGCAGAAGCCGACGCGTTACACGAAATGCAACTCGGTATCGAGTACGTCCACCGGGCGTACGGCTCGTTGCTCGCGTTTCACCATCAGCTTGGACACGCGATGGATCGAATGGCAGACGCCGAGGACGAACTTCAGACGGCCGGCCACGACGAGTGGGCCGACGCCCTCAGAAACGAGCATCTGCCGGCAGGTGCAGTCAGCGACCAATGGACGTTCGAACTCGTCGAGGAGTTCTCGACGGGGTTTATGGACGACATCGTCGCCTTCGAAGCCGAGGCTCGAGAGGAGTTGGCGGACGGACTCGATCACGTGACCGAACGCCAGCACAAGCGCCGGCTGCGAGAGCGTGCCGACGGTGACGAGGCGTCGGCTACCGAGAACTGATACGAATTGCTGTCGGCCATTTCTGTCCGGATCGCCGGACGAATCGTGATCGTGCCACCCACTCGTGACAGCGACTCGCTTGCCGCGAGTGAGAAGTATTTTCGCTCCCGTTCGCGTATCCTCGCGTATGAGCGACCGGTACGACGTCATCGTTCTCGGCGTCGGCGGCGCAGGCAGTGCGACCGTCGCCCACCTCGCTGCCCGCGGCGTCGACGTTCTCGGCCTCGAGCGATACGACGTTCCCCACAACTACGGCTCGTCACACGGCTACACCCGTCAGTTCAAACTCACAGACGCCACCGATCCGGCGTCCGCTTCGTTGCTCCGCCGGGCCGAGGCGCTGTGGCTGGACCTCGAGGACGACACCGACAGGCAGTTGTTCTCCCGGACCGGTTCGATCGACGCCGGTCCGGCGGACGGCCCCCTCGTAGAGGAGGCGGGGGAGGCCTGTGCTACCCTCGGTTGTGAGTACGAACGTCTTTCACGGACAGAACTCGCCGATCGATACCCGGCGTACGATCTTCCCGACGACTACGAGGCGATCTCTCAGCCCGACGGCGGATTTCTGGATGCCGAAGCCTGTCTCGTCGCCCACGTCGAACGTGCTCACCGTGACGGGGCGACGATCCGCGCTCGCGAACGGGTCGTCGACTGGTCGCCGACGGACGACGGCGTCCGCGTCGAAACCGACTACGACGCCTACGAGGCGGCCAACCTCGTGATCACCGCGGGCGCGTGGACGGCACAGTTCGTCGACGCACTCGAGGACATCGCGGTGCCGGAACGACAGGTCGTCGCGTGGTTCCAGCCCGACGACCCTGCACGGTTCGAGCGAGCCCGGTTTCCCGTCTGGAACCTCGAGACGCCGGACGGACGGTTCTACGGTGCGCCTGCACACCGCGTTCCTGGGATCACGTTCGCCCGTCGTCACCACCGCGAGAAGACCGTCGACCCCGACGCCTTCGAACGGGAGCCGACCCAGGCAGACGAACGGTTCCTCGAGGAGTTTGCCGAGCAGTACTTCCCTGGCGGCGTCGGCCCGACGCTTCGCATGGAGACCTGTCTCTATACGAATACGCCAGACGAGCAGTTCGTCCTCGATACGTTACCGGACCACTCACAGGTCGCGGTCGGTGCCGGCTTCTCCGGGCGCGGTTTCGCCTTTGCTCCCGTTGTCGGTGAAATTCTCGCTGACCTGGTCGTCGACGCGGAAACGGACCACGAGATCGAGCCGTTCTCGCTGGAGCGGTTCTAGTGGCGGGCCAAGCCTGAACTGATGGGTCGAATCTGGCGGTGTGGCTCGATCCGACCCGTCAGTCGACGGTTGGGACAGTACTAGTGGCGGGCCACCCCAGACTAGCGCGTCGAACCGGCCACACGACCGGATGCTGTCGAGCAACGCGGCGTGAGAGCCTATCGATCCTCTACTGGGGAGTTCGTCTCTGTCCTTTCGTCTCTCTCACTTGAGTCGTCCGTCGTCGTTTCGTCGGTCGGTTCCGTGGACCGATCGTCGCTCTCGTCCACACGAGCCGGTCCGTCGTTCGAGCCGCCACGAGCAGTCGGTTCGAAAACGGACTCGAGAGCCGGCGGCTCGTAGACGTACGCTGCCTCCTCGTGACGGACGACGTACCGTTCGGTCCGTCGGTCGAAGAGTACCGGTGCGCCGACGTCGATCCCGACTCCTGCCAGATCCGCCAGCGTTTCGACGGGCACGCGTTCGCTGGTACCTCCATCCAGAACGTCGTCCTCGTCGAACTCGAGTTTCGACGCGGGAAGCCTGACAGGCGTCAGCAACTCGTCGAACTGCTCGCGGTCGTTTCGATAGGCGAGCCACTCGAGTTCCGTCGACGTCGGTTCCGAGAGTCGTCGTGAGCCGACAGCCAGGCCGACCGTGCCAGCCAGTCCGAGGACGAGGAGCAACGGGCCACCGACGGTATGGAGCGGTCCCGCAGTTGCAGGGACAGTGACCGTCTTGGACTCGTCGTAGGACTCGTCGTATGCGTCCGTTCCCGCGTCGTCGATCCGGTACGTGCTCCCGTCGTATTCGATTGGAACCTGGTACTCGTCCGCGACGGACCGGTGATCGCCCTCGATTTCGCCTTCGACCGTGCGCTCGATTTCGATGTGTATCTCCGTCGCTCCGGGACTCGCTTCGAGATCGGCTTCGATCTCGTCGATCGTCGCCGCGACCTCGGTGACGTCGACGGTGAAGTCGGCCGTGACATCCTCGTGTGGTTCGACATCCTTTTCGCTGACAGACGCGAGATTCTCCCGCTGGCTCCAGTAGACCGTGTCGCCCCCGTCGTCGGGCTCGACGGCCCGATACGCGAGATCGATGGAGACGCCGAGAGCCACGTTCCTGGCGGTTTCGGCCTCGTACCCGCCAACGAACTCGCCGTCCAACTCCGGCGTCACCGCCGTGTAGTAGAGCGGTTCGTTCTCGAGCACGGTCCCGTTCGGATAGACCGCAGTGGCGTCGCTCACCATCGCTTCGTGAGCCAGTGCTCCCGTCGCAGACCAGGACGACTCGAGTCGCTGGTCGGTCTCTTCGGGTGGAGCGGCGTACGCCCCGTAGCTCAACCACCCACCGAAGACGACGAGGACGACACACGTGATCACCAGTGCCGTTCGGTATTCCGCGAACAGTACCCGAAGCTGCAATCGTCGCTTCGCGTGTTCCTCGTCCCGTCTCTCCCCGTCAGTGTCGGACCTATACATAGTTAGTTTCTTCCTCGGGAATCCGAACGTCGCTGTTCGCTGTGACTCTCTCGTCGTCGCCTCCGCCTCGTCACTCGCCGGAGACGAGGGTCAGCCGGCTCGAGCAGGAGTCGACCGAGCCAGTAGAACCCGCCCCCGAGCAATGAGACGATGGCGACGAATGGGACCCACGGATGAACGTCGTACAGCCAGTCGAGTACCGGTAGCGGCAGGAGAGACAGAAAGCGATACTCCGTGACGTACGCCGGGTGGTAGCCGGTTTCGTCGGGTGCCGTAATCGAGAGCGTCACCTCGGCCGACTCCCGCGGAGCGACAGTCGTCGGTCCTGGCTCGACGTCGACGTTCTCACTCTTCGGCTCGATGTAGGTCACGATCGGAACGAAGCCACCGTTTCCTACCTCGTACGGTATCTCCTCGGTCGTCCCCTGTTCGACCACCAGCGGGCGATCCGACTCGAACTCTGCGCTGATGACGTCGTGAGAGTGAGTCCCCGCTGGTGCGACCATCGCCGCCGCCGCGGCGACGACTACCAGCAGGGCGAACGCTCCTGCGAGCAATCGTGGGTCGAACGCCGCCTCCACCCCACTTCCGTTTCCGCCTGACCGATCTGACTCGAGCGACGACCGACCGTCGGATCGACGCCGCTCCCGGACCGTCTCGATAGCGTAGAGACCGATCGAGATTCCTAACAGCAGGTAGGCCAACCCTGCTGTCTCGAGAAACGTACGGACTCCAAACGTCGTCGCGAACCACCGCTGACCGCGCTCGAGTCCGTCACCGATCGCCATTACGCCGGTCCCGAGGTTCGGGATCGTGACGACCTCGTCGTTTACCTGCAGTGCAGACGCGACGATTTGCCCGTCTTGGACGGACGGCTCACCGCTGTCCTGGTCGGTGAAGGGATTTGCGTCCCCGCGAGTCACGTATCCCCGGTCGGTTTCGTCGACTACCCGATGTGTCGTCAGTCCACCGCCGTCGATTTCCTCGGCGTCGAAGACGACGACGTCGCCGACCGTCGGATCGCCACCGACTTCACTAGGTACGGCGACGAACCCGTCGCCGGTCTCGATCGTCGGTTCCATGCTTCCGGTTTCGACGAACCCGAGCAGAATCGGCTGGCCGAGGATCTGTCCGGCGAGCAACCCGACGAGAACGACGATTCCGATACCCTGCGCTCCCCGTCGGATCATCCCAAATGAGGGCAATCACGTACGGTTATTTGAAAGTTAGGGTATTTGAACTGTCTGCGGGCCTTCCTGGATCGCGCGGTGGTCACTCACCGATACGCTCGACGCAAACGACCGACTCCCAGTCCGACGGCAATCACGACGACGAAAACGACGACCACTGCGGACTCGATAGTGGCAGCCGTCCCGTCGGCCGGATCGAAACCACTACGATCGGCAACACTGCTGTCGTCGACAGCGTCTTCGGCATCACGGTCGGTTTCCGAACCATCGCCGGCAGCGCCTAGCCCAGCGTCGTCGGCCTCGCCGTCCGTCTCCGTCTCTGGTGTCCCAGTGCTCACGACGTAGTCGGACTCCGGATCGACGGGAACGGTGTACTCGAGTGTCCCCTCCGTTTCGTCGACTCGCTCGACGTCGATCTCGGCCCATCCTTCCCTTTCGTAACGGTGGACTGTGATCGGGACCGCGTCGCCGCTTTCGGTCGCAAGGACCGTTCCGTCGCGTTCGAGCTCATGATGATCGACGACCAGGTGGTACTCGATCGTCTCGAATGCCTCTGCCGGAGCGTCTTCTATCGTGACAGCGCCAATCGGCTCGGTCTCGTCGGCGGGACGAAGCTCGTTCGCGTCGAGCCACCGGTCGACGCTGACCGCGAACGAAACCGCCGCGCCCGCGGGTGCGGCCGTGATCCGCTCGAGGGTGACGCCATCGGTCAGTGCCAGTCCACGCAGATCGATCGATGTCGACTCTGTTCCACAGTCCGCGGCGTTCGTGATCGAAACCTCTCGTGTCGTCTTTTCCGGCATCTCGACCGTTACGGTCGGTGGCGGACAGGTCGGCACCGACGCAGACCCCGACGGAGGCCCCGACGCCCCGGCAACCCCACCCGAGCCGTCGGGGATCGTTCCGTGAATTTCCACGCCATCGATCAGCACGTCCACCGTCTCCACGTCGCGTGAGTCGACGGTGAAGCCGACGTCGATCGAGTCGTCGGGACCCAGTGTCGCCCTGTTCTGTTCCCCCTCGATCGACGTGCCGGTATCGTCGGAACGGTAGAACGCGATGTCGGGCGAACCGTGCTCGAGCCATACCTGGACAGACTCGTCGCCAGTGTGATTGAGTCTGACTACGTCGTCGATGCCGGTGACCGTCTCCGCCGGAACGCCGTCACCCTCGACGACGTCGTTACCGGCAGCCAGATCGATCACGAGTTCGTCGTCCCCGTCCAGGGAAGCGTACGCGCCGTGAGGCCCGTCGTGCGGTTCGACGGTAACGCCCTCGAAAACGCGGTCGTGGCCGCTGTCAGGACTGGTTCCACCGGTCGCGGCGGCAATGAGCAAGAGCAAGCAGAGGATAGCGATTCCGAACGCTCCCCGTCGGCTCATCGGCGTTGCCACCTCGCGTGACGTCTCCGTTCTCGAGTCGGCATTCGTGTTCGAAACTGGTGTGTCGTTTCGGGAGCGCCGCCTCTCTTGCCGAGGCGAAGCTCCCGGGCTCTGTTCGAACGCCACCCCCTCCCCTGGGGGAGCGTCGTGTTCGACGACGACGGTGTCGCCGTCGATGGGAACGCGACGGTCGGGTGTGGCAGATGGCTGGCTGTCGAAGCGTCCACCGTCCCGGCGACGCGACCAACCATGCGAACGAGTTGTGGGTGATCGGGTGATCGGACGATCGCGGGGTCGCGTCGCCGTCCGCCTCGAGAATCCCCGTGGCCAAGACGGACGGCGTCCACTCCCCATCGCGTTCCCACTCGAGAGAAGCTCAGCTATAGCTATTGTAATACGGGTGTTGACCGGGTTTCAGCAGGAGTAAACGGCGGTGTTCGACTCTCCAGGAGCTCGTGATGTCTTCGTTGTGTCTTCAGACCGGCGTCGTCACTGACCGTCGTTACCAGTCCGGTCGCCGCTGTCTTTCCGTTCACTCGAGCGCAACGACTGACAGCGGCGACAGCGGAGACGAAGTCGATCGGCGAAGGGAGTCGACTCCCTCTTCAGGCTCAGTTTTCGGGCGCAGCCGCGTGAATCGTGAGGACGACGTTGTAGGAGTCGGTGTCGATGTCGTGTGTTTCGATCTGTAAGCCAGCAGGGAGGCTTTCGCCAACGCCGATCGAAGCCGACGGGTCGTCGGCTGTAAGCAGTTCTCCCGTTTCTACGTCGTACATCTCCACGGATGGAACTCCGTTCGTTTCAGCCTGCGTGCTGTATATCTCTACCGATTGTGTCCCCTGGTTCTTGACTTCGAACAGGCCAGGCCCATCCGCACCGACATCGCTCGAGAACCGATAGATGGAGTCCGAACCGAGTCCTTCCGGATCGGTTTCGTCGCCGTCCGGATACTCGTGTTCGCTCTGGCCGGGGAACTGGAACTTTAGCTGACCGCCGTCGATGTCCGCTCGTTCTCCCTCGTCGATCTCGTCGAGAACGAGGAACGCGCTGTGGTCGTCTTCTGTTTCGACCGTGATAGACCGACGAGCTTCGACGCTAGTAAAGGCACCACTGCCGAAGACAACACTCCCTCCGGCGGTGATCGCGCCCAGGCCGCCAATGAACGTTCGGCGTCTCATTGTAGTGTGTTTGTCGGCGGTATCGAACCGCCGCTATCTGTTTAGGCTGGGAAGTTGTCCTCGGTGCCGGCCACGATGGTGAGGGTGTCGTCGAGCTCCGGGAAGTCATCATCCTTGTCGAGATTGAACGCGAACCCGATGGTGATGCCCTCACCGGGGCCGATCTCGGGCAGTTCGTCGACTGAGAAGTTGTCGGTTCGGATGCCCTGCTCGCCCTCGCTGGGGGAGCCGGTACCGTACTCGAGGTTCTCTCGCGAGACGAAGACGAGGAAGTCACCGACGTCGAACCCGTCCTCGTCGGGTACGTCGACGCCGATCTTTACCTCCTGAGTCCCCTGATTCTCCACTTCGAGCACACTCTCGAAGTTAGTGAACGCACGGTCGTTGATACCCTCTCCGCCCGCTTCGGTTTCCGTGAAGTCCAGGCTCACGATGCCGCCACTTTCGTCGACGTACGCGCCGTTGTCGTCCTCAGACGGCCCCAGCGCGAGGAACGCGTCCGAATCGTGAGCTACGTCGACCTGGATGTCACGGTCGGCCTCGATGCTCGTAAACGCGCCCGTACCGACGGCCGCTGCTGCTCCCGATGCCAGTGCTCCCATTCCGATGACGAATTTGCGTCGTTGCATTGTTGATCTCTCCGTCGTTTCCGCAGGGGACGACGTCCACCACGACGATGGCCCGTCGCCGCCCAATCCCCTGTCCAGGGATTACAGGCCGAAAGACTCCACCAAGGGATATTGTAATACACCTGTGGAGTTAATTTCAGGTCCGGATGTCGAGCAGTCAGTCACTTGCTGACTCCGTCAGACCACACCGAGTGACTGTTGACGTTCTCGACCGTGAGTGAATCACATACCTGCACCCACGCGTCGAGTATCGGCCCTGAACCGATTCGGCCAAGCGCTGTTCTCGAGTCGATATCGGTGTCATTTACTCCACTCAACTTTGGTCTGAAACCCTTTGCATTCAGTCAGCCGTCAGTTAGTCCCTCTTCAGCAGCACCTGATCTTCTGCCAACTCCACGAGAATCAACGATCGTTTCAACTCGTTAAAATAAGAACTAGTTGGATTCAATTACTTATTGACGACACAACCTTTTTGCCGGGGGGTGTGATACCGGGTATCTGATGGGGACAACTCACGCAGCCCAATCCGCCAATACGGACGTGACGGGGAACGACGCCGACGGGGGTTCATCCGACTCCGACTCGACGAACGCTACTCTCACCGAAGACGAACTCTTCGAGATGCTCTCGAACCGGCGACGGCGCTACGTCCTCCACCAGCTCATGCAGGAAGACGAGCGTATCGACGTCGGAACGCTGTCAGAAGAGATCGCTGCTTCCGAAGACGGTATCGATCTGCAAGCGGTCTCGAGCACCGACCGAAAGCGAGTCTACACGGCACTACACCAGTCACATCTGCCAAAAATGGACGAAGCGGGCGTCCTCGAGTTCAACAAGGACCGTGGGTTCGTCGAACCGACGCCTGCACTCGAAGACGTCGAAATCTACATGGACGTCGTTCACGGTCGCGAGATTCCGTGGAGCGACTACTACATCGGTCTGACCGCACTGTCCGGCGTGTTGCTTGCGCTGACGGCGTCGGGGATCGGACCGTTCGGTGCAGTTTCCTCGTATGCATGGGGCACGTTCGTCGTCGTCGCGCTTGCGGTCTCGTCGATTGCACACCGATACTACGCACGTCGCAATCGCCTGGGGATCACAGAAGACCCTCCTGGCGTCGAACTCGAGTACTCGTCGAACACCGATGGATAGTCTGTGGTTCGTTGCCGTGTTCGATCTGTGAGTCGTAACACGCTGAAATTCCCTCACTGATACGCCCGAGATGAACCGAACGAGACGCACACTGCTCGCGATGATCGCCGGATCGAGTGGCCTGCTCGCTGTCGACACGCTCGGACACTCGAGCAGCGAACTCGATCGAGACATCTCTGTCGGGGTGGTAAGCGACGCGAACGCGTATCTCGGATTGGTCGACGACGACGTCGAAACGGGTGGGCTCCTCTTCGGCAACGGCACACGGTATCCGCTTGCGACGTTCGACGTCGCAAACCGGCTTACCGAGCCGATCGAGGTAGCCCTCGGGGTCGAGGACGACCGCGTCCGGTTCGTGCCGACGTCGGACGCCGAAGCCAGCGACGCCGTCACCGCGTTCGACCTCGGCGTTGGCGAGAAGACCGCCGTTGCGATCGATCTCGACGTCCGTTCTACTGTCCCACCCGTCGACGAAACGATCACGACGACACTCGAGGTCGAAGCCGAAGGAGAGACGACCCATGTCGAGACTGATCGGTCGCTCACGCTCGTCTCGGGGGTGTTGCTGGTCGTCGACTGGTGTTCCTCGTGGCACCACGACGGACGACTCGTGATCAGGAAACGACGCGACCTAGGCGGCGACTGCTGTTTGCTCGTCGAACTCGTCGACTGTGTTGGCGACGAACGGACGACGGTCGCCGAGGTCGACGCCTCGAACGGACTGTTGCCGAAACTCAGACTGGCTTTTCCCGAAGCGAACCGTTCCAATCCTGGACGTTCGACTTCGAAGGGACGCGACGACACCGGAGCACCCCTCTCTCAATCTCGCTCCGAGTCCGCGTCCGACCCGGCTCTCGTGACGGCAAGCGGTGTCGAAGTCGAACTCGAGTGGGAGGCGACTCTCGGCGACGAGAAAGAGACGGCGACGACCGGCGAGTCGAGCCTTCCCGTTCTCGAGGTCGACCCCGATGGTGCGCTCGAAAACGAGACGTCACGGTCGACCGAACCACTCGAGGTTCGCTTTTCGAAACTCGCGGAGTAGCCAAACTGTTCCGGTCTGAACCGATGGGACGCCGAGTCCTGTGACGCCGTGACCGCCCTCAAACCCCTGTTTCGATCGATTTTCGTTTCGGGAGAGCAAAACTCGGAGACATCGACGGAGCGTTTCTTCCGACGTGTCGTCCGCTGTGCGTTGAGCAAAGTCCCATACTGACTCCTGGTGGCCAGTGACGGTACAGCCACACAACCACGCGGCGGGTCGCGGTCGCGCCGGAACTGACTGCCAGCAAACCGTATCAGAACGTGGCGGCGGTCACACCAGCCCGACGTCTCGTTCGCTCGACTGTGTCGTTGTCGGCTTCGAAATCCGACCGGGACCCAAAGGCACATTTATCGTGGGACTCGTATCCGGGAACGTCAGGATGTCTCGAAGCCCGTCTATTCCCGACCGACCTCATCGCGATATCGATCCGGATCTCCCCGACGACGAGCGGCTGGAGGCGCTCAGGAGTCATTTCGAAGATCTCGTGACCGTCAACGAGCAACTCTCGAGCCAACTCGACGAGGCCGAGGAACGCCGAGGCCACCTGCGAGAGAAGGTCGACCGCGTCGAACGGGAAAACGAGACGCTCAAGAGTTCCTCGCTGTATATCGCGACCGTCGAGGACGTGATGGACGACGACGGCGAGGCCGTCGTCAAACAGCACGGGAACAACCAAGAAGTGCTCACTGAACTCTCACCGCGCGTCGCCGAGCGCGTCGAGGCCGGTGACCGCGTCGCTGTCAACGACTCGTTTGCGATCCAGACGGTACTGGAAGCCGAGACCGATGCCCGCGCCCAGTCGATGGAGATCACCGAACGGCCGGCGATCGGCTACGAAGACATCGGCGGCATCGACGAACAGGTCCGTGAGGTACGCGAGGCGGTCGAACAGCCACTCGCCGAGCCCGAACGCTTCGAGGAAGTCGGTATCGATCCCCCGAGCGGCGTCTTGCTGTATGGCCCGCCGGGCACCGGGAAGACGATGCTCGCGAAAGCCGTTGCGAACGAGACCGACGCAACCTTCATCAAGATGGCTGGCTCGGAACTCGTCCGCAAGTTCATCGGTGAGGGATCGCGGCTCGTCCGTGACCTCTTCGAAATGGCTCGCGAACGCGAGCCCGCCATCATCTTTATCGACGAAATCGACGCTATCGCGACCACCCGCTCGGAGTCGAAAACCTCGGGCGATGCCGAGGTCCAGCGTACGATGATGCAACTCCTCAGCGAGATGGACGGGTTCGAGGCACGCGGCGAGATTCGAATCATCGCCGCGACCAACCGCTTCGACATGCTCGATCGCGCTATTCTGCGGCCCGGCCGGTTCGATCGCCTCATCGAGGTTCCCGAACCCGATCGCGGCGGCCGCGAACAGATCCTCGAGATTCACACTCGCGACATGAACGTCTCCGACGAGGTCGACTTTGCGGAACTCGCCGACGAAACCGACGGCTACTCCGGTGCCGACATCGAGAGTCTCGCCACCGAAGCCGGAATGTTCGCAATTCGAAACGAACGCGACGAGATCCACCACGGCGACTTCGTCGAAGCAGTGGAGAAACTCGAGGAAGACGACTCGAGCGATGTCGTCTCTTCTGCCGGCTACTTCTACCAGTAGCGAACGGTTGCACTGTCGGTCAGTTCGCTCACGAAGCTAGTTGCTGGCCGTTTTGTGCTGTCTTCTGACTTGCTCCTGATGGGCCAAGCTGGGTCTGCGTTCGCCCCAGCCGTCGGCAGCGCGACTTTGCGGATCGCTTTCCGGTAGTGGCGTCGCACGCAACGGTAGTTTCCGATCTGCCCGTGTGATCTGACGTCTCGTGGGGTACGTGTGATCGCGTCTCGAGTTGTCTGTGAATCGAAACTCCTTACGCCGTTGGCCCCCGAGATCGACCATGAGCACGATTCGAATCGTCTGGGGGTCCGCGTCGGCTCCGACTGCGATGTCGTCCTACGATGGCGCGCTCGCGGATGCGGGCATCGAGAACTACAACATCGTCTCCGTCTCGTCGGTGATTCCTGCCGACGCCGACGTCGAGGCTGTCGGCACGGCACCGGATCTTGGCCCGGCCGGCGAACGGCTGACCGTCGTCGAGGCGAGAGCGACGACGGCAGGTCCGGGCAGTGTCAGTGCCGCTCTCGCATGGTCGCAATCCAGTCCCGACGACGCCGAATCAGAACGGGGCCCCGGACTCTTCTACGAGGCTGCCGGAGAGATCGCTCCCGAAGACGTCGAGCAACGGGTTCGTGACGGGATCGCTTCTGGCCAGGAGCTACGCGACTGGGAGTTTGACGAAACGCAGGTTGCGGTCGAGAACGGCAGTGCAGACGCTGGCAGCTACACGACCGCGATCGTCGTCGCAGTCTACGGCGATAGCGATCCGCTGCTGTGAGCCCGCACACACCTCTCGAGGCCAACCCTTTTGACCCGTCGGCACTTTGTTAGCGTACGAATTTCTCATGAACGGAAACACGCCGTACGCAGGGCTCCCGGGAGAGACGGCCGCTGGCAAGCGCGCCTCGGTAGACGTTCCTGACCTCTCGAGTACGCAAAGACGGCTGCTCCATCGTGACGTGACCCGGATCGCATCGCGGACGCGCGAGTACCTCCCAAGCGAGTACGTCGTCGACGCGGACGTCTCGACCGGCGTCGGCGGCCCACAGGTGACCGTCGCCGTCCGCCCACCGATCGGTCACACGGTCAGTGCCGGCTTCGCTCCCGACCTCGATGACGTCTCCGAGGAAGCGATCACGGCCGACGAACGCGACGAGGTTGCCCGTGGCCTGGCCGCAAGCGCGGCGCTGCAGGTTAAACAGGCCATCGGCGACAACGTGACGCCGACCGCGAAGTAGGTCGGGATCGATAGCTGAGACGACGCTTCCGGCCTTTCTTTCCACCTGATTAAAAATACCGTATTTTCCGCCCGCAACCCGTGGTATGGGCATCTAGTGTCTCCGCGTCGTCTGCTCTCTGCTAGTACTCCGCCAAGCGTCGACTGCTGCGTGAACCCAGACGACCGCATTCGGTTTCACTCATCCGTTCAGGCTTGCCAAAGCACTAGTACCGTCCCAACCGTCGTCTTCGGTCTCACCGCCAACTGGACACCGACTTCGAAGACGATCAGCCCAGAAACCGCGTTCGCCGACATCGTGATCGATAGCGATCTGACTACCATCCAGCGGGAAACGCTCGAGGACGGGCACACGACGGCGGCTCCACCCTTCGTGAACGAAAAGCAGTTCGTCGAACACGACGGACGATACTACACTGTCAGGCGTCAGGGAACGACGTGGACGACCGTACCGGCTTGGTCTGTCGCTCTCGCGCCGTGAGCGTACTGGGAGTGCGACTCGGCGTGCTCGAGCCGGTGAGATACAGCTTGTCCGACGACGAGACCAGATAGACCGCGCTACTCAGTACAGGAGCTGTTCGATCTGGTGGCTCCGACGTTCGAGATCGACCGCCGGCTCGAGATCGGGATCGCGCTCGAGTCGATCGATCGCGAGCAACGGATCGGCACCTGCGCGTTCGACGTCGCACAGGAGCGACTCGATCGCGGCACGGTTTGTCACGAGCGACTCGGCGAGGTCGAGCGCGAGCAAGAGCGGAACCGCTTTCTCGGCGGCACCGGGAACCGCATCACTGAGCAGGTCGAACTCGGAGTCCGCCGCGTCAGCGTCGGCGTCGGCGTCGGCGTCGGTAACCGGCTCGACGGTCAGACAGCGGGTACAGCAACTCGCGACTGCTGTGTTCGACGCGAGGTACTCTCGATGCCGATTGGGCACGGCAAACTCGATCGTCGGTGAGCCACACTCTGAGCACGGCATCCTGTCGTAACTGTTTGTAGATCGCTCCCACAGCGATCGGGTACGGACTGTCTTTCAGCGGGGACTAGTTCCCGCCAGCGACGCCACCCGCAGCTGGCTGTTCGATCTGCTCCGCTTCGTCGTCCGCGTTTTCCTCTCTGGCCGCTTTCTCTTCTTGCTCTTTTTTCTCCTTGATCTTCTTTAGACGGAACGTCTCCTCGCGCTCCTGTTCCTCGAGTTTCTGCTCGATGTACTCCTGGTTTCCCTTGAGTTCGGGCAGCAGTTTGAACTCGAGGGCGTTGACGCGGCGTTTCGTCGTCTCGATCTCTCGGAGCATCTTCTTCATCGCAGTCTCGACCTCGGCAGCGAGGATGATGCTCTCGAGGAGGTCTTCGTAGGCTTCTGCGGTCTCGTCGATGCGGGCGGTGGTACCCATGATACCGTACCCGCGCTCGTCCAGGCTCTTGGAAACCCGGGTGGATTCGATCTGTGGGACGACGACACCCATGATGTTTTTCGACTCGGTAGTGATCTCGGGGTGTTCGTGGAGTGCAGCGGCGGCTCCCCGGACCGCGACGTCGCCCTCCATGGCGCGTGCCATGTTGATCTTCGTCTGGGCTTCCTCGTAGTCGTCCGCGAGGTCGCCACGAACGTCCTGGGCCTTGTCCAGGATGTCCATGAACTCCATGATCAGCCCGTCCCGTTTCTTCTCGAGGGTGCTGTGCCCACGCTCGGAGAGTTCGATGCGGTCTTCGATCTCCATCAGGTTCTTGCGGGTGGGCTTTACGTCCTTGGCCATCTTGTCGGGGGATAGCGCTCCCAGTCGGATAACTGTTTACAGTTTTACTGACGGCCCTGTCTGCGAGGATCGAGGGCAGTGGAGACGACTTCTCTAGTGGCGGCCCAAGCCTGAACTGATGGGTCGAATCTGGCGGTGTGGCCCGATTCGACCCATCAGTCGACGGTTGGGACGGTACTAGAGGACTGCAACTGCTGTGTGATGTACCGGTGTCTCGCTTTGGGTCGCGGGTGGGCCAGAACTGATTGACAGTACACCGTTCGACAGCAATACAGTTCGGGGTCGTCACGACTCCCACAGCCGCCGACGACGAACCGCCCGTCGGCTGTACGGCGTAGCCAGAAATCAGTGGTCGGTGCCCGGACCGATCAGTCGGCCTGGGCAGTCTCGGTTTCGCCGTCGTCGCCTTCCGTGACGGCTCCGTCTTCGCGGTAGTGTTCGTCGATGAGCTCTTCGTCGACGCGGTTGAGTGCCTCTGCGGGGAGCATCGAGAGCAGGTCCCAGCCGAGCTCGAGTGTCTCCTCGATCGAGCGGTTAGTGTCGTATCCCTGCTGGACGAACTCTTCCTCGAAGCGATCGGCGAAATCGAGGAACTTGTTGTCTCGTTCGGAGAGTGCTTCGCGACCGACGATATTCACGAGGTCACGAAGGTCTTCACCCTCCGCGTAGGCGGCGTACATCTGGTCGGAGACGTCGCCGTGGTCCTCACGGGTCAGGCCCTCGCCGATACCGTCGTCCATCAGCCGCGACAGGCTGGGCAGGACGTTGATCGGCGGCTCGATCCCCTGACTGTTTAGGTTCCGGTCCATCATGATCTGGCCTTCGGTAATGTAGCCAGTGAGGTCCGGGATCGGGTGGGTGTCGTCGTCGCCGGGCATCGTCAGGATCGGAATCTGGGTGACCGATCCTTCTTTACCCTCGATTCGGCCGGCCCGCTCGTAGAGCTGTGCCAGGTCGGTGTACATGTATCCTGGATACCCACGCCGACCGGGGACCTCTTCACGTGCAGCACCGATCTGCCGGAGTGCCTCACAGTAGTTGGTCATGTCCGTGAGGATGACCAGCACGTGATAGTCTTTCTCGAAGGCGAGATACTCCGCAGTCGTGAGCGCGAGTCGCGGCGTGACCTGCCGTTCGACTGCCGGGTCGTCTGCGAGGTTCATGAAGACGACCGACCGCTCGAGTGCGCCGGTGCGCTCGAAGTCGTCCATGAACTCGTTTGCCTCTTCCTGCGTGATACCCATCGCGCCGAAGATAACTGCGAACTCCGAGCCATCACCATCGCCGTCGCCGTCTTCTTCTTCTTCGGGAACGGTCGCCTGGCGAGCGATCTGGAGTGCGAGTTCGTTGTGGGGGAGCCCAGAGCCGGAGAAGATCGGCAGCTTCTGGCCCCGGACCAGCGTATTCATGCCGTCGATGGCGGAGACGCCAGTCTGGATGAACTCTTCTGGATATTCACGCGAGAAGGGATTGATCGCCTCGCCGACGATATCGCGTCGCTCCTCGGGAATGATCTCCGGTCCGTCGTCGATCGGGTTCCCGGACCCGTCGAGTACCCGTCCGAGCAGGTCCTCGGTGACGGGCATCTTCATCGTCTCACCCAGGAAGCGAACGGAGGCGTTACGGTCGATGCCGCCCGTTCCCTCGAACACCTGGATCGAGACGATCTCTTCGCTCGATTCTAGTACCTGTCCGCGTAGGGTCTCACCCTGCTGTGTCTCGATCTCGACGATCTCGTCGTACCCGACGGGTTCGTCGATCTCGGCGAACACCAGCGGACCGCTGATTTCCGTGATAGTCTGGTACTCTTTCATCGTTAGTACAGCGCTCGCAGTTGTTCTTCGAGATCGTTCTCGATGTCCCCGATGAACTCCTCCCAGTTCTCGGCGGTGCCCATCCGGTTGAGCCGCGGTACAGCGTCGACGTCCTGAATCTCCTCGACCGGAACACCAGCCTCGAGTGCGTCGAAGGCCTCCTCGTTGAACGTCTTGATGGCCTCGAGCATCCGATAGGTCTTCGCTGGCTCACAGTAGGTGTCGACGTCGTGCAAGGCGTTCTGCTGGAGCCAGGCCTCACGCAGGTAGCGAGCGACCTCCAGCGTGAGCTGTTGGTCTTCCGGCAGTGCGTCCTTGCCGACGAGCTGGACGATCTCTTGCAGTTCGTCTTCCTCGTCGAGCACGTCGACGGCCCACTGGCGAACCTCGGGCCAGTCGTCCTCGACGTTTGCCTCCCACCACGGGTCGAGCTGGTCTTTGTACAGCGAGTAGGACTCGTTCCAGTTGATCGCGGGGAAGTGCCGACGTTCCGCGAGGTCGGCGTCCAGCGCCCAGAACGTCTTGACGATACGCAGCGTGTTCTGGGTGACCGGCTCGGAGAAGTCCCCGCCTGGCGGCGAGACTGCCCCGACGACCGAAATCGTTCCTTCGTCGCCGTTGATCAGTTCGAACCGACCGGCGCGTTCGTAGAACTCGGAGAGGCGCGCGGCGAGATAGGCGGGATACCCCTCCTCACCGGGCATCTCCTCGAGTCGGCTCGAGATTTCACGCATGGCCTCTGCCCACCGGGAGGTGGAGTCGGCCATCAGCGCGACGTCGTAGCCCATGTCGCGGTAGTACTCGGCGATCGTAATGCCCGTGTAGATACAGGACTCACGGGCTGCGACGGGCATGTTCGACGTGTTGGCGATGAGGCAGGTCCGGGCCATCAGCGGGTTCCCGGTCTGTGGGTCCGGCAGTTCCGGGAAGTCCTCGATGACCTCGGTCATCTCGTTGCCACGCTCGCCACAGCCGATGTAGACGACGATGTCCGCGTCGGACCACTTCGCGAGCTGTTGCTGGGTGACGGTCTTTCCGGACCCGAACGGACCCGGGATGGCGGCCGTCCCACCCTTCGCAAGTGGGAAGAGGCCGTCCTGAATGCGCTGCCCCGTCACGAGCGGCTCGGTTGGCGTCTCCTTGTTGCCGGCGGGACGGGCCTGTCGGACCGGCCACTCCTGGTGCATCTGAATCTCCTCGCCGGAGGAGAGTTCGGCGACGGTCTCCTCGACGGTGAACTCGCCACTCTCGATTGCAGTCACTTCGCCGCCCTCGTAGTCCGGCGGCACCATGACCTTGTGGTCGATAGTAACCGTCTCGGGAACGACCCCGACGACATCGCCGGCTTCGACCTCGTCACCTTCCTCGACTTCGGGCTCGAACTCCCACTCTTTCTCGAGGTCGATACCGGGCGCGTCGACGCCACGGTCGAGAAACGCCGTCCCCATCTTGTCCTCGAGGACGTCCAGCGGACGCTGGACGCCGTCGTAGATGGAGTCGAGCATACCGGGTCCGAGATCGACCGAGAGGGGCTCGCCCGTGTTCTCGACTGGTTCACCCGGGCCGACGCCGGACGTCTCCTCGTACACCTGAATTGTGGTCAGGTTTCCTTCGATCTCGATGACCTCGCCCATCAGTCCTTCGTCGCCGACGTAGACGACGTCGTTCATCCGGGCGTCGAGGTCCGCAGCGGTCACGACCGGACCGCTCACGCTTTCGATTACACCGTCTTCGTCGACGGTCTGGGTGTCTTCTGCCTGGCTCATAGTTTAGCTGTTTTCGTCCTCTTCCATCAGGTCGATACCGATCGCGCGTTTGATCTGGTCGCGCAGTCCGCCGCCACCGGCGCCGCCCCCGATGGTGACGACGACCGGCTCGACGCTCGTCTCGACGTTCTGCCGAACGCTCCGCGAGAGATACTCGAGGTCGTCGTCGTGCATGACGAGGATGCCGACGTTCTCGTCCGTAAGAAGGCCCGTCACCGCCTCGTCTAGCTCGCTCTCCTTTTGATCGTCCGGAACGTTCTCGAACTGTCGAACGCCCGCGAGGCGAAAGCCCGTCGTGAACTCCTGACTGCCGACCACTGCTATCTCCTGGCTCATAGAATCACCAGTTCCTCTTCGATCTCGTTTTCGTCGAACCCGACTTCACGACCCCGTGCGATCGCGCGGATGTTCTCGACCTCGCGTTCCTTCGCGAGGATGTACGACAACACGCCCGAAACCGACACCGGATAGATACTCGAGAGCGTATCCGCGTACTCGAGCAACGCAGCATCTAGTGCGTGCTCGAACTGGATAAGGCTATCAGCATCGCGTAGCCGGTTGAGGGCTCCCGAAAGTCGGTTGCCGTAGCGTTTGTTCTCGGCGATGTGATCGATGAGGTCGTCGTAGTCGGTGACCAGACGGTTTAGCTCCGACTTCTCGAACAGGACACCGCCCTCGATGTAGTAGGTCGCAGGATCGAGGTCGGTTCCAGTGCGAGCGAGCCGCAAGGCGTTGCTGGCGTTCCGGAAGTCGATTTCGGCTTGTAGGAACTCGACGTACTTCGCTTCTGGCCCCTCACTGGGTCGCCCGAGGTCCGCGAGCAAGTTCTCGTAGAACTCGCGGTCGAGCGCGTTCTCGAGCGGGACGAGGATGTCGCTCTCTTCGAACTCTTCGTATCCCTCACGGAGTGGCTCGTAGTAGATCGTGCCATCGAGAAGTTCGATCGCATCCTCGATCTCGTCGGCCTCGAGCAGTCGATCGATCGTCGCGTCGTCGAGCTCGCCGGCCCGAACGAGGTCCGTTCGGATGTCTTCTGCGGGCGCATCGGTGTAGATCCCGCGGATGATCGTCTTGAGATTCCAGACATCGAACTTCCGGAGGTACCGACCGATGAGGTCCGCGACACGGCCTTCCGACCACTCGAGCAGGTCCCGGAAGTGCTTCGCGAGGTTGCGGTTCAGGGCGTACTCGATCAGGTCGACGCCAGAGAACCGCGTCCCGAGTTCGTTGATCTCGCGTTCGTACTCCGACTCTTCCATGAACCGCGCGATACCGCTTGGCCCCATTCGGATCAGTTTGCGGTAGTCTTCGTCCGCAAACAGCGCCGCTCGTCGTGCTCGAACGCGAGCGTTGACGTACTCCGTGTTGGAGGAACCTAGGCTCATTGGTCGAAGAGTCGGTTACTGATCTCCCGGAGGTTGTCTTCCCAGACATCCTCGAGCACCGAGTCGAACGTGTTGTTGACTCGGATGCGAGAACCCTCGCTCTCGACGACGACGCCGCCGAGGCAATCGTACTCGCCGGCGTACTCGTAGTCGTCGTCCTCTGCGAGGATCGACTCGATCAGCTCCTGGTCGTCCCCGCGACCGTAGACGCTGACGTCGTCACCGGCTTCGAACTCTTCGCTTGCGGCCTCGAGGAGAGCGCGAGTGAGTTCCTCGCGGTCGTCTCCTTCGAGGGCGGCGAGTTCGGACTCGGCCTGCTCGTAGACGTCCTCGAGAACGTCGCGTCGGGCCTCCAGGCGTTTCTGTTTCGCCTCCAGTTTCGCACTGGAGAGTCGCTGTTCGCGCAACTGCTCGATCTCGCGTTCGACTTCCCGCTCGGCCGTTGCCTCGATCTCTTCGGCGTCGGCGTCGGCTTCCGAAACGATTTCGTCGGCACGAGCCTCGGCCTCGCTACGGATTTCCTCCGCACGCGCGTTAGCCTCTTCTCGAATGTCTTCGACGACTGTTTCCAAACTCATTGGTGAGAGAAGGGGTGGCTCTTAGACGATGAAGACGACGACCAGAGCCAGGATCACGAGCGTCTCAGGCAGGACGGTCAGGATCAGGCCTGGAACGAACAGGTCGTCGTCCTCGGCGATTGCGCCGATCGCGGCTGCGCCGATACCGCGTTCCGCGTAGCCGGCTGCAAGAGCAGCCAAGCCGACGGCAAGTGCGGCCATGGCCGATGGCTCGAGGAAGACTTCTTCGTTGATTTCTCCGTTCTGCAGTACGACATCCGCCAGTTCCGCGAGTGCAAGTTCCATTGTTGTTAATCCTCACTGTAGTTGCGATCGTCTCCGAACGGTTGGTAGTTCTTTCCACCGCCTTCATAAAACTTCCCAAAGAACTCGACATACTCGAGACGGATTCCCTGTAATCCGGCACTTGTGATACCGAGTAGCAAGACCAGGATGTGTCCGACGATGAATACGAGTATGCCGACGGCAAACTCGGCTGGTCCCATGTGGAACAGACCGGGGAACATCTCGGTCGAGCCTTCGGGAATCGTGTTCCAGGGGGCGGCGAACGGTCGATACCCATCGGGGGTCTGGTAGGCCCCGAATGTGAGTAGATTGACAGTAAACGCCATCCCACCTTTCGCGAGTAAGACGGCGGTCATCCGGGCGTACGAGACGCCGTGTGCGAACGGCATCGCGAACTCGGCGAGTTCGACGGGGTCACCGAGATACAGCAACACGAAGCCGGCAAGCACCATCAGTAGTGGGAGCGTGACGTCGAAGCCGGCAAGCGCTCCGCCGATTACGGGAATCACTTCGGCTGCAGCCGGAACGGTAAAGACATCCAGCAACGGGAGGCCACTGAAGCCGAGTGCGAACGGCTGGCCGTCGAACGTCGTGTAGATGAAGTCCGGCTTGACGCCTGCCGCCTGCGGCGTGAACACCCAGATCCAGAGCCCGTTGAGTACCAGGAGCCACGAGCCGCTGTGAGTGATCGCCCCCCACAGGCCGTGACCGTGCAGGATGTTCTCGGCGAAGTCGAGAATCCAGCCGATGTTCAGGTGAAGCACACCCAGCGCGATTGCGACGATCAGCCAGGCGTTGACGAACTCCGCAGTCGCCGGCGTGAGGCCTTTGTCGCCCATCGGCGCACCGCCGTCACCGAAGATCATGTACCCGAGCTCGTGGGTACCGAGGACCTCCCCGAACAGGAGCCCGAAGAATATCGTGAAGGCACCACACCACATCGCGACACCACCGAGACTCGTGATTCCGGGGCTCTCGAAGCTCTGGTACATGTAGTAGCCGACCAACACGTACAACACTCCGTACCCGACGTCACTGATCATGAACCCGAAGAAAAACGGGAATGTCAGGAACAGAAGAACCGTCGGATCGAGTTCGTTGTACTTCGGCAGGTTGACTGCCTTGACCAGTGTCTCGAACGACTTGGCACCTTTCGGATTGTCCTGAATCGTCGGCGGCCGGTCGTCCATCGTGACGACCGATCCCCCGTCCGCGACGGCCTTTTGCTGTTCTTGCTCGTCGTCGGCTTCAGGACCCGGCTCTTCGTCGTCGCCTTTCGTTGCCTGAGTCCCCTGTGCAACGTCTTCGGTGTGTGTGCCACCGTGGCGGTCGTAACTCGCCTGCTCGAGTTCTTCGATTTCGACGCTGTCGCCGACGGCGTCGTCTAATGTGTCGACGAGTCGCTCGTACTCCTCGGTCGGGAGCCACCCCTCCGCAACGAACGCTCGCTCGGTCGTCGCAAACTGGAGCGGTGCCTCGGCGCGCTGGACATCGATGGTCAGTTCCTCTTCGATGCGAAGTATGAACGCGCCGTTCTCGTGTTTGATCTCCTCGAATTCGGCGTCGATCCGGTCGAGTTCTCTCTCGAGTTCGTGTCGCTGTTCTTCGAGGGCAGCGACGTGATCCGATGGTGGCTCCTCGGTCTCGGGAATCTCGTGGCGCGTAAACTCGACGCCGACCAGTGCGTCGCCGATCGGATCGTCAGCCACGCCAACGTCTTCGGCAGGTGCGGCCACGATGGCAACGACGTCACCACCGGTGAACGTCTCGAACGCACGGACCTCGTCTGCCGCCTCGAGTGCGTCCTCGATTTCGTCAGTCGGTCCCTCGCCGACGCGGACGTCGACCGAGTCGTACCCCGACAGCAGACCGAGGTCGATCCCGAGCGCAGCGAAGGGACCGATGCGGTCGATCCGTTCGTCGACTTGTCGGAGTTCTTCCTGGATCTCGCTTTGCTGGTCGTCGAGGTCGTTGATCTGCGTACGGATCTCGTCGAGACGCTCTCTCCAGTCTTCTTGGATCGGTTCCGAACCCGACCGTGATCCCGACTGCTCGTCGTCCAGATTTGGCACTGGCGCAGCTATCTGTACCGCCTGCTTGCGCCAGTCCGAGTCTAGGTCTTCCTCCGATAGGTCGAGCGTGTTCTTGAGCGCCCGAACCGTCACCAGCTTCTCGGAGGCATCCTCGGCTCCTTCGATCGGGCTCCCGTTGTCGAACCCATCCCAGGAACCGTCGTAGTCCGAGAGATGGACCAGATTCAATCCGTGGATCGTCTCGATGACCGTGGGCATGACGCCCTTCGATCCGGTCACCGAAACCTTGCTCATCTTCTCAGGTCTGAGCATGGACGTCCTCCTGGAACAGGGAGACGACGTGGTCAGTCACTTCGTCGATCCGGTCCTGTGACTGCTCGACCAACTCCTCGCGTTTTGTTTCGCCTTCTTCGAGGACCCGCTCACACTCCGCGTCGATTTCTTCACGCGCCTCCTCGAGTCGGCGCTCTTTGAGTTCCTGTGCCTCTTGTCGTGCACGTGTGCGAATCTCCTCGGCACGTTCCCGGGCCTCGGCTATTCGCTCGCCGCGTTCCTCCTCCGCTTGTGCGACGATCTCGTCGGCTTCTCGTTCCGCCGACTTGATTCGTTCGAGAACCTGTGGCCTCGGCATACTCTAAGCAATCGAAGGTTTGATAGAGCGCGTATATGGTAGTTGCGAAAGCGTCCGAACCGTCCGGCCGATTCGTAGCCGGTATCGATCGATTACTCCACTCCGTTCGTGCGGATTGCTGTCCTGCTGTTCTGGCACAGCCATGCCCTCTCCGCGGTCGTACCGGACCGAACTTGTCGCCAACACAGGTGCCGTTCCTCGAGACGTGGTGGTCGGAAACGAATCATCGTCGTACTCGGTCTGGTGAGCGAAAGCTGGAACAGTAGACATATCCCGGTTCGACCGAAAGCTCCGATCGATGGGAGTTCTCGAGAACAAAGCCCGGGCCCGGCTGTTCTACAAGTACCTCTCGAAGGTGTACGACCAGATAAATCCCTTCATCTGGAACGAGGAGATGCGCACCGAGGCCCTCGAACTGCTCGATCTCGAGGAAGAGATGACCGTCCTCGACGTCGGCTGTGGTACCGGATTCGCGACCGAAGGACTGCTCGAGCACGTCGACGAGGTGTACGCCCTGGACCAGAGTGAACACCAGCTCGGACAGGCATACGACAAGTTCGGCAAGCGTGCACCCCCAGTCCACTTCCACCGGGGCGACGCCGAACGGCTTCCGTTCGCGACGGAGACGTTCGACGTCGTCTGGTCGTCGGGATCGATCGAGTACTGGCCAAACCCGATCCTCGCACTACGAGAGTTCCATCGCGTCCTGAAACCCGGTGGACAGGTACTAGTCGTCGGTCCGAACTACCCGGATAACTTCCTCGCACAGCGACTTGCCGACTCGATAATGTTGTTTTACGACGAGTACGAGGCCGACGAGATGTTCAAGACCGCTGGCTTCGAGGACGTGAAACACGCCCTCATGGGCCCGTCTTACGATCCCGACGTCGCGATCACGACGATTGCCCGCGCACCCGAGTAGCTACGCCGTCGTCTCGAGTTCCGCGACTGGCTGGCCGTCGACTGCGAGACTGACCGTCACCGAGACGCCCGACTCGAACGACGGGTCGTTGCTGTCGGCGACGGTGACCGACGCACGCTCGCCGGTCTGCCAGTACGGATCGGACGCGACGTTGAACGGCCCCGTCGGCGCGCCGTCGAATCCCTCTGTGCCGGCGAACGGAATTCGGGGTTGGTCTGCTAGATCGGTCCCGTCGACTGCGATCGTCAGCGACAGTTCGCGAACGTCGATCGGATCGCCGGCGATGTGATCGAGTGCAATCTCGGATCGATCGGCGTTCACGACGAGATCGAACGCCGCGTTCGGGGCCGGCGACTCGAGCGACGGCGACGTTACGCCGACGGCGACGACCGTCGCGAGACAGACGACGATTGCGATCAACGCGAGAACGCCGACCAGCGGGCTGACACCTCGCTTTCCGCTGCGACACTCGAGTCGGACACCTGCCGGTCCAGGCACGCACCGCTGTTGTCACGGACTACTACATAAACAACGGGGTGCAGGAAGAGACAGTACGCGACGTTCTCCCGTCCGGTTCACTGTCAGTCACTGTCGGGACGACCGCGCCTCGAGGCGGGTACACCGAGAGGACGATACAGCAATCCGTCTCAGGTCGACGTTACCGTCGCGTTGACGCTATCCATTCTCGTCTCCGCGGTCACTTCGTACTCACCTGCCGGTGGGACGAACCACAGCGTTTCGTCTTCGAGATTCGTGTCACCCATCTCGATGCTGTCGTCGCCTTCTGACTCGACATCGACGATCGAGACGGTCGCCGGTATCGGGTCGCCGGTCTCGTCGTCTGTCACCGTCACTCCGACGGGGCCGTTCGCCGGCGTCTGATTGATCGACAGCGCCAGGCCGTCGTTCGTCACGGTCGCTTCTCTCTCGACGGGAAGTGAGTCGATCGACAGGTCCTGTGCTTCGCGGTAGACGTCACCCGTTCCCCCGTCGAGATGTATCTTGAGATTGCCCTGAGCGTGGTTGTACTCGATCCAGTGGAAGCTACGTATCTCACCGTGGAACTGTCCGAACGGCGTGCTGTCGGCTGCTGCCCACGGATACAACTCGCCCGCACGGTCGATCGACTCGAGTCCTTCGAACTGATCGGGCTGGGACCGATCACGGTTGTCGAACCTGGCGGTCTCGAGGAGATAGATGTCGTCTTCGATCGTCGCGAGGCTAAAACCGTTCTCGGTCGTTTGGATCACGTACTCGTACTGCTCGTCGGCACCTGCCGACTCCCTGGCGATGTCGATTCCCGTCCGGAGTTGCGTCTGGAACGCACTGAGCGCGTTCCGATCAGCCCGTAGCTCTGCGCTCGAGAGCGAGTAGCCGGGGATTCGTTCTGCACGCGACTCGAGTTGGTTGAGCGTCGTCTCTAACTCGTTGGCCTCGTGGTAGTTTCGCAACAACGTCTGGGTCAACTCGTCGGTGGTCTGTTCGCCGTTGGCGTGAGTACGGACGACCTCACGTTCGCGTTCCTCGAGGTCGTCGATTCGTTCTTGGAGTCGTTCGTGGGCGGCTTCGGCCATCGTTATCTGCTCGGAGACGTTCGCCTGATCGAACTCGTGTTCCGAGAGCATGTACACTTCGTGATCGATGCGGAGGGCGTCGTCGCCGCTTGCGAGCGTGGTCCCGAGATCCGATCCGTACGACGTGTACTCGGCTGTGGCGTCATCGGAGAGTGGAAGCCGATTCGTGGTGTTTACTGCAACGACGGGCTCGGAGTGTTGGGCGGCGCTCGGCTGAACGTTCTCGACTGTTTGGCCCTGGCTACCGCTGCCGGGATCGGCCGCGACGAGAGTCATCGCGGGCAGCGAACAGACGAGAAGCACGGCGAAGAAAACGGGGGTGCCAGCCTTCATCGAACCACCGTACGTACTCCTGATATAAAAGCCGGTCGCCACAAGGTAATCACCCACTATCCGTTCTGAGCCGGTCTCGAGCGGCAGGAAAGCCCGTATTATCTTCTATAGAAAGTGTTTTTTCCCCCGGGAAACCACCGGTTGATACGCATGCGGTTATCCACCGCCGTTACGTTTGCCCTCATAGCCCTCCTCGCAACGTCTACTCTGGGGGCGGTGGCCGCTGTGCCGTCAGCGCACGTCTCCGCGTCCGAGATGGAGCCAGCGACGACGGCACCCTCCCAGTCCTCGCTAGAAACGGCCGTCGATCCACACTCAGTGCCCTCCATCGATAGCGCGGGTGTCCACCCGACCCTCTCCGACAATAGGACCTCGCTTGCACCCGCCGACCCCGCACAGGTGATCCGAATCCAGGTCGAAGACGACGGCGACGCCCACTGGTCGATCGAGAGCAGGTTCCTGTTGATCGACCAGGCGGACAACGAGACCTTCGACTCGTGGGCCGAAACGGTTGTCACCGGCCAGCGATCGGTCGGCTACGACAGCCAGTCGTTCGCGACCGAACTCGAGGCCGCCCAGGACGCGACCGGCCGCGAGATGGCGATCGTCGACGCCGGCTGGGACGCGCCACGAACCGAACCGCTGAACCCGGAAACCGACGCGTTCCCCGACAGCGTCGATCCCGAGAACGAAACCGTAGCAGTCGCCGTCGTCTCCTACTCGTTCACCTGGGAGAACTTCGCCACGGCCGAAGACGAACGCGTCTACTTCGGTGACGCGTTCGAGTCACCGGACGGCACGTGGTTTCCTACGCTGTCCTCGGACCAGCGGCTCGTGATCGAGTCACCGGAGAACTACGCTCTCGAGACGCCGACACACCTCGTCTGGGACGGCCCACACCACTTCGAGCAGGGTGAACTCGAAATCGTCTTCGTCAGCGGACCGGTCGGGCCGTCAGGCTTCGACTGGTATCTCGCGGGTGCGCTGGCCGTTCTGACGCTCGTCGTCCTCGTCTATGCCGGCTATCGGCTGTCTCTCGCGGTCTTCGACGACGAGTCCGACACCGATACTTCCGCCGTCGCCGACGACCTCTCGAGATCGAAAGCGACCGAGTCGACAGCGTCGTCGGCCGACAGTTCCGGGGTCGAACTACAACACGACGACGAAGACGACGTCGATCCGGAGCTACTGAGCGACGAAGAACGCGTCCATAGGCTACTCAAGCAAAACGGCGGCCGGATGAAGCAGGCTTCGATCGTGACGGAAACCGGCTGGTCGAACGCGAAGGTCTCGCAACTGCTCTCGAAGATGGACGAGGACGGAGAAATAGAAAAGCTCCGGATCGGTCGAGAGAACCTCATCACGTTGCCGGACGTAGATCCCGTGCAGACGGACTGACCCAGGCCGACCGTCGAAGCGATCGGCCGAGTGATAGTCTTCTAAGGCGGGCCACGCTGTGCCGCTGATACGGGTTGCTGTCAGTCCGTCCTGGCGCAACCGCGAGCACTCCTTCGGTCGGGCCGGGATATCGACACAGCATCCGTCTGAGTCGACACCGGTCGTGTCGGCCGGTTCAACACAACAGTCGACGCTCGGAACGGTACCAGAGACAAGACAGCGTCTGCAAGTTCGGTCGTGGGTGGCTCACACCAGCGCCGTCTGCTCGACCACCCGCCACGTACACTCGTTTCTCGTCGGCATCACTCACGTTGTTCGCGGCCGCTCCTCGAAACGTCTGCATCAAAAAGCCGCTCGCTTCGCTCGCGGTCAGGCGAGTGGGGTTCGTTCCACAACCTGCCCGTCGTAACTCGGATACTGCTCGACGATTTCTCCCTCCTCGAGGTCGCCTTCGTCGATCATCTCCTCGAGCAGCCACCACGCCACTTCGACGTGGTTCGACTTGGCGGTGTAGAACTCCTCGGGAACGCCGAGCTCCGCGAGGCGCTCGGGAGCGGCGTGGGTCTTGCCGTAGACGAGAGTGCCGTCGTCGGTGACGTCGTCGAACTCCCGGCGAACGTTCCGAGCCATGCGCTTGAGGCGACGACGGTGCTGGGCGGCGTCTTTGAAGACCGACGTACAGAAGTAAACCCGTTCGTGATCACCCATCACCTCGAGTATCTCCTCGCGGGAGCCTTCGACGGCACTCATGTGGTCTTCTTTGAGTTCGTACCCCTGTTCTTGCATCCGACGGTAGTTCCCCTGAGACATTTCGAACTCGTTGACGTTACAGAACTCGGCTGCACCCTCGTCTAAGAACTCGAGGAACTCTTCTTCGGCGCGGATGCCAGGAATTTCGAAGGCCGGTGTCAGGCCTTCTTCCCGGGCGACATAGAGGATTTCTTCCCACTCGGTGCCGTGGAGCTCACCCCACTGCTCGAACGGTGGGTGGAAGCGAATCTCGTCGAGACCAGCCTCCGAGAGGCGACGCATGTTCTCGCGGCCGCCCGTGATCCCGGTATAGAGGTGGGTGTGGTGGTCCTCGCCGAACTCGTCTTTCAGCAACTCGAGGTAGTGGCAGGTTCGACCGAGTGCTTCCTGTGGTTCGCCACCCGTAATCGAGGTTCCCAGCGCGTCCATCCGGTGAGCCTCCTCGAGGACGTCCTCGTCGCTTTCGACCTGCCGTTCGTTCGCGTAGACGTCGGTCACGTTTTTTCGGTTCTCACCGAGCGGGCAGTAAAAGCAATCGCGCTGATCGCAGTAGCCATAGACGAAGAGCACCATCTTCCCGCCTTTCGCACACTGCTCACAGCCCTTGGAGATCATTAGTCGATCGCTTCTATCGTGCCGAGACGCAAAAGTCGTGCGTCTCGACCCGACGAATGACCCGGCGACGCCGGCAGTGACGCGAGAACCGTCGTCCCGAAAACAATTAAAGTCGGCTAGCGTACGGCCGAACGATGCTGTTGGTCCTCTGTGTCGATCTCGACGACGACCTCGGTCGCAAGACCGGTTTTTCGACGCCCGTCGTCGGCCGCGAACCCGTCGAGGAGGCGGCTATCGCACTCGCCACCGCAGACCCGGAGGACTCCGACGTGAACGTGATCTTCCAGGGATTGCACGTCTACGACGACCTCTCGGAACGCGACGAGAGCGTCGAGGTCGCGGTGGTCACCGGCAACGAGGAAGGCGACGTCGCCGCCAACCGAGAGGTCGGCGAGGAGATCGATACGGTCCTCGCAAGCCTCTCGACGGCAGACGACGTCACTGCCCTCGTGATCACCGATGGCGCACAGGACGAGTCCGTCATTCCGGTCATCCGATCGCGTGTCCCCGTCGACGGCGTCCGTCGCGTCGTCGTCCGACAGGCCCAGAACTTGGAGTCGATGTACTACACCTTCAAACAGGTGTTAGACGACCCCGAAACGCGAGGGACCGTCCTGATTCCGCTCGGTATCCTGCTTTTGATCTACCCACTCGCATTGATCGGCAGCGCCCTCGAGATGCCGGGGTTCGTTCTGGGAACGACCTCGGCGCTACTGGGACTGTACCTCATCTCGCGAGGACTGGGGCTTGGTGAACGACTCGACACCGCCGCAGCGCAGGTTCGCCGATCGCTGTACGCCGGTCGGACGACGCTGCTTGCGTACGTCGTCGCTGCCGCCCTGTTCGTCCTCGGTGGCGTCAGCGGGACGAACACGCTCGAGGAGGTCGACCCGTCGACCGCCCCGGTCATGCTAGCAGCGCTCGTCTACGGTTCGATCCAGTGGCTCGCCGCCGCGGGCGTCACCACCAGTCTCGGCCAGATCACCGACGAGTACATCGCCGGCGATCTGGAGTGGCGCTATCTCAACGCGCCGTTTTACGTCGTCTCGATCGCGCTCGTGTTACACGCGGTCAGCGCTTTCTTCCTCGGACGAGCGGATGTCGGCTACCTCGCGACGGCGTTGACGGTGGGGACGCTACTGGGGATTACGAGCACGCTCGCGTTCGCCATCGCCGAGTCGCGGTTCTCGGACCACGAAGAATCAGAGGCGGACGCGGAGACAGAAGAGCCACGCACAGCCGAGAGAGTACGCCCCTGAGACGGGTTCCTGTCGGCCGCTGCCAGTGAACCGTTCTCAGAAGCGGACACCGAAGATCGGTCCAGCAATCCGCCAGACCCACAGCGGAAACCGCTATGCTGCCTCTTCCCCTTCCTGCTACCGTTCCCGCTCGACGACGAACTCCGCGAGCTCACGCAGGTAGCCCTTGGCGTCCCCATCCGTGGCCTCGACCCGCTCGAGCGCATCGATTGCCCGGTTGGCCTCGGATCGCGCGCGGTCGTTTGCTTCCGCTGGGGTGAGGTCGGTAACCTGGACGACCGACGGACGCTCGAGGGCGGCGTCGTGGCCGGTCGGCTTGCCGAGGTCTTCGGGGTCTGCGACGGCGTCCAAGACGTCGTCTCTGATCTGGAAGGCGACTCCGACTCGCTCGGCGTACTCGCCAAGTGCTTCGACGGTAAGCGGGTCCGAGTCGGCAGCGATCGCGCCGAGTTCGGCCGCTGCTCGGAAGAGCGAGCCGGTCTTTCGGCGAGCGAGAGTCATGTACTCGTCTTCGTTTGTCGGCTGTGACGACAGTTCGGTCGCCTCGCCGACCCCGAGTTCGACCATCGACTCCGCGACGACCTGGGTCGCCTGCGGGTCCGCAGAAAAGAGATCGAATGCCTCACCAAGCAAGCCGTCACTCGTGATGATCGCCGGGCCGTATCCGAACTCGTCCCAGGCACTCGCCGTGCCCCGACGGAGTTCCGACCGGTCGATGATGTCGTCGACTACCAGCGAAGCGTTGTGGACGAGTTCGACTCCGACACCGAAGTCGACGGCATCTTCGGCCTCCCCGCCGACCATCTCGCAGGCAAGCACCGTGACCATCGGCCGAACACGTTTCCCATCCGAAAGCGTCACGTGACGGATTTCCTCGTTGAGCGTCTCGGGTTCGACTTCGTCGACGACTTCGGTGAGACGCTTTTCAATCAGCGCCCGACGCCGCTCGAGAAGTTCCATTAGCCGCGATTAGGACGGGGGTCCAAAGTACGTGACGGTTCGAATGCTTTCGAGCAAGCGTCGCGTGAGTCCGTTCGCTAGTACCGTCCCACCCGTCGACTACTGGATCGACAGACCGCACGGACCGGGTTCTCGATCCACCAGCGCAGAGCTGGCCTGCTAGTTGCTCTCGGTTTTGTGTCCCGTCTCGGGCGCTTCGAGTTGCTCCCGGTCGCCTCGAGTCTCGGGGACGTTCTCTCCCGTTTTCTCGAGTTCGAATTGATCGAGGGTTTCACTCAGTTGGGATGCCTGATTGGCGAGCGAACTGGCACTTTGTGACACTTCCGAGAGCGCGGACGTCTGCTCTTCGGCTGCAGCGGCGACGCTCTGTGACTCCTCGGCCGTCGATTCGGCTATTTCGGTCGCCGACGAGATCATCGCGAGGATCTCCTGTGTCGAAGCCGTCTGTTGCTCCGTGGCGGCCGAAATCTCTTGGATGCCGTCGTTGGTGTTTTCGGCGTGGGTAGCGATTTCGTCCAGTGCAGTGGCTGCGTCCTCGACCGAATCGACGTGTTCGGAGATGCGTGCAGCCGTTCGCTCGACGTCTGCTACCGTCTCCGCTGTCTGGTCGTTGATGCGATCCAACCGGTCTTCGATCTCTTCGGCAGTCGATTTGGTGTCCGCTGCCAGCTCCTTCACCTGCGTGGCGACGACATCGAAGCCAGCGCCGTCACTGCCGTCACCGCGTGCTGCCTCGATGTTTGCGTTCAACGCGAGCATGTTCGTCTCTCGAGCGATGTCCGTAATCAACTCGACCAACTCGTCGACCTGTGCCATCTTCGTCTCGAGGTCTCGAATGGCGTCGACTGCCTCTTCGGACTCGTCTTCGATCTCGTGCATGCCGCTGATCGCCTCTTCGGCGGCTTCGCGTCCATCCCGGCCGGTTTCGGCCATCCGAGATGCCATGTCGGCGACTTCGTTCGAAGACGCAGCGATCTCTTCGGTCGTCGTCGACAGGCTCTCCATCTCCCGATCGACCGTCTGCAGGGACTCGTTCTGGTTCTCGGCTCCGTCGGAAATCTCCTGTACCGACTCGGACACCTGTTGCGATGCGGCCTGTACCTCCTGTGCACTCGCAGTCACCTGTTCGCTGGCTGCTGCGACCTCGTTTGCGAACGCTTTGACGTCCGCCACCGTCGATTCGAGTTGGTCGACCATCCCGTTGAACGCGACCGCGATGTCGGTCATCGCATCGCTTTCGCTTTCGGGATCGAGTCGCCGGGAGAGGTCACCGTCAGCACAGGCGGCCATCGTCGTGCTGAACTCCTCGGCTTTGCGCTCTAGGTGATTCGTCATCCGCTCGAGTTCTTCACGCTCGGCTTCGGCCTCGCGTTTGGCTTTCTCGGCTTCACTCTGTGCCTCGGTCGCCTCTTCCTGTTTCTGTTCGGCCTCTTCGCGGGCAGCCTCTGCTTCCTCGATCTGCTCGCGAAGCGACGTTCGCATCGAGTCGAACCCATCGAACAACTGTCCGATCTCGTCGGTGCGGTTCGTCTCGAGGTCGACGTCGAGATTGCCGGCTTCCATCGCCGCTGCTCGGTCCCGAAGCGTCGTTATTGGGCCGACGGTCTGTCGCCCGAGAACGACGCCGATCAGGCTCAACGCGCCCAGATTAAACGCGATCATGAGCAAGATGTTGTTCCCGACGCTGGCCGCAACACCGTAGGCTTCGTCGGTCGGAATACTCGAGACTGCAACCCACTGTGTGTTGCTTACCGGAACGTACGAGTGGACTCGATCGTCGTCGGACAGCAGTTGTATTCGGCCGCCCAGGGCTGCTTCGAGAGACTCGTCGTCGGCGTCGACGGCGACGTGGTCGGCCTGGAAGACGTCGTTGCCGTCCGCGTCGAGGATGACTGTCGACTGTGAGATGTCGTCTTGCTGTAGTTGCTCGATCTGGTACTCGAGGGTGCCGATGACGACGACGACGCGGTCGTCGCGGTCCGTGACCGGACTGGCAAACGCCATCACCTGATCGTCGAGCGTGGGCGATTCGTACGCTTCCGGCGTGTGCCAGATTTCTTCGTCTAACAGGAACTCCGCGTCGAAGTCGTGGTCGCTCCACGGTTCCTCGAGGTCGGTGAACGGTCTGTCGCGATAGGCGGCGGTCGTGCTGGTGACGACTTCGTCGCTGTCGGTGTCGAGGTAGTGGATGGCGCGGACGTTGACGCCCATGCGGGCCTGTTCTTCGACGAGATGTGCCTGGACTTCTTGTGGGTCACCGTCCTGGAGGATCGGTGAGTCGGATGCGGTACGGGTCTGGACGGAGAGTGACTCCATCCAGGAACTGATTTCGTCGGCTTGCATCTCCGCGGTCGTTTCCAACTCCGCGTTGGCGTCTTCCTGGACGGTGTTGTCGACGAAGACGTAGCTCCCGGCCCCGACGACGCTCATCACGAGGACGACGACGAGGATGGCGAGAACGAACTTGGCGAGGTAACTGCGCCTGACGAACGAGGGGATGAGTGTTGTTGCGAGTGACATTGGTGTTAGTATGGATCGAGGCGGTCGATTTCGGTGATGCCGCCGTCGGCGGTGCTGTCGAACTCCCAGTGCTCGAAGACCGTGTCGGTTGGGTCGCCGTTCTCGTCGAACCCGGTCTCGTTGGCTGCACCGCGGTATTCGACGGTAGTGCCTTCCGCAGCGAGTCTGATGCCGTCGGCGATCGTGTCGGGTGTGACCTCTTCGCCACCCTGGCTCGTGACGGTGTGAATGGCGTTCTGGATGGCCTGTCCGTCGTTTTGACCGGCGTACGCGTTTGCCAACAAGAGCACGGCAGTCGCGTCGTAGGCGTAGTATTCGAAGAGGTCGGGTTCGCCGTCGTGTTCGCCAGTGTACATTTCTGTGAAGGTGCCGACCCCGGGACCGTCGATGAGTGGAGCAGTACCTCTGATCCCGTCGAGTGGGTAGTCGACCTGTTCGTGAAGGTCCCCCAGGCGGAGAGCGTCGGTACACAACAGGTCGAAGGAGTTTCCGGGCTCGAGATCGGTAAACAGCGTCTGGGCCATCTCGGGGTAGATGGCTGGAATCACCAGGTCGGGGTCTGCCTCGGCAAGCCGCTCGATCTCGCTGTCGTGAGAGTCGGCGGTGACCTCGACGGGAACGTGGTCGGTGATCGTGCCGCCGTGAATGGTTTCGAACGCCCGCTCGAAAGACTGGCTGAGTTGCCAGCCGTAGTCGTTGTTGACGTACAGCGTGGCAGCGGTGTCGACGCCGCGTTCGGTCGCGGCGATTTCAGCCATAACCGCACTCTGGACGGCATCCGAAATCGCCGTCCGGAAGACGAACCCACCGTCGTTGAGCGTCGTCAGCGTCGGCGTCGTCGATGCGGGCGAACAGGAGACGATCTGGTAGGGAACGAGGACCTGCTGGGTCGCCTGAAGGGTGATGTCAGAGTCGAGCGGCCCAGTCACCATCGCATAGCCGTCGTCGACGAGTGACGTCGCGGCCTGGGCGGCAGTCGCCGGATCGCTCTCCGTGTCTGCTTCGGTGTACTCGATCTCGATGTCGAGATCGGGATCGTCGCGGGCCTGCTTGACCGGAAGCGTGGCGGCGGCGAGGATGTCTTCGCCGACTGCACTTCGTGGACCGCTCAGCGGAAGCATGATACCGAGTTTGATCGTCCGGTCGGTGCTGGCGGTGCCGGAACCAGAGGCGGCTGTACCCGACTCGGTGCCGGGGATCACGCCAGTACAACCAGCGAGTCCGGCAAGGGATGTGCCGGCCATCCCTGCCAGAAGTCGTCTGCGGTTCGTGTCGCTGTCCATGTTACTCAGTTTTTCTTTGTATATGTATGCCTGATGGCCCTTTTGTGCTTCACTCGCACATCGTTCATATTGTTGAGTGGCTTTTCAATATCGCTCGCTTCTTTTAGACACGCTTCGAACGTACTCTCGCGCCACGGTTTCACCTCGAGTGTGACGGCCCGACAGCGATTCCAGCTCGAGGCCACTACTTGGTTTGTTGTCTCAACTACGCCTGTTCGTCTCCGATTGCACCGTTTTCGTTCGACTTACAGGCTGCGTTCCGGGTGCTGTCCCCATACTGCTGGACAAACGTCAGTAAACACTCGATCGCGTCTCGAGTGCGATCGGTGTGTGCATGTTTGTCCGGCAGTATCAGTTGTCACTGGAGTCGATTCGAGAACAGTGCTCGCGGGACACGGTTACAGCAATCCGTATCAGGGGCTGCTACAGGGTCGTGACGCGAGCCAGCCCGAAAAGGTGTGCCGTCAACAGAGCAACAATGTGGTTCGATCCCAGCCCCAGCGGTACTGCCAGCGAGCCAGCCACCGACGACGACTCGAGTCGGTCGCCAGTGGTTCGGGAAGCCACGGATCTCGCCGCTCTCGTTCGTGTCGCAGTCCCGTCTCCTACTGGTACTGTTCGGTCAGTGCCGGCACCACGTCGAACAGGTCGTCCGTGATCGCGTAGTCCGCGATGTCCATGATCGGTGCGTTCGGGTCGGTGTTGATCGCGACGATCGTATCGGAGCCTTTCATCCCGGCGACGTGCTGGACCGCACCGGAGATGCCGATCGCGACGTAGACGTCCGGCGTGACGACTTTTCCGGACTGGCCGACCTGTCGGTTCTTCGGGAGCCAGCCGTTGTCGACGATCGGTCGCGAGGCCGAGACGGTCGCGTCCAGTGCGTCCGCGAGGTCTTCGATGAGCTCGAGATTATCTTCGTCTTCGATCCCACGTCCGACGGAGACGAGCACGTCGGCCTCGCTGATGTCGACGTCACCGCCACCGACCTCTTCGAAGCCGTTGACCGTCGTGCCAAGCGCGCCCTCGTCGATGTCGACGTCGAAGGCGTCGATCGCGGCGTCGCCGGTCCCGTCAGCGGCGGGCCACTCGGCACCGCGGATCGTGACGACAGCCTGTCCCTCGAGTTCGGTCGTCGTCTCGACCTTGCCGCCGTACATCTCGCGTGTCGCGGTCAGCGTGTCGCCGTCGGTCTCGAGGTCGACCGTATCGGTGACGATCGGCAGACCGAGTTCGTTCGCGACGGCCGGAGCGTAGTCGAGTCCGTTGACGCTGTTTGGTGCGAGCACGTACTGCGGGGCGAGTTCGTCGTATAGCTGGATAACTGTCTGAGCGTAGACGCCGTGGTTGAACTCTTCGCCGTAATCGACCGTGTGGATGGCGTCGACACCGTCGCGGTCGAGTTTCTGGGCGAACTCGTCGACGGTGCCACTGATGACCGCCAGATGGAGGTCGCCGCCGGTCTCGTCGGCGAGTTCGCGCCCGGCAGTGACGAGTTCGTAGCTGACGTCGCGCAGGTCGCCACGGCGGTGGTCCGCGACTGCGAGAACGTCCGTCATGGTGCCACCCCCTTCTCCTCGAGGAGATCAGCGAGCTCTCCGGCGGTTTCTTCGGCGCTGCCCTCCCAAACAGTCACGTCGCTTTCACTTTCGGGTTCGTACATGTCCGTCAGTTCGAGATCCGAGTCGACGACGGTTTCGTCGACGTCGATGTCGGCGAGCGTCTGTACGTCGAGTGGCTTGCGCTGGGCCTGTCGGATGCCACGCAGGCTGGCGTAGCGAGGTTCGTTGATCCCGGTCTGGATCGTCAGGACGGCCGGCAGTTCGACGTCGGTCAACTCCTCGACACCACCCTCGAGTTCGCGGCGGACGGACGCGACACCGCCTTCCAGGTCGTGCTCGAGGTGGTTGACGACGGCGGCCCACTCGTAGCCGAGTTTCTCGGCGACGGAGACACCGGTTGCGCCGAAGGCGTCGTCGCCGGCCTGGACGCCCGAGAGGACGAGGTCGGGGTCTTCCTCCTCGACGACGGCGGTGAGGATGTCGGTCTTGGCCTCGACGTCGAGCAGGTCGACGTCCTCGAGGGCGTCGTCCCAGACGCGAACGGCCCGATCTGCGCCCTTTGCGAGAGCCTGGCGGATGGTCTGTTCGCAGTCTTCGGGCCCGATCGTGACCGTGACGACTTCGTCGGCGATGCCGGCCTCCTGAAGTTGGACGGCCTCTTCGACGGCGTAGTCGTCCCACTCGTTGAGATCGACACCGAGGTACTGGTCCGCGATCTCAGTCCCCTCGATCTCGAACTCGTCATCCACGGTCGCGACTTCTTTGACCGTAACGAGGATTTTCATCGTCTATTACGACGGTGGCCCTCCCGTAAACGTTTTCGAAACACTGGTTCGCAGGCCAACAGTTCATTCACAGTCATCGCCCGTGGTTCGCGTCGCGTGCGTGTCTGGAAGACGGAAACGGTTTAACGACGCCGATGGTACTACGGTCCATGGCAGACTGTCCACTTGCCGACGACTGTCCGAGCTTTTCCGAACGTATCTCGGGAATGGGGTGTCAACATTACGGCGACCGGGGTGGCAAGGAGTGGTGTAACCACTACAGCCAACCGATCGAAGACCTACAGACCCAGCCGGTCAAGGCTGGCGAAGAACTGGTCGTCGACGTCGTCGACATGCACGAAAGCGGCGCTGGCGTCGGCCGAACGGAGGATGGATTTATCGTCCTTATCGACGGTGTATTGCCCGAAGCGCGTGCTCGAGTCAAGATCTCACAGGTCCACAGCAACCACGCCCGCGCAGAAAAACTCGAGTTGGTCCCGATGGAGGAAGACGACGACGTCGGCGACGAACCGGCACTCAACGACGAAGACGACGACGAAGACAACGACGAAGACGACGAAGACGAGACGACGGCCGACCGGGACGGTCCCAAGCCACAGCGTGAACGGCTCGGGAGCCGCGAGAACTTCTGGGGCTCGTAAGGGCTCGAGTGGACAGTCACGTGGCGCTCGAACGATCGGTTTCGTTCGGCTGACGGCTTCTTCTCGGTCTCCGGAACGTATTTCTTTCCGTGCGAACAAGTCGTGGGACGACCATGTCCCGCTCGCTTTCCGACGCAGTCGCCGCGGTCGTCGCCGTGTTTCGCAATCGGCCGGGTGACTTTCTGCCGCTGTATCTGCTCGGGGCTGCCGTCCCCGCCATCGCTCGAGTTATCCCGTTTCTGGCCGCTTTCGTCGGGTACGTCTATCTCGAGGCGACCGGCAGAATCACCACGGCACGCGAGCAACTCACAGCGATCGACCTCGACCCACTGTCTCCCGACGCCGATCCGGACGCGTTCGACGCGTGGGCCGAGAGTCTCGCTCCCGTCTTCGAGCAGTTGCTGACGCCGACGATCGCCGTTCTCGCCCTGGTTGCGATCGGCGGAACGATTCTCCTCACAATCGCGTTGTTCCCGATCGTCTCGGCTGCCCAGTTGTCGGCTTGTTACGGCCGGCTGCGCGACGAACGCGGACTCGTCGCCGGTATCGCTGGCACTCGACGGTTCGCCGGCCGGCTCCTCGGGCTGTACGTCCTCGAGTTTGCCCTTTGGTTGTTCGTCGGGGGTGGGTTCCTGGCCGTCATGCTCGTCCTCGTCGGCGGTTTCACCCTGGCTGGCGTCCCGGCAGTTGGAATCCTGGTTGGACTGTTCGCAACGCTTGCGGTCGTCGCGGCGCTTGCCGTCGTTCGCGCAGTGTTTGCCTTCGCCCCGGTCGCCGTCGTCGTCGACGACGCGGGCGTTTTCGGCTCGCTGTCCGCGACCGTCTCGTTCGTCCGCTCCCAGCCGGTCGACGCGGTGTTTTACTACGCCCTCTCGGTCGGTTCCATCGTCGCGCTTTCGATCGTCTCGGGTATTCTTGCAGTACTCGAGGTCGTCACCGTCGTCTCGCTGGTTGCGGTGTTTCTCTTGCTTCCCGCACTCGACCTACTGAAGACTGCGCTGTACTGTGACTACCGCGGCCGACTGACGCCGCCGCTGTCGCCCGAACGGTCCGTCCGAACGCAGTTCCGTGCGGGACTCGACCGCGGCTGGCACGAGATGCTCTCGTTCGTCCGTTCGACGCCGACCACACACGCCGTCGTCGTCGTGCTGGCACTCGTCGGATTCTGGGCTGGCTGGCGCGTTGCCGACCCATACACCGGCATCGACGCGTTCGAGGCCTCGATCGCGGCCCGTCTCGACGGCCACGTTCCGCCGACGGCAGCCCTCGAGTTCTTCGGGAACAACTGGATGGTCGCGATAACGACGGCGCTTTCGGGGCTCGCACTCGTCGTCCCCGCTATCGTCTCGTTGCTGTTCAACGGCATGTTCATGGGCGTTCTCTCCCAGTTCGAGGTCGCACCCGTGGAACTGCTCGCCTTCGTGATCCCCCACGGTATCTTCGAGATTCCGGCGATCCTGATCGCGACCGCACTCGGTATCTCGCTCGGCGTTACCTTCTGGCGAGCAGCACGCGGACAGCTCCGTCGTGTCACTTTCGCGGACGAACTAGAGCGGGCGTTCTGGGTACTCGTCGGCGTTGGCATCCTGCTTGCGGTCGCCGGGGTCGTCGAGGGCTTCGTGAGTCCGTACTACTATCAGCCGTTCCTCTAGAAGCAGCGACGCTCTCACCGTACGAAGAGACCGAATCAATAAAGGCCAGTGGGTCCGTCGTGAGTGACATGACGACGAGGCTCGGAACAGCGAGCGCAGGGCCCGGCGAAGTCGATACGGGCCGACTCGAGGTCGGCGAGACCCGAGACGGGAGTCCGTTCGGGCTCCCCGTCGCCGTCATCAACGGCGAAAAACCAGGGGACACCCTCTACCTGCAGGCAGCAAGTGACGGCGACGAACTCAACGGCGTTGGCGTCCTCCAGCGTGTGGTCCCACAACTCGATCCCACCGAAATCGCGGGCACGATCCTGATCGTCGGGATCGTCAACTACCACGCGTTCCAGGTCGCCGAACATCGGAACCCGATCGACGACACGAAGATGAACCGCGCGTATCCCGGTAACGAAAGCGGCACCTCGAGCGAACGTATCGCAGCCGCGACCTTCGACGTGGCAAAACGTGCCGATCTGATTCTCGATCTCCACCAGGGATCGACCAGCCGGATGATCGACGAGGTCAGGGTTCGTTGTGGCAAGCGTCACAGGCTCCACGACGAGTGTCTCGAACTCGCGAAAGCCTTCGGCTGTGGCTACGTCCTGGACCAGAAGGGACCGGACGGCCAACTCGCACGCGCTGCTCCCGACGACGGAGTCCCGACCGTCGACCCCGAACTCGGCGGCTGCGTCGGCTGGGACGAGGAGAGCATCAGAAAAGGCGTCACGGGCGTCCTGAATGTCCTCACGTACTACGACTTTCTCGAGGGCAAACTCGACCCCGAGCGCCAGACTCGGGCAAACGGGTTCGAACAGTACGGTGCGCCCTGTGGCGGCCTCGTCAGCCTCCAGAAAGACCTCGGCGACGAGGTGACACGTGGGGACACTCTCTACGAGGTGACGACGCCCTTCGGTGAACCGAAAGAGACTGTCACCGCCGACGGTGACGGCATTCTCTGGCGGACTCGGCGGCTGCCACAGGTCGCCACCGGCGAGTACGTCTGCTCGGTCGGCACCGACGTCGACAGCTACTGATGGCGTCCGATCTCGTCTGCCCCGCCTGCGGGACCACCTACGAGGCCGGGCCATCCGAACCGTGGCGCTGTGGCTGTGAGCGCGCCCTCGAGTTCGTCGAGCAGCCGCTTCCGACGGGCGATCCGCTGGCGGCCTCCCAGCTAGACTCCAGCGACGGGCTCTGGGCGTTCTCCGAGTTCCTGCCGATCGAGCAACGCGTCACCTTCCACGAAGGTTTCACGCCCCTCGTAGACGCTCCCGACTGGGACGCCCAGTTCAAACTCGAGTACGTCTTCCCGACCGGCTCGTTCAAGGATCGGGGCGCGACGACGACGCTCTCGCGGGCGGCCGAACTCGGCGTCGAGAAAGTCATCGAGGACTCCTCGGGTAACGCCGGCGCGGCGATTGCGACCTACGCCGCGCGAGCGGGGCTCGACGCCGACATCTACGTGCCGGCGGACGTCAAACAGTCGAAACTGATGACGATCCAGCAGGCCGACGCGCGCCCGATCCGGATCGAGGGGAGTCGCCAGGATGTCACCGACGCCTGCATCGACGCGGTTGCAGGTGAGGCCGACGACTCGAACGACGGGGCTCCGTCCCAGACGGGCGAGGGGTGGTACGCCAGTCATGCCTGGAACCCCGCCTTCTACGCTGGGACGATGACGTTCGCTTTCGAGGTCGCCGCCCAGCGAGCGTGGACCGCACCGGACGCCGTCGTGCTTCCGCTCGGACACGGGACGCTGTTTCTCGGCTCGTACCTCGGATTCAGTCGACTGTCCGAGGCCGGAATCGTCGACGAGTTGCCCCGCCTGCTCGGTGCACAGGCGGAGGGCTATGCCCCCATCGTCGAGGCACTCGGCGGCAACGGCGGCCTCGAGCAGACCGACGTCGCAGACGGCATCCAGATCACCGAACCCGCCCGCATGGACGACGTTCTCGCGGCGATCGACGGAACAGACGGCGACGCCATCGCGCTCGACGACGACGAGATCGAGGCCACGCTCGATCGTCTCCACCGTAACGGCTTCTACGTCGAGCCGACGAGTGCGGTCGCTCCGGCGGCGCTGGATCGATATCGCGAGACCGGTGTACTCGAGGGCGACGACGACGTTGTCGTCCCGCTGACCGGCAGCGGACTGAAAGCCCTTTGAACCACTGGCACCGAGAGGAGTCCAGATGGTCAGCCGTCCAGCCAAGTACTGTCCTCACTGCGGAACGGGCCTCGAGCGGATCACGTTCGACGGCCACGACCGCAGCCACTGTCCGTCCTGCGAGCGCGTCGTCTGGCACAACCCCGTCCCCTGTGCCGGCGTCGCCGTCGTCGATCAGTCGCGGGCCGAACCTGCGGTCCTCTGTGTCGAACGCGCCGTCCCGCCCGGCGTCGGCGAGTGGACGATCCCCGGCGGTCACATGGAGGTCGGCGAAGAGCCCGAAGTTGCGGCCGCTCGCGAACTCGAAGAGGAGACTGGTGTGTCGGTCGCTCCCGACGCACTCGAGATCCTAGACGCAACTGCACTACCGCCACGGGACGGGAAACACGTCGTCACGACGTACTACGTCGCAGACTGGGCGGACGCGACTGGCGAACCGACTGCTGGCAGCGACGCGGCCGACGCTCGGTTCTGGACGCCGTCGGCGTTTACCGACTCGAGCGAGCAGTTCCGGCCGGTTCACGAGGAGCGGTTTCGGGCTGCGTTCCGCCGCTTTCGGTGACGGGGTCAGCGTCGAACGCGGTCGACCAGTGTCGCCACCCGTGAGACGACACCGTCGTCCTCGGAGACGACGCCGTCTTCGTCACACACGAGGACTGCCGTTACCAGCGCCGAGAGGCCGAGCGGGACCCAGAAGGTGACGACGCGTGAGAGGACGGCGACGGAGAGTCCGTCCGCAAAGGGGATGCCCCCGGCGAGAAAGACGACTGCGAGCATTCCTTCGAACGTGCCGACACCGCCCGGCGAGACGGGTGCGAGACTCACGATGTAGGCGAGGTACGTGCCGACGAACGCGATCGTCAGCGTCGTCTCGATGCCCAGGGTGTAGGCGACGGCGTAAATCTTCAGCGGGTAGACGATCCAGAGGAGAAACGAGAGCGAGTACAGCCAGTATCGACCGCGGCGGTCGAGCAACACTCCTGCCTCCGCGACCGTCGACTCGAGGGTTTCGAGTCCCCGATCGACGACCGACGTGACCGAATCCGGTAGGGCAACCGCGGTCAGCGATCGAACGTCACGAGTTGGCTCCCGCCGTGACGCCGCGAGGACCACGGTCAGTCCGACGACGAGCCCGACGAAGCCTGCGACCAGTCCGTAGACGGCGCTCGAGATCGCCTCGGACTCGAGGCTGGCGGCACCGACGCTGGCAGAGCCGACACAGAGAAGCGCAAGCGGCGGCAGCGAGACGTACTTCTGTGCCAGCAACACCGAGGAGGCTGTCCTGTAGTTCGTCTCGGTCGTTCGGTCGAAGAGATAGAGTTTCGCTGCCATCCCACCGAGCTTCGAGGTCGGGGTCGTGCTCTCGACGAACAGTCCGGCGAGTGTCACTTCGAACACCCGTCGAAATCCCAGGGGAACGTCGGCACGCCCGAACAGGTACTGCCACTGGTAGGCGATCACGCCGAGGGTGAGAAGTTGGACCAGACAGAGCCCACCGAGCACGATCGGGTTTCCACGCTGGATCGCTCCCCACAGTTCTTGCCAGCCGGCGACGACCGTCAACAGCGTGAGCAGACAGATGCCGACGACCCAGAGGACGTGTTTTCGGCTCATGGGGGTGGCTAGGCCTCGAAGAGCAGTGAGCGACCGAACGTGACCGTCGGCTGGCTGGTGGTGCCGTCGGGATCGAACGCGTCCGGGAGCCGACCGTACTCGCTCTCGAACGGCGAGCGCGGTTGGCGGACGACGATCCGATCTGGGCCGTCCTCGAGTTCGCGCAGGGTCGTGACGATCTCGGCTTTGGGTTCGGCCTGGGCGGCCACTACGGCGACGTCTACCTCGGCGAGCGGGATGGTCGTGGTCGCGTCGACCGCCGTCCCCTCGCCGGCGACGACTTCGACACGGTCGGCGACGGCTGCTCGAGCGAGGTGGTGCCGCGCTCGCGACTGTACGCTCTCGTCTTGGTCGAGTGCGTAGACCGAGACACCGGCCTCGCGGGCGAGCAACGCAGCGGTAAACGGCAACGCGCCACAGCCGACGTTGAGCACGCCGTCGGTCGGGCCGACGTCACCGAGATCGATCTCATTGGCGACGACCGACCGGTAGAGCCACACGTAGACGTCGAACACTACCGGCAGCGACACGCAGGACTTCTCGAGGGTGGCGAAGAGGTGCTTCACAATCGATTTACCTCGAGAAGATCGTTCCGCAGTGTTCTCGTCGATACTCGTGACTGTTTTCGCTCCATGTCTGTTCGTGTCGCCTACTGGAGCGTACCGTTGCATAAAGATTACCAACTAGAATTTCCTTAGTGAAAGTGTATTTGTTTAGTACTGGAGCAGCAAGTTCGCGATCACTGTCGCAAACGAAACGCGCGATACCGTGACCACGAAGTTTCTCGGCCAGCAGTCACACGGGAGGTTTCGGTCAACTCCAACAGAGGACGGAGTGTGTGGGCCGCCACGACCGAAACGCTCCCACAGCGAAATCGGCGAGACGATCGGAATCGTTGTCCGTTGGTCGTCGTCCGGGAGGACGCAACGATCCGAGTGGTGAACGAACCCGGCTCGTCCAGTGGTCGGCCTGTGTAGAAGTCAGCGGTCCGGAAAACGGAAGTCAGACGCCGTCGTCCGACAGCGCTCCGCGCGATCGAGTCACAAGCACTCGAGGCGTCGTGGGCGGCCGGGACCGATTGCGATTACTGCTCTTTCGACTCGAGAACCTTCTTGGCGAGTTCGTCCTCCGTGAGTTCGCCCTCGAGATAGTCGACGATCCACTCCACGTTGACGAACACGCCGAGGACGTGGCTCCCCTCGTACTCGAGTACCCACTCGACCTCGCTGACTTCGGCTTTGAAGCGGTCGGCGTCGGTGACTGCGGCCGCGACATCGTATGCCACCGTCTCGAGTTCCATCGAGAGGACATCCGGGTCCGTCGTGTCGGTTCGACTGCGCACGTAGAGGCGGTCGTCCTCGTGATCGACCTCCATGACGGTCATCACGTCGCTATCTGACTCGAGATCGTCGTCGTCGAGTCCGGGGACCCCATCGTCACCGTCGTCGTGATCGTCACCGTCGTCGTGATCGTCACCATCGTCGTGATCATCACCATCGTCGGGGTCTTCTTCGCCAGTTTCGGTACTCGAGCAGCCCGCAAGGACGGTTGCGAGCGCGGCTCCACTGCCGAGGAGGATCTTACGTCGCTCCATGGTCGAGCGGTCGAGAGACGGATGGATTAGTAATTAGCTCGTACTCTCTTCGCACCTGAACGGAACTGAAACCGGACCACTGGGAACGGCAGAGACGTCATTTCAGGCGGTTGTGGTGGGTTTTGTCGGGATTTTACTTTCAGCTGCAGCATCCGCTCTCACCGTCCGAGCACGGGTCGAAAACGCGGACTGTCCCGCGTGATGGGTAGTCATCGATTTCGACAAAAGTACGCCCTCGAGCGCCAAAACGGTGGATACAGGTAGGACCTACCGGCGGGTTAGTGGGAGCGTCCCATGAGACGTCATCGACGAGCGAGTCATACGGACTGCTGTCCCGATGTCCCGGCGCGACCGCAGGAGAACCCGCGGTCGCGCCGGAACTGACTGACAGCAAACCGTCTCAGGTGTCTGACTCTGCTTCCGTGATCGCACTCGAGACTTCGTCCGGCGAGGCTTCCCAGCCACCGTCTCCGCCTCCGTCGCCGTCACTCGAGTCGCTCTCGTCGTCTTCTGGGTCCTCGATTTTGGTGCGTGCGACGTCGATCCCGGCGAGATCGGCGGCGATCTGCCGATAGGCAGTCGCAGCGGGGCCGTCGGGTTTGTAGACGACCAGCGGCGTCCCGGCGTAGACGCTCTTGCGGGCGATGGGATCTTCGGGGATCGTGCCGATCAGCGGTACCTCGAGTCGTGTGGCGATCTCCTCGTAGGAGAGGCTGCTGTTCGGGTGCGTTCGCGTGAGGATTAGCCCTTCGACGGTGCCACCGGTCCGGTTGGTCAGTTTGACCGTTTTCTGGGAATCCTGGATCGCAGCCGGTTCCGGCGTCGAGACGACGAGGACGCCGTCAGCGAGGCCGAGTGGAAGAACGGTCTCGTGACTGATGCCCGCGCCCACGTCGAGGAAGACGTAATCGTAGGTGTCTCTGAGTTTTTCGACCACGCCACGGAGGCCTTCGGGTGAGGCGTTCGCGTAATCGTCCAGCCCGGTGCCGCTCGGAAGGGCGACGATATTGTCTGCCAGGCGGTACGTGGCCTCGTCGATCGTTGCGTCGTCGGTCAATACGTCGTGTAGGGTCGTCGAATCGGGAGCGAGGCTCACGAACCCGGCGAGGTTCGCCATACCGAGATCGACGTCGACGACGGCGACGCGCTTGTCCGCCTGTGCAAGCGCCGTGCCGAGGTTTACCGTCGTCGTCGTCTTCCCGACACCGCCTTTCCCGCTCGCGATGGCGTACACCGTCTCCTGGGACATACTCGAGTAGTGTCCGGACAGTGGAACGGCTAGAACTTAAATCGTCACCTCGCGTCCGTCGCCGAATCCGGGAAAACAAGTCGACGCCGTCCGTCCGTGAACGGGAATATCACGCGCTCGGTGCCGTGTCAAAGAATACTTACCCACAGCAGCGTTTTGTACGGACAATGAGCCAGGAGGGCGAGCAGGAGCAATCAGACCGGAAGAAATACGAGTTTCGGAAGGTCATCGAAGATCTCAAGAACTACGACGGCTCTGGAACGCAACTCGTATCGATCTACGTTCCCGAAGACCGCCAGATCAGCGACGTCGTCCAGCACGTCACCCAGGAACACAGCGAAGCGGCAAACATCAAATCCAAACAGACCCGCACCGCAGTCCAGGACGCGCTGACGAGTATCAAAGACCGGCTCCGGTATTACGACACGTATCCACCGGAAAACGGGATCGTGCTGTTCTCGGGTGCCGTCGACTCCGGCGGTGGTCGGACCGAGATGGTCACCAACGTCCTCGAGAGCCCACCCCAGCCGATCGAGTCGTTTCGATACCACTGCGATTCGGATTTCTTGACCGAACCGCTCGAGGAGATGATGGCGGACAAGGGTCTCTACGGCTTGATCGTCCTCGACCGCCGCGAATCCAACGTCGGCTGGCTGAAGGGCAAACGCGTCGAGCCCGTCAAGTCCGCTTCCTCGCTGGTTCCGGGCAAACAGCGCAAAGGTGGCCAGTCCGCCCAGCGGTTCGCCCGTCTGCGACTCGAGGCAATTGACAACTTCTACCAGGAAGTCGCCGGGATGGCAAACGACTTGTTCGTCCCCAAGCGCCACGAACTCGACGGGATTCTCGTGGGCGGCCCTTCGCCGACCAAAGACGAGTTTCTCGACGGTGACTACCTCCATCACGAGCTTCAGGACGAAGTAATCGGCAAGTTCGACGTCGCTTACACCGACGAGTCCGGCCTCGACGACCTCGTCGACAACGCAGAAGACGCGCTTGCCGACGCCGAGGTAATGAAAGACAAAAAGCAGATGGAGGAGTTCTTCGAGGAACTCAACGCGGGCGATCTCGCCACCTATGGGTTCGAACAGACCAGACAGAACCTGGTGATGGGGTCGGTCGATCGGCTGCTCATCAGCGAGGATCTCCGTAAAGATGTCGTCGTCTTCGACTGCGGGGAGTGTGGCAACACCGACTACGAGGTGATCGACCGTCGGAAGTCGACGCCAGCCCACACGTGCAGCGACTGTGACAGCGCCGTCGAGGCGACCGACGAGGACCGTGAGGACGCGATCGACCACCTCATCGGAATCGCTGAACAGCGTGGCACCGAGACGAAGTTCATCTCCACGGACTTCGAGAAAGGCGACCAACTCTACAACGCCTTCGGCGGCTTTGCTGGTATTTTGCGGTATTCGACCGGCGTCTAACGCCTCTCCTCGAGTCGGCCCGCCCCCTCACGCTGTCGCCAAACGTTTTATACGGTTTACTGTCAGTCATTTCCGGCACAACCGCGACCCGGGCGGCGGTTGCGCCGGTAAATCGTTACAGTAATCCGTATTAGTCGAAAAACGCGGACTGGAGCTATGAGTTCTCCGTCGAGCCGAAACTGGTTCTTCAGAAGCGCTGCCGAGCGACCGCCGACGAACGGCATCGTCGTCGCTGGCACGCTCGCCGTGAGCGCTGTTGGCGGTTTTCTCGCCGTGCTCGTACAGCTCACCAGTGTCGCCCCGGGTGGCTCGGAACCGTCGTCGTCTCGATGTTGCTCCTCGTCCGACAGGCAGCAGTCGCCCTTTCTCGAGCGATCGCGGTCGCCGTAACTCGATCGGTAAGTGTCACGAAAAACTTAGAGGGTTCCTCGGAGTCGCACCGCGTCCTCGGTGATCTCTTCGATGCTGCCCTCGTCGAGGGGGTGTGCCTCCTCGGTGGCCACACCCCAGCCGAGTTTCGCTTTGATCGTGTCGGCAAGCCCTGGATCGGGCTCGACGTAGCCGTGGCCGTCTTCGACCGTCACGATTCGACCGACTTCGGTCCCGTCAGTGTTCAGTACGCGTTTCCCCTCGTCGTCTTTGGTGATCGTCTCCCGATTCATGCGTTCCCGGCCCCGGTAGGGACCGAGTTACAGGGCGGTAGGGCCGGTGTGGAATAAACGGACGAAACCGTTGTACAGGGGTACTAGATCGTTGCCTCGAGCAAAACGGCAGCCGAACTGATCGTTCCGCAGCCGGCGACTGTTCGATTTCCGGAAACGACGGGTAACAGGCGTCTACCTCCAGATAACACAAGGTTTATACCGGTAGTACCGTATTACCGGGTGAGCAATGGACGCGTACGAGTTCCCCGGCTCGGTCGACGATCCCCGCGTCACCGAGCGGTTTTGCCGCCGGGCCACCGGTGCGGACGGCGACGTTACCCTTCTCGGCGTCGTTCACGATCATCCCGCAAGCGTCGGCCGCGTCGAACGCTCTCTCGAGGCACTCGATCCGGAGACGTTGGCGCTCGAGTTGCCGCCCGCAGCGGTCCCACTGTACCGGGCGTACGCCCGTGACGCCGGTGATCGACCCGATTTCGGTGGTGAGATGAGCACCGCAATCGGGGCTGCCCCCGACGCTGCCGTCGTCGGCATCGACGCACCGAACTGGTCGTTCCTCCGGCGACTCTTGACACGGCTGGTCGCCGACCGCGTCTCGCCACGCATCGCTCGCCGCGTCGTTTCGAGTCTCGGCGGCGCGACCCGTGAGGCAGTGGCCTGTCGGGTAGCCGCGACGGTGACGAAGGCGACGTCGATGACGGTCGCGTACGATCACGACCCCATCGAGTACGACTGCACTCACGACGATCCGCCGGAACGACAGGCAGCCCACGAACGCTCACACGTCGCCAGCGTCCGCGCCCTGCTTGGCAGCGTTGCGGGCGGCGAGAGTGCCCTCGCTTACAGAGACGAGACCCGCGAACGGTGTATGATCGACCGACTCGAGGAGCTCCGACGAGACGAGTGCGAAGTCGTTGCCGTCGTCGGCGTCGACCACCTCGAGCGGTTGGCCGACGAGCTATCGACGTAACCGGGGCCTGATACGGAACGTCGGCCGACTCCGTTGCGATCGCTGTCTCCTGTCGGAATCGGACAACAGCGCCGCCCTCGGCCGATCGTCGCTCCCGCCGATCCGAAAATACATATATCTGGTTGATAGCTTTTTCATATGATACGTCGGGACCTGCTCGCTCTCAGCAGTGGAGCACTCGCGGCGTTTTTCGCCGGCTGTTCCGACGAAACCGAACGCCCCGATATCGAGTACCGGCTTTCGATCCGGAACGGGACCACCGACAGTCGCGAGTACGTCGTGACGGCGTACGCCGATGGCAGCCGGATACACGACGAGACGTACGCCCTCACGAACGGTGAGCGCGCTCTCGAGACCGTTCTCGTCGAGCAGCCGATAACCAAAGTACGGGTCGAGGTCCCTGGCGAACACTCATACACCATCTACGACGTGCCGCCGTGTGAGTCGACCCCGGACGAATCGTGGTACGGGACACTCGTCGTCGACAACGACGGTGCGTCCGAACTGACGGCGTCTTTCGAGTGTGCCTGAGGCGGCTCACCGATCCGTTCTCGAGTCGGATGCGGGCGGGTCGATCAGGATTTCGCCGTCGCTGTAGACCGTCACGCGGTGATCGGCGACGACGAACGAGACGTGGCCGCCGAGGCGGGCAGTGCCGTCGTGACGCGGGCGAAAGAGTTTGTCGAGAGCGTCGGGGTCGACGGCGTCGTACAGCGAGATCCGTCCGTCAGTCGGATCGACCCCCATGCAGTCCGCCAGCGCGTGAACGACGGTAGTGCTGAGCGTGGCTGGACTGTCCGGGTCGTGAACGGCGCGATAGACTGCAGGCCGACTCGAGGACGATGACGGGGACGTGCGTTCGTGCATGACTGTTCGTCTCACTACCGCTCTGGCTTCGACCGGTAAAAAGCGTATCCATCCATTACTGGATCGTCAACAATAGTGGTTGGTTTTCTGTTACTTTTGAACGAGAGTCCTAGAAGAGCGGACGGATACTCGCTTCTGGCCCGGGAACGTTGCTCCCGTCATCGCCGGAGCGTCGAAATACAGTGCCAGCAGTAGGTAAACGTCTGATCCGCCGCGTTGCGAGCCCCACAGTGGGGACACCTGATCGTCTCGCCGTCGAACTCGCGCTCGTCTGGTTCCTCGCGGTCCTCGCGGTCGTGGGGGCTCGAGTACCGATCGGGTCCGGGTGACGACGGAGAACCCGCTCGATTTGGGTCCGCGAAGGACGGCGATCCCGTTCTGTCGCCGTTGTCACGGTGAAGGTAGACGTAGTACAGTATCAGGTGGAGAAGGACAAACAACAGGAGGTAGCCGACGAGCCAGCCCCAGAGCTCCATCGGTGTGTCGTACGTTCTCAACGCACTTGGATATTCCCCGACTCAGGCTGCGGGGACACTCAGGGAACGCGAAACGATCGTCGGGACGGAACCGATCGACGTCTCGAGTCGACGCTATCCGGAGGGTCGTAGGTCTCGCTGGAACTCGTCGAAGTCATCGAGATCGTCGGGAAGTTCGTACTCGAGGTGGCGCTGTTCCTGGCGGTTGCCGCCGGCCTCGTCGATGGGCGTCGCGATGTCTTCCCAGCCGGGTTTGATCTTGACGCTCTTTGCGGGCATCCCGACGGCGATGTGATGGGCAGGAACGTCGTGCTGGACGACGGCACGCGCGCCGACGATGGCGTTTTCGCCGACCTTGTTGCCCGCACGGACCATCGAGTCGTAGGTGAGGCGGACGTCGTCTTCGACTATCGTGTGATAGTTGCGGACGTCGGTCTGGTCGACGACGTCGTGATCGTGACTGTAAACGTGGACGCCGTCGGAGATAGAGACGCGGTCGCCGATGGTGAGTCTTCCGCGGTCGTCGAGGTGAACGTCGTCGTGGATCACCGCGTTGTCCCCGACCGTAATGTTGTGGCCGTACGTGAACGTGATCCCCTTGAAGAACCGACAGTTCTCGCCACACTCCTCGAACAGATGCTCCGCGAGCATTCGCCGGAACCGGAGCGCAAACTCCACGTTGTCCGCGACCGGCAGACTGTCGAACTGCCGCCAGAGCCACTGGAGGTGTTTCGAACGGCGGAACCGATCTTCGTCTTTCTCGGCGTAGTATTCGCTCTCGAGGGTGGTGTTACAAGGATCGTAACTCTGCAGACGGACCCGCTCTGCCGGCGAGACGGAGTCGCCGCGCTGCCAGCGCTCGTATGCCTCGCGATCTCCCGAGAGGTCGATCAACACGTCCTCGACGACCGAGCAGGTGTCCTCGTCGCTCGAGAGCCGGCTGTCGACCTCGTCGATGAACTCGCACATCCCCACCTCCGCCTCCTCGGGCAGCGAGACGTACCGCTTTGTCATAGTCCGACGTATTGCCCGCCGAGTTGATAGGGGTTCGGTTGTGAGAGCGATTCGCCGGCTCTCGGTAGTGACGCGAGTGCTACCGCCGTTTCCGTCCGCCGTAGTCGCTTCCGTCGCCGCCGTCGGCACGCCACCGCGTGAGAATGAGCGCCGGAAGGGCGACGGTCCCGACGAGAAGCAACGCCGTGACCACGACCGTCCCGACGGTCACCCGGTGTGGGCTCACCTCGAGTTGCGTGATGGCGACCGGGAGCGCAACGGCAACTGCGATAACGGTCAGGAGAAGAATCCGCCCTCGCCCGTTGCCGTCGCGGTCGTCGTTCATATCCGTAGTTCTCGAGAGGAGTAAAGAGCGGTTCGACTCGAGTCGACGGCTCCAGAAGAGAACCCTGGCGTGTCGTTTACAAGCAATCCCGGAGACTGCCCCGGGGCTTGACCCCGAGGCGATTCACGTGGACATCTGCGACGTCACTCCGAGGCACGAATTCGGTTGATTTATCCGACCGTCCTACTCGTCTGGATACTTCGGCTTCCGTTTCTCCGCCCGCTCGAGTGCCGTCTCCACCACGTCCCGCACGTCGCCGTGGAAGATGTCCCCGTGGCCGGCGTACATGTGCTCGACTCCGTCGGGCATTCGATCGAGTAGCTCCCGGATGCTCTCGATGAGTCGCTCCCGCGATTGTCCAGCCATGTCGGTTCGGCCGAAACTCCCGTCGTCGAACGCGCCGTCGTCGTGAACGACCACGTCACCAGAGAACAGGGTCGTCTCGGAGACCAAAGCGACGTGATCGTCGGCGTGGCCGGGCGTGTAGACGACATCGAACGCCTCATCACCGATCCGGACGGTGTCACCGTCCTCGAGGGCGTGAGTTCGTGCTGGATGGTCGTCGGCGGCGTAGACGTCGGGATCGAACGCGTCGGCGACGGCCTCGAGCTGGGCGACGTGGTCGCCGTGCTGGTGGGTCATCACCACCGAATCGACGTCGTCGACGTGCTCGTGAATCGAATCGACGACGCCCTCGTACGCGCCGGTGTCGACCAGCGTCGTCTCCTCGCCAACCACGAGAAAGACGTTGCAGGTGAACGTGTTCGCGTCCGCGGTAACGTGATAGACGTTCATGGTCGTCGTCTCGTCGGCCGACAGTAAAGTCCTGGCGTCGTCGCCTTTCGTGCAACCACGAAACTTTTCACTGCCAAGCGCATACAATTACCTGTATGGGATTCGGGAGTTACGACGAATCCGAACAGCAGGAAGTCGACGCTGATTTTGACGACGACGACGCGGTCCAGTCATCCGAAACCGACCACGAGGGCACGATCGAGTTCGAGAACGGGGCCTCGAGCGACGAACTGCTCGATCGGTTACAGGAAATCAAAGACGACGAGGGTTGAGGGCCGGCGACATGAAACCCGGTGTGCGGGCGCTGGGAATCGCCGAGTCCTATCGGGCCGAGCGAAACCAGAGCACGCTCGCCGGGGCCATCGTCCGGGCCGATCGGGTCGTCGACGGACTCGCCTACGGCACGTGTACCGTCGGCGGGTTCGACGCGACCGACGCCATCGTCTCCGTGCTCGACCGCCTGTGCCGGCCCGACGTTCGCTACGTGCTAGTCGGCGCGATCGCACCTGCGTGGTACAACCTTCTCTCGCTCTCGGAAATTGCCGAGGCTATCGACCGGCCCGTGATCGCCGTCACCTTCGAGGAGAGCGACGGTCTCGAGGCCGGGATTCGAGACGCCTTCTCCGGCGAGGAGCGTCGACAGCGCCTCGAGCAGTACCGGTCGTTACCCGACCGCCGGGAGCTGTCGGTAAACGACGAGACGGTCTACGTCCGGGCCTGCGGACTCGAGGACGACGCCGCCGCCGAGGTCGTTCGCGGATTTACGCCCGAAGGTGGACGCCCGGAACCGATCCGGGTAGCTCGGCTCGCGGCACGAGCCACAGACGAGTACGTCGACGCGGACGAGTGAGACGGGTTGCTGGATCGATGTAGTGATGTAACCGCTTCGGGTCGCGGGTGCGCCGGCACTGACCGACAGGAATCGGTACGCGTCGGACGCGACCCGAAAGACGTAGTAGGCGCCCACCTGAGCCACCACCATGGGATCGATGGAGGACCTTCGGGTCACCGGGTGTACGCGGTGCCCGAAACTCGTCGACTGCCGGAGTCAGATCGTCAACGGCACCGGCCCCGAGGACGCCGACGTCCTCTTCGTCGGCGAAGGGCCGGGCGCACAGGAGGACGAACAGGGCGAGCCGTTCGTCGGCCGCAGCGGCTCCGTACTCGACGACCAGCTCCGGATCGTCGGTCTCGACCGCGAGACCGTCCGCATCACCAACTGCGTGCGCTGTCGGCCACCCGAGAACCGCGATCCGACCGACGAAGAACTCGAGAACTGCCGGGAGTACCTCGAGACCGAAATCGACCGACTCGATCCGGAGGTGATCGTGACGCTGGGGAAGGTGCCGAGCGAACACCTGCTCGGGCGCTCGGTCGCGGTGACGAAGGAGGCGGGCTCGGTCGAGAACGTCCGAATCGGCGGAACGCCCTATCGGTTGCTGATCTGTGTCCACCCCGCGGCGACGCTGTACGACCGGAGTCAGGAGGCGACCTTCGAGGAGACGATCGAACGAGCAGCCGACCTCGCGGGGGCCGACGGCAGCGAGAGCGGCCAGACGCGACTCGACGGCTTTTGATACGTCTGCTGTAAGTCATCGATGGCACAACAGCGACCTGTCCTGCGGTTGCGGCGGTCGATCGTCACAGCAGACCGTACGAGACGTTTCGAGTGCCAGCAGTCCCTTGAACCCGACGGCGCTCGGAGTGAGAGTATGACCGACCTCTCCCTCGAGGACGTAACGCGACGACTCGAGACGGCGACCGAACTCGAGACCGAACCAGCAGTGTCGGTCCTTCGGACTGCCAACGAAGACCTAGACGCGCTCGGCAACGACCCCGACGTCGACGAATCGCGTCGCCGAGAACTCGAGGATCGAGTGAGCCAGCGACTCCGCGAGGTCGAGAACCGCGACGACTACGGCGGCGAACTGGGGGCGTCGATGAATCCGGACGAGGAAGACGCGCCGTAGTTACGACTCCTCGAGTAGTGGCCGTCGGAACGAGTAGCCAGCACCTACGACGATTCCGAACTGGATACGGTGGTCCTTTTCCGGTCGCTTTCCTCGAAACCGACCGTTTGAATCCGAAACGATACGGCCGGTTTTTGCTCCGCTCGGCGTCGAGCACCGATTATGGGGCCGAGTCGACGCCAGGTACTGTCCGTACTCTCGAGTGGCGGTGCAGTACTGACATCCTGGCGGTGGGGACGTGAGCGGTATCGAACGACCACAGACGAACGGTTCGAACCGATAGAATCGGAAGAATCGAACCTCGCGGTGTCGCTCCTCGAGACCTCCGCGCCGGTTCCGGCAGGCGATCGACTGCGGGTGGTTGCGGACGTCGAAAACCACGGAACGAACGGCGTCCGGACGGAGGTCGAGTTCCTCGTCGGCTTCGACGCGGAGCGTGTGGGTCGCCGGGAGACGCCGGTCTCGGCCGGCGGGACGCGAACGGTCAGGTTCGACTTCTACACGTATCCCGTCCCGACCGACGACGAGTTCCCGGTCGGGGTAGCGATCGAGGGCGACGTGGTCGAGACGATGGTCGAGGTCGCAGGCGCGGCGGAGTTGCCGACCGCCCGTCCCGAACCGGAACTCGCCGTCCAGCCGGGCACCGACGTCATCTTCGAGGCCGGAGCGATCGAACCGAGGGACTCCCAGACGACTGTCTGGTGGGTCGACGGCGAACGCGTCAGCGGCCCCGCCGGCGGCCCGTGGGTCTCGACCTACTACGCCGAGTTCGACTACCACTACCATCGGGAGACGTTCGACGAAACCGGCACGCACGAGGTGGCGGCGGCTGTCATCCCTCGGGATGGCGACGGAACCTACGCGGCCCGCTGGACCGTCGACGTCACGGAGACCGGTCTCGGCGCGCCAACCGTCGACGCCGTTAGTCCGAGCGAGGAGACGATCTCGGTCGCGCGTGGAGAACCCGTCGAGTTCGAACTCGAGGCGAACCATTCCGGCGGCAGCCTCGATCGGGTTGTCTGGTGGCTCACACAGTCCGATACGATCCTCGGGGTCACGGAACTCGAGGGAGAGCGAGACACCGCACGGCTCGCTGCGGACTCGTTCTGTCACACCTGCCGGGTCTATCCGTGGGTGATCTGTGCCGACGGGACGATCGCCAGCACGGAGTCGGCGTGGGTCATCGACGAACTCCAGGATGAACCCGTCGGAAGACTCGAGCTCTCGATCCGAACGACCAACTCGCCGGTTCCCGCCGGCGACCGTCTCGAGGTGATCGTCGACCTCGAGAACACGGGAGCGGAGTACAGGGAAGACGTCCTCGAACTGTCCGTCGGTCACGAACCCGAACTCGTCGACACCCAGCCTGTCTCGCTGGCCGGCGGCGAGAGCGGTGCCGCGACGCTCGAGTTCGAGACGTCTCCGGTCCAGCGGGACCAGGAGTTCCCGGTTCGCGTGGTGGGCAGCGACGACGAAGTCGAGACGCTGGTCGAAGCCGTCGCCTGATACGGATTGCTGTAACTAGTTACCGCCGATCGCCAGAACGGGGTCGACGATCGGCGGTAATTGAATACAGCAAACCGTATGAGTCCGAACGGTAGTCGCGTCCAGTTCCCGGTGATATCGGCCGAACCCCCACCCTTTTATTCGAGTGCCGCCCCAGCAACATGTATGCGAATTGCACTACTCGGTGGCACCGGCGACATCGGCGAAGGACTCGCGTTGCGGTTCGGGCGCGATACCGACCACGAGATTCTGATCGGCTCACGGGACCCGGAGAAGGCCAGGGACGCAGTCGAAAGCTACGGAAAGGCCCTCGAGCGACAGCGCACAGAGGCGAACGTCAAGGGCTTTGCGAACGAGATGGCAGCCGATCGGGCCGACGTCGCCGTCCTCGCGGTGCCGCCGTACCACGTCGGTGACACCGTCGAGACGGTCGCCGACAACCTCGACGCGGACACGATCCTCGTCTCGCCCGCAGTCGGCATGCAGGGCGACGAGGACGGTCTTCACTACCATCCGCCGGGCGTCGGCAGCGTCACCGAACTCGTCGCCCAGCGAGCGCCCGACGAGGTGCCCGTGATCGGCGCGTTCCACAACCTCGCGGCGGGGAAACTCACAGACCTCGAGGTCGAGTTCGATCTCGATACGCTCGTCGTCGGCGACGACGAGGATGCGAAGAAACTCGTCCGCGACCTCGCGAACGAAATCGAGGGGCTGCGCGCACTCGACGCCGGCCCGCTCGCGAACTCGGCCGAGGTCGAGAGCGTCACGCCGCTGGTCATCAACATCGCGAAGTACAACGACGAGATGGAAGACGTCGGCGTGAACTGGGTCTAGCTCCCGATGCACCGCTGACCGCTCTCGACTCGGCACAGAAACGAACGAACGGTCGTCGACAGTCGGTCGCCTTACGCGCCCGCTTTTTCGAGCGCTTCCTCGAGGTCGGCGCGCTGGGTGACGCCGACGAAACGCTCGACGATGCCGTCGTCGTTTTCGATGATCAGCGTCGGCAGCGAACGGACCTGATACTCGTTGGCGACGTCTTGCTCTTCGTCGACGTTTACTTTCTCCACTTCAAACCGGCCCTCCCAGTCCTCCTCGAGTTCTTCGAGGATCGGGTCCTGGGTCTTGCAGGGACCACACCAGTCTGCATAGAAGTCCTTGAGCGTGACAGTCATCGGTTCACTTCTAGTTTCCAACGCGGCGCGCATAAGGGTTTCCCAGTTGGGTGCAACCGCGCTCCTCACGGCCGCTGGCAGACGAGCAGATCGCCCAGAAGCAATCAGCTGTGGTGACATTCCAGTACAGTGGGGATTTACCACGGTGACTTATGAGAGTCACTCGAACGTGTCCGTATGTACCGTAACGTCTTGGTACCCACCGACGGTAGCGATCCTGCAGCGCGTGCAGTCGAACAGGCGATCGAACTCGCAGACAAGTTCGACGCGACGCTTCACGTACTGTTCGCGGCCGATGTCGACGAGCGGACGCCCCTGGACCTCTCGCGGAGTCAGGTCGTCGAGTCGGTTCGCGAACACGGCCGCACGCTCGTCGATGGGGTCGACGAACGGTCCCCCGACGACCTCGAGGTCACGACGGCCGTCGTCGATGGGGACCCCCGTGAGGTGATCCTCGAGTACACCGAGCACGAAGACATCGATGTCGCCGTGATGGGGACCCACGGCCGGCGTGGCGTCGATCGACTCCTGCTCGGGAGCGTGGCCGAACACGTGATGCGCAACGCGGACTGTTCGGTGCTGGTCGCGCGGGCGACTGTCGACGAAGAGCCCGTCGACGAGCCAGACGCCGCGATCGAGGTCGCTCGGGACGCTCTCGAGGCGGCGGACGGGATCGATACCGGCCGGGTGACTATTGCGGATGACGTTCGAGAGGTCGGCGGTCACTGGATCGTCAGCGCCGCAACCACCGAGCGAGCGTTCGCCGTCTACGTCTCTCGGGTGTCCGGCACGGCCCGAATCGCCGACGTGACCGGGGAGTGACGGCGGCGGCTCACTGGGTACGTTCGGGGTCGTGATCGAATCGACGGACTGCTGTCCCGCTGTCCCGGCGCGACCGCAGGGGCGCGTGGTTGTGCCGGCACTGACGGACAGCAAACCGTCCCGACACGGGTCGAAAGGTTTAGTTTTGTCACTGCGTATGGACGCGTATGGACAGAGGACAGAACACTGGCGGACTGATGTCCAGTGCCGGACTCGTCCGGTACTTTGACTCGGAGGACTCGAACGCGATTCTCATCAACCCGAAGACGGTCGTCGCGAGCGGCGTCATGCTGGGCGTGCTCGTCCAGTTGTTGACGTTCGTCTCGTAATCCGTCGGTGCCGCGCCGACGAGTTTCGAACGTCTTTTCCAGCAACTACTCCGCCAGTGGCAGGGCTGTCGCCGTTCGGTGTCGCGCTGGCAACACCGGAACGTCCTATGCGCGTCCTTTTTGATCGCCTCGTCCCTACTGATGGCTGCACATGACTCTCGAGGCAGGCGTCGTCGCCGTCCAAGGCGATGTCGACGAACACGTCGATGCGATCGAACGAGCCGCGAGCGCACACGACCGCGAGGTCGTCGTCCACGAGATCCGCGAATCCGGTATCGTCCCCGACTGTGATTTGCTGGCGGTTCCCGGTGGCGAGTCGACGACCATCTCGCGACTGCTCCACGGCGAGGGAGTCGCATCCGAGATTCGGAATCACGTCGACGACGGAAGCCCACTGCTTGCCACCTGCGCCGGCCTCATCGTTGCCTCGAGTGACGCCGGTGACGACCGCGTCGACGAACTCGGCCTGCTCGACGTCACGGTCGAACGCAACGCCTTCGGCCGCCAACGCGACAGTTTCGAAGCGCCACTCGAGGTAGTGGGACTCGAGGACCCCTACCCGGCGGTCTTTATCCGCGCGCCGGCTATCGACGACGTCGGGGACGCCGACGTACTGGCGTCCTGGGACGGGCGACCGGTTGCCGTCCGCGCCGGTCCGGTCGTCGCCACTGCGTTTCACCCGGAACTGACGGCCGACAGTCGCATCCACGACCTCGCGTTCTTCGAGAACGAGGCAGCGTCGGTCCCCAGCCCTGAACACCCTGCGTAGGGTGGCGTTCGAGAAACAGACCGGCCTCGTGCATGCATTCGCGACCGAACACGTTTTTCTCCCTTGCACTCATCGGTACAGACATGCAGGCATCCATCGACGCGGTTCGCGTCGCGGGAACGCCCCAGGGACCAGTTCCGGTGGTCGTTCTCACTGTCGACGGTGAAGACGACGTCGTCCCCATCTTCATCGGGTTCGACGAAGCGACGAGCATCGCTCGCGGCCTCGAGGCGGAAGACATCGGGCGACCGCTGACGCACGATCTCATGCTCGACGTGATGGAGGAACTCGGCAGCAGGATCGACCGCGTCGTCGTCAGCGAGATCGAGCAACGCGAGGACGGGCAGGGTGGCACCTACATCGCCGACCTGCACCTCGAGACGCCACGCGGCGAGACGATCGTCGACGCGCGCCCGAGCGACTCGCTTGCCCTCGCCGCCAGAACAAACGCCTCGATCGAGGTCACGGCGGACGTCTTCGAGAACGGCCGAGACGACAGCGAGAAGTTCGACGAGTTGCAAGACATTCGCAACGCAACCGGTGAAATGTAGATGGACGAGACGCTCGAAGAGTTGTTTGCCGTGATCGAGGACCGCAAGGAGACACTACCCGAGGACTCCTACACCGCCTCGCTGTTCACTCACGAGAAAGGAGAGAACGCGGTACTGGAGAAACTCGGCGAGGAGACGACCGAACTCGTACTCGCAGCGAAAGACGACGACCGCGACGAGGTCGCCTACGAGGCTGCCGACATCGTCTACCACCTGCTCGTCTTGCTCTCGATGAAAGACATGGATCTCGAGGATCTCGAGGCGGAACTCGAGGCGCGTCGGTAAGTCGATTTCGGCCGTAGCGGATTTCGAGACGCACAGTGCTTGCAGCCGCTCGTGTCAGCTTGAATACAGTGGTCCGCGTTCCAGCTAGTGGGATGGCGCTCCAACAGATCGACCACGCCGACGACCACATGCAGGAGTGTATCGACAACTGTCTCGAGGCGGCCCAGGTCTGTGAGTGGTGTGCAGACGCCTGTGCGGGCGAGGGCGAGGAGATGGCCCGTTGCATCCGGCTCTGTCGGGACGTGGCCGACATCGCCTCGCTACACGCACGCTTCATGGCCAGAAACTCCGGTTATCACCAGCAACTGGGCGAACTCTGTGCCGACCTCTGTGAGGCGTGTGCCGACGAGTGTGCAGACCACGACCACGACCACTGCCAGGCCTGTGCGGAGATCCTGCCGGAGTGTGCCGCGAGCTGTCGAGAGATGGCCTCGAGTTGAGCGACCTCTCGTTCCCGGTTTCCTCCGTCATCGCTACGTGACCCTCTCATACGGTTTACTGTAAGCATACGGTTTACTGTAAGTTATTTCCGGCACAACCGCGACCCGGGCGGCGGTTGCGCCGGTAAATCGGTACAGTAATCCGTATCAGTAGTAGTCCGGTTCGCGTCTCCGCGGCCGACGGGGGTTGAACAGTCCGCCGACCGCGCCAGCGAGCGCGCTCTCGAGGGCCATTACGAACGCGACCAGCATTGCTACGGTGAAGATGCCAAGTCCAGCGAGACCGCCCATCACGCCACCCGCGGGACCAGCCGCCCAGCCGGCGACGGCGACGAACAGCGCGATCAACAGGCCACCGAGGAGGCCACCGAGCGCGCCCGCGAGCAGTCCGTGCCAGAATCCACGGAGGAAGCCACCGCCGGCGACGTAGCCGGCGACGAAGCCGCCGATCAGTCCGGCTGCAAGCTGGCCGACACCCGGTAGTGTCAGTCCAACGATGCCGAGAACGGCCGTGATGAGAAACCCGATGAGAACCGCTCGCCAATTTGTCATACGGTCACGAGGGTCGCCGAGAGAATAAACACTCGCCTCGTAACGAACGACCTTTTAAGACCGCGCTCCGTACGTGGAGACATGATTTTCGAAGACCTTCCGACGACGCCCACGTCGGAAGAGCTGATCGACAAGGCGTTTTCGCGGGCAGCGCGAGCCGGCAAGGCCCAGGGCGGCCTCGAGGCCCAGCAGTCGATGCTCCAGACGGCGTCGAACATCGTCTCGGACAATTTAGAGAACGTCGTCACCGCGTGGCCGGACTTCGAGTACGAAGACGATGTCCACCCGTTCTATTACGAACTCGCAGATGTGATCGTCGATGTCGACGAGCTACGCCAGAGCCTCTCTGAAGTGATGTGGGCAAGTCGGAAGGCCCGCGAAATCCACGACGAGTACCAGCCACGGCTCCGAAAGACCGACGTCGACACGGCCCGAAAACACCGGAAGCAGGCCTTTGCACGACTCGCAGACATCGTCGAACAGATCGACGACGACTTGCTGTATATCAACGAGGCGCGAAACGACCTCCGGGACTTGCCCGACATCGACCCCGAGGAGCCGACGATCGTCGTCGCCGGCTACCCCAACGTCGGCAAATCCTCGTTCGTCAACGACGTCACCCGTGCCCGTGGCGAAACCGCTTCCTACCCGTTCACGACGAAGGGGATCGGCGTCGGCCACCTCGAGCGAGACCACATCCGCTACCAGCTAGTCGACACGCCAGGGTTGCTCGACCGCCCGCCGGAAGACCGCAACAAGATCGAATCCCAGGCCGTCAGCGCCATCGAACACCTCGCGGACTGTATGGTCGTGATGGTCGATCCAAGCGGCGAGTGTGGCTACCCGCTCGAGTCACAACTCGAGCTTCGGGATTCGATCGGCGTCCAGTTCGAGGAGGTGCCAGTGCTGACGGTGGCGAACAAAAGCGACCGCGTGGCGGTCTGGAACGCCGACACCGACGAGATGGCCGCCGACTACACCATGAGCGTCGAGACCGACGAGAACGTCGAGACGGTCCTCGAGGCCGCAGTTGCGGCAGTCGACTACGAGCCCGAACTGCCGTTCGAGGAGTAACCGATGTCGTTCCCTCGTGAGCAGTACCGGTCGTCCGGCGATCTATGAAAGGGCCAGGCGTTCTCTGGATGATACAGACAGCGGCTGGTCTCTCGATGGCCGGCCCGATGTTCGTCATCGGCGTTTCGTATCTGTTCTCGGGAGACCCGCTTGGCGTCGGATTTCTCGCTCTCGGAGCGATCGCGTTGTATCTCCCGACGTACTTCGTCAACCAGATCGGTGGACCCCGAACGTGGATTCGCCAGCGTCGTAACGCTGCCGACGAAGAGTCCGATACGGACACTGCGTCCGAGCGAGCGAACGCGACTGGTGGTGACGACGAACGTCGATCTTTCGCGCGTCGCGTCCGACGCTGGTGGTCGAAGTGACTGCTTTTTCTCCTCGCGGTCGTCGGACTGTGCCCGACTGCACGAGGGCTGATCGATTCTCCCGTTTTGACTCAGCGCGGGGTCGATGGGAGTCAGACGGTTTGCTGGCAGTCAGTTCTGGCGCGACCGCAGGAGCGCGCAGTCGCGCCGGGACATCGATACAGCAGTCCGTATCAGCATAATTCGAGGTGGAGCCTTCGACCTCGAGGAGCGAGTGTAGTGAGCGAGTAGGTCGGAGAGGAAACCGACTAAGGACGACGCAACCGCACGACGGTAGCTACCCGGCTCCCGAGAGTATAACAACCGTCAGAGAGAGGGTGTCATAGAACGAGTAGCACACCAAAGAGCAGGGTGAACGCTGAGGTGGATGAGTTCAGCGACCCTGCAAGATGATCCTTCGGTAGAGTCGTTCTTCAATGTCGCGGAGACCGAGACGCTAGCGTTGTTTGAACACCTTTCCTTCAAGTTTCTCGAAGAGTTCGACGTGTTCGCCCCGGCGCAGACGGGGCGAACACGAGAGCACAAACCACCAGAGCTGATGCGTGGCTTTCTCCACTGCTACTACAAGGACATCTACGGTATTCGCCCCGTCGAACGAGAGCTTCAAAACACGGTTGTCTGGCTGAGCTATGGCTTCGATCGACCGCCGTCGAGAGACGCGGTCGATCGTTTCCTCACTGGCCTCGAACACGTCGTTGACGAAGTCTTTGACCGACTCGTCGAGCAGGCCGCCGTCCGCGGCCTGCTCGACTTGACCTACTGCATCGATTCAACGGACGTGAGGGCGATGCCTGCCGATCAAGATGCGTCGAAGTGCTACGATCCAACCGACGATGAGTACTACTACGGCTACGGCTGTACGATCGTCTCGACCGGGCAAAAGATCCCGATCGCGGCGGAGTTCACAGAGAGTAAACAAGCGCCAGAGGAGATGGCGATGCGCGTCACGCGTGACGCGCTCGCCGTCGCCAAGCCGATTTGGATGGTTGGTGACAGCGCCTACGACACGCCCGACTGGCACGACCACCTGCTGACCGCAGGGGTCGTGCCAGTCGCTCCGTACAACGCGCGAAACACCGATGACCCGAAAGACATCGAGTACAGGGTCGAAGACCGCATCGAACAACACAGCAAGGACGTCCAGCTGAAGCAGTCCACGCTGGATGAGACGTACAACCGCCGTACTGGAGTCGAACGAACCAACGAATCAGTGAAGGACTGCGGCCTCGGGCGAACGCACGCCCGAGGCCGCGTCCACGCACGGGCTCAGGTGTTTCTTGCCCTGTGCCTTCGTCTCGTCGTCGCAATCACCAACTACGAACGCGGAGACAATCCGGGAAGTACGATCATCACGGTGTGAGAAGAGTTCTATGACACCCTCTACGGAAACGCCTTTCCACGACCGGAACCCACTTGGAAACGATGCTACTCGCCTCGATCCCGACCGATCCCGTTACGCTTCTGTTGGCGCTTTTCGCGCTGTTCGGACTGCCGCTGATCGTCTTCGGTCTGGTTCTCTTCTACGCGGGCTACGTTCGGTACGACGCCGACCGGTCGCTCGAGGAGCTACAGACCGAACTCGAGGACTCGGCGGACTCCGGACAGTCGGCCGAGACGGCTGTGATCGACGAGCGTGACCGTGACCGTGACCGTGACCGTGACCGTGATCGAGCAACGGGAACGGAGCGACGGCAAGCCGACGACGCCACGGGAGCGGACGACGATCGGTAGTCGTCTGTGTCGATCGGTGCCGTCGTTTTGGGTGCATTCTCGAGTCGCTGGCGGGGTGCAGTCACTCTGGTTGTGGCGGCTCTGTTTCTGAAGACGACAGTGTGACTTGTTCGTCGCCGTGGTTGGTCACCCGGCTGAAGACGGTTAGTCCGGCTTTGAACACGGCGAGTAGGACGGGCCCGAGGAACAGCCCCATAATCCCAAGTAGGTAGATTCCGCCGATAACGCCGACGAGGACGACTGCGGGGTGGAGCCCGGAGCCGTGGTCGACGAACAGTGCACGCAGATAGTTGTCGACTACCGAGAGGACGGCGATACCGTACGTGAACAACACGACTGCCTGCAGGGGATCGGCGGTGATTGCGAGGTAGATAACCGCAGGCCCCCAGACCAGCCAGACGCCGATCGCCGGCAGGAAAGAGACGATGATCATCACGACCATCCAGAAGGTCACGTTGGGGACGCCGAGCAGGTAGAAGCCGAGGCCGCCGAGCATGCCCTCGACGAGCGCGACGAGGACGTGACTCTGGATCACTGCCCACGTGACGACTTCGATCTCGTCGAACAGCTCCTCGCGGACGTCGTCCTCGAGCGGGGTGACGGCACTGACCCAGGCGACGAACGTCCGGCCGTCGACGAGCAGGTAGTAGAGGACGAACACGAGCACGAGCATGCCGAAACTCATCCGGACGCTGGCATTTAACAGGCCGACGATCTCCATCAGTACGACCTCGACAGCGCCACCGATCGAGCCTTCGATTTCCGAGAGGAGCTCGGCCTCGATCGACGCGAGTACTTCTTCTTCGATTCCGGCGTCGATCGCGGCCTCGCGAAGTGTTTCGATGGCAGCCAGTTCGTCGAACCCGTCCAGAAAGTCGAAGGTCGTCTGGAGGAGGATGATAGAGAAAAACAGAATCGGAACGACTGCGGCGACGATGGCAAACGCAGTCAACGCGAGCCCGGAGACGCGTTCGTCGACCCGCTTCTCGAGTCGTTGATGAACCGGATAGAGGACGAACGCGAGGAGGCCAGCAGCCATCACGTACTGTAACAGCGGCGCGACGAGCAAGGCGGCGATCGACCCCAGTGCGACGAGCAGAGCGCCAAAAAACGCCGTACGAGCGTCCATACGCCGTCTTGTGTTGGGGATGACGTAAACGTTGACATTACGCGGGAAGCACAGCCGGGACTGGCTTCTCGTTCTGTGAACCCGACCTGGGTGTGCTAGTTCTTTGGCAAGTCTGAACGGATGAGTGAAACCGAATGCGGTCGTCTGGGTTCACGCAGCAGTCGACGCTTGGCGGAGTACTAGATTTTTCGAGCGGGTTCTCGGCGGCTGGGAACCGTCGTCACAGCGGGATCGGCAGCCAGGTGATCGCCTCGAGTACCGGCGTTGGATCGAACAGGGGGTCGTGGAGGACGAGCCAGTCGAGCAGGACGAGTCCGGCACCGTGTGCGATCACGGAGGGGAGAATCGAGTCGGACTTGTAGTCGACTGCGCCGAAGAGGATGTCGGTCGGGCCGGACAGCAGGAACTCGATCGGTGGTTTCGAAGAGTGATGGATCATGTAGACGATCGGGCTGATAAGGACTGCTTTGAAGCCGATCTCTTTGACGCCGACACAGAGCAAGCCGCGGTAGTACGTCTCTGCGGCGAGTGCTAGTACGAACAGTTTGACAGCGTGGGGGAGAAACTCCTCCATCGCGGCCGAGGTCTCCCACATCGGGTAGAACGCCCTGATCGTCGGCAGAGTCGATCCGACCAGGTAGAAGGGGAAGACGAAAAGCGAGAGCAACGCAGCGTTCCGGAGCGCGACCCGGTTTATCCTCCAGCCGATGTGATTGCCGTGTGTCAGTCCCAACGTCAACGGCCCGCCGATCAGGAGAATCGCGTCGACGACGACCCGACCGGTGAGGTCGCCGCTTGGGACGTACCGCATCCACAGCAACGTCAGGACGGCACCGGTCAGAAGCGATTTCTGGAACCAGGAGAGACGGTCGAACTGATCGCGAAGCCAGCCAGTAGCGGTTCGCTGTCGGCTGTGTCGTTGCGATCGCTGTTCCTCACCTGCCACAGGTGGTTAGTCGTCTGCGGTCGGAACCGGTCCAGTCCCAACGACGTCGCGGACGTGGTCCTCGAACTCCTGACGACGCTGGAAGTACGTCTCGTCGACGTCCTCGAGAACGGTCGACAGCTCGTGAGGGCCGTCGGGCGTCCGGAGGACGCTGTCGCCCTCGAGACGCTCGAGTTCGCTTTTTTCTTTGGGCCAGGTCAGTCGAGAGCTGACGCGGGCAAGCGGTACGCCTTCGACCGGAGTTGCCTCGCCGAGGGTCACGGCTGGTTCGTCGTCCTCGTCCTCGCTCATGGTTGGGGGTTCGCGAGCGCGTCGATTCAAGGTTTCGCTTCCACCGTTGCCCTCGTCGCCGGACGGGAGCGGAACGCGGTTCCTGGTGCGTCTTCGGCGGCCACCGACCCTGACCTCTCCACAGCCCGAAACGTGTCTGACGTATCGTTTTGTGCGGGGAGCTCAAAAGACACGGGTATGACAAGCCTGACGGAGGTCTACGAGGGACACGAACGGGAGGTGACGAGCCTCCGGCGGCTGTACGCGGGAACGGCACTGGTTCTGCTGGGGGCAGTCCTGTCGGTCGTCGCCGTGCTCGTCGCGACGACCAACCTCTTTGCCGGTTTCGTCGTCGAACTCGCCGACTGGGGCATGTCCGACAACTTCGCCGTCGTCCGCGTCGCTGGCGTGCTCGCGGGGGTCGGAGTCCCAGCCGCGCTCGTCGGCGTCTTCATCGTCTTGCCCGCCAGCCATCGTGTCCGCGCTGCGGCCGCGATCAGCGCGAGCCTCTGTCTGCTTGGTGTCTGCCTCTTCTGGTATGCCTACCCCGAAAACTGGCGCTACGGGAGCGACCAACTCACGCTCGAGGTGTCGGCAATCTACCTCCTGGGGCTCTTTACGGCGGTCTGGTGTCTGTTCACCGCCATCGTCAACTTCAAGACGCGAAACGATCCCGGCGGCATGCTCGAAATGAACGTTACTCGACATAACACGATCCTCGCGGTCGACGAGGACGACGGGGACGACGAGGACGACGAGCCCGCCGGTGCGGGCGGGGTCGGCCTGTTCGGAATCTCGCCGGAAGGGGACGTCGAGACGCAGACGAACGTCGACGACGGTGGGACAGCGGACCCAGCGCCCGTCGGCGGTCCGGCGACGAGCGACGGTGGGTCGACGACTGCAGACATCACGTCGCCGCTAGACGAGACGGGGCCAGCGACGGCCGCGAGCGACGACCGCTCCCGAAATCGGGGTCGGGAACCGACAGATCGCTACTGTGGGAACTGTCGTCACTTCGAGTACGCTCGCTCGTCGTCGGGCATCGTCCCGTACTGTACGCTCGATGGCACGGCGATGGACGACATGGACGATTGCCAGGAGTGGGAGCCGAACCGCGAGTGACGATCGGAACCTCTTACAGGCCGATCGACTGTCGAACCATCTCGAATCCTCTTCTGGGCAGATCGTAGATGATCGCCGCGGCGACGACGAGTTCGAGTACCGTCACCACCACCGTCATCAGATCGGCGCGACTGCTGCTGACGGGGACGCCGATCGGAAGATTGTACTCCGTTTTCGTGATCGGATAAAACAGCGCGATGCCTCGCTTGCTCCCTGCCACGTCCAGGACGTAGTGGGTCAACACGCCGATCCAGACGTACTCGAGGTTGTCGAACAGTTCGGGAAAGAGGAAAAAGCCGATCAAAAGCGGCAGGTTGTGCAGCGTCTTGCGGTGTTTCCCGAAGGCCGTGTCGATGTCGGGCACCATCGCACCGAGCGTAACGGGGACGCCGATCGCGACGATCGTTTCGAACGTCTGCAGGTCGCCTGCGGGCTCGAGCAGGTAGCCAAGCCCGATACTCAGTAGCACGGCGTTGAGAACGTGTCCTCGCTTGTTCATTATCCGCTACTGGAGAGTCGAGCGGGGAATAACTTTCTGCTCGGCTGACGGTCCTGTGAGCGACCGTTCACTGACGCGTTCGTTCGATTGTCTCGAACAGGGTCTCGAGCGCCCGATCGACGGTCTTCGCGCGGATGTCGGTGCGGTCGCCGTCGAACACGTACCGGGAAACAGTGGCGTAGGAGGCTTCGCTCCCCCACGGGCCGGCGTAGGCGACCCCGATGTAGACCGTCCCGACGGGGTTCTCTTCGGTGCCGCCGGTGGGACCGGCGATGCCGGTCGTGGCGACGCCCCAGGTGACGTCGCAGACGTCGCGGACGCCGCGGGCCATCTCGCGGGCGACGGGTTCGGAGACGGCTCCGTGTTCGTCGAGCGCCTCGCGGCTGACGCCCAGTTCGCGGCGCTTTGCGCCGTAGGCGTACGTCGTCAGCCCCGCCTCGAAGTAGTCGCTCGCGCCCGGAACTGCGGTGATCGCCGCGCCGATCAGTCCGCCCGTACACGATTCGGCGACGGCGAGCGTCTCGTCTTGCTCCCGGAGCACGTCGGCGACTTCCATCGGGAGTTCGCGGTCGACGTCGTCGTTCATGCTCGAGTAGAGGGGGTGGAGCGTTGTCAAAGCGCGGTTCGACGACCGGCCAGAACGAAAAGACGACGTACGCCCCAGCCGGACGTACCCGTATGGAGTACGAGACGCCGCTTTTCTTTCGGGTGATGGAGTACGCTTCGCAGGCCGAGGGCGACGTCATCGACATGGTCAGCGGGAATCCCGACTGGGAACCCCCGCAGGCGCTACGGGACGGCCTCCACGAGTACGCCGATCGCGAGCCGGATGCGTTCCAGTACCCACCCAGCGAGGGGCTGCTCGAGTTGCGCGAGGAGATCGCTGCACGCCGGGGGGTCGACCGCGAACAGGTCGTCGTCACCAACGGCGCAGGCGAGGCGAATTACCTCGCAATGGCTCGCGCACTCGAGCGTGATCGGGGTGACGAGATTATCCTCACCGACCCGGTCTACCCCTACTACCCGGGGAAGACGACGATGCTCGGCGGGACCCAGTCGTTCGTCGCGGCGAACGAGAACGGCCAGCTCGACCCGGCCGATGTCTGCGAGGCAGCCAGCGAGGAGACGGCTGCGATCGTCGCCAACTCGCCGAACAACCCGACCGGTGCGGTCTATCCCGAGGAGACGATGCGGAAACTCGTCGCGATTGCCGAGGAGTACGACGCCGTCCTGATCAGTGACGAAGTGTACGACCACTTCGACCTCTCCGGGAACTTCTCGAGCGCGCTCGCGGTCGATTCGGATCACCGGATCGTCACTAACGCCTTCTCGAAGTCGCTGGCGATCACCGGCTTCCGGGTGGGGTACGCTATCTTCCCGCCGGAACTGGTCGCAAACGCCAAGAGCCGGCACATGCTGGTTAACGTGGCCGGCAGCCGGCCGTCGCAGTATGCCGTCTTGCAGGCACTTTGCGGGACCGGTCCGGACTACTACGAGCGAAACCGCGACCGCTTGCGCGAGCGCGTCGACGCGTTCACCGACGCCCTAGATCTGACGGGCGCGGAGTACACGACGCCCGAGGGCGCGTTCTACGTGATGGCGCGCTTCGAGGGGTATCCCGGGACGCTCGAGAATGTCTTCGAACTGATCGACGAGGCCGGCGTCGCGGGGATGCCCGGTAACGCGTTCGGCGACTCCCGCTCCGACTGGCTCCGGTTCGCGCTCGTGACGCCGCGGGTCGAGGAGGCGGCAGACCGGCTGGCGGCGTACTTCGAGTAATCGCTCGAGACCGACGAATACTCGTGTGGGCGCGGGGAACGGAGATGTATGAGTGGAATCGACGTCGAGCCGGTCGACGGGGAAGCCGAGAGCGCGGACGACGACACGACCATCGAGGTGACGCCGACGGACTCAGTCGACGACACCGACGAACGCCGGACTGTCGACGTCGATCCTGCCGGCGAACCGATCGAGGGGCCGGACTACGTCCTCTACGGCGGGAAAGGCGGCGTCGGGAAGACGACGATGGCGGCCGCGACCGCGCTCGACAGCGCCCGGTCGGGCGTCCGGACGCTCGTCGTCTCGACGGACCCGGCACACTCGCTGTCGGATACGTTCGAGACCGACGTTCCCTCCGACCCGGGGCGACTCCGTGAGGACATCCCTCTCTATGGAGCCGAGATCGATCCCGAAGCCGCCATGGAGCGCGGACAGGCGGCGTTCCTCGGCGACGGCGGTCCGGGTGGCGGTGCAGGACCGCTCGGCGGTCTCGGCGACATGTTCGGCGACGACTCACCGATGGACGCGCTCTTTGGCGGCTCCATGCCCGGTGCGGACGAGGCCGCCGCGATGCAACTCCTGCTCGAGTACCTGGACGATGACCGGTTCGAGCGCGTCGTCGTCGACACCGCCCCGACGGGCCACACGTTACGGCTGCTCGAGTTGCCCGAGATCATGGACACGATGGTCGGGCGCATCCTCCAGTTCCGCCAGCGAATCGGCGGAATGTTCGAGAACATGAAGGGGATGTTCGGCGGGCAGGAGCCACCCGAAGACCCCGGAGACCTCGAGGATCTGCAGGTGCTTCGAGAACGCATCGAACGGCTCCGGGCGGCGCTGCGAGACCCGGCGCGGACGGACTTCCGGATCGTCCTCGTGCCCGAGGAGATGAGCGTCTTCGAGTCCAAACGGCTGCGCGAGCAACTCGAGGAGTTTTCGATTCCGGTCGGGACGGTCGTCGTCAACCGCGTGATGGAGCCGCTGTCGGACGTTACCGACGCCGTCGAAGGCGACGCGGCGTTTCTTCAGCCGAATCTGGACGACTGCGAGTTCTGCCAGCAACGCTGGGACGTCCAGCAGTCGGCGCTGGCCGAAGCACAGGAGCTGTTTCGCGGCACTGACGTCAAACGCGTCCCGTTGTTTGCCGACGAAGTCAGGGGTGACCGAATGCTCGCGGTCGTTGCAGCCTGTCTCCGTTGAGCTTCCCGCCGCGTCGTCGGCGGGTTGTCGCCCGTTTTTGATGTGTCTATCGTCGCCACTGGACCGCAGTGCCGACTCGATCGCACGCTGGTCGCCGGGCTCGACCCACAGTGTAGGTGTGGCCCGCCACTAGTACCGTCCCAACCGTCGACTGACGGGTCGAATCGAGCGACACCACCAGATTCGACCCATCAGTTCAGGCTTGGCCCGCCACTAGAGATCGATCGGAGTCTCGAGTTCGGGGTCGGCCTCGACGATTGCCCCAATCTGGGGTTTCCACCGGTCAAACGTCGACGTCGGTGTTACTAGGTGATTCGTCGAGTCGTACTCGAGTAATCCTGCCGAGTCCAGTTTCGGAAGGTGTCTGTGAGACAATGCGATCGTGGCGTTCGTTCGGCCGGTTCTGGGGGTTGCCGACGCGTCGCAGTCGTGTTCGACGACGGCTTCCGCGAGGGCTGTCACCGTCGTCGACTCCGATCGGTCGATGAACACACCGAGAACGACGCGACGCCGGACGTGTCGACACAGGTCGAGGAGAGTATCGAATTCGATCGCATCGTTACACATCACTCCAACAGCAACCTGCTATCGCACTCAATGTTACTTCTAGCTATACAACCTGTTTTTGTAGCTACGCTTCGGGCCGTCGCGTCGTCTCTGGGAGCGTCGTTGCGAGAAGCTGATCGATGCCACGCCAGAGTCGAGATGCGACCGCCTGCTGGGAGATGCCGAGTTCGTCACCGAGTTCTTCCATCGTGACCGCGCGTGGCGAGTCGAAGTACCCACGGTCGAACGCGAGCACCAGTGCTTCTCGCTGTGGTTCGGTCAGCACCGCCTCGACGGTCGAGTCGGTCGGCGTGAGCGGATGGAGATTCCGCAGCGTAATTGGAACGTCCAGTTCCCGGCAGCGTTGCTGGAAAGAAACGATGTCGCTGCGGTCGTCGCCACGAACGTCGAACGTCCACTGTGTGTCGGTGCCGACCGCTTCGACGAGCGGAACGTCGGTCTCGGTGAGCGCGTGCAGGATGCCGTCGTGGTCGCTGGCCCACTCGACCCGCAACAGGTGCTCGTCTTCGACGGAGTCGACAAGTTCGATCCGTCGGATCTCCGGTTGGTCGGCAAAGAACTCCTCGATGCCGTCGGTTTCGACGCCCCGAACCCAGAAGTACGGAACGAGGGCGTCTCGAGACGGGATAACCCGCTCGAGTTCGATCGTCGCGTCCGGCAACTGCTCGAACACGCTCCCGAGCGGAAAGCGATCCGCCGGAAGCGTAAACGTCGCCTCGGTAGCCATCTGGCGATTCGTTTCGCCCTCCCCGTAATACGACTCACGGTTTGTGTTGCCAGCACGGTGCCGTCCGTCGATACTCGTGTGCGTTCGCTCTCTCCTGGGGCGTCGGACGCGTCGCAGACGACCGCGGAAGTCTCGCGTGGGCGACCGCTGTCGCTCGACCGGTTGCCTGTCTGATCTCTGTGCCGGGAAGACGAGTGGCCGTGGACTGCGACAGCGGCCAGGGCCCCGGTCGCCTGCTCGTTGTTGGTCGCGTTCCGGTGGAGAGTCCCGGTTCGAAAGAGCTTTACTTTCGCTGGCTGACCCAATAGTCAGTGAGCGTCGAGTCGATGGGACCGACCAGTCCGGTGCCGTCTCGGTCGCTGGGCTCGCTTGAGTCCGCCGGGTGGTCCCGTGCGTGCTACGTTGCCCGCGATCTCTCCCCAACTGAGCCAGTTCGACAGAGTAACCGATGAGTCCGCCGGAGTCGCCGTCCGATTCCGGATCGGACTCGTCGACCGAGACCGAAGCGGGGGCGAGTAGCGACGCGTCTCCGGACGCCGACGGCGATACCTCCTCGAGTTCGGGTCCTGACTCCGATCGGATGGGCGGCTCGATCACGGACGGGAGTCTCGTCAAACCGCTCTTTCACCTGGCCTGGCCGATCGTCGTCATCCAGTTGCTGCAAGTCACGTACAACGTCGTCGACACGCTGTATCTCGGTCGGCTCTCGGCGGAGGCAGTCGGCGCGATCAGTCTCGCCTTTCCGCTGATCTTCCTGCTTATCGCCGTCGCCGGCGGGTTCACGACCGCGGGTGCGATCCTGGTCGCCCAGTATACGGGCGCGTCGGGCGACCGTTCCGCGGGAATGGTGGCCGGACAGACGGTCTCGTTCGTCGCCATACTCTCGGTCGTTCTCGGTGTCGCAGGCTACTTCTACACCCGGCCGGCACTCGAGATTCTCCCGAGCGATCCCGACACCGCTGCAACCGTCATCCCGCTTGCCGCCGACTACATGGAGGTCTTCTTCCTCGGCCTCCCACTGATGTTTGGGTTCTTCGTGTTCTCCGCGCTCATGCGTGGGCACGGCGACACGCGGACGCCGATGCTCGTGATGGTCGTCTCCGTCGTCATCAACGTCTTCCTCGATCCGTTTCTCATCTTCGGCTTCCAGGACAACCCGCTTTTCACGTGGCTCGGGCTGGAGACCCTCGAGGCGACGCTGTTCGCCGCAGTCGGCTTTACCGGCTGGGGGATCGAAGGTGCAGCGGTCGCGACGATCGTTGCCCGCGGCGTCGGCACCGGGATCGGACTCTGGTTACTGTTCGCAACGTCGCTTGGCCCGGACGTCGGCCTCGAGCACCTCCGGCCCGACCTCGAGTTGATCGAGGACATCGTCCGGCTTGGCACTCCAAGCATGGTCGAACAGAGCACGAGCGCGCTGGCGATGATCACGCTGACGGCGATGGTCGTCACCTTCTCGCCGCCGGTCGTCTCCGCTTACGGGCTGGGTAACCGACTGATTTCGCTCGTGTTCCTGCCGGCGATGGGGCTCGGCCGGGCGATCGACACGATGGTCGGGCAGAACCTCGGAGCCGACAAGACACGCCGTGCCGCGCGGTCGGCCTGGATCGCCGCCTCGACCGGCGCGGGCGTGATGTTGCTGGTCGCAGTGATCGCAGTGACCTTTACCGAACCGATCGTGAGTGCGTTCCTCGGGGACGTCCCGGACGCGCCAGCAACGATTGAGTACGGTGTCGAGTACGTCCGGATTCGATCGGTCGAGTTTGCCTTCATCGGCGTCTCACAGGTGATGCTCGGTGCGTTCCGGGGCGCGGGCAACACGACCACGGCGATGCTCATTTCGATTCTCACGCTGTGGGTTGGCCGCGTCGGGAGTGTCTACGCGCTCGTGTTCGTCTTCGACTGGGGGCCGACCGGCATCTGGGTCGGGATGGCCGTCGGCAACGTTCTCGGTGCGATCGTTGGGGCCGCCTGGTTCGCCCGAGGAACCTGGAAAGAGAAGTACATCGACGACGAGAACGCCGACGAGACCGTCTCCGACAGTGCCGCGAGCTAGTACCGTCCCAACCGTCGACTGACGGGTCGAATCGAGCCACACCGCCAGATTCGACCCCTCAGTTCAGGCTTGGCCCGCCACTAGTACTCCGCCAAGCGTCGACTGCTGAGTGAACCCAGACGACTGCATTCGGTTTCACTCATCCGTTCAGGCTTGCCAAAGCACTAGTACTCCGCCAAGCGTCGACTGATGAGTGAACTCAGACGACCGCATTCGGTTTCACTCATCCGTTCAGGCTTGCCAAAGCACTAGTACCGTCCCAAGTCTACTCTGGCTAGTGCGCTGTACTTCTGATCGAGAATCGTGATCGGTTTGGACCAACTCTCAAATAGGCGGTCCACGCTTGGGACGCTACTAGTACTCGTCCAAACCTTTTCTCGTGGCTACTGGCTTTTCGTTCTCACTACGTGGGGATCAGTGCGGTGGTTGATACCATGCACCCAAAGCAGTTCGCACATTCCCGATGCCGACCGACGAACCGACGGCCGACCAGCAAGCACGTCTCCTCGAGACGATCCTGGCGTCCAGTCCAGCCACGGTCCCGGACCTAGCCCACGACTCGAGAGTCATCCTGCGACGATCGAGCGATGCTGTCTCACACTACAGCAGGCGGGGTCCGTTCGGCACTGTACGGGCGGCACGGTCGTCGGTTCCGGCGGTGTGTCGGCGTGTGGCTTTCCGAACACCTCGCTCGAGGCACACCCGAGACAGTAGTGGTTGTACCCAACCGAACTCGTGTAGACGGGAATGCCTGCGAGTGCGTACTCCTCGCGGTAGCGACGGACGAGTCCCTTCTCGACCGGACCCTGGCAGGAGACACACTGCTCGTGGCACTCCTCGTCGGGCTGGATGGTGCGTCGGTCGACGCTGCGGACGCGGCCGAACGTCGAGAGCCCGTGTCGGCGCTCGAGTCGCGTTCGGAACCGGGGGTTGGCGAAGACGCCGAACGCCGCGGTGACGAACGCGAGGACGAACAGGATCGCCGCGCCAACTGCGGTCATCGCGGTCGTCTCGAACTCGAGAAGGATGCGAGCGCCGGCCCCGGCGATCATGAGCGCGAGGACGACCAGCGACCAGCCGGCGATGCCATACAGTAGGTTGGAGACGGAATCCGCGAGCGCGACGACGCCAGACGTGGACTTGGAGTCGGAGGGCACGGCTCACGAGAGTATGTTCGGCTCAGTGTCAAGAACGTTCCGTCACACCTCGAGTGTCGGCGGCTCGGCTGGATTCAGACGAGTTTCCGCAGAACGGCGTAGCCGGCGTCGCGAAGCCGATCCGGGAGGAACCGGGCGTAGACGCCGTACTGTGCCAGCGGTCCCACGGGGTAGCGGGCCGGCGGGTCGGGCGTCGTGCTCGCGGTCAGGATCGCTCTGGCGACGTCGTCGGGTTCGGAGGCGAAGGGACCGCCCCTTCCACCGCCGATCAACTGCATCTCGTCGTACAGTTCGTACAGCGTCTCGTAGGCCGGCGTCCGTTCGTTCTCGGGTAACTCCTCGTCGACGCGCTCGGTGAAGTTCGTCTCGACCGGCCCGGGCTCGACGACGACCACGTCGATTCCGAACTCCTCTATTTCCGCACGCAGCGAGTCGCTCATCGCCTCGAGCGCGAACTTCGAGCCCGAGTACGCGCCCGACCCCGGGAACGAAACCCGGCCCGCCGCACTCGAGACATTGACGATCCGGCCCGCCTCCTGGGCGCGCATGTGCGGTAACGCGGCGCGGACGAGTCGGTGCGGACCGTGGACGTTGACGTCGAACTGTCTGTGGAGGTCGGCCGTAGAGATGTCCTCGAGCGGCCCCATCTGGGCGTAACCGGCGTTGTTGACCAGACAGTCGATCGCGCCGGCGACGTCGACGGTTCGCTCGACTACGCGTGCGACCTGGTCGGGATCAGTGACGTCGAGTTCGAGCGTCGTACAGCCTGCCTCCTCGAGTTCGGTGATGTCGTCGGTGTTGCGAGCCGTCGCGAACACCTGCCAGTTCTCCTCGAGGAAGGCGTCGGCCGTCGCACGGCCGATCCCGGACGAACAGCCCGTGATCAGGACGGACCGTTTGCGCGTGTAGCGGTCGTCACTCCCCTCACCGGTCGCCGTCTCCGGATCGTCGCCGGCGGAACCGTCGGTACCCTCGTCGTCAGCGGTGGCCATGTGGAAGACATTCGTGAGACGATACCTAAGTATCGATGGTTTGTCGCGCTACTCGTAACGTCTGCATCGGTATCTTTTCTGTTCTGTCCGCAATGTTCCAGAGGCGACCAACCTGACCGCCCCCGATCCGCTCGAGTCGCCTGCCGACGTGCGCTCCTCGCTCCCGATGGTCGCTGCGGTGCTTTGGTCGGCACGCTCTCTGACCGGATCGGCCCCTTTCATACGGTTTACTGTAAGTCATTTTCGGCACAACTGCGACCCGGGCGGCGGTTGCGCCGGTAAATCGTTACAGTAATCCGTATCAGTCCCGCCCGATGGCACCAGCCTGCCCTTCCCCGGGTCGCGCGGCTCTCGCAGTGCTCGGGCCGCGCTCCCGGCCCCGTGGCGTGCGGTGGCGACGCGCTCGAGCATTGCGAGGGCGCGTCGTCCATGCTGCGCGAGGGAGGAGTGAGCGAGAGCGCGACGTTCCGCGTCGCGGACGGCGAACGGCCGGAGGCCGTGAGCCCGGGCACGAACGAGTCGGCTGGGGAGGAAGCGGATCTGTGGGTGGGACTGAAAGGGGCCGGGGGCTTTCGGGGTCGTTCTGGTTTCACTCTTTCTTCGGATTCCTCCATCAACCAGCGTCCAGCATTTCTGTACTGCTCTCGAGCGCTATTCTACGAGTGACTTCGCTTCCTCGGCGTAGCTGTCGGCCAGCCGAACGGGTTCGGGGAGTTTGTACTGCGAGGAAAGCGCCTGCACGACGTCGGCAGCCGTCTCCGGGCCGACGCGGTGGCCGGGGCTGACGTAGAGGGGATTGATGTGGCGGTTCGGCGAGTCGTACTGGCGCGTCTGGACGGCATACCCCAGCAGGGTGCCGTCGGGGGCGTCGACCCTCGAGTTCGCCTCGATCGACACCCGTGTTCCTGCGGGGAGGTTCTCGGTGGATTCGGTCGGCTCACCACAGAGAAGGCTCTTTGCGACGCCGACACTTGGTACGTCACGGACAACGCCGACGTGGGTCGCGATCCCTGCCTGCCGGAAGTGGATGCGGCCGCTGCCGTCGAACAGCAACAGATCGGGGTCGACGGACAGTTCCGCGAGCGCCGCGAGGATCGGCCCGCCCTCGCGGAAGGCGAGCAGCCCGGGAATGTAGGGGATCTCGAGGGGCGTCACGGCGTGGGCGCGTTCGATTACCTCGCCGGCCTGCGTGGCGACGACGGCAGAGAGCGCGCGGTCGTCGTCGAGAAAGGACTGGTCGACGCCGGCGACGATCGGTGCGGAGTCGTCGGCACTCGCGGCCGCCTCGAGTGGGGTCGTGATCGCAGCGGGATCGAACCTGACGTCGTCCTCGAAGACGGCAGCGTCGGCGATCTCGCGCTGGAGGGGTTCCATCTCGTCGCGCGAGAGCCCGGCTTCGGGTGCGAGATCGGGGCGTGTAGGCATTGGCGAGGTGTTGCCGTCCGACGGAAATCAGTGCTAGGGTTGGACGGTTTGCTGTCAGTCAGTACCGGTGCAGCCGTTTTCGGGTTGCGGTCGCATTGGGATATCGGGACAGCAATCCGTCTTAGAGCCGGCGACGACCGCCACCGGGACCGCCAGGGCCACCAGGGCCGCCGGGGCCGCCGGGGCCGCCGCCACCGCCGAGTTGGAGCTGGTTCGGTGTACGGACGTTCTGGGTCCGTTTGACGTACTCGCCGTAGGCGAGACCGACGAGCAGTCCGACCAGGTGTGCCGCGTGAGCGACACTGAACGCGCCTGCAGCACCGCCGCCGACGAATGCGAGGCTGATGACTGCGACCCCGGCGGTCAACACCCACAGCGGCATCGGGATCATGAAAAAGAGGTAGACTTTGAGGTTCGGGTTCAGGATCGTGATGACGCCCATGATCGCGAGTGCCGCGCCACTCGCTCCGAGTACTGGCGTCGTTCCACCCTCGAGTGCGGTCAAGGTGATCTGGCTGAGGCCCGCGAGGGCACCGCTGACGACGAACAGGATCGCGAACTTCTTCGACCCGACGTACCGCTCGACGATCGGGCCGAAGAAGAATATCACGATGCTGTTGAAGACGATGTGGGTGAGCATGCCCGGGCTGTGGGCGAACGTCGACGTCACCCACGTCCAGACGTACTCCGGGTTCAGCGGCGAGAGCGTAAACAGTGCGTTGTGAAGCGGTCGGCCGCCGATAAAGAGGGCGACGAACTGGAACAGGAACGTGATCCAGATCAACAACAGGATCGTGTACGTCATGTTCCCGCGGAAGTACGCCAGCGGGCCGCCCGGACCGGTGTCGATCGGCAACGCGTCGAGGACTCTCGAGCCGACCGACTTCGATGTCTCCGAACGGCCGGACTGGACGCTGTCGTCGAATCCGCTCCCGAAGACGCCGCTCGGATCGTTCCAGTTCTCGAGCCCGGAGCAGTTGTGGTTCTCCGGGAGCCGATGGTCGGCACAGTGGGTTCCGCCACAGTGCCGACAGTTGTACGGCATGTTTTCGTCTTTCCCACACACGTCGCACTGGGCCATTGGGCGGTGGTAAGGGGGCAGTTGCTAAGGGATTTGGGGTTCGCGTCGCCTCGAGGCCGAGTGAATCGGCGGTGACTGGGGCGCTATCTAGTACCGTCCCAACCGTCGACCGACTAGTTGAGAGTTGGCCCAAACCGATCACGATTCTCGATCAGAAGTCGAGTGCACTAGTCAGAGTAAACTTGGGACGCTACTAGCACGGCAGCCAAGTCAGAGCGATTCGTGTGTGACGGTTCCGTTGGAGTAGTGGACGGGCCGGTCTTCCCGTAACTGGAGACATCCTGCGTCCGGTCCACTGGTCGAAAAGCCACAGCCGCGGAGTTCGCCGTCGAGGTATCGTTCGGTCCGCAGCGCATCTGCAGCGTCGGGATACGGTGTGTCGTACTCGATCCGGTACCGGGTTTGGCCGGGACACTCGTCTGATTCGATTGTCGCGTTGTGCGTTTCGACGTGAACGCGATACTCGGCGACCGTTGCGTCCTCCGGCGACGTTCGACGGATCTGGGCGGAGACCTCGGTGTGTTTCGAGGTTTCGTTGATCGTCCCGACCCAGACGCCGCTACTGCTGGATTTCGAGTATGCACGGACGTCCTCGTGACACCCCGAGTCGACGATTTCGACGGACTCGATCTCGGGGTCGGGCGGGGAGTCGTCCAGAACGGACAGGCCACCGACGGCGACCGTACCGATGGCGACGCCGACCAGGAGCGTGCCCACGAGGAGGACTCGAGTGTCGACGGCGTCGAACCAGCGAGTCGGACTCGGTCCCGCGTGTCCCGCCCCGCTGGCTTCGTCCCTGCGTTCGTCTTTCTCGGGATCGCTCATCGCGTCCGATTTGTCAGCGAGGTGTAAAAAGTCCTCTCTTTCGGATCGCGGGCCGGCGGTCGCCGGAACGACGACTCGCCGCGTACTGTACACTTTTGGCTCCCCGGAACCCACGTTCGGACGTGCAAGAGTACGAGCGCAAGCAACTGCTCGAGCGCGTCGAGCGCGAGAGTGCGACCGTCGGCGTGGACATCCCGGAGACGATCGACGTCCAGGGGGAGAAGATCGACCTCCAGACGTTCGTCTTCGAGATCAAGCGCCGGGAGACGGTCCCACCCGGGGAACGCGACCGCGTCGAGCAGGCCAAGAAGAACCTGCGTCGCGAACGCCTCGAGCGCATAGAGCGGATCGAGGAAGGCGACATCCCCCGTGAGAGGGGGGAGGAGCTCGCCAGGAGTATCATCGGGATCGATCGTGCGCTGAACGCTTTAGAGAGTCTCGGGTCGACCGACCTCGAACGCGAACAACAGGCGAAGCAGGCCGCCGATCGCAAACGCTGGCTGTCGTTCCTGAAGAAAGCCCTCGGGCGCGAGGACGACCAGAGCCCACGGAGGGGTCGCTGATGGCGACGAACGCCGAAATCGCCGGCCGGTTCGAGGAGTTCGCCGACCTACTCGAGGCCGACGATGTCGAGTACAAGCCCCGTGCGTACCGCCGTGCAGCCGAGAACGTTCGGTCGCATCCGACGCCGATCGCGGACTACGTCGCTGCCGACGACCGCGAGGCGATCGAGGGGATCGAGGGCGTCGGTGACGCCATCGCTTCGAAGATCGTCGAGTACGTCGAGACCGGCGCGATCGAGGAACTCGAGGAACTGCGTGCGGCGTTGCCGATCGACATCGCGGACATCACGCGGATCGAGGGCGTCGGCCCGAAGACGGCCGGGAAACTCTACCGGGAACTCGGGATCGAGACCTTGGACGACTTAGAGGCGGCCGCCGAGGCCGGCGAGATCCAGGCGGTCAAAGGCTTTGGCCCCAAGACCGAGCAAAACATTCGGGACAACCTCGAGTTCGCTCGCGAGGTCGGCCAGCGCCACCTCCTGGGCGAGGGGCGGCCGCTCGCGGACGACGTGCTCGCCTACCTCGAGGACCTCGAGACGGTCGAGCGCTGCGAGGTCGCTGGTTCGATCCGGCGCTGGCGCGAGACGATCGGCGACGTGGACGTGCTCGCGGCGACCGACGCGCCGGAGGCCGTGGTCGAGGCGTTCGTCGACTGGGGCTCCGTCGGCAGCGAGATCGAGTCGGGTCCGGCGAAAGCCAGCGTCCGCATCGGCGAGATCCGGGTGGACCTCCGGGTCGTCGCACCCGAGGAGTTCGGCTCCGCCTTGCAGTATTTCACGGGGAGCAAAGACCACAACGTCCGGCTTCGCAACTACGCGATCGATCAGGGGATGAAACTGAACGAGTACGGTGCCTTCGACGTCAGCGACCTCGAGGACGCCGAGGACGGGCAACGCGTCGGCGATCGCGTCGCCGGCGACACCGAGGCGGGGATGTACGAGGCGCTCGGCCTCTCCTGGATGCCGCCGGAACTCCGGGAGGATCGCGGCGAGATACCGGCCGCGGAGAACGGCGAGTTGCCGGACCTGCTGGCTCGGGACGATGTCCGGGGCGACCTCCACACCCACACCGAGTGGTCCGACGGAAACGACACCGTCGCGGAGATGGTCGCGGCCGCAGCGGAACGTGGCTACGACTACTTCGCGGTTGCGGACCACGCCGAAGGCCCCGGCGTCGTCGGCGGGATGGGGCTCTCGAACGAGGAGATCTTAGCGCAGGTCGACGTCGTCCGCGAGGTCGACGCCGACACCGAGATCGAGGTCTTCACGGGGATCGAGGCGAACGTCGACGCCAGCGGCGATATCGGTCTCTCCGAAGACGTGATCGAGGCGCTCGACGTCGTCGTCGCCTCGCCCCACAGCGGCCTCGACCAGGACGCCGAGACGGCCACTGACCGACTCGTCAGGGCGATCGAGAACCCGGCGGTCGACGTGCTCGGCCACCCCAGCGGCCGACTGCTCAACGAACGCTCCGGCCTCGCGTTCGACGCCGCCGAACTCGGCCGAGCCGCAGCCGAACACGGTACTGCTCTCGAGGTCAACAGCAACCCCCGCCGACTCGACCTGTGGGGCAGTGCCGTCCAGGCCGCCATCGAAGAGGGTGCGCCGATCGCGGTCAACACCGACGCCCATCGGACGACGACCCTCGAGTTTATGCGCTGGGGCGTCCACACCGCTCGCCGCGGGTGGGCCGAACCCGCGGACGTGATCAACACCTGGGAACTCGAGGAGTTGCGGACGTTCCTCCACTGATGCGACTCCTCCTCGACGTCATGTGTGGCGGGATCGTCTCCTCCCTGCGGATGTGCAACCACGACACCGTCTACGCTGGCGACCGCGACCTCGAGGCCGACGACGCGATTCTCGAGACTGCTCGAACGAACGAGCGAACGCTCGTGACGCGTGACGTCGCGCTCGCGAACCGGGCGACCGAGAAGCCGGGGTCGATCCTGCTCGAGTCCCGCGACGTGGACGACCAGTTATCCGAGCTCGCCGCGGCGGGCGTCCCACTCGAGCCCGCCGACGAGCCGCGGTTTTGCGGCCGGTGTAACGGCCCGCTCGAGGCCGTCGACCGGTCGGCCGAGACGCCCGAGTATGTCCCTGATACGGGTGTGAGTGGCGTTCGCCGCTGTCGCTCGTGTGACCAGTACTTCTGGCGCGGGAGTCACTGGGAGCGGGTCGAGCGGACGCTCTCGAGGATCGTCGCTGGCAACGAGAACGAACGCGAGTAGAACGAGACGACACTGTCTCCAGTCGTCTCGAGCGACGTCAGTAGACGGCGTCGTCTTCGAATCGGCCGTCGTAGGCGATGTGGCGTGGATGGGTCGGCTCGATGCCCGAGAGGAAGAGGCGATCGGCTTTCTTCCAGGTGTTCTCGTAGACGAGGTGGGCGAGTTCGGTCGCGGTCGTCGTCCATCGTCCGACTCCGTTCTCGTAGACGACTCGGCGGCCGATGTCGTCCTCGAGTGCCGACAGCAGGTCGGTTTCCGTCTCGATTGCGGTGTCGAAGGCCGTGTGTGACACGCCGACGGTTCGCGGAAGATGTGCGTACGACGAGGTAAACGGTGGCAGCTCCGCCCGCTCCGCGATGTCGCGTGCGCGGCGATTGTGCGGCGGGAGGTGTTTCGGGTTGAAGACTTCGATGGCGTCGATTAGGTCGCCGTACCGCTCGACGTCGCTCTCTTCGAGACCGACCGTCGTGAACTCCGGGTGGGGAGCGAGGACGGTCGCGTCCTGGCGTTCGAACTCGGCCATCGCCGCCTCGAGCGGGATGAAATCGGGCACCGGCTCCTCGAGGCCAAGCGCGAGGACGTGTTTGCGGTCGTGCCAGGAGCCGGTAAACACCTCTCTGCCGGGAACGACGAGCAGGTCCTCGCTCGAGTACGTCTCCGCCCGCTCTCTGATCTCGGGAAGGCGGGTGAAGTGTGGTGCGTAGACGATCACGTCGAGACCGGCACGCGTCGCTCGCTCGACGACGCCGTCGTCGAGGACCTTCACGTGGCAGTCGACGTGTCCCGCCGTTCCGTCGCGTTCGCTCACGGACTGTCGTTACCGGACAGATGAGTTATACATTCTGGTCTCGCGGTCTCGACACCCGTTCTCGAGACGAACTCGATTGTATCGCAGACGGTTGCGACGAAAAGACCATTAGGGCGGACGATCGATTGCCGCTAAATGGCCTGGGAATGCGGAATCGAAGGCTGCAACGAAGTGTTCGCCGACGCGGAGTCGGCCGTCCTCCACCAGTCGACCGAGCACGAACGGCGAGAGTGTAAGGTCTGTGGAGCGATCGTTCCGGACGGCTATCTCGCGATTCGCCACGCGTTCTCCGAACACAGCCGCGCCGAGTACGTCCGTGCCTACGGTGCCAACGCCGAAGATGTCCGTGAACGCGAGGAACTGCTGGACGAGATCGAAACCGAAGCCGACATCAAGGCGATCGCCAGCGAACTGAAACGCTAGTCGCTGCGTTACAGCCTCGACTCGAGTTCGTGACCGACGGATTCAGGTCGACATCGATGACCGTCTCGAGATCCATTCTAGTGCTTTGGCAAGCCTGAACAGATGAGTGAAACCGAATGCGGTCGTCTGGGTTCACTCAGCAGCCGACGCTTGGCGGAGTACTAGTACCGTCCCAACCGTCGACTGACGGGTCGAATCGAGCGACACCGCCAGATTCGACCCATCAGTTCAGGCTTGGCCCGCCACTAGGGGCCAACAACTGCTATCCTGCGATAGTGGCCCCGTCTCGTACTCCAGGCCGCCACTTTCGGCCCACTGCCGGGCGCGCGCGGTTGTCGCCGTAACTCGCTTGGTGTCGTTGCGCGCGCCTCGATCGGCTCGGAATGGTAGTTGATTCGACACAAAGCATATATTCCGCAGCATCCGAGAAGTGATAACGTCATGAGCCGCCGCCAGCACGTTCTCTCCCTCGTTCACAGCCCCCGCCCCACCAGTGGCGTCTTCGGCCCACATCGCAGTGCAGATGGAGGGTGTCGACTCGAGCCATGACCGACACGTCCGAGCCAGTTCCCGACGGCGTTGCCAGCTCTGCCGGCTCCGATTCGCAGTTGACGCCGGAGCCACTTCCCGTCTCGGCCGTCACCACGCTGTGTACCGATGTCGCCGAGAACGTCTCCCGCGTGATCGTCGGCCACGACGACGCGATCGAACACGTCGTCGTCGCGTTGCTCGGCCGAGGACACGTCCTGTTAGACGACGTTCCCGGCGTCGGCAAAACGATGCTCGCTCGCGCAATCGCGACCTCGGTCGACTGCAAGTTCAGCCGAATCCAATTTACGCCCGACCTCCTCCCTTCCGATGTCACAGGCGTCAACGTCTTCAACCAGAAGAACCGCGAGTTCGAGTTCCAGCCCGGCCCCGTCTTCGGTAACATCGTACTCGGCGACGAGATCAACCGCGCGCCGCCGAAAACCCAGTCGGCGCTGCTGGAAGCGATGGAAGAGACACAGGTCACGGTCGATGGCACAACCCGGACGCTGCCGACGCCGTTTACCGTGATCGCAACCCAGAACGCGGTCGACCCCGACCGAACCTACGACCTCCCGTTTGCCGAACGGGACCGCTTCATGAAGAAACTCCGTCTCGGCTACCCCGAACCCGAGCAAGAGACCGAACTGCTCGGCCGGACGGTCGGCGATCACCCGATCGAGTCCCTCGAGTCGGTAACCGACCGCGAGACGGTCGTCCGCGCACGAGAAACAGTCGCAAACGTCCGCGTCGAAGAGCCCGTCCGGGAGTACGCGACCCGGCTGGTCGGCTACACCCGGGAGCACGCCCGGATCGGTGCCAGTCCACGCGCGACGATTTCGCTGCTACGGGCAGCTCAGGCCCGTGCCGTCGTCGACGGACGTGAGTACGTCGTCCCCGACGACCTGCAAGACGAGGCCCTGGCAGTACTGAGCCACCGTATCGAGACTGGCGATCACGGCTCGAAGGACGGCGACGAACTCGTCGCCGACGCGCTCGAGTGCGTCCCCGTCGATGGACCATGAGACTGACACTCAGAGGGTGGACGGCCCTCGCTGTCGTCGGGTTCTCGGTCGCGATGAGCTGGCAGTACGGGCCTCGAGCGCTGAACGCAGTCGTCACACCTCTCGTCGTCGTTCTCGTCGCCGGTGCGGTCATGGTGATCCGATCCGACCGGCCGACAGTGAGGCGTCGGCCGGTCACCGACGGACCGATCGGTGACCGACGGACCGTGACGGTCGATGTCGAATCCGACCGTTCGACCTCGGCGACGGTCCGCGATGCGGTCGGCGACGGCCTGTCGGTTACGGACGCGGTCGACGACGGCCTGGCCACGAGCACGACTCTCGAGGCGGGAACGAACGCGATCACATACGAGTTGCGACTCGAGGAGCGAGGCGCTCACGATGTCGGTCCGGTGTCGGTCGCCGTCAGAGACGCGTTCGGCCTCCTCGAGCGTCGGTTCGCGTACGAGGAGACGACGCCCATTCACGTCTACCCGCGTCCGAGAGACCTGCGTGGCAGCGGCGACAGCCACCTCCAGTCTCTCGTCGAGTCGACCGGCGGTCACGGCACTGGTGTCGACCTTGATCACGACCGTGCCGAGTTCGATCGTCTCCGGGAGTACCGTCGGGGGGACTCGCTGCGGGACGTACACTGGAAGTCCGCGGCCAAGCGACCAGACGGGGAACTGTTCGTCGCCGAGTACGCAACCGATGCGGGCCACGAGACCGTCGTCGTCGCCGCGGAGTGTTCACCCGGCTACGAAGACGACCTCGCGACGGCAGTCGCCAGCCTCGCCACCTTCTTCCTCGAGTCGGGGCTACAGGTCGGACTCCGGACCGACGCCGACTCCCTCCAGCCGGAGGCCGGACGAGCCCATCATCGGAACCTGTTGCGGACGATTGCGGTCCTCGAGTCGGGTTCGATTTCGGACGGGGACCGCGACGAGGCGGACGTTCTCGTCACAGCCGACGAGCGAGGGACGCGAGTCGCCAGCGGCGACTGGGAACTGCCGTTCGAACGACTCGTCGGCGATAGGTACGAACGGACGTTCGATCCGAGACGGGGCCGGTCAAACGCCGACGACAACACGGAGGCGGTTCTGTGAGCCCCGATGCGTCCCGAACGACGGCAGACGGTGCCCGATCCATCGCTCTCGAGACCGACGAACCGATTGGGCCCGGTGCATTTCGACTCCTCGCGCTCGGTTGCGTGCTGGTCCTGACGGCCTCGTACGTGAGTGTCCTGCAGGACGTAACCCGGGTCGTCGGCGGGACCCAGACGCTGCTCGCGCTCGTTGGGGGGATGTTGCTGGCGGCGACGATCCTCGCACGCGCGATCAGACCGCGAACGGCGACGCTGCTTGCGGTCGTGGCGGCCGGCCTCGGCTTCGGCTACTACCTCGAGCGTACCGACGTCGGAATCGAGATCCTGTTCACGGCCAGCGACGCGATCGAGATGCTCGCCGTCGACGTCGTCACTCTTCTGACCGGCCTCGAGTTGCTGCGGATGGTGGAGGCAGGCATCTGGACGCTCGGGTTCGTGCCCGGTCCGGTTTTTCTCTCGTGGTATCTCGCGCTCCGCGGCCGTTACGGGTTGAGCGTCCTCCCCGGAGGGTTCGCCCTGCTCTTTCTCGTCCTGACGGGCGATGCAGGGACGGCCGCCACCCTCGTCGGTATCCTCGCGGCCCTCGGAGCGGTCGCTTTCGGCGACTTCGAGCGTCGTGGCGGCTCGGTTACACAGGCGGACCTGCTGGCCGTCTTGTTCGCGGTCATCGTCGCGCTCTCGCTGTCGGTCACGTTCGTTCCCGGCGGGGCCAGCACCGGTGGCGTGACGACTGGGGCCGGCGGCGACGGCACGCTCGAGGGAGCGATGGATTCGGCGTCCGAGCGTTCGGGGATTGCCGGGCAAGTGGATCTCTCGCCGGAGGTTCGGTTCACCGTCGAATCCACCCATCCGTCGTACTGGCGTACTGGCGTCTACGACCGCTACACTGGCGACGAGTGGGTCCGGACGGGACAGTCGTACGCGCTCGAGCAGGGTGTACTCGCGGAGCCGTCTGGCACTACCGATCGGATGCGCCAGACTGTCACGATCGAGACGGACCTCGGGGTACTGCCTGCGGCCGCCGAACCCGTTTACGTCGATGGAGACGTTACCGACTATACCGAGGTTTCCTCGCACGGCCATATTCAGCCGGCGACGACGCTGATCGAGGGCGACGCGTACACCGTCGAGAGCGCGGTCGTCGACCCGAGCCCGGCGGAACTGCAGACTGCAGGAACCGAGTACCCCGACGAGATCGAGGACCACTACCTCCAGACACCCGAAACGCTCTCCGAGGAGTTCGAAGAGCGGACCGAATCGGTGACCGACGGCGCGGAGACACCGTACGAGACAGCAAACGCCATCGAGACCTATCTCCGGTCGTCGAAGGCGTACTCGCTCGAGGTCGAACGCCCAGCGGGTGATGTCGCGGAGGCGTTCCTGTTCGAGATGGACGAGGGGTACTGTGTCTACTTCGCGACGACGATGGCTCAGATGCTCCGGACCGAGGGCGTTCCGGCCAGGTACGTCACTGGATACACGTCCGGTGAACAAGATGGCAACGAGTTTATCGTCCGCGGAACGGACGCACACGCCTGGGTCGAAGTCTACTTCCCCGATCAGGGCTGGGTCACGTTCGAGCCGACGCCACCGCAGCCTCGTGAAGAAGAACACACCGAGCGGCTCGCCGACGCTCGACAGGGAGACGCGGAGCTGGACCCGGCAGACGTCGAGAACGACGGTGGTGCCGAAGACGACAGCGGTCCCGGTGACGACGGGAGTAACGAAAGCGACAGCGACGGCGACGAGCTCGAACCGTCCGACTCCACATCGAACGAGACGGACGGGACCCCTGACGAGGCCGATCCCCAGTCTGTCGACGCGACGCCGCCTGATCTCGGCGAACCGAACGAGACGGTCACACAACGAGACGAGGTAACACCACCCGTTCCGCTCACACGCGAACTGCTCGTGGTCGCGTCCGTGTTCCTGGTTGGAGCGATCGCAGCCGTCCATCGGGTCGACGCGACGGTCCGTGCCCGCCGCCTGCTCGGTCGCTACTGGCAGCGTCGAACCGACGACCCCGACCGGGACGCCGAACGTGCGTTCCGTCGACTCGAGTCGCTACTGGGAGCGACGTACCGGCCGCGGAGACCAGGGGAGTCTGCACGCGGCTACGTGAGGGCACTTGCGGACGAACACGAGCTCGATCCTCGAACCGAACGTGTCGTAGATCGGTACGAACAGGCCGTCTACGGTGGTGGCGTCGGCCGCGAGGAGGCCGATCGGGCGATCGAGCTCGTCGACGAACTCGCGCGAAATCGCCTGCCGCTGGCGGGCCGGAGTCGAAACTGACGACGCGTTCTTTCAAAAAGAACCACACGAGGGCATGCGGGTCCCGATAGTGTTTAATATGGCCATTTCGTACGGAGGAACGTAATGTCGGAAGTCTGCTCGACGTGCGGGCTGCCCGAGGAACTCTGCGTCTGCGAGGACGTGGCCAAGGGCCAACAGCAACTCAACATCCGCATTGACGAGCGCAGATACGGTAAAGAGGTAACGATCGTCGAAGGATTCGATCCGAAGGATGTCGATCTGGACAGTTTATCGTCGGATCTCAAGTCAAAGTTCGCCTGCGGTGGCACCGTCGAAGACGGTCAGATCGAACTACAGGGTAACCACACCGGCCGCATCGAAGAGTTCCTTCGGGACCGCGGCTTCAACGTCGCATGAGCCCGCGATGATCTGACACCGTCGAGCGTTCTGCCCGACGGGTTCGACCCTGTCGGCTGTGTCCGGTCGGCGGAAGACGTCGACTTCCGAACCCGCGGTTCTCCGTCGCACAACTGTTCGACCGTTTTCGATCCCGCCAGCGGCGGGTCCGCTCTCATACGGACTGCTGTCCCGATGTACCGGTGCGACCTTGCACGGCACGAAGCCGTCTCGAAACTCGGCGACGCATTCACCAATCCGTCGTCTGCCGGCGGACACTCACTCGAGCGGTTGACCAGTTTCTCTGGATGCGTTATGTACCGCTTCGAAGTCGAGTAGTTTGGAAAGCCGCCGACCTTTCGTCATCACGGAAAAGCGAGGCTCTTCCGAACGGGCCCGAGGTACTCGGCTGACTCCAGCTGTAGAGTAGCCCCTCGAAATCGGCGAAACGAACGCACCAATCGTTCCGTCGGTGACGGCTGGATGCCCTCGTCTATCGACGCCGTGATGGCGGACGTTCGACGGCCGTCTTTCCAGGACCAACGAACGCATAGATCGCTTCGGAGCGTCGTAGACGTTCCGCTTTCGGTCGGATTCGTGGGTGCCAAAGAGTGTCTCTTGTCGTCGCAAGAACTGTCGGTCTGGCCACGAACGAGAGACGACACGCACTTACCGGCTCTTCGAGAACAGTCGATTATGCAGATCAAAGACCGGGAGCAACTCGAGGGCGGGCGCGAACGGATCACGGTCGTCCCCGAGAGCGTCGACGACCTCTGGCACCTGCAGTACGTTCTCGAGCCCGGTGACCGCGTCGCGGGCGATACGACCCGGCGGATTCAGCGAAACGACGACCAGATGCGCGATACGGGTGGCGAGCGCGAACACATGTGGGTCGCCATCGCTGCCGATGACGTCGAGTTTCATCGGTTTGCCAACCGGCTGCGGGTCGGTGGCGAGATCGTCGCCTGTTCTCGTGAGGACCAGCTTGGCTTTCACCACACCCTGAACGTCGAGGGGCGCGACGAGATCTCTATCGAGAAGCGGCTCAAGCCCGACCAGGAGGCTCGTCTCGAGGAAGCCGAGGAAGCGACCGAGAACCCCGACGTCGTCATCGCAACCGTCGAGGAGGGGAAAGCTCACGTCCACACGGTTGCCCAGTACGGAGCCGAAGAGCGAGCATCGATCACCGGTCCGACGGGCAAAGGCGAGTACGCCCGCGAGCGCTCGGAACTGTTCGCGGAGGTTGCCGACATCTTGAAGCGCCAGGACGCGGACGCGATCATCCTCGCCGGTCCCGGGTTCACGAAACAGGACGCTTACGACTACGTCGAGGACGAGTACCCCGAGATCGCCGAGCAGATCACGATGGTCGATACGGCGAGCGTCGGCGACCGCGGCGTCCACGAGGTACTCAAACGCGGTGCCGTCGCGGACGTCCAGCAGGAGACACGCATCGAGAGCGAAGCCGAGTACATCGACGAACTCACCGAACGCATCGCCCAGGGCGCGAAGGCGGCCTACGGTCCCGACGAGGTCCAGCAGGCCGCGGAGTTCGGTGCGATCGACGAACTGTTGATCCTCGACGATCGCCTCCGCAAGGAACGCGGCCCCGACGGCGAGTGGGACATCGATGTCGACGGGATCGTCCGCACGACCGAACAGAAAGGCGGCGAGGTGACTGTCTTCTCGAGCGAGTTTCCGCCCGGACAGCAACTCGCGAATCTCGGCGGCATCGCGGCGCTGTTGCGGTACCGACTCGAGTGACCGACTGTGATCGCGGTTTCGTCGTTCTTGTGGATGCTCGCGATCGGCCTCTACGGCGTCGGTGACCTCGTCACGACGGCCGTCGGCATACGGAACGGTCTCGAGGAGGGACAGCCGTTCGTCCGGTGGCTCCTCGGCGACTCGCCGACGGTGTGGCGGTTCGCTCTTTTCGGGCTGTTCAAGACCGGTCTGCTAGGGGGCTTCTATCTCGGCTCGCTCGCGCTCGAGGGAGTGTGGTTTCGAATCGCCGTTCCGGCAGGGATCGCCGCGATCGGTGGCTACGCCGTCTACAGCAACCTGCGTGTACTGTCGACGATGGAGACGCGATGAGGCTCGCTTCGATCGAAAGAGCGACGAGCGACTCGGCCAGAGCCGATATGACTTTGGTACGAGAGACGCGACTCTGATACATGACCGAGGAGATAGTCGCGTACGAACCGATCGGTGTCATCCAGTCGCCTTTCGATTCACCCGAGGGGATGCCAGTTCAGCCAATCGGAGCCAGTGACGCGGTCGGGACCGTCGAAGTCGACGACGCATACGCAGACGGGCTGATGGATCTCGAGGGGTTTTCCCACTGTATTCTGCTCTATCACTTCCACAGAGCCGGTGACGACGTCTCCATGCAGGTCGAACCGTTTCTCGACGAGACGGATCGTGGACTCTTCTCGACGCGGGCACCGCAACGCCCGAACCGGATCGGGCTCTCGGTCGTCCAGATCGACAGCGTCGACGGTCGGGAAGTGAACGTGCGCGGTATCGACGTCGTCGATGGGACGCCGTTGGTCGACCTCAAGCCGTTCGTGCCCGATTTCGACGTGCCGGACGACGCCGACACAGGGTGGATGGACGCCTCGACGTCGACCGTCCGATCGAAACGAGCAGACGACAGGTTCTGCTGACCGGCGACGACGTCCGACACCGTTCTCTCACTCCGTCTCACTGCTCGCAGCCACCTCTTCACCAGCCTCGATCAACTGTACCAGCACCGACGCGAACAGCGACCCCGAACTCCAGATCGCCGTCTCACCGCCGTCGTCGTCGACCACGCTCAACAGGATCGCGTCATCGTCTGCGATGACGATCCGGCCCGAGCGCTGGTCGCTCTCCCGGGAGGGAGGTGGTAAATCGATCACGACCCCTTCGAGCGAGTCGAGTCGGTCCCGAACTCGGTCGGCGCGACTGACCGCGAGTACAGTCGCCCCGGACGCTGCCCGTTCCTCGAGCGTTCGTTCGATTCGCTCCGTGACGAGTTCCGGGAGCCGCGTTCCGAAGACGATCCGTTCCTCGCCACTCGAGAGCAAGTCGACTACCCGGTCGTCGACGCGGTCCCTGCCTCGAACCGTCCAGATGTCTTCCTGGGTTTCCTCGCCGGCCGACTCGTGTTTGACATCGTCGACGTACTCGAAGGCGCGATCGCGCTCACGTTCGAATCGCTCTTGTAAGGTCTCTTGGGCCTCTTCGAGACTGACAGGCCGATACCGGATGGGGCTCGACTGCTGGATCTCGAGTAGACCGCGCTCTTCTAAGCTCTCGGCGACGGTGTAGACCTGTGACCGTGGGACGTCGGTGATGCGAGCGACGTCACGTGCGGTCCCTGCTTCCAGACGGTGGAGTGCGATAAACACCTTGGCCTCGTAGCTCGTCAGTCCGAGGCGTTCGAAGGCCTCGACTGCCTCGTTCTCGCCGACGGTCATGGATCGTCACCTTTCCCGTCGTTTTCAGCGTCGTCGAGCGCAGCCGTGCCGCCGTCGCTTGCGGTCGGTGCTGGGCGTCTCGTACGCTGTGGATCGAAGGAGGCGTCGGGCCCGAAGTATCGCGTCCACAGCACCAGCAGTGTCGGAAGCACGACGACGCTGGCCAGGAAGGCGTACGTGATCGTCAGTGCGGTGATGATCCCGAACTGCCGGAGGACGGGCAGGATCGCGAACGCGAGGGTGCCGAATCCACCGATCGTCGTCGCGGCACTACCGAGCAACGCACCACCGGTACCGGTGACAGTCGTGTGCAGTGCCGCCCAGACGTTGCCCTGCCGCTCGAGTTCGAGCGTATAGCGGGCACTGACGTGGATGCTGTAGGCGACGCCGAGCCCGATCGTGAGGCTGGTGATCATTCCCGTCAAGACGTTGAACGGCATTCCGACGAGAGACATCGTGCCGAGGATCCAGCTGGTGGCGAAGGCGACGGGTAACAGGGTCACGGCCCCGAGTGTGGCGCTGTTGCCGGCCAGCCGGTAGGCGACCGTCAGGAAGGTGAAGACGGCCACGAGCGTCACCACGAGACTCTGGAGGACGGTGACGAACAGGTCCTGTTCGACGATGTAGTTGACGATGGGGTCACCGGTTGCGATCGCGCCGAGTTCGTCGTCCTCGTGGCCGCGGTCGTCACCGACGCCGTCCGCGTCGATCGACGCTGCGAGCTCTCGCATCTCGTCGGTCGTCTCGTCGAACGCCGCGTCTCCGTCGACGGCCACGAGCAGCCGTACCGACTCGTACTCGCCGTCGTCGGTGCGGTAGACGACGTCGCGAGCGGCGTCTTCGTCGACCTCGAACAGTTCGTCGTACAGTTCCTCGACGTTCCGGTCGGGGACGTCGTTGCCCGTCGTATCTGCGTCGGTGAACGACTCGTTGAACGACTCGTTGCTCGCGGCTGTCTCTTCCATCACCGACAGTGGTCCCTCGATGTCTGCCTCTCCGCCCGGGAGCGTGTAGACCACGTCGCTCTCCGCGGCATCGTCCCGTGCGGTCTCGAAGCGCTCTAGCGTCCCGTCGTCGGCGACCGGCCCTTCGACGAGTAGCTGCACCTGGAGGTCGTCGCGCTGGAAGTTCTCGTTGACGTAGTCGAGGTCGTCGGCGGCCTGGTACTCGCCGGGTGCCATCGGTCCGGGCAGCGAGTTCGTCCACTCCGGCGGGCTCTCCGCGAGGAAGTCCTCCTCTTCGAAGCTGGTGTCGACCTGGCTCGCGCCGTAGACGCCGCCAGCGGTCAGCAACAGGACGGCGACGAGGAGGACGAGCGGGAGTCGCCGCGCGGCCACGGAACCGATCGTGAGAACGGTGGCCAGACGACCACTGCCGGTGCCGAACGCACGCCTGTGTCGGTCGAAGCCGTGTGACTCGAGGACGGAGTCGATTTCGACTTTGGCTGCGGGAACCAGTCCGCCGAAGACGACCAGCGCAGCGAGGATGCCGACGGCGCTGACGACGCCGAACTCTCGGATCGGCCCGATCGGACTGACGAGGTTCCCCAGGAAGCCGATCGCGGTCGTCGCGGTAACCCAGACCAGAGCGACGCCGACACCGGCGAGTGCGACCGTCATCGAACCCCTGACGCCGTTTCTCTGGCCGGACTCCGCCGAACCTGCGTCCACGTCGGATCGCCCTTGTCTCTGTTCCCGGTAGCGCATGAACACGTGAATCGCGTAGTCGATAGAGAGTCCGATCAACAGGACGGGAACTGCGACGAACATCTGGTTGAACGCGATCCCCGTCCACCCCATGAAACCGAACGTCCAGATCAACACTGCGACGATGCCCGCGACGCCGAGAACGATGTCCAGCGGATCGCGGTAGGCGATCAGCAACGCTGCGACGACGAACGCAAGCGCCAGCGGTCCGACGATCGTCAGGCTATCGCCCATCGACCGGTCGATTTCGTCGGTGACGACGCCGACGCCGAAGACGATCTGGTCGTGGTCGTGAGTACTCGCGAGTTCTCGGAGGTCAAGTTGTGCATCGATCACCGCGTCGTCGCCAGCCCCCATCTCGAGACCGTCTTCTCCGGTCTCCTGTGCGATCGCGGTCATCCGGGCGTCGGCCTCGGTCGAGCCGGGGTCGTACTCCGACGGCACGAACGCAAGCCCCGCGCCGCCGTCGTCGTCGTCCGACAGCGTGTCCTCGAGGGCCGTTTCGAACTCGTCGTCGCCTATCCCTTCGAGCGTCTCGATCTGTTCGTCAAGTGGCGGCCGATCGTCGTCTTCCTCGAGTTCGTCGAAGTCGTCCTCGAGTCGTTCCTGTTCCGCTTCGAGTTCGTCGAAGTCGTCCTCGAGTCGTTCCTGTTCCGCTTCGAGCTCGTCGAAGTCGTCCTCGAGTCTCTCCTGGGCTGTCTCGAGTTCCTCGGAGTCTGTCTCGAGTTCGTCGAAGTCGTCCTCGAGGACGCCCATCGTGGCGGCGGTGTAGACTCCCTCGAGTTGCTCGTTTAGCTCCTGGTACTGGAGTGCCGTCTCGGGCTCCTCGAGCGTGTTCTCGATCGCGAAGCGCCCGGATTCGATCTCCCGTGCCTCGTCGGCGAGTTCTTCGTACTCGACAGCCTGCTCGTCGTCGAGGGGGGCAGTGACTTCCGCGACGAGTGCCGCGTACTCACCTTCGATCTCCGCAACACCGTCCTGATACGCGGGGCCAGTCTCGTCGGTGGCCGCGCTCAACTCCTCGTACTCGCGCTGGAGTTCGCGCGCCTCGTCGATGCCGCTTTCGAGTTGCTCGCTGGTCGCTTCCAGTTCGGCCTGTCGTTCGCCGAGTTCTTCGCCACGTTCCTCGAGAGCACCCGCGCGCTCTTCGAGTTCCTCGCCACGCTCCTCGAGGTCGTCGCCGCGTTCTTCTAGCTCCTCGGCGCGCTCCTCGATGTCGTCACCGCGGTCTTCGAGTGTCTCGACCTCCTCGTTCGTCTCCGCCGTCATCGCGACGATGTTCTCGACGCCGGTGATCGGCTCCTCTCCGTCGTCGAGCGATTCGTTTATCGACTCGGTGTTCCGAATCTCCTGTTGGAACTCCAGGGACTCGATCAGCGACTCCTGGGAGAGAACGTTCTCGCCTCTGGTTATCAACTGGACGCTCGTCGTGTTCTCCTCGTCGTCGACGCCGAATCGGTCGTCCATCTCCGCGAGCGCCTCGGCTTCGGGCGAATCGGTCTCGAACTGCTCGAGCGAGGAGTCGTCGTCGACCATCGGTGCGCCAGCGCCGGCCAGCGCGGTCGCAAGCAAGAGGACGACGAGGACGATCCGTGAACGATTGGTGACGGCGTCGGCGATCCGTTCGGGAGCGCTCATCTACTCGTCACCTTCGGCTGCTGTCGTGGGGGCCATGCTGTTGTTGTGATCCTACAAAATCCGTGCGCCTATACGTGTTAGGATACTTATACTTATGTGACCGTCACCGATCCAAACCGGTCTGGAAAGCAACGAGTGAGCGTGGAAGGCATTAAACGCTCGAGTCCTGATCGTTTCAGGAGAGTGTTAGAAGAGAGTAAGAAATGGCAAGGAGAATACTCGCGCCTTCAGACGCGGGGGGATGTCGACGTCACTCGATGCTGATCGTCTTGAGGTCGTTTGCGAATCGGACGTCACCCTCGTAGTGAGCCCCGATCGACTCGAGCATCTCCTCGTGGCGATCGTCCGTGTGTGGATACAGGTGAGTGAGGTAAACCCGGCCAACGTCCCTGCCAGCGAGGGCCTTGCCGAGCGTCTCGGGCGTCGGATGGTTCGAGACGTCGACGTCGTCGGGGAACGAGCAGTCGTGAGCGAGGATGGCCGACTCGTCGGCGAAGTTCGCCAGGCCGTCGAAGGCCTCGCTGTCGCCGCTGAACGTAAAGCGGTCGTCGAACCGGTAGGCCAGACACGGCAGCGAGTGACGCGTCTCGTAGGCCGAGACGTCGAACCCGGCGACGGAGAACTCGCCGGCGACGACTTCCCGGATCTGCAGGTCGAGCCGACCGTCCATGTAGTCGTGGACCGACAGCAGGTCGTCGACCAGTCTCTTGGTTCCCTGTGGGCCGACGACTTCCAAGTGTTCCTCGCCGGCGAGCCAGCGGGCCTTCATCAACGGCAGCAGGTCCGCGACGTGGTCGAGATGGTGGTGGGTCAACAGGACCGTCGAGACGTTCTCGTAGCCGATACCGGACTGCTGGAGGCGATGCAGGACGCCCGATCCACAGTCGATCAGCAGGTTCCGGCCCGCTTCCTGGACGAGGATGCCGGTCTGGAACCGCTCGCCGGTCGGCATCGCAGTGCCGGTACCGAGAAAGGTGACGCGCATGCGAGAGCGTGTGCCCGGACCGGGCAAAAGGATTGTGCTGAGCAAAGCGACCGCGAGCGCGGCCGTTTATCCGGCCACCGCACGAGCGCCGACAGTTCTCGCAAGAGCGCCTCGGCCTCGTCGCCCCCTGTCCCATACACGACTGCTGTCCCGGAAGCTATTTCATCCTCTCGATTGCACTTACCAATGTTAAGAGTGCGGGCGGTGGGAGCGCCGGACCTACAACGGCTCGTCGCCGTCGACGATCCGTTTCGCTCGTGTGGCCAGCGCCGGCACGCGGTCTTCCATCAGCGGGTACATCGGATCGTCGCTGTTGCCCTCGAGGTAGCGCCGGAAGAACATCTCGCCGAGCGCAGCGAGTTTGTAGACCGCGAGCGCCCGGTAGAACCGGTCGTGTTCGAAGCTAAAGTCGGTCCGTGACTCCCAGCGGTCGACCAGTTCGCGACGGGTCGAGTACCCCTCTCGTTCCATGAACGTCGCAGTGAGTTCGGGAACCGCGGGCTCGGGGTCTTTCGGGTCGCGCCAGTACGAGAGCAGCCAGCCGAGGTCGGCCCGCGGATCACCCAGCGTCGCCATCTCCCAGTCGAAGACGCCGACGAGTTCGGGCGCTCCGTCGTCGGTCGCGTACATGACGTTGTCGAGCTTGTAGTCCCCGTGGACGAGCGTGTGCGGGTGGTCCTCGGGGGCGTTCTCCTGGAGCCACGCGCCGACATCGTAGATGTCCGGTACCTCGCGTTCCTCGGTCGTGACGTCGAATGCCCACATGAGCTGCTGGCCCCAGCGTTCGACCTGTCGCTCGGTGTAGCTGGGCGGATGGCCGAAGTCCGCCAGGCCGACCGCCTCGTAGTCGACGTCGTGGATCGCGGCCAGTGTGTCGACGAGTTCCTCGCCGATCCGTCGCCGCGACTCGAGGTCGGCGAACGCACCGGATTCGGACTCGCGCATGACTGTCCCCTCGAGGCGGTCCATCACGTAGAAGTCGCTGCCGATGACGTCGGGATCGTCACAGGCGAGGATGGGTTCGGGAACGGGCACCGCCGTCTCGGTCAGCGCCGCCGTCACCCGGTACTCCCGGAGAACGTCGTGGGCGGTCTCGGCCGTCTCACCCGGCGGCGGTCGGCGAACGACGAGTTCACGGTCACCCCACGTGACGAACAGCGTCTCGTTGGAGTGGCCTTCCTGGTGGCGCTCGACGGCGTACTCGTCGACGTCGCCGAGGTGCTCGCGCAGGTAGTCGCCCAGCGCGTCCTCGTCGACGAGTCGCTCGTAGTACTCCTCGCTCATGACTCTCCCCGACGATTCCGGGTAGCTTCGCCGCGAACGCGGGCGAACGATGCGATCGAACTCGAGAGTGTCTGGCTACCTGCCGGCATACTCGATACGATACGTTCCCCTGCCCTTAACGAAAATAGTTACGACGGATTTATACCTTACAGTGTATGTTCCAACTCACTGTTCGTCGACGATCTCGAGCACCTCGAGCGGCGACTCGATCCGGTAGGTGACGGCCGGCCCGTCCTCGGTTCCGAACGCGACGCCGTGCATGCCAACGTCGTCGGCACCGCGGACGTCGTGGTCGTAGCGGTCGCCGATCAGCAACGCTCGGCCGGGATCGACCTCGGCCTTCTCGAGTGCGACCTCGAAGATTTCGGGATCGGGTTTGGTGCGTCCGACTTCCTCGGAGGTGGTGATCGAGTCGAACGCCTCGCGGATACCGAACGACTCGAGCATGCGCTTGCCGGCACGGTCGTCGACGTCGCTGACGACGCCGACGTGGTGATCGGAGTCGGCGAGTCGCTCGACGGCCTCCACCGCGCCCGGGACGGGCTCGATCGCCTCTTCGACGTACTCGTCGAACGTCGGTTTCCACGCCGACTCGGGGACGCGTTCGCCGACCAGTTCCGCGACACCGTTCGCGTACCCCTCGCGGGCGGACCGAAACGTCGTCCCCTCGCGTTTCCGGAAGTGGTTCCCGACAGTCGTCCGCCAGAGATCGACGGCCGCCTCGCGGTCGTAATCGAGGTCGTATCGCTCACACAACTCGCCGACGAACGCCGCGTGGGCACGCTGGACGGACTCGAGGTCGAGGATCACGCCGCCGATGTCCCAGAAGACGGCCTCTAATTTCGGTCGGTCGTCACTCATCTGGTCTCCCCCTCTTCCAGCTTCTCTCACGTAACGCGTAGACCGATACGTGCATTTTTATTAACGAAGTGTGTGTATGTGGCTGTATATCTAACGATGGTAGCAAACTCATTCGGAGCAGGTGATCACGCGTGAGCACGTCCCAGTTCAGCATCGACGGCGACGTCGCCGTCGTCACCGGTGCCTCGAGCGGAATCGGGGAGGCGATCGCGGAGTCGTTCGCAGCCGACGGCGTCGACGTGGTGGTCTGTTCGCGCGAACAGGAGAACGTCGAGCCGGTTGCCGACGGCATCGCGGAGAGCGACCGGCCGGGCGAGGCACTGGCGGTCGAGTGTGACGTCACCGACCGCGAAGCCGTCGACGCGCTGATCGAGGCGACCGTCGAAGAGTTCGGCGGTCTCGACGTGCTGGTGAACAACGCCGGCGCGTCTTTCATGGCGAACTTCTCGGACATCTCCGAAAACGGCTGGAAGACGATCGTCGACATCAATCTCCACGGCACCTACAACTGCATCCAGGCCGCCGAAGAGTACCTCAAGGACGGCGGCGGGACGGTGATCAACTTCGCGAGCGTCGCCGGCCAGCAGGGCGCACCGTACATGAGCCACTACGGCGCGGCCAAGGCGGCGGTCGTCAACCTCACGACGACGCTGGCCCACGAGTGGGCCGGCGACGACGTGCGGGTAAACTGCATCGCACCCGGCTTCGTCGCCACCGAGGGCGTCGAGACCCAGATGGGGATCTCGGCCGACGACGTCGACCGATCCGAGGTCGAGCGTCGGATGGGAACCGTCGCGGAGATCGCCGACCTGACCCAGTTCCTCGCCAGTCCGGCGTCGTCCTATATCGTCGGCGAGACGATCACCGCGAGCGGCGTTCCGGACGTCATGGAGTCGCCGGACGTCTAACCCCGCCGAGCAGAAAACAGGTTACTGGTTCCGGCCGCTGGCGCTCGAGTACGCGCCGACGGCGAAAAGAACTGCGACCATAAGCAGCGTCGGCAACACCAGCGCAACGGACAACCTGGCAGCCAGTTCCGCCTGTCCGGAGCCGGCAAACAGGTAGGCACCGACGATACCGGCACCCGGGATCAATGCACAGCCGACGATCACGGCCACGAGAAGCGAGTCGCCGCCGTCTTCGGACAGGTACCGAGAGGCCATAGAACGGACAGTAGACATTCGTTAGTAATCCAGTGTCCCGCAGTTGAAAATAGTTTTTCGATCCACGTGATCTTCTCGAGAGGCCGACCGTCTCGGCCTTTGAACCGACGTCGACAGCTACAAACCGCCCATCGTTCCAGTAGTTCGTATGCCCGGGAAGGTACCACCCGACGAGTTGTTCGCACACGTCTTCGAGCGGACGGGAGACGCCGACATCGACGAGACAGTCTTGCAGGGGCCTGCGGACGGCGAAGACGCCGCTGCCATCGACTGGCCCGGTGGCGACCTCGTCGTGAGCTCCGACCCCATCTCGCTTGCAGCCTCGCAGGTGGGCAACCTCGGCGTCCACGTCGCCTGCAACGACGTCGCCGCGTCGGGTGCCGACCCGCGGTGGCTCACGGTCGTCGTCCTCCTTCCCGACGAGACGGCCGACCTCGAGACGATCACGCGAGACGTAGACGCTGCCGCCAGCGAGGTCGGCGCGTCGGTCGTCGGCGGCCACTCGGAGTACGTCGACCAACTCGAGCGGCCGCTGGTCTCGCTGACCGCGATGGGGGCGACCGAGCGGTTCGTGCCGACCGGCGGCGCTGCACCCGGCGACGTCGTCCTCCTCACCAAGGCAGCCGGAATCGAGGGGACGGCGATCCTCGCGGCAGACTTCGGCGACGACCTCGAGGTGCCACCGGACGTCGTCGACCGGGCGACGGGATTTCTCGAGGAGATCAGCGTCGTCCCCGACGCACGGGCGATCCGAGAGTACGCCACCGCGATGCACGATCCGACGGAGGGCGGCGTCGCAGCCGGGTTGCTCGAACTCGCCCGCGCCTCGGCGGTTCGACTCGAGGTCGACCGCGATGCCGTTCCGATCCGCGAGGAGACCGATCGACTCTGTGAGGCGGTCGATGTCGATCCGCTCCGAATCTTCGGCTCGGGTGGCCTGCTCGCGACCGTCCCCGAAGACGAGCGCGACGACGCGCTCGAGGCGCTCGCGGACGCCGGCCTCGAAGCGGCGAGTATCGGGACCGTACGCGAGGGAGAGCCGGAACTCCGTCTCGGTGAGGAGTCGATCGTCGAACCCGTCGCGGACGACCTCTACCCACTCTGGGAAGCAGCCGACGCATCGACTTCGTGAGGTGTGCAGTCCCGGTGACGGAGTCGCTCGTCACTCGGTATCGGCGTTGCCCCGGTCTGTCGGGGCGCTCTCGTCTTCGGCCGTTCGTTCCTCGAGAAACAGTCGGACGGCCATCGTGGGAACGAACAGGAAGAACGCGAGTAGTACGGCTCCGGAGAACGCGGTGAAAACGAACTGCGAGTAGGGCTCTACGGGTCGCAACAGGGCAGCGAGCGCCACGCCGAAAACCAGTGACACGACGGCAAGCGCGAGGAAATCTTTGAGGTAGATCGGCAGTTCCTCCTCCGGTGGGCCCTGTCCGTTGGTCATATCCGTTCTTGCGAGAGAGGACATATAACGTTGCTCACGTCGGACGATGGGATCGGTGGCGGCTAGCGGACGACAACTAGGCCGTGAACTGCCTCGAGGTCAAGTGGTTCGAGAGACTTCGTCTCTCGTCATCACGGAAGCGCAGAGATCTTCCGAACGACCCCGGGGCACTCCGCCTCCTCCGCATCGGTCACTGACGCGCCCACTCGAGCATGCGCCGGTACACCGGATCAGACTCGAGCGCGGCCGGATCGCCGACGAGCACCAGTCCCCGCTTGGGTCGGGTCAGCGCGACGTTGATCCGCCGGTGGTCCTCGAAGATCGGTCCCTCGAGCGATCCCGTCGCGGTAAAGGAAACGACGATCACCTCCTGGCTCGAGCCCTGGAACCGGTCGACGGTGTCGACGGTGACGGCGTCGGGGACGTGGTTCGAAATTTCGGAGACTTGGGCGCGAAACGGTGCGATGATGCCGATATCCGTGCGCTCGAGGCCGGCCTCTTCGTAGGCTTCGACCAGTTCCGCGATCCGAGCGGCCTCCTCGCTGTCGGTGTACTGGCTGCCGTCGCCCTCGACGGGGGCGAACGAGACGGGGTCTTGCAGGTGCTCCGGCAGGTCGGTTCGGGCGACGCCCGCGAGGTCCTCGAGCGTTCGACTCGCCACCTCGGGTTCGGCGGGTCGAAGTCGTCCATCGTAGAACTCTTGCGACGCGAACGCCTGGATACGCTGGTTCATCCGGTACTGGCGATCGAGCATGACGCCGGCCTCGGGGTGGCGGTCGACGAGCCGTTCGAACAGCGATTCGGTCAGGTCGTTTTCGGCTCGAACGACCGGCGGTAACTGTTCGTGGTCGCCGACGAGGACGAATCGATCCGCGAGGTTGACTGCCGCGTACGTGCCGGGTTCGGTAAGCTGGGCGGCCTCGTCGACCAGGGCGACGTCGAACGACTGTTCTTTCATCACCCGCGACCCACAGGTCGCGGTCGTCGCGGCGACGACCTGTGCCGCCTGGAGTTTCCCGACGCGGTCGGCAGGCTCGCCCGACCGCTCGAGCCGATAGGGCTGCATATCCTCGCGGACGCCGCTCTCGGAGCCGACGCGAACGATCCGATCGGGATCGACGATGTCCGCGAGTTGCTCGAGCAGCGCCTCGAGGACGTTGTCGACGGCGCGGTTCGTAAACGCTGAAAGGAGGACGCGTTCACCGCGTTCGACCATCGCACGGACGGCTCGAGCGATGGTGTAGGTCTTGCCGGTCCCCGGCGGCCCGTGGACGAGTGCGAAATCCTCGGCCCCTACCGCCATCCGTACTGCTTCGTTCTGGGCGTCGTTGTTGTCGACGAACGTCTCGTCGGGGCGGTCGAAAGCGGGCTTTTCCCGTCCAAAGAGCACGTCCTTCCTGCGTTCGTCGCCTTTCAGCAGGAAGTCATGCAGTGCGGCCAGCAGTCGATCGGTAGTCAGTTCGGAGGGGTAGACGTCGAGCCTGGTGACTTCGACCGGTTCGTCGGTAGTCAAGACGACCTGCTCGTCGAGCCGTTCGATCCTGGCGAGCTCCGAGTTTCCGCCGACCGGATCGCCGTCACTTGCAAGCACCAGATCACCCTCCCGGAGCTTCGAGGTCGCGCCCCCCTCGCGTCGCGCCCGGAGTTCCCAGCGCCCGCCCTCGAGTTCCCGCATCTCGACGAACTCGAGGTCGATCAGTGCGCGGTCGTCGTCGGCCCGCTGCTGGGCGTCTTGTTCCCAGAGTTTGGCGTACTCGCGGTGGACCTCGCGGCGTTCCTCCTCGATGGCCCGGTAGAATCGATCGAAGTACTCCCGTTCGGCCTCGGGGAGTGGTGTGCCGATCGCCCCGGCTTTCGACTCCTGGTCGAGCCGACCCGAGACGACCATGCAGGTGTCCTGCTCGAAACAGTACTCGCACTTGGCGTCGCCCTCGTATCCCGTCGGGATCTCGCCTTGCATCTCCATCGCGGCGATCTCGTTGCGAAGACGGACGACGAACTTCAGGAGCCCGTTGCCCATCGAGAAGTCTTTCGCGGGGGTGAGATCGCCCGTCTCCTCGTTGCGATCCAGCGCGGAGTTTTTCGTGTACAGCAGGGTGCCGGTGTCGACCTCGCCGCCGTGTTCCTCGAGCACGAGTGCATAGCAGGCGGCCTGGACTTTGTCCTTGAACCGGGGTTCTTTCTTCAGGTTCTTCCCCGTCTTGAGTTCGACCGGCGCGCCCCGGCGGATGGCGTCGGCCCGGCCGCGGATGCCAAACGTCTCGCTGATCAGCAGTTGTTCGGAGCGCCAACTATCTTCTTCCGTCAGCCGACCCTGCTCGAGCCAGCTCTCGATCGCCGCGGCGTTCTCCCGGACGTCTTCGGCGACGCTCTCGCGGGTCTCGCCGAGCAGGCCGAGTTCGAGACCACGTTCCTCGACGCGGTCGTCGATCGCTGCCTCCAGATCGCGCCCCCGAAGCAGGTCCCCGAAGACCTCGTGGACGATCGTCCCTTTCACGACGGGGTAGTTCAGCGGAATCCCGGAGAGTTTGTTGAGGTAGTACAGGCGCGGACACTCCACCCAGTTGCGGATGGCGGTCACGTTGACGAGGAAACTCGGCTCGACGACGACGTAGGAGTCCCCGGTCGTCGTGTACTGTCGTTCGCCGCGATACTCGTCTGCCTCGGCGTTCGTCACCAGCACCTCCATTCCGGGGTCGAGCAGTTCGGCGGACTCGGTCCACTTGTTCCAGAGCGTGACGGTCGTCGGATCTGTCCCGTCGTCGCTCTCGAGACGAACCGGCACTTCTGCCAGGTCGCTGTCGCCGTAGCTCGTCGACACCGAGCGCACCTCGACTTCGCCCGCGACGGTTCCGCGTACGTGCACGACTACTCGTCACGGTCCGAACGATCAAAAACGGTATCGGTCCCGGACGGTCAGCCGACGGCCGACGTAAGCATCTGTTACCGCTGACTCCCGACCGTGAAAGATCGAAACGGTCACGACTCCTTTTGAAATACCGGTCGAACCGACGGCTACCATGAGTGATCCGAACCGCGACGATCGGACCAGTCCGAGCGATCCGGACGCTGGCGACGACCCGACCGAACGGACGCCGGTCGAGACCGACTCGGGGACCGGGGCCGACTCCGGGGAACGGATGGGCCAGGGTGGTCACGAACCCCGCGACGAGTCGACGGCGATCGCGAGCGAGGAACGCCGCCGGAATACGTCGTTCATCAGCGGTATCGTCGCCGTTCTTGGCCTGTGGGCTGTCGTCTCGGTGCTGATCTACGATGTCGGTGGGGCGATCACGTGGAACAACGTTCTCGTGGGTGCCGTCGTCTTCGCCGCTGCCGGCTACAACTACTATCGGCTCTCGAACGACGTGCCGCTCAGCGTCGGCGTCGCCTCGCTCGTGGCAGTACTCGGCATCTGGTTGATCGTCTCGGCTGCCCTGCTGGAGATGATCGGTGGCATGTTCTGGAGTACGCTCGTCACTGGCCTGCTCGTCACCGGGCTGTCGGGATACAACGCCTACGAAGCACGCGAGGCAAGAGCAGTCACGAGGGAGCCAGAAACCAGTACCCAGTAACGGTACTACTGCCGGCCGTCACAGCCCGGGCCGAACTCTCGCTCGAGTTGCTGGAGTCGGTACTCAGCGGCGTGGTGGCCCGTGGCGACGACCGCAAACAAGAGCATACCGACGGCAAACCCGACGGAGACGAGCGGTGAGACGCCGTTGACGTAGCTGTTTAGTAGCTGTCCGACCGCGAGCGCTACCGGACTGAACGTGAGGAGGAGGCTCTGTACCGGCATGGCGCGAAACAGTTCGACGAGCGGGAAAGACCGGCGAGGAGACGGCGGAAACATCTGGTTACGGACCGTGGCGGCGGAGTCGTCGTATCCCTTTTGATTCGCTTGCGGCGTTGGGGTTGACCGATACGTTCATTCCCCCGGGATCACAACCGTCACACATGCGGATTCGCGAGTGGCAGGACATACTCGAGGACGTTACCGAGCAGGACGTCGACCCGGACGACTGGCGCTCCGTCGCCGGTGATCGGGCTAGCGGCGTCGGCGAGGACATGTATCTCGCGCATCCACGCGGCGGGGTCTACTTCCTGAAGACGTACGCCAAGAACCCCTTCGAGGTGCGAGGCGTCGGCACCCGGGTCGCACGAAAGGTCGACGACGACATCGATTCGTTCCTCCCCGACAACCGGGAAGCCGACCGTTTTGCCGTCCAGTCCCCGCCCGAAGACGAGGACCACGCCGAATCTGTCTCGAAGCGTCTCGAAACCGTTCTCGAGGCCCACGCGGACGCCCCGACGACGCCACAGGATCTGTTCGACGACGTGATGGCGGCCCTCGAGAGCCCCGCGTTCGGACCGATGGAGTACGACCAGTACGACCGGCCCGACGAACTCGAGGAACTCGCCGACAGGTTCGAGGAGGCCGAGGAACTGCTGGACGCGGAACTCGAGGAACTGGTCGAGACCGACGAGGTCGACCGCGGGTTCATGTAACCGCCCCCATCCGTTCAAGCCCCTGCGCTCGCGTCCAGAGGATCTATCTTCGTTCGGGATGCCAGTCTGTCCATGAGCGACACCGCCGCAGACGTCGTCAGAGAGTACTACGAACGGCTCCGCCGGAACGACCCCCTCGAGCCGTACTTCCTCGTGGACGAGTCGACCGTCAAGTTCGGGATCAGCGAGTCGGCGTTCGGCTACGACGAGGTCGAAGCCACGCTCCAGCACCAGCGAGAGACGACTCGTGGGTGGGTGGTCGAGAGCGAGACTCTGCGGGTCACAGAGCGCGAGGCGTTTGCGACGTTCGCTGACGAGGTCCGGATGGCCTGGACGGCCGACGACGGCGGCGAAAACGAGTTCGACGCTCGCTGGAACGGGACACTAGTTCCGACCGAAGACGACGAGGGGCCGGCGTGGTCGTTCACCACCATGCACGTCAGCGCAGCACACGACCTCTGAGCCGATGAGCCGAGGGCGCACACCCGACTCGAGCGACAGAGCGGACGGACGACTTGCCGTCGCGTTCGTGGCACTGGTCGGGCTCTCCAGTGGAACGATGGCACTGCAAGGTGGCGCGTCGGTGCCGATGGTGGGGCTGGCGACGGCGGGAGGCCTGGCAGCCGGTGGTGTCCTGGCGTGGTACCTGGCCTGGACCGTCGGGTGACTGGTCAGCGGTCGACACGCCGGAGCCACGCCTTCGGGGTGTCGAGTTCGCTGTGACTCGGGAGATACGCCGGCCCCTCCCAGACCAGACTCGCCGTCTCGAGGTCACGGGCTTTAGCGATCGTCTCGAAGAAGTGCTTGCCGCGTTCGTATTGGCGGCGCTTCAACCCGAGCCCGAGCAGCCGGCGCAACAGTTGCTGGATCGGGCCGCGACCCTGGCGGCGCTCGTCTAGCTTCCGACGCAGGTCTGCGTACTCGTCGTCGAAGGCGTGATCCATCAGCAGTTCGGCGTACCCCTCGACGACGGTCATCGCTGCGTCCAGTTCCCGGAAGGCCGACCGATCGAACGACCCCTCCGACAGGGTCGCGATGCCCTGCTCCATGCGTTGCTCTAGGTGCTCTGAGAGCCACGGTGCGGCCCCAAACTCCGCGGCGTGGGTCACCTCGTGGAAGGCGATCCAGCGGCGGAACCGGTCTGGGTCGACCTCGAGTGCGTCGGCCGCCGCGAGGATATTCGGACGGACGAAATACAGCGCGTGGTCGTCGTCAGGTGCCTCCGCGAGCAAGAGCGGATCGTACTGGCCGAGGACGTTACGGCCGAGAAACGAAAGCAGGACAGTCATCGATCCCGTGTTGAGCGTCCGTGCGACGGCCGGGAACGCACCCGATGGGGCGTGGTCCTCGAGCGTTCCCATCACGCGTTCGAACGTCGCCACGTTGGCGTCGATCCAGTGGTGGCGGTTCTGGATCTCGACCGTCGCCGGCACGTCGAACTCGAGGCCGGAAACCGAGCGGACGCCGTCGCGGGCGTCGCGGACATCGCGAGCGTAGGCCTCCCGTTCGCCGGGTGCGAGCGCGATCGATCCTGGGTCGGTCGCGGCCTTCGCAGCCTCGGCTGTCGACTTCCAGTCGATCACGTCGTCGCCGGACGCCCCGGCAACTGCCCGAGCGCTACGATAGAGGTTCACGACGGTGAATACGAGAAGCGAACGCAAAAGCGTTCGGTCGGTCTAGTTGACGATGACGTCTGGCTCCTGTTCGTGTTGCTCTTCTGTCTCGTCGTCGCCGCCGCGGAACTTCCGAACCGCGACACCTGCAACGACGAGGACGGCGAGTGCGATCACCGCACCGATGGCCTTGCTGGCGCTCTCGTCTGTCTCTTCCTCGGGTTCGGTCTCCGTGTCCGGTTTCTCCTCGGGCGACGACGCTGCCTCCGAGCCAGTAACGGTCTCGGGCAGCGGCAGGGCGTCGAGCGTGCGGGGACCGAACTGCGTGTCGCCGTCTAGGTGCAACTCGAGGAAGGTAAACTTTCGTTCTCCCATATCCACAGCGTCAACGACTGAACACTTAGCCGTTTGGTTCGGTTTTCGTGCTATACTGCGACATTACCGACGGTCTCGAGCGGGTTCGATCTCCCTCTGGCGACCTCTTGAGTCTCCTCCCCGCGCTTTGGAGGGGGTTGTAGGCTCGCGTTGAATCGCGATCGGCGGCAGCGGGGACCGGTACGATTAAGTAGCCGTCAACAGCCGTCTTTCGTATGAGTGGACGACCGCTCGACGTCCTCGAGGCGTCGCTGGGTGAACGGGTTTCCGTACGGCTCAAGAGTGGCGACGAGTACGTCGGCGACCTTGCCGGCTACGACCAGCACATGAATCTCGTGCTGGAGGACGTGACGAGTGCCGCCGACGAATCAGTCACAGACGACGAGTCGATCGAAGACACAACCATTATACGCGGCGATAACGTCGTTTCGATCACTCCATGACTGGTGCAGGAACCCCGAGCCAAGGCAAGAAGAACAAGACGACCCACACCAAGTGTCGTCGCTGCGGAGAGAAGTCCTACCACACTAAAAAGAAGGTCTGTTCGTCGTGTGGCTTCGGCAAGTCGTCGAAGCGCCGCGACTACGAGTGGCAGTCGAAGGCCGGCGACAACTGAACGGAACTGATCGGTCGGTTCTCGGCCGCCGAACGCGACCGACTATTGATTACGGCCGGTTTCGACGCACTTTCTCACTACAGTAAAGTCTGGAACTGACGTGAGCGTACCGATATCTCGTCCGAGAGCTCGAGTTGCCGGTGTCTCCACTGGCCCACTCGAGTACGTGCCGCGGTACGCGTCTCGTCTCGCGTTGTCGAACGAGACCGAGCAGACGGCTCGAGAACTGCTCGAGGTCGGCGTCCGGGAAGGCGTCCACAGCGGGAAACACCCCGTCGGGCTCGCTGCGACTGCACTCTCCGCTGCGGCCAGACTGACCGACGAAACCCTCACCCAAAACGAGGTGTCGGCAACGGCAGACGTGAGCAGGGTGACGCTTCGGAACAGGTATCAGGCGCTGCTCGCGGTCGCCGCCGAGGACTGACGGGCAATCGGGTCGGTCCACGCACTCGGAGGCGTCGCCTACCGCGGTCGGTTCGGACGCCGGGACGTAGCCAACACCAATTAACTCTCTCTTATAAGCTACAAAAAATAACCAATACCGGTTTCACTTGTGGGTTTTCGAACACTAGGCTTTTGTTGCCGTAGCCGAAGGTACGGTCGATGAGTTCCGAACAAGACCACCTCCAGCAAACCAACACCGAAGAGCGGTTCGAATTCAAGAACGAACACGAAGCCGCCCTCGCCGCCGAAAAGGGCCTCAACGAGGAGACGATCCGACTGATCTCTGACGACAAAAACGAGCCCGACTGGATGCTCGAGCGCCGACTGCGCGCCCTCGAGCAGTTCAAGAGTATGCCGATGCCGACGGGTTGGCCCGGCCAGCCGGACCTGTCGGAGGTCGACGTCGGCGAGATCGTTCCCTATATTCGGCCAGACGTCGAGATGCGTGAGGGGACCAACGACTGGGAGAACCTCCCGGACGAGATCAAAGACACCTTCGACAAGCTGGGGATTCCGGAAGCCGAGAAGAACGCCCTCTCGGGCGTTGGAGCCCAGTACGAGTCGGAGGTCGTCTATCAGAACATGCAAGACCAGTGGGAGGAGAAGGGTGTCGTCTTCATGAATATGGACAAGGCCGTCCAGGAGCACCCCGAGCTCGTCAAGGAGTACTTCATGACGACCTGTGTGCCGCCCAGCGACAACAAGTTCGCGGCACTGCACGGGGCCGTCTGGTCGGGTGGCTCGTTCGTCTACGTTCCCGAAGACGTCACCGTCGAGATGCCCGTCCAGGCCTACTTCCGGATGAATTCGGAAGGAATGGGCCAGTTCGAGCACACGCTGATCATCGCCGAACCCGGCAGCGAGGTCCACTACATCGAGGGCTGTTCCGCACCAAAGTACTCACACTTCAACCTTCACAGCGGCGGCGTCGAGGTCTTCGTCAAAGAAGACGCCCACGTCCAGTACTCGACCGTGCAAAACTGGTCGCGGAGCACGTACAACCTCAACACGAAACGCGCAATCGCGGAGAAGGGCGCGACGATGGAGTGGGTTTCGGGATCGATGGGCTCGAAAGCCACCATGCTCTACCCGAGTACGATCCTCAAGGGCCGCGGTGCGACCGACACCCACATCACCATCGCCTTCGCCGGCGACGGCCAGGACATCGACACCGGCGCGAAAGTCTACCACAACGCGCCCGACACGAGCTCGACCATCGAGTCCAAATCCGTCGCAAAAGGCGGCGGCCGCACGAACTACCGCGGGCTCGTCCACATCGCCGACGGAGCCGAAAACTCGAGTACTGCCGTCGAGTGTGACGCGTTGATGTTCGACAACGAGTCGACCAGCGACACCATGCCGTACATGGAGATCGAAGAGTCGAAAGTCGACGTCGCCCACGAGGCCACAGTCGGTAAGATCGGCGACGAAGACATCTTCTACCTCCAGAGTCGCGGCCTCGACGACGACGACGCGAAAAAGATGATCGTCGCCGGCTTCATCGAACCGATCACCGAAGAACTCCCCATCGAGTACGCCGTCGAACTCAACCGACTCATCGAACTCGAGATGGAGGGAAGCCTCGGCTGATCGGGGAGATGAACGAGCGGAACTCACCTCAGCGACCGCAGTCGGACGGCAAGACGACAGCGAGAGCACCGATCTCGAGCGTCGAGAACGCATGAGAGGCGAAACGGATACCGGGACGGCACGGCTTCGGTGTTTCGAGTGTGGGTGTGAGTACGGCTACCTCGGATCGAAACCACACCCCGGTCGATGCCCATCGTGTGACTCGAGGTGTGTGTCGCCAGCGGGCGAACTCGTCGTCGTCGACGTCGAAACGTGGCAAAACGCCACGGGACTCTCGAAAATCTGGGTTCACACGATCGACGAGCGGGACCGCCGGTTTCGCTTCGAGATCGCACCAGCAGGACGCGAAGGAAAGGTCGTTGCCGTGATCGTCGAGGGTACTGCGCTCGATCCGGCGATCGATCCGGCGCTCCGTCGTCTCCCAGCCGTCGTTTCGGAGGTAGTCGCTCACGTCGGCGTCTCCGACCTCGAGGCGAGGCGGACGTCGCCCGCGTGAGCGCCGACGGAACCCACAACTGACCACACGTTCCACCAACCGGCGTCGATAGAGAGCACGAGTCGATTCCGTACTCCCGTCGTTCGCGGCCGCCACCACTCTCGTGTCGACTTCGTTCTCGCGTTCGGACCGAGCACCGTCCCGTCCCCGGGCCGGCGACTCGAGGCGACGATGAACAGCCATTAGTCTCGGGCCGCGAACACTCGAGTATGGAGACGACAGCCGCCTTCACCGGCCTCGAGTGCGTCGACTGCGGGACGACGTTCGACGCCGCCGAAGAGACCCACCGGTGTCCGGGCTGCGGTGGCATTCTCGATCCGACCTACCAGTACGACGCGATCGACCTCGACCGCGAGACGCTCGAGTCGCGGCCGTTCGACTCGATGTGGCGCTACGAGGAGTTGCTGCCGTTTTCCCGTGAGTCGGCGACCACGATGGACGAGGGAGCGACGCCGCTCGTCGACTGTCCCGCCCTGGCCGACGACCTCGGCGTCGGACGCGTGCTGATCAAAGACGAGGGACGCAATCCGACGGGGACGTTCAAGGACCGCGGACAGACGGTCGCGGTGACGGCGGCGACAAAGCACGGCGCGAGCGACGTCGTCCTCGCCTCGGCTGGCAACGCTGGACAGGCGGCTTCCGCCTACGCAGGCCGTGCAGGGCTCGATTCGCACGTCTATCTCCCCTCGCGGTCTGGCTTTACGAACAAGGCGATGGTCAACGTCCACGGTGGCGACATGAACGTCGTCGGCGGACGGATCGGCGACGCGGGCACAGCCTACGTGGAAGCCCGCGAGGAGAACGACGACTGGTTCCCCCTGCAGACCTTCGTCACCCCCTACCGCCACGAGGGGAAGAAGACGATGTTCTACGAAATCGTCGAACAACTGGACTGGGAGGTCCCCGACGCGATCACCTACCCGACCGGCGGCGGCGTCGGCCTGATCGGGATGTACAAGGCCGCAACGGAGTTCCGTGACCTCGGCCTGATCGACGAACTGCCGGGACTGTACGCAGCGCAAGCCTCGGGCTGTGCGCCCATCGTGGAGGCATTCGAGGAAGGACGAGACGAGCACGACCCCGTCGAGACCCCCGACACCATCTGTGGCGGCCTCGAGATTCCCGACCCAGGTGCCAGTCCGTGGGTCCTCGAGGCGCTGTGCGAGACCGACGGCGGCGCGGTCTCGACGGACGATCCGGACATTCTGCAAGCGGGCGTTCAGGTGGCCAAACAGGAAGGGCTCGAGATGTGTCCCAGTTCGGCGGCTGCGGCGAGTGGCGCGTGGGAACTTGCGGAACGCGGCGAGTTCGGCAACGACGATACGGTCGTCATTCTCAATACCGGTGCGGGCAACAAGGAGGCGGACGTGTTACGGAGTCACCTGATGAGCCAGGGTGTCTGATCGACCACACCTCGAGGACGAAGCCGAGATCGATACCGTCCGACCGACTCGTAACCTGGCGTTCCCGACATCGGTTGCCTGTCTGTTACTGGCGTGGAGACGCGCCGCGCATTCGTAGCGTTTTTGCCGCCTGTCGGGAAACGGGGGGGTATGACTACCTCTACCCCCTGGGACGACTGGGACCATATCCTCAAGATCGACCCGGACAAGGAACTCCCCGACGGCGTCACCTACGGTGATCTCTGTGCGACCGGCACCGACGCCATCGAGATCGGCGGAACGATGGGCATCACCGAGGAGAACACCGCCGCCGTCATCGAGGCCTGCGCCGAACACGACGTGCCGCTCTATCAGGAGCCGTCTAGTCCCGACGTCGTCCTCGAGGCAGAGGAACTCGACGGCTATCTCGTCCCGACCGTCTTCAACGCCGGCTCTCCGTTCTGGATCACCGGCGCACACAAGGAGTGGGTCCAACTCGACGACGAGTACGACTGGGAGCGGACGACGACGGAGGCGTACATCGTCATGAACCCCGAAGCCGACGTGGCGACCTACACCGAAGCCGACTGTGATCTCGAGGCCGACGACGTCGCCGCCTACGCCGAAATCGCCGAGCGCATGTTCGGCCAGGAGATCGTCTACCTCGAGTACTCCGGCATGCTCGGCGACGAAGGAATCGTCCGGGCAGCCAGCGAGGCCACCAACGAGGCCACGCTGTTCTACGGTGGCGGGATTCACGACTACGATTCGGCGTACTCGATGGCCCAGTACGCAGACGTCGTCGTCGTCGGCGACCTCGCTCACGACGAGGGCGTCGACGCCGTTCGGGAAACCGTCGAGGGCGCTTCGGACGCCTGACTGTTGGAATTAGGCGTTTTCAGCCCTGAAAAAGGCTGTCTGGCCTAAACTGTTTTGCGTCTCCGGTCACCTTCGAGTAGTATGGCGATCCTCGTCGAGTTCGAAGCGGCGTCGTCGAGATTCGTCCTCGGGCCCACGCTCGAGGCGATGCCGTCGCTCGCCGTCGAACTCGAGCGCCAGTACGCACTCGATCCGGCACACCCGATCGCGTTCTGTTGGATTCACTGTGACGATTTCGAGCGACTCGAGCGAGCGCTGGCGACTGATCGAACCGTCGACACGTTCGAGCAGTTCGATCGGACGGACGAGCGATCTATGTATCGGATTCGACGTAGCGACTCCGACGTCGTCCACGCCTACTGCCAGTGGGTTTCGGTCGGCGGCGAACTCCTCGAGTGTCGGGGCGCTGACGGTCAGTGGACGTTTCGAATGCGGTTTCCCGATCGGGAGGCGTTCGCACAGTACCACGACTTTCTCGAGGACGAAAACGTCCACCTCGCACTCGACAGACTCGCCGACTCCGAGGACGTGGCCGATAGCGGCCCCGAAGACGGCGTCCTCACCGACCCACAGCGGGAGGCGCTCGAACTCGCGTTCGAGTACGGCTTTTTCGAGGTCCCACGCGAGACAGATCTCGGGACGATCGCGGCTGCACTCGACGTCTCGAGTCAAGCCATCAGCGAACGATTACGACGAGGACAGGCGCGACTGGTCGAAACACAGCTATTCGATGGTGGCTGAAGCGCTTCGGACGGACTGTACAGTTGCGTGGCGTCCGTTGGCCGTCTCGTGAGTCCGTTCCCGAAGATCGCGTCACACGCCGGTTGCACAGCTGTCGTCGCTCGAGTCTGATCGGTGACGACTACAGCGACGACTGGAGCCGCGGCACCGCCTCCGTGACGTCCGCCCGGCAGACCACGTCGGCCGCGTCGTCGACTGGCGTCGACTCGAGGTTGACGACGCCGACGGTCGCGTCGCTGGAGACGGCAAGATGGGGGAGCGAGGCGGCGGGTTCGACGACCAGCGAGGAGCCGATCGCGAGGAAGACGTCGCTTTCCCGGGCCAACGTTCGGGCACGCTGGATGGCTGCACCCGGAAGCTGCTCGCCGAAGAGGACGACGTCCGGTTTGTAGATACCGTCACAGTCACAGGTCGGCGGCCGCTCGCCCTTGGCCGCGCGCTCGAAGATCGGATCACCGTCTCGTCGCCTTCCACAGTCGATACAGCGGACCTGGCGGGCGTTGCCGTGGAGTTCGAGTATCGTGGCGTCCGCGCCGTTCTCGAGTTCGTCGTCTGCGACGGCCGCCGCCGCGTCGCCGTGTAACCCGTCCGTGTTCTGGGTGAGAATCGCGTCGAGGTAGCCTTCCTGCTCCATCTCGGTGAGGGCTTCGTGAGCAGCGTTCGGTTCGTAGTCGTCGCCGAACAGTTCCCGCTGAAGTTCGATGCGGTCCTCCCAGAACCCCGCGGGGTCGCTCCGAAAGCGGCCGTAGGTGAACTGGCCCTCGTCGAAGTGGTCCCAGACACCGTCGTCGCCGCGGAACGTCGGCACGCCCGACGGAGCCGAAATCCCTGCTCCCGTGAGTGCGACGACCGTCGCGTCGCGATCGATCTCGGCTGCGAGTCGCTCGAGGTCGTCCATACCGACACGAGGGGGTCGATCAACAAAAGCGACGAGGACGATCACCCGCCGACAACCGTCACCTCACAGCGGTCGAGAACGCAACTCGACCTGCGGGCGACGATCACCGCACGGCCGAAAGACGGGAGTCCGATGACGGTGGACAAGCGCTAGTCGATATCGTCGTGGCTCTAGTGCTTTGGCAAGCCTGAACGGATGAGTGAAACCGAATGCGGTCGTCTGGGTTCACTCAGCAGTCGACGATTGGCACAGTACTAGTACTGTCCCAAGTGTGGACCGACTAGTTACGAGTTGGCCCAAACCGATCACGATTCTCGATCAGAAGTGGAGTGCACTAGTCAGAGTAGACTTGGGACGATACTAGTGGCGGGCCAAGCCTGAACTGATGGGTCGAATCTGTCGGTGTCGCTCGATTCGACCCGTCAGTCGACAGTTGGGACGGTACTAGCGGGACAGCGACTCGAACCCGAGTACGACGAACCGACTCGAGACGACCCGCCGGTCGAAACGTCGATCGCGGACCATCGCGAGAAGCGGGTCTACGCCGACGCTGCTCCCGCCGATCCAGCCGTGCTGAGCGAGGATGCCGAAGGCAACCGGCCGCTTGACGAACTGTTTTGCGCCCGGGTTTCGGGCGGACTCACCGCTCGAGGGGCACGGTCTCGAGGTGTCGTGATGTGTCGGGATTCGCACACGAGGGCTCGAGAGCGGATTCGGTCGGTAGTGATTCGACTTCCGACGGGTCCAGCGAGGCCGAACGATTGCGCTTAAGTTCCGGCTACGTGAATCGGGTGGTATGCAGGACAGAACCTACACCGAAGATGCCGAGCCGGGCGACGACGTCACCGTCGCCGGCTGGGTCCACGAGATCCGAGACCTCGGCGGTATCGCCTTCCTGATTCTGCGGGACGCGACCGGCAAGATTCAGATCAAGTTCGAGAAAGACGAGATGGACGACGACCTCGTCGAGACCGGTCTCGACGTCACTCGAGAGAGCGTGATCCGCGTCTCCGGCAGCGTCGAAGCGGAACCGCGCGCGCCGACGGGCGTCGAGGTGACGCCCGAGGAACTCGAGGTCGTTTCCGAAGCCGAGCCGGAACTGCCGCTGGACCCGTCTGGGAAGGTCGATGCCGACCTCTCGACGCGACTCGACAACCGCACGCTCGACCTCCGCAAAGACGAGGTTCAGGCTGTCTTCGAGATTCGTGCCGAGATCCTGCGTGCGGTCCGCGAGCAGTTCCGTGCGTTCCGCTGTACGGAGATCAACACGCCGAAGATCGTCGCCACGGGGACCGAGGGCGGTACCGAACTGTTCCCGATCACCTACTTTGGCGAGGAAGCGTTCATGAACCAGTCCCCGCAGCTGTTCAAGCAGTTGATCGCGGGCTCGAACGTCGAGCGCGTCTTCGAGATCGGGCCGATCTTCCGCGCCGAAGAGCACAACACGCCACGCCACCTCAACGAGGCAACCTCGATCGACTTCGAGGGTGCGTTCTGTGACGCCCACGACGCGATGGACGTCGCGGAAGGGATCGTCAAGGCAGCCTACGAGGCAGTCAACGAGAACTGCAGCGCGGAACTCGAGGCGCTCGGCCTCGAAGAGGAGTTCGAGATTCCCGAGGGCGACTTCCCGCGTCTCAGCTACGAGGAGGCCATCGAGCGCATCAACGCGACGGGCGAACTCGACGAACAGCTGGTCTGGGGCGACGATCTTCCGACGGAAGCCGAGAAAACACTGGGCGACGACGTCGGCGGCCACTACTTCATCACGGACTGGCCGAGCGAGATCAAGCCGTTCTACATCAAGGACCACGACGACGACGAGGAGCTCTCGACGGGCTTCGACCTGATGCACCCGCGCATGGAGTTGGTCTCGGGCGGGCAGCGCGAACACCGCAACGAGCACCTCATCGAAGGGTTCGAACAGCAGGGCCTCGACCCCGAGCAGTTCGAGTACTACACGAAGATGTTCAAGTACGGCATGCCGCCCCACGCCGGCTTCGGTCTCGGTGGCGAGCGCCTGATCATGACGATCCTCGGACTGGACAACATCCGCGAAGCTGTGTTGTTCCCACGCGACCGGCAACGGCTCTCGCCGTAACGGTGGCGTGGGAGCAGGGAGGGGCTTTGCTCCGACCGTGTTCTCGCGAGACCGTATGAGCGAGAAATCAGAGAGCAGCGCACTCCCGCGAATCGTGCGTCTGCGCGGTGGCCTCGAGGCGAGGCGGTCGGTTTTCTCGAGCCGTGGGAGACGGTTACGGCGTCATCGACAGTACGACCAGTTTCGTGTGGGGGAGCGCGAGTCCCCGGGATTGTCGGTCGGCTTTTCGTCCGGAAAACACTCCTCGCTACAGTAGTGTCGCTCGAGGGTCCGGTCCCGTTCCTCGACGACCCAGCTAATCCGGTAGTCGCTCGGGCCGATCGTGGCCCCACAGGTGACACACGAAATCGCGTCGGGAACGGACTCGACGACGCGAGCGGGATCGTCGAATCCCTCGAGTCGTGGCTCTCGCTCGTCGGTGTCGGTACTCACCGTCGCCTGAACCGGCTCCGCCGGGGACGGGTCGGTGTTCGGGGACATAGTCGGACGTCCACGAGACGCTACAAATACCCTCCCGTGACATTCAGTGGCTGATGACGCTCAGACTGTATAGAAGATCAGGATCGCCGACGAGAGCACTACCGCAGACCACAATTTCTTGACTATTGACCTCCCAATCTGTGGTATGCAGTACTACGAGGACCTCAAGGTCGGCGATACTCAGGAGTTCGGTGAGTACCACGTCACCGGAGAGGAGATCGTCGAGTTCGCCGAACAGTACGACCCCCAGCCGTTTCACGTCGACGAGGAGGCAGCCGAAGAGTCCGCGTTCGGCGAACTGGTCGCCTCGGGGTGGCACACTGCGTCGATGTGTATGCGTCTGCTCGTCGATGGGCCACTCAGCGAGCAGGCCAGTATGGGTGCTCGCGGCGTCGACGAACTCCGGTGGAAGAAGCCGGTCAAACCCGGTGACACGCTGTCGGCCCGGACCGAAGTACTCGACAAGCGCGTTTCCGAGAGCGATCCGCGACGCGGCTACGTCGACGTCCGCTTCGAGGGGAGAAACCAGCACGACGAGGTCGTCGTTTCCTGGATTTCGCTGGCGATGATCGAGCGACGGTCAGCCGGCGAGTGATGGCGGGTCGTCCGGTCTGATTCGACGGTGTCTCTGCCCGACCGTGAGTCGGCCGCCAGGCCGGGAGTGGCGCAAGCGACTGTCTCGGAGCCGGTAGCCGGCGTGTGTCTCCCGAGTGGGAGTGGCTGTGTGACCGTTCGGTCGTCGAATCCGAAAATCTTCAACGTTTTACTCGTCCGCTCGAAAGTTCGAGTAATGCGCGACGAGGCGACAGCGTTCGTTCCCGGCCACATTACGGGGTTTTTTAGTACACATCCTCATGAAGACCCGACGAAAGCGGGCTCGCGCGGTGCCGGTCTGACGCTCACCGACGGCGTCACGGTGACGGTCGAACCCGCACCGGAGTCGACGGTCGTCCTCGACGGCGACCGGCTCGAGATCGATCCGGTGACGACGGTACTCGAGACGCTCGACGTGACTGCACGCGTCGAGGCGGAATCGGCTCTCCCGCTTGGCTCGGGGTTTGGCGTCTCGGGGGCGATGACGCTCGGGACGGCACTGGCGGCAAACGCCGTCTTCGAGCGAACGCTCTCGACGAACGAGCTAGTAACGATCGCTCACGGCGCCGAAGTACAGGCTGGCACTGGTCTGGGTGATGTCGTCGCTCAGGCACACGGCGGCATTCCGATCCGACTCGAGCCTGGTGGTCCCCACGAGAACGTCCTCGATGCGATCCCAGCCCGTGCACGCGTCGAGTACGTCTCGTTCGGAGAGTTGTCGACGGCAGACGTTCTTTCGGGTGAGACCGACCAGTTGACTGTTGCTGGACGAGAGGCGCTCTCTCGAGTCGTCGAGGAACCGACGCTGCCGTCTTTCATCTACGCTTCGCGGCTGTTCGCCCGTGAGACCGGACTGTTGACCGACCAGGTGAGAGAGGGGATCGAAGCGGTCGCCGGGGTCGGGGGGCAGGCATCGATGGCTATGCTCGGTGAGACGGTGTTTGCGTTCGGGACTGGGCTATCCGACGCGGGTTACGATCCATCAGTTTGTTCGACACATCCGGCTGGCGCAGTGTTACAGTAACCATTATACAATAAATCTTACATTCATAGCCAACCCGCAGTGTAATCGGCGTCCAGTTCGTGAAAGGAGATGCTGAATTTACCAGTTGCAGCCAGTATTCCGGGAACACGTCGTCGAGAATATCCCGCGATCCATCTGGAATACCACGGCTCGGGGCCGAATCGCGGCAGGGCGACCATCAGGACAGTTTTTACTTCTTCGCTGACACACAAGAGATGTAATAGCGGGTATCTATTTTCCAAATATGTATAAGAAATTGTATGTCTGGCCGAAGGTTTATTATATCACACCAGAGTTATGCGCTCGAGTTACGAATGTCAGCTCCAAGCGAAATTCATCGAAGCCTGTATCGTCTGTATGAACGGTACGTAGGTGAACCGGATTCAGGGAAAGACGTCTACGGCTACTGGTTGTTCATTCTCGGCTACGTCGTCGGGGCTGCGGGCATCGTCGCGTTCGTCATCGGGTACGGTGGTAGCATCGCCGAAGAACGGATGATCCACATCTCGGGGGTGACGGCGTCGCTGGGGCTCGTGTTCTGTTTATTCGGGATTGGACTGATGCTTCCGGTACGAAAGCGGGGCATACAGGCGAGCGTGGTTGGGTTGGTCGTTTCTCTGGTTGGAGTCGCGATGTACGGAATCGTCTACCCCGATAACTGGCGACATCGAGGGGCAGGATACGACGTCGAAGTCATCGCGGTTTACGCCGTTGGCATAGCCATTATCGCCGGTGTCGCTGCCCTCGTCCCCGTGTTGACGGGTCGGAAAGGGATGTTCGTCGAAGAGGAAGGGACAAGCGAGGACCCACCGATTCTCACCGGCGACGCTCTCGAGGACGCCCAGTTTGCAATTTTTCGGGACGAACACGGCGACTGGAAGTGGAACGTTTTACACCGCGAAGCGCTGGCGACGAGCACCAGTAGCGCCGTCACTCGCCCCGAAGCACGGGAGGGAATCGATCGCGTCAAGTCCCAGATCAGTTCTGCCGGGCTGATGGAGTTGACGACCGCCGCGTTTCGGCTCTACGAAGACCGGGACGGGAACTGGCAGTGGACTCTCGCACGGGACGACGGGAGCGTCGTCGCCGACTGTAGCCGCGAGTTCGGCCGACGCGAGGGTGCCGAGGAGTCGGTGAGTTTCCTCAAAGATCGCGGGCCAGACGCCGACGTGATCGAAATCGAGGGTGCTGCGTTCACCTACACCGAAGAACGCGGCAAGTGGCACTGGCATCTGGTCGACGACGAGCACACGACCCTGGCCGTCGACGAGGTGGGCTACGACGAACAGGACGACGCCGAAGCGGCCGCACAGACGTTCGCCGAACGGTTCACCGACGCGCGACTGCTCGACATCGAACACTTCGGCGTCGAACTCTACGAGACCGACGACGAGTGGACGTGGTGCTTCGTCGACGACGCCGACGACGTCGTTGCCGACGCCGCAGACACCTACGACACCCGACGCGAGGCCGAGGAGGCCGCCGAAGCATTGCTGCCTGCACTCGAGTCGGCGTCAGTCACCGTCGCCGGTGAGCCGACCTACGAACTCTACGAGGAAGACGACGACTGGCAGTGGCGACTCGTCGACGAAGCAGAAGATATCGTCGCACGAAACCCCGGAGCGGCAGTCGACGAGGAACGAGTCGAGTGGGAGGCCGGACAGTTCGGCGAGAACGCCGACCAGGCCGATGTCGTCGAGATCGAGGAAGCCGAGTACGAGGTCTATCCGTCCGACGAGAAGCGCACCGTTCCCTCGAACGACGACGACCACCTTCCGAAAGCGGTCGACGAGCCGGCCGCGGCTACCGACGGCGGCACGGCCGTTACCTTCGACGAAGACGAGGGTCCCGCCGAACCGGAGGGTCCCGACTGGCACTGGCGACTCGTCACCGAGGATCGTGAGATCGTCGCCGCGAGCACGGACCCCCACGCCGACGCCGATTCCGCGGCTGCAGCGATCGAACGCGTCCGCGAACAGGCGAACGAAGCCGAACTAATCGAGTTCGAACAGTCGGCGTTTCAGGTCTACGAAGCCGACGACGGTGAGTGGCGCTGGCGGCTCATCGACGAGGACGGCAACGTGTTAGCTGACAGTGGCGAGGAACACACGAGCCGCAGCGAGGCCGCCGAGGCGATGATGACACTCAAAGAGCGAGCGCCCGACGCCGAACTACTCGAGATCGAAACTGCCGCTTTCGAGCTGTTCGTCGGCGAGAACGACGAGTGGGGATGGCGGCTGATCGACGAAGGTGGCCAGCTCGTGGCCGAGGACCCGGCGACACACCCGACTCGAGACGCAGCCCGGGACGCGATGAACCGGCTGCTCGAGCACCTTGGTTCGGACGTCCGGACGATGGAGAACGCGGCGTTTCAGACGTACGTCGACGAGGACTGGCACTGGCGGTTCGTCCTCCCGTCGGGCGAGACGGTCGCGGTCGACGACGAGCCGGCACCGACGCGTGACGACCTCGTCGACCAGATCGAGGACGTGCGGGAGGCTGCCTCGTCGGGCCGTCAGTCGACGATCGGCGACGTCGCAGTGCAACTCTACGAGAGCGGGACCTGGTCCTGGCGTCTGCTCGATCGGGACCGCGAGGCGGTCGCCGACGCGACGGTCTCGTACACCGAGCGAGCCGACGCACTCGATCACGTCGACGCCTGTCGCACTCACGCCACCGACGCACCGATCTTCACTATCGAAGACGCGGCAATTCGTCTCGAGGATGGTGCCGAAGACGGCTGGTGTTGGGATCTGGTCGATGCCGATCGGACGGTCTCTGCGCGTGGCGGCACGGTCGCCGACACGAAAGAAGCGGAACTGGACGAGATCGACGAGATTCGACGGCTCGCTCCGATGGCGGGCCGGGTGGACTTCGACGTCGCCTCGTTCGAGCTGGTCTCGAACGAGGACGATCGCTGGCAGTGGCGGCTGATCGACGAAGACGGCCGTCCAGTCGCGGCTGGTACCGAGACCTACGAGACGAACGAAGCGGCCCGCGAATCCCTCGACGACGTCCGGACGCTCATCGGCAACGCGAGCATCCTCGAGATCGACAGCGTCTCGTTCGAGCTCCACACGGACGAGGACGGCTGGGTCTGGCGGCTGGTCGACGAGTTCGGCTCGACGATGGCCGAGAGTACACAAACCTACGAGAACCGGACCGACGCCCGCGAAGCGATGGACGCGGTGAAGTCTCACGCACCCGACGGCTGGCTCACGTTTACCGAGTAGGCGTCGTCTCTCTCCTTGCCGTCGCTCGACTCGAGCGCTCTTTTTCGAGGAGAGGCGGCTTCGAACCGTCGTCGGTGGGACTGGCGCGGTCGTCGCCGTGGGTATATCGGACGGCTTTTTATCTATCGCCGCGAGTGAACGACCGTGAGCGACTACGACACCGTCTCGGCAGACGTCGAACGCGAGGAGGAGATCCCGGAGGACCATCCCCGGTATCAGGATTTGCTCACTCGCCATCGGATCGAGAACGGCGTCGAAAAGGGAATCACTCATCTTCAGGGAATGCACGCCGAGGGTCGTGGCAGTGCCTTCGATTACCTCCTGGGCGAAGAGACCATCCCTTCAGCGGACGCCGCCGAGCGGGCTGGTGCTGCACACTTGCTGTTGGCCGACCGGCCCGTGCTCTCGATCAATGGCAACGTCGCGGCGCTCGTTCCCGGAGAGATGGTCGATCTCGCCGACGCGACGGATGCAGACCTCGAGATCAATCTCTTCAATCGAACGCCCGAGCGAATGCAGGCGATCGCCGACCACCTCTCCGAGCACGGTGCCGAAGACGTGAGGGGACTCGAGGCCGACGCACGCATCCCGAACCTCGATCACGAGCGGGCGAAAGTCGACGAGGACGGGATCTACTCGGCGGACGTCGTGCTCGTCCCGCTCGAGGATGGCGACCGCGCGGAGGCGTTAGCGGAGATGGGCAAGACCGAGATTGTCGTCGACCTCAACCCGCTCTCGCGGTCGCCACGGGTGGCCGACGTGCCGATCGTCGACAACATCATCCGCGCCGTCCCGAACGTGACCGATCACGCCCGGGAGCTGGCCGACGCAGACGAAGAGACGCTCCAGGAGATCGTCGCGGAGTTCGATCGCGAGCAGGCACTCGAGGCGGCAGAAGAACGGATTCGGGACGGGTTTTGAGCGGGCCGACTTTGGCGGTGTGCGGTCGATGGGCCAAACTGTTCGATCCGACGTGACGTTCGGTCCAGTTGTCAGGCGGAGTTTTAGAGGGTGAGACGCCCGTCCTGGTGGCAACGCACACGCCACCCAGGCGGTGTGTCCAGGGTGACTTCTTCCGTGCTCGTCTCTCGAGAGTCGACTGGTTGCTTCGAGGTTGGTTCGGAAGCACGCGACTCGCGATCGATGGCGTGTGTGGTGATTTTTCGGCCAAGTCTCCGTGAGCCGATTCAAGCATTCAAACATTTTGCCATAGTTTTTTCCTATCGTGAATGAGAAACTATTCTGAAGGTCATGCCAGAACAAGTAACCCTCAGTTGCGTTTCATGCGACACCTCGTTCGAACCGGGCCCGAACGGCGGATTTTGTCCGAACTGTGACACTCCACATCCGGACTACACGGGTGGTGGGGCGGACGAAGCCGAGGACGGCGACGAGGAAGCCGAGGCGACCGGGGTGGAGTTCGACGAGGCGGAAGATGTCGACGACGCAGACGAGAGCCAAGTCGACGACTCCGGCGGAGACGGAGCCGACGACGAGGACGGACCAGACGGGAGCGACGAGAAGGAGGCGGTCGACGAGACGGAGCCGGACGCCGTCGACGAGGGCGGCGAAACGGACGAAACGGACGAAGGGGCCGACGAAGTCGAAGCCGAAGCCGATGAAGGGGCCGACGCGGACGGGGGAATCGACACAGAAGACGAACCGGCAGACGACGGAGACACGACGGAATCGTGTCACTCCTGCGGTGCAGCGGTTGATCCAGACATGGCGTTTTGTCCAGACTGTGGAGCCAAGCTCGAGGAAGACGACGAACCGACACTCGATGCGTGTCCGAGCTGTGACTACGAGATCGACGACGAAACGTACTGTCCGAGCTGTGGCCTGCACCTGGACCCGATCCGGGATGGAGAGGTGTTCCCGCCGGCGGACGACGCTACTGACGTGCCCGAAACAGTCACCATCGCCGTCAACGGCGAGGAGTACACCTTCGAGGACGGCGACACGTTCGGCCGCCAGGAGGGAGAGTGGCTCGAGGATCTCGTCGAGGCAAGCGGTGGCCGCGACGAAGTGACCTACGTCTCGAGCGACCACCTCGAGTTCACCGTCGAGGACGACGGCATCTACGTCGTCGACGTCAGCACGAACGGCACGAAACACAACGGGACGGTGATCGACGGCGAGTCGGCAAGGCTCGAAGACGGCGACACGCTCGAACTGGCCGACCGCGCGAAGATCGAGGTGCGTCTCTAAAGCGTGGCGAGGGCTGATCGGACCCCGGTTTATCCCGTGTGGACGAGACGCGTGGCGGTCGGGACGCGCAATCGGGCGATCGGGGTACTCTCACTGCAGTATCGAACACTCAACGAAGAACGCGTACACACTAACTGATCCAATGACGACGATTTCACAGACGATAAACAGGCCGTACGTACCCGAACGTGGAGGTGGCATCTCTTGCGAGTTCGTCATCGAACCGGAGGAAAGCGACGAGACTGCCGAACGTCACATCTCGCTGTGTGTCGACAGCAGCGGCTCGATGGGCTACGGGAAGATGCGCCAGGTCCGGGACGCAGCGGGGCTGGTCTTCGGTCTCCTGAACGACGACGATTACATGAGCATCGTCACCTTCGACAACGACGTCGACGTGGTACTGGACGCGACCCGCTGGGGCGACATCGAGCGTGAAGAGGCCCAGGAGCGCTTGGATGCGGTCGAAACGCGCGGCGGAACCGACATCTACGCTGGCGTCGAGACCGCGAAGAAGACGCTCTCGGAGCTTCCCGAGGGCGACCAGATCTCGAAGCGGATCTTGCTGCTCTCGGACGGACGTGACCTCAAGCGGAAGTTCACCGAGTTCGAACCGCTGGCGAAGGCCGTCGCCGACGGCGGCATTTCCGTCTACTCGGCCGGCATCGGGACGAACTACGATCAGGACATCATCCGGACGCTGGGCGAACACTCCCAGGGGCGGTGGACTCACGTGGACCAGCCGATCGATATCAGGTCGTTCTTCGGCGACGTCGTCGAGGAGGCCTCGACCGTGATCGCGAACAACCCGCGGCTCGTGATCGATCCGGCACCCGGCTGCGAGATCGCCGAAGCCTACCGTCGCCGTCCGCAGGTCCAGCAGGTCGACCTCGAGTACGACGCCGATTCCGTGATCGTCCGGTTGCCTGATCTCCAGGACCGGGAACAACAGAAGGTCGTCCTGAAGATGGACGCGCCGGGTAACGACCTCGGGACGACCGAGTCGGTCGCCGACGTCGAGCTACAGGGCGTCTCCGAGACCGTCTCGACGTCCGTCGACGTCAGCTACACGGACGACGAAGAGAAGCTGGCCCAGCAAGAAACCGACGCCTTCCTGGCGTACCAGGACACGAAGATCCGCAGCCGCCTTGCACAGGCCGACTCCGAGGACGAACTCGAGGAGGTAAAGGAACTGATCGACCAGACCGAGGTCATCACCGAGGAGACGTCGATCGTCACTGATCTGCGACAGGACGTGACTCGGATCGAGGGTGGCGACGAGGAGAAGGTCCGCAAGGTACAGGAGAACACGACGGTCGTCTACGACGACGGTCGATTCGACTGAGCATGCAGTTGCGAGCGAGTACATGACCGAGTGGGAACGCGGGAGCCAGCTTGCCGGACGGTACACCCTTCGTGAGGAACTCGGAAAGGGTGGGTTCGGCGTCGTCTGGTCGGCGAAGGATACCGAACGGAACCGACTCGTCGCGTTGAAACAGCCGAACTACGACGGGCGAGCACCCGACGACCTCGTCGACAAGTACTTCGAGCGTGAACGCGACGTCCTCGAGGACATCCGCAACGCCGGCGGTCATTCGAACATCATGGCCTACCACGGTCGGGAACGGGCGAGCGGGACGCCGTTCTTGGTGGTGGCGCTGATCGACGGCGACGAACTCGGGGAGATCGTGCGGGCCGAGGACCCGATCACCGATCCCGACGAGGTCCGTGAGATCGGTATCGGTATCTGTGATGCGATCTCGTTCTTGCACGATCACGATATCATCTACCGCGATCTGAAACCCGACAACATCATGATCGACGGCTCGAGGGAGCCGAAGATCATCGACTTCACCACGGCCAAGGGATTCGTTCCCGAACACGGTGCTCCCGAGTTTACGACCGAAGGCGAGGGAGAGTCGACCTCGGACGGTGATTCGACGGTTCCCGGTGAGTTCAAGCCGCCGGAGCTGAACCGCGGTTCCAAACAGCGTCAGGGACCGTGGAGCGACGTCTACTCGATCGGAAAGATTCTCTGTTATCTGCTCGTCGGCTGGGTTCCCGAAGATCACGGCGTCTCTCCGGCGGCGTTCGGCGTCGAGAGCGACGACTACGTCGACGAGATCGTCGAAACTGCGACCCAGCACGACCGGGCGGACCGATACCCGAACGCGTCGGTGTTGAAACGCGCCCTCGAGGACCGGGACGCGACGATGCCGGCGCAGGCGTCGATCGAATGGCTCGGCCGCGACACACAGTGGACGATCAGCCCGGGCGACACCATCGGCAGACGGACCGACGACGGCCCTCGCCCATCGCTACTGCTTTCGGACGACCGTCACAAGGCGCTGTCGGCAGTTCACTGTCGATTCGACGTGGACGACGACGGCAACTGGTACGTGGTCGACACCAGCCTCAACGGGACCTACATCAGCAAACACGACGAACGACAGTGGCGATTCCTGCTGTCAGAAGCGGGCCAGAAACGCCAGCAGCGGGCCGGCGAGTCGGTCCCCGACGACGTCGAAAGCCGGGCTCGCCTCGAGGTCGGCGACACTATCGCACTGGTCAGTCCGAGCTATCCCGAACGGTTCTACTTCCAGTTTGACAACCAGCACACCGACACCAATGGAACACGCTAGTACAGTCGACATCGGCGAGCGGAAGCGACGGAGTGGCGGCATCAACGAGGACAGTATCGCGACGGCGGTGCTCGAGAACCACCATCGGTCGGCGTGTCGACCGCTTGGCATCTTCGTCCTCGGTGACGGCGTCGGTGGTGAAACGAGCGGCGACGTCGCCTCGTTTCTGGCGACGACTGTGGTCCGGAAACGGTTGACGGAGACACTGCTTGGCTCCGGAACGGACCTCCTCGAGCGGTTCGATCTCGACGTCTACGGCGGAGAGCCGCCGACTGCTGACGAGAATCCCGCGTCGGCGCTGTCCCCCCGTCGTATCCGGGCAGCCATCCAGGACGCGGTCGACGACGCTCACCAGCACGTTCAGGAGTACGCCCGACGGATCGACGGACAGCCAGCGACGACGCTCGTCGTGGCCGTCTCCGTCGACGGACGACTCCACTACGGCTGGGTCGGGGACAGCCGACTCTACCTTGTCAACGAGCGCCACGAACGCATCCAGCAACTGACGACTGATCACGCGGTCACGAACGACCTGCTCGAGCAAGGCGAGATCGAAGACGAAGTCGGTGCACGCGTCCACGAGAGCGCCACGGCGATCACGAACGCCGTCGGCGGCTCTCCACACGGTAAGCCGACCGTCGACGTCGAGTTCGGCTCGACCGACATCTACCGGGAAGACATCGTGTTGCTGACCAGCGACGGGTTGATCGACGCCTATCCAGACATCGCGCCGCTCCGTGCCGAGTACGAACGCGTCGACGACACCGAAGCGGTCCGTGAAGAGATACTCGAGGCGCTGGTCACGGACGACGAGATCAGAGACATCGTCCTCGAGGCCGACGGCCTGCGGGAGGGCGTCGCGGATCTGATCGCGTTCGCCAACGACCGCGGCGGCAAAGACAACCTTTCGGTCACGCTCGCTCGAGATCCGACGGCCGACCCCTCACCCGAGGATATTTCCAAGCGGAGCGAAGCGATCGAATCCGACGGACTGATCGACCAGGAGACGGTGATCGAGACGCCAGGCTCCGACGACGGATACGAGAGCACTGACCGGAACGCCTCGGCGAAGAGTCTCGAGTCGGCCGCCGACGTCGTCTCGGCGACCGACACCGATCTGACCACCGCGTCGATCAAGATCGCGGGGACGGAGACGATCTACGAGATCGTCGACGGCGTCACGATCGGCCGGGACAACGAGGAAGCCGACGGCGCTGGCCCGAACATCTGTCTCGTCGTCGAGGACGACGCCGTCGAACGCCACCACACCCGGATCGAACGCGACGACGACGGCAACTGGTGGCTCCGCAACACGAGCGACGCAGGGACGTTCGTCGAAGACGACGGCGAGTGGGTCCACCTCCAGTCTGGGGCTGACGACGGAACGACATCTGACTCCCAGTTCGTTCGCGGAGGGCCGGAAGCGTACCGTCTTCAGGACGGCACGACGTTCACGCTCGAGGACCCCCGCGAGACGGATCCGATCGCGTTTAAATTCTTCAGTTCCGTCGGGTTGGCCCGGGATCGAATCGACGAGAGCGAGTCGGACGATGCGGGCCTGCTCGACCGGTTCCGATCGTAGCGGGTCGTCATTTTACAGGCTGTCAAGGTGAATTCCCCGAGGCAGTTCACGGTCTCGACGACAGACGATCGGCTGCTTTCTCGGTAGCTGGTTACGAACGAAAGGGCCTGCGACAAAAACTCACAGCCGACAGCCACAGAGCGGGCAGAAGGTGTAGGCCCCGTCCGAGGGAATCTCTTCTCCACAGTCCGGACACGTCCCCGTCGGATCGTCGCCTCCGTCGTACTGGTCGAAATCACCACCGAAGATGCGCGTGTCCGAGGCGAACTCTTCGGCCGACTCAACTGCTTCGGCCTCGGCCTGCCCGTGAGAGGTCGAGACGACTGCAGATTGAGTCGGACTCTCGCTGTCGTCGTCCGCCACAGCCGGTTCGTCGGCGACAGCGTGGCTCTCGTCTTCGCGCTTGCCGACGTCTGTGTCGCCGTCGGCGTCGGTTTCGGAACTGTCGGTCGAATCGGTATCTGTCTCTGCTGTGCCCTCCTCTGGGCGCGACTCGCGGTCGGACGGACTCGAGGGGACGACCGGTCCCTGTGGGCGTGCTCGTCTGCCGGTGGTCGACGACTCACTCGCGGGCGACTTCGCCTTCACCTTCTTTGCGTCGTTCGTCGACGACGCGTCTTTCGCGGTCGTCGTCTTCGGTCGCTCGTTCGCAGAGCCGGTTGTTCGGGAACGAACGCCGGCGCTTCGGGCCGATAGAACGACACCAGCGAGCCATCTGCCGGGTGCCGCGATCGAGCCCATCCGGTCCGCGCCGACGAACGCGATCCCGTACGCGATCGCGCTCAGGAGCGGGATTACGACGAGAAACGCCCGATCGAACGGCACGCCCGTCTCGGCGACTGCGGCGACCAGGAGATTGCTGATCGGTCCTTCGCCTACGATCGGGTGGTCGCTCGCGTAGACCACGACGACCGTAACTGCTGGCAGCCCCGTGACTACGCCGGCTAACGCGCCGACTCGAGTCCAGCCCCTGCGGAGCGATCCGATCGCGATCGTTCGAAACGCGAGCGCGTGGGCGGCGACCGCGACGATCACGAACGCCCACATCGGGAGCGAGAGCGTCTCCGTCGTCCACCCCACGTATCCGACGGGTGTGAGAATTCCGACTGCCGGGACGACCGTCATCACCAGCGGCCGAACGCCCTCGAACCGCGACGCGAGAACGCGACGATATCCCACCACTGCGAGTGCGCCGCCAGACGCGATCACGAGTCCGGTGACGACGGCGACGGCGACCTGTCCAGCCTCGAGAGTGACTTCGCTCGCCCCCGCGAGTGCGCCGATGGACTGGACCACGTTGTGTACAGCCGCAGCGAAGAGCAACACGACGACCGTCGCCAGTATCGCGACGGGCACGGCGATCACCTCGAGGACGGTGAGGACGCCGTGATCAGACACCGATCCATTCACCGGTTCCATACTATACTAATCGGTAAATATGACGTAAATAAGTAGCGGTCAGTTCAGCCACCGTAGTGACCTCCTCCTCGCCGTTCACGGCGAGGTTTCCCACGGCACTGCACCGCTGAGTTGGAATATTTGCTGGTTTACGACCTGTCGGCATGACAGGCCGATGGCGTTCACGAGAACGGTGTTCTCGTGCAGCCCATCAGAAATCAACGATTTCTGAGGACGGGGCCACACCGCCGTTACTCCTCTCTCGGCAGGGGACTCGGAGTTATCTTGACCGAGACATCACAGCAGTTCGAGAGGGTGTCTCGAACGTTCTAGGCCTTGGAGTCCCGATATTGTCCGATCGCTCTTGTGAAGGACATTGTTGGTGAGTCAGAGAACAGTTCGAACGATGTCTTTCAGGGCTTTTCGACCGGGTTTGCGTAGGATTTTCCGACGAAATTCGAAGAGTCTGAGATACGTGGTGAGTTTGTCCTTCGAGATACCTCGATGCGGCGAGAGCCACCGTCGCGCCAGCGACGCGTGGCTCTCGCACGTATTCACGTGTACATCTCCATCAACGTACTCTCCCTCGCCGTGAATAACCGCTTCTCGCTGGTACGTTTCGTCCGTCTCTAACGGGTCGTAGGCACGAAAGCCGTCGGTATAGACTGTCAGCGACTCCTCCTCGTGGGAATCGAGGAGGAGTCGCACAGCCGATTCGTCGGCGGATTTCGACGGGATGACGTATCGCTGATCGCTACCGCGATCAACGAGGACAAACACAGGTGGCTTGTCTTCGTCGTAGTTTCCTCTGCCACGTTTCGAGAGACCACGCGAGCGCGACTCCTGGTCGCGCTCGCGGCCTTTCTTTCCGGCAGAAACGTAGAACTCATCGATCTCGACGGGGCCAACGAGATCGAGCTGAGGCGCGTCGAGCGTTCTGGCGAAACGCTCGACGCGCCGGTGAAGCGATCGGTAGGAGACGTCAATTTCAGCGTCTAACTGGCGGATACTCGTGTTGAATCGGAGCAACGAGTAGAACGCGAACAACAGCTTGTCAAGGCCGATCTTCGCGTGCGCGAAGATCGTGCCGGTCTTGTCGTTGAACGTGCGTCCACAATTTTTACAGCGATACCGCTGATACTCTCGATAGCTGCCGTACTTGATCACCGATTCAGACTGGCAGCGCGGGCACTGGAGGCCCTCGCGCCAGCGAACCTGCTCCAGCAGGTTCGCGGCGCTCGCCTCTGAGCGAAACACTTCAACTGGGAACATAGTCGGGTGATGCTGACGCATCACCCTTGCCCGCTACGCTTTCACAGCGCCAGCTCTGTTCGACCAACAATCTGCTTCCGAAGAGCGTTGTCCGATTAGGTTGGCGGACGTACCGCCTCGGTGTCTGTCATACTATAATGCGATCCAACGTAACTATCCATCTTGCTGCTGAGCGTGGTTTGTGTCGGCGGTGTCGGATTCACGCCCGTCGTCAACGACGGGATTCTCTCTCTGTGTAGAAAAATAGACATCGAGGTTTGCCTGTAACCCGGCCGCAAGCTCTGACTTTCGTTGCAGTCGCTCGTAGGACACCGGCAACTGTTTCGATACCTCTCGAACTGCACCGTGGAACGTCTCCGCCTCCCCGTACTCTCCTTCGAAGGCGTTGCGAACGCTCTCGCGGACCTGCCAGACGCCGACCGGTGCCCAGTAGTCGTCCGACACTTCCCGCAAAACGAGACACTTCGCCTGGCGGCCGATCGACTCGAGGTGCTCTAACACCCCCAGCCGGGTGGCGTAGTAGGCACCCGCGGTCTCCTGGACGTAACTCGAGCGGCCCTCGTAGCCCTCGCTTGCGGCCTGGAGCCAGACGTCGTCTTCGGGGTTGGGGTTCCAGATGCTGCCGGGGGCTTTCATTTCGACGAGTTCGAACTCCCAGCTGCCTGGAGCGAGGATCACCCAGTAGCGATTGCCCATGTACTCGTTGGCCCAGACCTGAACCTCGTCGACGCTGGGCTCGTTTCGGATGCGACCCCGGAGGAACTGGCCGATCGTGTCGTCGACGGCGGTGATCGACCACCGCGTCGGGACGAGTCGGCGCTGTTCGGTCTCACCTAACGCGCCCGCCGAGAGGATCGAGTTGATATCGTAGACGTCGAACCCGCGCCGGTACAGGTACGTCATCGCACCCTGGGCCTGCCAGTCGTCGTCCTCGAGGGTCTTCTTGACGGGTCGCGGGACGTAGGGATTCTCCCGGAGTTCGGCGTTACGAGCGTTCGCACGGGGGCCTCGAGGCGTCGCGACGTCGGTCCCGGCGTCCAGTCCGAGATCGGGCGTGTCGTCGAGCCCGATCTCGAGGTCGACGGGGCGGTCGGCGATGGCGACTTCCCGCTGGACGCCGACGAAGCCGTCCCAGGTGTCGTGAACTGACGGCGTCAGCCGACTCGCGATCGACGGCGAGTCGACGTTCGCGCGCTTGTTCGAGTTCAGCAGTCTCGTCCGGCGCTGGAGGACATCGTCGATCGCATACCCCTGACGGTACCAGTCGCCGTCAGTGACGTACTCCTCGGCGTCGCCCTCGTCGCCGACGGGCGAGAGCAGGCCGACGGGGATGTCGGGATAGTTCGACCGTCCGACGAAGATAGAGGGCGAGGTCGAGCCGACGAGGGTGTCTCCGGAGAGGGCGTCGTCGAACCGGCGCTCGAACGCTTCTAGGTGGTCGGTGATCTCGTAGGATTTCTCCTTGGCCAGCTGTCGGCGTCTGGCCTCCTCGTCGGGCTCGAGATCCTCGATGTACTCGTCGAGGCGCATTCACCGGACGTTGGTGGGGCGTGGGTTTGAATCTTGAGCTTCCGTCGACCCCGACGAGTATGGTGGCTGTTACTTGTGGGTGGCCCGTGAAGAGGGCGTGTGGACGTCCTGCCCGTCGTCATCGGCATCCTCGCGCTGGGGATCGGAGCCCAGATAGTCGCAAAGCGGCTTCGGGTTCCGAGCGTCCTCTTTCTGATCGTCATCGGCGTCCTCGTCGGTCCGGAAGGACTCGGCTTCGTAACGATCGATACCTTCGGCGACGGCCTCGAGACGGTCGTCGGCCTCAGCGTCGCGATCATCATCTTCGATGGGGCCTTTCACCTCCGGCGCGAGAAACTCGAGCGAGCACCGAAGGCAGTCCGCAGGCTGACGACGATCGGCGCGGGAATCGCCTTCGTCGGCACGGCGGCCGCAGCCTGGCTCTTTCTTGGCACCGACTGGGAGATCGCGTTGCTTATCGCCTCGCTGCTGATCGCGACCGGACCGACGGTAATCACGCCGATCCTCGACGTCGTCACGGTCCGAGAGCACGTCGAGGCGGCACTCGAAGCCGAAGGAATCATCAACGACGTCACCGCGGCGGTGCTCGCGATCGTTATCTTCGAGGCCGTCGTCGTCGGGGACGCCCCGGAACTGATTCCGACCGGGTTCCTGCAGCGGCTCGCTGCCGGGGTCGGCATCGGCGTCGTCGTCGCCGCTATCGTCTGGTTACTGCTGGTCAAGGTCCGGCCGCCGGCCGGCGATGCGCCGCAGATGGCGCGGCTCACCACGTTGACTGGCGCGCTCGTTTCCTTCGGACTCGCCGAGTCGGTGTTTCCCGAAACCGGCGTCGCTGCCGCCGCGACGACCGGGATCGTGCTCGGGAACCTCGATCTTCCCCACCGTGAGGAGATCCTCTCGTTCAACCGCGACCTGACGCTCGTGGTGCTCGCGTTCGTGTTCATCTCGCTGGCGGCGCTGATCGACTTCGACTCGCTGTTCGGTCTCGGGACGGGCGGTATCGCGGTCGTCGTGGCTGTCACACTGTTTATCCGCCCACTTCTAGTAGCGCTGTCGGCGACCGACCGTCAGTTCAGTCGTGACGAACGCTTCTTCCTGTCGTTCGTCGGCCCTCGCGGGATCATTCCGGCCTCGGTGGCGACGCTGTTTGCCTTGCAACTCGAGGCTGCAGGGCAGTTCGAAGCCGCTCGGACGCTCGCGGGGACGGTCTTTCTCGTTATCTTTCTGACTGTGATTCTGCAGGCGGGCTTTGCCCGCCAGATCGCAGAGTACCTCGAGGTGATACCCATGCCAGCGATCATCGTCGGCGGCGGTCGGATCGGTCGGGCGCTCGCCATGCGACTGGAGAAACGGGGCGAAAACGTCGTGCTCGTCGACGAAGAGGAAGAAGTCGTCGAACGACTTCGACAGGATGGCTACACTGCGGTCGTCGGTGACGGCACGAGCCCAGACACGTTACGCGATGCAGATGTCGGGCGGGCGCGGATCGTCGTGGCGACGACCGCCGACGACGACGCCAACCTATTGATCTCGCAACTAGCACGGACGACTTTCGACGTGGAGACGGTTGTCGCTCGGGTGAACGATCCCGGCAACGTCGACGCATTCGAGACGCTCGGTGTCCGGGCGATCGACGTCGCGAGCGCGACCGCGTGGTCGATCGACAACGAGATCGAACGACCCGCGCTCGCCCACTGGATGACGGAACTCGGCGAGGGCCACGATGCCCAGGAGATCACGGTCACTGCGACGGGGCTCGTCGGTTCGACGATCGCGGAATTGGATGCGGAGATTCCGGACGGCGTCATCGTCGCAGTTATCGCCCGCGACGGTGAAACCTACGTTCCCGAAGCCGACACGGCTCTCGAGGACGGTGATAAGGTGACGTTTATCGGCCGTGACGACGCCGTCAGAGAAGCAGTACGTCGGTTCCACCCCCACGACTGAGACCCACTCCTACGAACGGGTGGACGCCGTGAGGCGTCCACGTCGGTTCGCATGTCAGAGGCACGGCCCCGCCGGCGTTCGGGCACTCCATCGAACTGGACCGTCGGGCCGCACGAGTCCGTTCCACGGTCGGAATAAAATACGTACAAGCGCGTTTTCCGAACGAGAAAACGCCGACGCCTGCCCCAATCGCTCCTAGACCCCTCGAGACCCCACGTTGTGCGTTCCTCTTCTGTCCGGTCTCGTCGTGTCGCACTCGAGACGGATTGTCCCGGCTTCGTCGACCGCGGAAGCCGACGAAAGACAACCGTTAAAAACGGCGGGCGGGAAGGGGTGGGTATGAGTACGACGAACGACCGAGGGACCGGATCCTGCGTCTCTTGTGGGATCAACGTCGCGGGTACGAACGCCGCGTCGTTCAAGTGTCCCGACTGTGGCCAGCAGATTTTCCGCTGTGCCAAGTGTCGCAAGCAGAGCAACCTCTACGAGTGTCCCGACTGCGGGTTCACCGGTCCCTGATACACAACCATGGGAAAAGTAGCTGCCAAAATCAAGGTCATGCCGAACAGCCCCGAAATCGACCTCGACGCGCTCCAAGAGCGCCTCGAGACTGCCCTCCCCGAGGGTGCAAAGATCAACGGCGTCGAACGCGAGGAAGTCGCGTTCGGGCTCACTGCACTCTACCCGACCGTGATCGTTCCTGACGGCGCAGGCGGCACGGAGACGGTCGAAGAGAACTTCGCCGACGTCGACGGCGTCGAGAGCGTCGACGTCGACAACGTCGGCCGCATCTAAAAGAGAGCCAGCGCGGGTCCCCGCTCTACAGAGATACAGCGAGAGTACCTCGGCGCTCGACCCCGAGTACTTCACCGAGAGTGAGTTGCGGACACTCGGCTCCGTCCCTTTTATGAATTGAGGCGCTAAACCACGGAAAGGCTCGGCGCTCGACCCCGAGGCGGTTCACTGTTTTTGCCGTCCCCGTCTCTGCCAACGAACGTCTCGGTTTTCACCACCCAGCAAGCCGGCCTCCGAGTCGATCTTGATGCTCGATTCTGACCGTCCTGTCGCTACCAATACCCCGAAGTGTTCAAGAACGTCGGCTCGAGACCCCTCGAGTATGCGACTCGAGGACTACTGGGGCGTCGGTCCGAAGACGCAGGAGACGCTGGTCGCGGACCTGGGCGAGGAACGCGCGATCCAGGCGATCGAGAACGGCGACGTTCGGGCGCTGACGGGTGCCGGGCTCTCTCGCGGTCGAGCGACGAGCATCCTCCGGCGTGCGACGGGTGGTGACGGGATGGAACTGCTGGCGACGAGAGACGCCCGCACGGCGTACAAGGACCTGCTCGAGATTGCGAGCGAACACGCTGTCACCCGGCGTGCTGCGGATCGCATCCGCGTCCTCACGCCGCGCTCGAGCCGCGAGGCGATGACGGAGCGACTCGACGACGTACTCGCGACACGAGACGCCTGGGACGGTCTCGCAGACGACGAGCGCGAAGCCGTCCTCGCGGCCTACGACCGCTACGACGACCGGGAGGAAAGCGAGCGGGCCGCCGTCGAGACCGCGCTCGCGCTCCTCGAGTCAGCCGTCGACGCCGGCCCGTTCGCAGCGATCGCCGCGCTCGAGTCCGATCGACTCGCGGCCGCCGCCGAGGCGCTCGCGGCGCTCGAGGAAGGCAGCGACGGCGTCCGCGTCCGAGCGGGTGCCGACGAAGAACTCGATCGACTCCGGGCGACGCTCGGTGCAATCGAGGATGTCAACGCCAACGCCCTCGAGGTGATCGAACAGCTCCGGTCGGCCGGCGTCCGCGACGTCGCGGAGTTTCGGGAGTCGTTCGCGGACTACCTCGTCGGCGAGACAGACGTGACCGTCGACCGGGTACGAGCGGCGATGCCGGGTGATGCCGTCGACGCGACAGACTTCGTTCGGGAGACGCTGCGGGCGCTCCGGGACGACCTCGCGGAGGCGATCGGCGAACGCGAGCGAGCCGTTGCACGCGAATACCGGGGCACACTCGCGGAGAACCGTGACGCCGTCGATCAGGCCGTCGACGCCGTCGACGACGTCGCGTTGCAACTGTCACTCGCGCGCTTTGCTCTCGAGTACGACTGTACCCGCCCGACGTTCGTCGAGAGCGACGACGTCGCGGTCTCGGTCGTCGACGCACGAAACCTTACTCTCGCAGCCCGCGACGACGAGTCGGTCCAGCCGGTCACCTACGCGCTCGGCGAGCACGACGTGAGCCTGGCTCCCGGGACGGGAGACGATCCCGGGAGAGAACGCGTCGCGGTCCTCACCGGAGCCAACAGCGGCGGGAAGACGACACTACTCGAGACGCTGTGTCAGGTCGTCTTGCTCGCCTCGATGGGGCTTCCCGTTCCCGCCGAGCGGGCCGAAGTGATGCCAGTCGACTCGCTGGTCTTCCACCGTCGACACGCGAGTTTCAACGCTGGCGTCCTCGAGTCGACGCTGCAGTCGATCGTGCCGCCGCTGTCTTCGGGCGGCCGAACCCTGATGTTGGTCGACGAATTCGAGGCGATCACCGAACCGGGAAGCGCGGCGGATCTGTTGCACGGACTGGTGAACCTGACCGTCGACCGCGACGCGATGGGCGTGTTCGTCACCCACCTCGCGGACGACCTGGAGCCGCTACCGCCCGATGCCCGGGTCGACGGCATCTTCGCCGAAGGGTTGAACCCGGACCTCGAGTTGCGCGTCGACTACCAGCCTCGATTCGGCACTGTCGGTCGGTCGACGCCGGAGTTCATCGTCTCGCGTCTGGTCGCAAACGCGAGCGACGGCCAGGAACGGGCCGGCTTCGAGACGCTGGGCGAGGCGGTCGGCTCCGAGGTCGTCCAGCGGACGCTCGCTGACGCCCACTGGTGCGACGACGGCGACTGATCACGGTCGCTTACCGATCGCCGTTTCTGTCGGCAGGCCAGTAGTCCGGCGGCGGTTCGTACGCTTCGGTTCCGTAGGTGTAGGCCATTCCGTCCCGCTCTTCGCAGACGCGTGCCTCGAGGTAGGCCTGTGCCGCACGTCTCGAGAGTGCACCCATGTCGACGATATCACCCAGGGCGGTCTTGATCGCACGAAACCAGACGCGAACCGCACGGTCGTCGCGGTCGGCCCTGACAATCGCCCCGCGGCCACCGTCGCGTCCGTTGCCCCACTCGAGCCAGCAGACGCGGTAGGCCTCGACGGCGTACTCGCTGTCGGGGACGACGAGATACAGCGCCTCGTAGGTGCGGGGATCGAGGTAGTCGGCGAGCAAGCGATCGCGTGCGATCGAGTCTACGAGTAGGTCGCCGTCGACGCTGCCGTCTGCAAGCGGGGTATCGGCGTCGATTTCGTCGACGAGCGCGAGGTCGTCGCCGCCCCAGTGACTGTACCGAAGGTCGTAGAGGTGGTCGGGTCGCCGATAGGCGACGAGCGCTCTATGCCCCATCCGTCTCTCCGTACCGAAACTGCCTCCTGACTGTCACACGCCGACGGCAAGCGAGAGGTCTGTCGTCGGACATCGACGGCATTGGTCGCGTGCCCGTACTTGAACCTGTGGGCCCGGGTCGGTCACAACGACGAAAACCCCGGCCGGCCTAGACACTCTCGAAAACGAATGGGAACTGCATACGATGCCATCGTCTTCGACAACGACGGCGTGTTGACGACGCCGACGGATTACGACGTCCTGATCGACGCGGTTCACGATGCCTTCGTGAGCGTCGGCGTCCCGGAACCGCCAACCGACCACGTCGAGACACTCATCAGCCCCGACGTCCCGACGCTTCGGCGGGTCGCAAACGAGCACGGTCTCGAGCCCAACGAGCTATGGAACGCTCGCGAACGCGCGGCGATCGACGCTCAACTCGAGGAGATGCGCGCCGGCCGGAAGCGACCGTACGACGACGTCGCGGCCCTCGTAGCGCTCGAGACGCCGACGGCGATCGTCAGCAACAACCAGCACCGAACGATCGAGAACGTCCTCGAAGAGTTCGAGTTGACCGAATACGGGTTCGATATCTGGTACGGTCGCGAGCCGACGGTCCGTGGTATCGAGCGCAAGAAGCCGACGCCGTACTACCTCGAGTCGGCGATCGAGGAACTGGGTGCGTCGAATCCGCTGTACGTCGGCGACAGCCAGGTCGACGTGCTGGCGGCCGACAACGCCGGAGTCGACTCGGCGTTTATTCGTCGTGACCATCGCCTCGATTACGAGTTGTCGGTCGAACCGGAGTACGAAATCGAGTCGCTCTCGGTGCTGCCAAACCTCGTCTAGTGGCGGGCCACGCCTGAACTGATGGGTCGAATCTGGCGGTGTGGCTCGATTCGACCCGTCAGTCGACGGTTGGGACGGTACTAGTGCTTTGGCAAGCCTGAACGGATGAGTGAAACCGAATGCGGTCGTCTGGGTTCACTCAGCAGTCGACGCTTGGCGGAGTACTAGGTTTCGACGGCGGGCCGTCGCTTTGCCCGTGTCCTGATCGCCTCGTTCGTCTTCTGTCCTTACACTCGAGTCGCTCTCGGTCGAACAGCAATGCGGAGTGTGCCGGACGAAGCAGGCGAAAACGTGACTGTCGTGACTCATACGGTTTGCTGTCAGACCGTTCCGGCGCGACCGCAGGAGCGCGGTCGCGCCGGGATACCGGTACAGCAGCCCGTATCAGGCACTGTCGTTGAACCGACGGTTCGTCGAGTACGGCGCGTCCCCAGGTTCACCTCGAACGAAGTGGCCTGCGGGGTTGATCTCGCCGTCGCGTTCCATCGAGAGCAACTCGACGAACCAGGCCTCGTGTTCGATCTCCTCTTGGAGGATGCGCTGGGCCATGTCGTACGTTCGCGGGTCGACGCCGCGAGTCATGTCACAGACCTCCGACCAGGTACGGATCGCACAGCGTTCGGCCTCGAGTAGCGTCTCGAGGATCGCTTCGGCGTTCAACTCGTCGACCGCGAATCCGCCCGAGTCGTCCATCGGCGTCGGCAGCTCCGCGTCGGGACAGGACGCCCGGTCGGCGAACTCCCGGATATCGTTCGGTAACGCGCCGCCGAGTTCGTACACGCGCGGCGCGACCAGTTCGAAATGCGCCCGGTCCTCGAGGCGGGCGTCCTCGGTGATCTCCTTGTAGTCCTCGTGACCGGCGAGGTGCATCCGCAGGTTGGTGTAGTAGTAGTACGTCGTGAACTCGGCACCGATGGCGTCGATGAGTTTCTCGCGCAGTTCCTCGGGTTCGAGCCCACGCTCCCTGAGTACGGCCATCCCGACTCGCTCGCTCGTGTCACCGGCGTCGATGTCTCCTGACGCGTGTGGCTTCTCGTCGGACATGCACCGGTCTACTGCTATAACTCGCCGTATAGTGCTTTGCGTTTATACGCTTTTCAGAGCGTCGTCACTGGTGACATGCTCGGCCTCTACGTGGCCCCGTGTGAGATTGCACGCAACACTATCGTCAGTCGAGTTTCGACCGCCCCGGTGGTCGGTCGTGGTCGGCCCGATGCCGGAGCAGTTCGTCGTCTCGTTCGACCTCGAGGACGCAGTCGGATCGTGGCCGGGCAACGCAGGTGAGGACGAATCCAGCCCTCTCGTCTTCGGGGTAGTAGCGCTTGGCGGTACTGTGGTCGACCTCGCCCTCGAGGAGGCGCGCACCACAGGTGATACACCACCCTTGCTGGCAGTCCGCAGTGAGCCAGATGCCGGCCGCACGCGCTGCCGAGAGGATGGACTGGTCCTCCGGAACCTCGATAGTCCGACTCTCGCCGGCGGCCTCGAGGTCGGCGTCTTGTGGGACGCGGAGTTCGACCGTCCAGGTCGTCGCTGCTGTCACGTCGAGGTGGTCGGGAGCGCCGAGACAAAAAACTGCTGCGTGCAGTGTTCGTCGCGGTGGTGGGTGTCCAGTAGGCAGTCATAAAGTGCCACGGACCACGACCACTACGAAACCTATCTACTCCCACCCACGCGGCTGGCCGAGCGGGTGACACGTGGACGAAAGAAACTCGTCGTGGTGGGTCGGTCCCGGCTCGATCAATGCCGTATTGTCGCGGGCGTAGTCCTGTACTCGTTTATGCGGGTCGTTCCTCGCTCCATATCGGTTTCAGTTCGCACAATTCTTTGTACGTTTTCTTGATGCTAATAGACACCCTCACCAGCAGTGTCGTGAATTAGGTTCGGCGTCTACCGTGAACCGCCTCGGGGTCAAGCCCCGGGGCATTCTTCTAGACCGCTTAGAATGGGCGGGGACTCTCTCGTTGTGTAAAGATAGCCCCGATCGGCGCAAGCAGTCGGGATTTCGGTCACTCGAGTGTCTCCACCGCGACCGCCAGCCCGTCGCGTACCCCTCGAGTCGTCGTCTCGAGTGCGACGCTCGGTTCGCCTTCGTCGCGTCTAGCTGCAGCCTCGTGAGAGAGGGGCGTGTGGACGAATCCGGCGCGGAACTCGCGGTCGCCGGTTTCGGCGCGGTGACGAGCAGCATAGAGCAAGTCGTTACAGAGGTGGGTGCCGGCGTCGGTCGACAGCGTCGTCGGGACGCCTGCTTCCTGCATCGTGGACTTCATCTCCCGGAGCGGCAGCGTCGCGAAGTAGGCGTTCGGTCCCTCGGCGTCGACGGCCTCGTCCGTGACCTCGCGGTCGTCGTTGTCCGGCGTCCCCGCCGTATCTCGGAGGTTGATCCCGACGCGCTCGAGCGCGAGCGCGTTCCGGCCGGCCGCGAGCCCAAGCCCACAGACGATATCAGGGTCGTACTCCTCGAGGAGTGCCTCGAGTTCGGCTTCCATCTCGTCGAAGACGACGGGGAGGTCACGGCCGACGACGGTGGCGGTGGCAGTGGCGGTCGTCCCGTCGCCGCCGATCGTTTCCTCGTCGAGTCGCTGTGCGATCCGACGCGTCGGATTGGTTTCGAACTCGCCGAACGGTTCGTAGCCGGTGACGAGAACGGTGGCATCGCTCATATCGCATCCGTTGGAACGGGTCGGGAAGAACGTTCCCGATTCCGCCCGGTCACTCGCCGACGTACCGACCGCGCCCCTCGACGTCTCGCAGGCGCGCTAAGACCTGTTCGTCGCCGACGTCGCGGTAGCCCTCGCGGACAGCCTCGTGCAGCGGTTCGGGGTCTTCGGCGGTGCCGACGAGGCTCTGGTCGAAGACGTGTAGATCCATCGCGTAGTCTTCGACGTGGTCCGTGTGGTAGCCGAGGCCGAAGTCGATGAGGTATGTCCTGGTGTCGTCGGCCCGCACGTTCCGCGTCGTCGGATCGCCGTGGACGAACCCGGCCTCGTGGAGTCGTGCGAGATGCCGCCCGACCTCTCGAACCCGCTCGCTCGTCAGTCCTTCCCGAAGATCGCTGTCGCCGACGTACTCGAGTTCGAGCCGCGACTCGTGTGGGTCCACGTCCGACAGGACGGGCGTCGGGACCCCCTCGCGACGGGCGAGGGTCGTCAGGCGCGCCTCGAGTCGGGTCCGTTCGGTCCGGAGTCGCTCGTCGAGCGTGGGGTGGCGGTACTCCTTTGGCTCGCGGCGTTTCCTCACGCGCCCCGCGTCGGGTTCGATATCGACGGTCGCTTCGGCTCCCTGGACGGCTTCCTCACCGGTGGTCCGGCCGAGGTCGAGGTCCGGTTCGTCGGCTCTCCAGGTGACTGGTACCTGATCCGGCCGGAAGTCGGGGTCGACCCGCGAGTCCTCGAGTGCAAGGGTGTCGCCTGCCTCGTACATCTTCGCGCCGAGGACGGCGATCATGCCTGCGTTGTCCCGCAGGAATCGTGGTTCGGGCGCGTGAAAGGCTGCACCGCGTTGGGTACACATCGCCTCGAGCATCTCTCGGAGCCGCGCGTTCTGTCCGACGCCGCCGCCTAACACGAGTTCGTCGCTGCCGGTCAACGAGAGGGCACGTTCGGAGACTTCGGTCAGCATCCCGAAGATATTCTCCTGCAGGGAGTAACAGACGTCTTCGACCGGCGTTCCGTCGTCGTACTGCTGTTTTGCAGCGCTCATAATCCCCGAAAACGAGAAATCCATCCCTTTGACGACGTAGGGGAGAGCCACGTACTCGCCGTCTTTCGCAGCCGCTTCGACCTTCGGGCCGCCGGGGTGGGACCAGCCGACGTGGCGCGTGAACTTGTCGATGGCGTTGCCGACGCCGGTGTCCATCGTCTCGCCGAGGACGCGATAGCGGCCGTTTCGATACGCCAGCAGGTGGGCGTTCGCACCGCTTGCGTTCAGACAAACCGGCGAGTCGAACCCCGAGGTATGCCGGCCGATTTCGAGGTGGGCGACCATGTGGTTGACGCCCACCAGCGGTACGTCGAGCGCCTGGCTCAGGGCTCGTGCGGCCGTGCCGACGGTCCGCAGGCAGGGGCCGAGGCCGGGACCCTGCGAGAACGCGACGGCGTCGACAGGGGTCTCTTCCGGTGGGCCGTCGTGGGTTTTACGGGCGTGTGCGAGCGCCTGCTCGACGACCTGCGGGACGGCGTCGTGCATGTGCTCGGCGGCTTCACGCGGGTGAATGCCACCGCTCTCTGGCTGGTAAGCGTCAGTCTCGATAAAAACGTCGGTGGTCCCGGAATCGAACACGGCCGCGCTGGCCGCCCAGGCGGTGCCTTCGATGCCGAGTACTCGAGTAGCGGTACTCACGACTTGTCCGTGTCGCTACTCCCACTCGGTGTAGCCGCACTTCCCGCAGTGCTTGCGGTCGCCGTGGTCGGCGAGGAAGACATCACCACAGCGGGGACACTGCTCGCCCTCGGTGCTCCCGTCCTCGCCGTAGTGGTCGTATCGGGCCATCTATGCTTCCTCCACTTCGGCGTCCGCGTCGGCTTCCTCGTCGACGCCAATCTTGTTTCGCTCGAGCATGTGGTCTTGCTCGACGTCGCGGGCAGCGTCGGCACTCTCGTAGACCTTGGCCTCGCCGACGGTCTTTCGCATCCCGAACTTGGTATCGAGCGCGCGGACGACGACCTCGTCGGCGTCCTTGTTGAGTTTGGCGGCGAGGCTGTCACGTACCTGCAGCCGTTCTGGCGTGGCCTCGTCGTGGGTTAGTTCGAAGGTCACGTCCGTCCGATGCAACATGGGGTTCTCCGTTTCGGAGATGATGTCGACGTCCATGATATCACTCAGTTACCCTACTATCCCCGTGTAGCGCCTAAAAGGATTTCGAAGCGCCACCCCGCTCGGCCGTGTCGCCAGTGCCGTCCCGAGTTCGATCCCTTTCTTCCGTACGGCGACTGCCACTGCCGATCAGTCGTCCGTCTTCGACGGTGTCGCGTCATCGGCTGCTGGTTTCGTGCTCTCGAGTTGGCCGGTCTCGTAGCCACCCCAGTCGAACCGTTCTTGGAAGTAGATCGCGACATAGACTAGTGCGAGCAGGACAGGAACCTCGATCAGTGGGCCGATAACGGTCGCGAACGCGGTCGGGTGGGCGACGCCGAAGATAGCGACGGCGACGGCGATTGCGAGTTCGAAGTTGTTCGAGGCAGCGGTGAAGCCGATCGCGGTCGTCGTCGAGTAGTCGGCACCGATCTCGCGGCCCATCGCAAAACTCACGAGGAACATTACGACGAAGTAGATCGTCAGCGGGACGGCGATCCAGACGACGTCGAGCGGCCGTGCGAGGATGTTGTCTCCTTGCGTAGCGAACATCACGACCACGGTGAACAGGAGTGCGATCAGCGTGACGGGGCTGATCTTCGGGACGAACTCCGCTTCGTACCACTCCTCGCTGCGGGCTCGAACCCCACCGAGGCGAGTGAGGATGCCGCCCGCGAACGGAATCCCAAGGAAGATGGCGATCGCCCAGAACACCTGGCCGACGGTGATGTCGAACGCGTCGATGCCGGCGACCAGCGCGTCCATCCCCAACACCTGCGGGAGATACAGCGCGAAGAACGCGATGTACACACCGTAGGTCAGGATCTGGAAGACGCTGTTGAACGCAACTAGCCCAGCCGCGTACTCGCTCGAGCCGTCCGCGAGGTCGTTCCAGACCAGCACCATCGCGATACAGCGAGCCATTCCGATGAAGATCAGTCCGAGGAAATACTCGGGGTGGGCCGGAAACGGCGGGACGAGTCCGCTGAAGAAGATTACCGCGAGGATAAACATCAGCGTCGGGCCGATCAGCCAGTTCTGGAGCAGGCTCAACGAGAGGACGCGCCACTTGCTGAACACCCGCGGGAGCTGGCCGTAGTTGACCTTCGCCAGCGGCGGATACATCATCGCGATCAGCCCAATCTCCACGAGGTGGTACTCCTGGATCGGGCCGACGACACCGGGTGCGACGTAGCCGAGACCGACCCCGAGTCCCATCGCGAGGAAGATCCAGACGGTCAGATACTTGTCGAGAACGTCCATCGACCGCGGGTCGCCACAGTCCGGACAGCCACAGTCGGGGCCGTGTTCGTGGTCGAGTTCACTCATCGTATCCATCTGAACATCTCTTCAAATAAAAGCCTAGTCATTCGCTCCGGACGAGACTGCGACCTCGACCGACGACGTTCGAGTCACCGAGAACCGTCGAGAACCGTCAGCAGTGCACTTGCACGGTTCGTTGCCCGATACTTTCGCCACCGCCCATCTTTCCGTTTCGTCACGAGGCCGGTGTCGACGAGCGTCGAGAGGGCGTGGCTGACGGCGCTGTCGCTGACGTCGACCAGCGGCGTAATCTCACAGACGCAAAGTTCGTCGTCCGCTTCGACCAGCAGCCGTACGAGCTGGTACCGCGTCTCGTTGCCCAGTGCCGACAGTGTATCGACGTCGTTTTCGACGACGCTCTCGTCGAGCAGCGACTCGAGGTCGTCGAGTTCTTCGAGTCGCTCCTGCAGGTCTTCGTTGCGACACTCACCGAGTTCGTCCTCGAGATACCGGCGGAGTCGATCGACTGTTTCTGCCATCGACAATAATTGCACGGGCATTCAAATAAAGCTTGTCCGGCTCGTACCGTCCCAAGCGTGGACCGACTAGTCGAGAGTTGGCCCAAACCGGGCTGCTGTACCGACGTATCGGCGCGACCACAGGAGTTCGCGGTCGCGCCGGCACTGACTGACAGCAAACCGTATCACTGCTCGACCACGACCAATCCGCTGGGCGTCTGGCTCTCGTACGCTTCGCGCCACTCGAGTGGGACGGCCGTCCACGAGTCGCCGAAGTTGCTCGAGCGGTACAGCCCCCGGTTGTTGAGCGCGTAGACGACGCCCGATTCGCCGGTCGTCGCGAAGACAGCACGAACGACGCCGTCACCGGTCGGAAGTTCGTTCTCGAGTCGTTCCCACCCGTTCTCGCCACCTCGCCGATAGACGTACGATTCCGCCGTGTCGGACGAGTGAGCCGTTCGTGCACCGCTTGCACTCGAGACGAACACCGTGTCCGGATCGCCGGGATCGCGGGCGAACCCCCAGCAGTAGGTGTGCTCGAGCCCGTCCTGTGGTCGCGTCCAGCTCTCGCCGCCGTCGTCGCTCTCGGCGTAGCCGTCGCCCGCTGCGGTGTAGACGCGACCCTCGCGGTCGGGGTGGGTCGCCAACGTATGGTTGTCCCGGCGCGAACCCTCGGGTCGTTCGTGCCAGGTCTCCCCGCCATCGGTGCTGTAGACGAAGGCTCCGGCCTCGATCCCGACGTACAGCCGGTCCGGATCGAAGGGGTCGACCTCGAGCCAGCGGACGTGGTGGGTGTCGGGCCGGGGTGGGAAGTACCACTCGTCGGCCGACGGAAGGTCCGTGATCCCCTCGAGGTGGGTCCAGGTGTCGCCGCCGTCGGTGCTGCGATAGACGCGGCTGGGTTCGGTGCCGGCGTAGACGACGTCTGAGTCGTGCGGGCTCACCGCAAGTGACATCACGGCGTCGCTGACGAAGTCGGGCTCGAGCCGTTGGAAGGAGTCGCCGGCGTCGGTGCTGCGGAAGAGGCCGCCGCTCACGGTTTCACCGTTCGCTCTTTTCGAGGCACTGCGTGCCTCGCTCTCCCCGACCGTGCCGACGAACACTCGATCGGGGTCGTCGGTGGCTGCGACGCACTCGAGGGTGTGGTCCTCGAGGCGAACGGAGGTCTCCCACTCGTTGCCGTTTCGACAGACCAGTAGCCGGTCTCGAAGGGAAGCGTAAGCAGTGGTCACGTCACAAGTTACGGGCTGCTCGGACATACGCCTCATGCCGCCATCCACGAAACCAGCACCACGCGACGGCACCCGGAATTGTTAAAAATACCTCACGAGATAATAACAGTGGGGTACAGTGGTCGACGCAACTGTCACGATCGTCGGCGGCGGCGTACACGGCGTCCACCTCGCGGTTCGACTGCTCGAGGCCGATCTGGTCGCACGGGATCGACTTCGTGTCGTCGAGCCGGACGGCCTCCTCGGTGGCTTTCGTCGGAAGTGCAGCCAGTGTGGAGTAACCGAACTGCGATCGCCGTTCGTCCATCACGTGGCTCGAGATCCGTTCTCGCTTCGGGACTTCGCTCGGTCCCGCGGTCGCGAAGACGAACTCGTCGCGAGCCAGGTCGGTGCCGACCGGCCGACCGTCTCGCTGTTTTTCGATCACGCCGACGCCGTCTGTGATCGTCACGACCTCGAGTCGCTCGTGGTCGAGGCGACGGCGACCGACGTGCAAGATGCGGGCGACCACGTTCGGATCGAAACCACCGCGGGAACGCTGTCGACTGCGTGGTGTCTGCTGGCCGTCGGCCACGACCGGTCGTACGCGTTTCCGGAGTGGGCCGAGGAGCTACCGACGAAAGCCCCGGTGACACACGTCTGGGAGCGAGGGTTCGATCCAGAAACGATCGACGAAACGGCGTCGGTTGGCATCGTCGGTGGCGGGATCACGGCCGCCCAGCTCGCCACGACGCTCGCTCAGCCCGGCCGCGAGGTGACGCTGTTCGCCCGGAGCCCGTTCCAGGTCGAGACGCTCGAGGCGAGCACCGACTGGATGCACTTCTCCGGTGCGCTCGAAGCGCTTCGGGAGCTACCGCCGGCATCGCAGGATCGTGCACGGCGTGTCGCCGAGGCACGACGCGATGGCTCGATGCCACCCTACGCGTTTCGTCGACTCCGGCGAGCCCTCGAGGGCGACTCGCTTTCGCTCGAGCGATCGGAAATCGCGGCTGCAACCGAAGCAGGTGGCACCGTCGTCGTCACCTGCCGGGACGGGACCGCGTACGTACTCGACGAACTCGTCTGTGCGACGGGCTTCGATACGCCGTACGACGGCACGCTGTTCCGAGCGATTCGGTCGGATTCGAACCTGGCGACGGGCTACCGTGGCGCACCGGTGCTCGACGACGAGGCGTTGCGATGGTGTCGGACGGACGGCACCCCGTCACGGGTCGTCGTCTCGGGGGCTGCCACACAGCAGGTGCTCGGGCCCTTCGCCCGCAACGTCGTCGGTGCCAGGCGGGTGGGATCGCTCGTTCTCGAGGAACTCGAGTCCGTGCTCTCGCCGGAAGCGAGTGCCGGTGGGTGACGGGACGTGGCAGTCCCTGACCGAATTAACAACTACTGGATTAAATTTAACAACAACTATACGGCTTGCACCCCTCGGACTGGACATGGACCGATCCGAATCGTCCGCGAACGAGGGGACAACCACAACGACCGACTCCGATAATGCCACGGCTGACGGAGACGACGAACGAACCGGTCAGACTCGTGTCTGTCGAGACACCGGTCGCAAACAGGGATTGATCGGCAAGTACGACATCTGGCTGTGTCGACAGTCGTTCCGGGAGATGGCCCACGACATGGGCTTTCGCAAGTACGACTAGGATCACTCCACGACGAACGTCTCCTCGTCCAGTCCGACGCCACCCAACAAGCATTCGAGCGCACCGAACGCCAGCAGGAGGGCAACGAACAGCGCCAGTCCGACCTGGAGCAGTCCCAGCATCGACGGGTTCGCGAGCAGTTGCAGGAAGCCGAGCGTACTCGAGCCGACCGCGAGAATCGCGAGGCCGACGGCGGCGACCCGCGGCCAGCCGACGGGGACGACTCCCAGGGGAAGACGCTCGTAGCGACCGGCAAGCAGCAACGCGACGCCGCCGGCGGCGAGCCACGCGAACGGGAGCAGGTCGACGCCTCGAGTCGGGACGCCGGTCAGAATCGCTAGCAACCCGACCATCACCAGCGTGACGACCCCACCGCCGACGAGCCTGCGACGGACTCTTTCCTTGTCGCTCATGGCTCCTCGTTTCGAGTCCGCGTCGGTAACGGTTCGGGTTTCGATCGCTCTGGAACAAAGGTCGTCGTCAGTCGTCGTCCATCGGTGCTGTCACCGGTTCGACGCGCTCGCCGCGTGGCCCCTCGAGGTCGACCTTCGGGAGCAGGTCCCGCAGGTAGCGACCGGTGTGGGACTCCTCGAGTCGCGCCACGTCCTCGGGTGTGCCGGTGGCGACGACCTGGCCGCCGTTCTCGCCGCCTTCGGGGCCGAGGTCGACGATGTGGTCGGCGTTTTTCACGAGGTCGAGTTCGTGCTCGATGACGACGACGGTGTTGCCGTCGTCGGTCAGTCGGTGGAGGACGTCGATCAGCTTGCGCTCGTCCTCGTGGTGGAGGCCGGTTGTGGGCTCGTCGAGCAGGTACAGCGTCTCGCCGGAGTCTTTCTTCCCTAACTCTTCGGCGAGTTTGATCCGCTGGGCCTCCCCACCCGACAGCGTCGTCGAGGGCTGGCCCAGCGTCATGTAGCCGAGGCCGACGTCTTTCAGCAGCTTCAGACGGCGGCGAATCTGCGAGTTCGACTCGAAGAACTCGTAGGCCTCCTCGACTTCCATGTCGAGTACGTCCGAGATTGTCTTGCCCTTGTAAGTGACGTCTAGCGTGGCGTCGTTGTAGCGGGCACCGTCACACTCCTCGCAGGGGACGTACACGTCCGAGAGGAAGTTCATCTCGATTTTCACCGTGCCCTGGCCGCCACACTCCTCGCAGCGGCCGCCCTTGACGTTGAACGAGAACCGCCCCTTCTCGTAGCCGCGCTGTTTGGAGAGTTTGGTCTGGGCGAACAGTTCGCGGATGTAATCGAAGACGCCGGTGTAGGTCGCCGGGTTCGAGCGGGGTGTCCGACCGATCGGCGACTGATCGATCAGCCGCACGGTTTCGATCTGATCGAGACCCTCGAGTCCGTCGTGATCGCCAGGGATGACGCTCGTGTTGTCGTTCATCTGCCGCGCAAGGCCCTTGTACAGCACGTCGTGCATCAGAGTGGATTTGCCAGAACCCGAGACGCCGGTAATGGCCGTGAAACAGCCAAGCGGGATGTCCACGTCGAGATCGCTCAGGTTGTGCTGGCGAGCCCCGAGAATCGTCAGCGTCCCGTCGGGGTCGCGGCGCGTCTCGGGAACGGGAATCTGCTCGCGGCCAGCGAGGTAGTCGCCCGTGATCGACTCCTCGCACGCTTTAACTTCGTCGACGGAGCCGTTGACGACGACCTCGCCGCCGCGTTTCCCGGGACCGGGCCCCATGTCGATGACGTTGTCCGCGCGCCGCATCGTCTCCTCGTCGTGCTCGACGACCAGCAGGGTGTTGCCGAGATCCCGAAGCTCCTCGAGCGTATCGAGCAGGCGGTCGTTGTCCCGCTGGTGGAGGCCGATCGAGGGCTCATCGAGCACGTACAACACCCCGACGAGGCCGGAGCCGATCTGAGTCGCGAGCCGGATGCGCTGGCTCTCACCGCCAGACAGCGTCGAAGCCTCGCGGTCGAGGGTGAGATACTCGAGGCCAACCTCGCACATGAACCCGAGGCGGGCGCGGATCTCTTTCAGAATCTCCTCGGCGATCACCTTCTCGCGTTCGGTGAGGTCGGCTTCCATCGACTCGAAGTGCTCGAGTGCGTCGCCGATGCTCATCGAGTTGATCTCCGTGATGGAGGTGTCGTCGACCAGCACGGCGCGGCTCGCCGGTTTCAGGCGGGTGCCGTCACAGGCCGGACACTCCGTGACCGACATGTAGTCCTCGATATGCTCGCGGGTGGAGTCGGAGTCGGTCTCGAGGTACCGACGCTCTAAGTTGGGGATGACGCCTTCGAAGCGTTTTTTCTTCCGGCGGGTGCCGTTCTTGGTGTTTCGCATGAACAGCACCTCGTCTTTCGTCCCGTAGAGGAACGCCTCCTGGATCTCCTCGTCGACGTCTTCGAACGGCGTCTGCAGCGAGACGTCGAAGTGTTCGGCGACGGCGTCCAGTCGCGTCTGATAGTACGATCGGTTGTAGCTCCAGGGTTCGAAGACCTCTTTCAGCGGCTTGGACTCGTCTTGGATCACGAGGTCTTCGTCGACCTCCTTGGTCTCGCCCAGTCCCTCACACTCGGGACAGGCACCGTGGGGCGAGTTAAACGAAAAGGAGCGGGTCTCGATTTCGGGGACGTCGATACCACAGTGGGTACAGGCTAACTCCTTTGAGAACTCGACGACGAACCGGTCGTCTTCCTCGGTCTCGTCGCCGAGTGCACCCGTCCGGCGGGCTTCCTCGCCGAGATCCTCGGCGGCGTCTTCCGGTGGATCGGGCAGGATGAGCTTCAGGACGCCCTCGGCCTCGGCGAGGGCCGTCTCGACGCTGTCGACGATCCGCGGACGGGCCTCCGTCGAGACTTTGACGCGGTCGACGATCACGTCGATCGTGTGATCGAAGTTCTCGTCGAGATCGGGCATCTCGAGCGTGAGGTCGTGTTCCTCGCCGTCGATTTCGACGCGAGCGTATCCCTCGGAGACGAGCTCCTCGAAGAGGTCCTCGAAGGCCCCTTTCTGGTCGCGGACGACGGGGGCCGCGAGCTTGGCTTTCGTTCCCGCTGGGAGCTCGAGGATGCGCTCGACCATGTTCTGGGCCGACTGCTCGCCGACCTCGCGGCCACACTCGGGACAGTGGGGGGTGCCGACGCGGGCGTACAGCAGCCGCAGGTAGTCGTGTAGTTCCGTGACGGTCCCGACGGTCGATCGTGGGTTGTTCGCGGCGTTTTTTTGGTCGATCGAGATCGCCGGCGAGAGCCCCTCGACGGTCTCGACCTGCGGCTTGTCCATCTGCCCCAGAAAGTTCCGGGCGTACGCCGAGAGACTCTCGATGTAGCGGCGCTGTCCCTCGGCGTAGACGGTCTCGAACGCCAGCGAGGACTTGCCCGACCCCGAGAGTCCGGTGACGACGGTGAGCGCTTCTCGCGGGATCTGCACGTCGAGATCCTTGAGGTTGTGCTCTTCTGCACCTCGGACCTCGATGGACTCCTTGCTCATGTTTCGGCGACGAACACGGCGGACGTACTCGAACGCGATACACGATTCATTATCCGTAGTCAGGGGTCGGAACGACTTAACGAGCCTGATACGGATTGCTGTCCCGACATCCCGGTGCAACCGCTTCGTGGTGGGAGTGTGCCGGCGACGACAGGCAGGCAACTGGACGAGAGAAGACGATGATACGTACTAGCAGATTCTCGGCGATCGTTTCGGTCCAAAGTATCTTCGGACGGTAGCACGAACGGGCGTGTATGGACGACGCCGACGGGAACGGCGGCCCCACGAACGGAGCTTTACCGATCGACGACCTCGTCGACTACTGTCACACCCAGGCCGGACTACTCTCCGGCCACGTCGACACGATGGTCTCGGAGGCCGACGAACTGCTCGACGAGATCGACGAACGGACCGCAGAGATTCGCTCACGTCTCGAGGGGCTGCCCGAGGACGTCGAAGCTACGGAGACGCCGACATCGGTCACTGCTCCTGCAGGGGCAGAGGTCGATCTGGCAGAGATCGAGGCCCTACAGGACGACCTCGAGGAGAAGCAGTTGCTCGTCGAGGCCAAACACAGCCGAATGCAGGCGTTCCAGGAATTGGCCGCGGGCTACACTGAACTCGCCGACGAGCTCACGGTCGACGTCGACTCGGACCGCGAGGCCGTCGAGCGGATCGTCGAGTTCGAGTCCGAGACCGACGCACCTACGTACTTCGACGAGCGGGAGACGCTGCTCGAGGTCGCGGCAAGAGCAAGCGACGAGGGAGCCGACGAACCCTAACCAGTAGCGGCCACCGCTTTCCGCTTGCTGGGGACACGAGCCAGGAGTGACTCGTCGCCGGTCCTGCCCGGACGTATGACCGACATCTCGACCCGAGAGAACGACGCAGACGCGTCGACGGAGTCTGGCGACGAGACGCGAGTCTGGATGGTCGAACGGATGCTCTCGGCGGGCTCGCCGAACAGCATGGTGATCAGGGACGCCACCATCGACGGCGAGTTCTCTCTCCAACAGGAGAGCGTACAACCGCTTTAGCACCCGGAGTGCACCGACAGTCACCGCTGCGATCGAGGCCGATCCGGATCGACTCGAGTCGGTCGGAGAACCGGAGCGAATCGGCCGCTACGCGAACGGGGCACGCCGGAGACGCGAGCGTCACGAGCCCGACGACGCGGTCTAGTCCGCGAGTTCGATCGAGAGCCCCTCGAGTGCCGATTCCGCAGCGTCGGCGACGCGACGCTGGGGCCGCCTGCACCCCAGTTGCAGTAGGTGGCCGACTCGAGTGCGAGGACTGATACGGTTTACTGTAAGTCATTTCCGGCACAACCGCGACCCGGGCGGCGGTTGCGCCGGTAAATCGTTACAGTAATCCGTATGACTCGCAAACGTCGATCGGAGTCATCGGCCCCGTACTCGGGACGGACGGTGTTCGTTCTGGCGACCGGCCCGTGACGTGTCGGCCCGAAAACGCCTCGAGACCGCCGGTCGGCGCAGAGGTGCCCCCGAGCTATATGATGGCTGGGGCCGACAGTGCTGTCGAGGTTTTACGCATGACACACACACTCGAGATCGGCGACGACCTCAAAGAACGCATCGAAAGCCACCGCGACGAGGGCCAATCCCCCGAGGAGTTCGTCGCGGAACTCGTCGCGATGTACGAGACCGAAGGCACCTTTCTCCAGGAAGGGTACTCCGAGTAGCGGCCGATTGGACTGTCGCATCCGTACTTTCTGGTCAACTGCAAGACCTACGAGGGGACGGTCGGTGCCGACGGACTCGCGTTCGCACGGACAGTCGAACGCGTTGCAAACGACGCCGGCCGTCGGTTCGCCGTTGCGCTACAGTCACCCGACCTGCAACTGGTCGCTGACACCGTCGACCTTCCCGTCGTCGCCCAGTCCGCCGTCCGCCGCGAAGACGCCGGCCTGGGCGCGATCGCGTGCGAAGCCGTCGCCGCGGCAGGTGCCGACGCCGTCTTCGCCAACCACCCCGGGGACGAGAGCGCGTTCGACACGGTCGGCCCGCTCGTCGATCGCTGCGGGGAACTCGGCCTCGAGTCGATCGTCTGTGTCGCCCCTCGAGGCGGGACGGGCGGCCCTCGCGTTCGACCCGGACTGCCTGCTTTTCGAGCAACCGGGGGACATCGCCTCCGACGAGGGGATGACCCGGACACGCCCCGGACGAATCGAGTCGTTCGTCGAGATGGTCGCCGACGAGTCACCCGAGACGGCGGTGTTCGTCGGTGGAGATCAGGACGGCCGACGATGTCGAACGGGCTTTCGACTGCAGCGTCGACGTCACCGGTGGGGCCTCCGCGGTAGTCGAAGCCGAGGACCGGGAAACGTGGTTGCGTCCGATTGCGACTGCGATTCCACGGTGAAAAGACTACACGGGCCGCTGTAAGTCGTTGCCGGCGCGATCACGGCACGTCCTGCGGTCGTTGCTGGGCCATCGTTACAGCAGGCCGTCTCAGTCGTGACTCTCCTCTTCCCCGTGGTCGTCGCGCAGGTGTTCGATCGCGTGGAGTTCGACAACGGGGACGACCTTCGAGATGCCGAGGAAGAAAAGCGCCACCATTCCGATCGTGCCGGTGATCGAAGCGATTTCGATCAGGCTCGGCACGTACGTGCCGGGCGTCGCATAGTAGATTTCGAACGACGGGTGGAGAAAGCCCTCGATGACGAACAGCACCTTCTCGAGCAGTGTCGCGGTGAGAATCGCCACCGCACAGACGATAGACCGTTCTTTCGAGAACAGCGACGGCCGGATCGTCTGGGCGAAAATGAACGCGAGGACGGCAGTCACGAGCCCGATCGAGAAGACGTAGACGGGATGTTCGAGCGTCGCGGCCCAGGCGACCTCGAGGTCGACCGGTGGGAAGAACGTCCCGACGGTGACCTGTTGGAGTTGTAGCCAGAGGAAAAGAAGGGTGAAAAAGCCGAGCCACAGCGTCAGGCCACGGAAGATGTCGTCAGTGATGATGTGTTCCCAGTCGTAGGCCCGGCGGAAGGCATACGAGAGGATGATGACGCCGCTGATCGCCGACGTGAGCGCGATGGTGAGGAACTGCGGCCCCTGGACGCCGCCGAACCAGCGTGGATACGTCGGCAACACTGCGAACAGCCACGGAATGACGCCACCGTGCAAGAGCAGGGGTGCCATGATGATGATCGCCAGCGCGAGCCACCAGACCATCCGCTGGACGACCTGATCTTCGCGTTCGCTGTAGCCGAACGTAATGAGGCTATAGATCGGGCTGAAGTGGTCTGGGAGCTGGTCGCGCAGCCGCGAAACGTCGTACCGGAGCGTCAGTCCGAGGTAGGTTGCGGTCAGGACGAAGTAGGCCGTGATGACCGTCACGTCCCACACTAGCGGCGAGTTGTGGACCGTGATGTGGTAGTGGCCGATGACACTCGTGACCATTCGATCGGGACGGCCCATGTGGACGATGACGTAGAAGCCAGCCGCTGAGAGTCCAGCCAGCGTCAGCATCTCGGCGAGTCGAGCGACCGGCATGTACCGATCCATCCCGAGCAGACGGACTGCTGCAGAGAGAATGATCCCGCCGTGGGCGATTCCGACCCACCAGATGAACGCACCGATATAGACACCCCAGGTGACACCGCCACCAGTCCCCCAGTCCGAGAGGCCAGTGACGATCAACCCCTCCCAGAGCTGGTAGAACCAGCCGACGAGAAAGAGCAGGAACGCCAACCCGGCGATACCGACAGCTGCGTAGTACTTCGACGACGTGGTCGTTATTGGCCGAAGAATGTCGGCCTCTCGTGGCTCTTTCGTGCTCATGAGATGCTCCCACAAAGCTATCCTGCCGACGTATTTCGTTTCGCAGGGTGACGCTGCAAGCCGTATACCAACCCGGCCCAGTGCCGTCGCTCACACTCAAGTGACTGTTCTCCGTACTCACGGGTATGTACCTGCTCGTCGCGCTCGCGGACTCCGAACCGGGGTGGGCGGCGCTCGAGCACGCACTCTCGGACCATCCCGACGCCGAGATCACTGTCGTTCACGTGGTCGACCTCACCGAGAGCAGCGACGGCGAGTTCGCCCATCTCGGCACCGACGCCATGCGCGACCGTCGTCGCGAGGGGCCGAAGAACTGTTCGAGACTGACTACGACCGCGCCACAACACACGATCTGTCGATCGGGACGGAGCTACTCGAGGGACGGCCTGCCGACGCGGTCGTCGACTACGCGACGGAGACTGGCGTCGATCGAATCGTCGTCGGTAGCACGGCCGAACCGGCGTCTCGAGGGTGTTGCTGGGGAGCGTCGCCGAACGGATCGTTCGCCGTCCACCGGTTCCGGTGACGATCGTTCGGTGACGCCGTCGATCCAGGTCGCCGGGGAAGCAAGACACAGCTGTCGTCGGAAACTCAGAGCCGTCGGAACGTCGGGAGAACGAAGGTCTTCGGTTCGTCGGCGTTACTTTTCCTGGGTGGGTGCGAGTTCGTCCAGGTCGACGGACTGCTCGAGGAGTACCTCGGTTTGGTCTGTGACCTCGCGCTGTTCGCGCATGAGTTGCTTGAACTTGCTCTGTGGAGAGAGGTCGCCGATGAGCACGCCGCCGATGATCTTGCCGTCTTTGAACGCGATGCGTCGCCACTCGGTGTCGCTGTACTTTCGTTCGGCGTGTTCATCGCCCAGCGTCGGGTGGCCAAAGGAGAGGAAGGGGAACTCGAAGTGCGTGATCGAGTACGAGGAAACCCACTCGAAGACCTCTGTCTCGTCGTCGGCGGCCATGTTGACCGCGGCGACCCGACCCTGTTCTTTCGCCGAGCCCCAGGAGCCGTTCTGGGCGCGCTCGCCGAGCAAGACGTCGTGGAACCGGGTGATATCGCCGGCCGCGTAAACGTCCTCGACGGTGGTCTGCATGTACTCGTCGACGAAGATGCCGTCGTCGCGCTCGATGTCCGTTCCGCGGAGGAACTCGGTGTTGAAGCTGAGGCCGATCGCGACGCCAGCGAAATCACACCCGTACCGCTCGCCGTTCGGGTCGACCGCGGCAGTGACGCAACCGTCGTCGTCGGTCTCGAAACGGTCGACGCCGCTGTTGAGAACTGGTTCGACGCCCATCTCGCGTAGACCGTCGTGGACGATCTCCGCGCCGTCCTCGCTGAGCGCGTAGCGCCACCAGCAGTCACCACGCATCAGGTACTTCCCCTCGACGTCCTGGGACCCACAGACCGCGGCGAAGTCGATGCCGAGAAGACCGGCACCGACGACGACGCCCTTGTCGGCGGCTTCGGCACTCTCCCTGATCGCTCGAGCGTCTTGGAAGGTCCAGAAGTGATGGATGCCGTCGGCGTCGCTGTTCTCGACCGGGAGCTGGGTCGGCGTTCCGCCGGTCGCGACGAGCAGTTTGTCGTAGCCGATCTCCTCGCCCTCGTGGGTGTGGACGACGTGGGCGTCGGTGTCGACCGAGGTGACGTGTGTATCGAGCGAGAGGTCGATGTCGCGTTCCTCGTACCACGCTTCGTCGTGGATCGAGATCGGTGCCTCGGGAAGTTTTCCTTTGGCGTGTTCTTTGATTAGAATCCGATTATACAGTGGCTCCCCCTCATCGGTGATGACGGTAATCTCCGATTCCGGGTCTTCCTCCCGGAGGGTCTCGGCAGCCGAACTGCCCGAGATCCCGTCACCGATGATGACGTACTCTGTCATATCCCATCCGTTCGTAATGCGGGTTAAAGTGGGTTGCTATCTCGTTCATGTGGTCTGTGGCGCTGAAACACCCCTGGCGTGTCGACTGAGCCCTGAACGGCGGTCTCGAGTCTCTTTTTACGGCTACACGACTCCGTCTTGCCCCGTCATACGTCGGAACGTGAAGCGTCGTCGGACCGAACGCCACCCAGCTTACGGACTCCGGCGAGAGCAACTGATACGATTACTGTAACGATTTACCGGCGCAACCGCCGCCCGGGTCGCGGTTGTGCCGAAAATGACTTACAGTAAACCGTATGAGAACCGATACCGGTCCAACTGTCGACTGGCAGGTCGATACGGCCCAGACGAGCGGTTCGACCCATACTGCCGGACAAAACGACGTGACGTTCGGTCGCTCTGCTGGGGCCACACCGGTGGCGACGGCCGCGAATCCGCGACCGACTTCGTATTGACTTCTGTCAGTACCAGCAGTGCAGGCTTGGGCCGCCACTAGTACCGTCCCAACCGTCGACTGACGGGTCGAATCGAGCCACACCGCCAGATTCGACCCATCAGTTCAGGCTTGGCCCGCCACTAGTACTCCGCCAAGCGTCGACTGCTGAGTGAAACCAGACGACTGCATTCGGTTTCACTCATCCGTTCAGGCTTGCCAAAGCACTAGATCTCCCGGAGCCACGGCGGTACCACGTACTCACTCGTCGCCAGTTCCTCTGGCCAGATAACCTCCTGGACGCCCTCACCGTCGTCGGTCTCCTGCCACTGGAAAAACGGGAACTGGTCCGATCCGTAGACGAGGTCGTGAGCGAACTCCTCGTCGGCTCCGGTGAACTCGAGCGTTCCGATAGTGCCGGTAAACGCGATCGACTCGAGTTCGCCGACCAGGTCGTCGGCATCGAACGAGTCCGCTCGTTCGACGGCGTTGGCGTACAGCGTCACCGCGTCGTAGGTGTGGTAGCCGGTGTAGACGGGGTTCGAGCCGTGTCGCTTCTGGTACTCGTCGACGAACGGCTGGGTCTTCTCTGTGTTCTGGCTCTGGGCGGTCGCGCTGGTGTGGCCGATCCCGTACCGACAGGCACCGTTCGTCTGCTCGTAGTACGACGGTAACTGCATCGGGACGTGGATACCGCCGAAGTCGAACGATCGTGGTTCGGGCGTCGTCCAGTCGAGCAACGCGTCGGTCCCGGTGTGGGCGGTGGTGATGAGCGCGAGGTCGGCCCCGGACCCGTCGACCAGATCGTAGAGCTCTGTGAAGTCGTCGGTCGCGGGCGGATAACGCTGCTCCACCACGACCTCGAGCCCGGTGTCTTGGAGCTGTTTCTGGTAGATCTCCCACGGTCCCTGGGTCCAGTCGTACCCTTCGGCGAGGACGGCGACCGACTCCCAGCCGATCTCCGTCCCCATGTCGTCGAGGAAGTCGACGACCCCGTGACCGAGGTCGCGATCGTTGGTCGGGCCGACGCGGAAGTGGTACTTGTACTCCTCGTACTCCTGGCTCACCATGCGACTCGCCGCCGAGGTCGCCGCGCCGGTCGTGAGATGGAGCGTCTCCTGTTGTGCCACGTCGTCCATGACGTTCAGTAACGCGGGGCTGTCGAAGATGCCGACCGTTACGTCTGCGCCGTCCTCGAGAACCAGTTGCTGGTACTGGCGTCGTGCCTCGAGTGGACTGGCGTTCGTGTCGCGCACTGTCAGTTCGACCGGGAGACCGCCGATCCCACCGTTCTCGTTGAGTTCGTCGACCGCGATTTCCGCGGATCGAGCCATCGATCGTCCGACGAAGTCGCTCTCGGGATTCGGCGCGAGCAACCCCACGGTCACTGTCTCGGTCTCGTCGGTCGTGCCGACGACTGTTTCGTACACTTCCGCGCCGACGTCTCCCTGCAGGTCGAGACAGCCCGCACTCGAGACGGCGATCGTGCCGACCGCCGCCGTCTCGAGAAACCGTCGCCGGTTCGGGCCACCACCGCTCTCGCCGTCGACAGCGTCTCGCCGCCCGCGGCCCCGGGTAGATTCGGCCATAGTGATAGTTATTCCGACCATTATTTATTAATAGTTTCGGATAAAAGAGCGATAATTACTACTGTGGGCTGGTGAGACGATCCCACATCTCTCGAGCGACCGATGTGGCTGTTCTAACAGCGATGACGCGTTACAAGTCCCGCTGTCGGTTTGTTATCGATGCTGATAATCACGGATTACAATTTATGTGGTGAGGACTGTGCAGGTTGGATAGCCATGGATTTCGTTCGCCGATTGGTGCCGGCAGCCATCCGACGCAGATACGCGGTCAAGTTCGGGATCGCGTTGCTCGTGCTCGGACTGTCGGTGGGGTTGATTGGGTTCGTTGCGACTGCTGGGATCACTCACGAGGTAGAAGAACGGGTACAGGCGGACCACACCTCGGCTGTCCAGCAGGAGGCACAGGGGTTACAGATGTGGAACGAGCAGAACGAGCACACGATCGGCGTGATCGCGTTGTCCGACGTCGTCGTCAGCGACGATCCGGACGCGATCGAAGAACGGTTTCTCGACTGGGAGGAACACTTAGACGCCGACACCGTCGCGATCAGTTACGTCGACACCGGCGGAAACGAGGTGCTCGCGAGTACGAGAGAAGAGTATCGCGAGGCCTCGATCGACGAGATCGACGAGGTGCCAGCCGAGGCCTACGGAGAGGCCACCGAACAGGTGCCCTGGGTTTCCAGTCCGTCTCTCCTCGAAGGCGAACTGGGCGAAGAGACCGCCGCCGTGACCTACGTCCTCTCGGTACCCGGAGAAGAGAATCGAGCGATCGTCTACACGGCCGACATCGAGGCATACAGCGGCCAACTACAGAACAGCGAAGACGTTACGACCGTCGTCGTCGACGAAAACGACGACGTCATGCTCGACGACGTCGGGTACGGGGACGACTACGAGACGCTCGGCCTCGCCTACGACGGCAACGAGTCGCTTCTCGAGAGTGCACGAACAGCGGGTGCAGACACCGTGGAACTGGAGACGACGAACGCCGTCCTCGAGGCTCACGGCGTCACGGCCGAAGAGTACGTGGCCAGTTCGGCTCGCGTGGCTGGCACCGACTGGGTCGTCGTCACACACGAACCCACCGAACAGGCCTACGGGTTCGTGATGGCCGTCAACGAGTGGGGAATGCTCGCGACGGGAGTGGGCGTCTTGTTGATCGGCGCGATCGGTACCGTGCTCGGGCGAAACACGTCAGCGGCGATCGATCGGCTGACCGACAAAGCCCAGCGGATAGAAGAGGGTGACCTCGAGGTCGACCTCGAGACGAGACGCATCGACAACGTCGGGCGACTCTACGAGGGCTTCGATTCGATGCGGGTTGCCCTGCGCGAGCAGATCGACGAAGCGGAACGCGCCCGCGAGGAGGCCGAGCGCGAGCGCGAACGGACCGCCGAGATCAACGACCACCTCGAGTGTACGGCCGACGACTACAGCGACGTGATGGAGGCCGCAGCGGACGGCGATCTGACGGTTCGGATGGACGCCGATGCCGACAGCGAGGCGATGGCCGAGATCGCCCGGCAGTTCAACGAGATGCTCGCGGAGATCGAGGCGACCGTCGCCGAACTGAACCGGTTTGCAACGTCTGTCGCGACCGCCTCCGAGGAGGTGACGGCCTCGAGTGAGGAGGTCCGGTCGGCTTCCCGGCAGGTGACTCAGTCGATCCAGCAAATCGCGGATGGCGCAGAGCGACAAAACGAGTCACTGCAGTCGGTCAACGGGGAGATGAGTGCGTTGTCGACGACGACCGAGGAGATCGCTTCCTCCTCGAACGAGGTGGCCGACATCGCGGAACGGACCGTCGAGACGGGCCGCAACGGTCAGGAGGCTGCCCGTGAGGCGATCGCCGCCATGGACGAAATCGAGGTCGACGCCGACGAGACGATCGAGGAGATTCGCCGACTCGAGAACGAGGTCCAGCAGATCGACGAACTGCTCGTCTCGATCTCCGAGATCGCCCGCCAGACGAACATGCTGGCGCTGAACGCCAACATCGAGGCCTCCAGGTCGGCAAGTGCCACGGAGGACGAGGGGTTCGCCGCGGTCGCACAGGAGGTCAAGACCCTCTCGGAGGACGTCGCCGAGGCGGCCGACGAGGCCGAGGACCGACTGGCGGCGATCCGCGAACGCACCGAACACTCCGTCGACGAGGTCGAGGGGACCAGCACGAAGATCGACGACGCGAGCAAGAAAGTGGCAGATGTCGTCGACGCCCTCGGAGAGATTGCCGAACTCGCCCAGCAGACCAACGTCGGCGTTCAGGAGATTTCGGCGGCGACCGAAGAGCAGGCGGCCTCCACCCAGGAGGTCGTCGCGATGGTCGACGAGGCGGCGACGATCTCCGATTCGACCTCGGACGAGGCCGAGACCGTCACTGCAGCCGCCGAAGAGCAGACTTCGGCACTGACCGAGGTCACCGAATCCGCGTCGACACTCTCGGGCCAGGCGTCACAGCTGTCGGCAGCCCTCGATCGGTTCGAGACCGACCCCGACGACCTCGAGGGAACCGTCGCCGTCGGCGACGAGACAGTCGAAGACGTAGGTGGGACCGTACTCGAGGCGGACCGCGATGCCGGGTCAGCCGACGGGGGTGCCGGCGGTAGCGGCGACGTCTTTACGTTCGACTCCGCCGAGGACGAGTAAGGACGGTGGATCGCCGACCTCGCTTGCGGTGGTGACTCGAGAGCAGTTTCGAGTCAGTTTTCGTCGTCGTTCGCTACCTTTTTGCCTACAGTCTGGCAAGAAATCGGCATGCTCACCGTGCGGGCTCCGGCGACGAGTGCGAATCTCGGTAGCGGTTTCGACGTCTTCGGCGTTGCGCTCGGGACGCCCGCCGATGTCGTCCGGGTCGAGCGAGCCTCGGAAACCACGATCACGGTCACCGGAACTGGCAGTCAGTACATTCCCGAAGATCCCGCCAAGAACACGGTTGGGGCGGTCGTCGATGCGCTCGACGCACCGGCACGCATTCGAATCGACAAGGGAGTTCGCCCCTCGTCGGGTCTCGGGTCGTCGGCTGCAAGCGCCGCCGCTGCGGCCGTCGCGCTCAACGAACTCTACGGTCGCGGACTCTCGCGGAACGAACTCGTCCCGATCGCCGCCGAAGGAGAGGCGATCGTCTCGGGCGAGGCACACTCGGACAACGTCGCACCGTCGCTGCTGGGCGGGTTTACGATCGCCACCGCCGACGGCGTCACGCAGGTCGACGCGTCGATCCCCCTCGTGGCCTGTCTGCCCGAGACGGTCGTCTCGACGCGAGACGCTCGCGGTGTCGTCCCAGAGCGCGCGAACATGGACGACGTCGTCGACACCGTCGGCAGCGCCGCCACGCTCACCGTCGGCATGGCACAGAACGACCCCGAACTCGTCGGTCGCGGGATGGCAGACGAGATCGTCACGCCCGAGCGCAGCGAGCTCATCGACGGCTACGATCGCGTCCGGGAGGCTGCCCTCGAGGCTGGCGCGACCGGCGTTACGGTAAGCGGTGCGGGTCCAGGGATGCTCGCTGCCTGTCACCGTGGCGACCGGAAAGCGATCGCGTCGGCAATGGTCGACGCCTTCGACGAGGTCGGCGTCGAGAGCCGGGCCTATCAGACGGCCGTCGGGAGCGGTGCACGGCTGTCTCGGAACTGAACTGTATGAGTCGTCGCGTCGACGGCGTTCTCGCGGGCGTCTTGCTGTTCGGTCTCCTTGGGGCGTTCGTGGCCACCGCCGCGACGCTCTCGCTACCGTTATTTTTCCTCGGGAGCGTCCTGACAGCAGTGCTCGAGGCGGTGCTCGCTCTCAGGGCCGAGGCGGTCGGGCAGTGGTGGGCCCACAGCGTAGTCAGGGGTGGCTCGCTGGTCGTCGCTCTCGCTGTCGTCGTCGCCGGGAGCGTCGTCGCGCCGTCGATCGTACTCTCGTTCGCGCTCGGAGCGACGGTGACGTACCTCGGCCTGCTCGGACTGGTGGCCACAGGAATCGTACCGACGACGACGGACCGGTGGTAACTCGCTACGATCGACTCGAGGTCTTCGTCGTCTCGGCGAACGGATCTGTCGGTTCGAAGCGATACTCGTGATCGCTCACGGCCCACGGACACAGCGGGTCGCTCCCGGTCGGGTTCCCGGTCGCGGCGTAGGCACGCGAGCGGGAGCCGCCACAGCTCTCGGTCGCCGGACACTCGCCACAGGGACCGTCGAACGACGACCGGTCTCGGAGTTGCTGCATCAGGTCAGACTCGCGGTAGATCGAGACCAGCGACTCCTCACGGACGTTGCCCGCAGACAGCGGCATGAATCCCGACGGATAGACGTCACCTGTCGCGCTGACGAAGACGAACCCGTTGCCCGCACCCGTCGTCCCGACGGTAACCGACCCTTCGTCCGGCTCTCGCATCTCGTTCGCGACGCGGCGATAGAACGGTGCTTCGACGGTGATGAGCCGATACGGCGCGTCTCTGCTCTGCCGATACAGCCAGCCCGTCACCGCCGCGGCACGCTCTGGCTCGAGTTGTTCGAGTTCGACGCCTCGGCCGACCGGAACGAGGAAGAACACCTCCCACATCGCGGCACCGAGTTCTTCGACGAGATCGGCGATTGCAGGCAGTTCAGAGACGGTCTGTGCCGTGACGGTCGTGTTGACCTGGATCGAGAGACCGGCCTCGCGGGCCTGGCGTGCCGCCCGGATCGCCGTCTCGAACGTCCCGGGTTCGCCACGGAAACTGTCGTGGGTCTTGGCCGACGCGCCGTCGAGACTCACAGCGATTCGATTGACGCCGGCGTCCGAGAGCGCCTCGAGTTGCGCTCGGTCGAGACTGGGCGTCGTCGCGGGCGTTACAGCGGGCGTCAGTCCCGCCTCGGTCGCACCCTCGAGGAGTTCGAACAGGTCGGGTCGCTCGAGCGGGTCGCCCCCTGAGAGAACGACCATCGGTGTGCGGTCGCCGAAGTCGGCGATCTGTTCGAACAGGCTGATGCCCTCGCTGATGTCGAGTTCGTTCGGGTCTCGGTCGGGTGTCGCGTCCGCCCGGCAGTGGTCACAGGCGAGTTCGCAGGCCTGCGTGAGTTCCCAGGTGACCACGAGCGGCGTTCGGTCGTACCTGCGGCCGCCGTGGGGGCTGTTAGAATGACCAGTCATGAACGGCCATAGACGCCTCGACGGTGAAAACGAGAGGCTGTATTATCGACCGGTTTTTGAACGCCCGCCGATCGCTCTCGAGACTGGCCGTCCAGAAGAGCCGGCGGTGGCGTCGTCAGACGCCTCGTCCCTGCATCTGCTCTTCTTCGGGGAGATCGACGTTCGCGTCGCCTTTCATTCCCTTGCCGAGATTCTTCGAAATATCGACGAGTCTCTCGGGATCGTCCCAGTTGTTGACGGCCTCGACGATCGCTTCGCCCATCGCGGGCGGGTTCTCCGCGCCGAAAATGCCACTGCCGACGAAGATACCGTCGCACTCGTGGTGCATCATCAGCGCGGCGTCTGCAGGGGTCGCAATGCCGCCGGCGGCGAAGTTGACGACCGGCAGGCGCCCCATCTCCGCAGTCTCGTGGACCAGTTCGGCGGGGGCTTCGATTTCGCGGGCGTAGGCCTCCCGTTCCTCGTGGGTCATGCCCTCCAACTCGCGGATTGCGCCTTTGATCGAACGCTGGTGGTGGACGGCCTGATTGACGTCACCCGTGCCGGCTTCGCCCTTCGTGCGAATCATCGCCGCCCCCTCGCCGATCCGGCGCAACGCCTCGCCGAGGTTGCGCGCGCCACAGACAAACGGCGCGGTGAACTCGCGTTTATCGATGTGGTAGGCGTCGTCAGCCGGCGTGAGAACCTCGCTTTCGTCGATCATGTCGACGCCGACGGCCTCGAGGATCTGGGCCTCTTTCGTGTGGCCGATCCGGGCTTTCCCCATCACCGGGATCGAGACCGAGTCGACGATCTCCTCGACGTCTGCAGGGTCGGCCATCCGTGCGACACCGCCCCGTTTGCGGATGTCTGCGGGAACTGCTTCTAGGGCCATCACGGCCACAGCACCGGCCTCCTCGGCGATGCGGGCCTGTTCGGGATCGACGACGTCCATAATGACGCCGCCTTTCTGCATTCGGGCGAACCCCTGCTTGACGAGGTCCGTCCCGCGTCGTAGCTCCTCGAGATCTGTATCGGCGTTGTCGGCCATATTTCACGGTTAGGAGCCACTGCACTTACGCGTGTCCGTTCCAGTTGTCTTTGCTGTCGCCTCGGATTCCGGTGTTCCGTTCGGCGACCGAACAGCCACGAGCGCCCGGGAGAAACGTCCACGTTCTCGTCCCGACCCGTCCCCGCGCTGCCGCCGGCCGCGACGACGCCTGGAGAGAAACGCTACCTCGGAGCCAGTCGAAAGCGGCCGTCCGGTGGCGTCGTCTCGTGGAGCGTCACACGTCGAGAACGGACTCTCGGGGGACGACACGGATCGCTACTGTTTTGCGACTGTCGTTCGTTTCGCCCGACAAGACGATGGTTTTGTCGCCAGACCTGCCAACGCGTGATCCGTTGCCGACGTACCTCGCGCCGATTCCGCGCGTGATCGAAGACCTCGGGCTTCGATTCGCGTGGCTAGTCGTCGCGATCAACCTCGCGGGGACGGCTTTCGGGTTCTGGTACTACTCGCCACAGCTTGCCGACACCGCCGTCGTCATGTGGCCCTGGGTCCCCGACAGTCCGCTGGCGACGCTGTTTATCGCACTGGCGATCGCCGCCTGGAAACTCGGCTACGAACAGCCCTGGCTCACGTCGCTTGCGTTCTTCGGGAACGTCATTTTGGGCCTGTGGACGCCGTTTACGTTGCTCGCTTTCGCCGACGCCTACGCGTACCTCCACCCGCTTATGTATCAGTTCCTCTTCTGGAGCCACCTCGCGATGGTCGTCCAGGCGTACGTCCTCCACCGGATCACCGACTTTCCCGTCTGGGGCGTCGCCGTCGCGTTCGTCTGGTACACCAGCAACCTGATCGTCGACTACTTTATTCCGATCGTCGGCGAACCCCACCACACGTTTATTCCCGTCGCACGCGACGAACCGATGTTTCTCGAGGCCGACGCGCTGGGCGTTATCGCCGCCGGCGAAGTGACGTTCACGCTGCTTGCACTGTTTCTCGCGCTCGCGACTCGAGTCAAGAAGTGCGAACTGGCTCGGGGACGGCCCGGGTGACCTACGACTCTCGCGTCTCGAGTCGATACGTCGTCCCGTCGTGCTCGTAGACGCCGGGAAACCGGCTCGCTGACGCCGGCACCGCCCTGACCGGGTCGTCCTCGAGTCGAACGCGGTCGGCGTCGTGCGCTTTGGCCAGCGCGACGACGGTCAGGAACTGTTCGTCCCGGCAGACCTGCTCGAGGATCACGCGCTCGGCCGACTCGGACGAGTCAGCGACCTCGAGTTCGTACGCAGTCGGCTGGTCTGCTTTGCCGGCGCGGTCGGTCCGGGCGACGAGTTCCTCACCGTCTTTCGACTCGTCCCACTCGACGACCTCGACCGCTTTCGAGGGCTCGAGCGAGAGTTCGGGGGCCTCGAGTTCGAACGTCTCGATCAGGGCCGTCCTCGCGTCGGAACTGCCGTCGCTCGACCAGCCGTCGACGCCGAAGGCGTAGATTCCGGAGCCGAGGTGTTCTCGGACGATCTCGTCTTCGATCTCGCCGTCTCCGCTACCGTCGGGCTGGACCGCAATCGTCCACGTCATCGATCCGCCGGGATGGATCGGGTGCAACGGCATCGGGACGAGTCGCGGACCCAGGTAGAACCAGTCACCGTCGACCAGTTTGTGGAGGTTCCAGTCGTACCAGTTGACCTTGAATCGGCGATGGGTCCGGTTCCGGAGCGTGAAAGCGATCGACCCTGGCGCGGACAGGGTCGTGGTGGACGGTTCGAGGCTCACGCCGACCCGCTGGTGGTCGTTACACGCAGTCGTCGCCACGTCGTCGCCGTAGTCGGGACAGTCGTCCTCGAGGGCGTCCGGCCGATCCGGGCCGTCGGTCGCCGCGGCGACGCCGCCACCGATCGCACCGGCAGAGACGACCGCGAGCAGTTTCCGGCGCGAGAGCATCTGTCAGTCCTCGTCCTCGAGTTCGCGCGTCTGCACCCTGTAGTAGGTGTCCTGGTACTCGTAGACGCCGTCGCTGCGGGAACCGAAGATCGGGTACACCGCGTCGTACTCCTCGAGGTGGACGGTCGAGACGTCGTGGTCGTCTGCGAGGGCGATCGCGTCTCGGAGTCGTGGCCGGCGGAGCAGTTGTTCGGTGATCGTGGGCTGTGGCTCGTCCTCGAGATCTCCCGGGGCCGACTCGAGGACTGTGAGTTCGTAGGCTCCCAGCCGGTGGTGCTCGCCGTTCGGATCTCCCCGACTCGAGCGAGCGACGAGCGTTCCGCCTTTCTCGTCGACTTCCTCGATCGTCTCCGACGGCGTCAACTCGAAGGGGTCGCCCTCGAGTTCGACCGGCACGGCGAACGCGAGGATCTCCTCGTCGCGTTCGTCTTCGAACCAACCGCGGGCCCGGAACGCGTAGTCGCCGGGGCCGAGCGCCGGAACGGTGAGGTCTTCGGTCCCGCCAGAGCCACGTGGGCGGCCGTCCTCGCCGTCGATCTCCTCGTCGGTCGGCGTGAACGTCCACGTGTGGCTCCCGCCCGGATCGACGTACATCAGCGGCTGGTTGTATCCGAGTGGCGCGACGCGATACCACTCACCGTCGACGCGTTTGTCGACCCGCCAGTTGTAGACGTTCGTCGCCAGCCGCTGGTCGCTCTCGTTTCGAAGCGTGAATTCGACCGAGTCCTTCCCGATCGTGGCCGTTCGTGACGAGGGCTCGAGGAAGACGCGATCGTCGTCTACATCGTCGTAACAGACGACGCGATCGACCCTGTCGCCGTAACCCGGACAGTTCGGCAGATCTTCACCGCCGCTCGAGACGGGAGCAGTACCCTCACCCCCGCCGCCGGGGGAGGGTTCGTGGTCGAACCCCTCGAGACAGCCCGCGAGCGCGCCGCTCGTTCCAACCAGTGCGAGCAGGTGCCGCCGGTCGCATGCCATACTCGAGCGACGCTCTCGATCGAAAAGAAAGCCGGGAGAGGTGAAACAGCCGTTTGAGCCAAACGCCGATGCGGTAGGGCTTTTACTGACCGTTTCGAAGTTCCGATATGTCCGTTCCGCAGCTCATGACGATTGCGCTGTTCGTCGTCGTGATCCTCTGTCTGATCGCGTTGCTGTACATTTCGATCTATTGGGACGAGTGAGCTGACCGATCGTGAGAGCGTCGTCACAGGCCCCGAAAGTCGACGAGCAACGAGAAAAGCGCCCGTCACCTGACGCCGCGTCGTTTACCCGCGCGGGCGTCGTCGTTCCGACGATGACGCAACTAACGATCCCAGCGGACGTCGACGGCCAAGCGGCTGCGAAACTCGTCCGCGATCACGTCGAGGTCGGCGAAACAGTCGAAGTCCGTAAGACAGAACGAACTGGCAGTGACGACGTCGAACTCGCTGGTGAGGTGACGGGCATCGAGTCCGGCTACCTCGAAATCGACGGGCATCCGCCCACCGAGGGTAGTCCACGGTACGACGAGATTCACACGATCGTCAAGGTCGAGACGAAGAAGTAGGTCCAGTCGCCGCCGGCCATTACTCTAGCGTCAGCCACTCGCCGCGCTCGTCGCTCTCGACGACTCGCTCGAGGACGCGCTGGGCTGCGAGCCCATCGGCGAAATTCGGTTCGAACTCGCCGTCCTCTCCGGCGGTTTCACCGTCCTCGTTTCGAGGCGTCTGTGACGCCTCGCTCCCCGCGACCGCAGCGAGGAACTCGTAGTTCTCGTGGACGAACGTGTGCTCCCAGCCGATGACGTGTCCCGGTGGCCACCAGTGGTCGACGTACGGATCGTCCGCGTCGGTCACCAGGATCGTCTCGTAGCCACGGTCGCTCTCGCGGTGGACTTCGAGTTCGTTCAGTCGCTCGAGCGAGAACCGTAGACTGCCCTGCGAGCCGTGGATCTCGATCGTGTGGTCGTTCTTGTGGCCCGTCGCGTACCGCGATCCCTCGAGCGTGCCGACGGCACCGTTTGCGAACTCGAGCTGGGCAGAGTAGGCGTCGTCGACGGTGACGGGGCGGGTTTCGACGGCGTCGCCGTCTCCACGAGACTCCTCCGGAGTCTCGGCGCTTCCGTCCTCGACAGGGCGCTCGTCGACGAACGTCTGTAAGTGGCCACTGAGCCGTTCGATGTCGCCCGCGAGGTCGTCGTCGCCCACCAGAAACCGGACCAGATCGACCGTGTGGGCACCGAGGTCGCCGAGCACGCCCGAGCCAGCCAACTCCTCGTCGAGTCGCCACGACCACGGCGCGTCGGGATCGACCAGCCAGTCCTGCAGATAGCGACCGTGGACGTGGCGGATCTCGCCGAGTTCGCCGTCCTCGAGCAGCGCCTTCGCGTACTGGATCGCGGGGACGAACCGGTAGTTGAACGCGGTTCCTGCGGGGACGCCGGCCTCAGCAGCGGCGTCGGCCATCCGCTCGGCGTCGTCGAGCGTCGGCGCGAGCGGTTTCTCGCAGAAGACGGGGGTGCCCGCCTCGAGCGCCGCGATCGACGGCTCGGGGTGGACGTGGTTCGGCCCGAGATTGTAGAAGACGTCGACGTCGTCGACGACCGCCTCCCAGTCGGTCGAAATCGAGTCGAAGCCCAGGCGGTCGGCCGCCTCCTCGAGTGCGTCCTCGTCCCGGCCGACCAGCACAGAACGGGAGACGTCTGGCGCGTCCGGAAAGAACATCGGCAGCCGTGCCATCGCGTTCGCGTGTGCTTTACCCATGAACCGATAACCGAGTACACCGACTTCGAGTGGTTCAGTCATAGTGTCAGTTGTCGTAGGTAGCGGTTTTCTTCGTCGTGTCTATCGCGTCACTCCGCCCAGTAGGCCTCGCCCGGCTGCGTCCGGAAGACGGCACGCTCGAGCAGTTCGACGGCTTTCTCGAGGCCCTCTCGACTGCTGGTCAGCGAGTCCTCGTGTTCGATGCTCAAGGTGGCGTCGTAGTCGACCATCCGCAGCGTCGAGACGAGGTCCTTCCAGTGGGACTCGCCGTGGCCGTAACCGACCGAGCGGAACAGCCACGAGCGGTTGGGTTCGTCGTCGTAGGCGGTCGTGTCGAGGACGCCTTTCTCGCGGGCCTGTTCCTCGTAGACTTTCGTGTCCTTGGCGTGGAAGTGGTGGATCGCGTCGTGCTCGCCGAGGAAGCGGATCGCGTCGGTGATTGAGATCCCCTGCCAGTACAGGTGCGAGGGGTCGACGTTCGCGCCGACGCGGTCGTTGGTCTCCTCGCGGAGTCTCGCCATCCCGTGGGGCTCGTAGACGAGCATGTTGGGGTGCATCTCGATGGCGAGGTCGATGCCGTGATCGTCGGCGAACGCCGCCAGGTCAGACCAGTAGTCGACAGCGACGTCCCACTGGTACTCGTGGGCTTTGGCGTGTTCGGTCGGCCACGGTGCCGTGATCCAGTTGGGAACCTCGTCTTCGGGTCCGCCCGCGGGCAGCCCGGAAAAACAGGTGACGACGTCGACGTCGATCTGGTCGGCCAGCCGGATCGCCTCCCGGAGTTCCGTATTGGCTTCCGCCGCTCGCTCGTCGTCGGGATGGAGCGGATTGTTGTGGGTTGCGAGTGCACTGACGTGCATCTCGTACTCCTCGAGCAGGTCGTCGAGTTCGGCCTGGGCGTCCTCGTCGTCGAGGTACTCCTCGCGTGAGAGGTGGTCCTGCCCCGGGAACCCACCGACGCCGGGTTCGATCGCGTCGACGCCGATCTCCGAGAGGTAGTCGAGTGCACCCTCGAGCGATTCGTCAGCGAGCGGTGGAGTGTGTACCCCGATATCCATGCCGGCCGCTAGCACTCCTGCTGGTAAATTATTTATCACGCCTCGAGTTAATAGTTGGAAAAAGAGAGTTACTCGCGTCCTTACCGTTGATACCGGCGCGTCGCTGGCAAAGATTCCCTGGAGCAAGGACGGGTCTCCCGCTCGAGTCAGTCGAATTCAGATGTGATCGACGCCACAGCCTTGCGATCCGGCAATGCCGCCATCGCACCGGCCGCGGTCGTCGCCACGGCCCCCACCGCGTTCGCAAACGCGAGCGTCGACTCGAGAGCCCGACCCTCGTAAAGCCCTGCGATCGCACCGGCGACGAAGGCGTCTCCCGCGCCGGTCGTGTCGACGACGTCCGTATCGAATCCGGGGTGGATCGCGACGCCAGCCCACTCGCTTCCGTCGGCACCGACGGCGATCGCACCCGCGTCCCCACGGGTGACGAAGGCGACCGCTGGCCCCGCTACCATCGCGTCCCGTGCGATCGCTTCGAGGAAGTCGCCCACGAAGCCCAGCCGCTCGAGTTCCCTCACAGTCGTTTTCTGCACGCCGACGGTCGCCAGCGTCTCGTCGTCGATCCGTCCGGGCTCGAGTCGGGTGTCGGCCGTCCCGTCGCGGTAGAAGGTAAACTCCCGGTCGCCAGTCTCGTCGTGGGTGACGAACGCGAGACCCGTCTTCGCCGTCGGATCGGTCTCGAGGCACCGATCCGGGAGGCCGTACTCCTCGAGCGTCTCCAGGAGGTATCGTCCGAAGGGGTCGTCGCCCACGCGTCCAGAACAGCGGCGTCCGCTCGAGTCGCGAGAGTGCCACGGCGACGTTCGCCGGTGCGCCACCGAGTCGGCGATCGAATCGTTCGACGCTCGAGAACGGACCGGGCTCTTCGGGAAGGAAGTCGATTAGCGTCTCGCCGGCGACCCGTATCTCGTAGGTCATACTCGTCGGAGTGCGTTACGGCGATAGTGGGTTCCGACCGTCGAACTGAGTCGCGTCCGTCCATACGACGCAACCGCAAGAGAAAACGGGGGCGGGCCGGGACAGCGTTCGTCTCATACGGATTGCTGTAACTAGTTACCGCCGATCGCCAGAACGGGGTCGGCGATCGGCGGTAAGTGAATACAGCAAACCGTATCAGTCGTCGGCCGGTGCCGGATTCCCGCGTTCGACGTCGACGTCGCCCTCGTCCAGTTTCTGCTCGACGTTGCGGGCCGCCTCGACCATGTTCGCCAGCTTGCCGTAGGCGACCTCGCGGGGCAGTAGCTTCACGCCACAGTCCGGCGAGACCACGAGCTGTTCCGGCGGGACGACCTCGAGGCCCTTCAAAATGTTCTCCTCGATCTGTTCGACGGACTCGACCTCACCGACGTGGACGTCCGTGACGCCCAGCGCGAGGTCGGCCGTGAACTCGGGATCTTTGAAAACCTCGAGTTGGTCGTAGTCGCCGTTTGCCAGTTCGAGGTCGAACTCGTCGACGGGGAACTCGAGGAGCTCGGGGTAGATCCGGGAGTAATCGCCGTAACAGACGTGGAGACCGATGCGGACGTCGTCGGGAATGTCGGCGACGATGTGCTCGAGTGCCTCGCCGACGATGGCGTGGTCGTCGGGTGTCGTTGCGAGTGCGGGTTCGTCGATCTGGATGTAGCGTGCGCCGGCTTCGACGAGTTTTTCGATCTCCTCGTTGACGAGGTCGGCGAGCTCGAGTGTGAGTTCGTCGTCGTCCTCGTAGGCCTCGTTGAACGACCAGTTTGCGAGCGTGTACGGGCCGGTGATCGGTACCTTGACCGGGCGGTCGGTCGCGCTCGCGGTAAACTCGTACTCGTCGACGAGCCAGCTCTCGTCGTATTCGACCTCGCTCACGACGGAGGGCTTGTCGAAGTAGTTGTGTCCCCACACCTTGACGGGGCCGTTGAACTCGTAGCCCTCGATGCGGTGGGCGAAGAACTCGACCATCTCGTTGCGCCGCATCTCGCCGTCGACGACGACGTCGAGGCCGGCGCGTTCGTGTTCGTTCGTGATGAGGCGGGCGGCGTCGTCTTTGGCCTCCTGCCAGTCGTCGTCGTCGAACCCGTGATCGGGGTCCTGGTAGAGTTCTTTCGCACGATTGAGCCACTTGGGTTTGGGGTAGCTGCCGACGACGGTCGTCAGCAGGAAGTGGTCGTTCTCGTGACCGTCCGGTCGGAACTGGTCTTTGTTTCGGCTCATGCTGCTTTCACCTCCGCGAGGTCCGCGGCTTCGGCAAGGACGGCGAGTTTCTCCTCGAACTTGGCGTAAGGCAGGTAGAACGTCTCCGTGTTCGTCGTCAGGTAGACGGTCTCGAACTCCGAGACGGGAAGCTGGTCGTAGACCCACTCGACCCGATCACGTACCGCTTCGGGGTCCTCGACGAGGGTGTTCTGGCCGTCGACGAGGCCGAGAGAGATGTCGTCGGTCCCACCGTACTCCTGGACGTTGTACAGGTTGTCCTCTCGGTTCGTGACGAAGTCGAACCCGACCGCGTCGACGTCTGCGTCCAGCAGGTGCGCGTAGACTTTCTCCTCGAGTGCGCCCCAGTAGGGCTGGACGACGACGTCGGCGTCCGTGGCGCTCGCGACCCGATCGATCGCGTCGCTGGCTCGTTCGTCCTGGCCGTCTTCGGGAGCCGACTCGACGAGCGACGGCTCGAGCAAGAACAGCGTCTCGTGTTCGGGGAAGGCGTCGACCTCGCCCGCGAGGAAGTCCGCGATTGCTGCGAGGAAGTCGGCTTCGTCGCCGTAGTGGTCGTCCGTCGCGAGGTCAGCGAGCGAGAACGGGCCTGGCAGGACGGCCTGCAGGTCGCCGTCCGTTCGCTCGGCCGCGGCCTCGAGTTCGCCCGCGACGTCGCCGGAGAAGTCGAGGTCGCCCTGGACGACGGGGTCGCGATAGAAGTTGTTGTTGTCGTAGTAGCGGACGATCCCCTGGGTGTCGACGGCGTCGTGGACGGCCAGTGGGTGTGCGAGCATGTCGTCCCAGCGGAGCTGGCCCTCGGCGATCCGGTCCAGCCCTGCCTCCACCTGGCCGCCGATCACTTCTTCGCGGGCCGCCTCGTAGGCCGCGGTGATCTCCTCGCCTTCGTCGCCGCTGACGAGGTCGCCTTTCTGGTGGCCTTTCAGGTCCGAGAGGTCGTCTTTCGCCCAGTCCGGGAGCGGAAAAAGTCCCGGCGTGGTCGAAACGTACTCAGTCATCGTACGGCGGAGTAGGCTATACCGATGCTTAATATTTACCATCCATATTAATGCTTTATAGTAATCTCCTGGTCCGGGCTGCTCGAGACCGGCCGATCGCTCGAGCACACACCACCGAGGAATGTTTTTCTGCCGACCCGACAAACGACTGTGTATGTTCGACCGTCCCCTCTGGTCGCTTCGACTCCGGCTCGCCGGGACGCTCATGGTGCTCCTTCTCGTCGCGACGGGCGTACTCGCGGCCGTCGGCTGGGCGATCTTTGTCGTCACGAGCGCCGTCAGCGCGTCCGGCTCGCCACTCGAGGTGGCCACGTCCCGCTCCCTGGCCGGTGGCACGGTCGTACTGGCGGCGGGACTGTCGTTGCTCGCACACGGCCGGTACGGCTACCGGCAGACACTCGAGTCGGTCGACGCCAATCCCGTCGAAGACGGCGACCCCCACGGCCTGCGCGAACGCGTCCGTCGGTTCGCGCTCGCCGCCGGGGTCGAAGAACCGGCAGTCGCGGTCGCCGACACCGACGAGCCGACCAGCTTCACCGTCAGCAACGGCACCGACGCGACGGTCGTCGTGACGACCGGCGCACTCGAGGCCCTCTCGGACGCCGAACTCGAGGCCGTCCTCGCCCACGAGGTCGCTCACCTCGCGAACCGAGACGCCACCGTCGCGACCGTCGCCGCGACGATCGGGTCGATCTCGGACGGGCTGTTCGCCCGCGAGCGTCGACTCGGCGAGTGGATTCGATTCCTCCTCACGATCGGTTCGGTGACGATCGTGCTGGCGCTCGTTGCGATTCCGATCGTCGTCCTCTCGGCACTCTACCTGGTCGTCAGCGTCCTCGCCCGAACCGTCCTCGCGATCAACGCTATCTCCGTCGGCGTTCACGCCCGCGCTCGAGAGTACGCCGCTGACAGGGCCGGCGCGGAACTGGTCGGCGATCCCGCCGCACTCGCCGCTGCCCTCGAGACGCTCGACGATGTCGGGCCACCCGACGAAGACGCTCGCCGGCGATCCCACGCGAGCGCGACGCTCGGGATCGTCCCCTACGCGCTGGGGGAGCCGACTGATTCCGACCCCCTTGAGGGGTCGTCGCTCTCCCGGTGGATTCCCGACGCGGACAGTGAACTCGACCGCGCCGAGTTCGTGGCACTGCTCTCGAGGGTCTTCGGACGTCTCGGCCGGGCGCTCGAGTGGCGGCCCGCGACGCATCCGCCGGTCGAGAAACGGATCGAGCGGCTGCGCGAGTACGCCGACGAAATCGACGGCAAATAGCAGTGCTCCGACCTACTCGAGTGCGAGCAACGCGTACGCCTCCTCGTCGACTTCGGCGACGACGTAGAGTACGCCGTCGTCGAGCACCGGCCCGGGACCGACGCGACCAGCGAACTCGCGTCGGAACCGGACTGCAGGACCGTCCGTGAGAACGCCGGTCGCCGTCGGATCGAGTGCGTACAGGGCGTCGCCACCGACGAAGACGGTCTCGCGGCTATACGCTGGCGCGGTGTGTTGCCAGTCGCCGACGTCGTGACTCCAGTAGCGGGTCCCATCGTCGGTCCCGAGCGCGTGGAGCGTCCCGGCACCCCGGAGAAAAACCCGACCGTCCGCGACGCAGATACCGCGTTCCGTCCAGCCGGTGTCGGCCGACCAGTACACCTCGTCCGCGTAGCCGCCCTCGTCGGTCAGCGCGTACGTCGTCCCGTCCCGACAGCTGACGTAGATCGAGTTCGTGTCCACGCTCGGCGGAGCCATCGGCACGGCCGGGAGTCGCCATCGCCGTCCTCCCATCCCGCCGTCGCTGAGCAAGTAGACCATCCCCGCTTCGGTGGCAACGACGACCCAGTACCCCAGGAAGAACGCGGCGTGGTCGAGCACCTGTCCGTAGACGTCGCGTCGCCACGCCTCCTCGCCGGTCTCGGCCTCGAGTGCGACGACCGTCTCGCCCGCGCCACAGATCAGTCGATCCCCGGCGTAGGTGGCCGGCCCGGTCACTCGCCCCGGCACCTCGAACTCTCGTTCCCACAGTGAATCGCCGGTGTCTGCCTCGAGTGCACGGACGGTATCGGCCGACGAGATGTAGACGACGTCGCCCCGGACCAGCGGCACCGCTCTCGCGTCCTCGAGCGTCCACAGCTCGTCGCCGCTGTCGGCATCCAGAGCACGGAGTCGCTGCTGAGCCTCGAGCAGGTAGACGGTCCCGTCGGCGACGACTGGTTCGTGGTAGGTCGTCTGTGCGGTCTCGACCCGCCAGCGTTCGGACACGCCCTCGACTGGTGTCTTGCCGTCGGCGACTTCGCGAGTGTTGCCGGCATTACACCCGAAACTGGACCACGAACCGTTCGCTCCGAGGATGTGGCGGTCGGGGTCTGGCAGTGCGTCGACGCCCGCTGGCGGCGGCTCGTCCGGTGTCGGCGAGCGTGCGACGGTCGAACAGCCAGCGAGGGCAGCGCTTCCGGCGACGATGCTCGTCAGAAAGGATCGTCTGGTGGAGGGCATCTCCTCAGCTGTTCTAGACGGTTCGAAATGTATCTTCCGCTCACCGGAGCAACTCGAGCACCGTCAGCGTCTCGAAGGGAAACGACTCGTCGGCGAGGGCAACCGCGCTGAACCCCGCTTTTCCCGCTTGCTCGACGACCTCGTCGACCCCCGTCAGGCTGCTGACCAGCAGGTAGACGACGCCGCCGGGGGCGAGCACGCGACCGACGGCCTCGAGGAACGGATCGATCACCGCGCGGCCGTCTTCGCCGCCCGACAGCGCCGCCTCCATCCAGTCGTCCCACTCGTTGTCTGGATCGGTCGGCAGGTACGGCGGATTGAAGAGGACGGCGTCGAACGCCCCGTCGGCAAAGGGGGAGACGAGGTCTGCACGGACTGTCTCGAGGCCCTCCTCGCGGGCCTGGCGGACGGCGTGGGGGTTCAGGTCCGCGGCGATCACCCGAGCGTCGGTCTCCTCGGCGACCGTGCGGGCGACGTAGCCCGACCCAGTGCCGACCTCGAGGACGAGTTCGTCGCCCGCAATTCGCTCGCAGGCTGTACTGGCCAGCAACTGCGAGTCCTCTGCCGGCTGGTAGACGTCCGTTTCCACGTCGCGTTGCTCTCGAAGTTCCACGTTAGTTGTCCTCCGGATGGCTCATGCGGTACTCGCGGCCGCCACGATTTCCGTCTTCGGGTTCCGGATCGCCGTCCGCGGCCGAACTCGCGTCCGTCTCCTCGTCGACGCTCTCGGTTCTCCCGTCGATCCGCACGTCAGTCTCACCGCGACTCGAGAGCGCTCGCTGCGGGTACGGGATGTCGACTCCTTCCGAATCGAACTCGCGTTTGATCGCGTTGATCGCTGCCGTCCGTGCCTGCCAGCGCCACTGGGAGCGCGGTTTGTCGATCCAGAACCGTGCGCCGAGGACGACCGCCGAATCGCCGAACTCCTTCGAAACGACGTCCGGAGCGGGCGTATCGAGGGCGTACTCGAGCTCCGCGAGGACATCCTCGAGGAGTGTGGTGGCTCGGTCGATGTCGGCGTCGTAGTCGACCCCGACGTCGATCTCGACCCGGAGTCGTCCTCGCTTCGATCGGTTCGTGATCGTACTCGAGGAGATAACGTCGTTGGGAATCATGACGTACTCGCCGTCGAACGACTGGATTCGCGTGTTCACGATCGAGATGTCGGTGACGATTCCCTCCTCGTCTTCGACGGCGACCCAGTCGCCGATCTCGAACGGGCGGGAGAACATCAACACGAAGCCCGAAAGCACCGTTCCGAGCGTCTGTCTGGCGGCCATACCGACGACGATCCCCAAGAAGCCGGCACCCACGAGCAGTCCACTCAGGTCGTCGATCCAGACCCCGAGGACCACTACGATCGCCACCGACCAGATGACTACCTGTGCGATACGGTGGGTGATCTCGCGCTGATGGGCCGTGACCGCCGACGCTGAACCGAGGAGTTCGTCGATAAGTCGCCTGACGAATCGCGTCACGATCGACGTGCCAATCACGAGAACGAACGAAGCGATCGCGTTTGGCAGGAGGTCCTCGTTGAGATCGTGCTCCGTGAAGACGCTCCAGACGGTCCCGGTGAGTTCCCATACACCGAGGACGACCGCAAGAGCGATCGCATACGTCCCAACGAGCAATGTCGCCGAAGCTAGATCGCCGTATAGCGGCCGACTCCGGGCGCTAATCTGTGTTTGCAGTCGCCGGTAGGAGAGCGAAACGAACAACAGGAGACCGACCGCCACGACGGAGATCGCAATCCGCAATTGTCGTGACTCGATCTCGGTTGCAAGGAAGTCGAGCCCCACTGCTTCTGACATGAATCGTGGTCTCTCGACCGCTGTCGTTCCCAGAGGTTTGAGTATTCGTTGGTTGCCAGCCAGGGAACGCTGCCACGGACACGCACAGAAAGACAGTCCCGGGTAGCAGTCCGTCTCACTCGAGGCCGCTCTCTACGAGCGCCAGTTCGGCCAGCGCGGCGAACTCCGCAGGTGCCATCGCGTCCGCTCGTTTGCGAAGAGTCTCGTCGTCGGCGGCGTCGACGACTGCCTCGGGTTCCTCGAGGCCGGAGATGTGGGCCGTGTTCCGGATGGCGTTCCGGATCGTTTTCCGCCGCTGCGTGAACAACGCCTTCACGAATCGCAGGAAAAAGTCCTCGTTTTCGACCTCGTATTCGGGCTCGCGGGGTCGCAGTCGGACGACCGCGCTCTCGACCGCCGGCGGCGGCGAAAACGCCTCCTTCGGGATCGTCTCGACGAGTTCCGCGTCGGCGTAGTGCTGGGTCGAGACCGACAGCCGCCCGTACTCCGACGTGCCGGGTTCGGCGACCATCCGCTCGGCGAACTCCTGTTGGAACATCAACACGAGCGGCTTCCCTTCGGGGAGCAACCGGAAGCTAATCTCGCTCGAGACGCCGTAGGGAAGGTTCGAGATCGAGGCCGTGAAGTCGGGTAGGTCGACCTCGAGGGCGTCGCCCTCGATCACGGTCAACCGGCCGGCGTCGATCGCGTCCGCGAACTCCTCGCGGAGGAAGGCCGCGAGATCGCGGTCGCGTTCGACGACCGTCACCGCGCCGTCCTCGCCCGCGAGCGCGAGCAGTCGGTCCGTCAGCGCGCCAGTGCCGCCGCCGATCTCGAGCAGGTGGCTGGCATCGGGATCTATCTCTTCAAGATACGTGGGTAGTCGATCGAGCACGCGGTCGTCGACGAGGAAGTGCTGGTCGTGGTCCGGATCGCCGCGGACGCCGGCCCGGGCGATCAACGCGTCGGGATCTCTCATTGCCGGCGGTTGGGGGTCGGCGGGTGTAAACGCACCGTCTCGCAGGTGGTGACTGTTACTGCCTGCGCGCGAAGACGATCGAGTAGAGGACGAACAGCAGGCCGACGAACTCCGTCACTTGCCCGACGAGCGGCGTCATGGCGACCGACCCCGTCTGGGCGACCGTGATCGTGAACACTTCCGAGACGAACGTGAGAAGCGCGATGCCGACTGCGAGAAGCAACATCGGCTGGCTCCGGTTTCGCCGGTAGCCGAGCGCCGCAAGCACGGTGTTGGCCCCCTCCTGCGCCTGAAGACGCGGGAATCCCGCCCAGAAGAGTGAGACGCGTCACTGATCGGCCACTGATGTCTTTCGAGAAGCAGACCGCCGGCCGGCGTTACTGACCCTGTTCGCGACCGACAAACGTCTGATACTTCAGGTCGTCTTCCTGGAGTTCCTCGAGAATGCGCTCGACGAGGATTTCGTCGGGATCGTGGAGCCCGGAGACGCGGTCTTCGAGGTCGTCGAAGCTCTCGAACGGTTTGCGCTTGCGCTCGTCGAGGAGGCTGTTACGGAGTTTCTTCCCGATTCCTGGGAGCAGATTCAACTGGTGGAGTCGCAGCGTGATCGGCTGGGCCTCGTTGTAGAAGTCCACGAACCGCTGTTCGTTCTCCTCGACTAGATCCTGGACGACGTACTCGAGTTCGGATCTGGCTCCCGAGGAGAGGTCCCCGTACTCGACGGCGTTGCACTCGGTGACGATGTCGCGTTCGTCTCGCGGGTCGACGGCGACCTCGGTCCCGATCGTGATCCGTTCGTCCTCGTCGAACGCGATCTGGTACAGCGTGAAGTCCTCGACGCCGAGGGCGTATCCTGCCGGGGACTTCTCGTACTGTGGCCGCCCGTCGTCCGACAGGCCGTGGGCGAGATAGTCCAGTACCACCGCGCGTCGAGCGTCGTCGTCCGTCCCATCGCTGTCGGCTTCGCTCATTGCTTGTAGGTATGGGAACGGCACACTTAAAGAATCGGCCCGCTTTCGGGCGCTGGGTCGTGGCCAGTGACGAAGGTTAGGCGTACTTTGCGACGACGTCGAGAATCTCGTCGAGTTCGTCCCCCGACAGCGAGTACCGTTGCTGTGCGTACACCGATCGAAGCTCGTCCCGGTTGCGCGGGAGGAGGTTGGTGATCTTGTATGCCGTTGCCTCGTCGACTTTCTCCAGTTCCTGGAGGTCGTCGGCGAGCTGTTGGGCCTCCGCTGGCTCGAGGACGGTGAATCGGTTGACGTGTTCGATCGCTCGCGCGAGTTCGTAGGGGAGTTCGCGGTCCTCGTCTAGTGCGCGTTCGGCCTCGATGTCGGCGAGCAGTTCCTTCGTTTCCGAGACCGTGAGGAACTCCTCGTCGACGATCTCTTTGAAGATCGTCATGTGGAAGCGGGTTCAGACGCGGTCTGCGGCGCGGTCCTGGGCGCGCATGTGGGCCGCGGTCACGATCAGCGTCTTGTCTTTACCGCCGTCGTTGACCTGTACTTTGAACGCGTTCCCCTGCTTGCCGACGACCTCACCGGTGAGGCCATCGAAGCGTGGGTGGAAGCGACCTTTGTGGATGCTTGGGTCGATCTTGAGGTGGACTTTCTCGCCCTCCTCGTACTCCTGAATCGCACGCTGTGGCGGCGACGCCCCGCGTTCTCGGGGATCGTTCGAGAGTTTGTTCCGGGTTCCCTGACGAGGGCCATTAGAGTTCGGCATAGTCGTACGACCCTCTTACTTGGTGACGGTTATAAAACGCACGTTCCACGACGGGGCGGCCGTGCCAAGCGAGCACGACTGCCGGAACAGAAGACAAACGTAACCTACCTCCGCCCCGTCGACCCACGCATGGACGACGACCAGTTCCGGATCGAAACCCGCTCGATTCACGCCGGACAGGAACCCGACGAAGAGACGGGCGCGCTGATGACGCCCATTCACGCCAACTCGACGTTCGAGCAAGATGCCCCCGGCGACCACCGCGGCTACGAGTACTCCCGGACCGGAAATCCGACACGGACCGACCTCGAGGAGAACCTCGCGAGCCTCGAAGGAGCCGAGTACGGCCGCTGTTTCGCGTCGGGCATGGCCTCGATCAACACCGTGCTCAACCTGCTCGAGGCGGGCGACCACGTCGTCACCGGCAACGACGTCTACGGCGGCACCCACCGTATCTTCACGCAGGTCTACGAGGACTACGACCTCGAGTTTAGCTTCGTCGATATGACCGACCTCGAGGCGATCGAGGAGGCGTTCCGTCCGGAGACGGAACTGCTGTGGCTCGAGACGCCGACCAATCCGCTCATGTCGATCGTCGACATCGAGGGGGCAGCCACAATCGCCCACGACCACGACGCCCTGTGTGCGATCGACAACACGTTCGCGACACCGTACCTCCAGAACCCGCTCGAATTGGGTGCCGACATCGTCTCCCACTCGCTGACGAAGTATCTCGGCGGTCACTCGGACGTGGTCGGTGGCGCCTTGCTGACCAACGACGAGGACCTCGACGAGGAGTTTGGCTTCTACCAGAACTCCGTGGGCGCGACGCCCGGTCCCTTCGAGAGTTTCCTCGTGCTTCGGGGGACCAAGACCCTCCCCGTCCGGATGGATCGTCACTGCAAGAACGCCAGCGCGATCGCGTCGTGGCTCGAGGACCACCCCGACGTCGACCGAGTCTACTACCCCGGTCTCGAGTCCCATCCCGGCCACGAGATCGCCCGCAAGCAGATGAACGACTTCGGCGGCATGCTGAGTTTCGAACTCGACGCAAGTCTGGAGGAGGCAAGCGAGGTCGTCTCCGCGACCGAGGTCTTCACCCTCGCCGAGAGTCTCGGCGGCGTCGAGAGCCTGATCGAACAGCCCGCGCCGATGACCCACGCCGCGATTCCGCGGGAAGAACGACTCGAGGCCGGCCTGACCGACAGCCTGATCCGGGTTTCGGTGGGGATCGAACACGTCGACGACCTGATCGGAGATCTCGAGCAGGCGTTCGAGGCGGCGCTGAACTGACCGAACATCGCGGGCTCGAGGTAGCGACGCCGGTCCGAGACGGAGTGAGCGCCGACGACACCAACGGAGTAGATTTATTTTCTCCGACTGTCAGTGTCCGGACGATGTACGATACGATCGTCGTCCCTGTCGACGGCAGTCCCGAGGCCAGAACTGCCGCCGAACAGGCACGGGACCTCGCTGCCGATCTCGGCTCGAGCGTCCATCTCTTCTACGTCATTCCCGCGACTGGCTACCTGTTCGGCGTCGATGCGGTCGTCGACGTCGACAAAGCCAGCAGTCGCGTTGCAGAGCTCGCTACCGACGTCTTCGGTGACTCGAGTGTCGACGTCCAGACCACGGTCAGACGTGGCGACCAGGAGACGCTGACTCTCGCCTTTCTCGAGGAGGTCGACGCCGATCTCGTCGTCCTGGGTCGCAAAGAGACACCGGAGGTACGGGACTACCTCTTCTGGAGCACTCCCGCACAGATCGTCCGCGAGTCCGAGATTTCGGTGCTGCTCGCTCACCCCGATACCGACGGCGGTGATCGATGATGGAAAACGTCGACAGGCTCGCGGCGATGTTCCCTAGTTCGTCACGGAACGCCGTTCTCTCGTGGCTTCTCGTGGGTGTCCTCGCCCTGATAGCGATCGGCGGTGGCTGGCTCGAAGCGTACGCGTCGGTGCTGTTCGCCGTCGTCGCGATCGTGATTGCCACTGCGCCGGCGGTCACGTTCCGCGACCTGACGGTCATGCCGCCGTGGTACTTCCTGTTCCTGATCGCACTCCCCGTCCTCTGGGAAGCGTTCGGGCCCCAGCCACTCGTCACTGGCATCGTGCCGGCACTCGCAATGGGGACCCTCGGACTCCTCGCCGTCGTCGAACTCCACCGGTTCACGTCGCTTCGGCTCGTTCCGTGGTTCAGCGTCGTTCTCACCGTCGTCCTCACGCTCGCAATGATCGGCCTGTTGAACGTCCTCTGGTGGTCGTCGGACACGCTGTTCGGAACGACGTTTTTGCTCGACGGGCGTAGTCAGGACGCGATCAATGCGGCCGTGATGATCGAGTTCAGCTACGCCGTCGTTGCTGGCCTTCTCGCCGGGCTGGTCGTCTACGCACACTTCCGTTTCTCCGACGAAACCGTCGGCTCACGGACTGGCACGGCACCGTCGCCCGAGCCTGACGCGGAGGCGGCCCGGTCGGTCGATCCAGTCGTCTTGAGCGACCGACTCGGCATTCCGACCGACCGACAGCACGCGCTCGTTCGGGCGATGCAACTCGTTTTAGTCGGTATTCTCTTCTACGGATTGCTCGTCCGTGATCTGCCGGTAATAACGAACGCGGCGCTCGCTCTCGTCATCACGTTTGTGCCCGCGATGTTACGACAGAACTACGCGTTGCCGATCGAGCCCGGACTCGCGCTCTGGGTCGCAAGCGCGGTGTTCCTGCATACGCTCGGGACGGTGGCACTGTACGATGCCATCGCTCCGTACGACCACCTCACGCATACGCTCTCCGCGTCGGTGGTCGCAGCCGGCGGCTACGCCGTGTTACGCGCGATCCAACTCCACGAGCGGTCGATCCACTTCCCTCCCTGGGCCATGTTTTCGTTCCTGCTCGTGTTCATCCTTGCGATCGGTGTGATCTGGGAAATCCTCGAGTTCGTCGCCGACCAGAGCGCGCTCGCGCTCGGCCTGGACCCGGTGCTCGCTCAGCACGGCATCGACGATACGATCGTCGACATGATCTTCAACGTCTTCGGAGCGATACTGGTCGCGGCATGGGGAACACTATACCTCGTCGAACTCTCGGAGGGACTCGCGGACCTGCTCGAGGAGCGACTCGAGACCTGATACGGAGTGTTGGTACTATCTTCTTCGCTCTTCTGTAGGAGATTGTTGATACTGCTCAGCTGTCGCTGTAGAATCGAAGAGAGCAAGGACACCGCGTCAGCGGTGTCCGTTAGGCATGATCCCGCTAGATGTGTTTGGGTCGGAATCGGTCGCAGCGGACCTGTTAGAGCAGGTTCGCTGGCGTAACGGTGTTACTTGCCCTCGCTGCCGTTCTGACCTGACGGTCAAGAACGGCAGCTATGGGCACTTTCAGCGCTATCTCTGTAAGAATTGCGACCGCACGTTCAACGACAAGACCGGCACAATCTTCGCCCATTCGAAAGTCGCACTCAGAAAGTGGCTGTTCTCGATTTACGCGTTTCTCCGGTTTAACACGAGTCTTCGTCAACTTCAGATAGAGATCGACGTCCAGTACAAAACGATATATCAGCGCGTCGAGCGCTTCACGAAGGCGCTTGATGCACCTTCGCTTGACCTTGTCGGACCGGTCGAAATCGATGAAGTCTACGTTTCTGCAGGGCTGAAAGGCCGCGAGCGCGACCAAGAGTCGCGCTCGCGTGGCCTGTCCACGCGTGGGCGAGGAACGTACGAGAAGGACAAACCGCCGGTGTTCACGATCGTCGATCGTGGCACCGGCGACCGATACGTGATCCCAGCGAAATCAGCCGACGAATCGACGATTCGGCTCCTTCTCGAAAACCGTCAGAAGGAGCCACTGACCGTCTACACTGACGGATTTCGTGCCTACGATCCACTGGCCGAGGACGACGCATTCGACCGCGAATACGTCGTCCACGGCGACGGCGAATACGCCAACGAAAACGTACACGTCAACACCTGCGAGAGCCACGGATCGCTGCTGCGACCGTGGCTCTCGCCTCATCGAGGCATCTCAAAAGACAAGCTCACACAGTATCTCCGAGCGTTCCAACTTCGACGAAAGCTACTGTGGAAACCAGGGAGAGAAGCGCTCAAACACGCTATCAAAGCGACGCTATGAGATCAACAAAGTGCTACCCAAGAGCGATCTTCTTACAGCGAGAGAATCCCGCCGTTCACGGCGTTCGCAAGACCATAATGAGTGACAGAAGTTTTGGGCGTGGGCTAAGACGAACGGGGTAATGGGAGGAGACCGGCGGGGCGAGCTCGTTCGTCATCTGAGCGAGGAGGAGTTGGATCGTCTGCTGGACGAAGCAGACGATCCAAAGGTCGTCAAGCGGCTCACCTTTGTCAAACGTCTCTACAAGGGTGCAACGTACGAAGAAGCAGCCGACGACGTTGGGAAATCTGCGTCGACTGGAAGTCGCTGGGCACGTCGATGGAACGATGGCGGGCTGGGTCAGTTGACACCGAACTTCGGGGGCGGAAGGCCCCCGAAGCTCGGTGACGAGGAACAAGAGTGTCTTCTAGAACTTCTCCGGGAGGGACAGCCCTGGAAAGCACAGGAAGTTCACCAGCTCTTGGACGAAGAGTTCGATGTTGAGTACCATCCGGATTATCTCGGTCGAGTCCTCCGGAATCTCGGACTGTCTTACGCTAAACCACGTCCAAAACGTCCCTCACGGCCAGAAAATGCAGATGAAATCCTCGAAGAACGCGTCGCAGACGCGTTCGACGAGGAAACAGAGACAGCACATAACAACCGTCCCGAGGATGAGGACGAAGGCTGGGTTCTCGACGACAATATCTGTACAGATGGAGGAACTGTCGTCGGTTTTTGTGACGCTTCTCATCCGCAACCATACGACAATTCGCATCGACTGTGGTACGTCGATGATCCGACACTCGAACGACCGCTGGTGAAGCTTGACGAACCAGCGGTCGGGTGCTATACGCTCAACGGCGAAAGTGTCCTGACCTTTCCTGAAGATCAATCGAAAGAGAACATCTGTGCCCTATTGGAGGAGGTCCGCGAGCAGAATCCGGGAACGCGGATTCTGCTCGTCTTGGACAACTTCTCGTCTCACATCTGTGAGCACACGCGCAAGCGCGCACATCAACTCGGTATCGATCTCGTCTTTCTTCCGGTCGGTTCACCGCATCTCAATCCAATCGAGCAGGTCTGGAAAGTGCTCAAACGGAATGCTTCACCAATCGTCGTGGCGAGCGAGAGCGCGTTCCGCACTCTCGCTCGCCGCCTCTTCAACACCCTCACCGATCGACTTGGATTCGCCAAGTCTTGGATCGACCAGTTCCTCAGTCCATATTTGCAAAAGTTATCTTGATCATTAAGGACGGCCTGCAGCGACTGGCCTTCTAGCGGAATGCTGTTGCCGCGCCACGTACGGAGTTCCTCGACAATCTCGAAGTCTGCATTTTCCTTGACGCGAGAGACGAACCAGCCGCCATTGGCGTCAATGCGGTCGAACAGCCAGAAATCGTAGTAGCCGAGATCGAACAGGATGAGGGCGCCAGCTACCCACTCGCCGGTGGGTAGCTGGCTCCGTTCGTGAGTGCTCGCGTCGGTTGTTTGGAATCGCGTCGGAAGCCCCGTCGAGAGCGATTCGGTGAGATGGAGTTTCGCCCCGGCTCGGTCGTCATCGAGTGCGTAGACATCTTTGGCGTCTTGATAAAGCGAGATGATCGTCGCATCAACGATGAGGACGTCTCGAAATCGTTCGAGACGTCCGGTCAGCTCGGTTTGGCCCGTGTCGAGATTCTCGATGGCGTCATCGAGAATCTCTCGAAGGAGTGCAACGAATCCCGGTTTGAACCAGCCGTGAAACGTTGCATACGAGAGTTCGTCACAGTCAGCCATCTCGACGTAGCGTTCGAGAAACGCCTGAATGGATCGATCAGATCCGGCAGCGAAGCCGAGGGAAAGCGTGTAAAATAGGGCGACGACGTCGAGTTTCCGCTCTCGCTGGATGAGATTCGTTGCGCGAGCACGCTCGCGCAACTCATCGGATGGAAACGCTCTTTGAATCCGGTTCACAACTACTGAGTCCGGTGGGTTGTACACACTCCCCACCGGATTCTCACATTCCTAGTTACTGACGATTCTAGCTTGCGGTCTCTGGATACCGTGATCTGCTAAACTAGAACGGATGCCTGGGAACCCAACAAACGTGGCCTACCACCAGTCTCGCAGCCGTCCGTCGAAGCCGCTGCCATCGTAATTCGAGCCGGCCGATACCTGAGTGCGGAAGCGAACCGAAACACATGCCGAATGCGTCGACGGACGCACGTACACGCATTCACTACGGGTCGAGTACGCCGCGACCGCACGACCACAGCGGTAGCCGTCGAAACCGACCGCGGACCCGTTCTCGTCGACATCGGCCCAGTTGGCAGCGTCGGTGCGCTCGAGGTGCATCTCGAGGCCCCCAGCTCCGACCTCGAGGACGTCTGGCTGGTCGTGGTGACTCACAACGACGGCGACCCCGCGGGTGGCCTCGCGGAGTTGCTCGAGCACACCGACGCGGTCGTCGCGGCCCACCGCGAGGAAGCGCCGTACGTCGCGGGCGAGCGCGACCCGATCAAGAGCGGCGAGGGCCGCTATCCGCCCGTCGACGTCGACCTCGGGTTCGCAGACGGCGTCCGGATTCCGACGCTCGCGGGGCCGATGGCAGTCGTCCCGACACTGGGTCACGCGCCCGGGAACGTGTCGCTGTCTGTCTCCGAGAGCGGGGTGTTGCTCGCCGGCGACGCGCTCGTGGCCGACGGTGAAGCGCCGCTTTCGGGGCCGAAACCCGAGTTCACGCCCGAGATGGCTCGCGCTCTCGAGTCGGTCGGGAAACTAGCAGCCCTCGAGATCGAGCACACGCGCTGTTATCACGGTGGGGACGTAGACCGCGGCAGCGATCGGATTAGGGAGATCGACAACGAGCGCCGATCGTAGCCGGCCCAGGAAGCGGAACGCTCATCGGTCTCCGTCGATAACGAACGGGTAATGCGACTCGAGCTTCGCGTCTGTCAGCACTGTCTCGACGGCGACCACGAGGCAGGAAAGCAAAAGTCGGCGCTGCTACAGGACATGGTCGCTTGCGCCGAGCGCGTCGAAGAGCACAAGGACGTCCTCGACCTCGAGGAGGTCCACATTCGAAAGGTACGCGACGACGAGAAAGGGAAGCCGGCGGCGCTGCCGGTCGTCGCGGCGACGATTCAGAACGATCAGGTAGTCTTGAACGACACGCAACTCGTCGCCGAAGGGCAGGACGGGACGATGCTCCTGTACGCGAATCCCGACGACATTCTGACGGTGCTTGCCGGTAACGTCGACGAGATCGACAAGGTCGTCCCTGGTGATGCGACCGTCGACCTCTCGCCGGCTGGTGCCGAGATAATCGCAGATGCCGATCTCGGTGCGGACGGCCCACAGTCCGGCGAGTAGTCGCTGATCTGGGGTCCAGTTGGGAGTGGCGTTCGAGCCGATTCGACCGGTGATCGTCTCGTCTGTATCTAGTACCGTCCCAACCGTCGACTGACGGGTCGAATCGAGCGACACCGCCAGATTCGACCCATCAGTGCAGGCTTGGCCCGCCACTAGTGCTTTGGCAAGCCTGAACGGATGAGTGAAACCGAATGCGGTCGTCTGGGTTCACGCAGCAGTCGACGCTTGGCGGAGTACTAGGGTGGCCACTGTGTGTCGGTTTCGGGCGGCCGTGTTCCGGTTTCGGGTTTGCCGAGGCGTCGCTACGGCGGGCCGTGTTAGGCTGGATCGTCCGTCGTTTCGACCGTGGCGGTTCTCGTTGACATCGATTCGACGTTTCTCCGCCTGGAGGCTTCGTGACGACTGCTCACGACAGCGACCAGTGATGCGGATTGGGTGCCGTCGTCTCGGTGTGTCTGTTTCGGGTTGTGTGCGTCCGCGCTGGTACGGAATGCTGTACCGGTATCGATGTACCGGCGCGACCGCAGGCGGGCTCGCGGTCGCGCCAGAACTGACTGACAGCAAACCGTATGCCGGCCACTGATAGGGATTATCGTAGCCAACCGGAGGTTTCGAAGCCCGTCCTTCGACGCTGTGTCGTGGTTCGTCACGGGAAAACTATGAACTCCTACGATAATCCCTATGACTTCTCCCACGAGTGAGCTCGTGGGCTTTCGCGCTGTTCTCGCTGTAACCCGCTCGCCTGTGGCTATTTCTACGACGCCGAGCAATGAACTGCGACGCCCCCACATTCGAGGGTATATAAGCCGCTGGATTATGAGTGGTAGAGCCCTTGGAGAGGTAGTTGCAAGTATCAAATGGATGGAACAGTTCCGGAAACGAAGGCGAATTCGATCAAAAGAAACCTATGACACAGCCTGATTGCAGTACTGACACGACAAAAGGGGGACAAGGTGGAGCGTCACGTCGGAACTTCCTTCAGCTCGCGGCCGGTGCAGCCGCCGGGACAGTTATTACGTCTTACACGGCGGAAATCGGCTCGGCACTCGGACAGGCGATCGACGGTGATCTCGAGGTCGTCTGGCTGCAGGGCCAGGCCTGCACCGGGTGTACGATATCGACGCTGCAGGGGCAGTATCCGTCTCTGGAAGGGGTATTGAAGGATTTCCGCGTCGAAGTGACCTTTCATCCGACTCTGATGCCCGAAGCGGGCGAAGACGCGATGGACTCGATGAGTATGGACCCCGACGTGTTGATCGTCGAGGGGTCCGTGCCGGTCGATATGCCGTCCGCGGCGACGGTTGGGGGACGAGCGATCTACGACTGGGTTCAGGAACTCGCACCGGAATCCGATTACGTGATCGGCGTCGGTAACTGTGCTGCCTTCGGCGGTTGGCCGGCGGCCGAGAACAAGAAGGATCTCTACGGCCTGGGCGAGAACGTCACGGGGGCACGGGGCCTTCAGTTCGAACAGCGACAAGAGCGTGGCGTTCTCGGCCCCGACTTCGAGTCGGGGGCTGGCTTACCGGTCATCAACCTCGGCGGGTGCCCGATTCACCCAGACTACCTCCTGTTGACGTTGGCGACGGTGCTAAACGGTCACACGCCGGAACTCGACCGTTACAACCGGCCGAAACCGTTCTACGAGCCACTCGTCCACGACAACTGTCAGCTCCGAGGGTACTTCGATCGCGGTGAGTTTGCCGAGAAACCTGGTGACGAAGGCTGTCTTCTCAAGGTCGGTTGTGCTGGTCCCTACACGAACTGTGACGACCAGCAACGGCTCTGGAACGACGGCACGAGCGTCTGCCTCGACGTCGGCGCAGCGTGCATCGGATGTATGGAGCCGGGCTTCTGGGATCGGTTCACGCCGTTTAACGAAGAGGTCGAACGACAGTCAGTCGTCGGCCCGATCACGGCAGAGCACGCTGGCTGGGCTGGCGTCGCCGCTGCTGGTGCCGGGATCGGTGCCCACGTCGCACGGAAAGCAACCGGGTACGGTCACTTCACGAAAGACGACGCGCCGGAGGAGATGAAAGAGGAAGCGACGGCCGAGATGAAAGAGGAAGCGACGGCCGAGCAAGACGATTCGAACTAACGGAGGCTAAGATCAATGGTGGAAGTTACTATCGACCCGACGACACGTATCGAAGGACACCACGGAACAGAACTGGAAATCGAGAACGGCGAAGTCGTCAACGCCAAAAGCCAGATGAAGATGTTCCGGGGTGCCGAAATAATCACGCTCGGGCGACCGCCCTACGACGCGCCCATGCTTACGGGGAAAGTCTGTGGGGTGTGTTTCACCTGTCACCGCCTCGCCTCGAGCAAGGCCGTAGAGAACGCTGCCCAGGACGCAGGCGTCTTCGAGGGACCGCCGCGGAACGCGGTCTTGCTTCGAAACGCCCTGGAAGGGATCTTCTACCTGTGGAATCACGCGATCCACCTCTATGCGCTCGTGGGACCAGACTACAGCGACGCCGTTGCGGACACGGGTCTCGATCGGCTCGACCCGATCGAAGGCGAGGGTTATCAGGCGGCACTCGACCAGCAGCGGAAACTGCTCAAGGCGTTCGCCGAGTTCGGTGGTCGCGCACCCCACCCGCTGACGTACGTTCCTGGCGGGATGGCGGGCCAGCCCGATCCATCGACGGTCGAAAGCGTCAAATCGCGAGTCGCCGAGGTCAGTGAGTGGATCGGTCCAACCGAAGCCGCGCCGGAGGTTCTCGAGCGATACCTGGCGGCCGACGAGCCCGGTGACGTCGAGGTCGATCCCGACCTCGGCGAGGGACTGCACGACCTCGTCGGACTCCTCGTCGCGGCAGCCCAAGCGGGCACTGCCGAGCACGGTGTCGGGCCGAACCGGTATTACTCCAACGGCGTCTTCGATCACGCGGACGGGGACGGACTGTTCCTGGACCGCGGGATCTATCGCAACGGGCTGGTCGAGTCGAAGACGAGAGACGAGATCATCGACGCGATCAGCGAAGACACCGCATACTCCTGGTACACGAACGATTCGGGTGGCGATCCTGCGAAAGCGAAGCCGCCCGAGCCGGCTCCCGACAAAGACGACGCCTACTCGTGGGGGACGGCACCCAGATGGAACGGTCAGACGATGGAAACCGGCCCGCTCGCTCGGCTGGTCATCGACGACCGCGACCCGTTCGACCTGCGGGCCGACCTCGGTGGCGGCGCTGCCGAGAGCAACACGCTGAACCGCCTCATCGCTCGAGCACAGGAGATCCTGCTCGTCCGCGACGAGGTGCTGAACTGGCTAGACGCCCTCGACTTCGACGAACCGTTCGTCCACGAGTGGACCGACGACTTCACTGGACAGGGCGTGGGTCTCTGGGAGCCATCGCGCGGGGCACTGTCCCATTGGACCAGCGTCGACAGCGGTGAGGTCGAGCGGTACCAGATCATCACGCCGACGCTGTGGAATCTTGGGCCCCGCGACGCGGAGGGCCAACCGAGTATCCTGGAAGAAGGACTGGTTGGTATGGAAGTCGACGATGTCGAGAACCCGCTCAACGTGATGCGAACGATTCGCTCGTTCGATCCGTGTCTGGCCTGTGCGGTCCACGTCCAGAGCCCGGACGCGGAGTACGAGACCGTCCTCGAGCCGGCACGGCCCGGTGACAAACTCGGGGCCGAAACGGACGGCAGCCGAGGTGAGTAACGATGACCGACCGCTCGATAAACGACGCTGACCGCCCCCCGACAGACGAGGGATCGTCGGACCGGGTGCAGACGGACGGCGGCACTCGGGAAGTCGACCACGGCGGTATCATCGACATCGAACAAATACCGGTCGCCGGGAAATTCGTCGCGTCGATCCGGACCGAAATCGCCACCCGCTATGCGGGCTATCTGACTCTCAACAAGGAGGACAAGGAGACGATCCACCGCTGGGGGACCGGGTCGATCATCTGTCACTGGGTGATGGTGCTGTGTATGTTCATTGCCCTCGTGACCGGCGTCCAGTTCTGGACTGGCTGGTACGGTCCGCTGAACATCGGCATCTGGGACGGCTATCAGGTCGCGTTCCAGCTCCACATGTGGGCGGGCGTGATACTCGCTGTCATCGCGCTCGTGATCTTCCCGTACTATCACAAGTTCGTCGACGGCCACGAGTTGCTGGTCTCTCTCGATCAGATCAAAGAGGAGATCATCATCGCGGTCTCGTTCGTCGGGTTGACGGATTACATTCCCGGCTACAAGAAAGCACGGCGGACGTACAACGAAGACCACGAGGAGTGGGTGGGCTACCATCCGATGCAGACGGTCTTCTGGTATGTCACGTGGTTTTTCGTGTTGGCGCTGACGGTGACTGGCTTCGCGCTGTGGAACGGCATCGCGACCGATCCAGCGTGGTGGATCGCTGCAATCGGCTTCATGGAAGGCTGGGTCACTTACGAGACGATGTTGCGACTGCACCTGCTCGCGACGTTCTGGGTGATCGCAGCGGTCTCGATCCACGCGTACTTCCCGCTGATGCCGAGCAACCTCGACATGACGAAGTCGATGTTCACCGGCACGCTCGAGGGTTGGGTCGTCGACGACGAGACGAAACCGGAACCGGACGCTGAATCGACGGTCGAACGAACTCAAGACGAAACCAGCGATGACTGAAACCGCTTCCCCGTCACCAGAGATCGCGGTCGTCGGCGTCGGGAACGAGATCATGGCCGACGACGGTATCGGGCCACGGATGATCGCAGCACTCGAGTCACAGCCTGCGGTCGCGACGGAGGCGATCCGCCTGTACGACGCGGGGACGACCGCGTTTCTCGCGCTCGAGGCGATGAGTGGCTGCGATCGAGCGATCGTCGTCGACGCGATCGAGACTGGGTCCGAACCGGGGACAGTCCAGGAGTATCGGTACGTCGACGGCGCGTTCGACGGGGAAGCACCGGACATGACGATGCACGACGTCTCGTTTACCGAGGCGCTCGGGTACACAGACGGGACGTACGATTTGCCCGACGAGATGCTGGTCGTCGGTATCGAGCCGAAGCGACTCGAGCCGGGTACTGAGCTGAGCGAACCGGTCGAGAACGCCATTCCAGCGGCTACGGATGTGATACTCGACTACGCCGCAGCGGCGGCCGATCGATCCAAGCACGTGGTAACGACCGAGTAGCACAAGTGAGCGACCTGCGAATCATTCAGATATGAGTTCAAAGTGGTATTGTCGCGACTGTGAGACACGTATCGAGAGCGACGAGATCCAGGCACACGAGGACGACGGCCACGATGTCAAAGGTGTCGTTCGTCCGGACCGGCTGCTCGGAAACGATCCGTGGAACGTAGGTGTCCAGCATCGATCGGCAGACGACGAATCGACGGACGACGAAGAGGTGTCCGGCTGATGTGTCTCGGTATTCCCGGCGAGATCCTCGAGATTAACGGGGACGAAGCCCGAGCGGAGTTCTGGAACGTCGAGAAGACCGTCCGACTGGACATCGTCGGTGATACCGTCGAGGAGGGCGATTACGTCCTCAATCACGCCGGCTTTGCGATCCGGAAGATTCCCGAGTCGGAGGTCGAGGAGACGCTCGAGATCTACGAGTCGTTCCTCGAGGGCGACGAAGACGAGGCGCTCGAGGAGCTCGGTGCCGAAGACGCCGTCCTCGAGTTCGGCGACCGGCCGACAGCGGTTGACGGTGAGAGACAACCAGTGACGGCCGATCCTGGCGATCGGCGGTCTCGAGAGGGAAGCGACGATGAGCAGTGAGACGGACCTCCAGTTTCGGGACCCGGACGCAGCCCACGAGCTTGCAGACCGACTGGCGGCGCTGATGGACGACATCGGAGAGTCGGTCAGTCTGATGCACGTCTGTGGCTCTCACGAGCAGGCGATCGCCAAATTCGGTCTGCGAAGCATGCTTCCCGACGGTCTTTCGATCCGGATGGGGCCGGGGTGTCCGGTCTGTGTGACGAACATGCCGGAAGTCGACGACGCCGTTGCCCTCGCCGAACAGGGGGCAATCGTCGCGACGTACGGTGATATGTATCGCGTCCCTGGAACGGAGGGGAGTCTCGCGGACGCCAGTGCAGCGGGGGCCGATGTCGAAATCGTCTATTCGGCGAGCGAGGCAGTCGAACTCGCCGCCGACAATCCTGGCCGCGAGGTCGTCTTCTTTGCGACTGGCTTCGAGACGACCGCGGCTCCGACGGCTGCCATCCTCGCGGGCGGTCCGCCCAAGAACTTCTCGATACTCTCCGCGCACAAGTACGTTCCGCCGGCCATGGAGGTCGTCGCCGAACTGCCCGACACCGACATCGACGGCTTTCTGGCTGCCGGTCACGCCGCGACGATCACCGGCTATGGACTGTTCGAAGAGTTCGTCGACCAGTACGAGACGCCGGTCGTCGTCGGTGGCTTCGAGCCACTCGACGTACTGCTCGGCGTCGAGCGACTGCTCGAGAATATCCGCGACGGCGAGGCTGGCCTCGAGAATGCCTATCCACGCTGTGTCTCGCGCGAAGGTAACACCGCGGCGCTGGAGACGATGTGGGATGTCTTCGAGACGACGTCGGGCGAGTGGCGCGGGATCGCGGAGATCCCGGACGCGAATCTGGTGCTCCGCGAGGAGTACGCCGAGTACGACGCTCGCACGCGATTCGACGTCGATCCAGCCGTGGGGGATTCGGATCCGTTGACGGAGCAGTGTCTCTGTGGCGATATTATGGCGGGCACGGCGGACCCGGACGATTGCGATCTCTTCGGCGAGGAGTGTACGCCGGGCAACCCCGTCGGCGCGTGTATGGTAAGCAGCGAAGGCCCCTGCAAAATCTGGCAGGAGTACGGTGGAAAACCGGATCTCTAACATGAACGACAGCGACGACTCGAACGACGAGGTAGTGACGCTTGCCCACGGTGCGGGCGCGGGATCGATGCGCGCGCTGATCGACGACCTGGCGGTCTCGCGGTTCGCAGACGAAGACGAGCCAGCCGCCGACGAAGTCGGTCTCGCGGCCCTCGACGACGGGTCCGTCCATCCGCTCGAGAGCGGGGACGGATCGGTCGTTCACACGACCGACAGCCACGTCGTCAGCCCGCCGGTCTTTCCGGGGGGTGACGTTGGCAGGCTCGCGGTCGCTGGTACGGTCAACGACCTGGCGGTCATGGGTGCGACCGATCCGCTTGGCCTCACCTGTTCGCTGATCGTCCAGGAGGGATACCCGATGTCGAAACTCGAGTCGGTCTTCGAGTCGATGCAGACGGCGTGTGAGGAGGCCGGCGTCCGGATCACCACTGGCGATACGAAAGTGATGCGAAGCGACGAGGTCGACGGGCCGGTGATCAATACGGCGGGCGTCGGCGTCGTCCCGCCTGGCGGTGCGGTTACCGACGCCGGGCTCTCGCCCGGTGATGCGGTCATCGTCAGCGGCACAGTCGGGGACCACGGCATCGCATTGCTCTCCGAACGCGAGGGATTCGGGTTCGGCGGCGACCTCGAGAGCGACGTCGCACCAGTCAACGATCTCGTCCGGGCGGCGATGGACGCCGGCTCCGTGACTGCGATGAAAGATCCGACACGTGGCGGGCTCGCGACCACGCTAAACGAGATCGCAGAGAAAAGTGGCGTCGGTCTCGAACTCGACGAGCAGTCGATCCCGATCGACGACGCGATCGCAAGCGCTGGCGAAGTACTCGGTATCGACCCGCTTTCGGTCGCCAACGAAGGCAAAGCCGTACTTGGCGTCGACGCCGACGACGCCGACGCCGTCCTCGAGGCCATCCGAGCGCACCCGACCGGCTCGGACGCGGCGATCGTCGGTCACGCGACCGCAGATCACACTGGCCGGGTCGTCCTCGACACTGGCTTCGGGAGACGGTACCTGAGCGAACCGGAGGGCGAAGTCCTTCCACGAATCTGTTGACACCATGCACGAACTGAGCATCGCGTCCCGACTCGTCGATCGTGCACTGTCGGCTGCCGACGAACACGACGCCGACGACGTCGAGGCGTTGGCGATCGACGTCGGTCGCGCAGCGCACGTCAATCCCGACCAGTTACAGTTCTGCCTCGAGACTGCCGTCGACGAAACGATCGCTGCGGATGCGACGATCGACATCGAAACCGTGTCGCCACGTGCACGTTGTGACTGTGGCTGGGATGGCGAGCCCGACCGTCTCGAGGAGACGATCGCGTATGCACCGGACGTTCGCTGTCCCGACTGTGGCAAGCGGGCGGAACTCGTCGCTGGTCGCGAGTGTCGACTACGAAGTATCGAGATTCCGGACGCGAATGCAACCGAGGCGAGCAGTTGATCGGCGAGTAGACCGATCGGTGCCGAGAGAACGGAGTGCTAACGAATACACTCAATACTGACCGGCGAGTAGACCGACTGTTATCGAGATAATCGAACGCTAACGATACTACTTACCATGTACAACCGAACGACACATCCCCTGACTCGAGCCCTGAATCGCCTGTTCGACGTCGGTCCGATCCGACTCCACCGGTTTGGCCACGACCACGACCACGAGGAGTCGACGACCGACATCGAGGCCGACGTCCTCGCCGCCGTTCGCGAGCGTGCTGGCGAGGTCCACGAACGTCTGGCTCACGACCACGGCGTCTACGGCGTCGAGTTCGCCGGCAGCACCGGCGGCGGCAAGACGCTGTTGATCGAACGGCTGATCGAACGCGCCCCGGAAGACGAACAGCTCGGCGTCGTCGTCGGCGACGTCGCCGGCGAAGACGACGCGAAACGGCTGCGCGACCACGGCGTCGCGGTCGAGAACGTAAACACCGGTAAGGAGTGTCACCTGGACCCGACGCTCGTCGACGAGGCGATCGAGTCGTTCGACCTCGAGACCCTCGACACGCTCTACCTCGAGAACGTCGGGAACATGGTCTGTCCCGCGGACTTTCCGCTCGGGGCGACCCGTCGCGTGCTAGTGGTGAGCACCACTGAAGGCGACGACGTCGTCCGCAAACACCCGATGCTCGTCCAGTCGGCGGACGTCGTCGTCATCAACAAGGTCGACATCGCAGACGCGGTCGGAACGGACGTCGACGTGATCCGGTCGGACGTCGAGGACGTCGCTCCGGGAACATCGGTCGTCGAGACGAACGCCCAGAGCGGCGAGGGCATCGCCGCGCTCGAGGCCGAACTCGAGGGTGAACACGACCACCACCAGTAGACGCTATGACTACCGAATCCGCGGATCGACGACGAGTCGAGGTGACCGTTACGGGTGTCGTCCAGGCCGTCGGTTTCCGGCCGTTCGTCTACCGACGGGCGACGACCCACGATCTCACCGGAACAGTCCGAAACACCGGCGACGCCGGCGTCGAGATCGAACTCGAGGGGCGATCCGACGACGTCGAGTCGTTCCTGTCCGATCTCCGGGAGCGACCGCCGCCGCTTGCAGTCGTCGAGTCGGTGACCGTCGAGGAAGCCGATCCCGTCGGCGAGAGCGAGAGCGAGTTCGTCATCGAACCCTCGACGGACGGCGACGGCGGTTCGGGGACGATCCCGCCCGACACTGGGATCTGTGAGACGTGTCTCGAGGACATCCGCGATCCCGACTCGCGGTACCACCGGTACTGGGCGACTGCCTGTGTCGACTGTGGGCCGCGATACACGGTAATCGAGTCGTTACCCTACGATCGGCCGCGGACGACGATGGACGAGTTCCCGATGTGTACGGCCTGTCGCGAGGAGTACGAAGATCCCATGGATCGGCGCTATCACGCCCAGACGACCGCGTGTCCGGAGTGTGGGCCGTCGCTGTCGTTGCTCGACGACGACCGTGGGGAACTCGCGACGGACGAGGAGGCAATCGCCGCCACGACCGATCGACTCGCCAACGGCGAACTCGTCGCGATCAGGGGGATCGGTGGGACCCATCTGGCCTGTCTGGCGACCGACGAGACGGCAATCGAACGGCTCCGAGACCGGACCGGTCGCCCGGCGAAACCGTTCGCACTCATGGCCTCGTCGCTTGACGACGTCGAGTCGTTTGCCGCCGTCGACGACCGCGAACAGTCGTTGCTTACCGACGTGCGTCGGCCGATCGTCGTGCTCGAGACCGAACGCGACGACGCGTGGCTCGAGGCCGTCGCTCCGGGGCTGCACACGGTCGGCGTGATGCTTCCCTACGCTGGCTTGCATCACCTGCTTTTCGACGAACTCGACGATCCGCTCGTGATGACCAGTGCGAATCTGCCGGGACAGCCGATGGCGACGACCGTCGACGCCATCTACGAGCAACTCGAGGGCGTGATCGACGCGGCACTGGTCCACGACCGCGAGATCACCGCCCGGTGTGACGACAGCGTCGTCCGGGTCGTCGACGACGACCGGCGGTTTCTCAGGCGGTCTCGAGGCTGGGTTCCACGTCCGCTCCCGCGTCCCGACTCCGGTCCGGAAGTACTGGCGCTCGGGGCCGAATTCGACAACGTCGTCGCGCTCGCCCGTGACGCCGACGTGGTGCCGTCCCAGCATCTCGGCGATGTCGACGGGCCGGCAACCGAGGCGTTCCTCCGGGAGACGACCGACCACCTCACGGAACTGTTCGGCGTCGAACCCTCCGTCGTCGCCTGTGACCGCCACCCCGGCTTTCGCACCACGGAACTGGCAGCGACCGTCGCCGACGACCTCGAGGTCGACGCTCCGGTTCGCGTCCAGCACCACCACGCCCACGCAGCCGGACTTCTCGCGGAACACGACCGCGACCAGGCGGTCGTCGTCGTCGCCGACGGAACGGGGTACGGATCCGACGGGACGATCTGGGGTGGCGAAGTGCTCTCTGTGACGCCCGCGTCGTTCGACCGTGTCGGCGGGCTCGATACTTTCCAGTTGCCCGGCGGCGAGTCGGCAATTCGTCGCCCGGCCCGCATTCTCGCGAGTCTCCTCCAAGACGACGAACGGATCGACGAGTTACTCGTCGACCGGACGCCCCTCGACGAGGACGCTGCCCGGACGGTCAGAGAGAGCGTCGCTGCCGACGTGAACGCGCCGGAAACGACCAGCGCCGGTCGGTTTCTCGACGCGAGCAGCGCACTGCTCGACGTCTGTTCACACCGGCGCTACCAGGGAGAGCCTGCACTCCAACTCGAGGCGGCCGCGGCCGACGCCGACCCGGTCGACATCGACGTACCCTACACCGAGCGAGACGGTAGGCAGGTCGTCGACGTTGCTGCTCTCGTGCAGGCGATCGACGACATGCGTGACACGCACTCGAGACACCGTCTCGCGGCAACCGCACAGGAGACGCTGGCGCGTGGGCTCGGAACGATCGCGGCCCGGGCGGCGACCGACCGCGGGATCGACGCCGTCGGGTTTACTGGTGGAGTCGCCTACAACGAGGCTATCTCTCGGACGATCCGGGCGACAGTCGAGTCACACGACCTCGACTATCTCGCCCCCGACCGCGTCCCGCCCGGCGACGCCGGGATCGCGTACGGGCAGACGGTCGTCGCGGCGAACCGCGTCGAGTGAGACCGGAACTGTCATACGATTTGCTGTCAGTCAGTGCCGGCGCGACCGCGCGCCCCTGGGGTCGCGCCGGGACATCGGGTCAACAGTCCGTCTCAGTCGTCGCCGACACACCCGCGGTCCGAAGCGGGAACACCGGGACGCCGGTACAGCCCTCCGCGTGAGACCGACTACCGCCCGGTCTTTCTGGTGTGGCCGCGCCGGCAGTGTTGCTGTCCCGGCACGTCTCGAGAAATCGAACGACCGGCAATCGGTTCGAAACGGAGGTCCGTCCGTTCTCGGGAAGACGGGTATCGGATCGAGTCGTTACGATACGCCTTCGTTTGAGGCGCATCTGGCGGAGTCGGCAGGTAGTTCGGTCGAACAACAGCTATATTCACACTCCACGTGACAGTCACTCAATGGCACGACTCGAGCGCATCCGGACGTATCCCGTAAAGAGTCTCGACGGCGTCGACCGCGAGGAAGTGACGATCCGCGAGAACGGCACGCTCGCCGGCGACCGAACGTTCGCTCTCTTCGACGCCGACGGAAAACTCGTCGAAGGGCCGCGGACGGACCGCGTCCACGACATTACGAACGAATACGACCCAGAGACAGGAACTCTGACCGCCGACATCTCGGGTTCCGACGAGAACGGACCGCGACAGTTCGATCTCGGCACCGATCGAGGCCGTGGTCGTGCGGCCGCGTGGTTCTCGGACGTCTTCGAGTTTGGCGACCTCACACTCGAGCGCGACGAGGATCGCGGCTACGTCGCTCGAAACGGAATGGGAACGTCAGTAATCAGCACTGCAACGCTCGAGACGGTCGCCGACTGGTTCGAGGATCTCACGGTTGAAAGCGTTCGACGACGGATGCGTGCGAACCTCGAAATTTCGGGCGTCGAGCCGTTCTGGGAGGATCGATTCGTCGGAGACGATGCGCCGGCCTTTGTTGTCGGCGGCGTGCGACTCGAGGGAGCGACGCCCTGTGCGCGTTGTGTCGTCCCCGGGCGCGACCCCGACACGGGCGAGCCCCTGCCTGAGTTCCGGGAGCGGTTCGTCGAGAAGCGCCGGGAGACGTTGCCCGACTGGGCCGACGAGGAGGCGTTCGACCACTACTACACGCTGATGCTCATCGCCGACGTCGTCGAAGCGGATCGAGGGACGACCCTCGCCGTCGGCGACACCGTGGAAACGCTCGACTGACACGGATTGCTGTACCGATTTACCGTGCAACCGCCGTCCGGAACGCAGTCGCACCGGAAATGACTGCCAGTAAATCGTACGATGGGACGCTGGACTCGAGGGTCGAGAGTCGAACGTCACGAGTCGAGAAGCCGAACGAAAGCAGCGACAGGACGAAACTGGCCGACAGATCTGCGTGTCAGGATTCCGCTTCCGATTCTGCTTCGTCGTCGGTCTCGGAACTCGAACCCGCCTCGAGGTCGTACTCCCACTCCTGGTAGCCGCCTTCCATACTCGCGACGGCGTCGGCGTCGACGTCCTCGTAGCTCCCGATGAGCCGGGCTGCCTGGATCGAACTCTGGCCGATCGGACAGGCGACGACGACATCATCGCCCCACTCGTACTGGTCGATCGCCGTCGACAGTTCGTTCATCGGGACGTTAACCGCACCGGGAATGTGGCCGCGCTCGTACTCCCGTTCGGGGCGGATGTCGACGATCTGGACGCCGTCGCCGTTCTCGAGTTTCTCCTTGACCGCGTCCGGTGAGATCTCTTCGACCATGACTCGCCGTTCGTTCTCCCGAGAAAAAACGTCGTCGGGTCGTCGGTCGTCACCGCCCGGGCGTTCGAGAGGTGTCCTCGAGCGATTTGCAAACCCGGACTCGTTCTCCCTCGAACGTCTCGTCGTCCTCACGCCAGCGCCACGACCCGACGTAGGGGTAGCCGTCGAGCGCGACGATGACGTAGGAGACGTCGGGCCAGGTCGCTCGGTCGACGTCTCTCGGCGTCGGTTCCGTCGGCCCAGCCGGATGAGAGTGGTAGAACCCGGCAATCTCGAGGTCCTGCGCTTCGATTCGCTCGATGACCTCGAGTTGTTCTTCCGGATCGAGCGCGTACCGGATCTCGGGGTTCTCGGCGACGTTCTCGGTCGAGTAGGCGTCGGTGACGACGGTCCGGTCCGTGCCGTACTCACCTGCGAGGACGCCACACACCTCGTGGTCGTCGCCGTCGTACGCCCGATAGACGAGATCGTCGTAGACCGTTCTCGGTAGTTCGATCATCGAGTGTTTCTCGTCCGCTGGTACGGACCGAGGGCCTTCCAACCTGTCGACGGCCACGACCCCGACCGTCACCGTTTTTCGTCGGCCGATAGATTGTTGTCACATGTCAACTGATACCACTCCTGGGCGAATCGATCACGACCGGCGATCGTTCCGGTACTTCCGCAACGCCGTCGAACGACACTGGGACCCCCACGAAATCGGCCTCGCCCCCGACCGCGAAGCGATTCGAGAGGTTCCGGAGCCCGCGTTCGACGGGCTGCGCGAGACGCTCGCGCTGTTCGGCGCCGGCGAGGAGGCCGTCACCGAGGACCTCTCGCCGCTCGGCGTCGTCCTCGAGGACGTTGCCGACCAGCTATTCGTGACGACCCAGCTCTACGAGGAGGCCAAACACGCCGACTTCTTCGATCGCTACTGGCGGTCGGTTATCGCGCCCGAAGAGGAACGTCGTGGCCTCGGGCCAACCTCGCCGACCGACGACCGGTGGTTCTCCGACCCATACGACGAACTGTTCGAACGTAACGAGACGGCGATGCACAGGTTGCTGCGCGAAGACACCCCCGAGAACCGGGCGCTCGCGTACTGTCACTACCACATGGCGATCGAGGGAATCCTCGCCCAGACGGGCTACTACGGCGTCCAGCGGAATTTCAGCGGCGAGTACGCGGAACTGCCACAACTACCGGGGCTGGTCGAGGGGTTCTCCCGCATCCGCAGCGACGAAGGCCGACACGTCGGGTTCGGCATGTGGAAACTCGAGACGCTCGTCCGGGAGGAGGACGTCGATCCGACGCTGATCGAAGACACCGTCGGCGAACTCGCAATGTTCGTCCAGGGAATCGTCGGCGAGTCGACAGAGGAGGGCGCGATCGGCGTCGACGACGAGACCCTCGTCGGCTACGCCGCGGAGAAACACCACGACCGAATGACCCAGATCGTCGACGACAGTGAGTTGCCAGACGTCGAGGAACTGGTCGCACTCGAGGAGTAGTCGCTCGCACAGTACAGCGGAGATCGAAACAGCGGTTCCTGTTAGGCCGTCGTTAGCCCTATTTGTTAGTGGGCCAACAATATGTGTATGCGCGACAATCAGCGGAGTGCGTCCAGTCTTCCGTCGACGTAGCCCGAACTGAACGCTCGCGCGGAAGCACTGCTTCTCACCGTCACGCTCCGTATCGGATCGGTGTCCCTGGTTGCGATGGCGGGCGGGGAACTCGAGACGATGGTGCTGGTCGTACTGACTGGAATCGCCGTCGTCGTTCTCGGAACGACGCTCGTCCGACTGTCAGACCGTCTCCACACGAGCAGGTAGTCGGGTGAGACGGACAAGTGCCACTGCACGCGACGTCGGGTTCTCGACACTGTTTTCGCCGGCACCGTGAACGCACGAGTGTCCTGTATTTCGCTCGAGCACGATCCCTGCTGGCTCGGTTGGGATCAGTGGTCACCTGAGACGGACTGCTGTCCCGATGTCCCGGCGTGACCCCCGGAGCGCGCGATCGCGCCGGCACTGACTTCCAGCAAACCGTCTGACTCTGTATCCAGCCGAGTACTTCTCGCGTTCTGACGTGAGCGGCCGTCTCGTGTTCGATTAGCTGCCCGATTTTCTCGCAGGAAGGCACTCGAGGCGACAGTCACACGATGTATGGCCGCGTACGGACAACAGCAAAAATACCCACAAACGTGTATAATTATGTGTGTGGGACGGCTGTTGAAAGCACAAACACGGGGGTTTTTATCCACTCGAGACGCTACGGTCGACCATGACTGATGGGCGGGGCGAGACTCCCCGGCGAACAGGGATGACCGAAAAGTGTGGCGTCGTCGGCGTCTCACTCGACGGTCGATCGGCGGCGCGACCGTTGTACTACGCGCTGTACGCGCTCCAGCATCGCGGCCAGGAGTCGGCCGGAATCGTCACCCACGACGGCTTCCAGCAACACAGTCACGTCGAAATGGGGCTCGTAGGCGACGCTTTCGACGAGGACGACCTCGACGGACTCGCTGGCTCGGCCGGGATCGGCCACGTTCGCTACCCGACCGCCGGCTCGGTCGACACGTCGTGTGCCCAGCCGTTTTCCGTCTCGTTCAAGAGCGGCTCGCTGGGGCTCTCGCACAACGGGAACCTCGTCAACGCCGACGAGATCCGCGACGAACTCGCCGCCGTCGGCCACGCCTTTACCAGCGACGGTGACACTGAAGTCATCGCCCACGACCTCGCGCGCAACCTGCTCGAGGAGGACCTCGTTCGGGCGGTCAAGCGCACGATGGGTCGTGTCCACGGCTCGTACTCGTTGACGATCAGCCACGACGACACCGTCCTCGGGGTTCGAGATCCGCAGGGGAACCGACCGCTCTGTATCGGACGGCTCGAGGACGGCTACATCCTCGCCTCGGAATCGGCGGCGATCGACACGCTGGACGGCGAACTCGTTCGGGACGTTCGCCCTGGCGAACTGGTCGTCCTCGACGACGACGGCCAGGGGTTTGACTCCTACCAGTTGGTCGAGAAAGAACACACCGCTCACTGTTTCTTCGAACACGTCTACTTCGCTCGCCCGGACAGCGTCATCGACGACACGCTCGTCTACGAGGCGCGACGGAACCTGGGGCGCAAGCTCTGGGAGGAAAGCGGCGTCGAGACCGACGTCGTGATGCCGGTGCCTGACTCCGGACGCGCTTTCGCGTCGGGATACGCGGACGCGGCGACCGAAACGACCGCCGACGGTGAACCCCGGGCCGAGGCCGACGACGGCGTCGAGTTCGCCGAGGGGTTGATGAAGAACCGATACGTCGGCCGGACGTTCATCATGCCAACCCAGGGCGAACGTGAACGTGCGGTACGGCTGAAACTCAACCCGATCAAGTCCACCGTCGAGGGCAAGACCGTCACGCTCATCGACGACTCGATCGTCCGTGGAACGACCTCGACGCAACTCGTTCAGTTGCTCAAAGACTGCGGCGCAGAGGAGGTCCACATGCGAATCGGCGCGCCGGAGATCGCTGCACCGTGTTACATGGGGATCGACATGGCCACCCGCGAGGAGCTGATCGCTGCTGACAAAACCGTCGACGAGATCCGCGACGCAATCGACGCCGACAGTCTCGCCTACCTCTCGCCCGACGCCGTCGCGGAGGTGCTCGAAACGGATCGGATCGACCTCTGTCTTGGCTGTGTTACTGGCGAGTATCCCTACGACATCGAGGGCGAAGCGACCGACCGCGACGTCAGTCGTCCCGATCTCGAGGATGGGACGTTGGCGGCCGACGATTGAGACGGAGTGCTGTAACTAGTTGCCGCCGATCGCAGCCCCGTTCTGGCGATCGGCGGTATTTGACCACAGGAAACCGTCTGAGGTGGGTCACTGTCCCGGTAGCCCGACACGACAGCGGGCCGGTGTGGGGTGTGCCGTCACTGACGGCAGTAGTCGAGACGGTCACGCGGCGAGTCGAGTTCGATCTCGATCGTCAGTACACCACGTGCAACAGCACGTAGACGACGATACCAAGTGTAAACGAGACTAGCCACAGGCTCGCCGCCAGCCGGCCAAACCGTGCGTGGTTCGTTCGACGGAGTTCTTCGATGGGATACGCAAACGCGAGCAAGAGCGCATAGTAGACGAGCGGGACGCAGACGACAGCCAGAAAGACGTGGATGACGAGTATCGGCAGGTAGACGAACTGGTAGACCGTCTCGGGACCGGGGAACGGTTCGGGGCCACCAACCGCGACGAGTCGATAGAGGTACAGCACCAGAAACGCCGCGAACAGCCCGAACGAGGCGAGCATCGCGATCCGGTGGCGGTCGACACTCCCACGACGAATCGCTCGCCAGCCGTAGGTGATCGTCGCGATCGCAGTCACGCTGATGGCGACGTTGACGTGCGGAATCAGGTCCAGGAACCACTGCGGTGCGGCCGGAACGGTCGATTGCGGAATCCGCCCGCCAGCAGCCGCAAAGACCACCGCGAGCGAGACGACGCTCAAACCGATCGTCAACTCGGATACGCGCTCTCGAGGGACGTACTCCATACCCGATGGTTCGACCGAGATGGCAAAGGGGTTACTGTCCGGTGTGGTCTCTACTCTCACGTGAACGCGAGGAACCGGAAGTATCGACGAAGCCGTTGCTAGCCGGTGTCGTTCTCGGACGGAATTGTGCGTGTGTGATGTCCACGAAGGGACATCACCTGCATCGTTGCGTGGCGGACGAACCGCCCTGCGACGCGTGGGACCGGATTCGAACCACGGTCGCGCCGGAGGGGCTCTCTGATTCGAATCCGGCCGTGTGCATCGAGGTGCTGGCGGGATTGCTCGCACCGTAGCGGTGCGTGAGGCAAGTATCGAACTTTCGTCGTCTTGCTTTCACGGCCTCGCCGTTCCGCATTTGCGTGGTGGTTCGCGCCACGCGTCGCTCCACGACGACGTTCACGATCGGTGAAACCGGTCGCCCACCGGTGGACCTACGGGACAACGACTTTCGACGGACTCGTCGCTATTCGGTGTCGTTCTCGGAAGGAATTATGCGTGGGTGATGTCCACGAAGGGAGATCACCTGCATCGTTGTGTGGCGGATGAACCGCCGTGCGATGCGTGGGACCGGATTCGAACCGGCGGACCCCTACGGGACAGCGCCCTCAACGCTGCGCCGTTGGCCTGGCTTGGCTACCCACGCTCGCGCTTTCTTTCTCCGCATCAATCCGTACCCAGTGTGATTATAAAAGACCTTTCCTTTCGGTCGGTGTCTGCGTCGAGGTCACACGCATACAGGGAGACAATTCTTCTCGAGGGGCCGGTCGGCCCGCAAACATCGCGCTGTGGCAAAGTTGAAATGCTGCAGTGGCCAAATTACCGCATGGCGAAATATTCGACCGGTTCGTCCGCCAGTGGCGGTGGGACGAACTGTGAACTCTGCGGTGCGGAGAGTAACTCCCTCGAGCTCGCTTCAGTTGCGGGGGCCGAACTCGAGGTCTGTCCGGACTGTACACCCCACGACGACCAGCAGCGAACGCAGTCCCGAAGCAGCGACTCGGACTCGAGTCGCCGCGACGACGAGCCCAGCCGTAAACAGAAGGCTGCACAGAACGTCGCGAAGGCGAACCCGGTCTGGGACGGCGACTCAGAGCACTGGGAGGAAGAGGGGACGAACTACGACGACGATCCGCTTCCGTACCTCGTCTCGGACTACGGCGAGAAGACGACGGAAGCGCGACAGGCGGCCGGCCTCCAGCGTGAGGAACTCGCGGAGGAACTCGGCGCACGCGAAACGGATCTGCTCGCCGTCGAGCAGGGCCGGGCGACGCAGGCCGGCATCGGCGGCGGACTCATCGAGGCGCTCGAGGAGCGACTGGACGTGACGCTCTCGGAGTGACGAAAGGACACAGGAAGCGACAGGTTCGGCGAGCAGACTTTTACTCTCGGACGACGGAGTGAAACCGATGAGCGGGCAACTGGCGGCAGCGGAGCCGTACGCCACGCGGTTCGAAACCGAAGTGACGTCGATCGACGGCAATCGGGTCTGGCTCGAGCGGAGTTACTTCTACGGCGAGAGCGCCGGCCAACCCGCCGATCGTGGCACGATCGACGGGATCGGGGTCGTCGACGTCCAACTGGTCGACGGAAATCTGGTCCACGTGCTGGCACAAGAGCCTTCGTTCAGGGTCGGTGCGCGCGTCCTCTGTTCGATCGATTGGTCGTTCCGGATGTACTGTATGCGGGCCCACACTGCCAGTCACGTCCTCTACGGTGCCGCACGGCAGTTGCTCGCGGATCTCGAGTACGGCGGCGTCGACATCGGCGAAGAGAGTGTTCTGGTCGACCTCGAGACGAGTACAACGGTCGACGACGAGACGCTGATCGAACTCGACGAACTCGTGAACCGGGCAGTCTGGGAGTCCCGACCGGTCAGCTGGGACGACGCCCCAGTCTCCGAGGCCCGCGAGCGTGACGATGTCGTGTTCGACGAGGGAGCCGAGGACGGTGCGGTCGAGAAAGGCCGCGTCCGTCTCGTCACGATCGGCGGCGAGGAAGACAACGGCGGGAACGGAAACGGGCTCGCGAGCGGAACGACCGTCACCGTCGCCGGCGACACGACCGAGTCGCGGGACGCGTGGGACGTCACAGCCTGTGGCGGAACGCACGTTCGGAACACCCGCGAGATAGGGCCTGTGACCGTCCTCGACCGTTTCACGCCCGAGTCGGGAACGACACGGATCGAACTCGCCGTCGGGCCGCGGGCGATCGAACGCCGCGAAGCCGAGAAGCGCGCTGCACTCGCCTCGCGTCGACTACTCGGGACGCCACTCGAGGCGGCCAGCGACGAACTCGCCCGTCTGGACGCCGAATCGGACGTGGCAGAACGATTGCGATCGCTGGTCGGTAGATTGGAGACCGACGCGAGCTGACAATTCCGACGCTGGCCGACCGCTGACGACGCTGGCCGCAGTTATTACCGGAGTGATGGCGAAGAGATGTCTATGAGCATCGACTACACGAAGCTGCGCGACCCGAACGCGGAGTATACGATGCGAGATCTCTCCGCGGAGACGATGCAAGTCACTCGCGAGCGCGGGGGTGGACGGGACGTCGAGATTACGGACGTCCAGACGACGATGGTCGACGGCAACTTCCCGTGGACGCTGGTTCGGATCTACACCGACGCCAGCATCGCCGGCACCGGGGAAGCCTACTGGGGTGCGGGCGCGCCCGAACTGATCGAGCGAATGGCACCGTTTCTCGAGGGCGAGAACCCACTCGACATCGACCGTCTCACGGAGCATCTCGTCCAGAAGATGTCCGGCGAGGGCTCGATCGGCGGCGTCACCGTCACCGCGATCTCGGGCATCGAAGTCGCACTGCACGACCTCGTGGGCAAGATCCTCGAGGTACCGGCCTATCAGTTGCTCGGTGGCAAGTACCGCGACGAAGTGCGGGTCTACTGTGACTGTCACACCGAAGCAGAAGCCGATCCGATCGCCTGTGCGGACGAGGCCGAACGCGTCGTCGACGAACTCGGCTACGACGCACTCAAATTCGACCTCGACGTCCCCTCCGGCCACGAGAAAGATCGTGCCAACCGCCATCTACGTTCACCCGAGATCGAACACAAGACGAGCATCGTCGAAGCCGTCACCCAACGCGTCGGCTCGCGGGCCGACGTCGCCTTCGACTGTCACTGGACGTTCTCGGGTGGCTCCGCGAAACGACTCGCAAAGCGCCTCGAGGAGTACGACGTCTGGTGGCTCGAGGACCCAGTGCCGCCGGAGAATCACGACGTCCAGCGCGAGGTCACCCAGTCGACGACGACCCCGGTTGCGGCCGGCGAGAACGTCTACCGCACTCACGGGCAGCGCCGGCTACTCGAGGAGCAGGCAGTCGACATTATTGCACCGGACATGCCCAAGGTCGGCGGGATGCGAGAAACCCGGAAGATTGCCGATCTGGCCGATCTCTACTACGTTCCGGTGGCGATGCACAACGTCGCCTCGCCGGTCGCGACGATGGGCAGCGTCCACGTCGGCGCGGCGATTTCGAACACGCTCGCGGTGGAGTACCACTCCTACGAACTCGGCTGGTGGGAGGATCTCGTCGAGGAAGACGTCATCGAGGACGGCTACATCGAGGTTCCCAAAGAGCCGGGACTGGGGGTGACGCTGGATATGGACGTCGTCGAGGAGCAGATGGTCGAGGGTGAGGAACTCTTCGACGAGGCGTAAGCCTCGCTAAACTCGAGCGCTCTCTCGAGACGAGTCGGTTGCAGTCGAGACTGGTGGTCGTCCGACTGGATCGGCGAGCGAGGCGAAATCGGCGGTAATTGAATACAGTGGTCCGTATGCGTCACTCCGGCCAGTTGACCGCCCGTTCCGGAGCCCGGGGGACGTGGCCGCCGCGCTCGCGGGCCTGCTCGACGTACTCCTGAAGGGCCGGCCGGAACTCCGGTGTGGCACACTCGACGAGCGCCGCTGCACGCTCGAGCGGTGACGTGCCCCGGAGATCGGCGACGCCGTGTTCGGTGACGACGGCGTCGACGGCGTGTTCTGTCACGTCGACGTGCGTGACCTCCGGTACGATAGTCGAAATCTCCCCGCCTGCGGCAGTTGCCGGTGTGGCGATCACCGTCAGGTGTGCGTTCGGATTGAAGTCGACGCTTCCGCCGACGCCGCTGACGAGTCGGGAGCCGCCGATGTGGGTCGCGTTGACGTGGCCGTAGAGGTCGACCTCGATGGCACTGTTGACTGCCACGACGCCGAACCGATCGATCAACGACGGCGCATTCGAGATGTCCGACGGACGCAGGACGATATCCTCGGCGAACGCAGACGGCGACTCGAACAGTCGGTCCTGCCCCTCAGCCGAGAGCGCGAGCGAGGTCGCACTCGCGGCCTCGAGAACGCCGTCCTCGAGCAGATCGAGCAGGCCGTCCTGAATCACCTCACCGAAGTACCGGAGCCCAGTATCGCTATCGGCTAACGTCGAGTCCGACAGCGCGCTCATGAGGGCGTTTCCGAGGCTACCGACGCCGAACTGGAGCGTCGGTGCCGCGCCGAACACCGGGTCGGTCTCGTACTCGGTCTCGAGCAGCGAAATGAGGTTGTCGGCGATCGCTTGGTCGGCGTCGGTCGGCTCGCGGAACACGTACGGATCGTCGCGGTCGTCGGTCCGGACGACCGCCCGGAGCTTCGACGGATCGAACGACACCGCTGCATCCCCGATCCGATCGCCCGGGGACGCGAGGTCGATCGGCGTCCGGTTCGGTGGCACGTCGCGGACGACGACGTCGTGGAACTGGGCGAGCGCTCGCGGTTGTGCGTCGTTGACCTCGACGATCACTTCGTCGGCTGCGCGCACGTACGCCGGTGTCTGTCCGACCGACGTGGATGGGATCAGCCAGTCGGAGCCGACGGCGACTGCTTCGACGAGCGCGACGTCTGGATCGGCGACGCGTCCGAGCCGGATGTCGTCGCTCATCCCGGCGATACTGCGATCGGCGAACGCGATCGAGCGATCGTTGACTGCTGTCCGCGCGGCGTCCGTCGCGACGAACGGATACCGCCGGTCGACGCCACCGGCCTCGACGAGCGTCGTGTCGAGTGGGTCACCGACGCTCCCGCCCGAGACGATCGTCAGTCCAGGGTCGCGGTCGCCGGCATCGGCTGCGCGAGCAAGCGCCAGTGGGACCGCCTTCGGGTCGCCGACGCTGCCGAATCCCGAGACGGCGACCGTCGCGTCGTCGTCGATCGTCGCCGCAGCAGCGTCGGCGTCGACGACCGGAAGGCTTGCCTCGTGGTCGATCCGTGGCGGAAGGTCGTCCGTAAGCGTCGGCGTGCTCATTGGTCTGGCTGGGTTCCGATTCCGTCCGGCCACCCTGGCGGCTGCTCCGGAGTGGGGTTTGCAGACTCCCGTTTGAGTACCATCGGCGTCCGCTCGAGCGAGAGGACGAGGTCGTCGTCCTGGTTGTACGCCCGCAACTCGGTCGTGACGATGCCGACGTGGTCGCGCGACTCGGACTCGCGTTTGGAGATCACTTCGCTCTCGGCGAAGATCGTGTCGCCGTGGAAGACGGGCGCGTGGTGGGTAACGTCGTCGTAGCCGAGATTCGCCGTGGCGTTCATACTCACGTCGATGACGCTCATGCCGACGGCCAACGAGATGACGTACAACCCGTTCACCAGCCGTTCGCCGAACTCCGTCTCGGCGGCGTAGGGTTCGGTGAAGTGCATCGGGTTCACGTTCTGTGTCAGGTTCGTGAACCAGACGTTGTCCGTTTCGGTGACCGTTCGTCCGTAGGGGTGTTTGTACACGTCGCCGACGCTGAAGTCCTCGTAAAAGCGACCGTGCCAGCCGGTGCAAACGCGCGTGTCGGTATCGTCCGCTTCTGTGTTGTCAGTCATGGGTCGTGTGAATCGGTGTGTGATGGTTCTCTGGCTGTTCGTTCTACAGACGGTTCGGCTGCGTTCGTCGGTGTCGGGCGAGCGTCCGACGCATCTCGTTGGTGACGATGGCATACCCCTCGTCGAACCCCATGCCGGGCTTTGCGAGGAGTTGTGCAGCGTCGGTTGCCAGGCCAACGTGGACGGTCGCACGCGCCGACGTAGTCGTCTCGTTACAGGTACCGCCGAGATACGCTCGCACGTCGGTGTCCTGGCAGTATCTGACGGCACGACCGCTCTCGAGGAGGGAGCCGACATCCGGCGACTTTACCTGTACGACATCTGCTGCGCCGGCGTCGACGAATGCCTCGACGTCTTCACGGCGGTCACACCACTCGTCTGCAACCAGGTCGACAGGAACGTCGGCAGCCGCGAGCCCGTCCCGGAGCGATCGCATGGCCGCGATCTGTGCCTCCCGGCTGTCGGCGAGAACCGGTTCCTCGAGCTGGAGGGAGTAGGGAGCGGCCGCCTGCCGCAGGTCGTCGACGTACTCGATAACGGCAGAACGGTCGTACGGCGGCTCGAACAGCTCCCCGAGCATTCCGTACACGTCGACGTGAAACCGTGGGTCGTACTCGTGGTCGCCGAGTTCGGTCGTGCGGTCGGCGAGCCACGAGAGGTACTCGACGAGTCGACGGCCGTCCGGCCCGACCGTCTCGAGGCTGTTGAACAGGCCGTGTGGGAGTACGTCCACGCGCTTGAGCAACATCTTTTCAGCGCCACGTCGGCGGTCCGAGCCGGACTGTCCGAACACCGGGAGCGGCTCGGTCGCCGGCTCGGTGTCGAGAGCCTCGGCGAGGACGCGAGTTCGTGTCGTCTCTGCGGCCGCAGCCGCGGCAGCGACGAGTGCCTGCGAGACGCCGTACTCGACGGCGGAGTGACAGTCCAGTTCTTCGAGGACGGCGGCGTTCTGCTCGAGGGAGTCGGCCGGTCGCCCGACGAGTGCGTCTCGCAGGTCGCCTTCGACGAGCTCGACGTGGTCGTCGGCCCGGAACACCGGGTCCCGTTCACCGACGCCTGCGTACTGGACCGCCGCACAATCCCCTCGGACGACGCGTCCATCGCCGAGCGCGAGTTCGACGAGGACTGCCTCGCCGGGTTCTCGAATGCGGTCGAACCCAGGGGTTTCCGGCTCTCCGGCGTACGCGAACCCGTCCGGTTCCGCGCCGGCAGCGATGGCAGCCTGGTCGTCGGCGAAAAACGCCGTCATGCCGGGCGTCGCCGACACGTCTTCGATCGTCGTCATCAGTCACCTCCCGGACGGCCGATGAGCCGTCCATCGCTCACCGCAGAAACGTCGTCGGCGACCATCCGGAAGGATGGGCGACGGTCCTCGGTTCGGGCACGCGTTTCGAGGTCTGCGCGGTGGCGTCGCTTGATGTCTTCGTCGAGAGCGAGGTCCCCGAACTTCAACAGCCGGACACGGCCCTCGTCGTCTCTAGCCGGCAAGATGTCCCCGGCTGCCGCCTCGCTGGGTGGGAACGGAACGTCGAGCAGTCCCTCGTCGAACGCTCGCACGACGCCACGGGCGACGTCGCCGTCGCCGACTTCGTACACCGCATCGAGCAGCGAGCGGACCGACCGCTCGATCAGTTCCCGTTCGCGGTCGACGGCCTCGAGGTCGACCGACTGTGCCGAAAGCATTCGAAGCACCTGGTCCGTCGTCCGGAGGCCAGCAGCGTTTGCGTCGGCAGTTGGCACGCCGAGTGCTTCCTGTGGCGACTTCGTGATGATCTTGTCGGGCTCGGCGATCCCGGCGGCAGCAGTCCCGAGTGCGATCACGCCGTTTGCCCGGGGCTCGTCGGCAGGGAAGCCACCCATCCACTGGTGGAACACCGTCGTGACGGTGACTTCGTCGGGCAGGTACTCGACGCCGAGGGTCTTCATCGCCTCGATTGCGGCGACGTCCTGTACGAGGTTTCCGACCTGTCCGTACCCGAGCGTGATCGACCGAACGCCCTGGGTGGCAGACAGCAGCCCTTCGACGATGCAGACCGCGATCGCGATCGACGGCGGAACGAGCGTCCCGGTCAGCGGGCCGAACGGCTCGCGGTTGATCCGAATCCCTCGCTCCGTATACGCGCCAGCCAATCTATCGACGTACTGCCAGTACTCGATCGTTTCCTCGAGGCTATACTTGCTGGTGTAGGGCAGATTGTACGTGATCGGTCCCCCCTCGAAACTCTGGACGCCGCTGGCGAAGGTGACGGCAGCCAGCAGTCGTGCGTCCGGCGTGCCGTGGCGAATCTGGACCGGCGCGTCGGCCGCTTCGACGAGCGTTCGACAGCCCTCGACGCCGTGGGTGACTGCTGGAAAGCCGTTGAGCTCGTCGGCGTCCGTCTCCCGGGACCGCTCGAGTCCCTCGCGGGCCTTCTCGTACTGGTTGTCCCGGGTGTAGGAGTCGATCGTCACCGGCAGCAGGTCGACGTCGCCGTCCGTGACGAGGGTCTCGAGGAGATCGATCTGATCGTCGAGGCAAGGCACACCTGCTCGAGGCTGCGTTAGCACGCGATCAGCCGACTCGAGGACCGTCGCAAACTGCTTCGAGGCGGGCAACGCCTCGTGGACTGCAACCGCTTTCTCGAACGTCGATCGGTCGTCGCCAGGGTAGGTGTCCCAAACCTGTTCGTGTTGTCGCTGGAGTTCGACGTCGGAAAGTCGCGTATCCTCGACCATTGGTTACGATCGAATCCGGGCAGGTTCTTTGGCGGCTTCGTCGATACCGAGGTCCGCACGGAGGGTGTCGACGACCGTCTCGAGTTCCGTCTCGGTGTCGAACACGTGATCGAACCCCAGTTGTTCGAACCGGCGTTCGACCGCCGCGGTGTCGCTTTGTCCGACCGAGAGGTTCCCGCCGATGAGCGTGACCGGATCGGCGTCCCGAGCGGCGAGTGCCTCGTGGAGTCCCTCACAGTCTTGCTCGGCGTGGCCGTACAGCGACGAGACGAGCAGTGCATCTGCGTCAGTTTCCGCCGCCACATCGACGAACGTCTCTTTCGGGGTCTGTGCCCCGAGGTTCCGGACATCGAATCCTGCTTCCTCGAGTGCGTGCTCGAGTAGCGTGACGCCAACGACGTGTGCATCCGATCCAATTGTGCCAACGACGACGGATTGCTGGGACATCTGTGAGAGGGAGTCTTGCCGGACGGATCATAATATTGTCGAAACATGAGATAGACAATTGTCGAAATCAGTCTGGAGAGTGGACCTACTTTGGATCGTGGACTGATCGGAAAAGAGACACATCTTCGTCGATTACATAACAACTCCCGCTGTACGAGGGATGGCGTCGAGTACCCCCCGCCACGAGGCCGGCCCGAATACGGCCGCAATCTCCTCACAGCGGCAGACAGAATTCGACGATTGGTGTAAAATCGAGCGCTACGTTCCAACCAAGTGAGCAGACAGTCAGTGACGGTTGACTTGCGCTGTTGAGACGGACTGCTGTCCCGATGTCCCGGCGCGACCCCAGGAGCGCGCGGTCGCGCCGGCACTGACTGACAGCAAACCGTCTCATAGGGATTATCGTAGGAGTTCATAGTTTTCCCGTGACGGACCACGACACAGCGTCGAAGGACGGGCTTCGAAACCTCCGGTTGGCTACGATAATCCCTATCAGTCGACGGTGAAGACGGTTCAAGTCGGCAAACAAGCGCCGGCAGACGACGACACTCTGTGTGTCGGTTCCGGACGAAAGTGGGTCGGGTGGTGGAACCGACCAACTGCCCCCAGTGTGGGTGATCGGGAAGATGTGGTGGTTGAATCGGTGTGTCGACAGTGGAGGCGGCAGGGTGTGTCACGTGTCGGACGGGACCAACCGTGGCAACGACTGAATCCCCCAATCCCTGCCAACTGGGCAATCGAACCTCTTCGTACTAAAACTGTTGGCCATACCGACAACTCTTACCGGTCATAGCAGACAGCTAGCGCCGCCGACAGCGAAACAGGGCTTTGGAATCCCCCGACCCCTTCGACGGTACCACCGTTATATCGCTCCGTATCGAACGGTCTCCCGATGGCCGACGACGATCCGTTCGCGATCAGATCGATCGCAGTATCGACAGCAGACGCCGTCGACGCCTACGTCTACACACAAGAAAACCCCGAGGAGGCCGTCCTGCGGGCGACGCCGCCTTTTCACGGCCGGATGCGTGCCCGCCTCCACGTTTACCAGGTCGACGACGCCCACCGTACCGACGCAGTCCACGTCCCGCCCGAGGCAGTCATCTCCGACGGCGTCCTCGCCACGTACCCCGACCTCGAGACGGTCGACGAAGTCGACTCCGAACGAGTCGGGAAACGCCACGCCGACGCCGTCGAAAACTGGCAGGAACGAGCGAAAACGGCACTCGTCGACTCGACGACACTCGAGATCGACGGGAAGACTCACGAAGTCGAGATCAAACGACTCGAGTGACTCCGTCACGAGCCGACGCCACACCGCTCCTTTCAGCCACTTTCACTTTCACCGCGGGCGGATCGGTTTGACGTGGCTTCCGTCCGATCGACGCGTATGGAACTGATCGTAGACGCCGAGGAAGACGACACGGCCGCCGAACTATCCACAGATTGCGACGGTTTCGAAAGCGCCGGCCGACGACGGATCGACGTTACGGAACTCCGAGCCGACTGCATCGAGGAGTTCGTCGCGGCAAGCAACTCCACCGAGCGCGTCTCACTCGAGCACCGCGGCACACGAACGTTCCTCGTCCTCGAGGAGTGATCACGACCGCTCTTCGACGAACGTGACCAGACGCCCCGAAGGTCGACTCGAGTTTCGACCGTCACCGCGAACGTCTCGCCGTCGGACCGTGACCTGACCGCGCCGCGGACCCCGGTCTCGCCGTCCGCGACCGCCACGAGAACGGGGGGAGACGACTCGAGTGTCCGTTCGACCGCGGCGATCCCGAAGCCCACCCGGTCGTCGCCCTCGCGTATCTCGGACGCGACGACCCCAGACCGCGTAGCCGTTCGCACGAAGTCGGGCGACGGGTCGTTCGATAGCGGTCGTCTTGCCGCCCCGGGGTGGACCGGCGACTACTCACCCCGTGAACCGCCTCGGAGTCACGTGGTTCGAGACGCGAAGCGTCTCGTCATCGAGCGAGACCACCGGTCTCGCAGACGTCGCGGAGCTTTGCTCCGCTCATACGGTTTGCTGTAAGTCATTTCCGGCGCGATCGCAGGAGGGCTCGCGGTCGCGCCGGTAAATCGTTACAGCATTCTGTATCAGTCACGGAAGACGGTGTCTTCCGTCCGACCCCGAGGCACTCGGCCTGCTCACCCCGTAGACTTTCGACCGGCACGTAGGAGAGAGCGTCATGGCTCGTCCGCCCTCAGCCGACCGCTCGAACGCGACCCGACGCCAGTTTCTCGTCGGAACCGGAAACGCAGGCGTTCTTGGCGTCGCTGTACCGGCCGATTCGACAGCCGCCGGGGAGTCGACGACTCGAGAACCAGCACCGTCGACGGACGATACCAACGACGTCGACGACCTCCCGCTGATCGACGCCCACACCCACCTGATCCCGACGGAGACTCTCGACAGAGACCCGTTCTCCGTCGACGAACTCGTCTCGTGGATGGACGACAACGGGGTCGACCGCGCCGTCGTCCTCGCGCTGGACTCGCCCGAGAGCTACCCCGTCCAGGCGCCGAGTTGGTGGGTACTCGAGGAGGTCGCGGCCTACCCCGATCGCTTGCTCCCGTTCTGTACGGTCGATCCCCGGACGCTCGTCTACGAGGACGACTTCGGAGCCGTCACGGCCCTGCTCGAGGCGCACGTCGACCGCGGAGCGCGTGGCTTCGGTGAACTGAAAGCCGGTCTGCCGATCGACGACGAGCGACTCGAGACGATCTACGAACTGTGTGCCGACTACGGACTGCCGATCCTCTTTCACACCGACGAGAAGGCCATGATGGACGAGGTCGGACTCCCGCGACTCGAAGATGTCGTGGCCTCGTACCCAACGGTAGACCTTCTCGCACACGCCCATGCGTGGTGGGCACACATCTCCGCGGACGTCGACGCCGACGACCGGGGTGCGTATCCCTCGGGACCGATCGACTCCGGTGGCCGTGTCCCGGAACTACTCTCGGAGTACGACAACCTCTACGGCGACATCTCGGCCCGGTCGGGCTGGAACGCTCTCACTCGCGACGAGGAGTTCGCACAGTCGTTTCTCGAGGACCACCACGAACAGCTAGTCTTCGGGACCGACTCCCTCTCGCCCGACCAGGAGATTCCCCAGTTCGACCTCTTCGACCGGTTCGACCTCGACCTCGAGGCCTGGGCCGATATTCGATACCGGAATCTCGAGGGCGTATTGCGCTGATCGAGGGGGACGAGTTCGGCCCTCAAGTCGCTCACCGGAGCCGTCGGTACGCTCGAATCAGGAGCGAGACGGCCGTTCCGAAGCCCGGGATTCGGGACGAAAGCGCTGCTGCACCCAGCAGGAGTGCGCCGCTTTTCCGTCGTCCCTTCGCGAACTCCATGGCGGCGTCGATCAGCGTCGTCACGGTGCTTGCGTTTTTCAGTAGCTCCGATCGGCCGCGTGCAGGGCTCGTGGACATATCGAAGGCAACGACGACCGAGGTAAAACGAGCGGCGCTTGCATTTGCTGGCCAGATTGGTGATTGGACTCGAGAATTCGATGGTGTGGGTCAGTTGGCTTTCCTGGTCAGTGATACGCTTCGACAGTCGTACCGAGTGGAGTCTCCCGCTCGCGGATCTGTTTAGCATCGAAAGTGTATTTTCCATCGAGTGTGCCATAGTGCCGTGTGGCCAACAGAAGAACGTGGATTCCTGCCTCGGTCTACGTCACTGCCCTCTTTCTGCTGAGTATCGTGTTACTCGTAGCGCTTCCGCCCATGGGGATCGTCTGCGTAGTGATATTCGGGATCTACGTTGGACGACGGTTAGACCGAGTCGACCAGCTCGAGCAGCGGGTCGAATCGCTGGAAGAGCGACTCGAGGACCAGCAGTCGTAGCCGAGCAGTTCGAAATCGCCGGTCTTCCCCACTTGCTTTCGGGAGGGCTTCGCTTTGTCGTCCTCGCTGGCACTCTCGCCGTTCTCACGGTTCACTTCGTTCACCGCTCGCTTTTCGGGAGAACGTCGTTGCACTCCGTTCCCCTCCTCGCGGATCACGGCCGCTCCCCGCTCGGGTTCTCGAGGGAGCTTTCGCTACGCTCATACTGTCAGACAGAAGTCAATACGAAGTCGGTCGCGGATTCGCGGCCGTCTCCACCGGCGACGGCTCCAGCAGAGCGACCGATCGTCACGTCGTTCTGTCCGGCAGTCTCAGTCACCTTCGCCTCTCTCTATCGGCGCTCGAATCAAATTCCCCCACTCGGTCCAGGAGCCGTCGTAGTTGTGCACGTCCTCGAACTCGAGCAGTTCGTGCAACGCGAACCACGCAATCGCCGATCGTTCCCCCACGCGGCAGTAGGTGACGACCGACTTGTCGCCGTCGATCCCCGCGTCGGCGTAGGTCTCCTCGAGTTCGTCGGGACGCTTGAACCGACCATCGTCGCGCAGGTTGGTTGTGACGGGGACGTTCGACGCGCCGGGGATGTGCCCGCCGCGCTGGGCAGTCTCTTGCAGTCCTTCGGGGGCGATGATCTCGCCGGAGAACTCCTCCGGCGAGCGGACGTCGACCATCGGGATGCCGGCTTCGCGGGCCTTGTCCACGTCGTCCTTGTAGGCGCGGATACTCTCGAAGGGGCCGTTCGCGTCGTACACCTGCTCGGGGAACGCCGGTACCTCGTCGGTCAGCGGGTACTCCTCGTCGACCCAGTAGTCTTTCCCGCCATCGAGGACGCGGACATCGTCGTGGCCGTAGTATTTGAACTCCCAGTAAGCAAACAGGGCAAACCAGTTCGGAATCCAGCCGTCGCCGTAGAAGACGACCGTCGAGTCTTCGCTGATGCCGTGTTCACCGACCACGTCCTCGAACTCGTCTTTTTTCAGGATGTCGCGCTGGTTCTGGTCCGAGAGGTCCTCGTCCCACTGAAGCCCGATCGCACCCGGGACGTGTCCCTCGTCGTATCTCGAGGGGAAGTCGCCTTCCTCGGGGGATTCGGGACTGTTGACCTCGACGAGACGGTAGTCCGGGTCGTCGGACTGGAACGCCGCCAGGTGGTCTTCTACCCAATCGGCCGAAACCAGGACGTCGGTATCGTACTCCGTCATGCGTTCGACCGCCCCACGACCGGAGACAAATAACTAACAGCAGAAGCCAGCGTTGTCGGTACCTACGACGACCGACCGGCACTGCTAACACCTTCGAGCGACCAGCGACGAGCAACCCAATGCGACTCACACGACTGCTGACACCCGACGGACCGATATCGGGACGGTACGAGGACGGCGTCGTCTACGCCGACGACGGCACGTACGAGGTCGGCGTCGACGGCCGACTGCTGCCACCCTGCGAGCCGTCGACGCTGTACTGCGTCGGCCGCAACTTCGCCGAGACGCTCGAGCAGATGGAGTACGAACGACCCGAGGAACCGGACTTCTTCATCAAGCCGCCCACGGCGTTGCTGGGCCACGAGCAGCCGATTCCCTATCCCGAGTTCACCGACGAACTGACCTACGCCGGCGAACTCGCCGCAGTGATCGACGAACGCTGTCGTAACGTTGCTCCGGCGGAGGTTCCAGCGGTCGTCCGCGGCTACACCATCATGAACGACGTCGACGCACTCGACCAGCAGGGCCGGACCGCACGCAAGGCCTTCGACGGCTCCGGCCCGCTCGGGCCGTGGCTCGAGACCGACCTCGACCCCCACGGGATCGACATGCACACCGACGTCGCAGGCGAGCGCCGCCAGGAAGCCAACACCGAACTGATGCTGTTCGATCCCGACGAGATCGTTGCCTTCCTCTCGAGGCGGTTTACTCTCCGGCCGGGCGACGTCGTCGCGTTCGGCAGTCCCGCCAACCCGGGTCTCGTCGAACCCGGCGACAGCGTCGAGATTACATACGAGGGAGTCGGGACACTCCGGAACACGGTGGTCGGCTCAAGCGACTGAGACGGCTTACTGTAAACCATTTCCGGCGCAACTGATTCGGGCCACGGTTGCACTCTCGATGGCTTACAGCGGCCCGTACGAGACGATCTCCGGCTACTCACAGCGGCGTGGGCGGTTCGGTGTTTATTTCGAACTGTGCACCCCCGTCGGTGCTTTCGGTCGCCTCGACGGTCCAGCCGTGAGCATCGGCGATGCTCCTGACGATGGCGAGGCCGAAGCCGGTCCCCTCGCCCGTCGTCGAGTACCCTCGATCGAATATTTCCTGGCGCTGCGTCGGTGGGATACCCGGGCCGTCGTCTGCCAGATAGAACCCGTCGTCGTCCTCGAGGGGGCCGATTCGAATCGTCACGTCCTCGCCGCCGTGGGTGACGGCGTTCGAGAGGAGGTTCTCGATCAACTGGCGCAGACGCGACTCGTCGGCCTCAACGCGATGGTCACCGAGATCGACCTCCAGTGTTTCCCAGTTACTCGGTACTGTTTCACAGAGTGACTCGACCAGTGGCTCGAGCGCGACGGATTCTGTCTCGTCGACCTGTTGGCCCCTGCGTGCGAGCGTCAGCAGGTCGGTGATGAGCGCGTTCATTCGCTCGTGGGCGGCCTCGATCCGATCGAAGTCCGCCGACGAACAACTCTCGCGCCCGAGCTCGAGGGCGGCCTGTGCGACCGTCAACGGATTCCGGAGGTCGTGACTGACGATGGAGGTGAACTCCTCGAGGCGCGCGTTGGTCCGCTGGAGTTCCCGTTCTCGCTCTTTCCGTTCGGTGATGTCCTGGAACGCGCCGCGGGCACCGGTCAGGTTGCCATCGTCGTCGTACCACGGCGTTCCCACCGTCCGAACCCAGCGCGTCTCGTCTGTGTGCGTGACGATCCGCAACTCCAGATCGTAGTCGTCGCCCGTGGTCCACAGCCGCTCGAAGGCAGCCGTGATCCGCGCTCTGTCTCGAGGGTGATAGAAGTCGATTCCGTCCTCGATGGTCGGCTCGTACTCCGGGGGCAGTTCGTGAATGCGATAGACCTCGTCGGTCCATCGCATCGTCTCCGTCCGGAAATCGACTTCCCAGCCGCCGATGTCCGCAACCGACTGGATGTGTCGGAGAAACTCCCGTTTCTGCTCGAGTTCCCGCGTTCGTCGCTTGAGAGCCGTGATGTCTCTCCCTTCCGCAACGATCAGAACGACGTCCCCACGCTCGTCGGTGATCGGTCGAAGCGAGAAGTCGACGACGACCGTTTCGTCGGCCCCCTGTACCGTTTCGTCGTAGCGGACGAACTCACCGGTGGCTGCCACCTCGATCGCGTCTTGCAGACGCTCCTGGGTTTCGGCGTCGATCTGCCACCACTCGGACTCCCAGACTGGACGCCCGATCACGTCCTCACGGCCGAACCCACCGAACTCCAGCGCGGTGTCGTTTGCCTTCAGCAGCGTCCCGTCTGGATCTAACAGTCCGGTAAACTGGTAGGTCTGGTTGAAAATCGCGTCGTACTGGCGTTCGCGCTCTTTTTGCTCGGTGACGTTGCGCGTCGCACCGACGAGTTTCACGATCGCCCCGTCGACGACGACGGGACTGATTCGCGTCTCCCAGTAGGATCGTTCGTCGGGAACCGAAAGCACCTCCTCGTACTCGAGTGGCTCGTTCCTGGCGACGCACTGGCGGTAGTTCTCGAGAATGCGTTCACCCTCTTCGGGAGTGAAAACCGCCTGCAGTCGACGGCCACGGAGTTCGTCGTTCGTCAGCCCCGTGTGGGTTTCGTACACCGGATTGACTCGCTCGAGTCGAAACTCGTCTTCTGCTTCGTCGACGTCGACGAGAAAGAGCGCGTCCTGGGTGTTCTCGAATACGGTTTCTGCGAGTTCGACGTCGGACTGCTGACCCGGACGCTCGTCGCCGTCACGGACGATAATCGAGAGGCCGTCCTCGCCGGGATAGAGATGAACGCTGATCCGGGACTCGACCGGTTCACGGAGCAGCGTTTCGATCGAGCGTGACTCCTGGGTTGCCACGGCGTCACGGCAGTGTGACTCGAGTGCCGATCCGCGAAACACAGGAAAGACGTCCCAGAGCAGGTTGCCTTCGGCCTTCGTTGCTGGCGTTTCGCTCCAGGCTGCCATCTGCTCGTTCCAGTACGTGATCTGCCACTCGGCGTCTACCGCGCAGTGTGGGTCCGAGATGCGTTCGATCAATCGTTCGTAGTTCGGTCGTGTATCGGTCATCGGTTGGCTGCTGCAAACGTCGGCCGTGTGAACTGCACAGCGACTCTGGTTCCGTGAGTTATCCGGGCTGATTCGGTTAGGTTCCGTGCAACCACGGCGATCGAATGCTCGTCTCGTTCGGTTCGTGAAACGGCTCGAACGGTGGCCTCCCTCGACAGGACGAGTAGAGACGTCCGTTCACCGTAGGCCAGTTGCGTTTCCTGCGGGACGCTCGTTCGACGTTCGCACTGATTGGGTCGGCGTCGTTCGACGAGACGTTTCTGGCGACGTGGTGTGGGACGCGTTCAGCTATCGGTCGACGGCCGTGCGAATCCGATCGACCAGTTCGTCGAACTGGCCCGTCTCCGGTCCCTTCTGGACGTAGTCGGTCACGCCGGTCGCGATGGCTCGGCTAGCGATCGTCTCGCTCCCTCTGGCGGTGAAGACGATAAACGGAATGGACGCGTCTTCCTCGCGGACGACTTTCAGGAAGTCGAGGCCGCTGATACCTGGCATCTGGTAGTCGCTGACGATACAGTCGAACGACTCTCCCTCGAGTGTGGTTACTGCCTCGGCGGTGCTCGTTGCAGTGGTGACTGTCACGTCGTCGTTTTCGCGCTCGACGTAGGTCCCGACGGTTTCGGCGAGTCCAGGCTCGTCGTCGACGAGCAACACTCGAACGTCTGGATGTCGGTCGGTCTCTTTACGGCCTTCGAGCGCGCGGTCGAACCGGATCTGGTGGCGAACTGCGAGGTCGAGCCACTCGCCGATGTCGTCGTGAATACCATCCGATTCGACGATCTCCGCTTCTGGATCGTACGTAACGAGACAGTTGTCGACCAGTTTGGGAACGTGGACGTGCAGCAACGCCGTCCGTACGTGTTCGGGATCGAGTCCGTCGGAGCCGTCGAGTTCTGCGATGACGTCGACGAGTTCCGCGAGCGTTGCAGCCCTTTGCTGGCGAAGATGAAACAGTACAGTCCGTCGCTGCGGGTTGGAGAGTACGTCGAACAACGCGCTACTCGAGCGACCACCGTGACCGTCGGGATCGGTTACTCCGTTCACCATGTACGGTGGATACGAGCATACAAACATAAGTATTATTAAATTATTAAAGATATTATGTTTTTGGTGACGGTCTGGGAGATCGGCGGTTTCCTGTGGACCCGAGTCCTGGGCATACGTTTCGGTCGGCTACGGCACACGACCGTCCCCCGCCATCGCAGGAAGAAAAACACTTCCGCCCGCGCCCCCTCCCGGCTGACGTGAGTACCGAGGCTCCCCCGCGCGTCGAGGTTTATCCCGGTCGGGAAGTCGTCGTCGAGTTCGATCCCGACCTCACCTTCGAGTGCGTCGACGACTGCACCTGGTGTTGTCACCACGGCGTTCTCCTCTACGATCGGGACCTCCTCGAGCTCGCCCAGCGGGCCAACCTCGCCGAGAACACGACCGACTTCCGCGGCGAGAAGTTCGTCACCCGCGAGGAGAAAGACCGCGAGGACCACGTCGGCGACGACGGCTGTGCCTGTGCCTTCCTGCGGGAAGACGGCCTCTGTTCGCTGCACCTGGCGGACGACTGGAAACCGACGCGGTGTTCGGTCTTCCCGCTTGCCGTCTGGCGCGAGGACGGCAACCTCCACGTCGACATTCGCGACTCGGCCCACGACCACTGTGACGGGCTGAACGTCAGCGACCGCACAGTGATCGACAACCTCGAGGCGTTCCTACCGGAGCTGCTGTGGGAACTCGAGAACCCGGATTCGGATCGAGAACTGTGACCGCTGGTCCGTGTTACCAGCTCTCTCCAACCATTTAAACGTCTACCGTTCGTAGGTAGGCTGTGACAGAAAACTCCGGGCGACGGAACCTCCGTATGCCCAACAGCGATGAAGTATTCGCCGTCGTAACCGAACACCTCGGTGGGAACCACGTCCAGCTCCGATGCGAGGACGGCGAGGAACGTCTCGGCCGTATTCCCGGCCGGATGAAATACCGAACCTGGATCGAGCAAGACGACATCGTCGTCGCCGAACCCTGGGACTGGCAGGACGAGAAGGCTACCATCGAGTGGCGCTACACCAGTCAGGACGCCGACCAGCTCCGCCGCGAAGGCCATATCGACTGAACTTCATTTGCGATCGTGTCCGCGGTAGTACAGCTCTTTTTCGCCACAGTAGCACTGGCGCTTTCGAGAGCGAACGCTACTCCTGCCCAGATTGCCACTCGTCTCGTAGCAACCCGTACCAGCACATGTCGTGGTACTCGCCGCGATACCACGCCGCCTCTCGCAGCGTCCCCTCGTGTTCGAACCCGAGCGACTCCAGCAGCCCGATCGAAGCGTCGTTGAAACTCCCGACGCGAGCCTCGAGTCGCCGCAGGTTCCGGTCCTCGAACGCGTACTGTATCAGCCGTGCAGTCGCGTCGGAGCCGTACCCCTGGCCGTGGTGTTCGGGTGCGAACCAGTAGGCGATCTCTGCGGCCCGCGACCGGGACGTTTCGTCGGGACCGTACTGCGATCCCGTGAGGCTAAGGACGCCCAGCGGCTCTTCGTCGGTACAGGCCAGGCAGTGAACGCCGTCGGAACTCGAGAGGACGGTCTCGAAGAATTCCTCCCCCTGTTCGTAGTTCATCGGATCGATATCGAGTGCGGGACGCCACACTGCCGGATCGTTCATTACGCGATGGAGGAACTCGAGGTCCTCCCGTTCGATCGGGCGGAGCGTCACTGCGTTACCTTCCAGAAAGAGTGGACCAGGCATACCTCGTTTCGTGACAACGAGCGCAAATATTTTCTGGTGGCCTCACCAACGATGGAACACGCTCCCCCTGATTTATACGTCGGCCGTGTGACGTGTAGCTGCATATGAACGACGACGAGGACCTGCGCCAGGAGGTCCACCGTCTCCGTGACGACGTCGACGCCCTCCATCGTCGACTCGAGTCCCTCGAGGATCGACTCGATGCGAACGAGGATCGATCCGGGGATCGATCGACGGTAGCCGAAGCGACGGCTGATTCGCCCGCGGAAGACGTATCGAGCGCCGAGTGCGAGACCGATTCTGGCACGTCCACCATCGACGACGCCGAGCTACCGGACAAAACGCCCGCCGACAGTCGTGACTGGGAGTTCGCGGTCGGCGTTCGCTGGCTCGGCCTCGCGGGCGCGGCCGCGCTCGTGATCGGCGTCGCGTTTTTCGTTCAGTTGGCGATCGAAATCGGGCTGCTCGGCCCGCTCGGGCGTGTCGCCGTCGGGACACTCGGCGGCCTGGCGTTGTTCGGTGCCGGCCGCTACGCCGCGACGCGACAGGAGTACGTCCGCTGGGGGCGCATCGCCGCCGGCGCGGGGATGGCCGTCGCCTACCTCAGCGTCTACGCAGCCTACGGCTTCGAAGGCTACCGCGAGGCGATCGGGACGCCGCTGTGGGCCGTCCTCGCGGCGCTGACACTGCTGGTCGGCACGACGGCACTGGTCTCGATCCGGGATGGCGCACCACTGGTCGTCGGCGAAGCGTTCCTGCTTGGCTACGTCACCGCAGCCCTGAGCCTCGAGGCCGCGACGCTGGTCGTGACGCCCGCGTACCTCCTGTTGCTCGCCGGCGGAGTGGTCGCCGTTGCCACGGTCGAGCCATGGAGCCGGCTCGTCCTCTCGAGTACGTTCGCCACCTACGGCGTCTTCCTGCTGTGGCTGCTCGATCTCGAGCCGTCGGCGGCTGCCATCGCGACCGCGGCGATCCTGACGCTCCTGGTCTATCTCGCCGGGGGATACGTCCTGCGTGACGTGGAGTCGGCACGATTCGAGAACCGACGCTACCGCGCTCAGGTGATCGCACTCCCGTTGGTCAACGCCGCGTTCGGGACGCTGTTGCTCGAGAACGCCGTCGACGACGTGGCTCCCGACGCAGTCGGGCTCGGGGCAATCGCCGTCGCAGCCATCCTCGCGGGAGCCTACGCTGTCACCGACCGTCGACCGGTCCGGACCGACGGCACTGCCGCGGCAGGCTCCGTCGTCTTCCTCGCGCTCGGCGTCGTGGTCGTCGCCGACACGTTCGCGGGGACGGTCGGTGCGCTCGCGGTCGTCTGTGCCGGCGTCCTCGCAGCGACCCACCTCGAAGAGCCCGGCTTCCGGTACGGGAGTCACGCCGTCGCCGGGGCGACGGTCCTCAAACTACTCGCCGTCGACACGGACGAGTTGCCGGCGTTCGACGCTGCCGAACCGGTGGCGACGCTGACCGGCCGACCGGTCGCGTTCGCCCTCACGACCGCGGTCCTCTACGGGCTGGCGTGGTGGTTCGCTACCGACCGAGCGACGCTTTCTGTCGCAGAAAGCCGATACCTGCCGCCGCTCGAGGGAAGCTACGCGACCGTGGCGACCGGACTGGCCGTGCTCGTGCTTGCACTCGAGTTGTCCGGTCTCGGCGTCTCTGTCGCCTGGGTCCTGTTCGGACTCGTGTTGCTCACACTCGGTTTCACGCTCGACCGACGCGGGCTCCGAGCGCTGGCGATCGGCGTGTTCGGTCTCGCGACCGCGAAGGTCTTTCTCGTCGACACCCGCGATCTGGACACCGTCTCGCGGACGCTGTCGTTTCTCGTGCTGGGAGCCGTCCTGCTCGTCGCCTCCTACGCCTACGCGCGGTCCCGGCCGGACGTGAGTCTGGCTCTCGGCGACGCGCTCGGTCTCGAGGACGAGGAGTGCCGAGAGGGGGAGTGACGATTCATCGCGTCGCTTGCTTCCACTCTTTCAGTCCGAGGACGTTCCCGTCCAGTTCGTCTGTGCCGGCGTCGGTAGCTGCCCAGACGAACATCTCGGCGACGTGCTCGGGTTTCCGTCCACCCGCACCCGACAACTCGGTTTCGACCCGTCCTGGATCGAGACAGCCGACGACGTACTCGGTGTCGGCAGCGAACCCGCGGACCACGGCCTCGGCGGTCGCCTTCGAGACTGCGTACGAGCCATAACCTGGCTGTGCGTCGCGGGCGACGGCACCCGTGGGGACGAGCACGCGTGCGCCCTCCTCGAGGTGTGGCAGTGCCTCCCGAATCGTCGCGAAGACGCCTCGGCCGTTGGTCCGCCAGTGATCGTCGAACGCCGTGTACGACTCCTCGTCGGTCGGCGTCTCACCCGACTCGCCGTGATAAACGCCTGCCGCGGCGACGACGACGTCGATCCCGCTCGAGTCGCCGATTCGCGAGGCGGTCTCGACCAGTCGTTCGACGTCGAACTCGTCGCGGACGTCGGTCCGGAGACCGGTGACGGTCGCGTCGTCTGACTCGAGCGCTTCGACGGCTTCGTCGACCTCGTCGCCGTCTCGAGCGCCGACGACGACGGTTGCTCCGTTCGTGGCGAACGCGCCCGCGACGGCGCGTCCGATACCTCGCGTTCCACCAGTGACGACGACTGTTCCGTCCATACCATTCGATACGGTCGGAATATACAGGAACCCTACGGGTCGTCACAGTCCGAGATAAATACGTTAGTAAGTACGTTTTTCACGGCTGCAACGTTCAGTTGAGGTATGCAATCGCTTGCTGGTGATTCCATCGTCGTCGTCGGCGGTGGTATCGGGGGACTCTCGACGGCCTGTTATCTCGCCGACGCGGGTGCCGACGTGCGAGTTATCGAGAAAAACGAGCAACTGGGAGGTCGTGCGAGTCGCCTCGAGACGGACGGCTTCGAGTTCGACATGGGGCCGTCGTGGTACCTGATGCCCGACGTCTTCGAGCGGTTCTTCGCGGATTTCGATCGAGAGCCGTCAGAGTACTACGGGCTCACCCACCTGGACCCACACTACCGGATCTTCTTCAAAGACGAAGACAGGGTCGACGTGACTCCTGATCTCGAACGCACGAAAGATGTCTTCGAGGAGTACGAGCAGGGCGCGGGCGAGACGCTCGAGCGCTATCTCGAGAAGTCACGGGAGAACTACGAGATTGGGATGAAACACTTCGTCTACGAGGACCGGGAGCGACTCCGGGACTATCTGGACCTGGACGTCGCCCGACAGGCGCGGGGGCTCTCGCTGCTGGGATCGATGCAGGGCCACGTCGAGAACTACTTCGATCACCCGAAACTCCAGCAGATAATGCAGTACACGCTGGTGTTTCTGGGGGGCTCACCGAAGAACACGCCGGCGCTGTACAATCTGATGAGCCACGTCGACTTCAACCTCGGCGTCTGGTATCCCGAAGGCGGAATGAAAAGCGTCGTCGACGGCATCGCCGACCTCGGCCGGGAGCTGGGCGTCGAGTACGACACCAACCGACCGGCGACGGCGATCAAGGGACGTGAAGGAGCGTTCCTCGTCGAGACGCCCGAGGGGCCGCTCAAGCCAGATCTGGTCGTCTCGAACACCGATTACGCCCACGCCGAACAGGAGTTGCTCGCGCCCGATCAACGTGGCTACGACGCCGACTACTGGGAGTCACGGACGTACGCCCCCTCCGCATTCTTGCTGTATCTCGGCGTCGAGGGCGACGTCGACGAGCTCGCCCACCACACGCTCGTCCTCCCGACCGACTGGGACCACCACTTCGATCAGATCTTCGAGGACCCACAGTGGCCCGACGACCCTGCCTACTACGTCTGTGTCCCCTCGGAGACCGACGACGCCGTCGCTCCCGAGGATCACAGCAACCTGTTCGTGCTGGTCCCGATCGCGCCGGGACTCGAGGACACGCCCGAGATCCGCGACCGGTATCGCGACGACGTGCTCGACGACCTCGCGGAGAACACTGGAACCGACCTCCGTGACCGGATCGTCCTCGAGGAGCGGTTCTGCATCGAGGACTTCGCCGACCGGTACAACAGCAACCAGGGGACGGCGCTTGGCCTCGCTCACACGCTTCGACAGACGGCACTGTTCCGCCCGCCACACCGCTCGAAGGAGGTCGACGGACTCTACTTCGTCGGCGGCGATACGACGCCCGGCATCGGCGTTCCGATGTGTCTTATCAGCGGCGAAGTGACGGCCGAGAAGGTGCTCGAGGACTACGGCCGATGACGACTCAGACTGCTCGACTGTGAGAACGATGACGGAAACGACTGCCTCGGGACGCGACGATCGACTCGTCGCTCACTTCCGATACTTGCTGGTGCTGTCGCGGCCGCGGTTCTGGCTCTACCTGGCGGGACCGGTACTGGTCGGCGTCGCCTACGCGGCCGGGACCACTGCCGACCTGTTTGCACCTGCGGCTGTCGTCCTCTTTGGCTACTTTCTGGTCCCGGCGAACGTCTTCCTCTACGGCGTCAACGACATCTACGACCGCGAGATCGACGCCGAGAACCCGAAGAAAGACGACCGTGAGGTGCGGTACGGTGGCCAACGATACGTGCCGATTGCCGTCGTGGTCTGTGGCGTGTTCCCCTTGCTGTTCGTGTCCGTCGTTCCGACGGCAGCCTGGCCGTGGATCGTCGCGTTCCTCTTTCTGGGGGCGGCCTACAGCGCGCCCCCGTTTCGATTCAAGACGACGCCGCTGCTGGATTCGGTCTCGAACGGGCTCTACGTGGCACCCGGCGTGGCGGCCTACGCGGCCGTCGCCGGGACCCAGCCCCCTGTTCTCGCAATTCTGGGCGGCTGGCTGTGGGCGATGGGAATGCACACCTTTTCGGCCATCCCCGACATCGAACCTGACCGTGCGACCGGGACCCGAACGACAGCGACGGCACTCGGCGAGCACCGAACCTACGCCTACTGTGGCGCGTGCTGGCTGGCGAGCGCCGTCGCGTTCGGCGCGATCGACTATCGGCTCGGGGCCGTCATGCTGGTCTACCCCGGACTGATCGCAGGAATCGTCGTCTCGAACGTCGCCGTCGATCGGGCCTACTGGTGGTTCCCGGCCATCAACACCGCCGTCGGTACGCTGCTGACGGTCGGTGGGCTCTGGAGGGTCGTCCATGGATAACACGAACGCGACGAATCACGACAGACGAGAGACGAGCGGACGACGCGGAGCCGTCCAGCGTCGTCTCGAGGCGCTCATTCGGCAGAATCGGTTCACGATCGCCGTCGTCTTCCCGGTCGTCGGCGCGGTGACACTGGTCGCGAGCGCGGAGGGGTGGCTCCCGGAGCCACTCGCGTACAACCCCCTGTTTATCCTGTTTGGAACGGCGGTCATGCGTTCGCCGCTACTCGTCGGGGTCCTCCCGCGGATCGGCTGGTGGGCGCTGGGCTGTCTCGGCGTTCTGACGGCATACACCTACGCGATCGAGGTGGTCGGCGTCCGGACGGACTGGCCCTACGGTGCCTTCGAGTACACGATCCAGCTCGGGCCGATGCTGCTGGGGGAGGTGCCGATCGCGCTTCCGCTGTTTTTCATCCCACTGGTGCTGAACGCCTACCTGCTGACGCTGCTGGTGCTTGGTGACTGGAGCGACCGACTCCTGGTGAGGGTCCCAGTCGCGATTGCGGCCGTCGTCGCCATCGACGTCGTTCTCGACCCGGCGGCCGTCGCCATCGGTTTCTGGGCCTTCGAGTCCGGCGGGTTCTACGGGGTCCCCCTCTCGAACTACGCCGGCTGGGTGCTGTCGGGGACCGTCGCCGTTGCGCTCGTCGATCTCGCGTTCGAGCGATCTGGACTGCTAGAGCGGGTCCGGGTGTGTGAGTTCATGCTGGACGACCTGGTGAGTTTCGTGTTGCTGTGGGGGTCGATCAACCTCCTGTACGGGAACTGGCTCGCCGCGGGTGTCGCTGGGTTGTTCTGTCTCGGCCTGTTCAGCACCGACCGATACGACCGTGAGATGGTGCTGACGGCGCTTCCCCGGTTCGATCCGGACCCCTCGAGCGGACCGCGAAACTGACGGCATCGTCCGCCGGCCGTCCGCTGACGTCGTCTTTTCTTCGCAACACGACCGTCTAGCACGTAACAATTAACACGCCGTAAACTGATGTGAATATCGTGGTTTACGAGACAGCGAACCGAGTGATCGACGAGGCGGTGACGCGCGTGCTCGACGGCGAGTCGCTCGATCGAACCGACGGACTGGCGCTGATCGCCCAGCCGGTCGACGAACTCGCCGCGGCGGCGGACTACGTCCGGGAACAGTTCGGCGACGGGACGGTCGATGCCTGTTCGATCGTCAACGCGAAAGCCGGCAACTGCGCCGAGGACTGTGGGTTCTGTGCCCAGTCCGTCCACTTCGATACGGGTATCGACACCCACGACTTCCTCGAGCCCGAGGAGATTCTCGAGGCCGCAAAACGCGCCGAACGGGACGGTGCCCAGCGGTTCGGCATCGTCGTCGCAGAGAAAGGCGTCTCCAAGCAGCACCGTCCCGAGGAGTGGCGAGACGTCATCCGGGCGATTCGCCTGGTACGGGACGAAACCGACGTCGAGATCGACGCGTCGCTTGGCATTCTGACCGAAGACGAAGCCGAAACCCTCGCCGAGGAGGGAATCGATCACTACAATCACAACGTCGAAACCTCGCCGCGATTTTTCCCGGAGATCGTCGACACCCACAGCTTCGAGGACCGAGTGAAGACGCTCGAAATCGCCAAGAACGCAGGCATGGACCTCTGTGCGGGCGTCATCCTCGGAATGGGTGAGACGCCGACCGACCGCGTCGAAGCGGCCATCGCGTTACAGGAGATTGGGATTTCGTCGCTTCCCGTGAACGTGCTCAACCCCGTTCCGGGAACGCCGCTTGCCGAGCGACTTGGCGGCTCGGCGGATATATCGACGGCAGAGATCGTCGAGACGGTCGCGGTCTATCGACTGCTTCACCCGACCGCGAGAGTTCGCCTGACTGGCGGGCGAGAGGCGAACCTCGAGCCCGACGAACAACACCTGCCGCTGGAAGCCGGTGCCGACGGCCTCCTCACCGGCGACTACCTCACGACGGGCGGCCAGTCGCCGGACGAGGACCTCGAGATCATCGAACGCGCCGGCATGCGCCCGAACATGGACGCAAACGAGTTCGATCCCGATGCGGTACGTACGCGGGCCGACGAACCCGTTCGCGACCGTGACGGAGCCGACATCGACGCAGCCGCGGAACCGAACGCAGCAACCGACCAAACCGACTGAGACAGCATGACGGAGATCACCTTTGCGGTACTGGGAACCGGTGGTATCGGCCGACGAACGCTCGAGGTTAGCCAGCACGCGGACGGGCTCGTCCCGGTCGCGGCCTGTGACCGGAACGGAATCGCCGTCGATCACAACGGACTCGACGTCGACGAACTGCTCGCGGCAACGGAGGGGAACGTCGCGGGCGACGGCCGCGGCGACACTGCGGGACCGGACGCGACGACCGACGGCGGCGTCGAGGCAAGCGGGACGGGAGGCGGCGTCAAACAGACCGGTGACGGAGCGGGCGTCGTCGCCTCCGAGCAGGGGGAGCCGACCGATACGCCGATCGACGACGTGATCGCGGAGTCGGAGCCGATCGACGCCGTCCTTATCGCGTTGCCGAACCTCGAGCACGATTTCATCCCCCGCATCGCCGATCGGTTCGTCGACGCTGGCTACGCCGGCGTGCTCGTGGACGTGCTCAAGCGCTCGCGGGTCATCGACATGCTCGACGAGCGCGCGGAGACCTTCGAGGACGCCGGGATCACGTTCGTCTGTGGTGCCGGTGCGACGCCGGGGTTGCTGACGGGCGCAGCGGCGCTTGCCGCTCAGTCGTTCGTCGAGGTACAGGAGGTCGACATCTGGTGGGGTGTCGGTCTCAAGTCCGGCTACGAGGACAACCGCGGGACCGTCCGCGAGGACATCGCTCACCTCGACGGCTACGACGTCGAAACTGCCCGGTCGCTCAGCAAAGACGAAATCGAGGAGCTCGTCGAGGAACACGACGGCGTCCTGGAGTTTCACGACATGGAACACGCCGACGACGTTCTGCTGGAACGGGCGGGAATCTGTGACGCCGACGATGTCTCCGTCGGCGGCATTCTCGACGTCCGCTCGGACGAGAAACCGACCACGACGACCGTCAGCGTGACCGGGACGACGTTCGACGGTGAGACGGCGACCAACACGTTCCAACTCGACGACGACACGAGCATGGCGGCCAACGTGAACGGTCCCGCGCTGGGCTACATGAAAGCGGGCGTAATGCGCCACCGCGTCGGCGACGACGGCGTCTACGGCCCCGCAGAACTGATGCCGCGGTTTTGACTCCGAGAGACCATGACCGAGTACGGATTCGATCTCCGACGCCGACTCGAGGCCCGCGACCGGAACGGATTGCGACGCGACCTCGAGCCGGCCGAACGGGTCGCGTCGCGGACGCGGTTCGCGCCGGACCCTCGCGGTCGCGGCGGGGCCGTCGACTTCGACGAGCCGGCACTCGTCTTCGCGTCCAACAACTACCTCGGGCTGGCACGGGACCGACGCGTACAGCGTGCCGCGGAGCGAGCGATCCACGGCGTCGGTACCGGCGCTGGAGCGAGCAGACTCGTCACTGGAGATACCAGCCTGCACCGTGCGCTGGAACGTGATCTTGCAGCGTGCAAGCGGACGGAACGGGCGCTCGTTTTCTCTTCGGGCTACGCCGCCAACGTCGGGACGATCGCAGCACTCGAGCCCGATCGCCTCTTTTCGGACGCGCTCAACCACGCCAGCATCATCGACGGCTGCCGGCTCGCGGATGCGGAGACGGTCGTCTACGATCACTGTGACCCCGACGACCTCGCCGCGAAATGCGACTCGGCTGCTACCGAGGCAGCCCCCGACGAACAGTGGCTCATCGTGACCGATTCCGTGTTCAGCATGGACGGCGACGTCGCACCGCTCGAGGCGCTCTGTGAGATCGCCGAAACGTACGGTGCGTGGCTCATGGTCGACGAGGCCCACGCCACGGGGCTGTTCGACGACGGCGGTGGCGTCGTCCAGCGGGAAGGGCTGAGCGACCGCGTCGACGTCCAGATGGGGACGCTCTCGAAGGCACTGGCCAGCCAGGGCGGCTACGTCGCGGGAAGCGAGCCGCTCGTAGAGCATCTCCTCAACGACGCCCGCTCGTTCGTCTACTCGACCGGGCTCGCACCGCCGGCCGTCGGCGCGGCCCGAGAGGCGCTACGGATCGCCCGAGAGGAAGACCGAGCCGACCGGCTCTGGGAGACGGTCGAGCGGCTCCGCGAGGGTCTCGAGACGGCCGGATACGTGGTCCTCGGGGAGTCTCACGTGCTTCCGGTCCTGGTCGGCGACCGCGAACTGGCGGTCGAACTCGCCGGTCGCGTCCGCGACCACGGGGTCGTCGCCCCGCCGATCCGTCCGCCGACCGTCCCGGAGGGAGAAAGCAGGATTCGCGTCGCGCCGATGGCGACACACGATCGAGACGACGTCGACGCCTGCCTCGAGGCGTTCGAGGAGGCCGGCCGGGCCGTGGGGGTGTTGCCGTGATGACCGATCCCGTCGATCCCGGGACCGGCGTCTTCGTCGCTGGAACCGGAACCGGCGTCGGCAAGACCGTCGTCACCGCCGGCCTGACCGGCTGGCTCCGAAGCGAAGGGGTCGCTGCTCACGCTATCAAACCGGCACAGACCGGTGCACCCGAAGACGACGACGCAGGGACGGTTGCCGACGTCTGTGACGAGCCAACTGCGTCGACGTGTCTCCGGCGACTGGAACCACCGCTTGCACCCCGCGTCGCGGCGTCGGTCACAGATGAATCGCTCTCCTACGACGACATCGTGGCTGGCTGTCGCTCGCTGGCCGCTGACGAGACGGTCACGATCGTCGAAGGAATCGGCGGCGTTCGAGTCCCACTCGCCGACGGCTACGAAGTGCTCGACCTCGCTGCCGACCTCGGCTTTCCCGCCATCGTCGTCGCCCGTTCCGGGCTCGGAACGCTGAACCACACCGCGCTAACCGTGGCTGCACTCGAGAACCGGGGGCTGTCCGTCGCCGGGATCGTTCTCAACGAGTACGAAGGGGAGACGCTGGCCGAGCGGACGAACCCCGCGGAACTCGAGCGAATGACGGCCACACGAGTCGCGACCGTCCCGCCGCTCGAGGTCGACGATGGCGGGGCGGTCGTCGACGGCGTCCGGCAGAACGTTCCGTCGTCATTACTGCCAGTCGCTCTCGAGTAGCGGCCGGGTTTCCGGACGGCACACAACAGCCGACGAGTCCCGACTACTGCGTCGGTACGCTGTCGCCCGGCTCGTGACTGTGAAGGTCCGGCTCGGTCCCGGGTTCGGCGGTCGGGACCGCCGAGACGCGCTGGAACACTGCCTCGGGGTCGCGGTTCCAGTGCCAGTGCCAGCGGGTCTTTGCGACACACCACAGTTTCCGGGTCGTCGACAGCGACGGCTCGGAAGAGAGGACGTCGTACTCCTGCTCGCGGATGAGCGCGTGGTGTTCGGCGTACAGCACCGCCGCCAGGAGGACGGGAAGCTGGCAATCTTCGGGGAGATATCGGATGCCTGCGACGCCGTCCCGGTAGAGTTCTTCGGCCCGCTCGAGTTCGTGAGCCATCGCCCGTGCAAACGAGTCGGTGTACTCGAGGGTCTCGATGTCCTCGTTCGGGACGCCGTACTCGCGAAGCGTCTCCTGTGGAAGGTAGATCCGGTCGCGGCCGAGGATGTCTTCACGGACATCACGAAGGAAGTTCGTCAATTGAAACGCCTCGCCGAGTTTGACGGCGTGGGGAAGCGCCGCCTCTTCCATCTCGGGTTCCATGATCGCGGTCATCATCACACCGACGGCCGCGGCCGACCCGCGCATGTACGACTCGAGGTCGGCGTATGTTTCGTAGTGGCTCTTCGTGATGTCGGTCGCCATCGCGTCGACGAACTCGTCGACTTCCTCGTCGTCGATGCCGTACTGTGTTTTGAGCTCCTGGAACGCCTCGAGAACCGGGTCTTCCGGCTCGGCTTCGCCGAGTGCCTGGGCGCGCAACGACTCGAGTTCGGCTCGCTGGTCTGGTGGAGAGACGCCGTCTGCGTCGTCGACGACCTCGTCGGCGATCCGGAAAAACGCATAGAGGACGTGCGTGGCGTGACGAACGCGCTTTGGCAAGAATCTGGTCGCGAGATAGAACGTCTTTCCGGTGCGCTTCTGGATCTCCTTCCCTTCGTCTACGTGTTCCCGTTTCATTTCTAACTCGGATGCACCGCGAGGCACCGTGATATCCACGGTACAACACGTGCGTATAAAATAACTACCCCTCACTAGTAGGGTCGACGGCGAACAGTTCTGCGAGCAGTTTCTGCTGGGCGGCCCGGAGATGCTGGTGAAACGTCGACCGGGAGACACCCATCGATTCGGCGAGCTCCTCACCCGAGGTGCCACGAGGCCACTCGAAGTACTCCGAGTAGAACGCCTTCCGAAGAGCCATCGCCTGCCGATCGGTCAGTTCCGAGTCGAGTTTCGCAAGCACGTCCCGTGGCGTCTGCGTCGGCTGGTCGGACTCGTGATAGCTGAGCAGCTCGACCCGATCGTACCGCTCCTCTAAGACGTTGTAGATGGATCGGGTCGACTGGCCGTTCGGTAACTGGAGTGCCAGATCGACGACGCGATTGTTGGGGGCGGCGTCGAGTCGCTGAATAACGCCACCGTGATCGCCAATCGCCGTGACGACGTCGTCTGACAGCGCCAACTCGAGTAACGCCCCGTCTCCGTACTCCGAGAGCACCGTGGCCTCCGTAACTCCATCGAGACTGGCCGCGACGTCGGCGACGCCGTCCCGCTGGTCGACGTAGAAGAACGCGAGTGCCGTCCCGTCCCGGTCGTAGGTCAGTCCACGGTACGTCACGGACGCCTCGAGATCGGTCGCGAGCGCACCGACGAACAGTGAGGAGTCCTCGATTGCGACCTCGAGTTCGACGACAGTCTCCGTCGTTAGCATCCGTCGCGCTTCGATCGCGTTCATCGCCGTCGACACCGTCCCAGCAAGCGACTCGAGGACGAGCAGTTCCCTGTCGTCGACGACTTCAGCCTCCTCGGCGAACAACACGAGCACGCCGTAGGTAACGTCGCCGTACTCGAGCGGGACGGCAGCCACCGACTGGAACCACTCGCCCGCACCCGTCGGCCACCACTGGTCGGCGTCCTCGAACGTCCCGACGTCCTGGATGACCTGCGATTCGCCCGCGTCGAGTGCGCTGACGGCTGGGTGGGTTTCGTCCGACGAGAGCACGAGTTCGTCAGTCTCGAGTGGCACGTCGTCGCGGCCGGCCCACTCGCGCGGGGAGATTCGCTGTGCCGTGACGTCGACGCGGCCGACCCAGGCGAGAACGTAGGGGTCGGTGGCCGTGAGCCGCTGACAGACACGGCGTTCGATTTCGTCGCGACTCGTCGCACCGACCGCCGCGTCGGTAACATCGCGAACAAGTCCGTCGACCCGCTCGAGGACGTGCTCGAGGGACTGCTGTTCTTCTCTGAGGCGCTGGGCTGCCTCGTCGGCCTCGATCTCTGCTAGCTTTCGGTCGGTGATCTCGAGATGGAGGACCGCCACCCGATCCTCCCCATCGACAGTAAACCGGCTTGCTCGCATCAGGAACCACTGTTTTTGGGCGGGCGTCTGGCAGGGATACTCCATCGAAACCGAGTCGCGGTCGCCCGCGAGGACGGCCTCGAGGCCGTCGGCTGCGCGGCGTGCGTACTCGTCTTGCTCGGCCATCCTGGCAGTCGCGACGTAGTTGACCCCCACGTGGTCTGTTTTGCCGTCACGGTCGAGTTCGTCCCACGCACGATTCGTCAGGAGGATATTGCCATTACCGTCGAGCACGGCGACGGTAATCGGCAGTGTATCGAGGGCCGCTTCGGCGAGTGCGTCCCGGGTAGCCATCGCTAGCCACTACGGGATGGAGCATCTTAACGAACTGGGGCTCGAGCTAACGGCAGGCGTTGCTCGAAGCGGACGGCCGATGTGGCAGGGCAGCCACCGATCGCTCGAAACCGGCAACCGTAACCGGATCTGCCGACGACCAGAACGAAAAACCGAAAGCATGCGGCGGGAAACGATCGTTCAGCGGATTTGATAGACCGGACAACGCTTTTGTCGGTCGTCGTTGACAGCCCTGACGGAGATCAGCCGTGAACCGCACCCAATCCAGTCCAACGAGCGTCGAGCTGTGGATTCGTTCGTTCACCCCCGTTTCGACCGGTCCAACCCAGGAACGTGCACTCGAGCACATCGCCGTGCTCGAAGAGCAGACAGCACTCGAGACAAACGTCTGCATCTGGGGAAAAGAGATCGAGCAGACGGACTCGGACGAGACGCGGCCCGTACGGATTCCACAACTCGAGCGGATCGAACGACGCCTCGAGTCGTTCGAAGACTGGGCACGGCGTCGCGGACGGCGGCTCGAACCGTTTTTCCGCCGCCGTCGGATCGAATCGACGATCACGGACGAGACACACGAAGTCTGGCGACCACCGACGGTCGCACTCGCGGAGTTCGACGGTGAGGACCTCCATCACGTCGCTCCCTGTGTCGACGGCGATCGAACGATCGACGTTTTCGATCGACTCGAGACGCTGGCAGGCGATTCGAATTCGATGTTGTGGTTCGACGACGACCGACAGATCGATCCGGAAACGGAGTCAAACGCAGTGATCTCCGAGCAATCGTCACGCCGGTCGGCTTCGTTCGACAGCTACCTGGAGTCGCCCAACCCGGAGTGACGGTCTTGTCACACGCTCGCGGTCGGAGTTGCTGGAAACGAGGTGACGGGCAACCTATATGCCGATCAATACCATGGCTTCACATATGGCCAACGAATCAGTCACGACGAATCGCTCGCGGTGTCGAAATTGCGGGTTCGAAGCACCCGGTGGCGACGACGAGTGGCTGCGGCTCGAAGTGCCGAAACTGGGTCGGATGACGCAGTGTCCTCAGTGTGAGAGTACAGACATCATCACGGGACGGTGAAACCCGTGATATCAGCTAATTAGATCACTCTTCAACAGCACACTCTGAGCAGGGTGGCAAGTTGCATTGGACAGTCCTCGCCACCAGCTGTTCGTTCTTCAAACGCTCAGCTAGACAGTGTCGGACAGACTCTTGTCCGCTCCCTCCATAGGAGGGGTATGGATCACGAGCCAGCCGATACCGATCAGGACCTCCCCGAAACCGACGAGCAGTGGCGAGAGCGACTCGACGACGAGGAGTACCGTATTCTCCGCGAAGCCGGTACTGAAACGCCCTTTAGCGGCGAATACGTCGATCACAAGGACGACGGCAGCTACGCCTGTGTCGGCTGTGGTGTCGAACTGTTCGACTCCGAGACCAAGTTCGACTCCGGCTGTGGCTGGCCCAGTTTCTACGACGTCGACGACGACCGCATCGAGACGCGACCCGACACCAGCCACGGAATGCGCCGGACCGAAATCCTGTGTGCCGAGTGTGGCGGCCACCTCGGCCACGTCTTCGAGGACGGCCCCGAACCGACGGGGAAACGCTACTGTATCAACAGCGTCGCCCTCGAGTTCGACGAGGAGTAATCGACGAGCTCGCGACGCACCTGCAGGCAGCAGTCTTTTCGACGCCACTAATCTGTCGGACAGAACGACGTGACGGTCGGTCGCTCTGTTGTGGCCGTCACCGCTGGAGACAGCCGCGAATCCGCGACCGACTTCGTATTGACTTCTGTCCAACAGTATGACCCACCGCCAGCGATGTCGAACGACCGACCGGGGAAGAACTTTGACAGGGGATCATCGTCGAAATCGCTCAGGGCATTGCCCCCCTCTACGCCCTGAAGGACGTGGAATCCGGCCATCGGATTTCCGCCGAGCGTGGCGTTCGAGATTCCAACTCGCACTCGAGGGGAACCAGCCGCATCTCGGAAGACGCAGTCTTCTGACGGTCCGCGAGAGCTTGGCTCTCGCTTGATGGCGAGACGCTTCGCGTCTCGAACCACTTGTCCCCGCGGGTGAATCGAGTAAGTTGTATGACTGGTTCTCCCGTGTCGACGAGTTCAGTTGCGACGTGCGTTACAGGCCGTCCTCCGACGCAACTGCACGCCGTTGCGAGGAATGCCACACCGCTCAAAACGCGCGTCGTTGGCGTGGTGAGACGAGTGTTGTCGAGCCGTGGGGGAGCGACCGACCCTCACCGACACAACGGGTGGTCGGGTGTTACGTCCAACCGTCCCGTTTCGGGGAGCACCGAGGGAATTACATCCGCCTGCGATGGCACGCCCAGTTTTGCACGTGCGGTCGAAACGGTGACGCCTCGGAGTTTGTCCCCAAGGTACTTCCCGCAGACGGTCCCAACGGCCCGGCGACCGAATTAAAAACAGTGCCGTCGGTCACGTCCAGTCGATCGGCCACGACGAGTGACGACATCTGACTCGAGGCACTGACCAGTCCCGGTCCAGCCGTCGACCGCTGCGTCGAACCGCCCCATACGGCCGGGTTCGACCCACCTGTGCGGGCTCGGCCCGCCACTACGTCACACGGGCCGCAAGTGCTCACAGTCACCCGCCGTCACCGAGGCTCGCTCCCCGTCGTCTGTCTCGACGACGAGTGCGCCACTCTCCGTCACGTCGACCGCCTCGCCGACGACCTCACCGCCTGGTCGGTCGACGCTGACGCGCTGGCCGATCGTCGCTGCCAGCTCACGCCAGACCGGGACCACCGCCTCGAGGTCGGTCCGATACCGATCGAACTCTTCCAAGAGCCGCTGGACGAACCGCCGACGGTCGATGTCGCCGGCCTCGGCACGGATACTCGTTGCCCCCTCCGGAAGATCGGCAGCGTCTACGTTCGCGTTGACGCCGATCCCGACGACGAGCCACGAGACTCGATCCGTCTCACCCTCCATCTCGGTGAGAATTCCCGCGAGCTTTCGATACTCGTTTCCCACCCCGGGGAGAATCACGTCGTTTGGCCACTTGATCCCGGCGTCGACGCCGGCCTCGCGGACCGCTCGAGCGGTCGCGACCGCTGCAGCCAGCGTGTACAGCGGTGCCTGCGCGGGCGCGATCGACGGCCGGGTGACGACGCTGGCCCAGACGCCACCCGACGGTGCCGCCCACGCTCGCTCGAGTCGGCCTCGGCCGCCGGTCTGTTCGTCGGCGAGGACGACGACGTCCTCGTCGCCGGCGGTCGCGCGCTCTCGCGCACGATCGTTCGTACTTCCGACGGCATCGTGGTACTCGATTTCGAACGGTGCCTCGAGCCTAAACTCGACCGCTGGGCCGCTGTAGGCCGCAATCTCTTCGAGGCGGTAGCCAGTCGGCTCGCTCTCGATTTCGAACCCGGCCTCGCGGAGCGCCTCGACGTGTTTCCAGATCGCCGCCCGCGAGATTTCGAGTGAGTCGGCGAGTTCCGGCCCCGAGGCTGGGCCGTCGGCGAGTTCCTCGAGGATCGCGTGTCGCGTCTCGTTCATACGCGCTCGAGGGGTGCGCTCGTACTTCAACCTGGTTACAGCGCTATCGAGGGGCTATGCAACGCCAAGCAGCGACAACCCGCCGACGGTCGCGCCGACGAGCGCGACCGTCCAGGCCGCCAGTCCGACGGTAAGCCACGCGAGAGTGACGCGGCCGTTCGAGCCGGCGACTGCGGCCAGCAGGGCTGTCAGGTGGATTCCCGCGAGAATCGGGCCCGCAAACGCGAGCCCGGTAAGCCCGTATCGTTCCCAGACGCGGCGTGTGCGATCGTAGCGATCACTCGAGGCGGTCGGGTCGGAGCCGGTCCGTCGTCGCCACCACGCGGCGATGCGCTGGTGGGCCACGACGATCGACGCGACTGCCGCCGTACTGCCGGCAAACGCGGCGAGACCCGTGAGAATCGGATCGAGACCCAGCCCGATCGCGACCGGGATCACGATGAACGGTTCGACTGCCGGCAGCATCGCGAGCACGAAGACAAGCAGGTAGCGGCCGAACCCGGTCGCGCTCTCGAGTGTCGTTCCGACGTCGACGAGTGCTGGCAAGAGCGTCATGGAGGAGCTCTCCGCCATCCGGCGGAGCTATTGAAGAATCGAACTGATGGGAGTGTCAAACGGTTTTCGGTCCAGCCGCGATCAGTCCCGAATCTCTCGCAGTTTCTCCCGGCCCGGCGCGATCAGTTCGTCGAGGTACGTCGCCAGCGTCCCCTTGGCGTCTGCCGGATGGAGCTCGCCGGACTCGAGGTCCGCAGCCAGCGATTCGTACTCCCCGTAGGTGAGGTCGCCGCCGTACTGTTCCGGCCGTTCGACGACGATTTCGTCGAACCGCGGGAAGACGTGGTACTCGAACAGTTCGAGCACGGGATTCTCGAGGTCTCCCTCGGGGTCCCGCGTCGGGGGACAGAACGCCGAGTTGACCTTCTCCTCGAGGTCCTCGGTTGCGTCTTCCATCGAGATCGTGACGCCCTCGCTCGAGGACATCTTCCCCTCGCCGCTGGTCAGATCGGCGACGATCGGAGTATGTAGCGCGGGTCGGACGTCGTAGTCCAGTTCGGGGAGTTCTTCGCGGGCGAGCATGTGGACCTTCCGTTGGTCGAGTCCGCCGACGGCCAGGTCGAGGTCGAGGTACTCGATGTCGAGCGTCTGCATCAGCGGGTAGACGACGTGGCTCACTGTCGCGGTCTCGCTGCCGGCGATATCGGCCATCGCCCGCTGGGCGCGGTTGAGCGTCGTCGCGAGCTCGAGTTGGTGGAGATCGAGGGTGTACTCCTCGTCGAGTTGGAACTCCGAGCCGTAGACGAACTCGGTGTTTTCCTCCTCGAGGCCGTAGGCGATGAACTGTGCTTTCATCTGTTCGGCTGTCTCACGGATCTCCTCGAAGGTCCCTTTGCCGTTGAGGTACGCGTGGACATCGGCAAGCAAGACGACGACTTCCATGCCGGCTTCCTGGAGGTCGATGAGCTTGTTCGCCGTCAGCAGGTGCCCGAGGTGCAAGACGCCGGAGGGCTCGTAGCCGACGTAGACCCGCTTTCCGTCGGGATCGCCGGCCAGTTTGCGCACCTCCTCCTCGGTGACGACCTCCTCGGCGTTTCGCGTGATCAGGTCGTAGGTATCCATCACTGTTCGTGTGGAATCAACGGACGGATTTATGCGTTTGTGAATGCCGACCGGGATGCGACAGACTCTCTCGGTCGGCATCCGTGTCGCTCACCGACCGATCGTCCCCTGGCGTGGCACCGGCGCATCGGGATCGATCACGAAGGGGACGACCGTCGTCTCCTCAAGCGCGGTGAGCGTCAGCTCATCGTCGCCGACGACTAGTGGCGGGCCAAGCCTGAACTGATGGGTCGAATCTGGCGGTGTGGCTCGATTCGACCCGTCAGTCGACGGTTGGGACGGTACTAGCCGCTGCTCTCGCTCGTCGAACCGGGTTCCGTCGGCCTCGAGTGCACCCCCGAAGACGCGAAAGGAGACGTCTCGATCCGCGGCATCGGGGAGATCGACGCTCGAGTCCGACTCGAGACAGACATCGAAGCAATCGACCGCGTTGTGGACGGCAAACGGCGCGTCCGACCTCTCGAGATCGAAGCGATGTCGCCACTCGCCGGCCACCGGGTCGGGGAGTGTCCCGTGCTGATGTTGGGCCTCGAGGTCGAGGCTGTGTGGACGGACGAAAATCTGTAACAGCCGCAGCGGCGGATCGTCCGGGAGTGTCTGTTTCTCGTGCCAGAAGTCCGTTCCGCGTCCGTGACGAGCAGGTGTCCGGGACCGGTGACGAGCTGGTTTCTCTCTCGGTCGTCGTGGCGCATCACGCCGGTCGGCACCCAGGAGACGATTTCGTCGTTCCGGTGAGGTGCATCGAGATCAGTGTGGCCGGACCCAGAAACGACTCGACGACCGTCGCTAGCAGCCCGTGGCCGTGATCGTCGTGAGCGAGGAGGAGTCGCCTGAGACGTTGACGGAGGTGCGAAAGAGCCGTGCTCCTGGGAGACGCCAGTCGGCGGAGCTTCGTGCAGTGTCGCGGAGCCGACTGACGTGATGTGACAGCGACTGCGGCGACCCAGTTACGTCCGCGGTATCCCTGGTTACAGCAGGTGACACCGGCGTCCGTTGCAGGACGAAGAAGATCAAAACGGCTTTAGCACGGACTCGGCGCGGTCGCGGGCGGTGCCGATCTTGCCGCCCAGTTTCGCTCCGTCGGCGTCTCTCGGTGCGTTCGAGAGTGTGCCTCGGTACCGCTCGCAGAAAACTGTCTCGAGACGGGCTGCTTACGGTCCGGTGGCCCGGTTGTCACTGTCTGTTCGCGGGCACGGGGTGTCCGCTCACGTGGTCCGACGAACTACCGTTCGTCGCTATCGAGCACGCGGATCTGGTCGCCACGCACCGTCACGGGGATCGGAACCGTCGCTTCGTACAGCTCGACGGTGACCTGGTCTTTGCCTTCGTCGATGCGCTGGACCTGGGCCTTCTCGCCTTTGAACGGACCGGCGATGAGTTCGACGAGGTCGCCCTCGGCGATCCCCTCGACGTCCGGCTTCGGCGAGAGGAAGTGTTCGACTTCCGAGATGTCTGACTCGCCGGGGACGATACTCTGTGCGTGAGGAATGTCGTCGAGCACCCGCTCGAGCACGGCGCTTCCCTCGGATTCGACCATCACGTAGGAGGTCAGCGAGTCCGGCGCGAGCGCGGCGTGAATCTCAGGTTCCTCGCGGTTGATGATCATGCCGGCGACCGTGCGTTCCTGACTCGCGGTCGTCTTGACGGCGTAGATGCCCATCAGAGGCCACCACCAGCTCCACCGGTCAGCACGAGCATGATCGCGCCGATGACGAACCCGATGAACCCGACGAGTAGGATGCCAGCACCGGCGATCTTCGACACTTGAAGGAACTCGTTCGTCGTCGGTGTCGTCGCCATTTTCAACACCCTGACGTACGAGGTGAGGTCGTACGGAACGTCCATATATACATGTTCACAACGCGGGGCCTTTTATCTGTCTTTCGTGTTTTCTCGGCGATCCGACGCGATCGCGTTCGTTCCGCGACGTTGCAGGCGACGGCCCGTTCCCCAAGCCGATCGCGCCCGTCCCGTCACGTATGGCCGAAGACGACACCGACCGAGTCGACGAGTACGAGGCCGAACGGGACGCCGAAATCGAAGACGAACTCGAGCGCATCGGCCGCGATCCCGACGAGGTAGACGCCGGAGACGACGACCTGGGAACCCAGAACGCGCCGCGGGCGGACGCCGAGGAGATCGAGGACCTCGAGGACGCCGAGGAGAAGATGGGGGACGACCTCGAGAACGAACCCAGCTGATCAGGGGAGGTCGACGTCCGGCCGCTCCTCGAGGGCCAACTCGACTGTCTCTCGATCACTGTCACGAACGACCTCGATCTCGATCGTCTCGCCAGGGGACGTCTCGAGTGCGAGGTACGACGAGAGTCGGTCTTCGTTCGGGATCTCCTCGCCGTCGATTGCGACGATCACGTCCCCGCCGACCGGGACGGGAGCGCCGTCGACGACCGTCACGCCGTCGGCTGGCTCTAAGACGCCGTCGGCAGGTGACTCCGGCGTGACCTGCCGGACGACGACGCCACCGGCCTCCGCGAGGTCGTTCGCCTCGGCGATCTGTGGACCGACGGGCTCGAGGCCGACCCCGAGGTAGGCGTGCTGGTACTCGCCGTCCTCGACGAGTGCCGGAACGACGCGATCGGCGAGTCGTGCGGAGATGGCGAACCCGATCGTCTGCCCCGCACCCGCAAACACCACGCCCAGGACGCGACCCTCGAGGTCGACCAGCGGGCCACCGCTGTTGCCGGGGTTGACTGGGGCGTCGGTCTGGATGGCAGCGGGAATCGAGAACCCGGTGGGGCTTGGCAGCGAGCGGTCGACGCCGCTGACGATCCCCTGCGTGATCGAGGCGTCGAGGCCGAGCGGGTTCCCGAGTGCGACGACTTCCTGGCCGACCGAAGGGTCGGTGTCGGCCAGCGAGAGACCGTCGACGGGATCGGGTAGCTCCCCGTCTACCTCGACGGCGGCGAGGTCGCTGTGGACGTCGGTTCCAAGTACCGTCCCTGTCCGCCACTGTTCGTCGGTGAACTGGAGTTCGACCTCGGCTGTGGCCTGGACGACGTGGGCGTTCGTCACGACGACGTCGTCGACGACGAAGCCGGAACCGAACCCACCGGGGGTGTCCTCGCCGGCACCGGCGGCGACGAGGACGACCTCGTCGATGCTGTCCTCGTAGAGGTCGACGTACGGGCCGTCGCCGGCGAGTCCTTCCGTCTCGTTCCCTGTTCCGTCGTCGGTCTCGTCGTCGAGCGTGGCACTCCAGCCGCCGATCCCGAGGCCGGCCGCGGTCGCTGCGGCCGTCTGGAGGAGTCGTCTGCGGCCGAGCTGGTTCGGAGTTGGCGTCACGCGGAGTTCCACCCCGACGAGGGGTATAAAACCGGCACCAGCAGACCCATCCCGCTGATTCCCACCCGGACGTTGCCGGCCGACGCTTCTTGCCTCGAGCGCCCGATAGTGTCCCAGTCGATGAAGTACCCGCCGCTTCGGGACTACGGGATCGTCGGCAACGACGACCGGTGTGCCCTCGTCAGCAGAGACGGATCGATCGACTGGTGTTGCTTTCCCCACCTCGAGGACGAAAGCGTCTTCGCTCGGATTCTCGACGTCGACCGTGGCGGCCACTTCGCCGTCTCTCCGGCCGCCGAGTACGAGTCGAGCCACCGCTATCGCGACCGGACGAACGTCCTCGAGACGACCTTCGAGACGACCACTGGGCAGGCGACGATCACCGACTGCATGCCGATCAGGGACGGTGACGCGGGCGGCGAAGACTTCCAGCAGGCGTTCTACCGGCTCCTCGAGTGCGATCGCGGGAGCGTCGACCTCGACCTCGCGTTCGCACCGCGGTTCGACTACGCCCGGACGAAGCCGGCGTTCGACCACGTCGAAGACGGCGTGATGGCACGCGGCGACGACGAGTCGCTGTTCCTGTCCGCCGACGGCGCGCTCGGAGACGACCTCGAGGTCGCCGACGCCGACGCGACCGTTACGGCCAGCGTCTCGCTCGAGGCCGGCGAGAGGTGTTGGACGGGCATCCAGTACGGCGGTCGTGAGCCGCTGGCGTCGATCGATCTCGAGGAGACGCTCGACGAGACGACCCGGTACTGGCGCGACTGGGTGTGCGAGACCTGCGACGCGGTCGATTCGATGCCCGAACGCTGGACCGAGATGGTCGTTCGCTCACAGCTCGTATTGAAGCTCCTGATCCACCACGAGACGGGAGCGATCCCCGCCGCTGCGACGACGTCGATTCCGGAAGAGATCGGCTCCGACCGGACCTGGGACTACCGGTACAACTGGGTCCGCGACGCGAAGTTCACGGTGCAGGCGTTACACGACACCGGCCACCAGAAAGAAGCCCGACAGTACTTCGACTGGTTCGCCGACATCGCCCGGACAGAGCCGGCCGACATCCAGCCGCTGTACGGCCTCCACGGTGAGGCCGACATCACCGAACGCGAACTGGCCCACCTCTCCGGGTATCGGGACATCGGCCCGGTCAGAATCGGCAACGGCGCAGCACCCCAGCGCCAGCTCGACGCCTACGGGACGATCGTCCAGGCCGTCTACGAGACCGTCCAGTTCGACGAGTCACGCGAACTCTCGGAAGACGAGTGGGACGCGATCCGCGACATCGTCGACTACGCCTGCAAGCACTGGGAGGAGCCCGACCCTGGCATCTGGGAGTTTCGCGACGAACATCGTCACTTCCTGCACTCGAAACTACTGTGCTGGGTCGCACTCGACCGCGGGATCGCGCTGGCGACCGAAAACGACCTCGAGGCACCGCTCGAGGCCTGGAACGACGACCGCGAGGCGATCCGCGAGGCCATCGAAGAGCGTGGCTTCAGCGAAAGGGCACACAGCTTCGTCCAGCACTTCGAGACCGACGAGGCCATCGACGCGACCGCACTCTTGCTCCCGATCTACGAGTTCCTCCCGGCCGACGACGACCGCGTCCAGGCGACGATCGACACCGTCATCGATCGGCTGACGACAGACGACGGGCTCGTCCTCCGGTTCGTCGACACCGACGTCCGGCGCGACGAGGCGGAGGCGTTCGTCCTCTGTTCGTTCTGGCTCGTCGACGCACTCGTCCTCTCGAACCGCCTCGAGCGTGCCGAGGAGTACTTCGAGAACGTCCTCGAGTGTGCCAGCCCGCTCGGACTCTACTCCGAGAAGATCGATCCCGAAGACGGCCAACTACTCGGGAACTTCCCACAGGCGTTCTCCCACCTCGGGCTGATAAACAGCGTGACGTATCTCGCGCGGGCACTCGAGCACGACGGCGACGTCCGACCCGAGGATTTCCACCCCGACAACGTCGAAACGCTGTTCAGGCGGGGGGACCGTCCCGAACCGTGAGGCTGTCGGCTCGAGCGGCAGATGCGAAAAACGGGCTGCAGACGACGGCTAGCCCCGCGACGGCGTCGGGAAACCGCCGTCGACGATGCCACCACGATTCCGGGTTTCGCCCTCGGTTTCCTCGTCAGGAGAGGGAAGTCCGGGATGCTGGGCACGGGAACCGCCTCCGTTCGGAGCTAGTCGCTCGAGCCGGGAACCCTCACTCGAGGTAGCCCAGTCCCCGGAGCTGTTCGGTGATCTCCTCGAACTCGGCTTCCGTGAGCTGGCCTTCCTTCTGGTGCTGGATGACGATGCTGCGCAGCAGGAACCGGACGAGGTCGCTCGTGCTCTGGAAGCTCGTCCCCTCGATCGTCTCGTCGACGCGGTCCGCGAGGTCTTTCGGGATCGAAACCGTCGTATATTCCGTCATACCCGTGGTTGGGTCGCGGCTCCCCAAATGCGTGTCGACGGGACGGTGACAGTTAGTTAGCGGAAGCCCATGACTTTAGTCGTGGGTCTGAGCGATAGGCATTTCCGAGTATTCAATGAAAACAGCAGGCTGGATTTCACATGTTATAGCGAATTATTCTCTTCAAGACGTTTTGCTCCCTGGAGCAACATTCCTTTCCACGTCACGCCGTGCTTTTTCTTCAATTCCTTGAGTTGCTCGTACTGTTCCTCGTTGTCCATTTCGACGTATACCCTTTGGGTATCTCCCATACATACCCATACTATACCCAACCTTCTTAGTGTTCTGTCTCCATACGACTACACGTGATGCAGCGCACTAACACGTTCGAGGTACGCCCTCTATCCGTCAACGACGAGGAGCTACTTCTCGACGTGTTAGATGCGTCCGCTGCACTCTGGAACGAGGTCAACTACGAGCGACGCCAGAACTTCTTCAACGGCGAATCCGTTTGGGAAGTTTCTGATTATCGAGAACGCTACAAAGACGTTCTCGGCAGCGCAACCGCTCAACAAATCATTCGGAAGAACAAGTCGGCGTGGAAGTCCTTCCTCTCGCTCAACGAGAAATGGAAGGACGGAGACCTCGACGAGAAACCCTCGCCCCCAGGTTACTGGGGAAACGAGGACGACGGTCGAGAACTCTCCACGCTCATCCGTAACGACATGTACTCGGTAGAGTTCGGCGACCGCTCCCGACTCGAAATTCCAATCGGAAGCAAGCTGAAAGACGAGTACGACTACGGGTACTACGAGCGGTTGCGCTTAGAAGTCGCTGGCGAGCCAAAGTGGACTGGCGAGCAAGGCCGCCTCGAACTCACGTACGACGAGACCACCGACACGTTCAGAGCAATTCAACCCGTAGAAGTTCCTGATTCTGCGCGGGATTCACCACTGGCTTCAGAAGAGGCTGCTCTGGACATCGGTGCGAACAATCTGGTCGCCTGCACTACCACTGCAGGCGACCAGTACGTGTACGAAGGGCGGTCCTTGTGCGAGCGATTCCGTGAGACTACGGAAGAGATAGCGCACTGCCAGTCCTTGCTGGACGACCAGCGTCGGACGAGCAAGCGCATCGACCGCTTGTACGATAAGCGGACGAAGCGTCGCAACCATGCTCAAGACGCTCTCGTTCGAGACCTCGTCGAACAACTGTACGAAGATGGTGTGTACCAACTCTACGTTGGCGACCTCGGCGACGTGCTGGAAACGCACTGGGTTGCCGAGGTCAACGAGAAGACACACAATTTCTGGGCGTTCGGACGCTTCGTCCAGCGTCTCGAAAGCGTCTGCGAGGAGTATGGTATCGAGGTCTGTGAAGAGTCTGAAGAATGGACGACCCAACAGTGTCCAAAGTGCAACGAGCGAGACAATACTCATCGAAACGAAGACTATTCTCGGTGCAATGAGTGCGGTTTCGAGGGACATGCCGACCTTGCTGCGAGTCGAGTGTTCCTTGAAAAAGAGACGAGTGAATCGGTCGGGCTGATGGCTCAGCCTGTGTGCTTCGAGTGGGACGACCACGAATGGTCGGAGGTATCATACTCTCCCGTCAGGGTAAGTCCCAAAGAAGCTCACACGAACCAGAGTACCTACGTTGTAGGGAAACTTGCCTCTGTGGATTCAGCATAGCCTGAAATCCCAGCAGAGGAATCCCACGGCTTCAGCCGTGGGAGGAAGTCAAGGGTTTCGTAGCGGTTTTTATACCCGACTGTCAATAGGGAGCTATGGGAGTCCGGCCACCATCGAACGGAGACGACGACGAACCCGAGAGCGTCGAGTTCGGCATCGCTGCCGTCGACGCTCGTCTCAAGCACGCTGATCTCTCTTTTCCAGCCTCGAAAGACGACGTCGCCGCCGAACTCGGGAACGAACGCATCCCGTACGACGTCCACGGCAACGACGTCTCGCTCGGCGAGATGCTCGCAGAAGTCGAGTCGACGGAGTTTCGCTCCCGTCAGGAACTGCTGAACGAACTCCACGAACCGTTCGAGGAGTACCGCCGGGAACACTCCGGCGGCGTCTTCCAGCAAGTACGGTCGATGCTTCCGTTCTAGCGGTCGTCGTCGGTCTCGCCCGCCTCGCGTCGCTCTCGCGTGATCTGCTCGAGGCGACGACGCTGTTCGCGGTGCAGGGTGACGAACATATCCGAGAGCACGCCGAACATCAGCAACTGGACGCCGAGCAGGATGCCGGCCGCGGCGACCACCGCCAGAATCTCGTGGCCCTGACCGTACTGGACCCACTGCCAGAGGACGTACGCCGCGACGACGCCGCCAGCGGCGATGCCCGAGACGCCAAGACTCCCGAAGTAAAACAGCGGGTTGTTGGTCTTGGCAAGCGAGTACAGCGCGAGGATGATCGTCCCACCGTCCCTGATCGGGTGGAGGTTCGTCTCCGACTCTTCGGGTCGGGCGCTGTAACTGATCGGGACGACCGTCGTGTCGATGCCGTGTTTCACACACTCGACGGCGAGTTCGGTCTCGATCGTGAACCCGTCCGAGTCCAGCGAGAGTCGCTCGAAGGAATCGGCCGTGAACGCGCGATACCCCGAGAGGATGTCGTCGTAGTCCGCGCCGTGAATAAAGCGAAACGAGCGGTTGATCATCCGGTTCCCGAAGCCGTTCAGCGCGCGCATCGCGTCGTCGTCCATGTCTGCAAAGCGGTTGCCGATCACGTGCTCGTAGCCCCTCGAGAGCGGCTCGAGCATCGTTTCGGCGTCCGTGGGATCGTAGGTGCCGTCGCCGTCGAGCATCAGGACGTAGGGAACGTCGATGTAGTCGACGGCCTCGCGAACGGCCTGGCCCTTCCCGTCGCCAGACTGGACGAGGACGGTCGCACCGTGCTCGCGGGCGATCTCCTGGGTGTCGTCCTCGGAGCCGCCGTCGATGACGACGACGTTCCCGTAGCCCTGTTCGTGGAAGCCGTCAATCACGTCGCCGACCGTGGCTGCCTCGTCTAGGGTGGGTATGAGGACACACACCTCTTCGGACGAAATCTCGCGCGTCGTCTCGGCCTCGCTCATGGCGATGACCTCCCCGCCACGGTCCGAGTGCGCGAGTGTTCCGTCATTTTCCATCGCCAGTCACTCTCTCGTGGGGCTGCAAAAGGTTACTGAAAGCCGTCGTGGGACCGATCGATGGTCTCTGCTATAATAAGGCCACACGTGCAAACGGACACGTATGGGGACGAAGACGGTCAGTATCCGGGGCGACGTCTACGAGCGACTACGCGCCCGGAAGCGCGACGACGAGAGTTTCAGTGCCCTCCTCGAGCGGCTACTCGAGGAGTCCGAACCCGACTGGGAGGCGACGTTCGGAACGCTCTCGAGCGAGGATACAGGGGGCCTCGAGGAGGTCGTCGCTCGAGTGCGGGCTGAATCCGACAGGGGACACATCGATCGGCAGCGTGGTGCACTCGAGGCGTTCGGTGAGGTGACCGACGAGGAAACGAATAGTGAGTGATTCGTCTCTGGTCGATTACGAGGGCCCTCGCCGACGTTTTTGTGGATGAGAACGAATACGTGTCACGTGAGCAGGGAGATCACCATCTCGGAAGACGTGTACCGGGAGCTGAAACGGGAGACGGAAGATCGGAGTTTCAGCGACGTCATTCGAGACCACCTCGAGGAGGGACGGCGGCTCGCCGACGTCACGGGTGAGGGAGTCCTCGACCGGAAAACGCACGGCGCCGTCGAGGACGACGTTCGAGAACTGAGTCGTGGAACGCTCTCGAGGGTCGACGAGCGGTGAAGTTTTGTGACGCGTACTGCCGTTACCAGGTCAGACCCTCGTACACTTCGAGGTCGTCCTCGTCGATGTCGACGCGCCGGCCGTCGACGAGGACCGCCCGGCGCATCCCGTCGAACGCGAGGTCGTCGAACTCCGGCCAGTCGGTCGCGACGACCGCGCCGTCTGCCCCCTCGAGTGCCGCTTCGGCGGAGTCGGCGAACTCGAGATCGAGGTCGGGATACTTTTCGCGGACGTTGTCCATGGCGACGGGGTCGTAGGCGACGACCGTCGCGCCCCGGCTCTCGAGGTGCTCGAGAACGTCCAGTGCGCGGGACTTCCGGATGTCGTCCGTGCCCGGCTTGAACGAGAGGCCGAGAACCGCGATGCGGGCACCCTCGAGGTCGACGTGGTCCGCGAGGAGAGCGACGAGCCGACGCGGCTGCTCGTCGTTGACCGCGACGACGGCGTCGAGCAGGTCGGGGTCGTACCCCTGTTCGCGTGCGCCCGCTCGAAGTGCAGCGACGTCTTTCGGGAAACAGGAGCCGCCCCAGCCCAGCCCCGAGCGCATGAATCGCTCGGAGATGCGGTCGTCGAGGCCGACCGCCGCGAGCACCTCGTAGGCGTCCGCGCCGTACTCCTTGGCGACGTTGCCGAGTTCGTTGACCAGCGAGACTTTGGCGGCGAGGAAGGCGTTGTTCGCGTACTTGATGAGTTCGGCCTCGCGGACGTCGGTCTCGACGAGGTGAGTGCCGTCGTTCCCGAGAATGGGCGCGTAGAGCCCCCGGAGAGTGGCGGCCGCCTCGTCGGTGCGGGTGCCGACGACGACCTTGTCCGGCTCGAGGAAATCGCCCACGGCAGTGCCCATCCGGAGGAACTCGGGGTTCATCGCGACCTCGAGTCCCTCGTCGAGGTGCATGCCGGCTGTCTCCTCGAGGATCGGTGCGACGACGTCCTCGGTGGTGCCGGGAAGGACCGTGCTCTTGACGACCACGAGGTGGTCGCCGCCTTTGTCGGCGAGGGCCTCACCGAGCATCTCCGTCCCGGCACGCATCGGCGCGAGGTCCAGGCTGCCGTCCTCGCTTTGGGGCGTCGGGAGACAGAGGATGGTGACCTCGGTGTCACGGACACTGGCGTAGTCCGTGGTCGCCCGGAGGCTGGTGCCTGCGTTGTCGGCGATGCGCTGCTCGAGGCCGGACTCGTGGATCGGCGCTTCGCCCGCGTTGATCGTTTCGACGATGTCTTCGTCGATCTCGACGTTGACGACGTCGTGACCCAGGTCGGCGAGGCAGGCGGCGACGGTCGTACCGACGTAGCCGCTGCCGACGATAGAGACGTTCATACGGGGGAAGTGTGGTGGTAGAAGGTAGACGTTTTGGGTTCGGAGCGAAGCGATTTCGCTACCAGTGAATCGATGCTCGAGAAAAACCGCGTTCGGTAGCGGACGATCAGTCGTCGACTTCGATCTGGGAGGCTTCGATTTCGTCGCCGTTCTCGAGTCGCTGTTCGGCCCGGTCGCGGTCCTCGGGGTAGCCGACATCGATCCGCCAGCCGTCCATGCGGATGGCGTCGATCGTGCGACCGGACTGGATCAGCAGGTCGATCGCGTCGGGGAGCTCGTACTCGCCGCGGTCGCTCGGTTGCACGAGATGACAGGCGTGGAAGATCGCCGGCGTGAACGTGTAGAAGCCGGTCATGACGAGATTGGAGGGTGGATCGTCGGGTTTCTCCATCACCTCGACGATCTCGCCGTACTCGTTGGTGTCGAGGACGCCGTACCGGCTGGCTTCCTCCCAGGGGACCTCCTCGACGAGGAACGCGGCATCGGCGCGGTCTTCCTGCTGGCGATTGATGACGTCGCCGAGATTCGACCGGAAGACGTTGTCCCCCAACATCAACATGAAGTCGTCGTCGACGTGTGGCTCGGCCTGGAGAATCGCGTGGGCCAGTCCGAGCTGCTCGCGCTGGTGGGTGTAGGTGATCGGCACACCCTCGTACTCGTCGCCGTAGCGGTCGATGATCTGTTCTTTCTGGTAGCCGACGACGACGATGAACTCGCTTGCGCCGACCTCGAGGAGGTTGTCGAAGACGTCCTCGATGAGCGGTTTCCCGTCGACCTCGACGAGGACCTTCGGCTTGTCCTCGGTGAGTGGCCGGAGGCGTGTTCCCTTGCCCGCGGCCAGTACGACTGCTTGCATGTCCGATACGTTTCGACCCGGAGCTATATACTTTGTGAGCAGCGCACTCGAGTGAATCCATCCCGTCTCACCAGTGACCGAATCGGGATTCCTCGTCGACTCATACGGCTTGCTGTATTCAATTACCGCCGATTGCCAGAACGGGGTCGGCGATCGGCGGTAAATAGTTACAGCAATCCGTCTCATACGGTTTGCTGTCTGTCAGTTCCGGCGCGTCCGCGAGTCCGCCTGCGGTCGCACCGGTACATCGGGACAGCAGCCCGTCTCACTCGTCGATCTCGGGCCACTCGCTCGAGTCTCCCGGACGGTACGGAATCGTCGCCTCCGGTCCGTACAGCAGCAGTCCGAGCTGACTCGTCTCGGCCCTGATCTCTCGACAGCGACGTCGAGCCTCCCGGTGCGTCTCCTGAGAACGAGGTTTGCCCCCGATCTCCGCCGACGGGTCGTGGAGCCGCTCGAGCATCGCGTCCGTGAGTCGCTCGAGGGTCTCGAGGGCGTCACGGATCGAATTCACGTCGGCGGGGGGTCTAGGGGTATAGTTGTCTGGCGTCGGTACGTTCCGCCGGACGGGAGTTTTAGCATCCCGCGAATCGTCGTTCGACATGGCTTCCAGGCTGGTTGCGGAAGCTTCTCGCGGACTCGGTGGTTAGGTCCCTGGGTCCGCGATTTTGCGACTCCACTACCGAGCGAGCCGCGCATAGCGTCCGTGTCAGGTGATAATGATCTGCTTTGATATAAATTCTACTACGAACGTAGTTTTTAGAGGACTACGTACGTTATTTGATCATCAGTGGATAGTACTGATTTTTCCGTTTTGCCGATCGGACATCGTAAATAGATGGTTGAGCGGGTTCCCTGGATGGCTCCTGTCGACTACGAGATCATGCTTTTCTTCGACGAGCACGCGATACAGGTCTCTCCGCGAGTTCTCGCGGCGAACATCGGGTACGACCGCCAGTACGTGAGCAAACGCTGTCGGACCCTCTCGGAAGCAAGATTGCTGAACGCCGTCGACACTGGCCTGTATCAACTGACGGAAACCGGAGTGGCATATCTCGAGGGGGAACTCGATGCGGACGACCTCGAGAACGCCGAACCCGAGTAACGGCCCGGAGCTATCGCTATCGTTGCTATGCCGATTCGACCGTTAGAGCTGGTTTACCCTCCGATACTGTGCAGTTAGTTACCCGCCAGCGGAACGTCGACCGGAAGGTTCTTCGAGTGAATCCATCCCGTCTCACCAGTGACCGAATCGGGACTCCTCGTCGACTCATACGGCTTGCTGTATTCAATTCCGGCGCGTCCGCGAGTCCTCCTGCGGTCACACCGGTACATCGGGACAGCAGTCCGTCTCACTCGTCGATCTCGGGCCACTCGCTCGAGTCTCCCGGACGGTACGGAATCGTCGCCTCCGGTCCGTACAGCAGCAGTCCGAGCTGACTCGTCTCGGCCCTGATCTCTCGACAGCGACGTCGAGCCTCCCGGTGCGTCTCCTGAGAACGAGGTTTGCCCCCGATCTCCGCCGACGGGTCGTGGAGCCGCTCGAGCATCGCGTCCGTGAGCCGCTCGAGGGTCTCGAGAGCCGCACGGATCGACTCGGTGTCGTCGAGCGGTGCGGACGTGTCCGCCGGCGTCGATGCGTCCTGTCGGACGGGAGTGTCGGTCTCCCGCGAGTCGTCGTTCGCCATGGTTTCCAGGGTGGACGGAAGCGTTTCGCGGACTGGATTTTGGCCGAGTCCTTTCGGAGCGTACGCGTTGTGCTTGCACTGTCGCTTCCGTATACGTCACCACATCTTCAATGCACTTATAGACTAGCGTATTTATGCTAATACTGGATACGGGATGAGCTATTATATCCGGGGACCAGTCCAAATTAATGTTCGTCAGTGGGACGACACCGTCGAATGCGTCCTCGGCCAGAGTGGATGTCGTTGAAAGATGGGCTCATCCTCGAGTTCCTCGAAGAGCACGATCTCGAGCTCCCCGCGAAACCGCTATACCGGAACCTGAATCGACACGGACACGAGATCGGATACTCGACCGTTCGACAACGATTAGGCGAACTCGAAGACCACGGACTAATCGAGAAAGTCGACGACGCGGGCTACTACCAGATAAGCCAGAAGGGTCAGGCATATCTTGCGGGAGAAGTGGCTCTCAGCGATCTCGAGACCAACGGCGATGCGTAACGCCGGCAGTTCTCTCAGCTACCCGCCAGCGGAACGTCGACCGGAAGGTTCCTCGAGACGGTCGTTCGGAACGTCCTCGAGATGGCGAGCAAAACGAGGAAGTAGACGGCAGCACCGAGGCCGACCAGCGAGACGACGAACACCTCGTTGTAGGCGGCGACGGGATGGGTTTCGCCGACGGCTCGAGCGCTGTAGACGACGATCCCCATGAACAGGGCGGCGAGGATCTGTCTCGAGATTTCGCCGACTGGGACTCGGAATCCGACGTGGCGTCGGGTGTAGTAGAAGCTACAGACCAGTCCGATTGCAGCGGAGGTTGCTGTCGCGATCGCTGCGCCGATCCATCCGATGCTGTAGACGAGTGCAACGTTAAGCACGAGATTGGCCCCAATGAAGACGGCGTTCGCTCGGAATGCGAGGTCGGGACGGTCGATCGCGTTGAGGGTATTAAGCAGCTGTTTGTTATAAGAGTAGGCAAGGATACCGAGAAGTAGAATCGTCAGTACGTGGGTGCCGATGCCAAACCCCTCACCGTAGAGCAACATTAGACGTTCTCCAAGAATTTCTGCGCCGACTACCCCTGGAATTAGGAACAGGCCCGCATAAGAGAGCGCGTCGTTTGTGAGTGCCCGAACCATGTTGACATCACCAGAGGAGGATTGTTTGCTTAATTCGGGAAACAGTGTGCTTTCCATTGCATCTCCAAAAGTGTCTAAGAACTTTCCGAGAGTATATGCAACGGAGTAAATCCCTACATATCCAGAAGAAACAAACGCACCGAGTACAAGAATATCCATCTCACTGAACGTTTTCTTCCGCATACTTCCGAGCCAGGAAAATTTCGCGAAATCGAATAACTGACTAAAATGATGGCGTTTCGGAACTACGACTGTAGGCCGGACGATCCAGAGTCCGATAATAGCAATTATGAGTGTCCCGAGTGCATGGCCGGCAAGCATACCGGAAAGTCCCCAACTGAGTGCCACAAGAACGACCATACTGACGCTCCTACCAACCTCTTTCAGCGTAAATAGTGGTGCATAAACGTGGATTCGGTGGGTCCCCTTGAGTGCAGAACTAACTATATTCTTAAGTATCGACACTACTAGCAATACGATTACAAACTCAGAAACTGGTTGTCCAACATAGGCGTTCACTTGGTCACTAAATACAACTATTGCGATTATAACGGGTAGTGTGAGCGATATTTTGGTAATAAATCCTGCGGCAAGATACTCGTTTGGCGCTTCTCCTTCACTCATTCGCTTGATAATTGCCTGTCCGAACCCCACGCTCTTTACGAGCCCGAGCCAGGAAACGAGCGCGAGAGTGATAGCATAGAACCCATAGATGTCTTCTCCCAACGTCCGTGTAAAATATATCGTTGCCAAAAACCCGATGACAGAGGCAGCGACTTTTGAAATGAAGTAAATAACCGATGTCTGTCCAAGACGCATCTCTGACTACCCCAGGATAATTGTCTATCTGGAATAGGCCTTTCTATAGACGTGGGACGTAACCTATGAAACAGAGGTGATCGACTGGTGCCACTAACCAGAGAGTCCGGCAGTGTCTTTTGGAACGCAATCTTGGAGATCAGGATGATCTGAATACAGTAGACACTCGTCACGAACGCCGTCGATTGACCTTGCAGCCCGGTATTCGTCACGCACGCGCTGCCATGCCGAGTGACGTGACAGTACCTGAATTGGTACTGCATCTATGTCAGCAACTTTGGCTATGGCTAGTCGATGCGCGCCACGATATCTATGGATGAGCGCTCCTTCTCGGCCGATACAGACGCCGACCTCGTTCATCGCCGGAACGGGTGCATCCATATTCTTTAGCCGTGTCTCTTCTGGATTCGTAGCTTCCAGACTGGACTGAGATCGGTAGCCATCTTGTCCGATCCGTCTATACAATTCATCCATTTCAGAAAAGTACTGGTCAAGCTCTGACTGGCTACTTCCAGCACGAGTTGATTGACCTCGGTGAATTCGGTCAGACATCTTCTGATAGTACTCTGTCTCGTCCCACGACGCTCCACCATTGAAGCGTTCCTCGAACGACTTGTAGATTGTATTGTCCGATATCAGCTCCAGATTCTGGTCCCAGTCTCCACTATACACGCGGCCGAACCGTCGAAGATGAGACGCTCGTCCAGAAATTTCGTACTGGATGCAGTCTGGATCTACCCATAGTAGCTTGAGAGGGTCTGCATCGGTGTATCGGTCGGGGGATAGTCTGTGAGCGGTAGCAGTGTACTTCCTTACGAGTTGTTCTGTCCACGGCGTAAACCCTATTAGTTTGTATCTGGCTTCGCCGCTGGTGACGAAGCTCTCAAATCCATCCAATAGCCCAGATACACCGCCAGATCGTACTCTTTCTGCAGCTCGAACTATCAACTCGTTCATTCTACCTTTGGTTGATCATCTGTCTCAGAACCAGTCTCAACAACCGATTCGATTGCCGGATGGTTAATTAATGTTAGTATTCGGTCTGTACCTCCGCTAGATTTATCCACATCCTTCCAAGAAATGGCTGGGATAGACTGAGTCTTTTCTTTTTGGGTAGTAATCTGATCGTTTACAGCTAGATATTTCTCTCGAGCAAAACTCTTGTCCGGCCAGGGACCTTGCGTCCGATGATCGTCGGGTTCGGACGAGAACAGTAGTCTTCTGACGCCGCTCCAGTGTCGCCACACGTATCGAACCGGGAAGCTTCGGTCGAGTGGCGTTCGGGTTCCCGCTCGAGGGATTGCGGCGAGATCGGGAGCGAGTTTCGCGATCGCCTTGTTCACGATCTCCCCGCGGAGGCGATATTCGATCGGAATCTGGGTCTGCAACGTCACGAGTCGGCGGTCGAGAAACGGATTCCGGTATGGATGCGTCTGGACGTACGAGAAGTGATGGAACGCCGACCAGGCGTTGGTCAACGGATACACGTAGTTGTAGAGAGCCAAATCCTCGAAGCTGTCGTACTCGACGTTTCCGAGCTCGACGTTGTCTTCGTCGACGTGACACGCGTTCGAGAGAATGTCGTGCAGCGAGTCGTCGGTGGGAACCGTCTCTGGGTTACCGGAGCGGAACGTACCGTTGTACGTCGGCCCGAAGTAATAATCGTCCGTATCCGACAGGATATCGATCGTCTCCTCGAGCGTGTCGACTGCCTTGTAAATCGGTATTTCGGCCGCCTCGCCCGTCCCCGGAATCTTCAACTCGAACTGTGGCACTTTGCTTCGCCCATACAGCGAGTCGGCTAGATGTCCGGAGAAGATCACGTCGACTTCCTCACGCAACTCCTCGTCGAATCCGATAACGTGTCCCTGCGTATACGCTCCGTTCAGGTTCGAATACTGTATTCCGTCGTCGAGAATCGACGGATAGTGGTCGGGCTCACGTTCCAACAGTAGGAATTCGTTCCCCGAGGTGTCTGCGACCTGTTTCGCCACCCGAGCTTCTTCGTTCAGCCAGTCGTTCATGTGGAGTCCGACGAGGGGTTCGTCGGTGGCCGCGACGAACAGCCGCGAGTCACTCCCACCACTGAGCAAGACGCCGTAATCGCCGTCTTCGCGCATCCGATCCTCGAGAGCGTCGGCAAAGCGCTCGGCGAACTCGTCGACGTACTCCTCGAGTGGTTTCGAGACGGGGGCGTACGTCGGTGTCCAGTAGGTTTCGGTACGAAGCTTCTCGCCGGTTCGTGCGTCGAACTGAACGATCGACGCTGGTGGCACCTGTCGGACGTCCTCGAAGACTGTTCGAATCCCGAAAACTCTCTTGTAATGCATAAACTCTGCGACGCGATCTTCCGAGAGTCCAGCAGAAAGCGGTGCCAGTGGCGTAATCGAACTCGAAAATGCGATGCCATCACCCGTCGCGACGTAGTACAGCGGGCGCGTCGACAGGTGATCGGTAAACAACGTCAGAGTCTCTTCGTCGGGTTGATAGACAACTCCACAGCATTCCCCGTTGAGTGTAGTGGGAAACTGTATCCCAACTTCACCGTATCGACTGACACAGTACTCGGCGTTCGAGATGCCAGGGGGCTTCGGCGAGTAGTTATCGGTTGAGCCGTGTCCGTACACGTCCCCCCATACCCAGATGAGTTCTCCGTCATCGGTCCGGGCCGGCTGTGTCTCGTTCAGAACGGTATGGTCGACGGTATGCACTGCGATAGTTTCTTTCGAGAACTCCCGTGCCACGTTCTCTTCTCGAGCGGGAAGATGGTCGCCGTCGACGAGTCGACGTAACGAGCCAGTACCCCCACAAATACCGACCATTTGTTGCTACTGAATCAGTTGTACGAATAAGCTTTGCTGAACGAGCCCCCCCACTCTCGAGAGTTCGCGTATTGGTTGACGAACCGGCTGCTCTACCGCCAGCCATAATCACGAGGTTAAAGAACATACGGTAAGAACTGCGTACTATTCACTGATGTCGTTCGGTTCCCTTCTTCTCCGGGCGAACCGCAAGCGTCGTTCCGATGGGACACTGTCAGTGCTCTCTGAGGCATCTACACGCATTTTCGAGAGTACTGTCACCCGGGCGCTCGTTCGTCGACTTCTTCTCGATGACCAGTCCGTTTTCGAACAGCCCCAACTTCGAGAAGTTACGAGCCAGCACTGGGAATCCGATCCACAGAACACGTTCAATCCGTTTCAGTCTAAAGTTCAGATTCCAGGCAAGTCGCGGCTCGAAACGAGCGGATCGTTCGCAAACAACGAAACGTATCTGCCTCCCGAGCCGTTCGTTGCTGAGCTTCCGAATGCAACCGTGCTGGCACCGACGGGAGTCGCGCTAACGGAGGATTCGCGATTCGTCAAGGATATCGTTGCACCGCACCGATCGTCTAATTCCAGACTCGAGAAACTTCTTGCACGTAGCCTCAGATACAACGGCTATCGGGACATCCGAAACGCCGTCTCCGGTTCTGACGTGAGTCCCGATCGATGTCTGTCACTCGCGACGGTGCTGGTGCCGACCTGGCACAACTACTACCACTGGACGCTGGAGTGTCTGCCCAGACTACTTGGCGTCGAAACGTACCGCAAGCATACGAACGAGACACCGACAATTCTCTTGCCGTCTGACCCCCCTTCGTGGATGCGAGAGTCGCTCGAGTTAGTGGATGTCGACGACCTCGAAATCGAAGAGATTCGATCGGAGATCATCGACGTAGACCGACTCGTCGTGCCGTCGTACCCGTCCCCATCGAGAACGGAGTGTCACTGGCTCCGAAACCGTATTCACGACGGGCTCGATGATAGAGAACTCGATGGAGAGTCACATGATCGCGTCTACGTCACCCGTCGAAACGCGACCGTGCGTCGAGTGAAAGACGAACAGCGGCTCTACAGCGTTTTTGACAAGTACGATATGCAACCGTATGCACTCGAAGCGCTCACCATCGCCGAACAGGCGAACCTGTTCGCCGAGGCCGAACTGGTAGTCTCGCCGCACGGTGCTGGGCTCGCAAACCTCGTGTATGCGAGTTCACCGACGGTTCTCGAGTTGTTTGGTGATAAAGAAAAAACGACGTTCTACCGGTTGGCGAAACTGATGGGATTCGAGTATCACGCAATGTTTTGCGATCACGACAAAAAAGATATCGTCGTCGATCCAGACCGGTTAGACGACGCGATAGGAAGTGTTCTGTCCGGCGACCGAGACCCAGTTATCGAGGGGCGCCGTCCCGGGTCCGAATAGCCGCGCCGGCTAGCTCAGAACTCGTTTTGGTCGACGACTGATCGAACATCTGGATGAGAGAGAGAACGGACAGCGTCGTCCGATAATTCGTCTTTCGAGTCGGCCGACGTGATTTCCTCGCGGATGTTTTGCCACCTCGCATGACGTACAACCACGCGGACGGGCATGTCTTCGAGTCCGAGAACGTGGGCAATCGCTAGTCTGTGGTTGCCATCGACGAATAGGAACTCGCCATCGCGCCCGACAGCTACCGCTACGTCCGTCTTCGATCGATCGAACGCGCCACTCAAAACGATTGATTTGACGCTCTCGCTGTGAAGTTCCGACTGCGATTTGAACCCGCTCTTCCGGATCGTTTCGTAGAGTCGTTCGACGTGGTCAATTCGTCGCTCGAGGTCGTCGACAGTTCGACAGCCGTTCCAGTGTGTCTCACCGTTCTCGAGTCGTTCGAGTGTCTCCTGATAGATGTCGGTTTCCTTCCAGGGCGTGCCGTTCTCGAACCGGTCGACGACGCTTCGGTACTTGACGCTATCCTCAAGGGTCCTGCTCGAGTAATCCCAGTTACCGTCCCGAACTTCGCCGACGTGCTTCCATCGATCGATGTCTCTTGGAGCGCGATAGCGAATTCGTTGCGGGTCGGTGTTTACGATGGTGAACGGTTCTGCCGTGCGGTATGACCCATGGGACTGCTTGTACAGGTAGTTCAGATAGTAGTAGAATCCACGGTGGTTCAAATTCAGTTCTCTCAAGCCCGCTTGGATAAACGGTCGGAGCCCCTCGTTTTGAAGGATAGAAATTCCGCTCAGGAACGTGGCTCTGACGTGCTCGAGTAATCGCTGCATCAGCACACGTATTACCATTGGCAGTTACGTTGGCTTGAGTATTACTCTTTGATACGGATTGCTGTGACGATTTACCGGTGCAACCGCTGTCCGGGCGCGGTTGTGTCGAAAATGACACACAGCCGACCGCACGAAGCAGTGGGGAGCCTCTGGGGCCGATATGTATTTGCGATTTGGTCCACCACCCACTTCCATGACCAGTCCCCTCGAGCGGATGCGAGAGGTATACCGAAAGCGAGGTGCGATCGAACTCTTCTCTCGACTCGTTCGACAGATCCGTTATCAGTTTTCTGCGCGGATATTCGGCTCTCGAGTTTGGTTCCGGGCCCGAGCCTTCGCTAACTCCGTGCGGTACGAGACGGTACCCAATCCATACAAGATCACGTATATCAATCCAGATTCCGTTCAGTATTTTTCTGCACGTAAAAATAAATCTGGTAAGAATATCGCGCACACGAGATGGAAGGATATCGGTCGTGTCGCCGATGGCGATTGGGATATTCGATCTATCTCGTCGGAATATGCTATCAAAAACTCTCTCCTCTATGAGAGCATTGAAAACCACTTCGAACGAGGAGTTCCGTGGGAGCAGACCGACTACGTTGCCACGTCTCGCGAGCATCTTCGACAGGACTGTCATCAAAACACGTGGCGGGCTACCGTTCGAAGCGAGGAAGACCTCTGGGAAAGGTGCGAACAACTCGAGAAACTGTACGAGCGGATCGAAACAAGCGGGTACAAGAGCAAGCAAGAGGTGTTCGATTCGCAATCAAACGATCCGATGGGATACTACCCGCGAACGTACAAATACACGCTTGACGAGGTGATGATTGACCGTGGGCGTGATGGCGAACCACTCCTAGTCGACGGCAAACATCGACTGTTCCTCGCCAAGGTGTGTGGGATTGAAGAGATTCCGGTACTGGTCGTCGTTCGCCACCGTGAGTATGTCAATAGTGGCTGAGCGGGGGCACAGAATCTTGAGTCAGCGGACAACCACGATATTTGTCCCGAGGAACTTATATTTGCGTCGCTTCGAGTGTAGTACCACGAGAGATGTCAGAGGGTGAATTAGATGACGAAGCGGAGACGATCACCATCTACGAACTGTTAGAACGGAGCGCGGAATCTGCACTCGAGTTCCAGCGGGCGGACGGATCGTTTCCACCAGGTCGAAATTACACCTACGACGAGCCTGAGACACCCGTACGGACGACATCACACTGGACAGTGACGCTCTCCGAGGTGTACGACATAACAGGCAAAGAGAAATACCGGGAGGCAGCCGAAGCAGCTGTGGAGTATCTGCTCGGCGACGAAGTCCGGCCACACGGGTACACGTACTATTGCCGGGATGCATCCGGAAAGGACCACTGTAATGGGCTGATCGGTCAGGCATACCCGATTCGGGCACTCGCCTACGCTGGACCGATACTTGAGCGGCGAGACGCCATCGAAACGGCGGAAGAAGTGTTCACGGTTCATCCGTTCGACGCGGAACTCGGACTCTGGGAGCGGGTCGAAATCGACGGAGAAAAGCTCTCGTTCGACAGGACGTTGAACCACCAGATTCTGTTTGCGGCTGGTAGTAGCAAACTGGCCTCGGAGTCAGATATCGTTGCCGACCGAATCACGTCTTTTCTCGACCGTCTCCCGGCGAACATGGAACTCCGCTCCGATGGTCTACTAAGACATTACGTTCGTCCGTCTCCAACTGATGTGGTCAAGACGGTCTTCCGTAGCTCGAGGCACTGGTTGTTGTTGCTGAACGAGGCAGTATTTCACTACTACTCGCGTTCCGCTGAACGGCGGAAAAAAGAAATTGGTTACCAGCCCGTAAATCTCAAAGGACTGGCCCAATTGCGCTTGCAGTTTCCGGAGCACAGTGTCTGGTCGAACGAGACGATACGAACTGCTATCGAGGCTTTCGACGCGAACGAGTGTACCGACGTCAGTTATGGTAGCACCACTCCCGGTATGAGTTTCTCGCTGGCGGAGTATGCTTTCTCTGCCGATCCCGATCGAATAACGTCCTTGATAGAGATGGATCTCGACGATCAGTTAGATCACGAGAGCTATCTCCTCACTTCGGACACTGTGAGTGATTTCGATCAGTCGGCCTCGATTTCGCTTTTGGTAGAGTTGCCGGAGTACGATGTGTGTGTCGGACCGTAGTCACCCAATCTGTAGAACGATGTCCCGATCGTTATCCGTCGGGATTTATATGAGAGTGACCGCAAGCAGCCAGATACGACCGTCTTGAAGAGTGAGTCCTCGTGGTTGATAAATGAGAGACGATACTGGTGTTTCGGTTGTAATTCCGGTCTATAACGACCCTGAAGGGATCAGAACGACCCTCCACTCGCTCGTGTCCCAGTCGGCACGGTCCTACGATGTCTTTCCCGTCGATAACGATTCGACGGACGGGACGGGTAACGTTATCACCGAAATCGCTGACGAGCATCCGGAACTCGTTCACGCGTGTGAGGAGACGGACATTCAGTCGTCCTATGCGGCTCGCAATACGGGCATCGAACACGCCTCCGGTGACGTTCTTCTCTTTCTCGATGCAGACGTGTGGGTCCCCGAAACCTGGATCGAAGACATGGTCGCCGTCCTCGAGTCAAACGACTACGACTACCTCGGCTGTAACGTCGAAGTCGTCGCTGGCGACCAGCCTAATTTCTGGGAGTGTTATGAACACTCGCTCTCGTTCCCCGTCGAGACATACCTCGAGAACAAACACTTCGCTCCGACTTGTGCACTCGCGGTCAGACGCGAGGTCTTCGAGGAAGTCGGACTGTTCGACGAACGTCTCGAGTCTGGCGGCGACAAGGAGTTCGGCCAGCGAGTCCACCGCGCTGGTTTCGAACAGGGCTACGCTGAGGACGTGACTGCGTCTCATCCGGCACGTGAGTCCTGGGATGCCCTCCGATCGAAGGCACTCCGGATCGGGCGGGGGCGCGCACAGAAGCGTCGGTACCACCCGGAGCACGGCGACACCCATCCGCTGCATCCGATCAACGTTCTCCCACCGAGTCCGTTCCGTCTTCGGCGTCGCTTCTCGGGCCAGGACGTCTCGCTTCCGTCACTCGTCGGGTTCTATCTGCTCGAGTACGTCTTGAAACTCACCCAGAGCTACGGGATGCTTCGAGAAACGCTCGCACAACGACAATCGAAACGCGAAGAACCCTGACGATGATCTCGATCGTCGTCCCCGTCTACAACGACCCCGGCGGCATCGCGACCACTCTCGAGTCTCTCCTAATTCAGACCATTGACGACTACCGAATCGTCGTCGTCGACAACGACTCCACCGACCGCACCCCGGAGATCGTTCGCTCCTACGAAGACGACCACGACCATCTCACCCTCGTCCACGAAACGAAGATCCAGTCGTCCTACGCGGCTCGCAACACCGGCATCCGGCATGCCGACGGCGACGTCCTCGCGTTCGTCGACGCCGACATGACCGTTCCCGAAGACTGGCTCGAGTCCGCGCTCGAAACCTTCCAGACCACAGACGCCGACTACCTGGGCTGTAACGTCGAGCTCACGCTCCCCGATACCCCGACACTCGCAGCCCGGTACGACCACCACACCGGGTTTCCCGTCGAGGGCTACCTCGAGTCCCAGCAGTTCGCCCCGACGTGCTGTCTTCTCACTCGACGAGCCGTCTTCGAAGACGTGGGCCTGTTCGATCATCGCCTCGAGTCCGGCGGGGACAAAGAGTTCGGCAACCGGGTTCACGACGCCGGCTACGATCTCCACTTCGCTGCGGATGCCACGATGTACCACCCGACGAGGAACACTCTCCGTGCACACGTGAAAAAAGATCGCCGCGTCGGTCGCGGGCTCTGCCAACTGCAACGTTACCATCCCGATCGGTACGGTACGCCCGGCGTTCCACCACGTCCAAGCGGGATCAAACGTCCCGCTCGAGAGCTCCCGACGAGTGACCGACTCGCCTTCGGTGCACTCTCGAAATTCCTCACCGCCGTCCGTGGGCTGGGCTACTACGAGGAGTATCTTACCGGAGAGAGCCGCGGGGATTTCGAGGGCGTTCCACGACTCGAGCCGTGACGAGTACGGGCAGTCGCGACGGATAGAATCAATCGGCCGTCGCGGCGTCACGATCGGCGACCAGCTCCGATCGGTCGACACCCGCCAGCCCGTAGAGGTAGCCGAACCCGACTGCCGCGGTGAAGACGACGATCGTCACGAGTTGTTTCGCCTTCGCCGTCGACGGCCGTCGCAGGAGCGACGACAGTCGGTCGGGAACGAACTCGAGGAGTAACTGTTTCAGATACTCGTTTTTGTCGCCCGAGGCTTCGGGCAGCAGGATGTCCATGATACGTTTCGAGTATCCCTGCCAGAACGACCGGCCGACGAGCCACCGGAACTCGCCTCTGTAGTCGAAGAGTTTGTGATGGACCACGGCGTCGGTGTTGTAGAGCACGCCCTTGCCGTACTGGTTGTTCATCCGGATGCAGACGGGTGCCTCGTGGGCCTGGATGTGTCGATCACCCTTTCGGCCGGTGTTCTCGTCGTAGCCGCCGACCTCGAGGAAGACGTCTCGTCGGTAGGAGATGTTCGAACCGTAGGTGTTTCGCAGTTCCTCCATGTGCTCGCCGAAGCCGCGTTCGTCACAGCCGACGAGCCAGTAGAACTCCTCGGGGAAGAAGTCGGGTTTTTCGGTGACCCAGTCGGGAGCGACGTGGCCGCCAACCGCGATCGCGTCCGTTTCCTCGTAGACGCGGGCGAGTTCCGCGATCCAGTCTTCCTCGGCGACCGCGTCGTCGTCGATGAACGCCACGACGTCGCCGGTCGCGATCTCGGCCCCTCGAGTGCGACTGTAGGAGATGCCCTGGTTCTCGTCGTTGCAGTGGAGGACGACGTCCTCGAGGTCGCCGTACTCGTCTTTGACTCGGTCGAACACCTCCTCGTTGCCGTCGACGACGAGGACGACCTCGAGTGGGTCGTAGGTCTGTGCGAGGACGCTGTCGACACACTCCGAGAAGACGTCGTACCGCTCCATCGCGTACGTGCACACGACGACGGAAACCTTCATTGAACGATCGATTACCGGGAGCGTCGAATAAGCCTTTTCGTTCCCTGATGACGCCGCCGTCTCTCCTACGGCTGTCCGACGACGGACTGTTGTACGCGGTCGACAGTCCCATCGGGTGCGAGTCGCGGCGTCCCCGCAGATCGGGACAGCAACCCGCGTCAGTCGTCCGATTCCGGGATCGAAACACCGCAGGTATATGACAAGGCTTATTCTTGGGTTGGGTCTGTTGTGACCTAATGAGTACCGAGACCGAACGCGTCGAGGACGGGACGGAGACGTCTCTCCTCGAGACGTGGGAAGACTGGTATCACCTCCCGATTCTGGGGGCTGTGATGCTGTTTATGTTCTGGGTGCGAACCCAGTCGTACGACAGGTTCGTCACCGAGGATGGAACGGCCGCTCTGGCTGGCGTCGACTCGTGGTACCACTGGCGGACCGTCCAGTGGACTGCCGAGAACTATCCGTCCACGATGCCCTACGAGATCTGGACGAGTTTTCCGACTGGCCGGTACGTCGGCCAGTTCGGGACGCTGTTCGACCAGCTCATCGTCACGGTCGCGATGATCGTCGGACTCGGTGATCCGTCGACCGAGACGCTATATATGGTCTCGCTGTTTGCCGTCCCGGCGATGGCTGCCCTCGTCGCGATTCCCGTGTTCTACGTGGGTCGGCGACTCGGCGGGACGCTCGGCGGCATCGTCTCGGTCTTGCTTCTCGCTCTCGCGCCGGGACAGTTCCTCACCCGGACGACGGCGGGGCAACTCCAGCACCACGTCGCCGAGGTCCTGTTTATGGCGATCGCGGTGCTTGCGATGATGGTCGCACTTCGGGTCGCCGAGCGCGAACAGCCGATCTACGAACTCGTCGTCGACCGCGACTGGGAGACGCTGCGGGAGCCGACGATCTACAGCGTTCTCGCGGGGATTGCACTCGCCCTGTACATCTGGGTGTGGCCGCCGGGGATCGTGTTGATCGGTATCCTCGCGGTGTTTTTCACGATCCAGCTCTGTCTCGACTACGTCCGAAACGTCTCGCCGGACCACGTCGCGTACGTCGGGGCAGTCAGTCTCGGCGTGACCGCTCTCATCACGGCGCTTCTCATCGAGGAGCCGGGAACCAGCGTGACGAGTTTCGGCTACCTCCAGCCCGTCAGCGCGGCACTCGTTGCTGTCGGCTGTGTGTTCATGGCCTGGCTCGCACGCCAGTGGAACGCTTCCGGGATCGACCGGCGGTACTATCCGGTCGCCATCGGTGGCCTCATCGTCGGGGCGTTCGCTGCGATGGCGGTCGTCCTTCCGGACCTCTACAGTACGTTCGTCGGTAACTTCACGAGTCGGGTGCTTCCGCTGGACCCGGGAACCGGTGCACAGACCATCCAGGAAGCACAGCCACCGGGCGACTTCGGTGAGCACGTCTTCAGCGAGTTCGGTGCGGCCTTCTACACGATGGTCGCCGGGCTCGCGTTGCTCGTCGCCCGACCCTACCTGGGACGGGAGTATCGAACCGAGTACACGCTCGTCCTCGTCTGGTCGCTGTTCCTGATTAGTATGGCAGCGACCCAGGTCCGGTTCGCGTACTATCTCGTCTTGGCCGTCGCCGTCGTCAACGCAGTCTTCGTCGCGGAAGTCGTCCGCTTTTTCGACTTCGACGTCAGAGACGGCGTCGATTCTATCCGCCAGGTCGAGGCCTACCAGATCATCATCCTGCTCGTGGTCGCGATGTTGCTATTCGCACCGTTGCTCCCGCCGGTCGCTGCCGAGGGCACGACCGCGATGGATCGTGGCGAGATGGCCCAGCCACACCACGACGCGATGACCTGGGAGGACTCGAACCACTGGCTCCAAGAGAACACCCCCGAACCCGGTAACTGGGGTGACGCCGAGTACGCCGACGAACTCGAGCTTTACGGCACCTACGAGTATCCCGAAGGCGAGAACTACGCCTACCCCGATGGGACCTACGGCGTTCTCTCCTGGTGGGACTACGGCCACCTGATAACGACCCAGGCCGAACGGATTCCACACTCGAACCCGTTCCAGTCGGGTGCAACGTCGTCCTCGGAGTTCCTGACTGCCGAGTCCGAAGAACACGCAGAGCTCACGCTCGATGCGATCGCACTCGACGAGTCACCCGAGGACAGCTCTACCGACGAGCTCAGAGAACTCGTCGGCGACGCCGACCCCGACGAGGAGATCCGGTACGTGATGATCGACGATGCGATGGTCGCCGGCAAGTTCAGTGCGATTGCCTCGTGGACGGAACCTGGTCCGGACCACTACACGACGCCGCCGGAGTTCGAGCCGACCGATCAGATCCCGCGCGACGAGATCCCACAGGAACTCAGCGACATGCCCTACTACGATACGGCTGTCGCACAACTGTACTTCGACGACGCGTCGGGAATGGAGCACTACCGGCTCGTCCACGAGAGCGACGCACAGCCGGAAGTACTCGTCAGCTACGCGATCGTCGATTCCGAAACCGACAACGTCGTGGTCGACGACGGAGCCCCGCAGGTGTTTGTCAACCAAAACTACGCACAGGCACAGGCAGCTCTCAACTTCTACGACCAGCATCCGCAACTCGACTACGAAATCTTCGACGATCGACTCGTCTCACCCGTCAAGACCTACGAGCGCGTCGACGGCGCGACGCTTACTGGATCGGTCGACGATCTCGACGCCGACCTCGACGATGACGCGACCGTGACCGCAGCCGTCGAACTCGACACCGGTGTCGACCGCGACGAGAGCGAAACACCGCTCTACGCGCAGGAAGCCGAACTCGAGGACGACGGTTCGTTCGAACTCACAGTGTCGTACGCGACGAACGACGAACTCGGCGTCGAAGACGGCTACACCGACAGTGCCGTCGAAACGGTCGACGACTACGAGATCGTCGTCGAAACCGGCGGCGACACGTACGAGGCCCAGCAGGAAGTCCCCGAGACGGCAGTCGTCGAGGGTGAAACCCTCGAGGTCGAGTTCGAGTCGGCCGACGACGACTGAGACGGTTTGCTGTCAGTCAGTTCCGGCGCAGCCGCGAGCCATCCTGCGGGTGGGCCGGTACATCGGGACAGCAGTCCGTCTGAGACGAGATGTATGCTGACTCCCGTAAACTGGCGGCGTTCGTGGTTGCGAACTTGAAACGCCCACCGCTGAGCGGAATCGACGATGCCGCGATGCTCGAAACTCTTTGCTTCCCATCCGCTCGGGAGTCCTCCGCGTTCACGCGGAGAAACATGCCAATTTCGGTCATTTTCGCTGTCTCTACGCTCGAGGTAGACACATCGGGAACTCGAGACAGCACTCCGTTTGAGACGCTCTCGTGTACTCGTGTGGTGCAGTCACGAGCGGCGTCGCGGTCGTGTCGTTACTGACCGCCAGTGTCTGTGGACAGTTCACTACGACGTCTAGTATCGTCCCAAGTCTACTCTGACTAGTGCACTCCACTTCTGATCGAGAATCGTGATCGGTTTGGGCCAACTCTCAACTAGTCGGTCCACACTTGGGACAGTACTAGCTGGTCGACCCGGAGTCTCTCTCTTTTCGGGTGGATCGCTGTCTGGCCTGTCGACACAGCCGTCGCCGTTGTGCTGACGTGGTCGTCATACGGGTTGGTGGGAGTCGTTTCCGGTGCGACCGCGAACTCTCCTGCGGTCGCGCCGGGACAGCGGGACAGCAGTCCGTATCAGGGTCGAGACGGAACGTCGCTCGAGTGTGTTGTCACCTGCTGTGCCGGGTTCCCGCCCACCGCCTCGTATGAACATAAAAAGAAAATCGCTCTTCTGTAGGAGATTGTTGATACTGCTCAGCTGTCGCTGTAGAATCGAAGAGAGCAAGGACACCGCGTCAGCGGTGTCCGTTAGGCATGATCCCGCTAGATGTGTTTGGGTCGGAATCGGTCGCAGCGGACCTGTTAGAGCAGGTTCGCTGGCGTAACGGTGTTACTTGCCCTCGCTGCCGTTCTGACCTGACGGTCAAGAACGGTAGCTATGGGCACTTTCAGCGCTATCTCTGTAAGAATTGCGACCGCACGTTCAACGACAAGACCGGCACAATCTTCGCCCATTCGAAAGTCGCACTCAGAAAGTGGCTGTTCTCGATTTACGCGTTTCTCCGGTTTAACACGAGTCTTCGTCAACTTCAGATAGAGATCGACGTCCAGTACAAAACGATCTATCAGCGCGTCGAGCGCTTCACGAAGGCGCTTGATGCACCTTCGCTTGACCTTGTCGGACCGGTCGAAATCGATGAAGTCTACGTTTCTGCAGGGCTGAAAGGCCGCGAGCGCGACCAAGAGTCGCGCTCGCGTGGCCTGTCCACGCGTGGGCGAGGAACGTACGAGCAGGACAAACCGCCGGTGTTCACGATCGTCGATCGTGGCACCGGCGACCGATACGTGATCCCAGCGAAATCAGCCGACGAATCGACGATTCGGCTCCTTCTCGAAAACCGTCAGAAGGAGCCACTGACCGTCTACACTGACGGATTTCGTGCCTACGATCCACTGGCCGAGGACGACGCATTCGACCGCGAATACGTCGTCCACGGCGACGGCGAATACGCCAACGAAAACGTACACGTCAACACCTGCGAGAGCCACGGATCGCTGCTGCGACCGTGGCTCTCGCCTCATCGAGGCATCTCAAAAGACAAGCTCACACAGTATCTCCGAGCGTTCCAACTTCGACGAAAGCTACTGCGGAAACCAGGGAGAGAAGCGCTCAAACACGCTATCAAAGCGACGCTATGAGATCAACAAAGTGCTACACAAGAGCGAAGAAAATTATACACTTAGTGTTTTTGGCCAGTCAGGCTAATTGTCATATAGTGCTCTAGAAACGTTCTTAGGAGAGTTTTCGGGCAATCTAGTGTTAATTATATAGCTATTTGAAGCTTCTGAACAGAAAGCTTATTATGGGACGATTATACTCTCCGAGTACCCCTGCCCGGAAGGCCGAGTGGGCGCGCGAAATGGTGTTGGACGTGCTGATAACGGCCGCCTCCGGTGAACTGCTCGTTAACCAACCCAAGCGAACGAAACTACAACATAACACATGACAAGCGATCCATCATATCGTGAAAAGGGACGTGCAGTGTTCCTAGCAGCGATTATGATCGTCTCTGTCTTCGCGATGTCCGCAGCGTTTGCGGGCACCGCGGTGGCAGACGACCCCGAAGAAGAAACGCTCGAACAGGCATACGACGACCCTGGTCCGGTGTGGGTAGACGGTGACGTCGAAACCGCCTACCTCGGCCAGGAAATCGAGATCGAAGGCGACAGTCTCGAGGGAGAAAGTTCGGTCATCCTGTACGAAGGCCCAGCCTCCCTCGACGATCCGGACCGAGTAGCCTCGATCCAGATCTACCACGATGAGGATCGTCACTGGGGCGAGTTCGAAACTGCCGACCTCGAGCCGGACGAAGCCTACCACTTCGCTGCTGGTAGCTCCGAGTTCGACGGCGAAGAGTTCTGGACCGACGAAGAAGACCTCGACGTCGAGTTCGACGTCAACACCGTCACCCAGGACGAAGCGGTCGACCTCGAGTTCGACTCTGAACGAGATCTCCAGCATCTCAACGTCACCAGTGACGACTTCGACGGTGACGAGCTCGACGACATCTTCAGCTACACGGACGGGTGGCAAAACGACTACACTGACGACGTGCTGACGCTCGAGAACGTCCCGGCGGACATCGACATCGAGGTCGAGTTCGACGACGTCGATCCCGACGAGTACGAGTTCGAGTTCGAGACGACCGACTCCTTTGCGTGGGACAACGCGTCGATCGAAGTCGTCGACGACGACGCATCCGTCGACTTCGCCGACGACATCGGTGGCGAGCGCGGTGACGTGGTCGATATCCCGATCGAACTCGAGCACGTCCAGACCGGTGCCGTCCAGATCGGCGACTACGACGACGACAACTTCCAGGCTGCCGCCCAGTTCGACGTGGACGACTACAGCGCTGACGAGATCACGCTGCAGTTCGATACGTACGCGCCGAACGAGGGTGAGGACTCCTGGTCCGTCCACCCTGACGACGAAGACGAGTACGACGTCGAGATCCTCGAGGCCGAGACGTCGATCAACTTCGACGAAGGCGAGGCACTCGGCGTGCACGACTACGAGATCATCGCTGGCACGTCCTACGACGACGAAGGAGAGCACGCAGCCGTCGAGGACGACTCCGAGACGGACACGAACTTCTTCAGTGTCTTCGAGCCGGAGCCGGTCAGTGACGTCGACTTCGAGATCGCGCCGGCTGGCACCGACCTCGGTGACTACGAGGAATACGACGAGGCACACACGACGTCTTCGTCCGACGTCGCCTTCCACGACGAACTCGTCGTTACTCTCGAGGACTTCGGCATGTCCGGTGCCGTCGACGCTATGAGCGACGACGACGTCGGTGCGATGCTCGAGGATGCAGGTATGAACCTCACTCTCGAGGAGCAAGACCCTGGTCCGAACGTCGACGCGATCGTCTGGTCGACTGCGTCCGACGACGAGGACGCGGACTACGAGATCGACGTGACTGCGGTTTACACCGATCTCGAGGACTACGACGGTGACCTCGTTGCGACGATCGACTACGCCGACGCCGAGGCGTTCGACGAAGGTGGCTACGACCTGACACTCGAGGTCACCGAAGACAGCATGTTCGCTGACGACGAGGACGAGGAGATGGAGATCGAGAGTTCCTTCGAGGTTCTCGAGCCGGAGCTCGACCTCCACCCGGACAACGACGAAGTGCCGAACAGCGACGACGCTGAAGTGACGGGGACGACGACGGTCGCGCCCGGTAGCGAGATCAGTACGAGTGCGTCGTCGGCCGGTAACTTCACCGACGGTGCCGATGCGGTTGTCGACGCGGACGGGACGTTCACTGCTGTCTACGACTTCAGCGAGTACGAGGCTGGCGTCGACTTCGAACTCGAGGCCGAGCACGACGACCGTTCGGAGTTCGAGGACTACGCTGACGACCTCGAGGACGACATGGATGCTGTGTTGGTCGACGCTGAGGACCCGTTGATCAACCTCGATGCGACCGCGCCCGGTGAGGTCGAGCCTGGCGAGGATGCTGCGCTCGATGTGACTGTTAGTAACGATGGTGGCGCGTCCGACGATGTCGACGTGGTTGTCACGATCGATGGCGAGGAACTCGAGAACGAGACGGTCACTCTCGATGCTGGTGACGAGTGGAGCGAGAGCTTCGAGTTCGACACCGCCGAGGAAGCGGACATCGATTGGGAGGTCACTGCTGGTGAGGAGGCTGACAGTGACACGGTGACTGTCGTGGCACAAGAGGAGCCTGACGACGAGGATGCTGACGACGAGGATGCTGTCGACGATGGCGCTGGTGACGACGACGAGGAGCCTGCCGATGACGACGAGACGCCTGGCTTCGGTGTTGCCGTTGCTGTCGTCGCTCTGCTGGCTGCAGCCATGCTGGCGCTGCGTCGTCAGGAGTAACTAACTGAATCACGCGGTTCAGTTTCTGCGGCAGTTCGTATTTTTTCGACGCTGGTCACGCTCGGGAGCGGCTGCTGGCGGTCGCAATCGGCGGTCGTAATCAGTTGTTGTCGACTGGTGATCCAGGTATTGACTCGAGGATCGCCCTGACGTGTTTGTGACGTGATATCACTGGTCGTTGGTAATCCGGGGGTTTTGACCAGATCCCAAAACCGGCGCTTTGTCGTCTGAAAGGCCGAGTAATCGCTAATTACGCTTGGGAAAACGTATGTTGAAATCGTACCGATCGCTGATGTATCAGACAGAAAGCTTATTACGGGGTAGGGTCTTGCTTCGGATACCCCTACCCGGAAGGCTGTGTCGGCTTGCGACGATGTGCGGGTCGTGCCGATAACGGTCGCTTCCGATCTGATCGCGCGATAACCAACCTAAGCGAACGAAACTACAACACAAACACAACACATGACAAGCGAACCTTCATATCGTGAAAAGGGACGCGCAGTGTTCCTGGCAGCGATTATGATCGTCTCTGTCTTCGGGATGTCCGCAGCGTTTGCGGGCACCGCGGCGGCATACGATGGTGATTTCGATGATGACGATGCCTTCGAAATCACTATCGAAGACGACACGATTGACGCAGATGAAGAGGTAACGACCACGGTTACAGTTGATGTTCTCGATCACGGGGATGTTGACGAGGGTGAAGTCGAAGAAATCGACATCAACAACCCATCTGAGGGTGACGATGCCGGCGTTCAGAGCCCCGACTTCGATGCTGGGACTGAAGAGCTCGACGTAACTCTCAACCCCGATGGTGACGAGAGTAACTTCGACCTTACTGTCACCGTTGCCGCTGAGGACGATGGCGATCACGATGAAGACTTTGTAGAAGAACTGCCGATCACCGTCGAAGAACCTGACACAGTCGACGACACGCAGGAATACGACGATGACGGTCCTGTCTGGGTCGATGGCGAGGACGGCCCCGTCTACATCGGACAGGAAGTCACGATCGTGTCCGAAGAATTCGCAGAGCAGACTAATGGCGACACTGCAGACGACGTCAGTGCTGTCATCCTCTACGAAGGTCCGGAAAGCCTTGACGAGGATGACCGAACTCACGTGACGTCGATCGAAATTCAGGACGACGACGACTATAAGCACCCATACGGTGAGTTCGAAACCGACGACCTCGAGCCAGGCGAAGCCTACCACTTCCACATCGGCGGCGAAGGTCACTACGCCTTCGACGGTGAGGAGTTCTGGACTGACGAGGAAGACCTCGATGCTGATTTCGGCGTCAACACTGTCCCACAGGATGACACTGCCGAAATCGAGTTCGAGAGCGAACGTGACGACATGTTCCTCAACGTCACCAGCGAAGACGTCGACGGTGACGACCTCGAGGACTACGTCGAGAGCACGTCCGACATCGACGAGTACGAAGCCTACACTGACGATGTCCTGACGCTCGAGGGCGTCGACGACGGTGCCGAACTCGAGATCGACTTCGATGAGTTCGACACTGGTACCTACGAGTTCGAGTTCGAATCCACCGACTCGTTCGCGTGGGATAACGCGACGGTCGAAGTCACCGATGAAGACACCGGTGTCTACTTCGCCGACGATCCGATGGGCGAACAGGGTGACATGATCGAGATCGTGCTCGAACCCGAGCACACCGAAGAAGGTGCTGTTCAGGTCGGTAACTGGGAGGACGACTACTACCAGTCCACTGTCGAATTCGAAATCGACACTGCCGACGCTGACGAAATCGTGCTCCTGTTCGACACGGACGACCCAGAAGATCCCTGGAACGTCCCTGAAGAGTACGAAGACGATTACGATCTCGACACTCCTAACGATGCAACCTTCACCGGTTGGGATACCGACGACGAAGACGTCCTCGGTGTCTACGACTACGAGATGACCTCCGGCACCTCGTACGAGAGTCTCGACTACGGCGATGATGATGATAACGTGCCGGCGAGCTCGGGAGATGCTCCGTCCGAGGCGGACGGCGATGGTGACTTCGCTACCGTCGCAGAAGACGACGAAACTGACACGACGTTCCTCCGTGTGACCGAACCCGAAACGATCTCGGACGTCACGCTGGAACGAGCGCCACACGACACTGACTTCGACGACGCCGACGACCTCGAGGAAGCCTACGAGGACGACCTCGTCACGGAGGATGACGTCGTCGCTCACGGTGACGAACTGCTCCTGATCCTCGAAGACTTCGGCATGTCCGGTGCTGTCGACGACGAGAACGACGCCACCGCCATCTTCGAGGACGCCGGCATGAACGTCACCATCGAGGAAGAAGACCCTGGTCCAAACCAGGACGCAGCCTGGTGGACGACCTACGAAGTCGCTAAGCATCTCGATGACTACGAAGGAGACGACCACTCTGACAACGATGTCGCGCAGCTAGAGACCAGCAACGTCATCCAGGACTTCAACGAGTACGACGGTGACCTCGTGCTCCAGATCGACTACGAAGATATGGACATGCCTGGTGACCGCTCGGCTGACGACGACGCCGAAGGCCTTGACTTCGGTGAATACGAGATTACCTTCGAGGCAACCGACGACAGCATCTTCGTCGACGACGACGAGGACGCTATCGAGTTCACGACCGAGTTCGACCTCGAGGAGCCCGAACTCGACCTTCACCCGGACAACGACGAAGTGCCAAACAGTGACTCGGCTGAAGTGACCGGCACGTCCAACATCGCGCCTGGTGCAGAGATCGGCACTGACGCGGCTTCGGAAGGTAACTTCACCGACTCCGAAGACACGATCGTCGACGCCGACGGCACCTTCACCGCTGTCTACGACTTCACCGAGTACGACGCTGCCACGCCGTTCGAACTCGATGCTGAAGCCGACGAAACCACCTACGACGACCGCGGTGACGCCGAGGACGACATGGACGCCGTCCTCGTCGCCGCTGAGGACCCACTGATCAACTTCGACGCGGCCGCACCCGGTGATGTCGAGCCTGGTGACGCTGCCTCGCTCGACGTGACCGTCAGCAACGACGGTGGAGCCTCCGACGATGTCGACGTCACCGTCACGATCGACGGCGACGACGTCACGGACGAGACCATCACCGTCGACGCAGGTGACGAGTGGAGCGAGAGCTTCGACTTCGACACCGCTGACGAAGCTGACATCGACTGGGACGTCACTGTCGACGACGAATCCGACAGTGGCACTCTGACCGTCGCCGAGGAAGAGGACCCTGTCGATGAAGACGAGGACCCCGTCGATGAAGACGAGGACCCTGAAGACGAAGAGGAAGAACCCGCCGATGACGACGAGACGCCCGGCTTCGGTGTCGCCGTCGCCGTCGTCGCTCTGCTCGCCGCAGCCATGCTCGCGCTGCGCCGACAGAACTAACTGACTGAACCAGCCGGTTCAGTTTCCGCCGCAGTTCGCTTTTCTTTCACCGACCGCAACACCCGCTAGCTGCAGCGCTGTTTTTCCGGTCGCACAGTCGTCGCCACCGTGCTCACGCGAGTCGAAGGCGACGACGCACGCGGCGTCGATCCAGACCTGTCGAATCGTGTTGCAGGCCGTGACAGGCGAGCGCGAGCGTCGAGTCGGTTTGTGACGGCTGACGCCACTGCTCGCAGGATCGATGTCTCGGTCTGGCTCGTACTCCGCCAAGCGTCGACTGCTGAGTGAACCCAGACGACTGCATTCGGTTTCACTCATCCGTTCGGGCTTGCCAACGCACTCGAGGCCGCTCGACGCGGCAGTCGGTCCGACTCTGTCGTTTCCTGTTCCATCGATCGAACCGACCTCACTGCCGTCTGTCGATTCGCTGTCCTTTCCAACACTCACCAGCTCGGTTTTTACAGTTACGTTTATAAAATAATAAGGTAAATTTATTGCTTCTGGAGATAACCATTAGTCTGCAATGTCCGAGACCGACAGCATGGCTGACTACCTCGCACAGCACCCACGACTGATCGGCGCACTGTTTACGATGTTCGTCCTCCTGAGTCAGACGGGGACGGCCGCAGCCTCGACCGCGTCCCAGGTCGGACCGTAAAAAACGTCTCGCGGCTTACTCGAGTGGCGTCGATCCGACGCCGTGATACCACTGCAGTTCTCCGTCGAGTCGAACCGGCGGGTCGTTCCAGATGAAGTACTCCTCGAGAGCCTCGCGGTCGACTCCGGTAAACGCGGTTCGGTCGGGGCCGAGGTGCCGATCCGCGACGGACGGCAGCGTCGATTCGGTCGTCGTTCCGAGTTTGAACTCTTTTGTCGAGTACGACTGGACAGCAAAGTCGAACCCGTCTTCGTGGCGCTCGAGGTCGATCAACGCCGGTGCGCCGCCGTCGGATTGGGCGATGTCGGTCGAGCCGTCACCGATGATGAGATACCGATCGTCCATGTCGGCGTGGTCGCGGGCGATTTCGAGTGCGCCACGGAGCGGGAATCCGCAGTTGAGTAGTTTGGCCATCGTCTCACCGGCTTCGACTGCCTGTTCGTTGTCCACGTCGACGTGTGTGCCGACGCCGCCGTATGCGCCGTGTCGCGTCAGTGCCAGCCCCTGTTCGTATGAGCGACAGGCGTTTAGAAAGAAGACGCTGACGGTGACGGATTCGAGGGTTCGGACGTCGAGTTTGCCGTCGGGACAGCGCAGGCCGTCTTCGGTCGCGTGGCCGATGTAGTGAAAGAAGTCGTAGTCGCCGTCGGACAGCAACGCGGCGAGCCGATCGGTGTCGACGCCGAACTCCGAGTCGACGTCGAACGGCACTCGCTCCTGGGTGCCGTAGGTGTCGTCGAGCAGGTCGTGTTCCTCGAGCATCCGGGCGTCGTTACAGACGAGCAGGATGTCGATCGACTCCTTGCGCGACCTGCGATCGAGTTGGTTCCGGTAGGCTTCGACGGTCGCTTTCGACGCGCCGTAGGGGATCGCGTCCCCGAACCAGGCGTGTTCGACCGACTCGGTGGTGACGTCGGGGTCGACCAGCGCTGTCTCCGCCGTCCCGGGTGTCGGCGATCGGTCGAGTTGCCGTGATTCGCTGGCAGACCGGACGAGCTGTGAGTCGGCGGGCGTCGCTGGCGAGGGTGCTGGCGTCTCGCCGAACTCGTCGATCTCGGTCCCGCGAGCCTGACGGATCACGCCGAGTTCGTGCGTGACGAAGGGGACGAGTTCGACGCTGTTCGGTTCGGCCGGGACGTGAGCCGTCAGTGGCCAGCGTGGGACGTACGGCTCGAGTCGCTCGAAGGGGATCTCGAGGTATCGATCTAGTCGCTCGGGCAGTGACGCGTCGTAGATCGCCGCGAGGTCGAACGGGAGGTCGTCTTCGAGTGCGTTTCGTTCGTGGAGGTCGGACTGGAAGATGCCTTCCGTTCGGGCGAGACAGTCGAGGAAGAACGTCCGTTTGAGAAGTTGTGCCATCGCGTCTTCGAACGCCGGCCCTGTTGGTAACGGGCGTTCGAACTGGTCGGTCGTGAGGGCTGGCTCGTCGCCAGTTTGGAGGTCGGCTCCGAGGAAGAACGCGAGCGGCGCGGCGGCAAAAAGCGCCGCGTACGTGGGTGGGATCGTCAGCGTGACGCCGGTGTCGGGCTGGTCCCGGTCGATCGCTGCTGGGACCTCGAGTCGCTGCCCGAGTTCGATCAGCGGTGGGTGTCCACGCAGTGTCGGCCAGGTTCGCTCCGGCGAGGTCGTCTTCAGCGCGGAGGCCGATGCCGAGACCGCGGTCAGCATCGACTCGAGGTCGGGCGGCGTCGTGATCGTCCCTGCCGGTCGATCGTGCAGTGATCTGGCTCCGACGACGATCGTCGCGTCCTGCTCGAGGGAGAGGCGAAACGATCTGAGTCGCCGTTCGACTTGTCCGACCGCCTCGACCCCGACGTAGAGTTTGATGGGGCCGGTCACGCCGACGAACTGGCGGCGGTCGTCGAGTGGGTCCGTCTCGCCGATTTCGAGGCTCGACTCGGTCACGCCCGCGTCGTCGTGGAGTGTGATGGCGTACGGTCGATCGAAGACGAGTTCGTCCGTCTCGATCGTACACGTCGTGTCGACGGGAAACGGAAACGCCGTCGGGGACGCTTCCTGGGGTGTGGTGACGGCTCCCGTTTCGAACCGAAGCCGTCGTTGTTCGATCGAATCGTACACTTCGAGCCCCACGGGGTCCGTCGTTGCCTCGATGTCGATCATTACTCGTAGATAGCAGACGTATGAGACGCGACGAGCAAAAGTCCCTGCGGTGCTGTCCCGGCGACAGACTGGCAGACCGGCACGCGCACTCGAGTGGATCGGCCCCGTTCCCGTTCTGTCGCTTGAATCCGACCGTTTTAGCCTGTGGGTCACTGACGGGCGGATATGACAGTTACTCCGCCGCTCGTGTTGGACGTCGACGGGACACTCACCCGTCCGGAGGGGAAGGGAATCGACCCGCGTCTCTTCGATCCGCTGCGGGAGTGGGACGCCCCCGTCGTCGTCGCGACCGGGAAGGCCTTCCCCTACCCCGTTGCACTCTGTCACTTCGTTGGTTTGTCTGAGCTGGTCGTCGCCGAGAACGGGGGCGTCGTCTACACCGGCGACGACGTCTTTTTCACCGCCGACCGTGCGGCCGCCCAGGCCGTCGTCGAGGAGTACCGCGACGCCGGCTACGACCTGGGGTGGGGCACAGAAGACACCGTCAACCGGTGGCGCGAAACCGAAATCGCCGTCGCCCTCGAGTCGCCCGTCGAACCGCTGCGTGAGATCGCTGCCAGTCGTGGCCTCGAGGTGGTCGACACCGGCTACGCCTACCACGTCAAGGACGCGAACCCGAACAAGGGGACGGGCGTCGAGCGGATCGCCGACCACGTCGGCTTCGACCCCGAGACGGCTGTCGCCGTCGGCGACTCGGTCAACGATGTCTCCACTTTCGAACTCGTCGGTCGGAGCTTTGCGGTCGCAAACGCCGACGAGTCAGCCAGGGTGGCCGCAGACGAGGTGCTCGAGGAGTCTCACGCCGACGGGACGCTGTCGGTGCTCGAGCGGGTTCGTGGCGACACTGGTTGATCGCTCTCTTTCTCAGAACGCTTTTCTTTCGCCCGACGAACCCCTCCGTATGGTATTGGACACGTTCGTCGCGGTCTTCGGGCTCGTGACGACGGCTGGGCTTTTCGGTTGGACCTATCGGGACGCTAGCCGCGTTTCGGTCTCGCGGCCGGTGCTGTGGGCTGGGATCGTCGCGGGGGCCTTCGCCGTCGGGCTCGGACTCTACCTGTTCGCGACGGTGCCGATGACCGGTGTCATCCTCACTGCCAACACTGGACTCGTCCTCTATGGGTTCGAACGCGAGGTCGTGAACGAAGACGACGAGCCAGCGGAGCCGGGAACGCTCCCGGAGCGGGAGTGATCGAACGCTCCGGTGTGGGACCACACGTCTTTTGTCCGCGCCCGTCCAAGCGCGGGCAACATGAGCGAGCCCGCCGATTCCGGCGTCGGCCCGGGGATCGACGCAGACGACGGGGGACCGGCCCAGGTCTCGAGTCCGGACTATCACAGCGAGAACCATACGGCGGCCCAGACCTGTGGCTGGACGGCAAACGCCTTGCGTGGGGAGGGCAAGTGCTACAAGAATATCTGGTACGGGATCGAGTCCCATCGCTGTATCCAGATGACTCCCGTGGTCAAGTGCAACGAACGCTGTGTCTTCTGCTGGCGCGACCACCAGGGCCACGCCTACGAATTGGGCGACGTCGAGTGGGACGACCCCGAGGCGGTCGTCGACGCTTCGATCGACCTCCAGAAGAAACTGCTGTCGGGCTTTGGCGGTAACGACGAGGTTCCCCGCGAGGTCTTCGAGGAGGCGATGGAACCCCGCCACGTCGCTATCTCCCTGGACGGTGAACCGACGCTGTATCCCTACTTGCCGGAACTGCTCGAGGCGTTTCACGACCGCGACATCACGACCTTCCTCGTTTCGAACGGTACCAACCCCGACGTCCTCCGGGAGTGTGAGCCGACGCAACTGTACGTCAGCGTCGACGCCCCCGAACGCCACACCTTCGACGAGGTCGTCAAAGCCGTCGCGGACGACGCCTGGGAGCGACTGCTCGAGACGATGGCCGTTCTCGCCGAGAAAGACGAGACTCGCACCGTCTTGCGGACGACGCTCGTCGATGGTGAGAACATGCACCACCCCGACTGGTACGCCGGGTTCTATCGGCTGGCAGATCCCGATTTCGTCGAGCTCAAGGCCTACATGCACGTCGGCCACTCACAGGGGCGACTCGACCGTTCCTCGATGCCGGACCACGAGACGGTCGCGGCGTTTGCCCGCGAGGTCGGCGAGTACATGCCCGAGTTCACGGAGTGCAAGGAGGTTCCGCCGTCGCGTGTCGCCTTGCTCTCGAAGACGGACGACACGTGGGTGCCGAAACTGAAGAAAGAAAGCGAGTTCTGGGCACGGGAGCCCGACCGGTAACTGACACGACGGCAGCCGTCGGACGGCGAGACCGTTCTGATCGACCGGGCGGTAGACGCGGAGGTGACGCCGATCGGTCCTCGATGCGTGGCGACGAGCGGTCGAGTCGACCGACGACGGAGTTGGTGGCTCTGCCTTTCTCGAGGGTGACACGTTGGTCGTATCGTCGGTGCTGTCCGAATCGTCGTGATGGTCGAGTCGGAGCTGTCCACGACGGGAACTCGTTGGCTGGCAGAGACCGAGCCGTCGGACGTGCTCGTGACCCTCGCGGAGACGTGGCTCCGTCTCGGGGAGTCTGTTGCCGACACGCTGTCAGTAGCCGACATCGGTGGCTTTTTGCGTCGGTCGTCCAATCGGACTCTACTGGGGAGACACCGACGCGCACCATAACGATTCTGGGGAGCGTTCCACTTTCGATATGCTTTTGGGGGACGACATCTAATCCGAAGCTATGTCAGTTACATCGGAGTCCGCCGTCGGCCCCGACGAACTCGCCGCACTCAAGCTACTCGCACTCGAGGGCGGGCTCGAGGGCGACGTCAAACTCTCTTGTTCTCAACTCGCAGACCGACTCGAGGCGTCGAACCAGACCGCTTCGCGTCGACTCCAGCGACTCGAGGGGGCGTCCCTGATCGAACGTGACACCGTCAGCGACGGGCAGTGGGTCACCGTTACCGAGGATGGCGAACGCGTTCTCCACGCCGAGTACGAGGACTACCGCCGCGTCTTCGAGACTAATTCGACGGTCGAACTCGAGGGGACTGTCACGAGCGGTATGGGTGAAGGCCGCCACTACATCTCACTGCCGGGGTACAAGCGACAGTTCGCGGACCGGCTGGGCTACGAGCCGTTCCCGGGGACGTTGAACCTGGATCTGCGGGAAGACAGTGTCCGGCGACGCAGTGCGATCAGTTCGCTCGAGCCGGTCTCTATCGACGGCTGGGAGGACGACGAGCGCACGTACGGTCCTGCAGTCTGCTATCCTGCGACGATCGAGACGAGCGAAGGGGAGAGCTACGAGAGCGCCCACACGATCGCCCCGGACCGCACTCACCACGACGAGGACCAACTCGAGGTGATCGCGCCTGACAAACTCCGCGAGGACCTCGACCTCGAAGATGGGGACTTCGTTACCGTCCGCGTGGGTGATCGGCGATGACCGGAACCGACCACGCGGGTCCTCGGTCGGACGTCGGTGTCGACGAGAGCGACAGTCAGCCGGCCGATCCGATCGAGCGCGCTCTCGAGTCGCTGCGGGCCGGCGAACCGGTGCTCGTCCACGACGCTGCCGACCGCGAGGGTGAGACGGATCTCATCTATCACGCCGACGCCGTCACGGACGACGCCGTTGGCCGACTGCGAAACGACGCCGGTGGGCTGATCTGTGTCGCATTCGCCCACGAGGTCGCGGAGGCGTTCGGCCTCCCGTTCTACACCGAGGCGGTCGACCACCCAGCGACTGCCGGTCACGACCTGGGGTACGACGAACGGTCGTCGTTCTCGCTGACGGTCAACCACCGCGACACCTACACGGGGATCACGGACACCGATCGCTCGCTGACGATCCGTTCGCTGGGCGACGCCGCCGCCAATCCGGGGGAGACGACGTTCAGCGAGGAGTTTCGCGTCCCCGGCCACGTCCACCTCCTGAAGGCCGCACCCGACCTGCTCGCTCAGCGAGAAGGCCACACCGAACTCGGCGTCGCGCTCGCCGACGCCGCCGACCTCTCGCCCGCAGTCGTCGTCTGTGAGATGTTAGACGACGAGACAGGCGAGGCGCTGTCTCCCGACGACGCCCGGGCGTACGCGACCCGCCACGACTTTTCGTATCTCGAGGGGCGAGACATCCTCGAGCGACTGGGTTAGTCGTCAGAGCCGAGCGCCGACTCGCTCGCGGGTTCGTCGGTTCCGGGCCCGCTCCGGTAGACGGCATAGAGTATCAAGACGGCGATCGTGAGGTCGACGCCGTGTTCGACGAGGTGGTGGATGGTCATGGGTACGACTCCGAACGCAGTGCCGAGCCCGACGAACGACCGTCCCACGAGCAGCCCGAGCACGATCGTGATCAACAGATAGCGAAGCGATCGACGCCGCGAGTAAGCGACCACGCCACAGAGAAAGAGAATCGTCGTCCCCAGCACTGCCAGTACGATCACCGCGAGCAGGATCGGTGCGAGTTCGGGATCTAGCCAGCCGACCTCGAACGGACTCGTGTGCTCCATGCCCCTCGGTAGTACCGAGCAGTTGCCGACGTATGTACTTTTACTGTTCGGCAGGTGATACGTACTCCCGTCGTATGACCCGTTCTCAATTACCGGGAACGGGCGAAAGCCGTTATCAGCGTCCCCCCTCTACTCACGGATAGTTACCGGTCGAGCAATCTATGAACGAGACTAGACGCCAGATCAGAGTACACGTTCAGCGCAACGCTGGCATTCACTTCAACGAACTCGTCAGGGAGTCCGACTTCGCGCCAGGGCAGATCCAGTATCACGTCCGGCGACTGCTCTCTCAGGACGAACTCGTCCGCGGCGAGTACTACGGCCGGACCCACTACTATCCACTCGGCTACGACGAGTGGGAACGGGCCGCACTGGCGCTGTTTCGCCGCGAAACGGCCCGCGAAATCGTCGTCTACCTGATCGAACACGACTCGGTCGCACCGAGCGAGGTCGCGGATGCCCTCGAAGTCGCTCGCAGCACCCTGGAGTACCACCTCGATCGGCTCGTCGAACGCGATATCGTCGAGAAACGGTACGACCACCGGAGCCGAGTGTTGCTCTCGCTTGCCAACCCCGAACGGACCGGCGAGTTGCTCTCGGAGGTCGAACCGACCGTTCCCGATCGGCTGCTCGACCGGTTTACCCGGCTGGTCGACGAACTGCTCGAGGGGACGCCCGACCCCCAGTAACGGAAGCGTCCGGGTTCCGTTTCGTTTCGTCTCGTCACTGTCGGTTCGCTGCGAAAATCGCGAACACTTAGTATGGTGGCTTTCGACACACACGAGCATGGGATTCGACGAGATGGACGTCGACACGATCTGGATGGACGGCGAGTTCGTCGACTGGGAGGACGCACAGATCCACGTGCTCACTCACGGTCTCCACTACGGCAGCGGCATCTTCGAGGGGGCACGCTGTTACGACACCGAGAACGGGGCCGCGCTCTTTCGCTGGGAGGAACACCTAGAGCGGTTCTATCAGTCCGCGAAACCGTACGAACTCGAGATCGATCACACGAAAGCGGAACTCACCGACGCCACCAAAACGCTCATTCGGCGCCAGGATCTCGCCTCCTGTTATGTCCGTCCGATCGCGTTCTACGGCTACGACTCGCTCGGTGTCAGCCCGGACGGCTGTCCCACTCAGACCGCCATCGCCGTCTGGCCCTGGGGTGCCTACCTCGGCGAGGACGCCCTCGAGAACGGCATCGACGTGATGGTCTCTTCCTGGCGGAAACACGCCTCGAGCCAGATTCCGACCAACGCCAAGACGACGGGGCTGTACGTCAACAGCATGCTCGCTGGTGAGGAGGCCCGCCGCAACGGATACGCGGAAGCGATCGTCCTCAACAAGGAAGGCAACGTCGCAGAAGGCCCCGGTGAGAACCTCTTTCTGGTCCGGGACGGCGAGATCTACACGCCCGGCCTCTCGGAGTCGATTCTCGACGGCATCACCCGCGACGCCGTGATCACGCTCGCGGAAGACCTCGGCTACACGGTCCACGACGACGTCTCGATCTCTCGTGGCGAACTCAACACGGCCGACGAACTGTTCTTTACCGGCTCTGCGGCCGAAGTTACGCCGATCCGGAAAGTCGACAACGTCGTCGTCGGCGACGGGTCCCGTGGCCCGGTCACCGAAGAGCTCCAGTCGACGTTCTTCGAGGTCGTCGAGCGACGGACCGACAAGTACGACGAGTGGTTCGAGTACGTCTAAGCGGCTGGATAGACCAGTACGGTCGCGTCGGGACATCGGGACAGCAGTCCGTCTCAGTCGGTCACTTCCAGAAACGAGACGCGCCAGTTGTCACGCGCCGTCAGTTCGTTCCGTGAAACCGGCGGCGTCTCGCCGTCGCGCTCGAGCGGACGCACCGCAAGGTACGTCGGATCGGCAACGCGGGAGAGGATCGGGTTCCGGTAGCGGACGAACCCGAACTCGTTCAGCAACGTCGGGGGGAGAACGTCGTTGGCGACAGTCATCACTGCGGCCGACTCGTTGTCGGCGACGGCCGCCGAGAGCAACTCGGGAAACGCCTCGTGGTCGCCGGTCGCCGGGAGGGCGTCCATGAGCTTGACAGCTCGCCCGGTCTCGGTTCTCGTGACCAGCGCGGCGACTGGACGGTCGTCACACCGCGCCACGTACACCGTATGGTCGTAGTTCGGTGCGTCCAAAACCCACCGGTAGAAACGGGCGTCGCGGTAGACGTGCAGCCGGTCGGGAACGTGAGACTCGTACAGCGACTCGAGAACGGCGGCCGGAGCCGACGAGTGACGGTCGATATCGAACCGGTCCGGCGTCGTCGCGAGACGGTCTCTGGCGGTGAGATACGCCCGCGACAGCGCAGTGAGCGGTCGCTCGAGCGACGCGGGAACGGCGTCGTCGGACAGGAACTCGTGTGGCCGCTGCAGCCGATACTGCATGGGAACGACGTCGACCGCCCGCCAGCCGAGTTTCTCCTGGGCACCCAGCGACGCGTCGTTCGGGAAGTTGAAGAAAAACGCTGGCTCTCGGTCGCGGTACGTTTCGATCGCTTTCCTCGTAACCCTGGAGTACAAGCCTTTTCGGCGGTGGTCCGGGTGAACGAGTGCGTCGACTGGCTTGAGCGCGGGGACGACTTCGTCCCGGCACCGAACGGGATAGGGAAGATACCCCTGGGCTGCGACGACCTCGCCGTCGCGTTCGGCGAGCGTGATCGGGACGTGAGAGAGTGAGGGGGTCTCGACGTACTTCCACTCGAACCAGTCGGTTCCCGACCGATGCTCCCACGCCGTTTCGAACAGCGACAGGACGCTCTCGCGGTCACCGTCCGCGTATCGTCTGACGACGTACTCGTCGGTCTGGTCGCGAGCGACACTACGTGACATTCGATGGGACTGTCACGAGAGCACAGTATCGTTATGCGTCTCGTTCCCAGAGCTAGTGCTGGATTACCGGCCCGGCCGGGTCCGAACGAGCGCCAGCGCGATCACTCGAGCAGCGACTCCAGTTCGTCGAGTCGCGTCCCGTACGTTTCGAGTGCGCGGTCGATCGGCTCGGACGTACTCATGTCGACACCGGCGGTCCGCAGCAACTCGAGTGGGTACTCTCGAGAGCCCTGGCGGAGGAACTCGAGGTAGTCTTCGGCCGCGGTGTCGCCTTCCTCGAAGATGCGGTCGGTGATCGCCAGGGCGGCGGAGATGCCGGTCGCGTACTGGTAGACGTAGAACGCCCGGTAGAAGTGGGGGATGCGCATCCACTCGCGGGCGATGTGGTCGTCGATGGCTGCGGGCTCGTAGTAGTCGGCTTTGAGTCCCTCGTAGAGGTCGTCCAGCCGATCCGCGGTGAGTGGTTTGCCCTCCTCTTCGAGTTTGTGGGCTTCGTGTTCGAACTCGGCGAACAGCGTCTGACGGTACAGTGTCGACCGAACTCGCTCGAGGAACTCGTTGAGGACGGCCTTGCGGAACTCGGGGTCGTCGACGGTCTCGAGGAGATGGTTCGTCAGCAAGGCCTCGTTGACCGTACTTGCGACCTCGGCGACGAAAATCTCGTAACTCGAGTAGACGTAGGGTTGTCGGTCTTTCGTGAACTGGGAGTGCATCGAGTGGCCGAGTTCGTGGGCCAGCGTGTACATCGAGGCGACGTCGTCTTGGTAGTTCATCAGGATAAACGGCTGGGTGTCGTAGGTACCACTCGAGTAGGCCCCCGACCGCTTGCCCTCGTTCTCGTAGACGTCGACCCAGCGCGACTCCAGGCCCTCGGCGACGCGGGACTGGTACTCTTCGCCCAGTGGCTCGAGCGCGTCGACGACGTACTCGGCGGCCTGATCGTACTCGAGGGCAGGCCCTTCGTCGCCGGTCAGGGGCATGTAGAGGTCCCACATCTGGAGGTCGTCGACGTCGAGGGCCTCGCGTTTGAGTTCGGCGTGGCGGTGGAGCTTGTCGTGGTTGTCCCGAACTGTCTCGACGAGCGTGTCGTAGACGTCGACGGGGACGTTCGGCCCGTCGAGTGCAGCTTCGCGGGCGGTGTCGTAGTTGCGCGCCTGCGCCAGTTTCACGTCTGCTTTGACGCTGTTCTTGTAGGCCGTCGCGACGGTGTTTCGCATCGACCCCCACTCCTCGAAGTACGCCTCGTAGACCTGCTGGCGGAACTCGCGGTCGGATCGCTTGAGCAGATTGGTGAAGTTACTCTGGGTGATCTCGACGGCCTCGCCGTCGGGGTCCTCGACGGTGGGGAACTCCATGTCCGCGTTCGAAAGCATGTTGTAGACGTCTCCAGTTGCACCCGTAACTTCGCTCAGATCGGCCAGCAGTTCCTCGACCGCCGCCGAGCGGGTGTGGGGTTTCATCCGGAGCACGTCGTCGACGTAGTGGTCGTAGGTCTCGAGGTCCGGCTCCGCCTCGACCAGCTCGTCGAACGCTTCGCGGGTCAGTTCCTGGAGTTCGGGTTCGATGAAAGAGGCTGCGGATTCGGCGTCGGCAGCGAGCGACTGTGCGCGGGCGGTCAGCGCCTGGTAGTGTTGGTCCGTGGTGTCTTCGTCTCGCCGCATCCGGGCGTAGGCCGAGACGGTCTCGACCTCGCGCATGACCGACTCGTACAGTTCGAGGACCGAAAGCAGCGTTTCGGCGTCGTCGGTGACCGCTCCCTCGTAGCGCTCGAGGTCCGCGATGCGGTCGGCGACCGCGTCGTAGGCTTGCTCCCAGTCGTCGTCGGTCGCGTAGATACTCTCGAGATCCCAGATGTACTGCTCGTCGATCTCCGAGCGGTCGGGGACTGAACTCATACCACGAGCTTCGAAACGACAGTGGTAAAACGTATCGGAGTCGCCGATCGCTCCAGCAGGCCCGACGGCTTTTGTCGGTTCGTGGGCGTCTCGCCGGCCATAAACGAGCGCGACGCGACCGACACGGACGACACGACCTCGAATCGGCCTCTCGAGCGGGCGCTCGGCCGTGCCTGGCGCGACGCCCGTTCTTGGGGCCTGCCGACCGAACTAACTCAGCCTCCCCCAGAGGGGTGGCTCCGAACACGAGCGCCGAGTGGCGGAACTCGTCGCCAACACGGTCGCGGATGCTGGCCTCGAGAACGTCGGAAAGCGGGAGTCCCGATGCAACACTGACAGCGCGGCCACACCGAATTCACTGTCTACCGTGAGGACGGCCCCGATCGTCCGTTCGCGGCGAGTGCACTCCCGTACTCGCCGTCCGGCGACGTGGAGGCGGCTGGTCGACGCCGGCTACGGGACGCCCGAAGAGATCGCAGCGGCCGACCTCGAGGGAGCGATCGCCGGCGAGGCGGCCGTTCCGGGGATCGGCGTCAGCGCCGAGACAGGTGACTGGCTCGTCGAGTACGCCGAGGGGAGCACTCGCACACGAATCCAGGTCGTGGTGACGACCAACGCGGGCTCGAGCCGGAACGTCACCGGCACGATCGGTCCCGACACCGACGAGGAAGTGGTGGTGGTCGCTCACTACGACAGCCACGACGTCGCCGAAAGTGCGCTCGACAACGGCTGTGGGATCGCGACGGTCGCGGATGCAGCGTCGATCCTCTCGACGGTTGCGAGCGAACTCGACTGTCGGGTCCGGTTCGCCGGCGTCAACTGCGAGGAGATCGGGCTGCTCGGTGCGGAGGCGCTGGCCGGCGACCTCGCCCTCGAGTCGATCCGTGCGGTGGTCAACGTCGACGGTGCGGGCCGGTTCCGGAACCGCGTGGCGATGACTCGTACGGTTTGTTGTCAGTCAGTTCCACCGCGACCGCGGGCAGGCTCGCGGTCGCGCCGGGACAGCGGGACAGCAGTCCGTATCACTGCAACTGCACAGCAATCCACCCGTAGGCGGCGATTGCGGGCGTGGCTGGGGCCACACCGCGGCCGACACACGCGACACGGTCGACCCGCGAAATCTGCGGGAACACGCCATGTTGACGGCACTGCTAGTGCTCGAGTTGATAGACGAGCCGATCCTCCGGGTCGACGCAGCGAAACTCCGGAAACAGTTCCGAGAGTAGGACTACGAGCCGGAGATGTGGGCCTCGAGGATCTGGCCCGAGGGCTGGGACAGCTAGAACGGCGTCTCCGGCGGTACGTCTCGCGAGGTCTCCTCGCCCAGCTCGTCGAAGCCGGTCGTGACCGCCACCGATTCGATCGCCTCGATGTCGCTCGGGAGCCGTCGCTGGATCGCCTGGGTCGTCATCGGACTGACGCCACAGCCGCTGCACGCGCCGCTCAGGTTGATCTCGACGTGGCCTGCCGCTACGTCGACCTCGACGATCGAGAAGTCGCCGCCGTGGCCCTGAATCTGCGGGAAGTTACGCGCCAGAAACGTCGAAACAGCGTTTCGAACGTCGTCTTCCGTGGCGTCCCCGCTTTCGGAGTGGCTCATACCCGTCGGAACGACCTCGAGCGAGGTATACCTGTCCCCTCCGGCTTGCTGTCGCCGGCCCGGTGCAACCACGCCACAAAGCGGTTACAGCCGGAGCTGGCCGCCAGTAGCCCAGCTCAGCCGCGCATCTCGGCGTCGACGGCCGTCCTGACGACTCGAGCGACGCCGAGCATCACGGCGAAACAGCCGGCGAAGACGAGTGCGGCAAACAGGAACGCTCCGAAGACGACGGCTCCGGCGTTCGGGTGAGCGAGCAACGGCGACGAGATGCGTACGGCGAGTGCGAAAAGTAAGACTCCGGCAGCGACGCGGATCGACGCACGCCAGTATGCATCGTACTCTTCCGGCGACAGTTCCATGCGCCGAACTGTGTACTGGGGGTAAAAAGCCTCTTCGTCCGACTGCAACTGCCGCGGGCACCGTTACAGGTCACGATCGGTGCCGACACCGGCTGCCAACTGCCCGGCGACTCGTGCTCCCGTCCGTCGCTCGAGTGTGCGTTCACCAAACACTGCCTGTGCGCTCTCGGCTGCCGGCTCGTCGACGGTAAACGCGAGATTCGGATACGCCACGCCGGTCAACACGAGCGGCTCCGGCGGTGCGGGAGCGACGCCTTCAGGTCCGGGGAGCGGCTCGGGCGAGAAGACGCGGTCGACCTTCTCGAGGGGCGACGCGCCGGTCCCGATTTCCTGGACGAGAGAGACGAGGCGTCGAACGAGTTGGTGGGCGAAGCCATCGGCAGCGACGGTAACGACGAGGTAGTCGCCGTCTCGGATCGCCTCGATCGACAGCGTCCGTTCGGTTCGGTCGGGATCGTCGTCTGGCGTGAGATTGTGGTAGTCGTGACTGCCCGAGAGGGCCCGGCAGGCAGCCTGGACCAGTTCGTCGTCGACGCAGTCCGACGACTCGAGCGAGCGAGACGTGCCACCGTCCGCCGGCGGCGCGTACAGCTGATAGGTGTACTCTCGGCGGGTCGCGTGGTGGGTCGCGTGAAACCCCTCGGGCGCGTCGGCGCTCGCCCACGCCCGGACATCGGCGGGCAACGCCGCGTTGAACGCCCGTGGCGTGAGCCAGTCCGGTGTCTCGAGTCCGATCGTCTGGGCGAGCGCAGAGACACCCCTGTCGGTTCGTCCGGCGGCGGCGTACCCGGTGGGTTTCTCGGCGTCGGGGGCGAGGACCTCGAGCGAGCGAAGCGCCTCGAAGATGGCGTCCTCGACGGTCGGAACGGACGGCTGGCGCTGGTAGCCGTAGTAGTCGGTGCCGTCGTAGGCGATCCGGAACGCACGTAGCGCTCGTTCGTTCGAAGTCGACGACGGTGTCCGCGGCGTGGGCATCGTTCGTACTCGACGATCCGCGCCACGGAGTTAGAGGCATCGCTATCGCTGGAAAGAACTCGATGAAGAGGATTCACCGGACCCGTCCGGCGAACTCCCAGGATAGTTCTGTCCAGCAGTATTACTCGTCGATCAGGTCGTCGATCCAGCTCATTGCGGCCATCGCCTGTGGGAATCCGATCGTCGGAATCGAGAGGACCGCGACGTGTCGCAGCGTCTCCGGCTCGACGCCTTCCTCGAGTGCTCGCCGGACGTGAGAGTGGACGGCTCCTTCCGACTGAGTCCCGACGGCAACGGCGAGTTTCACGAGGCGTTTCGTCTCGTCGTCGATTGGCCCGCCGGCCGAACACGCTTTGCCGAGGGCGGCGTACTCTTCCCAGATTTCGGGGTACGATTCGGCGAAGTCGCCGGCGGTCGATGGCAGTTCGGTCGGATCGTCGATTTCGTCGGCCATGCTCGCATCGCTTCCAGACCGACAGTATTAATCTCGGGGGAGGGGGGGGGGGCGTGCGCCACGTGCTCTCGAGAACGGTAGTTTCGGGGCGACTCGAGGCGTATTTCTCCGGATGACGCCGCTCGGTAGTCCGTTGTACCTGCATAGTCCGGGCAGACGGCCTTCCCCGTGAGGGGTGGAAGTGTCCTACCCATGGCGGAATCCAACGGAAGTGACGCCGAGTCACACGATACTGTGCGGAACGTTGTCCTGATCGTTCTCGACACGGCCCGCGCTTGCAGCGTCGGTGATCGAACGACGCCGACGATGACGGGGCTCGCCGACGCGGGAACGGCCTTCGACGACGCCTTCGCGGCGGCTCCCTGGACGCTCCCGTCTCACGCCTCGATGTTTACGGGAGCGTATCCTTCCGAGCACGGGGCCCACGGCGGCCACACCTATCTCGACGAGACGCTCCGAACGCTTCCCGAGGCGTTTGCCGACGCCGGATTTCAGACCATCGGCGTCTCGAACAACACCTGGCTCACCGAAGAGTTCGGGTTCCACCGCGGGTTCGACGAGTTGCGCAAAGGGTGGCAGTACGTCCAGTCCGATTCGGACATGGGGGCCGTCGTCCGTGGTGAAGACGTCCAGGAGAAACTTCAGGCGACTCGTACCCACCTCTTCGACGGCAACCCGTTCGTCAACGCCGTCAACATCTTCTACAGCGAACTCTTCCAGCCGACCGGCGACGACGGCGCTGACCGGTCGACGACCTGGATCGCAAACTGGCTCGCCGGCCGAACCGACGACCGACCGTTCTTCCTGTTCTGTAACTTCATCGAACCCCACGTCGAGTACGATCCGCCACGCGAGTACGCCGAACGGTTCCTCCCCGACGAGACGACCTACGAGGACGCGACCACCATCCGGCAGGACCCACGCGCCTACGACTGTGGCGAGTACCACCTCTCGGAACCGGAGTTCGCCGCGCTCCGTGGCCTGTACCGCGCCGAACTCGCGTACGTCGACGACCAACTCGCCGAGATTCGGACCGCCCTCGAGGACGCCGGCGAGTGGGAGGACACCCTGCTCGTCGTCTGTGGCGATCACGGCGAACACATCGGCGAACACGACTTTTTTGGCCACCAGTACAATCTCTACGACACCTTGATCAACGTCCCGCTGGTCGCCCACGGCGGCCCGTTCACCGACGGCGGACGACGGAACGAACTCGTCCAGTTGCTCGACCTCCCCGTGACCGTGCTCGAGGCGGCCGGCGTCGACGATCCGGAACTCCGCGAGCAGGGCTCCGGGCGGTCGTGGGTCCCGCTCGTCGCCGACTCCCGAACGGCGTCGACTCGAGACGCGGTCTTCGCCGAGTACGTCGCTCCACAGCCGTCGATCGAACGCCTCGAAAACCGCTTTGGCGCGGACTCGATTCCCGACCGCGTCCGCGAGTTCGACCGTCGACTTCGGGCCGTCCGGACGAACGAGTACAAGTACGTCCAGGGCAGCGACGGCTTCGAGCGACTCCACGACGTCGCCAGCGACCCCGCCGAGTCGACGAACGTCGTCGCGGACGAACCAGAGCGAGCCAGGCGACTGCGGAATCGACTCGAAAAGCGATTCGGCCCGCTCTCCGAGGACGCCACGGACGGCGACGTCGAGATGCAGGCGGGGACGAAAGACCGGCTGGCGGATCTGGGGTATCTCTGATCGACACAGCGACGTTTCGACGGGTAGGCGGCAGTCGGTTCCGGGTGTGCTGGAACGCCCACCCCGTGTCCGCCCCACCGGCGGACACGCCCGCTCCGTGCTGTCCACGAGTCGGCCGACGGCTGCCCGTCGATCACCGTCGACGCGACTCCGGCGACGCTCGAGACCGTCTCTCACTCCTCGACGGTCGTGGTCGCGCCACAGTCGGGACAGACGAGCCCCTCGTCGCCGATCCGCATGTGGTCGTGTCCGCAGTCGGGGCACGTGACCGACTCCCCGAGAACGGGGATGCGATCGATACGTATGTCCGTCGAGTCGCGGGGTGCGCCGAACGCCAGCGCGACGAGTCGCTCGTCGGCGTCGTTCCACCCTGTCTGGAACTCGCCGGGCGCGAACCGTACCGCCTCGCTCTCGCCGATCCGAACGGTTCGCGGCCCGTCGTCGTCCGCCTCCCGACCGACCTCGAACGTCGCCTCGCCCGAGAGGACGACGAACACCTCCTCCTGATCCGGGTGGGCGTGAGCCGCACCGCTGAACCGCTCGCCCGGCTCGAGGGCGTACTGGACGACCGAGACGCCCTCGAGCGACAGCGGCTCCGTCAGGTCGCGACGGTCGGTGTGGAGATCCTCGTCGTACGGCTCAGGCTCTAGGTCGTCGATCGAGAGTCGTTTCATAGCGGGTACTTCACACCGGGCCAACATAGTCTCTACCTCCGCGTGCGTCGCTCACGACGCCACGGCTACCGTTCGCTCGGCCTCGAGTCGTCGCCGTCGGTCCGTCTCACTGGCGGGGTCTTCGAGACGACCTGTCCCCACTGCGCCCGGTGGTCGGCGACCGACCGGTACCCCCACTCGCGGAGACGGCCGTACTCCTCGAAGTTCCTGAGAAACAGGACGACGTCACGAAGCGGTGTGGCGACGTTGGCGCGGACGAACGCCTCCTCGATCGAAGCGCCACAGGAGTACACCCACTCGTCGGTCACCAGGTGCGAGCAGGCCTCGTAGTTCTCCGGCAGTTGCTCCCGGAGTTCGGGCGACAGGTCGCTGAACCCCACGATCCGGAGGTCGGTGCGCTCGTCGAAGAACTCGGCCCACCAGGTACAGAACCCACAGTCGTCGTCGAAGACGAACGTATCCTGGGTGTAGTTCACGTGAGAATCGACGGGTTCGAGGGACAAAATACGCTGGCCCGACACGACCGATGGGGGGTTCCGTCGCGCTGCCTGAGACGGTTTGCTGTCAGTCAGTGCCGGCGGGCCCGCGAGCCCGCCTGGGGTCGCGCCGGGACGGCGGGACAGCAGTCCGGATAGGTCGGGAGTGTTCGGGTCGCTGGCCGGTGGCGTCGTCGGTGAACTCGAGACGAGTCACTCGTCGGAACGTTCTTGAGGGCCGTGACCAATCCGACGGTATGAGCAGTGCGGCCGGGTCGCTGTCGGAACCGCAGGTACTCGCACACACCAAGCGGCGGCTCTTTCCGGGCGACACGGACGGCTCTTATGTCGTCGCCGACACGCAGTTCTCCCAAGACGAGTGGCTTCCTGGAGAGCCAATCGATTCGTCGGTCCGTGATCGACTCGCGCCGTTCAACCACGTCCGGATCGGCGGTGGCTACCCCGACCTCGTCGGCGTGGGGAACCTCGAGTCCGAGTTGCTCGCGGTCGACCGACTCGGCGACGAACCGCCGTTGATCGCCATCGAGGCGAAAGGATACACGAGCAGCGGCGTCGACACGGAACTCGGGATCGTCCAGGCCTACGATCGGCTCCACGAGGCGAACGCGGCCTACTTCGCTGCGCCGGTTGGCGTCGTCTCCGAGACGGATCGGACGCTCGCGCGTGAACTCAACGTCGGCGTGCTGGGCGTCGACGCGGCGGGAAACGTCGAGGCGCTCGAGGTCCCTCGCGTCGTCGGCAATCGAACGACGACCGAGGCGAGGGCGTTGCGGTTCCAGGCTGGGACACAGGGGGTCGCGGACGCCTCCTTTGGCCTGAACCACCCGAAGAACTACCTCGGATACGTGCTGGCACACTACGCTGACGGCGACACTGCGACGCTGCTGTCGGAGTACAGGGTTGTCAGTGCCGTCGAAGACGCCAAACGTGGCGCTGCCTTTCTCGGTCTGATCGAGGACGGCCCCAGGGTCGACCTGACGTCGCTCGGCGAGGAGGTAATCCGGTTCGCCACGGCCCGCTACGGGAGCGTCGAGTCGGCACTCGAGGAGTTCGAACAGTGGCACGGCTCGCCAAAACGGTTCGTCGACCTCGCGCCGGCGTGGGGGCGACTGGCCCGCAGGGTCGTCTTCGACTACGAAGCGACGGCGCTACTCGTCCGTGAACTGCAGGCGATGGACGACGAGGGAATCACCGAGCCGTCGCTCGTCGACACCGTCGTCTGGCTCCACGAACACTACCCCTCCTTTACCGTCGAACTGTTCGTTCGTGGCGACGACGACGTTCGCCGGCGCGTCCTGACGAAAGACGGCGAACTGCGCCGGCCGGCACTCGAGGATGGCGAGGTTTACCACTCGCCGACGGTCTTTCAGCTCAAAGCGATGCTGTACCACGCCGGCATCCTCACGGACCGCGGCGCAGAGCCGAGCACCCTCGAGCCGACTGCGGACGTCTGGGCGCTGCGAGAGCCGGTGTGAGGTTAGTCGTCGTCCTCGAGTTCGGTGGCATCGAGTTCGCCTTCGAGATACGCTCGGCCACGATCCGAGAGCCGGTAGATCCCGCCAGTTTCGTCGTAATACTCGACGAGATCGTGCGTCCGTAGCGACATCAGGTGTTCTCGGACGGTTTGTCGGCTCCAGTCTGTGTTTTCTGCGATTATCCGAGGTGACAGGACGAGTTCGTGGGCCCCACCCTTGTTGTACAACAACTCGAGGATGTCCCTGTCGACTGGCGTCATCCAGTCGGCTAACCTCGGACGCATTTTTTCCGACGACGCTCTCTCCCCGTTTGACCATTTTCATCCTATCTCGCGTGCAAACAAAATAATTTGAGATACAAACAATGTCGTCGGTACATTTACTTGCCTGGAAACAGATCTGTTTGCCACAGGAACAGTGTAGATCCACTCACCGGCAAACCAAAGTGTCGGTGGCGTGTCGATCCTCGCCGTTCCAGCAAACCGAAAGTCATGCCGACTGATGATTCACGAGGTCACGAACGCCTCAATCGACAGGCCGTATCGACCCGGACCTACCCCGACGGTGGAACCGACGAATCCATCCAAGACCAACTCGAGGCTATCGACCGCCTTACCCGAAGTCTCCTTGCGGATCTTCGAACTGGCGAAGCGACGACACTCGAAGACGGAAACGAGGATACTCGCCGAGAGGCGATACGACACGTCCGCGAAATACGGGCAGAGGCGAGCCGCGTCGGACTGTTGTTGTTCGGCCCCGAGGCAGCAATCCCGTATCGGCCGTCGGACCCGCCACTCGAGTCGGACCGTTCCAGGTCGTCGACCGGGTCCGACTCGGAAGGCCGCGGCAACGAGGACTGATACTGTCGGCAGACGACAATACGAAGCCGGTCGCGGATTCGCGGCCGTCTCCACCGGTGACAGCCCCAACAGAGCGCCCGATCTTCGTGGCTGTCCGCCAGTCTGATACGGAGTGTTGTCTCCAGGTGCCGGCGAGTGTCGATTCCGGTGGCTAACGCGGGACCGACGGACCGGCACAGCCACGACTCGCCCGGCAACTGCGCCGGAACCGGCGGACAGACATCCGCCTACCGCCGCCACGGCAACCGACGCGAGAGGGGAGGGGGTACTCGACTCTTCGGCGACGACCTCACGGGACAGAAGAAACTCCTATAGCGACGGCGACGAACCGGTATCGACGGTCGTTCGTTGCTCGTCGGCGGTGACGCCCACCTCCGCAAACGAGACGTGAAACTCGCCGTCGGCGGTTTCGACTTCGATCGTTCGATCCGCATACTCGAACTCGAGGCTAGTAAACGCGTCGGAGGCAGCCAACGCGTCGAGAGCGTCGGGATCGATCGCGTCGTAGAGTGGCTCGAGTTCGACTGGATCGGTGTCGGTTCGTCGAGCGACGTAGTCGATAATTGCCATGCTAAGCCGCCGGTCTGTGTCTACTACCGCCGTTGCTCGTGAAGCACTCATTGTACAACACCATACTGCCGATAGTAAAGTAACTGACCCAAAATTCCAGGCGGGACCATCCCCTCGAAATGACAGTCTTGCTCGCTAGTACACACAAACAAGCACCCAGGAACCTCTGAATAGAGGGTGTTTATGTGCCTGCTTCTGTGTCTCGAGAGTGACGGCAACGCCGCATCGACTCATGGCAGTTTTCCAATAGTCTCCCAATACTGGGGTGGTGTGTCGGGACGTCTGCAGGAGCGACGGACTGTCACGAGCCCGAACGCGGTGTCCTGTCGCCACGACTGCCCAAACCATATAAAGGGATGTATATATCAGAGAAAGCAGTATCTATTTATAGGGGAACAAGTAGGATATGTCGATGATTTCTCAGGGGGAAGTCAGGGGACTGTGCATCGAGCTCGATCTCACACTCCCCGACGATCATCCATGCCAACTAACCAGTGTCTGTGACTGTGCATCGTCCGTCCACCGAAAGAAGATGAACGGCGACTGTGTCGTTCTCGTGCAGGGACTTCCAGAGGAGTCCGAGGATCTTCGGGCAGAGTGCGCGAGTAACTCGATCCACGAGCAGTGTTTCCATTCGATCTTCGAGGAGTACAATTGCCCAGCTCTCATCGTCGACGTCTCCGGCCCGCGCATTCGACTGCAAGCCCATCCCGCTGATCGAGAGACGCTCAAAGACATCGTGACCGAACTTTCCAGGCTCGGAAACGTGGCCGTCATCCGCATCGCCGATCTATGCAGTACCGACGACGTCTGTGACTTGCGGACCGTCAACTGTAGCCAGCTTACCACCAAAGAACGTGAAACGCTTACACAGGCAGTCGACGCCGGCTACTACGACCGACCACGCGGTGCCGATCTCGAGGCACTTGCCGACGAGTTCGACGTGTCGAAAAAGACGGTCTCACAGCGTCTCAGGTCTGCAGAACGAAAGATCGTCCTCGACCTCCTCGACGATCCACAGAAGTGTCTCAGTAGTCCGGCACCGGCTTCCCAGTGATCCGGGACTCCGGTACGGATCACTGTGCCGACTCCTGGTACGACCACGTCGGGTCGCAGGTGCGTCGGAACCGACCGACATAAACCGTCTGGGTCGTTGTTCGGCACCGGTACGTCGGCTTCGGCCGGACGGACTCGCGCCTTCCCTGTCTCGTCGGTCTAGTCACGAAGCACCGCCGCTGAACCTAAAGGGGCGAATATGAAGGCGGTTCGTCCGGAGTGTACATAAAAGAGGTGAATTTGAGCAGTTGAGGCCTCGGCCTTCCCGCCCCTACACCCTAGTGGAGTCATGACTACGACAAACTGGAGGGGGTTTGCATGAGTAGCAACGAGTCATCCATCAATCGTCGTACGTTCCTCGCGGGAACCGCTGCGGCAACGGCTGCAAGCGTTGCAGGGTGTGTCGGTGGGGAGGAACCAGCGGGAGATCCAACCGCTAACCGAGCGGTTGCGAACAACAACTGTCATATCTGTCGTGCAAGCTGTGGAATGGAGGTCACCCTCGAGAACGGCGAAGCGATCGACCTGACCGGCGTCGACGGCCATCCGAAGGCAAGCGCTGGCGAGGGCCGAGAGGGGACGCTCTGTTCGAAGGGGATGGCACAGTTGGACAAGACGTACAACCCGAACCGAATCACGCAACCGTACATTCGTGAGGACGGTGAGTTGCGGGCTGCTGACTGGGACGAGGCGTTCTCCTACGCAGCAGACCGACTGCAGGAGTTCGCGGACGAACACGGGCCGGAGAAGTTCCTCCGCTATCAGGGGTATCCGATCGGCGGTGCCTGGCACGACACGTTCTTCCAGAACATCTACGGCGCACCGCTCCGGGTCGGTCGGAAGACGACGTGTCACGGCCCGTTCTCCGACTCCTGGGCGTGGATGGCCGGCTACGGCCGCGAGTACCCAGACTACCGGAACTCCGAGTACATGATCGTCTGGGGGCGCAACGTCATGGAGAGTTTCCGTGGCCAGTACCAGCCGAAAGGCGTCCTCGACGCCAAAGAGAAAAACGACGCGACCCTCGTGTGTATCGACCCACGGTACACGAAGACGGCCGAAGTGGCCGACAAGTGGATTCCGATCGAGCCACGGACCGACGGCGCGCTCGCGCTGGCGATGGGACACGTCATCATCGAAGAGGGACTCTACGACGAGGGGTTCGTCCAGAACTGGACCTACGGCTTCGACGAGTATCGTGACGCCGTCGAGGGCAAGACGCCCGAGTGGGCCGAAGAGATCACCGGCGTCGACGCAGATGTCATCCGCGAAATCGCAATCGGGCTCGCCGAGTCTGCACCGCGTTCGTTCGCGTTCCCGTGGACCGGGCTCGCCTGGCAGAGCAACGGGTTCAAGAACTGCCAGAACATCCACGCCCTCAACGGGCTGATTGGCAGCGTCGACCGCGAGGGCGGAACGCGCATGTGGTCTGCTGGATTCAGTCTCGACGACCCCCACGAGAAACGGGGCATCGACGTGCCGTCCAACCACGCAGACAAGCCGACGCCGGACTACGACGACTACCCGTTCCAGCGTCACGTCCGTGACGTCTCACACAACCTCGTTCCGAAAGCCGTCGAGCGAGGCGACCTCCGGGGAATGGTCAACAACTGGTCGGCACCAGCCCTGAGCGGGAACACCGAAGAGTGGCTCGAGGCGATGGAGGAGATGGACCTGGTCATCACCATCGACGCCTTCTGGAGTGCCGTCGCCGAGCGTGCCGACGTCGTCTTCCCGGGTGCGTCGACGCTCGAACAGCCGTTCCTCGACACTGGCGGCGACAACGCCTACTCCACGAACGGCTGGGCGACGGCCTCCGACGCGATCATCGAGCCGATCGGTGACTGTCGGGAAGACTACCTGATCTACAAGGGCCTCGCGGAGGAGATGGGCTATGGCGAGTACTTCCCGTGGGACAGCGGGAAAGAATACTACGACGAACAGCTCGAGGCGATCGGGCTGTCGTTCGACGAGCTCGCCGAGAAGAGCTACGAGATCGTCTCGGAAGTCGGATACGAGCAGTGGCGCGAAGACGGGTTCGACACCGAAACGGGCAAGTTCCAGTTCGACCTCGAGCCCAACGACTCGTACGCTGCACTCGCAGACGAGATGGGAGCCAGTACGGCACCCGAGTGGCATCCGCCGGACGACGAACACTACGGCGAGACGACCGACGACGAGTACCCACTGTTGGTCAGTGACTTTTTCGCCGAGCAACTCTCTCGAGCGCACTGCCAGGCGCTGCCGGAATCGCTCGAAGAGTACGCGGATCGGTTCGGGCTCGCATACGAGGAGTACCGCGGGAATTACCTGCACATCCATCCCGACGACGCCGAGCCTCGCAATATCTCGACCGGCGACATGGTCCGTGTCACCTCGCCCGATGGTGAGGTCGAGCTCATGGCCCACGTCTACGAAGGCATCCGGCCAGGATTCACTGGCATGGTCTCTGGCTTCGGCGAGGACTCCATTCAGCCGGACGGAGAGGGAGCAAACCTTATGGATATCAACAAAGAGCGACACGTCGAACCGGTCAGTGGTATGACTGCCAGGTTCCACCCTGTCGAAGTAACGCCGCTCGGAGGTGACAACTAATGAGCGAACAGTGGGGGTTCTACTTCGATCCGGAGAAGTGTATGGGCTGTCACGCCTGTACGGTCTCGTGTCGGGTTCGTAACGACACCGACACCGACGGGCCGAAGTGGCGACGGATGGAACACGTCAGCGAGGGAGAGTTCCCCAATTACGAGGAAGTCTCCATCTCGATGTCGTGTTTCCACTGTTCGGAGCCGCCATGCCGGGACGTCTGTCCGACCCACGCGATCGAGAAACGGGAAAGCGACGGGATCGTCACCGTCAACCAGGACGCCTGTATCGGCTGTCACTACTGTGGCTACGCCTGTCCGTTCGGCGCAGCGGTGTACGGCGACGACGGCCTGCTCGAGAAGTGTCACCTCTGTCTCGGCGAAGGCGCGGGTGACGGACACGGAAAACCACCACGCGAACGCGAGGAAGACGGTGGGAACACACCAGCCTGTGTCGACAACTGTGTCGGCGACGCACTCGAGGCTGGACCGATCAACGAGATCCTCAGAAACGCATCCGAGAAGGCGGCCGAAGAGTATCACGACCGTGATGATAGTGCTGGTGCGATGTTCGTCGTCGAACCGGTGACGTCGGCAGACGGCGAATCTATCCCGACCACGGAGCCGTCCGAGTGATCGCCATGATAGAACAAATGGACGGATTGATCTGGCTGCCAGAAGGCCACTGGGACTGGAAGATCATCGTCTACCTGTTTTTCGGTGGCCTAGCCGGTGGTGCGTATCTCACCGGACTCCTGGCCGACGTGATGGGGTATCGAAGTTCAGACGAATCGCTGGCCGACTCGATGCGAGATACGACTCGCTGGGGGATGCTCGCAGCGATCGTTGCGATCGCCGTCGGTGGCATCGTCCTGTTTAGCCACCTCGGTGCACCGTTACGAGCACTGCTTTTCCCCGTGCTGTTCGTCAACTTCGGGTCGTGGCTCGTGATCGGGACCTACACCCTCATCCTATTTACCCTCATCGCGGTTATCCAACTGTTCTGGCTCGTTTGGGGCCACGACGACGGGGAACGTCCGAGTATGTTCCTTCGACAGATCACGGGCTGGATCGAGGAGACGGTCGGACTGCCGATCGACACGTGGCTCGCGCGACTCGCGACGTGGTCGAACCCTGGTACGACCGGCCGGCTGGCCGTCCACGTCGTCGGGGCGTTCTTCTCCGTGCTTCTCGTCGTGTACACGGCGTTGCTGTTGAGCGACGTTTCCTGGCTCGTGCCGGCCTGGGACGGAACGTTGCTACCGTTCCTGTTTCTCGCCAGTGGCCTCTCGATCGGAATGGCGGCGACGGCTGGACTGACGGTCGTCTTCGAGGGGCTCGAGGGAACCAGGATTACGACGTTCAGCCTCATCGACGACGCGGTCATCCTCTTCGAGATCGTCGTTTTGGCGCTGCTGGTTTCGGCGCTCGCGAGCGGTGGGCCAGCATCCCTCGCCTCCTACGAGCTGTTGATGAACGACTACGCGTTGTTGTTCTGGGGTGGGGTCGTCGCTGTCGGCCTCGTCTTGCCGCTCGTCCTTTCGGGCGCTTTGCTGGTCGTCGAACGCCAAAAGGACGTCCACGGTGATGATGGCCTTCGCAAGATGGTCCGCCGAGTCTACACGACGAAGTTCACGTTCGTCGTGCTCGGGGGACTTGCGCTTCGCTTCCTCGCTCTGATGATGGGCGTTAGCGCACCGCTTGCAGCACCAGTATAACCATGACCCACAATTCACACTGCTGCGCCGGAGACGTCGGGGTCGAACGAGACTGCTCGGACGACGTGGGCGAGATCCGACACGCTGACGAGTGGGCATCGCTGTACACCTTCCTCGCAGAGTGTCTGAAACACCCCGACGAGCAGTTCTACGAGGACGTCGAGACCGGCCGGTTCGAAATGGAGCTGACGGAGCTGGCCGAGTCGCTCGACCTCGATCTTCCGGCACCACCGGATACCGTGGAACTGCTTCCGGAGACCACTGCCGCGCTCGACAGCGAGTACATCTCCCTGTTCGAAGCGATGGAAACGCCGTACGCGCCGCCGATCGAGTCCGTCTACAAAGAGTGGCACGACGGACAGGGGTCGGACGGCTTACTCAACGGCCCATCCGCCGTCGAGATGCGAGCGCGGTACGAGGCGCTCGATGTCTCACCGCCAGACGCGTATCCTGCCGACCATCTGGCGCTGTTACTCGAGTACGCAGCAGTGGTCGTCCGTTCGGGGAACCGAGACGCCTACGAGTCGTTCGTTCGAGACCACTTCGACTGGCTCGTGGCGTTTCGAACGCTCGTCGATGACGCTGCTGCATCGGCTCCGTTCCACACGTATTGCGCCACGCTCGTCTGTGACTGTCTCGAGGCGGTCAGACGACGCGAGGGTGTTGCGGGGCCGACAGACGAGGAAGTCGACGCGATGCTCGAGCGCGCGAGCGCGAAGACGACGACCCGAAAACACGACACGAGTCACGACTCGATCCGACCATCAGAAACATGACAATTGGTACCCCGGTCGACGACGACGGCGAGCCAGGGCACGTCAAGCTCTGTCTCGCCCTGTCGGACGAAGCTGCGAGCCGTGACGTACTCGATTACGTCGTCAACACGCTCGAGAGCGACGTCGAGTTCTCGCTCGACTGGCAAAACTGTAGTCACACGTCGTCGATGACCATCGACAGGGTAACCGTCGAGAACGTGACTGCAAAACAGTGGGAGGCTGCGGCCCTCGCAGTCGAAAAGGGGTACTACGATCGCCCACGGGAGGTGAAGCTTCAAGAGTTGGCCGACGAACTCGACATCTCGAGGTCGGCTGTCTCCCAGCGACTCAGTGAGGTCGAGCGAAAACTGATGGTCGAACTGGTCAAAACGAACACGTACCAGCCCACGCGAGTGGGCGAAAACCAGTAGGGCCGTTCCACCGGCCGACTCCCGAATTCTCCGTCCGCGCCTCGATGTCGTGACGAGTGAAGCGCCGGACGCCCACCGTTCCACCGCTTTCTTGCGGTCGCCCTGCCGTCGCAGTTCCGACGGCCTCGCCGGCGTCGTCCCAGGTTTCGACGGCGAGCACGGGAGTCCGTAGCGACCGATTCCTGCACGGTGAAAATCGTCACTCGAATGCTATCACGGCCGGATGTACGTCCGAATCGGTGATAGAACGTGCTCGATCCAGACGCCGTAAAGCGACTCGTCGGGTTCGCTCGCCGGACGGTCGAGAGTGTCGTTCGGAACTCGACAGCTGGCGGCGACGAGACGGAATCGGTCGGATCGACGACCCGTCCGCTCGACGGCGAAGTGTCAGCAAACAGCGGTGCGTTCGTCACGCTCGAGCGCGGCGGCCGACTGCGGGGCTGTTGTGGACGACTCGAGCACGGCGGCCCCATCTCCGCGGCCGTCGAAATCGCCGCCCGACAGGCGACTCTGACCGATCCGCGGTTCTCGCCGGTCGAACCACACGAACTCGAGACCGTCACGGTCGGTCGCCACGGGCTCGTCGTCTCGAGTGGTCATGGGTGATCGGGACGCGAGTTGCTCCCGTTCGAAACACGACTGCCGTCGGTCAAGATACCGCTCGTTGCCACCGGCTGGGAATACGCGCTCGGTCTCGGCACACGGTCGACGAGACGAAGACGTTTGGGAGCGACCGGTCCGACGGGGACGCCGACCGACAGCGTTACCCACCGATCACGTTGACGTACCTGACCTCGACCTCGACCGGGTCCTCAGTGTGTTGATTGACTCGCTCGCGTAACGTATCCGCGAGCTCCGGCGGTGACTCCTCCGGTGGACCGCCGATCGTGACGATCACTCGTTCGGGGCTCACGAACGGATACTCGTCGTCCATCACGACCTCGAACTCGAGCAGCTGGTACTGGGCGAACGTTTCCTCCGAGAGGGCGAGTTCGACCTCCTCGCGGGCGTTCTCCTCGAACGTCGCGGTGACGTAGGAGGCGTACGTGATGCCGCCGAGGAAGAGTGCGAAGACAAAGACGATTGCGGCGAGTCCGAAGACCCGACGGCGGACGCGCTGTTCGGTCTCGCCGAGCGAGAACAGATTCTCGGGCCGGTAGCCGACGTACCACAGTGTGAGCAGGCCGGCGAGGTTCACCGAGAGGACGTTGACCAACACGAGCGCCGTCGAGCCGATAGCTGCCGAGGGCTGTCCCCACGCGATGGCGATTCCCGCTGCTGCTGCAGGCGGGATCAATGCTGCAGCGATCATGACGCCGACGAGGGCGACGGCCGTCCCGGTCGCGATGCTGATGATCCCTGCGACGCCAGCACCGAGCGCGATTGCAAGCGAGAGAAGGTCGGGTGCGAGTCGTTCGGCGATTTCGTCGACTGCACTGATGTCCAGCCCGGGTGGGACGATGTTGGTCACGCGGACCAGCCAGGCGAAGACGGCGGCCGCCGCGACTGCGAGGACGATGCCGAGGATCTGGTATCGAAGGCTCTCCTGGAACAGTTCTTCGTCGTCGATCACGGACCCGACGCTTAACCCGAGCGCCGGGCCGATAAGCGGCGCGATCACCATCGAACCGACGACGACCGCCGGCGAGTCGAGCAAGAGGCCCGCGGTCGCAACGACGGCGCTGATGATCGTCATGATCGCGTAGACGCTGAACGTCGGCGTCAGCGACTCCGCTTCGCTCTGGAGTTCCTGGCGTGAGATGCGGTCTGACTCGACGTCGCCGTTCTCGTACTCCTCGCGAAGCGAAGCGAACCGCCGGGAGACGACCGTCTCCGCGTCGACGACGACCGTGTAGGCGTCCTCGTCGATCCCCGTCTCCTGCAGTTCGTCGAGGACGGGTTCGACCGCTGGCGACGGCAGCGGAAAGTAGACGACCGCCGTATACTCCCGCTTGCTCTCCTCGTCGGTCACGACGTAATCGATGCCACGATCCTCGAGCGTCTCGAGAACCGTCTCTCGCTTTCCCGTCGGTACCGTCAACTGAACGAGACGCACGTGGATGGGTGAGGACCCCGGAGGTCATAATTGGAGGCGCTTTCGACGCGGCGTTCGAATCCCGGTAGCTCCGACTCGTCCCATCTCCTGTCCTGACTACCGTCCGTTCCAGGTGACGAGAGTTCCAGTAGTCAGACTGTCGGTCAGAAGTCGATACGGAGTCGGCCACGAATTCGCGGCCGTCTCCACCGGTGACGGCCCCAGCAGAGCGACCGATCGTCACGTCGTTGTCCGGTAGTAGCAGTTCGTCACTCGGGCAGAGCTACGGACGGTGAGCCAGCGATTTGCACCGTGGTTCGCCGCCTGCTCGTGTTCGCTGTCGCCCTCCTCGCCGGCACCTCGAGGGTCGTCCTGGCGTTCGTCGCTGCCCTGTGGGGGAGGCGCGATCGGAACTGCCGACGGGGGCTCACACTCGCCGGCACTGGACTGCCCGCCGGTGGCGTGTCGCTCGCCCGGTTTGGACGCCCGACACGTCGACCTCGAGACGACCCCGTCGACCACACGAATCGTCGCTATCGCCGTTCTCGTTGCGGTTTCGTTCGGCCTCGGCGTCGTTCTCGTTTCGTCCGTCTCGGTCGTCGCACGGACGACCTGCTCGAGAGCAGCGGCGGAGCCGATCACCGCGTATATACCCGCGACGCCCGTACGACCGTGCATGTTCGAGACGCGTCCCAACCGCGATGCCGAGGTCGCCCTCGTCGGTCGCTCGAACGTGGGCAAGTCCACGCTCATGCGCGAGTTGACTGGCCACGACTTCGACACCGGGGGGAGTCCAGGCGTTACTCGCGAGCCAAATCACTACGACTGGGCTTCCGAAGACTTCGTCATCACCGACCTGCCCGGCTTTGGTTTCATGAGCGGCGTCGACGAGGATCACCGTGAACAGATCAAGACCAACATCGTCCACTACCTAGAGGAGTACGCCGAGAACGTCCTCGTGGCGGTCCTGGTCGTCGACGGCAAGAGCGTGATCGACATCATCGACCGTCACTCCGGCCCCGACGAAATCCCTTACGACGTGGAGATGTTTCACTTCCTGCGAGACCTCGAGATTCCGGTCGTCGTCGCGGTCAACAAGATGGACAAGGTCGACGACAGAGACGAACGGCTGAACGAACTCTGTGACCGGCTCGGCCTCTACCCGCCCTGGAAACAGTGGCAGGAGACGATCGCACCGATTACGGCGAAGCAGGGACAGATCGAACCGCTGAACGAGGCCGTCCGCGAACACCTCCACGAACAGCAGCGGGACGATCTGTTCAAGTTCTTCTAACCGAAATGGTACGCTGTAGCGTGGCAAAGCCACGCCTCGGTAACGGTTCGACAAACAGCAACGGCAGACGTTCCTGCTCACTCCGTTTGCGGGCTGGCCTTCCGGGCCGTCGTTCGCTTCGCTCACGAAACCCGTCTTCCGTCCGTTCTCTCTTCTGGCTCACGGGCCACTTCGCTCCCCGTTGGCCGTTCCGCTCGGTCCGCCGGCAGGTCACAGATTCCCGTCGACGATGTCGGCCATCCGTTCGCGGTCGAACAGTTGTTCGTCTTCGGGGATATCCGCGGAGTCACCCGGCCACTCGCCGAACCGGTCGGGATAGACCTGCTTTGCGAGTGCCTCCGTCGAGAACAGATGCGTGACCGGTCCCATGAACTGTCCCGAGGCACGGACGACGTTGCCGTCCTGGACCGCCGACAGCGTCCTCGCAGTGGAGTGGTCCTCGAGCGGTTCGACGACCTGGGAGTGCCACTCCTCGCCGGTCATCGACGAGAGGTTGAGCGCGGCGAGATAGTCGGGATCGATCTCGAGCAGCGTCTCGTAGCCGACATCGCCCTCGATGTCTCTGTCCGCGAACGCGTCCTCGATACCGAGATCCCGGAAACTGCGGACGTCGTTTCGTTTCTCGCTGATCGGTGCGGGCTGGAAGAGACCGGCGTCGGCGTCGATTCCGCGCCAGAATACGGCCGCGGTCGGTCGTTCGTCTTCCGGCGGCAGGTTCGCCTCGATTTCGGCCATGAAGTCGTCGCGGAGGTCGATCCACGCCTCGTACTGGTCCTGGCGCTGGAAGATCTCCGTCACCTTCTCGAAGAGTTCGTACAGCGTGTAGTAGGGTTGTTCACCCTCGTAGTCGAACCGGATGTACGAACCGAGGTACGGGGCGACGTTTTGCTCGATCTCTTTCATGTCGGCGTCGCTCCAACTCGAGTAGTTCTGGAGCATCCGGGGGTCGGCGAGGATCACGTCGGGGTCTACCTCGTAGAAGATTTCTTTGTCGTAGTTGCGGGCTGATTCGCCCTCGCCGTACTGGAGGGTGTCGTCGAGGTCGATGTCGACGCCGGGTAGCTGATCGTAGAACTTGTAGGGTTTTCGGTGGGGATAGGCGTGTGCCTCCGGTTGCAGTCCGAGCGACATCGCCATGTCCTCTTGGGAACCGGGGATGACGAAGAACGACTCCGGCACCGCGTCGAACGTATGGCAGCCGCCCGGTTCGAGACAGACTTCGTAGGACTGACCGCCGCTGTCGCCGTTCTCATCGTTGGGTCCACTCGAGCCGGAGTCGTCGGCTGGATCGGATTCGCCGCCGAGACAGCCGGCAACGCCGGCGGCTGCGAGACTTGCACTGCTTGCGAGGACGCGTCGTCGATTCACCATACATGTTTTAGGCACACCTAAAAGAATAAGAATGTGGCTATTTAGGCTGCCCTAAAAGAATGGTCGCGGATCGTCCCGAATCGGACGAAAACGAGGCGACTATCGTTCGACGCTCTCGTCGCTCGAGTCCTCGTGAAGCGGCCCAAGCGGCGTGATCGTCGGTCCGCGTTCCCCCTCCTCCACGTCGGCCTCGATACGGAACACGTCCGCGAGAAGCGCCTCCGTGAGCGTGTCGTCCGGCGGACCGCTGGCGTAAATCGAGCCGTCCTCGAGAGCGACCAGGTGGTCGGCATAGCGAGCCGCCTGTTCGATGTCGTGGAGGACGAGGACGACCGTCACCGAACTGTGATCGCGCAGCGTCTCGACGATCTCCATGACCTCGAGTTGGTGGTGGACATCGAGGAACGTGGTCGGCTCGTCGAGCAACAAAACGTCGGTCTCCTGGGCCAGCGCCATCGCGATCCAGACGAGTTGTTTCTGCCCGCCGCTCAGACTACCGAGAGGCCGGTCGCGGAGATGGCCGATACCCGCAAGCGAAATCGCTCGATCGACGGCCGCCTGGTCCTCGTCCGTGACGGACTCGAAGAACCCGCGATGTGGGTATCGACCGTGATAGACGAGCTCCGCGACGGTCAACCCATCGGGCGAGACGTTCTCCTGGGAGAGGTGACCGACCTTCCTGGCAAAGGCCTTCTTCTCGAGGTCGTGTACGTCGTTGCCCTCGAGAAAGACGGTGCCGGACTCGAGCGAAAGTTGGCGTGCGATCCCTTTCAGGAGCGTGCTCTTGCCGCTGCCGTTCGGACCGATGAGTGCCGTCACTTCGCCCTCGGGGACGGTTACAGACTCGCCGTCGAGGACCGGTTCCTCGGCGTTCGGATAGCCGATCCGGAGATCGGTACCGGTGAGATACGGTGGGTCGTCCGTCTCGGGGGCGGCCGATTCCGCGTCGTCTCGTGTGGTCAGTCTCGAGTCTATCGCCATCAAAGCTCACCCAGTTGTTGTTTTTTGCGCATCAGGTAGAGGAAGTACGGACCGCCGATCAGCCCCGTTACGATCCCAACGGGGATCTGGACGGGATTGAGTGCGAGTCGGGCACCGACGTCGGCGGAGATCATCAGTGCCGGGCCGACGAAGAGACAGCCGATCACGAGTTTCCTGTTGTCGCTGCCGACGATGTTGCGGACCATGTGAGGCACGATTAGCCCGACGAAACTGACGATGCCGGCAACAGCGATGCTCACGGCGGCCGCGAGGACGGCGATGCCAGAGAGCGCGAAGCGAACGCGCTCGACTGACATGCCAAGCGACGACGCCGTCTCTTCACCCAGCAGGAGGACGTTTAGCTGCCGTGAGCCGAGATATGCGAGCCCGACCGAGACGAGCGACCAGGGAAGTGCGATCCGCACGTGTTGCCAGTTCGTCCCGGTCAGCGAGCCGTTCAACCACGCGATGGCCTGCTGGACGACACCGATGTCGTCGGTGAAGACGAACAGTGCAGTCTGGAACGAGCCAAAGACCGTCCCGACGATGACGCCCGCAAGTACCAGTCGAACCGGGCTCGTTCCGTTGTTCCAGGCGATGACGTACACGATGAGGAACGCGAGCGCACCACCGGCCGAAGCGACGAGCGGAAGGACAGTGGTCAGTCCCGTAAAGACCGTAAGGACGAGCAACACCAGCAGCCCGGCCCCCGAAGACACTCCGAGAATAAACGGGCTCGCGAGTTCGTTTCGCGTGACCGCCTGGAAGATCACGCCGGAGATAGCGAGATTCATTCCGACCAGGACGGCGACGATGACCCGCGGTAGCCGGAGGTTCCAGACGATGTGTGTCGCCGTCGAGAGCTCCGGCAACTGTTCGACGTTGTACCCGGTCAGCGCCTCCATCAACCCTTCACCGAGGAAGAAGTTGAGCAGCCACCGGTAATCCAGCAGCACTGTCGAGTCAAACAGCGCGCGCCAGGCCTCGGCGAACGTCATCGAGTACGCACCGTATCGTAACTGGACGAGACCACCGAGAATGACGATCGCCGATCCTCCCAGACAGACCGACAGCAGACTCGAGTCGACCGAGAGGCTCCCTGTCGACTTGGACGACTGCCCAACCGACCCGTTCTCCGCTCTCGTCTCCGTCATCGGCCTTCGCTCGGCTGTCGGTCCGCTTCGATCGAACTCGAGTCGTCACCTGCTGTACTACCGGATCGTTGCCGACGGCTCCCGTTCGAACTCCGCCACATATTATTTAGGCACCCCTAAAACTACATATCTGCTTTGATTTCGGCTAACCTAAATAATGGCTGGGCTGTTGGAACAAGAAGAAAAACACGAGGCCGAGAGACGTCGGTCGCGGTCTGTTCTGCGTAACGCATCTCCAATCGTCGACACCTCGGCCGCTACGTGGCACACTCTGACCCAAACGCCGTCCGCCGAACTGCTCTCGGTCGGCCCGACGACGAACACGAAACCACTCGCGTTGGAAGAACAGCGGTCACAAGCGCTGTCGTGTGGCGGCCCCGGACTACGACGGCTTTCTGTCCATCAGTTCCGGAGCAACTGCGACCCGAACCATTGCACCAAGACGGTTCCAGCGGTCCGTCTGAAACGCAACGACGCTGCAAGGATCGACGCCTCAGATGTCTCTCTACGAGGAAAGCGACGGTGGCTCGGTGAACGGTCTCATCACAAGGGGCTAAGCGGGGGTAACTTTCGTCATCGCCACCTCTTATCGATAGGACCGTCGTATGGAAAAACCTCACGACAGTGCGTCCTGTCCAGTCCCACCCAGCCACCGACTGAGACGGACTGCTGTCCCGCTGTCCCGGCGCGACCGCAGGCAGACTCGCGGCCACACCGGAACTGACGGACAGCAAACCGTCTGACGAGCTGACCCAGGCCACACGACCGGGCTCGACCCAGCAGTTCAGGCTTGCCAAAGCACTAGTACCGTCCCAACCGTCGACTGACGGGCCGAATCGACCGACACCGCCAGATTCGACCTATCAGTTCAGGCTTGGCCCGCCACTAGGTCACCACGATTCGAGGTCGCGCAACTCCGCGACCACGTCCTCGATCCCGTCGTCCTCGAGCAGGCCGCGTTCGGCGGCGACCGCGTCGACGACGGCAGGCGGTGTCACGTCGAACGTCGGATTTAGCACGTCGAGCGCGGTGTCACCGTCGTAGACCGCCGCCCGGTCGCCGGACTCGAGGTTGTGTTCCTCGCGGGTCGAGACCTTATCGGTGGCGGCGACGACGGTGACGGGAACGGCTTCGTGGCTGGCCGCGAGTGCAGCGGCGCGCGTCCCGGTCTTGTTCACGACGGCACCGTCCGGCCGAATCGTGTCGGCACCGACGAGGACGCGGTCGACAGCTTCGCGCTCGAGGACGTGTGCAACCGCTGCGTCGGTGTGGACGGTAACGGGACACTCGAGGTCCGCGGCCAGTTCCTCGGCCACGTCGACACCCTCCCGTGCCGGCCTGGATTCGGCGACGAAGACGCGCGAGGGATCGCCCTGCCGGAGTGTGTCACCGACGGTGCTGGACCGCGAGAGCGTCAGAACCGTTCCGTCGATGACCTCGCTTGCTGTCGCCGCGGCTTCGTCGTCGGCCGCGAGCGCGCGGTCGATCCCCTCGAGCGTCGACTCGAGGACCGCACTCGCGCCGTCGTCGAGATCAGCTTCAGCCATCACCCGATTGACTCGGTTCCGGAGGACGGCCATCGCGGGTCGGGCCTCGAGTAATCGGCCGGCCAGTTCCGCCAGTTCGTCGCGTTCGCCCTCCGGATCGACGCCGAACTCGTCGCGTTCGGCGACGAGCACTCCCGCCCGGTCCCGCAGCACCTCGAGCGCCCGAATCGAGAGGGTGGCCGCACCGTGCTCGTCGTCCGCAGTGATCGATCGCACCGTGGGTGCGACGCGTTCGTACGCCGTCCAGAGCGTTGGCACTGTCTCGAGGTCCTCGCCAACCGCCTCGAGGATCGTCGTCGCCGGGAGCCAGGCGTACTCGTCGTGTTCCTCGCTCAGTTCGATATCGGGGTCGTCGCAGTCGAACAGAAACGGGTGGACGACCCACTCACGCGCTGTGTCCTCGTCGGCGACTTCGACTGGCCGGCCGGCGCGGACGAACGAGACGTCCGTTTCCTCGAGGCCGGTTTCGTCCCGGATCTCGGCGACCACCTGTTCGTCCGGGTCGCCTTCTGGGAAGCCGGAGACGCCACCCCACATTCCCCGATGGGTGTCGACGGTATCGCTACGACACAACAGGAGGGCCTTGCCTCGCCGCCGGAGGAAGGCGGTGACGACGTGGTCTGTGTCGGTTTCGTCGGAATCGTTCATACTGGCGTAACGATTCTCGGGAGGGAATCGCTTTCGGGATCGGACGCCGGAATCGTCGCGCGTGAGCGAGTTCCGACTGGGTCACCGGCGAGTCCCGGCGGTTCGACCACACCGCCGGCCCAAAGCGAACTCTCCCGTCCTGACTGACCGTTACGGGGACCGACGGCCCGTCTGCAGTTTGGACAGTACTACTGCCCAGCACATAATCACACAAATAGCGCCCATATGTCACACAGTGTTGAACTGCAATGGACGTTCTTCTACTCTCTAACGATATTTTTATTGCATATGGAAGGTAGTATGCGGCCGTAAGATGAGTGTCGTAGACAAGATCAAGTCGATCGGGCCGGGTGCGCTCGTCGCCGCGGCGTTCGTCGGACCGGGAACGGTCACGACAGCGAGCGTGATCGGTGCGGAGTATGCCTATCTGCTCGTGTGGACGATTGCGTTCTCGATTCTGGCGACGATCGTTCTTCAGGAGATGAGCGCGCGGCTCGGATTAGTTTCGAACGAGGGGCTCGGTGAGGCGCTTCGAGACGAATTCACGCATCCACTCCTAAAGGGTGTCGCAGTCGCGCTCGTCGTGAGCGCGATCGGCGTCGGGACGGCAGCGTTCCAGACGGGCAACATCGTCGGGGGAGCAGCAGGTCTCTCGACGATTACCGGCATCAGTGAGAACGTCTGGGGGCCGCTTATCGGCGTTGTCGCCGCTGGATTGCTGTGGACTGGTAACTACAAACTGATCGAGCGAGTCTTCGTCGGTCTCGTCGTCGTCATGGGACTGGCGTTCGTGCTCAACGCCGTCGTCGTCCGTCCAGACGTCGGGTCGTTCTCGGTCGGCCTCGTGCCCACGGTCCCTGAGGGGTCGGCCTACCTGATCGCCGGGCTCGTCGGCACGACCGTCGTCGGCTACAACCTGTTCTTGCACGCCAGTACCGTCCAGGAACGGTGGGATGGTGCCCAGGATCTCGCTGCGTGTCGGTTCGACACCGTCGGCATGGTCGTCGTCGGCGGACTCATCACGACCGCGATCGTCGTCACGGCCGCGGCCGTCTTCCCCAACGGGACACAGATCGACGACGTCGGGGCGATGGCCGACCAGCTCGAGCCCGTCTTCGGCGGCTTCGCGCTCACGTTCTTCGCGATCGGGCTGTTCGCGGCCGGGTTCACGAGCTCGATGAGTGCGCCACTTGCCGGTGCGTACGCGACTGCTGGCGCGCTCGGATGGGAACGTGATCTGACCGCCACCCGATTTCGGGCGATCTGGATGACGATCCTGGGCGTCGGCATCGTCTTCTCGGCACTGGATTACAACCCGGTAGACGTGATCGTCTTCGCACAGGTCGCAAACGGCCTCCTGTTGCCGATCCTGGCGGTCTTTCTCATCTACGCGATGAACAACGACGAACTGCTTGGCGAACACACGAACAGCAGACTCCAGAACTTGCTCGGCGTCGCCGTCACGATCGTCGCGATCGGTATCGGCCTACAGACGCTGTACGACGTTCTCGTCCTCTAGCACCCGTTTCGATCCACATGAACGACACAAACGACACCGATTCCCAGCAGGATATCTCGACTACCAGTATGAACGGCGAAAACCAACCGAACGACACTCGAATCGGCGTCGACGTCGGAGGGACGTTCACCGACGTCGCTCTCTCGGTCGACGACCGGCTCGTCACCGCGAAGGTGCCGACCACCGACGACCAGAGCGTCGGCGTCCTCGAGGGCATCCACAAAGCCTGCGAGCGCGGGGGGATCGACCCCGGCGAGATCGACGACTTCGCTCACGCGATGACCGTCTCGGTCAACGCTCTCTTAGAGCGTGGCGGCGCGAAGACCGCTCTCGTGACGACTGCGGGGTTCCGCGACGTCCTCGAGATTGGTCGCCAGGACCGACCAGATCTGTACGATCTCGAGGCCAAGAAACCCGATCCACTCGTCCCGCGCGAACTGCGGTTCGAGGTCGACGAACGGACGACCGACGAGGGAGTCGAGTCCGAGGCCGACCCCGACGATGTCCGTGCTCTGGCGGCGACGATCCAGGAGCGCGACGTCGAGGCAGTTGCGGTCTGCCTGCTGCACGCCTACGCCGACACCGAGAACGAACGCGTCGTCGCGGAGACGTTGCGCGAGGAACTCGAGGTGCCGGTGTCGGCCTCTCACGAGGTGCTCGCGGAGTTCCGCGAGTTCGAGCGCACGTCGACGACGGCCGTCGACGCCTACGTCCGCCCGGCGATCGACAGCTACGTCGGCCGACTCGTCGACGAGGCCGACGACGCAGGGATTCCGGCTCCACGGATCATGCAAGCAAACGGTGGTATCGCCGACCCCGAGACCGTCCGCGAACACGCTGTCACGACGACGATGTCCGGTCCCGCGGCGGGCGTCGTCGGTGCGGCTGCGACCGTCTCCGACGACGACGTCTCGGGGCTCGTCACCTTCGACATGGGTGGCACCTCGAGCGACGTGAGCCTCGTTCGCGACGGCCAGGCCGAACGAACCACCGACGCCGAAATCGCCGGCCTGCCGATCCGGACGCCGATGGTCGACGTCAACACCGTCGGCGCTGGCGGCGGCTCGATCGCCTGGGCCGACGCCGGCGGGGCACTCCGAGTCGGCCCCCAGTCCTCGGGTGCCGAACCCGGCCCTGCCTGTTACGGCAAGGGAGGAACGAACCCCACCGTCACCGACGCCAACGTCGTGCTTGGCTACATCGGCCCCGAGACCGAACTCGGCGGCGAGCTGACCTTAGACGTCGAGGCAGCCCACACAGCCCTCGAGAAGTTGGCCGACGAGGTCGGCCTCGAGGGCGCACTCGAGGCCGCCCAGGGCGTCTACCGGGTCGCGAACGCGACGATGACCCGGACGATCCGCTCGGTGACCGTCGAACGCGGCCACGACCCCCGCGAGTTCGCGCTGGTCGCGTTCGGTGGTGCGGGGCCGATGCACGCCGCGGCGCTCGCCGATGCACTCGCAGTCGACCGCGTCGTCGTCCCGCGGCCAGGCGGCGTCCTCTCTGCGTTCGGCCTGCTCGCGGCCGACGAGAGCTACGACGCCGTCCGCACCGTCGGCGTCGGCCTCGAGGAGGCCGAACCGGAATCGCTCGAGGATGTCTACGACGACCTCGTCGCGGACGTGCTCGGCGACGTCTCCGAGCCGGACGCGGCGACGGTCGAACGCGCCGCAGACTGTCGGTACGCCGGCCAGAGCTTCGAACTCACCGTTCCCGTCGACGACTCCTTCGACGCCTCCGCGGTGGCAGAGCGTTTCCACGCGTCTCACGAGCGGGCCTACGGCTACGCGATGGACGAGGCGATCGAGGTCGTCAACCTGCGGACGACGGCGACCGTTCCCGGCACGGAGCCGACCGTCCGCCACGAGGGCGAAGGCGACGCGCTGGTCGGCACGCGCGAGGCGCACTTCCCCGGCACCGGTCCGCGGGAGACGACCGTCTACGAGCGCGATCGTCTCGCACCCGGCGTGACGATCTCGGGGCCGGCGATCCTCGAGCAGGCCGAGAGTACGACCGTCGTCCCCCCGACGTGGGCAGGCGAGATTCTAACAGATGGGACGCTCGTGATGACTCGAGAGGGGGTGGACGACCGATGACCGACGCGACCGACGCGACCGACGCGATCGATCCAGTGACGCTCGAAGTCCTTCGCAACCAACTCGAGAGCGTCGCCGAAGAGATGGGCCAGACGCTGATTCGCGGCGCGTACTCGCCGAACATCAAGGAACGGCGGGACTGCTCGACGGCACTGTTCGACGCGGAGGGGCGGATGATCGCTCAGGCCGAACACATCCCGGTTCACCTCGGAGCGATGCCGGCGGCCGTCGACGCCGTCCGCGACTGCGAACCCGAGCCAGGTGACGTGTTCGTCCTCAACGACCCCTTCACTGGTGGAACGCATCTGCCCGACGTGACGATGGTGTCGGCGCTTTCGGCCGACGACGAAATCGTCGGCTACGCCGTTTCCCGTGCCCACCACGCCGACATCGGCGGGATGACTCCCGGCAGTATGCCCGCGGGCGCACGGGAGATCTACCAGGAGGGGCTGCGCCTCCCGCCGACGCGACTCGTCGAGGGTGGACAGCTCCGCGAGGATGTCCACTCGCTCGTACTCGCGAACGTCCGCAACCCCCGCGAGCGACGTGCGGACCTGCGAGCACAGCTCGCTGCGAACGAACGTGCGGCGAACCGACTCGAGGCGCTGTTCGCCGAACACGGCCGCGAAACGGTGCTCGAGGCGTTCGACGCCGTCATCCACTACTCTCGCGAGCGGATCGTCGACGAGATCGCCGACCTGCCGGACGGCAGCTACGAGGCGACCGACGTCTTAGAGGGTGACGGCGTCACCGACGACGACTTCGAGATTTCGGTGACAGTGACGATCGACGGCGAGACGATCGACGTCGACTTCGCAGGCACCGACGACCAGCTCGCGGGTAATCTCAACGCGCCGCTTGCGGTCGCCAAGAGCGCGGTCTACTTCGTCGTTCGCTGTGTCACCGATCCCGAGATCCCGCCGAACCACGGCTGCTACGAACCCGTCAGCGTCCACGCGCCCGCGGGAACGCTGCTCAACCCCGAGCCACCCGCGGCCGTCGTCGGTGGCAACGTCGAGACCAGCCAGCGCGTGACCGACGTCGTCTTTACCGCACTCGCGAAGGCCGCGCCGGATCGCGTGCCCGCCCAGGGCCAGGGGACGATGAACAACCTGACCATCGGCGCGCGCGACGGCTCGTTCACCTACTACGAGACGATCGGCGGCGGCTTCGGCGCCCGAGCGGACCGCGACGGGATGGACGGCGTCCAGGTCGGGATGACCAACACGCTGAACACGCCCGTCGAGTCGATCGAGACCGAGTACCCGCTTCGAGTCGATCGGTACGCGCTCCGGGAGAACAGCGGCGGTCGCGGCCGGTATCGAGGAGGGCTCGGCCTCGAGCGCACCGTCACCGTCGAGAAAGACGCGACCGTTTCGCTGCTGACAGAACGGCGTCGCCACGCGCCGAAGGGCGTCGCCGGCGGCGAGGACGGTGCGACCGGCCAGAACCTGATCGACGGCCAGTCGGTGCCCGCGAAGACGACCGTCGATGTCGAGGCTGGGACGACCGTGACGGTCCGCACCCCCGGCGGCGGCGGACACGGCGACCCCGACGAGCGCGACGAGGAGGCGCTCGAGGGAGACCGTCGCGGCGGCAAACGGACCGAGTGAACCCATGTCGACTCGCGGCGCTCCGACCGGCCAACTCGGACTGATCGTCCCCTCGTCGAACACGACCGCCGAACCCGAGTTCCGAGCGGCGCTATCCGACTCGGTAACCGTCCACGGCGCACGAATGTCCCTCGAGTCGGTCACCGTCGACGCACTCGACGCGATGAGCAACGACGTTACCCGGGCGGCCGAACTGCTCGGCCACGCCGACGTCGACGCCGTCGCCTACGCCTGTACCACCGGAAGCCTGCTGCATGGCCCCGGCTTCGACGCCGCACTCGAGGCAGAAATCGGGACGGCCGCCGACGCACCCGCCGTCGCCACCGCACGCTCGGTCGTCCGGGCACTCGAGGCGCTCGACGTCGACCGGATCGCTGTCCAGACCCCCTATACCGCCGACCTCGACGAGAAGGAACGCGAGTTCCTCGAGGAGTCGGGCATCGAGGTCACGAGCATCGACGGCCGTGGCATCGAGGCGAACGTCGAGATCGGTGCGCTGACGCCAGAGGACGCAACCGAACAGGCTCGCGAGGGAGTCGACGCCGCGGACGTCGACGCCGTCTTCGTCTCCTGTACGAACTACCGCTCGCTCGCCGCGGTCGAGGAACTCGAGAACGACCTCGGCGTCCCCGTGGTGACGAGCAACGGCGCGACGCTGTGGGACGTCGCTCGAGTGGCAGGGCTCGAGGTCGACGGCCCCGGAACGTTGTTCGAGCAGGCTCGCTCGTAGTCGTTCGAACTCGCCAACAGGTATTTATTTAAACATTCCTAACAGTTCGTATGGCAACCAGCGAGCGGTCCGTCTTCGACCGATATCGACTGACGGAATACGGCTCTCTGCTCGGCGTGATCGTCGCGTTTGCCGTCCTGGCACAGTTCTGGGCGATTCGACCGGCGTTTACCCTCGCCGGCTGTCTTCTCATCGTCGCACTGTACGTCGTCGGACGGATCATTCGGGCGCTAGAGCGGATCGCGGACTCCCTGGAGCGACTTGCCGACGAATAGTACGTTTCACCGTCGTGCGACCTATAGATCCCAGTCCTCGGTAGCACCACGGCTGTTTCCAGCCAGCGATTACTCTTGCAAATATTCGACGAGTCGGCCGACCGCTTCGTCTACGCGGGCGTCTTCGATTCGGTCGAACCACTCGAGAATTTCGTCGTGGTTCAGCGAGACGACGCCCCAGGGAACGAGGAAACTCCGCTTTGGCAATCCGCCGTCGCGAAAGTCGTCTTCGGTGACTGGGATCGTCTCGTCGTACCACGTTCTGGTCGTGAGAGTCACCGCGACGTATTGCTCGCCATCGAACGGATGTTCTTCGGTGTTACAAATGACGAACGGGCGACTAGGCTTTTCTTCGTCGAACGGATCGCCGGCTTCGACGACGTCTCCGCGTTCGTACTTCATTCGTGCTCTCGTTCGTTTGGATGCGGCCCGTCAGCAGCGGCGTCGCGCCACTCGTCCATATCCTCGGTACCGAGTCGCTCGTTCAGCGTCTCGAGACTCCGACTGAAATCGACTGCCCCCCGGATGCGCTCCCGATTGTCGGCCGCCCAGTACGGTGGCTTGTGTCGGACGAGATTTCGCTCTTTCAGCCGGCTCAGCACGGCACTAACGGCGTTCGGATCGATATTCGTCGCGTCGGCGATCTCCTGCCGACGAAACGCCTTGTCGTCGTTCGTCAGGAGAAAGGAGAGAATCCGCTCCGCGTTCGTCCGCTCGGAGTCGAACTCGGATTCTCGCTCGAACGTTTCGATATCGATCGGCATGTGTCGATATACGTGTTTGTGATGTATGGATGTTTTCCTGTTTGGATCGAGTTGTCTCACTGTTGTGCCTATTCTCCGGTGACGGTGCGCTTTTGACGCCGCTCCCCAACTCTCCGGTATGGAACTGACGCCAGTGACGGACCTGCCCGAGATCCGTCCCGGCGACGACCTCGCCGAGTTGATCGTCGATCGGGCCGGGGACGACCTCGAGTCGGCCGAGGTGCTCACCGTCGCCAGCACGGTCGTCTCGAAGGCGGAGGATCGGACGGCCGACCTCGCGGAGTATCCAGTCAGTGGGCGGGCCCGCGAAATCGCCGACCGGATCGAGGATGTGGCGGGCGAGCAGAAAGATCCGCGGTTCGCACAGGCCGTTCTCGAAGAGAGTACGGAACTGCTGATCGACGCGCCGTTCCTGTTGACAGAGACGCGCTTCGGACACATTACGGTCAACGCGGGGATCGATCGGTCGAACGTGCCGGAGCACGACCTGCTGTTGTTGCCGAAGCGACCGGGCGAGAGCGCCGAGCGGATTCGACGGGGGCTCGAGGACCGCGGCATCGAAGACGTCGCGGTGATCGTCACCGACACCTCGGGTCGGCCGTTCCGACACGGGCAACGCGGCGTCGCGATCGGCTGGACGGGGATGCCCGCGAGCCGGGACTGGCGTGGCGAACGAGACCGCGACGGACGAGAACTCGGCGTCACCGTCCAGTCGGTCGTCGACGAACTCGCGGCGGCGGCGAATCTCGTCACCGGCGAGGGAGCCGACGGCACGCCCGCTGTCGTCGTTCGCGACTGGGAGTTCGGCGACCTCGAGGGAAGCGACGAACTGTTCCGGTCGGTCGAGGACGACCTCGTCCGACAGGCACTGCGAGAGTGGGAGTTCCAGCAATGACGCACAATACCGACGAACCGACCTGGGGTATCGAACTGACACCCGAACACTCGCCCGACCGGATGGCGTCGCTCGCGGCACTCGCCGAAGACGAGGGGTTCGACGTGGCCTTCACGAGCAGCCACTACTTCAACCGCGATCCGTTCGTCGTCTGCTCGCGGATGGCGGAAACGACCGACGAGATCGGGCTGGGGCCGGGGATCGTCAACCCTTACGAGACCCATCCGGTACGGCTGGCCGCCCAGACGGCGACGATCGACGAAGTCAGCGACGGCCGCGCCGTCTTCGGCGTCGGCGCTGGCGACCGATCGTCGCTGGCGAACCTCGGCATCGAGCACGACCGACCGCTGCGGCGGGTCCTCGAGACGTTCGACATCGCCCGCAAGCTGTGGGCTGGCGAGACCGTCACCCACGACGGGACCTTCACTGCCCAGGACGCCTCGCTGAACCTCGAGCCCACATCGGACGAGATTCCGGTCTACGTCGGCGCGCAGGGGCCACACATGCTCCGGATGAGCGGCAAGCACGCCGACGGCGTGTTGATCAACGCCGCTCATCCGCGCGACCTCGAGTGGTCGGCGGGACAGATCGAGCAGGGACTGGCGGATCGGCCGGACGACTACGGCGCGTTCGAGTCGCTCGCGTTCGCGAGCGTCAGCGTCGCCGCAGAGGAAAAGGAGGCCCGCGAAGCCGCGCGCCCGCCGGTGGCCTTCATCGTCGGCGGCGCAGCCGATCCGGTGCTCGAGCGACACGATGTCGACCGCGAGACGGCAGCGACGATCAGTGAAGCGCTCGAGGCGGGCGACCTCCCCGAGGCGTTCGGCCACGTCACACCCGAGATGATCGACGCGTTCTGTATCGCGGGGACGACGGCAACGGTTGCCGAACGGTTCGAAGCGGCACTCGAGTACGTCGACGGAATCGTCGTCGGCTCGCCGCTGGGGCCGGATCTCGAGGATGCGATCGAACGGGCGGGCGAGGCACTCGATCGGGCGACCGAGTAGCAAGGCGGCGTCTTCAAATCGAGTTCGAGGAGAAGAGACTACCGACGGCTCCCAGCGTCAGGAGACCGAAGACGGCGATCGAGAAGACGACCAGCAGGCTTCCGACGAGAACCAGAAGCCCCGCGAGGCCATCGCCGGTTGCGACGTCCATGAATAGTTCGTTCATCTCGAGGATGTTGTCCACGATGACGTTCAGTGGCATGGGTTCCATACCTGAGACTTGTCAGTGGCGGTACTTGGTCGTGCCGGTCTGTCCCAGGGGAAACTACCTGTCTGTACCACCACGAGTCGGTGCGACTAAGCCCCAACCGGTCGTATCGGTGGGCGTGACCGACGACGCGATGCTCTCGACGTTTACGACGGCGGACGATGGGGACGACGAGTCGAGCGGGACGGCCGACCTCGAGGCAGGCGACGGCGAAGACGGCTGCACGGCCGTGCAGTCGACGTATGCGTGGGGCGACCACGAGTGCAGGCGGTGTGGCGACGACAGTGATCGCGTCTGGCGTGACGGGGACGCGTTCGTCTGTCCCGACTGCAAGGAGTGGTGACGAGAGCTGATTTTCGCCTGTCGTAGCCGCCTCGAGACGGACGGATCGACCCGATCGCGTCGAGTGCCCCGAACATTTATATCTCCGTCGTGGCTTTGTAGACCTGCAATGGCGCAAGGTACGGTCGCATTCTTCAACGACACTGGCGGCTACGGTTTCATCGAGACTGAGGACGCGGACGAGGACGTTTTCTTCCACATGGAAGACGTTGGCGGCCCTGACCTCGAAGAAGGTCAGGAAGTCGAGTTCGACATCGAACAGGCCGACAAAGGCCCGCGCGCGACGAACGTCGAACGGCTGTAGGCTGTTCCAGCACAGGGGTATCGTTTTCCGATTGTCACACCGAAAAGCGGTGGCTCCGTCGATTTTCTACACAGAGAGAATCCCGTCGTTGACGACGGGCGTGAATCCGACACCGCCGACACAAACCACGCTCAGCAGCAAGATGGATAGTTACGTTGGATCGCATTATAGTATGACAGACACCGAGGCGGTACGTCCGCCAACCTAATCGGACAATATCGGGACTCCAAGGCCTAGAACGTTCGAGACACCCTCTCGAACTGCTGTGATGTCTCGGTCAAGATAACTCCGAGTCCCCTGCCGAGAGAGGAGTAACGGCGGTGTGGCCCCGTCCTCAGAAATCGTTGATTTCTGATGGGCTGCACGAGAACGCCGTTCTCGTGAACGCCATCGGCCTGTCATGCCGACAGGTCGTAAACCAGCAAATATTCCAACTCAGCGGTGCAGTGCCGTGGGAAACCTCGCCGTGAACGGCGAGGAGGAGGAGGTCACCCTCGATCAGGGTGATCAGTCCGAATGCGGCCGCAAACGGACACTACCAGAAAACAGACGTGTCGGGGCCGTTCCGTCCGATGGCTACGGGACAGAGTCCAGAAACCCGCCTTTCGACGGTCGGACCCGGTATCGACGCAAACTAGGACTCCGCCAAGCGTCGACTGCTGAGTGAACCCAGACGACCGCATTCGGTTTCACTCATCCGTTCAGGCTTGCCAAAGCACTAGGACTCACATCGATGCCAACTGCACCAGTACCGCTGCTGACGGCGCTGTCTGTCCTGTTCTGCCTCCGCTACTCTTCGTCAGTATCGTCCTCTTTTGTACAGGCTGCGTTCGGTACGATGCCGACAGATTCCTCAAGGAGTTGCAGGTCGAATTCGACAACCTCGAGGCGACAGCTGTCCCGAAACGGAGTGTCGACGATGTCGACGACGAGTTTGCGCGATGTAACCTCATCTCCGACCTGTCGTTCTACGGGTTCGGTTACCGCTGCCAGCGGACCGCTTTCGATCACGAAACTGAATGCCTCGATACCAAACCACATATTTTGAAGTTATATTTTACAAGTCTTTTATTCCCTCGGCGCATATCGCCAGCGATGACACTCGACTTTACGCCGACGACGATCGACGAGTTGGACCCCGACCGACGGCCATCCGTCCGGTTCGCGCTCGTTCCAGTGCTTGCGGTCGTCATCTTCCTCGGAATCGGCTCGGCTCTCCTCGGACTCGATCCACACGTCCCACTACTCTGGAGTATCGTCACTACGGGTGCGTTCGGCCACTATCTGGGCTACTCCTGGTCAGATCTCTACGACGGCGTCGCGAACGGCCTCCTCATGGGGCTGCAGGCGATCCTGATCATCTTCACGATCTACGCGCTCATCGCAACTTGGGTCGACGCCGGGACGATTCCGGCGATTATGTACTACGGCCTCGAGTTACTGTCGCCGCACGTGTTCCTTCCCGTTGCTGCGATCCTCGCTGCCGTCGTCGCGTTTGCGATCGGTTCGTCGTGGACGACGGTCGGGACGCTCGGCGTCGCGTTCGTCGGGATCGGTGCAGGGCTTGGCGTTCCGGGCCCGATGACCGTCGGCGCAGTCATCTCGGGGGCATATGCCGGGGACAAGCAATCACCGTTGTCGGATACGACGAACCTCGCGGCCGGCGTAACGAATACGCCGCTGTACGAGCACATCTACCGTATGCGAACGGGCACCGCCATCGCCTTCGGCCTCTCGCTTGTCGGATTCGCCGCGCTCGGCTTGCAGGCTGGTGGTGCCGTCCCCGCCGATCGAGTCGCCGAGATCCAGTCGGCCGTCACCGGCGCGTACGAAATCTCCGTGTTCGTCTTCGTACCACTAGCAATCACCTTCGGACTGGCTCTGAAAGGGTATCCAGCCCTCCCGACACTGGTCGTCGGCACCTTCGCGGGCGTCTTTACGTCGATGCTCGTCCAGGGAACACATCTCGTCCCTGCCTGGGAAGTCTTCATGGAGGGAACCGAACTCGAGACCGGCTCCGAGTTAGTCAACGACCTGCTCGCGACCGGGGGCCTCACCGGCTCCGCGTGGACGATTACCGTCGTCGTCGCTGCGCTAGTGCTCGGCGGTCTACTCGAGAAGACCGGCGTCCTTGCCGTACTGGCGTACCACCTGTCCCAGGGTGTCAGTAGCTCCGGCAGCCTGATCGCGGGCACTGGCGCAGCCGCAATCCTCATCAACGGGCTTACCGCCCAGCAGTACATGAGTATCGTTCTGCCTGGAATGACGCTGCGGAACCTCTACGAGGAGTTCGGTCTGGATAGCGACGAACTCTCGCGAGCGATCGAGGCTGCAGGAACACCGACTGGCGCGCTCATTCCGTGGCATGCCGGTGGCGTCTTCATGGCGTCAGCAACGGGTGTCTCGACGCTCTCGTATGCCCCGTACTACCTGTTCGGCCTCCTCTCACCGCTCGTATTGTTCGCGATGGCATTGTCTGGTCACGGCGTCCCGACGACGAACCGGACCAAACGAACACAACACGCCGACTGATACGGACTGCTGTCCCGATGTCCTGGCGCGACCGCAGGAGCCCGCGGTCGCGTCGGAACTGACTGACAGCAAACCGTCTGGCAGAGTGCTTCTAAGGGCACCGTCTAGTGTAACACCTTGTCAGTTGGTCCGTCCATCGAGTGATTGATGCGGTCTCTGATGGTTGTAGTAATGCACAAACGTCTCACTCCATTTGCGGGCGCTCCGCCGACTGCCCACCCACGAGTTATGGAAACGGTCAACTCGCAGTTCGAAGATGTGGAACCCCTCTTCGATGTTTCGGCCGGTATGGACACGGCGGTAGTAGTGCTCTCGAGTCTCGGCGGCCGAGAGTTGTAGCTACTCCCGCCGACATCGTTTTGCGGCTAGAGCGTGGCGGTCTCCTACCGAGGGTGGTCCACGCCGTCGTTCCGTTGTCGCTTCTCGCCTGGATCGTCCGGTCCAGCAGCGGTCACTCTCGGCGGGGAACCGTGTGACGGCCGAACCCGTACCGAAGTCGACTCGCCAGCCGCCGCGAGAACCGGCCGTCGTCAGCCCGCGACCCGAAGCGCTCGCCGAGCGCCGTGTATATCAGCGGCAGCGGAACCTCTTGCTCGAGTCCCTCCTGGACCGTCCAGGTGCCTGTCGAACCGCCCTCGACGCGGTCGGCGACGTCGCCGAGATCGTTCCCTTCCTCACGAAACGCCTCTTCACAGAGCTCGAGCAGCCACGAGCGGATGACAGCGCCGTTGTTCCAGACCGACGCGACATTTTCGAGGTCCAGGTCGTACCGACCCTCGTGGAGCAGTTCGAACCCCTCGCCGTAGGCCTGCATGAGCGCGTACTCGACACCGTTGTGGATCATCTTCACGTAGTGTCCCGACCCTGCGGGCCCCATCCGTTCGTGGCCGTCGGGACCAGTAGCGACAGCGTCGAAAGCAGGTGTCAGTCGCTGGTAGGCGTCCGCTGGGCCGCCAATCATCAGCGAAAAGCCCAGTTCCGCGCCCGCGGGACCGCCCGACGTTCCGCAGTCGAGATACGCGGCCGGACAGGACTCGGCGCGTCGGACCGAGTCTTCGAAGTAGGAGTTACCGCCGTCGACGACCACGTCGTCGGCGCTGAGGGATGGCTCGAGTTCTTCGAGTGCCGCGTCGACGGCGTCGCCCGCAGGCACCATCAGCCAGACGTGCTTGCCGTCGGCACTGTCCAGTTTCGCCGCGAGATCGGTGATAGAGTCTGCGGGTCGTGCGCCCGCGTTTGCCGCCTCGTCGACGGCTTCGTCGTCGATGTCGAAGGCGACGACGTCGTGATCTGCCGCGAGCAGTCGATCGACGACGATCCGTCCCATGCGTCCGAGTCCGATGACGCCCAGTTGCATGCCAGTGGCTCCGGCGGGGACGGAAGTAGTGGTTGTGATTTGGGGCGCGGTCAGTGACGTGGTTGCTCGAGACGCGCCCAGCCGATCGCGTCGAGAACGACGATTCGGTCGTTACAGAGGACGTACACGCCGTTGTACTCGGAGTCGTCGCCGTCGTAGTAGGGAAGCGAGTCCCGGACGCTGTCGACGATGGACCAAGCCCCCTCCCGATCGAGCGTGACGTGTTCCCACTCTTTGCGGGCGTCGTTTCGGAGCGCTCGAGTGATCGCCCGTCGCGCCCCGGGGATCTGTGACAGCCGTTCGGACGAAGCGTCGACGATCGTTGCGCCATCGGGAACGTCGGTTTGGCTGACGATCCGTGCGCCGAGGTCGGCCTTCGATCGCGCGGTCTCGACGCGAGACCGTCGCGACCGGAGCAGGTAGCCAGCGGCCGCCGCCGTCCCGACCGCGAGCAGTGAGAGTGCCATGCCGTTCCCCCTGAACATCATGGGGAGTACGTTACAGCAACTGATTAAGTATCTTTCGCAAGAATGTCGATCCGAAGAAGACTGGTCGAGATCGAGAGTGAACCTACAGCACCGCGGCGACGTTCGTCGTGATCGCGCCGGCAACGACGAGCAACGCGACCGCGACGACAGCGGCGATCCGGTACAGTCCGAGCGCGTCGGCAGCCGGTTCGCGTAGCTTCTTCCCGTTGAGCCCCGATTCGAACCGTTTCGAACCAATCTCGACGAGTGCGGCAAGCGCCAGCCACAGCAGCACCATCACGAGCACCAGTTGGCCGTTGATCGTGCCGAACAGGGACTCGGAGCTGTAGCGAGTCCCCGCGAGGTGACCACCAGTGAGCAACAACACCAGTGCACTCACGCGAGAGATCGTCGTCAACTTGCTCGCAATCGTCTCGAGCGGTGCCGTCGAGGTGAACGCGCCATCACGGGCCAGTGGCAACACGACGAACGCGACGTAGACGACACTTCCGGCCCAGACCGAAGCAAACACCAGATGGATCGTCTGCATGACGAACTGGTCGACCATATCGCTTTCTTCGAGAGAAATGGTATCAGCGTTCCGACTTGCAGCCGTCAGTAACTGCGGCAAACGACTACCACAGCACCAGCCTTTTCGCTCCTGGCCCGCCATACCGACTGTATGTCGGACGCTCCGGGAACGCAAGGCGACGGTAACGAGCGAAGTGACCGCAACGTCTACGGAGGTGAACTCGAGCCCTGTAGCACCGATCCGACGACGGGGTTTCTACGGGACGGCTGCTGTCGGCGTGTCGACTCCGACCGCGGCCGACACGAACTCTGTGCGGTGATGACCGAGGAATTCCTCGCGTTCAGCCGGGCACAGGGAAACGACCTCGTCACGCCGAACCCCGAGTTCGACTTTCCCGGCCTCGAGCCGGGCGATCGCTGGTGTCTCTGTCTGGGACGGTGGCTCGAGGCCGAAGAGGGAGGCTGTGCGCCGCCGGTCGTGCTCGAGGCGACCCACGAAGCCGTGTTGCGCGACGTCGAGCCGGATCTGCTCCGGGAGTACGAGTACGAACCCGAGGACAGCGACGAATCCGATAAATCGGTGAAAGAACACGTCAGTTCGGACTCGACCAGGAATCACCCGAGATAGGATCCGATCCCGTATCCGATTCCGCTGAGTAGTACGCTCGCCACGAGTTGGTAGGCAAACAGATAGACGAGCAGGGGGGCGTACGGCTCCTGTTCGCCGCCGAGTGGCTCGAGTACGGTGCCGACCAGTCCAACTGTAAGAAGGACTGCCAGTGGGACGAGTGCGACGACAGCGGCAGTGAGAAACGTTTTATCCGTAAATCCAGCCCAGCCTGCGACGAGCGGCACACTGCCGTAGAGAGCGACGAAGAACGGTCCTTCGTACGGCCCCGTGAGGTCGCCAGCGAACAGTGACTGGATGCCAACGAGCAGAAGATACCACAGGATTAGTACAAGGTAGAGGATTCCACCGAGCTTGACGCTCTTACCGACGCCCATGTCGTTATCGTACATTTACACTTTTCCTCGGTCGGACATATAGTTTCAGCAAACAATATTCTTCTCCATCAGTACAGGCTGCTAATCAGGTAGCATCTGAACGAGGGCCTCCGTCACGGGACAGTTGAAGTCGAAGGAACTGAGACCGATAGATATCGACCGGCAACCCAGACCTAGTACTCCATCAGTGGCAACGTCCTTACGGGTCGACTGCCAATTCGATCACGATGAGAGAGGAGACACGACTCGAGCAGGTGGACGAGGGCGACGACGGTGATGCTGCCACAGCGTTCGCCGAGCGTGCATGGAGCGAGTGTGGCGACTCGATTAACCGACTCATTGCGTTCGGTGATGCCATGCGGGGCGACGACCGCGGCGTCCACGCGTCGATCGAGTTCCTGATCGTTCTCGAGGAAGACGACGACGGACCGACGCTCGAGGAGCGCGAGCGACGACTCGAGCGTCTCGGCAAGACGGTCGGCATCGAACGCGAGGTCGTCGTCGAGGTCTACGTGCTTCCGGCCGACCGCTTCGAGGACCAACAGGAGCATCCGCTCGTCGAAGAGGCACTCGAGGAAGGCGTCTCGTACGTTTGACCAGTCCGATGCGGGTAACGCTGCTCGGTACCGGCGACACGACGGGAACGCCCACCGTCGGCTGTGACTGTGACACCTGCGAGGCTGCTCGCGAGCGAGGCCTCGAGCGGACCCGGTTCTCGGTTCACGTCGAAAACGAGCGAACCGGCGAGTCGCTGCTGGTCGATTTCAGCCCGGACTTTCGCTACCAGTTCCTGCGAGACGGCGTCTCGCTCCCCGACGCCGCCGTCGTCACCCACGTTCACTTCGACCACCTGGACGGACTGGGCAACGTCTTCCGTCTCGTCGACGCGTTGACCGTGTACGCGGCCGGCGAGACCGATCCGAAGACCGGCCAGAGCGTCGCCGAGACCGTCGCCGAGGACTACCACTATCTCGAGGCGCTCGAGGTTCACGCGACGACGCCGCTCGATCCCGTCCGGACCTGCGGGTTCGACGTGACGCTGGTTCCGGTCGACCACCCACCACTGGTCTGTTACGGCCTCGCGATCGAAGACCCCGAGACGGGCGCGAAATTGTCGCTTTCGGGCGATACGAGCTACGGCATCCCCGACCAGTCCAGGGCGGTGCTCGCCGATCCCGACCTCCTGGTGGCCGACGCGATCGTTCCCGCCCACTTCTGCGAGTACCACCCGGCCGGCGGCCGCCACGAGGGACCCGACGGCATCCCCCGGACGTTCGGGACGAAACACATGACTCGAGAGGGTGCGCTCGCGCTCGCCGAGGATCTGAACGCCGATCGGACGCGGCTGGTCCACGCCGCTCACTACTATCCGGTGGAGGAAGCGTTCGAGGAGCCGCTGGCGGTCGACGGCGAGGAGTACGTGCTGTAGCAGGGAAGTACGGCGGCTAGCTCGTTCGAATGGCTGGGGTCGAAAGCCCAAACGTTTCCATCCGAGGAATTGGCGGGCCGACTGTACGGATTACTGTAACGATTTACCGGCGCAACCGCCGCCCGGGTCGCGGTTGTGCCGGAAATGACTGACAGTAAACCGTATGTTCGTTACTCAGCGCAACGAGAGGTTGATCGTCTTCGTCTGCTGGTAGTGATCCAGCGTCTCGCCACTCAGCTCGCGGCCGATGCCGGACTGCTTGTAGCCGCCAAACGGCAACCCGGGAACGAGGTCGTGGTAACTGTTGATCCAGATGTATCCCGCGTCGATGTCTCGAGCCGTCGTGTGCGCCGTCGTGATGTCGTCGGTGACGACGCCACCGGCGAGACCATACGCCACGTCGTTTGCGAGTTCGATCATCTCGTCGTAGTCGTCCCAGCGGAACACGTCGAGGACCGGACCGAAAATTTCCTCCTGGGCTGGTTCGCTGTCGTGATCGAGCCCCTCGATCAGCGTCGGCTCGACGTAACAGCCGTCCTCGAGTACGTCGTCGGGCCGACCACCGCCGGCGAGGAACTCTCCACCGTCTTCGCGAGCGGACTCTAGAAACTCGAGCGTCCGGTCGACTTGTTTCTGGGAAACTTTCGGGCCGAGGTCGGTCTCTTTGTCGAGCGGATCACCGATGGTCATCTCGCCGATCGCGGCGACCAGTCCGTCCAGCACCTCGTCAGCGATGTCCTCGTGGACGAACAGCCGTGATCCGGCCTCACAGCACTCCCCAGTGTTGTAGAAGATCGCCGACTGCACGAGCGCGACGGCTTTCTTCGGGTTCACGTCTGGGAAGACGACGACGGGGCTCTTGCCACCGAGTTCGAGTGTCACGTCGGTGACGGTGTCGGCTGCACGTTTCATTACTTGCTTGCCAACTGCTGTCGACCCGGTGAACGCCACTTTCCTGACGTCCGGGTGGCCCGACACGGCCACACCCGCCTCCTCGCCGTACCCGGGAACGACGTTGACGACGCCGTCGGGGACGACATCGTCGATCAGTTCCGCGAGTCGAAGCGCAGACAGCGGGGTCTGTTCGGCCGGTTTCAGCACGGAGCAGTTGCCGGCTGCGAGTGCGGGTGCGAGTTTCCACGACGCCATCAACAGCGGGAAGTTCCACGGAATGATCTGCCCGACGACGCCGTAGGGCTCTTTGATGACCTGGCCGTGCCGGGAGTCGGCAGTCATCGTCTCGCCGGAGTTCTCTCGGACGATCCCCGCGAAGAAGCGGAACTGTTCGGCCGCCCCGCGGACGTCGACTTTGGCCTCCGAAATCGGCTTCCCATTATCGAGACTCTCCAGTGTCGCGAGTTCCGCTGTGTGGTCCTCGATGGTATCGCCGATAGCCGTCAACACGCGCTGGCGTCGTCCCGCCGAAAACTCCGACCACGTCTCATCGAACGCCGTCCACGCCGCGTCGACGGCCGCGTCTACGTCTGGCGCTGTCCCGCGAGCGACCGACTCGAGTACTTCACCAGTCGTGGGATCGACGGTATCGAACGTCTCTCTCTCGTCTGCAACGACGAACTCGCCGCCGACGTAGAGGTCGGTGTGTTCAGGAAGGGCTGTTTCGGCCGCTTCACGATGGCGGGTTCGGATAGCGGTTCGCCGTTCGTCGACGGTGTCAGTGTCACTAGACATCGTACGGCGAGACCACCTCTACAGTGTAAAATCTATTCCCGTGACCTCATCTGAAGAAACCTTGAGTGGTTACATTTGGAGCGATAGTGGTGGGAGCGGGCCTGGAAAAAGTTACGTCCGTGGCCGGCGTCACAGCCGTTGGCGACCTGCACACAGAGTGTCGTCCCGTCGCCGCTATCCGCCGAACCGATCCAGTCCCGACTGCCGTCGTCGCTTACCGGCCGGCTTCGATCGCCACGACGTGTGTCGGTCGCGTTCGGCCTCGAGGTCGACGTCCAGAGCCGGACCGGACTCGTAGCCCGGACACGATGGGCCACACTCCGCGTTCGCGTCGACGATCCGGTCGTGCCACTCGCAGTGAGGCAGGGTCGCGTTCTGGGTTTTCTGCGCGTTGCAGGCAGTACAGTCCGGGAACCCGTACGTCCGCCACCCCTTGCCGTACGCTCGCTCGGCGATGCGACGGCGAGTGCCCGCTTTCTCCTCGGGAGAGACGACTTCGACGTCGGTTCGACCGGGGTGGAACTCGAGCGGTTCGATCCCCGGCTTATCGACCGCGAGCGAGGTCGGCTCGCGGACCACCTCGAGATCGATTCCGTCGTCGGTCCGGTGGACGCGCCAGACACCGACTTCGTCGGGAATGCGGTTCAGGTGCGCCCGCGTGACGTAGCTCTCGGTCGCGAGGACGACCTCGTCGACGACCGCGAGGCTGACGTCGGTCCGAAGCTGTGATTCGAGGTCGCCTGGCCGCTCGAGGTCGGGTTTGTTCTCGATGCCGACGATGCGGCCGTACCAGTCCGGGTAGCGCGTGACCTGACGGACGTACTCGCGTCCCTTGTGGCGCTCGCGCTCGAAAAAGCCGATCTCGCAGGCTTGTTCTATCGCACGGCGGGCGTGGTCGGGATGGTAGCCATCGAAGGCGTCTTTCCAGTATCGCGCTCGACCGGGACCGACGTCGGCCGCGATTGCCCCATCGGGGATCGTCTCGGCCGTGATCGTCGTCCGCTCGGCGAACTCGGGGCCGGGTTCGACACACACAGCGTCGAGTATCCGCCCGCCCGAAGCGGCGACGCTCGCGCCGAGCTGGCGGGCGAGTACGTCCTCGCGGCGGCGCTCGAGGTGGGCACACAACTCGAGTTCGAACGCGAACTCGCTCACGACCGACTCGTGGCGACGCGCGGACAAAAACGCCCCGCCACGCCGCTCGAGCAGTCGGTGTTCGGAACGGTGGTACACCGGCTCATCGGCCCCCATCGTGGCCGGCTGCAGAACAGTAGGTTTATCAAGCGCACGAGGGAAGCTATGCTCAAGATTACTCATCGTCTTATGGCAGGAAATCAACAACCGGAGGTGAACATCGGGCTCGTCGGTCACGTCGACCACGGCAAGACCACGCTGGTTCAGGCCCTGAGTGGGTCGTGGACCGACCAGCACAGCGAGGAGATGAAACGCGGCATCTCCATCAGGCTCGGCTACGCGGACGCGACGTTCCGTCACTGCGAGGGACTCGAGGAACCCGAGTGTTACACCGTCGCCGAGGAGTGTCCGGGCGGCTCGGCGAGCGAGCCACTGCGAACGGTTTCGTTCGTCGACGCCCCCGGACACGAGACCCTGATGGCAACCATGCTGTCGGGGGCCTCGCTGATGGACGGTGCCGTGCTGGTCATCAGCGCTAACGAGCCCGTGCCACAGCCCCAGACCGAAGAGCACCTGATGGCACTCGATATCATCGGGATCGACAACATCGTCATCGCCCAGAACAAGGTCGACCTCGTCAGCGGCGACCAGGCTCGACAGAACTACGAGGAGATCCAAGAGTTCGTCGAGGGAACCGTCGCCGAAGACGCTCCCGTCGTCCCCGTCTCCGCGGGCCAGGAAGTCAACCTCGACTTGCTGATGCAGGCGATCGAGGAGGAGATTCCCACGCCAGAGCGGAATCCCGACGCCGATCCACTGATGCACGTCGCACGGAGCTTCGACATCAACAAACCCGGCACGACCGCCGACGACCTCGCCGGCGGCGTCCTCGGCGGCAGTCTCGTCCAGGGCGAACTCGAGGTCGGCCAGGAGATCGAGATCCGGCCCGGCCGCGAGGTCGAGGAAGGTGGTCAAAGCGAGTACGTCCCGATCGAGACGACGATCCGGTCGCTGCAGGCCGGCGGCGAGGACGTCGATGCCGCGACCCCCGGTGGTCTGCTGGGCGTCGGTACCGGCCTCGATCCGTCGCTGACCAAAGGTGACGCGCTTGCAGGTCGGATGGCCGGTCCCGCAGGCTCGCTGCCGCCGACCTGGGACGGCTTTACGATGGACGTCGACCTGCTCGATCGCGTCGTCGGCACCGACGGCGAGGAAGGCGAGATCGAGGATATCAGCACGGGCGAACCGCTGATGATGACCGTCGGGACGGCGACGACCGTCGGCGCGGTCACCAGCGCTCGAGAAGGCGAGTGTGAGGTCAATCTCAAGCGGCCAGTCGCGGCCGAACCCGGCGCGAAGATCGCGATAAACCGCCGGATCGGCGCACGCTGGCGACTGATCGGCCTCGGGACACTCAAGGAGTAAGCCTACGGTAGGAGACGACGAATGGATTCCCAAGGCCGGACACGAGTCGCACTCGATACGAGCGCTCTCATGATGCCGGTCGAACTCGACGTGCGACTGTTCGACGAACTCGAGCGGTTGGTCGATTCGTTCGACCCGACGATTCCACAGGCCGTCCTCGAAGAGTTGCGACGGCTCTCCGAAAAGGGGGGCACCGAGGGAACGGCAGCGAACGTCGGTCATGATCTGGCGACCGAGCGCTGTCTGGTCGTCGACACGGAGGCATCGTACGCAGACGACGCCTTGGTCGAACTCGCCCGCGAGGGCGCAGTCGACTACGTCGTCACGAACGACCGCCCGCTGTGCGACCGGGTGCTCGAAGCGAGCATACCGGTAATTGCATTACGCGGGAGAAACAAGTTAGCGATCACTCAACCATAGATGTACAAACGGGTTAGATTGAAAGACACGGTGGAAGTACCGCCGGAGGAGCTCGGCGACGTCTCGCCGGACCTCGTGAAGCGACTGCTGCAGGACAAACTCGAGGGACAGATGGACGAGGAGGTGGGAAGCGTCGTCTCCATCACCAACGTCCACGACATCGGTGAAGGGACGGTGTTGCCCAACGAACCCGGCGTCTACTACGAAGCCGACTTCGACGCCGTCACGTTCGACCCACAGATGCAGGAGGTCGTCGACGGGACGGTCGTCGAGGTCGTCGAGTTCGGTGCCTTCGTCGGGATCGGGCCGGTCGACGGTCTGCTTCACGTTTCCCAGATCAGCGACGAGTATCTCGCGTTCGACGGCGAGAACCAGCAACTCGCTTCCAACGAGTCCAGTCGGACGCTCACGGTCGACGACGCGGTCCGTGCTCGCATCGTCACCAAGAGCATCGACGAACGCAATCCGCGCGACTCGAAGATCGGTCTCACTGCGAAACAGCCAGGACTCGGCAAACACGAGTGGCTCGAGGACGAACACGAAAAACGCGAAGCAACCGCAACCGAAGGTGAATAACGATGGCATCCGATCGTCTCGTCTGTCGCGAGTGTCACCGCGTCAACGATCCGGACAACGAGACCTGTGACGCCTGTAACTCCTCGTCGCTGACCGAGGATTGGGCGGGCTACGTCGTCATCGCTCACCCCGAAGAAAGCCAGATCGCCTCGGAGATGCAGATAACCGAGCCCGGCGCGTACGCGCTGAAAGTCCGCTAAACAGCCGTGACGGGCGACGAATACGATTCCGATCCGACCGACGGTGCGGTCTCCGACCCGGCCGATCAGCTACTCGTTCTCCCAGAAGAACTTCGAAGCGAACTCAAAGAACCGATGGGGCCGATCGAGACCGACGTCGAATCGCTGCTCGAGGCCGCCGGCGAGCCACTGATCGCGGTCGGCGATGTCGTCACCTACCACCTCCTGGAAGCCGGCCACGAACCCGACCTCGCGCTCGTCGACGAGCGAACCGAGCGAGAGGCCGTCGACGAGGAGATTCGCGAGACCGTCACCGCCCGGACGAACCTCGAGGCGGTCAACCCGCCCGCCGAGATCACCGAAGACGTCGTCTGGGCGCTCTGTGAGGGACTCGAGCGGCTCGAACCGACGACGATCGTGGTCGACGGCGAGGAGGACCTCGTCGCCCTCCCAGCGATCGTCGCCGCACCCGACGGGGCGAGCGTCGTCTACGGCCAGCCCGGCGAAGGGATGGTCCACGTCCGCGTCACCGAGGAAACCAGAACGCGAGGCCGAGAGCTACTCGAGCGCTTCGAGGGTGACATCGAGCGGTTCTTCCAGTTACTCGAGTGATCCTCCGCCCGTTCGACAGGATATTTATCGGCCGACGTGAACGTGACTGACATGTACGATTTTGTCGTCGTGGGCGTCGGCCCCGCCGGTGCGCGGTTCTCTCGGCGAGCCGCCCGACGCGGGCACGACGTGCTCGCACTCGAGCAGGGAACCGTCGGGACGCCACTGGCCTGTTCCGGTCACGTCAGCACCGACGTCTGGGCGTTTACGGGTGACGGCGCACGCGACGAACTTCTCCAGAACGAGATCTACGGTGCCCGGTTTCACGTCGGCGGGCCGAACAGCGAGGCGTACCCCTTCTACAAGGACGAGGTCGCCTCGAACGTCGTCGACCGGGTCGGACTGGATCGGCATCTCGCCGCCCTCGCACGCGAGGCCGGTGTCGACGTCCGCGAGGCCCACACCGTCACCGATGTCCGCGAGCACCACGACCGCGTGGAAGTCGTCGCTAGTGGCCCCGACGAAACTCACACGTTCGAGGCGAAACTGGTCGCAGGCTGTGACGGCCCACGCTCGAAGGTGCGGGCGGAACTCGGCCTCCCCGAACCCGGCGAACTGCTTCACGGCGTGCTCGCTTTCTCCGAGGAGGAAGACCACCAGGACTTCGTCGACGTCCACCTCACCGCACCGACGTTCTTCGCGTGGCGTATCCCCCGTGGCGACGCCGGCGTCGAGTACGGCCTCGCAGCCCCGCCGGGCGTCCAGGTGAACAAACACTTCGAGGAGTTGATCGACGGCTACGAGATCGACGTCGCCCGTCGCTGTTCGGGTGCGATCCCGATCGGCCCGCCCAATCGAGTGACGAGTCGCCGAGGCTTCCTGATCGGCGACGCGGCTGGCCAGACAAAGCCGTTCACCGGCGGCGGCATCCTCTATGGCATGACCAGCGCCGACCACGCCGCCCGCAAGATCGACCCCGACTGGCCGTCGACGCTCGAGGCCTACGAGCGTGCCTGGCGCGACGATCTCGAGCGCGACCAGTTCCTGGGTCAGTGGATTCGTCGAGCGTACTCGCTGCCCGAACCGGTCCAGCGGATCGGCCTCCGAGTGTTGTCCGGCGAGATCGGCGTCCACATGGATCGGCCGACGTCGCTCGTCTCGCCGCGACACCTTCGGGCGATGGCGTCGCGGCTGTGGCGGTGAGCCCGTCGGAGCGAACCAACGAGCCGACGGGCCGACGGAGCCACTCCGGAAACGACCGCCCGTGGTACATCGGGACGAATCCGCGTCGTCCAGCGTCGTTTCTGGACGCTCTTTTCTCTCGTCCTCGATTCGTTCCAAATCGTTTCGTACTGGACAGCGAGGCGGGTTCTCCAGTAAGCAGAGACCGAGGAACTGATTAGGTTTCCCCCGCTGTTAGAGGCCGTACAGTTTGCCGTACTTCTCCTCGACGTACTCGAGGAAGTAGTCGGCGGTGAACGGCTCGCCGGTCGCCTGCTCGATCAATTCGGGCGTGGTGTACCGGCAGCCGTGCTGGTGGACGTTCTCGCGGAGCCAGCCGTTGAGCGCGTCGAACTCGCCGGCGCGGATGTCGTCGGTGAGGTCGCCGAGATCGTCTTCCGCGGCGGCATAGAGCTGTGCTGCGAGGACCGAGCCCAGCGAGTAGGTCGGGAAGTAGCCAAAGGAGCCGTGCGACCAGTGGATATCCTGCAGGCAGCCTTCCGCGTCGGTCTCGGGGCGGACGCCAAGGTACTCCTCGTACTTGTCGTTCCAGACCTCGGGCACGTCAGCGACCTCGAGATCGCCCGAGATGAGTTCACGCTCGATCTCGAACCGGATGACGATGTGGAGGTGGTAGGTGAGTTCGTCCGCTTCGACTCGGATGAGGTTGTCGTCGTAGACCTGGTTCGCGGCCTCGTAGGCCTCTTCGGGCGTGACATCCTCGAGTTCGGGGAACCGCTCGCGAGCGATCGGCAGGAACTGCTCCCAGAACGGCCGGGAGCGGCCGACGTGGTTCTCCCAGAGCCGCGACTGGGACTCGTGGACGGAGAGGTCACGAGATTCCCCAAGCGGCGTGCCGTAGCCGTCGTCGGGCAAGCCGAGCGTGTAGTTGGCGTGACCGAACTCGTGGATCGTCGACGTGATCGAGCCGAGCAGGTCGTCCTCCTCGAACCGGGTCGTCACCCGGGCGTCGAACTGCGTCCCCGAGGAGAACGGGTGCGGTGCGGTGTCGAGACGGCCGCGATCCCAGTCGTAGCCAAGCGAGTCGAGGACATCGCGGGCCAGCGTCTCCTGATCGTCGTCGTCGAACTCGCCCGAGAAGGCGTCGGTCTCGAGATCCGACTCGCTCGCGTCGATCTCTTCGATCAGCGCGACGAGTTCGTCTCGGAGCCGCTCGAGAACGCGCTCTGCGGTCTCGAGGTCGAGATACGGTTCGTACTCCGAAAAGAGGACGGCGTAGGGATCGGCGTCGGGATCGACGTGTTCGGCGTACTCGCGTTTGAGTTCGACGAGTTTCTCGAGGGTCGGCGCGAACGTCTCGAAGTCGTCGTTCTCTTTCGCTTCTTTCCACGTTGGATGGGCGTTGGCCGTCGTCTCCGAGATTTCCTCGACGAGTTCCTGCGGGACGCTGGTCTCGCGGTCGTATCGTCGGCGGACCTCGCGGACGACCGCAACCTGTTTGTCTGTGAGATCTGCGTCCTCGAGTTCCTCGAGCAGCTTTCCAGTCTCGTCGGCGGTCAGCAGTTCGTGGCTGATCGAGGACAGCGTCGAGAGTTGCTGTGCCCGGGCGGGCGTCCCCTCCTCGGGCATCACGACTTCCTGGTCCCAGCGCAGGATGCCGGCGGCGTTGCCGACGTTCGAAATGCGTTCGACTCGCGACTCGAACTCGTCGTAGGTGTCGTCAGCCCGTTCGCTCTGGGCCGGATCGGTTGCCATACTCGGTTGGTATGGGAGGGGGTGTCATCAACGTCTTGGTTTCGGAACTTGTCGGGGATACCTTCGGCGCTGCCTGGACAATCGTCGTGCAGTCCGGACGGAACATGCAAGCCGAGAACTGTTTGCGTCGGCGACCCCTCGTCCGGTATGGTCCTCGCCTCACTCGCCGTCTTCGTTGCCAGCCTGCTGGTCGGCGCACTCGGAATATACGTCGGCGCTCGCGTCATCGTCGGCGCGAGCGACTACGACCACGCCATCGTCACGGCGTTGATCGGCGCGATCGTCTGGGCGGTCGTCGGGTTCTTCGTCGGCTGGATACCGCTTCTGGGTCCGTTACTCGCCCTGCTGGCTTACATCGCCGTGATCAACGTCCGGTATCCTGGCGGCTGGACCGCCGCGGCGATGGTCGGCCTGATCGCGTGGGTGACCGTCCTGATCGTCCTGTACGCCCTCGCTGCGGTCGGGATCACGGGGTTCAACGCGGCTGGCGTCCCGGGGCTCTAGTCGTCGTGGTCACGCGAGCCACGACTCCGCGACCTGCCGGTAGATCGCCCGACACCGCTCGAGGACGTCGATCGAGACGCTCTCCGTTTCGGTGTGGGCCTCGCCGGGTTCTGCCGGGCCACAGACGACACACGCCGTGCCAGCGGCAGCGAGCCAACCAGCGTCGGTCGCGTGGGGCTTCGTGACGAGTTCAGGGGCGACCGGTTGCGCGGCGTCGACCGCCTCGAACACCGTCTCGGCAAACGCCTCGTCGGTACACTCCATCGGCGGCAGGTCCTGGTCGACCGTCCACTCGACTCCCTCGAGTTCTTCGACGCGCTCGAGTGGGGCTCGTTCGCCGGGCACCGTCCGTTCGTCGACCGTGACCTCACAGCAATCGGGGACGACGTTCATCGCCGTGCCACCGTCGATTTCGGTGACGACGACGCTGCCCTCGAGCGTCTCGTCTGCCACCTCGACCGCGGGTGGCTCGAGGTCCCGGACCAGCGAGACGGCCTCGGTCGCCCAGTAGATTGCGTTCTCTCCCGCTTCGGCTTCGCTGGCGTGGGCAGCCACGCCACGGGCAGTGATCGTGCTCCCGCGTCGGCCCTTGTGGGCGACCGCGACGTCGGTGACGCCCGGACTCGAGTAGCCCGTCGAGCCCTCCCCGACGACGGCGTACTCGGGGGCAAAACCCTCGTCGATGGCGTGTCGTGCGCCGACACCGCCGACCTCTTCGCCGACGAAACTCGCGACGGCCAATTCACCCGCGGGCTCGGCATCTCGGAAGGCAAGCATGGCCGCCGCGACCGCGCCTTTCATGTCTGCGGTCCCGCGGCCGTAGAGACGGCCGTCACGCTCCTCGACGACGTACTCGCCGTCGTCCTCCTGTCGGACCTGCGGCGTGGCTGGCTCCACGACATCGTGGTGGCCGACGAGTGCGAGCGTCTCCGCAGCCGGGTCTCCCTTCCGAGCGATCACGTTACCAGCCTCGTCGCGGATGATCGTCGCGTCGCCGCCGACTTCCCGTTCCAGCCACTCCTCGATGAAATCGCCCGCTTCGGTCTCGTCCTCGTAACTCGGGATCGAAACCAACTCGCGGGTGAGCTCGGTGACGGTCACGACCGCCCGTTCGACTGCCAACGTGTTGATTGCACCGGCGGCCCACAATCGACGGGTCGTGACAGCCCGCCTCGAGACGTCACTGGGTCTCCGTGGCCTCCGGTTCGAGGTGTGGGTCGGATTCGGACGCAACGCGTTCGTACACTGGCGTGCTCTCGAGCGGTTCGACGTCGGTCAGCCTGCCGACGGCCGCGCTCACCTCGCCGAGACTCGCTGTCTGCTCCTGGCTCGCAGCCGCGACCGACTCCGCCGCCTCTGCAACCTGTTCTGCGCTCCGTGAGAGGTCGTCGACCGACTCCGCGGTCGCCTCGATACTGTGGGCCTGCTGGTCGGTCGCAGCCGCGACGTCTGCCAAGCCCGCTGCCGTCGATCTGGCGGCGTCGTGGATCTCCTCGAGCGATTCGATCGTATCACGGACCCGCTCGCCGCCCTGGTCGACCCGATCGCTTGTCTCCGCGACCGCGTCGACCGTCTCCGCGGTCGCCTCGGAGATGTCCTCGAGTGCGGTTTCGATCGCGTCCAGATCGCGTTTCGTCTGTTTGGCAAAGGAGTTGACTTCGTCGGCGATGACCGCCATCGTCTCGTCACCTGCATCCCCTCGCGTCGACTCGATCTTCGCGTTCGAGGCCAGGATAGTCGTTCGCTGGGCCATCTCGTCGAGTCGCTCGATCGCCTCGTCGATTTCGTCCGTACTGGACTCGAGTTCGGCGGCCGCCGTCTCGACCCGCTCGGTCGCGTCCTCGATCGCCCCGAGTTCTCGACGTGCTTCGGCGGCGGCCTCGACGCCGTCCGCCGCCAGCTGTTCGGTCCGCTCGCTCTCCCTGCGAGCTTCGGCCGCAACGCTTGCGACCTCTTCGGCAGCCGCGCTGATCTCGCCGATCTCGGTTGCGGCTTCCTCGGCGCTTGCAGCCTGGCTCTCGGTGTGTTGGCTGATCCCCTCTGCGCGACGGGCGACGACTTCGCCGGCCTCGTGGAGTTCGTCCAGTGGCGTCTCTACGTCCGACTCGACGTCCGCAGCGAGTTGCTCGCGCTGTTCGATCGCCGCTTCGAGATCCTGTGCATAAGAGTCGACGTAGGTCTCGGTTGCAATCTGCACGTCGAGGTTGATAATCCGCAACAGTGAGAGCACGTCCGCCATCCCGTCGTCGATCGCGTCGCGGACCGTCTCCTCGAGACTCGCCTCGAGTCCGTCAGTCGCTTCTGCCCCGCCCCTGCCGCCGAACCCGAGCGCCTCGGAGAGCCGTCCGAGTCCGCCGTCGGCGTCGGCCTCACGCTCGGCGAGCCACTCTTCGATGGCCGTGACGACCTGCTCTTGGACCCGCTCGTTTACCCGGCGCATGATGAGGTCGTAGTAGACACCGTACTGCCCGACGTACTGTTTCAACGGCATGTCCAGCAGCTCGTGGAGTTTCCCGATCCTGGCGCGGTTCTCGAAGTACTCCAGGTCGTAGTCGCCGGTCGCAAGCGACACGAGATAGGCCCGCTGGGTCTGCTTGAGTTGCTCGACTCCCTTCGGCGACCGCCCGACGACGTCGCGGGCTTTTTCGTACTCCAGCAGGTTGTCGTAGAACTCGTCGGCGATCTCGTCCTGGTTGTCACGAAGCATGGGCTCGAGGTCGGTCAGCCGCTGTTCGTCGGCCTCGTCGAACCCGATAAACTCCTTTCGCCAGGCGACGTCGGCTTCGTCCAGGCCGATACCTTCCAGCAGTCCATCGACGTCGAGAAAGCCGTTCAGGCCACCCCGTCCGAACGTGCGTTCCGGATTCATGACAGTACGTTTTCAGCAACTACCTTAAATTTTGATCAGTCCATATCGCAACCTTGGGGGTGTCTCGTTGCAGGAGTCGGTTCGTTTCACATCGTCGGATCGCGTCCACAACCACGTCCGACGCATCCGTCCAGCGACGTGGACACCCTTATGGGCGTACGAGCCCGAGTGAGCGTATGAACGTCGTGCCGGATACGAGCGTGGTCATCGACGGCCGCGTCTCGTCGACGATCGAAGACGGGCAGTTCGAGGGAGCGACGATATCGGTTCCCGAAGCCGTCGTCGCAGAACTCGAAGCGCAGGCAAACGACGGCATCGAGACCGGCTGGGACGGACTCGAGGAGCTCCAGCGACTCGCCGACCTCGCCGACGACGGCGCGGTCGACCTCGAGTACGTCGGCGAGCGGCCGAGCGCGATCGAGCGCGGACACGCCTCCGAGGGCGAGATCGACGCGCTCATTCGTGACCTCGCGGAGGAACTCGAGGCGACCTTCCTCACCAGTGACGTCGTCCAGGCGGAGGTCGCCGAGGCAAAGGGACTCGAAGTCGAGCACGTCTCTCCGGAAGTACGGAGAGTCGAGACACTCACCGTCGAGAGCTACTTCGACGACGTGACGATGAGCGTCCACCTCAAGACAGGCACCGTCCCGATGGCAAAACGGGGCGAACTCGGCGACATGCACTACCAGGAGATCGCCGACGAGCCACTCGACGAGGAGACGATGGACGAGTACGCACGCGAGGTCGTCGACGCAGCCAAAGAATCGCCCGACGGCTTCCTCGAACTCTCAGAGCCGGGGATGAAGATCGTCCAGTTCCGAGACTACCGGATCGCCATCGGTCGACCGCCGTTTGCCGACGGCATCGAGATCACGGCCGTCCGACCGATCGCCCAGACAGACATCGAAGACTACGAGAACGCCGCGGAGCTGAAAGAGCGACTGCTCGAGCGCCAGCGCGGCGTCCTCATCTCGGGTGCGCCCGGTGCCGGGAAGTCGACGTTCGCACAGGCAGTCGCCCGGTTCATCTCGAATCACGATTACGCGGTCAAGACGATGGAGAAACCGCGGGACCTGCAGGTCGGCCCGGACATCACCCAGTACACTGAACTCGGCGGCGAGATGGCGAAGACTGCAGACGCCTTGCTGATGGTGCGGCCGGACTACACGATCTACGACGAGGTTCGCAAGACCGACGACTTCGAGGTCTTCGCGGACATGCGACTGGCTGGCGTCGGCATGATCGGCGTCGTCCACGCGACCCGTCCGATCGACGCGCTCCAGCGACTCGTCGGCCGCGTCGAACTCGGGATGATCCCGCAGGTCGTCGACACCGTCGTCTACATCGAAGCCGGCGAAGTCGAGACCGTCTACGACGTCCGCACCGAGGTCAAAGTTCCCGCCGGACTCACCGAGGAGGACCTCGCACGCCCGGTCATCCAGGTCACCAACTTCGAGACAGGCGAACCCGAGTACGAGATCTACACGTTCAACCGCCAGGTCGTCACCGTCCCCCTCAAAGACGAGGCGGATGGTCCCGGCAGCGAGAGCGGCGTCGATCGCATCGCCAAACAGGAGATCGAACGCGAGATCCGATCGGTCGCACACGGCTACGTCGACGTCGACTTGAAAGGCCAGGATCGGGCCGTCGTCTACGTCGAAGAGAACGACATCTCGAGCGTCATCGGCAAGGGTGGCGGTCGAATCACCGACATCGAAAACCGGCTGGGCATCGACATCGACGTCCGCACGCACGACGAGAACCCAGACTACGGGTCAGCTGCCGGCGGCGGTGGTGCCACCAGCAACGGCGGCGCGAGCGGACAGGGCGGTCAGATGGTCACGCCCGAAGTCACCTCGAGACACATCGTCATTCCCGTCGACGGCAACCACGGCGAAACTGTCGAAATCCAGGCCGGCGGCGACTACCTCTTCACCGCGACGGTGAGTCGTGGCGGTGAGATTCAGGTTTCTCGCGGCAGTGCGATCGCAGAAGAACTCGAGCAGGCGATCGATCGCAAAGACCCGGTCACGGTCGTCCCGTCGTCGTAGGGTCGAGCACCCCGTGGGGACGCGAACAACTCTTTAGTGCAGATTTTCGAGGAGCAGTGAGCGAATGTGCGGCGCTACGCGCCGTGAAAGCGCGAACCCGACGAGAAAACGGTGTGTGCGTGAGATTCAGGTTTCTCGTGGCAGTGCAATCGCAGACGAACTCGAGAAGCGGTCGACAGGAAAGATCCGATCACGGTCGTCCCATCGTCGTAGAACCGCGAGCGGCGCGGTTCGGAACGGCCGGCTAGAGTGAGAACCGCGAGAACGAGCGACTTCTCTGACTGCTACTGTCGCGTCGCAACCCAGCCCGAGACCTCGCCGGCGTGGAGAACGTACGCGACCAGATACAGGAAGCAAGCGAGTAGTCCACCGACGGCAACGTCCCCGACGAGCGCACTCGAGAGACGCGCTTCGGGATGGGAGTTACGCCACCGTGGAGATGGAACGGCTCGCTGCGCCGTTTTTTAATAACGGTATCGAGGACGACCGGCTGTGGTCGGTGTATCGCATCGAGCGAGAGGCACTGGGACGTCTCGATCCGCCGCGAATCACGTCTCGAATGGGGACGACGGAACTCTTCTTCGATGGGGTACCGATCCCCGGATACGCGTCGAACCCCGGGTTTCAACGGTTCACCGAACGGGTGGAATCGCTGTCGGCCGCGGACCGGCGACGCCAGGTGCGTTTCATACGGGAGGCGTTCGAGTCCCGCGACAGTCCCACGACCCGAGCGCAGCCGGCCGAAAGCGACGACGACCCCGACCGCGAGGCGACGGCTGACGGCTTCGAGGGTCGTGCCGCGGCTCTCGTCGACCGGGTGTACGACGCCGCGTCGACCACATTCGGCGACCCCTACGGCTGGATGGCCACCCGGACTTCCGACGACACGGCGGGTGTCCACCTAGTGCCTGCCAGGGAGTCGCTTCTCGCAGGACGGTCGGGGATCGCCCTGGCCGCGGCGGCCGTCTACCGCGCCACCGGCACGGAGACTTACCGGGAACGGGCGCTCGAGACCGTTCGATTCGAGGACGACCTCGCGTCGATTGAAACGAACCTGCACGGCGCGGCGGGCGCTGTCTCGGCCGCCTACGCACTTTGCGTGCTATCGGACCTCCTCGAGGCGGACCACCTCCAGTCGCGGGCCGTCGACCTCGCGACGTCGGTTCCGTCGCTGGACGGACGCGACGGCACGGTTGGAATCGAAACCGGGGTGTGTGGCACCACGCTCGCGCTCCTTTCGTGTTACCGGCGAACAGGCGACACGGAGATTCGGGAACTCGCACTCGAGTACGGCGAATGCGTCCACACCGCGTTTGATGCCGACGATGCACGGTCGGACAACGGTTGCAACACGCAACTCGGCTTTCGCGTCACCGACGGCGTCGGGTACACGCTCGTCGCAACGGGTGAGACTCTCGACAAACCGTGGTACGTGGAGGAGGGGACGGAGTTGTTGGCCGGCACCTGGACGACGCGCCACTCAGCGAGTCGGTCTCCATCGCGACCGACGCTTGCCCGCTGTGTCGCCGGGCAGTACAACGAGGAACTGGCGGTCGATCCGTCAACAGTCGTCGGCGGGTCTGCGGACCTCTGGGAGTACGACCACCTCAGGCGCGGCAACTTCGGCCGGGTGGAACGCCTCGTCGAGGCGGCTAGGGCGGGCGACCGGTCGCCCGCGCCAGCGTCGACCATCGCCCGTCGGTCGCTCGAGCGCGCGTCCGACGGTAACGGACTCGTTCTCCCAGGACACGACCCAGAATTCCCTAACGTCACGCTCCACGACGGGCTTTCCGGCATCGTGTACACCATCCTCCGCGTCGCCCGTCCAGAAGAACTCCCCTGCGTCCTCGCCTTCGAGTGAGAGTGGTCCGCGCCGGGACGGCGACATCGTACTCGTCCCCTGGGCGTGAAAGGTGACGGCGAACTCGCGTCCCTCGTTCGCCCGACTCCCTCGCTCTGTTTCCCATCGCGTTTCGCGACGGACGAGTAAGATTTTACCTCCACGTCCTGGAATGTAACCGTATGACCGAGTCGAGACTGGGCGCAGGGATCGCACTCTTCATCGGGCTCGTGCTTTCGGGTGCGTTTCTGACGGCCGGGATGATCGAGAGCGCAGCGTTCAGCTTCGTCCTCGCCGTCTCAATGGCCGCGTTCTTCGTCGTCCTGGGCAAAGGAGCGAGCGAGCAGGACGCGACGTACTCGACCTCGCGGTCTCGATCGGACTCGTCCCGACAGGAGGGCGAACTGTCAGACATCCGAGAGCAGTACGCACGCGGTCAGCTGACCGACCAGGAGTTCGAACACCGAGTCGAGGCGATACTGGCGGACGACGGACTGTCTCGCCGTCAAGCCGGGGACACATCTCGGGTCACGACGAATCGAGAGCCGTCGCGGGAAGTCGACGAGGACCGCGAGACGCGATAAACCGCCGTCGAGCGCCCGGCCGAGTGAGAGGTCAGTTCGCGTAGCGGCGGAGATGCTCAGCGGACTCGACCACAACGTTTCACGGCTGGTTCAAACCGGGATTCGTTGCACTCCTTCGAGAGATTCTCGATGACGCCATCGAGAATCTCGATACGGGCCAAACCGAGCTTACCGGACGTCTCGAACGATTTCGAGACGTCCTCATCGTCGATGCTACGGTCATCTCGCTCTACCAAGACGCCAGAGACGTCTATGCACTCGATGACGACCGAGCCGGGGCGAAACTTCACCCCACCGAATCGCTCTCGACGGGGCTTCCGACACGATTCCAGACAACCGACGCAACCACCCACGAACGGAGCCAGCTACCCACCGGTGAGTGGGTAGCTGGCGCCCTCATCCTGTTCGATCTCGGCTACTACGATTTTTGGCTGTTCGACCGCATTGACGCCAATGACGGCTGGTTCGTCTCCCGTGTCAAAGATAACGCTGACTTCGAAATCGTCGAAGAACTCCGGACGTGGCGCGGGAACAGCATTCCGCTGGAGGGGCAGTCGCTGCAGGCCGTCTTGGACGACCTGCAGCGACAGGAAATCGACGTACAGATCACGCTCTCGTTCGACCGCAAACGAGGGTCGGGCGCCAGCGCGACCCGAACCTTCCGATTAGTCGGCGTTCGCAACGACGACAGCGGCGAGTATCATCTGTACCTGACGAATCTGGACAGAGACGACTACCGCGCGCCCGATATCGCACAGCTCTATCGGGCGCGCTGGGAGATCGAACTGCTGTTCAAAGAACTGAAATCGCGGTTTGGCCTTGACGAGATCAACACGACCGACGCCTACATCATCGAGGCGCTGATCATCATGGCAGCACTCTCGTTGCTGATGAGCCGAGTTATTGTCGACGAACTCCAGAAACTGGACGCAAAACAGCGAGACTGCGCCGACGACGCCGAGGCGTCGTCGACGCGCCTCCCTCGACGACGCTGTTCACACGCCGTCGAACGGCACGCGCACCTGATCCAGTTGTACCTGATGCTTGATCTGGGGTACGAACTACCGGACCTTGATTCGGTGTTGCTGTGGTCGTCACGAGATCCAAATCCACATCGTCCGAGGTTACGTGAACAGGTAGAGTCAGGCGAGTTCTGGTAGAAAACTCGCCTGACGAGACGGTCTGGATCGCCCGGCCTGATCAGCGACGGCTTTGGAACGGCGGCGCACTCACGACCGCGAGTGCGCCGCCTTCGACGGGAGAGATGGTCGAACAGTAGCTGGTCTGCCGGAACAGCAGTGATCTCGGTGTGATTGTGGTCAGACTCGACGTAATTTCGGCGTGATCTTCGTCTCAGTCGGTCACTAAGCTAGAACGGATGCCGAAACAGGCTGTGAACGTGGTCGGCTCCGCCGTCCACGTTCTTGATGTCGGCCTCGAAGTCATCTGCAATGTCGTGGGCGATTTCAGCGACACGCTCCAGCCGCTCATCCGTGAGAATATCGGCACGGTACTTCGTGACGGTCACGAAGTGATACTGAAGCGCGTACACTGTGTGCGACCCGGTTTGCAGATGATACTCCATTTGGCCTTACCAGATACGAGACACCCAAGGCAGAGAACTCCTGTGACGTGAGGTATTCAGCAGGGAGAAACCGAGTGGTTTGCTGCACAGAGCTTACGCGATTCACTCACGGGAAAGGCGGGATTCTCTCGCTGAATCAAGATAGCCCCTACGTGAATCAAACCGAGCGTTTTCCGACGGAGAAAGCGAATTCGACACTCTCGACGGCCGAAGCAAGCGTGAGCGTTCGACACCCGCCCTCGAGACTGGACTTCGTCTGGTTTTAAGACGTGCTGGACAGTGGTTGCGTGTATGAAACGCACTATCGAAACCGACGAGGCCCCCGCGGCCGTCGGCGCGTACAGCCAGGCAGCGACGAACGACGATGTCCTGTTCACCGCCGGCCAGATCCCGATGACGCCCGACGGCGACCTGCTCGACGACGAGCCGATCGCCGCCCAGACCGAACAGGCCCTGGAGAACCTCACCGCCATCCTCGAGGCGGAAGACGCGAGCATCGACGACGTGCTCAAGGTGACCGTCTTCCTCGAGGACATCGACGATTTCGACGAGATGAACGAGACCTACGGAAGCTACTTCGACGACGAACCGCCGGCTCGTAGCGCTGTCGAGGTCGCCGCCCTTCCGAAAGGTGTCGGCGTCGAAGTCGAAGCGATCGCGACCCTCGGGTAACGACGACACGACGAGATGGGACCGCGAACCAAATCCGCCCTCCTCTGGGGCGCGGTCGGCTTCATGGCGTTTCTGGTGCTCGTCCAGGGCTATGCTCTGGTCGTCGAGCCACTGGTGACGATCACGCAAGGCGGTGTTATCGCCGTCCTCGTGGGTACAGCGACGGCAGCGAGCGCGTACGCCCTCGAGCACCGGATCGCCGCGTGGTCGGCACGTCGCGTGGCGGACGAAACCGAGCCACACGGCGGCGACAGCAAAAGTAAGAGTTAAACGACCGACGTGGCTAGGTCCACTCGAGCCAGGATGGCCGAACGGTAAGGCGCACGCCTGGAAAGCGTGTTCCCTTTGGGATTCAGGGTTCAAATCCCTGTCCTGGCGTTTTCGATTTCGTTCGATCCAAGTAGTGGTGGCTGTGGGAGTCACTTGGCCCATAGTTTAAGTAAGAAAACGAGGCCAGCAACTGGTGGTGCCCGACGAGTACTTGCGGCGAACTGCGGTCACTCGGCTCGTACTCACCGACGAACAGCAGAATCTGCTCGAGGAAACGATTAGCCAGTGGAAGACTGCATGCAATATCGGGAGTCGCGTCGGCTGGAAAACCGACGAAACGCGAGCAACGGTTCTCCAGGATAAAGTGTACGACGAGCTCCGAGAACGCACTGATCTGGGGAGTCAACACGCAATACTCGCTGTTCGTCAGGCAGCCGCGGCACTCGACGGTGTTAATGAAATCGAAGCTACCGACGAGAACTACGAAACATCTCGCCCGACCTTCACCAGCGACACGATAACGTACGATCCAAGAACGATGACAGTGTTCGACGACCAAACAGTGTCGCTGGCTACCATCGATGATCGAATCCGATGTGATATCGGATTACCGTCGGACGAAGAGGGGTATCAGTTCCAGTACCTCCGAGACGATGAGTGGGAAATTACGGAATCTACGGTAAGCAAACGGGACGAAGGATACTACCTTCACATCGGGTTCCGAAAACCGAAACCGACCCCACGAGCAGAGCAAATGGCCGACGACGAGGACAGGACAGTTCTCGGCGTCGATCTCGGAATCGTCAACATCGCAACGACGAGTACAGCCTATTTCGCATCGGGTCGAGAGCTTCGACATCGCCACCGCGAGTTCGAACGCGTTCGTTCGGATCTCTACGAAACCGGAACCCAGTCTGCGTACCGGACGATACGACAGATGAGCGGCCGTGGATCACGGTACGTAAGGGACGTGTTACATCGGGTTGCTAACGACGTCGTCGAAGAGGCGACAACGTACGACTGCGAGTACATTGTCTTCGAGAATTTGAAACACATCCGGGAACGCGCGCCGCCGGTAAAACAATTCCATCAGTGGGCACACCGACAACTCGTCGATATGGTCGAATACAAAGCGAAGGCGAGAGGGATTTGCGTGGAATTCGTCCCACCTGAAAATACGAGCCGTCGATGTCCCGAATGTGGACATACCAGTCGAAAGAACAGGAGGTCCCAGTCCGATTTCGAGTGTAGACAGTGTGGGGCCATAGCAAATGCAGATTACGTCGGTGCCAAAAACGTCGGACTACGGTTCGTCCGGCGTGGCCTACAGTCGTCACGCCGGACGGGTGACAGTCAACTCGCCCTGAAGTCAGGAACGGTGACACCGAATCGGGGGTTCTCCCCGTACGCTACCGGATAGCGATAGAGGTCGAGTTCACTGACAAGTCCCGAAATCCGATCGGGTCAGTTGACATCCCAGTTCTGGCGTTTTCGAGTGCGATCGAGAGTAGCAAAATCACCAGGGAAGAACGAACAACGCTTTGTTCCGGTCGGTCGATGAATATAGCATGTGCGGCCGGTACACCCTCACCATCGAGTCCGACGACCTCGAGGACCGATTCGACGTAACTCTCGAGGAAGCGTTCGCACCGCGTTACAACGCCGCGCCCGGCCAGGGGCTGCCGGTCATCACCGACGCCGAACCGGACACGGTTCAGCGCTTCGAGTGGGGACTGGTTCCGTCGTGGGCCGACGACGACACTGGTGGGAGTATCAACGCGCGTGCGGAGACGATCGACGAGAAGCCGAGTTTTCGGGAGGCGTACGAATCTCGGCGGTGTCTCGTCCCGGCTGATGGCTTTTACGAGTGGGTCGAGACGGAGAACGGTAAGCAACCCTACAGAGTCTCCTTCGAGGACGACCGGCCGTTCGCGATGGCGGGCCTGTGGGAACGCTGGGAGCCCGACGAGGAGACGACTCAGACGGGACTCGAGGCCTTCGGGGGCGGGAGCGCGGACGCCGAGAGAGACGACGGCCCGCTCGAGACCTTCACGATCGTCACGACGGAGCCGAACGACCTGGTCGGGGGCCTCCACCACCGGATGGCGGTGATTCTCGAGCCTGGTACTGAACAGGAGTGGCTGACGGGGGACGATCCGAAAGCGTTGCTCGAGTCGTATCCGGCCGACGAGATGCGGGCGGACCCGGTCTCGACGGCGGTCAACGATCCGTCGACCGACGAGCCCTCGTTGCTCGAACCGGTCGACTCCTGAACCACAATCCAGAGCACTTAAATATGTCGGAATAGCTGGTCACGGACGCGATCTCGACTGGCGATACCACACCTCAACACGAGACCGTCACTCGAACGCACTATGGCGATTCCGGCGGTGTCTCTTCGTTAACCGACGAACGACACGAACTCCTAAGAGCGGTGTCTTTATGTAGAAGGACAATCAATGATTCGCCTGACTATGAGCCAGCGAATGCAGCAGGGTCAGCCGATGATCGTAATGAGCGAGGATTCCCAGCGCGTCAAGGACAAGGACGCGCAGGACTACAACATCTCCGCAGCGCGAGCGGTCGCCGAGGCCGTCCGCTCGACGCTCGGCCCGAAAGGGATGGACAAGATGCTCGTCGACTCGATGGGATCGGTGACGATCACCAACGACGGCGTCACCATCCTCGAGGAGATGGACATCGACAACCCGACGGCCGAGATGATCGTCGAGGTCGCCGAAACCCAGGAAGACGAAGCTGGTGACGGCACCACGACGGCCGTCGCGATTGCCGGCGAACTCCTCAAGAACGCCGAGGACCTCTTGGAGCAGGACATCCACCCGACGGCGATCATCAAGGGCTTCCACCTCGCCTCCGAGCAGGCCCGTGAAGAGATCGACGACATCGCAGAGGACATCGACACCAGCGACGAAGACCTCCTGCGCAAAACTGCTGAGACCTCGATGACCGGCAAGGGCGCCGAGGTCAACAAAGAGCACCTCTCGCAGCTGATCGTCGACGCCGTCCGCGCCGTCACCGTCGAGAACGAGGAAGGCCAGAACGTCGTCGACCTCGAGTTCCTCAACATCGAGACCCAGACCGGCCGCAGCGTCGACGAGTCCGACCTCCTCGAAGGCGGCATCGTGGACAAAGACCCCGTCCACGACAACATGCCCGTCGAGGCCGAGGACGCCGACATTCTGCTGTTGAACGACCCGATCGAGGTCGAAGAGACCGACGTCGACACCGAAGTTTCGGTCACCGACCCCGACCAGCTCCAGAAGTTCCTCGACCGCGAGGAAGAACAGCTCAAGGAGAAAGTCGAGCAGATCGCCGACCTCGGTGCTGACGTCGTCTTCTGCCAGAAGGGCATCGACGACCTCGCCCAGCACTACCTCGCCAAGGAAGGCATCCTCGCCGTCCGCCGCGCCAAGAAGTCCGACCTCGAGTTCCTCTCGGAGGTCGTCGACGCGGCGATCGTCTCCGACCTCGGCAGCGCCGACGCCGACGACCTCGGTTACGGCGACGTCACACGCGACGAGGACGACGGGCTGTTCTACGTCGAGGGCGAGGACGCCCACGGCGTCACCCTCCTGCTGCGTGGCTCGACCGACCACGTCGTCGACGAACTCGAGCGTGGCGTCAACGACGCACTCGACGTCGTCGCCCAGACCGTCTCCGACGGTCGGGTCCTCGCAGGCGGCGGCGCAATCGAAGTCGAACTCGCCAGCCGCCTCCGTGACTATGCTGACTCCGTCTCCGGCCGCGAGCAGTTGGCCGTCGAGGCCTTCGCCGACTCGCTCGAGCTCGTCCCGCGCGTGCTCGCCGAGAACGCGGGTCTGGACTCTATCGACACGCTCGTCGACCTCCGTGCGGCTCACGAGGACGGCGATGTCGAGGCCGGCCTGAACGTCTTCACGAGCGACGTAGAAGACACCTTCGAGGCTGGCGTCGTCGAGCCGGCTCACGCCAAGGAACAGGCCGTCTCCTCCGCTTCCGAGGCCGCCAACCTCGTGTTGAAGATCGACGACATCATCTCCGCCGGCGACCTGTCGACCGACAAGGGCGACGACGAAGAAGGCGGCGCGCCCGGCGGCGGCATGGGCGGCATGGGCGGCGGCATGGGCGGCATGATGTAAGCGACGGCCGACCGAAGCCCAAACGCTTCCGATTTCGACCGTGCTGACACCGTTCGCCGATCGGTCGGCGGTTTGACCGATCTGCACACCGGTCCGATCGATTTCTCGTGTTCGCGTCACTTGCAGTGATGACCGACTCGTTTCCCGGACCGTCGATCTGTGGTGTGTTTTCACTCCGCCCAGTCCAATAGGGCGAACGCAGTCGGGCGGGCACCCCACGACGCGTTCGGCGTCTCCGTTCGAGTATGCGACGACAGTCGGGGCCACCGTTTCTTCCAGCCCCGTTACTGGTGGCCCTGACGGGGACAGCCGTGCTGGACACGTCGTGGCGGTTGCATCCGGAGTGTGTTGCACGGCGATTGCCGTCGCAGGCAGGTCAGTTATCGGGCCCGATCGCGTTCGATCGCTATGACGTCCCAGAACACGATCGGATGGTCATTGCTCTCCTCAGGACTGGTCACACTGTTTCTGAAAGTGCTTCCCGGCGATTCACTCTGGTGGGGATTCCTGTTGCTCGGCCTCGGCCTGTTGGTCCTCTTCGTTCGGTGACTCGCACACGACGAAGCCGACGGCGCGACACACCCCGTTACTTTGGGATTTTATAATAAAGTGTCGTTTTAGTTTCGGATATTGTATCTAAACCGGCAGAGATTTGCCAGTCAAAAGCAGATAGTCGAACGAACAGAACCATGACGAACACGGATGTCGGAATCACAGACGACGAGGGGTCGACGATGACTCTCGGTGAAGGCCGGACGCCGCTGATACCGAGCACGCACGACGAGAACCTGTACTACAAACACGAGGGGCTCAACCCCTCCGGGAGTTTCAAAGACCGCGGCACCGCCCTGACGGTGTCGAAAGCACTCGAGGAAGGGATCGAAAAGCTCCACGTCTGCTCGTCTGGCAACGCCGCTCTCTCGCTGGCGGTCTACACGCGGCGAGCGGGGCTCGAGTGCGTTTGCCACGTCCCCGAACAGACTTCGGAGAGCAAAAAGCAGTTGATGGAGGCGCTCGGGGCGACGCTCGTGGAGTACGACGGCGTCTACGAGGACATCTTTCACGAACTTCGGGAGAAAGACCTAGATGGGTGGAACGTCACTCCCGGCGTTTCGAATACATCCCTCGAAGCCTACGAACGCATCGCGGCCGAGATACTGGCCCAGGTCGTCCCCGAACAGGTCATCGTTCCCTGTGGCAACGGGACGAACCTGGCAGGGATCTGGCGTGGCTTCGAGAAACACGGCGAATCGCCGGCGATGGTCGGCGTCCAGATGAAGGGGGCCGCACCGATAAAGAAGGCACTCGAGGAGGAGAAATCCCACGCTGTCGTCGAGGACCCTGGTGAGAGTTTGGCGGAGGGGATCATCGCCTCCGAGTCGTTCAACTGCGCGGAGGCCACGGACGCGATAACGGCGTCCGACGGACGGCTCGAGGTAATCACTGAAACCGAACTCGAGGCCGGACTCAGAGAGTTGGTTCGGGAGGGAATCTTGCCGGAGCCGACGTCGGCCGCCGTCAAGCCGGTGGCAGACAGATACGACGGCGTCACCGTCGCGGTCGTCACCGGTTCCGGGCTCAAAAACTACACCGAGCTTAGAGAACTGTGTTGAGGTGGTGTCGTCGAACGGCTACGTGTCGTCGACGTCGAGTTCGAACTGTTCGTTCTCGCTGACCGCGTTGAGAACGACGCTCGTGTTCGAGGCTTTGATGTCGGGGTCGGTCAGCAACGCCTTGATCTGGTCGTTCATCCCGTCGGTGTCTTTGAATTTCCCGATGGCGATCACGTCGTAGTCTCCCGTGACTTCGTAGACGCTGGTCATTTGGCGGTGCTCACGCAGTGTTTCCGTGATTTCGGGAAGAGCGTTTCCTTCGACCTGTAGTTGGATGACCGCAGTGACGTCGTAGCCGACTGCGTCGTAATCGAGCCGGGGTGTGTATCCGTCGATAACACCCTCGTCTTCGAGATCCGAGAGATGGTTCGAGACAGTCGTAACGGAAACGTCCAGTTCTTCGGCAAGGCTGCGAAGACTCGCACGGCCGTCGCCAAGGAGTGCATTCACTAGTTTCGCGTCGAGATTTTCGTACGTCATCACGTGTACTAACTAATCCCATCCTTTAGAAATTTACGAATATACAATTCCACCGGCCGAAGAGAAGATTTGCGTTGAGCAGTGAGCTTTTTATTAGGGGAGATACGAGGGTAGGACGACCATACGGATGACAAGCGGAAACATTAGCGACGCCGAGCAGGTAGTACTCGACGAAATCGAGAAGAAGGATATCGATTTCCTCCGTCTGCAGTTTACCGACATTCTCGGCACCGTCAAGAACGTCTCGGTCCCCGCTCGACAGGCCGAGAAAGCGTTCACAGAGGGAATCTACTTCGACGGCTCCTCTATCGAGGGGTTCGTCCGTATCCAGGAATCGGACATGCGTCTGGTTCCCGATCCGGAGACGTTCGCGATGCTTCCCTGGCGAAACCGCGAGGATGGCTGCTCCGCCAGAATGATCTGTGACGTCTACGACACTTCCTCGGGCGAACCGTTCGATGGTGACCCGCGTTACGTGCTCAAGCGTGCTCTCGAGCGTGCCCACGACATGGGCTACACTGTCAACGCCGCGCCAGAGCCCGAGTTCTTCCTCTTCGAGGAGGACGAAGACGGTCGTGCGACGACCGAAACCAACGACGCCGGCGGATACTTCGATCTCGCGCCAAAAGACCTCGCCTCGGACGTCCGCCGAGACATCGTCTACGGACTCGAGGAGATGGGTTTCGAGGTCGAGGCGAGCCATCACGAGGTCGCCGAGGGACAACACGAGATCAACTTCACCTACGACGACGCGCTCTCGACAGCCGACAACGTCGCGACCTTTCGCACCGTCGTCCGCGCCATCGCCGCCGAGCACGGCTATCACGCGACGTTCATGCCCAAGCCGATTGCGAGGATTGCTGGCTCGGGAATGCACACCCACCTCTCACTGTTTACGGAAGACGGCGGGAACGCTTTCCACGACGACAGCGACGAGTACGACCTCTCTGGGACTGCACGCTCGTTCCTCGCGGGCGTCCTGGAACACGCGCCAGCGATCACAGCCGTCGCGAACCCGACGGTCAACAGCTACAAGCGGCTGGTTCCAGGGTACGAAGCGCCGGTATACGTCGCCTGGTCCGACCGCAACCGCTCGTCACTGATCCGTAAACCTGCGGCCCGTGTCCCCGCAGCCAGCCGCATCGAACTGCGCTCGCCGGACCCCTCCTGTAACCCCTACCTCGCTCTCGCGGCCATGATCCAGGCCGGACTGGACGGTATCGAGAACGACCTCGAGTGTCCGGACCCGATCCGCGAGAACATCTACGAGTTCGACGAACAGACCCGCGAAGCGTACGGCATCGACACGCTCCCGTCCAATCTCGGCGACGCCATCGACGCCCTCGAAGACGACGACGTCGTCTACGACGCCTTGGGCGACCACGTCGCACCGAAGTTCGTCGAGGCCAAGCGCCAGGAGTTCGAAGAGTACCTCGTCGACGTCTCCCAGTGGGAGCTCGATCGGTACCTCGAGACGTTCTGAGTCCTTCGATTCACGTCTTTTCGAGTCGCGAGACCGTCAACGTATCAACCACATATCCTGTATGGGTGATATGACTGATCTGGCGGAATTTGTAGCTGAAGCACACAGAAACGGCTACGCCAACACGCAAGCGGACCCTGGACCGAACGGGGGCAAGGTCATCACGTACGACCGTGGCGAGTACAGCTACCGTGATCACTACTCCGGATCGACGGCGTTCGTCGGGCACGAGGTCGTCACCCGAGACGGAAAGCCCGTCTGGGGAATGAGTTACTACGGCGATCTGACACACGAAGACGCAGATCCGGACGATGTCTACGCCTTCCTTCGGGACACTCGAGCAGGCGTCCCCTAACCGACCGTCCCGCGGTCCAGCGACGTACGAGGGCGACGAAATGACGTACTCGAGTTCCGTCGACGGCGACCGCCAGCGGTTCGAGGGAGAAGAGCGTATCCGAAGCGGTGAGACGGTCGTCTACCGTGGTACGTTCGGCGGCGGTCGCGTCGACTAACGGCCAGCCGCGAGGTGTCAGGACCGCCAGTCGCTGACTCGGTTCCGGACACGGCCCGGCACGCCCAGCAGTGACAGCCCCGCGCCGAACAGCACCATCAAGGCGAAAACGCCCAGCGTCGACGTCCAGACGACGAACATCGCGAGGATCGCCCACCCACCCTCGAGGAAGTAAAACGCCCCGATGGTCATCGCAGTGCCGTACAGCAAGACGAGGTACGGCCCCCAGTCGCGGGCGTGGCCCTTGTAGATTCGGTGCCGGACGTAGCGCTTGAGGTCGCTCTCGAGGGAGGACCGCCCGACGGTCCGGGATTCGACGCTTTTCTCGAAGGAGTCGACGCGGTCGCGGAGTCGTTCGATCTCCTCGCGAAGCGCTTCGGGATCGTCGGACCTGTCTCGGGTGCGGGCCGTTGCGGTCGACGCAGTTTTCGCGTCCGATTCTGGATCGGCGCTGGCGCTCGTTCCCGCGTCGTCCGTGGGCTCGTCGTCGGCACTCGTGGCGTCGTCGACCATCGCTCCTGTTGGAACCTGTCGCACGCCGGGACTTTGTAGCTGCCGATCCACTTCACGGCCGGCAAGAACCGCGTTACAGATCGCACCGACTATCAGAAGAACAGCGCTAGCGTACATCCAGACGAGGACGAAAAACACGGCACCTAGCGCCCCGTAAACGGTGTATTCGGCCGCGAGAGACGCGTACTGCGAGAAGGTCCGGGTCAGTACAAACCACCCGATCGCAGCGAGTATCGTCCCGGGAAGAGCTTCCACGATCCCGACGGGTTTGCCTGGAAAGAGGACGTAAAGCGGCAGAAAGGTGACTGCCAATCCGAGCACGACGAAACTGTCTCCGAGATACGCGACCCGGAGGTATGGAGCAAACTGGATGAACAACTCGAGTGCGCCGACGGCTGCCAGTCCGATCGTGATCACGACGAACGCGATCACCGAATCGCGGACCGTATCGATCACCGACTTCGATCGCGTCGTCCCGTACACTGCCGAGAACGCCCGATCGAGTCCACGGAGCGCGCGGCTGGCACCCCACAGCAGGCCCACGGAGCCGATCGCGGTCGCACTCCGGCGGCCAGTCTCGTCGAGCACCGTCGTCGCGAGCAGTTCCTGTGCAGAGGGCGTGAGGACGTCGCTGCCGGCCGCCGTGACTCGAGCGGCGAGTTGCTCACCACCGAGGGTTACCGCGATCCCGATAGCGAGCATCACGAGCGGGATCAACGAGAGAAACCCGTAGAAGGCGACGCCGGCAGCGAGCAGCGTCAACTGCTCGTTACGAGCGACGAAGACGGCTCGGGCGACGAGTTCAGCGGCTGACCGCTCGCTTCGGCATCGATCCAACACGTCCGGTCAAATGACTGGACCTTACAAATAGCGTACGGCCGGATCGGGTCGGCTTACTCGAGGCTGTCCTCGGTCGCGTCGCGAATTTCGGTGACCGAGGCGTCCGTCTTGAACGTCGTCCCGCCGTAGTGGGCCCGGGACGCCTCGTATCCCGCGTCGCGGAGATCCGCGAGGAACTCGTCCATCGCGTTCGCGGGCAGCCCCCAGTTGCGACAGAGTTTGTGCTGGTCGTAGTGGGTCGGCACCGCGAGTTCGGTCTCGAGCGTCTCGCAGAGTTCGCGGGTTTTCTCCGCGGTGCCGAAGGAGTCGGGAATCTTTTCGCGGACGGCGGCGACGAACTCGGGGTCGCAGGTGTGGGCCAGCCAGACCGGTCCCGCGGTCAGCATGCGGTTCCCGCCGCAGTTCGGACAGGTTTCGAGCGGGTCGGCGATCAGCCCGGGGTCGGCCTCGCGGTACGTGCAGTCCTCGCAGTGATAGAGGTGACCAAGGTCGTCGACGGCGGCGTCGGCCGACGTGGCCTTGTGCTCGAGTTCGAGGTAGGTCCGGACGTAGTGACTCGTCGCGTGGGTGAGCAACGGCTGGACGCCGACGTCGAACCGCGCGCCGCTGCGGGCGAGTGCAGAGAGGAGAACCCGGACGCCCATCTCGGGGTGGTAGTCGGTGTTTCGCGGGACGGCGGAGTAAGAGCGGACGCCGCTGTTGAAGTGTGCGCCACACAGCGGCGCGGTGTCGGTCGCGGTCACACAGATCAGGTCCCGACAGTTCGCGAACGCGGCGTCGGCGAAGGGCATCGGCGTCCCGTAGGGGTCGAGGTCGATCACGTCGAACACCTCGTCGTGCATGAGTGCGTTGACGTTGCGGTGGGAAACGGTCGTTTTCGCCTCGAGTCCATTCCGCGCGACGTTTTCGCGGGCCAGTTCGACGGCCTCCTCGTCGACGTCACAGCAAGTGACGTTCCAGTCGTCGGCCGCGGCGCGAACGCCGCGGATACCGCTTGCCGTCATCGCGTCGAGGTACGCCTCGGCGCGTTCCTCGCGCTCGCGGTAGGCCCGCAGCGTCGCGATCGTCAGATCGCGGTTCAGTTCCTGTCTCGGGTTGTAGAAGACCGACTCCTCGACTCCTTCTGTCTGCTCGCCGGGGACCTTGAGTTCGACCCCGCCCTCGGTGACGCGCATACGAGACGGTTCGGCGGGGCGAGGCGAAAAGCGCGGTGGTCTCGCCCCGCCCTCGTATTCCGAAACGAACTTACACGATTCCTCGAAAGGGGTCGCTATGCCCCAGTCCCCGTGTACGCGCCGCGGAGCCCTCCAGCTCGGCGTCGGTGCGTTCGCACTCCTCGGCGGCTGTATTGGGACCGACCCGTCCGAAGACGACCCGGAGCCCGACGACGAGATCGACGTGATCGACGGCGTCGACGCCGACACGTTCCGGTTCGACGCCGACGATCGCGAGGTCGTCGTCGAGCGGGAAGACGACGACATCGGTTCGCGCAGTTCGCGGCTGCCCTACGTCGTCGAGGCGGAGGACGTCGACGCCCTCGAGTTGCAGTACGAGCCAGTCGACGACGGAGAGGACGAGCCGGCCGACCCACTGGCCGCGCTCCGGGAGATCGACTACGCGGAGGCGAGCGCGGTCGTGGTCCAGGAGCGCGTCTCGGCCTGCCGCCGGCAGGCGTTCCAGTACGCCGAACGTCGCGATCCGAGTGACGACGAGAGCGGCGTTCACGTCCAGTTCTGTACGACGAAACGCGAGCCCGATGTCGCGTGCTCGGTCGACGACCAGCAGGTCCAGGTCACCGTCCTCGAGCTCCCGATCGCCTACGAGCGACGCCCGAGCGGGCACGGACGGGGGAGAAGTAGCAGCTGCGGGCTACCGCCCACGATCGCCGAAGCCGTCGCGGGTGATCGCGAATGACGTGTGATCGCTCCCGGCGGCGGTTCCTCGAGAGCACTCTCGCTCTTGGGACGGTTACCCTCGCAGGCTGTGCATTGCTCGAGTCGGACGACCATCCGCCGATCGACGCCACGGCGGCGGAACTGACGGCGATCGCGGAAATAGAACGGCCGTCCCGCCTCGAGGAACTGCCGGTCGAGGTCGGCGACGAACGAGTCGAGGAGGGGATCGAGCGCGTCGAAACGCTGCTCGAGCCCATCCCGGACGCCGCCGAACTCGCCGACGAGATTCCCAACGAGGCAGTCCGGGAGTACGTCGACGAGACCCGAGAACGCGCTCGAGACGGACTCGAGGGGATCGAGGAGGAGCCGACGAACTACGCACGGCTGTCGTCGCTCTCCCCGCCACGAAGACGGGCCGCGGAGTCCGAAGGCGCGTACGCCGCTGCGACCGACGACCGAACGCCGGACGAGGTCGAGGAATGGCTGGCGGACCTCGAGGAAGAGTTGGTGACGACCGAGTCGGCGCTGACCCGAGTCGGGATCGACGACGAGTCCCAGCACGCGGTCGTCGTCTACGGTGCCGTCGAGCGCGAACTCGAGACGGCAGGCAGGTTCGTAGACAACGCCCATCGGCCGATGCCCGGAAAGTCGACCGTCGAGGCTGTCGCCGAACTCGCGAGCCGGTACGAGCGGGCAGCGGCGTCGCTCGAGGAGGCACAGTACCTCGTCGATCGACAGGACGACGCCGGCGATCGACCGCTCGACGACGAGTTCGAGACGGCGGCGGCGGACCTGCTCGCCGACCTCGAGGACGACGTCGAGGAGCTTCCGTCGTTCGAGAGCCACGATCTTGCCGAAGAACTGTTCGACGCGCAGGTCGAGGGGACGCCTCGAGCGTGGGTGGGCGACACTGCGATCCGGCGGACGTACGCGAGTTACGACGACGTTCCGGCCCACCTCGAGAACGAGCGGTTCGCCCGCGCACTTCACGAACTGCACGCGGCCGAGACGGGTCGACGGGCGATCGACCGACTGCGATCGCTCGTCGACGACGGGGGCCTCGAGCGACCCGACGACGCGGACGACGTCCAGGACGCAAAGCGGGACGCGATAGACGCGATCGAGACGACGCGCGAGGAGACAGCGCACCCGTATCTCGTCGGTCAAAGCCTCGACACGGCGATGTCGGCCGTCGGAGGAGGGGATCGACGACTCGAGCGCGACGCCGATCGATCCTCGGATCGCGCTGCGGTGAACGCGACAGGCGAGTACGCCTACGCGGCGGCGTGGGCACGAGCGCTACCGGCTGCGACGGAGTGGCTCGTCGACGCCTTGCCGTGACCCAGGTCCGACAACCAAACCGATTTTACAGTTCGGTGCACAGTTCCGGACGTGCCCGAGGCCACACCCGTCGAGCGCTGGCAAGCCGCCCTCGAGGAGGCAGGCGAGCTAACGCCCGACATCGTCGAACAGATCTCGCGCGTCCACGGCGACCGCGGGGTCCGGGCGATCGAGGCGGTCAGCGAGAACCGGGTGAAGGCCTACCGCGACTTCACGATCGTCGTCGGCCACGAGGACGAGTACATCGTCGAGAACGGCGGCTGTACCTGCAAGGACAGCGAGTACAATTTAGATGCCGACGATCCGACCGACCTCTGCTGGCACGCGATCGCGGTCGCCGTCGCCCGCCGCATCGGTCACGTCGACTACCACGACATGTGGTACTCCGACGTCCGGGAATTCATCTAGCTCCCGGGAGCCGATACGCTTCTACGCGGGTACTTCGGACTTCTCGCGGAGTCGGTCGATCGTCTCTCGAGCCGTGTCGGCGTCGTCCGGAGACGTCCCGTAAACGATCTCGTCCGCGTGCTCCTCGAGCTTTCGCGTGATCTCGGCGAGACGCTCCGGTTCGATCTCGGCCGCAGAGAGCTGGATCGAGAGGTCGACCCCGAGGCCCTCGAGTTCGGCGACGAAACCGCGAGCGAGCGACTCCACCCAGTAGGTCGTCTCGTAGCCGGGGCTACACAGCGGGACGAGAAAGCCGTCGACGTGGGCGGCCAGCGCCCGCACGTCGATTCCGGCGCGTTCCTGGAGGTGGCCCGGGTACGGATCGGGGTACAGCGTCGCGGTCAGTTCGCCGTCGACGCGCGTCGCGGTGTCGGCGACGAACTCGGTGATGACTGCAGAACGCCACGCCGTACGGTCGTCGTACCCGCTGTCCTCGAACTGGCGGTCGCATCGATCGCAGTAACAGAACGATTCCCCGGGAAACCCGAGCGTCGTGAGTCGGACGTCGCCCTCGAGTTCTTCGAGTCGCTCGAGCAGGTCGGTACGGTAGTCCGGATCGGTCGGACAGACCGTCCCCCACTGGTGGCCCTCGGAATCGGGCGTCGCGCGAGTGCCGTCGGCCGAGACGGCTGCTCGCTCTGGGTCGGCCTCGACCGTTGCGGTGTCACCCCAGCAGGCGACGGAGGCGACCGCCCCCTCGAGCGGTTCGTTCGTAGTGCCGTCGACAGATTCGACAAAATAGTAGGTGCGATCGCCGCTGCCCGCTCGAGCGAGGCCGGGGTCGTCAGTGAGAATTGCGTACATACGAACGAGAGTATCGTCTGTTGACTTAAAGCTCAGGGCCGCTACTCGTCGGCGCAGATTCCCACGAAGTTTCGAAGAATCTGCAACCCGGTTTCGCCGCTCTTCTCGGGGTGGAACTGCGTCCCGAAGACGTTGCCTTCCTCGTTGGCGACGATCGAGGGGAACTCGCGCTCGTAGTCGGTCGTCGCGACCGTCGCGTCTTCGTCGTCGGGGACGGCGTAGTAGGAGTGGACGAAGTAGGCGTACCGGCCATCTACTCCGTCGACGAGCGGGTGGTCGCGCTCGACCTCGAGTTCGTTCCAGCCCATGTGCGGAACTTTCTGTCCCTCGGCGAAACGGACGTTGGTGCCAGAGAGTAAGTCGAGTCCCTGGACAGCGGACTCGCCGTCGGTGTCGCCTTCCTCGCTGGTCGTCAGTAGCATCTGCATACCGAGACAGATGCCGAAGAGCGGCGTGCCACTGTCGGCGACCGCGAGCAGGTCCTCGCGGAGCGGATCGGCGTTCTCGACGCCTTCGCGGAACGCGCCGACCCCCGGCAGGACGACTCCGTCGGCGTCCTCGAAGGCCGCAGGAGCGTCGGTGATCTCGACGTCGGCACCCGCACGCTCGAGGCCGCGGGTGACGCTGCGCAGGTTGCCGAGTCCGTAGTCGACGACGACGATGGAGGCCAGCGACTGCGTCTGGTCGGACGAGACGGTGCTCATACCCGTAGTCGGGGAAGCGTGCTCAAGTGTGTTGTCTTTCGTGCAATCCGCTGCGTTCGTCGGACAGAGCGCAGTCTCCATTAGCCTCGCCCGCGTCGATCCGGTATGTCCGAGCCAGACGTCATCGCTCACCGTGGCTACGCCGGCGTCGCCCCGGAAAACACCGTCCGCGCGGTCCGAGAGGCCACGGCCCGCGACGAGACGGCGATGGTCGAAATCGACGTCCAGCCAGCCGCCTGCGGAACGCCCGTCGTGATCCACGACGAGTGTCTCGAGGGCAGCCGTGACCGCGACGGCCGACCGCTCACCGACGCCGAGGGGATCGTCTGGGAGACGCCACTCGAGGTACTCCAGTCGGCTCGCGTCCTCGGAACCGCTGAAACCGTACCGACGCTCGCTGACGTGCTCGAGGCGGTGCCAGAGACTGCCGGGGTCAACGTCGAGTTGAAGAACCCGGGTGCTGCCGACCGTCGCTTCGGTGAGTCGCTCGGTGACGACGAACGCGACGCTCGCCGCGCCATCTGGCAGCCGTTCGTCGAGCGAGTGATCGACGTCTGTGCGGGATTCGACGGTGAACTCCTGTTCTCGTCGTTCTATGAGGGGGCACTCGCTGCCGTCCGGGATGTCGCGCCCCGCTATTGTGCCGCCGCCCTCGTCTGGGACGACCTCGAGGCCGGTCTCGAGATTGCACGTCGGCACGACTGCGAGGCAGTCCACCCGCCGAGAAACGCGATCGCTGGAACGCCGCTCGCAGAGACCGAGTACGCAGGGATCGGGGTTGGAGAGCCCGAAATCGACGTGCTCGAGGCGGCCCACGCCGAAGGACGGACGGTCAACGTCTGGACGGTCGAGCGATGGACGCAGTACGCCGACCTCGCGGCGGTCGGCGTCGACGGAGTTATAATGGAGTATCCCGGACTGAGAGCGCGTTTCAGAGACTGATCACGGTATCTGCGAGGAGAGTGCGAACCAGCAGGCACCGACCTGGACGACCGTCGCGACGGCGACGCCGACTCCTTCGGTGAGCCAGGGGTGGTCGAACAAGAGGAAGACTGCGATGGGTCCGATACCGAGTGCGACTGCATACGGGATCACACGAGCGAAGTCCACAGGCTCGAGACCGATTCGCTCGAGCCCGTCGTAAAACGCTAGCCAGCCTGCACTGAGCGTCGCACCGAAGACGAACAGGGCGTCGAAGAGTGCCACGTTCGTCGCTAGCAGCGCGACCGCGACCCGAAGCGGCGCGAACGCGAACGGGAGAAAGAAAATCGCGAGCCACGCGAACGTCCATCCGGCGGACGGATCGACACCCAGTCGCTCGTAGCCGTCCTCGGAGAGTACGCCAGCGGCGACGACGGCGACGACGAGGATGCCGATCCAGAGCGGCTCTGACGAGACCGACACGTTGTGGGTCGTCGCCTCGAGGATGCGGATGGTGACGACGCTGACGACGAAACATAGCCACACGAGCCCGACGACCGCGGCGAGCGACCGAGAGAATTCGGCGACGGCGTTCCCGACGCTCGATCGGAGTGGCTCTGGCATCAATCACAACTGCAGTATAGACGTAAATAGGCGTTCTGCTCTTCCCGAGAAATTGAGATTCCGTGGTGACGGGTACAACGGCCGAAGCGGTCTTTACAGCCGGTGTGGGATGGGGAATGAACGTGACGGGGACAGTCACTTTATCCGACGCGTCGGCAGGTCGTCTGTCGCTGGTCCCTCGAGGACATCGCCGTCGGGCGAGAACCGCGAGCCGTGACAGGGACAGTCCCAGCTCCGTTCGGCGTCGTTCCACTCGACGAGACAGGCCATGTGAGTACAGACGGCCGAGGTGACGTGTAGCTTGCCGTCGGCAGCTCGACTGCAAGCGATCGGCCGCGTCCCTTTCCGGAGGACGGTTCCCTCGCCGGGCTCGAGCGACGTCAGGCCGGGCGTCAGCAGTGTCCGTGCCCAGTCGGTCGCAAACTGGCTAGCTGCGTCGGCGTTCTCCGTAACGGCCGAGGCGAACGAGCTTTTCGGCGTGAACCGCAGCGGATCGAAGAGTGTTCGTGCCGGCGGCTGCTCGCCCGCGAGCAGTCCTGCGAGCAGTCGTCCGGCCGCGACGCCGTTCGTCATTCCCCATCCCCGAAACCCGGTCGCGACGTAGGTGTTCTCGGCTCCTGGGCCGACGCGTCCAACGAACGGAACCTTGTCCGCTGGGACGTAGTCCTGGGTCGACCACCGGTAGGCAACCGATTCGACCGGAAACCGTTCGCGCGCCCAGCGGAGCAGTCGCCGATAGCGGTCCGTGGTCGATCCACCCTGGCCAGTCTTGTGATTCTCGCCGCCGACCAGCAGAAGGTCGCCGTCGTCGTCGCGGTGAGTCCGGACCGAACGGTAGCTGTCGCCGCTGCGGTAGTACATCCCCTCCGGTGGCTGTCCCTCGAGTCGCAGCCCGAGAACGTAGGAGCGTTTCGGATGCAACCGGGCGAAGTACCCCGCTCGGTCGAGGATCGGGAACCCGGTTGCGAGAACGATCTGCTCGGCGGTGACCTCTCCCCCGGGCATCTCGAGGCGACAGGGTGACCCGGGCTCGACATCAGTTACCCGGGTGTGCTCGTAGACAGCTGCGCCGTCGTCGTCGCGCAGTTCGTCGGCGATTCCGAGCAGGTACCGCCGGGGATGGAACCACGCCTGGTCGTCGAACCTGACCGCAGCCTGGGCGCGCTCGAACGGCGGCACGGACGTGACGTAGCTCGCGTCGATTCCCGCGGCCTGGGCGGCGTCGGTCTCGCGTTCGACCTCGTCGGGAGTGTCGCTGTAGAGATACGAGGGGACCCGTTCGAAGCTACAATCGATCTCCAGCTCGTCGATCCGGTCTTCGACGACGTCGATTGCTTCCTCCTGGGCGGTCGCGTACTGGCTCGCCGCGCGTCGGCCGAACTCCGCACGGAGATGAGCGTAGAGCAGGCCGTGCTGGCTGGTCAGTTTAGCCGTCGTCTTGCCGGTCACACCCGCCGCGATTCGGTCACGCTCGAGGACAGCCACCGTCAGGTCTCGTTCGCGGAGTTCGATCGCCGTCGACAGCCCGGCGATGCCGGCCCCGATTACGGCGACGTCGACGGACTCGGTTCCCTCGAGCGTCCTGACGGAGCGGTCGTCGTCTCCCGTCGTCGCAAGCCAGGGCGAGATCGGTTCACCTGGGAGGTCGTCGGCACTGGAAAACGTCGCCATTGACTCGAGGGATGCCTACACCGAACGCGGGCAAAAAACGATGGGACAGCGGCTGTCGACTGTCAGCGCCGTCCGGCGAAGTCGCTGGCAGACCACGGTCGTGTGGGCCGAGTCGACCCGGCGGCCGTCGGTTGATACGGATTGTTGTAACCAGTCACCGCCGAGCGAAGACCTCGTTCTGGCGATCGGCTGTAATTGACGACAGGAAACTGTCTGCCACGGTCCTAGACGAACTCGAACTCGCTTTCGGCGGGATCGACCTCGTCCTCGTCGTCGAACTCGTCTGTGACGCTCACCGCTCGTTGCTGCATCTCGTCGATGCGAGACACCGCCGTCACGTTCGAGAGCAACACGGTCGCCGTCATCGACGACGCTTTCGGTCGTGGCTCGTCACCGGCCATCACCTCTACGGTGTCGGTCGCGTTCTCGAGCCAGTGACGGGCGCTCTCGAATCCTTTCCGGGAGACCGCCGACGGTGGCCCGGAGAGGACGACCAGCGTCCGTTCGGTGCTGTCGACCGCACAGGGAAGCGAGAGGCGGCCGCCGACGGCGTCTTTGACCAGTCGTTTGACCTTCACGGCGTCGGTCGGCTCCGGCCCTTCGTCGTCACCGACGAACGGGACGAAAGCGACGAGCCGCGAGAGCAGGCCACTGGATCGATCGATCTCCTGGGTCGCCTGGCCGATCGACGAGACGCCGCCAGTTTTGAGCGTGCGCGCGAGGTCGCTCGCGTCGGCCCGGTTCTCTGCGATCGTCATCGACTCGATCTCGCCCGCCCCCAGCAACAACAGGACGTGTGACGCGATCGTCCGGTTGAGTTCGTCGTAGGCTCGCTTGCTCTCGCCGTCCGTCTCGCCGTCCTCGTCGTACTCGAGTTCCGTACCGGCTTTGTCGATCTGCGATCCCCACTCCTCGTTGTCGAAGAGGACCACGTTGTCCGCGATCTCGACGAACGACGGGAGTGCCCGTGCTGCGTTGAGCGCAGCCCGATCGGACTCGTCCGCTTCCGGCAACACGCCGAGCGCGTAGACCGGCTTCTCCGAAATCGTCTGCAGTTCCTCGAGCAAGACGGCTCCGGAACCACCACCGGTGCCACCGCCAAGGCCGCCGATCACAAGCGTTCCGTCGACTTCCGTAAAATCCAGCGTATCGAACGCCCGGCTGATCTCGTGGACGTCCTCACGAGCGATTTCGACGCCGAGGTCCGGGTTACCGCCGGTGCCGTTCTCGTCGATCCGCGGGCTGACATCGCCAAACAGCGCCCGGTGGTCTTCCGGCACGTGTTCGACCCCCTCGAAGACCTCCTGGGTCGTATCGAACACGAGCATGTTGCCGTTACAAAAGTTGCGGCCCGTCTGCACCTCGCGCTCGATGATTCGGTCGACGATACGCACACCGGCACTGCCGACTCCGACGAGAGCGAGTTTCATTGGTAGGGTCCTCCTTGCATGACGTGATCAGCGGCTCAAATCACCGGATCGATTTCGTTGTCGTCGTCCGTGATCAGGTCGTTGATGTCGTCCTCGCGCTCGTCCTCGAGTTTCTGGATCTTGTTCTGGGCGTCGACGGCCTGGTCTTGAATCTCGTCGACGCGGGGCGTCTCCGTCACGTTCGAGAGCAAGACGACCGCAGCGAGCTCGTCGGAGTTTGGACGTGGGTCGTCGCCAGCCAGCACTTCGACTGTATCTGCTTCCTGCTCGAGCCACTGGCGTGCGCTCTCGACGCCTTTCCGTGCGATCGCTTCCGACGGTCCAGAGAGGATGACGAGTGCCCGATCTGCACTGGAGACGTCACAGGGAAGCGTGAGTCGAGAGTTGACGGCCCGACGGACCAGTCCCTTGATCTTCGCGGCATCGGTCGCCTCGCTGGGATCGGTCGTCTCGTTTTTGAACCGGTCGAGCAGTCCTTCCGCTTCCCGGTCGATCGGCGTCGAGGCGTACCCGATCGAGGAGATACCGCTCGTATCGAGTGTTCGCATGACGTCGCTCGAGTCCATCGCGTTTTCTGCGACTTCCGTCTCGTCTATTTCGCCGGCCGCGAGCAGCGTCACGATACGGATCGCGAGTTCGCGGTTCATGTCCTCGTAGCCTTCCTCGATCGTCTGACCGCGGGACCGCCAGGCGTCGTTGTCGAATGCGATCAGGTTGTCGACTTTCTGGACGAACGACTGCAGCGACCGTGCGGCGTTCAGTGCCGGCCGGCCACCCTCGTACTTGCCGGGGAGAATGCCGAGGCCGTAAACCGGCTCGTCGTACATCTTCTGAAGCTCGTCGATCACGACAGGGCCCGCACCGCTGCCGGTGCCACCACCGAGTCCTGCTGCGACCAGGATCGCGTCCACCTCGTGAATCTCTATGTCGTCGAACGTCCGTCGAATCTCGTCGATGTCGTGTTTGGCGACTTCCGCGCCGACGGCCACGTCTCCACCCACACCGTGTCCTTTCGCCTTCTGGTGGGTATCACCGATCAGGACCCGTCTGTCCTCGGGGACGTAGTCGGGCTTTGCCAGGTCCGTCCGAGCAGAGTTGATTACCATGACGTGTCGACAGAGATTTCGACCGGTTTCCTCCTCGAACTCGAGCATCCGGTCTATTATTTTACTTCCCGCGTTTCCGACACCGATTGTCGCGAGCTTCATACAGCCCCCATTCTATTCCAAGGGTAATTCGCTTTCGTTTATATTCAAATAATTGATGGTACGTGTGTAAGACACTTGCACGTCGGAAAACCCCTCGAACACTCACCTACCGAAACTAGTGTCGGAATACAGATAAATAATCAGTTCCCGAGTCGCAACGGGAGCTCGTTGACCGACTCGAGAACTGCCGTGGCTCCTTCGCGGTCGTACTTCCGACGGCCATCCGCGCCCGTGAGACCACCGGTCAGGACGCCGATGCCGTGGTACTCCCGCTCTGGGTCCGCCTCGGCTGCGTTCGTCGCGGTTCGGACGTCGTCGAGCGTGTCACCGACGAATACGACCGTCTCGGCGTCGAACCGGTCCGCGAGCGTCGTCAACGCGTGGGGGTGGGGCTTTCCTTCCTCCCAGTCGTCCATCGTGAACCGGTGTTCGAGAGGGATCGTCTCGTCGAGTCCGACGCGCTCGAGTGCGATTTCAGCCTCGGTCTTCGGCCGACCAGTCAGTATCCCGACATTATATTCCTCGACCAGCGCGTCGCGAGTTGCCGGTTCGAGCAACACCGGTTCGTCGTGAATAAATCCCGCATCCTCGAGGTTCTCGTCTGGCTCTCCCCCTTCGAGGCCGCGGTAGAGTTCGGGACCAAGATACAGTTGCTGGAAGACATCGTGCAGTCGCTCGCAGTTCCAGCGGTCGGCGACGCGCTGAAACGCGCGAGCACCGATCGAGTCACGAACGACAGTTTCGGCGGCCTCGAGGCCGCCACCCTCGGCGGCGATCCGGTCGGTGAACTCGCCGATCGAGTCGTCGTATCCCTCGCTCGTCGCGAGCACGTACAGTGCGGCCGCGTACGTCAGTTCCCAATCGTTGTTGAACCCGCCAGCGTCCTTGAACGCCTGGACGTCTGCCTTGCGGATCGTCCGGTCGTAGACGTACTCGACGGACTCGAGAATCGCTCGCCGGTAGGAGTCGGCGACATCGACGAGCACTCCGTCGACATCTAGCACGACGGCGTCGGCACGAGTACACATACCCGACCCAACGGCCCGATGAAAATAAAGGGCGATGGATCGATCCGGTCCGAACCGGCTGAGAGACGTGAGTCAGGCCGACCCGTCGAACAGTCGCTCGTGAGCGGGCCACAGCGACCCCGTTTCGACGGCTGCATCGACGACGACCGTCGTTCCGGAGCGGTAGATATTCGACGACGCCAGGGCGTTCTCGCCCGTTGTTGCCTCCTCGACGAGCGTCTCGAGAGACTCCGTCGAGAACCGGGCTGGCTCGACGACGAGGCCGTAGCGCAGTCGTGCCTGTGTCGACCCAGCACGGAGTCCAACGCCGATCGCACGTGCCGCCCCGAGGGTGGCCGCGAGCGCGTCGGACCCGTCCGGCAGTCGATCGACGAGGAGTTGGCGAGTCTCGGAACCGAGGTCGGCGTAGGCGACGGCGTGGCCGTCGAGCAACGACGGCAGCGACCCGTAGCTCGCAGTCGCCTGTGGCCGCCGTCGTCGTTTCTCGAGCGTCGTCTCGAGGTGTCGCCGGGCACGGGCCCGAGTCCTGCCGTACCCGATACGCAGCGACGACGGTCCAACTGCGACAGCGTAGGGATCGTTCGAGGCGACGAACCGTGCCACGCCGTCCCCCAGGCGTCGGCCATCCCGTGCGACGAACTCGAGTTCGTGACCGCGAAGTTCCGACTCGACTGACTGCTCGTCGAACGAGCCGACGGCGACGGCACAGCCACCGTCGACGGCGTCGCCCTCGAGAGCCGTACTCGCAGTCACCGACTCGAAATTCTCGATCGAGATCGCATCCGACTGGACGCCTGCGTCCGCCATCATCGAATCGAACGGGACAGGCAGGTCGATCGTCTCCAACACTGACGGATCGACCGTCGCCACTGCCGTCGTCGGAGCGTCAGAGACTGCGCTGGCGTCGTACTGTCCGTTCGGTGGGGCCGCCTGTGAAGTGGTCGCCGTCGCGGCGGTGCTCGAGAAGAGTCCTCCACCGACGAGAGCCAGCGCGTTTCGCGTGAGTAGCCGACGTGAAAGCATCGTCGAGAAATCGTGACGGCTCGCATATAAACCGCCGGTTACAGTTTCTCGACGTGAGTATCTGCGTGCGACGACGATCACGAGACGGGAATCGTCGCGCCGTCCTCGATGGACTGGCCGGCAGCCGACTCATACGGACTGCTGTCCCGCTGTCCCGGCGCGACCGAAGGCGGGCTCGCGGTCGCGCCGGCACTGACGGACAGCAAACCGTCTCATACGGTTTCCCGTAGTCACTCATCGCCGATCGCCAGAACGGGGTCGGCAATCGGCGGCAACTAGCTCCAGCAATCACTCTCACACTCTCTCTCGAGCCACGTACACTGTTCCCGTCTCGACGGTCAGTCGCTCGACCGGGACCACGGGTTGGTCGCCACCCAGCGTCGTAAACAGCAGGGCGGCGTCGGCCTCACGGGCGACCTCGAGCGCAGGACGGTGGAGTTCCGGCGGCAGGTTCCGTGCGTAGACGGCCTCGGCGGCGGCGTAGACCGCCAGGTCCGGATCGACCACGTCGTCGGTGACGAAGTCGACTCCATCGGGGACTGCTCGGTCGTAAACGTCTGTCGCAGTCACGTCGACCCCCGACTCGGCGAGTTCAGCCGCCAGATCGGTCCGGCGGCCGATCCCGACCTCGACGACCCGCTCGTAGCTGCGAAGGTACTCGGCCATCGACTCGATATCACGACGAGAGTGGGACACGGCGGGACGTTTATGAACTCCCCGATCATAGCAGTTGCCATGCTCGTCGACATCGTGCCGGTCGGCAACGTGTCCGCGACGGTCAAGCGGGCGGCCTCGGCTGCGTTGCGGTCGGTCTACGACTGCGAAGTCTCGGTCAACGACTCGCAGTCGGTTCCAAGCGGTGCCTACGATTCGAGCCGAAACCAGTACTCCGCGGAGACGTTCATCCAACTCGCCGAACGCGCCGGCCGCGGCGACAAGAACATCGCGATCACGCCCCACGATCTCTTCTATCGCCGGCGCAACTACGTCTTCGGGCTCGCCTACCTCGACGGCAGCGGTAGCGTCGTCTCGACCTACCGGCTCCAGACCTCGAGCGACGGCGGTTTTTCGAACAAGAGTGCAAGCGACATCTTCGAAGAGCGCGTCCGCAAGGAAATCGTCCACGAGATCGGCCACACCTACGGCCTCGAGCACTGTGAGAACAACCGCTGTGTGATGAACTTCTCGCCGACGGTACGGGAGGTCGACATCAAAGAGGAGAACCTCTGTGGGAGCTGTCAGCGGCTGGTGAAGTAACGGACCTCGGCAAGACGGTTTTTGTATTCAGCGTGGGAAACTTCAGTAGCGGGCGTGAGTGTACCATGGCGTGCGGAGCGGTCGATGCGCACGAGTGAACGAATTTGCGCGGTCGGGACGGTCAACGATGAAGTCACCCGACCGAAAAGAGAAGCCTGCGACGGATGTAACGAGTCAGAATAGGAAAATACTTGTTTTCTAATATTTTGTGTAGGTATAATGAAGTCGCGGCTTCTCCTGGGAGTCTCGCTGCTGGTCGCGTTCCTGCTGGTTGGCGGAATGTTCTCTCCTGCCGTCTTCGGCGACCCGTACGAGCCCCGGTCGGAATCCCCGTCGTACTACATTGCTCACGAGTCGGCGACGGATATCGAAGGCGACCCGATCGTCGTAGAGAATCAGCCTATCGAAGCCGATCCGACACCGCTAGAAGCGTTCGACGACGAGCAACAGCGCCTCTTCGAGGCCATCTACGAGGAGCAACGCGATGGGGTACATAGTTCTCCTGCCGACGGTGAGTACGAGTCGTATCTGGATCTCGACTCAGACCGAGAAGCGTACACGAGAACGGTGTGTGAGGACTGGACGCTCACTTGTGATGCCTACGAGAGTGCGCCAACGTTCCCAGCGGATGGGTCCTACAGATATGGTTCGAAGAGCCACTTCGAACTCACGTTCGTCGAATACGAAAACGAGACGTATGAGGTCGTAGAACGTCATCAGTCTGGCTCTCTATTTCAGAACGTCGTCGAGGTGCTGCTTCGATTCGGGCTGTTTGGCCCGCTCGCGCTCGCGATCAGCGGAGTGGCAGTAGTGGCAAGAGAGACACGTCCAAAAACAGTAGTTGCACTGACTGGGTATGGAATCGGTCTGGGCGGACTTGGCGTTGCAACACCCTACCTCTCCATGTTCACTGGTACGGATGTACTGGCATATGCGACCGAGTTGGTACTGGTGACGTGGACCGTGATTTCCGCCACCGTACTGTCTCTCTGGTGGTCTGACTCCCCTCCAGCGGATTCCGACTCGAGCACGTCTGGGACGGATTCGGGTCCAAAATAGACAGGAGCACAGAAGAGGTCAACAAACACTTTCTTTCTGGGGTACGGTGGATCAGACGATGTCGACAACTGGTCCCTTCGAGACACTCACCGACGAGTACGATAGCTGGTTCAGCGAGAACGACGGTGCCTACCGCGCCGAACGAGCCACGCTCGAGCGTGCCCTCCCCGACGCGGTCGACGACGACCGGGCGCTCGAGGTCGGCGTCGGTACAGGGCGTTTCGGGGGCCCGCTGGGAATTTCCCTGGGCGTCGACGCAGCGCGCGCACCGCTCGAGCGGGCCGGCGACCGCGGCGTCGCGCCCGTCCGCGGCGTCGCCGAATCCCTCCCGGTCGCCGACGACGCGCTCGACCTCGCCCTCTTCGTCACCGTCCTCTCGTTCGTCGACGACCTCGAGGCGACGCTGTCGGAGGCCCGGCGCGTCCTCGATTCCGACGGCACGCTCGTCGTCGCCGTGCTGGATCGCTCGAGTCCGGTCGGACAGGTCTATCAGGAGCACAAAGACGAGAGCCCGTTCTACGCCGATGCCGAATTCCTGACCGCCGGGGAAGCACGGGAGGCGCTCGAGACGGCAGGGTTCGAGGTCGAGACGCGTCTCCAGACGATCTTCGACGATCCTGCGGAGATTCCGGCCGAAGGCGAACCGGACGTCCGCGAGGGTCACGGCGACGGGCTGTTCGCGGTGTTTCGAGCATCCGTCGGCGGCGAATAGGAAAAGTGACGGTCGAGAGTCGAGACACTCCCCGTTACTCGTCTTCACCACCGCTGTCGACCCACACCATGAGCGTCCAGCCGTCGTATTCGACGTAGTGAGTTGCGTCTCGCGAGGTCGCCCCGTCGTTTGGATGTCGGTCGTTGGGTCCGCTTTCGGAACTAACTTGCCGTGCAGCCTCGAGGGTATCCTGACCGTCGCCGCTTGCCTGGCCCGTGTGATCCGATTGGGCGGTCCACCCGATCGGATCGGTGTCGTCGATGCGTTCGACTGCTTCGAACAGACTCGGGTAGAGTCCACGACCTGCGATGCGGTCGTCGTCGGCGTCGAGAACGGTGTAGTCACTGGAGATGTCGTCTTCGTCGATTACCTCAGCATGGAGGAAAAGCCATCCACCATCACCGTTTCCGGCGTCTTCCTCTGGTTCGTCGGCAGCGCTGTCGTCAGGGCCAACACATCCTGCAGTGAGAAGCATGGCTGTACACACGGCCCGTCGAGTCACGTGCATCTTGAAACGATAGTCGTCACGACCGATAGTAGTGATCGTCTCGTGAACACGGCTCACTCGAGTCACTGGTCATCGAAGGACCACGCCTGCTGGGTGACACAGCAACGAGTTACGTTCGAGGAGTGGTGAAACCGAGAACGGGAATAGACGGTCAAGCAGACTCGCGAGAAACCGATACATTGTCTCGATCGACAGGCGAGAGACTACGGTGCGTAGTAGTACTCGCCTTCGGACTTCTGTTCCTTGTCGAGTTGCGAGTCCGGCTTGTTGATCCGCGGCCGCGAGGTGCGGTTGTCCCGGCGGAAGGTGACCTCGAGGTTCGCGAGGAACTCGTTCATGCCGTCGCGCATGGACTGTGGCGGGCTGGCGTGGCCGGCGACGGCGGGTTCGCCGTCGAAGACAAGCAGTCGGTCCGCGAGCAGGTCGATCGTGTAGATGTCGTGGTCGATGACCATGACAGTCGCGTCCTGCTGTTCGGCGTAGCGACGGATCGCGCTGGTCGCCTGGACGCGCTGTTCGACGTCTAAGTGTGCCGAGGGTTCGTCGAGCAGGTAGAGGTCGGCGTCGTCCGAGAGACAGGCTGCGATCGCCACGCGCTGGCGTTCACCACCGGAGAGATCCGAGAGGTTCTGTTCCATGATTCGCTCGAGTTGGAGTGGTTGAGCGATCTCTGTGTTCCAGTACGAGGAGCCAAACTGGTCGGTGATCGAGGAGAGGAAGGCGTCGACCCGCATGTGCTGGTCGATCGTGACGTATTGGGGTTTGTACGAGATGTCGAGGTCCAGGTCGGCGTCGCCCTCGTCGGGCGCTAAGTTCCCGGTCAGGAGGTTCGCGAAAGTGGACTTCCCGATTCCGTTGGGGCCGACGACGCCGAGCACTTCGTTCTCGTGGATCTGACCACCTTCGACCGCGAGCGTGAACTCGCCGTCGCCGTAGCTTTTGGTAAGATCTGGGTACTCGACGAGCACGTCGCCGTGTGTCTCGGTCCGTGGGGCGTGTTCTTCGAACTCGATTGGATTCTGGCGGATTCGCATGTTCTCGTTGTCGAGATAGCCTGCGAGATACTCGTTGATGCCGTTTCGCACCGATTTCGGCGAGGTGACGACACCGTAGGCACCGGGTTCACCGTAGGCGACGTGGAGCGTGTCGGCGACGAGATCGAGGATCGCGAGGTCGTGTTCGACGACCAGCATCGACTTGTCCTCCTCTTCGGCGAGTTCGCGGATCAGTCGCGCCGCCGTCACGCGCTGACCGATGTCGAGGTAGGGCGTGATCTCGTCGAGGAAATAAAAGTCCGTGTCCCGAACCAGCGTCGCCGCGATTGCGACCCGCTGGAGTTCGCCACCGGAGAGATCCGCGATGGACTGCTCCATGACCGGCCCCAGCGAGAGTCGCTCGACGATCGTCTCGAGGGCCCCGCGTTCGTCGACCCCCTCGAGCAGTTCGCGGGTGTTGCCGTCGAACTGCTCGGGGATTTGGTCGACGTACTGCGGTTTCCGGGCGACGGTCACGTTGCCGTCTCGGACGTCCGCGAGGTAGTCTTGCAGTTCCGTCCCGCGGTAGGCCTCTAAGACGTCGTCCCAGTCGGGCTGGTCGTCGTGGCGACCGAGGTTGGGCTCGAGTTCGCCCGCGAGGATTCGGATGGCGGTCGTCTTCCCGATCCCGTTCGGCCCGAGAATTCCGGTGACTCGGCCTTCCTGTGGTGCGGGCAGGCCGTACAGTGAGAAGGCGTTTTCGCCGTAGCGGTGGGCTGGATCGTCCTGAATCTCCTGTGGCAGGTTGATGATTTCGATAGCGTCGAACGGACACTTCCCGACGCAGATCCCACAGCTCTCGCCGAGACAGATCTCTTCGGAGATGTGGACTTGTTCTGGCTGGCCTTCGTCGGTTTCCTCGCCGCGGAGCGTGATACACTCCTTGCCGCTTCGATTTGGCGGGCAGTAGTTCTTGCACTCGTAGTTACACCGGTCGGGCTGGCACCGATCGAGGTCTACGACGGCGATGCTGTCGTCAGCCATGGTTTACGCGTGAAGCTCCGCGGTCAGCAGTATTCCCCACACCACGAACCAGAACGAGAACGTCATGAACGTGATGAACAGGTAGTGTTTCCCCCCGAACTCGTCCTCACCGTAGATCCCCGTGGAGTTGAGCAGGGGGAACTGGACGAGGATCGCCCCGAGGACGAGCGCCAGCGCCCGCGTATCGGTCGCTGCCTCGGCCGGCGCGAGGTCGCCCGTCAGGGCCGCCGAAGCCAGTGCCGCGCCGACGCCGAACAGTGCGGACAGTGCCGTCACTCCGATCGAACGGACGTGTTCGCGTCGGTCGCTGATCGATTCGGTCGACATGGGACGAACTCTGTGGCGGGTGGTGAAAAGGGGTTCGGGTTCGGACGCGGACGGTCCGGGCACGGCCGGAGGTCCAGGTCACACGCCTCTGCCGTCAGCGGCCGTATCGAGACGATTACAGCGGTAGCGAGGCGAAATCCACCCCTTCAGGGGGGATGAAGCCGACTTGCAGCAATCGGAATATATATCATCGTCGTTCGGGAACAATTAACGCATGGAAACGCCACTCATTGTCACGGACTTCCTGGAGCAGGCACGAACGCACTACGCCGACGAGGAGGCGGTCGTCGCGACGGACGGCCAGCGGTTCACCTACGACGAACTCGGCGAGCGAGCGGACCGGTTCTCGGCAGCCCTCCAGGAACGCGGCATCGAGAAAGGCGACCGCGTCGCCGTGCTCGATCCCAACACCCACTACCACCTCGAGGCGGCCTACGGGTCGATGCAACTCGGGGCGATCTTCACGCCGGTGAACTATCGACTGACGCCGAACGACTACGAGTACATCCTGTCGGACGCCGGCGTCGACGCGATCTACGCCGACTACGAGTACGTCGAGAAGATCGAGGCGATCCGCGACGACGTTCCGACCGAGACGTTCGTCACGAACGACGCCGACGCGGTTTCCGGCGAGTGGGAGGAGTTCGACGACGTCCTCGAGGAGGCCGGAACGGAGTTCGAGCGGCCGGAACTGGCCGAAGACGAGATCATCACGATCAACTACACCTCGGGCACGACCGGCGATCCGAAAGGCGTCTGTCGAACCCACCGGACCGAGACGCTTCACGCCTATCTGATGTCGATCTACCACGAGATCACGAGCGACGACACCTACCTGTGGACGCTGCCGATGTTCCACGTCAACGGCTGGGGCCACATCTACGCGGTGACCGGGATGGGCGCGACGCACGTCTGTACGCGCGGCGTCGACGCCGACACGGTCGTCTCCGCAATCCGCGAGGAGGACGTCTCGTTTCTCTGTGCAGCGCCGACGGTGCTCAATCAGTTGATCGACTACTACGAGAACGAGGACGAACCCGAGATGAGCGGGTCGAAGCAGGTTCGGGTGACGACTGCCGGCAGTGCGCCACCGGAAGCGACGATTCGGGCCGTCGAGGATCGGTTTGGCTGGTACCTGAAACACCTCTATGGCGCGACCGAGACCGGTCCGCTCGTTACGATCTCCGACGCCAAACGCCTCATCGACGACGAGAACCGCTTCGAGATCAAGAAACGCCAGGGAATAGGCGTCCTTGGGACCGACGTCCGTGTCGTCGACGAAGACGGCAACGACGTTCCACGGGACGATCAGACGCTGGGCGAAGTCGTCGTCCGCGGCAATCAGGTGATGGACCGGTACTGGAACAAGCCCGAAGAGACCGAAGCCGCGTTCAACGATCGACTCGAGGGCTACTACCACACCGGCGACCTCGCGACGGTCGAGGAGAACCGGCTGATCGCTCTTCGCGACCGGAAAAAAGATATCATCATCTCCGGTGGGGAAAACATCTCGAGTATCGAACTCGAGGACGTGCTGTTCGATCACGACGCGGTTGCGGACGCCGCGGTGATTCCAGCCCCGAGCGAGGAGTGGGGCGAGACGCCGAAAGCGTTCGTCGTGCCCTCGAACGGTGACCCCAGTGATCCACCGGTATCGGCGGTCGAACTGACCGAGTACACTCGGGATCGGCTCGCGAGCTACAAGGTCGTTCGTCGCGTCGAGTTCGTCGAGGACCTTCCCAAGACGGCGACCGGCAAGATCCAGAAGTACGAACTGCGCCAACAAGAGTGGGACGGAGAAGAACGGATGATCGGCCAGGGGTGACGAATCTGTCATGTCGTTCGTCCACTCGCTCACGAGTCCTGACTCACCGGTCAAATAGCGTGTTTTCGCAGTTTTAGTACCTCTATATCCAGTTTCCTCCCTATTAATGAGGGAACATATGACGGAAAGTCACCCAGTAAGGCTCAAGTTTTATACTGCTGGATGTTTTCGATTCGTAACATGGCAGAGACCGACGGGGAGGAAATCGAGGACTTGCCACCGAGCGCCAAACTCGTCTTCAAGGTACTCGAGTACGACGGTCCATTGACGCAGAAACAGATCGTTCAGGAGTCGATGCTCTCGGCTCGAACGGTCCGGTACGCGCTCGAGCGTCTCGAAGAGATCGGACGAGTCGACGAAGACATCTACTTTGCAGACGCCAGACAGAGTCTCTACCGGCTCGAAGAGCCGGTCGCTGCGGATGGAAGCGGCGTCGACGAATCTCCAAAGAAAGACGCCTGCTGTGTGGAGTAGCCACGGTTCGACGGCTGTTTGCGTTTTCGACGAGGACTTTTGATCGAGTGTCGAACAACGATAGGATTATTTTGACGCGGTAACGGTTTCCGGACATGGACATCGACAAGGATCGGTTGCCGCGATGGGGATGGTTACTGATCGGGCTGCTGGGGGCCTCGATAACGGCACAGTTGATCAACGCGCTCGTGTTCGCCCCAGCCGGCCTCGCGGAAGAGTACTGGGTCGTCACCGTCATCACGGCGATGGCACCGGTGTTGATCTACCTGGGTGTCTGGTACGAAGACGACCGACAGCACTACTGGGAGTATCCACGCGAACGGATCGTCGGTGATCTCGCGTTCGTTCTCCTGGGGGCCGCCGTCGGGTCGGCGCTGGCTATCGTGGCTCTCGTCGACTTCGGCATTCCACGGCTCCTCCGGGAGATCGTCGCGATGGGCGTCGGGTTCCTGTTCTCGTGGCTGCTGTTCGGGTGGCGAAATCAGGACCTGTACGACGTTGGTCCTGAGTAGCGACGGCGACCGATACTACCGACGACAGTTTCATCTCACAGTCAACTTTCGAACGTAGACGTTCAGCCGATTGCTTTCGACTCCAAAAAACGACGGAAACGAGAGCCGATCAGTCGTCGGCCGGCGCTGCGCCGCCGTCCTCGGCCTGTTCTTTCGTCCAGGCGAGCTTGCCACCGGCGGCGAGGATGTCGCGTTCGCGTTCGGAGGCGTCGAGGGTGGCGGTGTACTCGTCTTCACCGTTGACGCGGACGGTGAACTCTTCTTGCCCGCTCGTGACGGCGTCGTAGACGTCGTCGACGATCTCGACCTCGTCGCCCTGGTCGATGTTCTCGTAGGTGTCCTCGTCGATCGTCAGCGGGACGATACCGAAGTTGAAGAGGTTCGCACGGTGAATGCGTGCGAAACTCTGTGCGAGGACGCCCTCGATACCGAGGTACATCGGACAGAGCGCGGCGTGTTCACGCGAAGAGCCCTGACCGTAGTTCTCGCCAGCAACGAGGAAGCCGCCGTCAGCCTCGAGCGCGCGGTCGGCGAAGGTTTCGTCGACCCGAGAGAGGGTGAACTCGGAGAGCTTGGGGACGTTCGACCGATACATCAGGATGTCCTGCGTTGCAGGGATGATGTGGTCGGTCGTGATGTTGTCCTCCATCTTCAGCAGCGCCTCGCCCTCGACCTCGCTACTGAGTTGGTCGCGGATCGGGACGTCGCCGATGTTCGGCCCCTTGATGAGGTCGTCGTCGACGGCCTCGTCGGGCTCGATGAGGTCCGTCTTCGACGCGTCGTACTCGTCAGGGAGTTCGACGCCGGGTGCCTCGAGGTCGTCGAGATCCTCGGCGAGGTTGCGCGGGTCGACGATCTCGCCTTCGATCGCCGCGGCGGCGGCGACCTCTGGCGAACAGAGATAGACGTTGTCGTCTTCGATACCCGAGCGCCCCTCGAAGTTGCGGTTGAAGGTCCGCAGCGAGACTGAATCGCTCGCTGGGACGTGGCCGATGCCGATACAGGCACCACACGTCGCCTCGGAGAAGTTGACGCCAGCGGCCATCATCTCAGCGACCCAGCCCTCGCGGGCGAGCATCTCGGAGGCCTGCTTGGAACCGGGCGCGACGATGGTCTCGGTCTCCATCGACACTTCGCGACCCTCGAGCATCTTGGCGACTGGGAGGATGTCCTCGTAGCCACCGTTCGTACAGGAGCCGACGATGACCTGCTCGACGGATTCGCCCTCGACTTCCTCGACGGGGACGACGTTGTCCGGCATCGACGGCTGGGCGATCAGCGGCTCGAGATCCGAGAGGTCGACGACGATCTCGTCGTCGTACTCGGCGTCGTCGTCAGGCTGGAGCTCGACGTGCTCGTCGCCGCGGCCGACGCGCTCTAAGTAGTCCTCGGTCTGGTGGTCCGTCGGGAAGATCGACGTCGTCGCGCCGAGTTCCGTCCCCATGTTGGTGATCGTCATCCGCTCGGGGGCAGTCAGCGTCTCGACGCCCGGGCCGGTGTACTCGAGAATCTTGCCGACGCCGCCTTTCACGGAGAGGCGACGGAGCAGTTCGAGGATGACGTCTTTCGCCGTTGCCCACTCGGGGAGTTCACCCTCGAGGCGGACGTTGACGATTTCGGGCATCTCGATGTAGTAGGGAGCGCCACCCATGGCGACGGTGACGTCGATCCCGCCGGCACCGATCGCGAGTTCGCCGAGGCCGCCGGGGGTTGGCGTGTGGGAGTCAGAGCCCAGCAGCGTCTTGCCGGGGGCCGCGAAGTTCTCGCGGTGAACGTTGTGACAGATACCGTTGCCGGGGCGAGAGAAGTAAGCGCCGTATTTGCCGGCCGCAGAACGCAGGAAACGGTGGTCGTCCGTGTTCTTAAAGTCGAACTGGTAGGTCTGGTGGTCGCAGTACTGTGCTGCAATCTCGGTCTGGACTTCGTCCAGCCCCATTGCTTCGAACTGGAGCCAGACCATCGTCCCGGTCGTGTCCTGGGTGAGAACCTGATCGATCTCGATCCCGATTTCCTCGCCGGTCTCGAGTTCGCCCTCGACGAGGTGGTCGTCGAGAATCTTTTCGGTGAGAGTCTGTCCCATAGCATACGAATCTCGGCTTCCCGCCCTGATAAATCCAGCGTGTTTCCATGACAGTTATTACGTCGATCTCAGACGGAGAAACGGTCTCTCTTCCGATCTAATCGCCCGATAGCAGCCTGATGGCTGTCGGCGTTGACCCATCATGCAAGCGGTATTAAAACGACGGGCGCGGCGCGGGCGCTCGTGATCGATCTCGAGCGAAACGAATTTCTCGACGCCGCCGCGAGAACACCATCATGTTCCGATCCGGTGCGTTCGTCGCCGAGCACGTCTCGCCGACGAGCGACGAGCAAGTCCAGCCAAACGGCGTCGACCTCACTCTTGACGTCGTCTTCGAACAGCTCGAGCCCGGTCGCATCGGCTGCGACGGCAAACAGATCGGCGACCGCGCCGCCCGGTCGATCGAGGAACGCGAGCAGAAGTCGCCCGACACCTACTACCTGCCCAGCGGAGCCTACGTCGCCCGATACAACGAGCGGATCGAGATTCCGGAGGGACATATCGGGTTCGTCTACCCGCGTTCGTCGCTGATGCGTAACTCCTGTATGCTCAACACGGCCGTCTGGGACGCCGGCTACGAAGGTCGCGGCGAGGGGCTGTTGCAGGTCCACCACGACGTCGAGATCGAACGCGACGCCCGGATCGCCCAGCTCGTGTTCGCCGAGGCCGACCACGAGGACGTCTACGATGGCAGTTACCAGGGCGAGAACCTCGAGTAACCGTTCGGTCTCCCTGCGCCGGCTTGTCTCGTTTCTCCGTCATAACACAACCAAAAAACACTTATCAATATTACTGATGGTTCGGCGTATGGAACCCCGACCGCTTGCCGCCCTCGCCTTCCTGGTCGTTCTCGCGCTCTTTGCGAGCGTCCCCTTTGCGGGATCGCTGACGCCAGCCTACGAATCTGAGGAGTTCGTCGGCGTCGCAGCCGACGGCATCGATTACACTGGTGAGATCGACGACGACGAACCGAGAGCACTCGAGGAGCTGTCCCCGACTGCACGCGAACTCGTCCACGAGGCAGAATCGAGGCCGGTCGAGGAACCGGCCGGAATGCAAGGCGAGTGGCACGTAAACAGGGTCGGCGTCTGTCGGGACGAAGTACTGTTCTGTGACGGCGTCGAGGAGTGGCCTGCCGACTTCGACTCCCAACACGCGAACGGTTTGGAACCGCTCCACTCCAAGGCGACCGCGTACTATCACCTCCTCGAAGACGGCGACGAGCAACTCGTCGTCCAGACGCGGTCCCAACAGGGCGGCTTCCTCGAACCGTACGCCGCCGGAATCTTATCCAAGACCATTTCGTTCGTCCCGTACGGAATCTTCCTGCTCGGGGCGACGATCGCGAGTCGTCGATCGCAGCCAACCGCAGTGGCAGGCGCCACCGGAATCGGTGCGATACTGGTGCTCTGGGGACTGGCGTTCCCCTATCTCCAGCAGTACCCCGGGATTCCGCCCGACACGCAGACGCTCGGGATCGTGACCGCGAGCTGGCTGTCGATCGCCGGTATCGGAACGATTCTCGTCGGTCGCTGGCTCCGTCGGCGCTCCCGGACGAAATCCGACGGGACCCTCGAGTGACACCCCCGCAGGCGCGTCGTTTCGGAACCCCAACCTTTTATTCTGCAGTGGCCGTTCTCGGCTCCTATGAGCCGCCCTCCACGACCCTCCCGCCGCCGATTCCTCGCCGCGGCCGGCGCCGGCAGCCTGGCTGCCCTGGCCGGCTGTACGACGGCCTACAGCACGCTGCCGAACCGACTCGCCTACGCTCGAACCCGACGGCGCAGTATCCCGACCGTTCCCGCTCCCGTTTACGCGACCGACGAGTTGCTACACGATCTCGTCGACGAGGCCGGTGAGTACGCCGCCGACGCGCTCGAGGTATGGGACGAGATCGACGATCACGATCGCTTTCTCAGGTACGGCCGACCGCGGCTGGAACACGCCGCCGAGTACGCCGAGGACCGGCCCTGGGAGGCGCCGACGACCGACGCCGTTCGGACGGCTCGAGGCCACCAGTGGCAGGCCGCTAGCGGCTACGCGTACACGATGGCGCGACTCGGCGAGTTCGACCGTGATCCGACCGCCGACGCCGAGCCGTTTCTCGAGCGGGCCAACGATCGGCACGCGGAGTTCGAGTACGTGACCACCGATCCTGCGACGTTTCTCGCGTACGGCCGATACGTCGAACACGATCTCTCCCAGGCGCGGGCGCTCCTGTCACGTCGGGTGGACGCCGATGTTGACGACCAGAACGACGACACCAGCCGCGTCGAACGCATCGGAAGCCTGTACGGAGGAGTCCAACAGAATCGGGCTCGAATCGACACCGCGGAGACCTACCACGACGTGCTCCGGGAACGCGACCCCGTCTCCGACGGCACTCGCTTCGACGAGACGATGGCCGACGCTCGAACCGTCTTCCACGACCGCATCGAGGACCTGCTCGAGGACCGCGAGGAGTGGTTCGATCGTATCGGCGGGTTCGAGGACGACGACGTCGGAGAGTCCGAAACCGGCCGTCGTGACGTTCACAGCGCGCTGTACTCCCGATCCGACTACGGCGACTCGCTGGTCGGGGACGCCGACCGACGCGTCGACCGTGGGTACGCCGTCTACGGCACCGTCGAACTCGCCAAAGGATGGCTCTTTCTGGCCGCCGCCCGCGCCGAACGCGAGCGGATCGTCAGTGAAGACGTCGACGTACTCGACAGCGGTGCGATCGACGCCGCCAAACGCGACGCGGTCGAGCGACTCGAGGCTGTCCTCGCCGACGATCCTGATCTACTCACGCTGTTTTTCGCCGAGGAAGCGCAGTCGTGGATCGAATCCGGCGACCGCGACATCGAACGTTCCGGACTCGACGACGAGGAGGAAGACTGGCGTTGGAGCCAGGCCAACGGCTACGCCCGCTACCTGCTCGCAAGAGGAGTCCTCGAGCGGATCGACGAGGCCGTCGCGGTGGCCACCGGGGACGCCCGCGAGTAGCCCCGTTTTTCCCGTTCCGGTCCGAACGACCGGCATGACCGGTGATCGGGACCAATGATGGCGACCACGCACGTCTTCGTCGCGCTCGCTGCGGTCACTCCCGTAGCGGTAGCCGTACCGGAGTTCAGCCTGCCGCTGGCCGTCGGTGCTATCATCGGTGGACTTGCACCCGACCTCGATATGGTCCTCGAGCACCGACGAACCCTCCACTTCCCCGTTCTCGGACTCGCAATTGCCGTGCCCGCGGTGGTGTTCGCCGTCGCCGTCCCCTCGAGTCTCACCGCCGCCGCCGGGGCCTTCACCGTCGCCGCCTGGCTCCACGCCGCCAGCGACGCCCTCGGTGGTAGCCCGGAGATGGACCCGTGGAGCGGTTCGACCGATCGTGCGGTGTACGACCACGTCCGCGGGCGCTGGATTCAGCCCCGGCGTTGGATTCGCTACGACGGGTCGCCCGAAGACGCCGCGCTCGCAGCCGTGCTGGCGATACCCGCGCTCGTGGTCTTCGACGGCTGGATAGCGGTACTCGTCTTCGGTGCCGTCGTCCTCTCGCTCGGCTACGCACTCGTTCGCCGGCGACTCGTCGGGTGGCTCCCCGAGTGGCTCGAGTAACGAAAGCGGAGACTGTTACCTGCCAGATCCGTGATCTTATCTCTTCGCCACGCCAACGGCCACTCGATGGACGGCGAAATCACCCCCGACGAGGTCAAGGCGCTTCTCGAGGCAGACGCCGACGTGCGTCTCGTGGACATTCGCGATCGGCGACGATTCGAGCACAGCCGAATTCCCGGCAGCGAGAACGTCCCGTTCCACGAACTCGCGAATCGCGTCGCGGAGTTCGAAGACGACAACCGCGTCGTCACCGTCTGTCCGCACGGCAAAGACAGCGTCCGGGCCGCACGACTCATCGCTTCCGCCACGGGCACCACGGACGTGCGCGTCCAGAGCATGGCCGGCGGCCTCGAGAAGTACGGACTGAAGTTCGGACTCGCCGCTGGAGACGAACACACGGCGACGGACGCAGGCGGTGACGCCAGCGCGGACGGCGACGCACCGTTCTAAACGAAAAGCAACGCGAGTTCCCCGCCCTTCCGAAATCAACAGGGGTTCGGCTCTCGCAAATCTTCGATTTGCGTCAACACCGTGGCCGCGACGGATACGTCCCAGCTGGTGACCGTCTCGACTGCCAAACTGTTGCACTGGTAGGTGTCTCGGCTATGCACACTGGGGACGTGGTTCGTACTATGAGTTCTGGATACACGCACAGTGTAGCGGACTTTGGCACGCGGTCGCTCCTAACCCACGGTATCATGGGCCTCTCGCTCTCGAGTGCGATCGCAGCGGGACTGTTCGTCGACGGCCAACTCGGACTGGTCTCGTTTGTCGCACTGTTGAACTTCACTGCTGGCGTGTGGATCGCCCAGTCGATCCACTCGGTCGGGAACGCACGATCTGGCGGTAGTTACGACGGCGTTCTGTCGGTGCTACGCGATACGACTGGCGAGAGACAGTTCAACGGTCTCGACACGGGCCGGCTAGCTCGTCTCCTGACGCTGATCGCGGCCGTGACCGCGGTCTCGCTCTTGACGGCCGGACAAGTGCTCTCAGGTGCGCTCGTTTCGATCGCTATCGTCGCAATCGGAAGCATCGCTCTCGTGACCGCGATGACCGGTTTCCTGATTGCGCTCGGGTCGTCCTACGACGCAGCAGAACGCCGTCGACTCGAGGCCGTTGACGGAGCCGAGACCACGGTTGAAGAGCCGGCAACGGAGCCATCGCCGATCGGCCTCGAAGCTGACTTCGACGAAACGTCGACGGTCGAAATCCCGATCCGGGACCCGTCTGTCGAGGAGCGATCCCGACGCTAGTGGCGGGCCAAGCCTGAACTAATGGGTCGAATCTGGCGGTGTCGCTCGGTTCGACCCGTCAGTCCACACTTGGGACAGTACTAGTACTCCGCCAAGCGTCGACTGCTGAGTGAAACCAGACGACCGCATTCGGTTTCACTCATCCGTTCAGGCTTGCCAAAGCACTAGTGGCGGGCCAAGCCTGAACTGATGGGTCGAATCTGGCGGTGTGGCTCGATTCGACCCGTCAGTCGACGGTTGGGACGCTACTAGTGACTGTCTAAAGCCGATGTGATCGGTCGGACCCGGTCGTGTCGGCCGGTTCGACGCTCGAGTCGACGCTTGAGCTTTTACCGGTCGAGCCACCGCTCTCGTCTACCGGTCCTGCCTACGTCTCGGCGTCTGCGAGTCCTCGCGCGAATCACTCGCGTCGTCTTCGACCGTCGCTTCATACGGGTTGCTGTCAGTCAGTTCCGGCGCGACCGCAGGAGCGCGCGGTCGCGCCGGGACATCGACAGCACTTCCATATCAGCCTCCACCGCCGAGTCTATATACGCCTCAGCGGAAGCACGAGTATGAAGGTGGCCTTGCGAGCGGGCGACTGGACCCACACCGACGGAGTCGCAGTCCGTGGTCGGGCGTTCGACGGCGACGAGGTCCTCGCCGGCCCCGGCCTCGCAAAGCGGTTTCGTGACGCGCTGGCTGACAGCAGCCCGGGAGCGGACGAACGGGCGTCCCGCCTCGAGGCCACCGCCGCCGTCGCCATGGGTCTCGAGGGATTCTACGCGGTCGTCGCCGTCCACGAGGGAGAGACGTTCCTGGTCGCCGACGAGGCACGTTCGATTCCGCTGTACTACGACGCTGCCGAGACGATCGTCTCCGATCGGGGACAGCTCGTTCGAGAGCGACTCGAGGCCGAGACCGATCCGATCGCGGAGAGTGAGTTCCTGTTGACGCGGTACGTGACTGGTCCCGAGACGATCTGGCGGGGCGTCTACAGCACGCGGGCGGGCGAAGTCGTCCGCATCGGCGACGATGGGGTCGACCGACGGACGTACCGTGAGTACTGGCCGATCGGAGAGTGTGATTCTCCGGATTCTAGAGGCGGCCACGAGACTCATCCTGCCGGACAGAACGACGTGACGAACGGGCACTCTGCTGGGGCCGTCACCGGTGGAGACGGCCACGAACCCGCGACCGACTTCGTATTGACTTCTGTCCGACAGTCTCACTTGCAACGACTCGAGAGTGGTTTCGAGACGGCGCTCGATCGCCTCGAACGCGTCGCTGGCGCGCGGCCGATCGTCGTGCCGCTGTCGGGCGGGTACGACTCGCGGCTGCTTGCCGCGGCGCTGGCAGCCCGCGATCGCGAGGTGATCGGCTACACCTTCGGCCGGTCGGGGCATCCCGACGTGGAGGTAAGCCGCGAGGTCGCGGATCGACTCGGCATCGACTGGGTGTTTCTCCCCTACGGCGAGTCCAACTGGTGGCAGTGGTACCACGGCGAGGACTGCAGCCGGTACCGCGAGCGTGCGTTCGGCGGCGATATGCTCCCGTTTCTCGCCGAGTGGCCCGCGTTGCGAGCGCTCGTAGACGGGAGTCGACTCCCCGAGGACGCGCTCTACTGTCCGGGTCACACCGTCGCGACGCCGAGCGAGCGGCTGCCGACGTTCGTGGAAAATCGTAACGACGAAGCGCCGTCGGTCGGCTGTGGCACGGACGGCATCGACGAGACGACGATCGAACCGACGGTCGACGAACTAGTCGCGTACGTCCTCGAGACTCACTACTCGCTGTGGCAGTGGGACGATGACCGGTTCTACGACGCCGCTTGCGACCGAATCCGCCGAGGACTGCTGGGCGCTCGAGAACCGGACGCCGTTGCCGACCCGGCGACTGCCGCCGCAGCCTACGAACGCTGGGAGTGGCGCGGCCGCATGTCGACATTTACCAACGGCGACCTCCGGGCCTACGAGGATGCCGGCGTCGACTGGTGGCTCCCGCTGTGGGACCCAGCCTACGTGCGCGCCTGGGAACGGATTCCCCGGTCCCTGCGACGGGGGAAAGAACTCCACGCCGAACTCGCACGGCGGTACTACGCCCGCGCGGCCGCCGTTCCGAAAGACCGGACAGGACTCGTCGACAGGACACTCTCGCCGTTCGACCGTCACTTGAACCTGGTCAGGCACACGCCCGCACGGCAGTTCACCGAACGGCGCGGCGACTGGGAGCCGCCGTTTCTCGCGCCGCGATCTGTGTGGGCCAACCCAGGGACTCATCCGCTCGCGTGGTACGGCGTGCTCGCCGACGACCTCCGTGATTCCGTTCCCTCCTCGCTGGAGTTTTACGCGCTCCGGACGCTCGCCACGACCGGCTGCCTCGAGTTTTCGACGACGGATTCGTCATCCCTCGAATCCGCTCGTCTCACCCTTCCGACGGAACGCGAAGGGTAACGGTCGAAATCGAGTCGCTTACGTATCACCGGGGAAGACCACTCGGTAATGAGACGACGAACGTTCCTGACCTCCAGTGGTGCACTCGCCACGGCTGGACTGGCAGGCTGCTCCGCGGTCGATCTCGAGAACGGCGATAGTGGCAACGAAGCCGGCAGTACCGAAGGATCGGTCGACGACGATCCGGTTCTCACGGTCGGGACCTACTCCTCGTTCGTGGACGCACCCAGTGACAGTCCCGGCGAGTGGATCAAAGACGAGTTCGAGGACCGCCACGACGTCGAACTCGAGTGGGAGTTTCCCGAACAGGAACTGAACTACTACGCCGAGCGCCACAACGAGGGACTCGACGTCGAGGCCGAACTCTATGTCGGTGTCAGGCCCCAGAACCTCGTTCGAGTCGACGAACGGGTCGACGGCGATCTGTTCACCACGACCAACGAGAGCGTCCTCTCGAACGCCGGAGATATCGGCGACGAGTACTACTTCGACCCTTACGACCGCGTCGTTCCCGTCTTTCGCAGCCACTGTGGTATCGTCTACGACGGCCGGAACGTCACAGAACCCGAGACGTTCGAGGACCTACTCGACGACCAGTACGAAGGCCAGATCGCGCTTTCGAACCCCTACGACTCGACGACGGGGTTGTTGTTCTTCCTCTGGACGGTCGACATGTTCGGCGAGGACGACTACCTCGACTACTGGGCGGACCTGGTCGACAACGACGTCCGTATTCTCAACGCGTGGAACGACGTCTACGATCAGTTCGAGAACGAGGAAGTACCGGTCGTCGTCTCCTACACGAACGACCGCGTCTACGCGAGTCGGTTCGACAACGACCTCGACAAGCATCAGGTGGCGACCCTTCACGATCAGGGGTACGCCAACATGGCAGGCATGGCTCGCTTCGCCGACGGCACCGACGACGAACTGGCCCACCAGTTCATGGACTTCATCCTCGAACCCGAGGTCCAGGCCGTGATCGCCGAACGCAACGTCACCGGCCCCGTCAACGAGGAGACCGACCTCCCCGACGCCTACGCCGAGTACGCCATCCAGCCCGAGGAAACCGTCTTCTTCGGCTACGACGAACTCGAGGGCAACCTCACCGGGTGGCTCGACGAGTGGGAACGCGAAGTCGTCGGCAGCAGCTGACACTCTCTCGAGACGTTATCGTGTCCCATCCGCCGACGGTGACTCCCCGAGCGGTCCAGTCTCCCGGTACGAGCGAGAGCCGTCGCTCTCCCGACCGGACTCGAGAGTCACGACTCGCGAAGACAGCTACGCGTCGCACGGACGCTTGCCGGAATGCCTCCGAGGATCGCACTCAGTCCTGGTCACTTCGGGCTTCCCGCCCGAGTTCCGACTCGACGGCGTCTATCTTGTCGTCGGCAACCATCTCGACCTCGCATTTCTCCTCGACCTGGACCAACGTCTGGATTTCGGCAGTCCCAACGGCCTCGTGGGCCGACGCACACGCCGCGAACAGTTCGTGGACGTCCTCTGCCTCGAGAATCGTCGCCATGGGCGTCGTCTCGTACTCGATGTCGTGCTCCTCGAGGGCATCGATCGCCGCAGCGACATCCTCGGTGATGTCGTCGTCGGTCACTGGCGTCACGCGCAGCAGTGCGAATACGGTCATACCACCGGGTTGTTCTGTCCGGCCCATAGCCGTTGGGTTCGACGACGACCGGAGCACGTCGGAAAACGAACTGGCGACGAACGACTCGAGCAACGAGGGATCGACCCGATGAGCGGAACGGACGCTCACGACGCCGATCGATCGGACACGGCCGGCGCGCCGACACCCCCCAGCGGCCGGAACGCGTCACCCGACGCTGACGAAGAGACGCTCTCGCGGCGCGTCCAGAACGGCGTCGAACGCCGTGCCATCGCCGTCCTCGCCGTCGCGACGGCCGCCATCTTGCTGGTGCTGTTTTATTACCCTGTCGCGACCGTCTTCCTCGAGTCGGTGTACGTCCAAGGTACCGTCACGCTCTCGATCTTTCTCGAGATACTGCGAGATCCGTTCTACTTCGGCGGCCTCGCACGAATCTTGAACGGCGAGTCGGCGCTCACCGTCGCTGGTGACTCTCTCCTGGGCGGTCGTCCGTCCAGCATCTTCGGCTTCACGACCTATCAGGCGGTGCTGTCGACCCTGCTAAGCGTCGTCCTTGGACTCCCCGCGGCCTACCTGCTGGCTCGCTACGAGTTCCGCGGCCGGCGGACGCTGCGTGCGCTGACGATCCTCCCGTTCGTCCTGCCATCGATCATGGTCGCGATCGGCTTCGTCGCGACGTTCGGCCAGAACGGGACGTTCAACGCGGTCCTCGGAGCGCTGGGACTGGGTCCGGTCGATCTGGTCCCCTCGCTCGAGGTGATCCTGCTGGCCCATGCCTTCTACAACGCGCCGCTCGTCGCGCGCGTGACGACTGCGGCCTGGGAGTCGGTGGACGCGAGCGCGATCGAAACCGCGCGCAGCCTGGGAGCCAGTCCGTTTCGTGCCTTCCGTGACGTGGTCGCCCCGCAACTGTACCCCGCAGTCCTGATGGGCGCTGCACTCACGTTCGTCTTCACCTTCGGCACCTTCCCCATCGTCCTCGCGCTGGGCGGGTTCCAGCTCGCCACCGTCGAGGTGTTCGTCTACCGGCAGATACAGGATCTGAACTACGCCGAGGCGGCCGCGCTCGCGATCATCGAACTGGGAATCTCGCTGACCGTCCTCTATGGCTACCTGCGATACGAAGCGAACCACGTCGTCCGCTCGCGAGGGATTCGGCCACTGCCGCGTCGCTCCCTTACGCCACCCTCTCTCTCCGTCCGCGAACTCGCACCACGGGTCGGCCTGACCGTCTACGGCGTCGTCGCCCTGTTCGTCTTCGTCTCGCCCGTCCTGAGCATGATCTATGCGAGCGTCAGCGGCGGTAGTGGGCTCACCCTCGAGCACTACCGGTTCCTGCTCGAGCGCCAGGAGACGGCGGCGGCGTTCCAGATCCGACCCTGGGACGCCGTTCGGAACTCGCTTCTCTTCGCTGCTGGCGCGCTCGCGGTCGCCCTGCCGATGGGCGTCGTCGTCTCGGTGCTGACGACACGCCGGTATCGCGGTCGAAAGATCGTCGACGCCCTCCTGATGGCACCGCTTGCCGTCTCCGGAATCATCGTCGGCATCGGGCTGCTCCGGGGGCCAGTCTTCGGGTTCGAGATCGGCGGCTGGCGGATCTCGGTCGCCGGCGCAGTTGCCATCGTCGCCGCTCACGCCGTCTCGTGTTACCCGTTCGTCGTCCGCACCGTCGCGCCCGGCCTCGAGTCGGTCGACCGGTCCCTGATCGAGTCAGCGCGAGCCCTGGGTGCGTCGCGGGCACGAGCGCTGGTCGACGTCGAACTCCCGCTGATCTGGCCGGGCGTCGTCGCCGGCGCGGCCTTCGCCTTCGCCATCTCGATGGGTGAGTTCTCCTCGACGGTGATTCTGGCGACCGGCACCGACCAGTTCACGATGCCGGTCGCGATCGAACGGTTCAGGGGCCGTCGGCTCGGACCCGCGACTGCAATGGGCGTCGTCCTGCTGGTCGTCACGAGCGTCAGTTTCGTCGTGATCGACCGCCTTGGAGGTGAGAGCTTTGGCATCTGATCCATCCATACTCGAGCGCACCGACGAGCGAACCGACCGACCGGGGCCGGACGCGCCGGTCGCCGTCTCGCTCGAGCACGTTACGAAACGCTACGCCGAGACGACGGCCGTCGACGACGTCTCGCTGTCGATCCGCGACGGCGAGTTCTTTACACTCGTCGGTCCGTCTGGCTGTGGAAAGACGACCACACTCAGGCTGCTCGCCGGCTTCGAGCACCCGACCGAGGGACGAGTCCGGTTCGGCGGCGTGGACGTCAGTGCCGTTCCGCCCGAGGACCGCGGCGTCGGCATCGTCTTCCAGAACTACGCGCTGTTTCCCCACATGAGCGTCGGCGAGAACGTCGCCTACGGCCTCGAGTTCGCTGACCCGCCCGGTGACGTCTCCGACGAGCAACGGGTCGCGGACCTCCTCGAGTTGGTCGACCTCGCAGGGATGGAAGACCGCGACCCCGACCAGCTCTCGGGCGGTCAGCAACAGCGAGTCGCCATCGCCCGCGCGCTCGCGCCCAGTCCGGACGTCCTCCTGCTCGACGAGCCGATGAGCGCGCTGGACGCGCAACTACGCGAGCGACTCCGCGTCCAGGTCAAGGCGATCCAGCGCGAACTCGGTATCACGACGATCTACGTCACCCACGACCAAGAGGAAGCCCTCGCCATCTCGGATCGCGTCGCCGTGATGTCCGAAGGGATGCCCGAACAGATCGCACCACCCCGTGCCATCTACCGCCAGCCCGAAACTCAGTTCGTCGCGGAGTTCATCGGAGATAACAACGTCTTCCCGGGGACCGTTACGGCGCTCGACGAGCGGGCCACGCTCGAGGTCGGCCCCGAGACGATGACGATCACAACCGACGCCGACCTCGCCGTCGGCGACGAGGTCGCCTTCTGCGTCCGCCCGGAGAACCTGCAGGTCGACGCCGAAAGGAACACGACGACCGCAACCGTCGACAACGCGGAGTTTCTCGGACAGACGACGCGGGTCCACCTCGAGTGGCACGGCCGGGAACTGCTCGTCCGGACGCGGGAGCCGCCGTCGGGCGACGTGGTCGTGGGGTTCGACCCCGCCGACGCTCACGTGGTCGACGTTCGATAGCGTTCCCAGCAAGAGTCGGACGATTCGGTAACCAGACAGATCCCTTCCGAATCCGCTCGGCGCGCTCGAGGTCGTCCGCGAGAAACCGGGCGAACTGAGCGAGCAACTGGTCGCGGCCTTCTCCCGCGAGAGTCTGGTCTCGATCCCGCCCCTCGAGTACCGAATGGACTGGGCGGTGCGGTTCGGACCCGTCGGCGACCTCGCCGACAGCCGTACCGCGGTCGAGACGGTACTGGGCGGGATCGAGACGACGGTCGAGCGCGTCGGCGAGTGCCGCGGGGGCGGGCCCCACTCGAGCGGCTGACTGCTCGGCAGCAGGAGACGTTCCAGACGGCACGGGAACTCGGCTACTTTGCGATCCCCCGGGAGGCGAGTATCGAAGATGTCGCCGACGAACTGGGATGTGCGCCTGGAACGGCAAGTGAGCACCTGCGCAAAGCTCAACAGCGAGTAGTCGGGCAACTCGAATTTGAACGACTGCGTCAATCGAGCCGGTCTGTATGGATCGACTCGCCTTCGAACGGAGCGAGTGCTGTGGCCAGGTGACCGAGCCTGTACTCGCCAGCAACGTCGGCCGAATAGTGTCGTCGGGGCGTCAGGACGGCACCGCCGACGCTACCGACGCCGACGACTGCAGCGGCGGCAATCGCTCTCGACGGGCGAGTTCGGGACCCATACTGATTCATGAAAACACGCTAAGAAACATCTCCTGGGCCCAAAGCGACAGCGGGTACGTCGACGAGCCCGTGAAAACTGAAACGGTTACCGCGATCAACCGACGGCTATATTCTCTCGGAGCGCCCCGCCTCGCACACGCACATGCTCGTTCGGTTCGTCACTGGAAACGAAGGCAAAGCCCGCGAGGCCCAGGAGTATCTGGACGGAATCACCGCCGTCGAGCGAGTCGAGTACGACTACACCGAGATTCAAAGCGACTCACTCGAGGAAATCGCGACTCGAGGCGCACGCGAGTCGTTCGAGGAACTCTCGGGGACGGAACCGGTGCTCGTGGGCGATACGGGGATGTTCGTCGACACACTGGGTGGCTTCCCCGGCCCGTACTCGGCGTACGTCGAAGACACCGTCGGCGTCGAACGGCTCTGGCGACTTGCAAGCGAGGAGGACGACCACCGGGCGCGCTTCCGGACCGTGCTCGGCTACGCCGACGCCGACCGGACCGAGACCTTCGAGGGAGAACTCGTCGGCACGCTCGTCCCGCCACGCGGCGATGGCGGATTCGGCTACGATCCGATCTTCGAGTACAACGGCCAAACGCTGGCCGAGATGGACGTTGAGGAGAAAAACGCGATTTCGCATCGCGGCCGCGCGCTGGCGACGTTTGCGGACTGGTACGCGGACTGCGAATAACTGTCACTCGAGTTTGTTCCCGGTCCGTCGTGCTCGAGGGTTCAGATCCGGACCGGGATACTCGCCGCCCTCGATTTCCGCGTAGAGGCTCTCGGGATCGAAGAGGGTCGCGAAGGCGTCCGGCGGCCGAACGCTGACCGAGACGCGTGGTTGCATCGAGAGGCCGGCTTTCGCCGACCCCAGTTGCTCGTCGTAGGACAGCAGGTGCGCCGCGTTCCCGCGGTAGGCCGAGGCCAGCGCTGGGGGGTCGTCCTCGGGGTGGTCGACCGTTCGGCGTTCGGCCTCGAGTCGCTCGCGATGGTCCGCCGCGAGGTCCTCGTCGGCGAGGTCCGTGACGATGCGTTCGGTTCGCTCGAGGAGGTGGTCGCTCGCGACGAGCTCGACCCAGGAGTGACTGCGGACGTGATCGAGCGCCTCGCGAGCGTCGCCACCGATCAGGAGGTCGGATGCAAGTACGTCCACGTCGGCGACGACGCGGGCCGGATTCGGGCGGTCGTCGTCACTCATCGTCGGCCTCCAGGTCGTCGATCGCCGCGCGAATCTCCTCGAGTGAGACGTCGTACGCCGAACCGCGTTCGAAGAGGTCGCTCCAGGTGTTCGTCATTAGGGGGACCTTGGCAACGCGATCCCAAAAGACTCGCCCCTCTCGGTCGTCACTCGCGTGCGAGTCGGTCGTACAGCCAGCCAAAGAGGTAGCTGAACGCGAACGCGTCCACGAACCCGAGCGCAGTCCCCCACGAGGTCGCCGGGAGAGCGGCTGTAGCCGGGGTAGACGTCTTCGAGCAGCAGTCGCCATCGCTGGCCGTACTGCGTTCCCGCGAACAACTCGAGCAGCGCGACCACGGTCGCCCAGCGGATGCCGGCCGAGAGGCCGAGCGCGCGTTTGTCGACGTTCGACAGACAGCACGTACCACAGCCAGTCCGTAAAGGTAACAGATCAGTCCGCTCGAGCGACCAGCCAGAACGCGACCGCGCCGACGACGAACGCGACGCCGACGTTGACGGCCAGTCCGAGGACGCCGACCCCGACGACGACCGCGAGTGCCCGGCCGTCGGAGACGGGTTCGAACGCTGCCCGCCCGAGTTCGAATGCGACGACGACGAGCAAGACGCCGAGGAGAGCCACGGGGAATGCGGCCAGCAGGGCACCGGCGGCGACCAGCGCGAGCGCGAGGTAGCCGATCCCCAGCAGGACGTTCGCGCCGCCGGTTCGTGCGCCGAAGGCGTGCTTGCCGGCCAGCCCGCCGCTGCCGTGACACATCGGGACGCCGCCGATCGGCACCGCCGCGAGACAGGTCACGCCCATGCTCTTTGACAGCGAGTCAGCGGAGACGTCGCGGTTGTAGAGGTCGCCACACAGCAGCGCCGTCGCGATCGCCGCGTTTCCGATCGTCATCCCCAGCTGGGCGACGGTGCCCTCGAGTGCACCAAGAGTAAACGCCGGCGTTCCGGCTGGGAAAGCCGCGAGGTCGGGGACACTGGGTGTGGGGATACCTGCCGTCGCGACGGCCGCGACCCCACCGAGCGCGAGGACGACCAGCACGCTCGACTGGCGGTAGCCGACGAGCGCGAACGCGGCGACGACGGCGAATCCGCCGACTGCCACGAGCGGGGCGTCGACCGAGAGTCCGATCGCGGCCTCGAGCAACAGCAGGGCGACGGCGAGTTGGACGCCTCGAATGACGGGTTCGCCGACGATCCGCTGGAGGTGGCCGACGAGTCCGAACTGGCCGACGACCAGCAGGACGATTCCGGCGAGCAACCCAGCAGCGGCGAGTTCGGGATAGGACAGCGAGCCGACGATCGCCAACCCGACGAGTGCCTTCATCGGCTCGACAGAGAGTGGCATCCCGTAGTAAAGCCCCCAGACGATCTGGAAGACGCCGAAGCCGACGAGAACGTGGGGCAAGGAGATGCTCGTCGTCGCTGCAAGCGCCACCAGCAACGGGAGGACAGTAACTGAATCACCTAGCGCACCCGTGAGTTCGCTCGTAGAGAGTTCGAGCTCGTTCTCGCGCCCAGATCGGAACGAGTGCGCCATCTACTTGCTGTTTGCTGGCGAGATATTTTACTATTGTGTGTAACTACGCGACGTTCCGGAGCGATGCTGAGAAACAAGTATTGGTTACGGGGTCTGGCGGGGAGACTGCCACACGACCGACCAGCAGCCCTAAGAGCGAGCGATCGGAGCGTTCGAACATGAGTAAACTCGGCAAGATAGATCGAGAGTTCTTCGATCGCCACGTTGCGCCCAGGCTGGGCGCGACTCGCAACGACGTCGCCGTCGGCCCCAAACACGGCGTCGACTTCGGCGTGATCGACGTCGACGGCTCTGCACTCGTCGTTGCGACCGATCCGATCTCGATTCTCCCGCCGCTTGGACTCGAGCGCGCAGCACGCTTCGCGCTCGATCTGATCCTCGCGGACGTCGCGGTCAGCGGCGTTTCGCCGTCGCACCTCTCTATCTGTTTCACCCTGCCGGAGACGATGACCGACGAGGCGTTCGCGACCGTCTGGGAGACGATTCACGAGGAGTGTGAGGATCTCGGCGTGGCAGTTACCACCGGACACACCGCCCGCTACTCCGACCCTTCCTATCCGTGGGTCGGTGCGGCGACAGCGATCGGCGTCGGCGACCACGACGAAATCGTCCGCCCCGACGGGGCAAGCCCCGGCGACCGGCTCCTGTTGACGACCGGGCCTGCCGTGGAGTCCGTGGGCCTGCTCAGCACGCTCTACGGCGACCAACTCGAACTGTCTGCCGACGTCGTCGCCGACGCCCAGCAGCGACTCGAGGAGGTTCACTGCGTCCGAGACGCGTTGACGGCCGCGGCCGCGGGCCCCGTGACGGCGATGCACGACGTGACCGAGGGTGGGATCGCCGGCGCACTGAACGAGATGGCCGACGGTGCGGGCGTACGGTTCGCGGTCGACCACGAGGCCGTTCCGCTACGGCCTGGCGTCGCCGAGGTCTGTGCTGCCCTCGAGATTGACCCCTGGGCTGCCACTAGCTGTGGCTCGTTGGTGATCGCGGTCGAACCCGACGGCGTCGCCGACGTTCGCCGGGCTCTCGAGGACCGCAACACCGTCGTCGCGGAGATCGGCCGCGTCGAGTCCGGTGAGGGTGTCGTCGTCGACGGCGAGCGACTCGAGCACCCGAGCGTCGATCCGTCGTGGCGGGCGTACGCGGAACTCGCCGCTGAGGCAGACGCTTCCGATCAGGAGTGAGCTCAGCCGGCCGGACAGTCCCGGTCAGGAGCCTCCCACGCGGTACGCTCGAGCAACTCCGGATTCGCCGGTTCACACAGCGGTGCCAGGTCGACGATGCTCTCCGATCGCATGCCGGAGACGGAGTCTTCGAACGCGGCGAGTGCGTCGGTCGCGGGTGCGTGAGCGAGCGTCTCGGTCCCGTCGACGCGGTGGAGGCGTTCGTCGACCGGGTGGGTCGGTGAGTAAGAGCGTTCGAAGACGTCGCCGTCGGTCTCGCCAGTCGCGCCGTGCCAGAAGTTACCGCTGCCGTCGTCGGTCCAGACGCGGAGTGCACCGAGGCGTGCCTCTGCGTCCTCGTAGTTGCCGACGAAGTCGTTCGCTCGCACCCGATTCGTCGGGAGGAGCTGGTTCGCCTGGGCACCCAGGGCGTTGCCCGCGAGGACGTTGTGTTCGTAGATGGAGTTGCCCGCCGCAGTCGTCAGCCCGACTTCGGCGTCGGTCACGAGGTTGTTGGCGACGTACGAGCGCGAGCCAGCGGTGAGAATGCCCTGCGAGCCTCCTCGAACCTCGTTCCCGACGATGGCGTTGTGTTCGGGGTCGGTCATCACGTCGATCCCGGTCGACATCGCGTCGTCGATCCGATTGTCCACGATCAGGGTACTCGAGGTGTACATCAGGTGGACGCCGATCCGATTGTTCTCCAGGCTGTTGTTTCGGTAGACCAGTCCGTCGGATCGGTGGGCGTAGACGCCATCCCGGCCGTCGACGAACCGCGAATCTGTTACGACGGCATCCGTCGAACGCATCGCAAGCACGCCCATGTAGCCGTCGCTCCAGTGGTCGCTCCCGTAGACAGTGACGTTTCGGACGACGGTTTCGGGACTGTCACGGAGCAAGACGCCGTTCGACGGCGTCTCGATCGTCACGTTCTCGACGGCGGCGTGTGAGCCGTTGACCTCGATCCCGGCGTCGCCCTGTCCGTACGCCATCTCGAGCGGATCGTCGCTCTGGGAGTCCACGTCGCCGGCACCAGGTTCGGCTACGTCACCGACGCCGGTGATCTCCAGGTCGGTGACGGCAGCGCGGTCGGCATCGAGCGTGAGAACCGTCCCGTTGTCGTCACCCTGGAGCGTCGCGTTGCCGTCGCCAGCGATCGTGAGTGGCCGGTCGACCTCGATGCCGTCCGGCACGTCGTGGTCGCCCTCGAGCAGAATCGTCGACTCCGCCGGTGCCGCCTCGAGTGCGTCGGCGACGGTCTCGACGTCGTCGCCGACGACGACTTCCACCGGCCGGTCCTGCAGCGTCTCCGCGTCTGCGACGAGGGCGTCTGCCCGTGCGTGTCTGTCGTCCACTCGGTCGCGGACGACGTCGGCGTCGTCGACGCTAAACTCGGACTCGAGGAGTTGGGCCCACTCGAGGACGGTGCCGTCGTGGGCCGTTGCGAACGCCTCGGCGTCCGACTGGTCCGAGAAGGGGACGACGGTTTCGCCTGCAGGTGTTCGTGCCTCGCTGTCGACGACGAACGCGGCTTCTTCGGCGTCGACCCAGCCGATCGAGTCCGCGGCGATCGGGTGTCCTTCCTCCGAGAGTTCGAGATTCGTTTCACTGTAGTCGGAGACGTGGACGGAAAGCGGGTAGCCGAACCGATCCTCGTGACCTGCCGCCTGGCTGTCGTCGACGAACCGTTCGATCCCGTTGTAGCCGACGACGTACTCGTACTGCGAGTAGAAGACCTGTGCCTGCGGAACGTCGATCTCGTCGTCGTCGGGTGCGTTCTCGAGGACGACGCCGGTCTCGACGGTGTCCTCGAACGGGACTGGGTCGGGCGATGTCGATCCGGGATCGGCGACGAAGAGACCGACGACGCCGGCAATTCCGACGGCGAGCGCGAGCGAGAGGAGGAGACGACGCGGGACGGCCATTGTCGTGTCACTCTCGGTGAGGGCGGCTCATAGTCGGTCTGGTACGTACATCGAAGGTCGAGGCCGGTATCCGAGACGGCACAATCGACCGTGTGCGTTTTACGGAGTGCGCTCTTTGCTCCGGTAATGGCAGGCTCTGCCCACTGCTCGTGGCACCGCCGTCGACTACTCGCTACCGTCGGTGCCGGCACTGTGGCGGGACTCGCCGGCTGTTCTAGCGACGACGGTGAGAGCGACCAGACCGTCGCAGATCCAGACGAGGAGCCGTCTCCCTTCCTCGTCGCCCATCCCGGTGACGAGCCAAAGGACTTCGAGAGCCAGCACATGTGTGGCGTCTGTTCGATGGGCGTCGTCGACTACCCCGATCGAAACGCTCAACTTGCCCACGAGAACGGCGACGGGATGATGCTCTGTAGCCCGGGCTGTCTGTTCGCCTACTCCGTCGCACCCAAGCACTTCGACGGTCCCGACAGCGAGGTCGTTGGCGTCTGGGTGACCGACTTCGATACGGGTGAACTGATCGACGGCTTCGACGCCTACTACGCCCTCGAACACGACGAGAGGCGGGCAGACGACCCGATGGGTGTCGATCCACGCGTCTACGAAGACGAGGAACTAGCACTCGAGTACGTCGACCGGTACGACGATCTAGGCGAGGACGACGTCATCACGTTCTCGGCGGTCGACGAAGACGTCGCTCGGATCTACCGAAGTACCCGTCTTTGACGCTTATAGCGGCTGGTAGTACGGAATCGGCGGATGTGGCAGAGGAACGCCGAACATCGCGAGCCCGTGTTGGAGCGGAACGTAGCCGAGGACGACGAACCCGACGCCAAGAACACGGTGAAGTCTGACTCTGGTCTCGAGGCTGAGCGACTGGAAGAGCGTTCCGTACACGAAAAGCGACGGAACGGTGCCAACGCCGAGCGCGGCGAGTCCCAGAAAGCCGCCGACAGGAGACCCCTGAACGAACGCATAGAGGAACGCCGGGTAGAGCAACGGACAGGGCAACAGTCCGTGTGCCGCCCCGAGACCGGCGATCCGGCTGTCGCCGACCCAGTCGTCGACGTTCGCGAGCAAGCGTCCGTGGACGCGCTCGAGGAGTGCTCCGACGAACGGGAGACTGATCGATCCGCCGACGAGTCCGCGGCCGAGCAGGTAGTGGACCCCCATCGCGACGATCACTGTCCCGACGACGATGCCGGCGATCGCGTGGACGTCGGTGGCGACCGCGGTCACGGCCTGTTGCGAGACGAAGACGACCGCGCCTGCGAGCCCGAACAGCCCGCCGAGGACCGCGTAACTCGCCGTTCGTCCGAGGTTGAACAGCGCGTGCTGTTTGACCATCCCGACGGTCAGTTCGTTTCTCGTCGATGATCGATCGTTCTGGGCCCGGAGCCGGTCGGAGTAGGTCGTCACCAGCGGCCCACACATCCCCAGACAGTGAGCGCCACCGAGCAGCCCGATCAGCGCGAAGACGACGAGACCGACCGGTTCGACCGCTGCCGCGTCCAGCGTCGGGTCGTGACACGTCTCGAGGACGACCGCGCCGATCGAAGCTGAAGTGGTCGTCGTCATTCCCAGTCGTCGAGTACCTGTTCGAGGTCGTTCGTCATCTCGGTGGGATCTGGGTTTTCGCCGCGGTAGCTCCGTTCGACGTAGCCGTTCGGGTTGACGAGGAACGTGACCGTGATGTGAAGGAAATCGTACTCGTCACCGAGTTCTTCGCGTTCGAAGGGGATACCGAGGTCGTCTTCGACGACGGATTTCGCTCGTTCGTGGTCTTCGGGACGGAGGTAGTGCCAGTTTCCTGCCTCGAGGTCGACGTCTAGCAGTCCGGCGTGATGGGAGAGTTCGTCGGCCGTATCGCGTTCGGGATCGAACGTGATGGCGAGAAATCGTGCCTGGTCGTCGATTCCTTGCTCGAGCGTGTTCGCCTGAACTGTCGAGAGCGAGTCGATGAGTGGAATACACTCTGCTGGACAGCTGGCGAAAAACGCCGTACAGAGCAGACATTCGTCGATCTCATCGATGTCGACGGTCGTCTCCTGGACCGGGTCCGGAAGTTCGAACGACGGGAACGGGTCGCCGTGGGTCGGATAGATCGGTTCGCCCCGGTCTTCGACGTCGTCCGGGGGGCCGAGCACGATATCGTCGCTCGCTTCGTCGCCGAACGTTCCAGTCAGACAACCGGCGACAGCCGACAGACCGGCCGCCGCACCGACACCCAGAACAGCACGTCGATTCATTGGGCCAACCTAGCTACGCGACTGGCAAGTAGGATCTGGTGTAATCGTCGAATGTTGGACAGTGCCTTCGTGGCGGAGAGCACGGTTCGGCAATCGAACCACACTCGACTTACCGTCTTCCTTCCAAGGAACGGTATGGAGTCGACGGCACCAGGAGACCGGAACGGACCGACGCGTCGAACGCTACTTGCCGCTGTCGGTGGCGTTGGCCTCGCGACACTTGCCGGCTGTTTCAGTGGGGACGTTCCCGAACCGATCACGATCGGCGACGTGCAGACCTGTGACCAGTGTACGATGGAGATCGGACAGCACCCGGGGCCGGTCGGACAGACACACTACGCCGACCCCGAAGCCGTCGTCGACGAGGACCGACCCGCGCAGTTTTGCAGTTCGACGTGTACGTACACCCATACTTTCGAACAGGAAGACGACGGTCACGATCCCCAAGTCGTCTACCTGACCGACTACTCGAGCGTCGAGTACGACGTGGAGACGGACGCCGGTATCGAGGAGATCAGCAGCCACCTCGAAGCGGACGCGTTTGCGACCGTCGACGATCTCTTGCTGGTCGTCGACAGCGACGTCTACGGCGCGATGGGGCCGTCGATGGTCGGCTTTGCCGACGCCGACGAGGCCGAAACCTTCCAGGAGGAGTACGGCGGCGACCTGTACGAACACGAGGACGTGACGCGCGAACTAGTCATGTCGCTTATGGGTTGACCGCCTCCCACGACTGAACTCATGAGACGTATGGGTAAGAGGCAGGGCTAAAGCCGTGGCTTTCTCCTGTAGTTCGTGTAACGATCAGGACGGCGTCGGCTCGGTCCCGGCGTGTTCTTCGTGGCTCGTTTCGAAAATCGTCAGTTTCCCCGGGGAGAGGTCGAGTCCGACGACGTCACCGACCGACGGTGGAGGCGACGTCTGTGCGACGACGAGTTCCTGACCGACCTCGAGCCGAACGGTCACGTCGTAACGGCGACCGAGATCCGCGACGTGGTCGACTTCGCCCGTCAGTGGTGACTCGGCCGAGTTCGACGAGTCCACCGCGAGATCGGACGGCCGAACGTGACACGTGACGGTCTCGCCGACTGCGGCGTCGACGCTCGAGTTTGCCAGTGTCACCTCCCCGCGGACGCCGTTGCCCTCGAGTGCGAGCGTCGGCGGCTGTCGCTTGCAGACGGTCGCGGAGAAAGTATTCGACCGGCCGAGAAACGACGCCACGAACGGCGTCGGCGGCGACTCGTAGAGACGGCGTGGCGAACCGATGCCGGCGACGTGTCCGTCGTTCATCACGACGAGGCGGTCTGCAAGGGCCATCGCTTCCTCCTGGTCGTGCGTGACGAAAAGCGTCGTCACGCCGGTTTCACGCTGGATGCGAGCGATCTCCTCGCGCAGCCGTTCGCGCAACGTCCGGTCGAGCGCCGACAGCGGTTCGTCGAGCAGCAATACGTCCGGTTCCGGTGCCAGTGCTCGTGCGAGTTCGACTCGTCGGCGCTGGCCGCCGCTCAGTTCGGCAGGGTAGGCGTCACGTTGCGCCGAGAGGTCGACCAGTGCGAGGTAGTCGTCGACGACGCTGTCTCGCCGGTCAACGTCGACGTTCTGGGCCGCGAGCCCATAGGCAACGTTCTCGCCCACAGTCATGTGGGGAAACAGCGTCGACTCCTGGAAGACGACCCCGACCTGTCGTTCCTCTGGCGGGAGCGTGGTGACGTCCCCGTCCCGGAGTAGTACTCGGCCGGCAGTCGGCGAGACGTGGCCTGCAATCGCCTGCACGATCGTCGTCTTCCCGCAACCGCTGGGTCCGAGGATCGCGACCAGCTCGCCCTCCTCGAGTTCGAACGAGACGTCGTCGACGGCGGGCTCGGTCCCGTACTGGTGTGTCAGGGCATCGATCTCGAGGGTCATCGGTCGATCACCGTCGGGACGCGACCGAATCGCTGGACGGCAGCGAGCACGACGAGCGTGATCGCAAGCAGTGCAAGCGCGAGCGGGACGATCGCGTCGATCCCGCCGGAGATGAAGTCCACCCAGATCCGGGTCGGCATCGTCCGTGGGTTGTACGCTACCATCATCGTCGCGCCGAACTCGCCGATCGCCCGTGCGAACGTCAGGACGATCCCGGCGACGATCGCACCCCGGGCAAGCGGCAAGGAAACGTGCCAGAACGTCGCTATTGGGCCGTAGCCGAGCGACCGGGAAGCCTGTTCCAGGCGGTCGTCGACAGCGCCAAAGCCCGCTCGAGCGGTGATGACGACGAAGGGGGCGGCGACGAACGTCTGGGCGAGGACGACTCCGATCAGGCTGTCCGTGAGCGGCACACCGGCGGCGGCGGCGGCCGATCCGATCGGCGTGAATCGCCCGACAGCAGTCAGCAACATCGCACCGCCGACGACCGGCGGGACGATCAGCGGGAGGATCACCAGTGCCTCGACGAGCCGTTTCCCGGGAAACGACTGCCGGGCGAGGACGTACGCCAGTGGCACCCCGAAGATCGTCGCGATAGTCGTCGAGACGGGTGCAGTGAGCAGCGAGTTGCGAATCGCCATCTGGGCCTCCGAGGACGCGAGCCCGCCGAGGACGTTCGCTGCTCCAGTCCGCGAGAGAAAGGCCACGAAAGGAACAGCGAAGTAGGCGAGCAAGAGCGCGCCGAGCGTCGCCGGGACGAGCAACTCGGGAGTTCGGACTGTCCACCGGGATCGGCGGTGTTCAGTACTCATCTCTCGACCTCCTCGGGGACGTTGCCGGACGGACGGGGAAAGCTTTCTCCGACGGTCAATCCCGCGTCCTCGAGCAGGTCGGGATTGTCGACGAGAAACGCCACGAGCTGGTGGCCCGCGCCCGGGTCGTCGGCGTCGTCGACGACCGTCGCGTTGTAGGTGACTGGCCGCCCTTCGGCCGTGTACCCCTCCTCGTCGGTCGTGTAGCTGGCCATCGCGTAGTGGTCAGCCAGTTCGGGATCGGCGAAGTTGTACGCGGCCGGAAACTCGAGAAACGGCATGTCGTGATCGACCGCCATGTTCCGGTAGACGATCGCACCGGCACGTGACCCGCTTTCGACGCCAGCCATGATCTGTGGCTCCTCTGGTTCCTTGTAGACGAGTGCGAGCATTTCCTCGCGGAACCCGTCGAGGTCGTGTTCGCTCTCCGCGAGTTCGAACGCCTGGATGGCACGATAGCCGAGCGGGTCGAGATCCGGGTCGCCGATCGCGAGGTCTCCCTCGTCGGCGTCGAGTGCGAGTTCGTACCACGACTCCCCGTCCTCGAGCCGTCGACCGAATTCGGTGTCGTCGTTGTAGCCGATTCCAACGCTGTTTGCCGCAAACTCGAGGTCCCAGTCGGTAAATTCGTCGTAGAGTCGATCCCGGAGAAGCGTCGCGTCGGCGCTGGCGACGACGTCCGGATGCTTCGTCCGGTCTTCGATCATTCGCATCACGGCGTTCGTACCGTAGTATTCGCCGTGGACGTCGATTCCCGTTTCGTCTTTGAACGCCGGCCCGACGTGGTCCTCGAACGTGTGTGCGAGACTCCCGGCCGATAGCACGCTCACCGAGGGCGTGCTCCCGAGACAGCCCGCGACGGTGAAGCCGGCGACGCTTCCGACTGTACCGAGTAGCGCGCGACGACGTACACGAGAGTCAGTGTGATCGCCAGTAGTGCTCATATGGTCGTGTTCGGCCTCGTCAGGACATATAACCAGTTCCGGTTCTTAGAATGTGGGAAAGTAATCTAATATGGTTTCTTCTTCTGGAATAATCGACGGCGAGTTCGTCGGATCAACTGCGTGTGTAACCGGCAACAGTTGCTGAACGTGGCTCACTTTTCGTGCGGAGAGACTCCCCGCCGTTCACGGTCGGACGGCTATCACCGACCGACGCCCCAGATCGCGACCGCGAGCGAGCCGACGCTCCAGACCGCGAAGCCGACCAGACTCGCAAGCGGCGAAGCAACCCGTGGCCCCGTCCCCGAGGCGACGATCACGGTCGTCTCGAGGACGAGCCCGCGGTAGGCACTGAGCGGACTGACCGCAAGCGAGTACAGCAGGTCGGCGTCGCCGATCACGCCTTCTGCGAGGCCGTAGACGAGCGCCAGGTCGAACCCGATCAACAGGGCGACGAGCGCGACGACCGATAGCCCGAGGGCGCTCCGGGTGCCGCTGACGAGCGATGAGATAGCAACGGCAACAGCGAGCACGACTAGTCCGAAGAGGACGGTCAACACGAGAAACCGGGCGAAAAGCACCGGCGAATCGGCTCCAGTGTGTGTCGCATAGATGGCGACGGCGTCGTCACCGGTGACCGCGATCGCAGCCGCGACGAGAGCGAGTGGGATCGCTATCGTCGCCGCCAGCCCCACAGCCCGCCCGGCATAGACGCCGAGCACGATCTCGCGTGGAGAGACCGGATACGTCTCGAGAACGTCCAGTTCGCCTCGCTGCTCGTCGGCGAGTATCGCCCGGTAGCCGAAGGCGACGGCGACGATCGGGACGAGCAACTCGAGCGGTGTCAGCAGGTCGACGGCCGTCGGCAGGTAGCCGGCCGTGTAGCCGTCGCCGATCCACGTGATTCCGAGGACGACGGCCGCGAGTGCGGCCGCGAGCAGGTAGAACGTCCGGGTACGGATTACCGTCCGTAGTTCCCGGCGAACGATCGTGGCGAGGCGGTACCCCGTCGCTGGCGTGGCGTTCGGTTCGCGTTCCGTCTCCGCGCTCATCTCAGGAACTCACCCCCTGGACGCGGACGGTTCCCGCGTCGGCGGCGACCGACGCCTCGTAGACGTCACGCAGCGAGTCGACCTCGAGTTCGGCTGTGATCGCTGCGGGCGCGCCCTGGCGGACGATTCGGCCGTCGTCCAGTACCGCGACTTCGTCGGCAGTCCGTTCGACGAGTTCGAGGTCGTGAGAACTCAACAGGACGGCCGTCCCCTCGACTGCGAGTTCCGTCGCGACGTCGAAGACGTGTTTGCTCATTCCCGGATCGAGCCCGCTGGCTGGTTCGTCGAGAACGACGACCGGTGGATCGCCGATCGTCGCCTGCGCGACGCCGACCAGTCGGGTCATCCCACCGGAGAGTGCCTCGACGGGTCGGCCGGCCGCGTCCTCGAGACCGACTGCCTCGAGTCGTTCCATCGCGTCGGACTCGTCGGCCCCGACGAGTGACGAGTAAAACCGAAGCGTCTCGAGAACGGTGAACCCAGGTCGGAACGCGGGCTGCTGTGGGAGGTAGCCAATACGGCGAGTCGCGGCGTCACCGTGGTAGGTGACCGAGCCATCGGTCGGTTCGAGCAGCCCTGCGAGAACCCGAAGCAGGGTCGTCTTCCCGGAGCCGTTCGGGCCGATCAGTGCGGTTACGTCGCCGCCGTCGACGGTCGTCGAGACGTCGTCCAGCACGGAGACGTCGCCGTAAGCGTGATCGACGGCCGTCGCTGCCAGTATCGGCGTTCGGGTCGCGTTCGATGCAGTCGTCGCTGTTGTCGATGTATCCTCTGTCATGGTGTCGTCGTTCGATCACAGGACCACGCTCGATCCTCCCAGGCGGTTCCCTCGAGCAGGTCCGGGTTGTTCGGTTCACACGTCGGTGCCAGGTCGACGCTGCTGCCGGTCCGCATGCCGGGAACGCTTCCCTGCAGTCCGGCCATCGCGTCGAGTGCGGGAGATCGAGCGAGCGTCGGCGTCCCGTCGACCCTGTGGAGGCGCTGGTCGACGGGAGCGGTCGGCGAGTAGGCCCGGTCCGTTCGTTCGTCGGACTCGAGGCTGAACGGTCCTTGCCAGTAGTTGCCGACGCCGTCTTCGGTCCAGATGCGAAGCGGTCCGGTGCCGGCTTCACCGTGGACGTCGTTGTCGACGAAATCGTTCGCGTACACCTGGTTCGTCGGCAACAGCGATCGTTCTTTGGCCCCGATCTCGTTGCCGGCGACGACGTTGTGCTCGTAGATCGTGCCCGTCGAGTCGATACGAAGCCCGACGCGACTGTCCGTGAGGACGTTCCCCGCGACGTAGGAGTCGCTGCCGCTCACGAAAATCGCGTACTCGTCGCTCCGGACGTCGTTGTCGACCAGAGCGTTGCGCTCGGGGCCGGTCATGACGTAGATGCCGGTGTTTACCTGGTCGTGGACGTCGTTTGCTGCGACGAGCGCCTCGGACGTGTGCATCAGGTGGACGCCCAGCCTGTTCCCGTCGAAAGTGCTGTCACGAACGACGAGTTCCTCGGACTGGTGTGCGTAGAGTCCGTCGCGCCCGTCGTACACCGTCGACTCCTCGACGACGATCGGCGAGTGGACGGTGAGGATGCCAGCGTGGCCGTCGGTCCAGGCCTCGGGACTGTAGACGGTCGCGTTCCGGACGACCGACTCGCCGCCGCGTCTGATGATGATCCCGCTGGCGGAGGAGTGTACCGTCACGTCTTCGACGAGTGAGTCACTCGCGGTGTGCATGGCGATGCCAGCGTCGCCGCCGGCGTAATTCTGTTCGAACGTCGCATCCCACTCCTCGTCTTCCGGGTCGTCGCCGGGCAACTCGTCTGCTCCCGTTCGCTGCGCTCCCGAACCCGTGATCTCGAGACCGACCAGTCCCGTCCGATCCGCAGTCGCGGTGACGACCGAGCCGTTGCCGTCGCCACGGATCGTCACGTCACCGTCACCAAGGAGGGTGAGCGGGCGCTCGATCTCGAGGGTCTCCTCGTACTCGCCCTCGGGAACGCGGATCGTCGTGTTCGCGGGTGCCTCCTCGATCGCTTCCTGAATCGTCTCACTGCCCTCGCCGACGACGGTCGAGATCGGACGGTCCCGGAGGTCGGCAGTCGCTTCGACACGCCGGTCGGCGTCGGCGTGTTGGTCGTCGACGCGGTCGCGAACGACCGACGCTTCGTCGCGGTCGAACTCCGTCTCGAGGAGTTGTCCCCACGAGCGGACCGTCCCGTCGTGGGCATCGGCAAACGCCGTCGCGTCCGCCTGACTAGAGAACGGCACGACGGTCTCGCCAGTCGGTGTGCTCGCCTCGCTGTCGGTGACGTACCACGCGCCCTCGGCGTCGGTCCAACCCGGCTGACCGTCGGTGACGGGGTGTCCCTCCTCGGTCAGGTCGACGTCGACACTCGAGTAGTCGCTGACGTAGACGACGAGTGGATAGCCGAACCGCTGGGTGTACCCCTCGGTTCGCTGTGTCTCGACGAACGTTTCGACGCCGTAGTAGCCCACGACGTACTCGTACTGGGAGTAGTAGACCTGTGCTTTCGGGAGTTCGACGTCCGCGTCGAGACCGTGCTGGTCGGCGGCCGAAAGACCGACCGAAACTGTGTCGTCGAAGGGTGCTGGCTCTGGAGCAGTCGAGTCGACATCGACCACGAAAAGACCGGCCACGACAGCCACGACGACGAGGACGACACTCACCGCGACGATACGTCGGAGACGACCGGACACAGTCGACGTTAGTGCAGTAGCTACGTATACCGTTTGGTTCGGGTATCGAACGGACCGAATACGAACGCTCGAGGCATCTCACGGGAGTTGTCGCGACCTCGATCGTGGGTGCCGTCGGGCGAGCGCCACTATCATCAGCCATTAGTATAACCAGTGAATACGTGCTGGTATGCGAACGCCAACACCCGATGCGCCCCCTGTCGCCCTGTCGATCGCTGGCAGCGACTCCGGCGGTGGAGCCGGAATCCAGGCCGACCTCGCGACGATGACCACCCACGGCGTCTACGGGACGGCTGCGATCACGGCCGTCACGGCCCAACACACTCGCGGCGTCGAATCCTCGTTCGTACTCCCACGCTCCGAGATCGCCGCCCAGATCGACGCCGTCGTCGACGACTTCGACGTCGGCGCGGCGAAGACGGGGATGCTCGCGACGACCGAAGTCGTCGAGCTCGTGACCGACCGCGTCCGGGACGAGCCGTTTCCACTGGTCGTCGACCCCGTGATGGTCGCCTCCTCCGGCGACCGACTGCTCGACGAGGACGCCGAACGCGCCTACGCGGATCTGCTCGCCGAGGCGACTGTCGTCACGCCCAACGCCGACGAGGCCGAGGTCCTGACCGGAATCGCCGTCGAGGACGACGCGAGCGCACACGAGGCCGGCGAGGCCATCCTCGAGTTCGGTGCCGACGCCGCACTCGTCAAGGGCGGCCACGTCCCCGGCGAGACCGTCCGGGATCACCTCGTGACGCCCGAGGGAACGACGACGTTCGAACACGAGCGGGTCGACACCGACGCCACCCACGGCTCTGGCTGTACGCTCGCGGCCGCCATCACGGCACGACTGGCTCGAGGCGAAGCCCTCGAGGCCGCCGTCGAGGGTGCGACTGACTTCCTCTCACGGGCGATCGAACGCCATTACGATGTCGGGCAGGGGCCGGGTGCGGTCAACCACGCGGTGGATCGATAGTCAGTTCTCGACCAGGTAGAGGTTCCCGTCCCCGAACGGGCCGGCGGAGGGGACGACGGCGAGTCGATCGCCGACGGCAGCGATCGGTCCCCTGAGTCGCAGATCTTCCTCGCGCCAGCGGACGGTGCCGTCGGGTTCGACCGCGAAGAGTCCCTCGTTGGGCGTCCCGAAGTAGACGCCGTCGGCGACGGCCGTCGGTCGGTCCGTGGTGGTGCCGGTCGAGATCGACCACAGCCGGTCGCCCGACTCGAGGTCGATCCCGTACGCCTGCGAGCCCGCGGGCAGGTAGACCCTGCCGTGGGCGACGGCAGGCGTGATGCTCGAGCCCGCACCTCTGTCGAACTCCCAGACCGTCTCGCCGCCGTCGCGCTCGAGGGCGTAGAGCCGTCCATCTCGAGTACAGGCGAGGACGACGTCGTCCGAGACGGCCGGCGGCGAGAAGAACTGGTCCAGCCCGGTCCGGCTCCAGAGCCGTTCGCCGTCGGCGAACGCGGCGACACCGCCTGCTTCCCTGCTGCCGGTCGCGTAGACGACGCCGTCGGCGACCGCGAGACCTTCGGCTACCGGCGTTCCGGCCCGCCAGTCGATCGAACCGGTGTCGGGATCGATGGCGACGGCGTCGGGGCCTGACGAGAACGCGGAACCCGACTCGAACGCGTAAATCCGGTCGCCCGCGTGTACGGACGACCCCCAGCGGATCCAGGCGTCGTTCGTCCAGAGTTCCTCGCCGTCGTCGGCGTCGAGCGCGTAGCTACCGTTGTCGGAGGTGACGTAGACGACCTCGCTGGTCACCGTCGGAATCGAGTGGACGCCAGCTTGCGGATCTGCCTCGTAGGACCAGCGTCGCTCGCCGCCGTCGCCGTAACAGACGATGTCGCCAGCGACAGTGCCGAAGTAGAGCCGATCCTCGACGACAGTGACCCCAGCGCCGAGGGACGTATTGATCCCGGAGCCGTCGGTCGTCACCTGCGTGGACTCGAGGTCGGCCTCGAGCAACTCGGCGTCGGGGTTGTACCCCGTGTTCGCGGCGTCGAACCCGTCTTCGGGCCAGGCGACGGTGCCGTCGTCGTAGCCGCTACGGTCGCGGTCCTCGATCGATCCTCGTTCGTCGCCGAACGCGGAGAGACAGCCGGCAGTCGACGCGAGCGTGGCGGCGGAGAGGCTCGTCACGGCCTGGAGGAACGGGCGGCGATGCATATCGGATGCCTCGCCGGACCCAAACGCAAACGTTTTGATTGGATCGGCGGACTGGCACGAGCGGTCACGTGGCGGAGCAAACGGACGATATCCGGACGACTCGAGGCCGACGGTCCTTTGAGGATTCGCGTCCCGGGGTTCGTATAGTCGAGAACCCCTTCGACGTCGAGATCCGCGTCGGTGAAGTGCTCGAGGCCGAGGCGTTCCCCGAGGCACGGAAGCCGAAGATGGCCAAACTCTGGATCGATCTGGGCGAGGAAGGCGGCGAGATCCAGTCGGCCGCACAGCTCGATCACCACTACGAGCCCGACGAACTCGAGGGGCGACAGGTCCTCTGTGCGACGACCCTCGGGACGGTGCAGGTCGCCGGATTCAAATCCGAGGCGCTGACCGTCTGTGTGCCCGGCGAGGAGGAGTATCCGGTGCTCGTAAAGCCGGACGAGGAGGTCCCGCTGGGCGGGCTCCTGTTCTGATCGGCGGTTGCGTGGTTCTAACAGTAGAGCTATACGTCCGGCTCGAATCACGCCCACTATGGGTGAGACGTCGACCGACGGCACGAACGTCGAGGGAGAAGCCCCCCGGATCGAGCCGACGGTCGAAACCGACGAAGCAACATACACTGACGACGCCGAACTCGAGCGGACGCTCGGACTGACGGGCGGACTCGCCATCGGTATCGGGACGATGATCGGCGCGGGTATCTTCGTCTTTCCGGGGCTGGCGGCGGAGCAGGCCGGACCTGCGGCGTCGGTTTCGTTCGCCATCGGTGCCGTCGTCGCCCTGCTGGTCGCGTTGCCGGCCTCGGAACTCGCGACAGCGATGCCCAAGAGTGGCGGCGGCTACTACTTCATCTCGCGTGGGCTGGGAACCCTCGCGGGGACCGTCGTCGGCCTCTCGCTGTGGTTCGGGCTGGTGTTCGCGACGGCGTTTTACCTCGTCGGCTTTGGCTACTACGCCGTCGACACACTTGCGGAACTCGGGATCGCGGTCGGCGAGGAATTGGTCATCCCGATCGCCCTGCTGTTCGGTGCCGGGTTCACCGTCCTCAACGTGACCGGAACCGAGAACGCGGCGAAACTCCAGAACGGGATCGTCGCGCTGTTGGTCTCGATCCTGGTCGTCTTCCTCACCTACGGCGGGCTCGACGCGGCCGGGGTCGTGGGCGAACCGAGCGTTCCCGAGCAGTTCGCGCCCGCTGGGATCTTCCCCATATTCACGACTGCCGCGCTCGTGTTCACCTCGTATCTCGGCTTCGCACAGGTCGCGACCGTCGCCGGCGAGATGAAAGACCCCGGCCGGAACCTGCCGCTGGCGATGGTTGGCTCGGTACTCGTCGTCGGCGTCCTCTATGTGGTAACGATCTTCGTCGCGACGAGCGGGCTCGGGAGCGAAGCCCTCGGCGACCTCCGCGAGACAGCGATGGTCGAGGTCGGTCGCCACTATCTCGGCCCCGTCGGAGCCGTCGCGATCGTCTTCGGCGGCCTGCTGGCGACGATGTCCAGCGCCAACGCCTCCGTGTTGAGCACGTCCCGCTCGATCTATGCGGTCTCGAGGGACGCCCTCCTACCACAGGAGGCGAGCCGGATCAACCTTCGGTACGGCACGCCACACGTCGCACTCGGGATGGCCGGCGGCCCGATCCTCGTGTTGACCGCGACCGGGAAGGTCGAACTGCTCGCGGAGGTCGCCTCCTTCCTCCATCTCATCATGTACGGGCTGATCTGCGTCGCGCTGATCGCCCTGCGTCGCGACGAACCCGAGTGGTACGATCCCGACTTCCGGGTGCCGGGCTACCCCGTCGTCCCGGCACTGGGTGCGGTCTGTAGTTTCGCGCTGATCCTGTTCATGCACTGGACCTCGCAGCTCATCGGCGTCGGGATCATGATCCTGACTACCGTCTGGTATTTCTACTACGCTCGCGACGTCGACCTCAAAGGCAAACTATGACACGTATACTCGTTCCACTGGCGATACTCGAGGGAGAAACGGTGTCGGCCGGGCTCGCCGACCTGCTCGAGCCGATGGACGTGACCGTGCTGGGCTATCACGTCCTGCCCGAGCAGACGCCGCCCGACCAGGCACGACTGCAGTACGAGGACCGCGCGACCGCCGCGCTCGAGGACCTCGCGACGGAGTTCGGTGCGGCGGACGGCACCGCGGACTACCGGCTGGTGTTCACCCACGACGAGGAACAGACGTTCGACCGCGTCGCGACGGAGACGCGCTCGGACGTCTATGCCATCCCGGGCGCGACGGGACCTATCGATCGCCTGCTCGTGGCGCTGACCGGCGACGTCGCCGTCGAACGCATCGTCTCGTTCGTGACCGACCTGGTCGGCGACCGCGACATCGGCGTCACGCTGTTTCTGGCGACCGACGACGAACGTTCCGGTGAGCAACTGCTCGAGGCGACTGCCGTGAAACTGTTCGACGAGAGACTCCACGTCCGGACCGACCTCGCGGTCGACGAGCCGCCGCTCGAGGCGCTCGTCGACGCGGCTGCCGACCACGACGCCATCGTCATGGGCGAGCGAGCGCCGTCGCTGCGGACGCTGGTCTTCGGTGACGAAGCCGAACGCGTCGCCGCCGAGTCGGTCGGCCCGGTACTAGTGGTGAGACATCTCGAGAGCGACGACTGATCCAGCCTCTCGAGCGAGGCGACTCGGATCAAATCCAGAGATAGAGCCCGACGTGGGGGAGCAAGAACCCAACCAGTACTGCTACCGCGGCCGGCGGCGATGCCGCCCAGAGCGCCGAGTAGTCCCCTGCTGGATGGCCGCTGTATACGGTGGTGACCACGTCGAAGACGAGGTAGAAGCCGGTCATCAGGAGCGATATCACGATTACTGACGCGGCTACGCCGTCGAACCCGGCCCGGAGAAGCACCGCCGCGACGCTGACGACGCCGACGGTCTGGACGAGTTCACCGGCACCGACGTACAACTCGAGGTGCCGGTAGTCGGGGTCGTACTCCCGATACCGCTTCTCGTAGCGGTCGAACTGCTCTGGGCTGATCCATTCGTCCCCATCACGGAGCGCGACGTGCTGTGGCACGTCCCCCATCACGATTCTGATGTCCGACGCGGGGACGCCGACGACCCACCGGCCGGCCGCGTAGTGTCCGCACTCGTGGACGAAAATCACGCCCAGCACGACCAGTGCGGACGCGACGAGACTCGAGAGGAGACCGAACATGACTGTTTCATTTTATACGACCTACATAATAGCATCAAACTGTCCGACGAACCACACACGGTAACTCTGGTGATTCGGAGCCGACAGCCAGACTCGAGTCATCGAGGTTCGTCGTCACTCGTTTCCTCGGTTGTCGAACCATCGCTCCGTTCGGCGTTGCGTGTGTCGTGTGGGCCGGAATCGCCGTCGATCTCGACGGCGTCGGCCGCGTCGTCCGTGCCGTGCTCGAGGTACTCTCCACGGATCACGACGACCGGATCGACCGTCCCTCTCGCCAGCGTCTTCGCTCGGTCCCGGAAGATAAACCGACGGATCGACGGTCGACTCTCGCCGACGACCAACAGGTCGTGGTCGTCGGCGGCCCTGAGGATTTCCCGGGTCGGCGAGCCGTCGACGACGACCGAGACGGCGATCCGGTCGCGGTCGACGCCCGTGGCTGTGAGTTTCGCTGCGGCCGTTTCGAGGAGGTCCGTCGCACCCTCTCGGTCGCTTTCGTCCGCGACCACCCGGAAGAACGTCACCTCGAGGTCGGTGACTGCCACCAGCGTTCCGAGGAATCCGGCGATGTACTCGAGGTTGACGTCACTGCGGACGGCGACGAGCACGGACTCGAGTTTCGCGGCGGGGTTGAGCAGTAACACGGCGTCACAGTCCTCGGCGAGTGCGACGCGTTCGAACGTCTGCAGCCGATCGTGGGTGAACACGAGCCGCGTTGAAACGTCCTCGCAGCCGGCGTCCTCGAAGACTGCTCGAAGCGCCTCGAGTTCGGAGCGAACTCGGTCGCCGTACTGGTCGCGCGCCTGGTCGGTGCCGAGCTGGTCCGGGATCGTCCGGTAGGCAAGCAGCGTGACCGGCACCGACGCGAACGCGTCGACGACCGACTGTGGGACGCCTTCGCCGCCGAGGACGTCGACAGGGACGAGCACGCGGTGATCTCGAGAGGCGGCCATCGTCTTCTGCCGAGATACGACGCCCGGCGTAATAGTACCCCGACCGGAACCGACCACGTTCGCCGCGGATCCCGCAGGGTTTTTGCGGTGGAACGCCAGGCATCGCGTATGACAGAGGTGACGGGGATCGTCGGGGAGTTTTTCTCGCTGAAAGAGGAGACGGACGCGGAGTTGCTGGCGATGCAGTGTGGCGACTTCTACGAGTTTTTCGCCGAGGACGCCGAAACCGTCGCGGCCGAACTCGACCTGAAGGTGTCCCAGAAATCCTCACACGGCTCGTCGTACCCGATGGCCGGCGTCCCGGTCGACGACCTCACACCGTACCTGAAGGCGCTTGTCGAGCGCGGCTACCGGGTCGCCGTCGCCGACCAGTACGAGACCGACTCCGGCCACGCCCGCGAGGTCGTCCGCGTGGTGACGCCCGGAACTCTGCTCGAGACGACCGACGCCGATGCCCAGTACCTCGCGGCGGTGGTCGACGGTGCGGCGACGGGCGACGACGGCTACGGCCTCGCGTTCGCCGACGTAACCACTGGACGCTTCCTCGTCGCGGAAGCCGACGACGGCGACGAGGCACTGACGGAGCTCTACCGGTTCGGCCCCGTCGAGGTGCTGCCCGGCCCGGAAGCGCGAACCGACGACGATCTGCTGGGGACGATCAGAGAGCGACTCGACGCCACGCTCACACTCCACGAGACGGAGGCGTTCGCGCCGAAACGTGCGAGCCACGACGTCGGCGACCAGTTCGGCCGGGAGACGATCGATCGGCTCTCGGTCGACGACGCCGCGATCGCAGCGGCCGGTGCCGTCCTCGACTACGTCGCCGAAACCGGGGCAGGGGTGCTCGCCTCGATGACCCGCATCCAGGCCCACCACGGCGACGACCACGTCACACTGGACGCGACGACTCAGCGCAACCTCGAGTTGACCGAGACGATGCAAGGGGACAGCGAGGGATCGCTGTTCGAGACGATCGACCACACCGAGACGAGCGCGGGGCGACGGCTGCTGAAGGAGTGGCTCTGTCGCCCGCGGCGGTCGCTCGAGGTCCTCGAGCACCGTCAGGAGTCGGTCGCCGTCCTCTCGTCGGCCGCGCTCGCTCGAGACGAACTGCAGGATCGACTGGGCGAGGCCTACGACCTGGCGCGGCTGGCCTCGAAGGCGACACACGGCAGTGCGGACGCCCGTGACCTGCTGTCGGTGCGAGACACGCTCGGCGTCTTGCCGACGCTTGCGGAGACGGTCGAGTCCAGCCCCGACCTGGCCGACTCGCCACTCGCCGAGATCGTGACCAGGCCGGACCGCGAGGCCGCTGGCACCCTCGAGCGGACGCTCGAAGACGCCCTCGCCGAGGAGCCGCCGTCGACGGTCACCCAGGGCGGGCTCTTCCAGATGGGGTACGACGACGAACTCGACGAAGTGATCGAACGCCACGAGGAGATCAAGGAGTGGCTCGACACCCTCGCCGACCGCGAGAAGTCCGCACACGGGCTCTCGCACGTCACCGTCGACCGGAACAAGACCGACGGCTACTACATCCAGGTTGGCAAGTCCGCTGCCGGCGGCGTCCCAGACCACTACGAGGAGATCAAGACGCTCAAGAATTCGAAGCGGTTCACGACCGACGAACTCGAGGAGAAAGAACGCGAAATCCTGCGACTCGAGGAACGTCGTGGTGACCTCGAGTACGAACTCTTCGAGCAACTGCGAGAGGAGGTGGCCGACCGCGCGGAACTCTTGCAGAACGTCGGCCGGGCGCTTGCCACTGTCGACGCGCTGGCGAGCTTGGCGACTCACGCCGCCGAGAACCGCTGGGTCCAGCCGGAACTGCACCGTGGTGGTCACCTCGAGATCGACCAGGGTCGACATCCGGTCGTCGAGCAGACGACGGAGTTCGTCCCGAACGACGTCGTGATGGACGAGAATCGAGGCTTTCTCGTGGTGACGGGGCCCAACATGTCCGGGAAGTCGACGTACATGCGCCAAGTGGCGTGTATCGTCCTGCTGGCCCAGATCGGGAGTTTCGTCCCAGCGAAAGACGCCGGGATCGGACTGGTCGACGGCATCTTCACTCGCGTCGGCGCACTGGACGAGTTGGCACAGGGCCGTTCGACGTTCATGGTCGAGATGAGCGAACTCTCGAACATCCTCCACACCGCGACGGAAGACTCACTGGTCATCCTCGACGAGGTGGGCCGTGGCACCGCGACCTACGACGGCATCTCGATCGCCTGGGCCGCGACGGAGTACTTGCACAACGAGGTTCAGGCCAAGACCCTCTTTGCGACTCACTACCACGAGCTGACCGGGCTCGCCGAGGAACTCCCCCGCGTCGCAAACGTTCACGTCGCAGCGGACGAACGGAACGGCGACGTCACCTTTCTGCGAACCATCCGCGACGGCCCCACCGATCGATCCTACGGCATCCACGTCGCCGATCTCGCGGGCGTTCCCGGCCCCGTCGTCGATCGGGCCAGAGACGTTCTCGAGCGTCTGCGCGAGGAGAAAGCCATCGAGGCCAAGGGTGGCAACTCGAGCGAGTCGGTACAGACGGTGTTCGACCTCTCGAGTGGCCAGTTCCGTGGGGAAGCAAGCGCCGACGGCGGTGAGCCGGACGGCAACGCAGAGACGCTCGACGCGGAGATGCGGACGGTAATCGACGACCTCGAGTCGATCGACGTGGCCGAAACCACTCCCGCCGAGTTACTCTCGAAAGTGCAGACGTGGCAGGACCGACTCGAGAGCGAGTGAGCAACGCAGGCCGGCTGTCCGTGGCCGTGTCGCAGACGACGTCTCTCGATTCAAAAAGAGAGAAGTTGACGGACTCATACGGACTGCTGTCCCGATGTCCCGGCGCGACTGCAAGAGCGCGCGGTCACACCGGAACTGACCGACAGCAAACCGTATCAGTGCTCGAGCGCGACGGTCAGTGGCGTCTCGTTCTGGACGTTGTCACTGACTGGACAGCGTTCTTCGACCGCCGCCAGCCACTCCTCGAGGGTTGCCTCGTCGGCGTCGGCGTCGACCGTAATCGTCGCAGTGATCTCCTGGTAGCCGGCGCGAACGTCGTCACGTTTCCCCATGAATTTGGCGGGGTCGAGCTCTCCCTCGAGGTCGATCTCGATGTCGTGTAGTTCGAAGTCGTACTCGTCGGCGACAACGTGGGCGACGACGTTGAGACAGCCCGCCAGCGAGCCGAGCACGTACTCGACCGGGTTCGGCCCGTCGTCGGTTCCACCGAGCGCCGCCGGTTCGTCGACGACGAACTCGAAATCCCGTGCCGAGACCGTCGTTTTCGTCTCGCTTTCGCTGGTCGCCGAAACACTGAACTGCTGTGTCTGTGAGTTATTCGTCATCGTACGAATGTGACCTCGTACACAGTTAATTTTTGCCCCCAGACCACCATGCATGTCCACGGAATTTCCGATTAGCATGCTATTGAAACTCAATGTCGAAGAGACATTGTAATCGCGGCAGTGACGAGTGCCGGCAAACGTGACAGTCGACCGAGAGACGGTCCCGCTTACAGTGTCCCAAGTCACGGAAACGATATCAGTCGATCGTCAACTCGAGTTCGAGCAGCCCGAGATACGAGTCTGCGTTGCCGCTGGTCCGGAACTCGGTCGGCGTCGAGTCGACGTACTGGTAGAACTCCGACTGCGTCGATGGAAACATCGCCGACCCGTCGTCGCTTCGCAGATAGGCTGGCGACGTCGTCGCCGCGAGTCGCTGGGCTCGGTCCTGCCACTCCTCGTCGCCGTAGAGAAAGACGCCAAAGGAGAACCGGCCGCCCGCGAGCGCGGCTTCTTTCGCGTCGAAAAACTCCGACTCGTCGATGCGGTACTCCTCGTCGCTCATCCAGGCGACTGCCGCCAGTCCTTCGGTCCACAGCAGGTAGACGTCCCAGGAGACCGTCCTGTCGAATACCGCCCACGCGTTTCGGGGGCCAACCGTGTCGACCTCGATGCTAAACGCAGGCCGGCCGCGCGATCCCGTCGGCTCGTGGACGAACGTGGCGTCGTGTCCAGGAACCTGGATACCGCGGTCGTGGTAGATCACTCCGCCGGTTGGCACCTCGAGTCCCGCATCTTCGGTGAGATCCGCTACCACGTCCAGAACAGGGAGTCCACCCACTTCCTCGAGGCGGTCGAAGAAAGACGGAATGCGGCGGACGTCCGACCAGGACCGCTGGCGTTCGGGAGCACTCATGGCTGGCGGCGACCCCCTTCTTGGCCCGCGTCGGTTCGATACCGGCGTGTAACGGCGTTTCCCCGCTCGTGAACGGTAGCCACGGCGTTCATATCGGATCGGAACGGGGCGATCCGGATTAGACTTTCTGAAGGCGATCGGGCGGAACGGGCACGGAGCGACACGTCTTTTTGACCGGACCGGGCAGTTTGGGGTATGGATGCAAAGCGGGAGTTCACGAGCGTCGATCTCGCTGCCCTCGTCGAGGAATTTGGAACCTACGAGGGAGCGAAGGTCGACAAGGCCTACCTCTACGGCGACGACCTCGTCCGGCTGAAGATGCGGGACTTCGATCGTGGACGGGTCGAACTCATCCTCGAGGTCGGCGAGGTCAAACGCGCCCACACGGTCGCGCCAGAACGCGTCCCGGACGCTCCTGGACGACCGCCGCAGTTCGCGATGATGCTTCGCAACCGACTCTCGGGAGCGGACTTCGTCGACGTCGAACAGTACGAATTCGACCGCATTCTCGAGTTCATCTTCGAGCGCGACGACGGAACGACCCGGATCATCGTCGAACTGTTCGGCCAGGGCAACGTCGCCGTCACCGACGGCGAGTACGAGGTCATCGACTGCCTCGAGACTGTCAGGTTGAAATCTCGAACCGTCGTCCCCGGTTCGCGCTACGAGTTTCCTGACACCCGGACGAATCCCCTCACCGTCTCCCGGGAGGCCTTCTATCGAGAGATGGACGACTCCGACACGGACGTCGTCCGCACCCTCGCGACGCAGTTGAACTTCGGCGGTCTCTACGCCGAAGAGATCTGTACCCGCGCCGGCGTCGAGAAGGCAATGGACATCGCCGACGCCGACGAAGCCGTCTACGATCGGCTCTACGACGCGATCGAGCGACTCACGATCGACGTCCGTAACTGCAACTTCGACCCGCGCCTCTACTTCGAGAGCGGAGACGAGGAGGACGACGCCGACCGCGTCGTCGACGTCACTCCCTTCCCACTCGAGGAACACGAAGCCGAGGGGCTTGCGGCCGAAGCGTACGACTCGTTTCTCGCGGTGCTCGACGACTACTTCTTCCGACTCGAACTCGAAGAAGAGGACGACTCCGATCCGACCGAGCAGCGGCCGGACTTCGAGGAGGAGATTGCCAAATACGAACGGATCATCGAGCAACAGGAAGGAGCGATTGAGGGGTTCGAGCAGCAGGCAGAGCAACTCCGGGAAAAGGCCGAGTTGCTGTACGCCGAGTACGGACTGGTCGACGAGGTGCTTTCGACGGTCCGTGAGGCCCGCGAGCAGGATCGACCCTGGGACGAAATCGAAGAACGGTTCGAAGAAGGGAAAGAGCGCGGCATCGAGGCCGCAAAAGCGGTCGTCGACGTAGACGGCAGCGAGGGCACCGTGACGGTCACCCTCGACGGCGAGCACGTCGAGTTGGCCGTTCACGACGGCGTCGAACAGAACGCCGATCGACTCTACAAAGAAGCCAAGGACATCGAAGGGAAAAAAGAAGGCGCGCTGGCTGCTATCGAAGACACTCGTGAGGACCTCGAAGAAGCCAAACGCCGCCGCGACCAGTGGGAAGTCGACGACGAAGACGACGGCGACGACGACGAAATCGACGAGGCCGACAGCAAAGATTGGCTCTCGATGCCGTCGGTCCCCATCCGTGAGAACGAACCCTGGTACGACCGCTTTCGCTGGTTCTACACCAGCGACGACTACCTCGTTATCGGCGGTCGCAACGCCGACCAGAACGAGGAGTTAGTGAAAAAATACCTCGAGCCAGGCGACAAGGTCTTCCACACACAGGCTCACGGCGGCCCCGTCACCGTACTCAAGGCGACCGACCCCAGCGAGGCCTCCTCGCACGACATCGACCTCCCGCAGACGAGCATCGAGGAAGCAGCCCAGTTCGCCGTCTCCTACTCCTCCGTCTGGAAGGACGGCCGTTACGCGGGCGACGTCTACGCCGTCGACTCCGACCAGGTCACCAAAACCCCCGAGAGCGGCGAGTACCTCGAGAAAGGCGGGTTCGCGATCCGTGGCGACCGCACCTACTACGACGACACGCCCGTCGGTGTCGCCGTCGGCATCCAGTGTGAACCCTACACCCGCGTAATCGGCGGCCCGCCGTCGGCCATCGAGGGACAAGCCGAGACCACGATCGAACTCGATCCCGGCCGGTACGCCCAGGCCGACGCGGCGAAACGGCTGTACCGGGAGTTCCGCGAGCAGTTCGAAGACGAGACGTTCGTCCGCAAAATCGCGAGCCCAGATCGCATCCAACACTTCATGCCGCCGGGCGGGAGCCGGATCGCCGAGGAGTAGGTTGGCGGGAATTACTTGCAGCAGAAAGCAAAGAACCATACTGTTCGTCGGGGTCGAAATCCTGAATGACGACCCTACCCCGCCGTCGAGTGCTGCAACTCGCCGGCACCGGTGTCGCACTCGCACTGACCGGCCAAGCCGCTGCGAACGACGAGACGGGCGCAGGCGACGAGTACACCGTCGCCCTCTCGGTTGGCGTCGACAGAGACGAGTTCGCCGAGTTGCAAGAAGAGATCGTCGAACGGGTCGAAGAGGCGGAGATCGACGAACCCGAGGCCCAGGAACAACTGGAGGAGAGCCAACTCGAACTCGTCGAAGCGGCGATCGAAGCGGTCGAATCCCAGATCGAGGAGACAGACGACGTGACCGTCGTCGACGCTGCACCCGAGCGCAGTCTCGTCCTCGTCGACGGGACCCCGGCCGCGTTGCTCGAGGCCCTCGAGATCGAGGAGGTAGTCGGAATCGTGCCCGAAGACCAGTTCGACGAGGGCGACGGCGCATCCTGATCGGTCCCGACTGAGCGAGCAGCGCTGCACTCGAGGGCCACACCGAGCCGAAACTTATAGCTCCAGAACACTTTTTACCGATATATTACTCCGATAGTGTATGCCCGGCATCCCCGAACCGGTCGTCGGAAGCGATCCGCTGACCTGGCTCATCGCAGGCAGTCTCAGCGTTCTCGTCGTCGTTCTTTTCGCGTACACCGCCTCGCGGTGGGACGGGTCAGCCGTCGCGGTGGCTGTCGTCGGGGCGGCAGGATACGGTCTTGCTACCGTCGGGCTGTGGGCTGGCGTACGGCTGGCGTTTTATCACTTCGTGCTGGACCCGGTAGCCGAACCGATGCAGTTTGCGTGGCTTCTCGTCTTCGCCGGTGGAACGATAGCAATCTATGCAGCAATTCCGTTCTTCCTGTTTGCCCGGTTCGGTTACGTCGTCCCGATGATCGGCTTTACAGCCATCAGCACGCTCCTGTTCTTTCTATTCCTCCGCGTCGGCGGCGAAACGGACCCGCTCGCCCTGTTCGGCCTCGGATTCGCACCCTTCTTCATCGGCACCCTCCTCGTCCTCGCCGTCCTCGAGGCCGTGGTGAGATCCCTCCTCGGATGACGTGAACTGCCCGCAGGGAAACGTCGCGTTCATTACATCGACTCCCGTGGCCGACAGTAGTGATTTTCGAGGTGCTCGAGACGCTGTTCGACGACCCGTTCGCCGTCATGAACACGATCGGCCTGGTCGCGTTCGCGCTGGTCGGTGCAGCCAAGGCGATCCGCGAGCGGTTCGACCTGTTCGGGGTAACCGTCGTCGGACTCGCGACGGCGTTTGCCGGCGGGATGACGCGGGACCTGCTGGTCAACCGCGTCCCGCTGGCGCTCCGGGCGCTGGACGAGATCGCACTCGGAATGATCGGCGTCGCGCTGGCTATCGGGATAACCGCCGTCCTCGAGTCGCCGGACGAACACCCGATCACGCAGATTTCGGACGCCGTCGGACTCGCCGCGTTCGCGACGACCGGTGCGATCGTCGCGACCGAGGCCGGCCTCTCGAGTTTTGGCGTCGTCGCGATCGCGACGATCAACGCGGCCGGCGGTGGCGCAGTGGCGGACATCCTGCTCGATCGGTCGCCGTTCATCCTGTTCGACGACTTCTACGCGAGCTGTGCGGTACTCGGCGGGACTAGCTACTGGCTGCTGACGGCGGTCGGTGGCGGCGCGGAGGCTTTCGCGCCGGCCGCGTGTGCAGCGGTGACGGTCGGAACGCGACTTGCGGCGGTCACGTACGGCTGGTCGCTGCCGTCGGTCCAGGTGCTCGGGCTGGTACGTGAGCAATGAAATAGGTGAATTCTATGTTCGCTCTTGTTGCGTAGATTGTTAGTGAATCATGCAATTTCGAGAGTTATTTTCAGTGTTTATTTGTCTGGTTTTCGATAGATGTGGCAGCAGAACTGGAACACTTGGAGAGACGGCAAGTCGGAGTCGAATTGTCGATTCGTCGGTGCTTTCGCTGGCAGTACGTAGTGCTCGCCGGTGCCGCGATCAGCCAGAATAACTGCGAGTGTCTTGTCCTGACATCTGTTTCTCGCTCGCGCGTCAGACCACGCGAGCGCGACCGACCGTCGCGCTTGCGGCCTTTTCCCAGATTTCATGTACAGTTCGTTGATCTCGGCCGGCACTTTCGAGTTGTGACCGAGGCGTGTCCCGTGTCCAGTGACCACAGGAAACATTGGATGCGCCGATAGACTTTCTTGGAAGGGACGGTACTTCAACGTCTAACTGTCAATGACTGGTATTGAAACGGATATAGATGTAGACGGTGAAGTCCACTTCCCGAGTTCGCTCTTGTGAAGGACATTGTTGGTGAGTCAGAGAACAGTTCGAACGATGTCTTTCAGGGCTTTTCGACCGGGTTTGCGTAGGATTTTCCGACGAAATTCGAAGAGTCTGAGATACGTGGTGAGTTTGTCCTTCGAGATACCTCGATGCGGCGAGAGCCACCGTCGCGCCAGCGACGCGTGGCTCTCGCACGTATTCACGTGTACATCTCCATCAACGTACTCTCCCTCGCCGTGAATAACCGCTTCTCGCTGGTACGTTTCGTCCGTCTCTAACGGGTCGTAGGCACGAAAGCCGTCGGTATAGACTGTCAGCGACTCCTCCTCGTGGGAATCGAGGAGGAGTCGCACAGCCGATTCGTCGGCGGATTTCGACGGGATGACGTATCGCTGATCGCTACCGCGATCAACGAGGACAAACACAGGTGGCTTGTCTTCGTCGTAGTTTCCTCTGCCACGTTTCGAGAGACCACGCGAGCGCGACTCCTGGTCGCGCTCGCGGCCTTTCTTTCCGGCAGAAACGTAGAACTCATCGATCTCGACGGGGCCAACGAGATCGAGCTGAGGCGCGTCGAGCGTTCTGGCGAAACGCTCGACGCGCCGGTGAAGCGATCGGTAGGAGACGTCGATTTCAGCGTCTAACTGGCGGATACTCGTGTTGAATCGGAGCAACGAGTAGAACGCGAACAACAGCTTGTCAAGGCCGATCTTCGCGTGCGCGAAGATCGTGCCGGTCTTGTCGTTGAACGTGCGTCCACAATTTTTACAGCGATACCGCTGATACTCTCGATAGCTGCCGTACTTGATCACCGATTCAGACTGGCAGCGCGGGCACTGGAGGCCCTCGCGCCAGCGAACCTGCTCCAGCAGGTTCGCGGCGCTCGCCTCTGAGCGAAACACTTCAACTGGGAACATAGTCGGGTGGTGCTGACGCATCACCCTTGCCCGCTACGCTTTCACAGCGCCAGCTCTGTTCGACCAACAATCTGCTTCCGAAGAGCGAAGAACATAAATAGAATCCTGAAAAGTATAGATTAGAATATAATTGAGTATGTCAAAAATCAATTTTAATTACCCAGAAGGAGTGTTTTTAATATTAGGTGTTGTGCTAATGGTGACTCCAAGATATATACTTCCAGTTTTTGGATTTAACCAGCAACCATGGACACCAATAGTGATATATGTTGGTGCAGCTATGATATTTATAGGGATATTCATCACAATTATAAATAATATCAGGTAGTATCAGGTACGAACAAGACCCATTGCAACGTTTGCTAACTTCATCCCACAATCGGCACTCAGGTCCGCTTCTATACACCGCGAGCCACTCGATGACTGACTTGTTTCGACCAAAACGACGGTGACCCTGTCAAAATTGAGTATCTATCAGAAGAGACGCGCGATAGACGAGAACCAGTTGAGAGTAAATTAGATCGGTTCTCGAGGCGACTGTCCGAAGAGTGGCTACTCAGAGAAGACCTTTCTCCTGTGCTTTCCAGGGCTGTCCCTCCCGGAGAAGTCTTAACAGACGCTCTTGTTCCTCGTCACCGAGCTTCAGGGGTCTGCCGCCCCCGAAGTTCGGTGTCAACTGCCCAAGTCCGCCATCGTTCCACCGACGTTCCCAGCGACTTCCAGTCGACGCAGATTTGCCAACGTCATCGGCTGTTTCCTCGTACGTTGCGCCCTTGTAGAGGCGTTTGACAAAGGAGAACCGCTTGATGATCTTTGGATCGTCTTCTTCGTCCAGCAGACGATCCAATTCCTCCTCACTCAGATGACGACCGAGATCGCCTCGCCGGTCGCCTCCCAATACTCGCCCATCTCAGTCCATGCCCATAACTTCCGTCATTCATTACAGCAGGTTCGCGGCGCTCGCCTCTGAGCGAAACACTTCAACTGGGAACATAGTCGGGTGATGCTGACGCATCACCCTTGCCCGCTACGCTTTCACAGCGCCAGCTCTGTTCGACCAACAATCTGCTTCCGAAGAGCGTACTATTACTGAGGGTTGTGGGGAGGATAGCCTAGTTAAATACTATTAGACTGTCTCAATGCGGATCTACCGCTTTCAGTCTTCCTGGCGGGGCAATCCAGCCAGCGCAAGACGCTTCAGACACCACTATAACCACGACCGACCAAATCAAGCGCTCAATGGCCGAACACCAGCTAAGCAGGTGCTGAACTAGTAGTGCCCCAAGTCTACTCTGACTAGTACGCTCTACTCCTGATCGAAAGTCGTGATCGGTTTGGGCCAACTCTCAACCAGTCGGTCCACACTTGGGATAGTACTAGTACTCCACCAAGCGTCGGCTGATGGGTGAAACCAGACGACTGCATTCGGTTTCACTCATCCGTTCAGGCTTGCCAAAGCACTAGTACCGTCCCAACCGTCGACTGACGGGTCGAATCGAGCCACACCGCCAGATTCGACCCATCAGTTCAGGCTTTGCCCGCCACTAGTACCGCCGATCGCCGACCCAGTTCTGACGATCGGTGATAAGTGACGACAGAAAACCGTCCGGCAGCAAACCGTCTCGGGGCGGTTCTGTTCGCGGCGGCGCGGCCACAAAGCGGTTCTGATCGGGCCGGAGAGAGCGAGGCCTCGAGGAAAGTGAGCGTCTTCAGGCCAGGAAGACGTGTCGCGGTCGGTCGGCGAGGATGTCACGACCGTAGTCGACCGTCTCGGAGAAGGCGTCGCTACGGAAGAACGCCATAGCGTCCTCGCGGGAGTCCCAGCGGCTGGCGATGAACATGTCGTTTTCGTCTTCCCGATTGACCAACAGGTCGGTCTTGCGGTGGCCGTCCATGTCCGCGAGGATGCCGGTGACGTCGCCAAAGGTATCGACGAAGTCCGCTCGGTGGTCTGGTTCGACGGTATAGAACATCCCCATCGTTCCCCAAGAGTCGTCGCTCGCGGGGCTGTCGCCCCGCTCGCCATCGGCGCCAGCAGGCGCCCCTTCGTCGCCGGCCTGACGGACGACATCGGGGAGGTCGGCGAGGAACCCAGCAGCTGTGTCCGCGGCACTCTCGGTCTCCCAGAGACTGACGACTGCGGTCTCGGCGTCCTCGTCGCTGATTTCGGATTCGTACACTGCCGTCTTCACGTGGGTGTCGTAGTGGTCGAAGTTCGTCCTGAGACCGTCGACCTCCTCGAATAGCTCGTCGGGGTCGGCGTCCGAGTAGAGCACGACAGCGTGGACGTCCTCGCCGTGTGGCTGACCTGCGTAGACGCCCTGCTCCTCGAGTTCGTCGCGGACGTCCTCGGCGTGGGTACTACTGGGTGGTCCACCAGCGTCGTCGTCCGAACTGTCTGGACGGCCCTCGCCGTGGGGGTGACTGCTCTCGCCGGCGTCGGCGTCTGCATCTGCATCTGCATCTGCGTCGTCCGCTTCGACAGGGACTGCCTCGCCGGCCATGTAGGCGTCTAGATCGTGTGGTTCGAACCGTCGACCGACGTAGAACCGGCCGAACTCGGCGTACTTCGAGGTTGAGGGATCGAACCGCATCTCGGCGAGAAGGTGTTTGATGTGTGCTGGATCGTCCGCAAACAGCGAGACGCTCCACTCGTAGTCGTCGAAGCCGATACTCCCGGCGGTGATCTGGCTGACTTTCCCACCGTAGCTGCGGCCGATGTCGCCGTGAGAGCCCATGTGCTCCGAGCGTTTCTCGAACGGCAGGTCGTACCAGTTGAACTCCGGATCGCGTCGCTTCTCCATCGGGTAGAAGTTGACGTACTCGGCGTCGGGAATCTTCGGGTAGAGCTTCTGCTCGAGATACCGCGAGAGGCCCGTACTCTCGACTTCCTCGTCTTCCTCGAAGTAGGCCTCGGTCACGTAGTCCGATACTTCGGCGACCGAGACGTAGGAGTCGGTGCGTTCGGTGAACTCGGCGAACGCCGTCCCATCGAACTGGCGGCCGAGCCGCTCGACGTCGGCCATCGTCGGCCGAATGTGCATGAAAAGCAGGTCCGCTTCGTGACCGAGCATGGCGAAGGTTGCGGAGTCGCCGTCCTCGGCGTCGGCAACGGACTCGCAGTCGGCGAGAAACGCCGCTCCGTCTTCGAGTGCGCGTTCGCGGACGTGGTCGGGAGCGTCCCGCCAGGCGTCCCAGTCGACCGTCCGGAAGTCGTGCAGAACGTACCATCCTTCTTTCGTACGCGGTGGTGTCCGTCGTTCCATAGTCGGTGATTAGGAGGCGACCGACAAGAAGGAACTGCTTCGTTTTCAACAGCCAGTATTCGGAGGGAGCCGGAAGACAGGTTGCTGGTGACCGAAACCCTTTATGTACGCCCGTTTCAATCACGGATCACATGCGGAAAAGTGGGCCGCCGAAAGGACTCATCGCCTATCTCGTGCTCGAGTTACTCGAGGAGCGGCCGCGGTACGGGTACGAGATTCTCAAGGAAATCAAAGACATCAGCGGCGGTCACTGGGAACCATCCTACGGATCGGTCTATCCGATCCTCTATAAGTTCGAAGAGAAAGAGTGGGCTGAACGAATCGAACGCGAGGACGAACCCGACCGGAAGTACTTCGAACTCACCGATGACGGACGCACGGAACTCGAGGAGAGACGGGAAGAGAGCGCGGAGAAAGGACGCGACTTTGCCGACGTCATCCTCGGCTTCTTTCACGTGTACGCGGCGTTCTCCACCGACGACCGTTTCGAGATTCCGGAACGTGAAAACGAGTGGCTGTTCGACGAGGAGTTCAGCAGGTGGGTCGTCGAACAGGTCGTTCGCCACCACGAACACTACTTCGATACCGAGTTCGAACGGATCGACGACACGCCAGCGGAGTTCTACGCCCGTCACGGGATCGACCGCGAGGAGTGATTCGGTCCGCTGACCCGACGTGCAACCGAAAGACACACCACATCCGACGGCAAGCGATTCTCGCCGAGCAGTCGCCGTCACTCCCTCGCGTCGATTCGCGGCTCCGTCTCCGGCCGACTATCCGGACTGGGTCGCTCGCCCGCCGTTTCGTGTCGCTCGAGTCGCTTCCGAACCCGTCCCGCGACGTTCTTCGCGAGGACCCGCGTCGCGAACGGCAGTGACCGTCGTTGTTTGCGGTAGTAGAAGTCACCGAGGCGGTGGTCCGGGACTGACTCGGGTTCGAACGTCGGCTCCTCGAATCTGCCGACTCCCTCGGCCAGGAGTCGGATCTGAACCGTCGCGAGGCGGTCGAACACGTCCCAGAGCGTGTAACAGTCCTCGAGTGACACCTCCTCGTAGGCGACGATTTCGCCGCCGTCGATCGACTCGTCTAGCCGCTGGAGCGTCGAGCCGGCTCGAGCCTGCCCGTCGTGGAAGATCGCCGGCGGCCCAAGTCCGCGATACTCGCGGATGTCCGCAGGATGGAAACTGACGACGCCGTGTTCCGGGGCAGTTAGGACGTCACCACGAACGAGGCCGAAGCCGAAGCGAACGACGATGTCACACCGCTCGGCGAGTTCGTCGACGGCGTCGTCGGGAAGTTCGTTCCAGCCGTCGGCGGTCACGGGCGTACACTCGATCCGGTCGATGTCGGCGAGCGCGTCGACGTTCTCGACCGAATGGCGGTGCCACAGTGGCTGTTCGTCGCCGAGCAGTCTGCCGAGGGTTCGCTCCGCGAGGACGAACGTCCAGGCGCGTTCCTTCCGGGAGACGCCGACGAACTCGCGGACGTCCGCGAGCGTGAGCCGGTCTTTCGAGTTCCACGACTCGTCCTCGTCGTCGGTATTGGCGGCGTTTTGGACGACCAGCGAGAGTTCGACCCCTGGCTGCTCGCGCAATCGCTCTATCGCGCGGACCTGCCACTCGTAGAGAAACGCCTCCGTCAGGACGCCGACCGTCGTTGGATTGGCAGCGGACATTCGCTCGCCTAGATACGTCTCTCTCGTCTCTTAGTTAGCCGGCCGCCTCCGTCGTCGCCGTCCCGGTACCGAGCGATTACACGTTCGTCCTGCCGAGTAGGGAGAGCTGAAAGCGCTACGCCGGTCGGCGCTGCCGGCTGTCGGCCGGGTGGAGTTGCAGACGAATCCAGGCCGGGACGAGTGCTTAGCCAGCGAGCAGTGGGGGTGCAAACAGCATTGCGAGGAAACTGAACAACATAGTGAGTCCAACAGAGGTCGTCACCAGCCGGACCATCCGGCGGGTACCCTCGATCGGAAGCCGCGAAACGACTGCCTCCGTGCTGGTCCGGAGGATGTGACCGCCATCCAGCGGGAACGCCGGAATACAGTTGAAAAAGCCAAGCTGGACGTTGATCCAGCCGGTCCAGAACAACAGATTAGCGAGGACGAACACCGTCGAATCGCCGACAGCGGCGAACGACCCCTGGACCTGGTAGAAGTTCTCGATACCGCTCGTAAAGCCCGCGAAGTTGAACGGAAGCGTGCCGAAGACTCCGATAATCGGCAACAGTATGGCGATACCGATCTTGCCGAGGAAGCTGTCGGCGAACGCACCGAAGCTACTCTCACCGTCACCACCGAGCACCGCCAGATACTCCTCGGCCGGATACAACTGGACGCCGAGTGGCTCCGCCGAGAAACCCGAGACGCCCTGGGCAGCGTGGAAGCCGACAGTGCCACCACCGGTCACCTGACTCCGATCACCGAGCGTCACGTCGTACTCGACGCGGTCACCCTCGAGATAGCCCGCTATCGAAGCCTCGTCACCGGGATCGGTCGTCGCGAGCCGATCGTTCAGTTCGGCTTCCGAGTGAACTCGCTCCCCGTCGAACGCCGTGATGATGAGTTGGCCGGTCGGCGCGCCGGCGTCGTCCAGCGGTCCACCGTCGGCGACCTCGACGAGTGCACCGATCGGTACCTCGCGCTCGAGTTCGCCGTCACCCGCGTCGACTGCGAGCGTCGCAACGTCGTCCTCGCCGACGGCCTCGATCAATTCGCCCTCGGTCGCGACCTCCTGGCCGTCGACCGCGGCGATTACGTCGCCGCGCTCGAGGTCGATCGCGTCGGTGTCGACGGCTGCACTGACGAGTAACGATCGGTCGACGTCGACCGGCCGTTCGCCGTTCAACTCGACAGTGATTCGGTCGGTGTCGGTCGCTTCGATCTGATCGGCGAGTTCTTCGTTGTCGTCGATCGAGACTCCCTCGACCGCGGTGATGCGGTCGCTGGGTTCGATACCCGCATCGTCTGCGGGCGTTCCCGGTTCGACGCCGCCGACGGCAGCGCCGGGAGCGACGGCGATCGATCCCGCAATCGGACCGAAAAGCAAGGCGAAAGCCACGAGCGTGATCGCGAAGTTGTTCGTGACGCCGGCAGCGAACATCCGAGTCTGGCCGCCTCTCGAGGCTTCCTTGCTGCTTTTCTGGTCGGGTTCGACGAACGCACCGAAGGGGATGATCGCGAGCATCGCGATTCCCATCGACTCGATGTCGATGTCTTCGACGCGACAGAGCAGGCCGTGCCCGCCCTCGTGGACGACCAGTCCGACGAGGAGTCCGAAGACGAGCCCTGGCGTGGCCGACAGCGGCAAGAAGTCGTTGACCCCTGGAATGACGAGGACGTTCTGTGGCTGCTGAACTTCCGTCGGCTGTGGCGCAGAGAGCGCGCTGACGGCCGCCAGCAGGAGGAATCCGAACATCGTGACCATCACGACCAGCGAGATGCCGATACCGACGTTCGCCCAGGCCCGCCAGAACCGCTTCGGGCCGGAAAGCCAGTCCAGAAACTCTCTGCCTCGCGTCGTATGGAACGTCAGTATCGGCCCCTGCGCACCGACGAACTCGGGGAGGAGGTCGGCTTTCCTGAGTGCGATGATCCCCGCCCAGTAGATTGCCAGGCCAACGACGGCCCACGTCAACAGCTCCGAACCGAAGAGTTCGGGCAGTGAGACGGCAGCAACGAAACCGTAATCCATTGTTCTACCACAGGGGTGGCGTTCTCAAATGGCTTTTGTTGCTTACCGTTCGCGTCGCAGTCGAGCGACGACGAACTCCCGGTCGACCTTCGCGAGGAACGGACCGAGCTTCGGCCCCTGATCCTCGTCGAAAAACAGGCGATAGCCGGCCGCAAAGAACTCGCTGACGTCGACATCGTGGCGCTTTGCCGTTTCGTAGATTTCGCCCTGAAGCTCCTCGGAGTCGACGTCTTCGTCGGCCGCGACGAAGTCTGCCAACTCCTCGAGTGCCGTCTCGGTTGCCTCGTCGAAGTCGTGGGCAGGGATCTCGGTCCGTTTGAGTTCGTAGTCGAACTCGTTTGCCGTTCGGCGGGCCCAGTTGCGTGCGCGTCCGACGCGGGCGAGTGCGCCTTCGACGGCCCACTCGGGTGCATCCTCGGGGATGTGTCCTTCGCGGCGAGCGATCTCTTCACGGAGGTCGGGATCGTCGGTCATGCCGAGCACGGCAGCGAAAGTGTATGGGAGACGAATCCGCTCTTTACGGGGTTCGTCCACGAGCAGCGGATAAACCCGTTCGGCGAAGGCCTCCTCGTCCTCGTCGGCTTCGATCTCGTCGAAGTAGATCCGCTCGAGTCGATCGAACTCGTCGACCAACTGATCGAGACGTTCGATGCTGAAGTCCCGCGCTCTCGAGGGATCTTTCGCGAAGAAGTACCGCAGCACTTCGGGTTCGAGCAACTCGAGGACGTCCGAGACGAGGATGACGTTACCCGCAGACGAGGAGAACGGCTCGCCATCGAGGGTGAACCACTCGTAGACCATCGGCACGGGTGGTTCGGTCTCGAAGACGTTTCGTGAGACATCCTCGCCGCTGGGCCAGGAGCCCTCGGCGTGGTCTTTGCCGAACGGCTCGAAGTCGACGCCGAGTTCTCTCCACTGGGCTGGCCACTCGAACCGCCAGGGCATCTTGCCCTCGCGGAGGGTGGCGGTCCCCTCGTGGCCACAGCCGTCGATCGTCTGATCGCCTGCGTCCATGTCGGTACACTCGTAGTCGACCGTCGGCTCGTCGCCCTCGAGGTCGACGCTCGTCACCGTCTCGGTGATCTTCCCACACTCTTTGCAAAGCGGGTTGAACGGGACGTAGTCCTCGTCGACCTTGTCCTGGTACTCGGAGAGGACCTCGCGGGCGCGGTCACGGTGCTCGAGGACGAACCGGGTCACGTCCTCTAGCTCGCCGTTCTCGTAGAGTTCGGTGTTCGAGATCAGGTCGATCGGGACGTCGACGGCGTCGGCGCTGTCGACGATGATTTTCGAGAAGTGGTCGCCGTAGGAGTCACAGCAGCCGAACGGGTCCGGAATGTCGGTGTATGGAGCACCCAGGTTCCGCCCGAGTGCGCCAGCGTCGACCTCGCCCAGATCGACGAGGTTCCCCTCGAGGTCACAGAGGGTCCGCGGGAGCCCACGAAGCGGGTCGCGGTCGTCGGCGGTGAACACCTGCCGGACCTCGTAGCCGCGTTCTCGCAGTGCCTCGGCGACGAAGTAGCCACGCATGATCTCGTTGACGTTGCCGAGATGGGGGACGCCAGAGGGTGAGATACCGCCCTTGACGACGATCGGTTCGTCGGGATCTCGAGATTCGATGCAGTCAGCGACTGTATCTGCCCAGAACGCGTGTTGGCTTTCGATATCGTCGCGCTGTAGGGTGTACGGGCTAATCGCTGTCTCCGTTCCGTCGCTTGGCATGGTGTCGTCGGTCATTACTCGCGTCCGTCTTCGTCTCCGGCCCAGTAAGTCGGTTCCTCGCCGACGCCGTCCGGGATTACGTCGGTTCCCTCGTGATCGCCGTGACGAACCGCACGGGCGATCCGGTCGGGGTCGGTACCGTCGAGGACGATCGTTCGCATCCCCGAACGCTCGATGATCTTCGCCGCGAGCAGGTCGACGGGTGCGGACGCGCCGGCGGTCATCTCGAGATCGGCGATGACGTCGACCAATTCACTCGCCGAAAGGTCGTCGTACTTGGTCGCGTCGTCGGCTTCGTTGGGATCGTCACTGTAGACGCCGGGAACGCTCGTCGCGTAGACCAGCAGGTCGGCGTCGATGTACTCTGCGAGGGCAGCACCGACGGCGTCGGTCGTCTGTGCAGGTGCGACGCCGCCCATGACCGAAACGTCGCCCCGGCGAAGCGCCTCGCCGGCCTCGTCGTAGTCTTTTGCGGGAGCAGTGACGGCGTCCCCGCCCAGTGCTGCGATGAGCAGGCGGGCGTTGAGCCGCGTGACGTCGATCCCCAACTGATCGAGTTCGATCTCGTTTGCACCCAGCTCTCGGGCTGCTCCGATGTATTCACGCGCGACGCCGCCCCCACCGACGACGGTGCCGACCCGACAACCACCCTCGACGAGGCCCTCGATGACGGCAGCGTGTTCGGCCACCCGATCCGCACCCGGCTCGGGCACGAGCACGCTCCCGCCGATAGAAACGACCACTTTCATGCTAGTCCGGTGTAGCCGGGTTGCTATCTTAAGGGTTGTCAAGTGGCGAGCGAGCGTGTCAGCCCACGCAAACGTCACGGCCGCTCGAGTTCGACCACGAGCGTCTCTCCATCGCGGTCGAACTCGGTCCCAGACGGGTGAGAGAGCGTTCGCATCTGCTCGCGAGACCACTCGGCGGCGTCGGGTGGCTCTACCACCATGTTCGGTCCCCAGTGTAGCGAGGCGACGAGCAGATCAGGATCGCAGGCCGCTGCACGCTCGAGTCTGTCGGTTCGTCTCGTCTATCTCGATCCAGGCGGTGCCGGACGACTCCTCGCCCGCCGCGTACTCTCGTGTGTTATCCGGTAGCGAGATCACGGCGACCTCGAGATCGCCCACAAGCAGACTGCGGGCTCGAGCGCCTCGGCGATCGTCTCGCCGGCACCCGCTCGTTCGATCTCTGCCTCGTCGAGATGTTCGAGCGTCTCCCGCAAGGCGACTTCCTCGTAGTCGACCACGTGGTTGTTCGCCAGCGCACAGACGTCGACACCGGCTTCCTCGAGTGCCGGGACCGCCCAGTCGGAGTCGGCCCGGAAGTGGAACGGACGGTTTGTTCGTCGCCACTGCTGCCCGCGCGACGAGAGACAGCACTCGAGATTGACGACGAGTGCGTCGAGGCCCTGGGGGCGCTCGAGGACGGACCGCCAGACTGCGCTGGGTGGTCGGCCCCGGTGTCGGTCGTCGACCAGCCGGCCGAGCATGACGTTGCCCGTGAATCCGATCCGAAACGTGTGTGGCACGTGTGGTCGTCCACTAACAGTGGATACAACCGTCGAAGATCGTTTCGAACGACTGGTGTGACGGTTCGATGGTGCGACCGGACGACGGCCCGCGTCGTCCCCGACAGCGGCCGCCACAGACCACGTTCTCCGGGCGTCGATAGCTACAAATCCCGCCCTCACCATGTTCCAGACAGCATGCACGTACTCGGTGTCACCGACCGTGGCGCAACCGACGACGCCGTCGAGCGAGTCGTCGATCGGGTCGTCGACAGGCTCTCACGGAACGGACGCGTCGGGGTCGTCAGATACGACGCAACGATCGCCGACGGAACCCACGCCTCTCGGCCCCACGAGCCGATCGCCCTCGGCGGTGACGTCACCTACGATCTCGGTGCCGACGGCGACTGGACGGCGACGGGCACGGGGATGACCGTCGGCGACGCGCTCGACCGACTCGCGATCGACTGCGACTACGCGATCGTCGTCGGCATCTCGGAGTTACAGCATCCCACGATCGCCGTCGGAACGGACGCTGCTACGCTCGAGCCCGACGGCGACTCGCTGCTTGCAGCCGTCGAATCACCCGGCGAACTCGCAGCCGACGATGTCGACGCAGACCTCGTCGACGCTCTCGAGGCGACCGAACCCTACGAAACCCTCGAGGCGCTCGTCGAACGCGTCAAACGCTCGCCGAAAGCCGACCGGTCGGGCGCGGTTGCGACCTTTACCGGCCGCGTTCGGGCGAAAGAGAGCGAAGACGACGCCCGCACGGAGTATCTCGAGTTCGAGAAGTACGAGGGCGTCGCCGACGAGCGACTGGCGACCATCGAGACGGAACTCGAGGAGCGCGAGGGCGTTCTCGAGGTCGAACTCTACCACCGAACCGGCGTCGTCGAGGACGGCGAGGACATCGTCTTCGTCGTCGTGCTTGCGGGACACCGGGAAGAGGCGTTCAGAACCGTCGAAGACGGTATCAACCGGCTGAAAGACGAGGTCCCGCTGTTCAAGAAAGAAGTGACTGTCGAGGACGAGTTCTGGGTGCACGACCGGCCCTGACCTCCTTTCGTTCTCCCATACTACTGTCGTATGTAGTCAGAGTCAGCCCGAACAGACCGATCATCGATCGTGGTTGTTACGCTCGAGATAATACGTTAGCTGGGGCTATAAAACGAATGGGTGGCTCTCTGGCGGTGGTAAAATATTTCGTAAACCGGAATAAAACCTGGATTACCGTCGAAATAACTGAACGCGGCTGAAATGCTGCTAATCGTCCTGGCTTTATAACATATCCTCGTTCCAAGACGGCAACGTCGATGAGTACGACATCACAACCCTCCACGGAAACCAAGGAACGCCGCCTGAAACGCTATCTGCGTGAACGCGTCGAAGACGGAGAGATGTACTTCAAAGGGAAGTTCATCTCCGACGACGTCGACCTCTCCCCCAAAGAAATCGGCGCGCTGATGGTCAAACTCTCCGACTCGGCGTCCGATCTCGAGATCGAGAAGTGGTCGTACACGAGCGCGACGACGTGGCGAGTCGAGCCCGCCTGAGACGGACTGCTGGCCCGATGTCCCGGTGCGACCGCGCGCTCCTGCGGTCGCGCCAGAACTGACTGACAACAAACCGTCTGAGACGGGCTGTTCCGCCAGACCAGTGTAACCCACGAGTGCCCGCGACTGCGTCGGAGTTGGCGGACGGCGGTCCGTACGATCCTCCTCTATGCCGCCTCGGACGGTCTCCCCGCCGCCCGACTTTCACGGAGGAGTCGTTTCGACGCTCGCGTCACCGTTCGGGTCGATTCCTGCTTACCGCGTGCTTTTTGCAGGCACTAACACCGACAGCAGTCGATTTATACCCGGCCATAGGTAATCACGGACGATGGACGACGGCGACCGTCCCGGAATCGAAGAGTCGAGGGCAAGCGACGCGGTTCCAGCGGCAGGACCGTCCCTCGAGCGGATCGAGTCGATGTTCACCGTCTACGAGAGCACAGTCGAAGACGAGACGCTCATCTACTACGGCGATCCCCGCGTACAGCCCGAACAGATCGTTCAGGAGTTGTGGCCCGTCTTCCGCGAGGAAGGGTACGACCTCAGGGTCGGGACCCGGTACGGAGAGTACGTTCTCGTCGCCGAACCGACGACCGTCGGCATCGACGGGATTCCCTGGACGAACGTCCTGTTGCTCGCGTTGACGATCGTCTCGACTCTGTTTGCCGGATCGATGTGGTATCACATCGATCCGATCGCCAATCCCGAAGAGATGTGGCGCGCCTGGCCGTTTACTGTCGCGATACTCGGCGTTCTCGGCGTCCACGAGATGGGCCACTACCTGCTGAGCCGGTACCACCAGGTCGACGCTTCGCTACCATATTTTATCCCGATACCGACGCTGATCGGGACGATGGGCGCGGTAATAAAGATGAAAGGGCGGATGCCCGACCGGAAGGCGCTTTTCGACATCGGCGTCGCCGGCCCACTGGCCGGACTCGTGGCCACGATCGCCGTCACGATCGTCGGACTCCACCTTCCGCCGGTCACGGCCCCGGAGACCGTGGTCCAGGACCCCGACGCGGTCCAGATCCAGCTTGGATATCCACCGTTGCTCGAGTTGCTCGCGGCAGCGTTCGACCAGCCACTGTATCGCGACGATCCGGCCACGGCGATCAATCCGGTGGTGGTCGGCGGCTGGGTTGGGATGTTCGTCACCTTCCTCAACCTGATCCCCGTCGGCCAGTTAGACGGCGGTCACATTCTGCGAGCGATGGCCGGACGGTCCCAGGAGACGATCGCCGCGCTGGTGCCGGGCGCGCTGTTCGGACTCGCCGCCTACCTCTATTACGTGGCAGACTACGGGCTGAACTCGGTGCTCATCTGGGGTGTCTGGGGACTGTTCGCTGCGGTGCTGGCGTCGGTCGGGCCCGCACACCCGGTCGACGACGAGAAACTCGGCACCGGCCGGTTCGTCCTCGGCGTCGTCACGTTCGCGCTCGGCCTGCTGTGTTTCATGCAGGTGCCGATCGTGATCGTCGAGTAAGTCAACCGTGTGTGTACCCAGCGTCCGCGAGTGTCTCACCGTCGAGCGTGATCCCGTCGTTACACTCGAGGACGGTCCCGACGATCGAGAGTGGAACGTCCGTCGCGTCACGGACTGCTTCGAGTGACTCCGATGGGACTGTCGCGACGAGTTCGAAGTCCTCGCCGAACGTCGTTGCGAGTTCGAGTGCCTTGGCGTCGTCGGCCGCGACCTCGAGGAGAGTGTCGTCGATCGGAATCTCGTCGGACTCGATCGCGAACCCGCAGTCGCTCGCCGCTGCGAGCTGGTGAAGCGAGCGGGCGAGGCCGTCGCTCGAGTCCATCATGGCGGTCGCGTGGGGGGCAAGTGCTCGACCGGCAGCGACCCGTGGCTGGAACTGGAAGAGGTCGTTTGCGCGTTCCAGAACTGCGTCCGCGTTCGGCCCCCCGTCGGCCGCGCGCTGGAACAACTCGAGTCCAGCCGCGCTGTCTCCGAGCGTTCCCGTCACGCAAACGAGGTCGCCGGGACGTGCACCGCTGCGGGCGACGGTTTCGTCTGCGCTGCCGATCGCCGTCGTCGTGACGGTAAATTCCTGATGTTCGTCCAGGTCACCGCCGACGTATTCGGCACCGACAATCTCGCAGACGTCGCTCGCGCCACGAACGAACTCGAGCAGTTCCTCGCGGTCGAACGTGGGTGCGGCGTAGGCGGCGACCGCGGCCGTCGCCTCGGCACCCATCGCCGCGACGTCCGACAGCGACGCGCCGACGGACCGCCAGCCGGCCGTATACCTGGCCGTTCCGTCGGGAAAATCCGTCCGATCGTGGAGCATGTCCGTCGTCACGACGAGGCTGTCGATTACGGCCGCGTCGTCTCCGACGGCCTCGAGTTCCGTCTCCAGTAGCGCCAGTGCCCCGCGTTCGTCCATACTGGACGTTCGGCCTGGGGGCGAAAAAGGAATCCGATCCGTCGAACCGCGCTCCCGTCTGGAGTGTAGATCGGATACGAATACGATGGTCTTAAATGCTGCCGAAGGGAACCCAACGCCAATGGCTACGATGTACGACGTTCCGGCGGACGACCTCATCGAGGCGCTCGCCGAGGACCTCGAGGAACGGCTCGACGAACCCGACTGGGCGCAGTTCGCCAAGACCGGCCCCGATCGCGAACTCCCGCCCGAACAGGATGACTTCTGGGCGACTCGCGCTGCGAGTCTCCTCCGTAAAGTCGCCGACCGCGGCCCCGTGGGCGTCGAACGACTCGCGACCGAGTACGGTGGGGCAAAAGACGGCTCTAACCGCTACCGTGTCGCGCCCGCCCACCGTTCGGACGGCTCCCGGAACATGATCCGAACGATCCTCCAGCAACTCGAGGAAGAAGGATTCGTCGAAACTGCCGAGGGCGAAGGACGACGCGTCACACCTGACGGACAGAGTCTGCTCGACGAGACGGCTGGCGACGTGCTCGAAGAGCTCGACCGACCGGAACTCGAACGCTACGCGTAGAGCGGATTTTTGTTTCCGGCAACCTCACTGACCCGACCGATAGCGTGGTGGCTGTCGGCCGTGTCCGTAATCATTTTCCCGCCTGCAGGCGAACACTCGAGTACTCATGAGTGAACGCCCGGACGAGGAGAAACTCGAGGAGTTGCGACAGAAGAAGATGGAGCAGTTGCAGGAACGCGCCGAGGGCCAAGACGCCGACGGTCAGGAGGCAGCCAAACAGCAGGCCGAAGCCCAGAAGAAGGCGGTTCTCCGCAAGCACCTGACCGACGACGCCCGAAAACGCCTCAACACGGTCAAGATGAGCAAGCCCCAGTTTGGCGAACAGGTCGAACGACAGGTCATCTCGCTGGCCCGTAGCGGGCGCATCCAGGGCAAGATCGACGACGACAAGATGAAACAGCTCCTCAAAGAGCTGAAGCCGGACTCGAAGAGCTTCGACATCCAGCGACGGTAGATGGAACTGGGATTGCTCTACAGCGGCGGCAAAGATTCGACGCTCGCGGCGCTTCTCCTCGAGGACTTCTACGACGTGACGCTGTTGACCGCACACTTCGGGGTTAGCGACGACTGGAAACACGCCCGCGAGACGGCCGACGACATCGGGTTCGCGTTCGAACGGCTGGAACTCGACGCCGAAGTCGCCGACGAGGCCGTCGAGCGGATCAAGGGGGATGGCTTCCCCAGGAACGGCATTCAGCACGTCCACCAGCATGCCCTCGAGGAACTCGCGGCTGCCGGCTTCGATGCTATCGCGGACGGTACCCGTCGCGACGACCGCGTGCCGACGGTTTCGCGGGCCCAAGCCCAGAGTCTCGAGGATCGACACGGCGTCGACTACATCGCTCCACTCTCGGGGTTCGGCCGGAACGCAGTCGATCGACTCGTCGAGGCCCAGCTAGAGGTGGTTGTCGGCCCGAGCGAGGAGATAAACCGAGCCGATTACGAAGCCGAGCTTCGGGCGATCATCAGCGAAGAGGACGGGCGTGACGCTGTTCGAGACGTGTTTCCGGACCACGAGCAGACGTACGTAACCGGCATCCGGTAGGCCGCTGTGACGCGCCGAGTGGTCGGCCTCGCGCGAGGAGTTTCACGATCGGAAAACGCCCGCAACCATCTTTTATACTGGGTTGGTAAGTCGCCGATACTGCCTGTCGCCGCTGGCCGCTGTGTCGCTTGCCCTCCTCGAGTATTTGCAAATATACCACTTATTAACAGAATATAAATAAAAAGTTTTTTACTATGTCAATACTGAATTTCTCTCGAGTTGAGATATGAGTAAATACCTAACTGCCGCCCGGGAACTACTCGGGACGGTCGCACGGTCTTACGTGACGATCGTCGTAATTGCTCTCCTCGTCGGAGCCGCTATCGCTCCGATCGCGTGGGGGGCAACCAGTGAAGCCGACGGCACCGTTGCAGTCATCGAGATGGATAGTTCGATCAGTGAGCCGACCGCAGACCCAGTGATCGACGATCTGCGCGAAGCACGCCAGAACGAGTCGATCGACGCGGTCGTACTGTCCGTAGACAGTCCTGGCGGCGGCGTTACCGCAAGCGAGAGTCTCTACTTGGCGGTCGAACGAACCGCACAGGAGATGCCGGTCGTCACGAGCGTACGATCGGTCGGCGCATCGGGAGGCTACTACATGAGTGCCCCGAGCGACAAGATTTACGCCACGCCAAGTTCGACGGTCGGTAGCATCGGCGTCCGTGCAACACACATGGATGCGCCGGCACCGGAACAAGAGATCACCACCGGTCCCGATAAGTCCGGTATGACAGAAGAGCAGGTCAAACAACAGGCAGAACAGATGAAACAGACGTTCCTCGGCTCGGTGATCGAACAACGCGGTGACGAACTAGAACTCTCGGAACACGAACTCGCGTACGCGAACGTGTACGTCGGCGTCGAGGCCGTCGAAAACGGACTCGTCGACGAAATCGGCGATACCGAGGCTGCGATCGGCACGGCTGCCGACGAAGCCGGACTCGGCGACTACGAGGTCGTCGAGTTGAGCGACGGTCAACCGCTCGGAATGCCGCTCCTCTTCGAAGGAGACGGTCAGGCAGAAGCCAAACAGCACGTACACCCACAGACGTTCGGAGAGTACAACGGCGTCGAGACGCCCGCGTTCCTCGCAGTGTGGGGCTCGATCGAGGGACAGACTGTCGCCGATACGACTCCGCCCGAAACACAGAACGCCACCGCCGTCACTGCCGGAGGTGACCAGCCATGAACGGTGACGAAATCCGATCACGGCTCGTCGTCTTCGCCGTCGTCGTCTTGCTCGCCGTCACCGCAGTCGCCGCCGCTGGCGTAATCACGAACCAGGGCTCGACGGAAAAGCCAACCGTCGACCAGGTACAGTTCCAGCCCGAAAACGTCGACGCGCCCGAACTCGAGCGAGGCGGTGAGATCTCGATCGACGTACCCACCGGCACAGAGACGGTCGTGATCGACACCGCACACGCAAACGACGTGTCGAAAGACGACCTCCAACCCGTCGTGTCCACACTCGTTGCCGACGGCAACACCGTCGAGTACTTCGACTCGGAATCGGGTGGACTGTCGGCAAGTCCCGAAGAACGCGAGAACGAACTCGCCGAAACGCTCGAGGACGCAGACGCCTACATCGTCGTCGAGCCGAACGACCGCTACACGCCAGGCGAAGCCGAGATCGTGTCTGACTTCGCCGACGCCGACGGACGCGTCCTGTTCGTCGGTGGTCCTGATGCGGGTGGTGGAGCTCTCCTCGGACTCCTCGGGCCGATGGGCACCGATACGGGTGACGACGGCGAGTTCGAGTCGGTGACATCCCAGTTCGGAATCGCCTACGATACCGGCTACCTGTACGACATGCAGGATTACGAGAACAACTACCAGACGCTCGCGGTGACGCCAGCTGCCGAGACGGACCTCACCGACGGCGTCGATCACGTCGTCTTCGACGGTCCGACCCAGGTGGCGACGGCAGGACAGCCATTACTGACGACGAGCCCAACGGCTGAACACTCCGAGAGTCGCGAAACCGGTGAGTACCCGGTTGCGGCGCAAAACGACAACGCGGTTGCCGTCGGCGATACTGGCTTCATGACTAGCGAGAACTACAACGTCGCCGACAACGAGGTCTTCATCAGTAACATCCTCGAGTTCCTCGTGAGTGGGAACGCGACGCCGGGTAACCTCGGCACTGCAGACAGTCCTGCTCACGATCCTGGTGGGAGTAACGTCGCCGGGTCAGGACACGCAGAAGACGGATTCCCGGGCGCTGGATAGTCTTCGATACTGTTTTTTGATAGTCGCTGTATCGTTTCAGACGGTTTGCTGCCGTGTGGATTGCTGTACGTAATTGCCGGTGCAGCCGCGCCCCGTGTTGCGGTCGCGCCGGGATATCGGGACAGCAGTCCGTATCAGTCACGTCGAGTCTCGACTACTTGCCGATCCAGAGGAAAGGATAGAAGTCAACGCTGACCTAACTCGTTTTCATGTACGACCGAATCAAAGGCTTTCGTGACTTCTATCCTGGCGAGATGGCTGCCCGGCGGGAGACCATCGATACCATCGAAGACACCGCCCGCCAGTACGGCTTCCGAGAGGTCGGCACGCCGACTCTCGAGCGCGCGGAGATGTGGACTGACAAGAGCGGCGACGACATCGTCGAGGAACTGTACGCCTTCGAAGATCAGGGTGGTCGCCACGTCACGCTGACGCCGGAGCTCACGCCGACCGTCGCGCGGATGGTCGTCGCCAAACAGCAGGAACTGTCGAAGCCGATCAAGTGGGTCTCGACGCGGCCATTCTGGCGCTACGAGCAGGTCCAGCAGGGACGACAGCGCGAATTCTACCAGACCAACGTCGATATCTTCGGCTCCTCCGAGCCAGAGGCCGACGCCGAGGTCCTGGCGTGGGCTGCCGACGCGCTGACGAACCTCGGACTGACCGATGACGACTTCGAATTTCGGGTCTCTCACCGGGACATCCTCGGAGGCGTCTTGGAGACCTACGAGGAAGACGTCGACATCGACGAGGCGATTCGTGCGGTCGACAAGTCCAACAAGCTCTCGACCGCCGAGTACCACGACCTGCTGGTCGAAGCCGGCCTCGACTACGACCAGGCCGCGGAGTTCGACGACTTGATCGCAAGCGGCGACCTCGACGAACTCGAGGCCTTCGCCGGCACCGAACGCGTCACTGACGCCGTTTCGAACCTCCAGAACGTACTCGATGCGGCTGGCGACTTCGGCGTTCGTGAGTATTGTACGATCTCGCTCGAGACGGCCCGCGGGCTCGATTACTACACGGGCGTTGTCTTCGAGTGTTTCGACTCGACGGGCGAGGTTTCGCGGTCGATCTTCGGCGGCGGCCGGTACGACGACCTCATCGAACAGTTCGGTGGTCAGCCGACGCCCGCGGTCGGTGTCGCACCCGGTCACGCTACCCTCTCGCTGCTTTGCAAGCGGGCTGGCGTCTGGCCCGAGGAAGAGGTGACGACCGACTACTACGTGCTCCAGGTCGGCGACACCCGCGCGGAGGCGGCTCGAATCTCTCGTGAACTTCGCGAGCGCGGCCACATCGTCGAGACCGATGTCGCCGGACGCTCTTTCGGCGCACAGTTGGACTACGCCGACAGCGTCAACACCGAGACGGTCGTCATCGTCGGTGAACAGGACCTCGCAAACGACGAGGTGACGATCAAGGACATGGAGTCCGGCGACCAGACGCAGGTGCCGGTTGCGGAGTTCCCCGGTGATCTCGATCGGCCGACGTACGAGGATCTGGCCTGAGACGGCTTTCTGTCCGCCTGTTCCGGCACAGCTACGACCCGAAGCGGGTGGCACTGGGAGATCGGAACACAATCCGTCTTGGGTGGAATCGATCGGTTTCGACAGTGCGTGTCCGTTTGGTGTCGAGTGGACAGGAGGTGTCATTATACTGTTGCTGGCGAACGTATAGGTATGGGAACTACCGATACCCCCCTCCTTGGAACCGTTTCTCTCAGAGACGGTCCGGATCGGATACCGGGTGCAGATCGAAGCGATATCGGTGCAGGATACGCAGGCGCGATTGCCGCTTTCGTCGCCACGGTCCTGTACGTCGGCTTGATAGGGATCGGAGACAGTCTCGGGTTCGGTGTCGACTGGACAGTAAACACGCTTTTTGCAGCGCTTGCGCTTCCGTTCGTCGTTCCAGCGGCGTTTATCGTCGGCGTCGTCGGCTGGCGGATGTTTTCGCTGGACAGTTCCGCCTCGAGTGTAGTCGCCGGCGCGGTCGGAACGGTTGCCACGTACGTCGTGACGCTTGGACTGGTCGGAACGTTGCTTACAGTCACAGCTATACTCTCGTTGAGCGGCGCAGATCCAGTGAGTGCCGCCGCCTTTTCGTGGGGACTCGTATACTTTGCGTTCGTGTTCACGTGGTGGGTAACCGTTCCAGTCGGATGCCTGACGGGGTTGATATACGTGACCGTGATCGCAGACGGGTAACTGCGAACGTCAGAGCACAGTGTCAGCAGTCTCGATCCGTCGGGCCCCTCCATTAACTGCCCGCTCGGTGTACGACCCTCGATGACCGACGACCGCCCGAACGTCTTGCTCGTGCTCACCGACCAGGAGCGATACGACCTTTCGGCTCCCGACGGCCCACCCGTCGAGACGCCGACGATGGATCGACTCTCGAGCGAGGGCCTTCGTTTCGAACGGGCGTTCACCCCGATCAGCATCTGCTCGAGTGCGCGCGCGTCGCTGCTGACCGGGCAGTTCCCCCACGGCCACGGGATGTTGAACAACTGCCACGAGGCCGACGCGGTCCAGCCGAATCTGCCGACCGAGATACAGACGTTCTCGGAAGTGCTCGACGCGAACGGTTACGACTGTACCTACACCGGGAAGTGGCACGTTGGTCGCGACCAGACGCCCGAAACGTTCGGTTTCTCCTATCTCGGTGGGAGCGACAGACACCACGACGACATCGACGACGCGTTCCGCGAGTATCGAAGAGAACGAGGGGTTCCACTCGGCGAGGTCGACCGCGAGGAAGAGCTGTACACGGGCGACGACCCCCGAGATGCGAGCGAGGGAACGCTCGTTTCGGCGGTGACACCGGTCGACGTCGAGGAGACTCGCGCCTGGTTCCTTGCCGAACGAACGATCGAGGCCATCGAACGTCACGCCGACGCAGCCGGCCCGTTCTTTCACCGGGCAGACTTCTACGGTCCCCACCACCCCTACGTCGTCCCTGAACCCTACGCCTCGATGTACGACCCCGACGAGATCGAACCGCCCGACAGCTATGCCGAGACCGACGACGGGAAGCCACAGGTCCACGAGAACTATCGCCACTACCGGGGCGTCGCCGGCTTCGACTGGGAGCTGTGGGCTGAAGGCATCGCGAAGTACTGGGGGTTCGTGACGCTGATCGACGATCAGTTCGAACGCGTGCTCGCGGCCCTCGAGGACCACGGCCTCGCCGACGAGACCGCCGTCGTCCACGCCGCCGATCACGGCGACTTCGTCGGCGCTCACCGCCAGTTCAACAAGGGACCACTGGCCTACGACGACACCTACCACATCCCCCTGCAGATACGCTGGTCTGGCGTGACCGAACCGGGAAGTGTCTGTAACCGTCTCGTTCACCTGCATGACCTCGCACCCACCTTCCTCGAGATGGCCGGTGCCGGGATTCCAGAGAGCTTCGACGCGCGCAGCCTCGTGCCCGTCCTCGAGAACGGAGGGACGGTTCCCGACGGCCTCGAGTGGCCCGACTCGGTCTTCGCCCAGTACCACGGCGACGAGTTCGGCCTCTACAGCCAGCGGATGGTCCGGACCGACCGGTACAAGTACGTCTACAACAGCCCCGATATCGACGAACTGTACGACCTCGCAGCCGACCCTGCAGAGCTACAGAACCTTGTCGGCCACCCCGACTACGCAGGCGTTCGAAAGGCGTTGCGGGAGCGACTCGTCGACTGGATGGACCGAACCGACGACCCTAACTGCGAGTGGGTGCCCGACGTCCTCGCCAGCGCGTCGACCGAGAATCGGGTGTGATACGGTTTGCTGTCCGTCAGTTCCGGCGCGACTGCGCACTCGTGCGGTCGCGCTGGGATATCGGGACAGCAGTCCGTATGAAACGAGCGGCGTGGGCCAAACCGGACCGACGACTGCGTACGTTTACGGTTCCGAGGCGAGTACGTCCGTCTATGACTGTCGACACGATCGGCCCGGAGGGGCAGCGATGACGAGTATCGAAGACGACCGAGACGCCGACGATCTCCGGAAGAGAGCCGAAGAGTCCGAGGAGGTCGCCGTCGCACTCGAGGAGTTGGCCGTAGAACTGCGGGACGAACCACTCAAGGAGACTCGACTCGAGGGGCTGTTCGACGAGGTGACGACGAGCAATCCGGAGATCTGGAACACCGTGACGGCCTTTATCGACGTCGAGGACGGCGAAGCGATCGTCACGGACGAGTCGAAACTCGCAGAAGGGAAGTGGGCCCCCGAGATCGTCGAGGATTGTGACGCGATGGTCACGATCGACGTCCAGCGCGGACTGATGCCGGACGATTTCGCCTATCTCGTCGGAAAGAAGCTCCAGGACGAGATCGAGCAACACCGCGAGCGAGCAGCGAAAGCCAGACAGAACGCTGCCGAGCGAGAAGACGAGTAGGAACCGGCCGCGTCAGTCCGCCGACGGAACGACCCGCGAGCCTGGGCTCAGGGTTTCGAGCGCATCGAACGGAACCGCGACCTCCGTAGGCGGACCGACATCGTCCGGGCCCGACTGGACGATCGGTGCGAGCGCCTCGAGCGTGTCGACGAGTCGCGGTCCCGGCCGGTTGAGGTAGCTGTCGCCGTCCATCGCCCAGACACGACCGTTCTCGACGGCCGTTAGGTCGTTCCAGCCGTCGCGTTCGGTGAGATCCGAGCGGTTTTCGGCCGTCTGCTCGAGGTCGAACCCACAGGGTGCGACGACGATCACCTCGGGATCGTACGCGCGGATCTCCGCCCACTCGCGCGGGCGGGATCGTTCGCCGGCGTCAGCCAGTCCGTATTCGCCGCCGGCCCACTCGACGAGTTCGGCTGTCCAGTGGCCTGCGATCATCGCGGGGTCGGTCCAGTCGAAGATTGCGACTCGGGGTCGGCTCTCGGCCTCGAGGCCGAGGTTTGCCGTCCGGTTTTGAACGGCTTCGATCCGCTCTTCGAGTTCCGTCTGAACCACCGCGGCGCGTTCCTCGCGTCCAGTCGCGTCCCCGATCCGTTCGACGTCGGTGAGAACGTCGTCGACGCTGTGGGGATCTGTCGACAGCACCGCTGGATCGGCGTCGATTTCGTCGACGGCGTCGGCGACGACCGCCTCGTCGACCGCACAGACGTCGCACATCCCCTGGGTGACGATCAGGTCGGGGTCCAGCGCCTCGAGCCGATCGACATCGACCTCGTAGACGCCGTCGTCGGTCGTCGACTCGAGAACCTGTCGGTCGATTTCGTCGCTGGCGGCGTCCGTCTCGATTCGTGATCGCGTGACTGCGGGAAGCGACTCGACCTCCGGCGGGAAGTCACACTCGTGGGAGACGCCGACGGGTTCGATCCCGAGCGCGGCGACGACCTCTGTCGCCGACGGAAGCGTGGTAACGACGCGCATGTGCGGGACTTCGACGCCGAGCGCCAAAGGTATTGCTATGGTTATAGAAACGGCGACGTGGTTGGCGATTACCGTTCGTTTCCAGTGTCGAACTGGCCGGGGGTCCCGTCTCCACTGCTGTCGACATCGAACGCGTCGGTCTCGAGTTCGGTGCCGTCGACGCTGACGGTCCCCGCCTGGATCTCGATGGTAACGCCCTCGGTTTCGACCGGTCGACCGAGCAACTCGTTGGTCGTGGACTCGAGAGCCTGGCTGACAGAGAGGACGAACCGGAAGACAGACTCGAGTTCGGTGCCGGCCTCGCGGAGCGGGCGCTCGGTCCCGAGTTCGCCGACGCTCTGTGCGCCCTCGGGATGGAGGTACTGGATCGGGTGATCGGTGGGCACCTCTCGCAGATCGACCTCGAACGACCAGAGGTACGGTAACAGTTGGATGGCGTACCCCTTCGGTTTCGGTACCTTGCGGCCGATAGCCGCCGTTGCGATGCCGATCGCCGTCGACCCCGTGTTCGTGTCGTAGTAGGTGCCGGGCACCCCAGGTATCGAGAGTCGCATGTCCGGACAGAGTCACTGGCCACGGGTGAGTACACACCTGGCACTGCCACGGCTCTTTTAGGCCGCCGGAAGACGCGCGTTTTCCGCACGTTAGTTCGAGTGAGAGTCCTGCCCTCTCCCGGGTCATTCGAGTGCGCGCGGTGCGGGACCTCGAATTCTCGGCCGTGGCGCGCTGGTGAACCGTCCGAGCGGATGCGAGGGCAGTTCGCTGTTCCGCGAGGGGTGAGTGAACGGAGTGAGCGAGCCGGCTGGGGAGGGTGTGGCCCTGTGGGTGGGACTGAAGAGGTCGAGGGCTTTCTCAGCTGTCCCCTCTCGAAGCGATACTCACGGCACTAACCAGTCAGTATCCTAACGTTCTTTAGGATAGATTGCGTACCGCACAGACGCGCACGAAAGTGCGCTGAGCCGGAGTGCCCAGGACCAACCAAGCCCTCCGGCTCACCGATACGCCCCCGCGTAGCGGGAGCAATCCATCATTGACGTTGGCGAAATAAAGACCTGCCGACGTCCCGCCAACCCAGCCACAACTGCGTCTGGCACACTCGAGGGATTGTTTTCCGCCGCGTCGGGCCCTGAGAACTGAGAGACACATGACCTCGAGAAGTACCAGCCACTGTAACTGTCGTACAGACATCCGAATCGCGAGGACGACCGAGCCAGCGAACTGCCCCGACTGTGAGACGGCGTTCGAACACTCGCTCGTCGAACACCCAAACAGTGATCATGCATCCAGCACTCATCACGGCACTCGAACGTATCGCGGCCTGTGAGGACCGCGACCCGACGGCCCTGCCACCGCTGTACCGGGCCGTCGACCCCGAGGCGCTGACGGCGCTGCTCGAGTCGCCCGCGGCCGTCACCGCCCGCTTCGAGTACGCTGGCTACGAGGTCGTGATCGGACCCGGGCCGATCGAGGTCGCGGTACTCGAGACGAGACAGTAGCCGATCACGACCGAGCGTCACCATCGTCGAGAACCGGTCCGACGTGAAACACGAGGCGGTCCTACTCGAGGAGGCTGTCGTCGCCGGTAGCCATGTAGACTGTCCGAGCGGCGACGTTCGTCGCGTGATCGGCGACTTGCTCGATGTCGGTGACCGTGATCACGAGCCGAAAGATACTCTCGTGGTACTCCTCGAGATCGACAGTTTCGGTATCGAGCGCTACCATGTCGCCGAACACTTGGCGACTCGCGTGTTTCGCGAGTTGATCGATCTGGTCGTCACGAGCGACGATCTCCCGGCAGGCGTCCGTGTCCAGAGCTTCGAAGGCGTCAACTGCATCGGCGACCATCGTTGCACTCTCCTGGCCCATCGATGGAATGTCGACGGCCGTCTCTATCGCCGGCAGTCCCGCTTCCGTCCGTTCGGCTATCTTGACCGCGATGTCACCGATCCGCTCGAGGTCGGTGCTGATCTTGAACGCTGCGGCGACGAAGCGGAGATCACTGGCAACCGGCTGCTGTAGCCCCAGCAGCTCGATGCACTTGCGCTCGATAGCGAGATAGCGCTCGTTGACTCTGTCTTCGCTTTCGATGACTCGGCGGACCATCTCCGGGTCGTGGTCGGCGAAGGCCGCCACTGCGCGGTCGAACTGCGTCTGTACGAGTTTGCCCATCTCGAGTACTGCCTCGCGAAGCGTCTCAAGTTCCTGTCGATAGTGTTCTCGAGCCATTGTCTCGGTTATGTGTCGGATTTCGTCTCAGTTGTGTGAGTCTGGGTGTGGATGTGGATGTGGATGTGAGTGTTGATGGAAGCCACATAGTACAGCGTTGGGAGGCCCTGATGCGGTCGGACTCGCAAGTTGCGCCAGCAGTTGGTTTCTCTGCGTCCACGCAGCGCTTCGCGAGACCGTATCGAGAAGCGATTTCTGTCACTGTCGGTCGATAAAAGATTGTGTGGGGTCGTCTCGGTCGTGGTCGTTATACCCAGAACCCGGCCTTTTTCAGCGCCGTGATCGTCAGTTCGTTTTCGACCGTCTCGAGCAGGTCGTCCGCCCGCACGACGCCGGCGATGTCCGAGTCTTCGGTTACCGGCAACGCAGGGAATCCTCGTTCGGAGATGGTGTCCACTGCAGCAGCTATCGGCGTGTCGGTCGACACTGTCTGAATATCGGTCGTCATGATCTTCTCGACGGCGGCTGTTCGATCGGCATTCAGGAGGTCGGTGAGCGAGACGATCCCGATGAGGTCGCCACCGTCGACGACGTAGAGGTAGTACAGCGTCGTCCCGTCGGTTGGCGTTCGGTCGCGGAAGCGGTCGATTGCTTCGTCGACCGTGGTCGTGGGCGGGGCGGTCTGGAACTCGTCGGAGACGAGGCCGGTGAGTGTGTTGGGCATCGTTATATCGCCCCTGGAAGCAGCCAGATCGCCAGGCCAAAGTAGATGACCACGGCGGTGATGTCTTTGAACGTCGTCACCACGGGGTCTGAAACCGCAGCAGGGTCAAACCCAAGTTTGTGTGCGAGCCAGGGGATGAGATAACCGAACGTGCTGGCAACCAGACAGACTGTCACGAGGGCGGTAAACAGTACGAGTGACAGCATTGGCTCGCCGTGCCAGACCATCGCGATGCCAGCCGCGATGGTGCCGATGATGAGTCCGATAACGAGACCGAGAACGGACTCGCGAGCAAGGTGGGTCAAGACGTTCTTGTCGTCGATGTGCCCGAGCGCGAGCCCGCGGACGAAAATCGTCGACGCTTGCGTCCCGACGTTGCCGCCCATGTCCATGATTACTGGAACGAAAATGGCGAGCAACGCGATTTCGGCTGCTTCCAGTGACCCTTCGGCACCCCCGATTACGCCACCGGCGAGGAGCCCACCAGCCAGTGCAACCAGCAGCCACGGCAGGCGGAGCCAGAGCTTCTTCGGCAGTGACGAGGTGAGAACGATGTCGCTGCGAGTTGTCTCCGCGTCCGCGACGTCTCGACTGCGAACGACGGTCCCGCCGCCTGTGACGGTTTCGGCTCCACCGTCAGCACGTAGCGCTGTGGCGTCGTGCTCCATCTGACTCTGGGACTGTTCGGCGGACGTTTCAGCAGTCATAGTGTTCCTCCTGTGCTGGCGAGAAGACGCCGGCGAAGGCACTGTCGAGCAGGCTTCGAACCTGTTCTTCGAGCGTCGGCACGGTTGCGTTCGCTGCACTACTCGGCTGCGTGTGGTGAGTTGGGTTCCACATACAATCGGCTATGCAGGCCCCTATAACTTAAATTCACCAAAAATAATAATGGAATAAAAACACAGAGAAGGGGCTACGAGACGGACGCGGGGTCCATCGGGGCAGACGCGAGACAGCGCTACCGCTCAGCGTGCGTCCACGCCAGTAGCGAGCGGGCCGCGTGACTCTTTGAAATCCCTGTTTCCGCTCACAGACGGCGGGAATAGCAGTCGCTGACGAGGGCGGATACGTCGCTTAGGAGGCATAGATACTCCTAAAGCGGTGTATCCGCGGTGGCAGCAGTCGAAAGCGGCTCGGTGACGACGACCTGTCTAGAGCGTCGGACGTTCTCCATATCGGTTCCTCCGTTCGAACTCACAGAAGACGCCGACGAGACCGCCGTCGAGCAGGTTCCGGACGCGCCCTTCCAAGGGTCGACCGCTCGGTCCAACCGTACGAACAGTTCGATTACCAGGAGGCTGAGTACAGTACATGCGGATATTACGGATCAGTTTTTACTGTTTCAATGTTCGGTATAAGATATTATTATGTGTCCAACTACCAAGTCGGATCGCGGCGACACGGCCCCAGTGTCGCTGTTTGGAGTCCATCGAACACTGGAGCGGACGACGCCGTGATCGACGACGAGATACTCGCGACGGTTGCTGACATAGACAGTCGAGACACGGACTAGTACCATCCCAAGCGTGGACCGACTAGTTGAGAGTTGGCCCAAACCAATCACGATTCTCGATCAGGAGTAAAGCGCACTAGTCAGAGTAGACTTGGGACGGTACTATATTCGTCTGCGAACTAGTCTCTATCGCCGGTACGGACGGCCGTACCGATCCCCCAGTGCAACCGCCTCAGATCTCGAGTGGGACAAAACTGACTGACAGGAACCCGTCTGGGACCGCGCTCGCGTTGCCGTTCTCGAAGTGTCGGCGACGGCTGTGCCCGCGACCTCGAGTCACGCGCGGTCGTCGCGTCGATCCGTGAACGTGCATCGGCGACGCTTGCGACTGGTTCTCGAGCGTGTTCCCGGCGGTGACGGTCATCGACGGGCGACCGCCGCAGACTGGTGTTCGGTTTCGACGACCGTAATCGAGACGCCTCGGTCGGCTACTCGTCGCCCGGCAGGGCGATCACGGGAATCTCCGCTCGCGTCACGAGTTTCAGGGAGAGATCACCGGAGAGAAACTGCAAGAGCCGGTTGCCGCCGCGGGACTGGTAGGCGATGGCAGTCGCGTCGATCTCGTCGGCACTCTCGAAAATCGCGTCGACGACGTGCCGAGAGTAAGCGGTGTGTTCGTCGGCGTCGGGGAAGACCTCTTGGACGGCCGCGTACGACTCCGCTGCCATTTCTTCGGACTGTTCGACGGGCGTCTTGTCCGGGACGCCACCGCCTTTTTCGACGACGTGTAACGCTGTGACGTGGTCAGGATCGTACGAGGTGAGTGCACGTGCGGTCGCTCCGGCGTCCTCGGGATGGGCAATTGGGACGATCACGTGATCGAGCAAATCGCTGTCGCGTGGCTGGTCCATACCGGTACAAAACGAATCTGCGATATAAGAGTTTGCGCTCGAGTTGGCGTGTGTCTCACACTCCTGCAGGTCGTTCAGACCACTCGATACGGAGGCGAGACGTCGCCACAGCAGACCGGACGAGCCCTTCGCTGCGATCGGGGGCAGTCGACGTGTTGCCGAGATACCGGCAGGGACGGCGTCTCACGAGAAGAGAAACAGTCCGAGCAGAAAGGCTAACGCGACGTACGAGATGCGGTGGGCGAGGACGGCCCGAGAAGGCAGTAGCTTCCCTTTTTTCGTCCAGTTGACGAGCGTCTTCGACAACATGACGGGTTTGAACAGGTCACGTCGCCGCACTGGTTTACAGACCTCGAGAAGGTCGTCTATCCAGTCGGCGAACGGCTCGATCCGGGCGTCGTCGGGACCGTCGCCTTCGACGTACGCACTCAATTCGAGGTTCTGTTCGAACGCGACCTGCGTGAGATTCGCGGAGCCGACGACGACGGCGGGATGTTCGCCGGTCCGGACGTACAGTTTCGCGTGGAGAAAGCCGTCGGGGTACTTGTACAGGTGGACCTGCTCGCCGCTATCGAGTTGCCAGAGGTCGCGAGCGATCGTCGCGGAGAACTGGTCTGCCGTCGGGCCGACGACGATCACCAGTTCGTTTTCGGTGGAGCGCGAGAGAAACGCCTCGATGTCTGGGCGAAGCGTGTGATACGCGTTGTAGGTGAAGAAGCCGGTGACGAGGTAGATCGTTCCGTCTCCCTCGAACAGCGTCCGGAGCTGTTCGTCGACGGTCCGATCTCCCCACCGGTTGTTGACGAGTTCGATATCAGCCATCCGTTCTCTCTCTGTTCGTCCCGTTCGAATAGAGCCGTCATATGTTTTCCGTACTATCCCACACAGAGACATGGTACACGACAGTAGAGGAGAGCCGATCACGCGAGGTACCGCTCTGGCACGTACGAACGAAACCAGGACGGTAGATAGCCCGTGAGCCAGCGTGCGACGTCCTCGAGGCGTTTTCGTGCGAGCGTGTAGCAAACCGAGACGGCGAGCAACGCGACGACCAGGAGTTGCCAACCCCCCTCGAGCGCTACCAGGAGCGGGACGGCCACTAGGAAAGCGACGAGGAGATCCTCCGGTGCGCCGTCGTACCGGATCCAGCGGCGGGGCGGGAGCCAGCGGCCGCGGACGTGATCGTAGATCGCGCGGTTCGAGGGTGGAGTGTTCCACGGTCGAGCACCGAGGCCACAACTCGCGATGTCGCCGAAACAGTGACACGCGACTGCGGCCAGGAACGTGACGGACCCGATCGTCGGCGAAGACGGAGCGACGACGGCAGCAGGAAGACACGTGGCAGCGCCGAGCACAGCGGAGACTGGATGGTGGAGCGTCTTCCGGTGGGCTGCTACGACGTCGAGGTCGGGAACGAAGCCCCCGGCGACGCCAGCAGCCAGGGCCGTCGGCGCGTGGTCCGGCGCGAAGACGACGACCGGCAGAGCGACGACGAGTCCAACCAGGACGTGGGTCGTCACCATCATCGTGGCCCGGCCCTATGGCTCACCCGAGTATATGTGTCCCGCCGGATGCACCGACTCCGCGACGGGTCGGATACACCCAGACTCAAGTGGGGCCCGTCCGTCGTTCGTTCCAAATGCGAAACGTTCACCTCACGACGATTTGGGGGATTCCGATCCGGATCAACGTCTCGCTTTTGGTACTGTTGCCTGTACTCGTCTATCTAATCGCCGAAGGTGATCAGATCGGCATCTACGCCTCGGCCATCGACGCGCTCGCACCGGCGACGCTCGAAGTCGCTCCACTCGAGGAGGGTGCGACGCCGTGGCTGATCGGCCTCGCCGGGGCCGTCGGCCTCTTTTTCAGCGTCGCCGTCCACGAACTGGGCCACGCCTACGCTGCCCGTCGGTACGACATCGGTACGGAGTCGATCACTCTCTGGATCTTCGGCGGATTGGCTGCCCTCGAGTCGATGCCCAGAGAGTGGCACCGGGAGTTCTGGATCGCCGTCGCGGGACCGTTCACGAGTCTCTTGCTCGCCGTGGTCTTTGCGGGTCTCCTGCAGGTGATTCCGGGGGGACTGGCGCTCGTACTCTTCGTCGTCGGCTGGCTCGCACTGATCAACGTCGTGCTCGCGGTCTTCAACATGCTCCCGGCGTTTCCGATGGACGGCGGGCGCGTCCTCCGGGCGCTGCTGGGTCGGCGGTGGTCGTACGTGACCGCGACGCGGATCGCTGCCCGGATCGGAACGATCTTCGCGCTGTTTTTCGCTGTCGTCGGCGTCTTGGGCGGCAATCCGCTCCTCGTTCTCGTCGCGCTCTTCGTCTACGTCGCGGCGACGACCGAGTCACGCACGATCGCCCTCGAGGAACTGCTGCGGGGCGTGCTCGCAGTTGACGTGATGGATGAGCCCGCCCGGTCGGTGGCGGCCGATGCGACGCTTTCCGATGTCGCGACTTCCCTCTTCGAGAACCGCCGTAGCGAGTTCGTCGTCACCGACGACGACGAAATCGTCGGGCTAGTGACGCTCTCGGATCTGGGGCAGGTCGATCGATCTACCCTCGAGACGACGACCGTCCGCGAGGTCATGACCGACGAGGTCGCTCACGTCGGACTCGAGACGCCCGCCTTCGAGGTGCTTCGAGCGATGGGGCGGGACCCGCTCGTCGTCGTCCTCGAGGATGGCGATCCCGTCGGCACCGTCTCCAGACGGGACCTCGGAGAGATCATGCAACTGCGCCGGGAACTGGGCGCTCCCGGCCCGTTCGAGCGGACGGCGATGTGATCGGTCGCGAGGAACGGGCGTCCTAGAGATCGTACAACTCGCCGTACTTCTCCTCGACGTACTCGAGGAAGTAGTCGGCGGTAAGCGGCTCGCCGGTCGCGACTTCGATCAACTCCTCGGTCGGGTACCGCTGGCCGTATCGGTGGACGTGATCGGTCAGCCACTCCCAGATCGGCTCGAACTCGCCCTCGCGGACGAGGCCGTCGACATCCAGATCGTCCCGGATCGTCGCGTCTAACTGTGCAGCCAGGACGCTGCCGACGGTATACCCCTGGAACGCGGCGAAGCTCGCCGACCAGTGGGTGTCCTGCAGACACCCCTCCGCGTCGGTCTCGGGACGCACGCCGAGATACTCCTCCATCTTGTCGTTCCAGACTGCCGGAATCTCCGAGACCGCGAGGTCGCCCTCGACGAACGCTCGGTCGATCTCACACCGGAGGATGATGTGCAGGTGGTAGGTGAGTTCGTCCGCTTCGACGCGGATCAGGTTCTCGGGGTAGATCCTGTTGACTGCCGCGTACGCCTCGTCGACGGTCACGTCCTCGAGGTGGGGGAACTGTGCTTTCATCCGCGGGAGGAACAGCTCCCAGAACGGCTTCGTGCGGCCGACGTGGTTCTCCCAGAACCGCGACTGGGATTCGTGGACGCCCGAGGACCGAGACTGGCCAAGCGGGTTGCCGTACTCGTCTTTCGGCAGCCCGAGTTGGTAGCTCGCGTGACCGAACTCGTGGATCGTCGCCGTCAGCGCATCGATCGGATCGGACTCGTTGAACCGGGTGGTGATCCGGGCGTCGAACTGGTTGCCCGACATGAACGGATGCGGCGCGGTATCGAGCCGGCCGTGTTCCTCGGGGTAGCCGAGCAGGTCGACGACTGCCTCCGAGAGAGCCATCTGGTCGTCCTCGTCGTACGTGTACTCCGGATCGCGAAACACCGACGGGAGCTCCCGGCCGTTCTCCTCGATCGCCTCGATCAACGGAACCAGCCCGTCGCGGAGGTCGTCGAAGATGCTCTCGACGGTCTCGAGGGGCAGGTACGGTTGACTGTCCTCGTAGAGCACCCGGTAGGGATTCGCGTCGGGGTCGATCGCCGCCGCTCGCTCGCGGTGGAGGTCCCGTAACTGCTCGAGAGCGGGCGCGAACTGCGCGAAGTCGTCCTCGGCTTTGGCCTCCTGCCAGACCTGCTGGGCTTCGGCCTGGTGAGCGGTGAGGCGTTCGACGAGTTCGGAAGAGACCTCAGTGGACCGCTCGTGTTCCCGGCGGAGTTCGCGGACGACGGCCGCTTGCTCGTCGGTCAGGTCGACAGACTCGAGTTCCGCAAGCCACTCCCCTACCTCGTCGTCGACCAGCAGGTCGTGGCTCACGCCCGAAATCGTCGAGAGCTGCCCCGCCCGGGCCGGCGTCCCACCTTCGGGCATCATCACGCGCTGGTCCCACCCCAGCGCCATCGACGCCATCTCGAGGTTCGTCAACTTCTCGGCACGCTCGAGGAGGTGTTGATACGGCTCCGGTGTGCCTTCCGTGTCGTGAGATTCGTCGGCAGGTGTCATATTTCGCTTCGACGGTCTCGATAGATCGTCCTAAAACCTCGGGAAGGGGCGATCCGACGACGGGTGATAATTGTCGTACTGAACCCCCGATGTAACTGTTGTGTTGAATAGCTTTTCTTCAGTATTTGGGGCGGAGTAAACGTCTGTACGAGTCGACTCGGACGAAAGAGACGGCACATCTCGTATCCGTGACGTTTCCTCGAGCGCGTAGGGCAACAGTGTTTTTTCCTGTTCGAGCGTACCGCTAGCCGTGTCATGTCATGACTACACAAACAATACTGCTTACCGGTGCCAGTGGCGGGATCGGCACGGCCGTTGCCGACGCATTTGCCGGCGACGGCTGGCGGACCATCCTCTGTGGCCGATCCAGAGAGTCACTCGAGTCGACCGCGGAGACGGTCTCGGAAGCAGGTGGAACACCGGTGGTTCGGCCGCTCGACGTTCGTGACGAAGACGCAGTGTTCGACACGCTCCTCGAGACGATTCCGGAGACGTTGGATGTCTTGCTCCCCGCCGCCGCAGTGATGCCTCACGCGCCGGGTGAGCGACCACTCGACGAGGAGTACTACGAAGACGTCCGGACGGTGCTCGACACGAACGTGTACGGGCTGTTCACGGTGCTCCGTGAGGCCCTCCAGTTTATGCCCTCCGACGGCCGCGTGCTCGTCCCGTCAGGATCGGTGGCACGCGATCCGAAACCAGGCATGGGCACGTACGCTCCCTCGAAGGCGGCCGCCGAGGCGCTTGCACGCGGGTTCGCCATCGATGTCGACCAGACGGTCGGAATCGTCGACCCAGGCCTCGTTGCGACCGCTCTCACTGGTGACACGGGACGCGACCCAACTGACGTCGCAGAACTGTTCCAGTGGGCAGCCCTCGAGTGTCCAGCGGAGAAACTCGACGGCGAAATCGTCGGTCTGCGAGAGTGGAAGCAAGCGACGCGTTGAGCGTCGAGGCCGGGCGGGGTCACTCGTAGTCCGGCAACCGCGCCGACCGATCCGATCCCTCGTAGAACGGCAGTTCGGTCCGACTCGCTGGCACCTCCTCACCACCGACGCGAACCGTCAGGTCGCCACTCTCGAGGTCGTAGTCGACGAGCGCGAGCGCGATCGTCTCCTCGAGTAGTGGGCTCTTTCCCGCTCGAGTGACCTCTCCGACGGAGGCGTCGCCGTCGAAGACGGCTGCACCGGGGTCCGGAACCCGTGGCTCGCCGTCGTCAACGCCACTGGAGAGCGTCAGTCCGGTGAGCCGACGGCTCGGCCGTCCCTGATTTTCGACGCGGGAGACGACTTCCTGGCCGACATAACAGCCCTTCTCGAAGTCTAAGGCGTTTCGAAGGCCGAGTACGTTCGGGACCGTCCCCGCGAGTTCACTCTCGAAACGCGGCGAGCCAGCCTCGAGCGTGAGACTCTCGAAGACCCGGTAGCCGAAGGGGGCAGCGTTCAGTCCCTGGTTCAAGAGCACGTCGTAGACGGCGTCTGCGTCGGCGGCGGCACAGATCACCTCGTAGCTCTCCTCGCCGGTCAGCGCGTCGGTACGGGCGACGGTGACACCTGAGTCGCCCATCGAACCCCGGACGAACGAGAGTCGCTGGTCGGGCGAAGCCGCGCCGTTGAGGACGCTCGCGATCTTTTCGGTCGCCTGCGGTCCGTGGATGCCGAAGATCCCGTACTCGTCTGTTGCGACGCGGATGTCGACGTCCTGAATGAATACCTTCTCCGACCACTCTTCGGCCAGCGGTTCCGCTTTCTCGGGCGGAACGAACAGCAGTAACCGCTCACCGGCGTTGTAGACGTACAGTTCGACCTCGACTGCGCCCTGGGGCTCGAGGACGAGCGCGTAACAGCCCCGACCGTCCTCGCTGGGGACGCGATTCGAGACGACGTTGTCGACGTACTCGAGGCGGTCGTCGCCTTCCACGACGACGACTCCGTAGACAATCTCGAGCAGGCCGACGCCGTTGCGGACCGCGCGGTGAGTCCGCTCTGGACGGCCGAAGTGTTCGACGATCGTCCGCCCGCCCCGTTCACCGAACGTGGCCCCGTGGTCCTCGTGGATCGACTCGATGACGCTCATACCTACGCTCTGGGGTCTGATACGGATTGTTGTAACGGTTTCCTGGCGAAGCCGCGATCGTCACGGCCGTGGCGAAACGGCCGTACACGGCGGCCTGGCTGGCTGTCTCGAGCGTTCGAGTCAGAAGGGGAACCGGTCTCGGAGCCAGTCTCCGATCGTCTCCTCGGGGCCGTCGTCGTCGGAGATGTCTGGCACCACCCGCTCGTCGGGCTTGATCAGGGTCCGGTCACCGTCCGATTCGACGACGATCAGATCGTCCTCCTTGAGGGTCGCAAGCGCGTCCTCGAGGTCGTCGATCTCGGTCTCGGCGGCCGCACGGAGCTCGAAGACGGTCATTCCGTCGTCGACTCGATCGACGAGCGCGTCGAGGACCGCAACCTCCGTCCGGCTGCGATCCCGATACTCCCGCTTCGCTCTCATCCGTTTACGTATTCGACGACCCGGGATTTGACGTTTGCCGTTCCCGTCCGGAGCCGCGTCTCCCGACGACCGACGTCGTCTCGACGTGTTCGCGCCCGTCGACACAACTGACAGCGATCAGTCACCTAGAATTCGAAGCCAGGCGGTACGTTTTTTATGGCCCGGGTGGGAACGGTGGGACGATGGTCCTGCGATGTTCGCTGCTCGGTCACGACTTCGGTGAGCCAGAAGTCGAACGCGAGCGCGAAGAACGGGGCAGTGAGGTCGTCGTCACCGTCCAGGAGTTCGAGGAGTGTGTCCGCTGTGGCGAGCGCAACGTCATCAGCGAGAACACGGAAGTAACGAGTCTCCCGGACGGAGCGGACGTCGGTTCGCTGCCCGACGATCACGAGTTCAAATCCACACCCGAGGTCACCTCGGAGCCGGATTTCGAGCCTGCCGAACCGACCGACGTCGACACCAACGACGTCGAAACCGAAGACATCGGAGCCGATGCCGCCGAAGCCGAAGACATCGGAGCCGATGCCGCCGAAGCCGAAGACGTCGAGATTATCGACGCCGAGGAACCCGAGACAGCCGACGACGGCGACGCCGAACCCGAAACTGCGACGGCGGACGCCACGACCGTAGACGAAGCCCGCGACGACGAGCACGACGTTCCCGACGACGGCGGAGAGATCCTGGACGCCGACTCGAGTAGTCCGACCCAGAACCGCGACCGTAGCCACGGCGAGTGGCCGGAGTCGCCGGACGTCGATCACTCGGCCGACGAAGCAAAGCGAACAGAGTGGCCAGACACCGGCGACGAATCGGCCGACGACACCGTCGTTCTCGAGCACGACGACGCCGAGTACGTCACTGACTCGCCGGACGAGATCAGAGTCGGAACGAAAGACGAGACCACCGTCACTGATTCGACTCCCACCGACGCGACCGTCGACGACGGTCGACAAGAGTCAGCCGACTTCGACAGCGGTTCCGGCATCGAACGAGACGACTCGGTCCCCACCCCGACCGAGAACGTGGTCACCGCCGACGACGGCCCATCGGAGTTTTACTGCCCGCGCTGTGAGTACGTCGTGACCAACGATCGCGGCTCGCTGCGCGCTGGTGACATCTGCCCGGACTGTCGGAAAGGCTACCTCGCAGAACGATCTCGACGCTAAGTTGCCTCGCCCGTTTTGCTCGTCACCATCGCTCCCGGCTTGTCGCACGAGCGAAACGTCGGTTATGAAAAGAGGTAAAGACCCCGCCGTGTATTTCGAGAGTATGAAGGAGTACAAGATGCGTCGCGGTGAATATCTCGAGGAGCGAATTCCCGATATGGAGTCGACAGTCGAGGACTACTTTGGTTCCATCACCGACACCCAGGAGTACAAGGGAAGCGACCTCTACGTCATCGAGAAGCCCGCCAACCCCGTCTTCGAGAAAATCGTCGCCGGCACCGTCGAATACTCCGGCAAGAAAGACAAACTCGGCGTCGAGTTCCACGAACGCGATCCCACCGAACTCGGCCCCGACGAACTCGAAGCCGCCGAAGAAGCCGTCGACGCGAAAAACGACTTCCTGCTCGAGGCGACCGGTCGGGACGCCAAGGCTCGCCGCGACTCGATGAAACGATCCGTCGAAGACGACGACGATCACGACTTCTAAGAACGTACTTTTACTCTGTGGCCTGTCGCGGGTGAGACCGCTCCGTCTCGCCCACGACGTTCCCCGGGGAGCGGGTCGATCGAGAGTGCTCCCCTCCGTTCCGTTGCGCTTCGTGCGCCTCGACTCATGGTGGGTCGAGAGAGCGCAGTAGACACGACGAGATTCGACTACGCCGCGGGAGTAGTGAGAGAGTCCCGCCGCTTACGGCGTTGACGAAACGCAAAGCGTCTCGTTTGCACATCAGAACGCGAGCGTTCTGAGGACGGGCGCAAATCGCGTAAGCTCCGCCCGCCGTCGTGGCATCCCTGGCGTCGGCTCGTGGTTCCCCGACAAAGAACTGTCGAGAGGCACTGTCGTCGATATCGGCGTCCCCGCAATCGCTCGTCCCAACCGAGAAAGCAGTTCGGTTGCGGTCGAAAACTAGTGGCGGGCCAAGCCTGAACTGATGGGCCGAATCTGGCGGTGTGGCCCGATTCGGCCCGTCAGTCGACGGTTGGGACGGTACTAGTACCGTCCCAAGTCTACTCTGGCTAGTGCACTCCACTTCCGATCGAGAATCGTGATCGGTTTGGGCCAACTCTCAACTAGTCGGTCCACGCTTGGGATGGTACTAGTACTCCGCCAAGCGTCGACTGCTGAGTGAACCCAGACGACCGCATTCGGTTTCACTCATCCGTTCAGGCTTGCCAAAGCACTAGCAGTTAGTCCTCGTCTTCGTCGACGATGACTTCGACGGGTTCGTCCTCGGTCTCGTCGGGGCTCGAGGGGCTCTGTTCTTGCTGCCAGAGCAGGATACCGGCTACCGCGAGGACGATCCAGGAGCGCCAGTTGGCGAGGTTCAGCGTGTAGCCGATACCGAACGGCTTCTCGACGAGCATTCCTTCGCCGGGTTCCCAGTGGGCCGAGAGCAGACGGCTGATGCTCGGCCGTTCGAAGTTGTACGGTACTCCGAGGATTTCACCGGAGGTCGGTTTGTCTGCCATGCAAGCTGATACGTTCTCCCCGGACAAGAGTATTGCGTGCTCCTCTCGAGACTCGAGACTCGAGACTCGAGACTCGAGATCCAGCGTCTCGACTCTGGTGCAGCCGTCCCGACGTGTGTTCCGTCTAACGGCAGACGTGGGTGGGCTAGGGAAATTCGACGATGGATGGCGATTGCTCTGGTAAAGACGAGCAGCCACACGACTCATGCGGACTGCTGTCCCGATGGCTCGGCGCGACCCCAGGAGCTCGCGGTTGCGCCGGAACTGACTGACAGCAAACCGTATCACGGGACTCAAAACCCAGTCCGAGACTGACTCTGTTTGTCTGCCTTTCGGAGGCGTCCCGGAAGACGCGTGCCCGACCTATTTCCGCCCGGTCGGTGTCGACGCCTCTATGACGGACGTCGCGATCACCGGTGCGTCGGGACGTGTCGGCAGGGAGACGATCGAAGCGCTCTCTGACGAGGGCTTCGAGTTGACGCTTTTTTCTCACAGCGAGACTGACGACCTCGAGACGACGACCCTCGAGGTCGCCGACTACGAGGCAGTCGTCGACGCGCTCGTAGGACAGGACGTGGTGGTTCATCTCGCGGCAAATCCCGATCCGCGTGCGGAGTGGCGGAGCGTCAGGGAACCGAATATAGACGGCGCGTACAACGTCTACGAGGCCGCGGCCGAAACCGGCGTAGAGCGGGTCGTCTTCGCGAGTTCGAACCACGCAGTCAACATGGACAACGCGGTGTCGGGGGACCGGCCGGAGTCGACGGTCGACGAGCCAGACGTGGTTCGGCCCGGCGACGTGGCCGATCCAGACACCTACTACGGTGTCACGAAAGCCTTCGGCGAGGCGCTGGGGTCCTACTACGCGAAACGCCACGGGATCGACGTGGTCGCTTTGCGGATCGGCTGGCTGCTCACTCGCGACGAACTCCGTTCGGAGATCGAAGATCGCGACGACGCTGGTGAGCGGTACGCTCGAGCGATGTGGCTCAGTCCAGCGGACTGCCAGCGGCTGATGGCCGCAGCCGTGACTGTCCCGCTCGAGCAGACGCTGACGACTGCCCACGGCATCTCGAACAACACTCGCCGGTTCCTCTCGCTGACCGAGACGATGATCGAGTTGGGCTATCGGCCGCGAGACGACTCGGCTGACGTGCTCGAGGGTGACGGTGGGAGACAGGGGAGCCTCGAGACGGGGTAGCGTCGGTTCGGAACGTCCGTGGCTCTCGGGATCGAAAGACCGAATATCGGGACGTTTGTACCGGTACACATGTCAACCAAAGTCTCGGAGTCGACGGGCTACGTGCCGAACGGACAGATGTCGGCGTTCGGGTACGTCATCGCGGCGGTTCTGGTGGTCGTCATGCTGCCCCTGTTGCCGGTCATCGCCGTTGTGTGGCTTCTCTGGCGGGTTTTCGTCAGCGCGGACGAGGAGGAATCGAGCTACGCGAACTGGCGAAACGATCCAGAACGACGGCGGTTGGAGCCGCCGTTCGAGGAGGAAGTAGTTGAAGACGAAGACGAAGACGAAGACGAAGACGAGACCGAGGCCGAGGCCGAGGCCTGATCCAGTTCTGTTTTCGTCAGTCGTCTGCCAGTGCGACGAGGTCGCTCGGTGGCTCGCCCGGTAGGTCGTCCCGGTCGTGTGGTGACTCGAGGTCGAGGTCCGGTCCTCGAGCGATAATTTGGTGGGGGTTCACGTCCGGGTGGGTCGTGTAGTAGTGTTCCGTGATGTGGTCCATGTCGACCGTCTCGGCGACACCTGGTGTCTGATATAGATCTCGGAGGTACGGCCAGAGGTTCTCGTAGTCTCGGACGTACTGGACGTTACACATGAAGTGGGTGTGATAGACGTTGTCGAACCGGATCAGCGTCGTGAACATCGCGATATCGGCTTCGGTGAGCCGGTCGCCAGCGAGATATCGCTGGTCCGCCAGAACGTCGTCCCAGTGGTCTAGCGCCGAGAACAGTTCTGTGACGGCCTCGTCGTAGGGGGCCTGTTCGGTTGCGAACCCGGCGCGGTAGACGCCGTTGTTGATCGGCTCGTAAATCTCCTCGATGACCTGGTCGACCGTTTCCCGATAGCCGTCCGGGTAGAGATCGACATCTCGAGTCGCTTGCGTTTCGAATTCGGTGTCGAACATCCGCATGATTTCTTCGGACTCGTTGTTGACGATGGTGTCTTGCGCCGTGTCCCACAGCACCGGCACCGTCACACGACAGGTCACGTCCGGGTCGGCTTTCACGTAGAGTTCGCGTAGGTAGTCGGCGTCGTGGACGTGGTCGCGCGTACAGCCTTCTTTTTCGGGGGTGAACTGCCAGCCGCCCGTGTCCCGATAGGGGTCGACGACCGACACCGAAATCGCGTCCTCGAGTCCCAGAAGCGTCCGCGTCACGAGCGTCCGGTGGGCCCACGGGCAAGCAGCGGAGACGTAGAGGTGGTATCGGCCTGCCTCGGGCCGGAACCGGGCGTCGGGGTCGTCGCGGACCCAGTCGCGGAACGTCGTTTCCTGGCGCTCGAAGGAACCGTCCTCGTCTGTCGTCTCGTACGCGTCGGTTCGCCACTCGCCGTCGACGAGCGTGTTCATAGACGGCCAGAGGGACTCGAGCGTGAAAGGGACTTGCTAACCCCGATGTCACCGGCTCGAGTCACAAGCGTTTATGCACTCGTGGCGAGCACCGGAAGATATGCCAGCGGACGGGGACGACGACCGACACCGTCAGAGCCGCCTGTTTACCGACGAGGACGGCGAGTTCGACGCCGATCGTGCACTCGAGGAGTCGCTACCGATCGAGGACGGCGAGGTAGTCGACACTGACGACCTCGCGGACCACCAGCGGTACGTCGAGGGACGTGGCATCTACGACGACCGAAACCGGATCAACGACCTCACTGGAAAGGAGTGGAAGTACGCCACGAAGTCCGTGGTCGCCGAGGGGTACCCGCCGGATATCCAGCACGACTTGCGCAGCGAACACGGCGGTCAGAAACCGCCGAGGCTGTGTGCGGAACTGATCGGGCGGTTCAGCAAGGCGGGCGAGACCGTGCTCGACCCGTTCGCGGGCGTCGGCGGCACCCTGCTGGGCGCGAGTGTCTGCGAACACGAGGGGACCGGGCTGCGCGAGGCGATCGGCTTCGAGCGCAACGGACGCTGGATCGAGATCTACGAGGAGGTCCTCGTGCGTGAAAACGAGGAACGGCGGGCCCGCGGCGAGCCACCACTTGCACCCCAGGAGATGCGCCACGGTGACTGTGCGGCGCTGATCGCAGACGTCGACGACGCGTCCGTCGACCTCCTACTGACCGACGTCCCCTACTGGCACATGGACGAACTCGAGCAAACCAGAAACGAACGCGAGACCAGAGAGAGCAAACTGGACTCGTTCGACGAGAGATCGAGTGCGGCGAGTCAGAGCAAGACGGCGTGGCTCGAGGACATGGCCGAGAAGTTCGACCGGTTCGCCGACGCGGTGACGGATGCGGGCCACTTGGTCGTCTTCATCGGGGACATGTACCGCGAGCAGTCCTACGAGTTCCTGTCGGCGGACCTCGCGCGGGTGATCGAGTCGGCCGCGCCCGTGACGCTCGCGGCGAATCTGGTCTGGTACGACCCGACGAAAGAGTTGCACGTCTACGGCTATCCGTTCTCGTTTGTCCCCTCGATGGTTCACCAGACCGTGCTGGTATTTCGGCGCGACGACCGGTGACGGCGCTGTCTGACTCGCGTCAGTCGACCGTCTGACGGGATTTTATTTTCGTCCCGTTTCTCGTATTAGCTGGCGCGCACTCTCTTCCCTCTCCACCCCCCATCCCAACTGATCCGGTTGCGCGTCACCCCCACACTATACTTTCTCTCCTCTCAGCGCCAGTCACGTAGACGAACACGTCGAGCCGAGAGGAGTCGCCGCCGTCCGGTGCTCTCGAGAGTCACGTCAGCGATGGCTCGCTAGGTGTGGGGTGACTCGGCCGACAGCGCATCACGCACTTCCGCTGCCCGGTCTGTCTCGGCGATGACAGCGACCTCGTCACCAGCCTCGAGTCGGGTGCCCGGAAGCGGGATCGACAGCGACTCGCGTTCCCGCCCGTGGGCATAGATCCGTGCCGACGCCGGCAGGTCGAGTTCGGTCACTCGCTTGCCGATCGCCTGCGAGCCCTCTTGGACCTCGAGGACGGTCAACTGGAGGTTCGCAGCGAGGTCGGCAACGACGTTGAAGTCGCCGCCCAGAAGCGCGGTCTTCGCGCCTGCTGCACCGAGGCGTTCGGGGTAGACGATCTCGTCGACGTCTTCGGCGTACTTCTCGTAGATCTCTTCCCGGTAGTCTTCGTCGATCCTGAGTACCGTCCGACAGCCGTGGTGATTGCCGGCCGTACAGGCCGCGAAGTTGACGTTGAGGTCGGCGGTGAACGCGCCGACGGCGTCAGCGACCTCGACGCCTGCCTCCCGGAGTGCGGCTTCGTCGGCACCGTCCCCGAAGACCGCCTCGAAGCCGTCCGATTCGGCACGATCGACCCGCTCCTCGTCGACGTCGACGACGACCACGTCGTGACCTTCCGTCGAGAGGATCTGTGCCGTTCGTGACCCGACCCGACCGTACCCCACGATAACACATTTCATGGTATACGTATACATCTTCTGTAGTCAAATACGTTGGTCCTGGCGCCCCACTCGAGATCGGTCGACGCTGGAACGGAGCGGGGCCGTGTCGGTACGTGAACTCGGACCTCGCCACCAGAGTATCCATGAACATGAATAAACTCTCGTCGGTAGAGACGAGAAACTTTAACTTAACCCTGTATCTATGCTCGAGCGTCCAACATGGGTGTGGCTGATACGCTCGCCAACTACTTCGACTTCGGCGAGCACGAGACCGACTACCGAACCGAGACCCTCGCGGGGATCACGACGTTCCTCGCGATGGCGTACATCATCGTCGTCAACCCGACGATCATCGCACCGGCAATCTTCGGTCGTCCGCCGGGCGAGATCGGGGCCGACGATCAGGCGGAAATCGCGGGCGAGATGTACTACTGGGGGGAGGTCGTGGAAATGCTCACCGTCGTCACGATCCTCGCGTCGATCGTGGCGATCGTCGTGATGGCCGTCCACGCGAAACGACCCTTCGGGCTGGCTCCCGGGATGGGACTGAACGCCTTCTTTACGTTTACCGTCGTTCTCATCCTCGGCGTCCCGTGGCAACTCGCACTGGCAGCCGTCTTCGTCGAAGGAATCATCTTCATCGCGTTGACCGCAGTCGGCGCACGAAAGTACATCATCGAACTGTTCCCCGAGCCGGTGAAATTCGCCGTCGGTGCCGGTATCGGTGTCTTCTTGCTGTTTCTCGGCCTGCAAGAGATTCAACTCGTCGTGCCCTACGAGAGCACGATGGTAACTCTCGGGAACGTCCTCGAGAGTCCGGTCGCTGCGCTTTCGCTTGCCGGCCTCTTGCTGACGTTGCTGCTGTACGCCCGCGGCGTTCGCGGATCGATCGTGATCGGTATCCTCACCACCGCGATCGCCGGGTGGGCTCTCACGCTCGCCGGCGTGGTCGCCCCGGACGTGCTCACGCCGGAGGGGGCGTACGACGAGGTGACCACCGACGGCGTCGCCGCGATGTTTGGCTCCGTCCAGTACGACTTCACACCGCTGTTCTGGGGCTTCGTCGAAGGACTCGAGATGATTACCGAGGAGCCACTCGTCTTCCTGCTGGTCGTCTTCACGTTCTTCTTCGTGGACTTCTTCGATACTGCGGGCACGCTCATCGGCGTCTCCCAGATCGCTGGCTTCCTGGACGACCAGGGTAACCTCCCCGAGATCGAGAAGCCACTGATGGCCGACGCTGTCGGTACCACCGCAGGTGCGATGATCGGTACCTCGACGGTGACGACCTTCATCGAGTCCTCGACCGGGATCGAAGAGGGCGGCCGCACCGGCTTCACTGCACTCGTCGTCGGCGGAATGTTCGTTCTCTCGCTGCTCGTCGTCCCGCTAATGTCTGCGATTCCACAATACGCGACCTACATTGCGCTGGTCGTCGTCGGGATCATCATGCTACAAGGCGTCGCCGACATCGACTGGCAAAACCCCGCGTGGGCGATCACCGCCGGACTGACCATCACGATCATGCCGCTGACCACCTCGATCGCGAACGGACTCGCTGCCGGTATCATCAGCTACCCACTCGTCAAGAGTGCGATGGGCGAACACCGCGACATCTCGCCCGGCCAGTGGGTACTCGCCGGTGCCTTCGTCGTCTACTTCATCGTCTACTTCGCAGTCGAAGCGGGCATGGTCGTCTTCTAGAACTGCAACTTTTCTTCGCGAGTTCCGGCAACCAGGCAGACGACCGATGATCACTTAGGTGTCAGTCGACACCCTCGAGTATGGCCGACATTACGCTATACGACTTGCCTGGCTGCCCGTTCTGTGCGAAGGTCCGAACGAAACTCGAGGAACTCGACCTCGAGTACGACGTGATCGAGGTGCCACGTTCTCACGCCGATCGAACCGACGTCGAAGACGTAAGCGGCCAGACCGGCGTCCCGGTCATCACCGACGAGACACAAGGCGTCGAAGGACTGTACGAGAGCGACGACATCGTCGAGTATCTGGAAGAGACGTACGCCTGACCTCGAGAGTGAATCGGCGCCGATCAGGCTGCTTCTTCGTTTTCTGCCCGTTCGCGGATGACCTTTCGGAGTTCTTCGGCGTCGCGCATCTCCGAGAGTTCGTCGCGTTCGACCAAAGCAGTGCCGTCGACGGCGTTGCGTTTCGCCCGGTCGACGACGTAGACGGATTGAGTGTGTGTGACGTGGCCGATCGAACTCATGATGCGGGCACGTTTCTTCGCGGCTTTCGTGAACGCGGAGTGGCCAGTGAGAACGACGTCCTCCTCGCTGTCGTCTTCGGCGTCCTCGGTCTCGCGACTGACCGCTTTGAACGGCGACCGGAGCGTCGGGTGGACCTTATAGCCGGCCCGGGTGAAGACCGCGACGACCTGTTCGTCGTCGGGGTCGGCTTCGGGGTCTTCCGGCGTCGACTCGGGTTCGTGCACTTCGTCTGCACCGTCGAGGACGTCAACTGGACTCGTCAGCGGTGCGTCGAACATCTCCTGGAGCTCCATCGCGATTTCGACGGAGGCGTTCATCCCGTCTTCGTATTTCGAGACGGTTCGCCGGGAGACGCCGAGTTCGCTGGCGAGTTGGCCGAGACTCAGGTCTCGCTCCTGGCGTTCGTCGGCGAGCACGTCGCCGTCGATGTTGACGTACAACCCTCCCGGCGCAGCGTAGATCAGTGGCGGCACCTCCTCGATAAAGAGGTTGTACGCGGTGTCCGGACTGAGAACGGGAACGCCGTGACGGAAGTAGACGACATCGGGTTTGAGATCCTCGTCGCGACTGCGCAACCCGATAACCAGTGGCGTCGCGTCGAGATAGGTGCCGAGTCGGCGCATCTCGTGGCCGGTCGCCTCGTTGAAGGCGTCGATGTTGCCGAGAATCTTCACCAGAATCAAGTCTGCACCACGTCGCGCGGCGATGTCGAAGCTCTTTGGACGAATCGCACACCGGTCACTTACCGTGAATCCCGCGTCCTCTAACATCGCGGTCACGTTGCCGACCAGTGCGGAGCGGGACATACGGGGATGTAAGCTATTCCTCCTACAAGAGCTTTTCCCCAGGATGCCCGTCTGCTGTGTGGCGATTCCAGGCCATTTCAGCAGTATCCTTATATATTGGTTTCGATCGTCACCGAGCTGCACCGAACTGGCGACCGACTGCCGACGTCCGAAAGGTGTTACTCGCCGCCGCACCAAGACGAAGCGATGACAGTCGTCGGGATCGACGATACCGACTCCCGCGAACGCGGGATGTGTACGACCTACGTCGCAAGAGAGGTCGCAAAGCGATTGCGCCGCGACAGAGCGTCTGTCGGCCGCCTCTTCCTCGTCCGACTCAACCCCGCCGTCGAGTACAAGACTCGGGGCAACGCCGCGCTCGCAATCGAGACCGACTGCGATCCCGACCGCGCCCTCGAGGTGGCCGGCGACCGCCTCGAGTCACTCGCGGAAACCGCCGACGAACGGACGAACCCGGGGCTGGTGGTAGCCGACACAGACGTCGAATCGGTCCCCGAGGACGTGGCCGGGCTCGCCGACCGCGCGATCCGCGAGGAACTCACGATCGCCGAGGCCGTCGACCGCATCGACAGGCACGGCTACCGCTCGTGGCACGCCGGCAACGGCCGTGGACGGATCGGCGCGCTGGCTGCGATCGGCGCACCGCAGGCGCTCGAGGAGTGGACTTACGAGCAAATCTCCTACCGCGACCCCGATCGATGGGGAACACCTCGGATGGTCGACGAGGAGAGCGTCTTCACGGCGGCCGACTGGGGCTACCCCGAGGCGTGGGACACGGTCGACCGGGGCGAAGACGAAGCCGTCTGCGTTCCACACACGCCGGGCCCGATTCTGTACGGCATCCGCGGCGACGACCCCGAAACTGTCTGGAAAACAGCGGATCGGATCGACGGCGAACCCGTCCACGCGAGCCAGCTATTCGTGACCAACCAGGGCACCGACGCCCACCTTCAGAACGGAACGATCGACGAGGCCCACGACGACCGAGCCTACCGGCTCGAGGGCCGGGTCACGACCGACCCCGAGACGCGCCAGGGCGGCCACGTCTTTTTCGAACTCGCCGGCGAGGAGTCGCGTCTCGAGTGTGCCGCCTTCGAACCGACCAAACGGTTCCGTGACCGGGTCCGATCGCTACGCGTCGGCGATCGGATCACCGCCTGTGGCGAACTGTCGGACGGAACGCTCAAACTCGAGAAGTTCGCGGTGCGGGAACTCGTCCGGACCGAACTCGCGACGCCGATCTGTCCCGGCTGCGAGCGGACGATGGAGAGTGCCGGCCGCGATCAGGGATACCGGTGTCGGGACTGTAAGACGACAGCCAAAGCAAAACGGGAGGTAGACGTCGAACGGGACCTCGAGACGGGCTGGTACGAAGTACCGCCGTGCGCCCGTCGACACATCGCGAAGCCGCTCGTTCGAGGTGGGTTCGACGCACCGACTCACCCCGAGCGGTGAGTCGCATCGACCCGCACGACAGCAGTCACTGATCTGGTCGCCACTAATCGTCGTCGTTGGATTGTTTTACTGTCCGTTCGTCGATGACGTCGATCGGAACGCCGGCGTCCATGCCGCGTCGGTCGGCGTCGCCGAATCCTGCGCTCAAGACGCGGGTGAGGGCGTCTTCGACGTCCTCGTCGAGTTCGTCGAACCGCTCGGGCCGGACCTCGAGGACGAACCCCGTCGTAATGTTCGGCGAGGTCGGCAAGAAGAGAACGTGTCGTCCGTCGTCGGTGGTCTTGCCAGTCTTGAACGCCGTCATCCGAAGCCCCTCCCAGACCTCGAGTTTGACCGGCGTCTGGAGCGACTCTTGTTCTCCTAGTGCGGTTTCGGCGGCCATCTTGGAAGCGTTGTAGATCACTCGCATGACGGGGACGCGGTTGGCGACGCTGTCGACGACGCGTTCGAAGAGGCCACCGGCCGTCGTTCGCATGAGATAACCGACCGAGAACGTGAGGATCGTGACGACGGTCAGGACGACGACGACTCGAAGAAACGCTGCGACCTGTTCGCGGGTCCCTTCGCCCCCCAACAGCGGCGAAAGGGCGTCGGGTTCCAGGATGACCTCGGGCGTGATACCCGCGACGAGCCCATAGAGCCAGTAGATGACGTAGAGGGTCACGAGAATCGGGCCGAGAACGATCAACCCGCTCGCGAAGTCCCGC